>NZ_WEGH01000003.1 GCF_009604375.1 Actinomadura macrotermitis
GCTCACGTGTTACTCACCCGTTCGCCGCTCGAGTACCCCCGAAGGGGCCTTTCCGCTCGACTTGCATGTGTTAAGCACGCCGCCAGCGTTCGTCCTGAGCCAGGATCAAACTCTCCATTAAGGTCCAAACGACAGCCCAGGGGGCGAACCCTAGAACCGCCAAACCTTGAAAGGATCGAAATCCCGGCAAATGCGGCCACCGAAGTGGTGGCCGACTTGCCTCAAAGAAATCCCTGCCAACCATCCCGAAGGACAGCCAGCACGGGGTGATCGAGTCTGTGCTCGATCGTTAAAGGCACTGGCTTTTAACACGCTGTTGAGTTCTCAAGAAACGGACACCCACCGCGCCTGTTCCGCTTGCGCGGCCCCAGGCTCCGGGGCAACCCTTCTAACTTACCAGGAACTTCGTCTCTGTCAAGTGACCCTGTCGAGTCGATCTTGCTGAGGCGATGCCCGCCATCCGTGCGGCAGCGCAGGCAGTTCGACCTGCCCGCGTCGGTTCACTCGGATCGGCTCCGGGCCGGCCACCTTGCGGCGTCCTGCATCCCGTCTGGCCTTGTCTCTCAAGAGTACATCGGGTCGAAGCGAGCTTCGACCGGTTTTCCTCTGAGCGACTCCCCTGGGGCCGTCCACCTCTCGGTGTCCCGCATCCCCTCGGGGCAGGAAGAACATTAGGTACTCCCGCAACAGCCGTCAAATCGACACTCGTACCCGCGTGCGGGATCTCTCAAACCCGCTGGTCATGCACGGTTCGCCGGTGCTGGCGGCGCGCTGAGGCCGGCGTGTCAGCACGGCATCAGCACCGTGTCAGCGCGGCCGCCGAAGCTGGGCGGCATGAACAACGTGATCCAGGCCGAGGGCCTGCGGAAGAGGTTCGGGGACACCCAGGCGCTGGACGGGGTCGATCTCGCCGTCCGGCAGGGCACCGTCCTCGGTGTGCTGGGGCCGAACGGGGCCGGGAAGACGACCGCGGTGCGGGTGCTGGCGACGCTGCTGAAGCCCGACGCCGGCCGGGCCGAGGTGTGCGGGTACGACGTGCGGCGGGACGCGGCGCGGGTGCGCGCCAAGATCGGGCTGACCGGGCAGTACGCGTCGGTGGACGAGGAGCTGACCGGCCGCGAGAACCTGCTGATGATCGCGCGGCTGCTGGACTTCGGGCGGGCCGAGGCCAGGGCGCGGGCGGACGAGCTGCTGGCGCGGTTCCGGCTGACCGACGCCGGCGGCCGGGCCGTGAAGACCTACTCGGGCGGGATGCGGCGCCGGCTGGACCTGGCGGCGAGCCTGCTCAACCGGCCCGCGGTGCTGTACCTGGACGAGCCGACGACCGGGCTGGACCCGCGGGCCCGCAACGAGGTGTGGGACACCGTGCGCGCGGTGGTCGCCGAGGGCGCGACGGTGCTGCTCACCACGCAGTACCTGGAGGAGGCCGACGCCCTCGCCGACGACATCGTGGTCTTCGACCACGGCCGGGTGATCGCCGAGGGCACGCCCGACCGGCTGAAGGCGCGGACGGGCCGGCAGACCCTGGCGGTGCGGGCGGCCGAGCCGTACCGGGTGGCGCAGCTGACCGAGATCGTCGCCGCGCTGACCGGGGAGCGTCCCGAGGCGCACGAGTCGTCGGGGCTGGTCACCGCGCCGGTCGCCGGGTCGCAGGTGATGGCGGCGCTGGTGCGGCGGCTGGACGAGGCCGACCTGGCGGTGACCGAGCTGGCGCTGCGGATGCCGAGCCTGGACGAGGTGTTCCTGTCGCTGACCGGCCACCACGCCGATGTGCCGGTTCCCGAAGAGAGCCTGGCCTGACCCCCTTTCCCCCTGACCGAACCCCTGAGGAGAACCATGACCGCCCTGACCTTCGACCCGCCGCGGCGGATCAGCCCCCGCCGCACGCTGCGGCACTCCCTGACGCTGGCCTGGCGCAACATCGCCCAGCTCCGGCACTCCCCCGAGAAGCTGCTGGACACGACGCTGATGCCGATCGTGTTCCTGCTGCTGTTCCTGTACGTGTTCGGCGGCGCGGTGGCCGGCGACACGCATTCCTACCTGCAGAAGCTGCTGCCGGGCCTGGTCGCGCAGATGGCGATGTTCGCCACGATGGGTCTCGGGACGGCGTTGAACGAGGACATCCACAAGGGCGTCTTCGACCGGTTCCGCAGCCTGCCGATCGCGCGGTCGGCGCCGCTGATCGGGTCGGTGCTGGGCGACACCGTGCGGTTCGTCATCGTGATGTCGGTGCTGACCGGGTTCGGGACGCTGCTGGGGTTCCGGTTCCACACCGATCCGCTGTCGGTGCTCGGCGCGTACGCGCTGGCGTACGTGTTCTACCTGGCGGTGTGCTGGGTCTCGGTGCTGGTGGGCCTGGTGGCGCCGTCGCCCGAGTCGGTGCAGGGGTTCGCGTTCCTGTGGGTGATGCCGCTGACGTTCGGCAGCAGCGTGCTGGTGCCCGACACCTCGACGATGCCGGGCTGGCTGGAGGCCTGGACGAAGGTGAACCCGGTGTCGCATCTGGCCGACGCGGTGCGGGCGCTGACGGTGGGCGGCCCGGTCGGCGACCACGTGTGGTGGACGCTGGCGTGGGCCGGCGGGATCATGCTGGTCACCTTCCCGCTGGCGATGCGGATGTACGCGCGCCGCACCTGACCGTCAGAGCGCGAGGACGTCTTGGCGGGTGGCGGTGCGGCCCCGGTCGTACGCCGCCGCGAAGGCGTCCTCGCCGAGCGCGTCCCGGGCGGCCCGCTCGGTGCGGGCGATGTCGTGGTTCAGCGCGTCGCGGTAGCCGTTGAGGGCGTGCGCGGTGCCGAGCAGCTCGGCGGCGCGGGCGTGGTCGCCGCGGGCGGCGGCGAGCGCGGCGCGGCCCGCGACGAGGCGGGCGAGCGTCGGGTTGCCGGCGAACGGGGAGTCGGTGCAGCCGGCGAGGGCCCGCTCGTGCCAGCGGGCGGCCGCGGCGAGGTCGCCCTCCTGTTCGGCGAGGGTGCCGAAGGCGGCGTAGGTGACCGCGGCGGCGCCGACGATGTCGGCGCGTTCGGCGCGCGGTTCGACGAGGGCGCGGGCGCGTTCCAGCAGCGGGCGGGCGGCGGCGAGGTCGCCGTCGCGGCGTTCGATGTCGGCGAGCAGGACGAGTCCCTGGGCGGCGTCGGCGTACTCGCCGATGCGCTCGGCGGCGGCGATGGCGTGGGCGAGGTCGCGGCGGGCGCGGGCGAGGTCGCCGGTGCAGGCGCGCACCGCGGCCAGCTGGACGAGCATGACCGAGCTGTGCTCGGGGTTGATGCCGTCGGCGGCGTAGCCGTAGGCGCGCTCGCCGAGCCGGAGGGCCTCGGCGAGGTCGCCGTGGGCGCGCGCGACCTGCATCTGGGCGTTGAGCGCCAGCATCATGCCCCAGCGGTCGCCGAGCCGGGTGAACCCGTCGTGGGCGGCCGCGGCGTCGCGGGCGGCGGTGGGGATGTCGCCGTCGTTGACCGCCAGGTAGGCGTTGAACATGCGGGCGACGGAGCGGATCCAGGGGTCGGGGTGGCCGTGCAGGGCGGTCAGGGCGGCGTGGGCGCCGGCGAGGTCGGCGGTGAGCACCTTGGCGGCGGGGCCGGCCAGGATCAGCACCGGGTGGCGGGGCGCGGCCGGCAGCGTCTCCAGGATCCGCTCGATGACCTCGCTGAGCCGCTGCGGGGACGGGCCCGGGTCGCTGTTCATCTCGACGAAGAGGGTGGCGATGAAGCGGCAGATGGCGTACTGCTCGCCCAGGCCGGGCGGGGCGGTGCCGCCGGCGAGCTCGTGGACGGCGACGGCCCAGCCGCCCGCCTCGCGTTCCATGTCGCGCATGAACCAGAACCAGCTGAGGGCGGCGGCGAGGCGGATCCCGGGCGCGACGTCGCGGGCGTCCAGGATCGAGCGGAACGCGGCGATGCAGTTGTCGCGTTCGGCGGTGAGCCGGTCGGCCCACCGGAGCTGGTCGCTGCGGCGCAGCTCGGGTTCGGCGCGTTCGGCCAGGTCCACGAAGAACGCGGCGTGCGCGGCGCGGACGCGGTCGTGCTCGCCTGATTCGGCGAGGCGTTCGGCGGCGTAGGCGCGCACGGTCTCCAGCAGCCGGTAGCGGACGTCGGCGTCGCCGTCGGCGATGACCAGCGACTTGTCGACGAGGGCGGCGATGGTGTCGACGACCTCGTCGGGGCCGGCGCCGTCCAGGCCGCAGACGGCCGCGGCGGCGTCGGGGGCGGCGCCGCCGGCGAACACCGAGAGCCGGCGCAGCGCGGTGCGCTCGGCGTCGTCCAGCAGCTCCCAGGACCAGTCGACGACGGCGCGCAGCGTGCGGTGCCGGGGCAGCGCGGTGCGGCTGCCGCCGCCGAGCAGCCGGAACCGGTCGCCGAGGCGGGCGGCGACCTGGGTGGGGGTGAGCGAGCGCAGCCGGGCGGCGGCGAGCTCGATGGCGAGGGGGATGCCGTCCAGTTCCCGGCAGATCTCGGTGACGTGGGGCGCGGTGGCGTCGTCGACGGTGAAGCCGGGGCGGACGGCGGCGGCGCGGTCGGCGAACAGCCGGACCGAGGCGTAGGCCGCGGCCTCGGCGGGGCCGGCGTCCGGGGGCGGCAGGGGCAGCGAGGGGACGGGGCAGAGCGCCTCGCCGGTGATGCCGAGCGGTTCGCGGCTGGTGGCGAGCACGCGGACGCCGGGCGCGACGGCCAGCAGCCGTTCGGTCAGGCGGGCCGCGTCCTCGATCAGGTGCTCGCAGTTGTCCAGGATCAGGACGAGCCGTTTGGGGGCCAGCACGTCGGTGAGCCGGTCCAGCGCGCGGACCGGGGCGCGCGCGTCGGGCAGGCGGAGCGGTTCGGCGACGCCGAGGGCGGTGAGGATCGCGGCGGGGATGTCGGCGCCGTCGGCGAGCGGGGCGAGCGGGACGAACCAGACGCCGTCGGGGGTCTGGTCGATCAGGCGGGCCATGGCCTCGCCGGCCAGGCGGGTCTTGCCCGCGCCGCCGGGCCCGGTGAGGGTGACCAGGCGGTTCTCGCGGACCAGCTTGCCGAGGTGCTCGGTCTCCTCCTCGCGGCCGACGAAGCTGGTGAAGGCGGCGGGCAGGTTCGTCGGCCGGGGGCGGACCGGGGCGGTGAGCCCGGGGTCGCGGCGCAGGATGGCCAGGTGCACCCGCGCGAGCTCGGCGGAAGGGTCGACGCCGAGCCGGTCGGCGAGGTCGCGGCGGGTGTCGTCGTACAGGCGCAGGGCGTCGGCCTGGCGGCCCGCGGCGTACAGGGCGCGCATGAGCAGCCCGCGCAGCCGTTCGCGGAACGGGTGGGCGGCGGTGAGCGCCTCCAGTTCGGGCACGAGGCCGGGGCCGCCGCCGAGGGCGAGGTCGGCGTCGATGCGGTCCTCGGTGGCGGCGAGGCGCAGTTCGCCGAGGCGGGCGGCGGGTGCGGCGGCCCATGCGGCGTCGGCGACGTCGGCGAGGGGGCGGCCGCGCCACAGGTCCAGGGCGTCGCGGAGGGCGGCGGCCCGGGCGGCGGGGTCGGCGGCGGCGCGGGCGGCGGTGACGGCGTCCTCGAAGCGGGCGGCGTCGATGGCGGCGGGGTCCAGCGTGAGCCGGTATCCGGCCGGGCCGTGCTCGACCAGGCCGGGGCCGGCCGCGGCGCGCAGCCGCGACACCAGGGCCTGCAGGGCGTTGCCGCCGCCGGCGGGCGGGGCGCCTTCCCACAGGTCGTCCAGGAGGCGGTCGGCCGGGACCGCCCGGCCCGGGTCCAGGGCGAGGCGGATCAGCAGGGCGCGCAGGCGGGGGCCGCGGACCGTGACCGGTCGGCCGGTGTCGTCCCGCACGTCGAGCGGGCCCAGGATGGCGATGCGCACGGGAGCCATTGTCCCCGACCCGGCGGGGCCTGCGAGGCTGGCCGCGTGCTGAAGGTGTGCGATGTCGAAGTGATCCCGTTGTGCGATGCGGTGGGGCCGATGGGGCCGGCGCTGCGGCGGCCGGTCGAGGAGACGTTCCCGGGGGCGGCGCCGGAGCTGTGGGAGCGGATGCGGGCCGAGGAGCCCGCGGCGTTCGGGCCGTCCGGCGAGTGGATCCTGCGTTTCCACTGCTTCCTGCTGCGGCCGCCGGGCGGCGGGCTGACGCTGGTCGACACCGGGATCGGGCCGGCGGGGTCGCCCGCCGCGGCCTGGGCGCCGGTGCCGGGCCGGCTGCCCGCCGCGCTCGCCGGGGCCGGGGTCGCGCCGGGCGACGTCGGGACGGTCGTCCTCACCCACCTGCACAGCGATCATGCGAGCGGGGCGGTGGTGGCCGGGGCGCCGCTGTTCCCCAACGCCCGCCACCTGGTGCAGGAGCGGGAGCTGGCGGGGCTGCGGCGCGAGGGCGGGCCGGTGCTGGACGCCGTCGTCCGGCCCCTGCTGGACGCGGGCCTGGTCGACGCCGCGGACGGCGAGGCGCGGCTCGCGCCGGACGTGCGGGCGGTGCCGACACCCGGGCACACCGCGGGCCACCAGTCGGTGGTGCTCGGCGACGACCGGCTGCTGGTCGCCGGGGACGTCGTCCTGCACCCGGTGCAGCTCGCCGACCCCGCCGTCACCTACCTCTACGACGACGACCCGGCGCGGGCCGCCGCGACCCGCGCGGACCTGCTGGCGCGGCTGCGCGCCCGGGGCGGGACGATCGCCGCCCCGCACCTGCCCCGCCCGTTCGTGGACGTGTAGGCGGGACCAGGTGGGTAAGGGGCTCTTTGAGAGAGAGGAGCGACCATGCCCAATCCGCAGCTCAAGGACGAGAAGGACTACCGCAAGCTCCGCCAGAAGGGCGAGAGCAAGGAGAAGGCCGCGCGGATCTCCAACGCGATGGCCAAGGAGGGCAGGTCCAAGGTCGGGCAGAAGGGCGGCAAGAGCGGCTCCTACACCGACTGGTCCAAGCAGGACCTGCTGAAGAAGGCCCGCGAGATCGGCATCGAGGGGCGTTCGAAGATGTCGAAGGAAGAGCTGGTCAAGGCGCTGCGCAAGCACTGACGCCATGCGACCGGTCTTCGTGCTGGACTGCGCCGATCCCGGTCGGCTGGCCGATTTCTGGGCCGCCGCCCTCGGATATCGGCGCGGCCCCAGCGAGCCTCCCTACGTGTCCCTGACCGACCCGGACGGCGAGGGCGCGACGCTGCTGCTGCAGCGCGTCCCCGAGCCGAAGATCGGCAAGAACCGGATGCACCTGGACATGCGCGTCACCGACATGGACGCCGAGCTGCGCCGGGTCACCGCGCTCGGAGCGCGGGTCCTGCGCGGGCCCTTCGTGGACAACGGCTGGCCGACGACCGTGCTGGCCGACCCCGAGGGCAACGAGTTCTGCCTGATCGTCGAACCCGACAGTGAAGGAACCGCATGAACGCCGTCGCCGACACCGTCCGCGAGCAGAAGCGCCAGTACACGCGCGGCGCCGACCGGCCGCTCGGGTCGTACCTGACGACCCTCGCCGTCTACGGGCTGAGCACCGCCGCGCTCACGCTGCTCGCGCGCCGGCGCGGCCGGCGGGCCCGGCCGCCCGGGCCCGGCGACCTGGCCCTGATGACGCTGACCACGCACAAGCTCAGCCGGATGATCACCAAGGAGCCGGTGACCAGCCCGCTGCGCGCGCCGTTCACCCGCTACAACGGCACGTCGGGCCCGGCCGAGCTGGCCGAGGAGGTGCGCGGCAGCGGGCTGCGGCACACCATCGGCGAGCTGGTGACCTGCCCGTTCTGCGTCGCCCAGTGGGTGGCGACGGGCTACGCGGCCGGGATGGTGTTCGCGCCCGACGCGACCCGCATGGTGGGCACCACGATGACCGCGGTGGCCGGATCGGACTGGCTGCAGCTCGCCTACGCGCGCATGCAGCAGGCCGCCGAAAAGTAGCGGCGGATGAGTTTGGCCGTGCCGGGAGGGGTACGGCGGGCCGCATGGATCTGTCTTTCCTCAAGCCGCTGTACCGCCGGCCCGGCCCGTACGCCACGGTGTACGCCGATCTGACCCGTACCGCCGAGGACGCCGCCAAGGCCACCGGCCTGCGCTGGCGCGCGCTGCGCGCCGACCTGGAGGCGCAGCGGGCCCCCGCCGAGACCCTGCACGCGATCGAGGAGGTCGTCGCGGAGGAGCTGGCCGAGCGCCGCTCCGAAGGCCTGGTGCTGTTCGCCGCGGACGGCGAGGTCGTGCACGCCGAGCGGCTGCCCGGCCCGCCCCGCGCCGACCTCGCGCACGTCGGCCCGCTCCCCCACGTGCTGCCGTACCTGGCCGAGCGCGGCGAGCGCTTCCCCTACCTGGTCGCGGTCGTCGACCGGCGCGGCGCCGGGATCGACTGCGTGGCCGCCGACGGCACCCGGCGGCACCTGGAGGTGCACGGCGACGACGACGAACCCATCCGCAAGACCCGCACCGGCGACCTCGGCCAGGCCCGGATCCAGCGGGCCGCCGAGATGACCTGGAAGAGCAACGCCAAGAAGGTCGGCCGGGCGGTGGACCGGGCCGCCCGCGACTGCCACGCCGAGGTCATCGTCATCGCCGGCGACGTCCGGGCCCGCACCGCGGTCCTGGAGGAGATCTCCGAGGGCGTCCGCGAGCACACCGTGGAGTGGGACCGGGGCGCCGACAGCGTCGCCGAGGAACTGGACCGGATCCTGGAGCTGAAGGCCGCCGAGCGGATCTTCGCGGTGGCCGGCCGGTTCGACCGGGAGCTGGCGCACGCCGAACGCGCCGTCGCGGGCCTGCCCGCCACGGTGGAGGCGGCGCGCCGGGGCCAGGTCGAGAGCCTGCTGCTGGACGACGACCCGGCCTCCCCCGCCCGCGTCTGGATCGGCCCGGACCCGGTCCACATCGCCGCGACCCCCGAGGAGCTCCACCGCCTCGGCGTCGCCGACCCGGTGGAGGAACGCGCGGACGCCGCCCTGGTCCGCGCGGTCGCGGCGACCGACGGCGAGCTGATCGTGGTCCCCGCCGACGGCCCGAACGCCGCCATCGGCGTCGGAGCCGTCCTGCGCTACAGCGACCCGTCGACCAGCCACCGCTAGAAAACCGAGAAGGGCCGATGCTTTCGCATCGGCCCTTCTCGTGCGGGTGGAGCTATGGGGATTCGAACCCCAGACCTCCTCCATGCCATGGAGGCGCGCTACCAACTGCGCCATAGCCCCGCGTGGCTTCCCGGAACTCGCGTTCCGTCCGCCGCACATGGAAAAGCTTAGTGCACTCCAACCCCTGCTCGGTACGCATTTACGGGAGGGCGGGCGGTAGCCCCCTGCCAAAGCTGGGGCGCAGCCCCAGCAGGCGAGGGCGAAGCCCAAAGCCTCGCGGCGACCTGAGGCCCGCGCGATGCGTAGGCGAGCGGGGGCGTGGGGGCGGCAGCCCCCACATCGGGGGTTCCAGGGGGTCGCCCCCTGGGTGAAACGACGAAGGAGTGGTGTGCTCGCGTTTTCCGCGAGCACACCACTCCTAACTCCAAGTGGAGCTATGGGGATTCGAACCCCAGACCTCCTCCATGCCATGGAGGCGCGCTACCAACTGCGCCATAGCCCCGCCGCTGCGTGGACGTGCATCCCGCAGCGCTCCGCCAGTGTATAGGAGTCGGGCGGGTGGTTCGAATCAGGCGCCGTTGTCGGTGCGGTCGTCGCCGAGGACGGGTTCGGGGAGGGTGCCGGCGTTGTGCTCGGCGAGCCGCCAGCCGCCGTCGCGCATCTCCGACAGGACCGACCAGTTGCAGTTGGACAGGCCGCCGAGGCGTTCCCAGACCTCTTCGGGGAGGCCGAGGAGGTGGGACATGCCGAGGCGGAGGGCGGCGCCGTGGGAGGCGACGATGAGCAGCCCGGTGGGGGGCAGTTCGTCGAGGGCGCGGTCCAGGGCGGTGCCGACGCGTTTGGCTACCTGGGCGCTGGTCTCGCCGCCGGGCGGCTGCCAGACGGCGTGCTCGGCGGGGTAGCGTTCGCGGATCTCGCGGGAGGTGAGGCCCTCCCATTCGCCGCCGTCGCGTTCGATGAGGTCGCGGTCGTGGCGGACGGGCAGCCCGGTGACGTCGGCCAGGGCCTGGGCGGTGACGGCCGCGCGCCGGAGCGGCGAGGCGAGGATGGCGGTGGGCCGGAGCGCGGCGAGGAGGCGGGCGGCGCGGGCGGCCTGCTGCACGCCGGTCTCGTCGAGGGGGATGTCGGTCTTGCCCTGGAAGCGGCGTTCGACGTTCCAGGAGGTCTGGCCGTGCCGCCACAGGACGAGGCGGCGCCGGCCGGGCTCGCGGTCAGTCACGCGGGCTCCCGACGGGGCGGGTGTGCGCGTTGACGCCTTCGGGCAGCGCGATGGTCGGGCAGTCCTTCCAGAGGCGCTCGAGCATGTAGAAGGTGCGCTCTTCCTCGTGCTGGACGTGCACGATGACGTCGACGTAGTCGAGCAGGATCCAGCGGCCCTCGCGCTCGCCCTCGCGGCGGACGGGTTTGGCGTCCGCCTCCTCGCGCAGGCGCTTCTCGATCTCGTCGACGATGGCGCGGACCTGGCGGTCGTTGGCGGCGGAGCAGAGCACGAACGCGTCGGTGATGACGAGCTGGTCGCTCACGTCGTAGGCAAGAATGTCGTCGGCCAGCTTGTCGCCCGCGGCTTCGGCGGCGAGGCGGACCAGCTGTGCGGCCCTGTCGGATGCGGTCACGATGCGCTCGCGATCCTCCCTGTAGGGGGCGGTCTCCGGTGCCAGCCTCTCATGGGAGGCGGCCGGGGGCCCCTGTGTCGGTGTCGGTCGGTCCCTCGCCTTCCAGGGTATGACCCCGGGACCGGTCGCCGGGCCGGGTCAGTCCCGGTAGAGGCCGCGTTTGCCGATGTACTGGACGATGCCGTCGGGCACCAGGTACCAGATGGGCTCGCCGGCGCGGACGCGGTCGCGGCATTCGGTGGAGGAGATCGACAGGGCGGGGACCTCCATCAGGCTGACGCGGCCGTCCGGCAGGCCGGGGTCGGCGAGGCGGTGGCCGGGGCGGGTGACGCCGATGAAGTGGGCGAGCTCGAACAGCTCGGCGGTGTCCTGCCAGTCGAGCATCTTGGCGAGGGCGTCGGCGCCGGTGATGAAGAACAGGTCGGCGTCGGTGTGCAGCTTGCGCATGTCGCGCAGGGTGTCGACGGTGTAGGTGGCGCCGGGCCGCTCGATGTCGATCCGGCTGACCGAGAAGCGCGGGTTGGACGCGGTGGCGATCACGGCCATGAGGTAGCGGTCCTCGGCGGGGGTGATGCGCTGGGTCTCCTTGTGGGAGGAGATGCCGGTGGGCACGAAGACGACCTCGTCGAGGGAGAAGACGTGCGCGACCTCGCTGGCGGCCACGAGGTGGCCGTGGTGGATGGGGTCGAAAGTGCCGCCCATGATCCCCAGGCGCCGCTTTTGCGTCATGACGACGAGAATAGTGGGCGGGGCCGGTGTCAGCTCAGGCCGGGTAGCGGTGGTGCGCCGTCGTCCCAGGTCACGACGCGGACGGCCTTGCCGGCCTCGACGCGCGGGACGGTGCCGGCGGGCAGCACGCGCACGTCGGCGGTGAGGCCGAGGGCGTCGCGCAGGGCGCCGGTGAGGTCGGCGGCGGGGTCGTCGCCGGGGGCGGCGGCCTCGCAGGCGACCAGGAGGCGGGGCGCGGCGGCGCGGCGGTCGACGACCAGCTGGTAGTGGGGGCCGGTGCGGCCGGTGCCGAGCAGGACGCGTTCGACCTCGGTGGGGTACACGTTGACGCCGCGGATGACCAGCATGTCGTCGGCCCGGCCGTGGATCTTGCTCATCCGGACCAGGGTGCGGCCGCAGGGGCAGGGGTCGCGGGTGAGGGAGGCGATGTCGCCGGTCCGGTAGCGCAGCAGCGGCAGCGCCTGCTTGGTCGGGGTGGTGAAGACGAGCTCGCCGGGGGCGCCGTCGGGGACGGGCTCCCCGGTGGCCGGGTCGACGGCCTCGACGATGAAGTGGTCCTCGTTGACGTGCAGGCCGTTCCGCTGGAGGCATTCGGTGGCGACGCCGGGGCCGATGACCTCCGACAGGCCGTAGATGTCGAGGGCCTTGATCGGCAGGACGCGCTGGACGGCGGCGCGCAGCTCCTCGGTCCAGGGTTCGGCGCCGAGGATCCCGGCCTTCAGCGCGGGCAGCTCGACGCCCGCCTCGGCGGCGGCCTCGCCGAGGCGCAGCGCGTAGGCGGGGGTGCAGGTGAGGATGTCGGCGCGCAGGTCGGCGAGCAGGCGCAGCTGGCGTCCGGTCATGCCGCCGGACATGGGCACGACGGTCGCGCCGAGCGCGACGGCGCCTTGGTGGATGCCGATGCCGCCGGTGAACAGGCCGTAGCCGTAGGCGTTGTGCACGGTGCTGCCGGGACCGGCGCCGGCGCAGGCCAGGGAGCGGGCGCACATGGCGGCCCACAGTTCCAGGTCGGCGCGGGTGTAGGCGACGAGGGTGGGGCGGCCCTTGGTTCCGCTGGAGCCGTGCACGGCGGCGACCTGGTCGCGCGGGACCGCGAGCATCCCGAAGGGGTAGGTGTCCCACAGGTCGCTTTTCATGGTGAACGGCAGGCGGGGCAGGTCGGCCAGTTCCAGGTCCGCGCCGCCGTCGACGCCGGCCTCTTTCAGGCGCCCGCCCTGGACGCCGCCGGCGGCCAGCAGCCGGTCGACCAGCGCGCGCAGGCGGTGGCGTTGCAGGTCGGCGCGCTCGTCGGGCGCCATCGCCTCGGCCACCGGATCGAACATCGCGCCTCCCCTTCCGCAGTAGAACGCGCGGCGGGCCGTGGCGCAACCCCCGCGGGGCGGGGCCGGTTCCGGTCCCGGGGAACCCCGGGCCGGGCTGGATCGTCGGACGTAGCATGCCGGATATGACCACGAGCACACCGGACCGAGCACGCACCCGTTTTCCCGGGATCAGTTCCCGGGCCTACGAACACCCCGCGGACCGCTCGGCGCTGGTGGCGCTGCGCTCGCTGTCGGGTTTCGATATCGTCCTGCGCAAGATGTCGGGCCTGTTCAACGAGCGGGCGTTCCGGCTGCACTTCCTGGCCGGCAGCGTCCGGGTGGGCGACAACCAGTTCCGCCACGTGCACGACATGGTGCGCGACACCTGCTACATCCTGGACCTGGCCGAGGTGCCCGAGGTCTACGTGAAGCAGGACCCGAACCCCAACGCGATGGCGCTCGGCTCCGACCGCCCGTTCCTGGTGATCACCACGGGGCTGCTGGACCTGCTGGACGACGAGGAGCTGCGCGCGGTCGTCGGCCACGAGGTCGGGCACATCCTGTCCGGGCACGCGGTCTACCAGACGATGATGCAGATCCTGCTGCAGCTGGGGACCCGGCTGGCCTGGCTGCCGCTCGGGAACATCGCCATCTCCGGCATCATCATCGGCCTGCGGGAGTGGTTCCGTAAGGCGGAGCTGTCCTCGGACCGGGCGGGGCTGCTGGCGTGCCAGGACGTGGACGCCAGCAAGCGGGTGCTGATGAAGCTGGCGGGCGGGATCGCGCTCGCGGAGATGAGCACCGAGGCGTTCCTGGAGCAGGCCCGCGAGTACGACGCGGCGGGCGACGTCCGCGACGGCCTGCTGAAGTTCCTGAACCTGCTGCCGCAGTCGCACCCCGAGGCGGTGGTCCGCTTCGCCGAGATCGACCGGTGGGCGCGCGGCGGCGAGTACCAGCGGATCCTGGCGGGCGAGTACCCGCGCCGCGACGACGACGGCCGGGCCTCGGTCACCGAGGAGATGCGCAACGCGGCCAACTCCTACAAGGAGTCGTGGGAGCGCACCGCCGACCCGTTCATCGGGAAGGTGCGCGGCGCCGCCGACGCGGCCGCGTCGGCGGCCGGGGGCCTGTTCGACCGGATCGGCAACAACCGCCGCGACGGCTGAGCGCGGACGGAAGGGCCGCCGCGGGTGTCCGCGGCGGCCCTTCGCCGTTTTCTAGAAGGGGGCGGGGACAAGGAGTTCGACGTTGCGGTCCTCGGGCTTGCCGCGCCGGGCGTCGCCGTCGTCCTGCCAGTCGTTGCCGGCGAGCTCGCGCGACAGCGCGGCCAGGTGCACCGGGTCGCCGAGGCGGCCGCCGAACGACGCCGGGCCGGCCGAGTCGATGATCGTGGCGAACACCGAGAGGGTGCCGTCGCCGTTGTCGGCCAGCTCCACGATGCGGCTCTGCTGCGGAAAGTCGATGTGCGCGGCGGTGTTGACCTCCCAGAACCCGCCGCCGCCCGTGCGTGCGTGCGGGATGACCTCGTTGCGGTGGGTGTGGCCGTTCACCCACAGCACGACGTTGGGGTAGCGCAGCAGCAGCGCCTTGACCTCGTCGCCGAGGACGCGCCCGCCGCCGAGCGGGTTCTCCAGGGACGCGATCGGGTGGTGGCTGAACAGCACGAACAGCCGGTCCTTGACGTTGTGGGCGGCCTTCTTGCCCTTGGCGTCGGTGTAGCGGCGGCTGCCCGCCTTCAGCTCGGCCTCCAGCCAGGCGAGCTGGGCGCGGTCCAGGGACCCCTCGGAGTACCCGCTCGGGTTGACGGTGTCGAGCACCAGGCCCCGGACGACGCCCTGGTCGAAGGCGTAGTAGGCGGTGCCCTCGCGCAGGTTCCGCTGGGTGAAGCCGTGGCCGCGCAGGGCGGCGGTGGTGGTGAAGTGCTCGCGGACGACCTCGGCGCGCGACACCATGCGGCGCCGGGCGTCCGGGGTGACCTGCCGGAACAGGCCGCCCTGCTTGCTGAGGCGGACGAGCTCGCGGCCGTCGGCGCCGCGCAGCATCCGGGCGAGGCGGGCGGCCTCGGCGTCGCTGCCCGGCGCGCCGATCTTGATGCCGCCGGTGGCGA
This sequence comes from Actinomadura macrotermitis, assembly GCF_009604375.1. Classification (GTDB taxonomy): domain Bacteria; phylum Actinomycetota; class Actinomycetes; order Streptosporangiales; family Streptosporangiaceae; genus Spirillospora; species Spirillospora macrotermitis. Next base: position 14,732 of record NZ_WEGH01000003.1, read on the forward strand.
GGGCCTGGACCAGGGGGTTGGGCGGCAGGTTGCCCTGCATGAGGCCGTCGTGGTTGCCGAAGACCGCGAGCCACGGGGACTTCAGGCCGGTCGCGTCGAACGGCTTGCGGGCGGCGTCCAGCAGGCCCTTGACCCGCGGGAATCCGTGCTCGGCGATGGCCACGTCGGCCGCCGCGCCGGGCGGCGGGCCCTCGGGGTGCCAGAACCGGTCGTCGTAGTTGCCCCAGTCCATGACGCCCTCGTAGCGGCGCGGGTCGCCGGAGTCGGGGGTGATCCGGCCGCCGTCGAGCAGGTCGATGATCCAGCGCAGCTCGTTGTACTGGACGTTGTCGGCGGCGTCGCCGGTGTTGATGGTGAAGGCCAGGGGCAGGCCGGTGGCCGGGCCGCGCCCGACCTTGTTGATCGCCTGGACCATGGCCTCGGCGACCTGGGTGGTGAGCAGCTCCTGCGGGCGGTAGGCGCCCTCCACCGGCAGGACGGCCAGGCCGTCCTTGAACCGGTCCAGGAACTCCACCCGGGCCGGGGACTGGGCGTCGATCACGTGCACGTCGGTGAGCTGCCCGAACGCGAGCACGCCCCGGCGGCGGGCGGCGCGGCCCGGGGCCGCGGCGCCGCCGAGGTCGCGGCGCAGCAGGTGCGGCTCGCCCGGCGCGGCCGCCACCTTCCGGTAGCCGCCGGCGCCGGGCCGGCCGAGCACGTAGGTGCGGTCCAGGGTGGTCCCCGCGACGGGGCCGCGCGGGGCGGCGGCGGCCTCCGCCGGGCGCGCGGGGAACGCGACGAGGCCGGAGGAGGCGATCCCCGCGCCGAGGGCGGCGCTCTTCAGAACGCGGCGGCGGCTGATCTCTGCTGTCACAGCAGTGAATCAGACCACACTCACCAACGTGACAACAAGGGACACAATGTCACATTTTCAGCCGCGGGTGTGGCCGTCCCCCGTCACCACGTACTTGGTGGAGGTGAGCTCGGGCAGTCCCATCGGGCCGCGGGCGTGCAGCTTCTGGGTGGAGATGCCGATCTCCGCGCCGAAGCCGAACTCCTCGCCGTCGGTGAAGCGGGTGGAGGCGTTCACCATGACCGCCGCCGAGTCGACCAGCGCGACGAACCGCTTGGCGGCCGGCTGCGAGGTCGTCACGATCGCCTCGGTGTGGCCCGAGCCGTAGGCGCGGATATGCGCGACGGCGTCCTCCAGGGAGTCCACGACGCGGGCGGCGATGTCCAGCGAGAGGTACTCGGCGCGGTAGTCGTCCTCGGTGGCCGGGACGACGTCGTCGCCGTAGGAGCGGACGCGCTCGTCGCCGTGCACCGTGACGCCCTTGGCACGCAGCGCCTCCAGCGCGCGCGGGACGAACGCGTCGGCGATGCCGGCGTGCACCAGGACCGTCTCGGCGGCGTTGCAGACCGACGGGCGCTGGGTCTTGGCGTTGACCAGGATGTCCACGGCCATGTCCAGGTCGGCGGCGGCGTCGACGTACACCGCGCAGTTGCCCACGCCGGTCTCGATCACCGGGACGGTCGACTCCTGCACCACCGAGTTGATCAGCGACGCGCCGCCGCGCGGGATCAGCACGTCCACCAGGCCGCGCGCCCGCATCAGGTGCTTGACCGACTCGCGGGAGGTGCCGGGCACCAGCTGGACCGCCTCGGCGGGGACCGCGGTGCCGCGCAGCGCGTCCTGCATGATCGCCACGAGCGCGGTGTTGGACTCGAACGCCGACGACGAGCCGCGCAGCATCGCCACGTTGCCGCTCTTCAGGCAGAGCGCGGCGGCGTCGACGGTCACGTTCGGGCGGCCCTCGTAGATGATCCCGACGACGCCGAGCGGCACCCGGATCTGCCGCAGCTCCAGCCCGTTCGGCAGCACGCTGCCGCGCACGGTCTCGCCGACCGGGTCGGGCAGCGTGGCGACCTGCCGGACGGCCGCCGCGATCGCCTCGATCCGCGCCACCGACAGGCTCAGCCGGTCGATCATGTACTCCGAGGTGCCCGCCTCGCGCGCGCGCTCGACGTCGCCCTCGTTGGCCTTGACGATCCGCGGGGCGGCCTCCACCAGCGCGTCCGCGATCGCGTGCAGGGCCGCGTCCTTGGCGGCCCGCGGCAGCGGCGCGAGCTGCGCGGCGGCCTCCTTGGCGCGCCGCGCCACCCGCAGGAACTCCTCGCGTTCCGCGTCCTGCTCACTCATCACCGGCTCCTGTTCCACTGTTGGTGAGGATCACCAGATGGTCGCGATGGATGATCTCGCGCTCGTACTCGGGGCCCAGCTCGCGGGCCAGCCAGCGGGTGGAGCGGCCCATCAGCTCCGGGATCTCCGCGGCGTCGTAGTTGACCAGGCCGCGCGCCACCACCGCGCCGTCGGACCCGCACAGGTCGACCGGGTCGCCGGCGGCGAAGTCGCCCTGCACGCCGGTGACGCCGGCCGGCAGCAGCGAGGTGCGGCGCTGCACGATCGCCTCGACCGCGCCGTCGTCCAGCACCACCCGGCCCTGCCCGGTGGTGGCGTGCGCCAGCCACAGGTGCCGCGACGACATGCGCCGCGCGTCCTGCGGGTGGAAGTAGGTGCCGACCGCCTCGCCCGCCAGGGCCTGCGCGGCCTGCGCGGCGTTGGTCAGCACCACCGGGACGCCCGCGATCCGGGCCGCCTCCACCTTGGTGATCATGCCGCCGGTGCCGACCCGGCCGGACGCGCCGAGCTCCACCCCGGCCAGGTCGGCCGGGCCGCGCACCTCGTCGATGCGGCGCGCCCCGGGCTGCCGCGGGTCGCCGGTGTACAGGGCGTCCACGTCCGACAGCAGGATCAGCGCGTCGGCGCGGGTGAGGTGCGCGACGAGCGCGGCGAGCCGGTCGTTGTCGCCGAACCGGATCTCGTCGGTGGCGACGGTGTCGTTCTCGTTGACGATCGGCACCACGCCGAGCGCCAGCAGCTCGCCGAGGGTGCGCTGGGCGTTGCGGTGGTGCGAGCGCCGCATCATGTCGTCGGCGGTCAGCAGGATCTGCCCCGCGGTCAGCCCGTACCGGGCGAACGAGGAGGTGTAGCGGGCGAACAGCAGCCCCTGCCCGACGCTCGCCGCCGCCTGCTGCAGGGCCAGCTCGGACGGGCGGCCGGCCAGGCCGAGCGGGCCGAGGCCGGCCGCGATCGCGCCCGAGGACACGAAGACGACCTCGTCGCCCTCGCCGCGGCGCGCGGCCAGCACGTCCACCAGCGCGTCGATGCGGTGGGCGTCGATGGTGCCCTGCGGGGTGGTGAGCGAGGACGACCCCGCCTTCACCACGATCCGCCTGGCCTTGGCGATCTCGGTGCGGATGCTGCTGCTCATCAGGGCTCCGGGGGGATGCGAAGAGGGGCGGGCTACAGGTATCCGTCCAGGCGGCGGTCGGTGCCGCGCGGGCCCGTGCCGCCCTCGGCGTCGGCGGAGATCTCCGGCTGCCAGTCGAAGACGATCGACTCCTCCTGGGTGCCGATCAGCACGGTGGCGCCCGGCTCGGCGCCCGCCTTGGCCAGCGCCTGCTCGACGCCGAGCTTGGCCAGCCGGTCGGCCAGGTACCCCACGGCCTCCTCGTTGGCGAAGTCGGTCTGGCGCAGCCAGCGCACCGGCTTGGCGCCGGTGATCAGGTACTCGTTGTCGCCGGTCCGCTTCACCTCGAACTCGGCGTCGCCGCCGACCGGGGCGGGCCGCAGCACGATCCGGGTCGGCTCGGCGGGCGGCAGCGCGGCGCGGAACTCCTCCACCATCGCCGCCATCGCGAACGACAGCTCGCGCAGGCCCTCGTGCGAGGCGGCCGACACCTCGAACACCCGCAGCCCGCGCTTCTCGAACTCGGGGCGGACCATCTCGGCCAGCTCGCGGGCGTCGGGCACGTCCACCTTGTTCAGCACCACGATGCGGGGCCGGTCCGACAGCGGCCGGTCGCCGAGCACCCGGTCGTAGGCCTTCAGCTCGTTCTCGATCACCTCGAAGTCGCTGACCGGGTCGCGGCCGGGCTCCATCGTGGCGCAGTCCAGCACGTGCGCGAGGGTGGAGGAGCGCTCGATGTGGCGCAGGAACTCCAGGCCGAGGCCGCGGCCCTCGCTGGCGCCCTCGATCAGGCCGGGCACGTCGGCGACGGTGAAGGTGTGCTCGCCCGCGCTCACCACGCCGAGGTTGGGCACCAGGGTGGTGAACGGATAGTCGGCGATCTTGGGCTTGGCCGCGGACAGCGCCGCGATCAGCGAGGACTTGCCCGCGCTCGGGAAGCCGACCAGCGCCACGTCGGCGACGCTCTTCAGCTCCAGCACCACGTCGCGCTCCTCGCCGGGCTCGCCGAGCAGCGCGAACCCGGGCGCCTTGCGCTTGGCGGTGGCCAGGGCGGCGTTGCCGAGCCCGCCGTGGCCGCCCTCGGCGACGACGAACCGGGTGCCCTCGCCGACCAGGTCGGCCAGCACCTCGCCGCGGGCGTCCTTGACGACGGTGCCGTCGGGCACCGGCAGGATCACGTCGCCGCCGTTGGCGCCGGTGCGGTGCCCGCCCTGGCCCGGCCGGCCGTTGGTGGCCTTGCGGTGCGGGCGGCGGTGGTAGTCCAGCAGGCTCGCCGCGTTGGAGTCGACCTCCAGGATCACGTCGCCGCCGCGGCCGCCGTTGGCGCCGTCGGGGCCGCCGAGCGGCTTGAACTTCTCGCGGTGGACCGAGGCGCAGCCGTTGCCGCCATGCCCCGCCTGGACGTGCAGGACCACCCGGTCCACGAACTGCGCGCCGGCGCCGGCTCCAGCTGCCACGGTCTGTCTCCTCGTCTCGCTGCTGCGCTCCGCCGGAAATGTCCGGGAACAGAGCAAAGGGGCGGACCGGATCGGTCCGCCCCTGCTACCTCTAACGTCACTGCCAGGCGGATTACTCCGCCGGCGCGACGATGCTCACGGCGTTGCGGCCGCGGTACCGGCCGAACTGCACCGCGCCCGCGACGAGCGCGAACAGCGTGTCGTCGCCGCCGCGGCCCACACCGGGACCGGGGTGGAAGTGGGTGCCGCGCTGGCGGACGATGATCTCGCCGGCGTTCACCTGCTGGCCGCCGAAGCGCTTGACACCCAGGCGCTGGGCGTTCGAGTCGCGTCCGTTACGGCTGGACGATGCGCCCTTCTTGTGTGCCATGGTTCAGCTCCCTTACTTCCCGGCCTTGATACCGGTGATCTTGACCTCGGTGTAGGGCTGACGGTGACCCATCCGCCGCTTGTACCCGGTCTTGTTCCGGTAGTGCATGATGTTGATCTTCGGGCCCTTGACGGCGCCGAGGATCTCGGCGGTGATCTCGTACTTGGCGAGGTCGGCCGCCTTGGAGACGACGTTGTCGCCGTCGACCACCAGGAGGGCCTGGAGCTTCAGCGTGTCACCGGCCTCGCCGGAGAGCTTGTCGACGGTGAGCACGTCGTCGACGGCCACCTTCTCCTGCCTGCCGCCTGCGCGGACAATCGCGTACACCGCGGAACCCTTCAGTCTGCGCGTGCTTCCGGAGCGAACCGGTCCCACGCGTGGTTACCCAGCCCCCGGGCGGGGGCCTACCCCCGGCCGGAGCCGAGAGCGGCACACCAAAGGGAGGACCCTCTGGCGCTCTCTGCTGACCCCACCGGATCGGCGGGGGGACGCACCGGTGAACCCTGCGGGCCCCGGTGCAGGTCTGGAAGACGCGCCGATGGCGCGCCGACAGTCAAGGGTACCGGATGCCCCGTGGAGAACGCGAACCGCGTCCTGCGCGGGGCATCCGGCCCCGTGCTACTCGGCCGCGACCTCGGCGGCCACCCCGGCGCGGTCGCCGGAGCCGTCGTCGCCCTTGGCCTCGGCCTTGGCCTTGGCGGGACGGCGGGTGCGGCGGCGGGCGGGACGGGCGGCGGCCTCGTCGGCGTCCTTGCCCGAGCCGGCCTCGGCGGGCGCCTCGGCGCCGTTCAGGTCGGCCGCGACCGGCTCGACGGCCTCCAGCGGCCCCGGCCCGGCGCCCGCGACCTCGGCGGCGGCGTCGGCGGCCTCCACCGCGGCCTGCGGGGCCGGCTCGTCCTGCGCCTGCTCCTTCTTGGCCGTCTCCTGCGCGGCGAGCTTGTCCTCGACGGCCTTCTCCACCTCGCCCTTGCGCTTGCGGCGGCGGTTCGAGCCGTTCTCCTTGCCGGCGGGGGCCTTGTCGGCCTTCGGCTCGACCGGCGTCAGGTGCACGTGGATGCCGCGGCCGTTGCAGGAGTCGCAGGTCTCCGAGAACGCCTCCAGCAGGCCCTGGCCCACCCGCTTGCGGGTCATCTGGACCAGGCCGAGGGAGGTGACCTCGGCGACCTGGTGCTTGGTACGGTCCCGCGACAGGCACTCCACCAGCCGGCGCAGCACCAGGTCCCGGTTGCTCTCCAGCACCATGTCGATGAAGTCGACGACGATGATGCCGCCGATGTCGCGCAGCCGGAGCTGGCGGACGATCTCCTCGGCCGCCTCCAGGTTGTTGCGGGTGACGGTCTCCTCGAGGTTGCCGCCCTGCCCGGTGAACTTGCCGGTGTTGACGTCGACGACCGTCATCGCCTCGGTGCGGTCGATGACCAGCGAGCCGCCGCTCGGCAGCCACACCTTGCGGTCCATCGCCTTGGCGATCTGCTCGTCGATCCGGTAGGCGCCGAGCACGTCGCCCTCGCCGGTCCAGCGCTCCACCCGGTCCTCCAGGTGCGGCGCGACGTACTGCACGTACTCGGCGACGGTGTCCCACGCCTCGTCGCCCTGCACGACCAGCTTGGTGAAGTCCTCGTTGAAGATGTCGCGCACGACGCGGACCGTCAGGTCCGGCTCGCCGTACAGCAGCGACGGCGCGGACGCGGTCTTCACCGTCCGCTGGATGTTGTCCCACTGCGCGGCCAGGCGCGACACGTCGCGGGCCAGCTCCTCCTCGGTGGCGCCCTCGGCGGCGGTCCGCACGATCACGCCGGCGTTCTCGGGCATGACCTTCTTCAAGATCGCCTTGAGGCGGCTGCGCTCCTTGTCGGGCAGCTTGCGGCTGATGCCGGTCATCGAGCCGTCCGGCACGTACACCAGGTAGCGGCCGGGCAGCGAGACCTGGCTGGTCAGGCGGGCGCCCTTGTGGCCGATCGGGTCCTTGGTGACCTGCACCAGCACCGACTGGCCGGACTTCAGCGCGACCTCGATGCGGCGCGGCTGGCCCTCCAGGCCGGTGGCGTCCCAGTTGACCTCGCCGGCGTACAGCACCGCGTTGCGGCCCTTGCCGATGTCGACGAAGGCCGCCTCCATCGAGGGCAGCACGTTCTGCACCTTGCCGAGGTAGACGTTGCCCACGTACGACTGGTGGGTGGCGCGGTTGACGTAGTGCTCGACCAGCACGCCGTCCTCCAGGACGGCGATCTGGGTGCGCTCGCCCTCCTGGCGGATGACCATCTCGCGCTCGACCGACTCGCGGCGGGCCAGGAACTCGGCCTCGGTGATCACCGGCGGGCGGCGGCGGCCCTGCTCGCGGCCCTCGCGGCGGCGCTGCTTCTTGGCCTCCAGGCGGGTGGAGCCGCGCACCGACTGGACCTCGTCCTCGACGGTGCGCGAGTCGCGCACGTGCACGACGGTGTTCGGCGGGTCGTCGGGGGTGGTGCCGTCCTCGCCGGTGCCCGTCCGGCGACGGCGGCGACGGCGGCGCCGGCTGGTGCCGCCGCCCTCCTCGTCGTCGTCCTCGTCGCCCGCCTCGTCGGCCTGCTCGGCCTTCGCGGGCTCCTTGACGGGCTCCTTGGCCTCCTTGGCTTCCTTGGCCTTCGCCGGCCGGCCGCCCTTGTCGCCCTTATCGCTCTTATCGGCCTTGGCGGGCTCCTCCGGAGCCTCCTTGGCCTCGGGCTCGTCGCCGTCCTCGGCGTCGTCCTCGCCGCCCTCGCGGCCGTTGCGGCCACGGCCGCGGCCGCCCCGGCGGCGGCGGCGCCGCGACGACGGGCGGTCGTCGGACTCGTCGTCCTCGTCGGCGGCGTCCTCGTCGGCCTCGTCGGCCTCGGGCTCGGCGGCCTTCGGCTCGTCCTTGCGGGGCTTGGCCGGCGGCGCCGCGGTCGGCTGCGGCGGCTGGAAGACGACCATGGGCGGCTGGAAGGTCACCGAGGGCACCCCGCCGGCGGCCTCCTCGTCCTCGTCCTCGGCCGCGGGGGCCGCAGGCGGGACGGCGGGCACGGCCGGGACCGGCGGCACGGCCGGGACGCGCGGCGCCGCGGCGGCGGGCGCCGGCTCGTCGGCGGGCTCGGGCGGCGGCCCGGCGGGCGCCACGGCGCGCTTACGGGTGCGGGTGGTCTTCTTGACCACCGGCTCGGCGGGCTCGGCCGCCTCGGTCTTGGCCTCGGTCTCGGCGGCCGGCTCGGGCTCGGCGGCCTTCTTCGCCCGCGTGGCGCGGGTCCGGGCGGGCTTCTTGGCCGGCCCGGCCTCCTCCTGCGGGGCCGGCGCGGCCAGGTCCGCCGCGGTGATCACCGCGGGGGTGTCGTCCACGTCGGGCGGCGGCCCGGCGGGGCGGCTCGCGGCGCGGCGGCGCGGCGGGCGGACGCTCTGGGCGGCCTGGTCGGTGCCTTCGGGCGTGGCCGAATCGGCTTCGTTATCAAGCATGCGGGCAATCTCCCGTCAGGCTCCCGGGCGCAGGCCGCGCCGCCCCGCCCGCAGGCGGTCCGGCCCGGTGCGCCGCACGGGAGCGCTCCGTCAGTCGTCGGTGCCGCCACGCCCGGACAACGGTCCGGGCATGACGACGAAGTCGTCGGGGGTGCGCCCGCCGTCCCTGCGGACCGGTTCCGTGGGCGGCCAGAGGCCGCCACCGGCTTCGGCCCTAGCGGTGGGCGCTGACGGCATCCGTGCTCGCGGCGCCCCCGGGCTGCGGGTGCGCAGGGCCGTCCGCCGCGCCGGCGTCGTTGCCGGCCGGCGTGCCGGTCTCCCGGTCGGGATCCAGCGGATCCGCGAGACCACCGGTGGCCGCGTCCAGGGGCCCCTGCGCCAGCCTGGTCACCAAGGGCGGTGACGGCGGCGCGAGGTCGGCGACCTGGCGCAGTCCGGTGAGGATGTCGTCGGGCCGTACGGCGGGTGTGGTGTGCCGCACAACCATGCGAAGTATCGCACAAGGGGCATCCGCCGCCTCCGTGGCACGCCGGTCCAGCTCCAGGGAGGACACGGCGGACCTGGCGTCGAAGCGGCGCCGTCCCTTCTTGGTGAGGCGCTCGACCTCGACGGTCTCGGCGGCCAGGAAGGCCGCCACGGCCGCGGCGGCGTCGTCGGATGCGACACCGTCCAGCCTGATCCGCCAGTCGGACGCCTCCAGCCGGTCCGCCAGGGCGGACGGCTTTCCCGACCCCGCAGGCACGATCACGACATCCACGATGTCGAGGCCGTCCGGCAGGGCCGCGTCGAGCTCGGCTCGCACCCGCGCAGGGTCGCGGGGCTCGGTGAGCCCGAGTTCGAGGTATTCGGCCTCGCTGGCCGTCCCGGTGGCCGCCGCGCCCGTGTACGAGATCTTCGGGTGCGGTGAGAATCCGGCACTGAACGCGACAGGGATCCCGGCACGCCGGACGGCGCGTTCCACGGCCCGGGAAATGTCGCGGTGGCTGGTGAACCGCAGCCTGCCCCGCTTGGCATAGCGGACGCGCAGGCGCTGGGTCACGGGGGCCGGTGCAGGACCCTCCGGCATGGGAGCCAGGGCAGTAGTCCTTCCTACTCGCGTCGAGTCGAAAACGTCTCCCTATAGAGTACGGCCCCCCGGCGTGCCCGTGACCGGCACGCCGCGCCACCGCACCCACCAGGCACGACCTGGGGCGCCCCGGCCGCCGCGCGAACCCGGCGGCGGGGTAGCAGGGCACCTACCCGCGCCCCTGGGGCGCGAATCGGGGCGGACCATCAAATGAACATCCCGAAGCTCCGTGGCCTTCCCGGGAGCGGGATGCCACGGTGATCCGTCAGCCGATCACCGAAGCCGGACGGGGACCTCATGCAGCAGACCAGTGCGCCGGTACGGGCTGGGACGCCGGACACGCTCCGCCGTGCCGTACCGCTCTGGCCCCTGCCGGCTCTGCTGACCCTCGCGATCGGCCTCTGGCGGATCGACGGGCCCTCGTACTGGCGGGACGAGTCGGTCGGCGTCGTCGCCGGGCACGGCTCCCTCAGCGCCCTGTGGGCGTTCCTGCACGAGGTGGACGCGGTGCACGGCGTCTACTACGCCTTCCTGCACCTGGTCACCTTCTTCGGAACGGACGAGATCACCACCCGCCTGCCCTCCGTCTTGGCCATGGCGGCGGCTTCCGCCGGAATCGCCGTCCTGGGCCGCCGCCTGATATCCCCGGCGACCGGCCTGTACGGCGGCCTGCTCTACGGCCTGCTGCCGATCACCAGCCGGTACGCGCAGGAGGTCCGCCAGTACGCCCTGGTCAGCGCCGGAGCCGTCCTGGCGACCTACCTCCTGGTGCGGGCACTGGAGAGCGACCGCCCCTCCCCGCGCTGGTATCTCGCCTACGGGGCCTGCATGGGCCTCCTGGGCTGGTTCCACCTCTACGCGCTGTTCCTGCTGAGCGCGCACCTGTTCGCCCTTGTGGCGCTCCCCCGCGAGAAACGCCTCCGGCACACCCTGGCCTGGCTCCTCTCGGTACTGCTCGCCCTCGCCATGGTGCTTCCGCTGGTCCTGGTGGCACGCGGCCAGGAAGGGGCCCAGGTCTCCTGGCTGAGCGCGCCCCCGGCAACGGCGCCCTACGACTTCGGACTGGAGACGACGGGCAGCCCCCTCCTGCTGATCGTCTTGGTGGCACTGGCCGTCCTCGGCGTCATCGGAAACACCGGCCGGAACGCGGTCCTGCTGGCGGCCTGGCCGATCGCCCCGCTGCTGACGTCCATCGCGATCTCGCTGGCCCACCCCGTCTACCACCCGCGCTACGTCCTGTACTGCGTGTGCGGCCTGGCCCTGGCGGCCGGCGCAGGGCTAGAGCTCCTGACGCGGCGGCTCCGATATGGCCAAGTGGCGGCGCTGGCCGCCCTGACCTGCGCCGCAGCCCTGACAGTGCCCACGCAACTGGCCCTGCGCGAGCCGCACAGTCGTCCGGACGACCTGCGGAGCTTCTCCGCCCTCCTGCGGCAGCAGGCACGCCCCGGCGACGCCGTCGTCTTCATCCCGGCCTATCGCGAGAAGTTCGTGACGGCCTACGCGGACGCCTTCACACGCCTGCACTCCCCCGGCCCGACCGACCTGCCGCTGGACCGCTTCCGCGCCTTCCTCGACAAGGAATCACGCATCTGGGTCGTCGAGGTCCCCCCGCCGGGACACCGCTACCGCTCCCCGCTCCCCCGCCGCGACCTCAAGGCATTGCAGGCGGACAAGCGCTTCACCCACGGCGGCACCCAGAAGTTCGGCGGCCTCACCCTGACCCTGTACGAACGCCGTGGTCCGGGCCGGCCTGCCGGAAGCAGACCGGCCCGGCACATCACTTAGCCGGTGGCGGAGCGGGCAGCGTCACCTTGCGGAAGGCCAGTGCGCTCTTGGCCAGTGCACTGCCGGCCGCATCGACGTAGTAGAGGCGGCTGCGCTGATCCGCGTCCCGGGCCACGAACCCCCAGGTCGGCCCCGAGGTGTTGGTGTAGGTGAAGGCGACCGGATCGGTGGCCGCGCTGAACGTGTCATCGGAGGTTTGGGCCTGCACCCAGTCACGCCACGTCCCGGAAGCCTGCGCCGTTTCACCGGAGCTCCAGAGGCGGCCGTCGGCGGCACGGGCGACGACCTCGGTCTTGCCCGCGGGGCTCAGCAGGGCACTCGGCGAACCCGCGGCCTTGAACGTGCCGACCTGGTCCCAGGCGGCGGGGAAGTCGCCCGAGTCATCCTGGATCTTGGTGACGATCGAGTCGTCGGAGGACCGCGCGAAGATGCGGACCTTCCCGCCCGGGTACTTCACCAGGGAAGGCGTCCCCTTCAGACCGGAACCGCCGAGGCTGGCGCACTGCGACAGCACGCCGCCGGTGTAGAGGGCCGTCTTGAGGTCGCCCGCCGAGTCGAGGGCGAACACCCGGACGCCGTTGCCCACCTCGATCGCGGCCGGGGTGCCGGTCAGCCCGCTGAAGCCCAGCCGCACCCAGGAGCCGTAGGTCCCGTTCGCGTCCTTCTGCGGGAGCGCCCACAGGACTCCCGAGCCGTCCACGGCGAAGGCCACCAGGGTGTCGCCGTGGCGGACGAGGGTGGCGTGCGAGGCCATGGCCTGCGGGACGTCCGCCCAGTCGCCCCACTCGAACAGGTCCCCGGTCTTCTGGGGCCTGGTCCACACGTCGCCGCTGGTGTTGTGCGCCGCGATCTGCAGGCGGCCGTCGGCCTGCTCGGCCATGCCGGGGGTGCCGGTGAACGCCTCGTTGCCCGAGATCGCCGTCCACTGGAGCGAGTTGAAGGAGTCGGGGTCCTGCCGGCCGTGCATGAGGCGGCCGATGTTGTCGGTGTAGACGTACTCGATCATGCCCAGGCTCGTGCCCTGCTGTGCCGACCGCTGCAGCACGTTCGTGGCGGAGAAGGACTCCACCGGGAGCGACGCGGCGGCCCGTGCCGGAGCCGGGGCCGAGGTGCATCCGGTGGAGGGGACGAAGTAGGCGTAGGCGTCCAGGGACACCGACACCGCCGAGGGGCTCGGGTTGCTGATGATGATCTTCCCGTCGGCGCCGGGCTTGGCGTTGACGAAGCCCGCGTTGTACCGGTCGGCCGTCGGGTAGCCGACCGTCCGGGTGCCGGGCGGGGTCTCGCCCGAGGGGTACACCCTCACGTAGCCGGTGTCGGCGCTGCGCACCGAGATGTTGAGCCCGACCGCGGAGACGCCGGTGGCGGGCACACCGCCCTTGCCGAGCGGGGCGAACGCGTACGTGCCGTTGGCCGCCACGTTCACCGGGCCGAGGACCCGGGCCGGGGTCAGCGGACGCTCGACGCCCCCGGCGAGGGACGCCTGCGGCGAGGCGTAGTAGCCCGACACGTCCGCCCAGATCTTGGCCGCCGTCGTGCCGAGGTTGCCGATGGTGACCTTCCCGTCCGGGCCCAGCTTGCCGATCACCAGGTTGTCGCGGTAGTTGCCGGCCCACAGGGTCAGGTCGGTGCCGACCTGGTTGCCGGTGTCGGAGGGGTGCACGGTCAGCCGCGTCGCCGCGGTGGCCGAGCCGGTCAGCGTGAAGACCACCTCGGACACGCCGGAGGAGGGCACGCCGCCCTGCCCGAGCGGCGAGAAGGTGTAGGAGCCCTGAGCCGGCACCGTCACCCCGTTCAGCACGCGCGCCGGGGACAGGGCCGTGAAGGTGGAGCCGGCCGTCGTCCCGGCACTGGTCAGCGTGTAGCCGTGCACGACGGCGTACACGGTCGCAGCCGTGGGAACGTTGCCGAAGTTGCCTATCTTGATGGCACCGTCGGCGCCTACCTTCACGGGCAACAGGTCGTGGTTGTAGCCACCGGCCTCGTACAGGCTCCCCGAGACACCCGGCCGGGTCCCGTCAGAGGGATACGGGACCAGTGCCCCGTCAGCGCTCCCGGTGCCCTTGACCGCGAAGTCGATCCATACCGTGTCCAGCCCGGAAGCGGGCAGCCCGCCCACCCCGGCGACCTTCACCGTCAGGGTCGCACTGGCGGCGATGCTCGCACCGCTCAGCAGTTGCGCCCGAGCGGAATGGAACTGTCCCGCCGCAGCCGGCACCGCCGGCGCCACCCGCTGGGACGGACCGGCCTCAGCAGCCGGAATCCCCGCGCCGAAGGCCGCCACAACGGCCATGACCAGCGCGAGAAGGACCTTGTGTATTCGTTGTCGCATGACCTCACCTATCGACGGACCCGCCCTCGGGGTCCTCGAAAGGAAGATCACTCAAATCCCGGCCGCCCACAGGTGATCACAAGTGAACACTGGGCGAAATATCCCAACATGAACCTATAAATAGTTCACCAACCAGAGAACCGACGGCAAATCTTCTGCTGCACATGACCTCGACCGGCCCTTATTCGAACACCGCGACCATGTCGGCTCGACGCTTCCCCCCGGAGCTCTCGCCACTCTTAGCAGCCGCTCGACCTGAGCCGTTCCCTGGATTGCCGGTCCGACACCAGGAGGCAGTACCCGGGCGATGCTCTGACCGCATAGAAAAACAGCGCAATACAGGTACGCCATCGACCGACCGACAGGACGCCGCCAGGCGTCCACCATCGCCCCCTCCCCAAAATGAGATAATTTAAAAACGATAGATATTCCCCTTGACCTCCTCTGGGCCTATCTCCTCCGCAAGGAGCGGACTGGGAGAGCCACCTCCACCCGAGATGTGAGCCCAGAACACCACGCCGGCGACCACGTAGTCCGAGGCGAGCGCCGCCCCTAGAAGGAACATCCTTCCACGGCGCCACGTTGCAGCGACCCTTCGCTCCTCTCGCTGCATCACTTCGGGATCGGCCACCCGCAAGTTGAGACCGAGATAGAGATCAGCGAGCGAAAAGTACGCTACATCCTGAAAGAGGATGTCGATCACCTTCGGAGCTTCTTCGCTTTCAGGATCCCCCGCGAAGCCCCGGACGAGCAGTTTGCTGTGCCCGGCACCGATCGCCCAAGGCTTGAACCGACCCTCGAGGACGAGCGGCAGGCTTCCACTGATCGTCGGAGTGCTCGTCATAGCGGCGCCCAGTCGTTGAGTCGGCGGTTGAACCGGTAGAAGTTGACCCGGTCCATCATCCCCGCCGCATCGACCTCCAGCAACTCCCACTGAGTGTCGAGCAGACTATGCGGTTGGGCGGCTTTCGCAGCGGCCAGCGCCTTTTCCGCTCCCCTGTTCGCCCCGGGAAGCCCGTCGAGCATGAACGAGATGTTCCCCTCACCCCGCGAGGATCTGGCGATCGCCGCCTTCACCTCGTCCTTCCACGAATCACTCCTCGCTCCGAGGAGATGGCGCGCACCGACTTTCTCCGCGAAACCCTTAAGATCATATTCACGTCTTCCGAGGGCGACATGGTCCAGGGGCCCGATGAAGCCGCCGCAGTTGTGAACGAGCACCGGTGCGGCGCCCGCCAACGTGTAGTACGTGTGGGTGTGGTCGACGGTCAGGTTGTAGACGCGCCGCTGCTCTGACCATTTGGCGATCGCGGTGATCTGGACACGGGTGCCGGCGCTGGTGCGCAGCCACATCCCGGGCTTGAGCTCGTCGGCCTTCAGCCACTTGCGCAGGCTCGCCACCCAGAACGGGTGGCCGTCGGTGGCGATGACGACGCCGGTCTTCTTGCCCCGTTTGCCGTCGGTGTCGACGGTGATCTGAACCAGGTTCTTCTCACCCGAGCCGACGATGGTGTCGGTGACCGGCTGGGTCGTCGTCTTGCCGGTCGTGGGGTCGGTGGCGACGACCCTGTCGCCGATCTTGATGTCCTCGATGCTCTTCGTACTGCCGTCGGACATGAGGACCGGAGTGCCTGAGGCAAAGCTGTTGCTGCAGCGTCTGAGAAGGCCGTTGCCTATGGCTCGGGCTTCCGCGCCGGCAGCTGAGCGGGCCGCTTGGCCGCCGGCGCGCAGGCCGCCGCCTCTGAGCACGACGCCGAGGCCCGCCTTCAGTCCTGCGCCCCCGATGGATCCGAGGCCGCCGGTGATGCCGCCGATGACCCCGTCCCTCAGGGCGTTGAGGCCCATCTCCTTCCAGGAGTGGCCGCCCTCGACCAGGTCGTGGACGAGGGAGCCCGCCGCGCCGGCCAGGGCGCCGCAGGCCACCGCGCCGACGCCCGTCCAGCCGATGGCGGCGCCGCAGCCCGCGCCGACGATGAGGCCGGTGGCGATGCCGGCTATGTCGGCCACGTGGTTCTGGGCGAACTGCGACACCGCGTGGGCGGCGTTGGAGACCTCGTGGATGACGGCGCCCGCCTGCTTGACGGCGGCCTGGTAGAGCTGGCCGACGGCCTTGGCCGAGTCCTTGATGATGTTCTTGACGAACGAGGTCAGCCCGGCCGGCAGGTGCGGCGTCATCGAGACGAGCTTGCTCAGGCCCGTGTAGAGGGGTTTGACCGCCGCCTTGAGGACGTCGAGGGTGCTGTGCGTGGCGGCGTAGTGGATCGCGCTTCTGGCCTTGGCCGTGATGGCCTTGGCTCTGGCCACGGCTGCGGCTTTGGCGCGTGCTGCCCGTTGTGCCCAGTCCGATGCCAGGCTCTTGGCATTGTTCCAGAGCGTGCGCCCGTAGTTGACGGCCTGGCTGACCTTCTTGCTGACCCATCCGCCGAAGCGTTTGGCGGCGCCGATGACCGGTTTGATGACGTAGTTGTAGATGGGCTTGATGACGTTGTTGTAGATCGGCTGGACGATGTTGCGGTTGACCCAGCCCCCGACCTTCTTGCACCAGCCGCAGGACGGCCAGTTGCCGGTGTCGTCGTCCAGGGTCATCGGCGAGCCGGCCGCGTAGGTGTAGCGGTTGGCGTAGACCGAGTCGCCGCTGGAGTAGTCCACGCTGTCGCGTGAGTCGAACGTGCCGCTGGACGGGTCGTACCAGCGCGCCCCCATGTTGACCTGCTTGGTCGAGGGGTCGGTCCAGTCGCCCTGGTAGCCGATCTGGCCGAGGTTGCCGCCCGACGTCTGGGCGATGACCTGGCCGTAGGGCGAGTAGGCGGTGGACTCGGTGAGGCCGGTCAGCGTCGTGTCCGCCGGGTCGATGTCGCCGACGACGTCGCCGTGCTTGTCGCTGAAGGCCAGGCGCTTGGCGGTGCCCTGCGCCATCGCCATCAGTTCGCCGGCGGGGTCGCGGGCGTAGGAGGTCGTGCCGTCGTAGACCGGGTCGTCCTCCGTGCCGGCGTAGGCGAAGTCGGTGCCGTTGCGGGAGGCGGTGCGGTCCAGGCTGTCGTAGGTGAAGTTCGTCGTGCCTTCGGAGATCAGCCGGTCGAAGGCGTCGAAGGTGAACTTCTCGGTGTAGCCCGAGCTGGTCTTGGAGTCGATGGTGCCGCGCGGGCTGTAGGTGTAGGTGTAGTCGCCGTCGGACTGGAGCCGGTTGCGGGCGTCGTAAGTGGCGGTCTTCGGGCCGTCGCGGGTGCGGTTGCCCGAGTCGTCCCACTCGTACGGGGTGGTCTTCTCGCCGTTCTTCCAGGAGGTGAGGCGGCCCGCGAAGTCGTAGGTGTAGGTGTTGGTGCCTGCGTCGGCGGTGCCCACCGTCTTCTTGCCGGTGAGCCGGTCGTCCTTGTCGTAGTCGTAGTCGATCGAGGCGACCGTGGCCCCGGCGCCGTTCTTCAGCACGTCCGACGACAGCCGGCCGTAGTCGTCGTAGCCGAAGGTCCGCATGCGGCCCGCGCCGTAGTCGATCGTCTTCGGCATGCCCGCCGCGTCGTATCCCAGGGTCTGGGTGACGCCGGTGATCCCGTCGGTGACGGTGGCGATCCGTCCCTTGACGTATCCGTAGGTGGACTTGCCGGCCCGGTCGTCGCGGCTGGTGAGCCGGCCGTCGCCGTCGTAGGCGAAGGCGGCCTTGCCGGACGGGCCGTCGGCGGTGATGAGCGCGCCGCGGTCGTTGTAGCCGAAGACGTTGGTGCCGCCCGGGGCGTCGGCCTTGATCAGGCGTCCGGCCTGGTCGTAGGACAGGACGCGGTCGGTGGTGGCCGCGCCGCCGCCGGTCTCCTTCACCAGCCGGCCCGCGTCGTCGTAGGTGCGCTGGCGGGTGATGCCGCCCGGCGCCGTCGTCTTCACCGGGTCGCCGTTGATGTCGTAGGCGGCGGTCCAGGTGCGGTCGGCCGCGGACGGGTGGGACGGTGTGGACGGTTCGACGACCGACTCGGGCAGCCCCAGGGTGTTGACGGTGAAGACGGTGGAGTTGCCGCGCCCGTCGGTGTAGCGGGTCCGGTTGCCCGCGGCGTCGTAACCGAACGACGTGGTGATCGATTTGGTGTCGTCGACCGGCTCGACCTGCCGGATGAGCCGGTTTCCGGCGTCGTAGTCGTAGGTCGTGGTGCGCTGCTCGGGGTCCGTGCTCGCGATGAGGTTCCCGGTCGCGTCGTAGCGGTAGGTCTGGGCGCGCAGCACCGTGTTGTCCGGTTTGAGGTCGTACTCCCCCGCGACCTGGCCGAAGTCGTCGTAGTCGATGCGCGAGGTGCGGCCGAGGCCGTCGGTGGTGCGCACCCTGCGGCCGGTGAAGTCGTAGCCGAACTTGGTGGTGACGCCCGACGGGTCCTTGGCCTCGATGGGCTCGCCGACCGCGTTGTAGGCGGCGGTGCTGACGGCCCCGGTCGGGCTGGTGGTGGAGGCGAGGTTGCCGGCCTCGTCGTAGACGTAGCGGGTGGTGAAGTTGTCGAGCTGCGGGCGCCGCTCGACCTGGGTGACCGTCTGCTGCCGGTCCATGTCGTCGTAGGTGGTCTCGACGCGGGCGCCGTTGGGGTCGGTGACCGACAGGACCTCGCCCGTCCGGGTGTAGGTGTAGTTCCATACGGCCCGGTCGCCGTTGGTCCCGGTCGGCTCGTCGCGCTTGGTCAGCCGGCCGAGGCGGTCGTAGGTGTAGCGGGTGGAGCGCTGTTCGGCGTCGATGCTCTCCACGACGTTGCCGGCGGCGTCGTACTTCTGCCGCGTCGTCGGGGTGATCGGTGTGCTGGATCCGGGCGGGGTATAGGTGGGCGAGGTGGTCTCCGTCGGCCGGCCGAGCACGTCGTAGGACGTCCGGGTCACGTTGCCGAGCGCGTCCTTGGTCGCGACCGTCTCGCCGTAGGCGTTGTAGCCGACGGCCTGCACCGGGGTGACGTCCTGGGCGGGGCCGCCGTTGCTCTCGGCGGAGACCTTGGGCGCGGTGAGGCTGACCTGGCGGCCCAGCTCGTCGTAGCCGTACGTGGTCGTGTAGGCGGCCTTGTCGGCGCCGTCGACGTTGCCGCGGGGGTCGGTCCGGGAGGTCTGCAGGCCGCGCTGGTCGTAGGTGAAGGAGGTGATCCTGGTGGTGGTGCCCGAGGTCTGGATCTGCTTGGTGAGGTTGCCCGACAGGTCGTAGGTCATGTCGACGACCTCGGGGGCGGTGGAGACGATCCACGGCACGTTGGACACGGCGCCGCTGGTCGTCGTCCTGGTGACGTTGCCGTTGAGGTCGTAGGCGAACGCGGTCCGCCTGTTCAGGCCGCCGGGGTCCTGGACGACGGCGGCGACGGTCCCGTTGGGGTTGATGCTCTTGTCCGTGACGGTCGTCCCGTTCGCGGTCGTCTGCCGCAGCAGGTTGCCCGCGCCGTCGTAGGTCTGGCTCTCCAGGACGTAGTCGCGGACGCTGCCGTCGGGGGCGTGGTAGTTCGTGAGCGTCTTGCTCTTGGGCAGGTCGTCGTTGTAGTAGGCGAACTCGACGCGGCGGCCCATAGCGTCGGTGTTGCGGACCATCCGCCCGGCGAAGTCATAGGCGTAGGAGTCCACGACCAGGTAGTCGCCCTTGCCCGGGTCGCCGGCGCCGTCCGGGTCGCCGTCCCAGTCCCGCAGCCGCACCTCGGCGATCATGTTGCGGGCGGTGTAGCCGTACTCGTAGCGGTTGCCGCGCGGGTCGACCATCCAGGTCTTGTTGCCGAAGCGGTCGTACCCGTAGGAGGTCTCGCCGCCCACCGGGTCGGTGACGCGTTCGACCCGCCCGTATTCGTCGTACTCGTAGGTCGTCTTGCGCGGCGCGTCGCCGCCGAGCAGATCGCTCGCCTCCGTGGTGAGGGCGTTGCCGTCGGCGTCGTAGGTGGTGACGGTGCGCGTCTGGTGCTTGGTCCCGTTCACCGCGTCGGTCGTAACGGGCGCGGTGGTGACGGTCGGCCGCGACAGCGCGTCGTAGGCGTAGGTCGTGGTGACGCCGTTGGGATAGGCGTCGTTGGTCGCGGTCTCGGAGATCTTTCGGCCGAGGGCGTCGTAGGTGAACGTGGTGATCTGACCGGACGGCTCGGTGACGCGGGCCAGGTCCCCGTTCTGGAAGTAGGCGTACTTGGTGACGGCCTGCCGGGGATCGGTGGTGGTCAGCGGGAGGCCGGGGGGCATGCTGCCGCCGCCGACCGCACTCTCGGCGCCGGAGGTGTAGGTGTGCTTGACGGTGGCCCCGTCGGGCCCGGTCTGGGAGACCAGCTGCCCGGTCGGGTGGTAGGTGTAGGTGGTCCGGTACCGGTTGTCGGTCGGCCCGGAGGAGCGGCCGTCGCGTTTCTCGGTCGGCAGGTCGTTGCGCGGATCGAAGGGGTCGGTCGGCGCGGCCGGGTAGGTGGTGTACTCGGTGTAGCACTCGTCCTTGGTCCGGCAGGTCTTCTTGGTGACGACGTTCCCGCGGTCGTCATAGGTCAGGTAGACCGAGTCGCCGTTCTCATTGGTGATCGTCTTCTGATAGCCGCGGTCGTCGTAGTCGAAGGTGCGGATCGCCATGCCGTCGAGATTGTGCCCCTCGAACACCGGGCCGTTGGCGGTGCCCGGGATCGTGGTGCAGAACTGCGGGTCGCCCGGATCGGGGGTGGAGCAGATGGTGGAGGGCGGCGAGGTCTGCGGGGAACTCGGGGTGGGGTCGGCCTTGTCCTCGTCCTTGATGCCCAGCCCGGTCGGCGTTCCCGACCGGATCATGCGGCCGGCCAGCGCGTCGTACTCGTACAGGTAGGGGCGGTCGGAGGGGTCGCGGACCTCCACGCCGCGCCGCAGATCGGTGTCGCCGCCGTAGACGGCGGGCGCGCCGATCTTCCAGGTGCCGCCGTCGCTGTCGGTGTACTCGGTGATGCGGGCGGTTCCACTGTCGTAGTCCGCCTCGACCGCGGTCCGGCCGCCCGGGGTGGTGACCTTGGTGAGCTGGTCGGCGGCGGCGGCGCCGTAGCCGTAGTGGTCGGCGACGGCCGCCGCGCCCAGCGGGTGGGCATAGACGGAGACCTCGTCGATGGCGCCGTTGTAGTGGCGTTCGGCACTGCCGCCCCAGCCCGGCCAGGACGCCGGCGAGTGGACGTTGGCGGCACCGATCTGGTTGTAGGTCAGCGCGCTGATGTCGGTGGACGCCGGGTTGGTGGTCGTGCCGGCGACGGCGCCGTCCAGGTACAGGGTCTGGGTGGCGCCCATGGACGACAGCACGACGTGGTGCCACTTGCCGTCGTTGACGGTCTTGGACGAGGTGATCGGCGCGATGGTGCCGTTCCAGAACTGCCCGCGCAGCCTGCCGTCCGAACCGTGGTAGAGCAGCGGCACGCCCTTGGTCGCGGCGGTGCCGAGCGCCTTGTCCTGGTAGCCGATGAGGGGGCCGCCCGTACCGGTGGGGTTGGCCTTGAACCACAGCTCGATCGCGGCGTCCCGGCTCTTCTTCACGATGCCCTTGGGCAGGTCGACCGACGAGGAGGAGCCGTTGAAGGTGGCCGCGGTGTTGCCCGAGGACTGCGGCGCGCCGGGCGTCAGGAGGGTGACGTTCTTGTAGGCGCCGCGGTCCTTGCCGAGGTTGACGGCGATCTCACTGCCGGCCGCGTCCCCCTCCGACTCGCCGAGCCGCCAGTACGACTCGGGCCGGTCGTCCAGGACCGCGGTGCGGTAGTGCGAGTTCTGGGCGTACTCGTAGTTCGTGCACACCGAGCCCGGCGCGCACACCTTCGTCAGCAGGTCGCCGGTGTAGGTGTAGTTCCAGGTCAGCGGCGCGCCGTTGACGGGATCGGTGCTGACGGTGGCCACGTGGTCGCCCGACCAGGTGAAGGACAGGGCGCGCCCGGCGGTGTTGGTCTGGCTGTTGGACACCTGCACCTTGGCCAGCCGGCCGTCCTGCTGGTTGTAGGTGAGCACCAGCGACCGCCCGCCCGCGTCCGTGATCCTGCTGAGGCGGCCGGTCCCGGAGAACTGGTAGGTCGTGGAACCCCGGTCGCGCAGCTTGAAGTTGGTGCCGTCGAAGGTGAGCAGGGCGGTGCGTCCCTGCGGGGCGGCGTAGGAGCCGTCCGGGTTCTTGCCGAAGCGGACCTCCTGGCCGTCGGGATAGGCGATGACCGCGTTGCCGGTGCCGTCCTTGTCCTCGGTCAGCCGCATGTCGTAGCGCGTCGTCCAGCCGGCGCCGAACGGAGAGGCCCGCCGCGGGTCCAGGCTGTTGTAGGTGCGCGCCAGAGTCAGGTCGGGCCCCACCGTGGCGACCGGCACGTCCACCGCGGACGTCGAGAGGTTGCCGACCTGGGGGTCGAACTCGCGATCCTGCGAGGCGTAGGGGGAGCCTGCGATGTTGGAGGTGATCGCAGGCTGCGGCACGTTGGTCAGCAGCGTCGCGTACGGGGAGGGCACCTCGGTGGTGGCGTCCTTGACGAAGGCCCGCCACTGGTAGGACTTGCTCCAGACGAGCCGCCCCGCCGGCGGCGTCCACGCGGGGCTGTCCTGATAGGCGGAACTGGTGCAGTTCACCGGCTTGCCCGCGCTGTCCTGGTCGCACACCTCGAACTTGTACTTGAGCGTCTGCCCGGCCGGCGCGTCGATGTCCAGGCCTCTGGCCCACAGTTGCGGCGCCAGCGTCTGCGCCTGGTAGCCGTTGGGAGGGAACAGCTCCTGCAAGACCGGTGGAACGTTGAAGACCTGCAGAACGATCCGCCCCGGTGGGACCTGCTCGTCGGTGAAGACCTTGCCTCCGCTGCGGACCATGGTGAAGTCCAGGAAGTACCGGCCCTCCTTCAGCGGCTGGATGGTCGCGTCGAGGGTCGTGCGGGCGCCCCGGGCGAGGTTGCCCGGCAGGCTCGCGGCGCGCTGCTGGGTGACGGCCTTCCCTGTGGCGGCGTCATAGGCGCGGTAGGCCAGGTAATAGGTGCTCGGCGTCCAGGTCTCGGCGCTCAGGTTGGTGACGGTGATCTTGACCTTGCCGGCCTGGTTCTGCAGGACGGGCGGCTGCGGCACCGGGTTCGGGATGGCGTACTTGGCGTTGTAGGGGCTGTGCGTCACGTACAGCCGGGGCGGGTTGGCGGTGCCGGTGCCGGCGAACCGCTTCCAGGCCGTGTCGTCGCTGGACGAGGCGCGCAGCGACAGGCCGTTGTTCGCGCCGCCGTCCACCCAGCCCTGGACGAGCTTGCGGCCGCCGGCCCCGAGGTCGAACAACGTGCCCTTGGGCTGGCAGGCCGAATGCGACTGGCCGAGCTTCACGTAGCCGTAGGCGAACGACTGCGAGGTGAGGGCGCCGCCGACGTCCGGTCCGGGGTAGCTGTAGCTCCCGCCGGACGACCAGGACTGCGTCACCGGATGGACGGTGACCTTGCGCGGCGAGCAGGAGGGGGCGTCGAAGTTCACGACCTGCAGCTGCGCACCGAAGATCGTGTGGTACTTGAGCTGGTCGGCGAGGCCGCCGAACCTGATGTAGGACGCGGCGGCCGCGCCGTCCTTGCGCCCGACCAGCAGCTCGTTGTCGCCGGAGCTGGAATCACCGCCGTGCACGACGAGGCTGGAGTCGGCCGCACCGGAGGCGACGCTGGGGTCCACCGAGACCGGGAAGCGGCGTGCGGGGTCGCGCAGCCACTTGGCGTCCAGGTCCATCCGCAGCGCCACTCCGGCACCGGATTTCACCAGGCTGTAGGTGACGCCCTTGGAGGTCTCCGGCTTCGCGGCCGAGTCCCACATGTAGCCGGCGGGAATGGTGGCCCGCTGCCTGCCCGCATTGTCGGTGAAGACGATCTGGCCGTGGTCGAGCTTGGGCGTCAGGCCCTTGAGCGCCAGCGGGAAGACGTAGCTCGGCGGCGCGTCCGCCGAGCGGAGGGTCAGTGTCTCCTTGAGGCCGCCCGGGGTGGACTGAAGGCGCAGGTCGGTGCCGCCCGGCAGCGCGTCGCCGTAGGTGACGGCCGCACCTTCGGCACGGCCCGCGGCGGGCTGCGCTCCGGCCAGCCCGAAGGCGACCGCGTGGTCGGCGTCCAGCGCGAGCGAGGCCAGGGTGGGCGTGTCGGCGCGGGGGGCCAGGCGGAGATCCACGGCGTCGGCCTTGTTGCGCCAGCCCTGCTGTCCGTCGCCGGGGACCAGGGCCGGGTCGATGGGGCTCCAGGCTTTGCGGGCCCGGTCCCAGTAGTTGATCGGCGTCGTGGAGAACTCGGTGGTCTCGGTGCCGTCGGCGTTGAGATAGGAGCGCCGGCGGGCGTCGCGGCGTTCGGGCAGCTCCCGGCTCTTGGCCGCGTCGAACCCTTGGGCCCGGGCACGCGGCGCCGATCCGACGGTCGCGGAGTTGCGCGGACGCCCGGCAGCTGCCTGCACGGCCTGCGGACGCCCTTGCGGATACTTCGAGCGCAGCGTCGAGGGGATGTTCCGGTTGGCGCCGGACTTGACGATGTGCGGCTGGCCGGTGGCCGAGCCCCAGCGCTGCTTGGGCTTCTTGGCGGCGTGGTGATTGTTCGCGGAGCTGTACCGGGCCTTCAGGCTGAGGGCGTCACCGCTCGACCCGACGGCCAGCGACAGCCCGCAGACCACCAGCAGCGCCTTGCCGAGCGCCGTGACACGGCTGCCGGCGCGAGGCCGTAGCGGGGCGGCCAGGGCGGCGAACACCGCGAGCGCCCGGTAGCCCGTCCGATGAACGCCGTCCGCGATGCGCCGGGCCCGGCCGGCAGGTGGCGTGCGATGTCTCACCCGTGTGCCCCGGCCTGGGAGATGTCACCGGCTCCGCGCCGTGGAAAGGACCGTCGCACGTGCGTGCCGGATGCGGCCGCCGACGAGGAGAAAGGGCAGGCCGGAACCGGTAAGAGACGCTTCTGCACGATCGCTTCCTCTTGCCGCGGGGGGACAACGTCAGAACAGGCAGGATCACTCGCGCACCGAACAAGGCGGTTTTCCATGATCGGTGATCAAGTCAGGAAGCTAGTCCAACCCACTTCGCATTTCCACCCCGGGCGGGATTTTTCATCCCCCTGAAACATCACCCCCGCCCCGACCGCTCACGTAAAGCGGTCGACAGATGACCGTTAACCGTTTATTCATGGAATGTACTGCTCAAATATATGCCTCACTCATCGGCGTCCATCGCCTCGATCAATCGCGCTGCGGCCTCAGCGAGCGCATCGCCTTCACTCAGCGCCAGCCGCCGCGCGATGTTCCGGCCGGTTCGCACGGCCATCCGAGCCACGCGTTCCCATTCCGCTTTCCGCGCCAGGCGCGGGCCGCCGCGGCGGGCGGGCTCGGCCGCTCCGATGCAACCGCAGGAACGCGAACAGGCCGGGGTTCCCTGGAACCGGTCTCGCGATCAAACCTCAATCGATCATCGCGCCTCTGCGGGATCAGCTTTAGGCGCTACGGCCAAGTCCCTGCCAGAAGGTCATGCCAGCGTTGCTCCAATTCACTCCAGTCAGCAAGTGGCCGAAAATCAGGGTCGAAGAACTCGTAGAGATGCCTGGTCCGGGTGAACGGTATCCCGAGTTCCAACTGCACCTGCTGAAGGAAGCTCACCGAAGACAGCCGAAAGTCCTCTCGTGCACCAAGGTCCGCCAAGATTTCAGGGAGCCCCATCCCTCTCTCGACCATTTCCCTTAGACCCACTATCTGGTTCATCCTCCCGGCCTCCACGAACCGCTCGCCGTCACCGACGAAATCGTAATCGTCGGCGACCAGGAAGCGCAGCGTGCGACTGACCGCTTCCAGGACATCGAGCAGGTATCGCTGCCCCTTGGAGAAGGTCACCTCGAGTCCGCGCGCTCAGGCCGGTCAGCGCTGATATCACCCTGGGTTCAGCATCCTCGAAAGGCTCTTCCCATTCCTCGCTCACGTCGAGGAAGACATGCCAGTCACCTACCTTGGAGGCACCTGCTGGCGTCAACGGGCTCGATCCCATCGACGGCAGGCGATGCCGGCTCAAGGAAGTCGGTGATCCGGCGCCCCTCTTCCAGGAAGACAAAGACGCTGTTCACCGATCCACCGCCAAGGCCGACTCCTCACAAAGCGCCAGGCATCCGATCGCCTCGCGGCGGACTCATTCTCGGCGTGGCGGGCGCGAGCGGCAACGCCGATCGCCGGGGGGCCGCCGATTACGGCGTGGTGGCGGCGGGATGGCGATGGGGTGATCTTGAGCGCAGCCCATTGACAGACATGAGTGTCTGTTACACGGTGGTGGGCGTTTCGGTGGCGAGCGGAGGGTGAAGGTGAGCGAGCAGAGCACGCGCGTCCATGATGACGGGCAGTCCGCCAGGAGAGCCGCCGACGCCGCGGCAAGGGAGGGCCTCGGCCTGCATCGAGCGGCCTATCCGGCGAAGCAGGCGCCGCCGCTGAACCCGAGTGCCCGGATCATCGGGGCCGTGGTGCTCGCACTGGGGGCCGTGGGCGTGCTCGCGCTGTTCCTGTCGGGGCAGAGCGTGCCGGCGGTCATGCTCGCCGTTCCGGTCGGGGTCGCGACGTTCGTGTACGTCATGTCGTGGCCTCGTCCCACCGGGTACGAGGGCGCGCGCCTCGACCTGTTCGAGCACGGGCTCACCTGTGCCATGCGCGGGGAGCTGCACGTCGTCCGCTACGACCGGACGAGCGTGCTGCAGGACATCGTCCGGCACACTCAGAGCGGCATCACCTCGTACACCTACACACTGACCGACACCGGCGGGCGGCGGTTCCACCTGACGGGGATGTTCACCGCCCCCGACGAGTGGGGGCCGGCGATCCAGCAGGGCGTCACCACCGCCCAGCTGCCCCGGGCCGTCGCCGCGCTCCGGGCGGGCGAGCGGCTGACCTTCGGCGACATCTGGCTGACGGCGCGGGAGGTCGGCTCCGGCCAGAAGGGGGTGCCGTGGGCGCAGGTCCAGGACGTGAAGATCCATGACGGGGTGGTGCGGATCAAGGTCGCCGGGCGGTGGCGCGCCCTGACCACCGCGCTGGTGCGGTGGACGCCGAACTTCTTCGTCTTCCTCACCCTCGCGCAGCGGCTGCGGGAGACCGAGGAGAGGTGACAGGGCGGGTCCCCGCGCCGCGGGGGCCCGCCCTGGGGTAAGCGGTCAGACGACGTTGAGCGGGAGCAGCTTGCGGCCGGTCGGGCCGATCTGGATCTCGGTGCCCATCGTCGGACAGACGCCGCAGTCGTAGCAGGGCGTCCAGCGGCAGTCCTCGACCTCGGTCCCGTCGACGGCCTCCTGCCAGTCCTGCCAGAGCCACTCGCGGTCCAGGCCGGCGTCCAGGTGGTCCCAGGGCAGCACCTCGACCTCCTCGCGCTCGCGGACGGTGTACCAGTCCAGGTCGACCGGCTCATCGGCGAGCCCCTTGGCGGCGCAGGCCGTCCAGCGCTCGTAGGAGAAGTGCTCGGTCCAGCCGTCGAAGCGGCCGCCGTCCTCCCAGACCGCGCGGATGACCTTGCCGACGCGGCGGTCGCCGCGCGACAGCAGCCCCTCGATCACCGACGGCTGACCGTCGTGGTAGCGCAGGCCGATGGCGCGGCCGTACTCCTTGTCGCCGCGCAGCGCGTCCTTCAGCGCCTTCAGCCGGCGGTCCACGGTCTCGTGGTCGCACTGGGCGGCCCACTGGAACGGGGTGTGCGGCTTCGGCACGAACCCGCCGATGGACACCGTGCAGCGGATGTCGCGGCGGCCGGTGGCGTCGCGGCCGGCCTGGATGACGCGCTTGGCCATCCCGGCGATGGCGAGGACGTCCTCGTCCTCCTCGGTCGGCAGCCCGCACATGAAGTACAGCTTGACCTGCCGCCAGCCGTTCTCGTAGGCGGTGGTGACGGTGCGGATCAGGTCGTCCTCGGAGACCATCTTGTTGATGACCCGACGCATCCGCTCCGAGCCGCCCTCGGGCGCGAAGGTGAGGCCCGAGCGGCGGCCGCCGCGGGAGAACTCGTTGGCGAGGGTGATGTTGAAGGCGTCGACCCGGGTGGACGGCAGCGACAGCGAGGTGTTGGTGCCCTCGTACTGGTCGGCCAGGCCCTTGGCGACGTCGCCGATCTCGGAGTGGTCGGCGCTGGACAGGCTGAGCAGGCCGACCTCCTGGAAGCCCGACTCCTTCAGCCCGGTCTCCACCATCTCGCCGATGGTGGTGATGGAGCGCTCGCGGACCGGGCGGGTGATCATCCCGGCCTGGCAGAAGCGGCAGCCCCGGGTGCAGCCGCGGAAGATCTCCACGCTGAACCGCTCGTGCACCGTCTCGGCGAGCGGGACCAGCGGCTTCTTGGGGTAGGGCCAGGCGTCCAGGTCCATGACGGTGTGCTTGGCCACCCGCCACGGCACGCCGTGCCGGTTCGGCGCGACCCGCTGGATGCGGCCGTCGGGCAGGTAGGTGACGTCGTAGAACCTCGGCACGTATACGCCGCCGGACGCGGCGAGGCGGAGCAGCAGCTCGTCCCGGCCGCCCGGCGCGCCCTCGGCCTTCCACTCGCGGATCACCTCGGTGATCGCCAGCGCGATCTCCTCGCCGTCGCCGAGGACGGCGGCGTCGAGGAAGTCGGCGATCGGCTCGGGGTTGAACGCGGCGTGGCCGCCCGCGAGCACGATCGGGTGCTCGTCGGTGCGGTCGGCGGCCTCCAGCGGGATGCCGGCCAGATCGAGGGCCGTCAGCAGGTTGGTGTAGCCGAGCTCGGTGGAGAACGAGACGCCGAACACGTCGAACGCGGCGACCGGGCGGTGCCCGTCGACGGTGAACTGGGGGATGCCGTTGTCGCGCATCACCTGTTCCATGTCGGGCCACACCGAGTAGGTGCGCTCGGCCAGGGTGCCCTCGCGCTCGTTCAGGATCTCGTAAAGGATCTGCACGCCCTGGTTGGGCAGCCCGACCTCGTAGGCGTCGGGGTACATCAGCGCCCACCGGACCTGCGCCGAGTCCCAGTCCTTGACCTGGGAGTTCAGTTCGCCGCCGACGTACTGAATCGGCTTCTGCACGCGCGGGAGCAGCGGCTCCAGACGCGGGAAGATCGACTCAACAGGCATGACGAGGGCCTCCAAGGGTGGGCTGTGGGAGATAGACCCTCCACAGTACCGCCGCCGCGCCGGCGGCCGGTCAGTCGAACGGCCGGCGCCGCACGTGCACGGCCTGCAGCAACCCGAAGGCGATCATGTTGGCGAAGGTCGCCGAGCCGCCGTAGGACACGAACGGCAGCGGCAGGCCGGTGATCGGCATGATGCCGATCGTCATCCCGATGTTCTCGAACGTCTGGAACGCCAGCCAGCACACCACGCCGCTCGCCACCAGGGTGCCGAACAGGTCGGCGGCCTGGGTGGCGATCCGCATCCCGCGCCACAGGATCACCGCGAGCAGCAGCACGATCGCGGCGGCGCCGAGGAAGCCGAGCTCCTCCCCCGCGACGGTGAAGATGAAGTCGGTCTGCTGCTCGGGGACGAAGTGCCCGCCGGTCTGCTCGCCGTTGAACAGCCCCTTGCCCGACATCCCGCCCGAGCCGACCGCGATGAGGGCCTGCCGGGCGTTGTAGCCGGCGCCGCGCGGGTCGGCCGAGGGGTCCAGGAACGCGGTGAAGCGGGCGATCTGGTAGGGCTTGAGCAGGCCGAGGAGCAGCACCAGGGCCGCCGTCGCGATGCCGCCGCCGACCAGCCCGACCAGCCACCGCTTGGGCGCGCCCGAGATCGCCAGCATGCCGAGCACGACCGCGATGAACACCAGTGTGGTGCCGAGGTCGGGCTGCAGCATGATCAGCGCGGCGGGGAGGGCGGTCAGCCCGAGCGCGAGCAGCACGTCGCGGCGGCCCGGGCCGACCTCGCCGTCGCGCGGCTCGCCGAGGATCATGGCGAGCAGCACCACCAGGCCGACCTTGGCGAACTCCGAGGGCTGCACCTGGAAGCCGCCGCCGAGCACGATCCACGAGTGCGAGCCGTTGATGGTGGAGCCGAGCGGCGTCAGCACCGCGAGCAGGCCGACGCAGGCGAGCCCGTACAGGATCGGCACGTAGGCGCGCAGCAGCCGGTAGTCCAGCACGGTGGTCAGGCCGCCGAGGCCGAACCCGATCACCAGGTTGAGGATGTGCCGCTTGACGAACGCGTCGGGGTCCTTGCCCTGCTCGGTGAGCAGCGGGAAGGTCGCCGAGCGCACCAGCAGCGCGCCGATCACCGACAGCGCCAGCACCGCCAGGAGCATCGTCCCGTCCAGGCGGCGCAGGCCGGCCAGCGCGCGCCGCCAGGCCGGGAGTCCGGTGGCGTACCCCTCGACCGTTCCGATGGTGTTGTTCATGGGCTGGTCCCGTTGCTGTCGAAGCGCACCTTGGGCAGCCCGGACGGCAGCTCGCCGTTCTTCAGGATGGGCTCCTTGCCCTTCGCGCCGTACATCGCCTCGTAGATCTCCCGGACGGCGGGCGCGGCGGTCGAGGCGCCGGTGCCGCCCTGCGCGACCATGGCCACCACCGCGAAGTGCGGATTGCTCACCGGGGCGAACGAGGCGAACCAGGAGGTGTCGTCCTTGCCGAAGACCTCGGCGGTGCCGGTCTTGCCGGCCACCTCGACCCGCTTGAAGTCGAACCCGGCGAACGCGCCGCGCGCGGTGCCCTCCTTCGGCACCCCGGCGAGGCCGCCGCGGATGTAGGCCAGCACCTTGGGGTCGACCGGCAGCTTCTGCGCCGGCGGCGCCTGGATGCGGCGGGCGAGCGTCCCGTCCGGCCGCATCACCGCCTGCGCGAGCCGCGGCACGACCAGGCGGCCGCCGTTGGCGAGCGCGGCGTAGGCGCGGGCGAGCTGCAGCGGCGTGACCAGCACGTCGCCCTGCCCGACCGACAGGTTCGCCGCGTCGCCGGCGCGCCACACGTAGCCCTCGGTGCAGTTCTCGACGGCCATCGCCTTGAGGTAGGCGGCGCGGGCCGGGTCCTCCTTCTCCACCTGCGGGTAGCCCGTCTTGGCGGCCTTGCAGTCGGAGTCCTTGGTGGAGTTCCAGTAGCTCTTCTTCCAGCCGCGGTCGGGGATGCGGCCGCTGACCTCGCTCGGCAGGTCGATGCCGGTGCGCGACCCGAACCCCCACTTGCGGGCCATGTGGGCCATCGGGTCCTTGGGGTTCTGCTTCGGCTTCATGCCGCCGTCGCGCAGCCACTCCTCGTAGGCGAACCGGTAGAAGATCGTGTCGCAGGAGACCACGAGCGCGGTGTGCAGGTTCATGTCGCCGTGGCCCTGGCCCTCGAAGTTGCGGAAGGCGCGGGCGCCGACGTTGAAGGAGCCGGGGCAGGAGTAGGTGCCGTGCAGGTCGTAGCCGTCGGCCACCGCCGCCGACACCGAGGAGATCTTGAAGGTGGAGCCCGGCGCGAACTGCCCCTGGGTGGCGCGGGAGATGAGCGGCTCGCCGTTCTTCTTGCCGAGCAGCGCGTCGTACTTGTCCTGGGAGATGCCGCCGGTCCACACCGACGGGTCGTAGGTGGGGTAGCTGGCCAGCGCCACCACCCCGCCGGTGCGCACGTCCAGCACCACCGCGGCGCCGGCGTCGGCCCGGTGCCCGGCGGTGCGGGCGCTCTTGATGGCGTTCTGCAGCGCCTTCTCGGCCGCGCCCTGCACCTGCGCGTTCAGGCTGGTGACCAGGTTGCCGCCGGGCACCGGGGGACGCTCGTGCGCGGTGCCGGTGACGCGGCCCTGGCTGTCGACCAGCACCCGGCGCAGGCCCGGCTCGCCGCGCAGGTCGGCGTCGTAGCTGCCCTCCAGCCCGTCCCGGCCGACCAGGTCGACGCCGCTGTAGCCGGTGACGCGCAGCCCCTTGCTGCGGTCCATCTCCTCCTGCGTGATCGGCTGCAGGTAGCCGATGGTCTGCGTGGCGGTCGCGCCGGACGGCGCCGGGTACTCCCGGACGGCCTGCAGCTGCGCCGAGACGCCGGGGAACTCCTCCTGCCGCTCCATGATCTGCAGGGCGCGCTTGGGGTCGGCGCGGTCCTCCACCGGGATCGGCTGGAACGGCGAGCCGGGCCAGCACGGCCGCTGCACGGCCGGGGCGCACAGCCGGGTCTTCAGCTCCAGCGCGGCGCGGGTGGTGCCGAGCACGCCGGCGAGCCGGTCCAGCACCGCCCGGCCCCGGTCCTTCTGCCGGGACAGGGTGGTGCGGTCCACCGAGATCACCAGCGCGGTGCGGTTGCGCGCCAGCGGGCGGCCCTGGTCGTCCAGGATCAGGCCGCGCACCGCTGGCACGACGATGTCGCGGGTGCGGTTCTCGGCCGCGACCTGCCGGTAGTGCGCGCCGCCGAGGACCTGCAGCGTCCACAGCCGGCCCAGCAGGACCAGGATCATCGCCGCCACCAGCACGTACAGCACCATGAGCCGGAAGTGGGTGCGCGGGTTCACCGGGTCGTTCCCCGGCCGGCCATGGCGCGGTAGCGGGCGACCGGCAGGGCGAAGCGGTCCCTGCGGCCGCGCTCGCCGCGCTCGTAGCGGCGGGTGACGCGCAGCACCGACCACACCACGAACGGGCTGGCGACCACGTCGTACAGCACCTGCAGCGGCACCATCCGCGCCACGATCGTCCAGTTCGCGCGCGGGTCGCCGAGCAGCATGCCGGTCAGCGCGTACAGCACGGTGCCGGCGAGGGCGCCGATCGCCACGGCCAGGAACGGCACCATCGACTGGCGCTTCATCTCGCCCTCGGCGAGCCCGCACGCGTACCCGATCAGGCAGTACACCAGCGCGTACCGGCCGAGGGTGTGGTCGGCGGGCGGGATGATGTCGGCGGCCAGGCCCGCGCCGAACCCGGCGACCACGCCGGTCAGCGACCCGTTGACCAGCGCCAGCGCGACCACGGTGAGCAGCACCAGGTCGGGCGTGACGCCGCCGGGCAGCGGCAGCCGGTTGGCGACCGACACCTGCAGGATCAGCGCCACGACGACCACGACGACGGCGGTGAGGTTGCGTCCGACCGGCGACGGCTCGGGCGGGTTCAGCATGACTAGTCCCCCTGGTCCGGCTTCTTTGACGGCTTGGCGCTCGGCGACGGCGACCCGGACGGCGACGCGGACGGCGAGGCCGAGGGCGTCGGCGACGGCTTCGGCCTGGGGGGCAGCACGCCGTCGCGCGGGTCGGACTTCGGCGGTGCGACGACCACCGCGACCACGTCCAGGCTGGTGAACGCCGCGAACGGGCGCAGGTAGGCCACGCGGGTCAGGCCGCCCTCGGGCCGGCCGATCCGCTCGACCACCCCGATCGGCACGCCCGGCACGTAGGGCCGTTCGCCCTGCGAGCCGAGCGTGACCAGGCGCTGCCCGACCCGCATCGGCGCGTTGGCGTCCAGCAGCTGGAACCGCAGCGGGGTCTGGCCGCCGTTGCCGAGGCCGCGGCGGCCCCGGCCCTGCACGACGCCGATCTCGCGGGAGTCCTCCAGCCGGGCGCCGACCGTGGAGGTGACGTCGGTGGCCAGCAGCACCGTCGCGGTGGCCGGGCCGACCCGGGTGACGCGGCCGACCAGGCCGTCCGCGCTCATCACGGTCATGTCGGCCCGCACGCCGCTGCGGCTGCCGGCGTCGATGGTGACGGTGTCCTCGAAGCCCTGCCCCGCGGAGATCACCTGCGCCGCGACGATCTTGTAGCCGCCGATGCCGGCGGTGCCGAGCAGCCGGTCGAGCTGCCGGGCCCGGCCGGCGTCCAGCCGGCCCGACCGCAGCTGCTCGCGCAGCCGCTGGTTCTCGCGTTCCAGCCGGTCGGCCCGGCGCCGCTCGCCGGGCGCGTCGGTGATCGCGTCGAAGCTGTTGCCGACGGGCCGCACCACGGCCGCCGACGCGCGTTCCACCGGGCCGAAGACGGCCGCCCCGACGCTGCGCAGACCGCGCAGCGGGGAGCCGTCACCACCCCGGTAGTCGACTGTGATCATCACGAGCGCCACCACGAGCAGCACACCGAGGACCGTCCGGGTCCGCCGGGTGTCCTTCACCCACCGACCTCCCGTTTCCTAGAGCGAGGGGGGGTGATTCAGTGCCGCGACTCGGGGACGAGCACCTGGCGCAGCGAGTCGAAGTCCTCCACGCACTTGCCGGTGCCGAGCACCACCGAGTCCAGCGGATTGTCGACCAGATGGATCGGCATCCCGGTCTCCTCGCGCAGCCGCTCGTCCAGGTGCTTGAGCAGCGCGCCGCCGCCGGTGAGGGCGATGCCGCGGTCCATGATGTCGCCCGACAGCTCGGGCGGGCACTTGTCCAGCGTGGTCTTGACGGCGTCCACGATCGCGTTGACCGGCTCCTCGATCGCGCGGCGCACCTCCTCGGCGGAGATGACCACGGTCTTGGGCAGCCCGGACACCAGGTCGCGGCCGCGGATCTCGGCGTGCGGCTCGTCCTCGCCGCCGGGATAGGCCGACCCGATCGCCATCTTGATCTCCTCGGCGGTGCGCTCCCCGAGCATCAGGGAGTACTCCTTCTTGGAGAACGAGATGACGGCCTGGTCCAGCTCGTCGCCGCCGACCCGGACCGACTGGCTGGTCACGATGCCGCCGAGCGAGATGATGGCCACCTCGGTGGTGCCGCCGCCGATGTCGACGACCATGTTGCCGGTCGGCTCGTAGACGGGCAGCCCGGCGCCGATGGCCGCGGCCATCGGCTCCTCGATGATGTACACGCGGCGGGCTCCGGCCTGGTAGCCGGCCTCCTTGACCGCGCGCTGCTCGACACCGGTGATACCGCTCGGGACCGCGACGACGATGCGCGGTTTGGCGAAGTGCCGGCGCTTGTGCACCTTCTGGATGAAATAGCGCAGCATCCGTTCGGTGACGTCGAAGTCGGCGATGACACCGTCCTTGAGCGGGCGGACGGCGACGATGTTGCCGGGCGTGCGGCCGATCATCCGCTTGGCCTCGATGCCCACCGCCACGATCTTGCCCGTGTTGGTGTTGATGGCGACTACCGAGGGTTCGTTCAGGACGATGCCGCGCCCGCGCACGTAGACCAGTGTGTTGGCGGTGCCGAGATCGACCGCCATGTCACGGCCAAGAAAAGACAGCTTGTTACCCATGAAGAAAGGAGGCCCTTCATGTTGGCGGGCGTGCAGAGCGGCGTGTCCATCGTAACGTGCCCACACCTCCCAAGGCAGACACCCCGCCGCCGGAACGCGATCAAAAAACACCGGCTCAGCAGGGGTTGTTTGCATAAAAGACACGCGGGCCGGAAGATCCGGCCCGCGTGTCCCGCACAACGAC
Organism: Actinomadura macrotermitis; assembly: GCF_009604375.1. Lineage (GTDB taxonomy): Bacteria > Actinomycetota > Actinomycetes > Streptosporangiales > Streptosporangiaceae > Spirillospora > Spirillospora macrotermitis. The sequence goes on from NZ_WEGH01000003.1 coordinate 49,599, forward strand.
CAACGTGATGCCCGCCCACCGCGCCCTGCGAAAGAGCCCGGGCCCGCGGTTCACCCCGCAGGGGTCCGGGGGCGTGGGGTCGCCCCCGCAGGGTCAGAGCTCGGGGAAGAACAGCTTGATCTCGCGCTCGGCCGAGTCGGGCGAGTCGGAGCCGTGCACGATGTTCTCGCCGATCTCCAGGGCGAAGTCGCCGCGGATGGTGCCGGGGGCGGCGGCGACCGGGTCGGTGGCGCCGGCCAGCGCGCGGAAGGCCTCGATGGCGCGGGGGCCCTCGGCGACCAGCGCGACCAGGGGGCCGCCGGTGATGAACTCGACCAGCTCGCCGAAGAACGGGCGGGCGGAGTGCTCGGCGTAGTGCGCCTCGGCGGTCTCGCGCGGCAGGTGCTTCAGCTCCAGCGCCACGAGCTTCAGGCCCTTGCGCTCGATCCGGGAGACGACCTCGCCGACGATGCCGCGGCGGACACCGTCGGGCTTGACCAGGATAAGAGTGCGCTCGGACACGGGTGTTTCTCCTCAGACAGGTGGATGAGAGTGGCGCGCGCCCCGCCGTGGGCGGGGGCGTGGCCGCGGGCGGCCGGCGCACCTTCGCGGACGGAGTTTACCCATCCTGTGGCGCCGGAGCCGCCGCGGCGGGGTGCCGCGCGCCGGTCCGGGCGCAGACGGCGGCGAGCAGCCCGGCCGTCACGCCCGCCGCGACCAGCCACATGCGGTATCCGGCGGTCAGCGCGTGGGCCTGCTCGGCGACGGTTTCGGGGCGGACGCGCTGCAGCCGTCCCATCTGCAGTGACAGCACCATCAGCTGTCCGGTGAGCAGGGCGGGGAAGCAGAGGGCGAGGCCGAACAGGGCGGCGGCGACGCCGGTGTCGCGCAGGGCGGCGGCGAGCGTGACGCCGAGGCCCGCGCCGAGTGGCAGCAGCGGGAGCACCGTCAGCGCGGACGGTCCGGTGGCGGCGGTGGCGAGCGCGAGCAGCACCGCCGCCACGATCAGCCCGTGCCCGGTGAGGACGGCGCCGCGCAGGGCGGTGTGCGGCAGCCGCACGGTGAGCAGCGCGCCGAGCAGCGCGGCCGCGCCGCCGGCGGCGAACGGCAGCAGCGGTGCCCAGGCCGCCCCGTCCTGGGTGAGGCCGGCGAGCGGACCCGCCACCGGGTAGCCGAGCAGCCCGGCGGTGAGCATCGCCGGGGCGCAGCCGTGCGGGCTGCCCGCGATGGCGTCGCCGCCGCCGGCCAGCGCGAGCCCGGCGAGGGCGACCAGCGTGATCGCCGCGACGGCCAGCTGCCCGCCCGGCGACCAGCGGTGGGCGGCGAGCACCGCCAGGAACGCGAGGCCGGCGGCGGGCACGATCGGCAGCACGAGCAGGCCGCGTTCGGCGTGGCGGAGCGCGGACAGCGGCGGCGCGGCGGTGGTGCGCGCCGCCAGGCAGGCGAGGGCGGCGGCGACCGCGGCGGCGGCGGGCCACGGCAAGGGCGCGAGGGCGGTGTGCCAGTCGGTGCCGTGCCCGCCCGCCGGGACGGCGCGCAGGGCGAGCGGCATCGCGGTGAGCAGCGCCGCGGCGAGGGTGCCCGCCCAGACCGCGGCGAGGAGGCGGCTGCGGCGTTCCCATACCAGGACCAGGGTGGCGGGCAGCGCGAGCCCGGCGCCCGCGCCCTGCGCCGCGCGCACCGTGCCGGCCAGCGCGACGGAGTCGGCGAGCGGGGCGGCCAGCACACCGCCGAGCAGCAGGGCCAGCCCGGCCAGCAGCGTCAGGCGGGCCGGGAGGCGGCGGGCCGCGACGGCCCCGGCGGGCACCGCCACCACCAGCGCGGGCAGGGTGAGGCCGGACGCGCGCAGCAGCGCGCGCCGGCCGGCGTCGTCCAGGCCGAGCCGGGCGCCCGCGTCCGCCAGCACGTTCAGGCTGGTGTCGGGGAGCGCCAGCGCGATCGCGGGCAGCGCGGTCAGGACGAGCAGCGCGGTGGCCAGCGCGGCGGCCCGGCCCGGCGCGCGGGACGGGTCCGGTGGTTCCGGGAACGCCGCCGGCGGCGGTTCGGGCGGGGACTCGGCGTGGGAGGACACCGCGCTCTCCTTCGGAGGCTGCCGTCCGCCGTCACAATTGCCCGGATCGAGCAATTAATGCGAATTGCCGATATCGGCGGGCGGAACTTCGGACCGTCCCCGGGAATTTAGCGCGCCTGCGCCTTTTCCGCCTTGCGTCCGAGCCAAATGGAACCCGCCCACAGCACCCCGAAAAGAATGCCGAGCCCGAACATGGTCGGCACCATGAACCCGGTCGCGATGACGGCGACCTGCAGCACCGACCCGGCCGCCACCCCCCACGGGAACCGCAGCAGCCCGGCCATCAGCACGCAGACGACCGCCAGGCCCCCGCACACCAGCCCGGCCAGGCCGCCGTCCACCTTCAGCACCGCGACGGCCACCGGGATGGCCAGCGCGATCACGATCGCCTCGCACACCAGCACGGTGGCCAGCAGCGCGCGCGGGCCCCTCACCTGCGCCCCTCCACCCGCAGCAGCGTCCGGGCGTCGCCGACGGTGACCGTCGAGCCGGCGATCAGCACGCCCGCGCCCTGGAACTCGCCGGTCTCCTCGGCCAGGCCGATGGCGCGGTCGATGGCGTCGTCCAGGCGGTACTCGGTGTGCACCCGCTCCGGCCCGAAGATGCCCCCGGCCAGCTCGGCGAGCTCCTCGGCCGGCATCGAGCGCGGCGAGGAGTTGCGGGTGACCACCAGTTCGGCCAGGACGGGCTCCAGCTGGTCCAGCACGCCCGCGATGTCCTTGTCGGCGGCGGCGGCGAACACCCCGACCAGCCGGGTGAAGTTGAACGACTCGGTGATCGTGGCGACGGTCGCGGCCATCCCGGCCGGGTTGTGCGCGGCGTCCAGCACCACCGTCGGGCCGGTCCGCACGACCTCCAGCCGGCCGGGCGAGGCCGACTTGGCGAACCCGCTGCGCACGAGCGCCGGGTCCAGCTGCCCCTCGCCGCCCTCGTGGTACTCCTCGCCGGGGGCGATCCGGGTCGCCGCCTCCAGGTTGGCCTCCCCCTGGGTCGGGGCGCCGCCGGCGAACGCCTCCACTGCGGCTAGGGCCGTCGCGGCGTTGCTCGCCTGGTGCTCGCCGAACAGCGGCAGGAAGATCTCCCCGTAGGCGCCGTGCAGGCCGCGCAGCTCGATCTGCTGGCCGCCGAAGGCGACCTCGCGGCTCAGCACGCCGTACTCGATGCCCTCGCGGGCCACCGCGGCGCCGGTCTCGGCGACCCGGCGCAGCAGCACCTCGGCCGCCGCCACCGGCTGCTGGGACAGCACCGCGACCGCGCCCGGCTTGATGATCCCGGCCTTCTCCCCGGCGATCTCCTCGATCGTGTCGCCCAGGTAGGCGGTGTGGTCCAGGCCGATCGGGGTGACCACCGCGACGACGCCGTCGGCGACGTTGGTGGCGTCCCAGGTGCCGCCCATGCCGACCTCGACGACGGCCACGTCCACCGGCGCGTCGGCGAAGGCGGCGAAGGCCATCGCGGTCAGCAGCTCGAAGAACGACACCCGGCCGGCGCCCTTGGCGTCGACCAGCTCCGCGTAGGGCAGCACGTCCTGGTAGGCCTCGACGAAGCGCTCCTCCGAGAGCGGCTCCCCGTCGATCGCGATCCGGTCGCGCAGCGTGGTCACCTCGGGGCTGGTGAACAGCCCGGTGCGCAGCCCGCGCTCGCGCAGCAGCGCCTCGATCAGCCGGGCGGTGCTGGACTTGCCGTTGGTGCCCGACACATGGACGACCGGGTAGGCGCGCTGCGGCTCGCCCAGCACGTCCACCAGATCGCGGATCCGGTCGAGGGTGGGGTCGATCTCCCACTCCACGCCCCGGCTCATGATCGCGCTCACGGCGCCGCGGTAGTCCAGCGGCTCGGTTGACTGGTTCACGATGCTCCATGGCTGCGGAAATTGGCCCTCGCCAGCCTACTCTCGGTGCTCACAGGCCTCGCACCACCCTGCGGAACCGCCGGAAGGACAATGGACACAGCACTGCTGCGCGATCCGAGGGGGCGGACGAGTGAGCGGGGACGAGGTCTTCTTCCGGGAGTGGGAGGCGCGCGGTCCGGGAGACCGGCGCAGCGTGCAGCGAGCGCGCGCGCTGGCCGGGCGGTTGGACGTGCTGGATCCGGGGCGTCCAGTCCTCACCGTCGTCGGCTCCAAGGGCAAGGGCACCGCGGCGACCTACGCCTCGGCGACGCTGGCGGCGGCGGGGCTGCGCGTGTGCACGGTGACGAGCCCGGGGCTCCGCAACGCCCGCGACCGCATCCGGGTGGACGGCCGGGCCGTCACGCCCGGTGAGCTGGCCGGCCTGGCCGGGCGGCTCGCCGACGCCATGGACGCCCTGCCCGCCCCGGCCGGCGGCTACCTGTCCCCCGCCGGGCTGTTCACGCTGGCGGGCCTTCTGCACGCGCGGCAGGCGGGCGCCGGCGTGCTGGTGCTGGAGGCCGGGATGGGCGGCCGCTCCGACGAGGTCTCGCTGTTCCCGCCCGCCGTCGCCGCCGTCACCCCGGTCTTCCGCGAGCACATCGGCGTCCTCGGCGACACGGTCGGTGAGATCGCCGCCGAGAAGGCCGGGGTCGTCGCGCCCGCCACCCGCGCGGTGCTGTCGGCGCCGCAGACCGGCGAGGTCGCCGGGGTGCTCGCCGAGACCGTGCGGGGCATCGCGGGCCTGCCGGTGGAGACGGCGCCGCCCGGCGGCGTCCCCGCGGACCTGCTGCCGGCCGGCCTCGCCCGCGCGGCCGCCGAGCTCGGCCACGCCGCCGCGCTGCGCCTGCTGGAGGTGTGCCGGATCCCGGTCCCGCCCGCCGCGCGGGTGCGCCAGGTCCTCGGCACGCTCACCCTGCCCGGGCGGCTGTCCTGGCATTCCACGGCGGACGCCGAGGTGCTGGCGGACGCCGCGATCGACCGCGCCGGGATCGCGGCGGCGCTCGCCGCCGCCCGCGCCCGCTGGGGAGGGATCGACCACGTCCTGGTGTGCCTGCCCGACCACAAGGACGTGGACGGGGCGATCACCGAGCTGGCCGGGCTGCCCGTCACCTTCGTCCGGCTGCCGCAGGCGCACCTGCGCTTCACCCGGCCGCTGCCGGCGGACTGGCGGACGGTCGACGCCGCCGACCTGACGCTGGACGGCCTCGGCCGCCGCGTGGTCGCCCTCGGCACGGTCTATTTCATCGGGCTGGTGCTGGAGCTGGCCGACGCCGACACCGAACGGCTCTTCTCCCCCTAATGCCGCTTCTCCACCGCCGCGCGGAACTTCGGCAGCAGCTCCGACAGCTCGCCGGGCCGTGTCCCGCGCGCCGGGACGTTGGAGGCGAGCACGCCGTAGGAGCCGTCGGTCGCCCACACGCAGTACAGGTGGACGCTCGCCAGCACCGCGAACCGGCCGCACACCGCCTGCCCGCCGGGCGCGCCGGGGTCGGCGCGGTGCTCGGTGATCACGGTGCGGGGACGGAGCCGCTCCAGGAACGCGGCCGGATCGCCGATCGCGCCCGTCCCGCCCACGAACAGCAGGCTGCGGCCGTTCCCGCCGGCGTAGACGGCGGTCGTCCGCGGCAGGCCGGTCGCGCGAACGACGGGCGCGACGAACGGATAGGCGGCGCTGGCGACGGGCCTGTCGGGGACGCGGCGCAGGCCCCCGGCGGCTGCCGGGGCGGTGATCCGATAGCCGGGTTCGCCGCGAAGATGCACCTGAACGGCGGCACCGACCCCGGCGACCAGGACCAGGGCCTGCACCACGCCGAGCGCGACGACCAGGCCCGGCCGCCCTGCGGGCGCGGCCTCTCCCACCGGCGGCACCGGAAGGGGAACGGAGCCCGGCTCGGCCGCCGGTGGCCGCGGTGCCGGGACGGGCTGCGGCTCGCCCACCGGTGGCTGTGGTGCCGGAACCCACTGCGGCTCGTCGGTCACGACAAGGTGGGGCCCGGACGCCACCGCCGCCGGTTCCGCCGACCACCAGGGCGGTGCGGACGCGAACAGAGAGGAGGCCGGGCCTGCCGATTCGTCGTGCGAGGGTTCGGACAGCCCGGTCGGCGCATCGCCCATGGCACTCCTGGCTCGTCAGACCGTCCCGATCGGACGGATCCTAGGGTTTTGCGCCGGCGACCTCAATAGTCACGCGAGTGCGCTACCGGCCTGGGCGGGGCGACGCCGGAGACGAGCCCCGCCCAGGCCGATCGCGAAGCGATTCGCACTCGCCCAAAGCACGGTCAAGGGGCCGAGCCGCCAGGCGAGGCCCCTTGACGAGGATCAAGACAACACAGCCAGCTGCGCCTGCAGGCGCTCGATGTCGGCCTCGGCCTGGGCCAGGCGGTCGCGGTTCTTGGTGATGACGGCCTCCGGGGCCTTCGCCATGAACGCCTCGTTGCCGAGCTTCTTGCGGGTCTGCTCGACCTCCTTGCGGGCGGCCGCCAGGTCCTTGTCCAGGCGCTTGCGCTCGGCCACCACGTCGATGGCGCCGGCGGTGTCCAGGCGGACGACCGCGTCCTCGACCGGCAGCGAGGCGGTGGCGGCGAAGCCCTCGCCCGGCGCGGTCAGCCGCAGCAGCGAGCGGACCGCCTCCTCGTGGTGGGCGAGCGGCGAGCCGCCCCACTCCAGCGCGGCGGCGACCTTCTGGCCCGGCTTCAGGCCCTGGTCGGCGCGGAACCGGCGGACCTCGGTGACCAGCCGCTGCAGCGACTCCACGACCGCCTCGGCGTCCTTGTCGGCCCAGGCGTCCTCGGGGACGGGCCACGCCGCGGTGACGACGGTCTCGGCGCCGGTGAGCGACGTCCACAGCTCCTCGGTGACGAACGGGATCACCGGGTGCAGCAGCCGCAGCAGCTTGTCCAGCACCTCGCCGAGCACCCGGCGCGTCGCGTCGCCGCGCTCGTCGGCGAGCTGGACCTTGGCCAGCTCGACGTACCAGTCGCAGACCTCGTTCCACGCGAAGTGGTACAGGGTCTCGCACGCCTTGGCGAACTCGTAGGACTCCAGGTGCCCGTCGACCTCGGCGATGACGGTCTGCAGCCGCGACAGGATCCAGGCGTCGACCGTGGAGATCTCCGCCGGCATCGCGCCGCGCGTGTGCGCGCCGTTCAGCAGCGCGAACCGGGTCGCGTTGAACAGCTTGTTGCAGAAGTTGCGCGAGCCCTGCGCCCAGTCCTCGGCGACCGGGACGTCGCCGCCGGGGTTGGCGCCGCGCAGCAGCGTGAAGCGGGTCGCGTCGGCGCCGTAGCGGTCGATCCAGTCCAGCGGGTCGACGACGTTGCCGAACGACTTGGACATCTTCTTGCCGTTCTGGTCGCGGACCATGCCGTGCAGGGCGATGGTCTCGAACGGCACCACGCCGTCCATCGCGTACAGCCCGAACATCATCATCCGGGCGACCCAGAAGAACAGGATGTCGTAGCCGGTGACCAGCACCGACGTCGGGTAGAAGCGCTCCAGGTCGGCGGTCCGGTCCGGCCAGCCGAGGGTGGAGAACGGCCAGAGGGCCGAGGAGAACCAGGTGTCCAGCACGTCGCCGTCCTGGGTCCAGCCGGCCGGCGGCTCCTCGTCCGGGCCCGGGCAGGCGGTCTCGCCGTCCGGCCCGTACCAGACCGGGATGCGGTGCCCCCACCACAGCTGGCGGCTGATGCACCAGTCGTGCATGTTGTCGACCCACTCGAAGTAGCGGGGCGCCATCTCCGGCGGGTGGATCGTGGTGCGGCCGTCGCGGACGGCGTCGCCGGCGGCCCGCGCCAGCGGCTCGACCTTGACGAACCACTGCAGCGACACCCGTGGCTCGACCACGGTGGCGCAGCGCTGGCAGTGCCCGACCGAGTGCTCGTAGGGGCGGATCTCCTTGACGATCCGGCCCTGCTCGCGCAGCGCGGCGACCACGGCGGGCCGCGCCTCGAACCGGTCCAGGCCCTCGAACGGCCCGTGCGCGGTGATCACGCCGCGCTCGTCCATCACCGAGATCGACGGCAGCGCGTGCCGGCGGCCGATCTCGAAGTCGTTCGGGTCGTGCGCCGGGGTGACCTTGACCGCGCCGGTGCCGAACTCGGGATCGACGTGCTCGTCGGCCACGACCGGGATGCGGCGGCCGGTCAGCGGCAGCTCGATCTCGGTGCCGACCAGGTGCTTGTAGCGCTCGTCCTCGGGGTGCACGGCCACCGCGGTGTCGCCGAGCATCGTCTCGGCGCGGGTGGTGGCGACCACGACCTCGTCGGAGTAGCGGATGGAGACCAGCTCGCCGTCGCGCTCGGCGTGCTCGACCTCGATGTCCGACAGCGCGGTGAGGCAGCGCGGGCACCAGTTGATGATGCGCTCGGCGCGGTAGATCAGGCCGTCGTCGAACAGCCGCTTGAAGATGGTGCGGACGGCGCGGGCGCGCGCGTCGTCCATGGTGAACGCCTCGCGGGACCAGTCGACGCTGTCGCCGAGCCGGCGCATCTGGCCGAGGATGCGGCCGCCGGACTCGCCCTTCCACCGCCACACCCGCTCCACGAACGCCTCGCGGCCGAGGTCGTGGCGGGACAGGCCCTCCTTGGCCAGCTCGCGCTCCACCACGTTCTGGGTGGCGATGCCGGCGTGGTCCATGCCCGGCACCCACGCCACCTCGTGGCCCTGCATGCGGCGGCGGCGGACCAGGGTGTCCTGGATGGAGTGGTCCAGTGCGTGGCCCATGTGCAGCGAGCCGGTCACGTTGGGCGGCGGGATGACGATCGAGTAGGCGGGCGAACCTGGCTTTCTTCCCGGATCGGCGGTGAAGTAACCTGCCGATACCCAGCGCTCGTAAAGCCTGCCCTCGACGTTAGCCGGTTGGTACTGGGTGGGCAGGTCGACGTCGGCGGCGCCCGGGCCGCGCTCCATGCTGGGCTGAGTCACGGGACCGGATTCTACGGGGATCCGGACGGTGGCACGCGCCGCCTTCGGTGTGCGTCAAAGATCCAAGCCCGCCGGCCGAGCCCAGCCCCCTGCCGCTCGCCCGGCCGACCAAGGAGAGCAAGTGAGCGGTTGGAACCCCCCGCCGGCGCCCGGCGCCCCCTACGGCTACGGGGCGGCCCCCTATGGCCCGCCCCCGCGCCGCTCGTCCAACGGCTGCCTGATCGCCGGGCTCGTCGTCGGCGGCATCGTGGTGCTGTCGCTGATCGTGGTGGTGGTCCTGGTGGTGATCGGCCTGAACGCCAAGCACGAGATCTCCACCCCCTCCGTCGCGGGCGGCATGACCCGCGACACCTACACCGAGACCAAGTCGACGTCGCAGATCAGCTCGCAGCGCTCGATCATCATGCGGACCACCCTGTACCGGGCCCGCAACATCCAGTCCGCGGTCTACGGCAGCGGCTCGGAGAAGTACCTGTTCGTCGGCGGCACCGGCACCGGGTTCGACGACGACACCCTGTACTCGCGGTTCCGCTCGGCGGTGGACCTCGAGGTCGAAGGCAAGATCAACACGCTGACGCTGCCGATCTCGGACGCGGGCGGCGACGGCAAGGCCGTCTGCACCACGATCCGCAACCCGGTCACCTCCTCCAGCAGCTACTCCAGCGCCATCTGCGCCTGGGAGACCGGCACCTCGATCGGCACCGTCATGCCGGTCCCCGACGGCAGCACGCTGTCGACGTCGCGCACCTGGGACTCCACCACGGTCGCCGCGATCATGCGGCGCATCCGCGCCGACGTGGAGGACTGACGACGCAGCGGAGCGGCGAACGGTTCCCGCCGTGATCGGGACACCTGTCACCTGACACCGGGTCATCCCGCCCGCCAGGCTGGAGGCCACGGCGGAAGGAGGTGCGGGATGCGGGCAGCGCTACTGGGGCGCGCCGCCGGGCTGGCGGGCGCGTTCGCCGCGGGAGCGGCGGCCGCGCACCTGGCGAGCATCCCGCACCTGCTCCGGCTGACCTCGGACCTGCAGCGGTCCCGCGAGCGCATCCTCGCCACCCGCGAGGAGGAGCGCCGCCGGCTCCGCCACGACCTGCACGACGACCTCGGCCCGACCCTGGCCAGCCTGGCGATGTCGCTGGACGCCGCGCGGCTCACCCTCGCCGGCGAGCCCGAGCGGATCGAGCCGGTCCTGTCGGAGCTGCGCGACCGCCTGGCCGGCGCCGTCGGGGAGATCCGCGAGCTGGCCCACGGGCTGCGCCCGCCCGCGCTGGACGACCTCGGCCTGGTCGCGGCGATCGAGTCGCTCGCCGAGGGCTGCTGCGACCGGGTCGACGTCCGCTTCGACGGCGATCCCGACGGGCTGCCGGCCGCGGTGGAGGTCGCCGCGTACTGGATCGTCTCCGAGGCCGTCGCCAACATCCGCAAGCACGCGCGCGCCGCGACCGCGCTCGTCCTGCTGAGCCGCGGCGCCGACCTGCACCTGATGGTCGCCGACTCCGGCGTCGGTCTGCCCGAGCCGCTGCGCGCCCTGCCCGGCGGCGGCCTGGCGACCATGCGCGAGCTGGCCGCCGAGGTCGGCGGCGGCTGCGTCATCAACTCCCGCACCGGCGGCGGGACGATCGTCTCGGCGCGCCTGCCGCTGGCCGTTCCCCCGTATCATCGGCCCCCGAACGGAAAAGGCGGGCGAACATGACTGCAAACGGACGCGAGGCGACGAGCACCGATGCCATCCGGGTCCTCATCACCGACGACCACCCGGTCTTCCGGCAGGGCCTGAAGGGCCTGCTGCAGGCCCTCGGCGGGATCGACGTCGTCGCGGAGGCCGAGTGCGGCCCCGACGCCGTGCGGCTCGCGGCCGAGCTGCAGCCCGACGTCGTCGTCATGGACCTGCACATGCCCGGCGGCAACGGCATCGAGGCGACCCGCACCATCACCCGGACCAGCCCGCGCATCGGCGTGCTGGTGCTGACGATGTTCCGCGACGACGACTCGGTCTTCGCCGCGATGCGCGCGGGCGCCCGCGGCTACCTGCTGAAGGAGTCGGGCGCCGAGGAGATCGCCCGCGCGGTGCGCGCGGTCGCCGCGGGCGAGGCCATCTACGGCCCCGAGATCGCCCGCCGGGTGCTCACCTACTTCACCGACATGCCCGACCCGCGCCAGGCCGCCTTCCCCCAGCTCACCGAGCGGGAGCGGGAGGTGCTGGAGCTGATCGCGCAGGGCCGCAGCAACGCCGAGATCGCCGCGACGCTGTTCCTCAGCCAGAAGACGGTCCGCAACCACGTCTCCAACATCTTCATGAAGCTGCACGTCGCCGACCGCGCCCAGGCGATCGTCCTGGCCCGCGAGGCCGGCCTCGGCGAGACCACGAAGAACGCTGGTACTCCGTAAAATCCGGCCTACGGCCTCGCCTGGCGGCTCGGCCTAACCGGCTTTTTGGCGAGCGCTGCATCGCTTCGCGATCTGCAGCGGGAACCTCGCCTTCGGCTTCGGTTCCCGCTGCAGCCTCCGGACGCGCTCGCGGTGGCCGAGGTTCGTCCGGGACGAAAGTTCCGCAGATACGCGTGCAGCCCCGGCCGGATGGGCATCCGGCCGGGGCTGCACCACGTTCACACCGTCAGGCGCTCTTCTCCCGCGGTTCGCGCTTGCTGCGCTCGCGCGGCACCAGGGTGGGGTTGACGTGCTCCAGGACGGCCTCGCGCGTGATGACGACCCGGGCCACGTCGACCCGGCTCGGCACCTCGTACATGACCGACAGGAGGACCTCCTCCATGATGGCGCGCAGGCCCCGGGCGCCGGTCCCGCGCAGGATGGCCTGGTCCGCGATCGCCTCCAGGGCGTCGTCGGTGAACTCCAGGTCGACCCCGTCCAGCTCGAACAGGCGGTGGTACTGGCGCACCAGCGCGTTCTTCGGCTCGGTCAGGATGTTGATCAGCGCTTCGCGGTCCAGGTTGTGCACGCTGGTGATGACCGGGAGCCGGCCGATGAACTCCGGGATCATCCCGAACTTCAGCAGGTCCTCGGGCATCACCTCGGCCAGGTGCGCCGACGACTCGCTGAACTCGGTCTTGGACCGGATCACCGCGCCGAAGCCCATGCCCTGCTTGCCGACCCGCGACTCCACGATCTTCTCCAGGCCGGCGAAGGCGCCACCGCAGATGAACAGCACGTTGGTGGTGTCGATCTGGATGAACTCCTGGTGCGGGTGCTTGCGGCCGCCCTGCGGCGGCACGCTCGCGGTGGTCCCCTCCAGGATCTTCAGCAGGGCCTGCTGGACGCCCTCCCCCGAGACGTCCCGGGTGATCGACGGGTTCTCGCTCTTGCGAGCGATCTTGTCGACCTCGTCGATGTAGATGATCCCGGTCTCGGCCTTCTTGACGTCGTAGTCGGCCGCCTGGATCAGTTTCAGGAGGATGTTCTCGACATCCTCGCCGACGTATCCGGCCTCCGTCAGCGCCGTGGCGTCCGCGATCGCGAACGGGACGTTGAGGAGTTTGGCGAGCGTCTGCGCGAGCAGCGTCTTGCCAGATCCGGTGGGGCCCAGCAGCAGGATGTTCGACTTGGCCAGCTCGACCGCGTCGTCCCGGCCGGTGTCACCGGACTGGATGCGCTTGTAGTGGTTATAGACGGCGACCGAAAGGGCCTTCTTCGCCGTCTCCTGCCCGATGACGTAGCCGTCGAGGAACTCGTAGATCTCCCGCGGCTTGGGCAGGCTGTCCCACTTGAGGTCGGAGGTCTCGGAGAGCTCCTCCTCGATGATCTCGTTGCAGAGATCGATGCACTCGTCGCAGATGTACACGCCCGGACCCGCGATGAGCTTCTTGACCTGCTTCTGGCTCTTTCCGCAGAACGAGCACTTCAGCAGGTCACCACCGTCGCCGATGCGTGCCACCCAACTGTCTCCTTTTCGTGGGGCCGCCCGCCTGAGAGGTTGCGGCGCAGCTCGGTTGCGTCCCGAAGGCTCTCGACGTTGGATTCGACGTTACCGCCTCCAACGGACTAGGTAAGCCCCTAGGGCGTCCTACTTGGATCCCGTCCTGTCACGGCGGACAGGACCCGAGGTAGGTGCCCGGCCCGGAAGTACGACGACCGGGCCGGGGATCACCCGGATCCTTCTGCCGTCTCAGGACGACACTACCTCGGCTTTACGCTTCCTGCTGCTGAAGACGTCGTCGATCAGACCGTAGTCCTTCGCCTCGGCCGCGGTGAGGATCTTGTCCCGCTCGATGTCGTGCCGGACCTCCTCCAGGCTCTTGCCGCTGTGCTTGGACAGGATGTCCTCCAGCAGCTCGCGGATCCGCATGATCTCGCGGGCCTGGATCTCGATGTCGCTGGACTGGCCGTAGGTGCCCTCGGTCGCCGGCTGGTGGATCAGGATCCGCGAGTTCGGCAGCGCCGCCCGCTTGCCGGGGGTGCCGGCGGCCAGCAGCACCGCGGCGGCCGAGGCCGCCTGGCCGATGCAGACCGTCTGCACGTCCGGCTTGACGAACTGCATCGTGTCGTAGATCGCCGTCATGGCGGTGAAGGAGCCGCCGGGCGAGTTGATGTAGATGCTGATGTCGCGGTCGGGGTCGATCGACTCCAGCGTGATCAGCTGGGCCATCACGTCGTTGGCCGAGGCGTCGTCGATCTGCACGCCGAGGAAGATGATGCGCTCCTCGAACAGCTTGTTGTACGGGTTCATCTCCTTGACCCCGTACGTGGTGCGCTCGACGAACGACGGGATGATGTAGCGGTTGTCCAGGGGCATGGGCGTCCCGCCCGCCTGGATCTGGGGCCGGATCAGCTCGCTCACTTCAGTGCCTCCGTATGTCTTCGGGTCGTCAGGAGACGGGGCCCGCGGAGGGCACCTGGTTGGCGCTGAGCACCACGTGGTCGACCAGGCCGTAGTCCTTGGCCTCGTCGGCGGTGAACCAGCGGTCGCGGTCGGAGTCGCGCTCGATCTGGTCGAGCGACTGGCCGGTGTGTTCGGCGATCTTCTCGGCGAGCGTCTTCTTGACGTAGAGCATCTGCTCGGCCTGGATCTTGATGTCGGAGGCCGTGCCGCCGATGCCGCCCGACGGCTGGTGCATCATGATGCGCGCGTGCGGCAGGGCGTAGCGCTTGCCCGGCGTGCCCGCGCAGAGCAGGAACTGCCCCATGGAGGCCGCCAGGCCCATGCCGACCGTCACGATGTCGTTCGGCACGTACTGCATGATGTCGTAGATCGCCATGCCGGCCGTGACCGAGCCACCGGGCGAGTTGATGTAGAGCGTGATGTCGCGCTTGCCGTCGTCGGCCGCCAGCAGCAGCAGTTCGGCGCAGATGCGGTTGGCGATGTCGTCGTCGACCTGCTGGCCGAGGAAGACGATGCGTTCGCGCAGCAGCCGCTGGAAGAGCTGGTCGCCCAGGGGCAGCAGGGGCGCCTCGGCGACCCGCGCCTGGACCTGTGACGACTCGAAAGTCGGAGGCATGCTCACCGGGTGTTCCTCCGGTCCTTTAATCGGTACGGATGATTGGACATTAACGCGCCCCAGGACCCGCTTAAGCCCGCAGGGCCGCCTTTTCGCCAGGGGCGTACCCGCGCATGAACCTTCCCGCAAAGGGGACGCCCCGCATCCACCGGGTGGATGCGGGGCGTCGCGAGCCGGATGTCAGGGCGCTCAGGCGTCCTTCTTGGCGTCCTTGGCGTCCTCGGCGTCGGCGGCGGCCTCGGCGGCCGCGTTGGCCTCCTGGGCGGCCTGCGCGTCGGCCTCGTCGGCCGCGGCGGCGTCGGCGGCCGCGTCGGCGATCTCCTGCGCCTCCTCGGCCGTCTCCTCGCCGGCGGCCTCGACGGTCTCGCCCGCGGCGCCGTTCAGCTCGCGCTGCACGGCCTCGGGGTCGATCACGTTGCCGGACTCGTCCTTGATCGTGACGTGCTCGACGACCAGGTTCAGCGCCTTGCTGCGCAGCACCTCCGACACGATCGCCGGGAGCTGGTTGTTCTCGGTGAGGTACTGGGCCAGCTGCTGCGGCGCCACGCCCATCTGCATCGCCTGGGTGACGACGTACTCGCTGAGCTCCTCGTTCTCGACGTTCAGCTCCTCCTGGACGGCGAGCTGGTCGAGCACGAAGCCGCCCTTGACCGCGAGCGCGGCGGCCGAGCGGACGTCGGCGTCGAACTCCTCCTCCGACTTCTCCTCGTCGGCCAGGTAGGCCTCCTTGGTGAGGCCGGCCATCTGGAGCTGCTGGTCGAGCTGCTGGTAGCGGCGGTCGATCTCGTCCTGGACGACCTGGTCGGGCAGCGGGATCTCGACCTTGGCCAGCAGGGCCTCCAGCGCCTTGTCGCGGGCGTCGGACAGCTGCTGGAGCTTGACCTGGCGGCCGAGGCGGGTGCGCACGTCCTCGCGCAGCTCCTCGATCGTGTCGAACTCCGAGGCCATCTGGGCGAACTCGTCGTCGGCCTCGGGCAGGTCCTTGGTCTTGACGCTCTGCACCGTGACGGTGATCTCGGCCTCTTCGCCGGCCCGCTCGCCGCCGGCCAGCGGCGCGGTGAAGGTCGTGTTCTCGCCCGCCGACAGGCCGGTCACGGCCTCGTCCAGGCCCTCGATGGCCGAGCCGCTGCCGACCTCGTAGGAGTAGCCGCTGGTGGCGGCGTCCTCGACGGCCTCGCCGTCGATGGCGGCGGCCAGGTCGATGGTGGCGAAGTCGCCCTCGGCGGCGGCCCGCTCGACGGTGGTGAGGGAGGCGAAGCGCTCGCGCAGGTTGCCGAGGGTCTCCTCGACCTGCTCCTCGGTGACCTCGGCGTCGTCGACGACGACCTCGATGCCGTCGTAGTCGGGCACCTCGAACTTCGGCCGGATGTCGACCTCGGCGGTGAAGGCGAACTGCTCGCCGTCGTTCAGCTCGGTGACCTCGACGTCGGGCTGGCCGAGCACGAAGATCTCGGACTCCTCGACGGCGCGCCCGTACAGCTCGGGCAGGGCGTCGTTGACGGCCTCCTGCAGGACCGCACCCCGGCCGACGTACTTGTCGATCAGCGGGGCGGGGACCTTGCCGGGGCGGAAGCCCTTGATCCGCACCTGCTGCGAGATCTCCTTGTACGCCTTGTCGAGGTTCGGCTTGAGCTCGTCGAACGGAACCTCGACGGTGAGCTTGACCCTGGTGGGGGTCAGCTCCTCGACATCGGTCTTCACTGGGGTGTGTCTCCTTGATCGGGCGCTGTCTCGGCCGCGGCGTTCGACGCGTATCTCAGCCAGTAGATCTCTCTTGGCTCTCAGACCGGCGCGGGCATGCCGAAGAACGGCACCGCGCCATGCGCGCCAAGTCTATGGGGTCCGGAAGCTTCCTGCGGACATCGGCCGCGCTTTGCCCCTCGCGGGGCGCCGGTGCGGGTGCGCCGCGATATCACGCTCCGACCTGGGGGTGTGACATGCGGCACCGTGTCCCCCATACTCTTCCGGGATGAACGGGATAGTTGCGGCCTTTGGTGCTACCGCGCTCTACTACGTCGGGTTCGCCGGTTTCAAGCTGGCGGCGGACCGGATGCCGGAGCTGCGCGGCAACCGCATCCTGCACATGATCTGGACGATCCTCACCAGCTGGGTCTTCCTGGTCGCCCTGGCGCTGGTGCTCGGCGGGCTCAGCCTGCAGATCCTGGCGCTGTCGGAGCTCTCCCTGGGCGTGGCGGTCCCGATCTTCATGTCGGGCGTGGTACCGCTGCTGGTCATCGCGATGCTCTTCTTCGGCGACCGGCTCACCGCGCGCGAGTGGCTCAGCCTGGCGCTGATCGGCGTGGGCATCGTGCTGCTGGTGGTGTCGGTGGGCACCCCGCCGCCGATCAGGGCGGTGAGCGTGCCGGCGTGGAAGCTGGCGGTGTCGCTGATCCCGTCGGTGGTGGTGCCCCTGCTGGTGCTGATCTTCGACGACTACCGGCCCGAGGGGCGGCACGCCCGGCCGGTGACCGGTATCGCCTACGGCCTCAGCGCGGGCTTCCCGATCGGCACCGCGGAGCTGGCGATCAAGGGCTGGAGCGACCACGGCGGCCTGGGCCTGGGCATCCTGAGCACGCCCTACCCCTACATCACCGTGCTGGCCGCGGCGATCGGGTTCGGCGTCCTGGTCACCGCGTTCCAGCGCTGCCGGGTGACGATCGTGGCGGCCGTGATGACGGTGAGCGCCAAGACCTACCTGCTGCTGATGGGCTCGTTCCTGTACGGGGAGCCGTGGCCGTCGAACGGGCTGCACGCGCTGCTGCGGGTCGCCGGGCTGGCGATCGGCGTGGCCGCGGTGGTGCAGTTCCCGCGGCACCGGCCGCTCGCCGCGCACGAGGCGTACACCGTCGAGGAGGTGCCGCCCGCGCAGGACCCGTTCGGCGGGCCGCCGCGCGCCCGTCCCACCTCGGGGCTGTCGCGGCTGGACCACGGGCTGGCGGCGGCGCCGACGCCGATGGACGTGCCGCCGATCGACCCGTCGTCGCGGGGCGTCCCGCCGCCGCGCAGCCCGTACGCGCAGGACCCGCTCGGCCAGTACCGGCCGCCGCCGCAGCGCTCGCAGCCCGGCCAGCAGGGCCCGAACGAGCCGCCTGCGCGCTGAGCCGTACGCGAGGCCCCGCCGCCCGGTCACGGGCGGCGGGGCCTCGGCGTTCTAACGGCCCTTGCGGTCCTGCCGGGGCAGGCCCTGGTCGAGGCCGGCTCGGCGCAGGGCGTCGGCCATCGCGCCGCCCGCGCCGCCACCGCCGCCGCCCTGGTCACGGCGGCCGCCGCCGTTCTGGCCGGCCCGCCCGCCGCCGTTCTGGCCGCGGCCGCCGCCCTTGCGGCGCTCCTGGCCGCGGCCGCCGCCCTGGCGGGGCTCGGGACGGCGCTCGCGGCCGCCCTCGGGCTCGTCCTCCAGGCGCAGCGTGAGCGAGATCCGCTTGCGCGGCAGGTCCACGTCCAGCACCTTCACCCGGACGATGTCGCCGGGCTTGACGACGTCGCGCGGGTCCGCGACGTACTTGTCCGACATCGCGGAGATGTGGACCAGGCCGTCCTGGTGCACGCCGACGTCCACGAACGCGCCGAACGCGGCCACGTTGGTGACCACGCCCTCCAGCAGCATCCCCTTCTCCAGGTCGGAGAGCTTGTCCACGCCCTCCTTGAAGGTGGCGGTCCGGAACGCCGGGCGCGGGTCGCGGCCGGGCTTCTCCAGCTCGGCGAGGATGTCGGTGACGGTCGGCAGCCCGAAGGTGCCGTCGACGAAGTCGGCGGGCTTCAGCGACCGCAGCACGGCGGTGTTGCCGATCAGGCCCTTGATGTCGCTGCCGGCCGAGTCCAGGATGCGGCGCACCACCGGGTAGGACTCGGGGTGCACGCTGGAGGCGTCCAGCGGGTCGTCGCCGCCGGGGATGCGCAGGAAGCCCGCGCACTGCTCGAACGCCTTGGCGCCGAGGCGCGGCACGTCCTTCAGGCCGCGGCGGCTGCGGAACGGGCCGTGCGCGTCGCGGTGCGCGACGATGTTCTCGGCGAGGCCCTGGCCGATGCCCGACACCCGGGTGAGCAGCGGCGCGGACGCGGTGTTGACGTCGACGCCGACCGCGTTCACGCAGTCCTCGACGACGGCGTCCAGCGAGCGCGACAGCTTCACCTCCGACAGGTCGTGCTGGTACTGGCCGACCCCGATGGACTTGGGGTCGATCTTGACCAGCTCGGCGAGGGGGTCCTGCAGCCGGCGGGCGATGGACACCGCGCCGCGCAGCGAGACGTCCATGCCGGGCAGCTCGCGGGAGGCGTACTCCGACGCCGAGTACACCGACGCGCCGGCCTCCGACACCATGATCTTGGTGAGCTTCAGGTCGGGGTGCCGGGCGATCAGGTCGGCGGCGAGCTTGTCGGTCTCGCGCGAGGCGGTGCCGTTGCCGATCGACACCAGGTCGACGTTGTGCGCGCGGGCGAGCCGGGCGAGGGTCTCGATGGACTCGTCCCACTTGCGGCGCGGCTCGTGCGGGAAGATCGTGTCGGTGGCGACGACCTTGCCGGTGCCGTCCACCACCGCGACCTTCACGCCGGTGCGCAGGCCCGGGTCCAGTCCCATGGTGGCGCGGGTGCCGGCGGGCGCGGCGAGCAGCAGGTCGCGCAGGTTCGCGGCGAACACCCGGACGGCCTCGTCCTCGGCCTCCTGGCGCAGCCGGGTGCGCAGGTCGATGCCGAGGTGCACCAGGATGCGGGTGCGCCACGCCCAGCGGACGGCGTCGCCCAGCCACTTGTCGGCCGGACGGCCCTGGTCGCGGATCTCGAACCGGCGCGCGATCTCCACCTCGTAGGAGGAGCGGGCCAGCGGGTCCTCCGACGGCTCCTCCGGCTGCAGGTCGAGGTCGAGGACCTCTTCCTTCTCGCCGCGCAGCAGCGCGAGGACGCGGTGCGAGGGCAGCTTGGTGAAGGGCTCGGCGAAGTCGAAGTAGTCGGCGAACTTGGCGCCCGCCTCCTCCTTGCCCGCGCGGACCTTGGAGACCATGCGGCCGCTCGTCCACATCTTCTCGCGCAGCGCGCCGATGAGGTCGGCGTCCTCGGCGAACCGCTCGACCAGGATGGCGCGGGCGCCCTCCAGCGCGGCGGTGGCGTCGGCGACGCCCTTGCCCTCGTCCACGTGGCGGGCGGCGGCGGCCTGCGGGTCCTGCGACGGGTCGGCCAGCAGCAGCTCGGCGAGCGGCTCCAGGCCGGCCTCGCGGGCGATCTGCGCCTTGGTGCGCCGCTTGGGCTTGTAGGGGAGGTAGATGTCCTCCAGCCGGGCCTTGGAGTCGGCCGTCATGATCTGCGCGCGCAGCTCGGCGGTGAGCCTGCCCTGCGACTCGATCGACTCCAGGATCGCGTCCCGCCGCTCGTCCAGCTCGCGCAGGTAGCGCAGCCGCTCCTCCAGCGCGCGCAGCTGGGCGTCGTCGAGGGCGCCGGTCGCCTCCTTGCGGTAGCGGGCGATGAACGGGACGGTGGAGCCGCCGTCGAGCAGGTCCACCGCGACGCGCACCTGCGCCTCCCGGACGCCGAGCTCCGCGGCGATCCGCTGGGTGACCGGCGGCGGGGCCGCGGCCTGGTCGATGGCGGTCTGGTCGTTGATCGCTGTCACGAGTTCGATTCGCTTTCTCCCCTGGATGTCGCTGTGCATTGTTCCGGGTGCGCGGCCCGGTTGTCGCCTCACGGCGCGAACCGGGCCGCGGCGGGGAGAGGAGCGGGGTCTAGCGGGTCCAGGGCGCGATGATCCGCTCGTCGTGCTTGGGCGCGATGTCGCACGGCTCGCCCGCCACGCCGGGCGGGTTGTAGACCAGGGCGCCGGCCGGGCAGGCGGCGACGGCGGTGAAGCCGTCCGGGCCGGCGGTGATCTGCCGCTCCACGTCGGCGGGCAGCAGCAGGGTGTCGCCGGGGCCGGCGGTCAGGGTCTCCCCGCCGAGCTCGACGGAGGCGGCGCCGGTGAGGAAGGTCCACACCTGCTCGGCGTCGAACAGGTGCCGCGGCCCGGTGGCGCCGGGGTGCATGTCGACGTGCCAGACGGCCAGCGCGGCGGTGCCGCCCTGGGTGGGCGAGGCGACGGTGGTCATGACGCCGTTCGGGGTCTCGGTGCGGCGGCGGTCGGTGTCGCGGATCACGGGCATGAGGGGACTCCTCCGCTAAGATGGTCAACGTGGTTGTCCATATAGTCAACGAGGTTGTCTTTCATGTCAAGTGATCCCCCGGGCTTCGAGCTGCCGCTGCGGCTGCTGCTGGCCTTCCGCACGATCGTCGACGACGTGCACGCCGAACTGGCCGAGCAGGGCCACCCGCACCTGAAACCGCTGCACGGCACGGTCTTCCAGGCGATCGGGCCGCAGGGCGCCACCGCCGTCGAGCTCGGCCGGCGGCTCGGGGTGTCCAAGCAGGCCGCGGGCAAGATGATCGACTCGCTGGAGCGGCTCGGCTACCTGGAGCGCACCCGCGACCCGCACGACGCCCGGCGCAAGATCGTCCGGCTCACCGGGCACGGCGTGGACGCCCTGGACCGCTCCGCGCGCGGCTTCGAGCGCGTCCGGAACCAGTGGGCCGAGACGCTCGGCATGGAGCGGCTGCGCGCCCTGGAACGGGACCTGCGCGCGGTCACGCCCGCCGAGTTGTGGCGCCTGGACACACCCGGCTGGTTCGGCTCCTCCTAGGATCGTCCGCCATGACGCAGATCAAGATCTACGGACGTCGCGACGCGTGGGCCGGCCGGCAGCGCGAGGTCTCCGACCTCCTGCAGCACTCCCTGCACGAGACCTGGAAGCTCCCCGCCGACAAGCGCTTCCACCGCTTCCTGCTGCTGGAGGCCGAGGACTGGATCTGCCCGCAGCGCGGCGACCGCTACCTGATCGTGGAGATCCTCTGCTTCACCGGCCGCAGCGACGACGCCAAGCGCGCGCTGGTCCGCGACCTGTACGCGCGGCTGCTGCCGGCGCTGGAGCTGGCCGCGGACGACCTGGAGATCACGATCGTGGAGATGCCGAAGCCCAACTGGGGCATCCGCGGCGTCCCGGCGGAGGAACTGGCGCTGACCTATCCCGTCGTGCTCTGATCGACCAGGGAAGGGGGCCGCCGATGCCGATCGACGCGGTACTGTTCGACCTGGACGACACCCTGCTCGACCACGGCGGCGCCGCCGCGGCGGCGATCACCGGCGCCTTCCCCGGCGGCCCGGCCTGGCTCGCCGCGCGCTGGACCGAGCTGGTCGACGAAAGCGTGGACCGCTACCTGTCGGGCGAGCTCACCTGGCCTGACCAGCGCCGGTACCGGATCACCCGGCTGGCCCGCGAGCTCGGCCTCGGCGAGTGGGACGCCGCCCGCGCCGACGCCTGGTTCGCCGCCGAGTACGTCCCGCGCTACGAGGCGGCCTGGCGCGCCTTCCCCGACGTCGAGCCGGCGCTCGCCGCGCTGGCCGGGCGCCGGCTCGGCGTGATCACCAACGGGTACGAGCCGCAGCAGCGCGGCAAGCTGCGCCGGCTCGGGCTCGCCGGCGCGTTGCCGTACCTGCTGGCCTCCAGCACCGCCGGCGCCGCCAAGCCCGCTCCGGAGATCTTCCGCACCGCCTGCGCGGAACTCGGCCTGCCCCCTGAGCGGGTCGCCTACGTCGGCGACCGGCTCGCGACCGACGCGGTCGGCGCCACCGAGGCGGGCCTGTACGGCGTCTGGCTCGACCGGCCCGGCAGCGGCGGCGCGGCGGACGTCCCCCGGATCACCTCGCTGGCCGAGCTGCCGGACCTACTCGGCTAGGGCCGCCTCGATCTCCAGAACGATCTGCACCTTCTGCCCGAGGAACAGGCCGCCGCTGCCGGGGATGGTGGTGCCGTCGCCGACGCCGAACTCCAGCCGGTCGATCTCGCCGGTCGCGGTGAACCCGGCCCGCGCGCCGCCGCCGTCGGCGCGGAAGGGGTCGGGGCCGAAGCCGCCGGGCTCCAGCTTCAGCTCGACCGGCCGGGTCCGGCCGCGCAGGGTCAGCTCGCCCTCCAGGACGAAGTCGCCGCCGTCGGGACGCAGCGCGGTGGAGCGGTAGGTCATCGTGGGGAAGTGCTCGACGTCGAGGAAGTCGCCGGTCCGGACGTGCTCGTCGCGCTGGGTGTTGCCGGTGTCGATCGAGGCCAGGTCGATCTCGGCGGTCACGCTGGACTCCAGCGCCGTGGCGCCGGTGACGATCGTCCCGCGCACCTCGCCGAACCGGCCGCGCACCTTGCTGATCGCCAGGTGGCGGATGGTGAACCCGACGGTGGAGTGGGCCGGGTCGATGGTCCAGGTGCCGGCGACGTAGCCGGGGATCTCGACAAGTTCGGCGGTCATCGTGTCTCCTAGTGGTTATGCGGAGTAAGCAGGTTCTCTTTCGGAACCGCTTTCATCCTGCGAGACCCGCCCGCCGGGCACAAGAAGGCACTATTTTCTGCGTTGGTCACCTGGAGATAACCATGCCGGACACACCCCGCGCCCTGGCCAAGGAACCGGGCGCCTGCCGCGCCCGCGAGATCCTGGACCGCGTCGGCGACAAGTGGTCGCTGCAGGTCATCGCCCGCCTCGGCGAGCGCCCGTACCGCTTCTCCGAGCTGCGCCGCGGCATCGAGGGCATCAGCCAGCGGATGCTCACGGTCACCCTGCGCGGCCTGGAGCGCGACGGCATCGTCTCGCGCACCGTCACGCCGGTGACGCCGCCGCGCGTCGACTACGCCCTCACCCCGCTCGGCCTCACCCTGCTCACCGCCGTCAACTCCCTGGTCTCCTGGGCGGAGGTGCACCTGGACGAGATCGACGCCTCGCGCGCCGACTTCGACCGGCGCACCGCCGCCCTCTAGCCGCCCGGCAGGATGACCGCGCGGCCGTTCACCCGGCCGGCGTGCAGCCGCTCGTAGGCCTTCGGCGCCTCGTCGATGCCGTAGGTCTCCACATGCACGCCCACCTCGCCCGCGCGGGCGAGGTCCAGCACCTCGATCAGCTCGCTCCGGCTGCCCCAGTAGGGGGCGCGGACGGCCGCGTCGTAGGCGAGCATGCCGAACCCGACCTGCGCGGCGCCGCCGCCGAGGCCGACGATCGCCACGTCCGCCTCCAGCCCCGCGACGGCCGTCGCGATCGCGACGGTGGGCGGCGCGCCGACGAAGTCGAACACCGCCTGGGCGCCGAGGCCGGCGGTCAGCTTGCGCACCCCGATGACGGCCTGCTCGTCCGACATGACGGTCTCGTGCGCGCCGACCGCGCGGGCCAGCTCCAGCTTCTCCGGCGACACGTCCAGCGCGATCACCCGGGCCGGGCTGAGCGCGCACAGCAGCTGGATCGCGATGTGGCCGAGGCCGCCGGCGCCGATCACCACGGCGCTGCTGCCGGGCAGCAGGCCCGGCAGCGCCCTCTTGATCGCGTGGTAGGGCGTCAGGCCGGCGTCGGTGAGCGCGACGTTGGCGACCGGGTCCAGGTCACCGAGCGGCACCAGGTGGCGGGGGTCGTCCACGAGCATGTACTCGGCCATCGCGCCGGGCGCGCCGAGGCCGGGCGGGCGGATGCCGAGCGCGGCGGCGCGAGTGCAGTAGTTCTCCTTGCCCTGCGCGCACATCGCGCAGAGGCCGCACCCCCACGGCCCGTACACCACGACGGGCTCGCCGACGCGCAGGCCCGTGACGCCGGCGCCGAGCGCGGCGACGGTGCCGGCGCCCTCGTGCCCGAGCGTCAGCGGCAGCTCGAAGCCGAGTGCGCCCGGGGGCGTCTCCATCACCGCGATGTCGGAGTGGCAGACCCCGGCGGCGGTCACCTTCAGCAGCACCTGCCCCGGCCCCGCCTCGGGTTCGGGCACGTCCACGACCTCCGGAACCGCACCGAACTCGCGATACTGAACAGCCTTCATCTTTCCCCCCGCCAGAGTGCTCCCCCTTCACGCCTACCCACCCCACGTCCCGGCGAGACGCCGGAACCCGTGGTCGCCGCACAGATCATCCCGAGCGGCTAGACTGGCGCGCGCTGCGGGCTGTAGCGCAGTTTGGCTAGCGCACCGCCTTTGGGTGGCGGGGGTCGCCGGTTCGAATCCGGCCAGCCCGACGCAGGGCCGGGGCCCCGGGACCGCACGTCCCGGGGCCCCGCGCACAGCGGGCCGGAACAAACCGGAACGCGAGCGCGCACGAAACCCTGTACGCTACGGCTTGGTGATCGACGAGCCGGCTCCACCGGCCGTCCAGGTCCCTCGCGGGTGTAGCTCAATGGTAGAGCCCCAGTCTTCCAAACTGGCTACGCGGGTTCGATTCCCGTCACCCGCTCCACAGTTTCCGCAGGTCAGAGCCCTGATCACCGTGAAGATGATCAGAGCTCAAGATCATTTGTCACTCGTTTGTCACCCGAACCTGACGCGATCAGCGGGCATCCCGGTTCATCTTCCGACCCCGACGATCACAGGCCGACAGCATGCGGTGAACCAGTCGTGCGGAGGCGAGAGCCGGGCTCCCGCTGATGCGGGAGCCCGGCTCTTCCGGCTTGGGCCGGCGCGCTACGCGGCGGGCGCCTCGACACCGAGCAGGCGGCGGAGGTCAGCGGTGACGACACGGTAGCTCGTCCCGACGCGGATCACCTTGCAGGGGAAGTCACCCGACCGCGCCAGCTCGTAGGCGCGTGTGCGGCCGAGCCCGATCGCTCGCGCGGCGATCTCGATGCTGGTCGTGGTCGGCAGGGCGAGGAGTTCTTCCTGGCTCATCAGGTTCACTGGCCGCCCGCCTTCGCGGCGTGCCGAACGCTGGCGGCGGCCAGCGCGGAGCTTCCCTGCCCTTTCGAAGAGGGCAGGCCGAAGATGTCATGGATCAAGCCACCGAGGGCGTTGTGCTCGTGGTTCACCGGCGTACTCCTTGTGGCGCGTCGAACTCGCACCATGGTCGAGAGAGATCGATCGAACCATGCGGCTTCCTTCCTGTGAGCAGAGCATCAGGACAGCTGAAGCCCTTTGACGATGTCTACGCTCCGTAACTCTCCATTCACGATGATCGTTACCCCTGCGTGTTTCGCCTCGCACGGCTCGCGCGTCATCGCCTACTGGGGCTATGTCGGTCCGGAACTGCGCCACGCTGTGGACGTGAAGCCGACTCCCCGGCCGAGGGCGTGCCACCGAACGGCATGGGAAAGTCCCTGGCGGCGAGCTGCACCGCCGCTTTCGGCCCTGCCACGTGCCTGAGCGTCGGTTGCATGCTCTTACTGATGTCCTCCAGCTCATCGGCGGCACGCGAGGCCGCCGCGGCTTGAGCCGTCCGCTGTTGCGCCAGCCGGAAGAACGCCACCGCCCCGACCAGCACAGCCAGCGCGCCGATGAGCATCAGCAGCTCGACGGTCCAATCCGGCCGCCTGCGCCCGCTAGTCGCGGCCCGCATCAAACAGGCCGCCATGCCCCGCGCGGCAGCGCGCAGCTCCTCGCCCGTCCGAGTTCGGGGCACGCGCCATCCGTACGGCTCGCGAGCTGCGCGGTCGTACGAGTCCGCCGCTGCGGCCAGTCGTCGATCACCCGTGAACGCCGCGACCACATGCAAGGCGTCTGAGGCCGCCGAGGCGATGTCGGCCTGCGCAAGCGGATCGTCGCTCGCCCGCATTCTCCAGGCGGCGCCCGCGACCACGTTCGCCGCGTCCCGGTACATGGCGGCCCGCTCGGCGTGGTTCATCTCGCGGCCCAGCGTCCGTCTGATACCGGACGGGCCGGCCCAGCGGCGGCGCAGCTTGGGAAGCGTCAGGTCCGGAGCGAGCTTTCCACCCGAGAAGTAGACCGTCCTGCCCACAGCACTTCGGTAGTCGGGCGATGCGACCGCGTAGCCGGTGACCTGTTCAGGCTCACGTGCGCTGTACCTCAGCCGGACCAGCAGCCCGCCCTCGCGCAGGCCCGTGAAGAACATCTCTTCATCCGCCGCCCCGGCTGCCACCGCTGCGACTCGGCGGCGCAGCTCACCGCGCGGTGGCTCCCGCAGTCCTTCACGTTGCGCCCGCTCGGTCTCTGCCCGGGTCGGACGGGGCGCGGCGGTCCGGTCCGCAGGCGCGGTCCGCGACAAGCCGTACCGAACCTCAACGGCCTGGCACGCGGCCCGCACTTTGAAGTAGTCCTTGCGGATGTCGGCTCTGCGGCCGTCCTGCCGAGCGAGCGTCGCCACCACATGGATGTGGTCGTCCGCATGGCGGACCGCGATCCACCGGCAGGCATCGGGGTCTCCGCGAGGCGCGATCCCGGTCCGGTGCATCACCTCTTCGGCGATGTCGGCCCACTCCTCGTCTGTCAGGAAGCGGTCGTCCGGGGCGCTCCGCAGCGAGCAATGCCAGACAGGACTGGCCGGCGGCGTATGGCGCATCGTCTCCACCGGGGACCGAAGGGCATCTACGACCGACCGGAGGTCCCGTCGTCCGTTCGGTGCGATGTCCGGCTCCAACGCCATCGGGTGCCGGTATCCCGCGACGAGATGCGGATCGACGTGCTCGTTCCTCCTGCCCGGACCGTACAGATAGTGGATCAGGTTGCGGACGTCGGCACCCTTGGTCACCTTGCCGATCAAGGCAGCCGCCGGCCCAGCCTGATGATGACCGCTTCGGCCTCGCGCACCACTCGGAAGCAGTACTCCGCCAGCCAGGCCAGCGCCTCGGGCGTCGTACCGTGCGTGTTGGCGAAACGCGCGAGCTGGTTGAGGTTGACGCCGACGGCGTTCACCTGACGGCTGGCGTTCCGCAGCTCCTTGTGCAGCTCGAAGAGCGCGCCGTCGATCGGCTTCTGATCGCGGATCGCCGCCCGGACGGTCCTCACGATAAAAGCACTGTACGCCATTCCCGCCTGCGTGGCGGCCGCCCTGATCTCGCCGTGCTCTTCGTTGCTGACGCGGATGCGCATTTCCCGCGTCCGCTTCCGCCCGTCGCGCAGCTTCGCCCGCCGCTCCAGCCCTTGTGACCTGGACTGATGATCGTCATCGTGTGCCATGGACCTCCCACCCGTCAAGCAAGACCGCGCTCGGTCTTGTCCAACCAATGGATAACCGAACACGGAGTTATCCACAATAGGTGGCACCCCACCGACTATCTTGCAGCCTTTCACCAGGCACACAAATGCCGCAATCGAAGATGTCAGTAAATGCGCTCGGCCACTCGGCACCGTCATCAAGTGCCAATAGGTGCCAGGACGTGCGGCAAAGGTAAAATCTGGCCGCAAGCAGGCTTAGCCGAGGCTCAGCCGAACCGCCGAGAGCTTCTGATGGAGCTCCGCCCAGGGGAAGGTCCCCTTCCCGGCCTCACCAGAGTCAGGAGCAGGCAGCCAGGAGACATCCAGCAAGACGTCCACGCCCCACGCTCGCAACTCGGCAACGCTCCTCGCGAAGACCGGGTGACGCGCCAAAGCCACGTTGGGCCACGGCACAGC
The DNA here is from genome assembly GCF_009604375.1 of Actinomadura macrotermitis. GTDB lineage: Bacteria > Actinomycetota > Actinomycetes > Streptosporangiales > Streptosporangiaceae > Spirillospora > Spirillospora macrotermitis. Next base: position 77,282 of record NZ_WEGH01000003.1, read on the forward strand.
CACAATCGGCAGTTCAAGCCCGATCGCCTCGTTGAGCAGCCCGAGGGCCAGCGTGTCGCTCGTGCCGTGCGCCCACTTGTTGATCGTGTTGAACGTCGCGGGAACGACCGCGAAGGCATCGGCCGACGGCAGCACATCAGGCTCTTCGGGTCGCTTGTAGTCCGACCGCACCGGGTATCCGGTGATCGCAGCCAGCTTCTCGGCATCAACGAACTTCGTCCCGGACGGTGTGGCAATGACGCACACAATCCAGCCTTCGCTCTGCAACCGCCGAACGAAGTCCGGAAGGTCAGCGCCCGGACGCCCACCGCACGCGATCACATACAGCACCGGCCCGTCGGACACGAGGCCCTCCCTCGCTCGCCACTCCGGCACCACCCTGCCACGAACCTGCGCCCACCCGCTCCAAAAGACCACCCAGACCACCGCATCCGGATAACAATGAGTGAGACAGCGGATACGCAGAAGCGAAAGCCAGGCAGATGGCTGACGAGAAGGACGACCTTGACCGCCGGGTAGGGCTGCGCGTCCGCGCCCTCCGCCTACGACGCGGCCTCGGAGTCGGAGCCTGCGCCGAACTCTGCGGCCGCTCACCTGAGTGGTTGCGCCAGGTCGAACGTGGCGAGCAGCCCTTGGACAAGCTGTCCACCGTCATGCAGTTGGCACAGGTCTTGGGCGTCACCGACCTGGGCTCCCTGGTCGGTGAGAAACTAGGCGTCCTGACCTTCGCGGTTCTTCCCAAAGGACGCCCGACCCATCAAGCCGTGCCGCTGGTGCGACGCATCCTGTCCGCACCCACGCTGCCCGGCGCCTCGCGTCCCGGCCTGCCCGCCGAGATCCGCAAGGTGGAGAAGCGCATCGCTCAGGCGTGGCACGCCTGGCACGGATCGCGTACTCCCTACACAGCGCTCGGGATCATCGTGCCCGACCTGCTGCGCGATGCCATCGACCTTCACCGTGCCACTCCTGAGCCGGGCCGCCGCCGCACCTGGGCGCTGCTGGCCGAGGTCTTCCAGATGGCTCAGCGCTTCCTGTATTGCGTCGGTGAGCCTGAACTGGCCGTACGCGCCGCCGACCGTGCCATGGTCGCCGCCGAGGAGGCTGACGACCCGCTCCTCCTGGGCGTCTCGGCTTGGACGTCCTGCATGGCGGCGCTCGCCGGCGGCCGCTTCGATGAGGTGGAGGACATCACCGGCTCGGCAACCAGTCATCTTCAGCCGCTGAGCAACCGATCCTCTGATGCATTGTCACTGTGCGGCAGCCTCTACCTGTTCACGGCGATCGGATACGCGCGCGACAACCGCCCTGCGGACGCGTGGCGCCTCTGGGACCGCGCCGCCGAAGCAGCAGACCGTCTCGGCCCGAGCCACCACAACAACCTGACGATGTTCAGCGAAGGCAATGTCGGGATCTACGCGGTAGCCATCGATATCGAGAGCGGCAAGGCAAAGTCGGGGCTTACCCGGGCAAACAGCATCGACGAGTCCCGCGTCCTCTCCACGAACCGGCAGGCACAGCACAAACTCGACCTCGCCCGCGGGCACTGGACCCGCGGCGAGCTGGCCGCCGCGCTGCACTCCCTGTACGAATCCGAGCACGCATCAGCGGAGACGATCCTCTACAACCCCATCGTCCGCGAGATCATCATGGCTTCGCTCGCCTCGCTGAGCCGCCGGCCCGACGCCCGGCTGCTCGACCTCGCCCGCCGCCTCCAACTCCTCTGAGGCGAACCCCAACTGCGAGTTGGGGTTCCCGCAACGCCCCCGGCTTACGGTCATCGCGACCTGCACGACGTCACCACCCGTGCCGCGCCTTGCACCAAGGACCAGCCGTGAGCCACTTCCCTCTTCACCAGCCCACAGACCGACCCAGCTTCGCCGCCCTGCTCAGCGACAACAGCTTCGCCCCGCGCCTGGCAAGAACACTGACCACCTTGACCGCACAGGCGTGGGGCATGCAGCCCCTCTGCGACGACCTCGAACTCGTGGCCTCCGAACTGGTCACCAACGCCGCCTTGCGCGCCCCCACCATCGCCCTCCTGCTCATCCTCCACCCATCTGGCGAGATCGAGATCAAGGTGTGGGACGACGCCCCTGGCGAACCCCGCGAACAGCAGATCGACGACAGCAGCGCGACCAGCGGCCGCGGCCTGCACATCGTCCGCGAACTCTCGACGGCCTGGGGCTGCACGACGACTCCGGCCCGCGGCAAGACCGTCTGGGCCCGACTCGGCCCCCTCCCCCGGGACGTCACCGATGACTCCTGAGGAGACCGCCGCCGAACTCGACCGCCGCTACCCCGACTGGGCGATCATCTACGGCACCTACACCCACCACTTCATCGCTCTGCCGCTGACCTACGGACACGTCGTCGCCGCCACAACCGCCTATGACTTGCAGCGCTTGCTCGGCTCTGCCTCCGCCAGGTCGGACACGAGTCACTGACGACCTGGCTGTCACAAAGATGACCGACTAAGTGCCAGTAGCACTTGCCGCCCAAACTGGCTACTGCGTCGCGTTGCTGCCGAATAAGAGCCAGCGGGGCGTCAGGTGGCATCGCACAGGCTTCTATGCCTGCCGATCGTCCAAACAAAGGCCGGTGACACTACCGCGGCGATCTCTCACTCCGAACTCATCGCGGACTTCGCCATAAGGACTGGTCTTCGTGAGCCAGCGACACGATCACGTACTACTCGGCATGGCTGGTTGGCAAGTGGCCACAATGAGGGCTGGCCCTTGCAGGCCAGTGACACCGTCGACGATGACGGGCTCGGGGACCCGCATGGAGACGCCGCAATGAGGGCTGGCCCCCGAGGGCCAGTGACGCGTAGCAGTACGCTGAGCTGGTCCGTCTTGGTCTCGCGATCGCGATGAGGGCTGGCCCCGCGGGCCAGTGACACGTGCCTGTACCCCGACACGTTCCCACCGTAGCGCGCCGCAATGAGGGCTGGCCCCCGCGGGCCAGTGACACGCGGAGTGACACCCAGCAACGCGACAGCGGTCAGGACGCCGCAATGAGGGCTGGCCCTCGCGGGCCAGTGACACGCGTGGCCGTCGACTACGGCGGCACCCTGACCGACCGGCCGCAATGAGGGCTGACCCCTGTGGGCCAGTGACACCTGCTTGTTCGCCTCTACAAGCTGCTCGTAAATCTGCGTGCCGCAATGAGGGCTGGCCCCTGCGGGCCAGTGACACGAAACCGCGGTCGGACAGCGTGGTCAGGTTCGCGATGCCGCAATGAGGGCTGGCCCCTGCGGGCCAGTGACACCGACGGCGGTGACCGCGGCGCGCAGTTCGTCGTCGTCGCCGCAATGAGGGCTGGCCCCTGCGGGCCAGTGACACGGCTTTTGAACAGGCATGACTACCCTGCGGAGTCATATCCGCTTCCCTATGATGGGCGACTCGTCCCCCAGAGATACTGTTCGTCCTTCGGAACCTCCTAGGGATTTCATGGGCGCTTGGGGTTCCGAACCATTATCTGATCTTCGTGAGTTCCGCGCAGGGACTATGAACTGCTCGTCACTTCGGTTCTCTGCCGCCATGTGATGGGGATGGGCAGCAGGACGCCGGCGGACTTGGTCTCCCGGAGAGGTCTACGCTCTGTCGCCGCGACAGCGAAGACGCCCAGGGCTTGGAGAGGGTGCTTGGACAGAGCCAACGGCGGTTCGGGGTCAGGGGCCAAGGCCGGGTGCTCAAGCAGGGTCATCACGGCGGACACGTTCAACGGCTGTGACCACAGCGGCCAGATCATCACCTGGCGGCGACCGTGGCGGTGCCACAACGTCGCGGCGACACGATTGCCGTCGCCGGTCAGGCGGAACAGCAGCAGGGATTGGGTGGCCAGCCACGTGGCGCCAGGCACTCCCGATTCGGTGGACTTGCCCAAGGGGTGGTCCGCGGCGTCGCGAATAACTCGATAGTCGAGGTACTCACCGGTGAAGTTGTCGATGCGGCGCCAGCCTGTCAGCGCTTCGCGAAGGTAGCCGCTGGCATTCTTCCTCACCTCTTGCAAGGGGGTGGCGAAGAACGATCGGAAGCTCTGCTTCCCCGCTGGCGCACAATACGGAGTGAGGGCGGCCTGTCCTTTGCCGTCCACAGCTAGGTCGGTGACCAGGTGGGTGAGCCAGCGGCCAGCCTCTTCACCGAGTTCGGCGACCTTCGCAGCGAGCACGGGGTACTGGTCCCGTGGTACGCGCATCGGATCCTTCTCGCCTCCGGCCTCCTTCGCCGCGCGGGCGGCGGACTGATCGGGACGCCGGAGCGGGAAGCGGTCGTCTACGCCGACAATGGCCGTGTCGTCACCGGCCCGGTCAACGATTTTGACGAGGACGGCGGTGATCTCCTCGATGGAGATCAGGGGGCTGTGCAGCACCGCTCGGCCCGTGAAGTCGGAGAAGGAGAGCTCGGCTTGGCCGTCGAGTTCGGCTGACAGCAGGTGGAGCAGGCCGAGGGTGGCCAGGAAGCCCAGCGGGTCCCGGCCATCAAGTGCAGGGAGTTCAACGGCCGGCATCGAGAACCTCGCCACCGTCTCGCTCGGAGCACCAGATGTCGGCCAGGCGGACGATGGCTTCCAGTAAGGCGAGCCGCCAGCGTCCGTGTGTGCGGTTGAGCGCGGCGAAGCGTTCCGGCGCGGCCCAGTCGATGCTGTGGTCCGTACTGGTTAGATCACCGATCTGCACCGGTTGCGGGGCCGGGTCGTCGATCGGTGGCAGCAGTGGTCTGGCCCGGCCGTGATGGGTGGCGATCAGGTGCAGCACCAGGTCACTGGGCTGGTCGAGCTGCTGGGCGACGCGCGTCGAGAACGCCTCATGCCGCAGGCCGCCGGGGTACTCGGCCAAGCGACGGGCGCAGCGGAAAGCGGCGCGGTCGGCCGGGTCCATGCCGGACTTGGCCAGGATCGGCGCGTCATCCGGCTGTGCCCGTAGTGGACGTTGATAGAGCATCGCCTGGAAGCGGGGATCGCGTTTGCCCTCATCGTGCATGAACGCGGCTTTCTCCACGGCGGTTCGCTGTTCCTCGGGAAGACCGAGGTTGATGGCGAACTGTGCCGCCTGTTTGGCTACATCTTCCTGATGCTCCATCAGGCCGACTTGGCGGCGGGCGGTGGCCGACGAGTCCAGCGCTCCTTCGTCGCTGCGAAACTCCCCTCCTTTGGTTGCCAGGATCACCGCTGCCAACCGGCCATCGTTGGCGCTGTACTGCGGGATCACCGTGCAGCTTGCCTTGAGACGACGCAGGTTCCTCGCGAAGGGGGTCTCCTCATCTCCAACACCCGGCAGCCCATCCTTGAACGCACGTGCTGGGGGCTGATCGCCCGGACTTTGCAGGAGGTCGAGCAACCCGATGAAGCCCGGCAGCAGCGCCTCTTCATATTCGCGCAGCGTGATTTTCAGCTCTGGCCGCAGCCGTAGTAGGGGGCGTCCGCGTCGTTCGGCGAGATCGGCGACGTCGGTCACCATCACGGTGGAAGCGGGGTTCCAGCCGTACCGGTCGCAGCCACCGCGCTCAGCGGCGACGACGATGAGATCGCCCGGACGCAGATCGTCGGGTGCAATGGGGATCGGCGGATCGGCCGGGCCGAGGTAGCGGACGGCGACGAGATCTTCCGCCGGAGTCGTCTCGCTGTCGTCCGCCTGCCCCTCCAGGTCGGATGTGCTCGTGTCGGCTATACCCGTGAGCCAGCGGAGGGCGGCGACATGGGGAACCGCGAGCGTCTCTTCAGCCGTGGGAGGCACCGCGGCTAAGGCGGTCTCCCATTCAGTGATGTCCGCGGGCAGTCCTGCACGCCAGACGATGGAGACGTCAGGGCGGCCGTGGTCGATGCCGTGCAGGAAGGGCGGTACAGCGGGGTCCGGTCGGGGGACGGGTGACGTCCTGGTCCAAACGTCGAGGATTTCCGCCGTGAGATGGGGGATGTAGGGCGCGGCCGGCTGCATGTCCGCCTGCGCACTCTCGTCCACGTCCCAAAGAAGGTTGCGCAGCGCCACGGGTGAAACAAGGAGACCTTCGGCGAGCTCTTTCGCCTTGGCAGGAAGCAGCGGCGCTTGCTCGGTCAGCCATGTCCACGTCGCGGCGCGTGCGGTTCCGTAGACCGGATCGTCCTGACCCACGCTGGTGTCGTGGACGACCAAGGCGTGGCTTACCGGCAGCGAGCCGAGTCGGTTGAGCCGTCCAAGCCGCTGGATGAGCGCCGGCAGTGCCGCTGATTCCGTGATGATCGCGTCGAAATCCACGTTCGCGCCGACCTCGATCGTCTGAGTCGCCACCACGATCAGCGGCTCGCCCGGTTCGCGGCGGCGGCCCGCACGGAGCCGGTCGTAATACCGCTGGAGCAAGTAGTCGCGGTCGATCGGGCGGATGCGGCCGGTGAGCAGAACGGCACCGTCAAGAAGGTCGAAAACGGCTCGGGCACGCGCCACGGTGTTGCAGATGACGCCGATCACATGACCCGAATCGTCCGGCCCGGCCAGTCGGCGCGCCCAGTCGGCCATGGTCCGCGGTAGGACCGTCATCGCGCTCTTCTTGGTGACGGTAGGGGCCAGCAAATGGAGGTAACGCGATGCGTGCAGGCGCTTGCCGGCATGTTCATGGCGTTCGTCGTCCTCGCTGATGCTGTGCACCCACAGGGACGGTTCGTCGGGGATGGTCGCGGACATCGTGACGACAGTGGGGGCGCTGTCGGCGGATTCCAGCGCCTGGATAGTCCGGACCGTCCGGCGGAAGGGCTCGGCCAGATGCGCTTCGTCGATCACGATGAGGCTGTCGGTACCGACCAGCGCGGCATCGATGGAACGCAGGTGCTCACTGACGCCATAGCCGCGGAACAGCAGGCGGCTGCCGACCTGGTCGACGGTGCCGACGACCACGGCGAACCGGTCAGGGCGTTCCAGCCAGCGCCATGACCAGGTGACGCCGCCGCGCATCCGGGTGACCTGAAGCGGCACGGAGTCACCGTCCTGAATGAGGGCTTCGGCAACGCGTGCGCTCCACGAGCCGGCGCGTTCGGTCAGCGCTTCGGCAAGGCGGGTGGCGTGCTCGTACGCCTCATCCACGATGAGACGGCGGTCCACGACGAAGAACAGCCGGCGGCGCGCAATGTCGGGTCGGGCCGCGGCGACGAAGGCGAAGACGTCGATGACCGAGGTCTTGCCCAGCCCGGTCGGGACGTTGAGGACGTCCGGCCAGCGACCCGCACGGAGGACCTCGTCCACGAGTGCCTGCTGCCATGGGAACGGTGCGTGTCCGTGCACTTCTTGCAGGAAGGCTGTGAAGTCGGCGGGAGTCAGGTCGCTCATCACTCTTCCTTCGCGGGCACGAACAGCCCGAGCCCGAGATATCGCATCGCGCCGAGCAGGAAGGGGCCGATGAGCGGGCGGTCGAAGGTCACCTTCACGTGGACCATCGGCTTGATCGGCCGGTTCGGCGGCATGCTGTCGCGCCGGGGGCGGTGCAGCGCCCCTTTGACCATCGAGGCGGGCGAGAACTCGAGTTCGACCGGGTCGGGGTAGCCCAGGGCGGTCAATGAGCGGTGGATGTCTTTAAGGATGCCGTCGTCAGCCCGCCTGCGGCCGGGAAAGCGGTCCAGCATCATCGGTGTGGCGGTGATCCATGTGCGGGAGCCGCCCTTGTCTGCGGCGGTCCAGCGTTCGGGCTTCAGCCCCCAGGACAGGGCGGTGGTGGACAGGTACTCGACGTCCAGGCTGCGTCCGCCGTCGGTCGTCAGCCGCCGTAGCGGGCGTTCGATCAGCGCGCCCCAAAGTCGCGCGTAGGCGTTGCGGGACAGCTCTTCGGGAACGGCGACGGCGATGCCGAGCAAGCGGCCGTCGGCATGCTGGTTGCCTACGTTCGGCAGCGCCAGGTAGGCGGCGTGTGCAGAGGTGTCCGCACCGTGCCCGGAGATCTCGGCGGGGATGTCAGTGCCGATCCGCGCCATGACCGCCGCCCGCAGGAGGGACGTGACCGCCAGCAGCGAGTCGCCGGGCGGCTTCACCCTTCCCGCCGGGAAGCCGAAGACCAGCATCTCGTTGAAGGGCGACCGAGCCGGCGGCTCGGGTGGGACGGCTCCGGGGCGTGTGTAGGGAACCTCCTGATCGGCGTTCCAGGAGCGGTCTCCGCGTTCGTGCAGTTCACGCAGACGGTCAACGTAACCCTGGTAGGGCGCGCGGAAGGAGAACTCCGCATAATCGCCGATGCGGGCAGGGACGAAGCGCGCCCATTCATCCTGCATGGGGATGGCCGCGTCAGAGACGTGGAGCACGACCGATGACGTCGAACGTCCCAGGTAGGGGACGTTACGCGCCAACCGGGACAGGGTGCCGAGGGTCTCAGGCGGCGGGGTCGCAGTCGGCCAGACGATGGCGAACCGGGGGCAGGCTGGCTCGGCGCTGAAGCGCGTCTTCTTCCGGCCTGAACGGCCCAGGGCATGCTGACTGGTCGCTTTCTTGTCGGTGGCATTGGCCACCACGTAACCGTCGCGTCGTACGGTCGTATGCTCCTCCGAGGCCCATACCTCCGGTGTCCCGGCAGCCTCCAGCCAGCGCAGGGCGTGGAAGTGCTCGTCGTGCACCGCGGACGCCATCAGGGCACAGAACACCCTTGCCGGGTGAGGCGGCCACTCAGCCTGGTCGGGGCGCCGTCCAGCGGCGTCGTAACGGCCATCGCGCAGGTCCACCACGATCGACAACGGCACCGATCACTCCTCGCCGGTCGCCTTGGTCACCGCATGCTCGATCGCCTCGGCCAGGCTCGGTATCGGCGTCAGCAGGATCGTGTCGGAGGCCATCACCAGGCCGGCCTTGGCCGTCCGGTCACGCAGCTCATGGAAGACCTCGATCGCCTCGGCAGAGGTCAGAGAGAACTCCTCCACTGCGCCGCCGTCCTGCTCGAACGCCAGCGTCTCCCGCACGCGCACCAGGTCACAGCCCGATCGCAGCCAAGCCGAGGGCCGGACGAAACAGAGCCGGTCACCGGCGATCGCGAGGGCGAGCAGCGTCGCCCTCGCCAGGCAGGCCGTCTCGTCCGGGACGTCGCCGAAACGCAGCCGCTCCAGGCCAGCGAGCGAGATCCACGCGTCCCGGCGTGCCTCGCTGATGGACATCCCGCCTGGGGGCACGCTGCCGAGCACGTGGCCATGGCCGATCTCGCTGAGTCGCTTGCCCTTCGACTTCTCGTTGATCGGAATGAACTTCCAATCGCCTTCGGCCTTGGTCTTGTCGTCGATGGCTCCGGACATGTTGATCGGGTCCTTGCGCATGCTGCGGCGCTCGCCCTCCTGGGGGTCGAGGCCGAACATGGTGGATGTGTAGAGCCGGGCGAACTTAGGCCACCGCCCCTTCCGGTGCGAGTCCCAGGCGCCGAAGATGAGTGATCCGGGATCGCGCTCGAACAGCGGACGCGAGTCTTCGGCGGACACCTGCCGCAGCCGCTGCCCGGCAGGGCTCCGGTCGAAGCGAACACCGTCCACGTGACTGTCGCGCAGGTAGGCGTCCGCGTAGCGATGTGGGAACTCCAACGAGGTCAGCCGCACCAGCCCGCGGCTTGTCTCGGCTTGGAGCTCGAAGAGCGGAAGTTCGATCCGTCCCTTGTCTCGTGCGGCAAGAAGGGCTTCCTCAATCCGGTTGGCCTGCGAGGGCACTTGGTCAAGCACGACCGTCTCGCGCGGCTGCCCGTCGACGCGGCGTTTTTCCAAGAGATAGGGCCCGTCGGGGAACGTCGGCGGCATGATCTTGTCGTCGGCGGCTGCCCGGTACACACCGTGGATCGCAATCCCTGCGTCCACCCGATCTTCACCCACGGCCGCCAGCAGCCGCTCAACCATTCGTGAAGCCATCAGACCATCTCCGCTCAATATGGCGTCGATCACACGACGAGACGCTACGCCACACTGCCGACACTTTTAGCGAACTTCACGCAGAAGGCGTCGTCACCTGGAGCCCAAGCCCGTTGGTTTCAACTGTGAAGAGGGACCGGTCGGCGAGAGCCGGTGTCGGGAACTCAATTCCCCCCGCCAGGACACTCTCGCGGCACAGCCGCAATGAGGGCCGGTCTGCGAAGGCCGGTGTCGGTGGTGCCTGGCCGAAGGTGCCGTCTTCGACATGTGGCCGCAATGAGGACCGCTCCGTAAGGGCCGGTGTCGGCACCGCCGAGCAGGAGTGCCCGCGCGGCGCGGGCCTGCCGCAATGAGGACCGGACTGTGAGGGCCGGTGTCGGCGCCGCCTGCATTTATGCGTTCGCGTTCATCTCCATGCCGCAATGAGGACCGGTCCGTAAGGACCGGTGTCGACTGGGTCGTGGTAACAGCCTGGGTGACGCCGCCCACCCACCCGCAATGAGGACCGGTCCGTGAGGACCGGTGTCGGCCGCACATGTCGACCCGTCGTATGAGCGGGCACCTCCCGCAATAAGGACCGATCAGTGAGGGCCGGTGTCGGCGGGGTTGTCCATGTCCACAGTGTTGAAGCACGCCCGCCCGCAATGAGGACCGGTCCGTGAGGGCCGGTGTCGGGATGCGCTTGGGCACGGCCTTGTAGGCGTCGTAGAGCCCGCAATGAGGACCGGTCTGTGAGGGCCGGTGTCGGTGGAGTGCGCGCAGCGCGCGCCACACCTTTTTGCGCCCGCAATGAGGACCGGTCCGTGAGGGCCGGTGTCGGGGGGTCTCGGCGATCGCCTGTGCCTCGGTCTGGGTCCCGCAATGAGGACCGGTCCGTGAGGGCCGGTGTCGGCCACACCCGGGCCGGGCCAGAACGTGGCATACGTACCCGCAATGAGGACCGGTCCGTGAGGGCCGGTGTCGGCCTGTTTGAACAGGCATGATTACCGCTTGTACCCACCCTTCGCCATAGTGGCTGCCCGTTTTATGCCCGACTGCGGTCGTCTCCGCTTCGGAACCTCCCAGGGATTTCATGGGTACTTGAGGTTCCGAAGTCGATCCAGATCATGCCCTACGGGGCGGACGGCAGATGGTCGGATGGTCGGATGGTCGGATGGTCGGATGGTCGGATGGTCGGATGGTCCACTACAGCGAACGCAGGTTGCGGGTGGGGTTAGCGCGCTCGACTAGGAGCTGGTCGGCGAGGGCTGCTTGGAGTTGGGCGATCTTGGCTTGGGCCTCCTGGAGTTGGCCTTGGAGGTCGAGGTCTGTGATGGCGAAGGTATTGCGGATCTTGTTGAGGGCTTCGAGGGCGGTCTCGTCGGCAGTGGGGAGAGTGTGAAGGTAGCGCTCGGTGGTGGAGATCTTGCGGTGGCCGAGGCGTTCCTTGACGACCTGGAGATCTGCGCCGCCGGCCAGGAGCCATGAGGCGTGGGCGTGGCGTAGGTCGTGGATGCGGGGTGACCAGTCGAGGGCGGCGGCGTCGCGGGCGGGGTGCCAGCAGTGCTTGCGGAACCAGTTCGCGGAGATGTGCGGGTCGGTGTCGACGACGCGAGGCTTGCGGGGGTTGTCCTTGCCCTTAGCGCGGCGGGACGCGCGGTAGGCGGCATAGGCGCCTCGGCAGTGGTCGCACTTGCATTTGCCTAGGTTGTAGGCGGTGATCGTGCCATGGGCGTAGGTGCGGCCGTTGGGAGCAGTGAAGGTCGGGTCGGTTGGTTCCACGAGGTGGAGGGGTGGCTTGGGAGGGGTGTGACGGCGGGCGAAGAGGAGGTCGTTCGAGGTTAGGTTCTGGGCTTCGATGTGAGCTTTGAGCTTGGTGGTTATTTGGGGGCTGAGCTTGAAGCGGCGGGTGCGCTTGTCCTTGGGGTATTCCTTGACGAGGAAGCGCTTGCCCTCGGGGTGGTATTCGGGGACGAGTTCGACGACGGCGCGGCTGACGGTCAGGACGCGGGTTCGCGTGTCGAGGTCCTTGACGCGGAGTTCGGTCAGTTCGCCCCAGCGCAGGCCGCTCTCGATGTCGGTCTCGACGAGGAGCTGAGCGTCGGCGTCGGGAAGCGCGTTGTAGATGAGGTCGAACTGCTCCGGGGTGATCGTGCGTCGGGGTTTCTCGGGGACGGGGTCGGTGGCTACTCCGCGGCTGGGGTGGTAGATGATCACGCCGTCGTTGACGGCCGTGGTGAAGATGGCGTTGAGGATCGAGGTCTTGCAGTACTTGATCCGGTGGGCGGAGACGCCGTTCTGCTTGAGGTGGGTGATCCACTCGCGGACGGTCTCCGAGGTGATGTCGCGCATCTTCATGTCCGCGAAGTAGGGCATGATGTGCGCCTTGATCGCGTAGACGTAGTCCTGGCGGGTGGTCGCCTCCATTCGGTGGTTGGGCAGCCAGCGGTCTTCGACGTAGGTGCGAAAGGTCTGTTTGCCCCGGCGTGGATCCCCAGGTTTGCCTTCGGCGATGCGGGCTTCGGCGCGCTGCCACGCCTTGTCGGCTGCTTTGCGGGTGGTGAAGGTACCGGCGGTCTGGCGGACGCCGCGCGCGTCATCGTAGAGAGCCTGGTAGCCGACTCGGCCGTCCTTGCCGGGACGCCGACGAGTGAAGCCCATTTCGAGCACCTCGCAAACGGAGATCGTTTGTCACTCGTTTGTCACTGGATCATGAGTGACAGGGCGATACGGGCCGCCAGGGACTGGCAGGGGAATTGTGGCTCTGACCTGCACTTTAGCAAGGGAACACCTTGATCGGCAGGTGAAGATACTGGACGGGATTTACCCCTTCCAAACTGGCTACGCGGGTTCGATTCCCGTCACCCGCTCCACATAACCCCAGGTCAAGGCCCTGATCATCCTCGCGATGACCAGGGCCTTGATCTTTTATCACTCGTTCATCACTGGGATCCGACGCGATCAAGTGGACATGAGGCCTACGAGATGTCACCTCACGGCAACCCCCGGCACGCCACTTGAACTCGTCCCGCAGCGCGTCGCCTCATCGCTCCGGCGACACTCCCCCGGCCGGCAGGGAGGCACCGAGCAGCGCGAGCAACTCGGCGGTGGGGACGCGGTAGCGGCTGCCGACCTTGATCACACAGCAGGGCAAGCGCCCCTGCTTGGCGAGGTCGCTGTACTTCATGGTCTCCATGGGGAACCTCCATGCGGTCGATCGAGATGTTCCGAAGAGCGGGCGTCTGCTGAACACGCGCTCCGGTGGTTCAGTCGTCCCGCTCAACCGGAGCCTCGTTGCGTTCGGGGCGGCCCGGACCAGTGGCCGCGTGGGGGCCCGGCGCGCTGCGCCGGGCCCCCACGCTAATGGTCGGTGTCAGGCGTCGCCGTTGAGCATGGCGGCGGTCAGGACGTTGCCGGCGACGCCCCAGCCGCCGTCGACGACCTCGTCGATGAGCACGACAGTGGTGGGACGGGCCCGCTCACCGAAGATCTCCGCGTACAGGTCGGTGGTGCGCTCGACGATTTTCTTCTTGTCCTCGGCGGTGATGGTGCCCGCAGGAACCTTGAAGTTGGCGAAAGGCATGGGTCTTTCTCCTTCGAGTGGGTTTTTCCGTGGGGTCGGAAGTCTTTGTTCGAGGGGGAAGGCCGATGGCCGTCCCTCGGCTGGTGCCGGCGTGGTCAGAGGCTGGCGCGCGGAGTGAGCAGTTCGTCGATGCCGACGCGGTGGAAGAACTCCGCGCGAATCCGGTCGTACATGGTGGAGACCACTTCGCTACCGTCGCGGCTGGGATCGACATGGGTGCGGAACGGTCGTTCCCCATGGGGCAGTCCGACGACGCGGACGATTTCGTCAGCCACTTCCCGGGCCTCACGTCCCGGCGGGAAGATGCGGCTCAGGGCCTCGACCATCGTGTCCCTGAGCCGGCCGTAAGGCTCTTCATACTCTGCGGAACGGGCGGTATCAGCCGGTGCGCCGGCGTGAGCGAAGTGGTCGGTGCCGCTCGGATAGGCGCCGGGGACGACGAGGGTGGTCTCGATGCCGAACTTGATCAGCTCGGCGGCGTAGCTCTCGGCGAGAGCGTCCATCGCGGCCTTGGCCGCGAAGTAAGGTGCCAGGAAAGGCGGATGTCCGCCGCGGGTCGAGGTGGATCCGACCCACACGAGCAGCCCTTGTCCCTGGCGGCGCATGATCGGCAACACCGCGCGGTTCACCCGTTGTGTGGACAGCACATTGACGTCGTAGACACCGGCGAGCTGGGCGACGGTGAATGCCTCGGCCGGTCCGAGCACCATGTGGCCGGCGTTGTGCACCACGACATCGACCCGTCCCTGCTCGGCCATCACATGGTCGATGGCGGCGTCGACCGATTCCTGGTCCTGGACGTCCATCTCCACAGCGGTGAGCTGCACTCCGCGGTCCTTCTCGACCTGGGCGAGCGTGGCGGCGGCGGGTGCGTTGCGGCCAGTGGTGGCGCGCATCCCGGCGTACACGATGTGGCCGGCCTCGGCCAGGGCGCGTGCGGTGAGGTTTCCGAAGCCACTGGATGCGCCCGTGATCACCACGACCTTCGGCCGCACGCTCACACCATGCCCCCATTGGTCCGCAGGATCTGGCCATTGACCCAGTGCCCTTCCGGGCTGGTGAGGAACGCGACCACGTTGGCGATGTCCTCCGGGGTGCCCAGCCTCTCCAGCGGCGGGACCTTGGCGAGCCGGCCGATCTGCTCGGCCGTCTTGCCGTCGAGGAACATGTCCGTGGCCGTGGGCCCGGGAGCGACGGTGTTCACGGTGACGTCCCGTCCGCGCAGCTCGCGGGCGAGGATCAGCGTGATCGCCTCGATGGCGCCCTTGCTCGCCGCGTACGCGCCGTACCCGGGGAACTGAGTGCCGACCACGGAGGTCGAGAACCCCACGAAGGAGCCGCCCGCACGCAGGCGCCGGGCCGCCTGCTGGGCGACGACGAAAGTGCCGCGGATGTTGGTGCGGTGCACGGCGTCGAGTACGGCGAGGTCGAGCTCGGCGATGGGCGACAGAGCGAGCCGACCGGCGCAGTTCACGACGACGTCCACGCCACCGAACTCCTGCTCCGCCCGGTCGAACACCGTGGCGACCGCGCTCTCGTCCGCCACGTCCGCCTGCACGCAGACCGCCTGCCCGCCGGAAGCGGTGATCGCCGCCACCGTCTCCTCGGCGGCAGCCGCGTCGCGGGCGTAGTTCACCACGACGGCCAGGCCGTCCTGGGCGAGCTTGCGGGAGACCGACCGGCCGATGCCGCGTGACCCTCCGGTAACGACGGCGACCCGCGCGGGCACCGGTTCATGAGTTTGGTGGTTGGTGGTCATGGTCTTCACGATGCACCGCTCTGACCGGCGCAACCAGGGGACGTCATCCCCTGGGCCACCGGCCCGGCCGAGCACAGAATGGAGGGCATGAGTTCTGCGAAGTACACCGAGCTGGGAGCTTTCCTGCGTTCGCGGCGTGAACGCATCCGCCCGGCCGACATCGGGCTCCCGGCCGGGCCCCGGCGCCGGGTTCCCGGGCTGCGCCGCGAGGAGGTCGCCCAGCTCGCCGGAGCATCGGTGGACTACTACAACGAGCTCGAGCGTGGAGCCGGGTCCCAACCGTCCGGGCAAATGATCGCCGCGCTGGCCAGGGCCCTGCGCCTGAGCGCCGACGAACGCGACTACCTGTTCCACCTGGCGGACCGCCCGGTGCCCGTACAGGGTGGAGCGGCCTCGCACGTGCACCCCGGCATGCTCGATCTCCTCGACCGGCTGGCGTCGACACCGGCACAGGTCATCACCGACCTGCACGTCACCCTCGTGCAGAACCCGGCCGCGGTGGCCCTGGTCGGGGACCAGTCCGGTTTCCGAGGGGCTCGGGCCAGCTTCCTCCACCGGTGGTTCACCGAGCCCGATGCCCGACGTCTCTACCCCGAATCCGATCACGAAGCCCAGTCGCGTGCCTTCGTCGCGGATCTACGGGCTGCTGCCGCGCGCAGGGACGCGAAGGACACCGAAGCGACCTCGATGATCCATTCGCTGCTCGGCGCCTCCTCCGAATTCGCCGCGCTATGGGCCGACCATGACGTGGCGTTCCGGCGGGACGACCGCAAGCGCCTCGACCACCCCGCGCTCGGCGTGATCGAGGTCAACTGCCTCAATCTGTTCAGCGAGGACGGCCGGCAGCGCCTGCTGTGGTTCACTCCCGCGGCCGGTACGGACAGTGCCGGCCGGCTCGACCTTCTCGCGGTCATCGGCACTCAGGAAATCGCCGAACCGACACCTTGACGACCTGCCGGCTTGATCACCGTGCTCTTCAACAGCACGCCATCTCCTCGACCGAGCCCGCCCCCTCGCTGATCGCCGGCTTCAAAGGGCTGGCTTCGTAGGTGATCTGCGACAGCGTTCGACGGGGTGTTCGGGCAGCACTAGCGATCTTGGAGCCTGGGATTGCCGGTGAGAAGTGACAGCGCTTGCGTTGCCGGTGGTCAGGAAGAAGCGGTTCGTGTGGCTCGGGCCTGGCTTTGGGCGAGGCGGTAGGACTCGTTGGGCAGGAGTGGGTCATAGGCAGCGGCCGGGCGGCCTGCGCTGGGTCAACGACGTCACCTGGGACACCGATGGCCCAGAGTGCATCGGCAGCGGTTTCCGGCTCGGGGACGGCGCGGCCTCGGCTGCTTCGCGGGCCTTCAGTGCGACCGCGTCGGCGGTGAGAGAGGGGTTGGCGAGCCCGCGTGAAAGCGATCCGGGAGGCGAGCGAAGTAGAAGTGACGACCATCCTCCCGGAGGTGCCCATGCTGGACTCAACGGAAGGGGCGGCAGGTTGACCGCCCCACCCGACACGGCCCCGACGGACGCGGAACTGCTCACCGCGTCCGTCCGTGACGGCGACCGCTTCACCGCCGTCTACGACCGGTATTACGCCAATATCCATCGCTACGTCGCCGGACGCCTCGGCCCGCAGGCGGCCGACGACGTCGTGGCCGACACCTTCCTCGCCGCGTTCCGCAGCCGCGCCGCCTTCGACCCGTCCCGCGGGTCCGTCCGGCCCTGGCTGTTCGGCATCGCGACCAATCTCATCGCCCAGCACCGCCGCACCGAGACCCGCCGCTACCAGGCGCTCGCTCAGGTCGGCGTGGACCGCCACCCCGGCGGCCACGACGACCGGGTCGCGGCCTCGGTGTCGGCCGAACGGCTCCAGCCGTCGCTGGCCCGCGCGCTCGCCGCGCTGTCGGCCAAGGACCGCGACGTCGTGCTGCTCAAGGCCCTGGCCCAGCTCACCCACGAGGAGATCGCCGACGTCCTCGGCATCCCGTACGGCACCGTCGGCTCCCGCCTGAACCGGGCGCGCAAAAGGCTGCGCGCCGCACTGCCCGCCTGCACGGAAGGACTGTGACCATGGACGAACTCCAGATGATCGCCACGATGCTGGACGAGCCGCCCACGCCGGAAACCGAGACCGCCGTCCGCCATCGCCTCCTCAAGGGGATGCGCGAGCCGGAGCGGCCGGCGCGCCGCGCCTGGCGCCGTCCCGCCCTGTGGAGCGGGTTCGGCCTGACCGCCACCGCCGCCGCCGTCACGGCGACGGTCGTCCTGTCGTCCGGGACCACCCCGCGCGCGCCCGATCCCGGCCGCGGGCCCGCCGCCACGCAGCCGATGTCGGCGACGACCGTTCTGCTCACCGCCGCCGGGCACGCCGAGGCCGCACCGGCCACCGGCAAGTACTGGCACGTCCTGAGGGTGCAGTCGCGCGCCTTCCACAACGAGCGTGGAGGCTACTGGATGCTCGGGCGGCAGCTGATCGGGCAGTGGAGCCGCCCGGACGGCCGCTCCTGGACCGGATACCGGGGACTCGGCGCCGTGCCCATGACCGCCAAGGACGCGCCCGCCTTCCGGCGGGACGGCTCGCCCGACCCGGCCCCGATCTCCCCCAGGTTCACCAAGGACACCGGGACGAAGACCTTCCTGGTCTGCGACAGGGAGATGACGTTCAAGCAGGTCCAGGCGCTGCCGGCCGACCCCGGCGAGCTGAGGGGCGCGCTGAAGCGGGCGATCCCGCGCAACCACCCCACCGCGGGCCGGACCGCGGACGAGGTCGTGAAGAACTGCGTGACCGACCTGCTCAGCTTCGTTCCCGCACCGCCGAAGGTGCGCGCGGGCGCCTACCGGATGCTCGCCACCATGCCCGGCGTCACCGCCATGGGCGAGGTCACCGACGAGCGCGGACGCAAGGGATTCGGGCTGCACGTGCAGGTCCGGCGCGGCGTCGCCGACACCGTGATCATCGACCCGGACTCCTCGTTCGTGCTGAGCACGTCGCGCACCGCTCCCGACGTCCCCGGCAAGGTCGAAAAGGTGCTGTACCTGCGGGCCGGCTGGACCGACAGCGACCCGAGGATCCCCACCCTCCCCTAACCGTCCGTCATCGCAAGCGTTGAGTCGTGGCATGTCGCTCTTGTGCGGCCTCGCATAGGGGCGACACGCCACAGCTCAACCGAGGAGATCGGGCGTGCTCCTCTGCCGGTGAGGGCAGGCGTGGTGGACGCCCACAACTGGTGAAGCATGGTCCGGTATTGGTCGCCTCGGCCGGATGCCCGTTGGCGCGCAGGCTCAGGGTTGTCCAGGTGACCGGTCATCAGGTCGCGTTGCCGGGTGGTGACGTTCAGCGGAAGCGGATCCGCCATAAAGGAATCCCTTGTTTCATGTGGCCGTCGGCCGGCCGGCACGATGTTTGGCCTCGGCGGCCTTGCCGGTCGGGTTGCGCCACACCCGGTTGGCGTCGAAGAACTTGTTGGTGTCACCGCCTTGGGTGTCGTTCTCGCCCTTGGGGACCATGCGGCAGGTTCACTCGGTCGCCGGGACCTTGCCAGGACGAGGCGAGCGGGTACTCACCGCAGCTTTGCCCAGATGGGCAAAGCCCACGTCCTCACCGCGACCGCGATCAACGTCGAACGGATCTGCGCTCAGCATCCGCCTGGTCGCGAACCACAGCCCCGACCTCCAACAGCGCTCCAGGGTTTCCTCGACCGGCAGCGCATTCCGCGGCCCTGCTCGTGGCGTCCCGCCGGCCGATCGACGTCCCACCGAGATCCCCCCGTCAGCGTCGGATACTCGGCTGCTCAGGGGCTTGGCGGTGAGGGGCTTGGGTCGTATCCCAGGAGGGCGCCGCCGTGCGCCTGGAGGACCTCGTGCATGTGCCCCATCATGACGTTCCTGAGTTCGCGGAGTTCAGCGAACCGAGGGCCCAGCTCGGCGGCGGTCGCAAGCAGCGCTGCCCGTTGTTCTGCGGGCACGAGCAGGCTGGCGCGTTGCACAGCGGCCAGATCGCCCCAGACCTCGTCCATGCAGTTCAGCAGATTTCGGTATGCCTCATAGGCGTCTTTGGAACCGATGCGGTGAATGGCGAAATGCCCGGTGTCGTAGTGGAACTCGCGGAGATCATCCGGCTGCGCCAAGAGGCCTTCTTCGTATCCTGCACTGACGCGCTCGGCCGCGGCGCGGATCGCGTCAATGGCACGAGCTGAGAACGCCCGCATATGAGCGGCCTGCTCCGTGAGGTCTTCAAGGCGCTGTGCCGAGTTCTCCTGCTCCCGCAGAGCGGCTTCGCGCTCCCATTCCCGCTCGCGGCTCCGCTTCTGCATCCGGCCGGTGATCCATGGCGCGATGAGCGCGGCACCCCCGCCCACAACGGCCCCCACCAACCCGGCGACCATCTCACCTGTCGCCATATGCCCCTCCGCAGTCCGATCGCCTGATCTTTTATCTCGTCTGAGAGCCCGAGGGTTCAACCTCCCGGCCACATAGTTAGTCGACACGCCCATGGTCCTTAGTTCAAGGCGGGGATGGCTGGAAGCGGCCAGCAGCCGGGCAGCTCGTGGCCTGCGACGATCTCCCTCCTTGGGAACATCGCGCCGACCCCGGTCCTGGATCGTCTCGGCGTCCGGTCCGGCCGGCCAAGTCGGCCACCGGCATTCTGCGCGACCGATGACCGGGCCCGGTACGCGGTGGCCACCCGCTACGACTGTGAGGGTGCCGCCTCGGGCGGTGGTCTGACCCGCGTTACGACTGGCCAGGGGCCTTGGGTTTGATCTGTCGGCACTGTTCGGGGCGGTGCTTGCTGTCACCGGGGGCGGCCGCGTGGGCATGAGGCGCCGGCGGCGCAACTTCTTGATCGTTACTTCTGGCCACGCAATACTCGCAACCAGGCGAAACGCCACCGGACGCTCATGCACGTCGGCGAGAGGCGAACATCAGTGACCTATGACATCGAGCAGGCGGACGGTGGGTACGGCGCCGCGCTCGCGGCGGGGCGGGTGTGCGCCACCGCCGGCGAAGGGGCGCGGGGGATGATCTCCTGGGCGCGCCGTTATCCGGGCCTGTACGGGGACGCGAACGCGTTCGACGCCACCTTGTTCGACACGTTGTCACTGGCCTCGGCGTTCAGCGGGCCGGCCCTGCCGGCGGCGGATCTGCGGATGGCGAACCTGCTGGCGCTGTGGGCCTTCGCCCTGGACAAGGCGATCGACCGCGATGCCTCCACCCGGGCCGAGGTCGACGCCGTCGCCGCGCGGTGCCTGGCCGCCGCCAAGGGCGACGCGCCGGCCCCCGGGGACGAGCTCGCCCACGCCCTGGCCGGGTTGCGTGACGAGCTCGCCGCGGCTCCCGCCTACTCCAGGCTCGCGCCGGTGTGGCTTGAGGACCTGGAGCGGATGCTGCAGGGCATGGCACGCGAGTGGGATTGGGCGTCCGCGTCCGCCCAGGGCCGCAGCGCCTACCCCACCGTTGCCGAGTATCTGGCCAATGCCGACAATCTCGGCTTCTCCTTCGTGCTGACCGCCCATTGGATCACCGGCGGCGGCGAGGGCGACGTCGAGCGGGTCCGGGAGGCCAGCGCCGCGGTTCAGCGGGTGATCCGGGTGCTCAACGACCTGGGGACCTATGAGCGCGACGTGCGGACCAACGATCTGAACGTCCTGCTGCTGGACGAGGACCGCGAGCAGGTGCAGCAGCGCCTCGCCGCCCTGACCGGCGAAGCCCGGGGCCTCATCGGGCGGATGCGCGAGGACGAGCCGGTCCTGGGCGCGTACATGGAGCGCCAGATGGACTTCTGCGCCGGCTTCTACGGCGGGGCGGACTTTTGGGGCCACCACTGAGGCGCCACCGGGACTACAGGTCGGTCAAGGCGGTGAGGACCGCACGGTAGGTGCGCGGGTCCAGCAGGTCCCGTTCGTCGGGTGGCCCGATGACCAGCAGCCCCCGGCCGAGGAGGTCGTCGACGAGCGCGCGGACCGCGATCGGGCCGCCGAAGGAGGCCGACAGGCTGCCGCCGGGATCACCGGTGCGGGCGAGGCGGGTCGCCAGGTCGGCGATGCTCTGCGGGGTGTGGCACCAGCGCAGCAGGGTGAGGTGGTCGGGGCTGAGGCCGAAGGCGTGCTCGCGCTCCACGCCCCCGGCGTCCCGGTACACCTTGACCTCGTCCTGCAGGGCGCCCGGCGCCATGGTGGAGGCCACCATGGTGAGCAGGTCCAGCGGTTCGTGATCGGGCTCGACATGAGTAC
Source organism: Actinomadura macrotermitis (assembly GCF_009604375.1). Lineage (GTDB taxonomy): Bacteria > Actinomycetota > Actinomycetes > Streptosporangiales > Streptosporangiaceae > Spirillospora > Spirillospora macrotermitis. The sequence continues at coordinate 98,646 of NZ_WEGH01000003.1, forward strand.
GGGCCGCGCGCATGTACTGCCGTATCAGCGGCCCGTGCTCGTCGTCGGTCACCGGTCCCCCTCCGCCGCCATGTCCTACAGCTCGGTGCCGGCTTCGCGGTCCGGTGCCGCGGGCGCGTCCGTGTGCTCGTCCGCCGGGCGGGCGGCGGCCTCACGGCCCGCCTGGGTGCCGCGCTGGAAGGCCCCCATGATCCGCAGCGCCTGCTCGGGGGTGCGGTCGTCGCTCTCGGCCTGCTCGGCCTCGCCCGCGGGCTCGTCGCGCAGCGCCGGGTTCAGGCTCTGCTGCGGCTGCCGGACCGGCAGGCCGTGCGGGGTGAAGCCGTCCGCGGCGTCGGCGGGCTCCTCGGGGCCGGCCGGCGCCGGCACGCCGGGGGCCGGCTCCTGGCGGGGGGCCTCGACGCGGGTCTGGTCCTGGACGACGGCCTGGGGGGCGAAGGCGTCCAGGGCCTCGATGGGCGGTACCGCGCGCAGCGCCGCGGTGGAGGTGCGGTTGTGCGGCAGCACGGCCACGGCGCCGTCGTAGCCGTCGCGCGGGGTGAGGTTCACCGGGCCGGTGACGGCGGCGGGGACGTCCTGCTCCGCGGTCTCGAACAGCTCGAAGGGCAGCAGCGTCACCGCGAGCACTCCGCCGAACGCCGAGCGCTTGAGCGTGGTGTGCACGCCGTGGCGCTGCCCGATGTAGGCGACGACGAACAGGCCGAGCCGGGTGGGGAAGTTCTCGAACCCCGGCGGGCGGCTGAGCATCTGGTTGTACTCGGCGAGCTGCTCCTCGGAGAGCCCGAGGCCCTTGTCCTCGATGGTGATGGCGACGCCGTTGCTGGTCTCCTGGACGTCGATCTCGACCTGGGTGTCGGGGCCGGAGTAGGTCAGGCCGTTCTCGATCAGCTCGGCCAGCAGGCGGGTGACGTCGATGGCGCGGCCGCTCAGCCAGAACCGGCGCGCGGGCTGGCGGACCTTGACCCGGTGGTAGCCCTCGACCTGGCCGAGCGCGATGCGGATCGCGTCGAACAGGTCGATGGGGCGGCGCACGCCGCGGCTCGGCTGGCCGCCCGACAGCAGGAGCACGTTCTCCAGGTAGCGCTGGATGCGCGTGTTCAGCTCGTCGGTCTCGTACAGGTCGGCGATCTCGTCGCGGGCCAGGTCCTTGCGGCGTTCCATCCGGTCGATGACGCTGCGCTGCTGGGCGATCAGGACCTGGGAGCGCTGGGCCAGGTTCTGCAGCGTCTCGCGGAAGCCGAGGCGCTGTTCGGCCTGGCCCACCGCCGCCTGGATCGCCTGGATCTGCACGCGGTTGAAGGCCTGGCCGACCTGGCCGATCTCGTCGTCGCCGAACCGCAGCCCCGGCGCCTCGGCGGCGACGTCGACCTTCTCGCCGTGGCTGAGGCGCTGCATCACCGCGGGCAGCCGGTTGTCGGCCAGATCGTCGGCGGCCAGCCGCAGCCGGCGCAGCTGGGCGAGCAGCGAGCGGGCGGTGGTGAGGGCCAGCACGATGGAGAACAGCACCGCGGCCGCGCCGAGGCCGGCCACGATCGCCAGCCGCGCGATGACGCCGTAGGCGCCCGGCTGGGCCCGCTTGACGACCGCGTCACCGCCGATGTCGATCATCTTGTCCAGCTGCGCCATGACCGTTCGGGTGGTGACCTGCCACTGCGCCGCGGTGAGGTTCGGCCGGGCGGCGGACCGGCCCTTGGCGGCCAGCAGCCGGTCCTCCGTCGCGCGCAGGCCGGTGTAGGCGGGCGAGGAGATGAACTCCTGCAGCCGGGCCTGGTCGCCGGGCGCCAGCTGTGCGGTGGCCTCGTCCATGCTCTGGCGGCTCACGCCGACCGTCTGCGTCCAGCGGGCGACGTCGCCGGTGCCGAACCGGCCCTGGGCGAGCACGCCGGCCAGGAAGGCGTCCTCGCGGCTGAGCAGCTCGCGGGCGCGGGTCAGCGCGATGAGGCCGCGGGCGTCGGCCGCGGTGTCGTTGTCGTCGACGTCGGCGTTGACGGCCAGGATGCCGAACGCGGCGTCGATGGTGCTGTTGAACTCCCGTGCGGCGTCGGCGGCGGAGGCCGATCTGATGTCGATGGCACCGCGCACGCGGTCGAGCGTCTCCAGGCGCCTGCGGGTCTCGGCGATGTGCCGGATCACGCGGCCGGGGGCCTGGGCCGACTTGCGGCGCCACTGCTCGATCGTCTGGTCCGTGCGGGCCCGCTGCGCGGTGAGTTCCTGGGCCCGCCCCGCCTTGGGGTTGCCCAGGTGCACCAGCGACAGGCGCCGTTCGTCCTGCAGCGCCGTGATCAGCGTCTTGGTCGGCCGGCCGGCGGTGTCGTCGACCTCGCTGGTCTGCAGCAGGTCCACACCGTCCTGGACGGTCACCCAGGCGGCGAACCCCCACAGCGCGGCCAGGGACAGCAGTACCGCCGTGATCTTCCAGCGCAGCCCCAGGCTTCGGGCGGGACGGTCCTTGCGCAGACGCATCAACAAATCCTCAAGAGTCGTTCACGAGGGCGGGGGGGAAACGGGTCGCAGGTGCGCGCCCGTCCTCAAGGCCGACGGGCACGGCATCCCTCCTGGACCGCCGAAAGCACGGCAGCACTTTAGCAACGGCCGGGTTCCAAAGATCGTGTAACCGGTGTTATGCCGCTGAACATCGGATACCGATCCGGCGGTCAGTACGTGAGCTGGCCGCGGTAATCCGGCACCGCGCCGTAGCGTCCCGCGCCGTAGTCGAGCTGCCAGCGCAGGTAGGCCACGCTGCGCGGGCAGCCGGCGGCCAGCGAGCCCAGGATCTGGTCCGCCTCCAGGCTCAGGTCGCGGGCGCGGGTGCGGACCACGCCGGCGTCGGCGAGCAACAGCGCGTGCACCTCGGTCGACAGCCGGCCCGGGCGGTGACTGGCCAGGTCCGTGGCCAGCCGCAGGATCTGCTGGATCAGCTCGCTGGCCCTGCGCAGCGGGGGCAGGTGGCGCAGCGAACGCGGATCGCCGACGGTGATCCAGTAGGTGAGGTTGACCCAGGAGGTGCCCATGTTGGGGGCGATGCGCAGGTACTCCTCCAGCGTGACCGGGGGCAGGCCGCCGACCTGCCGGTCCACCGCGTCGCGCCCGGTGTCGCGCTCGGTCGCCAGCACGATGCCGCGCAGCGCCTTCCATTCCCACTCGCACGCCATGGCGTGCAGCATCCGCCGCAGCTCCTCGCGCCACGCCGAGCCCAGCGCCGCCCCCACCGGCCCCGGCTCGGCGAAGGCCGGGGTGGCGGCCGTCTCGCGGTACAGGTCGGCCAGGAACCGGGCGAGCGGGTCGTCGGGACCGGGCTCGGCGCCGTGGGCGACCTCCATGCACCGCCGCACGATGGCGAGGATCTCGGTCAGGTACACCGACTGGGTGTGGATGAGCGCGTCGGCGGCCAGCACCCACATCGATGCCCGCGCCGGGACGCGCAGCTGCTCAAGGGTGCAGCCGGGCCCCGCCGCCGAGACCGCCCGGGCGACCAGGTCGGCGATGGCGCGGAAGGGGCGGTCGGGGAAGCGGGCGGCGTTGAACAGCTCCGGGTACTCGGCCATACAGGCCCGCAGGTCCCGTTCGAGCCGCGTCCTGAGCGCGCCGGGCCGGCCGGCTTCGGACGGACCCTGGGCGGAGGGGGCCATGGGTGCTCCTCGGGGCCTGGATCAGCGTGGTGTGACGATCAGCCGCACCGGATCGCGCGGCTGCAGCGTCAGGGACAGTTTAGGCATGACGGAATCGGCGACCTTGACCTGATATCGACTCAGCAGCGCCGCGACGATCAACGTGGCCTCCTGGTAGAAGAACGCCTCCCCCAGGCACTTGTGGACGCCGTCGCCGAACGGCAGGTAGGCCAGCGGGTGGCGGCGCTGCACCTGGTCGCGCTCGAACCGGCCGGGATCGAAGCGCAGCGGGTCGGGCCAGAACTCGGCCAGCCGGTGCGTCAGGTACGGCGAGACCACCAGGGTGGACCCGGCCGGGATCGGCACTCCGCCCAGCACGTCGTCCTCGGTGGCCATGCGCGGGACGGCCCAGCCCACCGAGTGGATCCGCATCACCTCGCGCAGCACCTGCTGGGTGTAGCCGAGCCTGCGCACGTGCTCGCGCCCGGGCCGGCCCGAGCCGATGACCTGGTCGACCTCCGCCCGCACCCGCTCGGCCACCTGCGGATGGGCCGCCAGCGCCGCCCAGATCCAGGTGAGCCCGATCGCGCTGGACTCCGAGCCGGCGACGAACAGCGCGATGATGTCCTGGCACACCTGGTCGTCGGTCAGCGGCGCACCGTCCGCGCCGACGCCGTTGGACAGGCGGGTCACCACGTCCTGGCCGTCCCGGGGGCCGCTCCGGGCGGCGGCCACCACGGGCCGCAGGATCTCGTGCACCGTCCGGGTGGCGCGGCGGAACGCCCGGTCGCCGGGCAGCGGGATCGCGTGCGGCACGAACGGCATCGCCATCCGCCACAGCAGGGAACCCATGGCGGTCGCGATCGCCTCCCCCAGGCGGTCGCCCTCCCCCTCGGGGATGAGCCGGCCGAAGAACACCGGGTCGACCACCCGCTGCACCACCCGGGTCATCTCCACGCCCGCGTCCACCGGGCGGTCGGGGCCGCTGCGCGCCGCCATCTCCTCCACCGCGGCGACGATCGAATCGCTCATCTGCTCACCGGCCTGCGCCAGCTGGCTGCCGGAGAACGCGCCCCGCAGGATCTCGCGGCTGGCGTGCCACTGCGGCCCCTCGCCCGCGATCCCGTCGCCCGTCAGCCGGCCCAGCGCCTGCCACATCGCCGCACCGCGCGGGTAGTTCCCGGCGTTGGTGCGCAGGATCTGCTGCAGGTGCTCGGGCCGGGTGACCAGGTAGGGGGTGAACGGGCCGAGCCGCAGCCGGGTGATCTCACCCTGCGCCTCGCCGAGCTCGTCCAGCAGTCCCAGCGGTCCCCCGCGCCGCACCAGCGACATGACGCGCCGGAGCGGCACCTCACGCACCGAAGGCCGCGCGGCCGCTGACAAGGTGGGCGCTTGTGCGTCGATCGACATGGAGGCATCCCTCACTGCTCGCGTGGAAACTGGCAATCGCATCGGCTACGCAACAACAGGGGTTCGTCGGTGGGTGATGAGATCGTTGATGGATTCCGGCGCTGCAGGGCGGGATCGGTGTCGGCGTCTCCTCGTGGTCGAGCCGCCCGAACATGGCGGCAAGTGATCACAGGAAGTATCACATAACGGTCATACCTCCTCAAGATCGTCGAGGAGTGACAAGAACCGTGCCTCCGGCCGTCGCGCAGGACGGCCGTACCTGGCTCATCGACGCAAGGGAGCGACCATGCGCTACCGCACACTCGGCAGTTCGGACCTCGAGGTCTCGGAGATCTCGCTGGGGTCCTGGCTCACCTACTCCGGCGGCATCGAGGCGGACGCGACCCGCGCCTGCACCGAGGCCGCGTTCGAGGCGGGCGTCAACTTCTTCGACACCGCCAACGTCTACGGGCGGGGCGCCGCCGAGACGGCCTGGGGCGAGATCCTCTCGGGCCGGCCTCGGGACTCCTACGTCCTGGCCACCAAGGTCTGGGGGCAGATGTCCGACGACCCGGCCGACCGGGGCCTGTCCCCGGCGCAGATCGCCAAGCAGATCGACGCCTCGCTCGTCCGGCTGAAGACGGATCACGTCGATCTCTATCAGGCGCACCGCTTCGATCCCGCCGTGCCGATCGAGGACACCGTCGAGGCGCTCCAGAAGGTCGTCGAGCAGGGCAAGGCCCGCTATCTCGGTTTCAGCGAGTGGACCCCCGAGCAGATCCAGGCCGCCATCGACATCGCCGGGCCCGGGCTGTTCGTGTCCTCCCAGCCGCAGTACTCCATGCTGTGGCAGGCCCCCGAGGCCGAGGTCTTCGGGCTGTGCGCGGCCAACGGCATCTCGCAGATCGTGTGGTCGCCGCTCGCCCAGGGCGTCCTCACCGGCAAGTACAAGCCCGGGCGGCCCGTCCCCGAGGGGAGCCGGTTCGCCAGCGCGGAGATGGCGGTGTCCCAGGACCTGGTCTACAGCGAGGCGACCCTGCGGGCGGTGCAGCGCCTGGTGCCGATCGCCGAGGAGGCGGGGATGAGCATGGCCACCCTGGCGCTGGCCTGGGTCCTGCGCCGTAATGAGGTCGCCTCCGCGATCACGGGCGCCTCCCGCCCCGAGCAGGTGCACGCGAACGCCGCCGCCTCCGGGGTGGAACTGGACGAGGACCTGCTGACCGCCGTCGACCAGGCCCTCGGCGACGTGCCCGTCACCGGGCCGATCCTCGCCCCCTACGCGCAAAGCGGCATCAAACACCGCTGACCGGGGCGGCTGGGCGGGCGAAGTCCTGCCCGGCCTCCGGCCTCACCGTCACCGCCTGCCCCACCGTCCCCTGGCCCTCCTGGGGTGGGCGGCGGCGCTGTCCGGCCTCGGGTCCGGCGCCGGAGAGATCCGCCACTCCAGCAGCGCCTGGCTCGCCCGTTCGTCCGCGGCTGGGAACGACCCGCTGAAGGTCCTCGCGCACTGATCCAGGGCGGCCACCGCGGCGGCTCGGGCCTTACGGATACCGAGGCCGTCCAGGAGGGGGCACCCGTAGCTACGTAGTTCTGCGGATAGTGCGGAGAGGGCCGCTCGGCCGATCCTTGCGCTGCAGCGGGACGTGCGGACGAGGAGGCGGCGAAGTGACGATCATTGAGGGGGATGCCACGCTCGACCGAGCGCTCCGCTCGTGCGTGCCGGAAGTGGCGGCGGAGGTCACGGTCCGGGTCCGCAGGCGGATGCCGGAACTCGGCGGTGCCGGGTATCTGGACTCGTTCATGGAGGAGCTGATCGACCACTTCGTCGACCTGCTGGCCGAGCCGGGCCCTCCGTCCGAGGAGTTCCTGCTGCGGGCACGCGAGGCCGGGGTCCGCGAGGCGGGCGAGGGACGCTCCTTCGACGTGCTGCCCGCCGCGACGAGGCTGGCCGCCGGGATAGCGATCGCGCGGTTGACCGAGCACGCCGAGCGGCTCGGCTTCCGCGTGGGGATCAGCACGATCGGGAAGGTCACCCAGTCGGCGTTCGCCTGCACCGACCGCATCGCCGATGCCGTCATCGCCGGGCACGGGGGCTTCCGGGCGCGCAGGCTCGCCGAGGACGAGAGGCGCCGGCGCGAGCTCCTGGATCTGCTGCTGGGCCCCCGTCCCGGGCTCGCCGAGGTCAAGCAGGCGGCGCGGCAGGCCGGCTGGCCGATGCCGCGCACCGTCGCCGTCGTCGCGCTGCGGCCGTCCGGATCGGCCGACGGGTGGCCCGTGGTCCCGGCCGACGCGCTCCCGGGCCTGCATCTGGACGAGCCGTGCCTGATCGTGCCCGACCCCGGCGGTCCCGGGCGGCACCGGCGGCTCGAGGCCGACCTGCTCGGCTGGGCGGCGGCGATCGGCCCGACCGTCGGCGTGACGGACGCGGCGTGCTCGCTGCGGTGGGCGCGCCGCACGCTGGCGCTGGTCAGGTCCGGCCGGATCAGGCCGGACGACCGGCCGGTCCGATCGGCCGACCACCTGTCGCGGCTGATGACATCGTGGGGCGCCGACCTGGTGGACCTCGTGGCCGCCGACCGGCTGGCGCCGCTGGCCGCCGTCCGGCCGTCGCTGCGCCGGGAGCTGGAGGTGACGCTGCTGGCGCTGCTGGAGTGCCACTTCCGCGCCGGCCCGGCGGCGACGCGGTTGCACGTCCACCCGCAGACCGTCCGCTACCGGCTCCGCAAGCTCGAGTCGCTGTTCGGCGACGGGCTCTACGAGCCCGGCGTCCAGCTGGACATGCACCTGCTGCTGCACGCGCGGCACGCCACGCCAAACCCGGACTGACCTGCTGTTACCGCGCTAGCGGGGCAGATCGGTATCGGCTACCGTGCTGGTGTCATGGACCTGCCGCGCGTCGCCACCAGCTATGTCGGCCGCCGGCGCGAGGCCGCCGAGGTGCGGGCGGCGCTGCGGGCCGGGCAGCTGGTGACGCTGACCGGTCTCGGCGGGGTGGGCAAGACCCGGCTCGCCGAGGCGGTCACGGCGCAGGCCGCCCGCGGGTTCGCCGGCGGCGCCGTCTTCATCGATCTGACCGAGCTGCGGGACGGCGCGCTGCTGGCGGACCTGGTCGCCACCCGGTCCGGCCTGCACAACAGGTCCGGGCAGCCCGCGCTGCGGCTCGTGCTGAACCACCTGCGGGAACGGGCGGCGCTGCTCGTGCTGGACAACTGCGAGCACGTGGTGGACGAGGCGGCCGCGTTCGTCTCGGCGGTCCTGGACGAGTGCCCGCGGGTGGCGATCCTCGGCACCAGCCGGCAGTCGCTCGGTGTGCGGGGCGAGCGGGTCCTGCAGGTCCAGCCGCTCGCGGTGCCGCCGGACGACGCCGATCCGCCGCTCACCGAGCTCGCCCGCTACGACGCCGTCCGGCTGCTGGTGGAGCGCGCCTCGGCCATCCTGCCCGGCTTCGCCCTCACCCCGGACAACCGTGCCGCGGTGGTCCGGATCTGCCGGCAGCTGGACGGGCTGCCGCTGGCGATCGAGCTGGCGGCGGCCAGGCTGCGCTCCCTGTCGCCCTGGCAGCTGGCCGACCGGCTGTCGCGGCGGCTGCCCCTGCTGACCTCCAGCCCGCGCACGGCGCCCGAACGCCAGCGGACGCTGCGCGCCACCATCGACTGGAGCTTCTCGCTGTGCTCGCCGACCGAGCAGGCGGTCTGGCGGCGGGCGTCGGTGTTCGCGGGGACGTTCGACCTGCCGGCCGCGGAAGAGGTGTGCGCGGGCCCCGGGCTCGCCCCCGACCAGGTGCTGGACGCCGTGGACGGCCTGCTCGACAAGTCCGTCCTGCTGCGGGAAGGGCAGGGCGAGATCGTCCGCTACCGGATGCTGGAGACGATCCGCGAGCGCGGCCACGAGCTCCTGGACGCGGCGGGCGAGCGGCCCGCGGTCTCCGGCCGGCACCGTGACTGGATCGACCGGCTGACCGCGGCGGCGGACACGGCCTGGGCCGGGCCGGAGCAGCTGCGCTGGATCGTCCGGCTGAGGCTGGAGCAGGCGAACCTGCGCGCGGCCCTGGAGTGGTCGCTGACCGAGCCGGGCGAGGCGGGGGCGGTGCTGCGGATCGCGTCCCGGCTGGACGAGTACTGGACGTTCTTCGGCCACAGCCTGGAGTGCCGCCAGTGGCTCGACCGGGCGCTCGCCGCGACGCCGGCCGACCATCCCGACCGGCCGCGGGCGCTGGCGTTCTGCGCGCTGCACTCCGCCTGGGTCCTCGATCTGGACGGCGCGGCCGACCGGCTCGCCGAGGCCGACCGGCTCGCGGCGGGCGCACCGGGCGAGCTGCAGCGCGCCCTGCTGACCTACGTCCGCGCCCTGGTCGCGCAGCTCAGGACGGACGTGAGCGCCGCCGACCTCGCCGCCGAGGCGGCGGCGGCCTTCCGGGCGCACGGGGAGGTCCGGCGGGAACTGCACCCGCTCTGGATCTACGGGGTCTCCAGCGGCTACCGGAAGGGAGAGGTCGCCGAGGGCAGGCGGGCGCTGCACCGGATGCTGGAGCTCTGCGAGGCCCGCGGCGAGACCCGGTACCGCGCCATGGCCCAGTTCGGGCTCGCCTACCTGGAGGTCGAGCGGGGCGACGCCGGGGTCGCCGAGGAGCTCGCCCGCGCGTCGCTGCGCAATCTCATGAAGATCGGTGCGGGGTCGGGGACCGCGTACCTGCTCGACAATCTGGCCTGGATCGCCGACCGCAAGGGCGAGCATGCCCGGGCCGCCACGCTGTTCGGCGCGGCGGCGTCGCTGTGGCAGGCGATCGGGTCGGCGCCCGAGATCGCCGTGTCCGGCCCGCACCGCGCGCACAAGGCGAGCACGCTGGCCGCGCTCGGCGGCGAACGCTTCACCAGGGCGTTCGCCGCCGGGCGCGGCATGAGCGGTGAGGAGGCGGCGCGGTTCGCGCTCGATCCGGCGGGCGCCGGCGAACCGGCCGCCGGCGCCCGGCCGGGATCGCTGACCGGGCGCCAGTGGCAGGTCGCCGGGCTGGTCGCCGAGGGGCTGTCCAACCGGGACATCGCGGCCAAGCTGGTGATCTCCCAGCGGACCGCCGACACCCATGTCCAGAACATCCTCGACAGGCTCGGCTTCCGTAAGCGCGCTCAGATCGCGGCGTGGTTCACCGAGCAGCGCTGAGCGGTCATCGGAGCGCGGACCACAGGTCGCAGTTGTGCTCGGCGGAGAAGTCCGCGACCCGTCCCGGCGCGGGCGGGACGTAGGAGATCATGTGCGGTGCGGCGGCGGAGAAGGCGGGCCATTCCCCGCTCCCGGCGGGCCGCCGGTTCTTGGCGAAGCCGGTCCAGTGCCTGCGCATGGTGGCGGCCAGCCTCTGCTGGTCCGGTGCGAGCGGTGCCGGGAAGACCGCGTTGCCCACGTCGAAGAGGTACTGCAGCTCCGACGCGTGCGAGGCGCCGTAGGGGAAGGACACCGGCGGCAGGTAGAGCTGGGGCGCGTTCCGGTCGTTGAACTCGTAGGCGTAGGTCGGGACGCGCTCGGACAGCCAGCCGTCGAGCTCGCGCGCGGGGCAGGCGAAGCTCGCGTCGGTCGCGGCGGCGGCCAGCGCGGACGCCGGGCTCGGGTAGCGGCCGAGCGGGTACCGTTCGGCGACCCGCGCGGCCTGTGCGGCCGAAACGCCGGTCATGCCCTGGATGCCCGCCAGGTAGGTGTCCGGGGTGACGCGCTGCCCGGCCAGGTCGTAGCCGGTCGCGACGAAGTAGGTGGACTCGTCGTGCGTCGTCCCGTTGACCACGGGGACCCGGTGGAAGGCGCCCGTGCGGAACGCCTCGTCCAGCGACCGGGGCAGGACGGCGCCGTCGGTCTGCAGGAACATGAGCGGCTGCTGCCTGCCGAGCAGTGCCGACGGCGGGAGCGCGCGCAGGCAGGCCGCCTGCCCGCCGGGGCAGCCGGCCGCGGCGGCGAGCGCCGCGCCGTCGGACTCGGCGCTCGCGCGCGTCTGGAGCCTGAGGTTGTAGGCGCCGCTCTGGCTGATCGCGGCGGAGAACAGCCCGGCGGAACCGGGTGAGGTCAGCTGCGCGAGGACGCTGTCGCCGCCGGCCGACTCGCCGAAGACGGTGACCCGGCCCGCCTGCCCGCCGAAACGGCCGATGTTGCGCTGGACCCAGCGCAGCGCGGCCTGCTGGTCCATGAGGCCGTAGTTGCCGGTGGAGCCGTCGGCGGCGGCCAGCGCCGGGTGCGCCAGGAAGCCCAGGGCACCGAGCCGGTAGTTGAGGGTGACGACCACGGTGCCCTGCTCGACCAGCTTGGCCGGGTCGTAGTTGCCGCCCGCCCCCGACACGAACCCCCCGCCGTGGATGTAGACCATCACCGGGTAGCGGCGTCCGCTCCGCGAGGCGCCCTTGGGCGTGTAGACGTTCAGGTAGAGGCAGTCCTCGGAGGTGGGCGCCGTCGTCTTCTGGACGCAGCGGGGCGAGAAGGCCGTCGCCTCGCGCACGCCCCGCCACCGGGCCGCCGGCCGCGGCGGCCTCCAGCGCAGCTCCCCCACCGGCGGTGCGGCGTAGGGGACGCCGAGGAACCGGTCGGCCGCCGGCGTCGTCGCGCCGCGCAGCGCCCCCTTGTCGGTGTGGACGACCGGCGCGCCGGTGGTCCCGGCCAGGGCCGGGCCCTGCGGGACGCCGGCCGACAGGACCGCGGCGATCCCCGCCGCCAGGACGCTCTTGCTCGTCAGCTTCATCAGCCGGCCTTCCGGGTGTCGATGGCCTCGCCGAACAGGTTCCAGCGCTCGCCCTTGAACCGCTGGAGCTGCAGCGTCTCCAGCGGGTAGCCGTCCTGCGGGGTGGTGTTCATCGCGATGCCGGGCAGGAGCAGGTCGGAGTGGACGTCCTTGAGGTCGCGGACCGCCTCCATCAGGCCCTCCCTCGTCGGGCACTTCAGCGCGCCGAGCGCCTTGTCCATGGCGCTCGCCGAGGCCCAGCCCAGGCTGTAGAAGGCGTTCGAGGAGTCCAGGCCCGGCGCGTACTTCCCCAGCTTGTCCTTGTAGAGCCTCATCTCCGCGTCGCCGCCCCACTGCGGGTCGGAGGGGTCCTTGAGGAACGCCGCGGAGACGATGTTCTGCACCCGGTCGAACCCGACGGGCTTCAGGACCGTCGCGGACGAGGCGACGTTGTTGATGATGTGCACCGGGTTCCAGCCGGTGTTGTTCGCGTCGGCGGCGAGCGCCTGCGTGCCGAACTTGGGCGTCGTGATGTCCAGGAGCACGTCCGCCTTGGAACCGGCGAGGAGGCGCATCTGCGGGTCGATGCTCGGGTCGGTGACCTCGTAGCTCTGCTCGGCGACCACCGTCACGCCGCTGCCCTTGATCTCGTCGGTGAACCCGCTGCGCAGGTCCTTCCCGAAGTCGTCGTTCTGGTAGAGGATCGCGACCTTGGCCTGCGGCTTGTCCTTCTTGAGGTACTGGGCGTAGACCCGTCCCTCCGAGGAGTAGCTGGGCTGCCAGCCGATCGTCCACGGGTGCTTCACCGGATCGGCGCCCCACTTGGACGCGCCGCTGGAGACGAACACCTGCGGCACCTTCTGCTGATTGGCGTACTGCATCACGGCCGCCGACGTGGGCGTGCCGAGCGTCTGGAACAGGGCGAAGACATGCTGCTCCTCGACCAGGCGGCGGGCCTCCTCGACCGACTTGGGCGGCTGGTAGCCGTCGTCGCGGACGGTGAAGTCGATCCTGCGGCCGTTGACGCCGCCCTTCTCGGCGTTGACGTAGTCGAAGTAGGCCTTGACGCCCTTGGGGATCTGGCCGTACGCGGACGTGGGGCCCGACAGCGGGTAGATGCCGCCGAGCTTGATGCTCTTGGCGGTGATGCCGGTGGTCTGCTGGCCCTTGCACGCGCCCTCGGCGGAGGTGGCGGCGCCGTCCGCGCCCCGGCCGCCGCACGCGGTGGCGGCGAGCAGCAGCGCGGCCGCGGCCGCGGTGCAGCGGATCGTCGTGGCACGCAGCGTCTTGTCGGACATGGGGCTCACTTCTTTCGTTGGATGTGTGCGGCGAAACGGCCCGCGCGGCCGGCCAGGCCCGCGAGCCCGGTGGGGGCGAGGTACATGACCGCGATGATCAGGACGCCGAAGACGACGTTGGGCGCCGCCTCGTTCAGGCCCTGCGAGAACGTCGGCACGAACATCACGAACGCCCCGCCCAGCAGCGGCCCGGCCGTCGAGCCGAGCCCCCCGACGACGATGCCGGCGAGCAGCATGATGGACAGGTTGACGGTGAACGAGTCGGGCGACACGAACGCGATCACCCAGGTGTTCACCGCGCCCGCGGCCCCGGCGAACATCGCGCTCCACGCGAACGCGAGCGTCTTGTACCGGGCGAGCCGGACGCCCATGACCTCGGCCGCGGACTCGTTGTCGCGCAGGGCGTGCAGCGCCCGCCCGACCCGGGACCGCAGCAGCGACCAGGCCACCAGGCCGCAGGCCGCGGCGATGGCCAGGGCGAGGAGGTACAGCCACTGGTCCCGCGCCAGGCCCGTCCAGGCCGGCGGCTCCGGGTGGGCGAGGGTGAGGCCCATGGATCCGCCGGTGAGCGACCCGAACCGCTTCAGCAGCGGCACCAGGAAGATCGCGATGGTCATCGTCACCAGCGCCAGGTACAGGCCGCGCAACCGCAGCGTCGGGACGCCGAGGGCGAAGCCGAGCACGAACGTCACCGCCATCGCGGCCGGCAGCGTCAGCAGGTACGGGACGTCCCAGCGGTCCATCATGATCGCCGCGGCGTAGGAGCCGAGGGCGAAGAAGCAGCCGTGCCCGAGCGAGATCTGCCCGGCGTGCCCGACCAGCAGGTTCAGGCCGAGCAGCGCCATCGCGTAGACCAGGACCATCGTCAGCTGGAACACCCGGAACGGCGCGAGCTGGAACGGGGCGGCGCAGGCCGCCGCGGTGAGCAGGGCCAGGGCGGCCCAGCGCCAGTGGCGGGCGAGGCCGCCGGAGGCCGGCGAGGACTTCAGGGAAAGGGGCGTGCTGCTCATGCGCGTTCCACCGCCGCGTGTCCGAAGAGTCCCTGCGGCCGGAACAGCAGGACGATGATGATCACTGCCAGCGGGACGCCGACCTTCAGATCGGAGCCGATGGCGTGCACGTAGGCGCCGGCGAGCGTCTCGGCGACGCCGACGATCAGCCCGCCCGCGACCGCGCCGACCGGGCTGTCGAAGCCGCCCAGCGTCGCCGCGGCGAACGCGTAGATCAGGACGCCGCCCATCATGTTGGGCTCCAGGAACAGCACCGGCGCGACCAGCACCCCCGACACCGCGCCGACGAGCGCGGCCAGCCCCCAGCCGAGCGCCAGCATCCGGCTCACCCCGATCCCCGACAGCCGCGCCGACTCGGGGTTGCTCGCGACGGCGCGCATCGCCAGCCCGATCCTGGTGTAGCGGAACAGCAGGTAGAGCAGCCCCATGACCGCGGCCACCACGCCGAGCACGCCGAGCGTGGAGTAGCCGAGGGCGACGCCGCCGGCGCGCAGCGCGCCGCCCGGGAACGGGCTCGGGAAGTCCTTGATGAGGAACGACCAGATCCACCCGGCCGCCGCGTTCACCAGCAGGAACAGCCCCAGCGTGACGATCACCAGGGTCAGCTCCGGGGCGCCCTCGACGGGCCGGATGAGCACCCGCTCGATGAGCATGCCGCCCGCGAACGAGATCGCCAGCGTGAGCGCGAGGGCCGCCCAGAACGGCACCCCGGCGTGCACGAACTGCCAGGCGATGAAGGTCGAGAACATCGCGAGCTCGCCCTGGGCGAAGTTCACGATGCCGGTGAACCGGTAGATGAGGACGAGGGCCAGCGCGAGGCCGGCGTAGATCGCGCCCGTGCCGAGCCCCTCGATGACCTGCTGCACGAATCCCGCCATGGCTAGCCCACCCCGATTCCGAGGTAGGCGCGGGCGGTCTGCTCGTCGTCGCGGATCTCCTGCGCCGAGCCGGACAGCACGATCCGCCCGGTCTCCAGCACATGCGCCCGGTGCGCGAACTCCAGGGTGAGATGCGCGTTCTGCTCGACCAGGATCACGGTCGTGCGCTCCTCTTCGTTGACGGTCTTGACGATGTGGAACAGCTCCCGGGTGACCAGCGGGGCCAGGCCGAGGGACGGCTCGTCCAGCAGGATCAGCCGCGGCCGCGACATCAGCGCCCGGCCGATCGCGACCATCTGCTGCTCGCCGCCGCTGAGGCTCCCGGCGGCCTGCGCGCGCCGCTCCTTCAGGACGGGGAAGTAGCCGTAGACCCGGTCGATGTCGGCCGCGATCCGGGTGCGGCCGCGGCGGGTGTAGGCGCCCAGCCGCAGGTTCTCCTCGACGGTCAGCGGCGCGAACGTGCCGCGGCCTTCGGGGACGTGCGCGACGCCCAGCCGGGCGACGGCCTCCGGCCGGCGGCGCGGCAGGTCCGCGCCGGCGAGGCGGAGGACGCCCTCGGTGCGGATCATCCCGCACAGCGCGCGCAGCAGCGTCGTCTTGCCGGCGCCGTTCGGGCCGAGGATCGCGCAGATCTCCCCTTCGGCGACGCCGAGATCGACGCCGTGCAGCACCCGGCCCGCGCGGTACCCCGCGTGCAGCCGCGCGACGTTGAGGAAGGTGCCGTCGTCCCGCCCGGTCATGCCGCGCTCCCCAGGTACGCGTCCCGGACCGCCTGGTCGTTCTGCACCTCGGCCGGCGTTCCCTCGGCGATCTTCCGCCCGAACTCCAGGCACACGACCCGGTCGCAGGTCCCCATGACGAACCCCATGTGGTGCTCGACCACGATCACCGTCAGGTCCCGCTCGGCGCGCAGTTCCCGCAGCAGCGTCGCGAACTCGCCCACCTCACCGTGGCTGAGCCCGTTGCAGGGCTCGTCCAGCAGCAGCAGCCGCGGCCGTGCCGCCAGGGCGCGGGCCAGCTCGATGCGCTTGAGCGTCCCGAACGGAAGACCGGTCGCCGGATGCCCGGCGACGTCGGCGAGGTCGAGCCGGCGCAGCAGCGCGTCGGTCTCGGCGCGGAGCGCGGCCTCCTCGCGGCGCACCGACGGCAGCCGGAGGCCCGCCGACAGGAACCCCGCGCGCGCCCGGCCGTGCGCGCCGACCAGGACGTTGTCGCGCACCGACATCTGGGGGAACAGCCCCAGGTTCTGGAAGGTCCTGGCGATGCCGAGCGACACGATCGCGTGGGGCGGCACCGACAGCAGGTCGGTGCCGGCGAACCCGACCGTCCCCGCGTCGGCCCGGTAGCGCCGGGTCAGGCAGTTGAACAGGGTCGTCTTGCCCGCGCCGTTCGGGCCGATCAGGCCGACCATATGGCCGGGCTGCACGGTGAAGCCGACGCCGGCGAGCGCGGTGATGCCTCCGAAACGTACGGTGAGGCCGGATACTTCTAGCATGGGGGCTCCCAGTGGGACCGCATGGCCGATCTCCCCTCAGCCGGTGAACCGGCTGATCCAGGCGGCGAGATCAGCGGTGATCTCGTCGCTGCCGATCTCGTTGAGCAGGTGGTGCCGCGCACCGGGATAGGTGCGGTAGGTGACGTCGGTCAGCCCCGCCCGCCGGTACCGGCGGACGAGCAGGTCCGACAGGGTGAGCCCGGCGTTGAGCGGGTCGCACTCGCCGACCATCACGTAAAGGGCGAGGCGGGACGGGAGCGATACGGGCTCCGCCAGGCGCAGCGCGGCGGCGTACATGTCCCGCAGGCCGTCGGCGTCGAGCGGGAAGGCGCACAGCGGGTCGGCGACGAACGCGTCGATGAACGCCTCGTCGCGGCTGACCCAGTCGTAGCGCGTCCGGACCGGCTGGAAGGCGGCGTTGTAGAAGCCGATCCGGTCGGGCTCGCGCTCCAGTCGGTCGAGCAGGCCGTCCAGGGCGGTGGTCCCGGTCAGCACGACCCCGGTCGGCAGGCCGGCGCGCTCCAGCAGGAGCTGCTGCACGGCGTACGAGCCCATGCTGTGGCCGATCAGGACGAGCGGCAGGCCCGGGTGCCGGGCGCGCAGGCGCTCGCCGAGCCTGCCGAGGTCGTCGACCAGGAGGTTCCAGCCGTCCTCGCCGAGGTGGCCGGGGCCCTCCTTCATCGACCGGCCGTGGCCGCGATGGTCGTTCGCGTAGACGGCGAAGCCGTGCCGGACGAGCGACCGCGCGAACCCGGAGTACAGGCCGCCGTGCTCGCCCATGCCGTGGGAGAGCTGGACGACGCCGCACGGCTCGCCCGGCGGCCGCCATTCGTGCACGTGGAGCCGCAGGCCGTCGGCTCCGGCGAAGGTGAACATGGGTCAGCGCCTCTTCAGCAGGTCGGCGACGCGGGAGCGGATCTCGGGGGTGTCCAGGCCGCGGAGCGTGAGCGTGGTGCGGCGGCGCAGGACGTCGTCGGGGGTCTCGGCCCATTCGTGGTCGCGGGCGTAGACGACCTGCGCCCAGATGTCGGGGCCGTCGCGGTGGACGGGGGCGCCGAGCCCGGGGTCGCGGCGGATGAGGTCGGCGATGTCGAACGCCAGGGTGCCGTAGTGCGTCGCCAGGTGGGCGGCGATGGCCGGGTCCATGGGCTCGCCGGTGGAACGGTCCGCCACCAGGCGGCGGGCGACGGCGGTGGGCAGCGCGATGCCGGGCAGCGGCATCGCGCGCAGCACGCCGGTCCCGGCGCCGAGCCGGTCCAGGACGACCTTGCCGATGTGCCGGTAGGTGGTCCATTTGCCGCCGGCGATGGAGAGCATGCCGCCGCGGCCCTCGGTGATGACCGTCTCGCGCCGGGCGGTCGTCACCTCGCCGGGGCCGCCGGGCAGGACGCGCAGGCCGGCGAACGCGCAGGTGACGTCGGCGCGGTCCAGCCCGCCCAGGGCGTGGCCCGCCTCGCCGAGGATCCGCGCGATGTCCTCCTCGGTCGCCCGGACGTCGGCGGGTTCGCCGTCGTAGGGGTCGTCGGTGGTGCCGAGCAGGAGGTGGTCCTCCCAGGGGATCGCGAACGAGACGCGGTACTTGTCGACGGGGATGGTGACGGCGGCCCGCCACGGTTCGTGCCGCTTGAGCACGACATGCGCGCCTTTGGACAGCCGGACGGTCGGTGCCGCCGCCGGGTCCTCCAGCGCACGGACCCGGTCGACCCACGGGCCGGTGGCGTTCAGGACCAGCCGGGCCGACACCTCGAACCCGGTACCGTCCAGCCGGTCCCGCAGCGCCGCGCCGGCCACCCGCCCCGCCGAGGTGAGCAGCGCCTCGACGGCGGCGTGGTTGAGCACGACGGCCCCGGCGGAGACCGCGGCACGGACCGTCATGATGGCGACACGGCTGTCGTTCATCTGGTGGTCGGTGTAGACGGCCGCGGCGCGCAGCCCCGCGGTCTTCAGCGCGGGCACCTGCTGGACGGCGTGGTTGCGGCCGACGATCCGGCCGGCTCCGTCACCGAACGCCGACAGGGCCGAGTACAGCAGGACGCCCGCGCCGAGCTTGGCGGCGCCGTGCGGGCCGTCCTGGTAGATCGGGATGAGGAACCTGCGCGGATTGACCAGATGCGGCGCGACGTCGTCGGCGAGGCTCCGGCGCTCGCGGTGGTTCTCCGAGACGAGCCGGACGTTGCCGGTCTGCAGGTAGCGGAACCCGCCGTGGACCAGCTTGGTGGACGCGCTGGACGTCGCGCCCGCGAAGTCCCCGGCGTCGACGAGCGCGACCCGCAGGCCCGCCTGCGCCGCCGTCCACGCCGCCGCGATCCCCACGATCCCGCCCCCGATGACCAGGAGATCGAAGGACCCGCGCCGCAACTCCTCCCGTATCTCCTCCCGCGTGGTGCCGGCGGGCGCCGTTGTTCTTCCCAGCATCGGTCAGATCCCCTCGATGACGTCGTCCTCGTCGAGCCAGCCCTTGGCCAGCTCGACGGCCTTGCGGTACTTGCGGTACTGGCGGGCACCGAGCCCCGTGCCGGGTTCGGGCGTCCAGGCGGCGCCGTGCCGCCGGCCCGCGCGCAGGGCGTCCAGGTCGGGCCACACGCCGGCGGCCAGACCGGCCGCGTAGGCCGCGCCGAGGCAGGTGGTCTCGGTCATCTCCGGCCGCGCGATCCGCACGCCCAGCACATCGGCGAGCATCTGCATGAGCAGGTCGTTGGCGGTCATCCCGCCGTCCACGCGCAGTGATTCCAGGCGGAGCCCGGAGTCGAGCGCCATCGCGTCCATGACCTCGCGGGTCTGGTACGCCGTCGCCTCCAGGACCGCGCGGGCCAGATGCCCGTGCCTGGCGAAACCGGTCAGCCCGGCCAGGATGCCGCGCGCGTCCGGGCTCCAGTGCGGGGCGAACAGCCCGGAGAACGCCGGCACCAGGTACAGCCCGCCGTTGTCGGGCACCGAGCGCGCGAGGGTCTCGATCTCCGCGGCGCCGCCGATGACGCCCAGCCCGTCGCGCAGCCACCGGGTCAGGGATCCGGTGTTCGCGATCGAGCCTTCGAGCGCGTACACGGCGGGCTCGCCGCCGAGCCGGAAGCCGACGGTCGTCAGCAGCCCGTGCGCGGAGGGCACCGGCTCGCGGCCGGTGTTGAGCATCAGGAACGCGCCCGTCCCGTACGTCGACTTCGCCTCCCCGGCGGAGAAGCAGGCCTGCCCGAACAGCGCGGCCTGCTGGTCGCCGAGCGCGGCGGTGATCGGCACGCCCTCCAGCACGCCGCAGGCACGCCCGTAGACCTCGGCCGACGAGCGGATCTCCGGCAGCATCGCCCGGGGAACGCCCATCGCGGACAGGGCGCCCTCATCCCAGTCCAGGGTCCGCAGGTTCATCAGCAGCGTGCGGGAGGCGTTGGTGACGTCGGTGACGTGGACGGCGCCGCCGGTCAGGTTCCAGATGATCCAGGTGTCCAGCGTGCCGAACAGGAGCTCCCCGCGCTCGGCGCGCTCCCGGGCCCCGGGCACGTGGTCGAGCAGCCACCGGATCTTCGGCCCGGAGAAGTACGAGGCGAGCGGAAGCCCGGTGTCCCGCGCGAACCTGTCCCGCCCCGGCCCGGCCGCCAGCTCCGCGCACAGCGGCTCGGTGCGGGTGTCCTGCCAGACCAGCGCGTTGTGCACCGGTCGTCCCGTCGCGGGGTCCCACACGACCGTGGTCTCCCGCTGGTTGGCGATTCCGACGGCCGCCAGGTCCGCGGCGTCCACGCCCGCGTTCCGCAGGCCTCCGGCGACGACCTCCTGCACCCGCGCCCAGATCTCGACGGCATCGTGCTCCACCCAGCCCGGTCGCGGAAGCAGCTGCCGGTGCTCTCGCTGGTGGCTTCCGAGCACCGTGCCGGCCGCGTCGAAGACCATGCACCGGGTCGACGTCGTCCCCTGGTCGATGGCCGCGACAAGGCGCTGCGACATGCGCGCTTCCCCCTTACTGGATCGGCCTTTCGGGACCGCAAACAGTAAGGAGCCTTCAGAAGGCGAACTACGACACCTCTGATAACGCCCGTGTGAACGTTGTCATCGGGAGATAACGCACCGAACCGGAACGTCTTTACCGTGGCCGGGCGATCCATCCCCCACCCCGGGGCCCCGCACCGCCGGCCGTGCCGAGCCGCCGACCTGCGGCGGGGCCTCGTGAGGAGCACCATGAGAATCGATCTCCGTCGTTCCCTGGCCGCCGCACCCGCCCTGTTCGCCCTCACCCTCGGCGCCGCCGTCCCCGCCGCCGCCACCACCGCCGCGGCCCCCGCGGGCTCCGTCCGCGCGGCGGTCACCGAGTACCGGCGCGGCCCGGCCCCCACGCAGGAGGGCATCCGCGCCGCACGCGGGCCGTTCACCTACTCCGCGGTCAAGATCACCGCGTCCCAGGCCGCCGGCGCGTTCGGCGGCGGCACCATCTACTACCCTGACGACACCACCCAGGGCACCTACGGCGGCATCGCCGTCTCTCCCGGCTACACCGGCCCCGAGAGCTCCATCGCCTGGCTCGGCCCGCGCCTGGCGTCCCAGGGCTTCATCGTCGTCACCATCGCGACCACGTCCCTCTACGACCAGCCCACCTCACGCGGCCGGCAGCTTCTCGCCGCGCTCGACTACCTGACGGCCAAGTCGCCCGCCGAGGTACGCCGGCGCCTCGACGCCGGCCGCCTCGCCGTGTCCGGCCACTCGATGGGCGGCGGCGGTGCCCTGTACGCCGCCTGGTCGCGCCCCGGCCTCAAGGCCGCCGTGCCGCTCGCCCCGTACAACACCATCAAGGACTGGTCCGGCATCACCGTCCCGACCCTCGTCCAGGCCGGCACCCGCGACACCGTCACCCCGGTCGCGACCTACGCCGAGCCGATCTACCAGAGCCTCACCGGCGCCCGTGAGCGCGCCTACGCCGAGGTCTCCGACGCCACCCACCTCACCTTCACCGCCGAGGACCAGCTGATCGGCTCCCTCGAGGTCGCCTGGATGAAGCGGTTCCTCGACGGCGACACCCGCTACGACCAGTTCCTCTGCCCCGCTCCGGCCGACCCCCGGCTCACCGAGTACCGCGACTCCTGCCCCACCTCCTGAGCCCCCGGCCGGTCACTGGAACCCGGCGCGCTCCCGCTCCTGCGGGAGCCTCGGGACGGAGGCCAGCAGCTCGCGGGTGTAGTCGTGCCGGGGCGCGGTGAAGATCGGGCCCACGTCGCCGGTCTCGACGATGGCGCCGTCCTTCATCACCGCCACCCGGTCGCTGACGTGGTAGATCACGCCGAGGTGGTGCGAGATGAACAGGTAGGCCACGCCGAGGTCGGCCTGCAGGTCGGCGAGCAGGTCCAGGACCTGGGCCTGGACCGAGGCGTCCAGGGCCGACACCGGCTCGTCGCAGACGATGACGCGGGGGCTGGGCGCCAGCGCGCGGGCGATGGCCACGCGCTGGCGCTGGCCGCCCGACAGGTGCGCGGGGCGGCGCTCCAGGAGGGAGGCGTCCAGGCCGACCCGCTCCAGCAGCTCGGCGGCGCGGCCGCGGCGGGTGCGCCGGGGCTCGCCGCCGACCTCCAGGGCCTCGTCCAGGATGCGGCGGACGGTGAAGCGCGGGTCGAACGAGCCGAGCGGGTCCTGGTAGACCACCTGGATCCGGCGGCGCAGCTCGCGCCGCTCGGCCCGGCCGAGGCCGCGCCAGGGGCGCCCGTCGATCTCGGTGTCGCCCGCGTCGGGGTCCAGCAGGCCGAGCACCAGCCGCGCCGTCGTCGTCTTGCCCGACCCCGACTCCCCGACCAGCCCGAACGTCTCGCCCGCGCGCAGGTCGAACGAGACGCCGGCCACGGCGGTGCGGCCCTTGAAGGACTTGACCAGGCCGTCCGCGCGCAGCACGACGTCGCCGGGCGTGCCGCGCTCGCGCCGCACGCCGGCGCCGCCGGACAGCCGGGTGCCGCGCGCGTGCTCGCGCGGGACGGCGGCCAGCAGCGCCCTGGTGTAGTCGTGCGCGGGGGCGGTGAGCACGTCGGCGGTGCGGCCCTCCTCGACGAGCACGCCGTCCTTCATCACCGCGACCCGGTCGGCCAGCTCGGCGACGACCGCCAGGTCGTGGCTGATCAGCAGCAGCGCGGTGCCGGCCGCCTTGCGCTCGGCGAGCAGCCGCAGGATCTGCGCCTGCACGGTGACGTCCAGGGCCGTGGTGGGCTCGTCGGCGATCAGCAGCGCCGGGTCGCACGCGATCGCGGACGCGATCAGCGCCCGCTGCCGCAGCCCGCCCGACAGCTCGTGCGGGTACTGCGCGGCGCGGGCCTCGGGCTCGGGGACGCCGACCGAGCGCAGCAGTTCGGTGACCTTGGCCCGTTCGCCGGCGCGCGGGACGGCGCGGTGCAGCCGCAGCGCCTCGGTGATCTCCCTGCCGACGGGGCGCAGCGGGTCCAGCGACACCAGCGCGTCCTGCAGGACGTAGCCGATGCGGGTGCCGCGCACGTCGCGCCACTGGCGCGGGCCGAACGCGGTCGCGTCGCGCCCGCCGACGCGGAAGGTCCCGGTGGTGACCGTCGCGCCGTCGCCGGGCAGGCCGATGAGGCTGCGCGCGGTGACGCTCTTGCCGGAGCCGGACTCGCCGACGAGCGCGAGGCACTCGCCGGGGCGCACCGTCAGCGAGACGCCGCGCACGGCCTGGACGCCGCCGAACGAGACGTGCAGGTCGGCCAGCTCTACGAGGGGTGTGGTCATGGGGTGTTCCTTCCGGGCGGGCGGGGCGCGAGAGGCCGCCGGGCCCGGGAGGCCGCGGGTCCGGTCGGGGTTACAGCAGGGACAGCAGGTCGTCCAGGCCGGCCTTGATCTCCGCGACGCTGCGGCCCTGGTGGCGGCGCTGGAAGACCACCAGGCTCGGGGTGAGCGGGGCCAGCAGCGCCTCGGCGAGGTAGTGCACGTCGCGCCCGGGCCGCAGCTCGGCCAGGAGCGTGACCACGTGCAGGCGCCGGACGGCGTGGTGGCCGTTGCCGTAGCGCTGCTCGGGCGTGGTGTTCTCGGTGATGAGCAGCAGCTCGGGCTGCTCCTCGACCCGGTCGACCAGCGCGTGCAGGAAGGCGCGCAGCCGGTCGGCGGGGCCGGCGCCGGGGCCGAGCGGCGGCGGCCCGAGCATGAACGCCTCCTGGAAGCACCGCTCGCCGTCGTCCAGCAGGGACAGCAGCAGCCCGGCGCGGTCGCCGAAGCGGCGGTAGACCGTGCCGACGCCCACCTGCGCGGCCTGCGCGACCTCGGCCAGCGAGAACCCCTCGGGGCCGGACTCGGCCAGCACGCGGGCCGCCACCTGGAGGATCTTGCGCCGGTTGCGCACCGCGTCGGCGCGCTCGGCGGGGTCCTGGCCGACCACCGGCAGCGCGCCGCCCGATCGGGTCGTCATCGTGCCTCCTCGGCGTCCGCCCGCCCCGCAGTCTAACGGGGGCGCCGGCCCTCACCGGGGGTCCCGGTCCCAGGTGAGGGCGGCGCGGAACGGGCGCCCGCCGACGGTGTCGCGGCGCACCAGGACGAGGCGGCCGCCGTCCAGGACGACCTCGCGGTGCTGGTCGGTGCCGTCCCAGGCGGGGTCGGAGGAGACCAGCACCGTGTGGGTGACCCGGCCGCCGTCCGGCGACAGCCGCCAGGTCCCGGTGTAGCCGATGTAGCCCTGGTCGCCGGACAGGTGGACCGACATGTAGCCGTCGCGGCCGTAGTACAGCGACCCGCGCGGGCGGGGGCCGAGCGGGCCGTCGTGCGGACGGCCCGCCGGGTCGTACTCCAGCATCGCGATCAGCAGCCAGTGCCCCGCCAGGTCGGCTGCGGCGGCCACGCTCAGGCCGGCGCGCCGGCGCGCAGCCGGGCGGTGATCTCGGCCAGGTAGGCCCCCTGGAAGCGGGCGGCGGCGAGCGCCTTCTCGTCGGGGGCGTCGCCGGCGAACTTGGTGGGGTGCGAGACGCCGTAGGGGTTGCCGTAGGCGTCGGGGACGCTCGGGTCGTTGTAGCCGGGGGGCACGATGACCGAGCCCCAGTGGAACGCCTGCAGGTAGAGCGCGATGAGCGTGGCCTCGCTGCCGCCGTGCAGGTTGATGGTGCTGGTGAAGGCGGTGAAGGGCTTGCTGGTGAACGTGCCGTCGAGCCAGAGCTGGCCGGTGGTGTCCAGGAACTGCTTGAGCTGGGCGGCGACGTTGCCGAAGCGGGTCGGGGTGCCGAACGCGTAGGCGTCGGCCCAGCGCAGGTCGTCGTGGTCGGCGACCGGGACGGCCGGGTGCACCTCGTCGGTGTGCGCGCGCCAGGCCGGGTTGGCGTCGACGGCCTCCGGCGGGGCCAGCTCGGCGACCCGGCGCACCCGCACCTCGGCGCCGGCCTTCTCGGCGCCCTCGGCGATGGCCTGCGCGAGGCCGTGCACGTTGCCGGTGGCGGAGTAGTAGATGACGGCGATCTTCACGGACATCGTGGACTTCCTGTCTGGGGGCAGCGAAGCGGAATGTTTCCGTTTCAAGCGTAGGCAGCGCGGCGGGCAGCGGGCAACCCCTATCCGGAATGTTTCCGGATAGGCGGGTCAGCGGGTCGCGGTGACCAGCCGGTCGAAGCCCGACAGCGCCCGCACCCGCACGTCGCGGAAGCCGGCGTCGGCCAGCCAGCCCGTCACCTCGCCCGCGGTGTAGCTGGGGCCGCCGCGCTGGTCGACCAGCATGTGCAGGCTGACCAGCAGCCCGGCGGCGCTCGCGGCGTCCCGGGCGTCCTCGACGAGGGTGTCCACGATCAGCACGGTGCCGCCCTCGGGCAGGGCGTCGAAGGCGCGCCGCAGCAGGAGCCGCCGCACGTCCTCGTCCCAGTCGATGAGCACGTGCGCGAGCAGCACCGCGTCGGCCGGCGGGAACGGGTCGGTGCGGAAGTCCCCGCCGGCGAAGCGCAGCCGGTCCGCCGTGCCGTACCGGGCCACCGCGCGGCGGAACCCCGGTTCGGCGGTCGGCAGGTCGAACCCGGTGCCGGTCAGGTGCGGGTGGGTGGCCAGGACCCGCGACAGCAGCGCGCCGTCGGCGCATCCGATATCGGTGACGGTCCGGACGCCCTGCCACAGGTCCAGCCCGGCCAGCGCGGCCCGCAGCGCCGTCGAGGCGCCCGCCATGGCGCGCTGGAAGTCCGCCGCCACCTCGGGGTCGGCGTGGATGGCGTCGTAGGGCGCCGCGCCGCCGTAGGACTGGGACTCCCCCGTCCGCAGCGCCTCGGGCAGCCGGCCCCACGACCAGTACCAGTGCCGGCCGACGTATCCGAGCAGCCCGCCGAGGTAGGGGTCGGCGTCGGGATCGGCCAGGTAGCGGGCGGTGACCGGCGTGGTGCCGTACCGGCCGTCCGCGCGGGCGAGCAGGCCGAGCGCGGCGAGCGTGTCGAGGAAGTCGAGCGCGCCGCGCGGGTGCAGGCCGACGCGGTCCGCCAGCTCGGCGGCCGGCAGCGGCCCGTCCGCCAGGGCCGGGAACACGCCGAGGTCCACGGCCGAGCGCAGCACCTGCGAGAGCATGAAGTCGGTGGACAGCCCGCGCAGCCCGTCGCCGCCGTCGGCCGCGAGCAGCTCGCGGACCGGCCCGGTGGTGTGGCGGCCGGTCACCTCCACGGCCTGCCCGCCGGCGAACCGCCAGACGTGGGTGAACGGCGCGGTGCCGGTGACGCCGGTCAGGGAGCCGCGCAGGGCCGCGGTCCCGAAGACCACGACGCGGTCGTCGGCCTCGACGATCTCGTCGGGCTCGGGCCGGCTCTCCAGCAGGGCGTGTTCCCGCGCGAGCAGTTCGCCGATCTCCTCCGGGCCCTTGGCGACGCCGCTCAGCTCCACGTCCTCCAGGCCCGGCGGCGCGTGCCACACCGCCTCGGGGCCGAACACCGCGACCGCGGCGTCCAGGTCGCCGCGCCCCCAGTCCGCGTAGAAGCCGCGGACCGCGTCCGAGCCGTTCCCCATCGCCGTTCTCCTCGTCTTCGTTCGAGCGCCGAGCCGGTCGCGCAGGCCGTCGAGCAGCGCGGCGGTGCCGTCCGGCCCGGTGGCCGCGCCGTACACGTAGAAGTCGGGCCGGATCAGCACCGCCTGCGCGTCGTGTCCCGCCAGGAAGGGCAGCAGCGTCTCGCCTGTGTCGGCGACCGCCCTCCCGTCGTGGTCGCCGCCTGCGGGGACCACGTGGACGGCCCGGCCGCCTAGCGAGGCGAGCAGATCGAGGCGCGCGGGGTCCAGCAGCGTTTCCGGCGGGACGGAGGTGAGCAGGACGAAGCCGGTGCCCGCGATCTCGTCGAGGCGGGCGGTGCGCCCGCCCCGCGTGACGGTGCCGTTCGGCGCGAGGTCGCCCGCGGCGGCCGATCCCTGGTGCAGCAGGCCGCCGTGCAGCCGCTGGACCTCCAGGACCGGCCCGTCGTCGCCGGCGCGGGCGGCCAGCAGTTCGGCGTCGCGGGCCGCGGCGGCGGCCGGGTCGGGTTCGCAGATCACCCGGCCGAGCTCCACCGACCGGTCGATGGCGGCCTGGACGTGCGCGCGCCGCTCCTCGGTGTAGGTGTCGAGCAGGTCGGCGTCTGCGCGCCCGTCCTGGATCAGGTTGAGCTTCCAGGCCAGGTTGCGGGCGTCGCGGAACCCCGAGCAGAGGCCCTGGCCGGCGAAGGGCGGCATGAGGTGCGCGGCGTCCCCGGCCAGCAGGATCCGGCCGTCCCGCCACCGCGCGGCGTGCCCGGCCCGGAAGGTGTAGACGGCGTGCCGGTCGAGGGTCGCCTCGGCGCGGGACTCGCCGCCGAGCTCCAGCAGCCGCCACGCCGCCTCGGGGGTGTTCAGCTCCTCCAGGGTCTCGCCGGCGATCCGCATGAACTCCCAGCGCCGGTGCCCGGGACCGGCGGCGACCGAGGTGCGGGGCCGCGCGGGGTCGCAGATCTGCAGGTTGTCGGGGTCGTAGTGCTTGCCGGTGGTGATGTCGCAGATCAGCCAGTCGTGGCTGAAGCCGCGCTCCTCGAAGGGGGTGCCGAGGGCGCGGCGCACCGCGCTGTTGGCGCCGTCGCAGCCGATCGCCCAGGACGCGGTGACGCTCAGCCGCTCCCCGGCCGGGCCGGTCGCGGTGACGGTGACGGTGTCGCCGTCGGCGGCGACGTCGATGACCTCGTGGCCGCGCAGCACCGTCAGGCCGGGCAGTTCCGCGCCGCGCGCGATGAGGGCGTCCTCCAGGCCCGGCTGGTACATCGAGGTGACCGCCGGCCAGCCCTGCGGCCCGACCTCGTGCAGGCCGGTGAAGGCCAGCAGCTCCACGCCGTCCTGGTTGCGCCAGACGTAGTCGCCGAGCGGCCGTCCGTTCGGGCCGAGCGAGGGGTCGACGCCCGTCGTGGCGAGGATCCGCGCGGACTCGGCGTCGTAGGCCACCGCGCGGGGCAGCGGGTAGGGGTCGGGCCAGCGCTCCAGGACCAGGACCTCCCGGCCCGCCTGGGCGAGCAGGACGGCCAGGACCTGCCCGACCGGCCCGTACCCGACGATCACGATCTCGGTCTCACGCCGGGACGTCATCGCCCGCCCCCTCGGTGATCTCGTGGACGGCGGCGGCCAGGTCGGCGGCGGCGACCAGGACGCGGGTGCTCTGCGCGCCGTCCTCCACGGTGGTGAGCAGGCGCCCGACGAGCACCCGCTGGCCGTTCCCGGTGGCCCGCGAGCGCATGACCGAGGTGGGCTCCAGGAGCCGCCCGTCGGGGGTGCACCCGGCGCCGCCGACTCCGGCGTACCAGTCGGCGAAGCGCCGGGGCCGGTCCGCGAACCGGTACAGGGGCTGCCATGCGCCGCCCTTCGGCCGCCGCTCCACCACGTACCGGCCGGTCGCGTCGACCGGCACCCGGTAGGCGACGCCGTACTGCTCGACCTCCTCGGGCGCGACCCGCAGCGGCTCGATGAAGCCGGGGCCGGCGAAGCCGACGTCGGCCAGCCACAGGTCGGCGCCGAACCGGACGCCGACCAGCATGTGGGCGTCGGCGGTGCTGAACCGGCCATCGGGCTCGCGCAGCGCGGCGCCGAGCAGGTGCGCGTCGAAGCCGAGCGCGCCCAGCAGCCGGTGGAAGGACCCGGCCAGCTCCAGGCAGTTGCCGCCGCGCCGGTCGCGGACGATCCGGTCGAAGGAGGCGTCCAGGTCGATGTCGGCGGCCACCAGCCCGGCCCGGCCGCTGCCGATCCAGTGCGCGTTGTCGTAGGGCAGGCGCCGCACGTGCTCCAGGTGCAGGCGGCGCAGTGCCGCGGGGTCGGGCCGCTCGGGCGCGGCCAGCCCGAGCGTCGCCAGGTATGCGGCGGGGTCGAACATGTCAGCTCACGCCTTCCTTGGTGGTCTCGGCGTCCAGGAGGTCGCCGAGGTGCTCGGCGAGCATGGCGGGGGTCACGTGGTCGAACGCGACGGTCGGGCTGAGCCTGATCCCGGTGCGCGCGGTGAGCCGGTTGCGCAGCTCGGTCGCCCGGATCGAGGTGAAGCCGACGTCGAAGAAGACGGTGTCGGCGGCGAGCGGGTCCGGGGAGCCGACGGTCGCGCCGGCCTCGGCGGCGACCAGCTCCAGCAGCGCCGCATCCCGCTGCTCCGGCGGCAGGCCCGCGAGCCGGTCGTCCGGCTCGGCCGGGGCCGCGGCGGGCGCGGTCTCCGGCCCGGCTGCCTCCCGCACCTGCGGCCAGTACGGCCGGTGCTGGAAGGCGTAGGTCGGCAGCGGGACCCGGGCGGCGCCGGTGCCCGCGTGGATCCGGGTCCAGTCGACCGGCACGCCCCGGGTCCACAGCTCGGCGGCCGAGGCCAGCAGGCGGCCCGCGCCGCCGTCGTCGCGGCGCAGCGTCCCGGCGACGACGCCGGTCACGCCCGCGTCCTCCAGCGCCTCCTGGATCGACGGGGTCAGCACCGGGTGGGCGCTCACCTCCAGGAACACCCGGTGGCCTTCGGCGGCGAGGGCGGCGACGGTCTCGCCGAACCGGACCCGGCCGCGCAGCGAGCGGTACCAGTACGCCGCGTCCAGCCCGGCGTCCTCGATCCGGCGGACCTCGGCGGCCGAGTGGTAGGGGACGCGCGGCGCGGCGGGGCGCAGGCCGGCCAGGGCCGTCAGGAGGTCGTCGCGGACCGCCTCGACCTGGCCGGTGTGCGAGGCGTAGTCGACGGCGATCCGGCGGACCCGGACCCCTTCGGCGGCCAGGTCGCGTTCCAGGGCGTCCAGCGCCTCGGGCGCCCCGCCGACGACGGTCGCCGCCGGGCCGTTGACCACGGCGATCTCGACGCCGTCGGGGAGCCGGTCGGCCGTCTTCTCCGCGGGCAGCGCCACCGCGAGCATCCCGCCGCGCCCGGCCAGGGTCCGGGCGATCGCCTGGGAGCGCAATGTCACCACGCGGGCGGCGTCCTCCAGGGACAGGGCGCCCGCGACGCAGGCCGCGGCGATCTCGCCTTGGGAATGGCCGACCACGGCGGCGGGGACGACGCCCAGCGACTCCCATACCGCCGCCAACGCGACCATCACCGCGAACGACACCGGCTGCACCACGTCCACCCGCTCCAGCGACGGCGCGCCGGGCTCCTCCCGCAGGACGCCGGTGAGCGACCAGCCCGTCAGCGGGGCGAGCGCCTGTTCGCATTCGGCGATGCGGGCCGCGAACACCGGCGAGGACTCCAGCAGCTCCGCGCCCATCCCGGCCCACTGCGCCCCTTGGCCGGGGAACACCAGCACGGGACCGGACGCCGGGGTGCTCCCGGCGCCCTCGACGAGCGCGGGATGCGGGGCGCCGTCGCGCAGGGCGGCCAGCCCGGCGAGCAGGGCCGCGCGGTCCTCCCCCACGACGACGGCCCGGTGGGCGAGCGCCGCGCGCGTGGTGACCAGGGAGTACGCGATGTCCTTGAGATCCGTGCGGCCTTCCAGGCGGTCCAGCAGACGTCCGGCCTGGGCGCGCAGGCCTGCCGCGGAGCCTCCGGACAGGACCAGTGGCGGCAGGGCGGCCACCGGCGGTTCGCCCTGCTCCTCGCGCGGCTGCACGGCGGGCGGCTCGGCGGGCGGCTCCTCCAGGATGACGTGCGTGTTGGTGCCGCTGACGCCGAACGCCGACACCGCCGCCCGCCGGGGCCGCTCCCCGCGCTCCCAGGGGCGGTTGCCGGTGAGCAGCCGCACCGTCCCGGCGGACCAGTCCGCCTCGGGCGTCGGCGCGTCCACGTGCAGGGTGCGCGGCAGGACGCCGTGCCGCATCGCCAGCAGCATCTTGATCACTCCGGCGACGCCGCCGGCGGCCTGGCTGTGCCCGATGTTGGACTTGACCGAGCCGAGCCAGAGCGGCCGGTCCGGGTCGCGCTCGCGGCCGTAGGTCTCCACCAGCGCGCGGACCTCGATGGGGTCGCCGAGCGTGGTGCCGGTGCCGTGCCCCTCCACGGCGTCGACGTCGGCGGCCGACAGCCCCGCGTCGGCGAGCGCCCGCCGGATGACACCGGCCTGGGCCGGGCCGCTCGGCGCGGTGAGCCCGTTGGAGGCGCCATCCTGGTTGAGCGCCGAGCCGCGGATGATCCCCAGCACCTCGTGCCCGGCGCGGCGGGCGTCCGACAGGCGCTCCAGCAGCAGCAGTCCCACGCCCTCCGACCAGGCGGTGCCGTCGGCGGCGGCGGCGAACGCCTTGGCGCGGCCGTCGGGCGCCAGGCCGCGCTGCCGGGAGAAGTCGATGTAGTTGTCCATCGTCGCCATGACCGTGGCGCCGCCCGCGATGGCCAGGTCGCACTCGCCGCGCCGCAGCGCGTGCGCGGCGAGGTGGAGCGCGACCAGCGAGGACGAGCAGGCCGTGTCGACGGTGATCGCGGGCCCGTTCAGCCCGAGGGTGTAGGCGATGCGGCCCGAGGCCACGCTCCCGGCCGTCCCGGTGAGGCGGTAGCCCTCCAGCTCGGGCGGGGGCGGCGACAGCAGCTTGGTGTAGTCGTGGTGGATCACGCCGGTGAACACCCCGACCGGGGCGCCGCGCAGCCCGTGCGGGTCCAGGCCCGCCCGTTCCAGCAGCTCCCAGGTGACCTCCAGCAGCAGCCGCTGCTGCGGGTCCATCGCGACGGCCTCCAGGGCCGAGATCCCGAAGAACTCGGCGTCGAAGCCGGTCGCGTCCACGAACGACCCCTTGCGCACGTAGTAGGTGCCGGGGCGGTCGGGGTCGGGGTCGTAGGCGTCCAGGTTCCAGCCCCGGTCGGTGGGCAGGTCGGTCATCGCGTCCACGCCGTCGTGCACGAGCCGCCAGAAGCCGTCGGGGTCGACGGCGCCGCCCGGGTAGCGGCAGCCGATGGACACGATCGCGATCGGGTCGTCGTCGGCCGGGCGGGCCGCCGGGGCGGGCGCGGGCGCAGGGGCGGGTGTGGCCTCCTCGCCGCCGATCTCGGCCGCCAGGTGCGCGGCGAGCCGGGCCGGCGTCGGATGGTCGAACACCGCGGTCGCGGGCACCCGCAGCCCGGTGGGCCCGGCCAGCCGGTTGCGCAGCTCGACGGCGGTGAGCGAGTCGAACCCGGCCTCCTTGAAGGGCCGGTCGGGCGCGACGGCGTCGGCCCCGGAGTGCCCGAGGACGGCCGCGGCGTGGCGGCGCACCAGGTCCAGCAGGACCCGCTTCCGCTCGGCCGGCGCCAGCTCGGCGTATCCGGGTTCGGCGTCGCGGCCGGCCGCGGGCGGCTCAGGGGCGGCCGGAGGGACCAGGTCGCGCAGCAGCGGGTGGACGGGCTCGGCCGCCGCGCGCTCGCGCAGGCCCGGCAGGTCGAGCGCGACGGGCACCGGCGCCGGGTGGGCGGCGGCCAGCCCGGCGTCCAGCAGCGCCAGAGCCGCCTCGGTGGGCATCGGCAGGACGCCCGAGCGGCGGTGCCGGGCGGCGGACGCGGCGTCGATCCGCGCGGTGAGCCCGCTCTCGGCCTCCCACCAGCCCCAGGCCAGGGACACCGCGGGCAGGCCCCGGGCGCGCCGGGCGTGCGCCAGCGCGTCGAGGTAGGCGTTGGCGGCGGCGTAGTTGCCCTGGCCGGGGTTGCCGAACGTCCCCGCCGCCGAGGAGAACAGCGCGAACCAGGCCAGGTCGGCGTCGCGGGTCAGCTCGTCCAGGTGCGCGGCGGCGTCGGCCTTCCCGGCCAGGACGGCGTCCAGCCGCCCGGGCGTGAGCGCCTCCACCACGCCGTCGTCGAGAGTGCCGGCCGCGTGCACCACGGCGGTGAGGGGATGCTCGCCGGGGATCTCCGCCAGCACCCGCGCCACCTCGTCGCGGCGCGCCACGTCGGCGGCGACGACGCGGACCCGCGCGCCGAGCGCGGCCAGTTCGTGGATCAGCTCGGGGGCGCCGGGCGCGGCCGGGCCGCTTCTGCTGACCAGCAGCAGGTCCCGCGCGCCGTGCGCGGTGACCAGGTGCCGCGCGACCAGGCCGCCGAGCGTCCCGGTCCCGCCGGTGATCAGCACGGTGCCGCCCGGCCGCAGCGGCGCGGCGGGGCGTGCGGCGGGCAGCGCCGCCAGGCGCGGCGTGTACGGGCGCCCGTCCCGGAAGAGCACCTGGGGCTCGCCCTCGGGCAGGTCCGGCAGCGGCCCGCCGGGCGCGTCGGTGTCGACGAGCGTGATCCGCCCGGGCAGCTCCGACTGCGCGGACCGGACCAGCCCCCACACCGCGGCGGCCTCGGGGTCGGTCACCTCGGCCGGGTCGCGGAGCGCGACCGCGCCGCTGGTGACGACCACGAGATGCGCGCCGGTGTCCGGCAGGGCCTGCAGTTCGGCGAGGACGCGGCCCGTCGCCTCGCGCACCCGCTCCGGGCCTCCTTCGCCCGGGGCGACGTGCACGATCCGCGTGCCCGCCGGGCGGGGCTCCGCCGGGCCGGTGTGGCGGTTCCAGGTGAGGCCGTACAGCGGCGGCGCGGTCGGCTCGTCGGCGGTCCGCTCCGGTATGAGCCAGTACCGCCGGTGCTGGAACGGGTAGGTCGGCAGGTCGACGGGGCGGACCGGCAGGCCGTCGAACAGGGCGCGCCACCGCACCGGGACGCCGTGCGCCCACAGGTGCCCGGCGGAGGCGATCAGGCGGGCGGGCCCGCCGTCGCCGCGGCGCAGCGTCCCGGTCACGACGCCGGAGATGTCCGCCGCGTCCAGCGCCTCCTCGATCGCCGAGGTCAGCACCGGATGGCTGGAGCACTCGGCGAACACGCGGTGCCCGTCGCGGGCCAGCGCCGCGACGGCCGCGCCGAAGCGGACCGGCTCGCGCAGGTTGCGGTACCAGTACGCGGCGTCCAGCGCGGTGCCGGTGATCCAGCGCCCCTCGGTGGTGGAGTAGAACGGCGTCCGCGGCGGGGCCGGGACGATCCCGGCGAGGTCGCGCCGCAGGTCGTCCTCGACGGCGGCCACGTGCGAGGTGTGCGAGGCGTAGTCGACGGGCAGCCGCCGCGCGCGCACCCCTTCGGCCTCGAACGCCGCCAGCAGGGCGTCGACCGGGCCGGGGGCGCCGGCCAGCACGGTCGCGGCGGGCCCGTTGACGACGGCGATCTCGACCCCGCCGGGGAGCCGCGCGGCGACGCGCTCGGCGGGCAGCTCCACCGCGAGCATCGCGCCGTGGCCGGCCAGCCGGCGGGCGATCGCCCGCGCCCGCAGCGCCACCACGCGGGCGGCGTCCTGGAGCGTCAGCGCGCCCGCGACGCAGGCCGCCGCGATCTCGCCTTGGGAGTGGCCGACCACGGCGGCGGGGACGACGCCCAGCGACTCCCATACCGCCGCCAACGCGACCATCACCGCGAACGACACCGGCTGCACCACGTCCACCCGCTCCAGCGACGGCGCGCCGGGCTCCTCCCGCAGGACGCCGGTGAGCGACCAGCCCGTCAGCGGGGCGAGCGCCTGTTCGCATTCGGCGATGCGGGCCGCGAACACCGGCGAGGACTCCAGCAGCTCCGCGCCCATCCCGGCCCACTGCGCCCCTTGGCCGGGGAACACCAGCACCGGAGCGGACACCGGCGCGGCGGTACCGGTGACGACGCCGGGCACCTCCCCGCCAGCGGCGAACGCCCGCAACGCCTCCCGTGCCTGATCCGACCCGGTCGCGACCAGCACCGCCCGGTGTTCGAGCTGCGCCCGGGTCGTGGCCAGCGCGTAGCCCACATCGGCGATCCCGGCGTCCGGACGGTCCGCCAGCCGCGCCGCCTGCTCCCGCAGCGCGTCGGGGTCGCGCGCAGAGAGGATCCAGGGCAGCGCAGTGGGTTGTTGCCGTTCGGGCTCGTCCGCAGGCCGGGCCGCCTGCTCCCGCAGCGCGTCGGGGTTGCGCACAGAGAGGGGTCGTGGCAGCGCAGTGCCCGGCAGCGGCTCGGGCTCGTCCGCCTGCTCCCGCAGCGCGTCTGGATCACGCGCAGACAGGGGCCGTGGCAGCGCAGTGGCCTGCAGCGGTTCGGGCTCGTCCACAAGCCGCGCAGCCTGCTCCTGCAGTGCGTCTGGGTCGCGTGCCGTGAGGGGCTGCGGCGCTGCGGTTGGCTGGAGTGGTTCAGGTTCGTCTGGGGCGGACTCCGGGACCTGTTCCAGGATGACGTGGGCGTTGGTGCCGCTGACGCCGAAGGCCGAGACCGCTGCGCGGGCGGGGCGGCCCGTCGCCGGCCACGGCCGTGCCTCGGTGAGGAGCTCGACCGCGCCGGACGACCAGTCCACCCGGCTGCTCGGCGCGTCCACGTGCAGGGTGCGGGGCAGGACGCCGTGGCGGAGGGCCTGCACCGTCTTGATGACGCCCGCCACCCCGGCGGCGGCCTGCGCGTGCCCGATGTTGGACTTCAGCGAGCCGAGCCACAGCGGCCGGTCCGCCGGGCGGTCCTGGCCGTAGGTGGCGAGCAGCGCGCCCGCCTCGATGGGGTCGCCGAGCGCGGTGCCGGTGCCGTGCGCCTCGACGGCGTCGACGTCGGCCGCCGACAGCCCGGCGTCGGCGAGCGCCCGGCGGATGACGCGCTCCTGCGCGGGGCCGCTCGGCGCGGTCAGGCCGTTGGACGCCCCGTCCTGGTTGACGGCCGAGCCGCGCAGCACCGCCAGGACCCGGTGGCCGGCGCGCCGTGCGTCCGACAGCCGCTCCAGCAGCACGACGCCGACGCCCTCCGACCAGGCGGTGCCGTCGGCGGCGTCGGCGAACGCCTTGGCGCGGCCGTCGGGCGCCAGCGCGCGCTGCCGGGAGAACTCCACGAACGAGCCGGGGCGCGCCATCACCGCCACGCCGCCCGCGATGGCCAGCTCGCACTCCCCCGCGCGCAGCGCGCGGGCCGCCAGGTGCAGCGCGACCAGCGACGACGAGCAGGCCGTGTCCACGGTCACCGCCGGGCCCTGCAGCCCGAGGGCGTAGGCGATGCGGCCGGACGCGACGGCACCCGACGAGCCGGTGCTCCGGTAGCCCTCCAGGTCGGCGGGGACGGTGCCCGGCCCCGTGGCGTAGTCGTGGTACATCACCCCGGCGTAGACGCCGACCTCGGTGCCGCGGACCGCCGCCGGGTCGATGCCCGCGCGTTCCAGCACCTCCCACGAGGTCTCCAGCAGCAGCCGCTGCTGCGGGTCCATGGCGAGGGCCTCGCGGGGCGAGATCCCGAAGAAGGCGGCGTCGAAGCCGCCCGCGTCGTCCAGGAAGCCGCCCTCCTTGACGTAGGAGCGGCCGGGGCGGCCGGGCTCGGGGTCGTACAGGGCGTGCAGGTCCCAGCCGCGGTCGCCCGGGAACGGGCCGATCGCCTCCCCCTCCTCGGTGACCAGCCGCCACAGGTCCTCGGGGGAGGTGATCCCGCCGGGGAGGCGGCAGGCCATGCCGACCACGGCGATCGGGTCGCCGGGGTCGGCGGCGGGCGCCGCAGGCGCGGCGCCGGCCGGTTCGGTGCCGAGCAGCGACGCGGCCAGGTGGCGGGCGACGGCCTCGGGCGTCGGGTGGTCGAAGGCGAGCGTGACCGGCAGCCGCAGCCCGGTGGCCCGGGTCAGCCGGGCGCGCAGGGCGACGGCGTGGGCCGAGGTCAGCCCGAGGTCGCGGAACGCGGTCCCGGGCCGGGCGGCGGTGCCGTCCGGCAGGTCGTACAGGGCGGCGACCTCGGTCTGGACGAGGTCGGTGAGCACGCGGGCGCGGGCCGGGGCGGGCGTTTCGAGCAGCCGGGCGCGCAGGGCGGCGGCCACGGCGGCGTCGGGGGCGGCGTCCTCGGCGGGCGGCGGCGGGGCCGCGGCGGCGCGCAGCCGGGCGGGCCCGGTGAGCAGGGCGTGCCGCCGGGTCTTCCCCGAGCCGGTCCGCGGCACCCGGTCGATCTCGTAGACCTCCTCGGGGACCTTGTGCGGCGACAGCCGTTCCCGGGCCACCGCGAGCAGCTCCCGCGCGTCGAAGCCGCCGGGGCCGGGCACCACGTAGGCGACGGGGACCTCGCCGAGCACCTCGTGCGGGCGGCCCGCGACGGCGATGTCGGCGACGCCGGGCACCGCGCGCAGCGCCTCCTCGACCTCGCCGGGGTGGATGTTCTCCCCGCCCCGGATGATCAGCTCGCCGATCCGGCCGGTGACGGTGAAGAAGCCGCCGGCGTCGCGGCGGGCCAGGTCGCCGGTGCGGTACCAGCCGTCGCGCAGCGCCGCCGCCGTCTCCTCCGGGCGGTCGTGGTAGCCGAGCATGACGCTCGGGCCGCGCACCCACACCTCGCCCTCGGTGTCCGGGCCGACGTCGGCTCCGGTGTCGGGGTCGACCAGCCGGACGTCCAGGCCCGGCACCGGCTGCCCGCACGACCCCGCCACGCGCGGCCCGTCCGGCCGGTTGACGGTGATGGCGCCGCAGGTCTCGGTGCTGCCGTAGGCGTCCAGCAGCGCGATCCCGAAGGCGTCCTGGAACGAACGGTGCAGCTCGGCGGTGGTGACGGCGCCGCCGACCAGGCAGACGCGCAGGTCCGGGGCGGTCACCCCCTGCGTGCGGGCGGCGCGGACGAGCTGGTGGTACATGGCCGGGACGCCCGCCAGGAAGGTGGTCGAACGCTCCGCCAGCGCCTCCAGCACGTCGTCCGGCGCGAAGCCGTCGAGCAGGTGCGCGCTCGCGCCGGCGGCGGTGACCGCCAGCACGCAGGCGATGTGCGACAGGCTGTGGAACAGCGGGAGCGGCCAGAGGACCCGGTCGTCCGCGGTCAGCCCGGGGACGGGGACGTAGCAGGCGGCCACCGACCACAGGCAGGAGCGCTGCGACGACAGCACCCCCTTCGGCCGGCCGGTGGTCCCGGAGGTGTAGAGCATCCAGGCGGGCGCGTCGAGCGGCAGGTCGTCGCGCGCGGGTCCGGCCGGTTCGGTGCCGGCCAGTTCCTCGTACGGCAGGGCGCCGGGCGGGACGGGCCCCTCCCCCGCGACGACCAGGCGGGGCGGCCCGCCGGGCAGGTCCAGGGCGGCGACGCGCCCGGCGAGCGCGGCGGTGGTGAGGACGACGCGCGCCCCGCTGTCGGCGAGCAGGTACGCCAGCTCGGCGTCGGTGCCGCGCGGGTCGAGCGGCACCCCGATCCCGCCCGCGCGGGTGACGGCCAGGTAGCCCTCGGCCATCTCCACCCGGTTGCCGAGCAGCAGGGCGGCCCGGTCGCCGGGGCGCAGGCGCGGGCCGTCGGGGTGCGCCGCCAGGTGCCCGGCGAGCCGGGCGGTGCGCCGGTCCAGCCCGGCGTGCGTCACCGCCCGCCGGGCGTCGGAGAAGGCGGTCTTGTCCCCGTGCCGCCGGGCGTTGGCCGCCAGCAGCTCGTGGAGGGGGCGGATCAGTTCCGTGCGCAGCATGGCGTCCTCTCCTCGGGGTGGGTGCGGGGTCAGCCGCGCCCGTGCGGGGCGTCCCAGTCGGCGAGCCGCGGCTCGACCTTCAGGCGGCGCACGTCCGCGTTGACGATCGCCCGGGCGCGCGCGAGCAGGGCGGGGAGCGCGGCGAGGTCGGTGGCGTCGCGGAACGCGGGCCGGGCGTACAGGTCGCGGGCGTAGGCCCACAGGTGCTCGTATCCGGTGAGCGGCCGCTCGCTCACTCCGCTCATCGGGTTGTAGAACAGGTCGAAGCGGGCGAGCGTCGGCCAGAGCCGGACGTCGGCCTCGGTCAGCTCGTCGCCGAGCAGGTACCGGCGGCCGGCGAGCCGCCGGTCGAGGGTCTCCAGCGCCCCGGTCAGCCGGTCCCGCCAGGACTCGAAGTCCTCCTGGGTGACGGCCGCCGCGGCCTGGTAGGGGGCGTTGTTGACGTTCTCGTACACGTAGGCGTTCAGCTCGTCGATCTCGGCGCGCAGGTGCTCGGGGTACAGCCGCACGGAGGGGTCGCCGTAGGCGTCGAACGCGGTGCCGAGGTCCAGGGAGATGTCGGGGAAGTCGTTGCTGACGATCCGCCCGGTTTCGCGGTCCCACAGCACCGGGACCGACAGGTGCCCCGGGTAGCCGGGCTCGGTCGCGTCGTAGGCCTCCTGGAGGAAGGCGAACCCGTTGACGGGGTCGGGTCCGCGCCGCTCGCGGAACGCCCAGCCGCGCCCGTCGCGCTCGTCGTCGACGTACGACACCGAGACCACGTCCCGCAGCCCCTTGAGGCCGATGACGATGACGGAGCGCTGCGACCACGGGCACACGTAGGAGGCGTACAGGTGGTAGCGGCCGGGCTCGGCGGGGAACCCGCCGGACCCGTCGGCGGTGATCCGGCCCTGGAAGGGGTAGCGGGGCCGGTTCCAGCCCGCCGACAGGTCCAGGCGGCCGGGGCCGTACTCCCCGTGCGCCGCCACGTCGGCGGGGCCGGCGTAGGCCGGGCTCATGCGCGCCTCCCTTCGGAACGGCGCTGCAGCGCGCGCCCCACAGCGGTGATCGACAGGACGGTGGTGCTGATCGCCAGGCCGGGGAACACCGCCATCCACCAGGCGACGGCGAAGTACTCCTGGCCGGCGGCGAGCATCGCGCCCCACTCGGGGGCGGGCGGTTTCGGGCCGAACCCGAGGTAGCTGAGCGAGGACGCCGCCACCAGCGCCGCGCCGACCTCGATCGTGGCGAGCACGACCAGCGGCGCGAACGCGTTCGGCAGCACGTGCCGGAGCACGATCCGGGTGCGGCTCAGCCCGAGCGACACGGCCGCCTCCACGTATCCCGAGCGCCCCACCACGCTGGACTGCACCCGCACCAGCCGGGCGTAGATCGGCATGGTGTAGAGCGCGATGGCCAGCACCGAGGGCAGGGTGCCGGGCCCGGTGACGACCAGGAACAGCAGCGCGAGCAGCAGCGAGGGCAGCGACAGCACGATGTCCACCGCGCGCATGACGACCGCGTCGGCGATCCGGCCGCCGAGGCCGGCCAGCAGCCCGAGCGCGCTGCCGCTGAGCAGCGCGAGCAGCGTCGCGCCGACGCCCGCCAGCAGCGACGGCCGGACCCCGTAGATCACCCGGGTGAGGACGTCGCGGCCGTTGGCGTCGGTGCCGAAGGGGTGCGCGGAGCTCGGCGGGCGCAGCACGGCGAGCGCGTTGGCGGCGTCGGGCGCGCCGCTGGCCAGCAGGCCGGGCGCGAGGGCGGCCAGGACCACCAGGCCGAGGAACAGCCCGGCCGCCCACAGGCCCGGCCGCCACGCGGCGCGGCGGCGCCCGGCGGTCCGCAGGGCGGGGACCGCGGCGGTGGGGGCGGTCATGACGCCCCCCGCAGCCGCGGGTCGATGACGGGGTAGCACAGGTCGAGCGCGATGTTGACGGCGATGTACAGCGCGGCGGAGCAGACGACCACGCCGAGCACGACGGGCAGGTCCTTGGCCACGACCGCCTCGACGACCAGCCGGCCCACGCCGGGCCGCCCGAAGACCCGCTCGGTCACCACCATGCCGCCGAGCAGCACCCCGAACAGCCAGCCGACGAGCGTCACGACCGGCAGCAGGGCGTGCCGCAGCGCGTGCCGCAGCCGGACGCCCGCGTCGGTCATGCCCCGGGCCCGCGCGGTCAGCACGAACGGCTGCTCCAGGGCGCGCTCCAGCCCTTCGCGCATCACCTGGGTGAGCACGGCGGTGACCGGGATGGCGAGCGCCACGGCGGGCAGGACCAGCCCGGCCGCGCCGTCCCCGCCGACGGCGGGGAACCAGCCGAGCCGGAACGAGAACAGGGTGAGCAGCAAGATCCCCACCCAGAACACCGGCAGCGAGACCCCGAGCAGCTCCACGCCCGAGGACACCGCGCGCACCCAGCGGCGCCGGTGCGCGGTGAGCAGCGCCAGCACGGTCGCCGCGGCCAGCCCGAGCGCCATGCCGGAGGCGGTGAGCCGCAGCGACGACCCGAGCGACGCGCCGATCGCCTGGGTCACCGGCTGGTTCAGCTGGTAGGACCGGCCGAGGTCGCCGGTCAGCGCGTGGCCGAGGTAGGTCAGGTACTGCTCCAGCAGCGGGCGGTCCAGGCCGTACTCGCGGATGATCTGCGCCCGGACCTCCAGCGAGGCGTCGTTGTTGCCGAGCAGGGCGTCCACGGTCGAGCCGGGGACGGCCTGCAGCGCGCCGAACGACGCCGTCACCGCGCCCCAGAACACCAGCACCGACGCGGCCAGCCGCAGTGCCGCGGCGCGCAGCAGGGGCCGCGCCCCGCGCCGGGCGGCCCGGCGCGGGGGGCGGACGTGGGTGGCGGACTCAGCCACGGGTGATCCAGGCGTCCTGGAACAGCGGGAAGGACTGGGTGTCGAACCCGATGCCGTGCACCCGGGTGCTGCGGCCGAGCAGGACCGACTGGACGTAGACCGGGAACACCACGGCCTGCTCGGTGACCTTGTGCTGGACCTGGGTGTACAGCGCCAGCCGCTTGGCCTGGTCGGAACTGGCCAGGGCCTGCTGGAACCAGCCGTCGACCTCCTTGTCGGAGTAGCGGGCCGCGTTCTGGGTGAGCCGCGGCCCCTTGGTGATGTTGGAGGTGTCGAACAGGCTGCGCAGCGAGTCGGCGTCGGCGCGCATGCTGTAGTCGAGCAGGTCGTAGTCGGCCTTGCCGTACTTGACCAGGTACTCGTTGAACGTCACGTTCTGCAGCTGCACCTCGAAGCCGAGCTTCTTGACCTCGGCCTGCACCTGCTCGGCGAGGGTCGCGCGCGACTCGCGGTCCAGCGCCCGCAGGATGGGCCAGCGGACGGTCAGCCGGTGGCCGTTCTTGGTGCGGTAGCCCTGCCCGTCGCGGGCGGTCCAGCCCGCCTCGTCCAGCAGCCGGGCGGCCTTGGCCGGGTCGTACCCCCACTGGGTCTCGGTGGCCTTGTCGTAGCCGGGCGCCTGCGGCGACAGCGGGCTGTAGGCCTTCTTGAAGGCGCCGAAGTACAGCGACCCGACCAGGGTGCGGAAGTCGACGGCCGAGCGGAACGCGTCCCGCACCTTGGCGTCGGTGAAGATGCCGTTGGTGGTGTTGGGGAAGTAGGAGTAGGTGCCCGCGGGCACCCGCTCGACGCGCAGCCGCTTGTCGCGGTCGGCCAGCCTCAGGTTGGCCGGCGGCACCGCGGTGATCGCGTTCACCTGGCCGCTGGTCAGCGCGCCGTAGCGGACCGAGTCCTCTAGCAGCATCTTGATCTCCAGCTGCGCCAGGCGGGCCGGCCCCTGGTGGGCGGCGTTCGGCGAGGACCACTTGTAGGCCGGGTTGCGCCGGTAGGTGATGCCCTGGTGCGGGGTGTAGCGCTCCATGATGAACGGGCCGGTGCCGACGATGGCGGACGCCTGCGCCTGCGGCCCCTTGCGCAGCTCGGCCGGCGACTCCATGCCGAAGAAGACGGTCGACAGCACGTTGAGGAACGGCGAGTGCGGCTTGGCGAAGTTCACCCGGGCGGTGTAACGGTCCACCACGTCGGTGCCCTTGTAGGGGCCGAACTGGGACGCGGCCAGCTGCGACTTGGTCTTCGGGTCCACGATGTGGTCGAGGTTGGCCTTGACCGCGGCGGCGTCGAAGGGGGTGCCGTCGCTGAAGGTCACGTCGCGGCGCAGCGTGAAGGTGTAGCTGCGCTGGTCGGGCGACAGCTTCCACGACGTGGCCAGCCAGGGCTTCACCGTGCCCGCGGAGTCGAGCGCGACGAGCGAGTCCAGGACGGGCCGGGTGAAGATGGCGGTCACGTCCTGCGGGCTGGTGTGCGGGTCGAGGGCGAGCGGTTCGCTGTTCACCGCGAACACCAGCTTGCCGCCGTCGACGGGGGCGCCGCCGTCCGCCGCCGCCTTCCCGTCCGTCCCGCCGCCGCAGGCCGCGAGGGCGAGCGGCAGCGCGGCCGTCAGGGCGAGGAGCACGGCGCGGGTTGCTGGTCTGTCTGATCGGTACACGGGCTCTCCGTGATCGTGGGGTGGAGTGGGGGGCGTGGCGGGATCGGGGACGGGGGGACGGGGTCGCGGGCGGGCAGGGCGGGAGCGGGTCAGGCGGGCCTCATTCGGTGAGGGCGTCGGTGAACGGCCCGAGGGCCGGGCACAGGTCGAGCAGTTCGGCGGGGTGACGCACGACCGCGTCGGGGTAGGCGGCGAGCAGCTCGGCCTCGTGGCACTCGCCCCACAGCGCGGCGACCGCCGTGACGCCCGCGCCGTGCGCGCTGGCCAGGTCGGTCACCGCGTCGCCGATCATGAGCGCCCGGTCCGGGGCGACCTCCAGCAGCTCCAGGGCGCGCCGCACGATGTCGGGCGCGGGCTTCGGCCGCGCCACCTCGTCGGAGCCGATGACGTACGCGAACCGGTCCAGGACACCGAGGGTGTCCAGCAGCGAGCGGGCGCGGGGGCCGCTCTTGCCGGTGGCGACGGCGAGGCGCAGGCCGCGCCGGCGCAGCTCGTCCAGCAGGTCCACCACGCCGGGGAAGAGGGTGACCCGGTCGGCCAGGCGGTAGCTCTCCCGGACGAAGGGCTCCTCCATCTCCAGGGGCAGCCCCATGATCCGCATGATGTCGGGGAAGTAGCGGCCGAGGTGGCGGCTGTACTCGGCGAAGGGGGCCGGGCCGTCGCCCACCACCTCGGCGTAGGCGGTGTCGAACGCCGCGCGCATCACCGCGAAGCTGTCCACCACGACCCCGTCGAGGTCGAACACGACGGCGTGCGGCCCGCCGCCCGCGTCACCCGGCATGGACGGCC
The DNA here is from genome assembly GCF_009604375.1 of Actinomadura macrotermitis. GTDB lineage: Bacteria > Actinomycetota > Actinomycetes > Streptosporangiales > Streptosporangiaceae > Spirillospora > Spirillospora macrotermitis. Next base: position 141,952 of record NZ_WEGH01000003.1, read on the forward strand.
TCCGGCAGAGGGGCGGCGGTGCCGCGGCCCGGCAGCGCGGAGGCGTACAGCCGCTCGATCGTGGCGATCGTGCGGCGGGCCCGGCCGATCGCGCGGCCCCGGCTCGCGGGGTCGGCGAGGCGGCCCGGCAGCCGGTCCAGCTGGCGCAGGTACTCCGCGCCGACCGGCTCGTCGGGCAGCGGCACCGCCGCGGTGACGCCGTGCCGGGTGCGGGTGAGCGCCGGCCCGGGCCAGCGGTTGGTGCTGAACCCGAACGTGCAGGTCAGCGCGGCGGTGCCGGCCTCGCCCTCGACGGTGAGGCGGGTGACGTCGCGGGCCTCGTGGGAGGCCCAGCTCGCGCGCAGCGACACCGACACGCCGCCGGCGGTGACCAGGAAGCCGCGGGCGGTGTCCTCCACGTCGCCCGCCGCGCCGTCCGCGCCGCCGGCGTGCCAGGAGGCCCGGCGGTCGCCGCTGTTGACGAAGTCCGCCGAGACGGCGCCGGCCACCTGGGCGAACTCGGCGTCGTCCAGGAGCGGGCCGGCCGCGTCCAGCAGGTGCCAGCCGAGGTCCACCAGGGCGCCGCCGCCGGCCCGGCCGCGGTCGGTGAACCAGCCGCCCGCGCCCGGGACGCCCCGGGCCCGCACCCAGGCCAGGTCCAGGTGGCGGACCGGGCCGAGCCGGGCGGCCTCCTCGTGCAGCGCCCGCACGTCCGCGCGGTACCGGGCGGCGCTGCCGGCGAGCAGCACCGCCCCGCCGGCGAGCTCGGCCGCGGCGAGGCGGTCGGCCTCGGCGACGCTCAGGCAGACGGGCTTCTCGACGAACACCGGCACGCCCCGCAGCAGCAGCCGCTCGGCCACCGGCGCGTGCAGGTGGTTGGGGACGGCCACGATCGCCAGGTCGGTCTCGGCGGGGTCCACCTCCGCGACGTCGGCGAGCCCGCGGGCGCCGGGGACCGTCGCCCGTGCCCGCGGGTCGGGTTCGACGACCGCGGTCACCTCGTAGCCGGAGTGCTCCTGCAGCCGCGGCAGCCAGATGGTCCGGCCCGCCCATCCGTAGCCGACCAGGACCGTGCGGACCGGCCGATCGAGGCCGGTGCCCGCGCTCACAGCGTCTCCAGCGCGTCGGCGATGATCTCGGGGATGGCGCGGACCTCGTCCTCGCCGGCCAGCAGCGTGCGGTGGTGCAGCCAGATCCCCTCGGCGTGGATCAGCTCGGTGTTGGGGCAGCGCTCGGCGAGCTCCTCGCGTGTCGCGTCCGGCGCCCCGGTCTCCCAGAAGCCGTCGGTGCGGTAGATCGCGCGGAAGACCACGAAGGCGGGCAGGCCCCGGCGGACCAGCTCGGCCACCAGCGCGTTGCGGCGCTCCTCGCCGATGCCCGGCACCCGGAACATCGCCATGTAGTGCGGGACGCGGGTGGCGCGCTCGTCGCGGCCCTGCGGCACCACGCCGGGGACGCCGGCGAGCAGCGGCTCCAGCACCGCCGCCCGGCGCTCGCGCGTCTCCACCTGCGCGGTGAGGCGCGACAGCTGGGCGCGCAGCACCGCGGCGGAGAACTCGTTGAGGCGGAAGTTCGAGCCGGAGGTGCGGTGCAGGTAGCGGGTGTCGCCCGGCGGGCGGCCGCAGCTGTGCCGCACGAAGGCCAGGTCGCGTCCCTCCTCGTCGGGGAACAGCACCAGGCCGCCCTCGCCGGCGGTCATGAGCTTGCCGTTCTGGAAGCTGAACGCCGCGACCGAGCCCAGCTCGCCCACCTTGCGGCCCTTCCACTCGGCGCCGTGGGCGTGCGCGGCGTCCTGCAGCAGCGCGACGCCGGCGCGCTCGGCGACCTTGCCGAGGGCGTCCAGGTCGGCGATCCGGCCCGCCATGTGCACCGGCATGATCACCTTGGTCCGCGCGGTGATCGCCGCCTCGGCCGCCGCGGGGTCGATGTTGTAGGTGGCCAGGTCCACGTCCACCGGCACCGCCGTGGCGCCGAGCCGCTGCGCCGCCTGGGAGGAGGAGATGAAGGTGAAGGCCGGCACGATCACCTCGTCGCCCGGCCCGACGCCGAGGACCTGCAGCGCCAGTTCCAGCGCGTGGGTGCCGTTGGTGACCGCGAGCGCGTGGCCGCCGCCGTGCAGCGCGGCGAACTCGCGCTCGAACGCGTCGACCTCGCCGCCGCCCACGCGCCACCACTGGCCCTGCTCCAGGGCGCGGGTCAGCGCGGACCGTTCAGTGTCGTCGTACTGCGGCCATTCAGGGAATCGGGGAGCCGTTCGCGAATTCGTCAATGCAGTCGTCATTGGTCGCGCTTTCCTCCGTGTCCGCAAGAATCCGATCTCGCTCCGGACCAGTGCGTGCCAGGGCGATTGCCGTTGCGATCACGCTAACGAGAAAGGGGGGCGCCCTTATCCCCTGACGACCCCCCTATGACCCCCCTCTGTTGCGGGCGGGGCGCGCGTTCTCCCTGGTCCCGGCGCCGGGGCGTTGCTATAACTCGGGACGTCACGGCCCTTGGGGCGCGCACCACCGGAAGGCGAGGCGAAAACGTGTCCGACCTGCTGCTGATAAACGGCCCCAACCTCGGCACCCTCGGCCGGCGCGAGCCAGAGATCTACGGCACCGACACGCTCGCCGACATCGAGGCGGCGGTGGCCGAGGAGGTCGCCGGCCGGGGCTGGAAGGTCCTTTCGGTCCAGCGCGAGTCGGAGGGGGAGCTGATCCACGCGCTGCAGGACGGGTACGGCGCGGCCGGCGCGATCATCAACCCCGGCGCGCTGATGATCGCGGGCTGGAGCCTGCGCGACGCCCTGGCGGCCTTCCCGCCGCCGTGGATCGAGGTCCACCTGTCGAACGTGTACGCGCGCGAGTCGTTCCGGCACCGGTCGGTGCTCGCGCCGCTGGCGAGCGGGGTCATCGTGGGGCTGGGCGCGCTCGGGTACCGGCTGGCGGCGCAGGCGCTGCTGGCCAAGGTGCCCGCCTGAGCCGGGCCGGGAAGATGACCGGAACCCGCCTGGGCATCGACATCGGCGGGACCAAGGTGGCGCTGCGCGTCGAGGACGCGGCCGGCCGCTCCCGCGAGAGCACCTTCCGCTGGCCCGTGCCCGCCGACCCGCGCGCCGACCGGGACGCCCTGCGCGCGCAGGTCGGGGAACTGCGCGCGGAGTGGGGCGGTCCCGTCACCGCGGTCGGCGTGGCCGTCCCCGCCACGCTCGACGCGGCGGGCCGCGTCACCGCCTGGCCGGGCCGCCCCGGCTGGGCCGGGCTCGACCTGCGCGGGCTGCTGCGCGGCCTGTTCCCGGACGTGCCGGTGCGCTGCGCCGACGACGGCGACCTGGCGGCGCTGGCCGAGGCCGCCGGGACCGGCGCCCGGCATGTCCTCTATATCGGCGTCGGCACGGGCGTCGGCGGCGGCATCGTCCTGGACGGGGCGCTCGTCCCCGGGCTCGGGCGCGGCTCCTGCGAGGTGGGGCACCTGGTGATCGACCGGTCCGGGCCGGTCTGCGACTGCGGGCGGCGCGGCTGCCTGCAGGCGGTCGCGTCCGGGCCGGCCACGCTGCGCCGCGCCGGGCGGCTGCGCGGGCGGGCGGCCGGGTTCGCCGACCTGCGCGCCGGCCTGGAGGAAGGCAGGCCGTGGGCGCGGGCTGCGCTGGAGGAGACCTGCGCGGCGCTCGCCGTGGCCGTCATCGGCGTGACCGAACTGGTCCGCCCCGAGACCGTGGTCGTCGGCGGCGGGTTCGCCGCCGGACTCCCCGGGCTGGTGCCCGGAGTCGCCGAACATGTGCGCGCGCTGGCCCGGCCCGGCGTCGCCGCTCCCCCGGTGCGCCCGGCCCGGCTGGGCGCCCTGTCGTCCCTGCACGGCGCCCTGCTGCTGGCAGGGGAAGGAGGACCGTCATGACCCTGGAGACCCCGGCGGACGTGCGGGAGGTGCGGGTCGACCTCGGTGAGCGCGGGTACCGGGTGCGCATCGGGCCCGGCGTCCGGCACACCCTGCCCGCGGTGCTGGCGCGGCTCGGCGTCCGCCGCGCCGCGGTGGTGACCGCCCGGCCGCCGGAGTGGACGCCGGACCCGGGCGTCCCGGCGCTGGTGGTCCCGGCGCGCGACGGCGAGGAGGGCAAGACGCTCGCCTGGGTGGCCGAGCTGTGCGGCCGCTTCGCCCGCTACGGGCTGACCCGCGCCGACGCCGTGGTCGCGGTGGGCGGCGGGACCACCACCGACGCGGCCGGGCTGGCCGCCGCGCTCTACCACCGGGGGCTGCCGGTGGTGCACCTGCCGACGACGCTGCTCGCGCAGGTGGACGCGAGCGTGGGCGGTAAGACCGCGGTGAACCTGCCCGAGGGCAAGAACCTCGTCGGCGCCTACTGGCAGCCCGCCGAGGTGCTGTGCGACACCGACTACCTCGCCACGCTGCCCGATCGCGAGCACGCCAACGGGTACGGCGAGATCGCGCGGTGCCACTTCATCGGCGCGCCGGGCCTGCTCGGGCTGCCGGTGGCCGACCAGATCGCGGCGAGCGTCGCGCTCAAGGCGTCGATCGTGGCGGCGGACGAGCGCGACCAGGGCCGGCGCCACCTGCTGAACTACGGGCACACCCTCGGCCACGCCCTGGAGCACGCCACCGGCCACCGGATCCGGCACGGCGAGGGCGTCGCGATCGGCACCGTCTTCGCCGGGCGGCTCGCGCTGGCCCTCGGCCGCATCGGCGCGGACCGGGCGGCCGAGCACCGCGACGTCGTCGCCGCCTTCGGACTGCCGACGCGGCTGCCCGCCGGGCCCTCCCCCGCGGAGCTGATCGGGTTCATGCGCGCGGACAAGAAGCGCCTCGGGGACGGCCTGGCGTTCGTGCTGGACGGCCCGGCGGGCGCGGAGCTCGTCACCGGCGTCTCCGAGGACGCCGTCGCCGCCGTCCTGCGCGCCATGCCGCGCGCGGAGCCGGCGTGAGCGGCGGCGGGCCGGCCGCGATCGGCGGCGCCACCCGGCTGTACGCGGTGCTCGGCGACCCGGTCGCGCAGGTGCGCGCCCCCGCCCTGCTGAACCCGCTGTTCGCCGGGCTCGGCCTGGACGCGGTGCTGGTCCCGGTGCACGTCGGCGCCGCCGATCTGGCCGCCGTGCTCGCGGGGCTGGCGGCGGTGCGCAACCTGGACGGGCTGCTGGTCACCGTGCCGCACAAGATCGCGGTGTGCGGGCTCGCCGGCGCGCTCGGCCCCGCCGCCGCGGTGTCGGGCAGCGCGAACGCGCTCCGCCGCCGGCCCGGCGGCGGCTGGTACGCCGAGGACTTCGACGGCGCGGGCTTCGTCGCGGGGCTGGAGGCGGCGGGCCACCGGGTGCGCGGCGCCCGCTTCGCCATCGCCGGGGCGGGCGGCGCGGGCGGCGCCATCGCGGCCGCCGTGCTCACCGCGGGCGCGGCGGAGGTGCGGCTGCACGACACCGACCCGGCGCGGCCGGCCGGTATCGCCGCGCGGCTGGCGCGGCACTGGCCCGGCCGGATCGGCCCGGTCCGCGCCGTCGGGGAGCGGAAACCCGACGTCGCGGTGAATGCCACCCCGCTCGGCCTGCGCCCGGACGACCCGCTGCCGTTCGACCCGGCCGGCCTGCCGGCCGGGTGCGTGGTCGCCGACATCGTCATGCGGCCCCGCGACACCGCCCTGCTGCGCGCGGCGGCCGGACTCGGCCACCCGGTACATCACGGCGCGCACATGCTCGACCACCAGGTGGCCCTCTACCGGGACTTCTTCGGCCTGGAGGGGCCCGCGCCGCCCTGATCCGGCGGTGCGGGCGGCGCGGCCGGTGGGCGGACGGTTGCCGGGCAGTGGGCGGCGCGCCCTGATGATGGGCGGCGAGCGTGCGCCCCGGTGGACCGCACGCCGTCCCGGAGTGGAGGCCGCGTGACGGAACTGATCGAACGAGACGACGAATTACGCCATCTCGGCCGCCTGCTGGACGACGCCGACGGCGGGCAGGGCCGCGTCGCGGTGCTGGAGGGCCCGGCGGGCACCGGCCGCACCGCGCTGCTGCGGGCGCTCGCCGACCGGGCCGCCTCGGCGGGCTTCCAGGTGCTGGGCGCCGCCTGCTCGGCGGCCGAGCGCGACCTGCCCTACGGCGTCGTGGAGCAGCTCACCGGGCCGGGCGCCGGACCGGTGCCGGCGGACGCGCACGACCGCCTCGGCGCGTACCGGGCCCTGTCGGCGCGCCTGATGGAACCGGCCGGGGAGCGGCCCCTGCTCGTCACCGTGGACGACCTGCGGCACGCCGACGAGGAGTCCCTGCACTTCCTGCTGCACCTGGCCCGCCGGCTGCGCTCCGCCCGCGTCCTGCTCGCGCTCGCCGGCCCGGTCGGCGCCGACGCCGGACGCCGCCTGCTGCTGTCGGACCTCGGCCGCCAGCCGCACGTGCGGCGGCTGGTCCTCGGCCCGCTGTCGCCCGCCGGGACCGCGCTGCTGGTGGAGCGCGCGGGCGCCGGCGGCACGGCCGGCCTCGCGGCGGAGGTGCACGCCGCGAGCGGCGGGAACCCGCTCCTGGCCGACGCCCTGCTGGAGGACCGCCGGGAGACCGGCGGCGGCCCCGCCGCCCGGTACAGCCTGGCGCTCGCGGGCCTGCTGCGCGGCGAGGGCCCGGACCGGCTCGCCGCGGTCCGCGCGCTCGCCGTCCTGGACGAGGACGCCACCCCCGGCAGGCTCGCCCGCCTGGCCGGCTGCGACCCCGCGGCGGCGGAGCGCCTGCTGGACGGGCCGGCCGCCGCGGGCCTGCTGGACGGGCTGCGGCTGCGCCACCCGGCGGCCCGGGCCGCCGTCCTGGACGACATCCCCGGCGACGAGCGGGCCGGGCTGCACCGGCGGGCCGCCGAGCTGCTCTACGAGGAGGGCGCGCCGGCCGGGCACGTCGCCCGCCACCTCGTCGCGGCCGGATACGCCGGCGCCCCGTGGGCGGTCGCCGTCCTGTCGGACGCCGCCGAGCACGCGCTGCTGGACGACCGTCCCGGGCCGGCCGCCGAATGCCTGCGCCTGGCCTGGCACGGGGACGGCGACGACCGGTCCCGGGCCGCGCTGCAGGCGCGCCTGGCGCGGGCGGAATGGCAGGTCAGCCCGGCGGCGGCGGCCCGGCACCTGGCGCCGCTCGTCGCGGCGGCGCACGCCGGGATGCTCGCGCCCGGCGACCTGCTGGTCCTGGTCAAGCACCTGCTCTGGCACGGCCGCGACGCCGAGGCGGCCGAGGTGCTGGCCGGGCTGCGCGAGCGGTTCGGCCAGGCCGGGGCGCGCGGCGCGGGCGCCGAGCGGCTGGCCGACCTGGAGGTGTGGCTGGCGTTCCGGCACCCGCAGCTGGCGCGGGACCGGCGCGCCCCGGCGCCGCCGTCGCGCGGCCCGGCCCGGCCCGGCACCGATCCCCAGCTGCGCTGCGCGGCGGTCCTGGCGGGCGCGCTGAGCGGCAACACCGGCGCGGCGGCGGCCGACCTCGCCGAGCGGGTGCTGCGCGACCTGCACCTGCACCGCCGCAACCCGTGGACCGAGGAGGCCGCGCTGCTGGCCCTGCAGGTCCTCATCCTGGCCGAGCGCCTGGACGCCGTCGCCGTCTGGTGCGAGCGGCCGGCCGGCGAGGCGGGCGGCACCGCGCCGACGGTCAGCGCGATGTTCGCCGCGGCCCGCGCCGAGGTGTGCCTGCGCCTCGGCGACCCGCGCGGCGCCGCCCGGCACGCGCGGGCGGCGCTGGAGCACCTGCCCGCCCAGGCGTGGGGGGTGAACGTGGGCCTGCCGCTCGGCACGCTCGTCCTCGCCGCCACCAGGACCGGCGACCACCGCACCGCGGCCGGCGAGCTGGCGCGGACCGTGCCCGAGCCGATGTTCCAGAGCTTCGCCGGCGTCTACCACCGCTACGCCCGCGGCCACCACCACCTCGCGACGGGCCGCCCGCACGACGCCCTCGGCGACTTCCTGCACTGCGGCGAGACGCTGCGCGGGTGGGGCCTGGACGCGGCGGCGCTCATCCCGTGGCGCACCGACGCGGCCGAGGCGTGGCTGCGGCTCGGCGAACGCGACCAGGCCCGGCGCCTGGTGCGCGAGCAGCTGGACCGGCCGGGGGCGCACGCGTCGCGGGTGCGCGGCCCGGCGCTGCGGCTGCAGGCCGCGCTCGGCCCGCAGAGCCGCCGGCCCGTCCTGCTCGGGGAGGCGCTCCGGCTGGCCGAGGCGTCCGGCGACCGGTTCGAGCAGGCCCGGGTCCTGGCCGACCTCGGCCGGGCGCATCTGGACCGCGGCGACCGGCGGCGCGGGCGGCCGCTGGTGCGCCAGGCGCTGCACATCGCCGAGCTGAGCGGGGCGGCGGCGCTGGCGCGCGAGCTGCTGGCGGTCTCCGACGTGGCGGCGGACGGCGGGCCCGCCGCGACGCCGGAGGGGGTCCCGCTCGGCGGTCTCACCGGGTCGGAGCGGCGGGTGGCGTCGCTGGCGGTGCTCGGCTACACCAACCGGGAGATCGCCGCGCGGCTGTTCGTCACGCCGAGCACCGTCGAGCAGCACCTGACCCGGGTGTACCGCAAGCTGGGGGTACGGCACCGGCGGGAGCTGCCACCGTCGCTGCGCGCCGAGCCGGTCCGGGCCGGCTGACAACACCGCCCAATTTCCTATATAACAGGTATGTTTAGTCCAGTATAACGGGTATCTTTACTCCAGTCAGTCCGGTGTGCCACGGAACGGGGTGAAAGTGCACGTCAACATGCTCGGTCCCCTCGAAGTGCTCCAGGACGGGGAGCCCCTCGCCCTCGGCGGCGCCAACCAGCGCGCCACTCTCGCCTACCTCCTGCTGAACGCCGGCACCGTCGTCTCCACCAGCGACCTGGTGCGGGCGCTGTGGGGCGACGACGCCCCGCCGACCGCGCGCAAGATGGTACAGAACGCCGTGGCAGGGCTGCGCCGGACCCTGCGCGACGGCGCGGGCGGCGACAACACGGGCGGTGACGGCCCCGCCCTGCTCACCGTCGCCCCCGGGTACGTCCTGCGGATGCCCCCGGCCGCCCTGGACGCCACCCGCTTCCACGAGCTGGTCCGGCTCGGCCGGGCCGCGTTCCGCGCCGAGGCCTGGCAGCCCGCCGCGCGGCTGCTGCGCGAGGCGCTCGCGCTGTGGCGCGGCCCCGCCCTGGCGGACGTGGCCGAACTCGGCCACGCCTGGCCCGAACTGGCCACCCTGGACGAGCAGCGGCTCACCGCGCTGGAGGACTGCGCCGAGGCCGAGCTGGCGCTCGGGCTGCACCGCGAGCTGGCCGGCGAGCTGACCCCGCTGGCCGAGGAGGAGCCCGCCCGCGAACGGCTCTGCGGCCTGCTGATGCTGGCGCTGTACCGCTGCGGGCAGCAGTCCGAGGCGCTCGCCGTCTTCCGGCGCACCCGCGCGGCCCTCGTCGAGGCCCTCGGCATCGAGCCCGCCCCCGAGCTGCACCGGCTCCAGCACGCCATCCTCAACCAGGACCCCACGCTGATGGCGCCCGCCGCGACGGCGGACCCGGGCACGAGCACGGGCCCGGGCACCGCGCCGGTCCCCGCGGAACGTTCCCGCCCGGCCGCCGCGCCGCGCCCCATGGTGGAGCGCAAGCGCGCGAGCGTCCTGCTGGTCCGCGCGCGGGTGCCGGCCGGCCTGGACGACCCCGAGCGGGTCGCCGAGGCCCTGGCCGCGCTCGACCGGGCCGTGGCCGCCGAGGCCGCCCGCTACGGCGGCCTGGTCCGCGGCGTCCTCGGCTCGGTGCGGCTGGTGGTGTTCGGCGTTCCCCGCGTCCACGAGGACGACCCGGTGCGCGCGGTCCGGGCCGCGCTGGCGATCCGCGAGCGCCTGACCGGCGCGGCCGCCCCGGACGCCACGCTGCGGCTCGCGGTGGCCACCGGCGACGTGCTCGCCTCCTACCGGGACGAGGGCGACCCCGAGCCGGCCGAACTGACCGGCGGCGTCCTGGAGGAGTGCGAGGGCCTGCTGGAACGCGCCATCTGCGACACCGTGCGGGTGTGCGACCGGACCCGGCAGGCCGTCGGGGCGCGGTTCGGGCACGCCGAGGGCGACCCGGCGGGCGGCTGGCGGGTGACCCCGGGGGCGCCGCGGCCGGCCCCGGCCCCGCAGCGGCGGCCGCTGCTCGGCCGCGAGCGCGACCTGGCCCGGCTGCAGGACCTGCTGGACGACGTCCGGCGGCGCCGCCGCCCGCACCTGGTCACCGTCCTCGGCGAGCCGGGCATCGGCAAGAGCCACCTGGTGGAGGAGTTCCGCGCGTCCCTGCCGGAGCGGGCCGGGGACGTGCGCTGCCTGTCGGCCGCCGTCCCGCCGGCCTACGAGGGCGACGCCGACCCGCTGGCCGGGATCGTGCGCTCGCACGCCGGGTTCACCGTCGCGGGCGCGGGCCCCGGCGGGGCGTGGCCCGCGCCGGGCGCCGGACCGCCGCGGCCCGCCTGCCCGGCCGACCGGCTGGCCCGCGCGACCGAGCCGGCGGCCCTGTTCGCGGCGTGGCTGCGCTGCCTGGAGGGCATCGCCGCCGACGGCCCGCTCGTCGTCGTCTTCGACGACCTGCACCACACCGGCACCGGGCTGCTGCGCATGGTGGAGACCCTGACCGAGCGGGTGGCCGCCGTCCCGCTGCTGGTCGTGGCGACCGCGCGGCCCGAGCTGCTGCACCGCCGGCCCCGCTGGTGCGGCGGGCGGCGCGACACCTGCGTCCTCACCCTGGACCCGCTGCCCGACGACGCCACCGCGGCGCTGCTCGGCGAGGGGGCCGGCGACCTGCTCCCCCTCGCCGCGGGCAACCCGCTGGTCGCGCTGGAGTACGCGCAGGCGCACCGGCGGCACACCGCCCCCGGCCCGCCGCCGGTGCCCCGCCGCGTCACCGACCTGCTGACCGCCCGGCTGGACACCCTGCCCGCCGCGCAGAAGGCCGTGCTCCGGCACGCCGCCGTGCTCGGGCCGGTCGTGTCGCCCGCCGGTGTGGCCGCCGTGTCGGACCGCCCCGGGGAGGAGGTGGTGCGGCTCCTGCGCGCCCTGGACCGCGAGGGCCTGCTGCGCCGCGTCGCCTCCGGGCCGGCCCCGGCGGAGGACGAGTACGCCTTCGCCCAGCCGCTGCTGCGCGAGGTGGCGTACGCGCAGACGCCCCGGCGGGACCGCGCGGACGGGCACCGCCGCGCGGCGGAGTGGGCGGCCGGCCCGCCGGGCCGCGACCGCCGGCACGTCCTCGCGCCGATTACCGGGCGGTTCCCGGGCCGCGCGTAGCGTTCGGCGCGACCACCCTCATCTCTCCGCCGTGAAAGGCAGCACAGATGACACAGACCCAGCCGGGCGCCCTGTTCGGGTACGGCCCGGGCCCGCATATCCCCATCGCCCGCAGCGCGCGGCTGCTGGAGGAGGCGGTCCAGGCCGACCGGGACGGGCTCGACCTGATCACCGTCACCGACCACCCCTACAACGGGTCCCGGCTGGAGGCCTACGGCACGATCGGGGTGATCCTCGGCCGGACGCGCTCCATCACGGCCGTCGCCACGGTCACCAACCTGCCGGTGCGGCCCGCGCCGCTGCTCGCCCGGACCCTCACCACGCTGTCGGCGCTGTCGGGCGGCCGCATCGTGCTCGGGATCGGCGCCGGCTACCTGTGGGACGACATCGCCCGGTTCGGGGTGCCCCGGCTGACCCCCGGCGAGGCCGTCCGCGCCTTCGAGGAGGGGATCACGCTCATCAAGTCCCTGGCGGGCGGCGGCAGCGAGCCGGTCACCTTCGAGGGCGAGTTCTACCAGGTGCAGGGCCTGGACCCGGCGCCGGTGCCGGTGCCGCCGGTGTGGACCGGGTCGGTCGGGCCGCGCTCGCTCGCGGTCACCGGCCGCCACGCCGACGGCTGGTCGCCGCCGCACGCCTCGGACTGGCTGAGCACGCTCTACCGCGAGTCCCGGCCGCTCATCGACGAGGCCGCGGCCGCCGCCGGCCGCTCGCCGTCCGAGATCGGCGACTACTACAACGTCCGCGGCCGCATCACCGCCGACCCCCTGCCCTCCACCCGGGACGAGGACGGGGCGCTGGTCGGCGGGTCCCCGAAGCAGTGGGTCGAGGAGCTGACGGCCGCGGTGCTGGAGCACGGCGCCGCCGGTTTCGTCTTCTTCGACGGCGACGACCCCCGCTCCGACCACACCCTCGGCCGGTGGACCCAGGAGGTCGTCCCCGCCGTCCGCGAGGCCATCGCCAAGGGCTGAGCCCCGGCCAGGGCGGCCGCACGGACCGCATGGTCCGTGCGGCCGCCGCCGGGCTCAGCGGGCCGCCGCGACGACCTTCCCGGCCACGGCCTCGGGCGCCTCGGCGTAGGAGTCGAAGCGCATCGAGTACGCGGCCCGGCCGGAGGTGGCGCCGCGCAGGTCGCCGACGTAGCCGAACATCTCCGCCAGCGGCACCCGCGCCCGCACCTCCTGCGCGCCGATGCCGTCGATGCGGCCGCGGCGGGCGCCGAGGTCGCCGATGACCTCGCCGAGGTACTCCGCCGGCGTCGAGACCTCGACGGCCATCACCGGTTCCAGCAGCACCGGCGACGCGCGGCGGACCGCCTCGCGGAACGCCTGCGCGCCCGCGATGCGGAACGCCTGCTCGGAGGAGTCGACGTCGTGGAAGGCGCCGTCCAGCAGGACGACGCGCACCCCGGTCATCTCGTGGCCCGCGAGCACGCCGGACCGCATCGCGTCCTGGCATCCCGCGTCGACCGACGGGACGAACTCCTTCGGGATGCGGCCCCCGGTGACCTGGTTCACGAACTCGTACGGGGCGTCGGCGCAGGGCTCGACCGAGATCTGCACCTTCGCGTACTGCCCCTTGCCTCCCGTCATCTTCTTGTGGACGTACTCCACCTTCCGGGCGGCCCGGCGGATGGTCTCCCGGTAGGCGACGCGGGGCCGCCCGACCGCGGCGGCCACCCCGAACTCCTCCCGCATGCGCTGGACGAGCACCTCCAGGTGCAGCTCGCCCATCCCGCCGAGGACGGTCTGGCCGGTCTCGGCGTCGGTGCGCGCGTGGAAGGAGGGATCCTCCTCGGCGAGCCGCTGGAGGGCGGCGCCCAGCTTCTCCCGGTCGCCCCTGGACGCCGGCTCGACGGCGACCTCGATGACCGGCGCCGGGAAGTCCATCGCCTCCAGCACCACCGGGTGCGCCGGGTCGCACAGCGTCTCGCCGGTGGTGGTGTCCTTCAGGCCCATCACCGCGACGATGTCGCCGGCGCCCGCCGAGGCGATCTCCTCCCGCCGGTCGGCGTGCATCCGGTAGATCTTGCCGATGCGCTCCCTCCTGCCCTTGACGCCGTTCAGCACGGTCCGGCCCGGCTCCAGCCGGCCGGCGTAGATCCGGACGAACGTGAGCCGGCCCAGGTGCCGGTCGCTCATGATCTTGAACGCGAGCGCGGCGAGCGGCCCGTCGTCGTCGGCGCCCGCGTCCGCGGGGGACGGCAGGTACCGGACGACGCCGTCCAGCAGCGGCTGCACCCCCTTGTTGCGCAGGGCGCTGCCGCAGAACACCGGGGTGGCCCCGGCCGCCACGGTGAGCCGCCGGATGGCGGCGTGCAGCTGCTCCGCGGACGGCTCGGTGCCGCCGGTGTACAGGGCCATGACCTCCTCGTCCCGCTCGGCGACGGCGTCGACGAGCCGGCCGCGCCACTCGCGGGCCGTGTCCGCCAGGTCCGCCGGGACGTCCACGACGTCCGGATCGCCGTCGGTCCACATCAGGGCCCGGCCCGCGACGAGGTCGACGACCCCGGCGAACCCGTCCTCGGCCCCGATCGGCAGCTGCACGACCAGCGGCACCGCGCCGAGCCGCTCGGCGATCATGTCGACGCAGCGGTGGAAGGACGCGCCGGCCCGGTCGAGCTTGTTGACGAAGCAGACGCGCGGCACGCCGTACCGGTCGGCCTGCCGCCACACCGTCTCCGACTGCGGCTCGACGCCCGCGACGCCGTCGAACACCGCGACGGCCCCGTCCAGGACGCGCAGGCAGCGCTCCACCTCGACGGTGAAGTCGACGTGGCCGGGCGTGTCGATGAGGTTGACGGTATGGCCGCGCCATCGGCAGGTCGTCGCCGCCGCGGTGATGGTGATCCCGCGGTCGCGCTCCTGTTTCATGTAGTCCAGGGCGGCGGCGCCGTCGTGGACCTCCCCGATGCGGTGCGAGACGCCGGTGTAGAACAGGATCCGCTCGGCGGTCGTCGTCTTCCCCGCGTCGATGTGGGCCATGATCCCGATGTTGCGGACCTTGGCGAGGTCCAGGCGGGTGGTGGTGGTCATGTAACGGCCCTCCTCCGGGGGTCGGTCGGCGACCGCGGCGGATAGGATCACCCGGCGCGGGACCTTGCGACCGTAACGACGGGGAAGCCGGTGAGGCCAAGGGTTTTCGCGCCGCCGGGCGGCCCCGTGCGCAGGCCGGTGCCCGCCGCGACGTTCGGGGCCGGTGAGCCCCGCCGGGCCGTTCCCCGGCCGGGATTTGCAGGTTTCCTACAACTCAGGGCGTGCAGCGTGCTCGATGGTCGGCATGGAGCTACCCGCCGATAACCGGAAGGGTGGGCAGGGTCGGGGAGCGTCCTCCCGGCGCGCACATCGAGATCTGCAGAAGGGTTCGGTCGGGTGTTCACTCGTGTCGCCATCGTCAATCGTGGTGAGGCCGCCATGCGGCTCATCCACGCCGTACGGGACATCGCCGCGGAGACCGGGGCACGGATCGAGACCGTCGCCCTGTACACCGACGTCGACCGGACCGCGGCGTTCGTGCGCGAGGCGGACCTGTCCTACGACCTCGGCCCCGCGTCCGCGCGCCCCTACCTCGACCTGGCGGTGCTGGAGCGCGCCCTGACCGAGACCGGGGCCGACGCGGCCTGGGTCGGCTGGGGCTTCGTCGCCGAGGACCCGGCGTTCGCCGAGCTGTGCGAGAGGACCGGCGTCACCTTCGTCGGGCCGGGCGCGGACGCGATGCGCCGGCTCGGCGACAAGATCGGCGCCAAGCTGATCGCCGAGGAGGTCGGCGTGCCGGTCGCGCCGTGGAGCCGCGGCGCGGTCGAGACGCTGGAGGCCGCCCGGGCGGCGGCCGCGCAGATCGGCTACCCGCTGATGCTGAAGGCGACCGCGGGCGGCGGCGGGCGCGGCATCCGGGTGGTGACCAGCCAGGACGAGCTCGACGACGCCTACGAGCGCACCGGCCAGGAGGCCGCGCGGGCGTTCGGCAACGGCACGGTCTTCCTGGAGCGCCTGGTCACCGGCGCCCGGCACGTCGAGGTCCAGGTGATCGCCGACGGGGAGACCGCGTGGGCGCTCGGCGTGCGCGACTGCTCGGTGCAGCGCCGCAACCAGAAGATCATCGAGGAGTCGGCGTCGCCGGTGCTGCCGCCCGCGCGGGTCGCCGAGCTGAAGGCCTCCGCCGAGCGGCTGGCCGTCGCCGTCGGCTACCGCGGCGCGGCGACGGTGGAGTTCCTCTACCACCCCGGCGACGACCTGCTGGCGTTCCTGGAGGTCAACACCCGGCTGCAGGTCGAGCACCCGATCACCGAGTCCACCACCGGGTTCGACCTGGTCAAGGCGCAGCTGCACGTCGCCTCCGGCGGCCGGCTCGAGGGGTCCCCGCCGGTGGAGCGCGGCCACGCGGTGGAGGCCCGGCTGAACGCCGAGGACCCCGACCGCGACTTCGCGCCCTCCCCCGGCCGCATCGCGCGGCTGGACCTGCCCGCCGGGCCGGGCGTGCGGGTGGACACCGGCGTCGCCGAGGGCGACACCATCCCCGCCGACTTCGACTCGATGATCGCCAAGATCATCGCCTACGGCCGCGACCGCGCCGAGGCGCTCGGCCGGCTGCGCCGGGCGATGGCGCAGACCACGGTGATCATCGAGGGCGGCGCGACCAACAAGAGCTTCGTGCTCGACCTGCTGGACCGGCCCGAGGTGATCGACGGCAGCGCCGACACCGGCTGGATCGACCGCGTCCGCGCCGAGGGCGGCCTGGTCTCGCACCGGCACTCGGCCGTCGCGCTCGCCGCCGCCGCCATCGAGGCCTACGAGGCGGCCGAGGCCGCCGAGCGGCGGCGGCTGCTGTCGACGGCGTCCGGCGGGCGCCCCCAGCTGCGGCACGACAGCGGCCGGCCGCTGGACCTGAAGCTGCGCGGCGCCACCTACCGGGTGCGCGTCGCGCGGGTCGGCGCCCAGCGGTTCCGCGTCGGCATCGAGGCGGGCGGCGAGACCCGCACCGCCGCCGTCGAGCTGGAGCGCTTCGACCGGCACACCGGGCAGATCGTGGTCAACGGCGCCCGGTACCGCCTGGTCACCGGCACGCACGGGCCGGTCCACCTGGTCGAGGTGGACGGCGTGACGCACCGCGTCAGCCTCGACGAGGGCGGTGTCGTCCGCGCGCCCGCGCCCGCGCTGGTGGTCGCGACGCCGGTGGAGGCCGGCGCCGAGGTCGAGGCGGGCGCGCCGGTGCTGGTGCTGGAGAGCATGAAGATGGAGACGGTGCTGCGCGCGCCGTTCCGGGCGCGGCTGAAGGAGTGCGTCGTCTCGGTGGGCGGCCAGGTCGAGGCCGGCGCGCCGCTGCTGCGGCTGGAGCCGCTCGGCGACGGCGCCGGGGACGAGGACGCCGCCGCCGGGGCCGTCGAGCTGGACCTGCCCGCCGCGCCCGCGCGGGTCCCGGCGCGCGAGCGCGCCGCGCGCGGCCTGGAGGAGCTGCGCAGCCTGCTGCTCGGCTTCGACACCGACCCGCACGACGAGCGCCGCGCGCTCGACGACTACCTGGCCGCGCGCGCGGCCGCCGCCGCGGAGGGCCACCGGCCGGCCGCCGACGAGCTCGCGCTCGTCGACGTGTTCGCCGACCTGGCCGAGCTGAGCCGCGACACCGGCGCCGAGGGCGCCGACGGCGGGCACGTGCACAGCGCCCGCGAGCACTTCCACACCTACCTGCAGAGCCTGGACGTCGAGCGGGCCGGCCTGCCGGAGGAGTTCCGGGCCAAGCTCGCCAAGGTGCTCGGGCACTACGGCGTCACCGACCTGGAGCGCTCGCCCGAGCTCGAGGCCGCGGTGTTCCGGATCTTCCTGGCCCGGCAGCGCGCGTCCAAGGACGCCGCGGTCGTCACGGCGCTGCTGCGCGCGTGGCTGCAGGAGCCGCCGCCGGACGAGGCGCTGCGGGTGCCCGCCGGCCTCGCCCTGGAGCGGCTGGTGGCGGCGGCGCAGGTCCGCTTCCCGGTGGTCTACGACCTGGCCTGCGGCGTGGTGTTCGCCTGGTTCGCCCAGCCGCTGCTGCGCCGCAACCGCGCCCGCGTCTACGCCGGCGTCCGGCGGCACCTGCGGCACCTGGACGCGCACCCCGACGCGCCCGACCGCGCCGGGCGCATCGCCGAGATGGTGCGCAGCACCGAGCCGCTGGTGCGGCTGCTCGGGCAGCGGCTGGTCCGCCACGACCGCGACAACTCGGTCATGCTGGAGGTGCTGACCCGGCGCTACTACGGCAACAAGGGGCTGACCGGCGTCCGCACCGTGGACGCGCCCGGCGCGGACTGCCGGTTCGTGGTCGCCGAGCGGGCCGGCTCGTCCCTGGTCTCGGCCGCGGTGCGCTTCGAGTCGCTGGACGGCGCGCTGCGCGGGCTCGCCGGGCTCGCGGCGGGCGGCGGGCCGGTCGACGCCGACATCTACCTGGCCTGGGAGAACCAGCCCGAGGACTTCGACGCGATGGCGGCCGCGCTGCACGAGGTGATCGGCGCGCACCGGCTCCCCGAGCAGGTCCGCCGGCTCACCGCCACCGTCGCCGGCAGCGCCGGCGCGGTGATGCACCACCACTTCACGTTCCGCCCGTCCGCCGCCGGGATGGCCGAGGAGCGGCTGATCCGCGGCCTGCACCCCCACATCGCGCAGCGGATGCAGCTGGAGCGGCTGGGCCGGTTCGACCTCACCCGGCTGCCGTCGGCCGACGAGGAGGTCTACCTCTTCCAGTGCGTGGCGCGCGAGAACCCCGCCGACGACCGCCTCGTCGCGTTCGCGCAGGTCCGGGACCTGACCGGGCTACGCGACGACGAGGGCCGGCTCGCCACGCTGCCGATGGCCGAGTACTCCATCGCCACCTGCCTGGACTCGATCCGCCGCGCGCAGGCCCGGCGGCCGTCGCGCAACCGGTACAACACCAACCGGATCGTGCTGTACGTCTGGCCGCCGATCGACCTGTCCCGCGCCGAGCTGGAGATGATCGTCGGGCGGGTGCTGCCGACGACCGCGGGCGCCGGGCTGGAGGAGA
Organism: Actinomadura macrotermitis; assembly: GCF_009604375.1. GTDB lineage: Bacteria > Actinomycetota > Actinomycetes > Streptosporangiales > Streptosporangiaceae > Spirillospora > Spirillospora macrotermitis. The sequence goes on from NZ_WEGH01000003.1 coordinate 160,134, forward strand.
TCCTGCTCATCGGGCGCCAGCGCGACCCCGGCACCGGCGCGCTGACCAAGATCGCGCTGCGGGTCGCCTTCGACTCCGCCGGCGGGGTCCGGATGACCATCGGCGAGCCGTCGGACGACCCGATCGAGCCCGTCGACGGCTACCGGCAGAAGGTGCTGCGCGCCAGCGCCCGCAACACCGTCTACCCCTACGAGCTGACGGAGATGCTCGGCGACTTCACCGAGCACGACCTGGACGGGGACCACGCCCTGGTGCCGGTGGAGCGGCCGAAGGGGCGCAACAGCGCGGCGATCGTCGCGGGCGTGGTCACCACGCCGACCGCGCGGCACCCCGAGGGCGTCACCCGGGTGGTGCTGCTCGGCGACCCGACCAAGGCGCTCGGCGCGCTGTCGGAGCCCGAGTGCCGCCGGGTGATCGCCGCCCTGGACCTGGCCGAGCGGATGCGGGTGCCGCTGGAGTGGTACGCGCTGTCGGCCGGCGCCCGGATCTCCATGGAGTCGGGCACCGAGAACATGGACTGGGTGGCCGCGGCGCTGAAGCGGATCGTGGAGTTCACCCAGGACGGCGGCGAGATCAACATCGTGGTCGCGGGCATCAACGTCGGCGCGCAGCCGTACTGGAACGCCGAGGCCACGATGCTCATGCACACCAAGGGCGTCCTGGTGATGACGCCGGACTCGGCGATGGTGCTCACCGGCAAGCAGGCCCTGGACTTCTCCGGCGGCGTGTCGGCCGAGGACAACTTCGGCATCGGCGGCTACGACCGGGTGATGGGCCCGAACGGGCAGGCGCAGTACTGGGCGCCGAACCTGGCCGCCGCCCGCGACATCCTCATGTCGCACTACGACCACACCTACGTCGCGCCCGGGGAGCAGGCGCCGCGCCGGGCGCCGACGACCGACCCGGCCGACCGGGACGTGTCGGATTTCCCGCACGTGGTGGAGGACAGCGAGTTCACCACCGTCGGCGAGATCTTCTCCGCCGCCGCCAACCCCGACCGCAAGAAGCCGTTCGACATCCGCACCGTGATGCGGGCGCTGTCGGACCAGGACCACCCGGTGCTGGAGCGCTGGGCGGGCATGGCCGACGCCGACACCGCGGTCGTCCAGGACGTCCACATCGGCGGCATGCCGGTGTGCCTGCTCGGCATCGAGTCGCGGGCGGTGCCGCGGCGCGGCTTCCCGCCCACCGACGGCCCGGACGCCTACACCGCGGGCACGCTGTTCCCGCGCTCGTCCAAGAAGGCGGCGCGGGCGATCAACGCGGCCAGCGGCAACCGCCCGCTGGTGGTGCTGGCGAACCTGTCGGGCTTCGACGGGTCGCCGGAGTCCATGCGCAGGCTCCAGCTGGAGTACGGCGCCGAGATCGGCCGCGCGATCGTGAACTTCCGCGGGCGGATCGTGTTCTGCGTGATCTCGCGGTACCACGGCGGCGCGTTCGTGGTGTTCTCCAAGGCGCTGAACCCGAACATGACCGTGTTCGCGCTGGAGGGGTCGTTCGCCTCGGTGCTCGGCGGCGCCCCCGCCGCCGCCGCGGTGTTCGCCCGCGACGTCGACGCGCGCACCGCCGCGGACCCGCGGGTGCGGGACCTGGAGGCCCGCGTCTCGGCGGTCACCGGCGCGGCCCGCGCCACGCTGACCGCCGAGCTGGAGGAGCTGCGCTCGTCGGTGCGGGCCGAGAAGCTCGGCGAGGTGGCCGCGGAGTTCGACCGGGTGCACGACATCCGCCGCGCCGTCGAGGTCGGGTCCGTGGACGCGGTCATCGGCGCGGCGGAGCTGCGGCCCCGGATCATCGAGGCGATCGGGACCGGCGTGGCGGCGGAGTGAGGCGGGCCGCCGGCCGGGCCCCGCTCAGCGGGCGCCCGGCCGGCGGCCGAGGCGGCCGAGGCCGGTCAGGGTGACCAGGGCGGTCGCCAGCAGGGTGAGGGTCAGGGCCGCCGCCGGGAAGACGCGGCCGCGGTCGGTGAGGGTGAAGACGCCGACCGGCAGGGTCCGCCAGTCGGGCGGGTAGACCATGATCGTCGCGCCGACCTCGCCCAGGGACAGCGCGATGGACAGGGCCGCGGCGGCGCTCATGGCGGGCATCAGCAGGGGCAGGACGATGCGGAACAGGACGCGGGGCGGCGCCGCGCCCAGGCTGCCGGCGACCTGCGCGTAGGCGGGGTCGAGGCGTTTCAGGGCGGCCGACACGGTGCTGTAGGCGAACGCCGTCACCAGGACGGTGTGCGCGGCGATGACGATCCAGCGGGTGCCGCCCAGCAGCAGCGGCGGCTTGTTGAAGGCGACCAGCATGCTCAGCCCGACGACCACCGAGGAGACGGCGATGGGCAGGTGCAGCAGCGTGTCGGCGACGCGGGCCAGCAGGCGCGGCGCCGAGGCGACGGCGAGGGCGCCCCAGGTGCCGACGAGCACCGCGAGCAGTCCCGCGGCCAGGGCCGTCTGCAGGCTGACCAGCAGGGCGGCCAGCCGGTCGTCGGTCAGGGACTCCCGCAGGTGGCCGGTGGTGTAGGCGCCGGGCAGCACGCCGTTCCAGGAGCGGGCGAACGCGGCCAGCACCACCACGGCCAGCGGGGCGAGGATCACGAGGGCGAACAGCGCGGCGAAGGCCGTCCGGAGGGCGGCGCGGCCGCGGCGGGTCCAGATCAGCATCAGCGGGCCACCCGGCGGTAGAGCGAGTAGACGGTCAGGGAGAGCGCCACCTGGGCGACGGCGGCGACGGCCGCGCCGGCCTGGTCGAAGGTCACCAGGCCCTTGGTGTAGACGAGCATCGGCAGCGTCGTCACGTCCTTGGCGCCGATGAACAGCACCAGCCCGAACTCGTTCAGGGTGAGCAGGAGCGTGAGGCCGCCGCCGGCGGCCAGGGCGGGCAGCGCCTCGGGCAGCAGCACCTGCCGGACGACGCGCCAGGGGCGGGCGCCGAGGCTGGCCGCCACCTCCAGCTGGGCCGGCGGGACCTGGCCGAACGCGGCGAGCAGCGGGCGCATGACGAACGGGGTGTAGAAGGTGATCTCGGCGAAGACCAGCCCGGCGGGGGTGTAGATGAAGTCCAGGGTGGCGATGCCGAGCCCGTCGACCACGCCCGCCGAGCCGTACAGCACGGTGAAGGCGAGGGCGATCAGGTAGGAGGGGAACGCCAGCACGGTGTCGATCAGGCGGGCGACGGCGCGCGCGCCGGGGAACGGCGCGTAGGTGAGCACGAGCGCGAAGAACGTCCCGAGCAGCAGGCAGCCGATCGTGGCGCAGACGGCGATCTCCAGGGTCCGCAGCACGGTGCGGCCGAACTCGGGCGAGGTCGCGACGCGGGTCCAGGCGCCGCCGGACTGCAGGGCGGTCAGCGTCAGCGGGTAGACGAAGAAGCCCGCGACGAGCAGCAGCGGCGGCAGCGTCCACAGGGCGCGGCGGGTCACGGCTCCTCCCGGGCGACCACGCAGGCCGCGCCGACCCGCACCGCGGCGGGCTCGCCGGCGGCGGGGACGCCGGTCAGCGCGGGCAGGTCCGCGCTGACCGTGGCGCCGCAGTCCAGGGCGACCTCCAGCCGGTACCCGCTCCCCCGCCACTGCACGGCGGTCACCCGGCCGGGCAGCCCGTCGGGGCCGGGCACCTCGACGGTGAGGGCGTGCGGCCGCACGCAGAGCAGCGCGGGCCCCGAGGCGACGGCCGAGTGCGCGGCGGGGACGGTGCGGTCGCCGACGCGGGCGCCGCCCGCGACGGCCTCGGCGGGGATGAGGTTGGCGCCGCCGAGGAACTCGGCGGTGAACGCGCTCGGCGGCCGGTGGTAGAGCTCATCGGCCGGGCCGACGTCGACCAGCCGCGCGTCCCGCATGATCGCGATGCGGTCGGCGAGGACGAGCGCCTCGGTCTGGTCGTGCGTCACGTACACGATGGCGGTGTCGGGCAGCTCGCCGCGCAGGCGGCGCAGCTCGTCCAGCATGTCCTGGCGGAGCCGCGCGTCCAGGGCCGACAGCGGCTCGTCCAGCAGCAGGACGGGCGGGCGGATCGCCAGGGCGCGGGCGATGGCGATCCGCTGCTGCTGCCCGCCCGACAGCTCCCGGGGGAGCTTGCCGCGGTGCGCGGTCATGCCGACCATGGCGAGCATCTCGGTGACGCGCGCGGCGACCTCGGCGCGCGGCAGGCGCCGCGCGCGCAGGCCGAACGCGACGTTGTCCTCGACCTTCATGTGCGGGAACAGCGCGTACGACTGCACGACCACGCCGACGCCGCGCCGGTGGGGCGGCTCGCCGGTGACGTCGCGGCCGCCGAGCAGCACCCGGCCCGAGGTGGGCCGGACGAACCCGGCGACCGCCTTCAGCGCCGTCGACTTGCCCGAGCCGGACGGCCCGAGCAGCGCGACGGTCTCGCCGCGCGCGACGTCGAGGGTGAGGTCGCGCAGCGCATGGGCGTCGCCGTACCGCACCGACACCCCGTCCCAGCCGATCGCGGGCGCCTCGACCGCGGTGGCGGGGACGGGGGTGAGGGTGGACGTCATGTCAGCCCCCGATGGCCTTGGTGTAGGCGGCGACGTCGCCGTCCAGGTCGGCGACGACCTTGTCCCAGTCGGGCGTCCAGATCTGCACGCCCTTCATCAGGTCGGCGATCTGGCGGGAGTTGGCGTCGTCGGCGGTGACGTCCGAGCGCGCCGGCAGCCCGTAGGTCTCGGGCGCGAGCGTCTTCTGGGCCTCGGGGGTGAGCAGGAAGTCCATCAGCTTCTTGGCCGGGGCCGAGTGCGGGGCGTTCTTGGCCAGGCCCATGAAGTAGGGCAGCGCGAACGTGGACTTCTTGCCGGAGGCGTCGGCGGGGAAGAAGATCTGGAACCCGGCGCCGTCGTTCTTGATGCTGGTGAGGTTCATCTGCACGTCGCCGTTGGCCACGTGCAGCTCGCCCTTGGTGACCTTGGGCTGGAGCTTGCCGGTGGAGGAGGACGGCCCGACGTTGTTGGCCTCCAGCCGCTTGAGGTAGTCCAGGGCCTTGTCCTTGCCGAGGACGTGCTGGAGCTGGATCAGCACGGCGGTGCCGTCGCCGGCCTGGCCGGGCGTGGAGTACTGCAGCTTCTTCTTGAAGCGCGGGGCGAGCAGGTCGTCGAAGGTGACCGGGGCGGGCTTGGCGTGCTCGGGGTTGTAGATGAAGCTCAGGTAGTTGCCGGCGAGGGCGGTGTAGGAGCCGCCCGCGTCCTTGTCGGTGACCTTGTCGGCGCCGGCGGGCGTGTAGGGCTCCAGCAGCCCTTCCTTCTCGGCCTTCTGGATGAACGGCGGCAGCGTGACCAGGACGTCGGCCTGCGGGCGCGCCTTCTCCTTCTGCGCCCGCGTCAGCACCTCGCCGGAGCCGGACTCGACGTACTGGACCTTGATGCCGGTCTGCTTCTGGAACTCGGCGAACCGCTTGGTGTACCAGTCGCCGAGGCCGTCCACGCTGTAGACGGTGACGGTCTTGCCGGACGCGCCGGCCGCGGAGGTGCCCGCGCCGCAGGCGGCGACGGGCAGGACGAGGGCGGCCAGGGCGGCGGCCGTGGCGATGCGGCGCATCAGATCACCTTTCCGGGGAGGACGAGCGAGGGGAGGTCGGCGACGGAGGCGAGCACGTGGGTGGCGCCCGCCTCGGTGAGGGCGGCGCGGTCGTGCGCCCCGGTGAGCACGCCGGCGGCGACGGACGCGCCGGCGCGGCGCGCGGCGAGCATGTCGAAGGCGGTGTCGCCGGCGACGGCGACGTTGCGCACGTCGGTCGCGCCGAGGCGCAGCAGGGCGGTGAGGACGAGGTCGGGGTAGGGGCGGCCGCGGCCGGCGTCGGCCGGGCAGAGGGTGAGGTCGGCGATCCCGGCCCAGCCGAGCGCGTGCAGGATCGCGTCCTGGGTGGGGCGGGCGAAGCCGGTGGTCAGCGCGACCTTCAGGCCGGCGTCGCGCAGCGCCGCGATGGTCTCGGCGGCGCCCGGGACCGGTGCGCAGCGGCCGTCGCCGATCAGCTCGGCGTAGGCGCGCTCGAACGCGGCGTTCGCGCGCTGCGCCGCGTCCTCGTCGCCGCCGGTCAGGGTGCGGAACACCGAGATCTTGGACTCGCCCATGGTGGCGCGGACGTGGTCCAGCATGCGGGCGTGCTCGGCGCCGCCCGCCGCCACGCCCAGTTCGGCGACCGCCTCGGCGAACGCCGCCTCCACCAGTCCGCCGTCCAGGACGGTGGTCCCGGCCATGTCCAGGACGACCAGCTCGATCGCGGTCACAGGCCCAGCTCCTTCATGGTCTCTTCGGCGATGGCGGGCGAGCAGGTCATGCCGCGCCCGCCCGGTCCGGTGACGAGGTGGGCCGCGCCGTCCAGGCGGGCCCGGTGCACGACCTTCGCGGGGTCGGCGCACTGCGCGTACACGCCGGCCCAGCGGCGGCGCACCGGCGGCAGCGGGCGGCCGAGGATCTCCTCGGCGACCGCGCGCAGGTGGTCGTAGGGGTCTTCCTGGACGTCGAAGGGGTACGGCTCGTCGTAGGCGTGGGTGTCGCCGATGGTGAGGCCGCCGTCCAGGCGCTGCACCATGAGCAGCTGCATGGCGTGCTCGGCGGCGACCGGCTGCTGCGGCTGCCGCTCGGCCAGGGCGTCCAGGGCCTCGCCGCGGTAGGCGGGGTAGTAGCGGAAGCTGTCGCCGTCGGCGACCGAGGTGGTCAGGGCTTCTTCCAGCGGCGCGGTCTGCATCATCTGCAGCCGCACGCGCCGCACGGGCAGGTCGGGGGCGAGCTCGCGGACCAGGCCCGACAGGTGCGCGCCGGTGCAGAGCAGCACGAGGTCGCCCTCGTGCACGGTGCCGTGGTCGTCGCGCGCCGACGCCCCGTTCACCTCGCGGACCTCGCGGCCCGGCAGCCAGGTGTAGCGGCCGCTCTCCGCCAGGTGCGCCCGCAGCGCGGGCAGGGTGACGCGCGGCTCTACGGCGGCGTCGCGCTCGCACCACAGCGCGCCGAGGAAACCGCCGCGCAGGGCGGGGTTGAGCGCGCGCGCTTCGGTGGGGTCGAGCAGCTTCAGGCCGCGTTCGGCGGCGTCGGGGCGGGTCGCGGCAGCACGCGCCACCACCAGTTCGGCCTCGGTGCGCGCGACGGTCAGCGACCCGTTCGCGCGGAACCCGACGCCCGGGACCTCGGCGCCGACGCGCTCCCACAGCTCGCGCGCGCGCAGCGCCGTGGCCAGCTCGGGGCCGTCGGCCCGGCCGCCGACCCACACCAGCCCGAAGTTGCGCACCGACGCGCCCCGGGCCTCGGCCTCGCGTTCGAGATGGACGACCTGATGACCGCGCCGGACGGCCTCGGCGGCGTGCATGGTGCCGAGCACGCCGCCCCCGACGATGACGATTCGCATGACGGCAACGGTGCTGCGTGCGGGCGTGCCACCGGTGGCGCGTCGATGGCCCGGTGGTGAACGAGCCCCTAAAATTGGGCTAGTCCTGTTATCTTTCCGTTATCAACCCCGCAGCTCGGCGGAGAAGCTGAACCGGTCGCCCCGGTACATCACCCGCACCCGCTCCAGCGGCTCGCCCGCCGGGCCGTAGGACACCCGGTGCAGCAGCAGCATCGGCACCGCCGGGTTCACCCCGATCAGCAGTGCCTCGCGGGGCGTGGCCAGCACCGTCTCGATCACCTCCTCGGCGCGCGCGAACACCACGCCGAGCCGGTCCTTCAGGCACGCGTACAGGGACTGCTCGGGGTCGAGCACCTCCAGCAGGCGCGGATGCCGCGCCGCGGGCAGGTAGGTGCTCTCCAGCCCGACCGGCTCCCCGTCGGCGAGCAGCACCCGCTCCAGGTGGATGACCGGGTCGCCCTCGGCGATCCGCAGCCGCTCCGCCAGCTCGGTCCCGGCGGGCTGCTCGGCCAGGCCGACCAGCCGGCGCCCCGGCTCCAAGCCCTGGCTGCGGATGCCCTCGGTGTAGCTGGTGAGCGCGAGCGGCTGCACCAGCTTGGGCCCGGCGACGAACGTGCCGCTGCCGCGCCGGGTCTGCAGCCGCCCGTCGATCACCAGCTCGCGGACCGCCTTCTGCAGCGTCACCCGCGACACCTCGAAGCGCGCGGCCAGCTCCCGCTCGGGCGGCAGCGGCGCGCCCTCCCCCAGCTCGTCGCACAGCTCCGCCAGCCGCACCTTCACCACGTAGTGCTTGGGCAGCCGCCCGTGCTCGGGCACCCCGGCCCGTACCGCCCCGTCCATCCCCGTCCCTCCGCCACGGCCGCCGTCTTCGGACGCGGACCATAACAGGCGCGGCCGTCCGTCAGGTGGCGCGCGGATGGATGCCCGACAGGAACGGCGCGGCCATCTGCGGGCCGAGCTCGCAGCACCCGAGCCGGCCCGGACGATCAGCGCCTCGGAACGGGCCTTCATGTGCCTGAACAGGTCGGTGAGCGAGTCGTGCAGCCACTGCCCGACCGGGCCGCCGGGCGCCGCCAAGGACCGTTGACAGCCGCGGGCGCGGGGGCTAGGTTGCGCGAACATACCGGGCGGTCGGTATGAAGAAAGGCGAGCGCACATGAGCTTCAATCTCGCGACGATCCTGCGCGAATCGCGACGGGCCCATCCGGACAAGCCGCTCTGCCACCTCGGCGAGCTGAGCCTGGACTACCGGCAGGTCGACGAGCTGTCCGGCCGGATCGCCGCCGGGCTGCGCGGCCTCGGCCTGCGGCCCGGCGACCGGGTGGCCGTCCAGCTGCCGAACATCCCGCAGTTCCTGTTCGCCTACTTCGGCATCCTCAAGGCCGGGCTGATCATGGTCCCGCTGAACCCGCTGCTGCGCGCGCCCGAGATCGCCTACCACCTCACCGACTCCGGCGCGCGGCTGCTCGTCACCTTCGAGACGTTCGCCGAGGAGGCGGTCAAGGCCGCCGCCGAGGTGAAGACCTACGTGGTGAACACGCCCGGCAGCGACGCCCGCCCCGCCGGGACGCTGTCCTTCGACGAGCTCTACGGCGCCGACGACGAGACGATCGCGCCGGCCAACGCCGACGACACCGCGGTCCTGCTCTACACCAGCGGCACCACCGGCCGCCCCAAGGGCGCGGAGCTGACCCACTTCCAGCTCTACATGAACTGCACCGTCGCCGGCGAGCTGTTCGGCTTCCGCCCCGACGACGTCGGCCTGGCGGTGCTGCCGCTGTTCCACGTGTTCGGCCTGTCGAGCGTCCTCAATGTCGCCGTGCGCTTCGGCGGCACGATCTCGCTCGTCCCGCGGTTCGAGATCGGGCCGGTGCTGGACGCGCTGGAGCGGCACCGCTGCACGGTCTTCACGGGCGTGCCGACCATGTACTTCGCGATGCTGCGGGCCGACACCGCCGGCCGCGACCTGTCCGCCCTGCGGGTGGGCGTCTCGGGCGGCGCCGCGATCCCCGGCGAGGTGCTGCGGGCGTTCGAGGACAAGTTCCCCGGCGTGGTCATCCTGGAGGGGTACGGGCTGTCGGAGACCGCCAGCACCGCGACCTTCAACGTCAGCGCCGAGCAGCGCCGGATCGCCTCGATCGGCCGGCCGGTGTGGGGCGTCGAGACCCTGGTCGTGGACGAGGACGGCCGGCCCCTGCCGCCCGGCCCCGAGCACGTCGGCGAGATCGTCGTGCGCGGCCACAACGTCATGAAGGGCTACTGGAACCGCCCGCAGGCCACCGCCGAGGCGCTGCGCGACGGCTGGTTCCACACCGGCGACCTGGCCTACGCCGACGAGGACGGCTATCTGTTCGTCGTCGACCGCAAGAAGGACCTCATCGTGCGCGGCGGCTACAACGTCTATCCGCGCGAGGTCGAGGAGGTCCTGTACACCCACCCCGCCGTCGCCGAGGCGGCCGTCATCGGCCGGCCCGACGAGCGGCTCGGCGAGGAGGTCGTCGCCTGCGTCGCGCTGCGCCCCGGCGCGGCGGCCACCGCCGAGGAGGTGACCGCCTTCTGCCGGGAGCGGCTGGCCTCCTACAAGTGCCCGCGCGAGGTCCGCTTCCTGGACGCCCTGCCCGTCGGGCCCACCGGCAAGATCCTCAAGAAGGAGCTGCGCGCGTGATCAGACGGGCGCGCCCAGTTCCCGGGTGAACCACTCGATCGTGGCGCGCAGCCCCTCCTCCACTGACACCTTGGGCCGCCAGCCGAGCACCTCGCGCGCCAGCGCGGTGTCGGGCCGGCGCACCGCCGGGTCGTCCACGGGCCGCTCGATGAACCGGATCGGCGAGGACGACCCGGTCAGCTCGATGATGTACCGGGCCAGCTCGAGCATCGACGTCTCGAACGGGCTGCCGATGTTCATCGGGCCCGGGTGCCGCGACTCGGCCAGCTCCAGGACGCCCCGCACCGTGTCGTCCACGTAGCAGATGGACCGGGTCTGCGCGCCGTCGCCGGTCACCGTGAGCGCCTCGCCGGTGAGCGCCTGCTGCAGGAAGGTGGGGATGGCGCGGCCGTCGTCGGGGCGCATCCGCGGCCCGTAGGTGTTGAAGATCCGCACGATGGCGGCGTCGAGACCGAGCGCGTGCCGGAACGCCGAGGTGAGCGCCTCGCCGAAGCGCTTGGCCTCGTCGTACACGCTGCGCGGGCCGACCGGGTTGACGTTGCCCCAGTAGGACTCGGTCTGCGGGTGCTCCAGCGGGTCCCCGTACACCTCCGAGGTGGAGGCGAGCACGAACCGGGCGCCCTTGCGCACGGCCAGTTCCAGCGCGTGCCGGGTGCCGAGGCTGCCGACGTCCAGCGTCTGGATCGGGTACCGCAGGTAGTCGGCGGGCGAGGCCGCCGAGGCGAAGTGGAACACCTGCGTCACCGGGCCGCGCACCCCGACCTGCTCGGTGACGTCCATGTGCGCGAACTCGAACCCGGGCCGGTCGCGCAGGTGGGCGATGTTGGCGGTGCTGCCGGTCAGCAGGTTGTCCAGGCACACCACGGCGGTCCCCCGGTCCAGCAGGGCCTCGCACAGGTGGGAGCCGAGGAAACCGGCGCCGCCGGTCACCACGGCGCGTCGAGACGTCATCGTGTCGCTCCTTCCATACCGACCGTCCGCCGCGCCCTCTCCTTGACCGCGGTGACGGAGATCTCCAGCAGGCCGGGGTCGGGGGCGCGGCCGTGCGGGTCGCCGGACCGGCCGGCCCACAGCACCTGGTGCCGGGGCCGGTCCGGCGGGGGTCCCCACCGGCCGGGCGGGGTCGGGCCGAACAGCAGCACCGACGGGGTGCGGTAGGCGGTGGCCAGGTGGCCGGTGCCGGTGTCGCCGCAGACCACCAGGCGGGCGTCCGCGACGAGCGCGGCCAGCTCCAGCAGGCCGGTGCGGCCCGACAGGTCCGCCTCGTCCTCCAGCCCGGCCAGGACGACGACCTCGCGGGCGAGCGCGGTCTCGCCGGGCCCGCCGGTCACCACCACCCGGTGGCCGTCGGCGCGCAGCGCGGCGGCGACGGCGGCGAACCGCTCGGCCGGCCAGCGGCGGGCCGGGAACGCCGCGCCCGGATGCACCACGACGGCGCCGGGCGCCGGCGACGGGCACGGCGGCCGGGGCAGGTCCAGGTCGGCGGGGTCGGCGGCGATCCCGTACCAGGCGAGCAGGCGGCACCAGCGCCGGACCTCGTGCTCGCCCTCGTCCCACGCGGGTCCCTCGACCTCGGGGACGTCGGGATGGGCGAACGCCAGCAGCCGTCCCGGGCGCAGTTCCTGCAGCAGCCGGTGGCTCTGCGGGCCGCACCCGTGCAGGTTGACGGCCAGCTCCACCGGCCCGGCCGGCGGCGGCGGCGCCACCAGCCCGGCGGCGGGCAGGACCTCGTCCACCGCGCCGGTCAGCAGCGCCAGCGGCGTCAGCTCCGGCGGCGCGGCGAGCGTCAGCGTCCGGCTGGGCAGCCCGCGCCGCAGCGCCCGCAGGGCGGGCACCGCGGTCAGCAGGTCGCCGAGGCCGAGCGCCCGCAGCGCCAGGACCCGCGCCGTCACGGCCACGAGGTCTCCAGCGACGGGGTCACCACCAGCTCGCGCACCTCGCAGCCGGGCGGCTGGGCGAGCGCGAACGCCACGGCCGCCGCGACGTCCTCGGGCCGGTTCAGCTTGGCGTCGGGGCCCGGCTTGTACTGCTCGGTGCGGCCGTCGAAGAACGGGGTGTCCATGCCGCCGGGCACCAGCAGCGTGACGCCGACCCGCCCGGCCAGCTCGATCGCCAGCGAGCGGGTGAGGCCGACCACGCCGAACTTGGACGCGCAGTAGGCGCTGGCGTCGCTGAGCGCGCGCAGCCCGAGGGTGGAGGCGCAGGTGACGATCCGCCCGTTCGGCGCCTCCTCCAGGTAGGGCAGCGCGGCCCGGACGACCCGCACGGTGCCGAGCAGGTTGACCTCGACGACGCGCTCCCACTCCTCGGGCGGCACGTCGGTGAGCTTGCCGCAGGCGTCGATGCCGGCGGCGGTGACGATCGCGTCCAGCCCGCCGGCCTGCCGTGCCAGCTCGCGCACCGCCTCGCCGGTGCGGGCCCGGTCGGCCAGGTCGGCCTCGACCTGCGGGACGCCGGCCGCGGCGGGCCGCCGGTCGATGACCAGCGGCTGCCCGCCGTCGGCGGCGATCCGCTGGACGATGGCCGCGCCGAGCCCGGAGGCGCCACCGGTGATCAGGACCTTCATGTTCCGATTCCCTTCGCAGAGGACAGCAGGCGCGTGGTGGAGCGCCCTTCCAGGAGCGGCAGCAGGACGACCTCGCCGCCGTAGGCGCGCACGGTGCCGGCCTCGGGCAGCGGGGCGCCGGCGTAGTCGGCGCCCTTGACCCACACGTCGGGGCGCAGCCGCTCCAGCAGCGGCCCCGGGGTGTCCTCGTCGAACACCAGCGCGGCGTCGACGTCGCTGAGCGCCTCCAGCACCCGGACCCGGTCGGCGACGGTCGACACCGGCCGGGTGGGGCCCTTGCGGCGCCGCACCGAGGCGTCGGAGTTGACGCAGACGACCAGGCAGTCGCCGAGCCGCCGGGCCTGCTCCAGCAGCCGGACGTGCCCGGCGTGCAGCAGGTCGAAGCAACCGCCGGTCGCCACGACCGTGCCGCCGCCGCGGCGGACCCGCTCGGCCACCTCGAAGGCGTCGGCGGTCCGCTCCGACGGCGCCGGCGGCGAGTCGCCGCGGGCGAGCCGGGTGGCGAGCGCGGACGCGCCGCCCGCGCCGACGAACTCGGTGGCGTGCCGGACGGCGGCGCTGACGGCCTCGGTGAGCCGCCCGCCGTCCGCCAGGACCTGCGCGGCGCGGGTGGCGAAGCTGTCGCCCGCGCCGCAGGCGTCGCCGGTGACCGGTTCGGCCGGGACCAGGTAGGGCACGCCGGTGCGGCCCGACAGCAGGGCGCCGTTCGCGCCGAGCGTGACCGCGACGCCCTCCACGTCCCAGGCGGCGGCGAGGAAGCGCGCGCTGTGCGCGGCGGCCGGCAGCCCGGTGCCGGCGCCCTCCCACTCCTGGCTGCCCTCGGCGGCGGCGAGCCGGTGCGCCTCGCCCTCGTTCGGGGTGACCAGCCGGGTGCCGGGCACCGGCGGCTCGCCGCGCGGGTGCGGGTCCCAGACGACCGGCACCTCGCCGGCCAGGCCGGCCAGCAGGTCGCGGATGACGCGGTGCCGGGTCACCCCGCGCCCGTAGTCCGACACCAGGACCGTGCCGGCGTTCTGGACGGCCTCGGTGACCGCGGGCCCGACCGGCCCGTCGACGGCCTCGCCCTCGCCGACGTCCAGCCGCGCGACGGACTGGCTGCCCGAGCGGATGCGCATCTTGCGGGGCGTGCCGCCGTTCAGGTGGAACGCCACGACCTCCAGGTGCGGGGCGAGCATCGCGCGCAGCCGGTGCGCCGGGTCGTCGTCGGCGAGCGCGGTCACCAGCGTCACCTCGCGGCCGTCGGCGGCGGCGAGCAGCGCGGCCAGGCCCGCGCCGCCGGGCCGGGGCCGCTCCACCGCCTGCTCGATGACGGGGACGGGCGCGTCGGGGCAGAGCCGGCCGGCGGCGCCGACGATGTCGACGTCCAGCAGCACGTCGCCGAGGACGACCAGCGGGCCGCTCACCGTGGCTCCTGCAGCGTCCGGTCGATCACCCCGCACAACAGGTGCACCGCCGCCAGGTGGATCTCCTGGACGGTCGCGGTGCGCCCGGCGTCCACGGTGACCGCCTCGTCGCACGCCCGCGCCAGCGGGTTCGGGCCCGGCCCGGTGATCGCCCACGCGGTCAGCCCGAGCCGGCGGGCCTGCCGTGCGGCGGCGACCACGTTCGGGCTGCGGCCGCTGGTGGACAGGCAGATCAGCACGTCGCCGGGGCGGCCGTGCGCGTGCACCTGGCGGGCGAAGACGTGCTCGGCGCCGTAGTCGTTGCCGATCGCGGTGCACGAGGAGGTGTCGCCGTGCAGCGGGATGGCGGCGAACGGCCGCCGCTCGTCCTCGAAGCGGCCGACCAGCTCGGCGGTCAGGTGCTGGGCCTCGGCGGCGCTGCCGCCGTTGCCGCAGGCCAGCAGCCTGCCGCCGGCGTCCAGCACGTGCGCCAGGCGCCGCCCCCACCGGTTCAGCGTCGGCGTCCAGACCCGGAACCGCAGCGCGGCCATCGCCAGCGCCTCCAGCCGCGCGTCCTCGGCGGCCGCGGCCGTCCTGCCCTGCGCGGTGGTGGTCATGCCCGCACCTCCCCGCGCGCCATGGCGGCGGCGTAGACATCGGTGGTGGCGCGGGCGACGCCGGCCCAGGAGTAGCGGGCCCGCGCGCGGCGCGCGGCGGCCGCGCCGAGCCGGGCGCGGCGGGCGTCGTCGGCCAGCAGGCGGTTGACGGTCTTGGCGGTCCCGGCGGGGTCGCGCGGCTGCACCAGGGCGCCGGTCTCGCCGTCGACGACGGTGTCGGTGTGCCCGCCGACGCCGGTGGCGACGACCGGGACGCCGCAGGCCATCGCCTCCAGCGGCACCATGCCGAACGGCTCGTACCAGGGCAGGGTGACGACCAGGTCGGCCGAGCGCAGCAGCGCGGGCACCTGGGCGCGCGACCGCCGCCCGGTGAAGACGACGCGGTCCGCGACGCCGGCCTCGGCGGCGACGCGCCGCAGCCGGCGCACCTCGGGGTCGGCGTCCAGCGCGTCCGCCGCCGGGCCGCCCGCGACGACCAGCTCGGTGCCCGGGATGTCGGCCAGTGCCTCGATCATGGTGTCCACGCCCTTGCGCTCGACCAGCCGCGACAGCGCGACCAGCCGGTGCGCGGCGCCGCGCCGCTCGGCGGGCCCGTCCGGCGTGAACCGGTCCAGGTCCACCCCGCACGGCACGACGGTGATCTGCCCGCGGGGCACGCCCATCGCCTCCAGCTCCCGCGTCTCGTCGGCGCAGGTGGCGATGACGGCGGCGGCGCAGCAGCCGATCCGCCGCTCGTGGCCGACGCGCCCGGGCGGGCTGGTGTCCTTGTCGCGCTGGTGGCGCCGCTTGACGGCGCCGAGGGCGTGGTAGGTCTGCACGACCGGCAGCCGCGTCCCGGTCAGCCATCCGGCGGCCTGCAGCGCGGCCAGCCCGCTCATCCAGAAGTGGGCGTGCGCGACGTCGGGCGGGTCGGCGCTCCAGCGGCTCTCCAGGTAGCGGGCGAAGTCGGTCATCCAGCCGAGGAGCCCGTCCTTGGGCACCTCCGCCGCAGGTCCGGCGGGGACGTGCTCGACCGTCACGCCCGGTGCCAGCCGCACCCGGCCCGGCAGGGCGGGGTCGTCGCGGCGGGTGTAGACGGTGACGTGATGGCCCTGGCGGCCGAGCTCGGCGGCCAGGCCGGCGACGAACACGTTCTGGCCGCCGCCGTCCGCGCCGCCGAGCCCGTCCCGCGCGGCGAGCGGGCTGGCGTGTTCGGAGATCATGGCGATCTTCATCGGGTCACCTCCGTCAGCAGCCGCTCCCAGTCGCGCAGGAAACGGCTGAGGTTGTAGCGCTGGGCGGCCGCCGCCCGGCCCTCCTTGCCGAGCTGGCGGGCGTGTGCGGGGTCCCCGGCCAGCGACCGCGCCGCCTGCGCGAGCGTGTCGACCCTGGTGGTCAGCACGCCCGCCTCCGGCGGCACCGCCTCGATCGCCTCGGTGGTGGCCAGGGCCACCACGGGCAGGCCGAGCATCATCGCCTCGATCAGCGACAGGCCGAGCGAGGTCCAGCGGAAGGGGTGCACGTAGACGCGGCGGCGCGCGAGCTCGTCGTGCATCCGCTCCTGCGGCAGGTCCTCGAAGGTCCACAAGGCCTCCGGCGGCACGCCGAGCCGCCGCGGCACGTCGGTGACGCGCATGCCGAACAGGTCCAGCGGGACGGCGCGGGCGATGCGCGGCAGCAGGTCGGTGCCGGTGACGCGGCCGCGTTTCAGCGGGTCGTTGACGACGACCCCGGCGCGCGGCATGTCGCCCTTGAACCGGTAGCCGGGGTCGACGATCCCGTGCTCGATGACGGTGGTGGGCGCGCGGCCGCAGTTCCAGAACAGGTCGTTGAAGTGGGTGACGTGCACGACCGGGATGTCGGACCGGTCGTGCAGGAAGTGCCGGCTGTCGGGCACGACCTCCTCGGGCAGGCTCGCGTCGGAGGCCGTGCGGCGCGGGGTGTCGTGCTCGACGTAGACGGCGGGCACGTCCCGGCCGGGACGGCGGCCGAGCCAGCGCTCGGCCAGCTCCAGCTCGCGCGGCCGCTGGAGCACCACCGCGTCCACGTGCTCGTCGCGTAACCGGTCGAAGGGCACCTCCACCGCGCGATCGGGCCAGGTGAAGGTCTCGGGCCGGCCCTTGCCGTCGGGTCCCCGGTCGGGGACGACGGGCACGAGCGTGGTCTGGCCGCCGTGCACGAACGACGTCGCCCAGGAGCCGTGCACCTGCCACATCAGGACCCTCATCGCGGGGCCACCTCCTCGACCGCCGCGACCGCCCGCCGCGCCTCGACCGAGGTCAGGCAGGGGTGCCCGGGGACCGCGCAGACCGTGGCCCGGGTGCCCCGGCACGGGGCGTGCTGGTCGCCGAGCAGCACCGTGGGGACCCCGTAGGGCGCCCAGCGGGCCGCCGGGACCGTCGGCGCGAACAGCGACACCACCGGGGTGCCGACGGCCGCGGCCAGGTGCGCGGGCCCGGTGTTGCCGGCGATGACGGCGCGCGCGTCGGCCAGCACCGCCGCCAGCTCGGTGAGGCTGGTGCGGCCGCCGAGGTCCAGGCCGGCCGCGCCGGCGACGGACGCGGTGAGCTCCTTCTCGTCACCGTGGCCGGTGACGACGACGCGGTGCCCGGCCCCGGCGAGCAGCTCCACCGCCTCGGCGCAGCGCTCGGGCGGCCACGCGCGGGCCGGGACCGAGGTGCCGGGGTGGACGACGACGTACCCGGGGCCGCCGGTGAGCCCGGTGACGTCCGGCAGCGGCCCGCGGATGCGCAGGCGCTTGTCGTCGGGGGCCGGGAAGCCGGCGTCGGCGGCGAGCGCGAGCATCCGCTCGGGCTCGGGGATGTCGGCCTCGCAGCGGTGCCGCAGGTCCAGCAGCGAACCCGGGTAGTCGTCGCTGATGCCGCCGATCCACGGGACTCCGGCCAGCCGGAGCAGCAGCGCGAGCGGCAGCGGCGACTGGTGGAACGAGGTGAAGATCAGCGCGCGGTCGATATCGCCGGCCTGCGCCACCAGCCGCTCGATCCGGGCGGCGTCCACCGGCCCGGGCTCGGGGTCGATCCACGGCGCGCACCACTCCACGACGCGGTCCACGCCGGGCAGCAGGTCGGCGGCGGCCCGGCCGCGCGGCCCGCAGAGCATGACGACCTCGTCCGCGCGGGCGGCGACCGCCCGCACGGCGGGTCCCGCCAGCAGGACGTCGCCGAGGTTGTCCTGCCGGACGACCAGGACCCTCACCGCGCCGCCCCGCGTCCACGGCCGTCCCTGCGGGCCGGCGCGGCCAGGACCAGCTCGACGGCGGTCTCGAGGTCGGGAGCGACCTCCCGGGCGGAGCGGACCTCCGCCCGCAGGGTCCGGCGGGTCGGCACCAGGATGCCGCGCGCGCCGGCCGCCGCGGCGGCCTCCACGTCGCCGCCGATGTCGCCGATGACCACGCAGTCGCGCGGGTGCACGCCGAGCCGGACGGCGGCGCGTTCGATCAGACCGGGCGCGGGCTTGCGGCAGCCGCAGCCGTCGGCCGCGTCGTGCGGGCAGAACTCCCACACCTCGAACGGACCGAGCAGTTCCTCTACGCGTGCGTTGACGCGGCGGACGTCGTCGTCGGTGATGCACCCCTTGGCCACACCGGACTGGTTGGAGATGACCCCGACGCGGATGCCGCGCGCGCGCAGCCGGTCCAGGGCGCGCCGTGCGCCCGGCATGGGTTCCACCTTTGCGGGGTCGCCGTTGTAGGGGACGTCGCGGATGAGGGTGTCGTCCCGGTCGAACAGCACCACCGGCCTCGGCCCCCACGGTTCGGCGCGGCGGTGGGCCAGGGTGCCGCGGATCCGGTGGCGTACCGCAACAGGTGGGATGACGACGCTGGTCACCAGCATCCGGGCGACCTCGTCGAAGGTGCGCGGGCCGGGCCGGATGCGAGCGGCGGCGAACTCCGCCGTCAGCGCCGTCCAGACGGCCGCCGACCCGAGCAGGACCGCACGACCGGCCGGACGCCGCCGCGCCGGGTAGGCGGCCAGGGTCAGCAGCGCCGCCGCCGTGGTGACGGCGTGACGACCGAAGCGGCCGTGGTGCTCATGCGCGCGCACCCGCCAGTCCGGGCCGTGCACCCGCTTCATCAGCGCATCGTCGGCGTTGCCGGCCTGCATGCGCACCGAGACCCAGAACCCGGCCGGCCGCACCGGATGGGTGATCCGCCGGGTGCCCTGCACCAAGCGGTGGCCGAGGGCCGACACGCGCAGCGCCAGGTCGGCGTCTTCGCGGAAGGCGCGGCGGAAGCGCTCGTCGAAGCCGCCGGCGGCTTCGAGCGCCTGCCGCCGGTAGGCCATGTCGGCGGTGATCCACGCCGCCGCCTCCAAGCCCGCGGTGTTGCGCTCCCAGTCGGTCGGGCGGCGGCCGAGGGGCGGCGGCACCCGGACCCGGCCCTGTGTCCCGGCGGCGGTGGCGGGCAGGAAGGTCAGGTCGGCGGCGAGGTCGGCCGCCCACTCCGGCGACGGGACGACGTCGTCGTCCAGGAACACCACCCACTCGCCGGACGCGGCGCGCCAGCCGGTGTTGCGGGCGGCGGCGGGGCCGCGCCCGCCCGACCGCAGCACCCGGACGGTGTCCCCGGCGCCGTCCGGCAGCGGGAGCGGCGCGCCGGGGCGGGGCCGGTCGTCGACCAGCAGGATCTCGGCCGGGCCGGGCCCGGCGGCCTTCCCGATCGACTCCAGCAGGGCGTCCAGCATGATCCGCAGGCTCGGGCGGCCGATCGTCGGCACCACGACGCTGTAGGTCGGCGGCGCGCTCACCGGGCGAACACCTCCTGGCGCCGCACCACGAACGGGCCGATGGCCAGCAGGTCCACCGGCGCGGAGCCGAAGCACTCCAGGGCGTCGCGCGGGTCGTCCACCATCGGGCGCCCCGCGGTGTTCAGGCTGGTGTTGACGACCACCGGGACGCCGGTGCGCCGCTCGAACGCCGCCAGCAGGTCGGCCACGAGCGGCTCGTCCGCGCGCGTCACGGTCTGGATGCGGGCGGTGCCGTCCACGTGCACCACGGCCGGGATCCGGTCGCGCCACTCGGGCTTCACGTTCTGCACGAACAGCATGTAGGGGCTCGGGATCGGCCCCTCGAAGATCTCGCTGGCCCGGTCCAGCGCGACCATCGGCGCGATCGGCCGGAACTGCTCGCGGCCCTTGACCGCGTTCAGCCGCTCCAGGTTGGCGGCGTTGCCCGGGTGGGCCAGCAGGGACCGGTGGCCGAGAGCGCGCGGCCCGTACTCGCTGCGCCCCTGGAACCAGGCGATGATCTTGTCCTGGGCCAGTGCCTCGGCGACCGTCCCGGCCAGGTCGGCGGGCCGGGTGTAGGGGACGTGCGCGGTGTCCAGCCAGTGCGCCAGCTCCGCCTCGTCCCAGGAGCGGCCGAGCGCGGCGCCGGGCATCGCGGTGATCGCGTCGCCGCCCTCCCGGGCGACGTGCAGGGCGGCGCCGAGCGCGGTCCCGGCGTCGCCGGCGGCGGGCTGCACCCAGATCTCCTCGTAGGGGCCGTCGGCGGCCAGGCGGGAGTTGGCGACGCAGTTGAGCGCCACTCCCCCGGCCATCGTCAGGCGGGACGAGCCGGTGCGCTCGTGCAGCCAGCCGGTCAGGTCGAGCAGGACCTCCTCCAGCAGCAGCTGGACGCTGGCCGCCAGGTCGGCGTGGTCCTCGGTCCACTCGTCGCCGTCGCCGAGCGGCTTGGCCAGCGCGGCCCAGTCGATGCGGCCGACCTCGAACCCGCCGTCGCCGGTGGCGCGCACCCGCTGCCGCAGATCGTCGGCGAACCGCGGGCCGCCGTAGGACGCCAGCGCCATGACCTTGTACTCGTCGCTGGAGCGCAGGAAGCCCAGGTGCTCGGTCAGGTCCTCGTACATCAGGCCGAGCGAGTGCGGGAGCCGCTGCGCGGCCAGCGTGGTGAGCGCCCCGTCGGCGTAGGTGCCGGCCAGGTGCGAGTGCGACTCGCCGCGGCCGTCCAGCACCAGCACGTCGCCGTCGCCGGGGCCGGGCGCGGCCAGGCCGGCGGACGCGGCGTGCGCCACATGGTGCGGGACGTACCGGAAGATCCCCGGGTCCAGGCCGGGCAGGGCGCCGGCCAGCATGAGGGGCGCGCGGCGCGCGTAGAGCGTCCGCAGCTTCTCCCATTCCGCCTCGTGCCCTCCCAGGCCCGGCTCGACGAGCGCCGGGTCGTAGGAATAGGCGACCGCGTCGAGTTCCCCGGCCTCAAGGCCGCCCTCCTCCAGGCACCAGCGGGCCGCTTTCTCCGGCAGTTCCCATGCCGAAAAGGCGTACGGCCGTTTGCCGTGCTTGCGGCGGCTGAATCGCTCCTCCTCGGCGGCGGCGACCACGTGGCCGTCCACCACCAGAGCGGCGGCCGGGTCATGGAAAATGGCGTTGATTCCGAGAACACGCATACGGGTCTCCAGTGCAGGAGAGCAGGCCAGGTGCGGAATGCCGGCCGTTGAGCGGGACGGATGAAGGAGCTCGCTGTCGTGGTCACCTCACGCGAAGCAGGACACAGAAAGGAACAATCCGCTACTACCCGTGTTCAATTGCCCAAACAGCATCAGACGGGCGAGAAGGAGGAAGTAGATAAAATACTTACTTCGCCATAAGGGCCCCTTGCCCGATTTTGCCGCTCGCTTTCCGCGCGCCACCGGATACGCCCGGGTCCGCCGGGTATCTCCCGTCCATGCACGGCACGGTCATCGTGATCGCCCATGGCCGTCGCGCAGGCCCGCCGTCGCCCCTGGAGGAGCCGCAACGCGCCTCCACCGCCCGCCGCCACGTCAGCCAGGAGGAGCGCGTGCCGGACGTGACGATCGTCGTCGCCACCCGCGACCGGGGCCCGGAGCTGCGCCGCAGCCTCGCCGAGCACACCGCGCACGGCACTGCTCGCCGCCCGCGTCCTGGTGGGCGAGCGGAACGCCTTGGACCCGGTGTCGCAGCAGATGGCCCGCGCGCCGCTCGGCCGGCCCGCCGGCCTGCCGGGACCGGCGGGCTGGCCGACGCCGCGCGGGCCCTGCCGTCGCCGGCGCGCTCCCGGCGGCCGCTGCCGGGCGAGGTGGAGGCGGCGCGCGCGAGCCTCACCGACCTTTGCCGGGCCATTTGTCCCCACCCTTATTTCGCATATTGAATTGACCGGAAAAGACTCTTTTCAGTTAGCGGAAATGCGCCTACGCTGGGGGCGTCCCCGCCGGTCGCATGGCCCACGCTCCCAGCGAATACCCGCCTCCGCGCCCGGCTCCTCTGCAATTCCCCCCGCCTGCCGAGGAGTCCCATGCCCGTTGAAACCCGCAAACGCCGGGCCGCGGCATTCGCCGCCGCAGCCGTCGCCGCGCTCCTGGCGCTGTCGGCACTGGTGGCGTTCCCGTCCGCGGCCTCGTCGGCCGCCCCCACGATCGCGTGCGCCTTCCCCGCCTGGGCCGAGGGCACCACCTACCAGGCCGGAGCCAAGGCCGCCTACAAGGCGCGGGGCTACGAGGCCCTGCAGACCCACACCGCCTATCCCGGCGCCGGCTGGACACCCGACGCCACCCCGACGCTGTGGCGCGACCTCGGCCCCTGCGACGGGACGCAGCCGCCGACGACCCCGCCCACCACGTCACCCACCACGTCACCCACCGCGTCACCCACCGCGTCGCCCACCACTCCGCCGACGTCCGAGACCTGCCCGCTGAAGCCGCGGCCGGCCGGCAAGGTCCTCCAGGGGTACTGGGAGAACTGGGATGGCGCGGCCAACGGCGTCCACCCGCCGTTCGGCTGGACCCCCATCACCGACCCGCGCATCCGCCAGCACGGGTACAACGTCGTGAACGCGGCGTTCCCCGTCATCCGGTCCGACGGCACCGTCCTGTGGGAGGACGGCATGGACGCCACCGTCAAGGTCGCCACCCCGGCCGAGATGTGCGCGGCCAAGGCGGCCGGCCTCACCGTCCTGCTGTCGATCGGCGGCGCGAACGCCGGCATCGACCTCGGCTCCGCCGCCGTCGCCGATCGCTTCGTCGCCACCGTCGTGCCGATCCTGAAGAAGTACAACTTCGACGGCATCGACATCGACATCGAGACGGGCCTGTCGGGCAGCGGCGACATCGGCCGGCTCTCGGCGTCGCAGGCGAACCTGGTCCGCATCATCGACGGCGTGCTCGCCCAGATGCCGCCCGGCTTCGGGCTGACGATGGCGCCCGAGACCGCGTACGTCACCGGCGGCAGCGTCACCTACGGCTCCATCTGGGGCGCCTACCTGCCGATCGTCAAGAAGTACGCCGACAACGGCCGGCTGTGGTGGCTGAACATGCAGTACTACAACGGGAGCATGTACGGCTGCGCGGGCGACTCCTACTCCGCGGGCACGGTGCAGGGCTTCACGGCGCAGACCGACTGCCTGAACAAGGGACTGGTCGTCCAGGGCACCACCATCAAGGTCCCCTACGACAAGCAGGTCCCGGGCCTGCCCGCGCAGCCGGGCGCGGGCGGCGGCTACATGGCGCCCTCCCTGGTGGCGCAGGCCTGGAACACCTACAACGGCGGGCTGAAGGGCCTGATGACCTGGTCCCTCAACTGGGACGGGTCCAAGGGCTGGACGTTCGGCGACAACGTCCGCTCCCTCCAGGGCCGGTAGCGCGCACGAGCGGACGCTCCCGCCCGCGGGCGGGAGCGTCCGTCCAGCGTCCGGCCGCCGTCAGTCGTCGACCCTGGCGGGCCACCAGATGCGTTTCCCGGCGTCCAGGGCGAGCGCCGGGATCAGCAGGCTCCGGACGACCAGGGTGTCGAGCAGGACGCCCCCGGCGATGAGCAGGCCCTGCTGGAGCGCGGAGACGGTGGGGACGACGGCCATGACGCCGAAGGTCGCGGCCAGGACCAGCCCCGCGCTGGTGATCACGCCGCCGGTGACGCGCAGGCCGTTCAGGACGCCCGCCCGGTGGCCGTGCAGGTGCGCCTCCTCGCGGGCGCGCGACATCAGGAAGATCGTGTAGTCGATGCCGAGGGCGACCAGGAACAGGAACCCGAACAGGAGCAGCCCCCGGTCGATGCGCGGATGGCCGAGCGCCCGGTACAGCAGCCCCGCCATGCCGAGGGCCGCGCCGTAGGACAGCACGACCGAGGCGATCAGGAGCAGGGAGGCGGTGAGGGCGCGCAGCAGCAGCACGAGCATGATCAGGACGACGGCGAGGATGAGCGGGATGAGCAGCGCCTCCTCGGCCCCCTGGGCGCGGGAGGTGTCCAGGGCGACGGCGGTCTGCCCGCCGACGACGGCTCCCGTGCCGGCCACCGCGTCGCGGACGCGGGTGATCGTGGCGCGTGCGGCCGGGGTGTCGGGTTCGTCGGCCAGGACGACGGTCAGGTGGGTGTAGCCGCCCGCCGAGCGGTCCCTGGCCGCGCTGGTGACGCCGCCGACCCTCCCGACCCGGGCCAGCACCGCGCCGGCCCGGGCGTCGGCGACGTAGACGTCGGCGGGCTCGGCGGAGCCCGCGGGGAAGTGCCGGGCGATCTGGCGCTGGCCGGCGATGGCGTCGGTGGTGCCGGTGAACTGCTCGTCGAGCGCCTGGCCGGAGTGGAGGGTGAACGCGGCGGCCGCCAGGACGGCCAGGGCGGCGGCCGATCCGATCCAGATCAGGCGGGGCCGGGCGTCGACGGCGGCGGCGACCCGTCCCCACAGGCCGGTGCCCGGCGCGGCGGCCGGCGCGTCCGGTCCGGCGGGCGCGACGGCGGGCCGGCGGGGCCAGAACACCCAGCGGCCGAGGACGACCAGCAGCGCGGGCAGCAGCGAGGTGGCGGCCAGGCAGACGACCGCCACGCCGATCGCGACGACCGGGCCGAGGCCCTGGGTGTTGTTCATCCTGCCGAAGACCAGGCAGAGGGAGGCGATCACGACGGTGGCGGCGGAGGCGGTGACGGCGGGCAGGCAGCGGCGCAGCGCGTGCGCCATCGCCTCGTGCCGGTCGGCGCGGCGGCCGAGCTCCTCGCGGTAGCGGGCGATGAGCAGCAGGGCGTAGTCGGTGCCGACGCCGAGGCCGAGCACCATCAGGATGTAGCTGGACTGGCCGTCCACCTTCAGCCCGGCATGCCTGGCGAGCAGGTAGACCGCCCCGAGGGCGGTCCAGGTGCCCAGGAACGTCGCCAGCAGCGGGATCGACCACAGCACGGGGCTGCGGTAGGTGACCAGCAGGACGACGGTGACGACGGCGAGGGCGACCGCGAGCAGGACCCCGTCCATGCCGGAGTAGACCTCGATGTAGTCGGCGATGGTGCCCGCCTGGCCGGTGACGCGGACGTCCAGCCCGGCCGGCGCCGCCTGGCCGGTGGTCTTCCGGAGACGGCCGACGGCGTCGCCGAGCACGCCGTTGTCGTTGGAGGCCATCGGCACGGGCGCGCTGAACAGGACGGACCTGCCGTCGGCGGACCTGGTGGGCGCGGTCGCGCCGGGGGTCGCGCCGCGGTCCCGGTCCGCCTTGGCCAGGTCGGCGGGGGTGAGGCCGCCGTCGCGGGTGTAGACGACGACGGCGGTGGCCCGGTCGTGTTCGGCGAAGTGCCGTTCGGCGATCTCGACGGCCCGGGTGGCCTGGGAGTCGGCGGGCAGCCAGGAGGCCGGGTCGTTGTCCTGGACGTCGGCGACCTTGGCGGCGAAGCCCCCGGCGATCAGCACGATCAGCAGCCAGGCGGCCAGGACGGCCCATTTGGAGCGCCTGCCGGTGACCGCGGCGACGTAGCCGTTCCAGCGGGACGGCGGGGGCGCGGGCGGCGGGTGCGGGGAGTCGGGGATGCGGCTCACGGAGGTGTCGGTCATGCGCTTCTCACAAGGGGCAGGTGGGGCGCCGGGAAGAGCGGGCGCCGTTCGGCGCGCGCACGCTCCTCGGGCGTTCGTGCGGTCAATCGCCTGACCCGGCGCGCTCGCCGGCTGTGACCGCCGGACAATGTGACCTGGATCACCATTCGCCACTTCCAGAGGTCCGGTCCACCGGTGGCCGCACGTGACCTGCGTCACGATCCCGCCCTGTCACAGAACCCGTCGCGGCGCAGTCAGTGAGGTGAAGGCGGGCAGCCGCTCCGCTCGGCGCGCCGGCCGGAACCGCGCCGATCCGGGTCCGGACGGATGCGGCGCGGCGAGCCCGGTCGCCCGACGGCCAAGGGGGCCACGATCAACGCCACCATCACCTCACTGGAGTTCCTCGACGAGCGGCTCGGCTCCACGCGGACGCTCAGGAAGGCGATCAGGAAGGTCTTTCCGGACCACTGGTCGTTCATGCTGGGCGAGATCGCCCTGTACTCGTTCGTCGTGCTGCTGATCACCGGGACGTTCCTGACGCTGTGGTTCCGGCCCGACATGACCGAGGTCGTCTACCACGGCTCGTACCGGCAGCTCGACGGCGTACGGATGAGCGAGGCCTACGCCTCGACCCTGGACATCGGCTTCGAGGTGCGCGGCGGGCTGCTGGTCCGCCAGATCCACCACTGGGCGGCGCTCCTGTTCA
This sequence comes from Actinomadura macrotermitis, assembly GCF_009604375.1. Lineage (GTDB taxonomy): Bacteria > Actinomycetota > Actinomycetes > Streptosporangiales > Streptosporangiaceae > Spirillospora > Spirillospora macrotermitis. Next base: position 186,126 of record NZ_WEGH01000003.1, read on the forward strand.
TCGCCGCGATCATGGCGCACATGCTCCGGGTCTTCTTCACCGGCGCCTACCGCAAGCCGCGCGACCTCAACTGGCTGGTCGGCCTGGCCATCTTCACGATCGTGCTGGTCGAGGGCCTGTTCGGCTACTCGCTTCCCGACGACGGGCTGTCGGGCGCCGGGCTGCGGGTCACCGCCGGGGTGGTCCAGGCCCTTCCCCTGGTCGGCACCTACCTGCTGTTCTTCCTGTTCGGCGGGGAGTACCCGGGGACCGACATCGTGCCGCGGATGTTCACGATCCACGTCCTGCTGATCCCGGGCGTCATCCTGGCGCTGGTCGTCGCGCACATCCTGATCATGTGGCACCAGACGCACAGCTCGATGCCGGTCCGGCACCACACCGAACGGCAGACGCACGGCTACCCGTTCTTCCCGGTCTTCGTGGCCAAGACCGGCGCGTTCTTCCTGTTCACCTTCGGGGTGCTGGCGCTGCTGGCCGCCGTCGCGCAGATCAACCCGGTCTGGCTGTACGGGCCGTCCGACCCCGCGGTGGTCTCGTCGGGATCGCAACCCGACTTCTACCTGGGCTTCCTGGAGGGCGCCCTGCGTGTCATGCCCGCCTGGGAGACCACACTGTGGGGGCACACGGTCAGCTGGAACGTGCTGGTCCCCGGCCTGGTCCCGCTCGGCCTCCTGGTGACCGGGGCGGCGTTCTGGCCGTGGCTGGAGCGCTGGGCCACCGGTGACCGCGGCCTCCACCACGTCAACGACCGGCCACGCAACGCGCCGGTGCGCACCTCGGCCGGTGTCGCCGTCACGACGTGCTACGCCGTGCTGTGGCTGGCCGGGGCCAACGACGTGATCTCCGACAGGTTCCACGTGTCGCTGTACGCGACCACGTGGTTCTTCCGCGTCGCCCTCTTCACGCTCCCCGCCGCGGCCTACCAGGTGACCAAGCGGCTCTGCCTCGGCCTGCAGCGGCGGGACGCCGCCGCGCTGGCGCACGGCCACGAGAGCGGCGTGATCGTCATGACCCCCGAGGGCGGGTACACCGGGCTCCACCGGGAGGTGCCGCCGGACATGGCGGTCGTGCTGTCGGGCGGGCGGGGCTCGGCCCCGATCGAGGAGACGCCGTGAACGACGATGCCGTGAACGCCGACCTGGACGACGACGGGCGCGACGACGGCAAGACCGGCCGTCACGCCCTGGGCGACGGCCGCGATCCGTTCGCCGGCACCCGGCGCCTGGTCGGCGTCGCCCTCGACCGGCTGCTCGCCGACGGCACCCTCAGCCTCAACTGACCGCCGCCGGGAAAGGGCGGCCTCCCCGCGGGGAGGCCGCCCACCGGATCAGTAGACGCTCACGCCGTAGGCGGCGAGGGCCTCGGTGACCGGCTGGAAGAAGGTCGTGCCGCCGGACGAGCAGTTTCCGTTGCCGCCCGAGGTGAGCCCGTAGGCCGTCGTGCCGTTGTACAGCGACCCGCCGCTGTCGCCCGGCTCCGCGCAGACCGTGGTGCGGATGAGGCCGTACACGGTGCCCTCGGAGTAGCGGACGGTCTGGTTGAGGGCGGTCACCGTGCCGCTGTGGACGCCGGTGGTGCTGCCGCTGCGGCGGACGGTCTGGCCGACCACCGGGTCGGCGGCGGACGTGATGTCCTGCGTGCCCGGGTAGGTGTAGACGCCGCCGGTCTTGGTGATGGAGGTGTTGGTGTAGCGGACGATGCCGTAGTCGTTGCCGGGGAAGCTGGTGCCCGCCCGGGTGCCGAGCACGGTGGAGCCGCTGGAGTCGGCGTACCAGGTCGCACCGATGTTGGTGCAGTGGCCCGCCGTGAGGAAGTAGTAGGTGGTGCCGCTGCGCACGTTGAAGCCGAGCGAGCAGCGGGCGCCGCCGGTGTAGATGGCCTGGCCGCCGGCGATGAGCGGCGCGAACCGGCCCGCGACGCGTTCGACGCGCACGGCCTTGCCCTGCTTGGCGGCGACGGCGCGCAGCGCGGTCAGCTTCTTGCCGGTGACGGTGCTGTCGTAGGACAGCACGACCTGGTCGGTGGCGGGGTCGACGGCCCAGGCCGTGCCGCTGGACTTCACGCCCTTGTCGATGGCGGCGGTGACCTTGGCCAGGTCCGCGCCGTCGCGGGCGACGGTGCGCGGGGTGGCGCCGGCGGCGCGGACCTGGCGGGCGCCCGCGGCGTCGGAGACGGTGACCACGAGCTTGCCGCGGTCGAGGTAGGCGCCCGCGCTGCGCTTGCCGAGCTGCTTGGCCAGCCGGGCCGCCACGGCGGAGGGGTCGGGGGCGGCCGGGGCCGCCTGCGGGGCGGCCGCGTGCGCGGCCGGGAGGGCGGTCAGGGCGGCGGCCGCGATGGCGGCGCTCGCACCGATGACGGTGGCGGGACGGAGGGTGGACTTCCTCACTGTGCCTCCTGGGAGCCAGGGCGCACCCGACTGGCGCGCCCCGATTACCGCAAATAGTGGGAAAGGCCGTGGATAGCCCGCAAGGCACAAAAAACACCCAAGGATCGCCGCCGGTGTGGCAAACATGCGGAACCCGCCCGTCAGCCGCATTTCGCGCCGCTTCGAGGGAGTTCCCGGCGGCGGGATGACCGCAAGAGGCCAGGTGGGCACTCTTTCCTGGCATCAATGAACAACAATGTGGCCGCCCGATGGCAACTTTTCCGGTGGCCCGCCGGACGGGACGCGCGGACCTGCACGTCTGCGGAAACGCCGGCAAACCTGAGGGCGCCGGAAACGGGTAGCGGCTGCTTCACAGGGAGCGAAGGGGTCGTGCCCGCCCCGGCCCACGGCACCGGTCCCGACCAGCGCTCTTCTCGCGCCGGTCACGCCGGCCCCGGCCCGCTCTCCGTCCCGGGGCCGCCGGTCCCGGCGAGAAAGTGCCAAGTAACCGGGCCCTCACTTGTCGTGATCCGCACCCGCCGCGGGCTCAGTCCTCGGCGCCGGCGGGCTCGTCCGCCGGGCGCGCGGTCAGCCACCCGTGGATGCGGTCGTAGACGTCGGGGTGGTTGAGCAGGTCGAAGTGGTGCAGGCGCGGCAGGCGGCAGATGTGCTCGGGCGGGAGCTCGAAGCGCCGGGTGCCGCAGGCGCTGTCCGGCCGGACCAGCAGGTCCCCGAGCAGGTTCCCCGCCAGGGAGCCGTCGCGGCCCGCGACGGTGGCGACCACGATGAAGTGGCGGGCCCCCTCGTGCAGCGGGACGTCGGCCTCCTCGTCCTCCAGCAGGGTGCCGCGGCGCAGGTCCTTGATGCCCGCGCTGCGTCCGTCGATGATCGTGGCGATCGAGCGGGTCTCGCCGAGCACGCCGAGCGCGCGCGCCAGGAGCGTCGCGCCCTGCTCCAGCGGGGCGCCGAGGTGGGGGCTGCCGAGCGTGACGGTGTCGCGGACGAGCGCGGGCCACGCCCGGTCCCCGGCCTGGGCCAGGGCGCTGCGGATCACCAGGCCGCCCATCGAGTGGCCGACCAGCAGCAGGTCCTCGACGGGGACGGGCCAGGCCGCCACCAGGTCCTCCAGCAGGGCCGCCAGCTCCCTGCCGTTCGCCGGGATGCGGGCGCCGGTGTTGTAGCGGATCTGGACGGGCGTGTAGCCGAGGTCCTCGCGCAGGCGGTCGCCGTAGGTGACGCCGGGACGGCCGTAGTACTGCACCGACTTGTAGGCCCACGCGCCCTCGGTCTCGGTGAGGCCGTGCAGGAAGACCGCGACGCGCCCGGCCGGATCGGGGTGCGTCTCGGCGAGGACGTCCGGGCGGATGGGCACGTTGCGCCCGTCCACCCGGACGGTCATCTCCAGCGCCAGGGGGCTGCCCTCGTCCCGCAGCCGGTCGCCGTGCCAGGCGTTGAGCATGGCCAGCGGGACGGCGGCGCGGCGGTCGTCCTCCAGGGGCCGGCCGTCCGACGCCTCCGCCAGGACCCGCCCGGCGGCGCGGCCCGCCGCGGAGAACGTGCCGCCCACCGTGCTGTAGACGGCGTCCGCGATGCCGTCGTGCAGAACGCGGACGGGCGCGGCGGCGGGGCCGACGCCGCGGAAGACCCGCGCGGCGATGCCGCGGTGCATCTGGCGGACGCGCGCGGTGCCGCCGCTGAGGGCCTTGCCCGTCAACTCGCCGAGGGCGCGGGTCTCGTTCGGTCGCATGCCCGCACGATCCCCCAGCGGTCCGCCCCCCGTCAAAGCCCGCCGGCAAAGCACGCGCCATCCGAGCACGCACGCCGAAGCACCCCGCCAAAGCACGCATCACCCAAGCACGGGACCACCCGAACACCGGCACCCCCCGAAGACCGGGGCCACCTGAACACCGGGGCCACCCCGGCACGGGGGCCGACGGCCCCGGCTTGAGCCGGGCCGTCGGCCCCCGTGCCGTCAATCCCATGTTCTCAGCCCCGTGCCCTGGCGGCCCGTGCCGTCAAGCCAGGAAGTCGGCGACGCGGGCGGCGAACTCCTCCGGGGTGGCGATCTCCACGCCGAGCTTCTCCGCCTTGTCGCGCTTGGAGCCGGCCTTCTCGCCCGCGACGAGCAGAGCGGTGCGCGCCGACACCGACGACGACGCCTTCCCGCCCGCGCGCTCGATCAGCTCGTTCACCTGGGTGCGGGTGAGGTCGGCCAGCGGGCCGCTCATCGCGCCGGTGACGACGACCGACATGCCCGACAGCGGCAGCTCGTCGGCGTCCGCCGCCGGTGCGCCGGGGCCGGTGGCGCCCGGCTCGGTCATGCCGAGCCCGGCCGCGGCGAGCCGGTCGATCAGCGGGCCCAGCTCGGCGATCTCGGCGACCAGCAGCGCGGCGCGCTCGGGGCCGACCCCGTCGACGTCCTGGAACGCCTCGGCGTCGGCGGCGCGGATGGCGTCCATGGTGGCGAAGTGGCGGGCGATGCGCCGCGACATCGAGCGGCCGGTGCCGCGGATGCCGAGCGCGCAGAACACCTTGTTGAGCGGCTTGGCCTTGGCGGCCTCGATGGCGGCCAGCAGGTTGTCGGTGCTGGTCTCGCCCATCCGGTCCAGATCGAGGAGCTGCTCGCGGGTGAGGGAGAACAGGTCGGCGAAGTCGGCGATGAGCCCGGCGGTGACGAGCTGGTCGACGATCTTCTCGCCGAGGCCCTCGATGTCGAGCTGGTCGCGGCCGACGGCGTAGCGGACCGAGGCGATGGCGTGGCAGGCGCGGCCCTGCGCGCAGCGCCAGCGCTTCTGCGCGTCGTCGATGCCCTGGCCGCAGCGCGGGCACGCGTCCGGGATCTCGATCGGGGTCTCCTCGCCGGTGCGCAGGTGCACCACCGGCGCCTCGACGCGCGGGATGACGTCGCCGGCCCGGTAGACGGTGACGTGGTCGCCGATCATCAGGTCGCGGCGGGCGATGTCGCCGGCGTTGTGCAGGGTGGCGTAGGCGATGACGGCCCCGTCGACCTCGACCGGCTCCAGCACCGCGCGGGGCGCGATGATGCCGGTGCGGCCGACGTTCCATTCCACCGCGACCAGCCTGGTGATCTTCTCGACGGCGGGCAGCTTGTAGGCGGTGGCCCAGCGCGGCGCGCGCGAGGACAGCCCGGCCTGCTCCTGGTCGGCGGCCAGGTCGGCCTTGACCACGATGCCGTCGATGCCGAACTCCAGCGTCGCGCGCAGCGCGGCGATCTCCTCGACGCGGGCCTGCACCTGCTCCACGGTCGCCGCGACGACGCCGGGGACCGGAGTGGAGGCGGTGGTGTTGGCGCCGAGTTCGGCGACCAGCTCCATGATCTCGCTGTGCGGGGCCTCGCGCAGCCGCGCGGTGAGCTCCTCGCCGGACTCCAGCGGCAGCGCGCCGTAGGCGAAGAACGTCATCTCCACCGCGTAGGCGCGGTCCTTGGCGCGCAGCGACCCGGCGGCGGCGCTGCGCGGGTTGGCGAACGCGGCGCCGCCCGCGCCGGTGCGCGCGGTGTTGGCGTCCTCGAACTGGGCGCGCGTCATCAGCACCTCGCCGCGCAGCTCGACCGAGACCGGCCGGGCGAGGCGGGCGGGCAGCCCGGTGACGGTGCCGATGGCGTGCGAGACGTCCTCGCCCGCCGCGCCGTCACCGCGCGTGACCAGCTGGACGAGCCGGCCCTCGCGGTAGCGGGCCGAGATCGCCAGCCCGTCGAGCTTCGGCTCGACGCTCCACCGCTCGACCGGGCGGCCGAGGCGGCGCTCCAGCCCGGCCGCCCAGGACGCCAGGTCCTCGGGCCCGAACACGTTGTCCAGGCTCAGCATCGGCACGGTGTGCGGCACGTCGCCGACGACCGCTCCCCCGGCGACCTTGCCGGTCGGCGACTCGGGAAGCACCTGGTCGGGGTGCTCCTCCTCGTAGGCGGCGATGCCGCGCACCAGCCGGTCGAAGGCGTCGTCGTCCAGGACGGAGTCGCCCTCGCCGTAGTAGGCCGCGGCGGCGCTGACGGCGGTCTGGACGGCGGCGGCGTACGCGGCCTCGTCACCGATCTCGGTGATCGCGGGGGTCTCGGTCATGGGCACATTCTCTCGCGTGCCACCGACATTCCCGGTTACCGTCGGTGCCGGTCCAGGCGGGCCTTCAGGTAGGGCGCGGTGATGCTGCCGGCGGTCCCGGCGACCTCGGCCGGGGTGCCCTGCGCGACGATCCGGCCGCCGCGGTCGCCGCCGCCGGGCCCGAGGTCGACGACGTGGTCGGCGGCGGCGACCACGTCCATGTCGTGCTCCACGACGACCACGGTGGCGCCGCCGTCGACCAGGTCGTGCAGCCGGTCCATGAGCAGGTCGGCGTCGGCCGGGTGCAGGCCGGTGGTGGGCTCGTCCAGCAGGTAGAGGGTGTCGGCGGGCCGGGTGCGCTGGAGCTCGGCGGCGAGCTTGACGCGCTGGGCCTCGCCGCCGGACAGCTCGGTCGCGGGCTGGCCGAGCCGCAGGTAGCCGAGGCCGACGTCGCGCAGCGTCCGCAAGGAGCGGGCGGCGGCGGGGACGTCGGTCAGGAACCCGGCGGCGTCGTCCACGGTCATGTCCAGGACCTCCGCGATATTGGCGCCGTTGTAGCGGATCCGCAGCGTGTCGGGGTTGTAGCGGGCGCCGTGGCATACCGGGCAGGGCGCGTAGGTGCTCGGCAGGAACAGCAGCTCCACCGAGACGTACCCTTCGCCCTGGCAGTTCTCGCAGCGCCCGCCGGGCACGTTGAAGGAGAACCGGCCGGCGCCGTAGCGGCGCTCCTTGGCCTCGGGGGTCGCCGCGAACAGCTTGCGGACGGTGTCGAACAGGCCGGTGTAGGTGGCCAGGTTGGAGCGGGGCGTGCGGCCGATGGGCCGCTGGTCGACGCGCACGACGCGGCCGGTGGCGGCGTCCTCCATGGCGTCGACGAGGCTGGACTTGCCCGACCCGGACACCCCGGTGACGGCGGTGAAGACGCCGAGCGGCACGTCGACGTCCAGATCGCACAGGTTGTGCCGGTCGATGCCGCGCAGCTCCAGCACACCCGACGGCGCGCGCGGCGCGCGCGCGGGCCGCCCGGCCCCCTCGAACAGGTAGCGGCCGGTGACCGAGTCCGCGACCTCGCGCAGCCCTTCGACGGGCCCGCTGTACAGGACCCGGCCGCCGTGCACGCCCGCGGCGGGCCCGACGTCGACGATCCAGTCAGCGCGGTGCACCACCTCCAGGTCGTGTTCCACGAAGAAGACGCTGTTGCCGGCCTTCTTGATCCGCTCCAGCACCGCCACCAGCGACTCGGTGTCGGCCGGGTGCAGCCCGGCCGACGGCTCGTCCAGGATGTACACCACCCCGAACAGGCCCGAGCGCAGCTGGGTGGCCAGGCGGAGCCGCTGCAGCTCGCCCGCCGACAGCGTCGGGGCGGCGCGGGAGACGCCGAGGTAGCCGAGGCCGAGCTCGGCCAGGTCGTCGATGCGGGCGATGATGTCGCGGCTGATCACCGCGGCCGCGTCGTCGCCGGTCGCATGCGGCCGCAGCACGTCCGCCAGCTCGGTGAGGGGCAGCGCGGCGAGCCCGGCGATGTTGAGCCCGGCGAAGGTGACCGCGAGCGCGTCCAGGTTCAGCCGCTGCCCCCGGCAGACCGGGCAGGGCGAGGTGACCAGGAACCGTTCCATGCGCCGGCGGCGGCCCTCGCTCGCCGAACCGGAGTAGGTGCGCAGCACCAGCCGCCGGGCGCTGGCGTAGGTGCCCTGGTAGGAGCGCTGGACCTGGCCGGCGGAGCGGACGGGGTGGACGGTGACGACGGGCTGCTCGTCGGTGAACAGGATCCAGTCGCGCTGCTCCTGCGGCAGCTCCCGCCAGGGCCGGTCGATGTCGTAGCCGAGGGTCTCCAGGATGTCGCGCAGGTTCTTGCCGTGCCAGGCGCCCGGCCAGGACGCGATCGCGCCGTCGCGGATGCTCAGCGAGGGGTCGGGGACCAGCGTCTGCTCGGTGACCTCGTGCACCTCCCCGAGGCCGTGGCAGTTCGGGCAGGCGCCGATGGCGGTGTTGGGGGAGAAGGCGTCGGAGTACAGCGGCTCGGCGCCGGGCGGGTAGTCGCCGGCCCGCGACATCAGCATGCGCAGCAGGTTGGACAGGGTGGTGACGGTCCCGACCGAGGAGCGCGCGGACGGCACCGAGCGGCGCTGCTCCAGGGCGACGGCGGGCGGCAGTCCGGTGATCTGGTCGACCTGGGGCGTCCCGGCCTGGTGCAGCAGCCGCCGCGCGTAGGGCGCGACCGACTCCATGTACCGGCGCTGCGCCTCGGCGTACAGGGTGCCGAACGCCAGGGACGACTTGCCCGAGCCCGACACCCCGGTGAAGACCACCAGGGCGTCGCGCGGGACGGCCAGGTCCACGTCGCGCAGGTTGTGCTCGCGGGCGCCGCGCACCCGCACGAACGGATCGGCGGAACCAGTCTCCATGATCCCCACAGTACCGATCCGTTCACGCAGGGTCAGCGGGGGCGTCTCCCGAGCAGGGCCAGGGCGGCGGGCAGCAGCACGCCGCGCACCACGGTGGCGTCGACCAGCACCGCGACGGCCAGGCCGACGCCCATCATCTTGTACTCGATCGCCGACAGGACGACGAAGACGCTGAACGCGGCCGTCATGATGGCGGCGGCGCCGGTGACGACGCCCGAGCTCGTGCCGACCCCGGCGACGACGGCGTCGGCCGGTGCGGCGCCGGCGGCGAGGCGCTCGCGGATCCGGCTGAGGATGAAGACGTGGTAGTCCATGCTCAGCCCGAACAGGATGACGAACATGAACAGCGGCAGCCAGCCGACGACGCCGCCGTAGGAGCGGAACCCGAGCGCCGACTCCAGGTGGCCGTCCTGGAACACCCAGGTCAGCACGCCGTAGGCGGCGCCGAGCGACAGCAGGTTGAGCAGGATCGACACCAGGGGGATCGTCAGCGAGCGGAAGGTGACCGCCAGCAGCACGAAGGCGAGCGTCAGCACGAACCCGAACACCAGCGGCGAGCGGTCCCTGACGACCTCGGTGAAGTCGTGGGCGAAGGCGGTCTTGCCCGCGACGGCGTGCCCGACGCCGTCCGGGACGGCGATCCGGGCGCGCAGCCCGCGCAGGGAGCGTTCGGCGTCGGGCCCGGTGCCGGAGTCGGCGAGCCGGACCCGGGCGACCAGGACGCGGCCGGCGCGGGCGGTCGAGACCGGGTGCAGGCGGTCGACGGCGGCGCGCACGGCCGGGTCGTCCAGTGCGCCCGGCCGCTTCTCCCACAGCACGACCCGGGCGGGTGAGGCGGCGCCGGGGAACGCCTGCTGCACGCGGACGGCGGCGTCCACGGCCGGGACCGTGCGGGGCAGGCTGTCGGTGACGGCGGCGTCCTGCAGCCGCATCCCGAACGCGGGCAGCGTCAGCAGCACCAGGAGGAGGGCGGCGAGGCCGCCCCACAGCAGCGGACGGCGGACGACGCGCCGCGCCACGGCCGTCCAGAACCGCGACTCCCCGCGGCGGCCGAGCCCGGGGACGCGGCCCTTGTCGACGCGGTGGCCGAGCGCGGCGAGCAGCGCGGGCAGCACCGTGACCGAGCCCAGCATGGCGACGCCGACGACGAGGACGGTGCCGGCGGTGAGCCCCTTGAAGTTGTCCAGGCCGGTGAGCAGCAGCCCGGCCAGGCACAGCATCACGGTCAGGCCGGACACGACCACGACGTGCCCGGACGTGCGGGCGGCGACGCCGAGCGCCTCGGCGACACCGCGTCCGGCGGCCCGCTCCTCGCGCTCGCGGCGCAGGTAGAACAGCGAGTAGTCGATGCCGACGGCCATCCCGACCAGCAGCACGACCGAGGAGGTGGCGCTGTTGACCGGCACCCAGTGCGCGGCCACCTGGAGCAGCCCGAAGGCGGTGAGCATGGTGGTGACCGCGAGCAGCAACGGGATGCCCGCGGCGACCAGCGAGCCGAACACCAGCAGCAGTATGACGACGGTGAGCGGCAGCGAGAAGTACTCGGCGCGCTGCATGTCGTCCTTGATGCCGTCGTTCACCGCGTCGGACAGGCTCTTGTCGCCCGCCTGCGCGAACCGGACGGCGGGGTGCCGCGCCGCGGCGTCCTCGACGGCCCGCACGGCGGCGGCGTAGTGCTCGCGGAAGTCGTCGTGGGGCCCGGCGATCTGGAAATCGACCAGCCCGGACCGGCCGTCCCTGGACACGAGGTCGCCGTTGCCCGGTTCCAGGGGCGAACGCAGGGCCGTGACGGCGCCGGGCGCCGCGCGCAGCGTGCGGGTCAGGTCCTCGGTCGCGGCGCGTAGAGCAGGGTCGGTGAAAGGGGCGCCGCCCGTCCGGGCCTGGACAAGGACGTTCTCCTGGAGCGGCAGGTACGCGGTCTGCGCGTCCAGGACGCGGTCGGCGCGGCCCGACTCCCCCGGGTCGGTGCTGTTCTTGGAGTCCAGGCCGAGCACGGCGCTCGCCAGCACCGCGACGACGGCGAGCGCGAACCAGCCGGTGATGGCGAGCGCGCGATGCCGGACGGACCAGCCCGCGATCCGCTCGGTCAGGGGTCTTCTCGGCACGGGCGGTTCGGCCACGCGTGTGGCCGACTTGCCTTCAGGCAGCATGAACTGCTGTCCTTTCGACGAAGGAGTGTCTGTGAGAGCCCGCCCTCGGGCGGGTGGGTGCTTCTTCGCTGGGCCGCCGAGTTGCCGCTCGGCGGCCCAGCCGTTTCCTATTCGACCGTCCGCAGGATGGTCTCCAGCGATTCCATGCGCTTCTCCATGTCGGTGAGCCGCCGCGCGATGGTCTGCTGCGCGGCGGCGCCGTCCTCGGCGAGGCGCCGGTACCCGTCCTCGCGGGTGAGCGCGGCGCGGGCCCGCAGGGTGGCGCCCACCTGCATGATGATCACCGTGATCACGGTGGTGATGAAGGCGAAGAGGCCGAACGCGCCGACCACCTCCGCCAGTTCGTGGCCGTCCATCACCGCTGTCCCTTCGTCTCCTCGGGCGCGCTCAGCGTGCGCACCGCCGCCTCGATGCTCTGCGGCGTCAGTTCGATCGCGAACGGGACGACCTCGTAGTACTTCACGACCCTGCCGTCCGGGGCGGTCTCGGCCCGCCCGCGGACGAGCCCGGCCGCCTCCAGCTTGCGCAGGTGGACCTGGAGCAGGGGGCGGCTGATGCCGAGCTCGCGGGCGAGCCGGCTCACGTAGTCGCGCTCGCCGGCCAGCGCCGCCAGCACCCGCAGCCGATGCGGGTTGGCGAGCGTGGACAGCACCTTCAGCAGGTCGTCCCCGTACATGCAAAGAAAAGTTAGCAGGTGCCCTACCGGACCTGCGGAGGAGATGCGGACGGCCGCCTCCGCCTGGAGGACGAGACGCCCCTCAGGGGCGGCGGCGTTTCCTCATCACCGTCAATGCCGAGTTGGGCGTTTCTTCACCGATAGTTCTGCGCTAGGCGCGCCGTCCGTTTTACGCTCTCCCCCATGCGCCGATCCGCAGTAGCAACAGCCGTGGCCGTCCTGACCGCCGGCCTCGGCACCACCGCAGGCCAGGCGGCCGCCGACACGGCCCCCGCCGCGTGCGACGCCCCGGCCACCCACCAGATCGCCCAGGTCCAGGGCACCGGTGACACCACCCCGCTGAACGGGCAGACCGTTCGCGTCGAGGGCGTCGTCACCGGCGACTACCAGGGCACCGACCAGCTGAAGGGGTTCTTCGTCCAGGACCCCACCCCCGACAGCGACCCGAAGACCTCCGACGGGCTGTTCGTCTACTCCACCAAGGAGGTCAAGCCCGGTGACCGCGTCCTGGTCACCGGCAAGGCCGTGGAGTACAGCGGCCTCACCGAGCTGTCGCCCGTGACCGCCGTGGACGTGTGCGGCACCGGCGACATCGCCCCCGCCAACGTCCGGCTGCCGCTGCCCGCGGGCACCTCCGCCGAGTCCTACGAGGGCGTCCTGCTGCGCTACACCCAGCGCCTCACCGCGACCGAGACCTACCAGCTCGGCCGGTACGGCGAGGTGACGGTGTCGGCGGGCGGGCGGCTGTTCCAGCCGACCGACCGGCCGCACCCCGGCGACAACGCCGCCGCGCAGGCCGCCAACAACAGCCGGCGGCTCCTCATCGACGACGCCTCCACCGTGCAGAACCCGGCCAAGGTCCCCTACACCGAGCCGCGGCTGCTGCGCATCGGCGACACCACCACCGGCCTCACCGGCGTCCTCAGCCAGGGCTTCGGCAGCTACCGTCTCCAGCCGACCCGCGCCCCGAAGTTCGCGCCCACCAACCCGCGCACCAAGAAGCCCCGCAACGTCGGTGGCGACGTGCGGGTGGCGAGCTTCAACACCCTCAACTGGTTCACCACGCTGAACAAGCGCGGCGCCGACACCGCCGAGGAGCAGGAGCGCCAGCTCACCAAGCTCGTCGCGGCGCTGAAGGGCCTGAACGCCGACGTGGCCGGCCTGATGGAGGTCGAGAACAACGGCGACACCGCCGTCAAGACGCTGGTCGACCGGCTGAACGCCGCCGTCGGCGCCGGCACCTACTCCTGGATCAGGCACCCGAACCCGGGCACCGACGAGATCCACGTCGCGCTGATCTACAAGACGAAGAAGGTCACGCCGGTCGGCGCGGCGCGCTCGTCCAGCGCGCCGGTGTTCGAGCGGCCGCCGCTGGTGCAGACGTTCCAGCGCAAGTCCGGCGGCGCCAAGTTCACCATGGTGGTGAACCACTTCAAGTCCAAGGGCTGCACCGGCGCGACCGGCGCCGACAAGGACCAGGGCGACGGCCAGGGCTGCTGGAACGCGCGCCGCGTCACCCAGGCCAAGGCGATCGCCGACCTGGCCGCCGGCGAGGAGAACCCGCTCGTGCTGGGCGACCTGAACGCCTACGGCGAGGAGGACCCGGTGAAGGTCCTCACCAAGGCCGGGCTCGTCGCGCAGACGCCCCGGTTCGTCCCGGCGCGCGACCGCTACAGCTACGTCTTCGACGGCCAGTCCGGCGAGCTCGACCACGCGCTGGCGGGCAAGGGCCTGTCGCGGCGCGTCACCGGCGCCACGATCTGGCACATCAACAGCGACGAGCCGACGATCGCGGACTACAACACCGAGTTCAACCCGCCGTCGCTGTACAAGCCGGACGCCTACCGCTCCTCCGACCACGACCCCGTCCTGCTCGGCCTGAACCTGCGCTGACGGACGCACGGCGCGCCCGGGAAGGCCGGGCCTTCCCGGGCGCGCCCATGCCGCATATGATCCAGATCACTTTCGAGCGATCGGATGTGGCATGAGCGAACTGGCACCCCGCCCCGGTATCGGCATCGGCCCGGACGGCTCGTACACCCGCCGGGGGCAGGCCCTGGCGTTCCTCTGCGGCCTGTGGGCCATGATCGTCTTTCTCCCGCTGCTCGTCCTCGGCGCGCTGCTGTACACCCGCGCCGAGGAGCGCTTCCCCCAGGACCCGGACGGGGCGCGCCGGCTCGTCCTGTGGTCGTGGCTGAGCCTCACCGTGCTGCCGCTCGCCCCCGCGGCCGTGGTGGCCGGTATCACCGCCGCGCTGCGCGCCTGACGGAAGAGGACGGCCGTCCCGCGGGTTGGGACGATAATGAGCGTTCCTCTCTCCGTCCTCGATCTGGCGCCCGTGGCCGAAGGCTCCACCTCCGCGCAGGCGCTGCACGACACCCTCGGGCTGGCCCGGCACACCGAACGGCTCGGCTACCACCGGTACTGGCTGGCCGAGCACCACACGATGCCCGGCATCGCCAGCTCGGCGACGGCCGTGCTCATCGGCCAGGTCGCCGCGGCGACGACGCGCATGCGGATCGGCTCCGGCGGGATCATGCTGCCCAACCACGCGCCGATGGTGGTGGCCGAGCAGTTCGGCACGCTGCAGGCCCTGCACCCGGACCGCATCGACCTCGGCCTCGGCCGCGCGCCCGGCACCGACCAGGCGACCGCGCGGGCGCTGCGCCGCTCCGCGGACGCGCTGTCGGTCGACGACTTCCCCGAGCAGGTCGCCGAGCTGCGCGGCTACTTCGAGGACAAGAGCACCGTCACCCCCGCCGCCGGGAACGGCGTGCCGGTGTGGCTGCTCGGCTCCAGCGGCTACAGCGCCCGCCTGGCGGGCCTGCTCGGCCTGCCGTTCGCGTTCGCGCACCACTTCAGCGCCGAGAACACCCTGCCCGCGCTGCGGCTCTACCGCGACTCGTTCCGCCCGACGCCCGAGATGCCCGAGCCGTACTCGATGATCGGCGTCTCGGTGACCGCCGCCGAGACCGACGAGCAGGCCCGGGAACTGGCCGCCCCGCAGGCGCTGTCGTTCCTGCGGCTGCGCCAGGGCCGCCCCGGCAAGCTCCCGACGCCGCAGGAGACCGCCGCGCACCCCTACAGCGACCTGGAGCGGCAGCTCATCCAGTCCCGTCTCGACGACCAGGTCATCGGCGGTCCCGACACCGTCCGCCGCAAGCTGGACGAGCTGATCGAGCGCACCGCCGTCGACGAGGTCATGGTCACCACGATGACCTTCGACCACGCCGACCGCCTGCGCTCCTACGAGATCCTGGCCGGCCTGTACGGCCTGTGACGGTTCACCAGAGGTCCAGGGACGCGACCAGGGTCGCCAGGACCTCCTGGTCCTGCGGGCGGGCGGGCTGGTACTCGGTCACGCCGAGCCCGGCGATCTCGAAGCGGGCGGCGAGGGCGTTGACCGCGGCGGCCAGGGCGGCCGGGGCCACGCCGCCGGGCTCGGGGAAGCCGACCGAGGCGAACGCGCCGGGGTCCATGACGTCCAGGTCGATGTGGACGTACACGGCCCCGGCGTCGATCGCGTCCGGCAGCTCCGCGAGGCCGGCCGCGCCGAGATGGCGGATGCCGGCGCGCTCGACGTAGGCGCTCTCGCCCGGGTCCAGCGCGCGGACGCCGGCGAGGACGACCTGGTGCGGCGCGAGCGTGCGCGCCGGGGCGAGGGCGGCCGGGCCCTCGCCGAGCAGGGTGCGCAGCACCATCCCGTGGAAGGCCCCGGACGGCGAGGAGTCCGGGGTGTTCAGGTCGCCGTGCGCGTCGAACCAGACGACGGCGAGGCGGTCGCCGTGCCGTTGGAGCGCCGCCTCGACCGGGGCCAGCTCGACGCCGCAGTCCCCGCCCACCGTCACCCGCGCGCCGGACTCGGCGAGGGCCGCGCGGACGGCCCGCAGGTTGGCGGCCAGGACGTCGGCGGCGCGCACGCCCGCGTCCGGGGTGCCGGGCGAGTCGGAGACGTCCGGGCGGGCGTACCGCGCGTCCGGGATGAGGGCGGCCAGGCGTTCCGCGCCCTCGCGCAGCCGCCGGGCGTCCGGCGACGATGACCCCTGCCACTGCGGCACCTGCAGAACAACCGGCATGCGAGCCCTCCTGATGATCTTTGGTACCGATCCAACCAGGTCAGCGGGGGCCGAGGGCGCTGTAGCGGTGCCAGCGGTTTCCAGGGTGGTCGATGACGGCCCGTACCGCGCGTTCCACCGCCGCCGCCGCGCGGGTGCAGAACTCCGCGGGCTCGTCGGCGGCGTCGGGGCGCTCGTCGACGAGTTCGTCCACGATGCCGCCGCGCAGCAGGTCGGCCGCGCCGACGCCCTGCGCCGCGGCCATCTCGGCCGCCCGGTCCGGCGTGCGGTGCACGATGACTGAGGCGCCCTCGGGCGGCAGCGGCGACAGCCAGCCGTGCCGGGCGCACAGCACCCGGTCGGACGGCAGCAGCGCGAGCGCGGCGCCGCCGGTGCCCTCGCCGAGCAGCAGGCAGACGGTCGGCGCGGCCAGGGTGAGCAGGTCGGCCAGGCAGCGCGCGATCTCCCCGGCGAGGCCGCCCTCCTCGGCCTCGGCCGACAGCACCGCGCCCGGCGTGTCCACGACGGTGACCAGCGGCAGGCCGAGCTCGGCGGCCAGGCCCATGCCCCGGCGCGCGACCCGCAGCCCGGCCGGGCCGAGCGGGTGGCCGGTGCGCTGGCTGCGCCGGTCCTGCCCGACGACGACGCACGACGCCGAGCCGAACCGGGCGAGCGCGAGCAGCAGGCCCGGGTCGGCCTCGCCCTGGCCGGTGCCCGACAGGGGCGTCACCTGGGTGGCGCCGTGGCGGAGCAGTTCGCGGACGCCCGGGCGGTCCGCGCGGCGGGACCGCTCGATGGAGTCCCAGGCCGACGCGGGCGCTTCGACCGGCGGGGCGGGCGCGGGCTCCTGGAACGCGGGCGGGTCGCAGATGACGTCCAGTGCCCTGGCGGCGACCCCGGCGAGGTCGTCGACGCCGACGACGGCGTCCACCAGCCCCTTGGCCGCCAGGTTCTCCGCCACCTGGACGCCCTCGGGGAACGGCTCCCCGTACAGGCCCTGGTAGACGCGCGGCCCGAGGAACCCGATCAGCGCGCCGGGCTCGGCGGCCGTCAGGTGCCCGAGCGACCCCCACGACGCGAACACCCCGCCGGTCGTCGGATGCCGCAGGTAGACCAGGTAGGGCAGGCCCGCCGCGCGGTGCCGGGCGACGGCGGCGGTGATCCGCGCCATCTGCGCGAACGCCGCGGTGCCCTCCTGCATCCGGGTCCCGCCCGAGGACGGCGCGGCCAGCAGCGGCAGCCCCCCGGCCGTGGCGCGCTCGACCGCCGCGACGATCCGCTCGGCGGTGGCCAGGCCGATCGAGCCCGCCAGGAAGCCGAACTCCGACACCACGCAGGCGACCCGGCGGCCGCGCAGCAGCCCCTCGCCGGTGATCACGGCCTCGTCGCAGCCGCTGCGCGCGCGGGCCGCCGCCAGCTCGGCCGCGTACGGCGAGCCCGGCGCGGCCACCTCGATCGGCGCCTCGTCCCAGGACCGCCAGTCCGTCACGACGCGGTCCAGCAGGCCGCGCGCTCCCGCCCGATTCGTCACGGGCCCATCCTGGCAGGCCTCAGCCGGTCCGCCGCTCGTCGCAGGCCCGCTCCAGCAGCGGCAGCCGCAGCACCAGCCGGGCGCCCTGCGGGCTGTCCTCGGCGACCAGCGTGCCGCCGTGCGCGGTGGCCAGGTCCCGGGAGATCGGCAGGCCGAGGCCGCTGCCGCCGCGGTCGCGCTTGCGGCCCTCGGCGAGCCGCTGGAACCGCTTGAAGACCAGCTCGCGGTCCTCGGGCGGGATGCCCGATCCGTCGTCGGTGACCGTCAGCACCGCCTGCCCGTCCACGACCGAGATCCTCACCGCGACGTGGGTGCGGGTGTGCCGTTCGGCGTTGTCCAGCAGGTTCGTCAGGATCTGCTCCAGATGCGCGGGGTTGGCCGAGACCACCGCGCCGTCGACCGTCTCCACCTTGACCGGGACGCGCCGGCCGCGCCGGGCGATCTCGGCCCGGGCCAGCTCGCCGAGGTCCACCGGCTCGCGCTCGATCGGCACCCCCGCGTCCAGCCGGGCCATGATCAGCAGGTCGCCGACCAGCCGCTGCAGCCGGTCGGCGTCGTTCAGCGCGGCGCGCGCGACGGCCGGCCAGTCCTCGTCCGCGGGGTGCTCCAGGGCCAGCTCCAGCTGGATCCGCAGCGCCGTCAGCGGGCTGCGCAGCTCGTGCGAGATGTCGGCGACGAACACCCGGTACCGCTCGACGACGGCCTCCAGCCGGCGCAGCGTCACGTTCACCGACTCGGCGAGCCCGGCGACCTCGTCGTCGCTGTCGGGCACGGTGACCCGGCGGTGCTGCTCCCCGCCGGTGATCTCGGCCAGCTCGGCGCGCATCCGCCGGACCGGCCGCAGCGCCCGCTGCACGGCGTGCCACACCGTCCACGCGATCAGGACGGTCGTCACCGGCACCATCAGCACCAGCGCGATGACGAAGTAGGTCTTGGTCTCCTTGGCGACGGGCATCGGCGCCCCCGCGTACACCACCCGCCAGCCCTGCGGCGTGTGCGCCCAGGCGCCGATCACGTACAGCTTCGCGCTGAAGCCGGGCCGGTAGGTGATCTCGGTGATCCGCTCGTCGTGGGCCGCGGGCCGCCGGGCGAGCAGCGGCGGGCGGTGCTCCATCGTGTCGCTGGCGGCCACCACCCGGCCCTGCTCGTCCACGACCTGCAGCAGGGAGAAGCCGTCCCCGGCGGGGACGAGCCGCGGATGCCCGCCGGACCGTTCGGTGTCGGTGATGAGCCGCTGCACCGCCTGGCCGCCGTGGGTCGCGAGCCGCTCGTCCACCGCCCAGATGAGCGTCGCGTAGAGGCCGAGCACGCCGGCCACCATGAGGAGCCCGGCGATGACGGTGGCGGCCGCGGTCACCCGGGCGCCGAGCGACCAGCGCGAGGGGGGCCAGCGCACCGTGCGACCCGTCATTGCGGCGCCCTCCCCCCGGTTCGGCGTGGCACGGAACCGTGCGTTCCATCGCTGGGGGGTGAACGATCACTAGAGCTGGTTGTTACCTGCCCATTGCAAAGCGAAACATAGGGCGGCGAATCGGCAGAACCCTCCGGCGCCGCTCGCGGCGGGGCGGAAAAGATCGCCGGTGACCGGGACGGGCCGTGCCGTCGCCGCCCCGGTCACCGCGCGGCCCCCGCCGTAAGAGCGCCCCGAACGGCGAGGGAGACCTGACCGGCCCCGCCCGGCGGGCGACCGAGGGGGCCGGTCGAGCCGGGAGGAACCCACGGGGATATTCAAGCGAACATTCCCTACTAAGTCAACAGGTTTTATAGAGAACCGATCGGCCGATGCCCGCGCGGACGGCGCCTCCCACCCCTGGGGTGCCGTCCGCGCGGGCATCGCCTTCGGTGCCGCCGACCGCCGCGGGCCCGTGCCGAGGAGGGTCACGAGGGCCCGGAACCGATCGCCGAACTGGTCCTTACTCTGCCCTGACCATGTGCACGGGGGGCTACATCAAGGTGACGTTCACGTTTCCGGCAAGAAAGACCAAGTCAGGAACCATATTTCGCCATCGAACGGGAAGGGGGGCGCCTGAGCTTCACGGAGGGGTGAACAGGAACGCCATGAATCGCCACCAGACCACAGATCTGCGCCCGCTGGAGAGCACCGACCCCGAGCAGGTGGGCGGCTACCCGCTGCTCGGCCGGATCGGCGCCGGCGGCATGGGCACCGTCTTCCTCGGCCGCGACCCCGACTCGGGCGAGCGGGTGGCGGTGAAGACCATCCATCCGCACCTGGCCGGGAACGCCGCCTTCCGGGAGCGGTTCCGCGACGAGGCGGTGCTGGCCGGGCGCGTCGCCTCGTTCTGCACCGCGCGGGTCGTCGCGCACGGCGACGAGGAGGACCGCCCCTACATCGTCAGCGAGTACGTCGGCGGCATGTCGCTGCAGAACCGGATCGACCAGAGCGGCCCGCTCCCGGCCGCCGAGCTGCACGGCGTGGCGGTGAGCGTGGCGTCCGCGCTCGCCGCGATCCACGCCGCCGGCCTGGTGCACCACGACCTCAAGCCCGCCAACGTCATGCTGACGCTGTCGGGCTGCCGGGTGATCGACTTCGGCATCGCCCGCACCCAGGGCTCCCCCGGCACGATGACCACCACCGGCTCGGTGCTCGGCACGCCCGGCTGGATGCCGCCGGAGGTGATCGCCGGCGGCGCCGCCTCGCCCGCCGCCGACATGTTCGGCTGGGGCTGCCTGGTCGCCTACGCCGGGACCGGGCGGCTGCCGTTCGGCGCCGGCGCCGCCTCGGCCGTCGCGCTGCGGGTGATGGGCGAGGAGCCCGACCTGTCCGGGCTGCCGGAATCGCTGCTGCCGGCGGTCCGGGCGGCGCTGTCCAAGGACCCGGCCGAGCGGCCCACCGCGTCCGCGCTGCTGCTCTCCCTGGTCAACCAGACCGACCCGGGCGCGGTCGAGCCGGACCTGCCCGCGTCCCCCTCCGGCACCGAGGGACCCGAGACCCAGGCCCTCGGCCTGCTCCGGCGCGCCGGGGCCGGGACGACGCTGCGGGCACGGCTGGCCGCCGGGGCCGGCGTCGCCGCCGCGACGGTCCTGGCGAGCGGCCTGCTCCTCGGGCTGACCGGCGACGAGGGCGGCACCGCGGGGACGGCCGGCGCCGCCGTCCTGCCGCCCCGGCAGGAGCCCGCCCCCGCCGCGCCGGCCAAGCCCGTAGCCGAGCCTGTCGGGCGGCACGCCGCGCGGCCCGCCGCGGTCCGCGGGGACGCTCCCGCCCCCGGCTCCAGGCCGCCCGCCGATCACGGCAAGCGGAAGGGCGAGCAGAAGAAGAAGGAGGAGCACAAGGGCGGGCACCAGGACCACAAGAAGCCCAAGAAGGACAAGAAGGAAAAGAAGCAGGGCAAGCGCGGTTAGCCGCGTCAGGTGCGCCAGATCAGCACGAGCGCGCAGTCGTCGTCGCGGGCGGCGGCCATCGTCTCGACCAGCTCCTTGGCGCCCTTGCGGAACCCGTGCGGGACGAGCCGTTCGGCCTCGCCGAGCAGCCCGTCGATGCCCTCGTCCAGATCACGGCCCGGCGACTCCACCAGCCCGTCGGTGTACAGCAGCAGCGCGTCGCCGGGGAGCAGCACGCCCCGCTCCGGCGTGCACTCCATCTCCTTCACCACGCCGAGCACGACGCCCTGGGCCGCGCTGACCTGCCACTTGCCGGTGCCGGCGTCGAACTGCACCGCCGGCGGATGGCCGGCCGACTCCACCGTGTACGCGCCCGAGCGCAGGTCGACCACCACGTGCACGGCGGTGACGAAGCCCTCGTCCCAGCGCTGCCGGTGCAGGTAGCGGTTGCAGGCGGGCAGGAAAAGGTCGGTTTGGAGCGATCCAAGCAGGCCGCCGAAGGCGCCCGACAGCATCAGCGCGCGGGTGCCGGCGTCCACCCCCTTGCCCGACACGTCGACCAGCGCGACCTCCAGCGTGTCGCCGTCGCAGACCGAGACCACGAAGTCGCCGCCGAACGAGGACCCGCCCGCCTGCAGCATCACCACCTGCGCGTCCCAGCCGGCCGGCAGGTCGGGCAGCTGCCCCTGGCGGCGCAGCCGGTCGCGCAGCTCCAGCAGCATCGAGTCGCCGCGCAGCCCCTGCACGCCGAGCTGCTGGCGGGTGCGGGCGAGCGTGATCGCCAGCAGCGCCGTGACGGCCAGCGTGGCGATCATGCCGGGGCCGACCGCGTCGGTGTCGTGCCAGGCGTTGTAGGCGACCATCACCGCGACCACGCCGAGCAGCACGCAGAGCGCGCGCACCCGCAGCAGCAGGCCGCCGCCGACCACCGTCAGCACGATGGCGCCCGACGGCGCCCACGCCCGCGACTCGGGGGCGACCAGGCCGAGGGCGACCGTCAGCACCGCCAGCCCGGCGAACACGTAGCGGTCGCGGCTCAGCCCGCCGCGCCGCAGCCACCCGTAGAGGGCGACCAGGGCCGGGATCCGGCGCAGGAACACGCGGACCCTCAGCGGCAGCAGATGGACGAGTCGTTGCAGCATGACTCACGCACTGTACCGAGCAACCGCCCCGCCCGGCCGGGTTCCGCGCCAGGGCCGGCCGTTGCAACGGTCCAAGAAGGCACCGGGACGCCATTCCCTCCGGGCCCGCCGTGGTGTCCAATGGGGGGCATGGGCCAGCCGGGAATGCGGATCACGGTGGACGCGGCGATGCGGGCGCGCGATGTGTCACGCCCGAGACCGGACGGCGAGCCGGAGCCGCCGCCCGTCCCGGCCAAGGGCGCCGAGGCCGGGCGGCGCAGCAGGGCGGCCAAGAACGAGCGCCGCCGCCTCGGCAAGCGCAGCGCCCCGAAGCCCGAGGCCTAGAACCCGCCGGTCAGCTCTCGCGCGGCAGCGGCGGCAGCTCGCCGGTCTGCTCGTACGCGCTCAGCATCCGGATGCGGCGGGTGTGCCGCGGCTCCTTGGAGTAGGCGGTGTTCAGGAACAGCTCGACGTAGCGCGTCGCGGTCTCGGTGTCGTACTGGCGGGCGCCGAGGCTGATGATGTTGGCGTCGTTGTGCTCGCGGGCCAGCACCGCGGTGTCCTCGCTGAACACCAGCGCGGCCCGGGCGCCCTTGATCTTGTTCGCCGCGATCGCCTCGCCGTTGCCCGAGCCGCCGATGACGATGCCGAGGCTGCCGGGCTCGGCCACGGTGCGCTCGGCCGCGCGCAGCACGAACGGCGGGTAGTCGTCGACGCCGTCATAGACGAAGGCGCCGCAGTCGACGGGCTCGTGACCGTTCGCCTTCAGCCAGGAGACCAGGTGCTCCTTCAGCTCGAAGCCGGCATGGTCGCATCCAAGAAACACGCGCATGCGCTGATTCTCGCAGGTGCGCGGGACCGCCCGTCCGCGGGGTCACCTCGGCGGCGGCAGCGTCCCCTCGCCGTGGGCCTTGCCGTCCTTGCGCCCAGGCTCGTCGACCTGGGTCTCGGGCTCCGGCCCGGTCTCGGCCCCGGCTTCCGGAGCGGGCTCGGATCCGGGCTCCGGCGCGGGCTCCGGCGCGGGCTCCGGCGCGGGCTCCGGCGCGGGCTCCGGCTCGGGCGCCGGCTCAGCGGCCGGCTCGGGCGCCGGTTCGGCGGCCGGCTCGGCGGCCGACGCGGGCGCCGGTTCCGGTATCGGCTCGGGCGTCGGCACCGGCGCCGGGCCGGGCGGCGGCGCGGCGCCCCAGGCCGCCGCCGGCGCGACGGCCTGGGCGGGCGGCACGTACGGGACGGCGGCGGGGTGGTGGGCCGGCAGCTGCCCGGGCACCGTCCCGGCCGGCGCCGGCGCGCCCGGCGCGGCGCCATCGCGGGGCCGGGTCACCATGTAGGCGATCAGCGCGCCGGACCCGGCGGCCCAGCCGAGCAGGAAGCCGAAGCCGAGCCCCTGCGCGGCGTGGTTCCACACCAGCGACACGCTCAGCGAGGACGGGTAGTGCTCGCCCGCGATCGTCTTCAGCAGCAGGCCGCGCAGCAGGCCGACCGCGCCGCCCGCCACGATCGTCGCCCACCAGGCGGTCGTCAGCGCGCCGAACACGCCGTTGCGGGCGTCCAGCGCCCGGGCGCCGAGCGCCGCGAGCAGCCCGGCCGCGGCGATGAACAGCACGAGGCAGAAGTCCACCGCCAGCAGCGTCGGAACGCCGGGTCTGGCGTAGCCCGGAGTGATCCGCCACGCGGGGAACTCCAGCCAGTTCAGCGGCACCCGGAAGGAGCTGCGGTAACCGAGGTCGCTGCGCATGACCGCGTCGGCGAGCCACTGGTTGCCGAACAGCAGCGCGAGCAGTACCAGTGGGACCGCCGTGCCGATACCGATTCCGAGCACTCGCCGCAGCGTCATGCGGGGCAGGGTAATGGAGCGCGAACCGGCCGGGAAGGCCGGTTCAGGCCACCGGGAAGCGGAAGCCGGGGTCGACCTGCCGCTCCAGGTCCTCGCCGGTCGCGCGGTTGGCCCAGCTGCGCGCGTTCTTGACGTGGAACTCCACCGCCTGGCGCTGGTACTTGTCCCAGTCCTTCGGGCGGGCGTCCACCGCCGCCAGCATCCGGTCCAGCGCCGCGGCGTTGGCCTCCTCCAGGCGGGCGCCCTGGCGGCCCTGCTCGGCGGCGCGCACGGCGGCGGACTGGCCGACCCAGGTGAGCAGGTCGCCGCCGACGTGCTCGCGCAGGTAGGCGACGTCGTCCTCGCTCTGCACCTTGTTGCCGACGACGGCGATGGCCACGTCGTAGTCGCGGGCGTAGTCGGTGTACTGGCGGTACACGCCGACGCCCTTGCGGGTCGGCTCGGCGACCAGGAACATCAGGTCGAACCGGGTGAACAGCCCGGAGGCGAAGGTGTCAGCGCCCGCGGTCATGTCGACGACGACGTACTCGCCGGGGCCGTCCACCAGGTGGTTGAGGTAGAGCTCCACCGCGCCGGTCTTGGAGTGGTAGCAGGCGACGCCGAGGTCCTCGTCGTTGAACGGGCCGGTGGCGAGCAGGGTGACGCCGTCGACGTCCTGGGCGAGGGCGTGCACCGGGTCGTCGCCGCGCGGCCGCAGCAGCCGCGAGCCCTGCCCCGGCGGGGTGGTCTTCACCATGGACTGGGCGGAGGCGATGCGCGGGTTGGCGCCGCGCAGCCACTCCTTGATCTCCAGCAGGTGGTCGCCCAGCGCGGGGACCTTGGCGGCGCGGTCCTCCTCCAGCCCGAGGGCGACGCCGAGGTGCTGGTTGATGTCGGCGTCGACGGCCACCACCGGCAGCCCCCGCGCGGCCAGGTGCCGGACGAACAGCGAGGACAGGGTGGTCTTGCCGCTGCCGCCCTTGCCCACGAACGCGATTTTCACGAATGCCCCCGATTCGGATATGAAAACCATTGCCACTATCAGGTACGGCAGTCTTCACCCGGGGCGGGCGGGTCGCAAGCGCAATCCCAGAAAGGGCGGGGAAAGTCCTGGTCAGCGGGCGCGGGCGGCGGCCACCGGGTCGAACCCGAACGGCAGCTCCAGCCGGTGCTCGCGCAGCAGCGCGTCGTCGGCCAGCAGCTCCAGGGTCGGCGCGTCGGCGGCGATCACCCCGCCGGACAGGATCAGCGAGCGCGGGCACAGCTCGGCCGCGTACGGCAGGTCGTGGGTGACCATCAGCACGGTCACCTCCAGGCCGAGCAGGATCTCGGCGAGCTCGCGCCGGCTGGCCGGGTCCAGGTTGGACGACGGCTCGTCCAGCACCAGGATCTCCGGCTCCATCGCCAGCACGGTCGCGACCGCGACCCGGCGGCGCTGCCCGAAGCTGAGGTGCTGCGGCGGCCGGTCGGCCACGTGCAGCATGCCGACGCGCTCCAGCGCGTCGGCGACCCGGCGCTCCAGCTCGGCGCCGCGCAGGCCGAGGTTGGCCGGGCCGAACGCGACGTCCTCGCGCACGGTCGGCATGAACAGCTGGTCGTCGGGGTCCTGGAAGACGATGCCGACGCGGCGCCGCACCTCGCGCAGCGCCTTCTTGTCCTTGGGGTCCACCGCCAGGCCGCCGACGCGCACGGTGCCGAGGCCGCCGTGCAGGATGCCGTTCAGGTGCAGCACGAGGGTCGTCTTGCCGGCTCCGTTCGGGCCGAGCAGCGCGACCCGCTCCCCCTTGCCGATGACGGCGTTCACGCCGTACAGGGCCTGGGTGCCGTCGGGATAGGCGTAGGCGAGGCCGCTGACCTCGAGCGAAGGGTTCCCGGTGGTCTCGATCACGGCATCATCCAAGCAGCAGCGGTGACCAGGGCCGCCGCGAGCGGCAGCGCGGCGGCGGCCGTCCACTGCGCGGTGGTCGCGCCGACCTCGTGCAAGACCGGCATCCGGCCGTCGTAGCCCCGGCTGACCATCGCCAGGTGCACCCGCTCGCCGCGCTCGTAGGAGCGCAGGAACAGCGCGCCGACCGACCGGGCGAGCACGCCGGTGGCGCGGATGTCGCGGGCCTCGAAGCCGCGCGCGGCGCGGGCCACCTTCATCCGGTTCAGCTCGGCCGTCACCACGTCGCCGTAGCGCAGCATGAACGCGGCGATCTGGGTGATCAGCTGCGGCATCCGCAGCCGCTCGACGCCGAGCAGCAGCAGCCGCGGCTCGGTCGTGGCGGCCAGCAGGATGGAGGCGACGACGCCGAGGGTGCCCTTGGCCAGGATGTTCCAGGCGCCCCACAGACCGCTCTGGCTGAGGTGCACGCCGAGAACGGCGACCTTCTCCCCCTCGGCGACGAACGGCATCAGGAACGCGAACGCCACGAACGGCAGCTCGATCACGATCCGCCGCAGCACCATCAGCGGGTTCAGCCGGGCCGCCACGACGACGACGGCGAGCAGCGCCGCGTAGGCGCCGAACGCCCAGAACCGTTCGCGGGGAGTGGCCACCACCAGCAGCACGAACGCCAGCACCGCGACGAGCTTGCACTGCGGCGGCAGCCGGTGCACCACCGACGCGCCCGGCACGTAGAGCCGGTGGGCGTGCCCAGCGCCCACCTAGGAGTCCCGCTCAGGACCGCGACGGCGCACGACCCAGAACAGGCCCCCGCCGATCAGCAGCACCACACCGACACCGATCGCACCGGACAGCCCGCCCGAAAGCCGCGCGTCGCCGATGCCCTTGATGCCGTAGTCGGCGAGCGGCGAGTCCTTCATCGAGTGGTCCTTGGCGTGGGCGTCGATGCCCTTGTCCGCCGCGACCTTCTCCAGGCCGTCGGGACTGCTGCTCGCGTAGTAGCTGACGAACCCCGCCAGCACCAGCGAGACCAGCAGGAAGACGGCGAAGAAACGCTTGGTCCTCATGTCACACCCTCACCGGCTCGTCGTGCAGTTCCAGGGCCTTGACCATGCCGCGGGCGCCGTACACCAGGTCCGGCCGGACGGCCAGCACGCTGGACACCGTCACCGCGGTGATCAGCGCCTCGCCGATGCCGATCAGCACGTGCACGCCGACCATCGCGGCGGCGACCTTGCCCACCGACACGTCGGCGGTGCCGCCGGCCGCGTAGATCAGCGTGAACACCAGCGCCGAGCAGGGCACCGAGACGACGGCGCCGCCGAACGCGGCCGCCGTGGCCGAGGCGCGCGTCTTCGGCAGCACCCGCAGCAGCAGCCGGAACACCCCGTAGCCCACCACGACGGTGACCAGCGCCATGGTGATGATGTTCACCCCGAGCGCGGTGATGCCGCCGTCGGCGAACAGCAGCGCCTGCACGAGCAGCACCACCGCGACGCACAGCACGCCCGTGTAGGGCCCGACCAGGATCGCCGCGAGCGCGCCGCCGAGCAGATGCCCGCTCGTCCCGGAGGCGACCGGGAAGTTCAGCATCTGCGCGGCGAACACGAACGCGGCGGTGAGGCCGGCGAGCGGCGCCGTCCGGTCGTCCAGCTCCCGCCGCGCCCCGCGCAGCGCCACCGCCACCCCGGCGACGGCCACCGCCCCCGCCGCGATCGACACCGGGGCGTCGATGAATCCGTCCGGCACGTGCACGTCGTCCACCGTCCTAGCTGCTCACATCGGTCACCCCAGTGTGACGGCACCCAACACGCACTTGCAAGCCAGTCGCAATTAGCCCCGGCCCGCCGCCGGGCCGATCAGGTGAAGATCGGGTCGCGGGTGCGGGTGCGCTTGAGCTCGAAGAAGCCGTCCACCGACGCCGCCGCGACGACGCCGTCGAACAGCTTCAGGGCCTGGTCGCCGCGCGGGATCGGGGTGATGACCGGGCCGAAGAACGCCGAGCCCTCCACCTCGATGACCGGGGTGCCGACCTCTTCGCCGACGCGGTCGATGCCGTCCTTGTGCGAGGCGCGCACGGCCTCGTCGTAGTCGGTGGAGTCGGCGGCGGCCGCGAGGTCGGGGTCCAGGCCGGCGGCGGTGAGCGCCTCCCGGTACATCTCCGGGCCGAACTCGGCCCTGTCGTGGTGGCGGCGGGTGCCGATCTCGGTGTAGAGGCGGCCGAGCACCTCGGGGCCGTACTTCTGCTCGGCGGCGATGCAGATGCGCACCGGCCCCCAGCCCTCCTTGATCATCTTGCGGTAGTTCTCCGGGACGTCCTTGTCCTCGTTGAGGACCGACAGGCTCATCACGTGCCAGTGCACGTCGAGCGCCCGGTGCTGCCCGACCTCGTGGATCCACCGCGAGGTGATCCAGGCCCACGGGCAGAGGGGGTCGAACCAGAAGTCCACTCGCTGGGGGGTGTCCTGGGACAAGATGAGCCTCCTGAGCGCAGATCGATGCTTACCTGCGGCAACCTTCTCGGCCGGCCGCCCATTCCCGGCGCTCCACCCCGATATGTGAAGTTCATCGGGAACCTAGGCCGTGCCACGCGGGACGGGAGGGCGGCCGGTTGGTAGACATGGGGGAAACCAGGAAAGTGACGATCAAGGAGTCCTTGTGGCAGGCAACCTCACGCGCGACGAGGCGCGGGAACGGGCCCGGCTGCTGACCGTGGAGTCGTACGCGGTCGAGCTGGACCTCACCACGGGGGCGGAGCGCTTCGGCTCCACCACCGTGATCAAGTTCGGCTGCGCGGAGCCGGGCGCCTCGACCTTCGCCGACCTGCACGGCGGCGTGGTGCACGAGGTGACGCTGAACGGCACCGCGCTCGACCCGGCGGGCTACGACGCCGAGAAGGGCCGCATCCCGCTGCCCGGGCTCGCCGCCGACAACGAGCTGCGCGTGGTGGCCGAGGCGACCTACTCCCGTTCCGGGGAGGGCCTGCACCGGTTCGTGGACCCGGTCGACCAGAGCGTGTACCTGTACACGCAGTTCGAGACGGCCGACGCGCACCGGATGTACACCTGCTTCGACCAGCCCGACCTCAAGGCGGCCTTCGAGCTGACCGTCACCGCGCCCGAGGGCTGGGAGGTGATCACCAACGAGGCCGCCGACTCGGCCGAGGGCGGCGTCTGGCACTTCCCGCCCACGCCGAAGATCTCCACCTACATCACCGCGCTCGTCGCCGGCCCGTACCACGTGGTGCGCGACGAGTACCGGCGCGCCGACGGCTCGGTCATCCCGCTCGGGGTGTTCTGCCGCGCCTCGCTCGGCGAGTTCCTGGACGCGGACGCCGTCATCGACGTCACCCGCCAGGGTTTCGCGTTCTTCGAGGAGGTCTTCGACCAGCGCTACCCGTTCGCCAAGTACGACCAGCTGTTCGTGCCGGAGTTCAACGCGGGCGCGATGGAGAACGCCGGCTGCGTGACGTTCCTGGAGGACTACGTCTTCCGGTCGCGGGTCACCGACGCGGCCTACGAGCGGCGCGCCGAGACGATCCTGCACGAGATGGCGCACATGTGGTTCGGCGACCTGGTCACCATGCGCTGGTGGGACGACCTGTGGCTGAACGAGTCGTTCGCGACGTACATGAGCGTCCTCTGCCAGGCCGAGGCGACCAAGTGGACCGGGTCGTGGACGACGTTCGCCAACCTGATGAAGGCGTGGGCGTACCGGCAGGACCAGCTGCCGTCCACGCACCCGATCTCGGCGGACATCCCCGACATCCGCGCCGTCGAGGTGAACTTCGACGGCATCACCTACGCCAAGGGCGCCAGCGTGCTGAAGCAGCTGGTGGCCTATGTCGGCCGGGACAACTTCCTGGAGGGCGTCCGGCGCTACTTCCGCGAGCACGCGTGGGGCAACACGGTGCTGCAGGACCTGCTCGGGCCGCTGGAGAAGACCTCGGGCCGCGACCTGGCGTCCTGGTCGCGCGAGTGGCTGGAGACCGCGGGCGTCAACACCCTGCGCCCGGTCTACGAGGTGGACGGCGAGGGGAACTTCACCTCGTTCGCCGTGCTGCAGGAGGCCAGGGCCGACCACCCGACGCTGCGTTCGCACCGCGTCGCGATCGGCCTGTACGACCGCACGCCCGAGGGCATCGTGCGGCGCGAGCGGATCGAGCTGGACGTGGTCGGCGCCCGCACCGAGGTGCCCGAGCTGGCCGGCCGCAAGCGTCCCGACCTGGTGCTGGTCAACGACGACGACCTCACCTACGCCAAGGTCCGCCTGGACGAGCACTCGCTGGCCACGCTGGTCGAGGGCATCGGCGACATCCGCGAGGGCCTGCCGCGCGCCCTGTGCTGGTCGGCGGCCTGGGACATGACCCGCGACGCCGAGATGGCCACCCGCGACTACGTGAAGCTGGTGGTGCGCGGCATCCGCGGCGTCACCGACATCTCGGTCACGCAGACGCTGCTGCGGCAGGCCCGCACGGCCGTGCAGCAGTACGCCGACCCGTCCTGGCGCACCGAGGGCCTCGGCCTGATGGCGGACGCGCTGTACGACCTGGCGCGCGAGGCCGAGCCCGGCTCGGACCTGCAGCTGGCCTACCTGCAGGCGTTCACCGCCGCCGCGGTGTCCAAGGAGCACCTGGCCTACATCGCCGGGCTGCTGGACGGCTCGCAGGTGCTGGAGGGCCTCACCGTCGACACCGACCTGCGCTGGTCGCTGCTGCGCCGCCTGGTGGTGACGGGCGAGGCCGGGGAGGACCGCGTCGACGCCGAGCTGCGCCGCGACCCGACCGCCGCGGGCGAGCGGCAGGCCGCCGGCGCCAAGGCCGCGATCCCGACGGCCGCGGCCAAGGCCGCGGCGTGGGAGCGGATCGTCTCCGGCGAGCTGCCGAACGCGGTGTACCGCGCCACCTTCGGCGGGTTCGTCGAGCCCGACCAGGCGGAGCTGCTCGTCCCCTACGTGGACCGCTACTTCGCCGAGGTCGGCCGGGTCTGGAAGGAGTGGAGCAGCGACATGTCGCAGACGTTCGCCGAGGTCGCCTACCCCTTCCTGGTGATCGAGCAGTCCACGATCGACCGGACCGAGGCCTACATCGCCGAGAACGACCCGCCCGCGGCGCTGGTCCGGCTGCTGTCGGAGGGCCGTGACGGCGTGGCGCGCGCGCTGCGCGCCCGCGCCAAGGACGCGTCGGCGTCCTGAGCCCGCCGCCGCCCCGCGCCTCCTGCGGGAGGCGCGGGGCGGTTCCGGCCCGGGTGGCATGATCTGTCTCCCCGGATGGAAGGCTGATCTTTGTGGAGACGGCGCGGGACGTTCTGACCGAGCTGGCCCGGCGGCACGCGTTCGGGGACCTGGAGGCGCTGGTCGCCGGCCTGGACCCCGGATCGCCGGCGCTGGCGCTCTGCGCGTTCGGGCAGCGGGTGCTGGACCTGGACGCCGAGGACTTCGGCATGCCCGAGGCCGTCGGGGAGGTCCCCAAGGACCTGCTGGACCGGGCCCGCGCGAGCCGGATGCCGCAGGCGCCCCGCGAGCAGCCGCGCGGGGCGCTGGCCAGCCTGCGCCCCGCGTACGCGCTGCTGCTGGAGGTCATCGAGATCCGCTGGCGGCGGCGCGAGATGGCCGCGCTGGTCGCCGCGGTGCACATCGCCAGCGAGTACCTGGCGCTGCTGGCCTGGGAGCCGGTCCTCGGCCACGCCGGCGACCCGGCGCTGATCGGCCGCGCGACGACCGGCGAGGGCAGCCGGTTCGGCGTCCCGATCGAGCCCGGCGCCGAGCGCATGTGCGACCACACCCGGCCCGAGCGCTCGGCCTGCGAGCGCGCGCTGCGCGTGGCGGCCGAGCCGCCGCCGGGCTGGCGCGCCTACCTGGACCGCCAGCACAGCCAGGTCGCGCAGGCCCTCGGCGACTGCGCGGCGCGCTGCCGCACCCCCTGCACGGTGATGACGCGGCTGGACGACGACGTCCGCGCCGACCTGACGAGCCGCTGCAAGCTCGCCGCCGACTTCACCGACAGCGCCGTCGTCCGGCTGCGGCACGCCGCGCCGGTCGGGCACGGCTTCGGGGTGCCCTCGCCCGAGGAGGTCGAGGTCGCCTGGGCCCGCGCCCGCGCCTCCCTGCGCCACCACCCGCTCGGCCGCAAGGCGCTCGCGGGCACGGACTCGACCACGGGCGACGAGGACTATCCCCTGCCGGGGCTGCCCGCGCTGTTCTCCGCGATCGCCGCCACCGAGATCGTCCCGGACACGCTGCTGCACGAGGTCGGCGTCCGGACCGCCCGCGCGCTGCAGGACCAGCCGTAGGACTAGCGGCCGAACCCGTCGGAGTCGGCCGCCGGCACGTCGTCGCGGAACGGCGCGAGGGCCGCGTGCAGGTACGGGTCGTCCGGCAGGTCCTCCAGCAGGATCGGCCGGCCGCCGGGCCCGGCGAGCGGGACGCGCCAGTTGGGGTACTCGTCGATGGTGCCGGGCTGGTTCTGGGTGCGCCGCTCCCCCGCCGCGTCGGTCAGCGAGACGCCGATCAGCCGGGCCGGGGAGCGCCGCAGCAGGCCGTGCAGGGCCGCGACGACCTCGGCGTCGTGCTCGTCGGACCCGGCCCGCAGCGCCGCCAGGACCGTGGCGGGCGAGGTGGTGAGCAACGCCTCGTCGCGCAGCAGCGCGAGCCAGGCGGCGAGCTGCTCGCGCTGCTCGTCCGTCTCGACCGCAGCCGGCCGGGTGAGCAGGCCGAGCCGCTCGCGCAGCGCGATGTGGTCGCCGTGCAGGATGCCGGTGATGGGCGGCATGTCGTGGGTGCCGACAGTGGCCAGCGACAGCTCGCGCCAGTGCTCGGGCGGCTTCGGCCGCCCCTTGGCGTCGCGCTCGAACCACAGCAGCGAGGTGCCGAGGACGGCGCGTTCGGCGAGCGCGTCGCGGAAGTGGGCCTCGACGGTGCCGAGGTCCTCGCCGACGACGACCGCGCCGGCCTGCTCCGCCTCGGTGGTGAGGATCGCCAGCAGCGCCTCGCTGTCGTAGCCGACATAGGTCCCCTCGGCGGGCGAACCGCCCTCGGGGACCCACCACAGCCGCGACAGCTGCATGGCGTGGTCGAGCCGCAGCCCGCCGCCGTAGCGGAACGCGGTGGCCACCATGGCGCGGTAGGGGCCGTACTCGGCGTCCGCGAGGCGCTGCGGGTGCCAGGGCGGCTGGCCCCAGTCCTGGCCGCGCTGGTTGAACTCGTCCGGCGGCGCCCCGACGCTGATGCCGGGGGCGAACAGGTCGCGGTGCGCCCACTCGTCGGCACTGCCGCCGCGCACCCCGACCGCCAGGTCGTGCATGATGCCGATCGGCATGCCGGCGTCCTTGGCGGCACGCTGGGCGGCCGTGAGCTGCCCGTCCAGCAGCCACTGCAGCCAGGCGTGGAAGCCGACCCGGTCTGCCAGCCGGTCGCGTGCGGCGGCGACGGCCGGGCCGTGCGCGTCCTGCAGCTCGGCGGGCCAGGCCCGCCAGTCGGCGCCGTGCTCCTCGGCGAGGGCGCACCAGGTCGCGAACAGCGCCAGCGGTTCGCCCTGCTCGGCCAGGAACGCCCGGTAGGAGGCCTCCCGGGCCGCGGTGCGCGGCAGCCGGTGGAGCATCTCCAGCGCGGTCTTCTTGGCGGTCCAGGAGCCGTCGCGGTCCAGCGGCGCGGCGCTCACGTCGGTGTCGCGCTGCAGCCGCCCGAGCCCGGCGATCCGGTCGCGCTCGTCGGGGTCGGCCGCCGCGAACTCCGGGACGTCCTCCACCCGCAGGTAGAGAGGGCTGGCGAAGCGGCGGCTCAGCGGTGAGTACGGGGAGGCCGTGATGGGCGGCGAGGGCTCCGCCGCGTGCAGCGGGTTGATCAGCAGGAAGCCGGCGCCGAGGTCGCGGCCGCTCCAGGTCGCCAGGTCGGCCAGGTCCCGCAGGTCGCCCAGCCCCCACGAGCCACGGGAACGCACCGAATAGAGCTGTGCTGTCAGACCCCATGTCCTCGGTGCTGGGGCGAGGGACTTCGGCGCGACGAGCAGCGCGGCGCTCTCCGCGCGCGCGCCGCGCCGGGCGCTGATCCGGTGCCAGCCGATGGGCACGTCCGGGGGGAGCGCCTTCCCGGACACTTCCAGGACACGGTCGTCGGCCAGGTCGAGTGTCGCGTCCCCGGGGAGGCAGGAGTCGTCCGCGCCCTGCCGGCAGACGACGACGGGCGGCAGCAGCCGCCTGCCCGCCTCCGCCAGCCGGGCCGTCTCGTCGCGGATCGCCGCCCGCGACGAGACGTCCACCCCGAGGGCCGTCAGCACGGCGCGCAGCGTGTCCGGCGCGACCTCGACGTCCTTGCCCTGCCAGTCCTCATAGTGCGTCGCCACGCGGTACGCGCGGGCCAGATCGCTCAGTTCGTCGTCCACCACGCCTGCACCCATCCCCGGATCAGGGGGGTCGAAATCCCGGCCCGCCCGCACCGGGGGCGAAGGGCCAGGTCAGGCGTCCCAGATGTCCGGCTTGCGGTCGATCCAGGGGCGCGCCTCCTCCAGTTGCGCCGACAGTGAGATCAGCGTGCCCTCGCCGCCGAGCCGGCCCGCCAGCATGACGCCGATCGGCAGGCCGTCCCGCGTCCAGTGCAGCGGCACGTTGACGGCGGGCTGCCCGGAGATGTTGTAGGCGGCGGCGAAGGGGGTGAACAGCGTCTGGCGGCGGAAGTTCTCCGGCGGCTCCTGGTCGTGGAAGTGGCCGATCGGCGCCGGGGGCTGGGCGAGCGTCGGGTGCAGGATCGCGTCGAACTCCTCCATCACCGGGAACGCGGCGCGCAGCGCGCCCTGCAGCGCCGCGTGCGCCCTGATCAGCTGCGGCGCCGTCGTCGCCTCGCCGCGCTCGCGCAGCCAGCGGGTGAGCGGCTGCAGCAGGTGCTCGCGGGCGGGGTCCACCGGCGTGAGCGTCGCCATGACGCCCCACAGCAGCTCGAAGTGCGGGACGATCTCCGGGCCGAACACCGGCGGCATGTCCACGACCTCGTGGCCGAGCTCGACCAGCAGCGCGGTGGCCTCCTCGTAGGCGGCCAGGCAGTCGGGGTGGACCTCGGCGCCCGGCACCGCCGGCGTGGCGCTCCGCCCGATCCGCAGCCGCCCGGGCGCGCGGTCGGCGTGCCGCAGGAACGTCTCGCCCGGCGCCAGGGGCGGGGCGGTGTACAGGTCGCCCGGCTTCGGGCCGGCCATCACGTCGAGCAGCAGCGCGGCGTCCCGGACGGTGCGCGCGATCGGCCCGCCGGTGGACAGGCCGAACAGGTCGGGCACCACCGGGCCCTGCGAGACGCGGCCCCGCGTCGGTTTGATCCCGAACAGGCCGCACACGCTGCTCGGGATGCGGATCGACCCGCCGCCGTCGCTGCCGTGCGCGACGGGCGCGAGGCCCGCCGCGACCGCGGCCGCCGCCCCGCCGCTGGAGCCGCCCGCCGACCGGGACAGGTCCCAGGGCGTTCGGGCCGGAGGGGCCACGGCGTTTTCCGTATAACAGGGCAGACCGAATTCGGGGGTGGAAGTCTTGCCGGTGAGGACAGATCCGGCTGACCGCAGCAGGACAACGACATTGTCATCGGCGAAACCGGTCAGATCACGATAAACCTCCGAGCCGAGCGTGACCGGGACGCCGTTCACCATGTTCAGGTCCTTGACCGGCACCGGCACGCCGAGCAGCGGCGGCAGTTCCGCCGGGTCGTCGGCCTCCAGCACCCGCCGCTCGGCCGCCTTGGCCTGCGCGCGCGCCAGGTCGGCCGTCACCGTCACATAGGCGCCGACCTGCGCGTTCAGGCGCTCGATGCGCTCCAGGTAATGATCGGCGATCTCGACCGGGGACAGTTCACGGGAACGGACCGCCGCGGCGAGCCGCATAGCCGTCAGGTCATGGGTATGTGTCACAGGGCGAAACGCTAGACGGCGCGGCCATGACCATCAAAGATGGCTTCAGGGGGCAGGCCGAGCGAGATGAGGTGAAAATCAACCTACCCGTTCACCAGCGCACCGAATCACCCAGGGACGGCGACAAAACTGTTGACCTGGCACGACTGGTCGCCGCCCGCCGAAGTGATTACTCTGCGCACGGAGGATCATGCTTCCGACGCGAAAGGAATACGGAGCGTCACTCATGGCGATCATGGAGCGGGGCGACACCCACCCGGACGCGCGTGGCCAGCCCGAACCCGAGACCGAGGCCGAACCCGTGAGCGAGACCGAGCCGGCGCGCGAACCCGGCGAACGGCGCGCCAGACCCTACGGCGAGCTGCTGGAGGACCCCAGGATGCGCCGCCGGCTGTGGCTGGCCGGAGTCGCGATCGCGATCGGCATCGTGATCACGATCATGTTCGGCCTCCGGTTCGGCGTCACCGCGGCGATCGTGGTGGTGATCGTGGACATCGTCCGCCGGTCCCGCCGCACCTCCAGCGTCACCGCCTGGCAGAAGTCCTCGGCGGCCGAGCGCCGCACCGAGCGCCAGCTGAGGTCGCTGGAGAAGAACGGCTACCGCGTGCTGCACGCCCGCGCCGTCCCGATGGACGACGAGGGGGTCAGCGACGGCCGGATCGACCACCTGGTCATCGGCCCGAGCGGCGTCTACGCCATCGACTCGGAGAACTGGGACAAGCGGCTGCCGGTGCGGACCATGTCGCACCGCAAGCTCTTCCACGGCCCCTTCAACAAGAAGGACCGGCTGGACGAGGCGCGGTGGGAGGCCGACCAGGCCAGCAAGATCATCGGCGGCCAGGTCGGCTTCGAGGTGCCGGTCCAGCCGTCGGTGGCGATCTACGGCCCGTCCATCCCGTGGAAGGTCATGCGGGTGCGCGACGTGGACGTCTACTCCGGCAACCGGGCCCGCGGCTACCTGCGCCGCCGGCCCAAGATCCTGACCGACGCCGACGTCGAACGGATCTACTCGGCGGCCGCGGAGGCCCTGCCGCCGAAGTACCCCGAGTAGGGCCGAACCCTGCGGGCGGTCCGGCCGGGCCGCCCGACCGGCTCAACGACGAGCCCCGACGACCGGGCCGTACCGGCCCCGGTGCCGAGGGGCACCCCGCACCGCCGTGCCGGGTGCCGCTCCGGTCCTTTGCCCGATGCGCCCCCGCCGCCGGGAAGCGCCGGGCACCGACGTGCGTTGATACCATCGGACGACGAACAGCCGGCACCACACGACCTCTGCTGAGCCGGCGGCAGCGCCGTGATCCGCCGCTGCCCTTCCCGTCCGCCGCGCACCGGCACGCCCGCCGTGCCACCGCGGCCCCGGCCCCCTCACGGGCCTACCATCGGCAGCACAGCACGTCACACGTTGGAGAGGTCACATGCCCCCGCTCAGGTCACGTACGGTCACCCACGGCAGGAACATGGCGGGCGCCCGCGCGCTCATGCGCGCCAGCGGCGTGGCGCGGGAGGACTTCGGCAAGCCCATCGTGGCGGTGGCCAACAGCTTCACCCAGTTCGTCCCGGGCCACGTGCACCTGCGCGAGGTCGGCGACGTCGTCGCCGGCGCGGTCAAGGAGGCCGGCGGCGTCCCGCGCGAGTTCAACACCATCGCCGTCGACGACGGCATCGCGATGGGCCACGCCGGCATGCTCTACTCGCTGCCGTCCCGCGAGGTGATCGCCGACGCCATCGAGTACATGGTCAACGCGCACTGCGCCGACGCCCTGGTCTGCGTCTCCAACTGCGACAAGATCACCCCGGGCATGATGCTGGCCGCGCTGCGGCTGAACATCCCGACCGTGTTCGTCTCCGGCGGCCCGATGGAGGCCGGCAAGCCGGTCGAGGGCGTCCTGGACGGCAACAAGCTCGACCTGATCGACCCGATCATCGCCTCCGCCGACGACTCGGTCGCCGACGCCAAGCTCGCCGAGCTGGAGGAGAGCGCCTGCCCGACCTGCGGGTCCTGCTCGGGCATGTTCACCGCCAACTCCATGAACTGCCTCACCGAGGCGATCGGCCTCGCGCTGCCGGGCAACGGCACCGTCCTGGCGACCCACACCGCCCGCCGCCGCCTGTACGAGGACGCCGGCCGCACCGTGGTGGACATCGCGCGCCGCTACTACGAGCAGGACGACGAGTCGGTCCTGCCGCTCAACATCGCCACCAAGGAGGCGTTCGAGAACGCCATGGTGCTCGACATCGCGATGGGCGGCTCCACCAACACGATCCTGCACCTGCTGGCCGCCGCCTACGAGGGCAAGGTCGACTTCGGGCTGAAGGAGATCGACGAGCTGTCCAAGCGCGTGCCGTGCATCTGCAAGCTGGCGCCCGCGACCGCCAGGTACCACGTCGAGGACTGCCACCGCGCCGGCGGTGTCCCCGCGCTGCTGGCCGAACTGGACCGCGGCGGCCTGCTGCACCGCGACACCCACTCGGTGCACGCCGCGTCGCTGACCGAGATGATCGACAAGTGGGACGTGCACTCCCCCAACGTGCTGCCCGAGGCGCTGGAGATGTTCCACGCCGCGCCCGGCGGCGTCCGCTCCACCTCGGCGTTCAGCCAGAGCGCGCGCTGGGAGGAGCTCGACCTGGACCGCGCCGAAGGCTGCATCCGCGACATCGAGCACGCCTACACCACCGACGGCGGCCTGGCGGTGCTGCGCGGCAACATCGCCCCCGACGGCGCGATCGTCAAGACCGCGGGCGTCGAGGAGGAGCTGTGGACCTTCACCGGTCCCGCGGTGGTCTTCGAGTCCCAGGACGACGCGGTCGAGGGCATCCTCGGCGGCAAGGTCAAGGCCGGCGACGTCGTCGTCATCCGCTATGAGGGCCCGCGCGGCGGCCCCGGCATGCAGGAGATGCTCTACCCGACCAGCTTCCTGAAGGGCCGCGGGCTCGGCAAGGCGTGCGCGCTGATCACCGACGGCCGGTTCTCCGGCGGCACCAGCGGCCTGTCCATCGGGCACGCCTCCCCCGAGGCGGCCGGCGGCGGCGTCATCGCGCTGGTGCAGGACGGCGACCGGATCGTCATCGACATCCCGAACCGGACGCTGGAGCTGGACGTCCCGCAGGACGAGCTGGACATCCGCCGCGAGAAGCTGCTGGCCGACCTCGGCGGCTACCGGCCGCGCGACCGGCACCGCCCGGTGAGCGCCGCCCTGCAGGCGTACGCGGCGATGGCGACCTCCGCCGCGACCGGCGCCGCCCGCGACGTGGGCCAGCTCGCCCAGGGCTGAGCGGACGCACCGGGGCCGGGACCACCTTCGCGGTGGTCCCGGCCTCCGTGGTCGCGGGCCCGCCGTTCAGCCGCAGCAGCCCCCGCCGCAGCAGCCGCCCCCGCCGCCGCGCGGCGCGGGCGGCGCCGCGCCGCCCCGGGACGACCCGGTCACCGCGACGGTGGACAGCAGCTTGACGGTGTCGTCGTGCCCGTCGGGGCAGGCGGCGGGCGCGGACGCCTCGCTCATCGGACGCGACACCTCGAACGTGGACCCGCAGGCGCGGCAGCGATAGTCATAGCGTGGCATGCGCCCAGAATAAGGTCGTGGCCGCGCCCGCGGCCACGACCTAGGCGGCGGGCTCGGTCACGTA
Source organism: Actinomadura macrotermitis (assembly GCF_009604375.1). Classification (GTDB taxonomy): domain Bacteria; phylum Actinomycetota; class Actinomycetes; order Streptosporangiales; family Streptosporangiaceae; genus Spirillospora; species Spirillospora macrotermitis. The sequence continues at coordinate 225,028 of NZ_WEGH01000003.1, forward strand.
GGGGGCCCACTGGGGGTCGCCGTCGTTGATGACGCCGATGAGCCGCCAGTGCGCGCCGCGCGGCACGCCGGGCGTGATCTCCAGCGTCCACCCGAGCTCCTCCAGCAGCCGGTCGGCCTTGCTGTGGTTGCACGCCATGCACGACGCGACGCAGTTCTCCCAGACGTGCTTGCCGCCCCGGCTGCGCGGGTGCACATGATCGATGGTCTCGGCGCGGCGGCCGCAGTAGACGCACCGGAAGTTGTCGCGCCGCATCAGCGCGGCCCGTGTCAGCGGCACCCGCGTCCGGTACGGGATGCGCACGTAGCGGCGCAGCCGGATCACCGACGGCACCTCGATGGCCATCGCCGCCGAGTGCAGCACCGCGCCCGCCGCGTCGTGGTGGACGACCTCGGCCTTCTCCCGGAGCACGAGGCACACGGCCCGCCGGAGCGGCAGCGTGGTCAGCGGCTCGTACGTCGCGTTCAGGAGGAGGACCTGGCGCATCAGCCGTCCCCCAGCGGGCCCGGGCCCGCGCTCTTCGCCTCGGCGGACGCGCGCGTGCGCGCCTCCTGCCGAGGCCCGATTATCGTCTCCGGCACCTGTTGCGCACCCGCCATGAGGACCTCCCCAGAGGCGAACCGACCCGAAATCAGTGTGGCGTCTGAGAGAGGCCGTCCGCTACCCCAATATTCCCCCAAGCGCGGCCCGATCGAACGCGCGCGGCACCAAGCGCCGCGAAAATATGGCGCCGCCGGGAGCCTTTTTCGGTCAGGGGGTGCGGCGCGGGCGGGGAGCGGCGGCCGGCGGGGCCTGCTCCCAGGTCGCCCGGCCGTTGATGCGCACATCGCCCGCCCCCGAGGGCGGGAGGGCGGCGACCAGGAAGCCGGTGCGCCGTCCGCCCACGCGCACCGCGCCGTACTCGCAGCGCACCGAGGCCTTCGCCGGCTTGCAGCGCGCGCTCACCGACGTCACGCGCAGCCGGGGCGTCAGCCGGTGCTCGAGCGTGACCCGGTCCAGGTCCCTGGTGCCGGTGTTGCGCAGCGTCCAGGTCCAGGTGACGGTGTCGCCCGCCGCCGAGACCTTCGGCATGGAGTAGACGAACTCCACCTTCCCGGTGCCTTCCGCCCAGGCGGGCGGTGCGGCGCCGAGCGCGATGACCGCGGCGCCCGCGGCGGTGACGATGCCCTTCATGTTCCCGACCCCCGTCTGGAAGAGCCCACTGGTCACCGCCACTTCTACCGAAGACGGTGGCGGTGTTCACCTCGCCACACGCGGGCGGGCCCGGCGGCTGCATAAGGTGCACTCCATGAGCCGACCGCCGTATCCGCCCGCCCGCCGCCAGGACATCGCCGACGACCTGCACGGCCACCGCGTCCCCGACCCCTACCGCTGGCTGGAGGACCGCGACGACGCCGCCACCGGGGAGTGGCTCGCCGCCGAGGACGAGCTGTTCCACGCCTGCGTGGACGTCCTGCCCGGCCGGGACCGGTTGCGCAAGCGGCTCGCCGAGCTGCTGTCGGCGGGCAGCGTCGGCGCGCCCGTCTGGCGGGGCGAGCGGCGGTTCTTCACCCGCCGCACCGCCGAGCAGGAGCACGCCGTCCTGTACACCGTGGATCCGGACGGCGCCGAGCGCGCGCTCGTCGACCCGATGGAGCTGGACCCCGAGGGCACCACCACCCTGGACGGCTGGCAGCCCGACAAGGAGGGCCGCCTGCTGGCGTACAAGGTGTCGCACGGCGGCGACGAGGAGTCGCTGCTGTACGTCATCGACGTCGCGACCGGCGAGCGCGTCGAGGGGCCGATCGACCGGAGCCGCTACTCCCCCATCGCGTGGCTGCCCGGCGGCGAGGCGTACTACTACGTCCGGCGGCTCGCCCCCGGCGACGTCCCGGCGGGCGAGGAGCAGTACCACCGGCGCGTCTACCTGCACCGCGTCGGCACCGATCCCGACACCGCCGACACGCTCGTCTTCGGCGACGGGCTGGACAAGACCAACTACTACAGCGCCGCGGTCAGCCGCGACGGCCGCTGGCTCACCATCTCGGCGTCGCAGGGCACCGCGCCGCGCAACGACCTGTGGCTCGCCGACCTGGCCGCCTCGTCCCCGGGCGCCCCCGACATCCGGGTGGTCCAGCAGGGCGTGGACGCCGAGACGTGGCTGTCGGTCGGCCGCGACGGCCGCGCCTACGTCTTCACCGACCTGGACGCGCCGCGCTCGCGGCTCTGCGTCACCGACCCGGCGACCGCCGCCGACCGGTCCACCTGGCGCGACCTGCTCCCGCAGGACCCCGAGGCGGTGCTCACCGACTACGCCGTCCTGGACGACCTGGACCGGCCGGTGCTGCTGGCCGGCTGGACCCGGCACGCGATCGGCGAGATCACCGTGCACGACCTGGCCACCGGCGAGCGGCTCGGCGAGGTGCCGGCGCCGGGCCTCGGCTCGATCGGCGGCATCGTCGAGCGGCCCGAGGGCGGCCACGAGGCGTGGTTCGGCTACACCGACAACACCACGCCCGCCACGGTCCTGCACTACGACGCGCGGACCGGCGAGACGACCACGTGGGCGACCGCGCCGGGCGTCGTGCAGGTGCCCGCCGTCGACGCCGAGCAGGTCGTCTACACCTCGGCGGACGGCACGCAGGTGCGGATGCTGGTGCTGTCGCGGCCCGGCGCCAGTGGCCCGCGGCCGGCGATCCTGTACGGGTACGGCGGCTTCAACGTGCCGCTCACCCCCGCCTACTCGGCGAGCGTCCTGGCCTGGACCGAGGCGGGCGGCGTGTACGCGATCGCCAACCTGCGCGGCGGCTCGGAGGAGGGCGAGGAGTGGCACCGCGCGGGCATGCGCGAGCACAAGCAGAACGTCTTCGACGACTTCCACGCCGCCGCCGAGAAGCTGGTCGCGGACGGCCGGACCACCCCGGAGCAGCTGGCGATCTCCGGCGGCTCCAACGGCGGGCTGCTGGTCGGCGCGGCCCTCACCCAGCGCCCGGACCTGTACCGGGCCGTGGTGTGCTCGGCGCCGCTGCTGGACATGGTCCGCTATGAGAGGTTCGGGCTCGGGCAGACCTGGAACGACGAGTACGGCACCGCCGACGATCCCGAGGAGCTCGGCTGGCTGCTGGCGTACTCGCCCTACCACCACGTGCGCGAGGGCGTCGCCTACCCGGCGACGCTGTTCACCGTCTTCGACAGCGACACCCGGGTGGATCCGCTGCACGCCCGCAAGATGTGCGCCGCGCTCCAGCACGCCACGTCGTCGGACGCGCCGGTCCTGCTGCGCAACGAGGCGCAGGTCGGGCACGCGGGCCGGTCGGTGAGCCGCTCGGTCGAGCTGATGACCGACACGCTGTCCTTCCTGGCCGCCCAGACGGGCCTGACCCTGGACTGACGGCCGGTGGCGTGCGTCACACAGGCCCCGCCCCTGATGACGGCACCTATTGACACATGCTCGAATAAGGGGATGAGTCCTCCGGTGCCGCCGCACCCGTCCACCGCGGAGCGGATCGCGGGCCTGCTCGCCGATCCGCCCGCGGAGCCCGCCCTGACCGGCGGCTACCTCGACCTGCTCGGCCCGCGGGCGGCGCCGGCCCCGACCATCGCCCAGCAGGTGATGCAGTCGACGCTGCTGCCGCAGATCTACGAGCGCGTCTGGCGGCCGGTGGCGTTCAACCTCGCCAAGGGCTGGCCCGCCGGGCCCGGCACCGCGGCCGAGCACGCGCTCGCCCGCGAGTGGCTCGGCCTCGCCCAGCCCGGCGACGTCCGCAAGCCCGCCGCGACCGTGCTGGACGTGGCGTGCGGCCCGGGCAACGTCACCCGCGCCCTGGCCGCCGGGGTCGCCGAGAACGGCCTGGTCGTCGGCCTCGACGCCGCCGCCGGGATGCTCGCGCGCGCCGCGGCCGACAGCGCCGGGACCGGCATCGGCTACGTCCGCGGCGACGCGGTGGGCCTGCCCTTCCAGGACGCCTCGTTCGACGCCGTCTGCTGCTTCGGCGCCCTCTACCTGTTCGACGACCCGTGGGCGGCCGTCGACAGCATGGTCCGCGTCCTGAAGCCGGGCGGCCGGCTGGTCGTCCTCACCACCCGCCGCCCCGCCCTGCCGGTCTCGCGCGCGAGCAGCGCGATCTTCGGCGCCCTCGCCGGGGTGAGGATGTTCGGCGACCACGAGGTCACCGCCGCCCTGGCCGACCGCGGCCTCACCGGGATCGAGCACCGCCGCTACCCGTTCCTGCAGCTCGCCGCGGGCCGCCGCCCCTGACCCCGGCGGGGCCGGCCCACCCCTCCAGCCGGCCTCGCCGGGCACCGGCGTACACGCGCACACGCCGCTTCCCCCGCTGGTGGCGGGGAAAGCGGCGCGTGCCTGCCCGAAGCCCCGTCCGGGTACCGGCCGCGGCCGGCCCGGACGGGGGCCGTTCATCGCCCCCGAGGGGGCGGGCCCCTCAGCGGAGGCGTTTCTCCAGATAGATGTTGACGATCCCGCCGATCGGCTCCCGCCTGGTCTCGGTCCAGCCGAACCCGCGGTACAGGGCCAGCGCCGGGCCCTGGTGCTCGGTGGTGTCGGCACGCAGCAGCCGGTAGCCGATCTCGGCGGCGCGTTCCTCCAGGGCCTGCACGACGGCCCGTCCGTAGCCGCGGCGCTGCACGTCCGGGCGGACGCGCAGGCGCACCATCTCGGCCACGCCGAGCTCGGGCGTGCCCACGCTGAACCCGCCGTACGCGCGGGCGCTGCCGCCGGGGATCAGGTCGGCCCGGCGCAGGCCGCCCATCGCGACGATCCGGCCGTCCAGCTCCCCGACGAGGAACTCGCCGTTGTTGGTGAGATACAGGTCCTCCATCCGGAACAGGTCGTGCTCGTAGTACACCCCGTCGCCCGGGCGCAGGCCCACCTGGGCCAGCCCGGCCCGGTGCAGGTCCAGGACGGTGGCGTGGTCGGCGGCGCGGTAGCGCCGCAAGCGCAGGTCGCCGAAGGCCCAGCGGGGCGGCTCCTGCCGGAGCCGGACCGGCGCGGCCGGGGTGGCGGTCCCGGGGGCGGGCGTCTCGCTCTCGTGGGTCGTCATCGCGTCTTCAGACCTGCTCCGAGGGCGGGACCGGCCGCGTCGCCGGGGGCGCCGTCGGGCTCTTCACCCAGGGGCCGGCGAGCGCCTCGTAGAAGGGCTTCAGCTGGGGGACCTCGCCGTGCTTGGCCTTCACCGCCGCGCCGATCTGCAGCGCCCGGTGCACCAGGATGTCGGAGCGGTGGTCGGGCGGCAGGTCCAGGATCGCCTCCTGGGCCGTGCTGAGCGCGGCGTCGGGGTGCCCGGCGTGCAGCCGGCACGACGCCCGGTCCAGCCGCACCAGGGTGAGGTCGACCTTGTCGTTGGAGTCGTAGAGGGTGAGGGCCCGGCTCAGGTGCTCGTCGCCGTTGCGGTGGTCGCCGAGGTTGGTGTAGGTGTCGCCCTCGTAGAAGGTCATCTGCCGGTCGGTGAAGCCGAAGACCAGGTCGCCGGTGTCGTCGCGCGACAGCCGCTCGAAGACCGAGCGGCCGCGCAGCAGGGCCCGCTGCGCGCCGGGGCCGGCGTCGCTGCGGCCGCGCATCGCCAGCATGCCGAGGGCGCGCGCCTCGACGGCGGGCGCCATCGCGGCCGCCACGCTCGGGTCGCGGCCGGCCAGGTCCTGGGCCTTGCGGGCCAGGTGCAGCGCCTCGCGCGGGTCGCCATAGTACATGGGCACCAGCGCCTCGCGGACGGTGACCCAGGCGCGCAGCTTGCGGTCGCCGGTCTCGTCGGCGGCGGTGCGCGCGGTGCGGAAGAACGAGCGGGCCAGCCGGTGGTCGCCCAGGTTGATCATGATGAGCCCGGACAGCCCGGACAGCTGGGCGGCGATGCGGCAGAGCCGCTCCTGCAGGTCGACCGGCTGCCGCTTGTCGACCATGCGGCGCACCTCGCTGAAGTCCAGCAGCACGTCGCACAGCATCCGCAGCGACGGCGTCGCCTGGTAGGACTGGCCGTACCCGAGCGTCGTCTCCTCCCACTGGTCCAGCATGGTCGGGGACACGGTCGCGTTGACCAGCGTGTCGTCCATCTTGCGCCGAAGGTTGTCCACCGCTCCCAGGAACTGGCCGTCGAGCGCCACGCCCGCTCCGGCCAACAGCTGCAGAAGTGTCCTACGCAGCACGATGTCCTCCTCTCCTACATCAATGGAAATGGGGCCCGCGGCGCGGTCGAGACCCCTGATCGATTCGTTCACCGTCATCCAGCGGCTCTCGTCCCGCATGGGGACCAGGACCGCTCCCTCCAGGGCGGCACCCGATTCCTGCACCGGCCGTCCTTGCGGCACCCGCGGTTGCGGTACCGCGGCCTCGGCGGCCACCGGGGACGCGTGGCCGCGCCCGCAGATGCAGGGGTTCTGGTAGCCGAGCCTGTCGGGATCCACCCGGTAGACGGCGCAGAGGTAGTGCAGGTATTCGGGTCCGGGCCTTTTGTAACCGCTCTCGTAGGCCGAGAGCAGCGTCTCCCCGATCCGGGGCCGCGGCTTGCCGTCGACCTCGAACAACGCCTGGACCTGGGCCACGATGTCGGACAGCGGAACCCCGTGGGAAAGGCGGTGCGCCTTCACCTCGCTGGTGCCGAAAAGCGGCCCGCACTGCTCGTGGATCTCTTGTGCGATCTCCACGGGAAGGCGCCCTCGGGCCAGGCCGTGCGCGCGGATCCTGCGGGCTATGTCCGTTTCCTTGCGGGGGGGTTCCGACATTACTTCCGGCCTCCTCACCGCTGGGCCGGCCCGTCGCCCTCGGGGAGGGGCGGCGGTCCGGCCACGGCGACCGGTTGCAGTGGTGGCCACGACCAATGATCTCTCGCTGACAGAGCGTAACTCCAGGCACAGGGCGCGCCAAGCGATTCCCGGGAAAGGCGGACGCTCCGGGGAGAGCATTCGCCCCTCGGGTAGAGGATCCTCCACCGGAGGGCGGTGAACCTCCCCTGAGGTGCGCAAATCCGCCCCGCGCCCGGACGACGCCCCCCTTGACCGGTCGTCATGAGAGTTGCAATTCTCACTACGAGCGAGAACGCAGATGCAGAGAGTTGATCACACGGGAACGACGGCAACGGTCCTCGCAGCACGAAAGACGGAGGGGGTGCACGGGTGGTCAGCGACAGACGCGTCGGCTACCTCGAGGAGCTGGAGCACGAACTGGGCAGCCGCGGGCTCGTCGCCCGCGTGGTGCGGACCCGGTCCGGGCCGGCCTTCCTGAGAGTGGTCAACCCGGACGCCGCGAGCCTGGCCGAGGACGTGACGTGCGCTCCCGCGCCCGAGTCACGCGATCACTACTACTGGTGGTCCTGGGGGGAGCGCATGCACCGGGTCGACGACCCCGGCGGCGCCGCGGTGAAGCTGGCGCACGTCCTGCAGCCGCTCCGGCTGGAGCAGCGCCGCGAGGTGTGCGGGCACCGGGCGCAGGGCCGGGCGGTCCGCGCCCCGGCCCTGGATCTGGATCTGGAGTGGCAGACCGGCCACCCATGAGCCGGGCGTGTCCCGTGGGGCCGTGGCCGGAACGGCGCGGCAGCCGCGGACCCCACGGGACGCGTTCGTGAACTGGACCGAGCGGGCCGCGCGCCACGCTCGGCATCGACTGCCGTGGTCCCGGCCGACCCCCGTGCCGGGACCACGGCATCCCCCTCTCCTCCCCGGCCGACGTCACGCCCTACGCCCGGTGCGGTACGAACCTTTCGTCACCGTCCCCTACGATCGGCTCGTACCGCCGCAGGTCCACGGCGATGTGACGTGACACCACAACCGGCCGGGGAGGGTCTGCCTCAATGTCACCCATCCACGTGTCCGCTCTGGCGCTGCTCGCGCCGGGGGACACCGCGGAGACCGCGTGCAAGACCAACGAGCCCAGCGTGGCCTGCCGGGTCGTGTGGAACGTCTCCCACAACACCGACTTCACCCACTTCTTCCGCGACTGGCTCGACCAGCCGCTGAACACGGTCTTCTGGATCGTCGTCACCTTCGTGATCGCGCTGGTGCTGCGCAACTTCGCGCACCGGATGATCACCCAGGTCACGGTCCGGATGGCCGAGGGCACCATGTCCGAGCGGGTGCGCGAGCGGACCCGCACGCACTTCGACGGCAGCCCCGCGCTGCTCAACCAGCGGCGGGCGCAGCGCGCCAAGACGCTCGGCTCGGTGCTGCGCAGCATCGCCTCCATCCTCATCATGGGCACCGCGGCGTCCAGCATCCTCGGCTCGCTCGGGCTGAACCTGGCGCCGATCCTGGCCAGCGCGAGCGTCGTCGGCGTCGCGGTCGGCTTCGGCGCGCAGAACATCGTCAAGGACTTCCTGGCCGGGCTGTTCATGCTGCTGGAGGACCAGTACGGCGTCGGCGACGTCATCGACGTCGGCACCGCCAAGGGCACCGTCGAGGCGGTCACCCTGCGGGTCACCCGGATGCGCGACGTCGACGGCGTGGTCTGGTACGTGCCGAACGGCGAGATCAAGAAGGTCGGCAACGAGTCGCAGAACTGGGGCCGGGCGGTGCTGGACATCCCGGTCGACATCGCCGAGGACATCGAGAAGGTCAAGGAGATCCTCCAGGTCACCGCGGACAAGCTCGCCGAGTCCGCCGACTGGGAGGACGTGGTGCTGGAGAAGCCGTCGGTGTGGGGCGTGCAGGCGATGGCCGGCGACGCGCTGATCATCCGGGTGGTGCTGAAGACCGCCCCGGGCAAGCAGGGCGAGGTGGCGCGCGAGCTGCGCGAGCGGGTCAAGGTCGCCTTCGACGGCGCGGGCATCGCGGTCGGGACGCCCGCGCCCGCTTCTTGATCGAAGTGACCGATCCCGCATCCCGCCGCCGTTCTTGTCACATAGGGTGGGGGTCGATATGACGCAACAGGTGACCTTCTACGAAGCGGTCGGCGGCGAAGAGACGTTCCGGCGTCTGGTGCACCGCTTCTATCAGGGCGTCGCGGACGACCCCCTCCTGCGCCCCCTCTACCCGGAGGAGGACCTCGGTCCCGCCGAGGAGCGGCTGCGGCTGTTCCTCATCCAGTACTGGGGCGGCCCGAACACCTACAACCAGCTGCGCGGGCACCCGCGGCTGCGGATGCGGCACGTCCCCTTCGTGATCGGCGAGGCCGAGCGCGACGCGTGGCTGCGGCACATGCGCGAGGCCGTGGACGAGCTGGCGCTGCCCGAGCAGCTGGACAAGATGCTCTGGGACTACTTCACGATGGCCGCGCACAGCATGGTGAACGCCCCGTCCTGAGGGTAGATCGCGGTGTATGACGTCCCCCTGGTGGCGCAACGCCGTCGTGTACGAGGTCTATGTCCGCAGCTTCACCGACGCCGACGGCGACGGTGACGGCGACCTGCGCGGAATCCGCTCCCGGCTGGGGCATCTCCGCGAGCTCGGCGTGGACGCCCTCTGGCTCACCCCCTTCTACCGCTCGCCGCTGGCCGACGGCGGCTACGACGTCGCCGACTACCGCGACGTCGACCCCCGGTTCGGCACCCTGGACGACCTGGACGCGCTGATCGCGGACGCGCACGCGCACGGCCTGCGGATCATCGTCGACATCGTGCCCAACCACACCTCCGACCGGCACGCCTGGTTCCAGGAGGCGCTCGCCGCCCCGCCCGGCTCCCCCGCCCGCGACCGCTACATCTTCCGGCCCGGCCGCCCGGGCTCGGACGAGCCGCCCAACGACTGGCCCTCGGCGTTCGGCGGGCCGGCCTGGGCGCGGCTGCCCGACGGCGAGTGGTACCTGCACCTGTACGCGCCCGAGCAGCCCGACCTCAACTGGCGCAACCCCGAGGTGCGGCGCGAGTTCGAGGACATCCTGCGGTTCTGGCTGGACCGCGGCGTGGACGGCTTCCGCATCGACGTCGCGGCCGGCCTGTTCAAGGACGCCTCGTTCAGCGACCTCGGCGACCGCGGCCGGCACGTGGTGGACGGCCCGATCTACAGCCGGCCCGAGGTGCACGAGGTCTACCGCGACTGGCGGCGCATCCTGGACTCCTACGACGGCGACCGGATGGCGATCGGCGAGGTCTGGACCGACGCCCCGGAGGACCTCGCCCTTTACCTGCGGCCGGACGAGCTGCACCAGGTGTTCCAGTTCGACCTCCAGCTGGCGCCGTGGTCGGCCGAGGCGTTCCGCGACGTCGTCACCGCCGCGCTGAAGGCCGTCGCGTCCACCGAGGCCGCTCCCACCTGGGTGCTGTCGAGCCACGACTCCGTCCGGCACGTCACCCGGTACGAGCAGCAGGGCGGCGTGCCGGGCATCGGCCTTGCGCGCGCGCGGGCGGCGCTGCTGTTCCTGCTGGCGCTGCCCGGATCGGCGTACCTCTACCAGGGTGAGGAGCTCGGGCTGCACGAGGTGACCGACCTGCCCGAGGAAGCCCTGCGAGACCCCATCTGGAAGCGCAGCAACGGCACGCAGCGGGGCCGCGACGGCTGCCGGGTCCCGATCCCCTGGTCCGGCACGAAGGAGCCGTACGGCTTCGGTCCGGACGGTACGCGCCCCTGGCTGCCCATGCCGGACGCCTGGCGTTCCCTGTCGGTCGAAGCGCAGCAGGCCGACCCGATGTCCACGCTCACCTTCTACCGGCAGGCCCTGCGGGAACGGCGCGCGCTGCTGCCCTCCCTGCCGGATTCGCTGGAGTGGCTGGAGGCGACCCCGACGCTGCTCGTCTTCCGGCGCGGGCCGCTGGTCTGCGCCCTGAACTTCGGGGAGAACCCCGCCCGCCTGCCCGCGGGCGAGGTCGTCCTGACGAGCGGGCCCCTGTACGGCGAGCTGCTGCCCGGCAACTCCGCGGCCTGGCTGACCAGCACCTGAACCGCCGCACTTGCCTGCGGAACCTCTCTTGTCACGGTCATGGCACAGGCATAGCGTCGGAAAAAGCGGCCACCTGTGACCGTTTCCTTCCATCCCGTGATCGCGGAGAGGAGAAACGCGATGTTCATCCAGGTCATCCAGGGCAAGGTGGAGAACCCCGCCCAGGTCAAGGCGACGTTCGACCGGTGGATCCAGGAGCTGGCCCCCGGCGCGGACGGCTGGCTCGGCTCGACGTGCGGCGTGACCTCTGGCGGCACGCTGCTCGCCCTCGCCCGCTTCGAGTCCGCCGAGGCGGCCCGCCGCAACAGCGAGCGCCCCGAGCAGGGCGAATGGTGGGCGGGCGCGTCCAAGCTGTTCACCGGCGAGGTCGCCTTCCACGACTGCGCCGAGTGCGACACCTGGCTGGACGGCGGCTCCGACGACGCCGGCTTCGTCCAGATCATGCAGAGCCGCGTCCGCGACCTGGACGGGCTGCGCGCCTGGATGGGCCGCCAGGACATGACGGCCCTGCGCGCGGCCCGGCCCGACATCATCGGCGGGGTCATGGCCCCGCACGGCGACGGCGGCCTGACCGAGGCGATCTACTTCACCACCGAGGCCGCCGCCCGCGAGGGCGAGCGCGTCGAGCCGCCACCGGAGATGCGGGCGCAGATGGAGGAGCTCCAGGGCTTCTACGACGGCGACGTCGCCTACCACGACCTCACCGACCCCTGGCTCTACTCGGCCTGACCGGTCAGACCAGGCCGCCGGTGAGGAAGTGCATCGTCAGCCAGACCAGGCCGACGAGCAGGACCAGCCGGCGCACCAGCCACCCGGCGGGCTTGCCCCGCACGGCGAAGACGTTCCAGACGAGTTCGGAGAGGGTGTCGCCGGGCTGCCGGTTGAACACCGCCGGCAGCTCGATGGCGAAGAACATGAGGATCCACAGGATCCAGGCGGCGAGATAGGGAGACATCGTTCACCTCGGGGAGACGTTCTACTCACTCACTCCCCGTAATCGGAGATCGTTACCCCAGCTCAGCGGGTGGAAGTAGCGAGATTCCGTCATCCCAGGGCGCCAGGCGCTCGAAGAGGCGCTCGTCATGCCAGCGCCCGTTCACATGGATGTGCCGCCGGGCCACCCCGATGGGCGAGAACCCGTTGCGCTCCAGCACGCGCTGCGAGGCGTGGTTGTCCACCTGGGTGAAAGCCTCCACCCGGTGCAGCCGCAGCTCCCCGAAGGCCACGTCGAGGACCTGCCGCAGGGCCTCGGTGGCGACGCCGCGGCCCGTGTGGGCGCGCGCCACCCAGTAGCCGACGAAGCAGCTCCGCAGGGGGCCGCGCAGGATGTTGTTGAGCGTGATGCACCCCGCCACCTGCCCGTCCACCAGGATGGCGCCGGGCCAGCGCTCTCCGCGCGCGAGCCCCTCGAGCTGGGCGCGGACGTTGTCGCGCTGCCCCTCGGGCGTGAAGTACTCCGGCGCCCGGTCCGGCTCCCAGCGGCGGAGGTGATCATGGTTGTCGACATAGAGCGCGGCGAGCGCCTCGGCGTCCTCCAACCGGACCAGCCGGAGGCCTGTCACTCCTTCGGCGCGAGGTAGCGGCCGATGAACTCCCGCTCCTCCGGCGTGAAGCGGCGCAGCCGGCCGGCCTCCACGTCGAACGCGACCAGCACCGAGCTGGCCGTCGCGTAGACGGTGTCGTCGTCGCACACCTGGTAGGCGAGGCGGAAGGAGGCGGCCCGCGCCTCGGTCACCCACGTCTCCACCCGGACCGGGTAGACCGTCGGCAGCAGCGGCGCCTTGTAGTCGATCTCGTGGCGGGAGATCACCATGCCGCGGACGGGCTGCTCCCCCTTGCGCACCGGGTCGCCGTGGAACATCTCCAGCCGGGCGTCCTCCAGGTAGCCGAGGAACTTGACGTTGTTCACGTGCCCCTGGGAGTCGATGTCCCCGAAACGGAGGTGGAACTCGTAGACGTGCCGGAACTCGGCCGGGGGGATCTCGGTGCGCTGCATGTCCTCGCCTGGGAGGTCGGGGTCGCGGTCGGGCCGATGCTACCGTCGCGAGCCGCCCGGAACGGCAGCACGCCCCGCACAACGCCCATAACCGAGCAACCCCTGACAAAAAGAACGCCGCACCCCGGACCGGGGCGCGGCGTTCTCCTGCGGACGTCAGTCGCGGGTGAGCTTGCGGTGCGTCACCCGGTGCGGACGGGCCGCGTCGGCGCCGAGGCGCTCGACCTTGTTCTTCTCGTAGTCGGCGAAGTTGCCCTCGAACCAGAACCAGTTCGAGCCCTCTTCCCACGCCAGGATGTGGGTGGCGATGCGGTCCAGGAACCACCGGTCGTGCGAGGTGATCACGGCGCAGCCGGGGAACTCCAGCAGCGCGTTCTCCAGGCTGGACAGCGTCTCGGTGTCCAGGTCGTTGGTGGGCTCGTCCAGCAGCAGCACGTTGCCGCCCTGCTTGAGGGTCATCGCCAGGTTCAGCCGGTTGCGCTCGCCGCCCGACAGCACCCCGGCCGGCTTCTGCTGGTCGGGGCCCTTGAACCCGAACGCCGCGATGTAGGCGCGGGACGGCATCTCGACCTGGCCGACCTTGATGTGGTCGAGCCCGTCGGAGACGACCTCCCACACGTTCTTCTTGGGGTCGATGCCGCCGCGGCTCTGGTCGACGTAGGAGATCTGCACGGTCTCGCCGATGCGCAGGCCGCCCGAGTCGGGCTGCTCCTCACCGATGATCATACGGAACAGCGTGGTCTTGCCGACGCCGTTCGGGCCGATCACGCCGACGATGCCGTTCGGCGGCAGGTTGAACGACAGCTTCTCCATCAGCAGCCGGTCGCCGAAGCCCTTGCCGAGCTCCTCGGCCACGATCACCGTGTTGCCGAGGCGCGGGCCCGGCGGGATCTGGATCTCCTCGAAGTCCAGCTTGCGGGTCTTGGCCGCCTCGGACGCCATCTCCTCGTACCGCTGCAGACGCGCCTTGCTCTTGGTCTGCCGGGCCTTGGGGTTGGAGCGGACCCACTCCAGCTCGTCCTCCAGGCGCTTCTTGCGCTTGGCGTCCTTGTTGCCCTCGACCTTCAGCCGCTCGGCCTTCTTCTCCAGGTAGGTGGAGTAGTTGCCCTCGTAGGGGTGGCAGCGGCCGCGGTCCAGCTCCAGGATCCAGGTCGCCACGTTGTCCAGGAAGTACCGGTCGTGGGTGACGGCGAGGACGGTGCCCTCGTACTTGGCCAGGAACTGCTCCAGCCAGTTCACGCTCTCGGCGTCGAGGTGGTTGGTGGGCTCGTCCAGGAGCAGCAGGTCGGGCGCCTGGAGCAGCAGCTTGCACAGCGCGACGCGGCGGCGCTCACCACCGGACAGCATGGTCACGTCGGCGTCCGGCGGCGGGCAGCGCAGCGCGTCCATCGCCTGCTCGAGCTGGCTGTCGAGGTCCCAGGCGTTGCGATGGTCGAGCTGCTCCTGCAGCTTGCCCATCTCCTCCATCAGCGCGTCGCTGTAGTCGGTCGCCATCAGCTCGGCGATCTCGTTGAACCGGTCGAGCATCGCCTTGGTCTCGGCGACGCCCTCCTCCACGTTGCCGAGGACGTTCTTGTCCTCGTTCAGCGGCGGCTCCTGCTGCAGGATGCCGACGGTGAAGCCGGGCATGAGGCGGGCCTCGCCGTTGGAGGGCTGCTCCAGGCCGGCCATCATGCGCAGCAGCGTGGACTTTCCAGTCCCGTTGGGGCCCAGGACACCGATCTTGGCGCCGGGCAGAAAGTGCAGGGTGACGTCGTCGAGGACGACCTTGTCGCCATGTGCCTTGCGCACACGCTGCATCGTGTAGATGTACTCGGCCATAATCGTCAAGCCTAAGGCCTTCAGGCCACCGATCGACCCAGCTCCGCCCCGGCACGGCCCGGCGTCCCCCGATGACCACACCCGGCCACCCCAGGCCCCTCCCCCACTGAACAACCCCTGCCGCCCGTCCCCCACCCGGTGGCCCTCGGCCTGCAGCCGAGCATGCGCTCACCCGCCGCCCGCAGACCTATGCCCGCTGTGGCCGCGCCCTCGATCAACTCCCGCCCGCGAGCCCTGCGGCCCTGCCGGCGGCCGTCCACCCGCTCGGCGCCAGTGTGAGGCGCGGCCCCGGACCGTACGTTGTCAACGGTCCGCGTTGTGCTGCCGCGACCAGCTACCACGCCTATCGGCTGGTACCGCGAGATCGGGCGACGAGCCGGGTCTCGATGTTCTGGAGGGCTGCGATCAAGGTGTCGATCTCGTCGGCGTCGGTGACGGTTCCGTCGAGCAGGCGGGTCCATGTGTCACGCAGCCGCTGCAGGTTCTCCGCCGCCTTGGGGGTGGGGTAGAGGCGTACGCGCCGGGCGTCGTGCGCGTCGGCGTCGCGTCGCACCAGGCCCTTCCTCACCAGGCCGCGGACGGCTCTGCTGACGTTGCTGGAGATCATCTGGGTCGCCTCGGCCGCCGCGCTGACCGTCGTGCCGGGGTGGCGGTCGACGTACCGCATCACCGCCCCTTCCATGGGTGTCCCCGATTCGGCGTCGGCTTCCTTGGCCGCGTTGATGTGGCGGCCCACCGCCAGGATCAGGTCGGCGAGCTCGAAGAGCTGCGCGTTCTGCTTCTCTTCCACCCCGCCAGCCTATCTTCCCTATCCCGCGATACCTATCTTTTGACAGGCATCATCATGGGCGGATAGATTAGCTATCAGTCGATAGCTACCTCTGTCGCTTTCTCCAGGAAGCCCGGAAGGGCCGCGGCGGCCGGACCGGGGACGCCACAGGCCGAAGCCTTGCGCGGGTCGCGATCACATCCGGCGCATCGCCCGGCAATCAGCCCGGCAGCGAAGATGCCGCTGTAGGCGAGATACGTGAATCCGGGCCCGGGCAGGAGCCTGATCCGGCCCGTCCTGAGAGCAGGGAAGGGAACCGTCATGAGTGCGGGTAGCGAGAAGAAGGCGCTGATCATCGGCGCGTCGCGCGGTCTGGGCCATGCGCTGGCCGCCGAGTTCCTCAGCCGTGGCTGGCAGGTCACCGCGACGGAGCGGACGCCCTCCGCTCTGCACGGGCTGGCCGGGCCGGCCGGGGGCCGGCTCACCGTGGAGAACGTGGACATCACCGTTCCCGAGCAGGTCACGGCACTGCACGAGCGTCTGGCGGGGTCGCGGTTCGACCTGCTGTACGTCAACGCCGGAACGAACTACACCACCGACCCCTCGGCGACCTTCGCCGATGTGTCCACCGAGGACTTCGTCCGCGTCATGGTGACCAACGCGCTGAGCCCGATGCGCGTCATCGAGACCCTGCAGGACCTGGTCCCGGCGAGCGGGACGATCGGGGTGATGTCGTCGGGCCAGGGCAGTGTCACCGACAACACCAACGGCGGCTTCGAGGTCTACCGGGCGAGCAAGTCGGCGCTGAACCAGCTCATGCGCAGCTTCGCCGCCCGGCACGCCGACGACCCGCGCACGCTGCTGCTGATGGCGCCGGGCTGGGTGAAAACCGATCTGGGCGGCCCCAGCGCTCGCCTGACCATCGACGAGTCCGTCCCCGGCCTCGCCGACACGATCGAGGCGCAGGCCGGCAGGGGCGGACTGCACTACCTGGACCGGCAAGGCCGGACCGTCAACTGGTGACCACCGCGCCCCTCACGGCCTACCCGGAGCACACCACCATGAAGACCATCGCCATCGAAGAACACTGGAACAGCGCCCCCATCCGCGAGGCGCTCGACCGCCTGCCGCACGCGACACGTGATGAAAGCGTCGCCTTCAACGCCATGGGCGACACCCAGACGAGGCTCGAGGACATCGGGCAGGGCCGCATCGAGGCCATGGACGCCGCCGGGATCGACATCGCGATCCTGTCGGTCGTCACCCCCGCCACACAGCCGCTGCCCGCGCCGGAGGCCATCGCGCTCGCACGGGAAGCGAACGACGAGGCCACCGATGCCGTCCGTTCCCACCCGGACCGCTTCCGCGCCTTCGCGACCCTGCCCACCAGCGATCCGCAGGCCGCCGCCGCGGAACTCGAACGGTGCGCCACCCGGCTGGGCCACGTGGGCGCCATGGTCCACGGCCGCTCCGGCAGCCGCACGCTGGACGACCCCGCCTACGACGACCTGTTCGCCACCGCGGCCCGCCATCACCAGCCGATCTTCATCCACCCGCAGATCGCCTCCAACGAACTGCGCGAGGCCGCCTACCGGGGCCTGGACCCACAGGTCGAACTGGGGCTGGCGACCTTCGGCTGGGGCTGGCACATGGACACCGGCCTGGCCGCGCTGCGCCTCATCCTGAGCGGCACCTTCGATCGCCACCCCGGGCTCCAGCTCGTCCTCGGGCACTGGGGCGAGATGCTGCTGTTCTGGATGGACAGGGCCGACAGCCTCTCCAACGTCGCGGGGCACCTGCAACGCCGGGTGGCGGACTACATCAAGACCAACATCCACATCACCAGCAGCGGCATGCTCCAGGAGCGTCTGCTGCGCCACACCCTCGACTTCACCAGTGCCGGGAAGGTGCTGTTCTCCACCGACTACCCCTTCCACCGCCCCGACGCCGCAGCGGTCGGGCAGTTCCTCGACGCCATCCCCGACCCCGCCGACCGCGCCAAGATCGCCTACGGCAATGCGGAAGCACTGTTCCACCTGGCGAAGGCCCCCGAATGAGCGCGGCGCACCACCCCGCTTCTCGCCGGCCACTGCCGCACTGACGAGGCCCTGATCCCCCGCTCCAGTGCCCGGCTCACCATCCACGGCAGACGCCTGTACCACCCCAGACGAACGGCAGGTGGAGCGCCTGAACCGCACCCTGCTGGAAGGATGGGCTCATAGGCATGCCCATCACCCAGTAACCGCGCAGCCGGGCCCGGACGTCCGCCCGCCCACAGGTGCGACCGCATGGTGCTCCGGCGAAGCCCCTTGGACGACAGGACCCGCTGGCGATCATGCCCCCCTTCAACATCCGCACGAAGCCCACGCTCCTGCCACACCGCCACTAGGCATGGCCGTTGCCCAGCGACCGCACGGCCGGGTTCCGGACGTCCGCCCGCCCACAGGTGCGACCGCATGGTGCTCCGGCGAAGCCCCTTGGACGACAGGACCCGCTGGCGATCATGCCCCCCTTCAACATCCGCACGAAGCCCGCACTCCTGCCACACCGCCACTAGGCATGGCCGTTACCGACCAAGCACGCGGCCGGCCCCGAGCGTCCAGCCCGCCAATGGGTGCGGCCGCTCGGTGTTTCGCGTGAAGTGCCCTGGACGGTCCGCTGGTGGCCGTGGCTTGGGCGGGGGTCAGCCTTCGGTGGCCTTGGGGCTGTCGAGGGCGGGGAGGCAGACGCGGTCGCGGCCGGACTGTTTGGCCCGGTAGAGGGCCAGGTCGGCCGCCGCCAGCAGTTCGATCAGGTCGTCGCCGTGCATCCGGTAGAGGGCGACGCCGACCGAGATCGTCACGCCGATCGTGCCGTCCTCGGCGGGCACCGCGAGGCGGCGCACACGGCCGCGCAGGCGTTCGGCGACGCGGCACGCCTCGACGGTGTCGGCGCCGGGCAGCAGCACCACGAACTCCTCGCCGCCGAACCGGCCCACCACGTCGTAGTCGCGCAGCTGGCCGCACAGGGTGCCGGCGACGCCGATGAGCACCTGGTCGCCGAGCAGGTGGCCGTGGGTGTCGTTGACGCGCTTGAAGTGGTCGATGTCGATGAGCAGCAGGGCCAGCGGATCATGGGTGCGCTGCGCGCGGGAGAGCTCGGTGTCGGCCTCGCGCTGCCAGGCCGCCGCGTTGAGCAGGCCCGTCTTGGCGTCGGTGCGTGCCGCCGCCTGGAGCTGCTGGTGCATCAGGCTGCGCTGCAGCAGCACCACGGGCGGCAGCGTCAGCGCCAGCATGCCGAGCGACAGCGCGCTGGTGACCGCCACGGTGACGCCGACGCACAGGTCGACGACGTCCAGCAGCAGGCTCTCCCGGTTCCACAGGACGTCGCGCCAGCGGCCCTCGGGGTCGGCCGCGTGCGCCGCGAACGCGACGAGGAAGGTGTTGAGCACCGTGAACAGCGCCGCGCAGCCCACCGCCGCCGGGATGCCGGGCCAGCCGTCGATGACCCACCCGGGCGTCCCGGCCAGGGGCTCGGGCACGACGTGGTGGAAGGCCACCGACGCGCAGGCCCCCGAGACGCCCAGCGCCGCGATCACCAGCACCCGCCGGTAGAGCAGCGTCCGGCGGACCCGGAACTGCAGCAGCATCTGCAGCGGGATCGGGATCAGCAGCGCGTAGAGCGGGGGCAGCAGCAGGACGACCGGCAGCCACCAGGCCGACAGCAGGTCCCGCGCCACGCCGGCCGGCATGCCGAGCCGCCGGGAGGTCTCGATGCAGACCGCGCCACACGCCAGCAACGCGCCAAATGTCAGTAGATCGTTGAGGCGCACCGGGGTCCGGGTGAGGCCCGCGACGGTCAGCGTCAGGTGCACCAGGACGACCGCCGGCACGTACACGCCCAGCACGGACGGGCGCCCCGGAACCCCCCGCCGCCGGGGTTTTCCGGTGATGTCTCCGCCGCGATCCTCGGCGGACGACTGCACAGCCGTCATCCTTCCCCCCTATGCATCACGTTGTGTAACACGATAGTTGCAACGTGTGCGGAGTGGACCGGAAACCGGTACCTTCGATTACGCACATGTGGGTGTCCGTTTCGGGCACCCGCGGAGAGGTCCGCGACTTCCGCGGCCCTCAGCACATCCGGAGGGGGAGAACAGCATGCGCGGCGTTTCCTGGATCTGACGCGGACGCGACCCCGACGGCGCGGGGGCGCCGACCGGCAGCGGTGCTGCCGCGACGCCCCCGCCACCGAGGGCGGGAGGCGGTTCAGGACCGTGATGACCGTTTCCCTTCCAGTGTCTTCATGGACAGGACTCCCGTCTCCCGGTCAGGGCCCTCCGCTCGCCTCCCGAACCGCGCCGCGATGCGTTCTCCGGGTTCGGCCGGCAGGGCTTTCAGGCGCCCTCGCGCTTCGCCCCGCGGGCCTCACCGCCGACGTCGATCCGTCTCTGCGGCACCACGGTGGCGGCCGATATCCGCCTCCGGTGTGTCCGGCTCCCCAACTCTGACCCATGATTACCGAGAGTACGTCGACCTTTACAATTTTGGGAACAAGTCGGGGACGCCGACGAGGTGAGTGCTCTCTGACCAAGTTCAACATTCAACTCACCCGCCCCGCCTGCCGCTCGCCTTCCTCTCTCTGATCACCTCCGGCTTTCCGAACCTCCTCAGCTTCTTTTCCGGCTCCGGGTCACGCCTGTCCCGTACGGCCCGCACGGCCCCCTGTCACTGGGCCGCGGAGCGCTCACTGGTTCCGGCCGCGTCGGCGGCGGAGCCCCTGAACGTTCAGGTGGCCTTGATCAGCCTGCTGGTTCCCTTCGCTGTACCGCGGAGCGCCCGCCTGTTCCGTCATGCCGACCAAGAGGTACCCGCGCGCTGAGGCAGGCTTGGCACAGGTTGTCCGCTTCGCTGTCACTGAGCCGCGGAGCGCCTACCCGTTCCGACCATGCCGACCAAAGAGACACCCGCGCGCCGAGACGGGCTTGGCACAAGCCGTCCACATCACTGTCACTGGGCCACGGAGCGCCTGCCGGTTCTGGCCGGGTCGGCGGATGGTTCCGTCTGGAGGGTCAGGCGGCTTTGACGTGACGGCCTCGGGAGGAGCGGGCCTTGCCCTCTTTCGGTGGTTGGTCCGGAGAGGGTTCGTCGGTGCGGGCGAAGTCCGGCGGGGACGCGGTGGCGGGGGTCTGCGGATCTTGGAGGGTTTTCGTGTTGGCGGGGGGACGGTCGAAGAGGGTGAGGGGCGGCCCCTTCTCGGGGCGGGGCGCCGTGAGGTCGTTGCCGGGGATGTCCGGGCGGGTGGTGGACGACCCGGCCTCTCCGGCGAGCAGGGCGCCCGGGTGGACGGCGGCCGGTGCCGCCAAGGGACCTGCCAGGGCCCACTGGTCGGTGGCCTCGTGGACCTCGCGGCGGTCGTCCTCGGTCAGTCCCGCGCTGCGGACGACCGGGCGGAAGTCGGCCGTGCCGCGGTTCAGGTCGTGCCCGACCGTGGTCGCCTCGATGTCGGCCGAGAACCGCCACTGGCCGTCCTTCTCGTACTGGCGGATGCGCAGCCGGCCGGTGACGACGACGGGATGCCCGCGCTTGATCTCGGAGGCGTTGACGTTGTCGGCGAGGGTGCGCCAGCAGTTGACGGTCAGGAACATCGTCTCGAGGTCCTGCCACTGGGCCGAGCGGCGGTCGTAGCGCCGGGGCGTGCAGCCGACCCGCAGCGACAGGTAGGGGGTCCCGTTGCCCGTCACCGAGTAGTAGGGCTCCGCGGCGACCCAGCCGATGACGGTGATCTGTGCCTCGTTCACGTGTCCTCCGTGGGGCGGCGGGCCGGGGTGACCCGCGGTGAGTCCACGGTGGCTTACGGCGACGGGAGCGGGGAAGGGGGTGCGGAAACTGTGGATAACTCAGCTGCGGGCGGCGTCGACGGCCGCGCGGAACCGGGCGTAGACGTCCAGTTCGTCCGCGATCGGCTCGATGATCATGCTGTCGGCGACGCGCTCGATGCTGTCGAGCATGTGCTGTTCCATGCGTTCGCCGTGCTTGGCCGACGACAGCGCCACCATGTTGCGGCAGGCCGAGGACGTCAGCCAGCCCATGCCGAGCGTGGAGACGACCAGCACCGCGACATAGGGGATGAGGCCGGGCTCGCCGAGCAGCGCGTTCGGGTTCTCGCCGCCCACCTTGAAGACGCCGTAGGCGACCAGCAGGCCGATC
Organism: Actinomadura macrotermitis; assembly: GCF_009604375.1. GTDB lineage: Bacteria > Actinomycetota > Actinomycetes > Streptosporangiales > Streptosporangiaceae > Spirillospora > Spirillospora macrotermitis. The sequence continues at coordinate 246,594 of NZ_WEGH01000003.1, forward strand.
CAGGCGACGCCGAGGACGGTCGCCAGCACCAGGAAGTACTGCCAGGTCTTGACGAGCCACCACCAGCGCGGCACCTGGTTGAACGTCGGCAGCGCGTCCTTGAGGGAGGCGCCGAGGGCCTCGGGCAGCCCGGCGGCGTGCGCGCGCGCGGCCGCGCGGACCGAACGGGCCCAGGCGGCCGGGAGGTCGCCCGTGATCCCTTCGGTGACGCGGACGAGGGCGTTGTCCACATCGCCCTGCTGCGCCCCGACCGGGCCGGTGAAGGCGTTGCGCAGCTCCTCGCGCAGCTCGGTGAGGCGCATCCGGCGCAGCGGGTCGCTGCGCAGCCGGGCGATCATGGCGTGGACGGGCCAGCCGACGAAGTCGGCGGCGCGCAGCTCGTAGGCGCTCTCCATGGCCTCGGCGACGGCGGGCGCCCCGGCGGCGTTGGTGAGCTCCTCGACCAGCTCGGTGCGCGCCTGCGCGGACACCCCGGCGGGCGGCTCGGCGTCGCCGCGGTAGGGGGCGAACCGGTCGGCGAGCCGGTCCACGTCGGTGGTGATGCGCTCGCTGCGGGCCCGGCGGGCGGCGACGGTGTCGACCAGGACGTCGCGGAAGCCGAGCACGCCGTCCTCGCTGGCCGCCGAGGTGGTGACGATCCGCGGCTTGGCCAGGCCCTCGGCCTCCAGCAGGCGGCGCAGGTCGGCGACGCAGTCGTCGACCTCGCCGGGCTGCAGCTTGTCGACCTGGTTGAGGACGATCAGGGTGACGCCGGCGTACCGGGCGAAGGGCACGATGTAGTTGCGGTGCAGGGCCGCGTCGGCGTACTTCTGCGGGTCGACGACCCACACCAGCAGGTCGGCGATGGTGACGAACCGGTCGACCTCGGCCCGGTGCACCGCCTGGATGGAGTCGTGGTCGGGCAGGTCCAGCAGGACCAGGCCCTGCAGCGAGGAGTCCGAGCGGGCCGAGTCCAGCGCGCTGGCGCGGGCGTAGCGGTGCCGCTTGTCGACGTCCAGCCAGTCCAGCAGCGGGCCGGCGCCGTCCAGGCCCCACACGCAGGCGTGCGCCTTGGACGTCATCGGGCGGCGCACCCCGGTCGGCGACAGCTCCAGCCCGCAGATGGCGTTGAACAGCGACGACTTGCCGCTGCCGGTGCCGCCGGCGAGGGTGACGACGGTGTGCTCGCCCGACAGGCGCAGCCGTTCGCCGGCGCGCTCCAGCAGGACGGCGGCGTCGCCGAGCAGCTTGTCGTCCAGCCGGCCGGTGCCGAGCTCGACCATGCGGTCCAGCGCGGTGAGCCGGCCGGACAGGTCGGCGGCGGAGTCGGGGGACGCGGGCCCGGCCGGGCTCGCGGGGATGGCCGCAGTGGTCATCGGGCGACCTCGAGGTTGTAGGTGGCCTGGTAGAGCTGGACGGGGACGGTCTCGTCGGGGATGCCGGCCGCGTCGAGCGCCTGCCCGAACCGGATGGCCTCCTCGTCGAACAGCATGCCGATGCGGCTGCGCAGGTCGGCGCGGGCCTTGGCGCCCATGCCGCGCAGCGACTCGGCGCCGAACAACGCCTTCAGCAGCCGCTGCGGGACGGCGCTGGTGCCGCCCTCGACCGCGACGTCGGAGGTGCCGTAGCCGAGCAGGCCGATCATCAGGACGAGCGACAGCGCCTCGGAGTCGAACGACACCAGCTTGGCGACCGAGCGCTTGGTGACGCCCTCGGTGCGGATGAGCTCCTGGACGTGGTCCTGCCAGGAGCTGACGGCGCGGGTGACGCGGCGCGACAGCTCCGGCGAGGCGGTGCCGAGCGTGGCGGCGGGGCCCGCCAGCACCTGCCCGCCCGCGGGGTGCCCGCGCCAGCCCGCCAGGACCTGCTCGGCCGCGTGCTCGGCGGTGGACAGGATCAGCGACTCCAGGCCGCTGCGCAGCGCGGCCTTGAGCGAGCGGACCCGGCTCGGGGCGCGGTGCCGCCGGCTGGAGCGGCGCGTCAGCGACAGCCGGCCGCGCCGGACGTGCAGCGCGCGCAGCAGGTCGCCGGTACCGGCGAAGTCCTGCCAGCGGGCCAGCACCTCGCCGCGCAGCAGCGAGCCGTTGCGGGTGGCCTCGTCCAGCTCGGCGAGGGCGGTGCCGTAGGCGGACTCGACGAGCTGGGCGAGCTCGGCGCGCTGCTCGACCTGCGCCTCGACGTGCTTGGCCAGCTCGGGGATGCGGGTGCGGAAGCTGTCGAGCACGCCGCCGAGGGTGTCGCCGACGACGATCTCGCGGTCGGTGGCGTCCTCGGCGACGCCGACGAGCCAGGCCCGGATGTCCTCGATGGTCTCCTCGGGCAGCCGGCTGTCCTCGACGCGGGTCTCGGGGATGGTGAAGCGGCGCGCGTCGCCGACGCCCTGCTCGGCGAGCATCTCGCCGAAGTGGTCGACGACCTCGGCGCCGGCGCCCTGCGGGACGCGCGACAGCACGACGCCGATGCTGGCGCCGTTGTCGCGCGCGCGCTGCAGCATCTGCCACACCTGCGCGTCGGCGTACCGGGCCGCGGTGGTGACGCACAGCCACAGGTCGGCCGCCGCCATCAGCTTGGTGGCGAACTCGTAGTGGTCCTCGAAGACCGAGTCGAAGTCGGGGCTGTCCAGCAGCGCGAGACCCGGGGGCAGGACGTCGCTGGAGATGATGACGAGCTGGTCGCCGGCGATGGCGTCGGGCGCGGGGCCGCGGACGCGTCCCATGCCGGGCAGCATCGGGCCCTTCAGGAACCACTCGGCGTGGTCGGGGTGGCAGACCAGGATGGGGCTGCTGGTGGTCGGGCGCAGCACGCCGGTGGCGCTGACCCGGGACCCGACGAGCGTGTTGACCAGGGTGGACTTGCCCGCGCCGGTCGAACCGCCGAGGACCACCAGCATGGGGACGCCGGCCGCCTGGATGCGGGGCAGGGCGTAGTCCTCCAGCTGGTTGCGCAGCTCCAGGCGCGCCTCGCGGGCCTCCTCGACGCCGGGGACCTCGAGCACGAACTCGAACGTGTCGAGCCGGTCGCGCAGGTCGCTCAGCGCCCGCGTCAGATCGCTCTGCCGCAGGGGCTCGCGCGACGCGGCGGCGGACCGCGCCTGGCCCGCGCCCTTGGCGCCGGCCTTCCCGCCCGCAGGCTCGGACGGCACGGGAGCAGCGGCCCAGCCCTGTCCAGCGGTCTCGCTGCCAGGCTTTTCGCCCGACTTGGCGCCGGCCTCACCGGGCTTTTCGCTCGGCTTGGCGCTGGTCACAGCCGTTTCGCCCGCGGTCTCGCCGCGCGACTCGGAGGAGCCCGCAGCAGTCTCGGCCGTGCTCTTGACACCCGATGCGACCACAGGCTCACCACCGAGCGCTCCGCCCGGCTTGGCACTGGCCTCGCTACGCGTCTCGGAAGATCTCGCAGCACTCTCGGCTGCGGCCTCGGCACCTGACGCGACCGCAGACTCGCCCCGCGTCTCAGACACCTGCGCAGCCGCCTGAACCTGCCCGGCAGACCCACCGTCGGACGTTCCGTTCGACTCGGCGCCGGCCTCACCAGGCGACTCGGAAGAGCTCGCAGTACTCTCGGCTGCGGCCTCGGCGTCCGACGCGACCGCAGGCTCGCCACCGGGCGCTCTGCCCGACTTGGCGCCGCCCTCACCATGCGACTCGGAAGAGCCCACAACACTCTCGGCTGCGGCCTCGGCACCCGATGTGACGGCAGACTCGCCATGCGTCCCGGACACCTGCCCGGCAGACTGCCCACCGGACGCTTCGCCCGACTCGGTGCCGACCTCACCAGGCGCTTCGGAAGAGGCCACAGCAGTCTCGGCACCCGACGCGACCGCAGTCTCGCCCTGCGTCCCAGACACCTGCCCAGCCGCCTGATCCTGCCCGGCAGGCTCACCGTCGGGCTTGGCGCCGATCTCACCGCGCGCCTCGGAAGAGTCCGCAGCAGCCTCGGCCTTCACACTCGACGCGTCGGCGGACTCGGCGCCCGTCTCAGAGGCCTGGCCAGTGGCCAGAGCCTGCTCGTCGGGCTTTTCGCTCGGCTTGGCGCTTGTCACAGCCGTTTCGTCCGCCGTCTTGCCGGCCGGCTTGGCGTGCTTGCCGACGCGTTCCGTGGTCGTTTCGCCCGCGGGCCCGCTCGTGGGTGCTTCGTTCGCCGCCTCGGCCTCGGGGGCGGGGGCGGAGTCGGTGCCTAGAGCCATGTCATCGCCTGTCTCGAGGCCGGGCGGGCGGCGGCGTGCGGCGCCCGCGGCGGACGGCCCGGACGTCGCGTCCTGGCCGAGGGCGGCCGGGCCGGACGGCGCCGCGCCGGGCTCACGCCCAGAGCCCGCCTCGTCGTGGACCGCGCTCTGTTCTGCCGGGGGTGTCACGGATCCCGTCCCAAGTCCGCTCGAAGAGTGTCGATCTCGCGCGCCACGGTGACCACGTCGCCCACGACCACGATCGCCGGGGGCCGCACCCCGGCGGCGGCCATCTCGTCCGCGACCGTGCCGAGCGTGGCGGTCAGGGTCCGCTGGCCCGGGAGGGTGCCGTCCTGGATCACCGCGACGGGGGTGTCCGCCGCCCGACCATAGCGCATGAGGGCGTCCGCGATGAGGGCCATCCGCTCCACCGACATGAGCAGCACGAGCGTGCCGTGGGAGGCGGCGAGGGCGGCCCAGTCGACGGTCGATTCGGGGTGGTCCGGCGCGACGTGCGCCGACACCACGTGGAACTCCTGGGACACCCCGCGATGGGTGACCGGGATGCCCGCCGCGGACGGCACCGCGACGGCGCTGGTGATGCCCGGGACGACGGTGACCGGGATGCCGTGCCGGGCGCAGTGCAGGGCCTCTTCGCCGCCGCGCCCGAACACGAACGGGTCGCCGCCCTTCAGCCGCACCACGAACTTGCCCTGGCTGGCGTGCTCGACCAGGTAGTCGTTGATGCGCTCCTGGGTGACGGTGCGCCCGTAGGGGATCTTGGCGGCGTCGATGACCTCGACGTCGGCGGCCAGCTCGTCCAGCAGCTCGCGCGGCGCGAGGCGGTCGGTGACGACCACGTCGGCCTGGGCGAGCAGCTGGCGGCCGCGCACGGTGATCAGGCCGGGGTCGCCGGGGCCGCCGCCGACCAGCGCGACGCCGACCGGCTTGCGGCGCGAGTGCCGCGATTCCAGGGTGGCGTCGCGCAGTCCTTCGACCACGGCGTCGCGGATGCCGGCGGCGCGGCGCGGGTCGCCGCCGGAGAGGACGCCGACGGTCGTCTCGCCGACCTGGCCGCTCGCCGGGGTCCAGCCCGGGGAGGCGTCGGCGTCGTCGGCGCGCACCGACCAGATCCGGGCCTCCTCGGCCTCGGCGACCACCGCGGCGTTGGTCTTGCCGTCGTCGGTGACGGCCTGGACGAGCCAGGCGCCCGCGCAGTCTCCGGGGGCGTAGGGGCGGCGGTGCCACTCCACGCGGCCGTCGGCGATCAGGTCTTCCAGCGAGGGCGTGACCTCGGGTGAGACCAGCACGACCTCGGCGCCGGCGGCCAGCAGGGCGGGCACGCGGCGCTGGGCGACCCGCCCTCCGCCGACGACGAGGACACGTCGCCCGCCGAGTCGCAGGCCAAGCAGGTACGGAGGCACTCGTTCGTTCTCTCGATCGGGTCTCTGGGGTCGTTCACGGACGCGGGTGACGGACGTGTGTCTTTGTGGACCAAAGGTACTCGGCCCGGCAAGCCCATGGAGAGGGTCCCCGCCCAGTCGATAGCCGACGGTGACCCTTCCCGTGACCAGGCCGTTATTCCCCGGGCCGTTTCCCGCTCACCCCGGCCGAGTCGAAGGTGGCGACCTCGTGCAGCACCCGGACCGCGCCCTGGACGAGCGGCAGCGCGAGCAGTGCGCCGGTCCCCTCGCCGAGGCGGAGCTCCAGGTCCACCAGAGGACGGAGGCCCAGGTGCGCGACTGTAGCGGAATGTCCGGGTTCGACCGACCGGTGGCCCGCCACGCAGGCGCCGAGGGCGTCCGGTGCGATCGCCCCGGCGACGAGCGCGGCGGCCCCGGCGATCACGCCGTCCAGCACGACGGGCACGCGCAGCGCGGCCGCGCCGAGGATGAATCCGGCGAGCGCCGCGTGCTCCAGGCCGCCGACGGCGGCGAGGACCTCCAGCGGGTCCGCGCCGTCGCGGGGCAGCCCGTGCCGGGCCAGCGCCGCCTTGATCACGTCGATCTTGCGGGCGTGGGTGGCGTCGTCGATGCCGGTGCCCCGGCCGGTGACCTGCTCGGGGGGCAGGCCGGTGAAGGCGGCGATCAGCGCGGCCGACGCGGTGGTGTTGGCGATGCCCATGTCGCCGGTGAGCAGGCAGCGCGCGCCCGCCGACACCAGGTCGCGGGCGATCTCGATGCCGGTCTCCACCGCCCGGCGGGCCTCATCGGGGGTCATCGCCGGGCCCTGCGTCATGTCGGCGGTGCCGCGGGCGATCTTGCGGGGCAGCAGGCCCGGCGCGGCGTCCAGTTCGGCGGCGACGCCGATGTCGACGACCGACACCTCGGCACCGACCTGGCGGGCGAAGGCGTTGACCACGGCGCCGCCGGCCAGGAAGTTGGCGACCATCTGGGCGGTCACCTCCTGCGGCCAGGGGGTGACGCCCTGGGCGTGCACGCCGTGGTCGGCGGCGAAGACCGCGACGGCGGCGGGCTCGGGCAGCGGCGGCGGGCACTGCCCGGCCAGCCCGGCCAGCCGCACCGACAGCTCCTCCAGGACGCCGAGGCTGCCGGGCGGCTTGGTGAGGCGGGCCTGGTGGTCGCGGGCGTCGCGCATGGCGGCCTCGTCCAGCGGGCCGATCGCGGCGACGGTCTCGTCGATCAGGTTCACGGTTTCCTCCCCGGGCAGGCCACGGTGGCCGTAGGTCTCGTTGTGCACCGCCCAGGCGAGGGGGCGGCGGCGGGCCCAGCCCGACAGGGCGAGCCGCGGCGCGGGCGGGAAGGCGTCCACGTGCCCCACGCACAGGTACGCCACGATCTCCAGGTGGGCGGGCAGGCCGAGCTCGGCGGCCAGCTCGCGCTCGTCGAAGAAGCTGACCCAGCCGACGCCGACGTCCTCGGCGCGGGCGGCCAGCCACAGGTTCTGCACGGCGCAGGCGACCGAGTAGGGCGCCATCTGCGGCTGGGTGGCGCGGCCGAGCGGGTTGCGGCCGCCGCGGGTGGGGTCGCAGGTGACGGCGATGTTGACCGGCGCCTCCCGGATCGCCTCGACCTTCATGCCGTCGAAGCGGGCGGCGCGGGCCGGGACGAGCGAGGCGGCGTAGGCGGCGCGCTGGCGTTCGGCCAGGTCGCGGACGCGGGCGCGGCGGGCCGGGTCGCGGATGACCAGGAAGTCCCAGGGCTGGGTGAGGCCGACCGACGGGGCCCGGTGCGCGGCCTGCAGGACGCGGGTGAGGACGGCGTCGTCGACCGGGTCGGGCCGGAACCCCTCGCGCATGTCCCGGCGCTCGGCGATCACCCGCTGCAGGACGTCAGATGCCGAGGTCACACAGCACCTCCAGCAGCTCGTCGTCGGCGGCGCGGTCGCGGACGGCGACGCGCAGCCAGTCGGGGCCGAGCCCGGGGAAGGTGTCGCCGCGCCGGACCGCGTAGCCGCGCTGGCGCAGCAGGGCGCGGATGCCGAGCGCGTCGGGCACCCGCAGGCAGAGGAACGACGCGCGCGCGCCGGGGACGACGTACAGGCCCCGGCCGGTCAGCTCGGCGGCGAACCGGTCGCGTTCGGCGCCCATCTCCACGGCCCAGGCGTCCGCCTCGGCGACGGCCTCGGGCGTGCTGCACGCCTCGATCGCCACGAGCGCGGGCGTGGACACCGCCCACAGCGGCTGCGCCTCGGCCAGCCGGGCGATCAGCGACGGGGCGGCCAGCACGTATCCGGCGCGCAGGCCCGCCAGGCCCCAGGTCTTGGTGAGGCTGCGCAGCACCACGACGCCCGGGGGCAGCCGCCCGGCGAGGCTCTCGGGTTCGCCGGGGACGCAGTCCATGAACGCCTCGTCGACCACGACGGTGCGGCCGGGGCGGGCGAGCGCGGTGATCGCGGCCGCCGGGTGCAGCACCGAGGTGGGGTTGGTCGGGTTGCCGATCATGACCAGGTCGGCGCTCGCGGGGACGGCGCCGGGGTCGAAGGTGAAGTCCTTGCCCAGCACGACCCGCTCGACCGGGTGCCCGGCGGCGCGCAGCGCGGCCTCGGGCTCGGTGAACTGCGGGTGCACCACGACGGCGCGCTGCGGCGCCAGCACCCGGGCGAGCAGCACGAACGCCTCGGCGGCGCCGGCGGTGAGCAGCACCTCGCCGGCGGCGCGGCCGTGCCGGCGGGCGACGGCCTGCCGGGCCGCGGTGGGGTCGGGGTAGGCGGCCAGGTCCGCGATCGAGGCGCGCAGCCGGTCGGCGAGCCAGGCCGGCGGGGTGCCGGTCCGCACGTTCACCGCGAAGTCGGCCATCCCGCCGCAGACCTCGGTGTCGCCGTGGTGGCGCAGGTCGGGTTCGCCGTTCATCGCGCCTCGCCCTCGTAGTACAGCAGCGCGTTCACGGCGGCGGCGGCGACGGCCGAGCCGCCCTTCTCGGAGTGGTTGCTGAGCTGCGGCAGGCCGCTCGCGCGCAGCGCCTCCTTGGCCTCGGCGGCGCCGACGAACCCGACCGGCAGCCCGATCACCAGCGCGGGCCGCACCTTGCGGGCGATGATCTCGAAGATGGCGCTCGGCGCGGACCCGACGACCCAGACCGCGCCGGGGCCGACCTCGGAGTACGACAGCCGGATCGCGGCGGCCTCGCGGGTGATGCCGGCCGCGCGGGCCATCCGGCCGGCGGCGGGGTCGCCGAGGTGGCAGAGGGCCTGGCGGGAGCTGATCCCGGCCACGACCATGCCCTCGTCGGCGATGATCGGCGCCCCGGCGCGCAGCGCGGCCAGGCCCTGCGCCAGATGCTCCTCGCGGGTCGCCAGGTCCACCGCGTACTCCAGGTCGGCACTCACGTGGATCACGCGCTCGGCGACCGCCCGCCAGAGCGGCGGCATCGGGGACAGGTCGACGCGCGAGCGCAGGATCTCGTAGGACCGGACCTCGATCGGGTGGGGCTGGCGGACCGTCACCGGGCCTCCTGGTGGGTCGGGGCGGCCGCGCGCCGCCGTCGGAAAGGGCAGACAAGGGTCGCACGGACCGGCCGGTGGGCGATCATCGGGCGGCGCCGGGGACCCGGACGGCGTGCGGCACCAGGCGCGCGACGGCGACGGTGACGCGGCCGGACTTGATCTTCGGCACGATCAGCTCGCCGCCGCGCCCGTACATCCGGGCGGCGTGCAGCGCGGACGCCTCGGCGACACTGGGCGTCCCGGCGTGCCCACGGACCAGCTCCGAGGGATTCGGGACGGCGACTCCAGCCAGTATTTCGGCCGGGTACGACACGACGGGCCAGCCGCGCTCGCGGGCCGCCGCCACGATGCCCGGTTCCCCGGCCTTGGCGGCCACGACGCGGACCGATCCGGGGTCGTGGCCGGCGAGCGCGGCGTCGATCAGCGCGCCCACCTCGGCCGCCGTGACGCCGCGCACCGCGCCCACGCCGACGACCAGCGCCGGCGGCCGGTGGACGGGCCGCCCGCCGGACCGGCCCTCCGCCTCATCGGCGTCCGGTGCGACGTCGGTCATCCGGGCAACCCCTTGATCGTTTCGATGCGGCGGGCGGGGGCGGCGGCCGGCCGGCCGGCGGGCGGCGCGCCCCTGTCGCCCCACACAACGAACATCGGTGTACCCATGTCCCCACTGATCAGCACAGAACGGGCGGTGAAGCCGGCGGTCTCCAGCGTGGCGGCGGCCTGGCCGGGCTCGTCCGCCACGGTGACGACGGCGCGCAGGGCGCGGGCGGCGCACGCCCGCAGGACCTGCGGCCCGCCGCCGCCGACGAAGACCGCGTCGGGGACGGGCAGGTGGTCGAGCACGTCCGGGGCGGTGCCGAGCGAGACCGCGACCTTCACGCCGTGCGCGCGGACGTTGGCGCGGATCGCCGTGCAGGCCGCCGCGTTCCGGTCGACGGCGACGGCCGCCGCCCCGAACCGGGCGCACTCGACCGCGACGGCGCCGTCGCCCGCACCGATGTCCCACACCAGGTCGCCGAGCCGGGGCCCGAGCCTGGCCAGCACGAACGCCCGCACCTCGGGCGGCACCGGGGACGGGCCGGGCGGCTCGAACGCCTCGTCGGGCAGCGCCCACCCGGCCGGCCCCGGCCGCGCCCCGGCGAGCCACGCCGGTTCCCCGACCGCCCGGCGCGGGTCGAGGACGAGCACCGCCTCGGGGTCGTTCCAGGGCCGTGTGGTGGCCTCGGCGGGGCGCACGTGCACGACGCGCTCGCGCGGGCCGCCGAGGTCCTCGCAGACCACGAACGTGCGCGGGGTCTGCGGGAACAGCTCGCGCGCCAGCTCGGCCGGGCCGGCTCCGGGTCCGGTGAGCACCGCCACCTTCGGATGCGCCCGGCACACGTTCGCCGCACGCCGCAGCGCGTCGGGCGCGGGGGCGGAGACCACCAGGGCGTCGTCCCAGGGGAGGCTCGCGCGGGCGAAGGCGCGGGCCACCGTGGAGACGGCGGGCAGGACCAGCGGGCGGTGGCCGCGGTCGCGCAGGGCCCGCACGACGCCGAAATACCCGGGGTCGCCCGCGGCCAGCACCACCACCTCTCCGTCGGCGGACGCGGCGTCGATCGCGTCCAGGGCCGTCAGGGGGTCGTCCACGATGAGGGTGCGGGCGGGGTCCGGCGATGCGGCGGCCAGGTCGCGGGGGCGGCCGACGACCAGCGCCGCGGCGGCGAGCCGGGCGGCGGCTTCGCCGGCGGGAGGGGCGCCGTCGTGGCCGATGACGGTGATCATGGCGTCACCCCGCGCGCGACATCCGGCCGAACATGCCGATCATCTTGCCGTCGGGTCCGTCCACCAGCACGACCTGGACGGCGACCGGGCCGTCCAGGACGCCCGCGACGCGGCGGCACAGCTCGCGGCCGCAGGTCCCGAGCAGCCCGGCCTCCTCCCACAGCCCGCGGGCGTTCTGGGAGGTGATCGCGGCGCTCAGCTCGGGCGTGCCGCCCATGTCGGCGGTGACCTCGCCGAGCACGCGGGCCGGGTCGGCCGGATCGGCCTGCTCGGCGAGCGCCGCCACGGGGGCCACGACGATGATCTGGGTGAGGCCGTGGGCGGCGGCGTCGGCGACGAGCGGCCGCATGTCGGCGGGCGCCTCGGCGAAGCACACCTCGGGCAGCTTGGGCAGCATCCGCCGGGCCGCCTCGGCGGCGTCCGCGTGCAGGACGAGGGTCGTCTCGCCCGCGGCGGCGATGGCCTTGTTGGTCGTCATGGGCGTCGAGCCTCCCGAAGCGGCGGGGGTGAGGCCGTCCGGCGCGCCGGGGACGTCCAGATCGGTGCGCAGGAGGCCGAAGACGTACTGGTCGTGGCTCACGCCGGCGATGCGCTCGGCGCCGCGCGCCCGGCCCTCCAGGTGGAAGCCGGCGCGTTCGGCGACGGCGATCGAGGCGGCGTTGGCGACGATCGCGCGCAGTTCCATCCGGTGCAGGCCGCAATCGCGCAGCGCCCACGCCGCCACGGTGCGCAAGGCCTCGGTGGCGTAGCCGCGGCCGCGGTACGCCGGGCGCAGGCCGTAGCCGACCTCGCAGGTGAGCTGGGCCCAGTCGATGCGGAACAGGCCGATCGTCCCGACGAGAGCGGCGCCGTCCAGGATGGCCAGGTGGATGCCGAGGCCGAGCTTGTGGACCTGGTTGACGCCCTGGCCGAGCCACCACGCGAGGTGCTCTGCGTTCAGGTCGGTGGGGAAATTGGGCGGCATCCAGTCTTCACCGGCCCGGACGACCTCGATGTAGGCGGCGGCGTCATCGAGGCCGAAGGGCCGCAGGACGACGCGGGGTCCCTGTAGGTAGACCGGGTCGGTGAAGGTGTCGTTCATCGGCACGCGTCCACGAGTCGTTGTGCCGCCCATGGTGTGGCGGCCCAGTGCAGGTGCAGGTACGAAGCCAGTGTGCTGCCCTGGACGAAGCCTTCGGGGCCGGTTTTCGTCCATTGCCATGCCGGAGTGCCGCCGTGCCCGGGGGAAGTCACGGTGCGGTGGAATTCGTGGCCGTGGACGCGTTCGCCCGCGCGCGCTAGGACGGAGTCCGAAACCGCCACGGCGGCCCGGTAGCCCAGGGTGAGGCGGGGGCTCATGGTGGCGGTCACGCCAGGTAGGACACCGCACATGGGCGCGCCGTCCAAGGACTCGGCCAGATACAGCAGTCCGGCGCATTCGGCGTAGACGGCTCCGGTGAAGGAGGCCAGTTCCTTGCGCAGCGGCTCGTTCGCCGACAGCTCGGACGCGTAGACCTCCGGGAAGCCGCCGCCGATGACGACACCGCGCGTCCCCTCGGGCAGCCGCTCGTCGCGCAGCGGGTCGAACCGGACGACCTCCGCCCCGGCGGCGGCGAGCAGCTCCTCGTTCTCGGCGTAGCCGAAGGTGAACGCCGGACCGCCCGCGACCGCGATCCGGGGCCCCGGCGCGCCCTCCAGCGGCGGCGACCAGGCGGGCGCCGACAGCGGCGGCGCGCTCCTGGCCAGCGCGTACAGCGCGTCCAGGTCGCAGGACGCCGCGACGAGCTCACCGAGCCGCGCGACCGTCGACACGGCCTCGGCGCGGCGTTCGGCGGCCGGGACCAGGCCGAGGTGCCGCGAGGGCTTGGCGACGTCGTCGTGGCGGCGCAGCGCGCCGAGCACGGGCAGCCCGAGCTCGGCGATCGCGTCGCGGCAGAGCCGCTCGTGCCCGTCGGAGCCGAGCCGGTTAAGGATCACCCCGGCCAGGTTCACCTCGCCGAACGTGCGGAACCCGTGCACGAGCGCGGCCACCGACCGGCCGGACGCGGCCGAGGCGTCCACGACCAGCACCACGGGCGCGTCCAGCAGCCGGGAGATGTGCGCGGTGGAGGCGAAGTCGCCGTTGGCGGCGCCGTCGTACAGGCCCATGACGCCCTCGACGACCGCCAGGTCGGCGCCGGCCGCCCCGTGCCGCAGCAGCGGCACGATCAGGTCCTCCGCGGTCAGCCACGGGTCCAGGTTGCGGCCGGGCCGCCCGGTCGCCAGGGCGTGGTAGCCCGGGTCGATGTAGTCGGGCCCCACCTTGTGCGGCGAGACGGCCAGGCCGCGCGCCGCGAACGCGGCCATCAGCCCGGTGGCCACGGTGGTCTTGCCGCTGCCCGAGGCGGGCGCGGCGACGACCAGGCGGGGGACGCTCATGTCACCACTCGATGCCCTTCTGGCCCTTCTGCCCCTGGTCCATGGGGTGCTTGACCTTGCCCATCTCGGTGACCAGGTCGGCGAACTCCAGCAGCCGCGGGTCGGCGTCGCGGCCGGTGATGACCACGTGCTGGTTGCCGGGCCGGTCGCGCAGCGCCGCGACGACGTCCTCGACGTCGACCCAGCCCCACTTCATCGGGTAGGTGAACTCGTCCAGCACGTACAGACGGTACTTCTCGGCGGCCAGGTCGCGCTTGATCTGCTCCCAGCCCTCGCGCGCGTCGGCGGCGTGGTCCTCCTCGGAGCCGGGCCGCTGGATCCACGACCAGCCCTCGCCCATCTTGTGCCAGTCGACGGTGCCGCCCTCGGCGCTGTCGCCGAGGACGCGCAGCGCGGTCTCCTCGCCGATGCGCCACTTGGCGGACTTGACGAACTGGAACACCCCGATCGGCCAGCCCTGGTTCCAGGAGCGCAGCGCCAGACCGAACGCGGCGGTCGACTTCCCCTTGCCCGGGCCCGTGTGCACGATGACCAGCGGCCGGTTGCGGCGCGCGCGCGTGGTGAGCCCGTCGTCGGGGACGTACTCCGGCTTTCCCTGCGGCATGTCAGCTCTTCTCGCTCAAGCGGCTTTTCTGGAATCACGGACGACACCGGCGAGCGAGGCCGCACCGAGTTCGTCCAGCCGGACGACCTCGGCGTCCAGCAGCCCCCCGAGGGCGGCGGCGAGACCGAGGCGCACCGGCCCGGACTCGCAGTCCACGACGACCGTCGCGACGCCCGCCAGCAGCCCGGCGGCGGCGGACGGGTCGGGCCCGTGGGTGGCGCGGCCGTCGGTCACCAGCACCAGCAGGGGCCGGCGGGACGGATCGCGCAGCCGCTCAACCCGCAGCACCTCGGCGGCCCGCACCAGCCCGGCCGACAGCGGTGTGCGGCCGCCGGTCGGCAGCCGCTCCAGCCGCCGCGCCCCGGCCTCCACCGACGACGTCGGCGGCAGCGCCAGCTCGGCGTCGCGGCCCCGGAAGGTGATCAGGCCGACCTTGTCGCGGCGCTGGTAGGCGTCGGTGAGCAGGCTGAGCACCGCGCCCTTGACCGCGCGCATCCGCTGCCGGGCGGCCATCGAGCCGCTGGCGTCCACGACGAACAGCACGAGATTGCCTTCGCGGCCGTCGCGGACGGTCTCGCGCAGGTCCGCGGAGGTGACGAGCAGGCCCGGCCCGCTGCGCCCGCGCGCGCGCTGGTGCGGAGCGGCGGCACGCAGGGTGGCGCTCAGGTGGACACCCCGCGCCCCCGGCCGGGCGCCCGAAACGCGCCCGTGCGGGCTGCGCGCCTTGGAACGGCGGCCCGGCGCGCCCGTTCCCAGGCCGGGCACGGTGAACAGGCGCGGCTTGTAGGCGGCATCGGCCGGGGCCGGTTCGCTGTCCTGACCGGGTTTCTGCGCCGGGCCGTTCTGCTCGGGCGACGAGGACGGCGGCGGCGGGCTGGACGACTCAGGTGGCGTTCCGCCACTGCCGCCGTCGTCGTCGGGCGGCCCGGGGTCGTCATCGGGAGAAGGCCCGTTGTCAGGGGAACTGTGCTCGTCCAGGATCTCGTCGAGCTTCTCCTGGTCCAGGCCCGGCGCGTCGAACGGGTCGCGGCGGCGGCGGTGCGGCAGCGCCAGCCGCGCGGCGGTGCGCACGTCGTCCTCGTTGACCGCGTCGCGGCCGTGCCAGGCCGCCAGCGCGATCGCGGCGCGCGCGGTGACCAGGTCGGCGCGCAGCCCGTCCACCTCGAACGCCGCGCAGACCGCGGTGATCTGCCGCAGCGCCGCGTCGGTCAGCTCGACCCGCGGCAGCCGCTCCTGCGCGGCGGCGATGCGCGCCGCCAGCTCGGCCTCGGCGTCCGCCCAGGCGGGCGCGAACGCCGCCGGGTCCTCCTCGAAGCGCAGCCGGCGGCGGACGACCTCGGCCCGCTCGGCCGGGTCGCGGGTCGCGGCGACCTCCACCGTCAGCCCGAACCGGTCGAGCAGCTGCGGCCGCAGCTCCCCCTCCTCGGGGTTCATCGTGCCGACCAGCAGGAACCGCGCGGCGTGCCGCACCGAGACGCCCTCGCGCTCGACATGGGACTCGCCCATCGCGGCGGCGTCCAGCAGCAGGTCCACCAGGTGGTCGTGCAGCAGGTTGACCTCGTCGACGTACAGCACGCCCCGGTGCGCGGCGGCGAGCAGGCCCGGCTCGAACGCCTTCACGCCCTCGGTGAGCGCCCGCTCGATGTCCAGTGAGCCGGTGAGGCGGTCCTCGGACGCGCCGACCGGCAGCTCCACCAGCCGCGCGGGCCGCTCGACGGCCGGGACGCCGTCATGGGGGCCGTCCGGGCAGCCCGGGTCGGGCGCGGCCGGATCGCAGGAGAAGCGGCAGCCGGTCACCACCCGCGCGGGCGGCAGCAACGCGGCCAGCGCCCGCACGATGGTGGACTTGGCGGTGCCCTTCTCCCCCCGCACCAGCACCCCGCCGACACCGGGCGACACCGCGTTGACCAGCAGCGCGAGCTTCAGGTCGTCCATTCCGACGACGGCGGAAAAGGGGTAGCGCGCAGTACCGGCGCGGCTCATCGGCCCATCTGAGAGGGCATGCCTCAACGTCCTTCCCTCGGGTGTCCTCGCCCGTGGCGGTGCGGTCCGACGGCCGGAGTCTCCTGGCTCCCGGATCACCGCTCCCCCTCGGCCTTCCGGCTGTGCGCCGTGGCCGTGTGCGAGGGAGAGCTCCCCTGGTCACAGTTGCGGGACAGCCCCGGAATTCCACCGGGTTCCTCCGCGTCCGTCGCTGCACAGGATGGCATACCGCCTGGACGCGCCCAAGTCGCGCACCGGCCGCGACCCGCCGGGCGCATAGGCTGGCGGGGTGCCCGACCCCGCCTCCGCAGCCGCGCCGCCCGGCCGCCGCCGGCTGGCGCCCGACCAGCGGCGCGCGCAGATCCTGCAGGTGGCGCGCCGGGCGTTCAGCGAGCTGCCCTACGCCGAGGTCTCCACGACCGCGATCGCCGAGCGGGCCGGCGTCCGCCGCGGGCTGATCCACTACTACTTCGGGACCAAGCGGGAGCTGTTCCTGGAGGTGGTGCGCGACCTCACCGCCGCGATCGCGGTGCAGGCGCCCGCGCCCGACGAGCGGCTGCCGCTGGAGCGCACCGTCGAGCTGTGCGTGGACCTGTACCTGGACGCGGCCGAGGCCAACGCCACCACCTGGTTCGCGGCGGTGGACGCCGAGGGGTTCGGGCAGGACCCCGAGCTGCTGCGCATCGTCAACCGGATGCGCGACGACACCGTCGAGCACCTGCTGGCGATGCTGCGCGTCCCCGAGCCGACCGACGTGCTGCGCGCGGTGCTGCGCGCCTACTCGGGGTTCGCCGAGGCCGCGTCCCGCCAGTGGCTGCAGGAGGGCGTGCTGGACCGGGCGCAGACGCACACGCTGCTCGCGCGCTCGCTGCTGGCGCTCGTCACCGACATCGCGCCCGCCCTCCAGAACCGCTAGGCGCTCTGCCCGGCGGCGGGTTCGAAGGAGACCGGCGGCGACGCCGGGATCGTGAACCAGACCGCTTTGCCGGGGATGGGGACGCCGATGCGCGAGACCGTCCGCGTCGTGCCCCAGCGGCCCTCCGACAGCTCGCCGACGATGCTGAGCCCGCGCCCGCAGTCGCCGGAGGTCCAGGAGTAGCCCGGCAGGCGTGCGCCCGCGTCCCCGTCGAAGACCGCGCACCGCAGCTCGCCCGATTCGCCGGTGTAGAGCCACAGCTCGTGCGGGCCGTAGTCGGCGGCGTGCTGGTAGGCGTTGGTGGCCAGCTCGCTGACCATCAGCCGGGCGTCGGCGACGACGTCGCGCGGCACGCCGAGCGCGGTCAGCGCCTCGGCCAGCACCGCGCGGGCGTGCCGGGCGCAGCCGGGGCCGCCCGGCAGCGCCCACGCGCGGCCCGGGGGGTCGTCGCCGGACGGGGGGTGCGCCTCGGCGCCGGCCGGGCCGGGCCCGGCCTTCAGCCGGTCGCGCGCGGCCCGCCGCGCGGGCAGTGAGGCCTCGGGCTCGTCAGTGGTCTGGGGCGAGATTTTCACGGGTTCCTCCCACGGTCACATCCAGTGTCGATTCTCCGCCTGATCGTCACTGTCCGTTCCCGTATCGTTACGCATCAGCGTCCCCTGAGAATCTCAGTCCCGCAAGCGCCTCGGCGAGATTGTTCTACCGGCTTCGCCATTCCCCGGGCGCGCGCCGGTGACAGTGGGGAGACTCGCGTCCATGACCTACCGGCCCACCGTCCGCGGCCGCCGGCTGGCACGGGAACTGCGCAGGCTCCGCGAGGAGCAGGGGCTCACCCTGCAGGAGGTCGCCGACCGGCTCGACTGGTCGCGCGCCACCGTCTCCCGCCTGGAGACCGGGCAGACCCGTCCCAAACCGGACGACACCGCCGACCTGCTCGACCTGTACGGCGTGCCCAGCCCCGACCGGGACGCCCTGCTCAACCTCGCCCAGGAGGCGGGCAAACGCGGCTGGTGGACGGCCTACGCCGACGTCTTCGCCGGCAGCTACGCCGCCCTGGAGGACGGGGCCGCCCACATCCGCACCTGGGACCCCCAGCTCGTGCACGGCCTGCTGCAGACCGAGCGGTACGCGCGCGCCGTCATCACCGCGGGCCGGCTGCTGCCCGACCGCGAGCGGGTGGAGCGGCGCATCGCCGCCCGCAAGATCCGCCAGCTGGTGCTGACCCGGCCGGACCCGCCGAAGTTCCACATGATCTTCGACGAGGGGCTGCTGCACCGGCCCATCGGCGGCGCCGAGGTGATGGGCGAGCAGCTGGAGTTCCTCGCCGGGGCCGCGGCGCGGCCGAACATCACCATCCAGGTGCTGCCGTACGCGGCCTGCGAGCACGCCGGTCTGGACGGACGTTTCACGATATTTTCGTATCCGGACCAGGCGGACCCCGATATCGCCTACGTAGAGGGCACCATGGGCGACGTTTATCTGGAGAGCACCGAGGCAATCACCAAGCACAGGGACCGCTTCGAGCTGATCGTCGAGGCGGCCCTGTCCCCTGAGGAATCCGCGCACCTCATCGCCAAGGCAGCAAGGAGCAGCCTGTGACCGATCTCCAGCGCGAACTCACCGGAGCCACCTGGCGCACGTCCTCCCACAGCGGGAGCGGCGACCAGTGCGTGCAGGTGGCGTCCCTGTCCAGCGACAGGCACGCCGTGCGCGACTCCAAGGACCCGCTCGGCCCGTCCTTCGTCCTGTCCACGGCGGGCTGGCGCCGTCTGCTGGAGTCCGCCCGGGAGTCCTGAGCGGCACCCGGCCGCACGACCGCGCGGGCCGCGGCCCGCGCTGACTAGAACAAGTTCTCATTAATGTTCGGCACGGCCGCGCCCGTGCACCAGCGGATCCAGGTGGGGGACGCCGAGGCGCCCCCCACCTGGGCCGATAGCAAAACAAGGCGGCGCTCGCCCCGGTCCGGCCGGGTGCGAGGCCCTGGCCATGCTTGTGGAACACGGTCTAGTATCGCCCTGCGTCGAGGAGCGGAGGGTGACACATGGGCACCGGGCTGAAGCTGGGCATCAACGTCGGCTACTGGGGCGGCGGCCCGGAGGACCACACCGAGACGGTGCTCGCCGCCGAGCGGCTCGGCTACGACTCGGTGTTCACCGCCGAGGCCTACGGGTCGGACTGCTTCACCCCGCTCACCTGGTACGCGGCCCGCACGTCGCGGATCAAGCTGGGCACCTCGGTGGCGCAGCTGTCGGCCCGGCCCCCGGTGACGACCGCGATGCACGCCCTCACCCTGGACGCGCTGTCGGGCGGCCGGGTGATCCTCGGCGTCGGCGCGTCCGGCCCGCAGGTGGTGGAGGGCTGGTACGGGCAGCCGTTCCCCAAGCCGCTCGCCCGCACCCGCGAGTACCTGGACATCATGCGGCAGGTGTGGCGCCGCGAGGCGCCGGTGACCAGCGCCGGGCCGCACTACCCGCTGCCCTACCCCGGCGGCGCGGGGCTCGGCAAGCCGCTGAAGTCGATCGTGCACCCGGTGCGGCCGCGGATCCCGGTCTACCTGGGCGCGGAGGGGCCGAAGAACATCGCGCTGGCGGCCGAGATCGCCCAGGGGTGGCTGCCGCTGTTCGTGGACCCGGCGCAGATCGAGACGCTGTTCGGCGAGTCGCTGGCCGGGCGGCCGGACGACTTCGAGATCGCCGCCACCGTCACCACGATCATCACCCCCGACGTGGCGGCCGCGCTGGAGATCGCCAAGGCCCCCCTCGCCTTCTACATCGGCGGGATGGGCGCCAAGGACCGCAACTTCCACCTCGACCTGATCGGCCGGCTCGGCTACGCCGAGGAGGCCGCGCGGGTGCAGGAGCTGTTCCTGGACGGCCGCCGGGCCGAGGCGATCAAGGCGGTGCCCGACGAGCTGGCCGACTCCATCTCGCTGCTCGGCCCGATCGAGCGGATCCGCGAGCGGCTGCCGCTCTGGCGCGACAGCCCCGTCACCACGCTGCTGATCGCGGGCGTGCGGGACGAGCCGAACCTGCGCGCCCTGGCGGAGCTGGTGCACGGGTAGGGCGTGGCCCGCGCCACACGATGCGATGGAATGAGGCGCATGGTCCGGATGCTGCACGGGTTGTCCGGACCTCGCGCCCACACCATCGCTATCGGAAGTAGGGACACACGATGTCTCGCCGCACGACCGGCTCCGCCCACCAGGCCAATGCCGCCCAGCTGCTCGTCCGCACCCTGGAGGCCGAAGGCGTCGAGTACGTCTTCGGGATCCCGGGCGAGGAGAACATCCACTTCGTCAACGCGCTGAACGATTCCAGCATCCGCTACGTCCTGGTCCGGCACGAGCAGGGCGCGGCGTTCATGGCCGAGATCTACGGCCGGCTCACCGGGAAGGCGGGGGTGGCCTCGGCGACGCTCGGCCCCGGCGCGATCAACCTGCAGCTCGGGGTGGCCGACGCCACCACCAACTCCACCCCGGTCGTGGCGATCTCCGCGCAGGTCGGGCTGGACCGCATCTACAAGGAGTCGCACCAGATCGTGGACCTGGTGTCGCTGTTCCGGCCGATCACCAAGTGGGCCGAGCTGGCGCCGACCGCCGAGGCGCTGCCGGAGATGGTGCGCAAGGCGTTCAAGACGGCGCAGACCGAGCGGCCCGGCGCGGTGTACCTGGCGATCCCCGAGGACGTGGAGGAGGCGCCGGTCGACGCCGCCCTGGCCCCGTTGAAGATCAACGTGGTCCGGCCGCAGGAGCCCTCCCCCGCGCAGATCGCGCGCGCCGCCGACGTGATCGCGATGGCGCGGCAGCCGATCGTGCTGGCCGGGCACGGCGCGACCCGGGCGGGCGCGGGTCAGGCGCTCGTCTGGTTCGCCGAGAAGCTCGGGCTGCCGGTCGCCACGACCTTCAACGGCAAGGGCGTGTTCCCCGACGACCACCGCAACGCGCTCGGCCCGGTCGGGTTCATGCGGCATGACTACGTCAACTTCGGCTTCGACGAGGCGGACGTGCTGATCGCGGTCGGCTACGAGCTGCAGGAGTTCGACCCCGTCAAGATCAACCCGCACGCGGACAAGAAGATCATCCACATTCACGGCTTCCCGGCCGAGGTGGACGACCACTACCCGGTCGAGGTGGGCATCCAGGGCGACATCTCCCGCTCGCTGCGCCAGCTCGGCGAGGCGGTGCACCGCCGGTTCGACGTGACCGGCACCGGCGAGAAGATCCGCCGGCTCATCCGCGAGGAGCTGGAGCAGGGCCGCCACGAGGACGGGTTCCCACTGTCGCCGCGCCGGGTCGTCGCCGACATCCGGGAGGCGATGGGCCGCGAGGACATCGTCCTCGCCGACACGGGCGCGGTGAAGATGTGGATGGCCCGGATGTACCCGACCTACGAGCCGAACACGCTGCTGGTGTCCAACGGCCTGTCCTCGATGGGCTTCGCGGTGCCGGGCGCGATCGCCGCCAAGCTCGCCCGCCCGGACCGCAAGGTGCTCGCCGCGACCGGCGACGGGGCGTTCCTGATGAACTCCCAGGAGCTGGAGACCGCCGTCCGCGAGAACGTCCCGATCACCGTGCTGATCTGGGAGGACAACGCCTACGGGCTGATCGGGTGGAAGATGGAGCTGGAGCTCGGCACCAGCTCCCACGTCGGCTTCGGCAACCCCGACTTCGTGAAGTACGCCGAGAGCTTCGGCGCGCACGGCCACCGCGTCGCCTCCGCGGACGAGTTCCTGCCGACGCTGCGCAAGGCCCTCGCCGAGGACGGCGTCTCGGTGGTGACGGTCCCGGTCGACTACTCGCACAACCTGCAGCTCACCGACAAGCTCGGGGAGCTCACCGGGCCGTTCTGAACGGTGTGGGGCGGCCGCTGACGCGTCCTTCGGCGGCCGCCTCGCCGAACACCCGCGCCGCCCCCGCGATGAAGTCGCCGGGGAAGCCGAGGGTGAAGCCGGTGGCGTCCTCCAGCCGCGCCACCGCCTCGGGGGGCAGAGCGAGGTCCAGGGCGACCAGGTTGGCGTCGAGCTGTTCGACGCTGCTCGCGCCCGCGAGGGGGTGGACGGCGCGCGAACGGGCCATCGTCCAGGCGAGGGCCACTTGTGCCGGGGTCGCGTTCAGTTCTTTTGCGACCTCGCCCACTACGCGGGCGACGGCAAGCGCGCGCGGGTCGTCGGTCGGTTTGCCCGCCAGGACGCCATGGGCCAGCGGACCCCAGGCCGCGACCGTCATGCCGAACGCCTCCGCCATGGGCAGCAGCTCGCGTTCGACGTCGCGTTCCAGCAGGCTGTAGGGGACCTGGAGGCCCGCGAAGGGCGTCCAGCCGCGCCAGGCGGCCAGGGTGTTGGCGTGCGCGACGACCCAGGCGGGCGCGTCCGAGATGCCGACGTACAGGACCTTCCCGGCACGGACGACGTCGTCGAGGGCGCGCATCGTCTCCTCGACCGGCGTGTGATGGTCCCAGACGTGCACCCAGAGCAGGTCGACGTAGTCGGTGCGCAGTTTGCGCAGGCTCTCCTCCAGCGACAGCACCAGGTTCTTGCGGTGGTTGCCGCCCGCGTTCGGGTCGCGGGCGTCGCGGGTGCCGGTGTACTTCGTGGCGAGGACGAAGCGGTCGCGGCGGCCCTCCAGGAGGCGCCCGACGACGTTCTCGCTCTCGCCGTACATGCTCGCGGTGTCGACGACGTTGCCGCCCGCGTCGTCGTAGCGGTCGAGGACGCGGCGGGCCGCGCCGTCCTCGTGGAAGCGCATCGCGCCGAGGAACAACTCGGCGACGCGCAGGCCGGTGTTGCCCAGCAGCCGGTAGCGCACGGCTAGCCCCCGTATCCGTAGAGGAAGGCGCGGACGCCCGCGGTGACCATCTCCTCGGCCTCGGCCTCGGACAGGCGGGCGCCCCGGTAGGAGGGGTTGGACGTGGCGGTCAGGATCATCAGGTGCAGCGCGGCCCGCCTGGGATCGCCGGCCTTCAGCAGTCCCTGCCGCGCCAGTTCCTCCAGCCGGGCGGCGAGCGCCCCGCGCACCCGCAGCGGCCCGGCCTCCTGCCAGGCCTCGATCGCGGCCTGCGGGACGTGCCCGCTCTCGGCGTTGACCTGCCGGACGAGGGCGCTGTGCGCGGCGTGCTCGGTCTGCCCGGCGGTCACCCAGTCGCGGCCGAACGCGACCAGGTCGGCCTCCAGGTCGGTGACCTTGCGCAGGTGCCGGTCGACGATCGCGATCTGCGCGTCGGCCACCCGGGTCGCGCTGTCCTGGATGACGGCCTGGAAGAGGCCGGCCTTGTCCTGGAAGTGGTTGTAGATCGTGCGGGTGGACACGCCCGCCTCGGCCGCGATGGCGTCGATGCCCGCGCGGGTGTAGCCGTCGCGGGCGAAGATCGTCAGCGCGCCCGCCAGGATCGCGCACCGCTTCTCCGAGCGCCCGCGCCGTTCGCCGTCGTCCCTGGTCATCCGCCCTCTTCCCACGTTTCTACAACGCACGTTTTACTTGTTACAACGTTCGTTGTACTTTAGCGCACGTCGGTCACTATGAAGGAGAACCCATGACCCGCATCGGGATCATCATCGGCAGCACCCGTCCCGGCCGCCGCGGCGCCGCCGTGGCGGACTGGGTCGCCGCGGCCGCCGCCCGCCACCCGGCCGCCGCCGCCGGCGAGGCGGAGTTCGCGCTGGTCGACCTCGCCGACCACGACCTGCCGCTGCTGGACGAGGCCGCCCCCGCCGCCTTCGGTTCCTACGCCAACCCGCATACCCTGCGCTGGGCCGAGACGATCGGCTCGTTCGACGGCTTCGTCTTCGTGACGCCCGAGTACAACCACTCCCTGCCCGCCGCCCTGAAGAACGCGATCGACTACCTCGACGCCGAATGGGCGAACAAGGCGGCCGGGTTCGTCGGTTATGGCACGGCGGGCGGGGCGCGCGCCGTCGAGCACCTGCGGCAGATCGTCGGCGAGATGCGCATCGCCGACGTCCGCACCCAGGTCCAGCTGTCGGTCTACACCGATTTCGAGATCACCGACCCGCTGGAGACCGGCCGCTTCGCCCCGGGTGAGCACCAGGAGCCGCTCCTGCACGCGATGCTCACCGAGGTGATCGCCTGGTCCGCCGCGCTCGCCCCGCTGCGCACCCCGCAGCCGACGGCCGCCTGACCGCTCCCCTCAGCCGAGGAGGCGGTCCTCGGCCCCGGGCGGCAGGCCGATCCCGGGGCGGCGCGGGGGCGGGCCGTCCAGCGTGCGCTGCCAGGCCCAGGTGTCGGCGACCGTCTCCTGGACGGGCCGGCAGCGCAGGCCGGTCATGAGGGCCCGGGTGCCGTCCACGCGCATGAGGCCGTCGTGGGCCTCGCCCGGCGGCAGCCAGACCGGCAGCTCCGTCCAGGGCTGCACGCCCGCCGCCAGGACCGCCTCGGGGTCGATCCAGCGCGGTTCGGCGGCGGCGCCGGTGACCTGGACACAGGTCTCCAGCAGCTCGCCCATCGTGGTGGAGGCGGGCGGGCCCACCAGATTGCAGGGGCCGCCGAGGTCCTGGGCGAGGGCGTCCAGGGTCCAGGCGGCCAGGTCGCGGACGTCGATGTACTGCAGTTCCAGGTCGCGGGGGCCCGGCGCCGGCACCGGGCCCCCGCGGGCGATGCGCTCCAGCCACCACGGGAGGCGGCCGATGTTCTCGCGCGGGCCGAGGATCAGGCCCGCCCGGACGAGCAGGGCCCGGTCCCCGAAGGCCTCGATGGCGGCCAGTTCGCCGCCGCGCTTGTCGGCGGCGTAGTCGGTGGCGGGGGCGTCCGGCGAGCCGTCCACCACCGGCGCGTCCTCGGTGAGGCCGGGCGGGATCGGGAAGCCGTAGACCGAGACGCTGGAGACGTAGGCGTAGCGGGCGGTCCGGCCGGCCAGGAGGCGGGCGGTGTCGCGGACGGCCGCGGGCTCGGCCGACCAGGTGTCCACGACCGCGTCCCATTCGCCGCGCGCCAGCGCCGACAGGTCGCCGAGGCGGTCCCCGCGCAGGGCGGACGCGCCGGGCGGCGGGGCGTGCCGGCCCCGGTGGAAGACCGTCACGTCCCAGCCGCGGGCGAGGGCGTCCTCGGTGAGGGCGTGGCCGGCGAACTCGGTGCCGCCGAGCATCAGAAGTCTCATACCGCCATCATGCGCGGCAGACGATCTCCCCGTGCGGGACGGCGAACCAGCCGTCCTCGGCGGCGGCCCACTCCTTCCAGCCCGCGTAGGCGCTCTCCAGCTCCGCGCGGGTGGCGTGGCCGCCCGCGACCGCCTGATCGGCCATCGCCGAGTGGATCATGCGGCCGCCCCACGACTCGCTCCACCACTCGCGCTCCTCGGGCGTGGCATAGGACCAGATGTCGGCGGAGGAGGCGATGTCGGTGAAGCCGGCCTGCCGCGCCCAGCCCAGCAGGCGCCGCCCGGCGTCCGGCTCGCCGCCGTTACCGCGCGCCACCTTGTAGTAGATGTCGCGCCAGGGAGCCATGGCGGCCGGGGCAGGGTGCCAGAACATGCCGCCGTAGTCGGCGTCGCGGGCCGCGACGACGCCGCCCGGCCGGCAGACCCGGCGCATCTCGCGCAGCGCCTGGACGGGGTCGGCGACGTGCTGCAGGACCTGGTGGGCGTGCACGACGTCGAAGGAGTCGTCGGGGTACTCCAGCGCGTGCACGTCGGCGACGGCGAACCGCACGTTCTGGACGCCCTGCTCGGCGGCGGCGCGGGCGGCCTCGGCCAGCACGCCCTCGGCGGCGTCGACGGCGGTCACCCCGCCCGGCGCGACCCGCCCGGCCAGCCCGGCGGTGATCGTGCCGGGACCGCAGCCGACGTCCAGCACCGCGGCGCCGGGACGCAGGTGCGGGATCAGGTAGGCCGCGGAGTTCTCGACCGTCCGCCACCGGTGCGAGCTCAGCACGGTCCGGTGGTGGCCGTGGGTGTAGACGTTCATCGCGATCCCCTTTCTCGGATGCTCCGACCCTAGGCCAGCTTCTCGCTATTTGAGAATAGTGTCTTGAATAGTGAGATAGCGGGGTTCCGGCGGCGCTCCCGGCGGGGCCGTGGCCGACAATGGGGCGCATGACTGCCGATGGGGCCAGACCTGTGTCCGCGCGAGTCTGGAATTACTGGCTGGGCGGTAAGGACCACTACGAGATCGACCGCCGCGCCGGGGACGAGGTCGCCCAGGCCGTGCCGGGCATCGTGGCGGCGGCCCGCGCCGACCGCCAGTTCCTCGGCCGCTGCGTCCGCCACCTGGTCGGGCAGGGCGTCCGGCAGTTCCTGGACGTCGGCACCGGCCTGCCCACCGCCGACAACACCCACGAGATCGCGCAGCGGGTCGCGCCCGCGTCGCGCATCGTCTACGTCGACAACGACCCGCTGGTGCTCTCCCACGCCCGCGCGCTGCTCACCAGCACGCGCGAGGGCGCGACCAGCTACGTCGACGCCGACGTGCGCGACACCGGCACGATCCTGCGCGAGGCCGCCCGCACGCTGGACCTGGACCGGCCGGTCGCGCTGATGCTGCTCGCCGTCGTCCACCTGCTCACCGACGCCGGCGAGGCCCGCGACGCCGTCGCGCGGCTCGTCGCGGCGCTGCCCTCGGGCAGCTACCTGGCGCTCTCGCACGCCTGCCTGGACGTGGAGGCGACCCGGCTCGCCGTGCGGGTGTGGAACGACAGCGGCACCCCGCACCCGGTGCGGCCCCGCACCCACGCGGAGATCACCGATTTCTTCGCAGGTCTCGATCTTGTCGAGCCGGGTGTGGTGTCCTGCACCCGGTGGCGGCCCGAACCGAGCCGCTGGGGCGAGCCCGAGGAAGTGATGACCTTCTGCGGGGTCGCCCGCAAGCCCTGACCCCCGGAGGTGTCCGCGTGGCCCACATCGACCTCGGCAACCCGCTTCCCGGCCTGCCCGCGCTGCTGCGGTTCCGGCCGGAGACGGCCCGCCCGCTGAGCGACCTCGCCGAGGTCCTGCTGCGCGGTCCGGGGCCGCTGGCGCGGGGCGAGCGCGAGCTGATCGCCTCCTACGTGTCGGTCCTGAACGGCTGCGGCTTCTGCGCGGGCACGCACGGCGCCTGCGCCGCCGTCCAGCTGGACGAGGGCATGCCGCTGGTCGAGCGGGTGCACGCCGATCCCGCCGCGGCGCCCGTCCCCGCCCGGCTGCGGGCCCTGCTGCGCATCGCGGCGGCCGTCCAGCGCGGCGGCGGGCAGGTCGGCGCCGCCGACGTGGCGGCCGCGCGCGAGGCCGGCGCGGACGACGTGGAGATCCACGACACGGTCCTCATCGCCGCCGCGTTCTGCATGTACAACCGCTATGTCGACGGCCTCGGCACCCCGGCCCCCGCGGACCCGCGCGCCTACCTGCCGATGGCCGAGCGCCTCGTCCGCGAGGGCTACGCCGTTCCTGACGCGGTGCCGCCGGGGGCGCGCGCATAGGGTCGGGGCATGGAACGCTCGGTGGCGGTGCTCGACCGGCGGAGCGGGCACCGCTCGGTGTCGGGCGGGGAGCTGCGCTTCGCGGCGGCGAGCGTGGTGAAGGTGAACGTGCTGGTCGCGCTGCTGCTGCGCGAGGAGAGGCTCACCACCGAGGACACCGCGGCGGCCGCCGCGATGATCCAGGCCAGCGACAACGACGCCGCGTCCGCGCTGTGGCAGCGGATCGGCGGCGCCGCCGGCCTGGCCGAGGTGAACCGCGGCCTCGGCCTGCGCGACACCGTCCCCGACCCGGCCTGGGGCAGGACGATGACCACGGCCGCCGACCAGATCCGGCTGCTGGAAGTACTGGTCGACGCCGAAAGCCCGCTCGGCCAGGCCGAACAGCGGTACGCGCTCGAGCTGATGGAGGGCGTGCGGGAGGACCAGCGCTGGGGCGTCGGCGCGCTGGCCGGGGACGGCGAGACGGCCGCGGTCAAGAACGGCTGGACGCCCCGCGACGCGGACGGCGGAAAATGGACGGTCAACAGCATCGGGCGGATCAGCGGCCCGCGCCGGGACCTGCTGGTGGCGGTGCTCACCAGCGGGCACCCGACGCTGGCCGACGGAATCCGCGTCGTGGCGCGTCAGAGCGCGTTTCTCAGCTCCGGCGCGCGGTGAGCGGGACCCTGGGACGTCAGGCGGCCAGGGCGTGCGGGTGGTGGGCCGGCTGGGGGGCGGCGGACAGGATCTCGACCAGGGACAGGCCGCCCGGCACGAGCGGCGGCGCTTCGGCGTAGGCGTTGAGGGCCGGGTTGGACATGGCGGAGAGCCGCGGCTCGACCAGGGTCCGCTCGGCGGGCCCGTGCAGCTGCGGGTGGGTGAGATGGAACGTCGCTTCGCTCACTGTTGCCCCTCTTCTCGCTCCGGTGGATCGATCCCCGTTCCACCGGACGGCGCATACCCGGAGGTACGCATCGAACAAGCTCCCCGGTTCGACGCGTATTCCGTGACGTCTCCCACGTCACGAGGTGAATCTACGGTCCGCCTCTGACATTTCCGGGAGGTGCCGGAGGCGATGCACGATTGCGGTACGGCATACCCGTGACGGGTGAGACCCAACCCTTCACCCAGGGTCGTCGTCGCTGATCAGCTTGCCGGAAAGGGCCCGGCGGACGCGACG
Source organism: Actinomadura macrotermitis (assembly GCF_009604375.1). GTDB lineage: Bacteria > Actinomycetota > Actinomycetes > Streptosporangiales > Streptosporangiaceae > Spirillospora > Spirillospora macrotermitis. The sequence goes on from NZ_WEGH01000003.1 coordinate 274,859, forward strand.
GGTTTTCCGTCAGTCGGGCCGGGGCGCCGGGTCGGCGGTGACCGAGCGGAGCAGCGGGCGGCTGAGCGCGCTCGCGCCGAGGACGCCGCCGAACCCGAGGGCCACGCAGACCAGCAGGGTCACCAGGCCCGGCAGGCCGGGCCGGATGCCGAACGGGCTCGCGAAGACCAGCCCCGTCAGCAGCGACCCGCCGCCCATCACCACCAGCGGGAGCAGCGTCTCCTGCCGGCGCGCCCGGTCCAGCACCGGCAGCGGGGTGCCGGCGAGGCGCAGCATCGCGTAGGCGCGGCGGCGGTCCAGCACCGCCGACGCCCCGGTGATGCCCGCGCTGGTGATGGCGATCAGGAACGACGCCGCCAGCACGGTGAGCGCGCCCGTGCGCAGGTCGGCCACGAAGAAGACCTGCGTCGTGTCGTCGGCCGGGCGGACGGCGGGCTGCCCGGGGACGACGTCGTGCAGCGCGGTGCGGGCCCGGTCGACCGCGGCCTCGCCGCCCGGCACGGTGACCGTGACGGTGTCGAGGGTCGCGTAGCGCTTCACCTGGACCGGCGCGTGCAGCAGCTCTCCGGCCCGCGCGGCGACCGCGGCGGCCTGCGCGTGCGGGACGGTCAGCTCCAGCCGGTCGGCCGCGCGGTCGCCGGACATCCCCGAAGAGGGGTTCAGCAGCGCCAGGAAGCCGGCGACGAAGCCGGTCAGCGCGATCCCGGCGACGGTGCGCCAGGCCGAGCGCGGGTCGTCCAGCAGCCGCCGCCCGGCCAGCAGGCGGGCGGGGGTGCGGGCGGTCGCCGCCGTGATCCGGCCGACCAGCGCCACCGCCCACGGGCCGGCCAGGTTGATCGCCAGGAAGGCGAGTGCCACCAGCACCAGCAGGATGACCGCGCCCGCCTTGCCGAGCCCGGTCAGGCTGCCGCCGGCCAGGGCGAACACCACCAGCACGGCGCCGAGCGCGACGAGCCGCACCGCCCTCATCGCGGGCGGCGTCTCGCGCCGCGCGACGCCGAGCGGGCTGACGACCACGCGGCGCAGCCCGGCCACCGCGCTCACGCCGACCAGCAGCGGCACCCCGGCGAGCACGCCGAGCAGCCAGGTGAGCGGCGGCCACAGGTCGGCGGCGTACCAGCCGCCGCCCGCGATGGTCACGTGCGTGAGCGCCGGGACCGCCGGCGCGTACAGGGCGACGCCGGCGAGCGCGCCCGCAGCGGCGGTGAGCACCGCCTCGGCGACGGTGATCGCCACGACCTGCCCGGGCGTCGCGCCGACCAGCCGCAGCGCGGCGAGGCGCTCGTCGCGGCGGGCCACGGTGAGCCGCGCGGCCGCGCCGCCGAACACCAGCAGCGGGACGACCATGAGCACCGCGGCGATGGCCGCGAGGACCTGGTAGATCTGCTGGACGGTGGAGACCGCGCCGGTGGCGTACCGGTCGATGCGGGCGGGCGGGGCGGTGACGTCGTCGGCCCGCTCCGGGCGCGGCGCCGTCATGGCCGGGTCGCCGGGGGCACGGCCGACGACGGCGACCAGCTCTCCGGGATGCACGAGGGCGTCCTCGCGAAGCGTCCCGGCGCGGGCGGGGAACCGGCCGGCCAGCTCGGCGGCGGGCAGCCGCACCATCAGCGCGGCGAGGCCCGGGGACGTCCACGTCTCCCCCGGTCTCGGGAACCGGGACATCCCGGGCGGCACCGGTGCGTCATCGGACAGCGCGGCCAGATCCACGACCGTGATCGGCCGGCCCCGTACGTAGTCGGTGGACAGCGCCTGCACGGCCGTCGCCCGCCCCTTGGCGGCGGCGGGATGCCGCCAGGCGTCGGCGGTCGCGCGCTCGCCGAAGGCGTGGACGGCGCCGAGCGAGAACAGCAGCAGGCCGGTGGAGACGGCGACGGCGGCGAGGGTGAGCACGGTCCCGAGCAGCCCGCGCCGGCCGCCCCCGCGCAGCAGCCGCCAGGCGATCTCAAGATCGGTGCGCATCAGACGCCCCCCGCCCGCTGTGCGTCATAGGTGTGCTGCGCGGCAGAGGCGGTGAGACGACCGTCCCGGACCTCGACGGTGCGGGTGCACCAGCGGGCCACGTTCGGGTCGTGGGTGACGACGACGAGGGCGGCGTCGTTGTGGCGGGTGGCCTCCACCAGCAGGTTCATGGTGTCCTGGCCGGTGGCCTGGTCCAGGGCGCCGGTCGGCTCGTCGGCGAAGACGACGGCGGGGCCGGTGACCAGGGCGCGGGCGATCGCGACCCGCTGGGCCTGGCCGCCCGACAGCTCGCCGGGGCGGCGGCCCTCCAGGCCGGCCAGGCCGAGCGGCCCGAACCAGGCGCGGGCGGCCCGGACGGCGTCGCGGCGGGAGGTGCCGCCGAGCATCAGCGGCAGCGCCACGTTCTCCTCGGCGGGCAGCTCCGGCAGCAGCTGCCCGAACTGGAAGACGAACCCGAACCGGCTGCGCCGCAGCGCGCTGCGGCGGCGTTCGCCGAGGTCGTCGATGCGCTGCCCGAGCAGGTGCACGGTGCCCTGGTCCGGCGTCATGATCCCGGCGAGGCAGTGCAGCAGGGTCGACTTGCCCGAGCCGGACGGGCCCATGATCGCCACGGCCTCGCCGCGGCCGACCGCCAGGTCCACGCCGTCCAGCGCGACGGCGGGGCCGAACCGCTTGCGCAGCCCGGCGCCCGCCAGCACGGCGCCCGCCAGCACGGCGCCCGCCGGCACGGTCTCGCTCATCGGCCGCCCCTGCTCTCCTCGTGGCGGCGCAGCGACTCGGTCATCTCGGTGAGGGGCATGATCAGGCCGCCGTACACCACGAAGGCGGCGAACAGGACGGCCACCGGCACGTAGATCAGGTACATCGGGTTCATGGCTCCAGGCTGGCAAAACGCCCGGTCCGGCCACATCGGGCGCAGGTGCGGTTCCGGCCGGCGGCCCATCGGCCGAATGGCCGATGGGGGATCGGCCCGGAGGTCATAACCTCGGTGGTCATGAACGATTCGGGGGGCCGGCTGGACCGCATCCACTCGGTGGGCGGCTGCCTGGTCCGCGCGGCGGCCTGGGGATGTGCCGCGCTCTACCTGCTGCTCTGCCTGGTGTCCCGCCGCAACGGCGGCTGGGACGCCGGGCTGTACGCGGCGGCGGTCGCGGCCGCGGTCGGCGCGCTGGTCTGGCGGCGGATGGAGTACTGGGCGGCGGCGACCGCCGGCCTGTCCATCGCGCTGACCACGGCCATCGCGGTGGCGGACCCGCACATCGTCAGCCCGAGCGTGCTGCTGGAGGGCACCGGCCTGCTGGTGCTGGTCGCCCGGGTGGTGTGGAAGGTCCCCCGCGAGTGGCTGGTCGCGATGACCGCGCTGGTCGGCGGCGCGGTCGTGGCGCTGCCGCTGCGGGCCTCGCTGATCACGGCGATGCTGTTCTCGGCGCCGCTGGCGGTGCTGGTGGCGATCGCGATCGGCGCCGGGCTGTACCTGCGGGCGCTGGACGCCCGGCGGGCCCGCGCGCTCGGCGACGCGCGCCGCGACGAGCGGCTGGAGCTCGCCCGCGACCTGCACGACTTCGTCGCCCACCACGTGACCGGGATCGTGGTGCAGGCGCAGGCGGCGCGGTTCGCCGCGCAGTCGGGCGCGGCGCAGAGCCCCGAGCGGCTGGACACCATGTTCGCCGGGATCGAGAAGGCCGGCACCGAGGCGCTCACCTCGATGCGGCGGATGGTCGGGCTGCTGCGCGAGGCGCAGGACATGCCGGCCGCGGCCGGCGCGACCCGCCCGGTCGGCGACCTGTCGCAGGTGCGGGAGCTGGTCGAGGGGTTCGGCGACCCGCCCGCCACGCTCGTGCTGGACCCCGGCCTCGGCGAGCTGCCGCCCGAGGTGACCACGTCGGTGCACCGGGTGGTGCAGGAGGCGCTGACCAACGTCCGCAAGCACGCCGCGGACGCCACCGCGGTGCACGTGACGGTCGCCCCGGCGCCCGGCGGGGCGGTCGAGGTGGCCGTCCGCGACGACGGCCAGGGCCGCGGGCGGCGGCTGCCGTCCGGCGGGTTCGGCCTCGCCGGGCTCGCCGAGCGGGTGGAGGCGGCGGGCGGCCGGCTGCGCGCGGGGCCGCGCCCCGAGGGCGGCTGGGAGGTGGTGGCGGTGTTCGGCGGTGCCGCGCGGCTGGGAGAATCGTCGCCGTGACCATCCGTGTGCTGATCGCCGACGACCAGGAGATGGTCCGGACCGGATTCCGGATGATCATCGATTCGCAGCCCGGCATGCAGGTGGTCGGGGAGGCCGCCGACGGCGCGGACGCCGTCGCGCGGGCCCGCGCGCTGCGCCCCGACGTGTGCCTGTTCGACATCCGGATGCCGCGCATGGACGGCCTGGAGGCGACCCGGCTGCTGGCCGGCCCGGGCGTCGCCGACCCGCTGCGGGTGGTGATCGTGACGACGTTCGACATGGACGAGTACGTCTACGGCGCGCTGCGCGGCGGCGCCGTCGGTTTCCTGCTGAAGGACAGCGGCCCGGCGCTGCTGGTGGAGGCGGTCCGCGCCGCCGCCAACGGCGAGGCGCTGGTGTCACCGTCGATCACGGTCCGGCTGCTGGCCGGCCTGGCCCGGCCGCCCGCCGCGCCGGCGCCGCCGCGCGAACCGCTCACCGGGCGGGAGCTGGAGGTGGTCCGGCTCGTCGCGCGCGGCCGCACCAACGAGGAGATCGCGGGCGAGCTGTTCGTGTCGCTGTCCACCGTCAAGACGCACCTGGGCAGCGTGCACCGCAAGCTCGCCGCCCGGAACCGGGTGGAGGTCGCGGCGTGGGCCTGGGAGTCGGGCCTGGTCCGCTGAACGGCGTCCCCGCGGCGGTACTGGCGGTCTGGCTGCTGTCCGCGGCCGGCTGGGGCGCGGTCCTGGCCGGGCTGCGCCGGGGACTGCGCGGCCGGGGCCGCGCGCCCGCGCTGTTCCTGCACGCCATCACCCCGCCGACGCAGATCCTGGCGTTCGCGACCGTCGGGTTCGGCTCACTGCACGCCGCGATCGCGCTCGGCGCCGAATGGTGGGCGCTGCTTCTGGTCACGGGCCTGCGCCCCGAGCGGCTGGTGCAGGACGGCGGCCTGCGCCGGTGCGCCGCCTGGCTCGTCCTCGCCGCCACCGGGGCGGCGCTGGCGTCCCATGCCGTCGGGTGAGTCTTTCGCACCGGTTTCCCGCGGACGCGAACCGCGAGTGCGCGCCGAAAGTCAAAGGTACGTAGGATCCCGGACATCGGGACGCCAAGGCCGAGGGAGGTGGACCATGCCGTGCGCGCTGTGCGGGGACATCATCCCGACCGAGGTCGCGCGCTGCCCGGCCTGCGGGGCCTGGGCGCGGCGCCGCGACTTCCGGGCCGTCGGCGTGGCGGTGTTCATGCTGCTCGGCTTCAACGCCTTCGTCGCGCTCGGCTCGGGGATCAGCCTGCTGCGGTCGGCGCAGCCGCTGCGCAGCACCACCCACGACACCTTCGACCGGTCCGCGGCCGTCCGCGCCCTCGCCCCCTACGGCGAGGTGTTCGCGATCTGCGGGGCGCTGGCGGGCCTCACCGGGCTGCTCTACCTGGCCTGGCTGTGGCGCGCCTGCGGGCAGGCGCCCGGCCCGCACCGCCACCACCGGGTGTGGGCGCTGCTCGGCTGGTTCGTCCCGGTGGTGAACCTGTGGCTGCCGCCGCGCCTGGTCTACGACGTGTGGGTGAACAGCGGCCGGTACCGGACGGCCGAGCGCCAGCTGGCGGGCGCGGTCGTCGCCGCCTGGTGGGGCTGCCTGCTGCTCGGCGGGCTGACGGCCCGGCTGTTCGCCGGCGCCGGCGTGGACTCCCTCGCCGAGGCCCGGTTCGACATGCACCTCGGCGTCGCCGCGGCGGCCCTGCTGGCGCTGGCCGCCGCGTTCTGCATGGTCACCGTCTTCCAGGTCACCCGGCTGCAGGTCACCCGGGGCGAGTAGGGCCCGGCTCAGTCCCACCGGCGCGACAGCGTCCAGGAGCCGCGCCTCTCGTCGTGGCGCAGCTCGTACACCCCGACCTCGCGGCCGGGCGTCGCCTCCACCCGCCAGAACTCCCGCGGCCCCTCCTCCGCCTCCGGCTGCTGCTCCCGCCACCAGTCGCGGGTGGTCACCCAGTGCTCCAGCACCCGGCGGACGGTGTAGGGCCGCCCCCGCCAGTCGAAGCGGACCGGCCGCCCGTCCCTCACCCAGACGTCCACCGGGTCCCCGAACACGCGTGTCATCCGCCTCCCCCGCCCTGTGCGCCTCGCGGCCGCCGCACGGGGGAAGGTCATGCGGCCTATTCGAACATACGTTCGCCACAGAGTGTAGGGAAGGGCCCGCGCGCGCGGCAACCCGGCCCCGGGTCAGGCCAGCAGGCGGGCGAGCCGGTCGGCGACATCGGCGACCTCGCCGACGTCGGCCATCCCGTTGCCCGACCACAGATAGGACCAGCCGCCGCCCGACGGGGTCGCCACCACCATGATCCGGCGGCGGGTGCGCGGGCCGACGACGGCCAGCACCGACTCCTCGGGGCCGGCCAGCCGCCAGCGCAGCCCGCGCGCCTCGGCCTCGTAGGCCAGCCTGGCCAGATGGCGTCGCCGGACCTCGGCGATTTCCTGGGCACCGACAACAGACAACACGATCAGCCGCCTCGTCGCAGGGTGCGAGAGCACCGGCCGTCCGGCGGCGCGCGCAAGGCCCGGACGGCGACATCGGGTATCCGGACCCCCAGGATGGCCCGGGACGAATGGTCGGCGGAGGCAATCGGGCGGACTTCGGTCGACCTAATTTCCGGCCGCGCCTACGGAGTGCGGGACCGCGACATACTTACGTACGTACGGGCACGCCCCGCGGCGGCCGGCAGCGGCCGCCGGCGTGGTGGACCCGTGGACCACACCGTCCGGAGAGCCGGAGGAACCCGCGATGACCGCCGTCCGCCCCCCGTCCCCGGCCGCGTCCGGCGCCGGCGAGCGTCCGGGACGCGCCCTGGCGGGCCTGCGCGAACGCAAGAAGCAGCGCACCCGGATGGCGCTGATCGACGCCGCGCTCGACCTGTTCCTGGCCAAGGGGTACGAGGCGACCACGATCGACGAGATCGTGGCGGCGGTCGAGGTGTCCCAGCGGACCTTCTTCCGCTACTTCGCCACCAAGGAGGACGTGGTCACCGGCTTCCTCGCCGAGTTCGACCAGGTGCTCGCCGAGGCGCTGACCGAGCGCCCGCCCGGCGAGCCGCCCTTCACCGCGCTGTTCGAGTCGCTGCGGGTGATGGTGCGCACCATCGCCGAGAGCGGCCCGGCCGACATCGAGCGGTTCCGCCGCGTCCGCCAGGTGATCGAGGCCACGCCGGCGCTGGTGGCCGCGCAGATGGCCCGCTACTCGGCGTCGGAGAAGGTGCTGGCCACCGAGATCGCCCGCCGCCAGGGGGTGGACCCCGAGACCGACCTGCGGCCGCAGATCATCGTGGGCTTCCACGGCGCGGCGGCGCGGGTGGCGTTCGAGGACTGCGCCCGGCGCGACATCTGGGACCCCGCGACCGTCGCCGCGCAGGTGGAGCGCACCGTCGGCCTGGCGCGTCAGACCATGCGTGACTGGATCTGACACGCACCGGTACTCCTGATCGATATGGTTTGTCCCACTGGCTCCCCCCGACCCCCAGGATCATGATGACCACCCACGCAGGAGAGAACGCCGAATCGCTGCGGCCCGAGGACCCGGCCGAGCTCGGGCCGTACCGGCTGCTCGGCCGTCTCGGCCGGGGCGGGATGGGCACGGTGTTCCTCGGGCAGGACGCCGCCGGCCGCCGCGTCGCGGTCAAGGTGATCAACCGTGAGCTGGCCGGCGAGGCCGCCTTCCGCGAGCGGTTCCAGCGCGAGGTGACCGCCGCCCGGCAGGTCCGCCGGTTCTGCACCGCGCCGGTGATCGACGCCGAGCTGGAGCACGACCCGCTGTACGTGGTCACCGAGTACATCGAGGGCCCGAGCCTGGAGCGCGCGGTCGCCGAGCGCGGCCCGCTGCCCGGCTCGGACCTGGAGGGCATCGCGGTCGGCATGGCCACCGCGCTCAGCGCCATCCACGGTGCGGGGATCGTGCACCGCGACCTCAAGCCCGCCAACGTGCTGCTGTCCGCGACCGGCCCGCGCGTGATCGACTTCGGTATCGCGCGCGCCCTGGACGCCGCCGACGGCCCGACCCGCACCGGTCAGTTCGTCGGCACCCCGAACTACCTGCCGCCCGAGCTGCTGCGCGGCGAGCCGGTCTCCCCCGCCTCGGACGTGTTCGCCTGGGGCTGCGTGGTCGCCTACGCCGGCACCGGCGGCGCGCCGTTCGCCGGCAACACCGTCCCGGAGATCTTCTACCGGGTGGCGCACGAGGAGCCCGACCTGTCCCGGCTGGACCCGGCGCTGCGCGACGTGGTCGCGGCGGCGCTGGACAAGGACCCGCGCAGCCGGCCCACCGTGCAGGAGCTGCTGGCCCGGCTCGTCGGGCACGCGCAGCCGAACCCCGAGCGGATCGCCGAGACGGTCCAGTCGTCGTGGCACGGGCTCGGCCCGGCCGGCCCGCGGCCGTCGCCGGCGGCGCCGCCCGTCCCGCCGCCGCACGCCACCTACCAGCAGCCCGCGCCGACCGCGATGCTCGGCGGCGACGCCACCCGCGGCGACGCGTCCCGCCCGGGTGCGCCGTCGCCGCTGGCGGACCTGCCGCGCAAGCCGCTGATGATCGGCGCGGCGGCCGTGGCGGGCGTGCTGGTCCTCGGCATCGGCGTGTGGTCGCTGCGCGGGCCGGACGGCCCGCCCGACCAGAGCAAGCTGGCCACGGTGTTCAGCGACACCTTCGCCAACACCGGCTCGGGCTGGAACGGGGGCGCCTTCATCAGCGGAATCAACGGATCCGGCTACAGCGAGGGCAAGTACCGGTTCGAGACCGACCAGTACAACACCTTCCGCGCCTACCCCGCCCCGAAGCCCGGCCCGGACATACCGCCCCGGACGCTGCTCACCGTCAACGTCGTCCATTCCGAAGGGCCCGACGACGCCACCTTCGGCCTGTACTGCCACGCGCACGACGACAACAAGACGCTCTACTCGTTCGTGGTCCGCAAGGACGGCAAGGGCGCGATCCTGGGGAAGGCGGCCAAGGACCGGGGCACCAAGAACCTCGCCACGCCCGCCGAGGTGCCCGGCTACAAGACCAAGGGCACCAACAAGCTGCAGCTGGCCTGCGAGGACGAGGACAAGGGCAAGAAGGTGCGGCTGCGGGCGTGGGTGAACGGCGAGCAGGCGGTGGACCTCACCGACACCGACCAGCCGCTGCCGACGGGCTGGACCGGGCTTCAGCTCGCCAGCGGCGGCAACACCTCGATCAAGGCCGTCGCCGAGTTCGACGACTTCGACATCTCCAAGATCCTGGACTGAGCTCAGTCCAGGTAGCCGCGGATCCAGCGGGCCAGCTCGGCGAACACCTCGTCGCGGGCGGGCTTGGCCGACAGCACCAGGTCGTGCATCCCGCCCGCGATCCGCACCAGCGTGACGTGGCGGCCGAGGCGGGGCGTCCAGCGGGCGATGTGCTCGACGTCCAGCACCGCGTCGACCTCGCTCAGCACCACCTTGGCCTGCGCGCGGGCGGACGGGCGGCTGCTGCCGGCCGAGGCCATGACCAGCACCGGGACGTCGATGCCGAGCCCGGCGTGCAGGCGCCGCTGGCCGCGGCGGATCGCGGCGAGCCACGCGGCCCGCACCGGGAACCCGGCCAGGGGCTTCCACGCCACGTCGAAGTCCCACTCGCCCCCGTGGTCGCGGTGCAGTGAGCGCGCGTAGGCCTCCGAGACGCCGGCGGGCAGCACGGCCTTGGGGAAGCGCGGGCGCAGCGTGCGGGCCAGGCCGGCGCCGGCCTTGCGCATGAGCAGCGAGTCGTTGATGTCGAAGAACGGGCTGTTGAGGAACAGTCCGTCGACCAGGCCCCGGCCCTTGACCCGGTCGGCCCACAGCGCGGCGATCAGGCCGCCGGTGGAGTGGCCGTTGACGAGCAGGACGTCGTGGCCGTCCTCCTCCCGGATAATCCGCACGGCCTCGTCGATCTCGGTGAAGTACTCGGTGAGGCTGTCGACGTGGTTGGGCGTCTGGTGCGGGCGCAGCGAGCGGCCGTAGCGGCGCAGGTCCAGCGCGTAGAAGTCGAAGCCGAGCCCGGCGTAGAAGTCGGCCAGGTGCGTCTGGAAGAAGTAGTCGACGAAGCCGTGCACGTAGAGCACGGCGCGGCGGCTCGGCTCCGGTCCGCGCCGCCGCACGAGGGTGGCGACGAGCGGGCCTTCGGCGTCCTCGCCGAGGGGCAGTTCGATGGCCTCGTAACCGGGCCCCAGCACATCCTGCGTCGCGTCCATGGGGTCACCCTACGATGGGCGGAACGGGCACGGTGCCGCGAGGTGACGGCGGCCTCGCGGTCCGCCGCCCCCGCTTCGCCATCGGCAAGATCACATGATTCGGCCGTCCCTTTCTTCCGGTTCTTCGCATTGCCGCAGCCCACCTAGGGTGAATCCCTGTCGGCAACGCGAGGCACGGGGAAAGCAGAGGATGTCCGAAACCAGTACGGGGCTGCAGGCCGGGCTGCGGCGCCGCCATATGACCATGCTCGCCATCGGGGGCGCGGTCGGCGCCGGCCTGTTCGTCGGCAGCGGCAACGTGATCAAGACGGCGGGACCGGCCGCGATCCTGTCCTACGCCGCCGCCGGGCTGCTCGTCCTCGGCGTCCTGCGGGCGCTCGGCGAGATGGTGGTGGCGCGGCCCGACGCGGGCTCGCTCGCCGGGTACGCGCGGATGGCGCTCGGCCCGTTCGCCGGCTTCACCGTCGGCTGGCTCTACTGGTACCTGTACGTGATCCTGGTCGGCGCCGAGGCCGTCGCGGGGGCGGCGATCCTGGCGGCCTGGATCGACCTGCCGCAGTGGCTGCTCGCGGCCGCGCTGCTGCTCGTCATGACGGCGGTGAACCTGGTGTCGGTGAAGTCGTTCGGCGAGTTCGAGTTCTGGTTCGCCTCGATCAAGGTGGCGGCCATCGCGGTCTTCGCGATCCTCGGCGTCCTGTACGTCCTCGGGCTCTGGCCGGACTCGCCCGGCGGCCTCGGCACGCTGACCGCGCACGGCGGCCTGGTCCCGAACGGCGCGGCCTCGGTGTTCTCGGCGGTCGTGGCGGTGATGTTCGCGTTCGGCGGCACCGAGATCGTCACCATCGCGGCGGCCGAGAGCGACGAGCCGGGCCGCGCGGTCGCCCGCGCCACCAGCAACGTGCTGTGGCGGGTCGGCCTGTTCTACGTGCTGTCGATCTTCCTGGTGGTGGCGATCCTGCCGTGGGACGACGCCCGGGTGCTGCAGAGCCCGTTCGTCGGCGCGCTGGAGCACATGGACGTGCCCGCCGCCGGGACCGCCATGCAGGCGGTCATCCTCACCGCCGTGCTGTCGGTGCTGAACTCGGCGGTCTACGTCTCGTCGCGGATGCTGCACGTGCTCACCCGCGCCGGCGACGCCCCGGCGGGCCTGGCGAGGCTGAACCGGCGCGGCGTCCCGGTCCGCGCGATCCTGCTCGGCACGGTCGCGGCGTGGTGCGCGGTGCTCGCCTCCTACCTCTCCCCCGACCAGGTGTTCCGGTTCCTGATGAACTCGATCGGGGTGATCCTGGCGTTCGTCTACCTGGCGATCATGTTCTCCCAGCTGCGGCTGCGCGCCCGCCTGCGGCGCGAGGACCCGGCGAGCCTCACCTACCGGATGTGGGCCTTCCCCTACCTGTCGTGGCTGGTGGTCGCGGTGCTGGTGGCGGTGCTGGTGTCCATGGCGTTCATGCCGGAGCAGCGCTCCCAGCTGGCCGCCTCGCTGGCGGGCCTCGCCGTCGTCGCGGCCCTGTACCCGCTGCGCCGCCGCTTCGGCGCCGAGGCCCCGTCCGCCGAGGTCCCCGGGCCGGCCGATCCGATCGTCTCCGGTCCGCCGGTGACATAGCATCGCCGAGATCATCACAGATTCGGAGTCGCACCCCTTATGACACACCCCCCGCAGACGGAGGGCAGCCGCACCGGCAACGCGCTGGACTGCGCGCTGAGCTTCCTGGAGACCTGGTACGGGACGCCGCGCGTGGCGTCGCCGGTCTCCTACGACCCGCAGGACCCGCTCAGCCTGCTGCAGGGCGAGGCCGGCGGACGCGAGCGCGCCGAGCAGCGGCTCGGCGTGCCGTTCCGCTACCTCGGGCCGGACGCCGCGGCACTGCAGGTCCTGGCCGACCGGCTGCTGTCGCTCGGGCACGGCCACGCCGCGCTGATCGTCAACGGCTGGCATCCGGCCGAGGGCACCGGCACGCACGCCTGGAGCGTGTGCAACCACGAGGGCCGGCTGGTGTGGATGGACGCCAACACCGGCGAGCGCTCGCAGACCCCCCTCTACCCCAACGTGCACGGGGTGTGGGTCATCGTCACCGGCACCGACGGACGGGGCATGGCGTGATCACTCGCGAGCAGGTCGTGGAACGGTCCCGGGCGATGTTCGACAATGCGCCCTCCGCGCGGGGCCGCCGCTTCGACGTCGGCGTGCACGAGTTCGACCTCGGGTTCGTGGTGTGGCCGGTGGAGCCGCCGCCCGCCGACTGGTCGCGGCCGCCGTCCACGATCGGCGGCAGCGTGCTGGTCATCGACCGGCAGACCGGCCGGTCCAGCGTGTGGCCGCGGCTGGCGGCGCCGCAGGTCGCCGAGCTGTACCGGCGCAGCCTGTCCTCCTGACGCGCGCGTGCCCGCGCCGGGAGCGGCGCGGGGCACGGGCGCGGCGGGGTCAGGCCGAGGCGGAGCGGCGCCCGAGCAGCGTGCGGACGAAGTTGATCAGCAGCAGCACGGGCAGGATGAACGCCTTGAAGAACAGCACGTAGCTGCCGCCCTCGAAGATGAAGGCCAGGTAGAAGGCGTAGCCGAGGAAGCCGACGCCGAACAGGCCGTTCAGGACGCGCATGCCGGCGCCCTGGCCGCCGCCGAGCGCCGCCATGACGACCATGACGACGCCCGCGAAGGCGAGCAGGAGGACGTACCACGAGAAGGTGGGCTCGGCGTTGAAGTCGATGTTCACTGTGTGATTCCTGGGGGGTGTGGGCCGGAAAGTCGGCTCACCCTAGCGATCACCACCGACCCCACACACCCGATATATCCGGCTTGGCCGGGTCCGGCTAATCCGTGCGGCCGGTCGCGGCGACGGTGACGCCGAGGCCGATCATCATCAGGCCGCCGGTGCCGCCGATCGCCGCCAGCCGGCGCGGCGAGCGCGCGAACCAGGCGCGGGCGGTGCCCGCCGCCAGGCCCCACAGGCTGTCCAGCAGCAGCGCGATCAGGCAGAAGACCAGCCCGAACACCATCATCTGCAGCGGGACGTGGCCGCGGTCGCGGTCAGCGAACTGCGGCAGCACCGCGGCGAAGAACACCGTCGTCTTGGGGTTGGTCACGCCGACCACGAAGCCCTGCCAGAGCGCGCGGCCCCGGTCGCCCGCCGCCGGCGCGCCGACCGCGTCCTGCAGCGAGCGGCGGTGCCGGATCGCCTGGACGCCCAGGTGGACGATGTAGGCGGCGCCGGCGAACTTCAGCACGGTGAACACCACCGCCGACCGGGCGACGACGCCGCCGACGCCGAGCGCGACCGCGGTCGTCAGCAGCAGGGCGCCGAGCTCGTTGCCGACGACGCCGGTGAGCGCGGTGCGGCGGCCGTGCGCGAGGGCGCGGCCCACCACGAACAGCACCGAAGGCCCCGGTATCAGGACGATGACGACGGACATGGCGCAGAAGGCGAGCAACTGCTCAAGCGAGACCATGCGCCGATTATCGGCGGGCGCCGCGCGGGGCGACAGCGATTAATCACCTGGTGACGGGCGCCGGTTCGGTGGCGGGCGCGTCCTGCGGCGCGGGGGCCGTCCGCTCCAGCAGCCCCGACAGCAGCGCGACGGCGAGGCCGGCGGCGCCGAGCAGCGCGCCCACCCAGAGCGGCGAGGTGTAGCCGAAGCCGGCGCCGATGGCCAGGCCCGCGAGGGCGGGGCCGATGGTGTTGCCGAGGTTGAACGCGGCGACGTTGGCGGCCGAGGCCATGGTCGGCGCCTCGGCGGCCTTGTCCAGCACCCGCATCTGCAGCGCCGGGATGGCCGCCGAGGCGACGAGGCCGAACAGCCCGAGCACCGCCACCACGGCGATCTTGCTGTGCGCGGCCGGCAGGAGCAGCGCGGACGTCGCGGCGAGCGCGGCGAGGGTGCCGTAGACGGCGGGCAGCGGGGCGCGCCCGGCGAGCCGGCCGCCGGCGAAGCCGCCGCCGAGCATGCCGACGCCGAGCAGCGTCATCACCAGCGGCACCGCGCCCGCGCCGAACCCGGTGACGTCGGTGAGCAGCGGCGCGACGTAGGTGATGACGGCGAGGGCGGGCGCCCAGCCGAGCGTCGTCATGGCGAGCGTCAGCCACACCTGGCCGCTGCGGAAGACCGCGAGCTCGCCGCGCAGGCCGCCGGCGGGCCGGCCGCCGCGCGGCACCAGCAGCGCGATGCCGGCGAGGGCGAGCACGCCGACCCCGGCGACCATCCAGAACGTGGCCCGCCAGCCGAACTGCTGCCCGACGAACGTGCCGAGCGGCACGCCGAGCACGTTGGCCAGGCTGAGCCCGGCGAACATCAGCGCGACCGCGCTCGCCCGCTTCTCCGGCCGGACCAGCTCGGCGGCGACGACCGAGCCGATGCCCATGTAGGCGCCGTGCGCGAAGGAGGCGACGACCCGGGCGGCCAGCAGCGGGCCGAACGAGGGCGCGAGCGCCGACAGCAGGTGCGCCGCGACGAACAGCGCCATCAGCCCGAGCAGCATGGTGCGGCGCGGCAGCCGGGCGCCGAGCGCGGTGACCAGGGGCGCGCCGACGACGCAGCCGAAGGCGTAGCCCGAGACCAGCAGCCCGGCGGCCGGGATGGAGGTGTGGAAGTCGGCGGCGAGGTCGGGCAGCAGCCCGGCGATGACGAACTCGGTCGTCCCGATGCCGAAGGCGCCGAGGGCGAGCGCGAGGACGGCGAGCGGCATGAGGGTCCTCCGGTAAAGTAGTGAGCGCGCACATGTAAGAGGCGTACGCATGTAGGGAGCGTATGCATTAATTGCACACGCTCGCTATCTCGCCATGCAAAGAGACTCCGGGCAACCGGGCGGAGGGTGGGTCATGTCACGTCCCGACGAGGCGCGGGTGCAGGGATGGCGGACGCTGGCCGCGCTGCAGGCCCGGATCGAGGACCGGATCGAGCAGGCGCTGCAGGAGCGGCACGGCCTCAGCGTCAACGAGTTCTGCGCGCTGCACCACCTCGCCGGGCCGGCGGGGCGGCACACCCGCATGCAGCAGCTCGCCGGGATGCTGGTGCTCAGCCAGAGCGCGACGACCCGGCTGGTCACCCGGCTGGAGAAGCGCGGCCTGATCACCCGGGTGCTGTCGGACGAGGACCGCCGCGGCATCTACGCCGAGGCCACCGAGGCGGGCGTGCTGCTGGAGCGGCAGGCCGCGCCGACGCACAACGCCGCGCTGGACGCCGCCCTCGCCGACGCCGCCGAGCTGCCCGAACTCGCCCCGCTCGTGCGCGCCCTGGAGTCGCTCGCCTCGCTGAAGGTGAAGGTGTAGGCGGGGTCAGGAGTCGGCGGACCGCATCGCGCCCGGCCAGCCGCGCTCGGGGCGCTCGCCGACGTCCAGGCCGCGCAGCTCGCGCAGCACGGCCGGGTCCTGCGCGTCCAGCCAGTCGACCAGGTTGCGGAACGACACGCACTGCACCTCGGGCGTGCTGCACACGTCGCGCATGACGTCGGCGACGGCCCGCATGTAGATGCCGCCGTTCCAGTCCTCGAAGTGGTTGCCGATGATCAGCGGGGCGCGGTTGCCGTCGTAGGCGCGCCGGAAGCCGCGCATCAGCCCCTCGCGCATCTGCTTCTCGTTCGCCGGCCGCGCGCGCGGGCTGCGGGACTGGTTGGCGAGGAAGTTGTAGTCCATGGACAGCACCTCCATGTGCCGCCCCGGCATCGGCACGATCTGCATCGGCACGTCCCACAGCCCGCCGCGCTTGCCCGGCCAGACCTGCCGGCCGACGCCGCTGGAGTCGTAGCGGAACCCCATCTCGCGGGCCGCCCGGACCAGGTTCGCGCGGCCCTCCAGGCAGGGCGCCCGGCCGCCGATCAGCTCCTTGCCGTAGTCGAACGGCAGCGGCGGCTGCGCGGTCCAGCCGGTCGTGGTCTTCCAGTTCGCCACCAGCCACTTGGCCTGCCTGATCTCCGAGCGCCACTGCGCGGGCGACCAGGAGCCGACGCCCGACGGGCCGCAGAAGTGCCCGTTGAAGTGGGTGCCGATCTCGTTGCCCTCCAGCCACGCGGCGCGCAGCTCGTCCAGGGTGCGGCGCACGCTCGCCGTGCTGAGGTAGGAGATCGACGACGCGCCGGCCGGGCGCCCCGGCGGCCGGTAGCGCCTGCGCTGCGACTCGGGCAGCACGTACAGGCCGCTGAGGAAGAACGTCTGCGTCGCGCCGTAGCGGGCGCCGAGGCTCCGGAAGCGCGAGAACAGCCGGTTGGAGTCCTCGCCCGCGCCGTCCCAGGAGAAGACGACGAACTGCGGCGGGCGCTGCCCGGGGGCGAGCCGCGCGGCCCGGAAGGTGTTCGGCTGCGGGCCGGTGTCGGCCATCGAGCCGTCCCCGATGAGCCGGACCGGCGCGGCCTTGGGCTGCGCGGCGCCCGCCGGCCGGTCCGAGGCCGCCTCATGGGCGTGGAACGTCCCGCACTGGTAGGCCAGTGCCGCGACCAGGGCGGCACCCGCCGCCACACCGCCGGCCGCCTTCGCCGCCATCGCCGTCATCCGGCCCCCCCTGGGAGATCATCACCAGGGCGGGTGGTACCCAGGAGATCATCGGGGCAGGCCGCCGACCGGCGAGTCGTTGCCGATCGTTTGCCCAGGTCAGGGCCCTTACCGGGGCATGTCCGGCTCGCCGTCGCCCAGCCGCGCGAGCAGCCCCCGCCGCACCTTCCCGGTCGAGGTGCGCGGCAGCTCGGGCAGGAACGTCACCGAGCGCGGCACCTTGTGGTCGGGCAGCCGCTCCCGGGCGAACGCCAGCAGCGCGGGCCCGGCCACCGCCGGGGCGGGCGGCCGCCCCTCCAGCACGGTGAACGCGCGCAGCCGGCCCGCCGGGTCGGCGACGACGGCGACCTCGACCACCTCGGGGTGCAGCCCGAAGATCCGCTCCACCTCCAGCGGGCGGACCGGCTCCCCCGACACCGTCACCTGGTCGAGCAGCCGCCCGTGGTGGTGGACGAACCCCTCGGCGTCCACGTGCACCAGGTCGCCGGTGCGCAGCCAGCCGTCCGGCGCCGGCACCTCGGCGGTCCTGTCCGGCCGGCCGAGGTACTCGCGCATCACCGACGGGCCGCGCACGTACAGCACGCCCGTCTCGCCGGCCGGGGCCGGGGCGCCGCCCTCGCCGCGCACCTCGATCTGGAACGGGTCCAGCACCACGCCGAGCGTGCCCCGCCGCCGCCGGGCGAGGGTGTTGGAGACGAAGGTGTGCCCGGCCTCGGTACTACCGAGGCCGTCCAGCACCGGGCAGCCGAGCACCCGCTCGATCCGGTCGGCCAGCGACGGCAGCAGCGGCTCGCCCGCCGACACCGCCGCCCGCAGCGACCCGGCGGCGGCGCGCACCGCCGGGTCGCCGACGAGCCGGGCGTACCAGGTCGGGACGGTGAACAGCAGCGTCGGCCGGTGCCGCTGCAGCTGCGCGGCCGCGCCCGCGACGCTCGGCTGCTGCGGCCACAGCACCGACGAGCCGCCGCAGAACATCGGGAAGAACACCGTGGCGCCGAGACCGAAGGGGTAGCACGCCTTGGACAGCGAGAACGTGACGTCGCCGGCCGTCATGCCGAGCGCGCCGAGCGCGAGCGCCCGGACGTAGGCCGCGGGGTCGCCGTGCCGGTGCACGACGCCCTTGGGCTTGCCGGTCGTGCCGGAGGTGTACTGCACGTAGGCGGGGGTGTCCGGGCCGGCGGGCGCCGGGGCGGGTACCGCCGCGGGCTCGTCGGAGAGGTCGTCGCCGGTGAGCACCTGCACCGTGGGGAAGCGATGCGCCAGCGCGGCGTCGCAGACGACCGCCTGCGGCTCGGCGTCGGCGCGGACGTAGGCGTGCTCGGCCGCGGACTGCTCGGGCCCGGCCAGCACCGCGACGGCGCCGAGCCGCAGCGTGCCGAGCAGCGCCGCGACGAACCCCGGCGAGTCGGGCAGCGCGATCAGCACCCGCTGCCCGGGCCGGACGCCGGCCGCGTGCAGCACCCCGGACGCGCGGGCGGCGGCGTCATGCGCCTCGCCGTGGGTGAGCACGGCGCCGCCGGTGTGGAACAGCGGGCGGTCGCGCCACCCCTGGGTGTCCGCGCGGTGAGCCAGCGCGATCGCGAGATTGCCTTCCATGGCCGAATCCCTCCTGCCTGAGCACGACAAGCGGAGGCTACGCCGGGTAGGCGTACCGACACGGCGGGTTCTCGGTATTTCGGTCTGAAAGAAGGCCTGATTAGGTCAGACGCTCAGGCGGCGAGGGTCTCCCAGGCACCGTCCCGGCGCACCAGCAGGTCCCGGGTGAGCAGGCTCCCGGCGGGCACGTCCCAGCCCGGGCCGGCCTCCTCCTCGCCGCGGTCCTCCGCCCACACCTGCGCGACGGCCCAGCGCAGCTTGTCGATCCCGTCGGGGTGGCCGGTGCCCGACGCCACGAACACGTCCCGCGCCGGGACCGCGATCACCAGGTCGCCCTCGACGTCCTGGGCCAGCTTGTCCAGGAACCCCTCGTCCAGCAGCAGCGCGGCGGCCAGGCCGCCCTCGCCGAGGGTGACCGTCACCGCCCGCGCGTCGGGGTACCAGCCGAGGGCGAGGTCGGGCCGCCGGTCGCGCAGGTTCAGCGCGGCGCGGCGGCGCAGCCCGGCCGGCTCCAGCCCGAGCTCGGCGCAGTGCCGCCGCGCGACGTGCTCGTACCGGCGGGCGGGCTCGCCCGCCAGCTCCAGCGCGTAGGTGACGTACAGGTCGCCGGCGAACTCCTCGCGGATCGGCTCCTCGCCCGGCGGCAGCGGGAACTCCAGCTGCACCTCGGCCGGGACCCGCGCCTTCATCAGCGGGACGATCAGGCTGGTCCGCGAATCGGTCACGGGTACTTCCTCCTGGGCCGACGGCAACAGAGTGGATCACGATACCGCTGTGCCGGGTGTGACCGCCGGACCTGGGCCGTCTCGTTAGGTGTGCGTCACCCCACCGGGATGACGCAGGGGGCGCCGGCGCAGACGTCGATCAGCTGGCCGCCCGTCTTCAGGTAGTGCGCGGCCTGCTGGCGGGCCAGGACGCTGCGCACCGTGCTGTCGTGCGGGCTCTGCGGCGGGGTCGCCGGCACGTTGCCCGGCGGCGGGGCGGGGCTGCCGCTGTCCCACACGACCAGCGCGGAGCCGGTGTAGGGGAAGGCGGTCAGGCCCGGGATGCCCCACAGCGGGGTGACGTCGTTGCTGCGGCCGGGGCGGAGCGCGGGCTGCTTCACCGGGATGCCGAGCGTGCGGGCCTCGACCTCGGTGGTCACGTTGGCCACCGCGTCGTCGCCGAACGCCTCGTGCAGCAGGACGCGGTGCGCGGGCGTGCGGGGCAGCGGGTCGCGCACCAGGTGCGCGGTGTACCCGTCGGCCTCGCCGCGGTCCCACAGGGTCTGCAGCAGCGCGAACCCGATCTGCTGGTCGGCCTTGTCGGGGTAGGGGATGTCGATGACCTGCGCCACCGGGGCGAAGGACGCGCTGCGGTTCAGCAGCGTCGAGAAGCCCTGGCCGGGGACGCTCAGCACGGCGGTGGTGAAGTCCTGCGCGAGCGCGGTGAGCGCGGCGCCCTGGATGCCGCCGTGGCTGACGCCCGAGTAGGTGAGCTTGGCGGCCGGGTCCAGGTTCGCCACCTTGGTGCGCGCGCCCTTCGGGTGGGCCATCCAGCGGCCGAGGAAGAGGGCGTTGATGTAGGACTGCTGCATCCGGTCCGGGATGACCGGGAAGTTGCTGAGGTCGGTCAGCAGCGCCAGGTAGGGCTTGTCGGGGCCGGAGATGCCCATCCAGTTGGTGGCGCACAGCATCAGGCCGTACTCGGCGGCGAACGCCTTGGAGGCGTCGGAGTCGATGACGGTGTAGTCGCCGAACAGGCCGTGCCCGTACAGCACCGGCCGGACCTTGCCGGCCGTGCGCGGGACGTTGCACTGGAACGGCGCGTGGTAGGTGCGCCACGCCGGCGCGACGGGCGGGTCGTAGGGGCCGGGGTCGGCCTTGGCGTAGGTCAGCCGCGTCCCGGCCGGGTTCAGGAAGCTCGGCACCTCGATCAGGCCGTTGATCCGCCGCGCGATCTTCGGGTCGTCGGTGGCCTTGTCGGAGGTGACGAGCACCTTGGGCGCCTTGGCGCCGAGCCGCGCGAACGCGGTGTCGCGCATCGCGACGGCGCGGCCGGTGATGCTGCGGGCGGACGCGGTGGTGAAGTCCCAGGCCAGGTCGAGGTCCGCGCCGGCGCCGGCCTTGCGCAGGTCGGCCAGGGTGGTCTGCAGGGCGCGCCAGCGGGGCTTCAGGCGGGCGTCGGCCGGGGCGCTCTTGCGGCTGAGCGCGGTGAAGACGGGGCCGGGGCCGATCGGCGCGCCGCTCGCGTTCTTCAGGCCGCGGACGGCGACCAGGTAGCGGGTCCCCTCGTCCAGCCGCCGGGCCGGGCGGACGATCAGCGTGCGGTGCTGCGGGTCCTGGGCGTCCAGTTCGGTCCAGTAGGGGTGCCGCTCGCCGGTCCGGGCGTTCACCAGCGCGATCGGGGCGTCCGCCGCCAGCGACCGCCCGATGTCGGTGCTCGGCGCGAGGCCGGTCTTCGCCGGGTCGACGCCGGGGACCTGCAGCAGGATCGGCGAGCCGGGCGAGAAGCCGTCGCTGCGGTTCAGCTCGGCGGGGTCGACGCCCTTGCCGATGACGTTGCGCGGCATCGCGCCGGGCTTCAGCGCGACCCGCCGCCCGGTGTCGGTCGCGGCCGGCACCGTGTAGACGTCGTTGGGGAAGGGGACCAGGCACGCGGCCGGGTCGATGGGGTCGCAGCCCCGCGCGGCCTGCTCGGCCGCCGCCGCCAGCTCGCCGCCCGCCGCGTGGACGGGGGCCGTCAGGCCGAGCAGCAGCCCGCCGGACGCCGCCAGCACACCGAAAATCCGCCGCACCGGCGTCACCCCTGAATATGAACCATCCTCGTGAACAGGGGTGATCCTAACCAGGGATCACTTACTTGTCAGCAGACACTTCCGGCACACCGCCCGGCGCGACCACCGGCAGGCCCGCCGGAGCGCCCTGCTCGATGAGCCGCCACAGCGCCTCGGTGTCCAGGTGCTCGGCCACCAGGTCGCCGAGGACGTCCAGCGTCCGCTCCCGCAGCGCGGCGAACGACACGTCCGGCGCCGGGGTGAAGTCGCGGCCCGCCCGCGCCGCGACGTCGGCGAGGAAGGCGCGGCGGAAGCCGTCGTTCTCCATCGCGCCGTGCCAGGTCGTGCCGTAGACGGCGCCGGCGCGGCAGCCGTCCAGGAACGGCTCGCCGCCCTCGGTCTCGACGATCCCGTGGTGGATCTCGTAGGCGCGCACCGGCTCGCCGTAGGCGCCGCCCTCGGGGCGGCCGAGGGTCTTGTCCGCGGCGAAGACGACCCGGGCGGGCAGCAGGCCGAGGCCGTCCACTCCCCCGGTCTTCGACTCCACCTCGTCGTCGATGTGCCGGGCGAGCATCTGGTAACCGCCGCAAACACCCAGAATGGGGCGGCCCTGCGCGGCCCGCTCGCCGATCGCCGCGGCCAGGCCGCGCTCGCGCAGCCACGCCAGGTCGCTGACGGTGGCGCGGCTGCCGGGCAGCACGACCAGGTCGGCGTCGGCCAGGTCACCGGGGCCGGTCGCGTACCGGACGACGACACCGGGCTCGCAGGCCAGCGCGTCCAGGTCGGTGAAGTTGGAGATGCGGGGGAAGCGGACCACCGCGACCCGCAGCGTCTCCTTGCCGTAGGGGGGCTGCGCGTCGGGGCGGGGGCCGTCCAGGGACAGCGAGTCCTCGGCGTCCAGGTGCAGGCCCGGCTGCCAGGGCAGCACGCCGAGCGTGGGCCGCCCGGTCAGCGCGCGCAGCTGCTCCAGCCCCGGCGCGAGCAGCTCGGCCGCGCCCCGGAACTTGTTGATCACAAAGCCGGCGACCAGCGCCTGGTCGGCCGGCTCCAGCAGCCCGACCGTCCCGTACAGGGCGGCGAAGACGCCGCCGCGGTCGATGTCGCCGACCACGACCACCGGCAGGCCCGCCGCCCGCGCCAGGCCCATGTTGGCGATGTCCCCGGCGCGCAGGTTGATCTCGGCGGGGCTGCCCGCGCCCTCGCAGACCACCACGTCGTATTCGGCGCGCAGCCGGGCCAGGCTGTCGGCGACGACGGCGCGCAGCCGCTCCTTGTGCGCGCCGTACTCCAGCGCGTCCACCTCGGCGACGGGCCTTCCGAGCAGCACCACCTGGCTGCGGCGGTCGCTGCCCGGCTTCAGCAGCACCGGGTTCATGATCGCGCGCGGTTCCACCCCGGCGGCCAGGGCCTGGGTGTACTGGGCGCGGCCGATCTCCGCGCCGTCCGCGGTGACCATCGAGTTCAGCGACATGTTCTGCGCCTTGAACGGCGCGACCCGCACGCCCTGCCGGGCGAGCCACCGGCAGATCCCGGCGGTGAGGACGCTCTTGCCCGCGTCCGACGTCGTCCCCGCCACCAGCAGCGCCCCGCCCACTTATCTGCCTTTCCACGCCCATGCGGCGCATACCGCCGCGGCGGAGACGGTAACAGCCGCCGACAAGCGGACGGCACGCCGGATGTCGGGCACTTGCGGCGCACGGCCGTCACCGAGCTCCGGCCGGTGCTCGACCCGCCCGCCGTAGGCGTTGGTCCCGCCGAGCCGGACGCCGAGCGCGCCGGCGAACGCGGCCTCGCAGCGGCCCGCGTTCGGACTCGGATGGGACGCGCCGTCGCGGCGCAGCACCCGCCAGGCGTCGCTGCGCGGGGCGACGGCCACGGTCAGCAGGCCCGTCAGCCGGGCCGGGACCCAGTTCACCACGTCGTCGAAACGCGCCGAAGCCCAGCCGAAGTTCGCATAACGCGGACTGCGGTAGCCGACCATGGCGTCCAGGGTGTTGGCGGCGCGGTAGGCGAGCAGGCCGGGGACGCCCGCGACGGCGCCCCACACCAGCGGCGCGATCGCGGCGTCGGAGGTGTTCTCGGCGACGGACTCGACGGTCGCGCGGGCGAGCGCGTCCGCGTCCAGGCCGGCGGGGTCGCGCGCGCACAAATGAGAGAGCCGCCCCCGGGCGGCGTCCAGGTCGCCGGCCTCCAGATAAGAGGCCATGACGCGCCCCTCCCGCCCCAGCGACGTCCCGCCCAGCACGGCCCACGTCGCCAACGCGGTCACGCCCACCCGGGCCACCGGACGGCGCGCCGCCCGCTCCACCCCGACGCCGAGCGCACCGGCCCCGCCGACCAGCAGGCCGGTGAACAGCACGCCCCGCGCCCGCGAGTCGGCATAGAACCCTCGCTCCAGCCGGGACGCGGTCCGCCCGAACGCCGCGACCGGATGACCGCGCCGGGGGTCCCCGAAAAGAGCGTCCAGCGCCACACCGAGGACCAGACCGAGCGCCCTGGCGTCAGAGGCGCGCATCGAGCTCGTCCCAGTTGCACTCCAGCCAGTCCTGCGCGCGGCGGATGCGCGGCCCGGCGCCGGCCTGCCACATCCGCGCCCAGGCGCCGCCGAACCGCTCGGCGCGGTGCCGCATCGCCTGGTAGGAGCGCTCGAACCGGGTCCGGGACGCGGGCAGCAGCTCGCGCCGGGCGTCCCGGTCCAGCCCGTAGGCGTCGCTGAAGATCCGCATCCGGCGGCCCACATCGGCCTGGTAGAGCAGGTCGTCGCGATCGGCGGGGTCGGCGATCGGCGCCCAGTGCCGCAGCGCGGTGACGACGTCGTAGAGCCGGGTCGTCGGCCGCGCCAGGTCGAAGTCGATCAGCGCGTAAGGCGCGCCACTGCGGAAGACGACGTTCTCGGGCGTCACGTCGCAGTGCCCGACCAGCTCGGGCGGCCCGTCCAGATTGGAGGCGGCCCGATCCCACGGAGCACCCGCGGGCGGCTCGTAGGAGGCGACGGCATCGTGGTAGCGGCGCAGCAGCCGCGCCACGCCCTCAAGGGCCTCGTCGGTGACGGCGTAGGCGGGCAGCGGCCGGCCGGGGGTCTCGCCGGCCATCCAGCTGAGGATCTCGCGCCCCCGCTCGTCCACCCCGAGCACCTTCGGGGCGCCGTCGAAGCCCACCCGCTCCAGGTGGCGGAGCAGGCCGTGCACCGCCGGGCTGTGCGGGCCGAGCGGGCGGCGCACCGTGTCGCCCACCCGCACCACGCCCTCCGTCACGTCCCCGCCGGAGAGCGGCATCTCGTCTTTCACCGCCATGGTCAGCAACGATATGACCTCGCACGAACCGCTCGGACCGCCCGTCAGGCCCCCGGAATCCGCCGCGTGAAGGTGGCCGGCCTGCGGCGTCGGAGCGAACGCCCCGGCCCCGGGTCAGGCGGCTCAGGACACACCCTCCAACTGGGCGACAAGCGGGGACAGCAGTTCGTTGAGCCCGGCGACCATGACGGCCAGGGCCCGGTGAGCGGCATCGGCCGGGTCGTCGTCCGGGCCGTCCGGGGCCGCCGGGAGCCCTTCCAGCGGGAGCGGGGCGTCCACGAGCAGGGTCGCGCGGACGTGCGGCGCCTTGGCCAGGTCCTGCTGGGCCGGCTCGACGAACTGGCCGAAGATCTCCGGCCAGCCCTGCCAGCCGCGGTCGCGCCACCAGGTGCGGTTCGCCGTGAGGGGCTCCGGCAGCGGCGATACGAGCGTCACCCTGGCGGTCATCGAACCGTCCCAGGTGTTGCGGACGCAGGACGCCGACAGGACACGCCGGTGCCACCGCACCAGGCCCGGCGACGAGATCGGCGGCGTCGCCACCCGCCAGGCGGCACAGGCGAAGCCGACCGGCGCGATGTCCCCCCAGGTGCCGTCGAACTCGGCGATGTTGGCCGCCAGCATCTCCGCATAGCGGCCGGCGGCATCCCGGCCGGCCTCCCGGTCGTACCGGGTGTCGAGCCAGAAGACCTGCTGCATGCTCACCTCTCGCCGGACACGACCTGGGTGGTGGGCTAGTCGGCTTTCAGGGCGTCCGTGAGCGCCTTGAAGGCATCGCGGCCGAGGACGAGCTTCGGCCCCGCGGGGTCCTTGCTGTCACGCAGGGCGACAGCCGCCGGGAAGCGCGCTGCCTCCACGCAATCACTCTGCTGAGTCCCGCTGTGGCTGCTCTTGCGCCAGTTCACCGAACCCCTCCTCTCCTCCAAGCACTACCCGGCCTTCAGCGCGTCCGTGAACGCCTTGAAGGCATCGCGGCCGAGCACGAGCCTGGGCCCCTCCGGGTCCTTGCTGTCACGCAGGCCAACGGCGGCCGGGAAGCGCGCCACCTCCACACAGTCCCCTCCCTGCGTGTTGGAACGGCTCGCCTTGCGCCACTGAATCACCGCATGTCCTCCATGACTTGCTCGATCATGCTCCGCGAAGCGTCCTTGGGGAGCGCATTGCCTCCAATCCTGTCCCATCGGATACCGAACTGTCGCGCCTCTTGAGTAGCGAGGATCAGTCGCCCACCCCCGTGCGCCTCGGTATACGCCACATCCCCCTCCGCGACGGACAGGATCTTGAACGCTCCGTCCAGCCCGATGGTCGCGCCCGTTGTGCGAGGAACGACCCGCAGGATCGCATCCGAGCCCCGTGTCGCGTCCAAGAGATGCCCAAGCTGCCTGCGCATCACTTCCGGCCCGCCCACAGGCCACTCGATGACGTTCTGCGAGAGAAGAATCCACAACAGGGGGCGAGGGCTTCGCTCCAGTGTCTTCTGGCGCGCGAGGCGTGCGGCCACCTGAGCATCGACATCCTCCACCCCCGCCGCCTCGAAGCAGGCACGTGCGTATTCCTCGGTTTGGAGCAGGCCGGGGATGAGCGCCAACTCGTAAATCTTGAGGAGGAATGCGCGGGCCTCGTAGCTAACATGCTCTTTGAACCAGTCTGGGTCGTGGCCAAGCTTCGCATAGGTGAGCAATCGGAGGAAATGCCCGCTTGTTGCGAAGTGTTGATCCAGTGCGGCGGCTTGTTTCTCGTCAAGGCGCAACTCTCCAGACTCCAGCCTGGAAACAGTCGAGCGCACCACCCCAATGATCTTCCCGAACTTCTCACCGCTCATCCGCGCTCGCGTACGGTAAAAGCGCAGGTCGTAGGCCAACCATGCCCACATTGAGGACATCGGATCCGGTGACGGCCTGAGGGACATTGATCACCTTCCGCAATGACGCACGTTGCGCACTGTTGCGACTGTTCCCGGGAACAGTGACAACGCTAGGCCATTCCGTTCAATCTGTGGCCCACATCACAGATTTCGGAGGCTCGCATGCGCGAACCGATCATGCTGGTGATCGAGAATGACCCCGAGCGGCTTCGCGATGCCCGGGAATTCATCGGAAAGGTCTTCGCCGAATGGGGCCTCGACGCCGAGACCGCCCGGCTCTGCGTTTCCGAACTCGCCGGCAACGCGATGACCCACACCGCGTCCGCGACCATCACGGTGCGGGCCTTCCTGACCGAGCGCGGCCCCGTCATCGAGGTGTTCGACGACAGCCCCGCCCTGCCCGTGGTGCACGCCTTCGACTGCGACAGCGAGTCGGGGCGCGGGCTCGCCATGCTGGAACTGATGACCGTGTCCCTCGGGTGGCGGCCGGTGGCGCCGCGCGGCAAGTGCGTCCACGCGCTGCTGGGACGGGCGGAGCCGTTCTGAAAGCGCGGGCCTCTCAGAAGTACATCTTTGTTTGCTAGATTGCGGTGGCGGCGGGGCTTGATCAGGCCGGGTAGAGGAGGCAGCGCTGACCGCATCCAACCGGAGCTGGGCCAGGGCTCTCCTGAGCAGGGAGACGCTGGTCACGCTCGGCCTCATCCTGGTGTTCCGGGTCGGACAGAACCTGCCCGCGCCGGGGGTGGACGTGCGCGCCGTCAAGGCCTGCACGGATCGGGCCGCCAGGGACCATCATTTCGACCTCTACGGGCTGGCCGATCTGTTCAGCGGCGGGGGGCTGCCGAGGCTGACGGTGTTCGCGCTCGGGGTGCTGCCCGTCATCACCGCCGGGCTGCTCGTGAGCCTGCTCGCGGCGGTCAGCCCGCGCATGCGGGAGCGGGTGAAGGCGGGCCCCGTGAGTTTGCGCGCTCTCACCGCCGGGGTCGCGGTGCTGGAGGCGGCCGGGCTCGTGGCTCTGGCCGCGTCCCGTCATCTGGTTCCCGGCTGCCGGCGGGATCTTCTGCACGGCACCGGTGTTCTCACGGTCACCGCGTTCGTCGTCTGCGTCGCGGCGGGGGCCGTCCTCACCCTGTGGCTGGCCGGGCTGATCACCCGGTACGGCATCGGTGACGGCGTGACGGTCCTGATGTACGCCTCGATCATCGCGGTGCTCCCCCGGCAGCTGTGGCACGCCTACGGCTCCCAGGGCGGACCGGTGTTCGCGCTCGTGCTCGCGCTGACCGTCGCGGCCGGCGTCGGCGTGGTCTGTCTGGCGCAGGCGCAGCGCCGCATCCCGATCCAGTACTCCAAGCGGATGATGGGGCGGCGGCCGTTCGGCGGCACCGCCACCTACGTCCCGGTCAGGGTCACCCAGGCGGGCATCACCCCGATCACCTACGCCTCGGTGCTGATGTTCCCGCCGGTCCTGCGCGACGGCGGCGTGTGGCAACTGGCCCTCTTCTGCGTCGTGTTCGTCTTCCTGCACTTCTTCGTCGCGGCCACCTTCGACGTCCAGGAGGTCTCCGACAAGCTGAAGCGGGCGGGCGGTTTCGTCCCCGGCATCCGCCCCGGGCGCCCGACCGCCGAATACCTCGGCTACGTCCTCCAGCGCCTCACCGCGGGCGGCGTGTTCTTCCAGGGCATGCTGCTGCTCGTCCCGGTGGTCGTCGCGCTTGTTTCCGGGGCGGCGGACGGTTTCCCCCTCGGCCTCGTCATCGCGCTCCTCATGTTCGTCCGCCTCTGCGACCTGCTGCCCGGCCTGTTCCGCGCGGAAGCCATGCGGGCGTACGCGGGCTTCCTGAAATGATCCTTCCGTCGTCCGCGGAAGGAGCCGTGATGCACGAAGGACGCATGCTGGGCGGCCGCTACCGGCTGGAGACGCGCATCGGCCGGGGCGGCATGGGCGAGGTGTGGCGGGCCGCCGACCTGCGCCTGGACCGGCCGGTCGCGGTCAAGGTGCTGCCGATCGCGGCGGACGCCGACCCCGGGCAGCTGACCCGGTTCCAGCGGGAGGCCCAGCTCGCCGCCTCGCTCCAGCACCCCGGCATCACGGTCGTCCACGACATCGACGAGGACGACGCGCTCCTTTACCTGGTGATGGAGCTGCTCGACGGCCGGGACCTGGCCAAGGTGCTCGCCGAGCACCCCGAGGGCATGCCGGTCGGGCAGGCGCTGGCGTACGCGGTGCAGATCAGCCGGGCCCTCGCGGTCGCGCACGCCCGCGGCATCGTGCACCGCGACATCAAGCCGGCCAACCTCGTGCTCACCAGCGGCGGCTGGGTGAAGATCTGCGACTTCGGCATCGCCCGGTTCGTCCAGTCCGCGACCGGGCTGACCGGGAGCGCGATGATCGGCAGCCCGATCTTCATGGCGCCCGAGCAGATCTCCGTCGGCGAGATCGACGGCCGCACCGACCTGTACGCGCTCGGCTGCGTGCTGCACCAGATGCTGTGCGGGCGCCCGCCGTTCCTGACCGACAAGGGCGTCCCCGCGCTCATCCACGCCCATCTCCACCAGGTCCCCGACGGGCCGCGCGCCGTCAACCCGCAGGTGCCCGCGGAGGTGGACCGGCTGGTCCTGGAGCTGCTGGCCAAGGACCCGGCCGGCCGCCCCGCCGACGCCGACACGGTCACCCGCCGGCTGGAGGCGCTGCGCGACGGCGGCGCGCCGCAGCCCCCGCCCGTCCCGCTGGAGCACGAGTACCGGATCGCGGCCGACCACCTGCACGGGCAGCGGCCCGACCTGGCCCTCCCCCTGGCCGACCACGCCGCCCGCGAGCGGGGGCGGCTGCTCGGCGCCGACCATCCCGGCACGCTCGCGGCCTCCCACCTGGTCGCCACGGCGCTCTACCAGCTCGACCGCGAGGCCGAGGCGCTGCCCGTCGCCCAGGCGACCGCCCACGCCAGGTACCGGGTGCTGGGACGGCACCACGCCGACACCCTCAACAGCTGGCACCTGCTGGCCACCACCCTCTACATGCTCGAACGCCACCACGAGGCGCTGCCCATCGCGGCCGGTGTCGCGGCCGACCGCGCGGCCGTCCTCGGGCCCCGCGACCCCGCCACCCTGGACAGCCGCAGCACCCTCACCTGGAGCCTGCACATGCTGGGCCGCGACGACGAGGCCATGGCGGCGGCGCACGACCTGGCGCGGACGCAGGCCGAGGTGCTGGGCGAGGAGCACGAGGACACCTTCGACACCCGGCAGCTCATCGGCTGGATCCTGCTGACGCGCGGGCAGCGGGCCGAGGCGGAGGCGCTGGCCGTCCAGGTCCACCAGGCCCTCCAGCGCAGGTTCGGCCCCGCCGCCGCGCAGACCCTGCACGCGCAGGAACTGCTGAACGCCTGCCGCACCCGCTCCCGCCGCCGGCCTTAGGGGAGGACGCCGTCCAGGACGGCCGCGACGGCCTCGCGGGCGAAATCGTCGTTCAGGGGAAGCCCGCGGAAGATGCCCCGCACCCAGACCGCCCCCGCCAGCAGGTCCATCAGCAGCATCGTGTCGATCCCCTCCGGCAGTTCGCCGCGGGCCACCGCGCGGTCGACCACCGCCTGCTCCCGCACCAGCCGGTCGGCGAAGAAGGCCCGGAAACGCATGGCGAGCGCCGGGTCCCCGACGGCCGCCCCGAGCGCGGCCCGGGCGACCGGCCCCGCGGGCTCCCCGGTCAGCAGCCGGACCAGGGCGCCGACGAGCTCCACCAGGTCGCCGCGCAGGCTGCCGGTGTCGGGCAGCGGCAGCTCCAGCAGCGGCGCGTCGAGCAGCGCCGCCCCGAGCAGCGCGGACTTGGACGGCCACCAGCGGTAGATCGTCGTCTTGTTGACGCCGGCCTGCTCGGCGACGCCCTCGATCGTCATGGCCTCGAAGCCGTCGCGGGCGAGCGCCTGCAAGGCCGCGTCGAAGATCTGCCGCCGCCGGCGCGGGCCGCCGGCCGAACGTTCCACCGTCATGCCGCCGAGGGTAATACAACGCAACGGTGCGTTGCGTCCGGCCGCCCCGACCGGCTAGCGTCCAGAGTGCAACGGTGCGTTGTGTTTTCAAGCGAGGAGGCAGGATGAGCGACGATTCGCGGGCGACGGAAACGGTCGGCCGGCTACGTGAGACCTTCGGCACCGGGCGGACCCGCCCCCTGGCCTGGCGGCGGCGCCAGTTGCACGCCCTCCGCGCGCTGCTGGACGAGCACGCCCCCGACCTCACCGAGGCGCTCCGCGCCGACCTCGGCAAAAGCCCCGTCGAGGCGTTCACCTCCGAGCTGCGCTTCGTCACCAACGAGATCGACCACGCGCTGCGGCACCTGGACGGATGGGCGCGGCCCCGGCGGGTTTCGGTGCCCGTCTCGCTGCGGCCCGCGCGGGCCCGGACGATCCGCGAACCCCTCGGCGTGGTCCTCGTCATCAGTCCGTGGAACTACCCGGTGCAGCTCTCGCTGGCCCCGATGGTCGGTGCGCTGGCCGCCGGGAACTGCGTCGTGCTGAAGCCGAGCGAACTGGCCCCGGCGGTCTCGGCCGAGCTGGCCCGGCTGCTGCCGCGCCACCTGGACACCGATGCCGTCGCCGTCGTCGAGGGCGGCGTGCCCGAGACCACCGACCTGCTGGAACAGCGCTTCGACCACGTCTTCTACACCGGCAACGGCACGGTCGGGCGCGTCGTCATGGCGGCCGCGGCCCGGCACCTCACCCCCGTCACGCTGGAGCTCGGCGGCAAGTGCCCGGTGATCGTCGAGCCGGGCGCCGACCTCGCCGCCACCGCGCGCCGGATCGCCTGGGGCAAGTTCCTCAACGCCGGGCAGAGCTGCACCGCCCCGGACCACGTCCTCGCGATCGGCGACACCGCGGACGCCCTGGAAGGGCACCTGGCCACGGCGGTCCGTGCCATGTACGGGACGGATCCGGCCGCGAGCCCCGACTACGGGCGCGTCGTCAACGAGCGCCACTTCGACCGGCTGGCCGCCCTGCTCGGCGACGGCCGCGTGGTGACCGGCGGCGACCACGACCGCGCCGCCCGCTACATCGCCCCGACGGTGCTCGCGGACGTCGCCCCGGACGCGCCGGTGATGCGCGAGGAGATCTTCGGGCCGATCCTGCCGATCCTGCGGATGCCCGACCTGGACGCCGCGATCGCGTTCGTCAACGCCCGCGACAAGCCGCTCGCCCTGTACGCCTTCACCTCGGACGAGCGGACCCGGCGGCGGCTGCTGACCGAGACGTCCTCGGGCGCGCTCGGCTTCGGGCTGCCCAACGCCCACCTCACGGTCCCCGGCCTGCCGTTCGGCGGCGTCGGCGAGAGCGGCGTCGGGCGCTACCACGGGGAGTACTCCTTCGAGACGTTCAGCCACGCGAAGGCGGTGCTCGACAAGCCCCTGTCCCCCGACACCATGCGGGTCGCCTACCCGCCCTTCACCGCGATCAAGGAACGGCTGATCCGCCGCTTCGCGTGAGCCGGGACGCGGCGGTCAGTCGATGTCGTCGCCGAAGCCCATGTGCGGGGGCGGGAGCAGGAACCAGTAGAAGCCGTGTCCGGGAAGGGTGAGCAGATAAGGCAGCTCACCGATCGGAGGGAACTGCACCCCGCCCATGCACTCGATCGGCGCCGAACCGCGGAAGCGACGAAGATCCAACTCGACCGGCTGGGGGAAGCGGGACAGGTTGTTGACGCACAAGATGGTGTCCATGCCGCCCCAGTGGTTGCTCTCGCCTTCGGCGATCTCCCGCACGAACGCCAGGACCGAGGGGTTGGACGCCGACAGCTCCACATAATCCCCCACGCCGAAGACGGGGTGGCGTTGGCGGATCTCGATCATTTTGCGGGTCCAGTGCAGCAACGACCCCGGGTTGTCGCGCTGAGCCTCGACGTTGACGGCCTGGTACCCGTAGATCGGATCCATGATGACCGGCAGATACAACCGCCCCGGATCGCAGGCAGAAAAGCCGGCGTTGCGGTCGGGGGTCCACTGCATCGGCGTACGGACGCCGTCGCGGTCGCCGAGCCAGATGTTGTCGCCCATGCCGATCTCGTCGCCGTAGTACATCACCGGCGACCCGGGGAGTGACAGCAGCAGCGCGGTGAAGAGTTCGAGTTGGTTGCGGTCGTTGTCCAGCAGGGGCGCCAGGCGGCGGCGGATGCCGATGTTGGCCTTCATGCGGGGGTCTTTGGCGTACTCGGTGTACATGTAGTCGCGCTCTTCGTCGGTGACCATCTCGAGCGTGAGCTCGTCGTGGTTGCGCAGGAAGATGCCCCACTGGCAGTTGGCGGGGATCTTGGGTGTCTGCGCCATGATCTCCGAGATGGGGTAGCGCTGTTCGCGCCGCACGGCCATGAAGATGCGGGGCATGACGGGGAAGTGGAACGCCATGTGGCACTCATCGCCGCCGGCGGCCGGATCGCCGAAGTAGTCGACCACATCGGCGGGCCACTGGTTCGCTTCGGCCAGCAGGACGCGGTCGGGGTAGAGGCGGTCGACCTCGGCGCGCACCCGTTTGAGGTAGGCGTGGGTCTCGGGCAGGTTCTCGCAGTTGGTCCCTTCCCGCGCGTACAGGTAGGGGACCGCGTCCAGGCGGAACCCGTCGATGCCCAGGTCGAGCCAGAACCGCAGCACCTCCAGCAGGGCGTCCTGCACCGCGGGATTGTCATAGTTCAAGTCGGGCTGGTGGGAGAAGAACCGGTGCCAGTAGTACTGCCCGCGCACCGGGTCGTAGGCCCAGTTGGACTGCTCGGTGTCGACGAAGATGATCCGCGCGTCGGGGTACTTGGTGTCGGTGTCGGACCACATGTAGAAGTCCCCGAACGGCCCCTCGGGATCGGTGCGCGAGGCCTGAAACCAGGGGTGCTGATCGGAGGTGTGGTTCATGACCAGGTCGGCGATGACGCGGATCCCGCGCGCATGGGCTTCTTCGATGAGTTCGACGAAGTCGCCGAGTTCGCCGAAGTCGGGCAGGACCTTGGTGTATTCGCTGATGTCGTAGCCGCCGTCACGCAGGGGCGACTGGTAGATCGGCAGCAGCCACAGGCAATCGATGCCGAGCCATTGCAGGTGGTCGAGTTTGGAGATCAGCCCGCGCAGGTCCCCGTTGCCGTCGCCGTTGGAATCGGCGAACCCCCGCACCGACACCTCATAGAACACCGCCGTCTTGAACCAATGCGGATCACGCGGCGTCTCCGGATCGAACGCGTCCGATACCGGGCCCCGTTCCCGTTCGACGATCTCCTGCGCGCCACCGCCGGGCGCCGTCGGTTCGGCGGGGCCGGCGCCGGCCCCGTACAGACTGTCCTGCAGCAATGCCTCGGGCTTCACCTGTACGCCGTCCCACTGGTCGCGATGTCCGAAGTGCTTCATTCCCGCGCCGGGGAATGGGCAGTTGTGCGGCCGGGTCATGATCCGGCCAAGCGACGGCGTTTTTTCGGCGGCGCCCATGACCAGAACGGTATTCGGCGCCGGATCGGGGTGAACCGCGCGGTGAGAGAGCCGGAACCGCGGGTTATATGCACCTTTCGACCGGGTCATGGGGGAAGGGGGAAGCCATCATATCCGCTTTCCCGTGCATTGACTTTTCTGTCGGTCGTACGGGGTAGGTCGTCCAATGGGTGTGAATTTCCTGGCGATGCCCGGGGTCGATCAACGAACAGGTCGGGGCGCGGGAGCACGCGGTCCCGGACCATCCCGACATGAGTGGAGGGACAGTGGAACGCGGGGAGAGCCTGGCGTCGGCAGCCGACGCCTTGTTGGACCGGTTGTGCGCGCGCTTCGCCGACGTGCCTGCCGAGACCGTACGGCACTGCTTGGACGACCTGTGGTGCTGCTGCACTCATCTGGGGTTGACTCCGGACACGACGCTGATCGAGCGGCTCGCGGCCTCTCGTCTCACCGGCATCGTCAAGGGACGGCCGGCCCGCACGCCGATCGCGGTCCCGCCGCCGCTGCCGCCGCCGTGCCCGCGCGGCCACGCGGAGCCGAGGACCCTGTCGCCGGCGATGTCGCCGGCGCTGTCGGGGACGCCCGAGCCCGAGCCCGCCGTCTCCTCGGCCCCGATGATCGCGGCCCGCCGATGACGATCCGGCCCGTCGACACGCCAGAGGAACACGGCATCGAACGTACCGGCCCGCGGGCCGGCCTGCCGGGCCTGCGGCTCGGCTCCCGGCACGACTTCCTGGTGGTCTGCCTGCCGGCCCGGCTCGGCTGGCACAACTACGCCGCGACCAGGGAGATCCTCTGCCAGACGCTGACGGTAGCGGTCCAGCAGAAGTACGCCGGGATCGTGATCGATCTCGGTGAGACCGCTCTGCTGGACGCCGCCGGCCTGGTCCTGCTCGCCCGTACGCAGACCCGGGCGCGGCTGGTCGGCGGCCCGCTGCGGCTGGTGGTGCCGCCCGGCTCGGCGCGGCTGCGGTACGCGCTGGAGGCGACCGGCCTCGCCGCGCTCGTGCCGGTGTACCCCGACGTCGAGGCGGCCACCT
Organism: Actinomadura macrotermitis; assembly: GCF_009604375.1. Lineage (GTDB taxonomy): Bacteria > Actinomycetota > Actinomycetes > Streptosporangiales > Streptosporangiaceae > Spirillospora > Spirillospora macrotermitis. The sequence goes on from NZ_WEGH01000003.1 coordinate 309,647, forward strand.
CGGCCCCGCCGGTCACCGGGCCGCGCCCGGCGACCAGCGACAGCACCCGGGTGCTGGACGCGATCCGCCGGCTGCACCCGCGGGACGCCCAGCTGACCCAGCGGCGGTCCCCGTCGGAGCTGGTCATCACCACGACCGCCACCGACGAGGAGCACCACGTCATGATGGTCGAGGTGACCGGCACCCTGGACCGGGTGACCGTGCCGCAGCTGGGCGCGACGCTGACCACCCTGATCGACGGCAGGCTGCATCACCTCAAGCTGAAGATGCACCCCGAGCTCGGCGTGCGGTGCGACCCGCTGCCCGTCCTGCTCGGTGCCCGCTGGCGCGTCAGCGCCGAGGGCGGCTGCCTGTCGCTGCTGAACCCGCCGGCCCGGATCTGCGACCTCATCGAGCGTGAGGGCCTGTCCGAGGTGTTCCGGCCCTGCACTCCCGCCCGCAAGCGGGCGAGCGGGTAGCGGCCGCGCGTTCCCGGAGGGCACGCTCCTCCGGGAGCCCGCCATACGGGGACCGTCCTACCGGGCGGTCCCCGTATGGCTCATCGGACGCTCCGCGTCGGCGGCGACGGTGGCCCGGCATTTCGGGCATAGTTTCTCGTCCTCGCCGCGGGCCCAGCCGCCCACCGGTATCGCCTGACTCCCGTCGCAGAGGGTCTCGTAGGAGCGGTGCCCCTCCGCCGAGTCCGCGGTGGCCCTGATCGCGTGCCGTACCGGCACGCAGCGTTTGTAGCCCGGCGTCTCGTCGACGCGGGCCCCCAGCAGGTACTTCATGGCCGTCCTTCTATCGCCGTGGTGACTATCAGTATATTCCCGATTACACGGCGTTAATCGGCCTGCCGGTCATCCCTTTCCGACGGTCTCCAGGGCGCGGTCCAGCTCGTCCGGGCCGTCGACGTAGGCGACCGGGTAGGGCACGTCGAAGCCGACCTTGCGCAGGAACGGGCCGACGGCGATCGCGGCGGTGGGCTCGTGCGCCGTCACCTCGCGCAGCATGCCGGGCACCGACAGGGGCTCGACCTCGTTGCGCAGCAGCAGGTCGCGCACGCCTTCGGCGGTGGTCACCGTCCGGCCGCCGTCCAGGCCGGTGCAGACGGGGACCTGCGGGTCGGCCTGCGGGACGGCGTCCAGGTGCCGCTCCAGCCGGGCGCGGGCGTGCTCGCGCAGCGGGGTGTGGTGCGCGGTGGTGCTGTAGGGCGCCTCGGCCACGTCGATCGGCAGCGGGCCCTCCTCCTCCAGGCGGCGCAGGTCCTCGCGGCGGCCGCTCACCATGATGAGGCGGCCCCGGCCGCGGCGCACCGGGCCGTAGTCGACGGCCACGTGCTCCTCGTAGGGGGCGGCGTCGACGCCGCGCGGGACGAAGACGAACCCGATGCCCTCCGCGCGCCCGGGGTCGGCCGGGCCCACGTCGGCGCCCGCGAGGGCCGCGATGAGGTCGCGCTCGGCGATCCCGCCGGTGACGCCGGCGGCGACGGACTCGCCGAGGCTGATCCCGCCCGCGACGTCCGGGGCGAGGCCGGCGTCCGCCAGGGTGTCGGCGACGCCGATCATCCCGGCGGCGAGGGCGACGCCGTTCAGCCGGGTCGGCTCCAGGTCCGCCGGGCGCTCCCGCTCGTGCAGCAGCACGTCGGCGGGGATGCCGGCGACCTCGGCGGCGCGCTCGTAGGCGCCCGCCACCCGCGGGTGCCGCCCGGCGAGCCCGCGCATGTCGGCCATGTCGTGGCGGCCGCTGTTCGGTCCGAAGATCACCGCGACGGTCATGAGCGCTCCCCCTCGGTCAGCGCGACGACCTCGTCGGCGGTCCGGGCCGCCGCGAACTCGCGCAGGTCGAACTTGACGTCGAAGTGCTGTTCGAGCCGGGCCAGCGCCTCCAGCGTGGCCACGCTGTCCCAGCCGTGCGATTTCAGGTCGGGTTCCTTGCGCAGGTCCTCGGCGGGAAGCTCCAGCACGTCGCCGAGGATGTCCAGGACGGCGCCTGCGGTGTCAGCGGGCATCGGTCTGCTCCATCTCCTTGTCGTTGCGCACGTCGGCCGCCGGCCCGTCCTGCGGGCGGGCGGCCCGTTCCATGCCGAGGGCGGCGGCCACGGCGACCGCGACGACCGCCAGCGGCAGCAGCAGCGTCCAGCGCACGGCCGTCCCGAGCACCGCGTGGTCGCGCACCTCGGCCTGCAGCAGCACGCCGACCGCCGCGGTGCCGAGCACCACGCCGACCTGGCGCGCCGTGCTGTAGACGCCGGACGCGGTGCCCATCAGCGGGCCCGGGACGTGCCGCATCGCGGCGCTCGCCAGCGCCGGGAAGACCGCGCCGGTGCCGAGCCCGACCAGGGTCACCCCGGCCAGCACGCTCCACCGGTCGACGTGGCGGCCCGAGGCGAGCGCGAGCAGCGCCAGCCCGAGGCCGGTCAGGACGTTCGAGGCGATCACCACGCCCCGGGCGCCGATCCGGTCCGACAGCCGTCCCGCCGCCGGGGCGACCAGGCCGGCCGCGATCGCCTGCGGCATCGCGTACAGGCCGGCCTGCAGCGCCGACAGGTGGAGCTGCTCCTGCAGCAGCAGCATCAGCGGCATGAACAGCCCGGCCCAGCCGAAGCCGACCATGGCGACGACGGCGGCCGAGACCGGGAAGCCGGGGCGGCGGAACAGGGTGAGGGGCATCAGCGCGGCGTCGCGGCGGTGTCCCTCCCACAGCACGAACGCCACCAGCAGCAGCGCTCCGGCCGCCGCGACCTCGACCGCGGTGAACGGGCCGAGGACGCGGCCCCAGTCGTGACGCTCCCCGGCCTGCAGGCCGTAGACGACGCCGAAGAGGCCGAGCCCCGAGAGCAGCACCCCGGCGGGGTCCAGGGCGATGGACGCGGCGGGCCGCTCGCGCGGCAGCGCGCGCCAGCCGAGGACCAGCCCGGCCAGCCCGACCGGCACGTTGATCAGGAAGATGCCGCGCCAGCCGGCCAGGCCGATCAGCGTGCCGCCGAGCACCGGCGCGATCGCGGCGGCGGCCGCGCCGGTGCCGCCCCAGATCCCCATCGGGGCGCCGCGCCGGTCCGGCGGGAACAGCGCCGAGATCAGCGCCATCGTCTGCGCGGCGACGGCCGCCGCGCCGAGGCCCTGGACGGCGCGGGCGGCGATGAGCGCCGGCGCCGAGCCGACCAGGCCGCAGGCCAGCGACGCGGCCGTGAACACGGCCATGCCGGCCAGGAACACCCGGCCGCGGCCGAGCCGGTCGCCGAGCCGCCCGGCGAGCAGCAGCGGCACCGCGTAGGTCAGCAGGTAGACGCTGTTGATCCACGTCACGTCGTTGAGCGTGGCGGGCAGCTCGCGCTGCATGGTCGGGACCGCCACGTTGACGATCGTGATGTCCATCATCAGCAGGAAGAAGCCGGTGCAGATCGCGGTCAGCGCGAGATAGGGGCGCACCGGCCCGGCTGTCGAGCGCATGTTTCCTCCCGGGGGGCGGAGGGCGGTCGGTCAGGCGGGCGGGATGTTCTGGGTGCAGCGGAACACGTTGCCCGGGTCGTAGGTCTTCTTCAGCGCGGTGAGGCGCGCCAGGGTCTCGCTGTCGTACAGCTCGTGGGTGTAGTCGGTCGGGCCGCTGCGTCCGTAGACGAAGTTGAGCGAGCGGCCGATCGTCCACGGCTTGAACCGGTCGTAGAACCGGGCGTGGGTGTCGCGGATCTCCTGCGGGTCCTGGTCGTCCAGCGGGGACAGCACCCGCAGCACGTAGGCGGCCTCGCGGAACGGCACCGCGTTCGGCGCCTCGGGCGGGCGGGAGAACGCGCCGCCGAGCTGGCGCAGGTCCATGATGCAGGGGACGGGGGCGTCCGGGCCGGTCAGCGCGGGCACGTCGGCGAGCGCCTCGGCGTCCAGTTCACCGAGCAGCACGTTGTTGCCGGTGTAGGCGTGCGCGAAGTCGGGTTCGCCGTAGATCGACCCGGCCTCGGTGTAGGGCAGCTCGCCGAGCTTGGACAGCACCGGGTCGCCGAGGTCCAGGAACGGCCGCGCCAGCTCGGGCGCGCCCGCCAGGTCGGTGCTGGCGAACCGGACGTGCACGACGTGCCGGCCGCGCAGCGGCTCGGGCAGCGCCGGGATCGGCGGGTAGCCGAGCATCCCGATCGACGGGGTCATGGTGTCGGGCAGTCCGGCGCTCCAGGTGCGGAACAGCTCCAGCACCTCTGCGGCGCGGGACGCGTCGAAGTGGATGCCGCCGCCCCAGATCCGGTCGCCGCGCAGCAGCTCGATCTCCAGCTCGGTGACGATGCCGAAGTTGTCGCGGCCGCCGCGCAGCGCCCAGAACAGGTCCGGGTCGGAGTCGGCGGTGACGCGCCGCACCTCGGCGTCGGCGGTGACGACGGTGAGCGCGGTGACGCGGTCGGCGGCGTAGCCGAGCTGCCGCCCGAGCAGGCTCATGCCGCCCGCGAGGGTGTACCCGGCGACGCCGACGTGCGGCGCCGAGCCGCTCGGCGGGATCAGGCCGTGCGGGGCGGCGGCCTCGGCCACGTCCCGCCAGCGCGCTCCCGCGCCGATCCGGGCGCGCCCGGTCGCGGGGTCCACCGTCACCCGGCCCAGGCGGCCGGTGGTGACGAGCACCCCGCCGTCCTCGGTGACGGTGACGCCGTGGCCGGTGGACTGCACGGCGATCGAGACGCCGCGGTCCAGCGCGTACCGGACCGCGGCCTGCACGTCGCCGGGGCCGGTCGCGCCGACGACGACGTCGGGCCGGTGCGCGTAGGCGGTCTGGAAGCCGCGCACCTCGTCGTCGTAGCCGTCGTCGCCGCGCCACAGGACCGGGCCCTGGACGCCGTCCTGGAGCCTCGCACGCAGTTCGTCTGTCACGATCCGTACCTTTCTGACCGGTTGACTCGTCTGTTCGCTCGAAGTTGCGTACCCCGGATCACCGGTCGCGAACGACGGTCTTGCCGCGCATCAGGAACTCCGCCAGGTAGCCGTCGTGCGGCAGCCCGGCCTCCATCCAGTGCGTGGGGCGGTCGCCGATGTGCAGGTTGCCGATGGTGGGCTCCCGAAGGAGCCGGTCGATGAGGTCGTCGTCCCGGGTGAGGGCGGTGAGCACCAGGCTGCCGCGCAGCGGCGCGGTCCCCGCCTCGCGGGTCCAGGGCGCCACCCAGGCGCAGGGGAAGGGCAGTTCGGCGCCGAGCCGCTCGTCGTCCGGCGCGTCCAGCTGGTGCAGCGCGGGCCGCAGCACGGCCGAGCCGTCGCCGAGCTCGTCGGCGACGCCGTCCGCGCCGAGCCAGGCGCGCGCGCCCGCGGCCCGGCCCGCCAGGTGGCGGGCGATCGCGTGCGCGGCCGCGGCGGGCTGGACGGGCAGCGCCGCCTTGTCGTCCTCGGGCCGGGCGCTCGGCAGTGCGGCCAGGCGCTCGGCGAGGGCGGCGCAGAGCGGCGCCGGGTCGCCTTCGACGAGGACGGCGGTGGCGTTGACGCAGCCGGTGCCGCCGTGCCCGGCGATCGAGCCGGCGATGACGTCCAGGTGCTCGCGCCAGTCCACGTCGGCGGTGATCAGGATCTTGGAGCGGCCCGGTCCCTGGACCAGCACCCGCGGGTCGCCGCCGTAGCGGGCGGCGACGTCCGCGCCGCCGTAGACCAGGCCGAGGTCGGCGCCGCGCAGCAGCGCGCCGGCGTCGTCGCGTTCGGTCGGCAGCAGCGCCACCGCGCCGTCGGGGAACCCGGCCTCGCGGAGCGCGGTCACCAGCCGGTGCGCGGTGAACGGCTCGCGGCGCGAGGGCCGTACCGCGACGCGGTAGCCGAGGGCGAGCGCCTCCGGCCACAGGCTGTGGGTGCCGGGATGGTTGCCGGCGGCGTGCACGGCGAGCACCTCGCCGCGGCGCGTCCACACCGCGTGCCCGGCGCGGGTCGCGGGGTCGCGCCAGTCGCCGGCGGCGCCCGCCGGACGGGCCTGGAGCACGCTGCGGTGCACCTGGCCCAGCCGGGCGGCGACGTTGGCGGTCGCGGTGCGGACGACCGGCAGCGGGATCCCGCCGACCCGGCTCACCGCGTGCTGGTAGCCGGCGACGGTCTGCCCGGCGAGCGTGGCGGTGGCGAACAGCTCGGCCGCGCGGGCCAGCAGGCCGGGCAGCTCATCGGGGGGCGGCGGCTCGGTGCGGTGCAGCGCGGCCAGCGCGCGGTCGGTGTAGACGCCGGGGACCAGGCTGAGCTCGGCGACCGGCGCGCCCGCCACGTCGGTGACGGTCGTGCGGTTGCGGGCGCGGTAGGGGCCGCGCGGGCCGAGCGCGTCCAGCCAGAGCGGCTCGGACATCAGTACACCCCCTCGATGACGGCCTCGTCCTCGAACCGGTCCACCGGCCCGATGTCCGACAGCGAGTCGCCCACCTGGCCGGGGGCGGGCTCGACCCGGGTCGCCAGGTCGCGTTCGAGGTTGTTGGGAAGCAGGAACGAGCGGCTGACGTGGTTCACCACCACCCGGCCGCGTTCGCCGTACCCGACGGGCGCGCCGGACTCCGGGTCGACCACGGCGAAGGTGACGGCCGGGCTGAGCGGGTCGAACACGCACGCCGCCGGGTCGTCGCCGCCGGGCCGCTCGGCGGCGAAGCCGAGCATCATCGTGCTGCCGTACTGGCCGCACAGGGCGGTGCCGGGGAAGATCTCGGTGCGGTACAGGTACCGCGAGTCGGCGTCCATCTGCGTGCCGCCCCAGCGGATCGCGCGGACCTTCTTGCCGACCAGCTCCACCAGCTCCTCGCGCCGGGCGAGCCGTTCCAGCAGCGGCGGGGTGATGGTGAGCACGCCGATCTCCTGGGAGCGCAGCACCAGCGCGGCCTGGTCGACCAGGTGCTCGCCGTAGGCGTCGGCCTCGTCCATGCGCCCCTCGGCCATGAGCCGCTTGACCCAGCGGGGGTCCAGGTCGACGGTGAAGCCGTGCCGGCCGTGGGAGGAGGCGAAGCGGCGGAAGTACTCGCCGACCACGTGCGGGCCGGTCGGCACGACGCCGAGCCAGTCGGTGCCGCGCGGGAAGCCGTGCGCGTCCATGTTGCGCGCGCTCCACTCCACCATCCGCTCCATCCAGTCGCGCAGCAGGACGACGCGCTTCGGCGCGCCGGTGGTGCCGCCGCTCTCGTACACGCCGACCACCTCGGGCCGGTCGCCGTAGCCGCGCGGGACCAGGTCGCGGACCGGGACGTCGCGCAGCTCGGCCGCCACGTTCGGGAAGAGCGCCAGGTCGGCGGCGCCGCGCACGTCGGCGCGCGGGTCGAAGCCGAGGGTCTCGGCGCGGCGCAGCCAGAACGGGCTGCCGGTGCGCGGGTCGAAGTGCCACGCCATGGCGGCCCGGACGTACTCGTCGGGGTCGGGGTTCGGGATGTCCAGCACATCGGTCGGCACGCCGGTCTCCTCAGGTTCGGTTCGTCAGGTCGGCCACGACGCAGCCGAGGTGGCGGCCCCGCAGCGTCTCGGTCAGCGCGCGGGGCGCGGCGTCCAGCCCGTGCACGCGGGTGTGCGCGAACGTCAGCTCGCCCGCGCGCAGCCAGCCGGCGTAGCGCCGCTCCCACCGCGCCCGCTCGGCCGGGTCCACGTCGTCGGCGCTGAACCCGCGCAGCGTGATCCGCTGGTGGATGAGCCGCAGCGAGTCCAGCTCCACCGGCGCGGCGGTGCCGTCGCCGGACGCGTCGAGCTGGCCGGCGAGGGCGCCCACGAGGACGAACCGGGCGCCGGGATTGGCGGCCCGGACCGCCGCGCTCAGCTGCTCCCCGCCGGTGTTGTCGACGCACACGTCGATCCCGCCGGGCGCGGCCTCGGCGAGCTGCGCGGCGAGGTCGCCGCCGTCGCGCCGCACGACCGCGTCGTACCCGAGCTCGGCGGTGAGGCGCCGGGCCTTGTCCGCCGAGCCGGTGCTGCCGATGACGCGGCCCGCGCCGAGCAGCCGGGCGAGCGGACCGGCCATCGAGCCGATCGCGCCGCTCGCGGCGGTGACGAGGACGGTGTCGCCGGGGCGCAGGTCCACGCCGTGGGTGAGCGCGGCGTAGGCGGTCCAGCCCTGCCCGAGGTGCGCGGCGGGGTCGGGCAGCGGGTCGGCGATGCGGTCGCACTGCTCTGTCGGGACGGTGGCGTACTCGCGCCAGCCGTACCAGTGGAAGACCAGGTCGCCCTCGTTCAGGCCGGCGTCCTCTCCGGCCGCGGCCACCTCGCCGACGGCGGCGCCGACCAGGGTGTCGCCGGCGCGCAGCGGCGGGAAGGGGGTGTCGCGCACCGCGCCGGCGATGAGCAGCCGGATCGCGGTGGAGACGTGGAAGCACAGGTTGCGCACCAGCACCTCGCCCGGTCCGGGCGGGCGCGGCGGGGCCGCGACGACCCACAGGTCGTCCTCGGCCGGCAGGGCGTCCGGCGTCCGGGCGAGCCGGACCTCGCGGGCGGTGCCCGGCAGTCCGGCGCGGGTGCCCGCCGCGCATTGTTCGGCGGCGGTTCCGGTCGGCGTGACCACGTGTCCTCCGTGCGTTTCTCGGCGGGCGACGGTCACCTGGTGGCGTGACCTTGAGATACGCGCGGAGAGGGAAATCCGCGCGCCGCGGCCGGGCGGCCCGTCATTTCGCAGGCCCGGTGCCGCCGGGGCTGTCGGCCCCATCGCCGCTGACGCTAAACGCCGCGCCCATCGCCGCCGTATCGCCTCGCTATCGACCCGTGATGGCGGCCGTTATTGAAAGATCACCCATTTGGTAAGGCCATGAGGCATTCTTTGAAAGGTCTTTAATGTGTATGATCCGAACGGTCCGGCGGGCTCCAGCGCGGCTGCGCCGGCCGGTCGCCTGCGTTGATCGGCCGGATTGGTGCGGAGCCGGCCCGGCCCTGGGGGATGGCGTGCGGTACCGGATCCTCGGCGAGCTGGTGGTGGAGGGCACGGCCGGTCCGGTGCGGATCGCCTCCGCGCGGCAGCGGATCGTGCTGTCGGTGCTCCTGCTGGAGGCCGGCCGGGTGGTCCCGGTGGAGCGCCTCGCCGCGGCGGTGTGGGACGACGACCCGCCGCCGAGCGCCCGCAGCCAGATCCAGATCTGCATCTCCGCCCTGCGCCGCACGCTGGCCGGCGCCGGCATCGGCGACGCCATCCGCACCCGCCCGCCCGGCTACCTGATCGAGGTCCCGGGCGAGGAGCTGGACCTGCGCGTCTTCGACCGGCTCGCGGCGGAGGGCCGGGGCGCCGAGGCCGAGGGCCGGGTGGCCGACGCCGCGGACTGCTACCGGCGGGCCCTGGAGCTGTGGCGCGGCGAGCCGTTCGGCGGCCTGGACCGTGCCGCCCTGAACAACGCCGCGGTCGCGCTCACCGAGCGCCGGCTCGGGCTGGTCGAGCAGAGCATGGACGTGCGGCTGCGGCTCGGCGAGCACCACGAGCTCATCGGCGAGCTGACCGCGCTGGCCGCCGCGCACCCGCTGCGCGAGCGGCTGCGCGCCCAGCTGATGACCGCGCTCAGCCGCGACGGCCGGTCCGCCGAGGCCCTGGCGGTGTACCGGGAGGGCCGCGAGCAGCTGGTGGAGGAGCTCGGGCTGGAGCCCGCCCCGGCGCTGCGCCGGCTGGAGCAGTCCATCCTCTCCGGCGACCCCGGCTTCCAGCCGGCCGAGCTGGTCCCCGCCGACATCACCGCCGACGTCAGCACCGACATCAGCACCGGCGTCACCGCCGACCGCACCGGCGAGGCGGGCGCGCCCGGGGAGATCTCGCCCGCCGCGGCGCCGCCGCCCGGCGACGCCGGCGACGCCCTGCCCGAGGCGGTGCTCCCAGTCCCGCGCCCGGCGGCCGAGGTGGCGGCGCCGTTCGTGGTGCCCCGGCCGGTCGTGCCCGCCGTGCCGCGCTTCCTGCCCGCCGACATCGCCGACTTCACCGGCCGCGAGGAGCTGGCCGCCGAGCTCGGCCGCCGGCTGGAGCCCGACCCGGCCGCGCCGGTCCCGGTGGTCGCGATCAGCGGGCAGGGCGGCGTCGGGAAGACGACCCTCGCCGTCCACGTGGCGCACCAGGTCGCCGCCCGGTTCCCCGGCGGGCAGCTCTACACCACGCTGAGCGGCGCGTCCCAGCGGCCGCTCGCGCCGGTGGCCGCGCTGGAGCGCCTGCTGCGCGCCCTCGGCGTGACCGACCCCGAGATCCCGCCCACCCTGGAGGAGCGGGCCGAGCTGTACCGGGCGCGGCTCGCCGGGCGGCGGGTGCTGGTGGTGCTCGACGACGCCGCCGACGAGGAGCAGATCCTGCCGCTGCTGCCCGGCTCCGGCGGCAGCGCGCTGCTGGTGACGGCGCGGCGGCGGCTGACGTCCCTGCCCGGCGCGTACCGGGTCGACCTCGGCGTCTTCGACGTGGCCTCCGGGCTGGCGCTGGTGCGCGGGATCATCGGCGCGGCCCGGGCCGACGCCGAGCCCGACGCCGCCCGCGCCCTGGTCCGGCACTGCGGCGGGCTGCCGCTCGCGCTGCGGATCGCGGCGGCGCGCGCCGCCGCCAAACCGCACTGGCCGCTGTCGCGCCTGGTGTCGCGGCTCGCCGACGGGGAGCGCCGCCGCCTGGACGAGCTCGCCCACGGCGGCCTCGGCATCCGCTCCAACATCGAGGTGACCTACGCCGGGCTCGGCCCGGGCGCCCGGCGGCTGTTCCGCCGGCTGGCGCTGGTGCCGGGCGGCGACTTCGACGCCTGGGTCGGCGAGCCGCTGCTGGAGCACGGCGCGGTCCGCGCCGAGGACGTGCTGGAGGAGCTGGTCGACGTCCGGCTGGTGGAGGTGGCCCGCGGCGCCGTCGGCGTGCCGCGCTACCGGCTGCACGAGCTCGTCCGCGCCTACGCCGCGGAGCGGCTGGCCGAGGAGGAGCCCGAGCCGGACCGCGCCGCCGCCCGGCGCCGGCTGCTCGGCGCCCTGCTGCACCTGGCCGAGGAGGCCCGCCGCCGCGGCCCCGGCGGCCTGGTCCCGCTGGCGGGGCCGTCGCCGCGGCACCCGCTGCCCGCGCCGCTGGTGGACGCCCTGCTCGCCGACCCGCTCGCCTGGTACGAGCGGGAACGGCCCACGCTGATCGAGGCCGTCGCCCTGGCGGCCCGCGCGGAACCGGACGGCCTGGGCTGGGAGCTGGCGACCGGCCTGGCCGCCCTGTTCGAGGTGGGCAAGCACCACGCGGACTGGCACGCCACGCACGAGGGCGCCCTCGCGGCCGTCCGCGCGGCGGGCGAGCGGCGCGGCGAGGCCGCGCTGCTGCACTCGCTCGGCGCGCTCGCCCTGCTGGAGGGCCGCGGCGCGGACGCGGCGGCGCGGTGGGAGCGGGCGGCCGAGATCCTGGCCGATCTCGGCGACGCCCCTGGCCACGCCCTGCTCCGCACCCTCCTGAAGGACCTTCCCTGACCTGACGGTCCCCCTCCCTCCCCGCCGCCGATAGCCGGCGGGCAGGGCGGTCGATGGCGCGCGCTAACCGGCCCGATAGCGGCCGGGGCGAGCATGGTCACCGAACCGCCCCGAGAGCGCCGAGACGTGAGCGAGGGATACCGCGATGACACAGACCATGGAGCGCCCCGGGGGCCGCGACGAGGCTCCCGGACACGACGACCTGGTGGCCCGCGCCGCCGCGCTGCGCGAGCGGCTCTGGCAGGACGCCCCCGAGTGCGACCGCCGCCGCCGGCTCACCGACGGCGACCTGGACGCGCTCACCGCGGCGGGCCTGTTCCGCCTGATGACCCCGCGCCGCTACGGCGGGCACGCGGCCGACATGCGCACGCTGCTGGACACCGCCGTCGAGGTCGGCCGGGGCTGCTGCTCGGCCTCCTGGGTGCTCGGCGTCTGCAACGCCGGCAACTTCGTGGTCTCGCTGTTCCCCCGCGCCGCGCAGGACGAGGTCTGGGCCGCCGGCCCCGACAACCGCACCGCGCTGGTGCTCGGCCGCCCCGCGCCGCCGGCCGAACCCGCCGGCGAGGAGTTCCTCGTCAGCGGCGAATGGCCCTACGCCTCGGGCTCGCTGCACGCCGGCTGGGTCTGCGTGCTCGTCCTCGCCGACACCGGCACCGGCATGGCGCCGCACTTCGCGCTCATGCCCGCCGGCCAGGTCGAGATCAAGGACACCTGGCACTTCACCGGCATGCGCGGCACCGGCAGCAACACCATCACCGCCGAGCGCGTCGCGGTGCCCCGGCACCGCCTGATGCCCTACCAGCCGCTGCTGTACGGCGAGACCGACGGCCTGGTCGACCCCGCGCACCCCTACCGCAACAGCCTCACCGGCCTGTTCATGATCGGCCTGATCGGGTCGGTCGTCGGGGGCACGCAGGCGGCGCTGGAGTTCGTCCGCGAGCAGGCCGCGCGGCGGCCGGTGGCCGGTTCGAAGTTCGCCAGCCAGGCCGAGTCGCCGATGTTCCGGATCGACCTGGCCGAGGCCGCCACCGCCCTGGAAGCGGCGCGGGCCGAGGCGCACCGCCTCGCCGCGACCGTCGACGAGCTGGCCGGCACCGGTGCCAACGCCGGCTGGGAGACCCGAGCCCGCGGCCGGATGGGCTCGACCTGGGTCACCCGGCAGTGCCGCGACGCCGTCGAGGCGCTGGTGACCGCGCACGGCACGAGCTCGTTCAGCGAGGCCAACCCGCTGCAGCGCATCTGGCGCGACGTCCACGTGGCGAGCCGGCACGCCGGCTTCGGCATGGGCGTCCCCGAACTGGTCTACGGCCACGCCCTGGTCGGCGGCGACCCCCGCGAGATCAGCCCCCTGGTGTGAGCCCTTTCAGCGACGACAGGAGAACCGTCATGACCATCACCCAACAGCAGTACGACACCGACGAGGTCCGCGCCCGCAACCGCGAGATCGTCCGCCAGTACATGGAGTGCCGCGGCGAGGACCGGCTCCGCCGCCACCTGCTGTTCACCGAGGACGGCGAGGGCGGCCTGTGGACCACCGAGACCGGCGAGCCCATCGTCATCCGGGGCCGCGACCGGCTCGGCGAGCACGCCGTCTGGTCGCTGAAGTGCTTCCCCGACTGGGTGTGGACCGACATTCAGATCTTCGACACGCAGGACCCCGACCGGTTCTGGGTCGAATGCGACGGCGTGGGGCAGATCCGGTTCCCCGGCTACCCCGACGGCCTGTACCGCAACCACTTCCTGCACGCGTTCGAGTTCGAGGGCGGAAAGATCAAGCGGCAGCGCGAGTTCATGAACCCCTGCCGCCAGTTCCAGGCCCTGGACATCCCGGTCCCGCGCATCGAGCGGGCCGGCATCCCCACCTGAGCGAACGAGGCGACCACACGATGGGAACGAGGATCATGACCGACCCGATCGTCGGGCACCGACCCGCCCGTCAGCAGCCGCACTGGCCCGACCCCGAGCAGCTGCGGCGCGTCCAGGACATCCTGGCCGCACGGCCGCCCCTGGTGCGCGCGGAGGACGTGCTCGTGCTGCGCGACTCCCTGGCCCGTGTCGCCGCGGGCGAGGCGCTGGTCATGCAGGCCGGCGACTGCGCCGAGGACCCCGCCGAGTGCACCGCCGAGCACGTGCACCGCAAGGCCGGCCTGCTGAACCTGCTGTCGGCCGCGCTGGAGATGGCCGGCGAAGGGCCGGTGCTGAAGGTCGGCCGGATCGCCGGCCAGTTCGCCAAGCCCCGCTCCAAGCCGACCGACAACGTGGGCGGCCGGGAGCTGCCCGCCTACCGCGGCCACATGGTCAACGACCCCGAGCCGGACCCGCGGGCCCGCGAGGCCGACCCGCTGCGGCTGCTCACCGGGTTCATGGCGGCCACCGACGTGATGGAGAGCCTCGGCTGGCGCGGGCCGGCCGGGCCGCGCCCGCTGCCGCCCGGCCCCGGCGCCCCGGTGGTGTGGACCAGCCACGAGGCGCTGCTGCTCGACTACGAGCGGCCCCTGGTGCGCTGCGACGAGACCGGGCGGCGCTGGCTCGGCAGCACGCACTGGCCGTGGATCGGCGACCGCACCCGCCAGCCCGACGGCGCGCACGTGGACCTGCTGGCCAAGGTGGCCAACCCGGTCGCCTGCAAGTTCGGCCCGGACGCCGGGCCCGACGACGTGTACGCGCTCGCCGAGCGGCTCGACCCCGACCGCGAGCCCGGCCGGCTCACCTTCATCTCCCGGATGGGCGCCGACCAGGTGGCCGAGCGCCTGCCCCTGCTGGTGGAGGCCGCCCGGTCCGCCGGGCACCCGGTGATCTGGATCTGCGACCCGATGCACGGCAACACCGTCACCGCGGCGGGCGGCCGCAAGACCCGCTACCTCGACGCGATCGTCACCGAGGCGCGGCGGTTCCGCGAGGTGGTGGAGGAGTCCGGCGGGGTGGTCGGCGGCCTGCACCTGGAGGCCACGCCCGAGGACGTGACCGAGTGCGTGATCGACGAAACCGACCTGGCGGCCGGCGACCGCCCGTACACGACGTTCTGCGACCCGCGGCTCAACGCGGCCCAGGCGCTCGACGTCGTGTCGGCGTGGGCCCGGCAGCCGGAGAGAGAGTGAGGTGAACGGCCGTGCCAGGCATCCCTGTCATCGAGCCCTACCCGTTGCCGACCGCGGCCGACCTGCCCGCCGGCGGCGTGGACTGGACCCCCGACCCCGGGCGCGCCGTCCTGCTCGTCCATGACATGCAGCGGTACTTCCTGCGGGCGCTGCCCGAGCCGCTGCGCGCCGAACTGGTGGCCAACGTCGCCGCGCTGCGCCGCCGCTGCGCCGGCCTCGGCGTCCCGGTCGCCTACACCGCGCAGCCGGGCCGGATGACCGACCGGCAGCGCGGCCTGCTGAAGGACTTCTGGGGACCGGGCATGCGCACCGACCCCGCCGACCGCGAGGTCGTCGAGGAGCTCGCGCCCGCGCCCGGCGACTGGACGCTCACCAAGTGGCGCTACAGCGCGTTCGCCCGCACCCCGCTGCTGGAGAAGCTGCGCGACGCCGGCCGCGACCAGCTGCTGCTCTGCGGCGTGTACGCGCACGTCGGCGTGCTCGCCTCGGCCATCGACGCCTTCAGCAACGACGTGCAGCCGTTCCTGGTCGCCGACGGGATCGCCGACTTCTCCGCCGGCGACCACCGCATGACGGTCGAGTACGCGGCGCGGCGCTGCGCCGCGGTCGTCACCGCCGCGGAGGTGTTCGCATGAGCACCGCCCGCGCGGGCGACCGGGCCGCCGCCGCCCGGCTGCTGGAGCGCATCACCGGGCCGTGCCCGCCGCCGTTCGCGGTGCTGCACCGCCCCGAGCGCACCGGCCCCGGCACCGTCGAGGTGCTGGTCGGGACCGTCGGCCGCCCGGAGACGCTGGCCGAGGTGCCGGTCCCCGAGGCCGGCGGGCGCGTCCTGGTGGCGCTGCCCTACCGGCAGCTCACCGAGGGCGGCCTGGCCTGCGTCGACGACGGCGCGCCGCTGATCGCGATGACCGTGGCCGAGCACGCCGAGCTGCCCGCCGCCGAGCTGGCGGCGTGGATCGGCGAGCGGCCGGCCGAGCTGGCCGGCGCCGGCTTCGACGTCGGCGACGCCGAGTACGGCCGCCGCGTCCAGGAGGTCGTCGACGAGGCCATCGGCCGCGGCGAGGGCGCCAACTTCGTGATGATGCGCTCCTTCCACGCCACCGTGCGGGACTTCACCCCCGCCTGGGCGCTCGGGGTGTTCCGCCGGCTGCTGGAGCGCGAGACCGGCGCGTACTGGACGTTCGCGGTGCACACCGGCGACCGCACCTTCGTCGGCGCGAGCCCCGAGCGG
Organism: Actinomadura macrotermitis; assembly: GCF_009604375.1. Taxonomy (GTDB): domain Bacteria; phylum Actinomycetota; class Actinomycetes; order Streptosporangiales; family Streptosporangiaceae; genus Spirillospora; species Spirillospora macrotermitis. Next base: position 325,291 of record NZ_WEGH01000003.1, read on the forward strand.
CACGTCACCGTCGACGACGGCCTCGCGGTGATGAACCCGATCAGCGGCACCTACCGCTACCCGGACGACGGCGTCCGGCTGGGCGGCCTGCTGGACTTCCTCGCCGACCGCAAGGAGACCGACGAGCTCTACATGGTCGTCGACGAGGAGCTGAAGATGATGGCCCGCATCTGCCACGACGGGCTGCGGGTCCGCGGCCCGTACCTGAAGGAGATGGCGCGGCTCGCCCACACCGAGTACTTCATCGAGGGGCGCACCCGGCTCGACGTCCGCGACGTCCTGCGCGAGACGATGTTCGCGCCGACCGTCACCGGCAGCCCGCTGGAGAGCGCCTGCCGGGTGATCCGCCGCTACGAGGACACCGGCCGCGGCTACTACAGCGGCGCGCTCGCCCTGATCGGCCGCGACCCCGGCGGCGGCGTCACGCTCGACTCGGCCATCCTCATCCGCACCGCCGAGATCGACCCCGGCGGGCACATGCGGATCGGTGTCGGCGCGACGCTGGTGCGCCACTCCGACCCCGCCGCCGAGGTCGCCGAGACCCACGCCAAGGCGGCCGGGCTGCTGGCCGCGATGGACGCGCCGGGCGGCCGGTTCCGGCACCACCCCGACGTGCGCGCCCGGCTCGCCGCGCGCAACACCCCCCTCGCCGGCTTCTGGCTCGGGCAGGACGCCTGCGACGGCGCGCGCGGCCTGGCCGGCCGCAAGGTCCTGGTGGTCGACGCCGAGGACACCTTCACCGCGATGATGCGCCACCAGCTGTGCGCCCTCGGCCTCACCGTGACCGTGCGCCGCTTCGACGAGCCCTACGACCCCGCGGGCCACGACCTGGTGATCCTCGGCCCCGGCCCGGGCGACCCGGCCGGCGACGACGACCCCAGGATCGCCCGGCTGCGCGGCACCGTGCGCGGGCTGCTGGCCGGGCGGCGCCCGTTCCTGGCGGTCTGCCTGAGCCACCAGGTGCTCGGCCGCGAGCTCGGCCTGCCGATCGCCCGCCGCGCGGCGCCCAACCAGGGCGCCCAGCGCACCGTCGACCTGTTCGGCGAACCCGAGCTGGTCGGCTTCTACAACAGCTTCGCGCTGCGCGCGGACGACGACAGGCTCGACGTGCCCGGCGTGGGCACGGTCGAGGTCGCCCGTGCCCCGGAGAGCGGCGAGGTCGACGCCCTGCGCGGCCCCGGCTTCTTCTCCGTGCAGTTCCATCCCGAATCGATCCTGACCAAGCGCGGCCCGCAGATCATCTGCCGCGCCCTGCAGGAGGTGCTGGACCAATGCGACTCGACCTCGCCTGGTGGGACCTCGCCGGAACCGGCCGTGTCCCGGGCGACCTGACCGCCGGGCTGCGCCCCGAAGAGGTGGCGGCGTGGGCGGACGTCCCGGGCCTGGCGCTGAAGGCGTGGATCGCCGACCCGGTGCGCGAGCGCTGGGGCGCGGTGATGCTCTGGGACCCCGACCGCCCGGCCGGCCGGCTGCTGCCGCCGAACCGCGGCGCGGAGCTGGCCGGCGGCCCGCCCGACGAACGCTGCGGCTGGCGCGTCGTCGCCGCCGTCCCCGGACCGGCCGGGCCGCCGTTGCTCGGCCCCGGCAGCTGACCCGACACCCCGAGAAGGAGGTCTGCCAGATGCGCCCGTACCAGGTGGTCGACGCGTTCGCCGACACCCCGCTGCGGGGCAACCCGGTCGCGGTGTTCTTCGACGCCGGGAACCTGCCCGCCGAGACGATGCAGCGGATCGCGCAGGAGATGAACCTGTCGGAGGTCACCTTCGTGCTGCCCCCCGAGACCGGCGGGGACGCCCGGATCCGCATCTTCACGCCGGTCAACGAGCTGCCGTTCGCCGGGCACCCGCTGCTCGGCACCGCGGTCGCGCTCGGCGCGGCCTGGGGCCGCGACCGGCTGCGGCTGGAGACCGCGCGGGCGACCGTCCCGGTCCGCCTGACGGACCTGGACCCGGCCGCGGCGCGGGCCGGCGCGCCGGTCACGGCCTGGATGGACCAGCCGCTGCCGACGTGGCGCGCGTGCGGGTTCGCCGCCGAGCTGTGCGACGCGCTCGGGCTCGGCGACAAGCCCGTCGACCTGCCCGTCGAGCTGTACGACAACGGGCCCCGGCACGTGCTGGTGCACTGCCGCGACCTCGCCACGCTGTCGGCGCTGCGGCCGGACCTGCGCGCACTGGCGGAACTGCCGGAGATGGCGGCCAACTGCTTCGCCGCCGACGGGCCCCGCTGGCGGATGCGGATGTTCTCGCCCGCCTACGGCGTCGCCGAGGACGCCGCGACCGGCTCGGCCGCGGGCCCGCTGGCGGTGCACCTGGCCCGGTACGGCCTGGCCGACTACGGCGAGCGCGTCGAGATCGCGCAGGGCGTCGAGATGGGGCGCCACGCCCGGATGCTGGCGGTCGCGCACGGCTGCGACGAGCGGCTGGACCGCGTCGAGGTGGGCGGGCCCGGCGTGGTCGTCGCCCACGGCACCTTCCACGTCTGAGACCAAGGAGAGACACGACATGGGCGCGAGCAGGTTCGAGACGCTGACCGGCGGGACCGGCCTGGCGTTCGGCGAGTACGACGACCCGCCCGCCGAGCCGATGGACCTGGTGGCCGGCTGGCTCGCCGCGGCGGCCGAGCAGGGCGTGCGCGAGCCGCGCGCGATGACGCTGGCCACCGCCGACCGGGCCGGCCGGTGCTGGCAGCGGGTCATCGCGATCATCGCGGTGGACGCGGACGGGGTGCTGTTCTGCACCCACGCCGGCAGCCGCAAGGCCCGCGAGATGGCCGCCGTCTGCTGGGCGTCGGGACTGCTGTACTGGCGCGAGACCGGCCAGCAGGTGATCTTCGCCGGGCCGGTGCGCGAGTGCGCCCCCGCCGAGTCCGAGCGGCTCTGGGACGCCCGGCCGGTGCCGCTGCACGCCATGTCGAGCGTGTCACGGCAGAGCGAGCCGCTGCCCGACCCCGACGGCCTGCGCGCCCAGGCCCGCGAACTGGAGCTGCTGGACCGCCCGCTGCCCCGCCCGCCCGGCTTCGTCGGCTACCGGCTGGTGCCCGAGGAGGTCGAGTTCTGGGCCGCGAGCGACGACCGCATGCACCGCCGGCTGCACTACCGCCGCACCGGCGCCGGGTGGCGGACCACCCGCCTCCAGCCCTGACATCCGAGAACCGACAGAACCGAGAACCGACGAAGGAGAACGCATGTCCACCGACCAGAAGTACGACTTCGCCACCGCCGACTTCGACGCCGTCTACCGGGGCGGCGAGTTCCTGGAGGGCTCGGAGATCACCGGCGTGCCCTGGGACATCGGCGCGGCCCAGCCCGCCGTGATCGAGCTGGCCGAGCAGGGGCACCTGCGCGGCGCCGTCCTCGACATCGGCTGCGGCCTCGGCGACAACGCGATCCACCTGGCCGGCCGGGGCATCCGGGTCACCGCCGTGGACGCCGCGCCGCTGGCGATCGAGCACGCCCGCCGCCGCGCCGACGACGCCGGCGTGGCCGGCGCCGTGGACTTCGCCGTCGCCGACGCCACCCGCCTGGACGGCTTCGAGGGCCGCTTCGACACGATCCTCGACAGCGCCCTGTTCCACACCCTGGAGGGCGACGCCCGCGAGCGCTACCTGGACGCCGTCCACCGCGCCGCGCGCCCCGGCGGCCGGCTCGTCATGCTCTGCTTCGCCGAGGTGCCCGGCGGCATGCCGGCGCCGCTCGCGGTGTCCGAGCCCTACCTGCGCGACGCGCTGGAGCGGCACGGCTGGAAGCCGCAGGAGGTGCGCCCGTCGGTGTTCAAGGGCGTCGCCGCAGTCACGCAGAAGTTCCTGGACAAGGTCGGCGCGCGCCCGGACGTCGACGAGCAGGGCCGCACCGAGCTGCCGATCTGGACGGTCCTCGCCGAGCGGACCTGACCCCGGGCCGGGCCCCGGACCGACCGACGGGAGGACCACCCGATGCGCACCCTGCTGATAGACAACCACGACTCCTACACCTACAACCTGTTCCAGCTGATCGCCGGCGTCCTCGGCGAGGAGCCCGCGGTCATCACCAACGACCAGTGGGACGAGGCCGACCTGGACCTGGCCGCGTTCGACAACGTGGTCGTCTCGCCCGGCCCCGGGCGCCCCGACCGCGAGCGCGACATGGGCCTGTCGGCCACCGCCATCGCCCGCGCCGACATCCCGCTGCTCGGCGTCTGCCTCGGCCACCAGGGCGTGGTGGTCGACGCCGGCGGCCGCGTCGACCGCGCGCCCGCCGCCCGGCACGGCCACCTGACCAAGGTCTCCCACGACGGCGACGCGCTGTTCCGCGGCCTGCCCCCGGTCTTCACCGCCGTCCGCTACCACTCGCTGTGCGCGCGGCAGGAGCTGCCGCCGACCCTGGAGGCCACCGCCTGGGCCGAGGACGGCGTGGTCATGGGCCTGCGGCACCGGCACCGCCCGCTGTGGGGCGTGCAGTTCCACCCCGAGTCGGTGGCGTCGGAGCACGGCGCCGAGATCGTCGCCAACTTCCGCGACCTCACCCGCGAGCACCAGCGCGCCACCGGCCGCGCCCCGGTCTCGATCCCGGTGCGCGGGCCGGACCGCTCCCCCGAGCGGACGGCCCCGGAGCCGGCCTACCGCCTCCGCCACACCGCCATCGACCGCGAGGTGGACACCGAGGCCGCGTTCCAGGTCCTGTTCGCCGCCGCTCCCCGCGCGTTCTGGCTGGACAGCTCGCACGTCGAGCCCGGCCTCGCCCGGTTCTCCTACCTCGGCGACGACCGCGGCCCGCTCAGCGAGCACCTCACCTACTCGGTGGACGACGGCGCCGTCCGCGTCCGGTCCGGCGACGGACCGCCGGCCGAGGCGCCCGGCACGATCTTCGACCACCTCGCCGGCGCGCTGCGCGAGCGGACCGTCCCCGAGAGCGACACCGCCGCCCTGCCGTTCGACTTCACCGGCGGGTACGTCGGCTACTTCGGGTACGAGCTGAAGGCCGACCTCGGCGCGGACCGGCGGTACCGCGCCGAGACCCCCGACGCCGCGTGGCTGTTCGCCGACCGGCTCGTCGCGGTCGACCACCAGGAGGGCCGCACCTACGCGCTCGCCCTGTACCGCCCGGACCGCCCCGGCAGCGAGGCGGACGCCGAGGCGTGGCTGGAGCGGACGGCCGCGACGCTGCGCACCCTGGACCCGCCGCGGCGGGACGGCCCGCCGCCCGCCCGCGAACCCGGCCGCGCCGACGTGGAGGCGCTGCTCACCCGCGACCGCGAGCAGTACCTGGCCGACGTGCGGACCAGCCAGGACCGGCTGCACGCCGGGGAGAGCTACGAGATCTGCCTGACCAACGCCGCGACGCTGCCCGCCCGCGCCGACGGGCCGTCCTTCTACCGCGCGCTGCGCCGCGTCAACCCCGCGCCCTACGGCTCCTACCTGCGGTTCGACGACGTGGAGGTGGCCTGCTCGTCCCCCGAGCGGTTCCTGCGCGTCACCGCCGACCGGTGGGCCGAGACCAAGCCGATCAAGGGCACCGCGCCGCGCGGCGCGACCCCGGCGGAGGACCGGGAGCTGCGCGACACCCTCGCCGGCAGCGCCAAGACGCGCGCCGAGAACCTGATGATCGTCGACCTGCTGCGCAACGACCTCGGCCGGGTCTGCGAGATCGGCTCGGTGCACGTGCCGCGGCTGATGGCGGTGGAGAGCTACGCCACGGTGCACCAGCTGGTGTCCACCATCCGCGGCCGGCTGCGCCCGGAGGTCGACGTCATCGACTGCGTCCGCGCCTGCTTCCCCGGCGGCTCGATGACCGGCGCCCCCAAGCGGCGCACCCTGGAGATCATCGACAGCCTGGAGACCGAGGCGCGCGGGGTGTACTCGGGCGCGATCGGGTTCCTCGGCTGCCGCGGCACCGCCGACCTCAACATCGTCATCCGCACCGCGGTGCGCAGTGGCGGCGTCTGGCGGGTCGGCGCGGGCGGCGCCATCGTGCTCGACTCCGACCCGGCCGACGAGTACGAGGAGATGCTGCTCAAGCTGCGGGCCACGCTGCGCGCCGGCGCGGCCGCCGAGTCCGCCGAGTCCGCGGGGAGGACGGCATGACCGCCCGCAACCTCGCCGCCGGCCTCGCCGCCCGCAGCCGCCGCCACGGCTGGGACGCCCGCCCCGCGCTGTACACCGGGCGGGGCGACCACACCCACGGCCAGGTGCACGACCTGGCCGCCCGCGCGGCCACCGTGCTCGCCGCCCGCGGCGCCGGGCCCGGATGGCGGGTCGTGATCGCACTGCCCGACGGCCCCGGCTGGTTCGCCGCCTTCCTCGCCTGCGCCCGGATCGGCGCCACCGCCGTGCCGGTGAACCCGCGGCTGCCCGCCGCCGACCACCGGTTCATGGCCGAGGACTGCGGCGCGCGCCTGGCGATCGCGGACGAGGAGGCCCTGGACGCCTTCGCCGGCCTCGACCTCCTGACCGAGGAGGAGCTGCTCGCCGAAGCGGAAAGGGCCGCGCCGGCCGCCGCCGTCGAGACCGGCGAGCCGCTGTACATCCACTACACCTCGGGCACGACGGGCACGCCGAAGGGCGTCGCGCACCGCCACGGCGACCCGGCCGACTACCACCGCGCCATCGGGGAGGGCTGCCTGCGGATCGGGCCGGACGACGTGACGCTCTCGATCTCGAAGCTGTACTTCACCTACGGCTTCTGCAACGCGTTCGTCTTCCCGCTGTTCTCCGGCTCGTCCGTCGTCCTCGGCACCGAGCGGCTCACCCCGGACGCGGCGGCCGAACAGGTGGCCCGCCACGGCGTGACGCGGCTGTACGCCGTCCCGTCCTGGTACGGGCGGCTCGCCGCGCAGGGCGACCCGGCCGCCTTCTCCAGCGTCCGCGCGGCGGTATCCGGCGGCGAGCGGTTCACCCTCGCGCAGTCCGAGCGGGTCGCCGCGGCGCTCGGCGCGCCGGTGCTGGACCAGCTCGGCACCACCGAGCTCGGCTGCGCCGCCACCGCCAACCGCGTCGACCGCAACGTGCCCGGCACGATCGGCCCCGCCGTCCCCGGCCACACCGTGCGGGTGCTCGACGAGTGGCGCCGCCCCGTCGGGCCGGGCGTCGAGGGCGACCTGTGGGTGCGCGGCCCGACCCTCATGGAGGGCTACCTGAACCGCCCCGGGGACACCGCCGAAGTACTCGTCGACGGCGGGCTGCTCACCGGCGACCGGGTGGTGGCGCGCCCGGACGGCACCTTCGCCTACGCCGGCCGCGCCGACGACATGGAGATGGTCGGCGGCATCAAGGTCTCCCCGCTGGAGGTGGAGGACCTGCTCGCCACCCACCGCGACGTGCGCGAGGTCGCGGTGGTCGCCACCGCCGACGCGGCCGGCGCCACCGGGCTGCGCGCCCTGGTCGTCCCCTCCCCCGGCGCCGCCGACGACCTGCCCGGCCGGCTCGTCGCGCTCGCCCGCGACCGGCTCGCCGCCTTCAAGGTGCCGCGCGCGGTGCAGCTGGTGGACGAACTGCCGCGCACGCCGTCCGGCAAGCTGCGCCGGCACCGGCTGCGCGCGTCCTGAACCCAACGGAAAGGAAGAACGTCATGCTGTCCCAGATCATCGGCCGCCTGACCGCCGGCCGCTCCTTCGACATCGGGCGGATGTTCGCCGACGCCGCCGCGCGCGACCCGCGCACCCCGGTCGTCCTCGACCGGCCGCTCGGCCTGGCCCCGCAGGACGGGACCGGGCACACCGTGGACGGCCTCGCCCGGCGCGTCGAGGAGCTGGCCGCCGCGCTGTCGGCCGCCGGGGTGCGCCCCCGCGAGCGGGTCGCGGTCCACAAGACCAACAACTTCGACATCGTCCTGCTGGCCTGCGCGATCTCCCGGCTCGGCGCGATCCCGGCGCTGCTCGCGCCACCGCTGCCCGCCGACGTCGTGGACCGGCTGCTGCGCCGGCTGGACCGGCCGTGGCTGGTCACCGACGGCGCCACCCTGGACGGCGCCTGGGCGGGGCGCCTGCCCGAGGCGCCCACGCGGGGGGTGCTGCTCAGCGCCGGCGAGCCCCGCGACGGCGTGACCGTCCTCGCCCCGCGGCCCGGCACGGCCGCCCCGCCGGCGCCGCGGCCCGGGCCGCGCGAGCCGGCGCTGATCACCCACAGCTCGGGCACCACCGGCGTGCCGAAGCTCGCCGTGCACTGCCCCAGCACGCTGTGGAACCGCCTGGTCCCGCAGCTGGCGATGGCCTGGCCGATCCGCCGCCGCGAGCCGGCCGCGCTCTGCATGACGTTCGTGCACTCGCGCTTCTACCACGCGCTCGGGGTCTTCCTGCGGCTCGGCAACCCGCTGCTGGTCGCGCTGGAGACCGACCCGGAGGCGGTCGCGCCGCTGTTCACCCGCGTCCGTCCCGGGTACGTGGAGACCCACCCGAACGTCTACATCGAGTGGGAGAAGATGGCGGACGCACCGGACTCACCGCTGGCGAGCGTCCGCGTCTTCGGCGGGACGTTCGACGCGATCCACCCGCGCACCGTCCAGCGGCTGCTGCACGCCTCGCGGCGCGCCCGCCCGCTGTTCTTCCAGCTGTACGGCCAGGCCGAGACCGGGCCGCTGACCGCGCGGGTGCACACCCGGCGCGGCGCGGCGGGCATGGACGCCCGGCTGGTCGGCTTCGCGCTGCCCGGCTTCACCCGGGTCCGCGCGACCGGCCCGGACGGCCGCCCGGTGCGGCACGGCGAGCCCGGCCACCTGGAGGCGCGCAGCCGCGGCCGCATCATCGGCTACTTCGGCGAGGACGACCGGTTCGCCGCGCAGCTGAACGACGGCTGGTGGCGGCTCGGCGACCTCGGCGCGGTGGACCGCCGCGGCCGGGTCTCGCTGCTCGACCGCGAGATCGACAAGCTGGCCGCGGTGCCGAGCAACCTGCACGCCGAGGACCTGCTGATGGAGCGGCTGCCCGAGCTGCGCGAGGTCGTCATCGTCGAGGGCCCCGACGGCGTGCCGCTGCCGGTCGTCTGCACCGAGGACGACCGCCCGCTCGACACCGCCCGCTGGGACCAGGCCGCCCGCGACCTGGCCGGCCTCGCCGCGCCGCTGCACCTGCCCTTCGACGAGGTGCCGCGCACCTCGACCTGGAAGGTCCAGCGCCGCGACCTGGAGCAGAAGCTGGCCGGGACCACCGCCTGACCGACGCACACGAAGGGAAGGAACGATCATGAGCAACGCCCGACTCGACTTCGGGGCCGTCTACCCGGCCGCCAAGAAGGCGCTGGCCGAGCTGGACCGCGCCCTGGCGGAGACCCCGCTGGACCGCAAGCTGAGCGACCTGATCAAGGTCAGGGCCTCGCAGGTCAACGGCTGCGCGCTCTGCGTCGACATGCACACCAAGGACGCCCGCGAGGCCGGCGAGTCCGAGCGGCGGCTGTACGCGCTGAACGCCTGGCGCGAGACCGGGCTGTTCAGCGGGCCCGAGCGCGCGGTGCTCGCGCTCACCGAGGCCGTCACCCTGATCTCCGACGGGCACGTCCCCGACGAGGTGTACCGGGAGGCCGCCGAGCACTTCGACGAGAAGACCCTGGCCCGGATCGTCATGGAGATCGTCTCGATCAACGCGTGGAACCGGCTCGGGATCGTCCAGCGGCTGCCGATCGGGTGAGGCCCATGGACCCGGTCATCGTCGTGGGCGCCGGTCCCGTCGGGCTGACCGCCGCGCTGGCGCTCCGCTCCTACGGCCTGCCCGTCACGCTGCTGGAGGCCGATCCGCAGGACCGGACCCGGCCGGGCAGCCGGGCGCTGTTCGTGCACCGCTCGTCGCTGCGCCTGCTGGAGACCGCCAGCCCCGGCCTCGGCCGGGAGCTGGCCGGCCACGGGGTGGTGTGGCGGACCCGGCGGACCCTGTACGGGGGCCGCGAGGTGTACCGCCGCACCTACCCGGCCTCGCCGCCGGGCGAGCTGCCGCCGTTCACCAGCCTGCGGCAGGTCGAGACCGAGCGGCACCTGCTCGGCGCGGCCAAGGCCGCGGGCGTGCGGATCGTGTGGGGCGCGCCCGTCACCGGCGCCGAGTCTTCCGGCGACGGCGTGACGCTGCACGCCGGCGGCGAGCCGTTCCGCGCCCGCTATGTGGTCGCGGCCGACGGCGCCCGCTCCGGTGTGCGGCGCGCGCTCGGCATCGGCATGCAGGGCGACCGCGCGGAGGGCTTCCACGTCGTCGTCGACGTCGAGGACGACAAGGCCGCCGACACCCGCGAGTTCCACTACGAGCATCCGGCGATGGGCGGGCGCAACGTGTTGCGCGTGCCGTTCGCCGGCGGCTTCCAGGTCGACCTGCAGTGCCACGACGGCGACGACCCGGACCGGTTCGCCGGTGCCGAGCAGGCCCGCCGCTGGCTGCCGCGCGTCGTCGGGCCGGGGTACGAGGACGCGATCCTGTGGGTGTCGAAGTACCACTACCTTCAGGTCCTCGCCGACGCGTTCGCCGACCCGTACCACCGGGTGCTGCTGGCCGGGGAGGCCGCGCACCTGTTCCCGCCGTTCGGGGCGCGCGGCATGAACAGCGGCATGGCCGACGCCGACGCGGCGGCCGTCGCGGTGGTGGCCGCCCTGGCCGCCACGAACCCGGCCCGCGCCGCCGAGGCGGTCGAGCGGTACGGCCGCGACCGCCGGGCCGCCGCGGTGCACAACAGCGCCGCGGTCGGCTCCGCGCTGAAGCACCTGAAGCCGTCCCGCGCGGACCTGCTGCGCCACCGGGCGGCCGCCCGGCTCGCCCCGGTGGCGCCCCGGTTCGGGGACTGGCTGGAGCATGCCCCCTACGGGCCGCGCTCGGGCCCGACCGGCAACCCGCACGGCAAGTACTAGGAGCATTACATGAGCGAGCCGCTGATCTGGAAGGACGGATTCGTCCCGGGTTCTGTCCCGGACGAACCGCCGCTGGCGGCCGACTCCTGGCTCGTCCAGGAGGGGCGGGCCCGGGGCCTGGACCGGCACCGGGCCCGCTTCGCCGGGGCGTGCGGCACGGACGTGTCCGCCTTCTGGACGGCGGTGCTGGGCCGGCTGCCGGCCACGGGCGAATGGTTCCCGCGCGTGGAACTGGCCGACACCGATCCCCCGGTGCTCGCGCTCCGCCTGCGCCCGGCGCCGCCGCGCGGCGAGACCATCGGCGTCTGGGTCCCGGACACCCCGGACCCGCGCCGCCATCCCCGGCGCAAAGGCCCGGACCTGGACGTTCTCGGAGACCTGCGCGCCGAGGCCCGGCGGCACGGAGCCGACGAGGCCCTGCTGGTGACGCCCGACGGGATCGTCCTGGAAGGGGCGACGACCAGCCTGGTCTGGTGGGAGGAGGACCGGCTGTGCTTCCCCGAGCCGGACCTGCCCGTCCTGCCGAGCGTGACCGCCGGGCTGATCCGGGACGAGGCCCTCACCCGGGGCGTCCCCGTCGCCCACGGCCGCCCCCGCCTGCCCGACCTGGCCGGTCGGGAGACCTGGCTGGTCAACGCCCTGCACGGCATCCGCCCCGTCACCGCCTGGGCCGGCACGCCGTTCCGTCCCGGGCCGCCCCATCGCGCCGCGCACTGGCGGCGGTGGTGGGACGGCCTGGCCGCCCCCTGGGAGGAGACATGACAGACACCGCACCGTTCGGCCGCACCGTCGCCGTCACGACCCTGGCGGGCCTGGTCGTCGTCGGGCAGATGTACGCCGTGCTGCCGCTGCTGCCGAAGATGGCCGCGAGCTGGGGCACCACGCCCGCCGCGGCGGCCTGGACGGCGACCGTGTTCGGGCTGGTCTACGCGGCCGGCTTCCTCCTCACCGGCCCGCTGGCCGACCGGTACGGCCGCCGCCGCGTCATCGCGGTGGGCATGGCCGCGCTGGTGGCCGCCACCGGCGCCATGGCGCTGGCCCCGAACCTGCCGGCCGCCCTCGCGACGCGCGCGGCGCAGGGGCTCGCCGCCGCCGCGTTCTCCCCCGCCGCCCTCGCCTACCTCACCGAGCGGATCGAGCCGCGCCGCCGCCCGATCGCCCTCACCTGCCTGATCACCGCGATGGTCGGCGCGGTGGTCGTCGGCCAGCTGTTCGCGCAGGCCGGCGCCGCGCTGTTCGGCTGGCAGGGCGCCTTCGTCATCGGCGCCCTCGCCGAGGCGGCGCTCGCCGTCGCGCTGTGGCGGGTGATGCTGCCCGACGGCCCCGCCGGCGCGACCCGCACCCGCGAGGCGTTCACGGCCATGGCCCGCCTGCTCAGGCCGGGCCCCCTGCCGCTCATCTACACGGCGGCGCTGACGGTCCTCGGCGGGTTCGTCGCCGTCTACAGCGCCCTTCAGCTGATGGGCCCGCCGGAGCTGGCCGGCCACCCCGCCGCCATGCTCCGGCTGCGCGCCGCCGCGCTGCCCGCCCTGGTCGCGGTGCCGTTCCTCGCGCCCGTCCTCACCCGGCTGAGGCCCACCGTCCGCGCGGCCGGCGCGATGGCGCTCGCCGCCGCTGTGGCCGCCGTCCTCGGCGCGGCCGCGCACTCGGCGATCGTCATCGCGCTGCTCCTGCTGGTCTTCGTCGGCGCGCTCACCGCGGTGTCGCCCGCCCTGACGGCCGTCGTCGCGGAGCTGTCCGGCGAGGCCCGCGCCGCCGGCCAGGCGCTATACACCTTCGCGCTGCTCACCGGCGCGAGCCTCGGGCCGCAGCTGGCCGTGGTGCTGCGCGGCGCCGGCCTGCCCGCGGTCCTGTGGAGCGTGGCGGCGCTGCTCCTGTGCGGGGCGGCGCTGGTGCTGGCGGCCGGCCGGCGGCCGGGCTCACGGCACCCGCGAGGCGATCGCGACGGGGTTGCCCGCGGGGTCGGCGACGTAGCCGATCCGCTCCCCCCACGGCATGTCGACGGGTTCGCGCAGCACCGCCACTGAGGCGGCCCGCAGCTCCTTCAGCGTGGCGTCCACGTCCGCCACGTGGACGAACAGCTCGGTGCGGCCCGCGCCGTCGCCGCCGTACTGCCGCCCGGGCCAGCCGGTGTCCACCACGGCGAGCTCGGCGGAGCCCCGGCGCAGCCCGACATAGGTGGGTTCGCCGTCCTTGGGCAGCTGCGCGTGCCGGGTGAAGCCGAACCGCTCGTAGAACCCGGCGGTCTCGTCGACCCGCTCGGCGACGACGACGGGAAAGAACCGGTCTTCCATGGGTGCCTCCTAGCCGTTCAGGGTGATCCACTTGGGCCGCTCGACGGCGTTCCCGACGTCCACGGTGAAGACGCCGTCCCCGGCGGCCTCGAACCCGGCCCGCTCCCAGAAGTCGGCCGAGACGCGGTTCTTCGGCGAGGGCTCGAACTCGCCCTCGACCACCCGGGCGCCCGCCTCCCGGGCCCGCCCGACGATCCAGTCGGCGATGGCCAGCTCCACGCCCCGCCCGAGGACCCGGCAGCTGAGCACCAGGTTGAGCACCCGCCACCGCTCCGCGCCGCACTCGACCCAGGCGGCACCGATGACCCCCTCGTCGCCGAAGCGGTCCTTCACCGCGAACGAGGCGACCAGATGCCCGGCGTCCTCGGCCATCCGCGTGGTCTCCGCCGCGTCGAACCGGCGGCCGGTCAGGTTGAACTGGTTGGTGCGGGCGGCGAGCTGGGCGATCCGCGGCACGCTGTACTCGCCCGCCGGCTCGGCCGTCACCTCGATCTCCAGCGCGGCCAGGTAGTCCTCGGAGGAGCCGAACCCGGACGCGAAGTCCTCGCGCAGCACCCGGTCGCGGTACAGCTTCGGGCGGTCGCGGTCGGTGCCGGTCAGCTCCGGGACGTCGAACCAGCCGTGCGCCAGGAGCGTCCGCTCGATGTGGGCGGGGTCGCCGCCGGAGTCGAGCGCGACGACCTCCGGCAGCTCGTCGGTGACGTGGCCGCGCTCGAACGCCGAGTCGTCCAGGAACACGAACGACCCCGGGGACAGGTTCAGCGCCTCGGCGGCGGCCTTGAGATTGTCCACCTTCGGCGCCCAGTTCACCACGCGCGCCGAGAAGGCGTCCGCCCGCAGCACCATCTCCGGGTGCTCGGCGAGGGCCTCTTCGACGGCGTCGGCGTCGTTCTTGCTGAGCAGGACGAGCACCACGCCCTGCTCGCGCAGCCGCGCGGCGGTGCGCTGCAGCTCCTGGTAGCAGTTGCCGGGGTAGAGCCCGCCGAGCTCGACCCCGGCCGCGCCGACCTCGCCGATCACGCCGCCCCACAGGGTGTTGTCCAGGTCGAGCGCGAGCACCTTGCGCGACAGCCCCAGCCGCCCCTGGACGAACCGGCGCACCTCCTTGGCCAGGACGAGCAGCGCGCCGTCGGTGTAGGGCATGTCCCCGAACCGGTAGAGGCGGTCGTCCCTGGCCGCGACGCCGGCGTCGGCGAGGAGCCCCACCAGGTCGGTGACGGCGATCCGCGGGTGCTCGGCCAGCCCGAGCAGCCCGGCGTTGAGCTCGTGCCAGGCGCGGGAGAGCCGGGCCCGGTCCCGCCAGCCGATCACGCTGTCGCGGACCCGCGCCGGCAGCGGCACGGTGTGCAGCACGAACGTGGCGGAACCGGCCTCGGCGTTGGCGAGCAGCAGCTCCCGCAGCCCGCCCAGCCGCGCCTGGAAGTGCTCGATGAGCCCGTCGACGTCCGCGGCGCTCCAGTCGTCGCCGAGGAAGTAGCCGTCGTCCAGCACGCAGCTGACGACGTCGGCATCGGCGAGCGAGCGGCCGGCGAGGGTCATCTCGAAGGCGCCGTAGTCGGCGACCTCGATGCCGGGCCGCACCCCCGCCGCGACGAGCTGGACCCGCAGCATCGCCTCGTAGGAGCCGGGGGTGGCGGTGCCGAGCACGGCGATCCGCGCGGGCCGCAGGTCACCGCCCTCGGGCATCCGCGCCAGGACCTTCCCGGCCCGGCGCACCGCCTGGGGGTCGGACAGCGCGGCGAGACGCCCCCGGACCCGCGCGTCGGGAACACCGCCGTCGGCGACGGCGGCGCGTAGTTCGGACAGGATCGTGTCGGTGTCGGCTGCGCCCTCGGACGAGCGCGGGCGTGCGGACTCGTGTGACTCGGCCATGGCGCCACCGCTTCCCGGCACTTCACCGGAAAAACCGCAGCGGCGAATCAGTCTCTCCTTATCCCCTTAAATGACCATCCGCAACCCGCCGTTCAGCGGTCCAGGGCGCCGAGGCCGGCGCGGGTGACGGCATAGAAGGCGTCCAGGTCCGCGATCAGGGCCTCGACATGGGCGGGGTCGCCGGGGTCGCGGTGCAGCAGCCAGTCGGCGACCAGGTCGAACAGGCCGCCGATCAGCCCGAGGGCGACGCGGTGGCCCGCGGCCGCCGCCTCCTGCGGGACGCCCTGGCCGCGCCACAGCCCGTGCACGAACTCCGCGGCCCAGCGGCGGTTGGCCCGACGCTGCCGCTCCACCGCCGGAGAGATCGCCCCGGCCTGCCCGAAGGTCACCAGGGCGCGGCGCGGATCGTCGATGAGGCCGTGCGCGAAGGCCTCGATCAGCGCCCGCTCGGCCTGGCGCGGATCGGCGGGGACCGCGGCCAGCCGCTCGGCCATCTCCCGCTTCAGCCCCTCGGTGACCTGGTCCAGCAGCGCGAGGTAGCAGTCCTCGCGGCCGTCGAAGATCTCGTAGAAGCCCTTGGTGCCGACATAGGCGTTCTGGCAGATCTGCTCGATCGAGGTGTTCTGGTAGCCCTGGGCGGCGAACAGCTCCAGCGCCGAATCCAGCAGCCGCTGCCGGCGCTCGGTCCGGCGCTGCTCCGCGTCCAGCCCCCGGATCACCCGCTTGCGCGTCGCCGGCTCCTTGGTCACCCCCCGAACGTACCCCGCCGCGAGTTATCAACAAGATGCCTTGTTCCTAACAAGCCACCATGTTCTACTGAGCGCCCGTCCCCTCCCGTGGAGGCACCCCATGCCCCTCCGCAAAGCCCTGGCCATCGCCGCGACCGGTGTCCTGCTCGCCCTGGGCGTCCAGGCCCCGGCGCACGCGGCGCCGTCGTCGGGCTTCAATGACTGGAACTGCCGACCCTCCGCCGCCCACCCCCGCCCCGTCCTGCTGCTGCACGGCCTCGGCGGCAACGGCCCGGGCAACTTCCTCACCCTCGGCCCCGGCCTCGCGAACTCGGGGTACTGCGTGTTCGCCCCGACCTACGGCGAGGCGCTTCCCCCGATCCCGGTCGGCGGGTTCGTCGCCATCGACACCTCGGCGCGGGAGATCGCGGGCACCGTCGACAAGATCCTCGCCTCGACCGGCGCCGACAAAGTGGACATCGTCGGCCACTCCGAGGGCGGCTTCCAGTCGCTCTACGTCCCCAAGTTCGTCCCCGGCCAGGCCGGCAGGATCGCCAACGTGGTGGCCCTGGCGCCCCCGACCCACGGCACCTCGTTCGCCGACCTGGTGACCATCGCCCACCGGCTCGGCATCATGGCGCAGGTCAACCAGGTCCTGTCGGCAGCGGGCTGCCAGGCCTGCACCGAGCTGACGACCGGCGCGCCCACCATCGCCAAGCTCAACGACGGCCCCATCGCCCAGCCCGGCATCGCCTACACCGTGATCGCCTCGACCTCCGACGCCCTGGTCACCCCGAAGGGGACGTCGTTCGTGGACGAGCCCGGCGTCACCAACACCTACGTCCAGGACCGCTGTCCGTCCGACCCGGTCGGCCACATCGGCCTGGCCTACGACGCCACCGTCGCCGCCCTCGTCGGCAACGCCCTCGACCCCGCCCACCCCAAGCCCGTCCCCTGCGGGTACGGCCTGCCCTTCTGACCTGGCGATGTGACTTTCGTACCGTCCAACCCGTGATCTCCGGCCCTGCCGCCCACGTCAGCACCTCACGAAGATGGAGGTCATCCCCCAGGGCACGGAGGTCCACGATGTTCACCCGACAGGAGCGCAGGCCGGAACTGAGCGAACGCCAAGGCGCTCAGGAAGTGCGTGCGGTGGTGCTGCTGCTGCCCGGCGGATCGGTCAAGAGCCACGGCCGCCCCTGGGCCTTCCTGGAAAAGGGCCTGCGGACCCTGGCGGCCCGCATCGCCGAGCGCGGCGCGGACGCGGGCGTCGCGGTCCACCTGCTGCGCTACCGCTACCGGGGCTGGAACGACGCCGACACCGCCGCCGACGCCCGCTGGGCACTGGCCGAGATCGAGCGCCGCTACGGCAAGGTGCCGGTGGCCCTGGTCGGCAACTCGCTCGGCGGCCGCGCGGCGTTCGCGGTCGCCGGCGAGCCCGCCGTGGTGAGCGTCACCGGCGTCGCCCCCTGGCTGCCCGAAGGCGAGCCCGTGGAACACCTCGCCGGACGCCGGGTCCTGATCCTGCACGGCGACAAGGACCGCAGCACCGCCTCGGCCGCCCTCTCCCTCGCCTACGCCGAGCGCGCCCGGGAGATCACTCCCCGGATCCAGCGGTGCGAACTTCCGGGCGACGGCCATTTCCTGCTCAAGCACGCAGACGACTGCTGGACGATGACAACGGACTTCGTCCTGGCGACCCTGACCGATGCCGCGCCCCCTGCTTGGGCGAGCGAGGGAGAACTCCAGCACCGGTAGGGGTTCTCGCCGCTAAAGATCCTTGGACTTCACGTCGCCGGAGAACGGCGGCGGTATTCTCTGTCGCGTGGCGCAGACCAGGCGCAAAAGAATTCCCCCGGCAACTCAGAGTGCACTGTTCGACGCGACCGGCAGACGGTGCACCATGTGCGTCAGGCCCCTGGACATCGAGGGCGGCACCCAGCACATCGGCGAGATGGGCCACATCGCCCCCCATTCCCCGCGGGGCCCGCGCCAGGAAGCGGCCAGGCCGGCCGACGTGGACGGTTTCGACAACCTCATGCTCCTGTGCCCGAGCTGCCACCGGACCATCGACAAGGAGCCGGGCCTCTGGCCGGAGCAGCAGCTGCGCGCCATCAAGGCCGAACACGAGGGATGGGTGGTCGTCGAGCGGGCCCGGCCCGAGCGGGAGGAGCCCCCCGGTGCGGAGCTTGCGGGCATCGGCGAAGCCGTCGAGATCGGCGGCACCGCCTTCCAGATCGTGGGCGCCCCGGAGGAGGACCGGACCGCCGACGCCACGGCGATCGTGTCCCGGGCGTTCGCGCTCGCGCCGGAGGGCGGGGGCGTCTGGGTCCGCAGGATCGCCTCCCGGCGGCCCGGCCCGGAGGCACTGGAGCGGCGGGCCCGCCTGGCCGCCGAGGCCGGCCTGCTCGCCGAAGCGCTCCCCGGGCTTCCGCGGCTCGTCGCCGCGTCCATGACACCGGAGACCGCCGTGCTGGTCACCGCGGTCCCCTCGTTCACGACCATGGCCGGCTTCTACGACGGCCGGGGCCGGGAGGCCGAGGCCGTACGCGTGCTGGGGGCCGGCGTGGCCGGGGTCTGCGCGGGGCTGGCCGCGCTGCACGCCCGGGGCCTCGCCCACGGGGCCCTGGACCGCGATTCGATCATGGCCGACCGGGCGGGGGCGCTCTTCCTGCGCGACACCGGCCGCGCGTCCTGGGACCGCGCCGACCGCGCCGACCCCGCCGAGGACGTCCGCCGGCTGGCCGAGCTGCTGCACCTGACCGTGACGGGGCGGCCGCCGGTCCCGCTCGTCTCGGCCGCCGTCCTGAACCCCGCCGTGCCGGAGGCCTTCGCCCGGGCGCTCGGGCGCGCGCTGTCCCCCGGCCCGGCCGAGCGCGGAGGCGTCGCGGAACTCGGCGCCGCCCTGCGCCCTTGACGCGGAGGAGCCGACCGTGACGGAAAAGATCGTCGACCTCGGTCCCGAGGCCGGCCTGGTCTGGTCCAAGAAGTTCCCCGGCACGCTGGTCGAGCAGCGCGAACGCCATCCCCTCCTGCCGGGCCTGGAGGGGATCGGCCGGGACCTGTGGTCGCTGGGCCCGCAGGACCTGGTGCCCGCCCGGCTGGAGCGGGGCAGGCAGGGACGCGGCGACTTCCTCAAGATCTACCTCGCCGGCCGGTACGCCCTCCTGCTCTTCCCCACCCGGGACCAGCGCGGCTACTGGGTCGGCGGCGTCCACCCGATGCGCTTCGACGACCACGACCAGATCGTCCGGGGCGGCCTGTCGCTGCGCGCCGGACGCTGGCGGGTCTTCGACCACCCCCGCGAGCTGCGCCACCTGTCCGGCTGGCCGCAGGTCCAGGCCGCCTGGTCCGCCGCGGGCGCCGGGCCGCCCGGCGGCGGGCCGCCGCTCCCGGACTCCCACACCGCCTACCTCGACCGGCTGGCGACCCTGGTGGACGAGGGGCGGCGCATCGAGGCGTCGGCCGGCGACGCCCGCCGCCTCGTCCGGTACCGCCGGGTCACCCCGGTGGCCGCGACCCGGCGGTCCGCCCGGTCGGTGCACTCCTTCCAGCTCATCGACGCCGCCCGGCCGGCGACCGGCACCCGCGTCCACATCGACGGCGCGCCCGACCTGCGCGGCCGGATCGAGCGGATCGACGAGGGCGTGGCGACGATCCGGTTCGAACGGCCGGTGGACTTCGGCCGGATACCCGAGATCGGCGCGTTCGCCGAGTCGCCCAACCTGGTCGCCTACGACAAGAAGAGCGAGGCCATCGACATCCTGCGCCGGCAGCGCTCGCCCAATCCGCTGTTGCTGACGGCGCTGGCCGACCGCGCGTTCCAGCCGTTCGCCCCCGCCACCGGGGTGCGTCCCCGCGAGCCCCTGGACGACAGTCAGCTGAGCGCGTTCCGCAAGGCGCTGGCCGTTCCCGACCTGGCGCTGATCCAGGGGCCGCCGGGCACCGGCAAGACCCACACCATCCGGCAGGTCGTCCTGGCGTGCGCCGAGCAGGGCCGCAAGGTGCTGATCTCCTCGTACACCAACCGGGCCGTCGACAACGTGCTCAAGGACCTTCCGACGAACATGCTGGTCCTGCGCGTGGGGAGGGAGGACGGCATCACCCCCGGCTGCGAGCACCTGACGCTCGAAGCACGGGCGGCCGAGCTGCAGCGCCTGATCGCCGACCGCACCGAACCCGTCCTCGACCGCTACCGCGCCGCCGCCCGGGACGGCGCGGCCGACGCCCTGTTCCGGCAGCTGGCCGAGGATCTGCGCCGGCTCGATGAGGCCGTGGCGACCGCCCGGCGCAGCGCCGCCGCGGCGGCCGACCGCGAGGCCGCCGTGACCGCGCCCCTGGTGCAGCGGATGAGGTCCCTGGACGAGGCGCGGCGGCACCACGAGGAACTGCTCGCCGAGCGCACCTGGTCCCTTCAGCGGCTGGAACGCGCGCTGGACAGGGCCCGGCGCACCGCCGGGTTCCCGCTGATCGGCGCGCTCTTCCGCCGCCGGGCCACGCGCCTCGAAGCCGAGCGGTCGGCGGTGGGCGCCGAGGCCGGGGGCGTCCGCCACACGCTCGACGCGATCGCCGGAGACCAGGCGCAGGCGGCCGCCGAGCTCGGCCGGGTCCGCACCGCCCACCCCGCCCTGATCGCCGCCCGCCGGGCCCATGAACGCGACGTGGCCGAGCAGCGGTCCCGCGCCGAGCGGGCCGCACTCGTCGCCGCGCCCCTGCGGGAACTGATCGAGGGCGAACTGCCCGAGATCACCGCCGACCCCGCCGGGCTGGCCGCCTTCCAGGCCGCCGCGGGCGCCGCGCTCGCCCTGATGCGCCGGAGGCTGGAGCTGCTGACCTCCTGGCGCGGCAACCTCGAACGGCGCACCGAGCAGCTCTACGGCGAGCTCCTCAGGTACGCCGACGTGGTCGGGGCGACGTGCATCGGCAGCGCGACGAGCGGGCATCTCGACGACCTCGGCTTCGACCTGGCGATCGTCGACGAGGCGGGCCAGATCAGCACCGCGGACGTGCTCGTCCCGCTGGTCCGGGCGCGCCGGGCCGTCCTCGTCGGCGACCACGTCCAGCTCCCGCCGCTGCCCGACGACCGGCTCGTCGCCTGGACGCGGACCGAGCATCCCGGCGACCCCGGGATGACGCGGCTGGTCACCGACAGCGCCTTCGAGCTGCTGTTCCCCTCGGTGCCCCAGGAGAACAAGGAGGTGCTGCGCTACCAGCGCCGGATGCCCGAGCCCCTGGCCCGCTTCATCTCCGGCCACTTCTACGGGGGGTTCCTCGAAAGCGACGTGAAACGGGTCCACCGTGACGACCTGTTCGCCGCTCCCATCGCGTTCGTCGACACCGCGGAACTCCCCCAGCGGCAACGGCGCGACCGCAAACCCCGCCAGGACGAGCCCTGGCCCAAGGACAGCCGCCTCAACGAGTGCGAGGCCGAGCTGCTGGCCCTCCTGGCGGCCCACTACCACGCGCGGTCCGACGACTGGGCGGTGATCCTGCCGTACGCGGCCCAGATCGGGCTGGTCACCTCCCTGCTCGCCCGGCGCATCGGCGACGAGGAGGCGGTGGCCCGCCGGGTGGCGACCGTCGACTCCTTCCAGGGCGGCCAGCACGACACCATCCTGTTCGGGTTCACCCTCAGCAACCCCGACGGGAGGGTCGGTTTCCTGCGGGAGGTGCGCCGCTCGAACGTCGCCTTCTCGCGGGCCAGGCAGCGGCTGGTCCTCGTCGGGGACCTCTCCACGCTCCTCAACGCCGCCGATCCCGGCTTCCGCCACCTTGCGCAGGCACTGCACGACCATGTGCGGGCCTCGGGGGACCTGCGGGGATACCGCGAGGTCATGCGACACCTCAAGGAGGGCGCATGAGCGGGACCTCCACCGCCCTGTACACGCAGGCCCGCGCCCTGGAACACGCCGCCGGGCTTCCCGGGGTCAGGCCGCTGCGCGTGCACGCCCTCGCCTTTCCCCTGCACGCGGTCGAACTGTCCGCCACGATCGAGGAAAGCGGGCCGTTCGACCTGCTCGACCGGTATGTCGGCCTGACCATCGCCGAGGCCGGCTTCACCCGCCGTCAGGACATCGCCGAGTTCCTGGGCATCTCCGAGCACATGGTCGACCGGGTGCTGCGCTTCCTGGGCGGCATCGGCCACCTGACGGGCTCCGCCGACGCCCTCTCCCTGACCGAACGCGGCTTTCGGTCGGTCCGCGACGACCGCCGCTACACCGTGAAGCAGGACAGGCTGCGCCTGTACTTCGACGGAGTGCGGTGCGGGCCCCTGCGCACCGGGCACTACGCCCGCGGCGTCCGGATCCTCGACCGCGACGCCGCCCTCGCCCAGCGGACCTTCCGCCTCATGCCGGAGGAGCGCGGCTTCCGCCCGGACGCCGTCGCGGAACTCGCCCGGCGCCCCGACCGCGGCGAATACGACCTGCCGGACGAACTGCTGGACCTGAAGGTCCTGGAGGTGGGCCGGGCCTTCCTTCCCTGCTACGCCGTCAGGGCGTACGACGGCGGCCGGCTCACGACACTCGTCTACTCCGGCGTCGCCGAGCTACGGGACCACCACCTGGAGGAGATCTGCAACGCCTGGCCGGCGGTCACGCACGTGCTGGAGGGCACCGACACCGAGCACCCGCGCGAGCACTTCGGGGAGTGGATGCGCGAACGGGGCATCGACCCCCGCTCGCTCGTCTGGCTCGACCACTACAGCGCCCGGCTCGTCCTCCCGCCTTCCGCGTACAGCGGCCGTGAACGCGGGAAGGGCTCCTTCTCGCCGACGATGCTCGGCTCGTACGTGGCTCCGCGCGGCCACGTCCTCCAGCTGTGGTGCTCGGACGCCGCCACCCGGACCAGGACCGTCCTGGAACGCGCCCTGGTCTACGCCACGGCGACCGGCCGCACCGTGCCGGAGGTCACCGCCTTCCTCGGCCGCGTCTGCCGCCAGCTCGAACCGGACCGCGACGTCACCCTCGACGACCTGCGCAGACACGCCCGCAACGCGGGCTACGGCACCCTCGACCTCGCGGAATGACCCGGCCCCCTCCAGCATGACGCCGGGAGATCAGCAGACGGTGCCGGTGAGGGGGAGGTCGCGGGAGGAGAACCCGACCATGGCCTTGGCGCAGCCGGGGGCGGTCTTCCAGGTGCTGGTGGCGGTGTCCCAGTAGGCGCGGGCGCGGGCGCCCAGGGGGAAGGTGACGGTGGTGGACCGGCCGGGGTCGAGGGCGAGTTTGGTGAAGCCCTTGAGCTGGCGGGGCGGCTGGGCGGCGCCCTTGGCGGCGGTCAGGCCGAGGTAGAGCTGGGGGACGGCGTAGCCGCGGCGGGTGCCGGTGTTGGTGACGGTCACGGTGACGCCGGTGCGGCCGGTCTTGAGGCCGGTCAGCTTGAAGGTGGTGTAGGACAGGCCGTGCCCGAAGGGGAACGCCGGGGTGATCTTGCCGGTGTCGTAGTGGCGGTAGCCGACGTTGACGCCCTCGCGGTAGGTGACGGTGTTGTTCACCCCGGGATGCAGCGCACTGGAGCCGGCGGCGGGGGCGTCCTTCTCGGCGGCGGGGAAGGTGACGGGCAGGCGGCCGCCGGGGTCGGTGTCGCCGTAAAGGACGCGGGCGATCGCGGCGCCGCCATGCTGGCCGGCGTACCAGGCCTGCACGATTCCCTTGGTCTTGGCGGCCCAGGGGGTCAGGACGGGGCCGCCGGTCTGCAGCACCACCACGGTGCTGGGGTTGGCGGCGGTGACGGCGTTGATGAGGGCGTCCTGGTCGCCCAGCGCGGTGTCCTTGGCCGCGCCGCACTTGAGCGTCAGGCAGGACACGTCGGCGTCCTCGGCGCGGGCGTCGGCGGCGACCACCACGACGACCTGGGCGTTGCGGGCGGCATTGGCGGCGGCATTGAGATCGTTGCCGTCGTTGTAGGTGACGTTGCCGGCGCCGGCGCGGGCGGTGATGCCCTGCAGCGGCGTGGTGACCGCGGTCGGCTTGACGTACATCGAGCCGATGCCGGTGCGGAACTGGGACGCGGCCTTGCCGATGACCGCGACCTTGGTGCCGGTGGTCAGCGGCAGCACGCCGCCGCTGTTCTTCAGCAGGGTGATGCCCTGCTCGGCCAGGTCCTGGGCGGTCTTGCCGTGCCCGGCGTAGTCGGGCCTGCCGTCGGCGGCGCGCTTGGGCTTGTCGAACATGCCGTAGGCGAACATGACGCGCAGCCGGGCGTGCAGCCGCTGGTCGACGTCGCCCCAGGTGATCTTCTTGGAGTTCAGCACCGAGCGCAGCAGCGGCGGGGTGTAGTGGGCGCCGACCGGCATCTCCAGGTCCAGGCCGTTGGTCACCGAGGCGTCGGTGTTCTTGGCGGCCATCGCCCAGTCGCTGACCACCGCGCCCTTGAACCCCCACTGCTTGCGCAGGATGCCGCCCAGGACGGTCCGGTCCGAGCAGCTGGGCCGGCCGTTGACCAGGTTGTAGCCGCACATCACGGTCGCGGCGTCGCCCTGGCGGACCGCGGCCTCAAAAGGCGCCAGGTAGACCTCGCGCAGCGCCCGCTGGTCGATGACGGCGTTGACGCGGTAGCGGTTGGCCTCCTGGTTGTTGGCCGGGAAGTGCTTCACCTCGGCCATCAGCCCGGCCTTCTGCACCGTCTTGACCCACTCCACGCCCATCCGCGATGACAGCAGCGGGTCCTCGCCGTAGGCCTCGAACGTCCGCCCGCCCTTGGGCGTGCGCATGATGTCCACCGCCGGGCCCAGCACCACGTCGTTGCCCCGGTGCGCGGCCTCGTCGGCCACCACCGCGGCCGCCCGGCGGGCGGCGCCGGTGTCGAACGTCGCCGCCAGCGACACCCCCGCCGCCAGCGCGGTGTTCGGGCCCTGCTTCACGCCCATGGACCCGGCGTCCACCATGAACAGCTCCGGAATCCCCAGCCGCGCGACACCGTGGACCGTTCCAGCGCGGAACCGGGCGTCGTCGGCGGCCTTCAACGGGCCGAGCAGGTCGTCACCGGCCATCAGGCCGAGCTTCTCGTCCTGGGTGAGTGCCTTGACCACCAACTGCGCACGGGCATCGGCCGACAGGCGGATGTCGCACCACGGACGGGCGACGCGCACCGCGCAGGGCGAGGAGAGCGCGCTCCCGGTCAGGCCGGCCGGGCGCGGGGCGTCACTGAACGAGCGCGCGACGGGGATCGCGGCGGCCGCCACGATGATCACGCCAACGGTCGTCCGAAAGATCCTTTTAGGCACAGGCCGGAATCATAGTGAGGAATCCAGCATTATGCGCGGAGAGTGATAAAAAGCCGCGCCGTTCGAACCGGCGCGACCAAGGATCACTCATGAAGTGCACTGTTACGCCAGAGTCCGGCGCGATGATTTGCAAGATCGTTACTTACGGTCACCGATCCCCCGGCCGACGGTCCGGCACCGGTCCCGCTTCGCGTTCGCCCGGCATTCCGCGAGGCCGAGCCCTCCGGAGCCAGGAATGGATCTTTCCCGGCCCCGCGATCTAGAAACATGAGGCTATTTCATGTAATTTCCGTGGTCCTGGCCACTCCCCTAGGGGGCACCTTGTCCGCGGGCCGTCTTCCGGTGCTGGTCACCGGCACCCTCGCCGTTCTGATCGTCGCCGGAGCCCTGGCGGACCCCGTGGGGTTCTTCGCGCTCTACGGGAACCCCGGCCGGTTCCTGCCCGCGACCCGCTGGCAGGCGGCGCCGCTCGCGGTCTACGTCCCGCTGCTGCTGGCGGGAACGGCCTGGACGGCGCGCACCTTCGGCGGCCTGCCGCGCCGGCAGCGGTTCGCCACCGTGTGGGGCGGGATCGTACTGTCGGCGCTGGTCGCCAAGACGGCCATGGCCCTGGTGGCGACGGTCCCGTCGCTCCACCTCGCCGACGTGGTCTGGGCGACCTCCTACACCGTCCCCAAGGCCGCGCTCTTCGCGCTCCTTCCGGCCGCCGCGTCCCTGCTCGGCCGCGCCCCGGCGCCCGAACCGGCCCCCTCGGCACAGGCGGCGTGGCCGGTGGCGGGCGTCGTCACGGTCGCGGTGGCCGCGACCGGGCCGTGGGTGGCGTCGCACTGGTCGCAGGACCTGCCGCAGGGCGTCCCCTCGGTCGCGCCGCAGGCGGGCCCTCTCGGCCTGGCCGCCGGACTGGCGGTCCTGTTCCTGGCGCTGGCGCGGACCCAGGCAACCTTCGGGCGGCGGGCGCGGAACGCTTCACAGGCCTTCGCCGGCGCGTGGCTGGCCACGCTGTGGGCGGGCGCCGCGCTCGGGCTCGTCCAGACCGCCGTGCTCTGTGCGATGGACGGGTTCGGCGGCCCGCTCCAGACACCGGCCGCCCTGTACGTGCGGGTCTGCGAGGGGGTCGCGCTCGGCGTGATGTTCGGGTGGATAGCCGGCCTGGTGGCGACCCGCCGGACCGCTTCGCTGCGCTCGCACACCCGGATGCGCCGGACCGCCGCCGGGGTGGCGGCGGTCGTCACGGTGGGCGCGGTGGTGACGGCAGGCGGCGCCTCGGGAGCCGCCGCCGTTCCCTCCGGCCAGGCCGGCGGCGGCCTGTCCCCGCTGCGCGCGGTGCGCGGCGACCGGCCGCGGATCGTCGACGCCGCGGGCCGGCAGGTGCTGCTGCGCGGCGTCAACGTCAACCAGCTCGTCGACTTCTACACCGAGGACCCCAAGGTCCCCTCGACCCGGCCGCTCACGGAGGACGACTTCCGGCAGATGGCCGGACTCGGCTTCAACGTCGTGCGCCTCGGGATGTCCTGGTCGAAGGTCGAGCCGTCGCCCGGCCGCTACGACCCGTCCTATCTGGCCCGGGTCGACCAGGCGGTGGCCTGGGCCGCCAAGTACGACATGTACACCGTGCTCGACATGCACCAGGACGGCTGGAACAACCAGCCGACCCCGGCCGGCACGTCCTGCCCGCCCGGAACCTCCAAGATGTCCGGCTATGACGGCGCGCCGGCCTGGGCGACCCACGCCGACGGCGCGCCCCGCTGCCAGTTCACCGGCCGCGACATCTCCCCGGCGAGCGACCGGGCGTTCACGAACTTCTACTACGACCGCGACGGCGTGCAGACCCACCTGGTGAAGGCGTGGGCGATGCTCGCCGCCCGCTACGGCGGCGACCCGTCGATCGCGGGGTTCGACCCGCTCAACGAGCCGGGCTTCGGCGAGCAGGCCCCGATCACCTCCACCCTGCTGCTCGGCCGCTTCTACGACCGCGTGCTGAGGGCGGTCCGCGCCGCCGAGTCCCGCCCGCACCTGTTCTTCTTCGAGCCGAGCATCTTCTGGTCGGGCACCGGCTTCGACGCGATCCCGCGCGGCGCGTTCCGCGGCGACCCGGACCTGGTGTTCGCCCCGCACCTGTACGCCGAGTCGATCACCATGGACGCCTCGCTCGGCCTGCCGCCGGCCACCACGATCGAGCACGGCTTCACCCAGGCGCTCCGCGCCGCCGGGGACATCCCCGTCTGGAACGGCGAATGGGGCTACTGGGGCGAGAAGCCGACCGTCCAGGCCAGGACCCGCCGCTACACCGCGCAGGAGGACGAGCACCGGATCGGCGGCGCGTTCTGGGTGTGGAAGCAGGCGTGCGGCGACCCGCAGAACGGCCACGGGCCGATCGGCGGCGGCTTCAACAGCGTCGAGTGCGCCACCGGCAAGGACCTGCCCCGCGACCCGGTCGCCGCCGAGGAGCTCTCCCGCGCCTACCCGCGCGCCGTCCCCGGCTCCCTGACCTCGCTGTCCACCCCGTCCGCGCGCCGCCTGCTCCTGGCCGGAACGGCGGGCAAGGGCGACTGCACCGTGGACGTCTGGGTCCCCGGCGACACACGGCCCACCCTGACCGGCGGGGGCGTCACCGCGCTCACCGCCCGCAAGACCCCGGGCGGATGGCGGGTCAGCGGCTGCGCCGCCGGCCGCTACCGCCTCACCATCGAGGCTCGCTGAGCACGGATCAGCGGGCGATCGAGATGGCGAAGGGCGTGAATCCGTTGGCGCGGATCACATAGGGGACGAACAGGATCGCGGCCTCGGTGGCGCGGGCGGTCTGGATCCCGCCGAGATCAGTGATCCACTCCTCGCGCCAGCCGAGGTCGGCCAGGAGTGCGCGGACGGCCTGCTTGGCCTGCGGGTCGTCGCCGGACAGGAAGACGTCCGGCGCCTGGGCGAGCATGCCTGGCGCGGTCATCACGGGGAAGAGCATCGTGTTGAGCGTCTTGACGACCCGGGTGTCGGGGAGCGCCTCTTGGAGCCGCTCGGCGAGGCTTGAGCCGGGGTAGACCAGGTCGGCGGGCAGCCCGTCGGGTCCGTCGAGAGTGGCGTTGGAGACGTCGATGAGAATGGTGTTGCGCAGCTCCTCACGCAGCGCGGCGAGCCGCTCCAGCGAGCCTGCTCCCGGGGTGGCGTTGATGACGATCCGGGCGGTGCGGGCGGCATCGGCGGCGGCACCCGGCGCGCGGTCGGCGACGGTCACCTCATGCCCCGCCCGGGTGAGGGCCGCGGCCAGATTGCCGCCGACGCGGCCGTTTCCCAGAACTGCGATCGCGCTCATGATGATGTGGTCCTTTCGTGGTCAGCGTGAGAGCGTGGCGACGGCCCCGGCGTGGACGCCGGGCGCGGCGGCCAGGAAGCTCTCGCTCTCCGGGGTCCAGGGGCGGCCCCCGGCGTCGGAGATCCGTCCGCCGGCCTCGGTGACGAGGAGCGCCCCGGGCAGCAGGTCCGCGCGGGCGCCGGCGAACTGCCAGAAGACGTCGATCCGGCCGGCCGCGACGTTCAGCAGGTGCAGGGTCGCGGGCACGGAGGTGCGGACGACGAGCGCGTCGAAGAGCATCGCGGTGATCGAGGAGCCGACGCGCCGCACGACCTCCTCGTCCTCGTCCGGCCTGGCCTGGCTGGTGGCCACGATGCCCAGGCCGAGGTCCGCGGTCCGGGAGACGCGCAGCGGCCGGCCGTCGAGGTGGGCGCCCGCGCCGGCGAGGGCGGTGTAGGTCTGGCCGGTCAGCGGCAGGTGGACCGCGGTCAGCACCGGCCGGTTGTCGCGCACGAGCGTGGCGGTCACCGCCCACTCCGGCAGGGCGTGCAGGTGGTTGACGTTGCCTTCGGCCGGATCCACGACCCACCATTCACCGGCCGGCAGGGCCCCGCCGTCCAGCTCGTCCTCCACCCACCCGGCGTCCGGGCGCAGGCGGGTGAGCCGGGGGCGCAGGATCGCCAGGGCCGCGTCGTCGTTGGCGACGAGCGCGGCCATCAGCTCTTCGCGGGTCTGGTAGCCGACCACCTCGCCGAAGCGCTCGAGCAACGCCGAGCCGGCCTCCTGCACGGCGATCGCGGTCTGGTCGAGCAGGTCGGCGTCAGTGATCTGGAGCGTTTCGGACATGGCGGCACTCCCGTGCGAAAAGGGTGAACAAGGCGGGGTCAGACCGGATGGCGTTTCGGTCCCGCGCTCTGATCTCGAAGGTAGAGAGCCCCTTGATTAACCACAAGTGCATGTCAGGCACGCCTAGGATTACCACCATGCAACTGGATTTGAATCTGCTCTCCGCGCTCGACGCGCTGCTGGAGGAGGGAAGCGTGGCCGGGGCGGCCGCGCGCCTCCACGTCACCGCTCCCGCGATGAGCCGGAGCCTGGGCCGAATCCGCCGCACCACCGGGGATCAGATCCTGGTGCGCACCGGCCGCACGATGACCCCGACGCCGTATGCGATCGCGATCCGGGAACAGGTGCACGAGCTGCTGCACCAGGTCCAGGGCGTGCTGGCCCCCAGCCGTGAACTCGATCTGGCGACGCTGGAGCGCACCTTCACCCTCCGCTGGCACGATTCCCTGGTCGCCTTGAGCGGCCCTGCGCTCCTGTCGGCCGTGCGTGAACAGGCGCCGGGCGTGCGACTGCGCTTCATCGCCGAATCGAGTATCGACACCCCCGAGCTGCGGCGCGGTGAGGTCGACCTAGAGGCGAACGCCAACCAGCCCACCGCACCGGACATCCGCGCCGAGAACGTGGGCGAGACCCGCCTGGTCATCGTCGCCAGGAAGGGGCACCCCCTCACCCGCCTCGAGAGCATCACGGCACAGCAGTACGCCGCCGCCGAGCACGTCACCGTCTCGCGGCGGGGAAGCCTCGGCAACGCTCTCGACGACGCCCTCGCGCGGCTCGGCCTCACCCGCCGCGTGGTGGCGAGCGCGCCCACCGAAGCGGCCGCGCTGGAATTCGCGCGCGGCTCCGACCTCCTGGTCTGCGTCCCCGAAGTCACCACGCGGTCCGCGGTCACCGACCTCGGCCTGGCCGTGCTCCCCCTGCCGCTCGAACTGCCGCCGGCACCGATCCACCTGTCCTGGCATCAGCGCTACGACACCGACCCCGCCCATGCCTGGCTACGCGGACTGGCACGGACCGCGCTGGCCACGTGCGGCACATCACCGTGAGACGGGGCCGCCGAGCAGCCGGCCCCGCCATACCGGGACGAAAGCCACGCCGGGCATTGGCGACATCCTCGCGCCCACCCTGCCCAAAAAGGCGCGCCCAGAGGGATTCGAACCCCCGACCGTCGGATTAGAAGACCGCCGATCACCTCACCCGGGCAAGCCCGCCTGACCTGCACACGAGCCCCCAAGCAGCACCTCGCCAACCAAGATCATTCCGCACATGTTCCGGATCTTGATACGCGCCGCCTCGGCAACCTTGGCTGGGCGACTGCATCCTTATCAGTTCGGCCCGCCTCACTGTTGCCGTCAGTATGCGCTGGAGATACAGCACTTGGTTAGGACGGGTTTGGGATCGCTCAATATGGCGGTTTCCTATTGAGGATTTTCCTGATCTCGCAGCACGATGGCGAGGTTGTTACGACTGTCCAAGGTGTCGGGATGTTCGGCCCCCAGCACCCGGCTCCTGATCTCCAAGACGGCGCGCTGCTCGGCCTCGGCCTCGGCCGACCGCCCCAGATCACGCAGCACGTTGGCGAGGTTGTTACGACTGGTCAAGGTGCTGGGATGTTCGGCCCCCAGCACCCGGTTCCTGATCTCCAAGACGGCGCGCTGCTCGGCCTCGGCCTCGGCCGACCGCCCCAGATCACGCAGCACGATGGCGAGATTGCTACGACCGGTCAAGATGTCGGGATGTTCGGCCCCCAGCACCCGGCTCCTGATCTCCAAGACGGCGCGCTGCTCGGCCTCGGCCTCCTCCCACCGCCCCAGATCACGCAGCACGACGGCGAGATTGCTACGACTGGTCAAGGTGCTGGGATGTTCGGCCCCCAGCACCCGGCTCCTGATCTCCAAGACGGCGCGCTGCTCGGCCTCGGCCTCCTCCCACCGCCCCAGATCACTCAGCATGACGGCGAGATTGCTACGACCGGTCAAGACGTCGGGATGTTCGGCCCCCAGCGCCCGATTCCTGATCTCCAAGACGGCGCGCTGCTCGGCCTCGGCCTCCTCCCACCGCCCCAGATCACTCAGCGCGACGGCGAGATTGCTACGACTGGCCAAAGCCCTGGGGTGTTCGGGGCTGTATTGCTGTTGGTAGTCGTTGAGAGCTTGGTGTGCTGCGGTTTCTGCGAGCTGGTAGCGGCCTTGGTCGTGCAGTGCGTTGGCGATGTTGTTCGCGTCGGCGGGGGTGGCGTGGGCGAGGGCGGCAGCGATGGTGGCCTGGGGGATGTGGTCGTTGGGGTTGGCGGTGCGTTGCACGGTGTCCAGCAGGTAGTCGAACACCTCGCAGGTGTCGTTGCCGTTCAACTGCAGAGGTGCGTTTCCGGAATCGCGGGTCTGGGTGGCCCACTGCCAGGCCTGTTCCTCGGTCTCGGGGTTCAGGCGTGCCCCTCCTCGTTGCTCCAAGTAGACAGTGGAAGCCTGGCTGATGAGTTGGCGGGGTTGCGGGGAGGTGTAGCCGGCGCGGCGAATGTCGATGGCGGCAGCGACCAAGGCAGCGCCCCGAGGGTGTGTTCCGCGTGCCCATGCCCGCTGCCATTCCTGCATCAACTGCGGCCCGCACGCCAGGTACTCGGCAATCCCGTATGTGTTGGCATGTGCTAAGGCATCGTTGATGCGGGCGTCGTCGGTGGCCACTTCAGCAGCGCGCTGCTGCTCGGCCTGGCTGAAGTGGCACTCCACCCAGATCCGGGGCCGTGCCTGCTCCAGTACCGCTGCGCTCTCCCGCCGCGACGAACGCCCTTCGTCGTCCTGGGCAGCAGCGGTGAGGCGGTCCTCCTCGGCCGCGCGCAGCGTCGCCACGATCACCCGGTGATGCCCATCGCCGGCCAGCAACTCGGCGACGTGCTTACCGGTGATTCCGTCCGGACCGAGGTAGCCCTCCAGGTCGTTGAGCCACAGCACGCATCGCCGCGATGCGGCCGCTTCGGTCACAGCAGCCCCGACCGCATCCCGGGTGTGCGGCACGATCAACCGGTGATCGGGCAGCACCGCCCGTACCGCCTCGAACGCTGCCCGCGTCTTGCCCGCCGTCGAATCGCCCACCAGCAGCACAAACCCGCTCCATCCCAACGCCGCCCGCAGCTCGACATCGAAATCACGCGGCACGTATGCCGGTACCCGGTCACTGGCTCCAACCGGGGTTTCGGCAACCAGCCGGCGAGCTGGGTGCACTCCGACCACACCGATCGGATCGGTCACCTCACGCACCCGAGGCACCTTCCCACCTGGCGTGAACGTGCCCCTGGCCAGCTCCTTAGCCTGATCCTCGCGGGCCTTCACCGCCCCCTCGAACCGGGTCTTCCACACCCCCGCCACCAAGGGCGCCAATGCCGCGACCACACCAGCGGCCACCAGCCACCAACGCCCCTTGATACCCGCTTCCTTCAGCAGCGCAGGAATCACCACCAGCAGCGCGGCCGCACCCGCCAATGCCCCCGCCCAGATGACACTTCTGCGCCTCACGCTCGCACCACCTCACGCCATCGCACAGCCCAAGCCTGGCACCCGGCACCCCGCAACAGGAGCAACCCGCCGAAACTGGCCTGTGCAGGTCACTCAACACGCTGCACAGGCCGCATCGCTCCGGAGTGCTCGTTCGCGCGAACGGCGAGACGGTGTGACAGGCAGAAGCGCGCGAACGAGTGCTCCGGTTCGCAGGGGGTTCGGGGGCAGCGTGCCCCCGAGTCGCGCTCGATCAACTGTCCTGGCGCTGAATCCGCGGGGCGGCGGCGCGACCCCGTGACCGCCGTTCGCCGAGCAGCGGGCGGCGGCTGCACGATGCGCGGCCCGGCGCCCGCTGACCGGTGACCGGCGCCCACGCCGCACGCGCCGGGCGGCGTCGGCGTCGGGCCGCGCAGCGGCGCAAGCGCCGCCGCCCCTTGATCCCAAACAGCAGAATTCGGCAATGGAGCTTTCATCACGAGTCTCACGGATGCGACCCGCAGACGATCACTCCGGCTCGCGGGGCTGGGGCCGCAAGTCCCTGCCCCAAGCTCGTGTAGCCCAACTAGCAACAGCCAACCATGGTTGCCTGAATCTAGGGCCAAACCCACTGGACAGGTCAGATATCTGTACTAGCCTGTGAGCATGACTAACCCGTCGGTACCGTTTGGTCGCTGGCGTTTGCGGGGTGGGCGCTACGAAAAAGCTGGCTTGCCAGTGGAGGCGCTGCCGGAGTTTGCCCGCTACGAGCGACTAGTTATTGACGTAGCGAAGGGGCTTTATAAGCGGCGCCATCGCGAAAGAGTGCGCGCGCCTCGGGGGTTCACTGATAATTTTGAGCTCCGCCTAACGGATATTCAACCCGGTAGCGTCATCCCTGTACTCGAGGCGCCTGCCACACCAGAAGACGCCTTGTTCAATGGAGTTGACAGCTCCATTTTTGAAGAAGCGCGCATCCTAATTCAGGATACTTTGCGCTCAATTCATCAGCAGGGAAAGATCCCGCCATCGTTTCCACCACAGGCACTGAAAGAATTTTCGAGATTCGGTCGCAGCCTACAAGATGACGAGACCCTGGAATTTGATCCCGGGACAAATCATTCGGCGATATATACTCAAAGTATCCGGAGGACTATTCAAGAGATTGCCGATCTTGATCGCTTCGAAGTTGAGACCATTCTAATTGGTCAAGTGGTCAGTATCATGGCCGATCGAAGTGCCTTCGAATTCAGGGTGGGCAGAGAAGGTAAAACCGTTTCAGGACACTTTTCTTCCGATGAAATCGTCCGGGAACTTAAAGCTTATCTAGACTCTTCCAGCATGGCGCCGACCGTGTCGATCAGTTGCGTCGCTCTACAATCAGGTGATCGGCAGATCGTTGAGATTCAGGACGTGCTCGGCATCGAGCCCGTGCTTCCGGAAGAATGGAATTCGCGCCTACGCGAGATTGAGGGACTGCCTGACGGATGGCTCGACGGCGATGGGATGTCAATCAGTAGGCGAGTGCTGAGGCAAGCCGAAAGCCTCTTGCTAGACTTCCTGGACTCTGGGATAGAAAAGCCTAGAATATATCCAATGCCTAGCGGTGGGGTGCAGTTCGAGTGGCTACTCGAACTAGCCGAAGTCTCTGCCGAAATACTCCCCAGTGGACAGGTTAGCCTCTTCGCCTTCTCGAAGCTCGACGAAGAGCGAGAGTTTGAACTGGAAACGTCATGGTCAGAAACCAGTAATATAAACAACTTCATACGCAGGAGCCTTGATGAGCTCGCCGAATGAATCTGAGGAACTTCGTCCGGGGGAAGAGCTGATCGGGGAGGTTGATGAGTTTTTGTATCGCCAGGTCCATCCTCAGTTTGTTCAAGATGGCCGGGTGACGAGTCAGGCATTTCGTCCCACCGAAAAAGATGCGGGCGAACTTTCCATTAGTCGCGGCTCACAGGTTTCCGCAGAAGAAGCTTTTATTTTCCATACCGCGAGACTACAGCTAGATTCCGCCGGAAGTTGGATTGTTTCCGTGGATGAAGTAGGCAAAATTGGCCTGAGGGCAGTTGATGACCAACATGCACCAACCCGTCCCGATCCTTGCCCACCAGGACACGGGTACATCGATTTTCGGAGCCTCCAGACACAAAATGCACTAAAGAAGGCAGCCTCAAAGTTGAGGGACGCGGCTGAAGTACGTGGACGCGCTTTCCCGAGAACTTCCGAGTAAGGCGGATGAGCAGCGGGATCAGACGGAATAGGCCGCACGCCCGGCATGCCGGGCGGGAATTTGCCTGACGGGCTGCGTCAGCGGGACGCCCTCGGAACCGTAGAGAAAGTTGTGACTGAGGAGTGGCCTTTGAAGGCCACGCGAGGGTGTCTCGTAGGCTGTTCGGCATGATCCGGGCTGTGGTGTTCGATGTGGGCGAGTGCCTCGTCAACGAGACGCGTGAGTATGGGACGTGGGCTGACTGGCTGGGGGTGCCTCGGCATACGTTCTCGGCGATGTTCGGTGCGGTGATCGCTCGTGGGCTGGACTACCGGGAGACGTTCCAGGTGTTCGCGCCGGGGTTCGATCTGACCGAGCAGCGGGAGAAGCGCGCTGAGGTCGGGCGGCCGGAGACGTTTGGGAAAGAGGATCTGTACCCCGACGCGCGGCCGACGCTGGCGAAGCTGCGTGATGATGGGCTGTGGGTGGGCATCGCGGGGAATCAGACGGTGCGGGCCGGCGGGATCCTGCGGTCGCTGGACCTGCCCCATGACCTGATCGCGACGTCGGATGACTGGGGTGTGTCCAAGCCGGATCCGGGGTTCTTCCGCGCGGTGGTGGAGGCGGCGCCGTGTGCGGCGGGCGAGATCTTGTATGTGGGTGACCGGCTCGACAATGACGTTCGGCCGGCGGTGGAGGTCGGGTTGCTGACGGCGCTGATCCGGCGGGGGCCGTGGGGGATCATTCAGCAGGACGACCCGGAAGCCGACCGCGTTCCGACGATGCGGATCGATTCGCTGGCCGAGCTTCCGGGCCGTGTGGCTGAGTTCAACGCTGGAGCGCGCTGAGCGTTGTCTGCCAGCCGTATAGGCGGTCGTCGAGGCGCTGCACGCATTCGTGGTCGGACCAGCGCTGTAGGGATCGGCGGACTTCGTTGATCCGGTCCATGCCGGTGGCGTACCAGGTGACGGCCAACTGGTCGAGGGCCTGCTCGGCGTAGGCGCATGCCTGGTCGGGGTGGCCTTGGGCGACTTCGACGGCGGCCAGGTCGCCGAGAATGACCGAGCGCTGCTTGGCATTGCTGTCGCCGAGCGCGGTGAGCACCTGCTGAAGGGTGGCCTTGGCCTGGGCCGGCTGGCCTGCCTTGAGCTGGGTGTTGCCCTTGAACGCGGCCAGGCTGACCGGCGAGAACCAGTTGAACCACTCGGGTGAGGCGTTCTCGTTGCCCTCGGCGAGGACGCTTTCACCGTGGCTGATCAGCCGCAGTGCTTCGCGCGGGTGCCCGCACAGGGTTTCGCACTCGGCTTCGACGGCGTCCAGCCATGCCCAGAATTCGGCGGAGGCGGGGCCGCGGCGGGCATAGGTCCGGGCCGCGCGCATGCGCTCGGCCGCCTCGTCGCGCCGGTTGTCCCATCCGGGGATGAACGCGGCGTGCGCCAGGATCGCCGATCCCAGTAGCGGGTCATCGGCTTCCCCGGCGGCCTGGAGGGCGCGGACATAGGTCGCGTCGGCTTCTTCGGACTGGCGCAGGTCGAAGAACTCGATGCGTCCCACGAGCAGGAGGGACTCGGCCAGTGCCGTTGCCAGGATCCGGCGGGGGACGCCGGTGGTCTCGGCCAGGAGCTGCGTGCCCAAGCGGGTGTGTTCCAGCACGGTCGGGTGGAGCTGGGCCGGCTGAACGCTGAAGTACAGACGCCGGTGTGCGGCGTTGATGGCGGCGAAGTCCGCTCCCACCGTGGGCGGCTGCACCGCAGCGGCGGCCTTGGGGAGTGGGAGAGCTGCCCCGGGGACCTGGATCGGCGTGGAAGTGGGAGGGTTCATCGTGCCCGAAGTGGCGGGGGCTGCCTGGTCGCTCCACGGGGGTGTGAAGCCCAGCTGCTCCATAGGGAGTTGCAGGACATGAGTCAGGAGCCGCTGATGGTCGGCGCGGGGCCAGGGCGGCGAAGCCGACTCCCAACGGCGCACCTGGCGGGCGCTCACCTGCATGTTGCGTAGCCCGATGGCGGGAGCGGCGGCGGTCAGGGCGTCGGCAAATGCCTGCTGAGAGGCATAACCGGCGTGTTGCCGCGCTGCCTTGAGTCGCGCGTTGCCAGCCGTTCGGGGCATGAGATCGCACCTCCATGCGTCGTTGCTCTCTGCTCTGACCTTAAACCGCATCCGGGCGCAAAGAGGTCATCAGACCGCCGTTCGAGGCCAATAAGGCCGCTAAACGTCCTCTAGAAGACCTCTGTAGGGCCTTCAAGTGGCCTTAATCACGGTCCATGCTGCATCCATGAGCGATTCGGGTTCGCCTGTCAAGTGCCTTCGCTGCGGTGGACGGGGCTGGAAGTGGGTTTCTTCGCGGCGTGGCCTGTTCCTGACGCGACAGGGCACGGGGCAGGGACCGGAACCGAAGCGCCAACCCTGTGACGCCTGCCGTGAGCCCCGTAAGGCCACGGCGGCGTGATGAGCTGCGGGGCCGGTGATGTGGTGTGGGTGGTTCTCGTGTGGCCCTTTCCCCGTTGGGCTGCGCGGGGCGGACGGCCATGTCCCCGCATCACCGGTCCCGCGTCCATGCCTGGCGGAAGGAGCGCGGGTATGTGGTGGAGTGCAGAGGACGATGACCGCCGGTTGCTGGCCGAGTTGGGTACGGCGCTGGGCAGGCTCGGCGCGCGGGTGCGTCCCCCGGACGACTTTCCCGGGCTGGCTGTCGCGGTGCGGCGGGACGGGCCGCGGTGGGCGTCGGCGTATGTGGTGATCGACGACCGGCGGATGTTCGCCTGGTGGCGGGCTGGCGGCTGGCACTCGGTGACCGATGTGCCGGGGGCCGCGCTGCGGCTGCTGGAGTTCCTCACCCAGGACCTGCCCTATAGCGATGATGTGCGGGCGGGTGAGCGGCGATGACCGGCGTGGGCATCATCCCGGCCGATCAAGTGGAGATGATCCGGCAAGAGATCGCGCGACGGTATCCGGGGGCGAAGTCCTGGTACGGCACTCACACCGGGAACTGGTGGGCGCTGGTGTGGGGCGGGCGATGGCGGCTGGTGGAAGCGCCCACACCAGCAGAGCTGGCGCAGGCCATCGAGAAGGCGCGGGGTTGGCCGCGCTCGTCCGCCGGCTGAACCGGCCCGGTAACGCGATGGCCGCCCCTAAGCAGCCGGACAAAGGGGCGACGCCTGCGGCGCGGTATCGGTCGTGGCGGTCGGGGTTCTTCGCCGGTACGCCCTGGGCGCCTGGTGGTGAGGAATTCCACGGGCCGCATGTGGCGATGCGGCGGGGCGGCTTCGAAGTGGTCGAGTGGCGAAAAATCGGCGAGCCCGATGCGCCGGTTCTTGGACCTGCTGAGCGGCTGCGGGTGCTGGCGCACACCTGCGAATGCCGGGCGACGCTGTATGAGCTGTGCAGTCTGGGCGGGCACTACTTCATCCGCCGGACGGTGCGCGGGCCCTCCGGTGACGAGATCGCCGAGTCACCTCGGATCCGTCATAGCAAGGCCGTTGACCTGTGGTTCCGGCTGCTGCGAGGGAACGCGCGGTAAACCCGGCTCTGCGCACGGGTACGTGGCTCCAGGGAGGTGATTTCTCCTCCCCGCTGGCGTTACAGTCGCAGAGGATGTACTTATGCACACGAGCGGCGAAGTCGTCAGGCGGTCGAGATGTCGAGTTTGGAGTTCCAGCCCCCCAAGTACGCCCGGCTCGTACTTGAGATCCGGCGGCAGATCGAAGAAGGGGAGCTGCGACCCGGCGATGCGCTGCCCTCCGAAACGCAGTTGATGCGAGAGTTCGCGGTTGGCCGCAGTACGGCCGTGCGAGCCTTGCAGATCCTCCAGCAGGACGGATGGATCACGCGTGAGCATGGGCGCGGGTCGTTCGTGCGGGGGCGGCCAGTGACCCGCGAACATCACACGCGTCCGGGGCTGGCGGTTCTCGAACAGTCGGATTCAGCCGGCCCCCTGTCGGTCGGCACGGTGGAAGCCCCCAGCCAGGTCGCGGGCCTGCTGAACCTGGATGCCGGTGAACGGGTCGTGATGCGGCGCTGGCTGAACATTCGTGACGGCATCGCCTCTGACCTCGTAACCTGCTGGTTCCCGCCTGCTCTGGTCCAGGGGACCTATCTCGATCGCAATAAGCCGCTGCCCGCGGGTGTGCGGGAGCATCTGCGGACCGTCAAGGATCTGCGCCTGGACCACGTCACCGAGCGACTGTCGGCGCGGCTGGCCTCGGGTAGCGAAGCCGAGCTGCTGAAGATCTCCACTTCGGATCCGGTGCTGTCGGCGCTGGCCTCACTGCACGATGCGGCCGATACTCCGCGATTCGTCGTAGAGGTCGTCATGCCGGGCACTCTGCATGAGCTGGAAGACGTCTACAGCGTCTCCGACTGAGGGGCTGTAGCGGCTGACCTGCGGTTACATTCCCAACTTGATTGATGTGACTCAGGTCACACTCTTATTCACTTGTCCGGTCGAGTGTGCGACGTACTATCTAGGTAGCAACTCGATCGGTTAAGCGGTCGGGTGAAACCGGAGGTGATCGCGCATGGCGATTCAGGGCAGGATCCCCGTCAGCTTCGGGGACGTGTTCCCGCACGGGGTGTTCGCGACGGGTCCGGCGGTGCCGCTGGAGAACTTCGACACCAAGCGGCAGGAGACCGACAAGGACACCGGGCTCCCGGTGTGGGTGGTGGACGTCTACGACGCCGACCCTGAGGCGAGCCACAAGAACTCCGCGATCCGGATCAAGGTGGCCGCGCAGGTGTGCCCGGTGGTGCCGGAGCCGATGTTTGGGCCGTTCCGGCCCTGCGAGTTCGACGGCCTGACGGTGACCCCGTACGTGGAGGAGACCGGGACCGACCGCAACGGGCGGGTGCGTACCCGGGTGGCGTACTCGTGGCGGGCGCGCGGGGTCCGTCCGGCGAGTGGTCCGGGCAAGCCCGCCGCCCGCCCGGCCGCCTCCTCCTCGTCCGCCTCGTCGGCGTCCTCGTCGGGGCCGGCTAAGGACGCGGCGTGATGGCGGGGCGGCGGATGTCGGCGCTGACGCTGCCGATCGACGGTTACGCCTCTAGCGAGTTCCGGGCGTTCGCGTCGCGTACCCCGCTGTTCTCGGTGGCGGCGGGCCGGGTCCTGGTCACGCTCACGCTGCCCGAGCGGCTGCACGCCGGGGACGTGGAGTTCGCGCGGAACCTGGCCGAGCAGGCGGCGGCGTATGCGGTCGAGGTGGAGCGGCTGTACCGCGCGGGTCGCTCGGCCTCGGGCCGACTGGGGAAGGGGCGTGCGGCGTGAGCGGCGGCACCTGGAGCATGCTGGGCATCCGCATCGGCGATGACGCGCGGATCGACTGCGCGGTCTACGCCCACGCAACGCCGATTCTGTCGATCAGCTCCAGCGGGGTGACCCTGCACCTGTCCCCGGAGGGGCGCCAGGACATCGACGCGAGCGACGTGGACAACGCGCGGGACCTGCTGAAGGCGGTCACCACGTACGCGGCCGAGTGCGAGCGCCTGCACGCCGAGCAGAACGCGGCCGGTGAGGACGGCGGGGACACCTCGGAGCGTGCGGCGTGATCGGCCTGGCGGTCCTGCTCCTGGTCCTGCTGACGGCTGCGGCGGTGGCCGGGCTGCGGTCCCTGTACCTCTACGCCCAGAAGCGTCGTGACATCCGGTGGGCGCACACGGTGGTGCGGTTCTGCGGCAACGGCGAGTGCGGGGTGTGCCGGTCGCGGTGCCTGTCTCGCGAGGTTCCCCGGCTGCCGGTTCCGGCCCGCGTCCGCGCTCCGAGCGGGTGACCTGTGGGTGGGGCGGCTGGAGCTGGTACCTCCGGCCGCCCCGCCTCTCGCTCGTCCTCAAAGGCCCTGAGTGTGAGAAGAGGTGTGCCCATCATGGCATGGGAGTTCCGCAAGACCGGCCCTGGTGAGAATGTCGCCGTCGAGGCCCAGACCGACCCGTTCGCCGCGCCCAAGTGGGCGCCTCCGGTGTGGCACATGCCGGAGTTCCTCGTCCTGGCCGTCAACGTCGTCCGCGTCCTGGTGCGCGTGGCGGTCGTCCTGATCCGCAACATCGTCCCCGTCTCGGCCGCCTCGGCGCTGGCCTGGCTGGGGCACCGGTTCGGCTGGCAGCTCCCGGCTGCCCTCGTGGTCCTGGTGCTCCTCGCCGTTGGCGCGTGGGCGGTCATAGACCGGCCTTCCTTCGTGCGCTGCATCGGCCGTCCTGTCCGGGCGCGGTGGCGGCTGGTGCGGGTCTACCGGCGCGACTGGCAACCGGTGCTCACCACCGCTGGGCTGTCGCGGACGCACAAGCGGCGTGAGTACCTGCCCTCGATCGTGCGCGTGTGCTGCGGTCCGACGTGTGATCGGGTGCTGGTGCGCATGCTCAAAGGGCAGGCACCCGACGCCTGGGAGAAGGTCGCGCCCAACCTCGCACACGGCTTCGGCGCACAGCTCGTCCGCGTCCGCCAGGGGACGGCGAACCGCTGGTACTGGGACGCCGGTGTCCTGCGCGTCCGCCAGGTACCCAAGCCGGGCCGGATCTGGCTGGAGTTCGTCCGCAAGGATGCGCTCGCCGTCCCGATGCCTGCTCTGCCGCTACTGGAGGCCTCCGAGGTCGATCTACGCGGCGTGGTCATCGGCCGCCAGGAAGACGGCTCCCCGTGGCGGCTGCGGCTGCTCGGCACCCACGTTCTGATCGCCGGTGCGACGGGGGCCGGCAAGGGGTCGATCATCTGGTCCACCGTGCGCGCGCTGCTGCCGCTGATCCTGGCCGGGCTGGTGGAGGTGTGGGCGGTCGACCCCAAGCGGATGGAGCTGTCGTTCGGCCGCGCCCTGTTCGAACGCTACGGCCGGTACTGCGACGACCCGACCGGCGGCATGGTCAAGCTCCTGGAGGACGCGGCAACGGACATGAACGAGCGGGCCGCCGAGTTCGCCGGGGTCGTCCGCTCCTTCACGCCGTCGCACCGGCACCCGTTCCGGGTGGTGATCGTCGATGAGCTGGCGTTCCTGACCGCCTACTGCCCCGAACGCGACCTCAGGAAGCGCGCTGAGGCGGCGTTGGCGGTGCTCACCAGCCAGGGCCGTTCGGTGGGGTACTGCGTGATCGGCGCGCAGCAGGACGCCCGCAAAGAGGTCAACAACCTGCGCAACCTGTTCCCCGACCGCATCGCCCTGCGGCTGGATGAGTCCGAACAGGTCGACATGGTTCTCGGTGATGGCGCCCGCGACCGGGGCGCGCTCGCTGACCAGATCTCACCGGTCCCCGCGATCGGCGCGGGGGTGGGCTTCGTCCGGCTGGAGACCTCCCCCGACCCCATCCGAGTCCGGGCCGCGTTCGTCGACGACCACGACATCCGCCACATGGTCACCCTCGCCGTCCCCGACGACTCCACCCCGGACGCCGCATGACCAGCCTCACCATTGCCGGGCAGTTGTCGACGGACGGCACCGCCGACCTTCCCCCGGCCGCCCTGGTCCCTGCTGAAGTCGCACGGCTGGTCAAGACCATGCCGCCGCTCGCTCGTGGCGTCCTGGAAGCTGTCGCGGTCGAGCAGGACGTGTGCGTGCGGCCGGTCCCGATGCGCCGGACCGACCTGCACAGCGGAGAGACCACCGTCGTCTACGTCCCCTGCGGCCACACCCTCGCCTCGGTCTGCCCAACCTGCGCCGAACGCAAGCGCAAGCTCCGGGCCGTGCAGTGCCGCCAGGGCTGGCACCTGGACCAAGAACCAATCATCGAACGCGCCGACCCCAACGCCCAACAAGCCGCGCTCATGGAGCTGCGTGCCCAAGCTCAGGCCG
This sequence comes from Actinomadura macrotermitis, assembly GCF_009604375.1. Lineage (GTDB taxonomy): Bacteria > Actinomycetota > Actinomycetes > Streptosporangiales > Streptosporangiaceae > Spirillospora > Spirillospora macrotermitis. The sequence goes on from NZ_WEGH01000003.1 coordinate 367,771, forward strand.
AACGCGATCATGCCGAGCAGCACGGAACCGCGCACGGGGAAGACCTCGAGTTCTGGGACGGCCTCCTCGCCCGCCTGGACGGCGAGATCGAACGCTCGGGCGTGCGCGGGACGCTGAAGACCGGTGAGCAGAAGGCACGGCGCACCCGCTCCACCCGGCGGCGCCAAGACGTCGCGGACCTGCCCCGCCGGCCCGTTGACGCGCGCACGGTCGGCAAGGTCTACCGAGGCAAGGACGGCAAGACCTTCCGGCCCTCGCTGTTCCTCACCCTGACCCTGGACAGCTACGGGCGGGTGCGTCCGGACGGCACCCCGGTTGATCCGGACGGCTACGACTACGTTCGGGCGGCTCGGGATGCGCTGCACTTCTCCAAGCTGGTCGATCGGTTCGTGCAGAACCTGCGCCGGTTCGTCGGCTACGACGTCCAGTACTTCGCCGTCGTCGAACCCCAACGTCGCCTCGCCCCACACCTGCACATGGCCATCCGCGGAACCATCTCCCGCGCCGAACTGCGCCAAGTCGTCGCCGCGACCTATCACCAGGTGTGGTGGCCTTCGACCGAACGCGTCGTCTACTCCGGCGAACACCTGCCCATCTGGGACGCCGCCGCGAGCGAGAACGGCGGCTACGTCGATCCCGTGTCCGGTGAGGTGCTGCCGACCTGGGACGACGCCCTTGACGCCCTCGACCAGGACGACGACGCCCAACCCCTGCACGTGGTCCGCTTCGGCCGCCAGATCGACGCCCAAGGCGTCATCGCCGACTCTCCCGATTCGCGGCGCTGCATCGGCTACCTGACCAAGTACCTGGTCAAAGGCGTCGCCGAATGCCACGAAGCCGAAACCGAAACGCAGCGTCAGCACGTGGACCGGATGGCCGAGACGCTGCGCTACGAACCGTGCTCGCCCACGTGCGCGAACTGGCTGCGCTACGGCATCCAGCCCAAGAACCCCCGCAAGGGCCTGACCCCTGGGTTCTGCAAGGGCAAAGCCCACCGCCGCCAACACCTGGGCTACGGGGGCCGGCGGGTCCTGGTCTCGCGCAAGTGGTCCGGCAAGACCCTCGCCGACCACAAAGCCGACCGCACGGCTTGGGCGCTGGCCCGGCTGGCTGAGGCCGGAATCCCCGTCAGCAACCCGGCCGACCCGAAGGCCGCGCACGTCTGGGAACGCGCCGGGCCTGGTGACCCGGATGTCAAGCCCGTCGAACACCGGCTCTTGCTGCTGATCAACGAACGCGCGCAGCGACGCCAGCAACTCGACCAAGCCCAACAGACCCTCACCGAACTTTCGGCAACTTCGCGGGAGGCGGCATGAGCAGCAAGCGAGACGAACTCCTCACCGTTGACCAGGTGCTCGCCGAGCTGGGCGGGATCTCTCGGCGCACCTTCTACCGCTGGCGCGAGATCGGGCGGGCTCCCGCTGGTATCAAGCTCCCGAACGGCGAGATCCGCATCTACCGCAGCGACCTCGACCTCTGGCTCTACTCCCTCAAGGAGGCGGCGGCGTGAACACCTCCTACAAGGTCAAGCTCTGGGAAGTGCGGTCGAACAAGTCCGTTGCCAGGCCGGGCAAGCCGAGCAAGGTCATCTCTTACACCGTCCGGTGGACGGTCGGCGGCCGGGAGAAGTCGCAGACTTTCGGCAAATCGGCGCAGGCGAAGAACTTCCTCTCCGACCTGCGCCAGGCCGCCAAAGCCGGTGAAGCCTTCGACATGGACAGCGGGCTTCCCCTGTCGATGCTCAAGGCCGCGACGGCGCGGACGTGGCTGGAGTTCGCCCGTGCCTACGTCGATGCCCGCTGGCCTCACGCTGCGGCCAAGTCGCGTGAAGGACTCACGGACACGATGACGGCGGTGACGGCGACCCTCGTCAAGGATGCGCCGAACCGTCCGGCTCCCGAGGTGCTGCGGCTGCTGCTGCGCACGTACGTGTTCGTCCCGGAGAGTCGACGGCCTGACCTCGACCCGGATCTCGGTAAGGCGCTGAGCTGGCTTGAAGCCGCCTCGCTGCCCATCACCGACCTGGACGATCCGAAGTTGGCTCGTACCGCGCTGGAGGTCCTGGCGGTCACGCTGGAGGGCAAGCCTGCGGCGCCCTCGACGTTCCGGCGCAAGCGGGCGGTCTTCAAGCATGCCCTCGGCTACGCGGTCGAGGTGGGCGACCTTCAGTCGAATCCGCTCGATCGGGTGAAGTGGCGGCCTCCCAAGCAGGGCGGGACCGTTGACCGACGTGTGGTGGTCAATCCGAGCCAGGCGCGCGAACTCCTCGTCGCGGTGACCTACGTGGGGCGTGTGCGTGGTCCTCGCTTGCGTGCCATGTTCGCCTGTATGTACTTCGCCGGCCTGCGTCCGGCTGAGGCGGCGGGTCTCCGCGTGCAGGACTGCGCGCTTCCCGAAGAGGGCTGGGGAGTGATCACGGTCCGCAAGACACGTCCGCAGACCAACAAACGTTACACCGACACGGGCCGCGCTCACGATGAACGGGGACTCAAGCACCGTGAGGACGACGTTGACCGGCCCGTTCCGGCGCCGCCAGAGCTGGTCAAGATCCTGCGCGAGCACATCGACGCCTTCGGCACAGCGGATGACGGGCGGCTGTTCGTCACCAGCACGGGCGGGGACTTCTCCGGGTCGGCCTACGCACAGATCTGGAAGCGGGCGCGGCTGCTGGCGCTGACTCCCGATCAAGTCGGTTCGCCGCTTGCCGCGCGCCCTTACGACCTTCGCCATGCGGCGGTGTCGCTGTGGCTGAACGCTGGGGTCCATGCGCCTGAGGCGGCCGAGCGGGCGGGGCATGGGGTCGATGTGATGTTGCGGGTCTACGCGAAGTGCATCGACGGGCAACGCGACGTTGCGAACCAGCGCATCGAGGACGCGTTGGCCGCGTGAAGATCACGAGTGGTGACGGGCCCCGGATGCGTCCGGGGCTTCGCCGTTTCCTGGGGCTGACCTGCGAAGACGCCGCCAAGATCATTCCGCGTATATTCCGGGAAGGCTTCGTTTCGGCTGCTCGCGGCGGCATACGGCTGCACATGGCGACGGCGGCCGTCGGGGGCGTTTCCCCAGGTGGAGCCTGGTTCAACGGGTCTGGCTGGGCGCGCCCAGAGGGATTCGAACCCCCGACCGTCGGATTAGAAGTCCGATGCTCTATCCGGCTGAGCTATGGGCGCCTGGTGCGCACTGAGTGTAGAACGCGGCCGGTGGTCTTCGCACGGGCGTATTCGCCTGGTGGCGGTGCGGCGGGGCCGGATGCGGCGAAGATCACTGGGGCGCACGGCGATCGCCAGGGTGGCGAGGAGGGCCGTCGCGCCGCCGAGGGCCATGACGGTCGCGGGGGACGTGCGGTCCACGAGGACGCCGCCGGTGAGGGCGCCGGCCGAGAGCGTCGCCTGGAACGACGCGGTGAACAGGACGGACGCGGCCCCCGGCGCGTCCGGGGCCGCGTTCGCGAACCAGGTCTGCGAGCACACCGGGACGGCCCCGTAGGCGAAACCCCACAGGACCAGCAGGGCGATCACGGCGGCGGGCCGGTGGCCGAGGAGGGGCAGCAGCAGGGTCGCCGCGGCGATCCCTCCGGTGGCGGTCGCGAACGAGGCCCGCGGGAAGCGCGCCACGGCCGAGCCGCCGGCGAAGTTCCCCGCGATGCCCGCGACTCCGTAGACCAGCAGGAAGGTCGGCGTCAGGGAAGGGTCCAGGCGCGTGACGTCGGCCAGGAAAGGGGTCAGGTAGGTGTAGGTGCCGAAGTGGGCCAGGACGATCAGGAAGGTCACCAGGAGGGCGGACCGGATGCCGGTGCGGCCCAGCAGCACGCGCAGGGCGGCGGGGCGGGTGGTCTCCTCCGGCGGCAGCGGCGGGAGCAGGGCCCAGAGCGCGGCCAGTGTCACCGCCGCCAGCGCCGCCAGGACGGCGAACGCCGTCCGCCAGCCCGCGACGTCCCCGACGAAGGTCCCCGCCGGGACGCCGAGCACCGAACCCAGCGGGACCGCCGAGAAGATCACGGCGGTGGCCCGGGGGACCGAGCGCGGCGGCACCAGGCGGGCCGCGAGGCCGGCGCCGACCGACCAGAACCCGCCGACGACGATCCCGAGCAGCACCCGGGACAAAAGCATGACCGGGTAGCCCGGCGCGGCGGCCGCCAGGACGTTGGCCAGCAGGAGGAGGGCGGTGAAGGAGGCCAGCAGGCGTCTGCGGTCCAGGCGGGCGGTCGCGGCGGAGATCGTGGGCGCCGCGACGGCGGCGAGCAGGCCCGGCATCGTCATCATCAGCCCGGCCGCGCCGTCCGAGACGGTGAAGCTCGCGCCGATCGGCGTCAGCAGGCCGACCGGGAGGATCTCGGTGGTGACGATCGTGAAGATCCCCAGTGTCAGTGTGGCCACGGCCGCCCAGGCGCGCGGGGACGGTCGTTCGGTGGTCATCGGCATGTGTCCCATTGCAGCGGCCGCCGGCGCGGGAGTCCGGCGGCTTTCCGACCTCACCGTGGACGACTGTTCCGGCTCTCACGGGAAAGGAGAGAGATCCACAGGAGGTGAATCGTCATGGTCGCCAGTGAGGTGAGCGGACGGACCGGTGCGCTTCGGCTGCCCGGGGTGTTGCTCGGGGTAGGGCTTGGGGGGTTCGTCGACGGCATCCTGCTCCACCAGGTACTGCAGTGGCACCACATGCTGACCAGTACCGACAGCGACAACATCGGCGTGAAGTACTACCCCGCCGACACGGTGCCGGGGCTGCAGATGAACACGCTGTGGGACGGGATCTTCCATGTCGTGTGCTGGCTGGCCGTGCTGTCCGGCCTGGGGGTGCTCTACGCGCGGGTGACCCGGGACCGGCGGCGGGTCTGGACGTCCCGGGCACTGTGGGGCTGGGTCCTCGCGGGCTGGGGCCTGTTCAACCTGGTCGAAGGCGTCGTCGACCACCATCTTCTCGGCATCCACCACGTCCGGTCGGGGCCCGGGCAGGTGTGGTGGGACGTCGCCTTCCTGGTTCTCGGGGCGCTGCTGGTGGCCGGTGGGTGGCTCCTTCAGCGCGGGGCGCCGCATGAGTCATGAGATGCACGGCCCGGAGGGGCTGCTGCCGCTGCTGATGGCGGCCGGGTATCTGTGGCTGGTCGTCCGGGCGCGGCGGCGCGGCCCCTGGCCGGGGTGGCGCACCGGGGCGTTCCTTTTCGGCGTGGTGCTGGTGGCCGTCGCGCTGCTTCCGCCGATCGGGCCTTGGGCGCACGACGACTTCCGCGGGCACATGCTCCAGCACATGCTCATCGGCATGTACGCGCCCATCGCGCTGGTGCTGGGCGCCCCCGTCACGTTGCTGCTGCGCGCGCTGCCGGCGCGGCAGGCGCGGCGGGTGACGGCACTTCTCCGCAGCAGGGCGATGCGTGTCCTGGCCGATCCGGTCGTCGCCCTGCTGCTCAGCGTGGGCGTGCTGGGGGTGCTCTATTACAGCCCGCTGTACGGCGTCATGAGCGGGCAGCCGGTGCTGCACCACTTGCTGCACCTGCATTTCCTGCTGGCCGGGTGCCTGTTCGCCTGGGTGATCGCCGGTCCCGACCCGGCTCCGCACCGGCCCGGCGTGCCGGCGCGGCTGGTGCTGCTGGGCGTCGCCGTCGCCGCGCACGCCACCGTCTCCCAGCTGATGTACAGCGGCCTGTACCTGCGGGTGGACGCGCCCGCCGAGCAGATCCAGGGGGCGGCGCAGATCATGTACTACGGCGGCGACATCGCCGAGTTGCTGCTGGCCGCGGCGCTGGTGGCGGCCTGGCGTCCCGCGCGCGCCGGTGCGGACATGACGTCCTTCTCCTCAAAACAAGCCCAAGCCGTGCGTGGTCCTCGTTAGGGCGGGTAGGCGAGGCATCGCCCCTGAACCCTATGGAGGAAGGAGTCGACGTGACGACCGCACGAGAGATCATGACGCCCGGCGCCGAGTGTGTGAGCGAGTCCGAGAGCGCCCTGGACGCGGCGCGGAAGATGGCCGACCTCGGGGTCGGCGCGCTGCCGATCTGCGGCAACGACGACCGGCTGAAGGGAATGCTGACCGACCGCGACATCGTGGTGAAGGTCCTGGCCGAGGGCAAGGACCCCGGCACGACCAGGGCGGGCGAGCTGGCGCAGGGCGAGGCCGTCACCATCGGCGCCGACGACGAGGCCGAGGAGATCCTGCGCACCATGGCCGACCACCAGGTCCGCCGGCTGCCGGTGATCGACGGCCACCGGCTCGTCGGCATCGTCGCGACCGCCGACGTCGCGCGCGCGGTGAGCGACCCGAAGGCGGGCGACCTCATCCAGGCCCTGACGGCCGACTGAACGGATCGCCGCGCCCCACCGGATCCTCCGGTGGGGCGCGGCCTGTGCTCCCCATTGGCAAGCCGGGCGCCGCCACGCCCATAGGAGGAACCCAGCATGGAAGAGACCAACCCGCTGAAGGCCGTGGCCGACAAGGTCGCCGACGCCGTGGGCGACGGCAAGGGCGGGAAACCGTCCATTCCGGGCCGGCCGAGCAGTGCGACGCCGCCCGTCGAGGAGCCCACCGAGCCGCACGGCCCGCTTCCTCCCAAGCCCGACCAGGAGGGCCCCGGCCCGTACTCCCCCACCGGGCAGCACACCAAGGTGCCGCCCACAGCGCGCGCGCAGAGCGGCGCGTATCTGACGTCGGCGCAGGGCCTGCGGCTTCCGGACTCCGACCACTCCCTCAAGGCCGGCCCGCGCGGGCCGGTGCTGCTGCAGGACCACCACCTGCGCGAGAAGATCACGCATTTCGACCATGAGCGCATCCCCGAGCGTGTCGTGCACGCGCGCGGCGCCGCCGCGCACGGCGTCTTCCGCGGGTACGGGACGGCATCGGCGGTCACCAAGGCCGCGTTCCTGGGCAAGGACGTCGAGACGCCGGTCTTCACCCGTTTCTCCACGGTGCTGGGGTCGCGCGGCTCGGCCGACACCGTGCGCGACACCCGCGGCTTCGCGACGAAGTTCTACACCAGCGAGGGCGTCTTCGACCTGGTCGGCAACAACATCCCGGTCTTCTTCATCCAGGACGCGATCAAGTTCCCCGACATCATCCACGCCGGGAAGCCGCACCCCGACCGCGAGATCCCGCAGGCGCAGAGCGCCCACGACACCTTCTGGGACTTCGTCTCCCTGCACACCGAGGCGACGCACCACACGCTGTGGAACATGTCCGACCGCGCCATCCCGCGCTCCTACCGGATGATGGAGGGCTTCGGCATCCACACCTTCCGGCTGGTGAACGAGGCCGGTGAGACGACGCTGGTGAAGTTCCACTGGAAGCCGAAGGCCGGGGTGCACTCGCTGGTGTGGGAGGAGGCGCAGCTGGTCGCCGGCGCCGACCCCGACTTCCACCGGCGCGACCTGGCCGACGCGATCGAGGCGGGCGCCCACCCGCAGTGGGAACTCGGCATCCAGACCTTCCCCGACACCCCCGAGCAGACCTTCGAGGGCATCGACCTGCTGGACCCGACGAAGATCGTCCCCGAGGAGCTGGCGCCGGTCCAGCCGATCGGGCTGCTCACGCTGAACGCCAACCCGGTCAACTTCTTCGCCGAGACCGAGCAGGTCGCCTTCCACCCGGGCCACCTGGTGCCCGGCATCGACATCACCGACGACCCGCTCCTGTCGGGGCGGCTGTTCTCCTACCTGGACACCCAGATCAGCCGGCTTGGCGGGCCCAACTTCGCCCAGCTGCCGATCAACCGCCCGCACGCGCCGGTCAACGACATGCTGCGCGACGGCATGCACCAGACGGCGGTGCACGGCGGCGTCGCGCCCTACAAGCCGAACTCGCTGGACGGCGGCTGCCCGTTCTTCGCCGGGGCGGCGGAGGGCGGCTACGTGGAGACGCCGGTGCAGGTGCCGGCGGCCCGCAAGGTCCGTGAGGCGCCGGCCTCGTTCGCCGACCACTTCAGCCAGGCCCGGCTGTTCTGGCTGAGCATGACGCCGGTGGAGCGCGAGCACATCATCGCCGCCTACAGCTTCGAGCTCGGCAAGGTCTACGAGCAGTCGATCAAGGAGCGGAACCTGCGGGTGCTCGCGCGGATCGACCCCTACCTGTGCGAGCAGGTCGCGGCCGCGCTCGGCCTGCCCGCGCCGGACCCGGCCGAGCCGCTGGCCGGGCCGCAGCCGAGCCCGGCGCTGTCCCAGCTCGGGCAGACCTGGCCGGCGGACGGGCGGATCATCGGCATCGTCGCCGACGACTCCACCGACCTCGGCACGCTGCGCCAGGTGCGGCAGGCGGTGCTGGACGGCGGCATGGTGCCGCTGATCATCGCGCCGGCCGGCGGGCTGCTCGGCGCGGACGGCGCCGACCCGCTGCCGGTGCAGCGCACCTTCGCCACCGCGCGGTCGGTGGAGTTCGACGCCCTGCTGCTGGCCGGCACGCCCGCGCCCGGCAAGGACGACTACGCCGCCCGCGACGCCAAGGCGGGCATCGCCTCGGCCGCCGCCGCCCGCACCGACAGCCGGGCGGTGCTGATGCTCACCGAGGTCTACCGGCACGCCAAGGCGATCGGCGGCTGGGGGGACGCCGCCGAGGTCCTCGGCAAGGCCGGCATCCCGGCGGACGCGCCCGGTGTCGTCGTCGGCACGGACGCCACGGCGGTGCTGGGAGAGGTCGTCGGGCTGCTCGGGCGGCACCGCGTCTGGGACCGCTTCCCGACCGCGGCCGACCTGACCGCCTGACCGGCGGGCACCCGGTGATCCCCGGCCTTCGCGCGAAGGCCGGGGATCGCCGCGTCAGTCGCCGTAGGTCCCGAAGTCGACGAGGTTGCCGTAGCCCGAGCAGTTGCCGCCGAACCTCCAGTAGCCGGGGCCGACCCGCGGGCCGTAGTGCAGGCTGCCGTCGCTGCACTTGGTCCAGGCCCCGTTGGAGCCGCGGTCGATGCGGACGTTGGCCGTCCACGAGACGGAGTCGTAGCGGACGCTGTCCACGCTCGCGACGTGGCGGGCGCGCCGGCCGGCGGCGTGCTTCAGCGACTTCATGCCGGGCAGCGACGCCTTGGCCTTGGTGACCTTGACCCCGCCCGGGACCGGCTGGGGGGCGGGCCCGGCCTGCGCCGCCGGGGCGATGCCGAGCGCCGAACCGCCGAGGACCGCGAGCACGGCTCCGGTGGTGATGCACTTCCTCATATGTCTCCCCGTTCGTTCGGAGGTGCGTGTGTCCATGGGTTGCATGGACACCCGGCACACGTCCGGGGCGGCGCCGCCGTATGACACCGGCCGATGTGAGCTGCGTCACACTCAGTGATCGTCCGCGCACGGCGCGATCTCGGTGGTGTTGCGGGTGCGGACGCCCGGCAGCCACCCGGCGGTGCCCGGGCCCGGCAGGGTGACGTGGTACCAGCGCGCCGAGGCGATCCCCGCTTCGTCGGTGACCGGGTCGCCGACGGCCACGCAGTCGGCGCGCACCGGGTCGCCGTGCCAGACGCGGGCGATCGGCGCGCCCGTCTTGCGGGGCGTGGCCATGACCGCGATGCCGCACTCGATGGTGCGCAGCGGGCGGCAGGGCCGTTCGGCGTTGTAGACGGCCAGCGTCACCGGCGGCGCGCCCGCGCCGAGCGCGTGCGGCCGGCCGTGCGGGCGGCCGGCGAGGAAGCCGCCGACGAACACGCCGGCGAGGACGGCCACCGCGGTCGCGCCCGCGATCACGAGCCGGCCGGCGTCCCACCGCGGCACCCGTCCCGCCAGCCGGCCCGCCAGCCGGCCCGGCGCCCGGTGCGTCCCGCCGCAGACCCGGCGGGCCAGGCCGGGCGGGATCTCGATCGAGGCCTCGGCGCGGCGCAGCGCGGCCCGCAGGTCCGCCGCGGCCCCGTGTTCCGGCCCGTCGTGCGGGTCGTCGTGGGACGCCGCCTCCTCGCTCCTCACTCCACGCCCCCTCTCAGCGCCTCGCGCAGCGCCGCGAGGGCGCGGCCCCGCGACCGCGACACCGTGCCCCGGTGCACGCCGAGCAGCGCCGCGGCCTCGTCGATGGTGTACCCATCGAGGTCGACCAGCAGCACCGCCGCGCGCTGGCGGCCGGTGAGGCCGGCCAGCATCCGGCGCACCTCCAGCTCGGCGCCGCGCTCGGCGATGCCGCCGTCGCCGCCGTCGGCCCGTTCCGGCGGCAGGCCGGCCGGCAGTTCGGCCAGCCGCCGCCGGCGCCCGCGCCGCCAGTGGTCGCGCAGCACGCTGGTCAGCGCGGCGAACGCGTAGGCGTAGGGCTCGGGGTGCCGGGTGAACGCCGCCGGACGGCGCCGCAGCTTCAGGTAGGCGTCGTGGACGGCGTCCTCGGCGTGCGCGTGCCCGGCCAGCAGGACGGCCCGCCGGTACAGCCTCGGCAGCAGCGCGCAGAAGACCTCGTCGAACTCGCGCCGGGCGGACTCGGCGCCCTCCCGTTCCTCCCTGTCCCCTGGTGCGCTCACCCGGGCCATCAGACAGGAGGGAGCGACGGAGTGGATATGTTTGGGAACAGAGAGTAGCCGTCAGGTTAGGAGAACCTGAGCGGCTCAGCGGCCGGGACGGCGGCCGGGGGCTCGGACGCGTCCTCCTCGTGCTCGCCCTCGTGCTCACCGCGGGTGTTCGCGGCGCGCAGCGCGACGACCGCCGCGGCGGCGACGAACACCGCCGCGCCGAGCAGCGCGCGGTGGAAACCGCCGGTCAGCGCCTCGGGGACGGGTCGGCCGCCCGCCGCCAGGTCGGTGGTGCGGGCGGCAGCGAGCGCGGAGAAGACCGCCAGGCCGACCGCGCCGCCGAGCTGCTGCGAGGCGTTGATCAGCGACGCCGCCAGCCCCGCCTGCTCCACGGGCACCCCGGCGTTGGCGGCGGTGGTGACCGCCACGAACACCAGGCCGAGGCCGGCCGAGGCGACCAGCAGGCCGGGCAGCAGGTCGGCCAGGTAGGTGCCGTCCACCGGGACCCGCGACAGCAGGTACAGGCCGGCCGCCGCGATCAGCAGGCCCGCGATGATGAGCGGGCGGGTGCCGGTGCGCGGGATCAGCTGCGCGGTGACACCGGCGGCGATGCCGACGCCGGCGCAGAGCGGGAGGTAGGCCGCGCCGGTCTGCAGCGGGGAGTACCCGAGCACGTTCTCCATGTAGAGGCTGAGGAAGAAGAACATGGCGAGGAAGCCCGCCATCGCGATGAGCTGGGTGACGTCGGCCGCCGCCAGGCCCCGGATCCGGAAGATCGACAGGGGCAGCAGCGGGTGCCGGGCGCGCCGCTCGTTCAGCAGGAACACCGCGAGCACCGCGAACGCCCCCGCCAGGCCGCCGATCGTGCGGGCGGTGTCCCAGCCGGCGTCCGGCGCCTTGATCAGGGTGAAGACGAGCAGCAGCATGCCGCCGGTGGCCAGGATCGCGCCGGGCAGGTCGAAGTGGGCGAGGCGGGCGGTGCGGCGGTCGTCGTCCACCAGCAGGTAGACGCCGACGAGCACCAGCACGCAGACGGGCGGGTTGACCAGCATCACCCAGCGCCAGCCGGGGCCGTCGGTGAGCAGGCCGCCGAGCAGCACGCCGGCCGCGGAGGCGCCGCCGCCGACGCCGCCCCACACGCCGAGCGCCTTGGCCCGGTCGGGGCCCTGGAACGCCGTGGTCAGGATCGACAGCGTGGCCGGGAGCATCAGCGCGGCGCCGACGCCCTGCGCCAGCCGGGCGGCGATCAGCAGGCCCGGGCTGCCGGCGAGGCCGCCGACCACCGAGGACGCCCCGAACAGGACGGTCCCGGCGACGACCACGCGGCGGCGGCCGAGCAGGTCGGCGGCGCGGCCGCCGAGCAGCATGAACCCGCCGTAGGTGAGCAGGTAGCCGCTCGGCACCCACTGCAGGTCCTGCATGGAGAAGTGCAGGTCGGCGCGCATGGCGGGCAGCGCGACGTTGACGATCGAGGCGTCGATGAAGTCGAGGAAGGCGATGGCGCACAGCAGGGTCAGGGTGAGCCTGCCGCGCGCCGTCCCCAGGAAGGACGGTGCGGTCGCGGTCATGGGACGGTCTCCAGAGGAGTTCGGTCGAGGGCCGCCCGGGCGGGTTCCGGGCATGCGGAACACAGCTCCGCACTGGTGGTTCTGGGAAAGGCGCCTGCTCAGGCGGCCCTCATCGGCTTCTGATGCACTGACGGAGCGGAGCGGGAAGATGTGACCGCTCCGCCGGAGAAAGAGGTCTGCTCAGTCCGCGACAGGGAAGTTGCTGCGGAGGACGCGGTGCGGGTCGCGCTTCTGCTTGATCCGGCGGAGGCGGTCCAGGGCGTCGGGGGCGAACGCGTCGGCGGCGCTGTCGCCGGGCACCAGGTTGGTGAAGGGCTTGCGGCCGCTGACGCGGGGCGCGAGCGCCCTGGCCAGCTCCTGCTGCCGGGCGCGGACGGCGGGCGGCCCGCCGGGCGTGAACGGCGCCCCGAACATGGCGAGGGAGTAGCGCTCGGTGAGCGGCCCATGCGGGCTGTCGGAGGGGCGGGCGAGCGCGCCGCCCAGGTGCCGGAGCTGCACGCCGAGCAGCGGGGCGATCGGTTCGGCCAGCAGCGCCTCGACGGCCGCGTCGTCCAGATCGGTCAGCAGCTCGGTCCGGCCGATGCCGGGCGCGGGGTCGGCCGGCTCGTTGGTGATCGAGCCGAGCCCGGCCACCGGCAGGACGCCCCGCCCGTCGGACATCGGGTCGCCGGCGCCGTCCAGCGGCCGCAGCAGTGCCCGCGCCTCCGCCGGGTCGCCGAGGTAGGTGACGTCCACGGCGACCATGGGCGGGGCGTCGCCGGGGAACTGCAGCAGCGAGAGCCAGACGGTCAGCTCGTCGGGGGCCGACGCGGTGATCTCCCGGAAGGCCTGGAACACCTGCGCCGCCCGGGATGCGTGCCACACGACGCGTCCCCCGAACAGGACGGGCGCCGGGTGCAGGCCGAACTCGATCGCGGTGACGATCGCGAAGTCCCCGCCGCCGCCGCGCAGTGCCCAGAACAGGTCGGCGTCGGATTCGGCGGTCACCCGGGCCTGCTCGCCGTCCGCGTCCACGACCTCGAAGGCGGTGACGCTGTCGGCGGCCCACCCGTGCCTGCGGCCGAACCAGCTCAGCCCGCCGCCGAGGGTGTAACCGGTCACACTGACGACCGGGGAACTGCCCGCCAGCCCGGTCAGGCCGTGCGCCCCGGCCGCCGACTGCACCGCGCCCCAGGTGACGCCCGCTCCGGCCCGCGCGGTGCGGGCCGGGGCGTCCACCCGCAGGCCGTCCAGCGCGCGGGTGCGCAGCAGGATCGTCCCCGCCGTGTTCCCGCCGGCGCCGTGGCCGCTCGGCTGGGCCGCCACCGCCAGCCCGGCGTCGCGGGCGTGACGGACGACGGCCGCGACATCGGCGGCGTCCGCGGCCTCGACGACCGCCGCCACCGGCTGCTCCACCGCGCGGTTCCACGGCAGGCGCGCCTCGTCGAACCCCTCGTCGCCCTCCAGCAGCACCCGGCCGCGGACGAGCGAACGCAGTCTCGTGTTCATGTGGTCCTCCCTCATCGTCACGGCTATGACGGAGCACGCGAGAGGGATGTGACGGGTGTTTTCCGCCGGCCGCCTGCGGGGACGGCACCAGCATGTGGAAAACCATATGGCGGGGGGCGATCGCGGGGGCGGCGGGGACCACGGCCCTCGACATCACGACCTATGCCGACATGGCCTGGCGCGGACGTCCTGCCAGCGAGACCCCGAGCGAGACCGTCGACCGGCTCGGCCGCCTCGCCGGGCACCCCGTCCCGGGCACGGGGGAACAGCGGGACAACCGGCTGAGCGGGCTCGGCGCGCTCACCGGGCTCGGCACCGGCGTCGCCATCGGCGTCGCGGCCGCGGCGGTGCGGGCGGCGGGGGCGCGACCGCCGTTCTGGCTGGGGGCCGCGCTGGTGACGGTGGGCACCATGGCCGCCACCGCGCTGCCGATGACCGCGCTGAAGATCACCGACCCGCGCGGCTGGTCCGCCGCGGACTGGCTCTCCGACGCCGTGCCCCACCTCGCCTACGGGCTGGTGGTCCACGGCGCCCTCACCACCCTGGATCCATGATCCTTTGCGGTGATTCGGGCCCTCTGGGCCCGGCGGGGTGACACCGGGGGCCCCGTCCACCACACTGGCTTGTCGGCGACCCGGAGACCGGTAGATTCGAGGCCGGTCTTTTTTGCCCTGCTTTCACAGTCTGCTTAGGCGGCGGGTGGCAGGGTGTGACCTTCGTGGTGTCGTCGATCCCGGAGCGAGTGAGGAAACATGTCTGAGGATGACAAGCCCCGGGGTGAGCCGGCGGTCAAGGCGAAGCTGCCGAACGCCAAGAACATTCGCAGCCCGGAGTTCACCCCCCACGGCATCAGCGCCGGGCGCGGCAGCGGCCCCCGGCCGTCCGCGCTCACCGCGGCGCAGGCCAAGAAGCGCAAGCAGGTGGGGATCGCCGTCGGCGTGGTCGCCGTGCTGGCCGTCGCCGGCGGCACGACCTACTACCTGACCCGGCCCGGGCCGCAGATCAAGGTCACCGGCGCGTTCGCCAAGGAGCTGAAGGTCAGCATCCCCAAGGACCTGCAGCCCGGGAACAAGCTGAAGGTGACCACCCCGGTCAAGGGCAACGGCGCCAAGATCAGCGAAGGCGACACCATCTTCGCCAAGTACGCCTTCTACCAGTGGGGCAAGGGCGACGGGAAGAAGAGCACCAGCAAGGAGGTCAACTCCTCCTTCAAGGAGCCGCAGGTGCGGCCGCTGGTCATCGGCAAGAGCGGCGTCAAGGGCGTCGACAAGGGCATGGTCGGCCAGACCGCCGGCAGCCGCGTCGTGCTGCAGATCCCGCCGTCGCAGGGCTTCGGCGAGCAGGCCGAGCAGGTCGGGCTCGGCCCGAAGGACTCGGTCGTGTTCGGCATGGACGTCCTGGCGGTCGTCCCCAAGAACGCCACCCCGAGCGGCACCGAGCAGAAGCTCACCGACAAGAACCTGCCGAAGGTCGAGGCGGGCAAGCCCGGCGAGGCGCCCAAGGTGACCGTGCCGAAGGTCGACGCCCCCGACAAGCTGCAGATCAAGCCGCTCGTCGTCGGCACCGGCCCGGCGCTGGTCAAGGGCGACAACGCCGTCGTCAACTACCAGGGGCAGCTCTGGCGCGACGGCAAGGTGTTCGACTCCAGCTGGCAGAGCGGCGCCGCGGCGCAGTTCCCGATCGGCACCGGCGGCACCGTCCCCGGCTTCGACAAGGGCCTGCTCGGCCAGAAGGTCGGCAGCCGCGTCCTGCTGGTCCTGCCGCCCAAGGAGGGCTACGGCGACAAGGGCAACCCGCAGGCCGGGATCAAGGGCACCGACACCCTGGTGTTCGTCGTGGACATCATCAGCGTCTTCGCGAAGTGATGGTCCGGGCATAACGGCACACGCCGAACGGCGGGGACCTGGCAGACAGGTGCCCGCCGTTCGGCATTCCGGCCGGATCGCGGGGCAGGGTGGGGCAGGAGGGACGGCCGTTGCGGTCTTGTGACAACCCGGACGCCGGGCGGATCGTCCTTCTGAGGGGAGGCCGGCGGAGTGAGCACGAACGGCCGAAGCCGCCGGACCCCTCGGGTATCGTCGGTAACGAAATCATCACGGGGGGCTTGTGAGCAGTAGTGACAAGGGCCCGGCGGGCGACCTGCCCACCGGGCCTCACGATGGGAAGACCGACGACACCGCATCCGGCACGGCCGCCGGAAGCGCCGGCGCCATGCCCGGCGCCGGGCCGTCCGGGCCCGCAGCTCCCGAGCCGGCCGCCACCGGCGGCGAGACACCCACCCGAGTCGACATGCGCCCTGGAGACAAGGCCGCCACCAACGGCCACCCCACCCCGGAGGGCGAGGCGTCCGACGCGGACGACTCCTTCGCTCACGGCACGCTCACCCGCGCCGACCTGCCCTACGTGGACGACCCCACCAGGGTCGACCTGCCGCTCGCCGGCGACGAACTCGCCACGAACGGCGAGACGCCCACCAGGGTCGACATGAGCTCTGTGGACGAGGCATCCGCGAATGGCGATACGCCCACGCGCGTCGACATGCCCGTCGCGGACGAGGCCGGCACGAGCGCGCCCGCCACCGGCGAGACCACCGCAGCAAGCGGCGCACTCACCGCAGGGGGAGCCGTCGCGGGCGAGACCGCCGCGCAGAACGAAACACCCGCCGCAGACGAAAACGCCGCAGCAAACAGCGCGCCCGCCGCAGGCGGGACCGCCGCAGCGGGCGGCGCACTCGCCGCGGGCGGAGCCATCGCGGGCGAAAACGCCGCGCGGGACGAAACGCCCACCACAAGCGAGACCGCCGCCGCGAGCGGCGCACTTGCCACAGGCGGGATCGCCGCGCCGGACGAAACGCCCGCCGCAGACAAATCCGCCGCAGCGAGCGGCACACTCGCCGCAGGCGGAGCCGCTGCGGGCGGGGGCGCTGCACAAGACGAAACACCCCCCGCAAGCGAGACCGCCGCTACGAGCGGCGCAGGCGGCGCCGCAGGGAGTGGAGCTATCGCGGACGGAATCGCCGCGCGAGACGAAACGCCCGCCGCGGGCGAGACCGCCGCCGCGAGCAGCGCACCCACCGCAGGCAGCGCCGCAGCGAGCGGGACCACTGCGCAGGATGAAACACCCACCGCAGGCGAGACCGCCGCCGCGGGCGACGCACTCACCTCGGGCGGGGCCGCAGCGGGCGGGGCCGTCACGGGCAAGGCCGCCGCACAGGACGAAACGCCCACCGCAGGCGAGACCACCGCTGCGGGCGGGGCACCCACCGCAGGCGGAGCCGCCACTGGTGAGACCGCCGCACAGGACGAAACAGCCACCGTAGGCGAGACCACCGCCGCGAGCAGCGCGCCCACCGCGGGCGGAGCCGCAGCGAGCGGAGCCGCCGCGCGGGACGAAACGCCCACCGCAGGCAAGTCCGCTGCTGCGAGCGGGGCTGCCGCACCGGACGAAACCGCCGTACTGGAGCAGGCCGGCGCACAGGGTGAGGTGCTCGCGTCGGTCAAGGCGTCCGCCGCAGGTGGGACCGTCGTCGACGGTGAGCCCACCGCGAAGGGCGACGGCAAGGCGGCCGCGAGCGAAGTCTCCGGCAAGGGCGACGCGGACGGGAAGACCGCGGTGGCCGCACAGGGCGAGACCGCCACCACGAGCGCGCTGCCCGCCGCCGACGGCACCACGACCGAGAAGCCCCCCGCCGATGCCAAGGGTGGCAAGGGCGGCGGCGGCAAGCCCCCGAAGAAGGTGCGCAGCCGGCGCGCGCGCTACGGGCGGCGCATTCTGTTCAGCCTGCTCGCATTCATCGGTTTCGTCGTCGCCGCCTTCGGGGTCGCCTACTTCTTCACCCCGGTCCCCACGCCGCAGGAAGCGGCCATCGCGCAGGGGCCGACGTTCTACTACTCCGACGGCAAGACCCAGATCGCCAAGACCGGCGTCAACCGGGAGGCCGTCCGGCTGAGCGACATCCCGCCGGGCGTGCGCAACGCCGTCATCGCCGCCGAGAACCGCAGCTTCTACCAGGACCCGGGCGTGTCGGTGAAGGGCACCGCGCGCGCCTTCTGGACGACGGCGACCGGCGAGCAGCTCCAGGGCGGCTCCACCATCACCCAGCAGATGGTCCGCAACTACTACGGCGGCATCGGCAAGGAGCGCTCGGTCACCCGCAAGCTCAAGGAGATCATGGTCTCCTTGAAGATCGGCCGGGAGAAGTCCAAGGACTGGATCCTGGAGCAGTACCTCAACACCATCTACTTCGGCCGCGACGCCTACGGCGTGCAGGCCGCCGCGAAGGCCTACTACGGCAAGGACGTCAAGCAGCTCACCCCCGCCGAGGGCGCCTACCTGGCGGCGGCGATCCAGCAGCCGAGCAACTTCTCCGAGCCCGAGGGCGCCAAGCGCGCCTACGCCGAGCAGCGCTGGCACGCCGTGGTCGGCAACATGGTCCGCGACAACGCCGTCACCCAGGCCGACGCGAACGCGATGACGTTCCCCACGCCGGTCCGACTGAAGATCACCAACATCCTCAAGGGCCAGAAGGGCTACATGGTCAATGTGGCCAAGAAGGAGCTGGTGGAGCGGCGCGGCTTCAGCGAGGACGAGATCAACCGGTCCGGGCTGAAGATCACCACGACCTTCGACAAGCGGCTGATGGACGCGCTGAAGGAGGCGGTGAACTCCAACGTCCCGAAGGGGACCAAGCAGCAGATCCGCACCGCGGCGGTGTCGGTGGATCCCGGGACCGGGCAGGTGGTGGCCTTCTACGGCGGCCGCAACTACCTGGACGAGGCGCTGAGCAGCGCGTTCGGCGACTGGGCGCAGGCGGGTTCGGGCTTCAAGCCGATCGCGCTCGCCGCCGCGCTGGACGACGGCAAGAGCCTCGGCACCTCCTACGACGGCTCGTCCCCGCAGTACTTCGGGCGCTTCCCGGTCCACAACGACAGCAACGAGAACTTCGGCTCGGTGGACCTGGTCACCATGACCGAGCACTCGATCAACACCGCCTACGTCAACCTCGCCCAGGACATCGGCAACGACAAGATCGCCAAGATGGCCGAGAAGATGGGCATCCCGGCCGACCAGATGACCGCCGCCCAGCGGGCGTCCGCGGTCTTCCCGCTCGGCGTGATCTCGGTGCACCCGGTGCAGCAGGCCGGCGTGTACGCCACCTTCGCCGCGAACGGCAAGTTCCGGCAGCCCTACGTGGTGAAGTCGGTGAGCGGCAGCAAGGGCGAGTCGACGCGCACCTTCTCCGAGAAGGGCAAGCAGGCCTTCAGCGCGCAGACCGCGCACGACGCCACCTACGCGATGGAGCGGGTGGTGCGCGGCGGCACCGGCCGGGGCGCGCAGCTGCCCGACGGCCGGGACGTGGCGGGCAAGACCGGCACCACCAACGAGGGCCGCGCGATCTGGTTCAACGGGTTCATCCCGCAGATGGCGACCACGGTGGCGATGTTCCGCAGCGACAACAAGCCGCTGAACATCCCCGGGTACGGCTCCTACGGCGGGCAGCTCCCGGCGCAGATCTGGAGCAGCTACATGAGCGAGGCCGTGAACATCAAGGGCTACTCGGCCGAGAGCTTCCCCGAGCCCTCGTCGTACGGCGGCGGCTATGACGACGGGCCGCCGAGCAACGGCGGCCCGACGGGCCCGTCGCGCACGTCCGGGCCGGAGCCGACGCGGACGCCGAGCCGGACGCGGACGCCGCGGCCGGGCGACGGCGAGAACACCAAGCGCCCGACGCCGCCGACCCACCGGCCGACGCTGCCGACGCTGCCGCCCATCCCGACGCCGGGCGGCGGGGACGCGGGGCTGGGCCCCGACCGCAGGCACTGAGGGACGTGAAGAAGGGCCCGGCGCACCGCGCCGGGCCCTTCTCGCATCGTTCAGCCGCAGGCCTTGCCGATGCGCTGGGGTGTGTCCTTCATCACCGCGTTCAGCTGCGCGGCGTCGCCGGTGCCGATGGTCGCCGAGGCGGCCTTCAGCCGGCCCGACACATCGGTGAGGGCGGCCTTCAGCTTCGTGTCCTCGGCCTTGCCGGCGAGCGCGCCGACCCGTCCGGCGAGCTGCTCGGTCGGCGGGCGCCACTCGGCCGGCTGCGCCGGTGAGACGCTCCTGACCTGCGTCATGTACTGCTGGAACGCCGTCTTCGCGTCCGCGCAGACCGTGCTGGTGTTGTCCCCTCCCAGCATTCCGCAACCGGTCAGCAGACCGGTGCCGCCCAACAGCAGCAGCCCGGCCCAGGCCCGGAATGCCCCAATTCGCATCGCATCCTCCAGCTTGAATTCCAAGAACGTCCGCATATACTTCCGCATGAGGTCATGAGCGCCAGCGTCAAGCCCCGGCTTGCTGGCCGGCAACCCTTCGCCTGCGATGGGGTGCCCCGGGTGAGGACCTGGCCGGACGCAACACCGCGCTCCGGCAAGCGCGGGCCCCGCCTTCCTTCACCAGGGGTCCCTGACTCCTGTAGGAGGCCGTCGCCATGTCCCTCGCCACCCTCTCCCCCGCCGTCACTGCTGAGACGTCACCGCGGGGCGGTCTGGTTCGCACCGTTTCCTCCCTGCCGCGGATCATCGGCGCGGACGCCGTCGTCCCGCTGAACGACGGCGGCAGCACCACCTACGCCAACTTCGACTACGCGGCGAGCGCGCCCTGTCTGGAGGCGGTCCACGAGGCGGTCACCCGGGCGCTGCCGTACTACAGCAGCGTGCACCGCGGCGCGGGCTACGCCTCGCAGGTCACCACGGCCGCCTACGAGAAGGCGCGCGAGACCGTCCGCGGCTTCCTCGGCGCCGAGCGGCGCGCGTCGGTGGTCTTCACCCGCAACACCACCGACGCGATGAACCTGCTCGCGCACGCGGTGCCGGCCGGGACGACCGTCGTGGTCTTCGAGACCGAGCACCACGCGACCCTGCTGCCGTGGAAGCGGGCGGTGCGGCTGCCCGCGCCGGCCTCGCCCGTCGAGGCGATCGCGGCCGCCGGCCGCGCGCTGGCCGCGGCGCCGGCCGGGCCGCGGCTGCTGGTGGTCACCGCCGCCTCCAACGTGACCGGTGAGCTGTGGCCGATCCGCGAGCTGGCCGAGGTCGCCCGCCGGCACGGCGCGCGGATCGCGGTGGACGCCGCGCAGCACGTCCCGCACCGGCCGCTGGACATGACCGAACTCGGCCTGGATTACGTGGCTTTTTCCGGACACAAGCTTTACGCGCCGTTCGGCGCGGGGGTGCTGGCCGGCCGCGCCGACTGGCTGCGCGCCGCCCCGCCCTACCTGAAGGGCGGCGGCGCGAGCGCGGCCGTCACCGAGGGCGGCGACGCCACCCGCTGGCAGGCCGACCCCGAGGCGCGGCACGAGGCCGGCACCCCCAACGTGCTCGGCGTGATCGCCCTCGCCGCCGCCTGCGAGACGCTCGCCGCGACCGGCTGGGACGCCCTCGTCGCGCACGAGGAGCGGCTGCTGGACCGGCTGCGGACCGGCCTCGCCCACATCTCCGGCGTGCGCGAACTCACCTTGTGGGGCGACCGTAACCCCAGGGTGGGAATCGTGTCCTTCGTGGTGGACGGCTGGAACGCGCGCGATGTGGCGCTTACGCTGTCGGGTGAGTACGGCATCGGGGTCCGCGACGGGAAGTTCTGCGCGCATCCTTTCGTCCGTCACCTGCTGGAAGAGGGCGGCGCGGGGTGCGCCGACGGGCAGGGCTCGGCGGTGCGGGCGAGCTTCGGCATCGGCTCGGACGAGCGGGACGTCGACCGGCTGCTGGCGGCGCTGACCAGGCTGACCGGCTGACCGCGGCCGGGACCTTCCTGCCCTGACGGGTGTGATCCGACGCTTTGGCCCTGTTCACCCATGTAGCGTTAGTGACGTCCGTAGCCAGTCCCCCGGGGACCCGGCGGGGCTGGCTGGAAGACGGCGCGGGAAGAAAATGGGGGTGGCGACCGTGGCCGACGCGTGGCGGCCCACGTCGGAACTCGAGCGACGGCTGCAGGAGACCGTCCGCACGGGGGATCCGGAAGGGTACTTCCGCCTCCTGGCGGACAGCGAGCTGGTGATCCCCGTTCCGCCGGACCTGATCGACGACGTGCTCGCCAACGAGGCCCAGCCGACATGGCCGGTCCAGGAGGAGGAGGGCCGCACCTACGTGCTGGCCTACACCTCCGCGGCCGCCATGCGCGCGTGCCTCGGACCGGCGTACCGGCACTTCGTCCGGCTGAAGTTCGGCGACCTGGCCGAGACCTGGCCCGACCCCCGCTGGTGGCTCGCGGTCGACGTGCCCGTCCGGGGCGTGCCGGACGCCGTCCCGCTGCCCATCGAGGGCCGGCTGCCCACCTGGTACCTGAAGCAGCTCGCCGAGGGCGACGCCAAGCCCCCGCAGGCGGGGCTCCCGGCGCTCCTCGCGCCGCAGGGGCCGGCCGCGGGCCTGTCCGCCTACAACGGCGTCAGCGGCGGCGCTCCCCTCGCGCCGCCCGCCGCTTCGGCACACCCCGACGCCCTCGGCCCGGCCGGCGAGGACGTCCGCGACCTCGTCGGCGGCGGCACACCCGGCGACGTGCCGGACGAGGGCATCACCACCGGCGCCAGCGCCCTCCCCGCCGATGGCGCACCCGAGCCCTACGGGCCCACCACCCCGCCGCCCTACGCGCCGAGCGCGCCGCTCCCCGGCCCCGCGCAGCCGGGTGCGGCCTTCCCCGCTCCTGATCAGCCGGGCGCGGTCCCGCCCGCTCCCGCACAGCCGGGCGCGGCCACTCCCGCCCCAGAACATCCAGACGTGGCCTACCCCGCCCCCGATCAGCCGGGCGGGGCCACTTCCGCCCCAGAGCGGCCGGATGCGGCCTACCCCACGCCAGAGCAGCCGGGCGAGGTCCCGTCCGCTCCCGCGCAGCCGGGCGGAGCCACTCCCCACCCAGACGTGGCCTACCCCGCTCCTGATCAATTGGGCGCGGCCTACCCCGCCCCGGAACAGCCGGTGGCGGACCCGTCCGCTCCTGCTCAGCCGAGCGCACCGCTCCCCGGCCCCGCACAGCCGGGTGCGGCCTACCCCGCTCCTGATCAGCTGGGTTCAGCTTTCCCTACCTCCGATCAGCCGGGCGCGGTCCCGCCCGCTCCCGCACAGCCAGGTGGGGTCACTTCCGCCCCAGAGCGACCGGGCGCGACCTTCCCTACCCCCGATCAGCCAGGCGGGGCCACTCCCGCCCCAGAACATCCAGACGTGGCCTACCCCGCCCCCGATCAGTCGGGTGCGGTCCCGTCCGCTCCCGCGCAGCCTGGTGGGGTCACTTCCGCCCCAGAGCAGCCGGGTACGACCTACCCCACGCCAGAGCAGCCGGGTGCGGTCCCGCCCGCGCCCGCGCAGCCGGGCGCGGCCACTCCCGCTCCGGAACGGCCAGGCGCGGCCTTCGCCGACCCTGATCAGCCAGGTACCGCCACTCCCGGCCTCGATCAGCCAAGCTCGGCCTTCCCTGCCCCTGAGCAGCCGGGCCCGATCACTGCCGGCCCGGACCAGCCGGGCGGGGCCCTTCCCGGCCTCCAGCATCCCGGCGCGGACTTCCCCGCTCCCACGCAGCCGGGCGCGGTTCCTCCCGCTCCCGCGCAGCCGGGCGAGGCCGCTTCCGGCCCGGCGCAGCCGAACGGCACCATTCCGGGCTCCGAGCAGTCGAGCGCGGCCTTCGCCGCTCCAGAGCAGCCAAGCGGGGCCACTTCCGCCTCCGCCGGCGAGGCCGCTCCTGGCTCCGAGCGGCCGGACTCGCCCTTCCCCGCTCCCGAGCAGGAGGGCGCGACCCCGGCCGGTTCGGAGCAGGCGGGTCTTCCCTACGACGTGCCTCCGGCGCGGCCCGACGCGTCTCTGAACGGCGCCTCCGCCTACCCGCCGCCTCCGGTCTCGCCCGACACCACCGTCGAGGACCTGGCCGCCCACCTGCCCGGCGGGCTGCCGCCGGCGCCGGCGCCGGAGAGCGAGGAGGCGCCGCCTTCCGGGCCCGACGTCCATGTCGCGGGCGCCTCCGCTCTGCCGGGCGGGCCGGCCCCGGCGGACGCCGGGGGCGACCCCAACGTGACCGCGCCCGAGCTGGACGTCCAGGCCATCGCGGAGCAGACCGGCGAGACCGGCTGGGAAGAGCTCCACGACCAGCACCGGGAGCTGCCCCGGACCGAGCCGCGGCCGGAGTTCCAGCCCGCCAACGACGTCGAGCGCGGCCTGCTGCGCGCCGCCGTCGCCGACGACCACGACCTGTTCCTGCAGACGCTGGCCGACGCAGAGGTGCTGCTGCCCGTCCCCGAGGAGATGGACTACACGCTGCGCCCCGGCCGGCCTGGGTTCCCGTGGCAGACCAGGGAGGTGGACGGCGCGCTCACCGTGCCGGTGTTCACCTCGCCCGAGCGGCTGGTCGAGGCCGCGCAGGCGGCCGGGACCGGCACCGAGTTCATCAACCTGCCGTTCACCACGGTGCTGCGGTACTGGCCCGATCACGCCTGGCTGCTGGCGATCAACTCCGGCTCCCCGGCCGGCGGGACGATCCAGGCCGACCAGCTCCCCGGCCTGGCCACCTGGGCCGACCAGCGGGCCGCGCGCCGGATGGCCGAGGACTTCGAGCCGCAGAACGAGGTGGAGCAGCGGCTGTTCGACGCCGCCCTGCGGCGCGACACCGACGCCTTCTTCAAGGTGCTGCTCGGCGCGCAGGTGCTGGTCCCGGCCGAGCCCGAGACGCCGTGGGGCATCGAGCCGGCCGACCCGGAGTTCCCGTGGCGGCCGGTGCCGGTGCACGGGCGGCCCGCCATCCAGGTGTTCACCTCGCTGCGCTGGATGAACGACTCCATCGGGTCGTCGCGGTTCGTGATGCCGAGCTTCCTGGAGGTCGTGGCGGCCTGGCCCGACGCGGACTGGACGCTGGTGCTGAACCCCGGC
Organism: Actinomadura macrotermitis; assembly: GCF_009604375.1. Lineage (GTDB taxonomy): Bacteria > Actinomycetota > Actinomycetes > Streptosporangiales > Streptosporangiaceae > Spirillospora > Spirillospora macrotermitis. Next base: position 392,097 of record NZ_WEGH01000003.1, read on the forward strand.
ACGCCGATCGACGCGGCGATGCCGGCCGAGCAGATCCACGCGCTGAGCGGCCCGTCCGAGCCGGCCGAGCCCGAGGTCCCCGCCGAGCCGATCGCGGCGGCCGTGGCCGCCGACGCGCCCACCGTGCCGCAGCCGGTCCGCGAGCCGGAGTTCGAGCCGGGCAACCGGATCGACCAGGAGCTGTACGAGGCGGCGCTGGCCGGCGACTCCGACGCGTTCCTGCGGGTGCTGCTCGCCGCGAACGTGCTGGTGCCGATCCCGCAGGACGCCCCGCTGGAGGTCACCCCCGTCCAGCGCGAGTTCCGCTGGGACGCGGCGCTGCGCGACGACGCGGCGGTGCGGGTGTTCACCTCCCTGGTGCGGCTGCGCGAGGTGCTGCCCGAGTCGCGGTTCGTGTACGCCGACTTCCGGGAGCTGATCGGCTCGTGGCCCCGCGAGGAGTGGGCCATGCTGCTGAACCCCGGTACCCGGATCGGCGCGTCGCTGCGCGGCGACCAGGTGCGGGCGCTCAGCGAGTGGGCGGTGCGGGTCGGGCTGGTGCAGCCCCGGCCCGAGGCGCCGCCGATGCCGCCGCCGCACCTGCCGCCCGAGCCCGTCGCCGAGCCGCAGCCGGTGCCGGAGCCCGAGGCGCAGCCGGTGGCCGAGGCGCCGGCGGCGCGACCCGCGCCGTACCCGGACCTGCCCGAGCCGGAGGGCGAGCCGGTCCCGCAGCCGGCGATCATGCAGAAGGTCGTGCCGCACGGGCACGTCGGCTGGTACCTGGAGCAGGGCTACGACCGGGTCGGCGGCTTCGTGCACCCGACGTCGGACGTCGCCGAGCTGCAGACGCCCGCCCAGCTGTACGAGACGCTCGGCCTGCTCTACGAGGACTCGGCGTTCGCGCCGTCCGACGAGGGCGTCTACGTGATCCGCTGGCCCGCCTACTGCCCCGGCCTCTACCGGATCCCGTTCGGCGGGCGGTCCGAGGAGGAGCTGGCGGCGTGGGGCGAGGCCGGCTGGGTGATCGAGCGGGAGCCGTTCGCCGGTTCGGGCTTCGCGCCCGGCAGCGCCGGCTCGATCCGCGAGTACAAGGTCGACAGCGTCCGCCTGCCGTACGGGGCCGAGATGTACTACCTGGGCAAGGACCGCTCGGAGCGGTTCATCGCGATGTACGACCCGGACCGGCTCGCCTGGCTGCGGCCCGAGGGCGAGGACGCCGGTTCCGCCGAGCGGACGGAGGCCGCGCAGTGATCCGGGACGGGTACCTGGCCCGCTGGCTCGGCCGCGAGTTCGAGGCCGCGCCCGGCGCCGACGGGGAGATCCGGCTGTACGCCGCCGAGCCGACCGACGGTTTCGAGGAGCTGCGGCCCGGCCGGTACCGCCGGGTCGTCCCGGCGTTCGAGGTGGAGCAGCTGCGGTACGTCCGCACCACCTGCACGTGGCGCGGGGAGCGGTTCGTCGTCGTCGGCGAGCACGAGGGCTGGCTGCGGGTGGAGTACGCCGGCGGCCGGTCCCCGGTCGCCGAGGGGCTCGGGCTGGAGCGCGTGGACCAGGGCGTATGGCAGAGCTGGGCGCCGCAGGCCGAGATCGAGGACCTGCGCGAGGAGTTCGCCTAGACGGCGGAAGCCGCCCGGCGGGGTTGCTTCGCCCGTGGTTCCGTGTTCGCATGATTTCCGGGAAGGCCTTCAGGGTAAAGCGAGGCTCAGGCGTTCGACGGTGACGCGACGGAGGTGCGACGGGCATGCTCTCCCGCTCGGCAGGCAGACCGGTCTTGGCGGGGCTCGGCACCGCCGCGGTGCTGGCGGCGGGTGCGGCCCCCGCGGCGGCGGCGCCCACCCCGACACCGAGCACGAGCGGCGGCAGGCCGTCCGCCTCGGCCACGCCGACCAAGAGCGGCCAGGCGACGGCCTCGGCCACGCCGTCCAAGAGCAGCGGCACGCCGTCCAAGAGCAGCAAGCCGACGGCGACCAAGAGCAGTGAGCCGCCGCCGCCCACGACGCCGCCGCCGCCCAAGCCGCAGCTGTACGTCAGCGTCACCGCGGCCGACGTCACCGCCGCGCCCGGCCAGCGCGTCGCACTGACGACGCGCGTCCTCGCGCGGGGCGCCGAGGTGACCGGCACGCGGGTCACCGGAGTCCGCGCCAGCAGCGGCCAGGCCAAGGTGGGCGGCGAGTGCCCGGCGCCGTTCACCGCGGGCGGCTGCACGATCGGGACGCTGCCCGCCGGGCACCGCGACACGGTCCTGTCCACCGTGACGCTGCCGAAGGACCTGAAGAAGTCCACGACGGTGACGCTCACCGTGACGGTGAAGGCGGCCAACGCCGGGCCGGTCACGGCCGCGACCCGCGTCTCCTACGTCGTCCCCAAGAAGGCCGGCAAGTCCAAGGACGGCAAGAAGGACAGCGGCGGCAGCAGCGGCGCCTCCAGCACGACGACGCCGCCGCCCTCGACGCCCCCGCCCGCCCCCAACGGCACGTTCACCCCGCCTTCGGCCGCGAAGGACCCCAAGGTGGCGCTCCCGCCGATCACGACCTCCGTGCCGTCCCCGTCGGTCGCGCCCGCCGGGAACGTGTCGACCACACCGGCGAGCCGGCTGCGCAGCAACAAGGCCCCGGTCGCGCAGGAGCTGACGTTCGAGCGGATGGCCAGCACGCAGGTGGCGTGGCTCGCCGCGCTGATGGTGGCGGTCTCGCTGCTGCTCACCCAGCTGCGGCTCGGCGGGCGGCGGCCGTCGCCCGCCGACGAGGCGGCGCGCCGGGCGCAGGGCGTGCACCGGCGGGGCCGGCGGGGCGTCTTCGGCCGGTGAGTCACGAACGCGTGAGGGCGTGGCAGGCGATCGCGGCGGCGGCGACCACGTTGAGGGAGTCCACGCCGTTCGCCATGGCGCCGGCGCTCATCGGGATGCAGACCGGCGCGTCGGCCTCGGCGAGCCAGCGCGAGGTCAGCCCGTCGCCCTCGGAGCCGAGCAGCAGCGCGACGCGCTCGCCCGCCGGCGCCTCGTCCAGCGGGACGGCGGCCTGGTCGGGGGTGAGCGCCAGCAGCGTGAACCCCGCGTCGCGCAGCACGGCGAGCCCGTCGTGCCAGCCGGTCATCCGGGCGTAGGGGACGGCGAAGACCGCGCCCATCGACACCTTGATCGAGCGCCGGTACAGCGGGTCGGCGCAGCGCGGCGACAGCACGACGGCGTCGACGCCGAGGGCCGCCGCGCAGCGGAAGATCGCGCCGACGTTGGCGTGGTCGACCAGGTCCTCCAGGACCAGGACGCGCCGGGCGCCCGCCAGCACCTCCGGCACCGGCGGGGGCGGCAGCCGGCGCATCGAGGCGAGCGCGCCGCGGTGCACCGGGAACCCGGCGACGGCCTCCACCGTCGCGTCGTCGGCGACGTAGACGGGCGCGTCCAGGCCGTCCAGCAGATCGGCGAGCGGCGCGACCCGGCGTTCGGCCATCAGGAACGAGCGGGGCGGGAAGCCGGTGCGGGCGGCGCGCCGGATGACCTTCTCCCCCTCGGCGATGAACAGCCCGTGCTCGGCCTCCAGGCTCTTGCGCAGGTTCACGTCGCGCAGCGACACGTAGTCGGCGAGGCGCGGGTCGGCGGGGTCGGTGACGGGAACCAGGCGGGCCATGCCCTCCATTGTGGGGGCGGAACGCCCATGGTCAGGGCAGCCGGAGCTCGGCGAACACCGCGCGGTGGTCGCTGCCGGGCAGGTCGTGCACGGAGACGGCGCGGACGGCGCAGCGCCGGTCGGCGAGGACGTGGTCGATGGTGAGCGGCGGCCTCGGGTCGGCCAGCCCCCAGGTCGGGACCAGCCCGGCGCCCGCGCGGTCGGCGGCGTCGGCGTAGCCGCGGCCGATCACCCGGCGCAGCGTGGCGTGGTCGAGGGTGGCGTTGAAGTCGCCCGCCAGGATGCGCACCGGCGCGGCCGTCGCGGCGGCGCCCGCGGCCATGTCCGCCGGGTGGGCGGCCGGCAGCTCGCCGAGGTCGCGCTTCCAGTCGTGCAGCGACTCGGCCGAGATGGGCGGGACGGGGTGCACGGCGGTGATCTCGACGCGGCGGCCGCCGGGCAGCGTCAGCTCGGCCGACGGCATGGCCATCTGGGTCCGGGCGAGCGGCGGCAGGGCGCGCAGCGGGTGGCGGGAGTACAGGCCCGACCCGGCGGCGCCCCAGCGGGCGTCCACGACCTTGTTCGGCAGCAGCGCGGTGAGCCCGGCCCGCTCGTAGCGGGCGACGGCCTCGGGCGGGAGTTCCTGGAGGCTGAGCACGTCGGCGCCGGTGCGGCGGACGAGGTCGATCAGCCGCGCCGGGTCGGCCTCGCCGAACATCAGGTTCGCCGTCAGCACCCGGAACACCGGCCCGCGCGCCGGGGGTTCGCCGCCGCCGAAGGCCCGGGGCAGCACGGCGGCGGCGAGGGTACCCGCGACGAGCACCCCCGCGAGGGCGGCCCGGCGGCGGCGCAGCAGCAGGGCGGCCAGGACCGGCAGCGGCGCGGCGGCTGCCGCGTAGGGGGTGAGGGCGAGGGCGGGGGCGGTCAGCGCCCCGACGCCGGGCAGCCGGTCGCCGCCCGCGAACCGGACCAGGGCCCAGGTCCCCCAGGCGGCGACGCCGGTCCAGGCCGCCGCGGTCCGCCATCGCGCGGAGCGCCCGGGCAAGTTTTTTCCCGGCCGTGCGCCGTCGTCGTCCATCAGGCTCGCCCCCTCGTCCGGGCCCGCCGCCCGGCGCCCCTGCGCGCGCGGCCCCGGGCCCGTACATCCCCAGGAATACTGACGTCCGGGCGGTCCGCGGAGTTGCCGCGCCGGGCCGTCGCATCGTGATCGCGGACGGTCACCGGCCCCCCGGCTGCCATGATCATCGAGCGATACGCTGATGACCTGCGTCATTATCATTTTTGAGTTCTTTGTAACCTCTCGTTCGTACTACTACAGTGCCGGGGAACATCGATGGGTTTCTGGTGAAACGAGGACAGCCGTGAGCGGACGTCATCGCAATGACTTCCCCGAGGGGACGCCGGGCGACGGCGAGCACGATCCGTCCCGGCCTCTCTTCGGCCCTGCCAACGACGGGTCTTCCGACTGGTTCGGTCCACGCGACAGCCAGAGCCCGCCGGTGACCCCCGGTCCCGGCGTCCCGCCGCCCGGCGCGTCCGGCGCGCAGCAGGTCCCCGGCCCCGGCGAGTCCTCCGAGACGCCCGAGTGGTTCACCCCGCGCGGTCCGGGCGAGGAGCCGGCGTACGGCGCGGGCGGTTTCAGCGGCGCCTCCGACGCGGGCGGCTACGGCCTCGGCCGGCCGGTCCCGCAGGGCGCGGCCGGCGACGACCGCTACGGCGAGGGCGTCCGGCGGCCCGGCGACGCCGAGGCCGCGGCCTTCGGCGCGGGCGCGGCCTCCGCCGCGTCCGGCGGCTACGGCGACTACGACACCGTCTCCCGCTCCGACGAGCGGCCGGCCGGCTTCTTCGGCGGCCGCGCGGGCGGTTCGGGCGGCGGCGACTACGGCGGCGGCCCGGGTGGTTCGGGCGGTTACGGCGGCGGCAGCGGCGAGTACGGCCGCCGCAAGAAGAAGCGCAGCGCGGCCGCGCTGATCGGCCCGATGGCGGGCGCGGTCGGCCTCGCGCTGCTGCTCGGCGTCGGCGTCTACGCCTTCGCCGAGGGCGGCGGCGACTGCGACGGCGACGGCGCGATCGCCCTCGGCGTGTCGGCCGCCCCCGACATCGAGCCCGTGGTGACCAAGGCGGCCGGCCGGTTCAACGACGCCAAGCACAAGGTCTCCGGCAAGTGCGTCAAGGCCGTGGTGACCAAGGTCCCGGCGGCGTCCGTGGCGACGCTGCTGTCGGGGCAGGGCGTGCCGACCGACGGCAACAAGCGGCCGGACGTGTGGATCCCCGACTCCTCGATGTGGGCCTCGCTGGTGCGCAGCTCGCCGAAGGGCAAGGACGCCGTCCGCTCCACCAAGACCTCGGTCGCGGCGAGCCCGCTGGTCATCGCGCTGCCGCAGACCCTGGCCGGGCGGCTGAAGCAGGAGGGCGTGACCACCACGCCCTCGTGGGACAACCTGCTGAAGGCCGCCGGCGGCACGGCGGGCGGCGGCGTCACCAAGAACCAGATGATCCAGCCCGGCACGGTCCGGCTGCTGGTGCCCGAGCCGTCCACCAACGCGGCCGGCATGACCGCGCTGATGGTCACCAACGCGCTGCTGACCAACGACCCGAACCGCGAGTCGATCTTCACCGGCATCGTCCGGACGATCCGCGAGGCGACCGTGCCGACGGTGGCCGACCAGTTCAAGCTGTTCCGCAAGAACCGGCCCGGCAGGCAGCCGGTCGCGTTCGCCTCCGAGCAGGCGGTGTGGCAGTACAACAAGACCGGGCCGGCCGAGCCGGCGGTCGCGCTGTACCCCATCGAGGGCACGATGATGCAGGACTACCCCTTCACCGTCACCACCGACGACGGCGACAAGGCCAAGGCCGCGCAGCTGCTCGAGCAGGCCATGAACACCGAGACCACCCGCACCGAGGTGCGCGACCTCGGTTTCCGCTCGCCCGAGGGCAAGGCGCCCGCCTCGTTCGGGGCCAAGCTCGGCGTCAGCCCGGCGCGGCCGCGCCAGCTCACCGCGCCGCGGCCGGCCGAGGTCGCGCAGGTCATGCAGGCGTGGTCCAAGCTGTCGCTCGGCCTGCGCATCCTGACGCTGATCGACGTGTCGGGCTCGATGTCGGAGCAGGTCGCGCCGAACACCACCCGGCTGCAGGCGACGGCCCGCGTCGCGCAGGGCGGCCTGACCATGATGTCCGACGACACCGAGCTCGGCATCTGGCAGTTCTCCACCAAGATGCGCGGCGACCTGGACTACCGCGAGGTCGTGTCGGTCGGCCCGCTGAACGAGCGGATCGGCTCGACCAGCCGGCGCAACCTGGTGCTGTCGCAGCTCGGGCAGCTGCAGCCGAAGCCGACCGGCGACACCGGCCTGTACGACAGCGTGCTCGCCGCCTACAAGTACATGAAGCGCAGCTACAAGCCCGAGTTCGGCAACTCGATCCTGCTGCTCACCGACGGCGCCAACGACGACAAGGGCGGCCCGACGCTGAACGAGACGCTGGCCAGGCTGCGCAAGGAGACCGACCCGAACAAGCCGATCCAGGTCAACATGATCGGGTTCGGCCCGGGCGTCGACCGCGGCGAGCTGGAGAAGATCGCCGGGGTCACCAACGGCAGCGTGCAGGTCGCCTCGACGCCGCAGGAGATCTCCAAGATCTTCCTGAAGATGCTGTCGCGCCGGATCAAGCAGTAGCCGGAAATTTCCGCCCGTCCGGTGTCAACCGGACGGGCGGGCCGGCCGTCCATCTAGTGGAGGCCCGACGGGGAGCGGGGCCGTCGGGCCTCCGACCTCTTCTCCTCCCTGACCCGCGACAGGGAACGGCCCGGACCCCGGGGGCCGGCGGGAGAAGGCGCGAAGCACCGCTTCCCTTTCTGTTTTTCTCAGAGCCTGTGATGGCTGATCTCAGCTCGCGGGGAGGACCTTGTGTCCGCTTGGCCAAGTCTCGACCGCCTGGACGACGAACGGCTCGCGCACGCGCTGGCCGCAGGCGATCCCGGCGCCCTGTCCCGGCTCGTGGACCGCTACGCGGCCCGGCTGTACGACTACTGCCACGCGCTGCTGCGCGACCAGGACGCGGCGGCCGTGGCCTTGCACGACGCCCTGCTCGGCGCGTGCGCGCACGCCGCGCTGCTGCAGCGCCCCGGCCGTTTCCGCTCCTGGGTGTACGCGCTGGTGCGCAACGAGTGCCTGCGCCATCTGCGCGATCCCGCCCGTCCGGCCGAGCGGCACGAGGCGCCCGAGGTCGAGGACATGTTCCTGGACGGGCCCGAGCGGGCGCAGCGGCTGGAGACCCGGCGGCTGGTGCACGGCGCCCTCGCCGGGCTGCGCGGCCGCGAGCGCGAGGCGCTGGACCTGCTGGCCCGGCACGGCCTGGACCCCGCCGAGATCGGCGACGTGCTCGGGCTGCCCGCCCAGCAGGCCACCGAGCTGGTCGGCGCGGCCCGGGCCCGGCTGGACGACGCGCTCGCCGCCGCGCTGATCGCGCGCGGCGGCCAGGACGGCTGCCCGGGCGCGGCGGCCATCGCGGGCGACGCCGCCGGAGGCGGCGAGTCGCCGCTCCCGCCGGCCACGGTGCGCAAGCTCGTCCGGCACATCGGGACCTGCCCGGTCTGCGGCGAGCGCCGCGACCGCACGGTGTCGACGGCGCGGCTGCTGCAGGTGCTGCCGGTCGCGCTCATGCCGCTGAACGTGCGCGACCGCATCCTGGCGACCGCGGCCGACCCGGCCCGGGCCGAGACGCTGCACGCGGCCGTGCTGCGGGCCGAGCCGTTCGACGAGCGGGGGTGGCCGGTCCCGCTGGAGCCGGGCGAGGCGCCCCGGAGCCGCGGCGGCCACGTCCCGCCCCGGCTGCTGCCGGCCATCGCCGCCGCCGCGGTCGTCATGCTCCTGGTGACGGGCGCGTTCATGCTGATGCCGGGCGGACCGGGCAAGGAGGCGGGCGCGCAGTCGCCGGCCACCTCGGCGCCGGCCGCCGACCCGTCCGCCACCGACGGCGAGACCGACCGCCCGGAGCCGACCCCGTCGGCCACACCGACGCCCACGCCGTCCACGACGTCCCCGACGCCGACCCCCACCACGACCAGCCCGACGCCCACCCCGCACCGGACGCCGACGCGCAAGCCGCCCCACGCCTCGCGGACGCCCGAGCCGACGGCGCCGGGCACGCTGGTGGTGAACGGCTGCACGATCCCCGAGGGCGCGACCACCTGCGGCATCACCGTGCGCGCCGTCGGCGGCCCGGTGACCTGGGCGGTCACCGGCGCCGCCGGGGTGACCGCGAGCGGCGGGGGGCGGCTGCGCGCGGGCGGCACCGCGGCGGTCACGGCCGCCCGCAGCGTCGACTGTTCGGCGGACGCGCAGGGCGGGAGCGGCACGGTCACCTTCTCCCCGGGCGGCTCCGCGGAGGTCTTCTGGACCTGTCCGCAGCCGAAGCCGCAGCCGAAGCCGTAGGACCGATCGCGCGTCTCCACGATCGGACACTTCAAACGCGATTCACCTCACATTCATGGGAAACCGGTGGTCAGCGCGGGCGAAACCGCCCGCCGACCACCCCCGAAACAGCCAAACGCCGGAAACACCCGATTCCAGGTGGCAAGATCAGGCAGCCGGAGCGTCCCCAACGCCTGGAGGAGTCTCGTGTCCGGTGGTCCCGATTCGGGTCGGTTCGACGACCCACGTCTGGCGGCTGCCCTGCGTGCCGGTGACGTCATCGCGCTGAGCGAGGTCTACGACACCTATGCGCCGTACCTGTTCGACTACTGCCACGGCCTGCTGCGCGACCGCGTGGAGGCGGCCGGGGCGTTGCGCAACTGCCTCATCGCGGCGCGCGAGCACGTCGGCAACCTGCGTGAGCCCGAGCGGCTGCGCGGCTGGTTGTACGCCCTCGCCCGCAAGGAGTGCATGCGGCGCCGCGACAACCCCAGCCGGCACCTGGGCCAGACCGCGCCGGAGGTCGGCGAGGACGACCTGAGCGAGGAGCAGCGCGCGCGCCGCGCCGAGCGGCGGCTGATCGCGCACAGCGCGCTCGCCGCGCTCGACGGGCGGCAGCGCGAGGCCATCGACCTGACGGGCCGCCACGAACTGGACGCGGTGGACCTCGCGGGCATCTTCGGCATCCCGCCCGCCGAGGCCATGCAGCTGCTGAGCGACGCCCGGCGGGACCTGGAGGAGGCGACCCGGGCCGTCCTGGTCGCGCATCTGCACTGGGAGGACTGCCCCAGCCTCGCCGCGCTCACCGGGGCCTGGCCGCTGCAGCCCGAGCGCGCGCGCTCGCTGCCCCGCCACGTGCACGGCTGTCCCGTGTGCAGCGCGCACGAGGTGCCGGCCCTGCCCCTCGACCGGCTGCTGGCCGTGCTGCCGATCGCGGCGGTCCCGGCCGACCTGCGGCTGGACGTGCTGACGGCCGCGACCGCCCCCGACCGCGCGGACAACCGCCGCGCCGTCGCCGCCCTCGCCGAGCCGTTCGACGAGGCCGGGCGGCCGCTCCCCTACCGGCCGGGGCCGGCCCGCGAGCGCCCGGTGGGGCACCGCCGGGGCCGGATCCTGACGGCCGTCGGCGGCGGGCTGGCCGCCGTCGCGCTGATCGCGGGCTCCCTGACGATCTTCGACGGCGGCGAGCCGACCGGCTCGGCCGCCCCCGAGCCGCGGCCGACCCGCCGCAGCGGGCCGCTGATCAGCGATGAGCCGTCCGCGTCGCCCACCGCGCCGCGGACGACGCGCCGGGCGGCGAGCGCCTCTCCCACGCCCTCGCCCTCCCGTACCCGCAAGCCGCCGAAGCGCAGACCGTCCGGCGGCCCGACCGTCAAGGCGCCCGGTCCCGTGCCCACCTCCAGCACGCCGGCGCCCCGCCCGGCGCCGGGGAGCCTGAACGTCATCGGCTGCGACATGGGCGGCGGCCACTCCTGCACGGTCACCGTCACCGCCGTCGGCGGCCCGGTGGACTGGCAGGTCGCCGAGGTCTCCGGCCAGCTGTCGGCGGGCGGGTCGGGGCACCTGCGGGACGGGCAGAGCGCCGCGGTGACGGTCGCGCGGACCGGCATGTTCTGCTGGGGCGGCCGGCACGGCGCGGTGCGGTTCTCCCCCGGCGGCACCGCGCCCGTCGCCTACTGCTGAGGCCCCGCTACCAGGGCGAGCCCGAGTCCAGGATGCGGTGGGCGCGCCCGACCAGCAGCGGCACCGCGGCGCCGATCTGGTCGAAGCCCTCGCCGACGGTGGCCTTCTGCAGGAAGCGGGCGTGGATCCCCTCCAGGATCACCGCCAGCTTGAAGCAGGCGAACGCCACGTAGAAGTCCAGGCCGGCCAGGTCGAACCCGGTCAGCTCGGCGTAGCGCCCGGCGAACTCGCGGCGGGTGAAGAAGCCGGGCGCGGCGGTGATCGTCGCGCCGACCGGCAGCGGGTCCTCGTCGCCGGGCTCGGCCCAGTAGACGAGGGTGAGGCCGAGGTCGGACAGCGGGTCGCCGAGCGTGGACATCTCCCAGTCGACGACGGCGGCGATCTCCGGCCGCGGCTCCAGCCGGGCCAGCGCGTTGTCCAGCCGGAAGTCGCCGTGCACCAGCCGGGCCGGGGCGTCGGCCGGGAGCCGCTCGGCGAGGCGCGCGACGAGGCGGTCGTATCCGGGCACCTCGTGGACGGCCCCGGCGGCGCCGATCGCCTCCTGCGAGGAGTCCCACTGCTTGCCCCAGCGCTTCAGCTGGCGGGCCATGTACCCCTCGGGGCGCCCGAAGCCGCCGAGCCCGGCGGCGTCCACGTCCACCGTGTGCACCGCCGCGAGGGCCTCGGCGAGGCGCTCGCTGAGGCCGCGGGCCTGGGCGGGGGTGAGGCCGGCGGCGTCCTCCGCCGTCCGCAGCACCCGGCCCTCGACGAAGCCCATGAGGTAGAAGCGGGCGCCGATGACGGCGTCGTCGTCGCAGAACGCCAGCGTCTCGGGGACCGGCACCCCGCCCGCCGCGCCGAGCGCCGCCAGCACCCGGTACTCGCGGCCCATGTCGTGCGCGGTCGGCAGGACGTGCCCGAGCGGCGGGCGGCGCAGCACGATCCGGTCGCGGTCGCCGCCGGCCAGCGTGATCCCGTAGGTCAGGTTGGAGCGGCCGCCCGCGATGAGGTCGATCGCGGTGATCCGGCCGGCGCCGGGCAGCGCGCGGGCCAGCCACTCCGCCAGGCGGGGGACGTCGATGCCGGGGACCCCGGCCGGAAGTTCAGCGTCAACGGTCATGGGGCCCTATTAGAACGCGGCTCGGTATGACCTGGGAAGCCCACCCCCGCCGATCGGTTTACCGGCGGGGCCGGTGACGCTCCGTCCACTTCCGGCCACAGCACGACACCTACCCGCCGGGCCGGGGAAATACGCGTTCACCTGCGGGAACACCGTTCCGGCGGCGGCCGGCGCCCGGTCCGGGTGCACGGGCGGGCCCATCCGGCGGATTCATCCGCCCGAAAGGCTACGCAAAGGGCCCCACACAGGGCCAGGGTGGGACCTAAAGCACGAACACCAAGAAACGTGCCCGCTGGACTTCCAGGTCCGGCTGGGCTACGAACGAGGAAGCAGACCAGTTCGGGGGGCTGGTCCACCCGAGTGGGGGGATGGACCGTGGCTGACGCATGGCTACCGGGCGCCGCGCGCATGCCGGCACGACACGACGGCGGGGCGTTGCGGGGAGGCGCGCCCCGCGCCGTCTGGTTCACCAGCGAATCCGACCCGCGGGCCGTGTCGGCCCGGTCGGTGGCCGCCGACCTGATCCGCGAGGAGCGGCCGGCGCACCTGGTGTGGAACCCGGTCACCGGTGAGACGATCCAGCTGCTGCCGGTGACCCGCGCGGGCCTGCGGCTCGGCGACGGCGTCGACCGGGAGGGCCGCGTCTGCGCGCAGATCGTGGTGGTCGGCTTCGCCCGCACGCCGTTCACCGGCTCGCTGCTGACCGGGCTGGACCCGATCACCCGCCTGCTGGACGCCTGGGGCGTCGCCCGCCGCTGGCCGGCCGGGCCGCCGCTGCCCTCGCCGCAGTCCTACCATTCCGGCCGCGACCGGCGGAACTGGGCGCGCGGCGGCCACTTCGGCGCCTCCCAGGCGCCCGGCGCCGAGCGTCCCGACCCCGGCGCGATCGACGTGCGGCGGATCACCGGGCCCGACACCCCGCTCGCCGCCATCCCGCTGCCGCGCCCGCTACCGGGCCGGGAGGGCCCGGCCGCGCTGCGGCCGGTCCGGCCGAAGCCCGCGGCGGTGCGCGCCCCCTCGGCTAACCCGCCAGTTCCCGAACCAGCGAGCAGCCGCTCCTGAGATCGCCCGGCCCGCCCGCCGCGCCGTAGCCGATCACCAGCCCGGACACGGCCGGCGGGCCGGCGTACGCGCGCGCCAGCGTCTCCACCAGCACCCCGCGCCGCGCCGCCTCCACCGCCACCCGCTCGGCGCGCCCGGCGGGCAGCTCGGCGACCAGGTGCAGGCCGGCGGTGTCGCCGCGCAGCGGCAGCCCCGCCAGGGCCTCCGCCACCACGGCGCGGCGGCGCGCGTACTCGCCGCGCATCCGCCGGACGTGCCGGTCCAGGTCGCCGCGCTCCAGCAGCAGCCGCATCGCCTCCTGCGGCACGCCCGGGGTCCGGTCGGCGACCTCCTCGCGCCGCCGCGCGACCGCGGCGACCACGCCGGGCCGGGCCACCAGCCAGCCGACGCCGACCGCCGAGCTGAGGATCTTGGAGGCGGTGCCGAGGTAGACGACCCGGTCGGGGTCCAGCCCGTACAGCGCGGGCAGCGGGGCCACGTCGAAGCGGAACTCCCCGTCGTAGTCGTCCTCCACCACCAGCGCGTCGTTGCGGCGCGCCCAGGCCAGCAGCGCCTGCCGCCGCGGCACCGGCAGCACGCCGCCGAGCGGGTACTGGTGCGAGGGCGTGGTGTAGACCAGGCGCAGGCCGTCCGGCAGCGCGTCCACCACCAGGCCGTGCTCGTCCACCGGGCACGGCACCACCTCCAGCCCGCGCGCCGCCAGGACCGCCCGGGCCCGCCCGTAGCCCGGCTCCTCGATCCCGACCCGGTCGCCGGGCCGCGTCAGCGCGGCCGCCAGCATGTCCAGCCCGTTGGTCGCGCCCCGCGTCACCATCAGCCGCTCCACCGGGCAGGCCACCCCGCGGGTGCGGCGCACCAGGTCGGCGAGCGCGGCGCGCAGGCCCGGCAGGCCGCGCGCGTCGGGCCGCTCGCCGAGGCCGGCGTCCGCCGCCAGCCGCCACGCCCGCCGCCAGGCCGGGGTGTGCAGCGCGCCCGTCCAGGCCACGCCCGGACGCAGGTCCAGCATCCCCGGCGGCGCCGCCCGGCCCAGGTACCCGGGCGTCTCTGCCGGCCGCTCGGCCGCGCCGCCCGGCAGCGCGATGTCGCTGACGTAGGTCCCCGAGCCGTGCCGGCCCTCCAGCCAGCCCTCGGCGTACAGCTGCTCGTAGGCCTCGGTGACGACCGTCCGGCTGACCGCCAGCGTCCCGGCGAGCGCCCGGCTGGACGGCAGCCGCTCGCCCGCCGCGAGCCGGCCCTCCGCCATCGCCGCGCGCAGCTGCGCGACGAGCTGCGCCCGCAGCGGCACCCCGCCGGCCCGCTCCAGCACCAGGGGCAGATCGATCAAAGTGGTCTCCGTGAATCCGCGCGGATTGGCCCTGCACACCAGTCCACTGCCCGCCTAGCGTAAGGCGCCATGAGCACCGCACCCCTGTCCTCCACCGACCGCACCCGCCTCGGCCGCCTGCGCGAACGCGCCGGGACCGACCGCGCCGTCCTGCACGAGATCCTCGACACCGGCCGCGTCTGCCACCTCGGCGTGGTGATCGACGGCACACCGCGCGTGATCCCGACCGGCTACGGGCGCGCGGGCGAGACGCTGTACCTGCACGGCTCCACCGGCGCCGCCAGCCTGCGCGGCGGGGCGCGGCAGGAGATCTGCGTCACCGTCACCCACCTGGACGGCATCGTGCTGGCCCGCTCGCTGTTCCACCACTCACTCAACTACCGCAGCGCGATGATCTACGGGACGCCGCGCCAGGTCACCGACCCCGCCGAGAAGCTGGCGGGCCTGCGCGCGATCACCGAGACCCTGTCCCCGGGCCGCTGGGACACCGCCCGGCGGCCGAACGGCAAGGAGCTCGCCGCGACGTCCGTCCTCGCCCTGTCCCTGGCGGAGGCCTCGGTCAAGGTGCGGCAGGGGCCGCCCGGCGACGACGAGCCGGACTATGCTCTGGACGTGTGGGCGGGGGTCGTCCCGGTCCGGCAGACGTTCGGCGAGCCCGTGCCCGACCCGCTGCTGCGCGAGGGCGTCCCGGTGCCGGCCGGGCTCGCGTCCTGGTAGCGGACGAACGGGGTTCCCGTTCGGAGTTCCAGGTCACCGTACAACCATGAAATGGTGCTCTCTCGCCCGCTTCACATGTCGATTCGGTAGATCTTCGTCGCTACCGTCCCAATTGATCTTGCAAAGGTGAGAGGTTCGGCCGGTGATCCGTACCCGCCAGGCGGTGGAGAGCACAGACTCGCCACGCCCGAAGAAGACCGTCATGGGAACGCTGCTGAGGGTCCTCGGCAGCAGCCCAGCCGCAACGCCGTCGGTGCCCACCGCGGGAGACGGCGAGCTGGTCCAGCCCGCCGCCGGCGAGGACGCCCTGGAGAACCACCTGGGCGGTGACGAGGCACGCAACTACCGCAAGTACGAGTACGACATGGTCGCCCCGTACGTCGGCCGCTCGCTGCTGGAGATCGGCTCGGGTCTCGGCCACTTCTCCGAGCAGTTCGCCGGCCGGCTGGACTACCTGGCCGTCAGCGACAACGACCCCTACTGCGTGGGCGAGCTGCGCGACCGCTACGCCGACTCCGACGACGTCGAGGTGCTGGCCCTGGAGCTGCCGGCCGACATCGACATCCGCCAGAAGGTGGACACCGTCGTGATGATGAACGTGCTGGAGCACATCAAGGACGACGTCCAGGCGCTGCGCGACCTGGCCTCGGTCACCCTGCCCGGCGGCCGCATCGTCATCTGGGTGCCCGGCTACATGCAGCTGTACGGGGAGTTCGACCGCAAGGTCGGGCACGTCACCCGCTACACCCCGGCGACCCTGTCGACCGCGGTGCGCGAGGCGGGCCTGCTCCCCGAGGTGCTCAAGCCGATCAACTTCCTCGGCGGCATCGCCTGGTGGGCCGCGGTCCGCCGCGGCGGCGCCGGCTACCCCGACCCCCGGCTGGTCAAGATCTACGACCGGACCGTCATCCCGCTGACCCGGGGCATCGAGCGCCTGGTGCGCCCGCCGTTCGGCCAGACCGTCTTCTGCGTGGCGCGCGTCCCGGAGTGACCCGCGCCCGCTCGCGCCGCGGGCCCCGCCGCCTTCCCCGGGCGGCGGGGCCCGCGTGCGTGCGGGCTGATGTCGTGGATCGGCCGCCCGCGCCGTAGCCTGGGCACATGCGGGTGCCGGGGATGGCGCGCGACGCGGCTCCTACCTCCCCGGCGACGCTGGACTCTTCGGCTGGCCGACCCGGGATCGTTCCCAGGTGAGAGGGCATATGGGCATGGAACTGCTGGCGTGGATCGACTGCGAGATGACCGGGCTCGACCTGCGGGCGGACGCCCTGATCGAGATAGCCGCGCTCGTCACCGACAGCGAGCTGAACATCCTCGACGCGGGCGTGGACCTGGTCATCAAGCCGCCGCCGGAGTCGCTCACCCAGATGTCGCCGGTCGTGCGCGACATGCACACCACCTCGGGCCTGCTGGAGGCGCTCCCGGGCGGCATCACCCTCGCCGAGGCCGAGCAGACGGTGCTGGACTACTTCCGCGGCCACGTGAAGGACCCCAAGAAGCTGCCGCTCTGCGGCAACTCCATCGCCACCGACCGCTCCTTCATCGCCCGCGACATGCCGGACCTGGACGCCCACCTGCACTACCGGATGGTCGACGTCTCCAGCATCAAGGAGCTGACCCGCCGCTGGTACCCGCGGGTCTACTTCGCCAGCCCGCAGAAGAAGGGCGGCCACCGCGCGCTCGCCGACATCACCGAGAGCATCCAGGAGCTGCGCTACTACCGCCGGGCGGTGTTCGTCCCCCAGCCCGGCCCCGACTCCGAGACGGCCCGCGCCATCGCGGCCGACATCGTCGCCGACACCTGAGAAACGGTGGGCGTACCACCCCCGCGGAACCGCTACACTTGCTTGAGCCGGGAGCGATCCGGGCGACTTGGTGGGTGTAGCTCAGCTGGCAGAGCACTTGGTTGTGGTCCAAGATGTCGGGGGTTCAAGTCCCCTCACTCACCCCAGGCAGTGAACGACAAAGGGCCGGGTCATCGTAACGATGACCCGGCCCTTTGTCGTTCCCGGTGCCAAGCTCCCACCCTCGGATGTCCGATTTTGGGAGCGATCTGGGAGTGATCTTGCTCAGACGCCGCCGTCGAGCGCCGTCCCTGAGCCGCTTCGGCCGTCCTCCGAACGGAGCAAGGCCGAATGCCATTGATGTCTGATATGTCAGTGGTGTCTGATAGCTGTTAGCCCGTCCGTACGCTCGCTGCGCCTTCCACCATCGTGGCTTCGCAGCGGAGCGGCATCACCGGAACTCCCGCCGGGAGTCGTGTTGTGTGGAGGGCCGCTGATGGCTACCGCCCTGATTTATGTGCCTGCGCCGTCGAAGGGGAACTTACAGATCGGGATCGAGCGCTCGCTCTGGGGTTGGAAGGCCGAGACCGTCGCCAAAGGCGGTACCGAGCAGGTACTGGAGAGTCTGCAGCCGGGCGACTACCTGCTTCTGGGACACAAGGGGCCCAATGCCCGGGTGGCCGCCGGCGGGTGGTCAGGGGCACGGCTCCAGCAGCTCGTGGTCGCCCAGATCACCGGGAAGGTCTTCCAGGACACCGCGCCGGTATGGCCGGACGGTGTCTATCCCTTCCGGATCCGGCTGAACATCCTGGAGATCCAGGAGGGAGTGACCGGCGAGATCCTGGGCGACGACGCGATGGAAGCGCTGCGGCTGTCGGCCAACAAACAGGGCGCTCCCGTCCTCCAGCAAGGGTCCGCCGCTGTCGACGGGGTCATCGAGGCCGTGACTCAGCAGGCCGCCGATAGCGAGCTTGTCGACCACACCGCCGACCGATACCTGGACATCGACGGCGACCTGGACCAGCGGGCCCGCACCCTGGTGCGCAAAGAGCAGCAGCGACTGCGCAACGCCAAGTTCGGCAAGTCCACGCGGCTGCAGTGCTCCCTGTGCGGGCTGAAGCTGCCGGCGAGGGTCGTCCATACCGCGCATATCAAGCGGCGCCGCAACTGCACGTTCAACGAGCGCCGGGACCTGGCCAACATCATGGGTGCGTGCGTGCTGGGCTGCGACGTGCTGTTCGAGCACGGCTTCCTGTTCGTTGACGGATCGGGGATCATCACGGCCACGGCTGTGGCGCTGGCCGACCCCGGCCTGGCCGGCCCTGTGGCCGAACGGGCAGGGAAGCCCTGTCTGGCCTTCGACACCGCCAGCAGCGACTATTTCGCCTGGCACCGTCAGCACGTCGCGCAGGACGCCTCATGAAGCAAACCGGGCGAGCGCTGGAGGCTGAAGACGACCGGTTATCGCAGGTGCCATGTGTATGGCAGGGGCGGGTAGCCGAGCTGGCCCGGCAACTCCAGCGCCCGGAGTTCCTGCGCGAATGCGCCTTGCGTTACCGGAACGCCGGGTTCGGCGAAGTCGGTGACAGCGAGTATCGCAGCTGGCGGTTCAGCTGGCCGGCGTTGATAGACGTACTGCTCCGGGCCGGCCTGGAGCAGATGCAGATCTATCTGGAGTACAGCGCCGCGGGCGGTGCCAGCAGGTTCGACGCGTTGCTCCTGGCCGACGCGCCCGACGGGGCACCGGCGCTGACGGTGATCGAGTTGAAGCAGTGGACCGACGTGGAGGTCCTGTCGCCGGAGCTGGTGCGCCGTTCCGACGGTTTGGAGATGACGCATCCAGCCGTCCAGGTGAGCGGCTACCTGGCCTTTCTGCGCAACTGGTTCGAGGCCGGCACCGGAGCCGTGCAGATACGCGGGGTGGTATTCCTGCACAACGCCACTCGTGCTCAGGTCGAACCGCTGCACGTCACCTGCAACAAGCACTGCCGGGATATACCGATCCTCAGCGGCGAGGACCTGACGCTTGAGATGAGTGCGGAGCAGCTGGTCGGTGCATTACAGATGACGGATCTGCAGCCTCCTGGCGAGCAGCGGATCACGGCGTTCGCGCGGACCCGGTGGACACCGTCGCAGCGGCTGCTGGACAACGTCGGGACAATGCTGCAAGGCAACCGGTCCTTCGTGCTGTTCGGCGATCAGCAGGACGCTCTGCTGCGGATCCAGCGGGCCATCGACCTGATCGCCGGTCACGAGTCCGCAGGATCCGTTGTGGTGGTGACCGGCGGACCCGGCAGCGGGAAAACAGTGATCGCCGCCCGGCTGCTCGCCCTTAACCTCCGGAGGGAGTCGGCGCGGCGCCACCTGGACGTGCGCTATGCAACCCCTTCGGGCACGTTGATCGCGCAGATGCGCCGCAGCGTGCCGCCCGCCGCAAAGAACCTCTTTGTCTTCCCCGGCGACCTGCTCAACCTGGGGCATCCGGAGGGCAAGACGCCATTGGCCATCGTGGACGAAGCTCAGCGCCTGCGCAGACCGAGCCCGAAGGAAACGCAGCTGGAGAAACTGATCAAGAAGCATCAGATCCTGGTGTTGTTCTTGGACGAACGGCAGATCGTCCGCCCACAGGAAGGCGTCACTATCGCTCAGGTCGAGCAGTTCGCCGCAGCCTACGGGCGCAAAGTTCAGAAAATCTCACTTGCAGGCAGCTTCCGCTCCAATGGCTCACGCGCCTACATGACCTGGGTCGACCAGCTGCTGTACGAGACTCCGCAGCCATGGACCGGTGATGACTTCGACCTGGCCCTCGTCTCCGATCCAGCGCACATGCAAGCCTGGATCGAAGAACATCACGCCAAGGGAGCACGGGCCCGGATGACGGCCGGCTTCTGCTGGCCCTGGGAACGCCACGGCCAGCGCCTTCTACCGGAAGTCGCCATCACCTGGACGCGGGCGGACGGGACCGAGCAGAGCTGGAAGGCCCCCTGGAACGCCCGTGAGCGCATCAACGATGCCGGCACCATCGCTCCGGCGCGCAACTTCTGGGCCACCGACCCTGGAGGACATAAGCAGGTCGGCTGCATCTACACCGCCCAAGGCATGGAGTACGACTACGGCGGTGTCATCATCGGCCCCGACCTGGTCCGCCGTAACGGTTCCTGGCACGCCGACCCCAGGCTCAGCCACGACAACGCCATGAGGGGAAAAGACCTGACCCCGGAGCGGTACCTGCCCTTGGCCCTCAACACCTATCGGGTCCTGCTCACCCGTAGCAACCGCGCCACCCGCATCTACTCGACCGATCCCGAAACCCAGCGCTTCCTCAGCACACTCGTCGCAACCAGGCACTAAGAGGACCCCTCATGCACCCCTCGCTCCTCATAAGATCAGAAAGGCTCTGGACCGCTGCCGAGGTTCTCGCCCGCCCGAGCGCAGTCCCACCTGCTCCCGGCGTCTACGGGAGGCACTTCGACGCCGCGCCTCACCCTGCCCTCCGGACCGAAACTCTGCTGTACGTCGGGATCGCGCCTCGAAGAACGGCGACCGTCTCAGCACACAGAACCTGCGCAAACGCGTGCGCTATCACTACCGAGGAAACGCCGAAGGCTCCACCTTGCGACTCACTCTGGGTGCCTGCTCGGCTTGAAACTCCGGCGAGTCGGCAGCGGCTGGCTCATGACATTCGGAAAATCCGGCGAGTCGCAACTGACCTCCTGGATGGCCGACCACGCCCGCGTCTGCTGGATTGAGCATCCGGAGCCATGGGCCTTCGAGTCCGAACTCATCGCGTGTCTTGATCTTCCGCTCAACCTCGATCAGAACAAGCACAATACGTTTCATCACCAGCTCACCAGCCTGCGTTCCCAAGCCAGGCAGCGTACCCGGGAGCTGCGGGTCACGAGCTGAGCGTTCTCTGCCCTTCGGGCCACAAAGAGCCGTACAGCCTGCCGGATGCGGCCATGCCCTGGCGTTTCCCCTATCTCAGCCGGACGCTTTTGGCAGGGCTGAGATAGGGGGCACCTCTTGGGCACAGCTGATCAACCGTCCTTGTTCGGTCCGGATCCGACCTCCGCACCGGTGAAGTCTCCCGGCCGCGCCGAAGAGACCATGGAGGTGTTGATCACGGTCAAAGCCGCGCCGAACCCTTCGGAGACCTACGGTGAGACCGTCTGCGTGGCGGGGATTCGAATCGACGTACACCCGACTTGCTGGGTACGGCTCTACCCGATCAACTATCGCGAGCTTGAGCGGGAGAACACCTTCCGGAAGTACGACATCATCTCCCTGCGAGCCCGGCCCGCGCATGCCGATCCCCGCGTCGAGAGCTACCGGCCGATCGTCGAGACCGTCCAGACCCTGTCGTATCTGGACACCTGGGAGCGACGGAAGGTCTTCGTGATCGACCATGTGCAAGCGTCGATGTGCGAACTGCTGAGCGAGATCCGTGAGCGTCCGCTGGCTCGCTCTCTGGCCGCCATCCGCCCTCGGGTGGTCAAGAACCTCGAGATCAAGGCTCATCCCGGCTGGAGCGCTGCCGAGCAGAGGAAGATCGACCGCTACATCCAGCAAGAAGAACTGTTCAGCAGCGGGCCGCGCACCGCCCTTGAGGCACCTCGTTTTCAAGGCTGGTACCACTACCTTTGTCAGTCGCCGCCCTGCAGAGGACACAGACAGGGCATCTACGACTGGGAGTGGGTCGCTCTACAACGCAATCTGCGCCGGTTCAGCGATGCCGAAGCCAAGGAACAGCTTCGCCTCAAGTTCTTCGAGCAGATGTGCGGTCCGCGCCAAGACACGATCTTCTATGTGGGGAACCTGGCCAAGCATCCGCAAGCGTTCATGACCCTGGGAGCCTTCTACCCCAAGCGGTGAACGCCCCGGGTCTGCGCTGCAGTGACGGCCTCGGCGACCACGTCGCGGTGGCAGCGTTCCTGCTCGGCCTCGAAGCAGAGCAGTGCCACTCTCCGCTCGGCGGCCCAATCCGCGATCGCGGTAAGCCACTCCATGGCGGCCGACGTTTGCAGTTCGTCGGCGAACCGGCGCCTGGCCTGGCTCAGCTCGGTCGGCGATCCACCGAATCCGGCACGGTTGTCCTTCGGATTGCCGAGCGGGCGAGCATGCTCGTAGTCGATGCCTGCGGAGTTCAGCGCCTCGCTCAGTGCCCGCTTGCTGAAACCCCGTTTGCGTGAGATCGGGTTCAGCCGGACATCGACCAGGAGGGAGACTCCCTGGCCAGCGAGCTGGGCCAGGAAGGACTCCATGTCGTGTCCCTCATAGCCGATCCCGGTCAAGCCGGACTGGCCGGTGAATCGATCGGTTACGAGCATGCGCCACAGCCTCTCACGGCGACGATGGCTGTAAAGCCCCAGCCCGTCATGGTGTGCGATACCTCCCGATTCATGAGGCGCCCTCGGGCGCATAGACCTCTTGGAGCAGGGTGTTGAGGAGTTGGACGTCCGAACGCGGAGACAGGGGTGCCCGCTGTCGCAGAGCGGCCTCCCAGCTTGCATGGAGCGCCTTCCGGAGGGCCGCCCGCATCTCCGGGGTGGCGCAGCCGTAGACGCCGCCGCATTCCGGGAACCTCGTGGCCCATCTGCTCGGCTTGCAGGGGCGCGAACGCCTCGACCACCAAGGCCCGTTTCCCGCGCGGCGAGGCCGTGCACTACCGCGAGCACGCACTGTCTCTCGGTGTCCCCGAGGACACCATCCTGATCGAGCCGGCCACGACCAACACCGCCGAAAACCTCACACTGACCCGGGACCTACTCGCCGAGCGCGGTCTCACGCCGCATTCGGTCCTCCTCATCAGCCGCCCGTATCAACAACGGCGCGCCTACGCGACATGCCGCAAAATCTGGCCCGAGGTCGAAGTGATCTGCGGAGCCCACCCGATGAAGTTGGACGACTACGTCGCCTCCATCGGTGACGTTGACCGCGTGGTGTCCATGCTGGTGGGCGACACTCAGCGCATCGAGGTCTACGCCGAGCGAGGATTCGCCATCCCGCAGCCAATGCCCGAGAACGTCCGCAAGGCGTTCCAGCGACTCGTCGACCACGGCTACACCGCCCGCCTAGTGGCCTGACCAACCGCTTCGACCAAGATTCACACCGCAGAACCAGCCCGTTCACGGCGAGACCTGCTGCACAAGGGCACCGAGCAGGCGTTCCTCATCATTAGAAGTTTGCTCGGCGGAGCCGTGCAAACTTTCCCTACTCCTTCAAAGGCTCCCGCTCCACGGCCGCCGGCCGGTCCGTCCGGGCCGGGTATGCAGCCTCTTCGGGCCGGTCTCGGTCCGCTGGTCCGACCAGGCACCACATCCATGCCGACTCGCTTGGCCATACGGGACGGTCAGGGTGTTGTCAGCGGTGGCAGGTTCGCCGGTTCGGCTTCCTTTGGACTCCGATGCGGGGGAAACTTGGGGCAGATCAGGTCAACCGGGGTGGTGTTAGGTGAGTTCGCATTTTCTGGTGGTGGCGACAGAGTGGGGGTCGGCGCAGGGGGGATTGAGCACATTCAATCGCCAACTATGCGCCCATCTAGCCTTGAATGACGGTATTCGGGTGACTTGTCTGGTTCTTCGTGCGTCCGCAGAGGAAGTTCAGGACGCCGCCGGGCGGGGCGTGACTCTGGTAGAGGCGCCCAGGCCCCCGGGGACGCCGGAGGGTGATCGGCTTTCTCGTCGACCTGATCTCGGGGATGCCGGTGAGCCACAGGTGATCGTTGGGCATGCTCGCATCACGGGGCCGGCTGCTCATGCTTTGAGT
Organism: Actinomadura macrotermitis; assembly: GCF_009604375.1. Taxonomy (GTDB): domain Bacteria; phylum Actinomycetota; class Actinomycetes; order Streptosporangiales; family Streptosporangiaceae; genus Spirillospora; species Spirillospora macrotermitis. The sequence continues at coordinate 415,520 of NZ_WEGH01000003.1, forward strand.
GACTACTTCCCGGGAGCCAGGCGTGTGCATTTCATTCACATGATTCCTGATGACATCGAACGTCATAAGCCCGGCCGTGGTGTTGATGCCGAGGTGTTGGCGGAGGAGCGGCATCAGGCCGAGTTGGAGTTGAGTGAGGCGGCGGATCTGGTCGTTGCGGTGGGCCCGCGTATATATGCGTGGTTCCTGCGCGATCTTCATGCGCGTGGGGTCGATCCGGGTAAGTTGCTGCGTTTCGATCCGGGCTTTGACGTCGAGGCGCCTGCGCAGCGGACTCCCCCGCTAGGGGAGCCGTGGATGGTGTTGTTGTTCGGCCGGGCCGAGGATGAGCGGCTCAAGGGCCTGGACATCGCTGCCGCTGGGTTTTCCCAGGCCGCCCGGCGTGTTCGGGACCTGCCCGGTATCGAGTTGGTGATCCGTGGTGCGCGGAAGGGCACGGCCGCCGAGGTGACCAGGCGGGTCCGTAAACAGGCCCGGGACAAGGGGCTCAACGTCCGCGTTAAGCAGTACACGACGCAGCCGGCCAGGCTGGCAGATGACCTGCGGGCGGCCAGCCTGGTGATCATGCCTTCACGCGCTGAAGGATTCGGGCTGGTGGGGGCTGAGGCGATCGTGGCAGGCACACCGGTTCTGGTGAGCAGTACCAGCGGGCTGGGGACCTTGCTGACTGAGGCTCTCGACCAGGAATCGCTGCGGACCGTTGTGGAAACGACCAGCGACGACAAGGCTACCGCTGAGAACTGGGGCCGCGCGATCGAAGCGGTCCTCAAGAACCGCACCACCGCTTTCCAGCAAGCCCGAGCACTTCAGCAGCAGCTAGCAGAAACCATCACATGGGCCTCGGCCATTTCCGCCTTCCTGAAAGCTCTCGACCCGTCAACGGCACTCGCGCACAAGGACTCGCCACCCACACCCTCACCGCCGACCGATCCTCAATCCTTGGTCCAAAACGGCAGCGATGTGATCGATCGAGGACTTCCGCAGCGGCTGCGCGGATTCACCGGGCGTGGTGAGTTGCTGTCGAAGGTGGAGCAGGCCCTATCGGAGACTCCACCCTCTCCGGTGGCCTTGTATGGCCCTGGTGGCGTGGGCAAGTCCTCAGTGGCGGTCGAGTACGCGTACCGGTTCGCTGACCGGTACGACCTGGTCCAGTTTGTGAATGCCGAGACCCCGGAACTGATTGCTGCTCAGATCGGCGAGTTGGGGGTGGCCATCGGGGTGGCCTCTGCAACGGTCGATACCGACACCGCCGCCAAGGCCACCATCGAAGCACTCCAACACCGCCAGAACTGGTTGCTGGTCTTCGATAACATCGTGCACCCGGATGACCTACAACCCTGGCTCCCCAAGGGATCAGGGCATGTCCTCGCAACCTCCCGCGCAGGCGGCTGGCAGGAACTCGCCCACCCGATCCCTGTCGAAGAGTTCCACCGCGCCGAGTCCATCGACCTGCTGACCAGAAATGTCCAGGGACTGGATGCGCAGGACGCCGGGCAGGTCGCCGACATCCTCGGAGACCTTCCTCTCGCCCTGGCACAAGTATCGGGTGTCCTGGGCGCAGGTGTTTCCCCTGCCGAACTCCGGACCCTGATCAGCGAGCAGGCCAAGAAAGTGCTCGATCATGGAGCGAAACGGTCCTACGGTGAAACGCTCGCAGCGATCACCCTGGTCGCCACCACCAAACTCGCAGACGAATCCCCCACAGCCGCGAACCTGCTCCAGCTGTGCTGCTATCTGGCTCCCGAACCCATCCCCGCCGACTGGTTCCGTGCACTACCCGCTTCCCACACCGCGACAACGGCACCGGGACCGCTCCCACAGGGGGTACTCGATACAAGTGCCGCATTCTCTCTCATCCGCGACAAAGGACTCGGTCGGCTCGACGCCAGCGGCATGCGACTCCACCGCCTCACCCAAGCCATCATCCGCGACCACACCCGCCACCAAACCGACGCTTACCAAACCTTGGCCGCCGACATCCTCACCACCGCCGCACCACTCGACTCTGGCGACACCACGTACTGGCCGCAATGGAAACGCCTCACCCCGCACCTCCTAGCAACCAACCTCTACACCACCTCCTCCCCGCCCCTCCGGCAGGTCGCCTGCAAGGCTGCCCACTACCTCATTGTCAGCGGACAAACCAAGGCAGCCCACACACTCACCACCAGCCTCCACCAAGGCTGGGCCGAACATCTCGGCGCCGATCACACCGACACTCTCACCGCCGCCCAACATCGCACGCATGCCCTACGAGACCTCGGCGACTACACCACCGCCCACATCATCAGCCAAGCCACCCTGCGCCACCATCGTCAGACGCTGGGCGAGGACCACCCCGACACCCTCACCTCCGCCAACAACCTCGCCGTCACCCTCAGCGCGCTGGGCCGGGACAACGAAGCCCTACCCCTGGACAAGGACGCCCACGAACGTCGCCGACGCGTCCTGGGCGAGGACCACCCCGACACCCTCACCTCCGCCGGCAACCTCGCTGGCACCCTCCGCGCGCTGGGCCGGGCCAACGAAGCCCTACCCTTCGCCCAGGACACCTACGAACGCTGCCGACGCGTCCTGGGCGACGACCATCCCGGCACCCTCAACTCCGCCGGCAACCTCGCTGGCACCCTCCGCGCGCTGGGCCGGGACAACCAAGCCCTCCCCCTCGCCCAGGACACCCACGAACGCCGCCGACGCGTCCTGGGCGACGACCACCCCGACACCCTCACCTCCGCCAGCAACCTCGCTGGCACCCTCCGCGCGCTGGGCCGGGCCAACGAAGCCCTACCCTTCGCCCAGGACACCTACGAACGCTGCCGACGCGTCCTGGGCGACGACCACCCCGGCACCCTCACCTCCGCCAACAACCTCGCCGCCCTCCTCCGCGCGCTGGGCCGGGCCAACGAAGCCCTACCCTTCGCCCAGGACACCTACGAACGCTGCCGACGCATCCTGGGCGACGACCACCCCGACACCCTCACCTCCGCCAACAACCTCGCCGCCATCCTCAGCGCGCTGGGCCGGGCCAACGAAGCCCTACCCCTGGACAAGGACGCCCACGAACGCTGCCGACGCATCCTGGGCGAGGACCACCCCGACACCCTCACCTCCGCCAACAACCTCGCTGGCACCCTCAGCGCGCTGGGCCGGGACAACCAAGCCCTCCCCCTCGCCCAGGACACCCACGAACGCCGCCGACGCATCCTGGGCGACGACCACCCCGACACCCTCAACTCCGCCAACAACCTCGCCGTCCTCCTCCGCGCGCTGGGCCGGGACAACCAAGCCCTCCCCCTCGCCCAGGACGCCCACGAACGCTGCCGACGCATCCTGGGCGACGACCACCCCGACACCCTCACCTCCGCCAACAACCTCGCTGGCACCCTTCGCGCGCTGGGCCGGGACAACCAAGCCCTCCCCCTCGCCCAGGACACCTACGAACGCCGCCGACGCATCCTGGGCGACGACCACCTCGACACCCTCACCTCCGCCAGAAATCTCGTAATTATCCTTTCGGAATCGGGAAGAGGTAACGCCGCCCGCGTGATAGAAATGCAAATCCCCAAGAAGGGGAAGCAGAAAAGGAAAGGGGGGAGAGGGAAGAATAAGTGATTTCGTTGCGCTGGCTACGGATCAGGTCGTCACGATGTCGGCTCCCTACGGTCGTCGCGCGTGGCTGGACGCTGCTGTGGCTTGTGTGATCGGCTGACGCGCCGCTAGCTGGATCGACTGCTGTACGAGGAAGGCCAGAAAGAGGAGTTGTGGCAGCGCGTTGCGCTTGGAGAGACGAGTCCTCCCTCTACTTCCTGGTACGTTTCTATGTGAGCAAGGAGACCATGACGCCGCCCGACAGGTGGCGGCTGAGTTCGGCGGGACGGACGCTTAAGCGCAGCAGCTGGCGAACGAGCCGTCTGCCTGTGAGTGAGCCAACCTCGGGGACCAGATGGGGGCCACATGCCATGCCTCCGATCGAACAGAACCCTGATCAACGCACTTCAATCACGCGTTCGAATCATGTCCTGAGCTGCATATACCTTTCCCCTACCGTCCTGGGGTCAAGGGAGTCGCGCCGCTGCTTTCGGCTCTTCGGTGGGAGCGAGAGCGGGAGCGGGACCATGCGGTGAGATGCGGTTACGTGCTCTCAGCAGCGGTCAGCCCGGCTCCTGCTACCCCGTCTGACCTGCCAGAACGGTGAGGTAGGCGGTGTGCCTCAAGGGTCGACACCTGGTTGTGGTCCAAGATGTCGGGGGTTCAAGTCCCCTCACTCACCCCAGGCTGCAGGGCCCCGGTCATCGTTGATGGCCGGGGCCCTCGCCGTTGCGGCGGGCTTGGGAGCGGTTGTGCGTTTCTTGGCCGGGCCGGGCGTGTAGCCGCCGCCCGGCCGGACAGATCACCCACATGAAAATCGGATACAAGCTCTTCGCCGAGGCCTACGGGCCCAAGGAGATCGTGCGGCAGGCCGTCGAGGCCGAGCGGGCCGGGTTCGACTTCGTGGAGATCAGCGACCACTTCCACCCCTGGCTGTACAGCCAGGACCACTCGGGGTTCGCCTGGTCGATGCTCGCCGCGATCGCGGCGCGGACGTCCACGATCACGATGGCGACCGGGGTGACCTGCCCGACCGTGCGGTACCACCCGGCGATCATCGCGCAGGCGGCGGCGACCACCGCGATCTTGTCCGACGGGCGGTTCGTGCTCGGGGTCGGGTCCGGCGAGCGGCTGAACGAGCACATCGTCGGGGTCGGCTGGCCCTCGGTCACCGTGCGGCACGAGATGCTGCGCGAGGCGCTGGAGATCATCCGGCTGCTGTGGACCGGCGGCTACCACTCCTACGAGGGCCGGCACCTGGACCTGGAGGACGCCCGCGTCTACGACCTGCCCGAGGAGCAGCCGCAGATCATCGTCGCGGCGGGCGGCCCGCAGGCCGCCAAGATCGCCGCCGATCTGGGCGACGGGCTGTTCAACACCGAGGCCGTCCCCGACGTGGTGGAGGCCTACCGCAAGGCCGGCGGGCGCGGGCCGCGCTACGGCGAGGTCCCGGTGTCGTGGGCGGCCGACGAGCAGGAGGCCGTCGCGTCGGCGCACCGGCTGGCGCGGTTCGGGCAGACCGGCTGGAAGGTGATGGCCGAGCTGCCGAACCCGGTCAACTTCGAGGCCGCGACCGCGCTGATCGGCGAGGACGTCATCCGGCAGAACGTCGCCTGCGGCCCGGACCCCGAGCGGCACCTGGAGGTCGCGCGGCAGTTCGCGGGCGCCGGCTTCGACCATCTGGTGCTGATGAACTCCGGGCCCGACCCCGACGGCTTCATGCGGTTCTACCAACGCGAGCTGGCCGGGCCGCTCCGCGCGCTCGGGGACTGAGCCGCGGAGGCGCGTCGCATTGGCTGAAGGTGATCGGACGGTTATGCTCCGATCTTATAAATGCCAAGGGCGACCGCCGGAGGCGGGATGAACGTCGACGAAACGGCTCCACTGCGCGTGCTGGTGGTGGACGGCGACCCCCATGCCCGGGCCGACGCCGTCTCACGGCTGGCGGGCAGCGACGAGCTGGAGGTCGTGGCCGAGACCGCCGACGGCGCCGGCGCGGTCGATCTGGCCGAGCGGCTGCGCCCCGACATCGTGCTGATCGGCGCGGGCGCCGCCCGCACCGGGCACGCCGCGCCGCTCAGCCGCGCCTCCCGGGTGTTCGTGCTGGCCGGCGCCGAGGACCGCGGCACCGTCGAGGGCGCCCTGCGGGCGGGCGCCTGCGGGCATCTGGTGCCCGGCGCGTTCACCGCCCGGGACCTGATCCGCAGCGTCCGCGATGCCTCCCGGGTCAGCCTCGGGCTGTCGGCGCGCGAGGCCGAGGTGATGGACCTGATCGCCAGCGGCCGCTCCAACGGGGAGATCGCGCGCCAGCTGTTCCTCAGCGAGAAGACGGTGAAGAACCACGTCAACCGCATCTACTCCAAGCTCGGGGTGAGCTCGCGGGCGACGGCCATCGCGCTGTGGCGGGGCATGATGAGCGTGCTGCCGGGGCGCGAGCGGCCGGGTGCGAACGATTCGCACTGAGCTCGCCTCGCCTGCTACTGTTCTTTCTGTCGCCGGAGGGCGCAGCACCTCACGCGACATGCGCCGTTAGCTCAATTGGCAGAGCAGCGGACTCTTAATCCGCGGGTTCGGGGTTCAAGTCCCTGACGGCGCACTCGCTTCGACCGGGCAGTCGCATCACCGATGCGCCTGCCCTTCGTCGTCTCCGGGGCCGGTTCAGTCCTGCCCGCCGGCCGACAGCGCCCGCGTCGCCTCGGCGACGATGTCGCGCATCGCCCGCTCGGCCTCCGCCGCGTCCCCCGCCTGGACGGCCTGGGCGACCTCGGCGTGCCAGCGGATCGCCTGCGGTTCGGGGCGCGGGGGCATCAGGTGGTGGTGGGTGCGGCCGGCCAGCACCGCGGCCACCACGTCGCCGAGCGCGCCCAGCATCTCGTTGCCGGACGCCTCCAGGAGCGTGCGGTGGAAGGCGGTGTCGGCCTCCAGGTAGGCCTCCAGGTCGCCCGACCTGCCGTGCACCGCCATCTGCATGACCGCGCCGGTGAGCACGCCGCACTGCTCGGGGGTCGCCCGGCGGGCGGCGAGGGCGGCGGCGACCGGCTCGACGCCGCGGCGCAGCTCGTTCAGCGACCGCAGCTGCTCGCCGCGGCCGGCGCCGTCGAGCCGCCAGCCGATGATCCGGGGGTCGAACAGGTTCCACCGCTCGCGCGGGGCGACGGTGACCCCGACGCGGCGGCGGCTGCTGACCATGCCCATCGACTCCAGCACCCGGATCGCCTCGCGCACCACCGAGCGCGACACCCCGAAGCGGGACTCCAGCTCCTCGATCCGCAGCACCAGGCCCGGGGCCAGCTCCCCCGAGGTGATCAGCACGCCGAGGCGGTCCAGCACGCTGCCGTGCAGCCCCGCCGGCTCGCCGGATCCCGCCATGTCCCCCACCACGGGCCGATCCTCCCATGTCAGGGGGCATGAGATGGCTGAACAGCCCAAAAGATCTGATTTATTGTCAGTAGTAGCTTTTCAAAGCAGATGAGTCATGCCACACTCCTCCGAACGTCGCAGAAAGGTGCCCCGCGATGCGTCCCACCCCCGCCTCCGCGCAGGCCGCTCCGCTGCTCGTCGTCATGGGCGTGTCGGGGTCGGGCAAGACGACCTTCGGCGCGGAGCTCGCCCGGCGGCTCGGCGTGCCCTTCGCCGACGCCGACGACTTCCACACCCCCGCCGGCATCGCCAAGATGTCGGCCGGCGTCCCGCTGGACGACGAGGACCGGCTGCCGTGGCTGCGCGCCATCGGCGCCTGGCTCGCCGGGCACGCGCGGGACGGCGGCGTGGCGGGCTGCTCGGCGCTCAAGCGCTCCTACCGCGACCTGCTGCGGGAGTACGCGCCGGACGTGGCCTTCGTGCACCTGCACGGCGCGCCGGAGATCGTGCGGCGCCGCGTGGCCGAGCGGCCGGGCCACTTCATGCCCGCCTCGCTCGTCGACTCCCAGTTCCAGACGCTGGAACCCCTCGAACCCGGTGAGCGGGGCCTCGTGCTCGACCTCGACGCCCCGCTCGACGACCTCGTCGCGGCCTACCTGGCCGCGGCACCCCTGTCCGACCCCACCCCCAAGAAGGCCGACCGATGAACCTCCTCGCCCTGGCGCCGCCACCGCAGCCCGTCGCCGGCGGCGGCCAGCTCGTGCTGGCCGCGCTCCTCGGCATCGCACTGATCGTCGTGCTCATCACCTGGCTGAAGCTGCACCCCTTCCTCAGCCTCACCCTCGGCGCGCTGACCGTCGGCATCACGGCCGGCCTGCCGACCGCCGACACCGTCACCTCGTTCACCACCGGGTTCGGCAGCACCGCCGCGAGCGTCGGCGGGCTCATCGCCCTCGGCGCGATGTTCGGCAAGCTGCTGGCCGACAGCGGCGGCGCCGACCAGATCGTCGACACCATCATCGGGCGCGCCGGGCGGCGCACGCTGCCCTGGGCGATGGCCCTGGTCGGCGCGCTGATCGGGCTGCCGATGTTCTTCGAGATCGGCCTGGTGCTGCTGATCCCGGTGATCTTCCTGGTGGCGCGCCGCTCCGGGCTGTCGCTGGTCAAGGTCGGCATCCCCGCGCTGGCGGGCCTGTCGGCCATGCACGGCCTGGTGCCGCCGCACCCCGGCCCGCTGGTGGCGATCGACGCGCTGAAGGCCGACCTCGGCATCACGCTCGGCCTCGGCGTGCTGGTCGCGCTGCCCACCATCGCGCTGGCCGGGCCGCTGTTCGCCCGCTACGCCGCCCGCTGGGTGGACGTGGCGCCGCCCGAGCTGTACGAGGGCACGCAGGAAACCGACGACGCGGACGCGCGGCCCCGGCCGTCGTTCGCCCTCACCCTCGCCACGGTGCTGCTGCCGGTCGTGCTCATGATGGGCAAGGCGCTGGCCGACATCTTCGCCGACAAGGACTCGCAGGTCCGCACCGTCCTGGACAACCTCGGCACGCCGCTGGTGGCGCTGCTGATCGCCGTCATCGTCGCGCTGTTCACCCTCGGCCGCGGCGCCGGCATGGACCGCGCGGCGCTCGCCACCGCCCTGGAGCGCTCGCTCACCCCCATCGCGGGCATCCTGCTCATCGTGGCGGCGGGCGGCGGCTTCAAGCAGACCCTGATCGACACCGGCATCGGCAAGCTCGTCGCCGACTGGGTGAGCGGCAGCGGCATGTCGGTGCTGCTCCTCGCCTGGGTGGTGGCGGTGCTGATCCGCCTGGCCACCGGCTCGGCGACGGTCGCCACCGTCACCGCCTCGGGGATCATGGCGCCGCTGGTCACCACGCTGGACACCGGCCAGACCTCGCTGCTGGTGCTGGCCATCGGCGCCGGCTCGCTGTTCTTCTCCCACGTCAACGACGCCGGGTTCTGGCTGGTCAAGGAGTACTTCGGGCTGAGCGTGGGCCAGACCGTCAAGTCCTGGTCGCTGATGGAGACGTTCGTGTCGGTGAGCGGGCTGGTCTTCGTCCTGCTCCTCGGCCTGGTCGTCTAGGCGCACCGGGCGGGCCGGCCGGCTGCCGGACGGCCCGCCCGGCACCCGGTGAAAACGGATGACTTGTCATCCGAGCTACAAAAGGGCTGACCGAACCGCGCTCGTACGACAAGATCGGCGCATCGGGCGTAACTACGCTGAGCCGTCCGGAGGGACGTCCACCGCGCCGTCCCCAGCTCACCCCCGTCACCGTCGAAAGAGAGCCGGGCATGTCGATCACCTCCGTCCCCACCGAGCAGCTCGACCTGTTCATGGCGCTCGAACCGACGGTGGAGAAGGAGGTGAACCGGCATGTGGCGACGGCCGAGGAGTGGTTCCCGCACGAGTACGTCCCCTACGACGTGGGCCGCACCTACGCGGGCGTCATCGAGGGCGGCGAGGGCTGGGAGCCCGGCGACTCCAAGGTCTCCCCGCAGTCGCGCGAGGCCCTGCTGGTCAACCTGCTGACCGAGGACAACCTGCCCGGCTACCACTTCGCCCTGCGCAGCGTGTTCGGGCAGGACGGCGCGTACGGCTACTGGACCAACCGCTGGACCGCCGAGGAGAACCGCCACGGCATCGTCATCCGCGACTTCCTGACGGTCACCCGGGCGATCGACCCGGTCGCCCTGGAGCGCGCCCGGATGCAGCACCTGCAGGTCGGCTACGCGATGCCGCACGGCACCGACATGCTGCGCGGCGCCACCTACGTCGCCTTCCAGGAGCTGGCGACCCGGGTCTCGCACCGCAACACCGGCAAGGCCTCGGGCGACGTGCTCTGCGAGCGGATGATGGCGCGGGTCGCCAAGGACGAGAACCTGCACATGATCTTCTACCGGAACTTCATCGGCGCCGCGTTCGAGGCCGACGCGAACCAGGCCATGCGCGCGGTCACCGACGTGGTGACCACGTTCGAGATGCCCGGCAACACCATCGACGGCTTCCTGCGCAAGTCCGTCGCGATCGCCAACGCCGGCATCTACGACCTGCGCCTGCACCACGACGAGGTCGTCCTGCCCATCCTGCGCAAGTGGGGCGTGTTCGACCTCACCGGCCTGGACGCCGAGGCCGAGCAGGCCCGCGAGAGGCTCGCCGCGTTCCTGGAGAACCTGGACCAGGCCGCCGCCCGGTTCGAGGAGCGCCGCGCCGAGCGCGAGGCGCGCCGGGCCGCCCGCCAGGGCTGAGCCCGCGCCCGGGGCGGCTTTCATTCTTTTCCGAGGCCGCCGCGAGTAGGGTCGTTTCCATGACGCGTGGAAACGACCTGCTCGTCCGGGCGCGGAAATTGGCGCCCCAGCTGGCGGAACGCGCCCGGGCGGCCGAGGAGCTGCGTCGTCTCCCCGAGGAGACCGTCCGGGATATGGCCGATGCCGGATTCCTCGAAGTGCTCGTCCCGAAATCGCGGGGCGGCGCGGAACTCGATCTGGCGGACCTGGCGGGAATCGCACGGGAACTCGGCTCAGGGTGCGCCTCGACCGGCTGGGTCGCGGCGATTTACATGCTCCATAACTGGGTGCTGTCCCTGTTCCCGGAAAAGGCGCAGGACGAGGTCTTCGCCGAGCGCCCCTACGCGTTCGCCCCCTGCGCGCTGGCGCCGACGGGGCGGGCCCGGCCGGTCGACGGCGGCCACCGCGTCACCGGCCGCTGGTCGTGGGGCACCGGCGTCATGCACGCGGACTGGGTGATGGTCGGCGCGCCCGCCGAGGCGGGCCCGACGGTGTTCCTGCTGCCCGCCGCCGAGGTCGTCGTCCACGACGTCTGGTTCACCAGCGGGATGCGCGCCACGGGCAGCAACGACATCGAGGTGCGCGACCGCTTCGTGCCCGCCCACCGCGCGGTGCCGCTGGCCGACCTCGTGCGGGGCGCCGCGCCCGGCGCGGCCTCGCACGAGGGCGCCGCCTACCGCCGCCCCCTGGTCCCGATGCTGGCGCTGGCGGGGGCGGCGCCGGTCCTCGGCGCGGCCGAGGGGCTGCTCGCCCGGTTCCAGGAGCGGCTGGGGGAACGGGTGTCGGCGTACTCGGGCACCCGGCAGGCCGACCGGACCGGCGCGCAGATACGGCTGGGCCGGGCGACGGCGGAGCTGGCCGCGGCGGGGCTGCTGCTGGACGACGCCATCGCCGCCCTCCAGGCCCGCACCGGCGGCGCCGGCCTGCTGGAGCGGGCCCGGGCCCGGCTGGCCGCCACGCAGGTGGTGGCGACGGCCCGCGGCGTGGTCAACGACATCGCCCTGGCCGCCGGGGCGAGCGCGCAGCTCATGCACATGCCGTTCCAGCGGGTGCAGCGCGACGTCGCCACGATCTCCGGGCACCTGGCCTTCGACCTCGACGACACCTACGCGCTCTACGGCAGGGTGGCGCTCGGCCTGGACCCCGGCCCGGCGACCCTGGTCTGAGCGGTCAGGGCTTGCGGGCGACGGCGGCCACGAACGGCACGTCGGGGCCGTCCGCGGCCTGGCCGGGGCGCCAGCGCGTCACGCTCACCAGGCCGGGCGGCAGGAGCTCCAGGCCGTCGAAGAAGCGCAGGATCTCCGCCTCGGTGCGCGCGATGGCCCCGTCGCCGCCCCGGTCCCCCAGCCTGGTGCGGTACAGGTTCTCGATCTCCGCGCCGACGAGGGGTTCGGCGCGGGCCGCCGAGACGACCAGGAAGCTGCCCGGCGGCACCGCCTCCAGGTAGCGGGCCACCATGCGGTGCGGGTCGTCGGCGTCGCCGACGAAGTGCAGGATGCTCACCATCATGACCGCCACCGGCCGGTCGCGGTCCAGCAGCGCGGCCGTCACGGGGTCGGCCAGCACGGCGTCCGGGTCGCGCAGGTCGGCCTCGACGACGCCGGTCCGGTCGTCGTCCGCCAGCAGCGCCCGGCCGTGCGCGGTGACCTCGGGGTCGTTGTCGACGTAGACGACGCGGGCCTGCGGGTCGCACGCCTGCGCCACCTGGTGCACGTTGTCCGCGGTGGGCAGGCCCGCGCCGATGTCCAGGAACTGCGCGACCCCGTGGTCGGCGACCAGGTGCCGGACCGCGTTGCCGAGGAAAAGGCGGTTGGCCCGGACGATCTGGTGGACGTTCGGCAGCACCCCGGCGAGTTCGTCGGCGAAATTCCGGTCGGCGGCGAAATTGTCCTTTCCGCCCAGCCAGTGGTCGTAAACGCGGGCGATGCTCGGCTTGGACGGGTCGTAGGTGAAAGCGGGCTTGCTGGGACCGGACACGCACACCGCCTGAACATCGGGAGCCGTTTCCCACCGATCATGGCATGGGACGGCGTTCCCCGGGGGCGGTCTTGTTCTCGTTCATTCTTTTCGCCTGGAACCGCACGCGGAACGGGCCGAATGTGCGCGGCAGCGGGCGGTCCGGCCTCAGCCGGATACCGGCCGACTGCCGGAATTGGAACGGGCGCAGCAGCGCGGCCAGGAACAGGCTGGTCGTCAGCAGGACGAGGTCGCGGCCGGGGCACTCGGCCGGTCCCCCGCTGAACGGGACGAGCGACCAGTCGCCCGCGGCGGTGCCGTCCAGCCAGATGCCCGGCACGAAGGAGTCGGCGAACGGCAGCGTCTCGTCGTCGCGCTGGACGAACGGGGTGACGACGGCCAGCCCGGTGCCCGCCGGCAGCGTCCGGCCCGCCCACACGGTCTCGGCGGTGGTGTCGCGCAGGATCGCCAGGGTGGTCGGCCACAGCCGCACCGACTCCTGCACGCAGGCGCGCAGGTAGGGCAGCTCCACGTCCCCCGTGCGGGCCTCCTCGCGGGCGCGCCTGCCGGGCTCGGGGTGGGACGCCAGCAGCGCCAGCGCGCGATAGGCGGCCATCCCGGCGGGCTCGAACGCGAACAGCCACTGCGGGACCTGCTCGTCGGGCTCGGTGTCCGCGGCCTTGCGCGTCGTGGCGACCAGCTCGGCGAGGCTGCCCGGCTCGGCCCGCTCGACGTAGGCGTGCACGCGGCGCAGGAAGCGGTGCCGGACGGCGTCGCGGCGGGGGTGGGCGTAGGCCCAGTTGGCGTCCATCCGCAGCCGGGTGAGCAGGTCGCTGATCTCGTTGTCGTCGCGGGCGGCGTCGCCGAGGACGACGCGGCGGATCACCCGCCACCACGCCACCCGGAAGTGGTCCCAGTCCAGTTCCCCGGACCGGCCGACGGCCGCGGCCAGCAGCGCGGCCTCCTCCTCGACCTTCCGGACGATCGACGCGGCGTTGCCGTGCACCGGCCGCCCGGTCTCCAGCACCAGCTCGTTGAACGCGCGCCGGTCGGCGCGCTCGATGCCGTGCGAGGCGAGCACGCCGTGCGGCTGGAAGTGCGCGAGCGCCGCGCGCTTCTCCTTGGTGGCGGCCGCGAACGGCTCGGGCGTGCCGGTCAGCACGCGCTCGACGTCGGCCGGGGACAGGATCAGGGCCATCGTCCGGCCGGGGATCCGCAGCAGCAGCGGCCCCGGCCCGTACTTGGCCCGCAGCCCCTGCATGACCCGGCCGCCGGTGCGGTCGGCCTGGAGCATTTCGGCCAGGGCCACCACGCGCGGGCGGCGGGCGAGGATGCCGCGCGCGATGATCGGGGCGAGCACGAGCGCGCCGGCGCGCAGGGTGTCGGCGACCGACGCCCGGGCGGGCGGGCCCGTGGCGGTGTCGGGCCTGGTGTGGACAGTGGTCACGTGGGCTCCTTCTTCATCATCGGCCCCCCTTGCCCCGCGGCCGGCCGGCGAACCTCGTGGCGGGCGGCGGCACCGGGAAAAAGCACGGGACAAAACCCGCCACCGTGCGTTGCGGACCGGGCGGATCGGGGAACGCTTCTGTACAGGAAAAGGTTTTCGAGGTAGTGCGATGCGTCAGCGGTGCGGCTGTCCCAGCGGGTCCGGTAAGCCGGTCCCGGCCGGAAACCCCTACGACGCCCCTCCTCATACTCCGTCAGCCGGTCACCACGGCTGACCAGCGTCTTCCCAAGTTTTCGTCAGCGCCCAGCCGCTGAATTCACAAGCCCGGTGCGGTGAACACGCACGCCCGCGCTTCTCGCCGTAGTGATGACGGCGTCCTCTCCCCAGATGGCCATGCCCTCATGGCCGTTTCGAAAGGTCCCTCCCTTGGGCCGTAGCACGTCCCTGGCAGCGTTGCCGGGGATCCTCCTCCTGCTCCTCTCGCTCGTCCTTCCCGTCCGGCCGGCCGCGGCCGACGCGGCCGTCGTCGCCGAGACGGCCGTCGCGCCCCGCACCCTGGACCTCACCATCGACTCGCCCGCCATGGGCGGCCGGCAGAAGGTGCGCCTGCTGCTGCCGGCCGGCTGGTCGCGGACGGCCGGCCGCACCTGGCCGACGCTGTGGCTGCTGCACGGCGGCGTCGACGACTACACCGCCTGGACCCGCGAGACCGACGTCGCGCGGCTCACCGCGGACTCGGACGTCATCGTCGTCATGCCGAACGGCGGCTCCTGCGGCAACTACTCCGACTGGTGGAACTACGGCGACGGCGGGCCGCCGCGCTGGGAGACCTTCCACATGACCGAGCTCCGGCGCATCCTGGAGCGCGGCTACCGCGCCGGGACCGAGCGGGTGATCGCCGGGAACTCGATGGGCGGCCTCGGCACCATGCTCTACGCCGCCCGCTTCCCCGGCGCGTTCCGGGCGGCGGCGTCGTTCAGCGGCTACCTGCACACCCTGTACGGGCACCGGCCCGGCGACGACTCCACCGGCTGGGGCCCGTCCCTGTCCTGCCCCGGCACCGACTGGCGGCGGGTGTGGGGCGACCCCGACGACCAGGCCGCGATCTGGCACGCGCACAACCCCTACGACCTGGCCGGCAGGCTGCGCGGCGTGCGGCTGTGGGTCGCGGCGGGCAACGGCAGGGCCGGGCCGCTCGGCGGGCTGCCGTTCACCGACCCGGTGGAGGCCGCCGCGCACGACCACGCCGTGGCGTTCACCGGACGGCTGGACGAGCTCGGCATCCCGGTCACCAGGCGCTTCTACGACGGGCAGCACAGCTGGCCGTACTGGCAGCGCGAACTGCACATCGCCTACCCGTTCCTGATGCGGGCCCTCGGTCAGTAGCCGGACGGCATCGTCTCCAGCTCGCCGCGGCGGGCCGCCTCCAGGTGCAGCGGGCGCAGCGCCGAGGTGGTGCGGAACCAGCAGAGGGCGTCGTAGCGGCCGGCGACCTCGCTCGGGACGTACTGGCGGCCGTCGCGGCCGGGGTCGTAGACGACGCCGATGGCGCGCTGGCCCCGGGTCAGGGCGGGCGGCGGGACGAACAGCGCGCGCCGCAGGCCGGTGTCCATGAGCAGCGCCTCCAGGGACCCCGGCCGCGGCTCGGGGACGGCCATGACCTCCATCGCGGCGCCCCAGCGCGGTGCGGCGACCACCTGGCCGGGGCCGCCGGCGAACCCGGCCAGCGCGACGCGGTCCGGGCCGTGCCGCTCGCGGGCGAGCTGGCCGAGGCTGACCATGCCGGCGGCGGCCATGCCGGTGGCGCGGGCGTCGCCCACGTGCGTGTTGTGCGCCCAGACGACCGCGCGGCCCCCATGCTGGTCCGGCCCGTGGTGGGCGAGCAGACGGTCCAGGGTGTCGGCCATGTGGCGGTCCCGGACGTTCCACGACTCCGGGCCGCCGTCGATCATGGCGCGGTAGTAGCGTTCGGCGCCCGCCGCCACCTCGGCGTTCTGCAGGACGTCCAGCTCGGCGGCGGGCACCTCGCGGCGCAGCCCGGTGAGCAGCGCCAAGACCTCGTCCTTGCACCCGGACGGGACGAGCGCCGTCTCCCGGGCGTAGCTCTGCGGGTCCTCACCGTGGGGCTCGAAGCACTGGTAGGCGGCCAGGGCGGGCCCCAGCGCCTCCGGCCGGTGGTCCGACAGGTAGCCGATGACGGCCCGCAGCGACTCCCAGAGGCTGTAGACGTCCAGGCCGTAGAAACCCACCCGGCGCTCGGGCGGCAGGCCCGCGTTGCGCGCGCGCAGCCAGCGGCAGAATTCGGTGGTCTCCTCGTTGGCCCACATCCACGTGGGCCAGCGCCGGAAGCCGTCGAGGGCCTCGCGCGGGTCGTCCGGCGCTCCCGGCGCCAGCCTCACGCTGCGGTCGATCCGGCGGCAGTCGGGCCAGTCCCCCTCCACCGCGACGAAGGAGAACCCGTGCTCGGCGATCAGCCGCCGGGTGATCGCCGCCCGCCACGCGTAGTACTCGTGCGTGCCGTGGCTCGCCTCGCCCAGCAGCACGCACCGCGCGCCCGCCGCCCGCTCCAGGAGCGGGTCCAGGTCCTCCTCGTATTCGAGGGGGAGCGCGTGCCGGAGGAGGTCCTCGTCCATCGCGTCAGCTGCCGGCGGCCTTCTTGATCGCGTCGAGGTGCTGCTGCAGCTTCGGCCCCGCCTCCTTGGCGAGCGCGACGACCTGGGGGGACTGCCCCTTGGTCTCCTCGGTCCTGCCCTCGGCGATGGCCTTGCTATGCGCGGCCGTCATGTCGGCGAGGAAGAGGACGTCGAACTCCTTGCCCTGCTTCTGGCCGAGTTCCGCCGCCTTCTTGGCCTGCTCCTCCGTGGGCGCGTCCGGCAGCTTCACCCCGGCGGCGGACGCGGCGGCGGTGAGCTTCTGGTCGAAGGCGGTGTGGTCCTTCACCAGCATGGTGCCGATGTCGCGCACCTTCTGGTCGGTGCCCTTCTGCTCGGCGAGCCGGCCGGCCTTGATCTCGGCCAGGTCCGCCTGGTGCGCGCTCACCAGCCAGGCCTGGTCCTGGGCGGAGAGCGCGGACGCCGACGACGACGCCGACATCGACGGTGCCGCCGAATCCGTCGAGGACGACGGCGGCGGCGAGGCCGGGGACCCGCCCGCGGTCATGCGGCCGTTCTCGGTGTTCCCGCACGCCGTCACGGCGACGGCGACGGTGAGCGCGGCGACGGCCGGGCGGACGCCTTTCATGAGATCTCCAAGATGTCGGTTCGTGGATTCACCGCCGGACTACCCGCCGCCCCGACCCGCCATGTCGGCCCCGCCGGTGCCCGGGACGATAAATGGACGGCCCATTACCCGGCGCGCCAGTCCGCCGATTCCAGGGCACCGGCGGCCTGCGGCCCCATGAGCCCGAGCCCGCCGTCCACGAACAGCGACGAGCCGGTGATGTAGGACGCCATCGGCCCCGCCAGGAAGGCGATCGCCGCCGCGACCTCGCGGGCGTCGCCGGGCCGGGCCAGCGGGTAGCCGGGGCGGCTCGCCGGCTCGGGCGGCCGGTCGGCCTGCCCCGTCATCGGGGTGGCGATCTCCCCGGGCGCCACGGTGTTGACGGTGATCCCGTGCGCCGACAGCTCCAGCGCCAGCACCCGGGCCAGCATCCGCAGCCCGCCCTTGGCCGCGCAGTACGGGCCGGACCCGACCCGCGGGTGCTCCTCGTGCACGCTGGTCACGTTGACGATCCGGCCGCCCGCGCCGCGCGCGATCATCCGGCGGGCGGCGCGCTGGGCGCACAGGAACGGCCCGTCCAGGTCCACCGCCAGGACCGAGCGCCATTCGGCGTAGTCCATGTCCAGCACCGGGCGGGTGCTGCCGGTGCCGGCGTTGTTGACCAGCACGCCGAGGCCCTCCAGCTCGTCGGCGAGCTCGTCCACCACGGCCGCCGCGGCCTGCGGATCGGTCAGGTCGTGCCGCCGCACGGCGGCGCGGCTCCCGCAGTCGCGCACCTCGGCGGCCGCGTCCTCGGCGCCCTGCCGGTCGGAGTGGTAGGTGATGCCCACGTCGAAGCCCTGGCGGGCCAGGGCCACCGCGGTGGCGCGGCCGATGCCGGAGTCGGCGCCGGTGATGATCGCCACCCGGTCGTAGTCGCCCCCGATATGGGGGGCCGCCGGCTCGCCCATGGCGTTACTTGTCCGCTTCGTCCTCGTCGATCCGCACGCCGGCGAGCGGGTCGCCGTCGCTGGTGCCGCCGCCGAAGTCCTTGCCGTCGTAGCCCTCCGCGGCGGACCCGTGCCCCGGCACGATCCGCTCCTGCGGCAGCTGCTCGTGGCCCGAGCTGGCGCCCGGTCCGCGGTCCGCCGGGTCGTCGTCGCGCTTGCGCTCCGTCATGGTCGTCCTTCCGTCGGTCGCTGCACTGACCTCCCTGGCCCTAACCGATCGGACGGCGCCTAATCCCGCAACGCGGGCCCCTGCCCGGAAATTTGCCTCAGGAGGCGAAGACGCTCCCGCGCAGGCTGTCCAGCCCCAGTCCCCCCAGGCAGCGGTAGGTGCGGGCGCCCGTGTCGAAGGCCGCCTTGGACGGCGGCAGGATGGTGAAGCGCCATTGCGCGGCCGGTTTGCGCAGGGCGGCGCCCCGCCGCGACGCCAGCATGACCTTCCGGGAGCAGACCCGCCGGACCGTCGGGTGCTGCTGCAGTTCGCGGTCCTCCCAGGTCTCGCCGTCCTTGGGCATGACGGCGATCGCGAAGGTCTCCAGGCTGTGGGTGGTGTGGCAGTCGCGGCGGGTCGCCCGCGCGTCGCCGGCGATGGAGACCACGCCGCCCCAGCATTCGGGGGTGACCGGGCAGGCGGCCTTGGCGCCGGGCACGGACGCGGCGGGGCAGCCGGCCGTCCGGACCGGCACGTCGGGCTTCCCCGCGACGGCCGCGGCGGTCGGCTGCGCGCCGCCCCCGCCCTTCGCCTCCTCCCTGTCCCCCTTGTTCCCGAAGGCCACGAGCGCGCCCGCGCCGAGGACGCCGGCCGTCAGCAGCGCCGCCGCCCCCAGGATGGCGCCGCGCGACAGGCCGCCCGCCCGCTCCTCGCGCGGCGCCGGCCTGCGCGGCGCCGGGGCGGCGGGAACGGTCGGCGCGGGGGCGAAAGGCCCGGTGGGCAGCGAACGGCCGGTGGGCGCCGACGCGGTGAGCTCGGCGGGCGACAGTTCGGCGAGGGCCTTGCCGAAGGCCGCCGCGCCCGGCGGCCGCTCCGCCGGGTCGTACGCCATGCCCTGGCGCAGCACGGCGGTGAGCGCCGGCGGCACGCCCGGCAGGTCCGGGAGCGGCCGGTGCTGCGCCGCGATGAGGGCGGGGACGCTGAGGCGCCCGTCCGGCGGCACGTGCGGCGGCCGGCCCGACAGCAGCGTGTACAGGGAGGCCGCGAGGGAGTAGACGTCGCCGGCGGGCGCGGGCTCGTCCAGCCGGAACGCCTCCGGCGGCGCGTAGGCGGGGGTGAGCGCCTCCCGGGTCGCCGACGACTCCAGGCCCGGCGCGGGCATCGCGGCCAGGCCGAAGTCGGCCAGCGCCACGTTCCCGTACCGGTCCAGCAGGATGTTGGCGGGCTTGACGTCGCGGTGCAGGATCCCGGCGTCGTGCGCGGCGGCGAGCGCGCTCGCGATGCGCACCCCGATGTCGCGGACCTGCGCCGCGGGCAGCGGGCCGCGCTCGCTCACCAGATCGCGCAGCGACCCGTTCGGGCACAGCTCCATGACCATGAACGGGCGGCCGTCGGGGAGCACCCCGGCGTCGTACAGCGCCACGACGTGCGGGTGCCCCGACAGGCGCCCGGCGGCGGTGACCTCGCGCAGGAAGCGGCGCCGGTCGCGCTCGGTGGCCAGCACCCGGCCGTCGATCTTGAGGGCGACCTCGCGGCCGACGGCCGTCTGCCGGGCCCGGTGGACGGTGCCGAACCCGCCCGCGCCCAGCACGTCGACGAGCTCGTAGCCCGGGATGTCCATGCCCGCTCCCGCTCCGCGCGACAAAGGGAGCAGACTATCCACTCAGTGTCCGGCGATGTCGGCACAATCCGCCCTCATCCGGCCCCCGCGCCGCATACGCTGCCAGACAGCGACCCGCTCCCCCCGCGCGCCGGAGTCCCCATGGACACGTCCACGCCCGTCATCGCCCACGGCCGCGCCGGGCTCGGCGCCTTCACGCTGCGGCCGATGGACCGCACCGGACTGCTCGCGCCCCGGCTGGCCGACGCCGGGCTGCCCCGCCGCGACGCCGCGGGCCGCCGCCGGGCGCTGGTGCTGCGCGGCGAGGGCGGCATCGGCAAGAGCGTGCTGCTCGGCCAGTACCTGGAGCGGCTGGAGGCCGGCCGGCGGCACGCGGTCGTGTTCGTGCCGTGCCCGCCGGCCGGCGGCGACCTCGGCACGTTCGAGGCGGCGGACCGGACGCTCGGCATGGCCACCGGTGATCTCCGCGCCGCCGGCGACGGCCTGCTGGACCTGCTCGGACGGGTCCGGGCGCAGGGCGGCGGCGAGGTGGTGCTGCTCGTCGACTCCCTGGACCTGCGCCTGGACGAGCGCACGCTGAAACCGATCACCCGGGTGCTCGCCCGGGCCCTGGAGATCGGGCACGTCGTCATCGGCTGCCGCGCCCCCGAGTACACCGGCCTGCTGGCGGACGGCGCGCACTGGCTCGCCGGGCGCATGGAACCGCTCGACCTGCCCCCCTTATCCGCCCCGGAGATCATCGCCTGGGCCGAGGCGTACCTGGACCGGACCGACGAGCACCCCGCCGACCGGGACGCCTTCCTGGCCTCGCTGCGCGACGGCATGGCCGGCCGCCGGTCGCTGCAGGAGGTCTGCTCGCTGCCGGTGCGGCTCGCCCTCACCTGCCGCACGTTCGCCGGCCTCGGTCACGTCCCCCCGGAACTGACCGTGCACGGCCTGTTCAACGACTACTGGCAGACCCGGATCCGCGCGCACGGCGGGCTCGCCGGGACGCCCGAGGGGCGGGCCAAGGAGACCACCGCGCTGAAGCTGCTCGCGCACGTCGTCCGCCCCGACGGCACGGTCGCGCCGCACGTCCCGGACGCATGCCTGGACGACACCGACGCCGAAGGCCGTGACCTGCTGCTCAGCGAGGGCGTCGTGCGGGACCGGGGCACGGCGCTGGAGTTCTTCCACCAGACGTTCGCCGAGTACGGGCACGCCCGCTGGCTGCTGCGCCGCGGCGTCGACGCCCCCGAGACCGTCCGGTTCGGCGAGCGCGTCGCCGCGGGCGCGACCCCGCTGTGGGAGATCGCCGGCTCGCTGCTGCTGCAAGCCGGCTACCGCGACTACCTGCGGCTCGCCGAGCGGCTTCCTGCCGACCGTCCGCCCGCCGCGCGCGTCCGCGCCTACGCGGCGCTGCACCGGCCCGAACCCGAGGCCCTCGCGGTGTTCGCCGACGAGGTGGCGGGGCGGCCCGGGCTGCTGCCGCCGGTGCTGAACGTGCTCGGCGACGCGCCGTCCGCGCGGGTGCCGCACGCCTTCGCGACGGCGCTGTCCCTGCTGGCGGCGCACCCGGAGTCGGTCGCGGTCCCGGCGGTGCGGGCCCTGGCGGCGCTGCTGCCGCGCCATCCGGCGGCCGAAGCGCCGGACGCACTGCGCTCAGCGCTGGAGACGGTGCTCGGGGCGGCCGGCGCGCTGCCGGCCGCCACCTGGGAGACGCTCCCTGAACAGCTGATCGTCGCGCTGGACGGGCACCCCGCGCGGCCCGCCACGCTCGCGCTGCTGCGCGAGACCTACGCCCGCCTCGGCCGCCGGGGCCAGCAGGCCGCGCTGCGCGCGCACCTCGCCCTGGACGCGCACCTCACCGGTGCCGACGTCGCGGACCTGGCGGCGCGCGCGCTCGCCGAACCCCGGCCCCATCTCAGCAAGGCCGAGACGGTCGCGCTGACCGGCCTGTTCTGGCACGAGCCCGCCGTCCGCGCCGCCCGGGACTGGACGTCGCCGGTGGCGATGGCGGACGAGGAACCGCCGCCCGGCTGGCAGGACGGGCAGGTCGAGTACCTGCGGCGGCTCGCCGGACAGGACCTGGGCGTCCGCGCGCAGATGCTGGACGCGCTGGTCGAGCGGGCGGCGCGTACCGGCATGGACCACATCGAGGTGGTGCGGCGGTTCACCGAGACCGACCCGTCCTGGACGGCGGAGCGGCTGGCGGCGTCCACCGCGCCGCGGACCGCGCTCGCCCAGGTGATCATCCCGCTCGCCACCGCGCTCGCCCCCGGCCTCACCCCGGCGCAGCGGGCGTCGTTCCTGGACTGCCTGACGCTGCGCCGCGCCGTCGAGCCGCGCCGGGTCTTCCCCGCCCAGATCGCGCTGGCCGGGGACGACGTGGCCTGGCAGCGGCGGATCCTGGCCGCCCTCGCCCGCCCGGAGCGCAGCGCCGCCACCGTGGGCGGCGCCGTCGACGCCTGGCTCGACCAGGTCCCCGCCGGGGTGCTGCGCGCGCTGACCCCCGGTCTGCGCACGCTCCTGGAAGCCGAGGACACCGCGACGCGCCGGCGCCGGGCCCGGCTGGAGGGGTGGGCGGCGCCCACCGATCCGGCGGCGCGGGCGTGGCTCGCCGGCCGGCTGCTGGACGGCCCGGACCCCAAGGTCGCCTCCGCTGCGGTCACCACGCTGACCAGGGCGTTCACCACGACGCCGCCGTCCCCCGAGGCCGCCGCCTGGCTGGCCGGGCTGCTGGCGTCCCGGAATCCGGACGCGGCGGCGGGCGTGGCCCTCCTGCTGGCCGCGCCCGAGGCGCCGGTGCCGGAGCCGCTCGTCCCCGCGACCGTGACGCGGCTGCGCACCGCGATCGACCACGGCGAGCCCGCGCGCCTCACCGAGGCGCTGGCGCGGCTGTTCGCCAAGGCCGCGCGCTCCACCCGGGTGCCCGCCCGAACGGTCGAGGAGGTGCACGCCCTGCTGCGGATATCCGGTTCGTCCCACCCCGCCTGACCTGATAATCTCTCCGAGCCGAGAGACGCTCAGCGCCTCCCACCGGCACGCGCCGTTAGCTCAATTGGCAGAGCAGCGGACTCTTAATCCGCGGGTTCGGGGTTCAAGTCCCTGACGGCGCACCCGCTCAATACCCCTCTTCATCGCGAAGAGGGGTTTTTGCATTTCCGCCTACAGCAGGAAGACGAGCTGGGCCGCAACCAGTAGATCCAGGACGCCGCACCATTCCGCGTAGGAGCGGGACACCACCTTGTTCTGCTTGAGGTGCACGAAATCCCATACGCCGTGCAGGAACCAGCCCGCCGCCACCAGGTAGCGGCCCGCTTCGGGCTCCAGCAGCAGGCCTGCCGCCGCGAGCGCGCCGAAGCCGATCATCCCCGCCGCCTGCACGCCGAAGACGGCCCGCCCGTGCGGGGACCCGCCGATCGCCCCCCAGACGAGCAGGACCAGCGCGATTCCGGCGAGGACGGTGGACACCGGCGCCACGTCCAGCAGGCCGGCCACCATCACGACCGTGGTCAGGGCCCCGACCACGGGCCAGGACGCCCCGCGCCGGCCGACCTGGGCGACGGCCAGGTACTCCAGGGGCAGCAGGAGCAGCAGTTCCCCGAACCCGCCGGCCGCGCCGCCCGACATGACGAGCAGTGCGCTCGCGACGGCCAGCGCCGTGGGCCAGCGGCGCAGCAGCAGCGCCGCCGGCCGTCGTCCGGTGGACGCCTCAGCCATGGTGCAGGCCGTACTCGTCACGGCGGAGGAGCATGACCGCGAGCATCAGCGGGAGCATCACCGCGTGCTCGAGCGTGCTCATCGAGCCGGCGGTGATGACGTCCAGCCACAGCAGCGGGGACAGCACCGCCAGCGGCGCGAACATGGCCCCGCACATCTCCAGGGTGCTCGTCCAGCCGTGCCCGCGGAAGCGCATCCACACGGCCATCCCGGCCGACATGTCGAACGCCATCTCCAGGGCGGACAGCTCCGGCTGCTCCGCCGCCGACAGCTCCAGGCCGGCGAGGGAGAGGCCGCCGCGGACGGCCGCGCCGAGGATCAGCATCCCGGCCACCATCGCGACGATCATCTCCAGGTAGTGGCGGGCGAAGCGGCCCCAGGCCCGGTGGCCCGTCCGTGCGATCGGGTGCTCCATGACGATCTTCCTCCTATACGCCGGGGGTGTATCTCTGCCTGCCTCCACCCTCCGGCGGGCGCGCGATCGCCGGTAGTGCCGTAACCGCACCCGCGCGCATGACATCTGTCATGCGCCTGCTGCGACAATGACCGCGTGCGCGACGAGGCGAGCGAACGCGGGACGGGGCTGGCCGGCTTCCACCGCTACACCTGGTGGGCCGTGCAGGGCACCACGGTGGGCGTCCTGCTGCTGTTCACCGGCGGCCCCGTCCTGGACGGCGGCGCACCGCCGTGGACCCGCGCCCTGACCGCCGTCGCGCTGGCGGCCGAGGTGGCGGCGGCCGTGGCGCTGCTCCACGGGCGGCTGTCCGCCGGGCCGCGGTCGCGCCCGCCTACCGGCTGGACGGCCGCCGCGATCACGGCGGCGGCGGTCCTCGCCGCGATCCCCCTGGCGGAGCATGATCACGGGCGGTGGGCGATCGCGCCCGCGATGACGGTGGCGATCATCGCCACGTACCTGCCGCCGCGCCCGCGGCGGCGGCTGATCTTCGGCGCGGCGGCGCTCGCGATGCTGCCGGGCGCCGTCACCGGCGGCGGCGACCTGGCGTACGCGGTGCTGTTCCCGGCCGGGACGGTGCTGTTCGCCGCCTGGATGACGCTCGGCCCGCTGTGGGCGTGGGACGTCGCGGGCCGGCTCGACGAGGCGCGCCGGCTGTCGGCGGAGCTGGCGGTCAAGGACGAGCGGCTGCGGTTCGCCGCCGACCTGCACGACATCCAGGGGCACCACCTCCAGGTCATCGCGCTGAAGAGCGAGCTGGCGGCCCGCCTCGCCGCGGCCGACCCGGCGCGCGCCGCCGCCGAGATGGAGGAGGTGCGGCGGCTGGCCGCCGACGCGCTCCGCGACACCCGCGCCGTGGTGCAGGGCTACCGCCGCACCGCCCTGGACGAGGAGATCGCCAACGCCACCAGGGTCCTGGCCGCGGCGGGCATCGACGCGCGCACGGACCTGGCCCCCGCCGCCCTCGCCGGCCCGGCCCGCCACCTGCTCGGCCTGGTGATGCGGGAGGCCACCACCAACGTGCTGCGCCACAGCCGGGCCCGGCACGCGACGGTCGACTACCGCGTGGCGGACGGCGTGGCCCGCCTGCGGGTGGGCAACGACGGCGCGCACGGCTCGTCCGCCGACGCCTCCGGCACCGGCCTGCGCACCCTCGCCGATCGGCTGCACGGCGCCGGCGGCGCGCTGACCTGGACCCGCGACGGCGACCGCTTCGAGGTCACCGCCACCCTGCCCGCCGGCCCGGAGGCCCGATGATCCGGCTGCTGATCGCCGACGACGAGGAGCTCCTGCGCAGCGCCCTGGCCGCCCTCCTCGCGCTGGAGGACGACCTCACCGTCGTCGCCGAGGCGGCCACCTCCGCCGACGCGGTGCGCCTGGCCCTGGAGCACCGCCCCGACATCGCCGTCCTGGACCTGGAGATGCCCCCGGCCGACGGGCTGAGCGCCGCCGCCGAGATCCGCGCCGCGCTGCCCACGCAGGTCGTGCTGGTCACCCGGCACGCCCGGCCGGCCGTGCTGCGCCGCGCCCTGGCCGCGGGCGTGCGCGGCTTCGTCCCGAAGACGACCCCGGCCGCCCGGCTCGCCGAGATCATCCGCGACATCGCCGCGGGCCGCCGCTACGTCGACCCCGACATCGCCGCGTCCGCCCTTACCGAGGACGAGTGCCCGCTGACCGACCGCGAGCTGGAGGTCCTGCGTGCCGCCCGGACCGGCGCCTCGGTCAACGAGATCGCCGCCCAGGTCCACCTGGCCCCGGGCACGGTCCGCAACTACCTGTCCGCCGCCATGTCCAAGCTGGGCGCCTCGACCCGCCACGCGGCCGCCCACCACGCCTGGGAGCAGGGCTGGATCTGACCGGAAAACCGGTTCGTTCCACCCCTGCCGGCCTGATAATCTCACTGAGCAACAAGCGCCGTTAGCTCAATTGGCAGAGCAGCGGACTCTTAATCCGCGGGTTCGGGGTTCAAGTCCCTGACGGCGCACCGATGGGAACCGAAAAACCCTTCTTCGCAAGCGAAGAAGGGTTTTTCGCGTTCGAGGCCGGGTCAGTGCTGGGTGGCGCGGCGGCCCACCTCTTCGGCGAGGCGGTCCAGGGACTGCTCCAGCAGGCGCTTGGTGGCCTGGCGGACCTGCTCCGACCCCGTGGCCTCCGGCTGGTCGCCGAGGAAGGACAGGTGCGCGACCACGCTGCTGCCGCCGTCGGGGTGCTCCATCACCTGCAGCCACCCGGTGTAGTCGGGGCGGCGGCGGCTGCCCCACTCCAGCCGGAGCTGCTGGGGCGCCATCCGCAGCAGCACGTCGTCGTGCAGGACGTTCCCGACGTTCGACGTCCCCTCGGCGAGGTCGTCGGAGATCTGCTGGACGTGGATCTCCCCCGGCAGCCACTGGTGCATCGCGGACACGTCGGCGGCGACCTCGAACACCATGCGGCCGTCGGCCTCCATCTGCTGTTCCGCTTCGTACTCCATTTTGTCCCCCCTTGGCCGCATTGGACGGCCCTTGGGGGGACCTACCCGTTCTGACCTGCACCGACACGACGGGGAGCCGCCGCCGGCCGCTCGCGGGAGCGGCCGGCGGCGGGGTCAGCGGGCGGCGGTGAACAGGTGGTTCATCGGCAGCCCGACGGTGTCGCGGGGCAGCGGCGGCCACGGCCAGCGGCCGTAGGACGCGCCGTCCTCGCCGGGGACCTTCAGGTCGGCGACCCGCCAGCCGCAGGCGGCCAGGACGTCCTCGGGCCGGTCGGTGCCCCACAGCCACGGGCAGCCGTCCTCGCGCAGGCGGCGCAGGCCGTCCTGGGTGAACTCGCTGACCATGGACTGGTGGCCGAGCAGGTCGCCCGCCAGGACGCTGCCCGGCGCCGACCGGAACGCCAGCCGCTCCAGCAGGCCGTGCGCGCCGGCCTCGGGGAGGTAGAACAGCAGGCCCTCGACGATCCACAGGGTGGGGACGGCCTGGTCCCAGCCCGCGGCGGCCAGCTCCTCCTCCCACGGGCCGGTGAGGTCGGTGCCGACGGGCCGCCGGTCGCAGCGGTGCCGGGCGTCCAGCTCGGCCAGGCGCTTCTCCTTCCATTCGACCAGGTCGGGCTGGTCCAGCTCGTACAGGACGGTCCCGTCCGGCCAGTCCAGCCGGGCCGAGCGGGTGTCCAGACCGGCTGCGACCAGGACGACCTGGGCGAGGCCGGCGTGCCGGGCGATCACGTCGTCCAGGTAGCGGGTACGGATCGCCAGGAACTCGGTCGTACCGGGATTGGCGTAGCGCTCGTACCGGGCGAACCCCTCCGGCCCGGCGAGATCGGCGGCGAGGGCGTCGGTGAACAGCCGGTCCTCGCGGCGGGTCTCCTCGGCGCGGGCGGCGGCCGTCCAGCGGGCGGTCGCGGAAACACCTTCCATGGCGCGGCTCCTTTCAGCGGCGGCCGGCGGTGACGGCGTCCATGAGACGCCGCATCGACTCGGGGATGCGGGCGGGGACCATGTGGCCGTTCTCGGCGCGGACGCAGGCGACGCGCTGCTCGCCGGTGGCGACCAGCTCCTCCCCTTCGGGGAGCCGCCGCCAGTACTCGAACGTCATGACCATCTGCGTCTGGCCGAGCTCGCCGAGGCCCATCCGGACCACGACCTCGTCGAACAGGGTCAGCTCGCGCAGGTACTCGCACTGGCAGCTCACGGTGAGCAGCCGGACGCCGTCGCTGAACCCGGCGGCGACGTCGGGGGCGTAGTCGCGCATGCACATCTCGCGGGCGCGCCCCTGCCAGCGCACGTAGTTGACGTAGTTGACGTTGCCGAGCAGGTCGGTGTCCTCGATCCCGACGACGTGCCGGTACTCGTAGCCCTTCACGCGCCGCTCCGCCCGGTCAGCACGGCGAGGACGACGGGGTCGGCGACGCCGCGCAGCCCGGTCGCCAGCGTCGCCACCCGCAGGTCGCCGGTCGCGAGGACGATCCAGCCCTCCTCGCGCACCGAGTCGAGCGTGAACGCGGTCCCGGCGGGCAGCCCGGCCTTGACCGCCGACTCGGCGGCGCCCCAGACGCGGGTCGCGGCGGTGTCGAGGTCCTCCTCGGCCTCGGCCGCGACCGCCTCGGCGAGGGCGAGGCCGTCGCCGCCGAGCAGGCCGTGCCAGGCGTCCCGGTCGCGGGAGGCGACGGCCTCCAGGTCGCAGCCGGGGGTGCCGGTGGCCAGGGTGATCCCGGCGCAGTGCGCGATCGACACCGCGCGGCCGTCGCCGGTCTCGGGCTTGCCGTCGGGACGGTGCGTCAGCCGCACGTCCCCGCCGAGCAGCCGCCGCGCGGCCAGCTCGGCGGCCTCGCGGCGGGTGGCGCCCGCGGGGTCGCTGTCCAGCAGGGCCTTGCCGGTCAGGCCGAACGCGACCAGGGCGTGCTCGACGTAGGGGCCGAGCAGGGCGGGCACCCAGCCGGCGGGCCGGGCGAACTTCTCGACGAGCCGGGTGCGGAAGCCCTCCCAGGTCTCGATCAGCTCGCCGTCCTCGTCGGTGACCTCCATGTCCCAGCACTCCTCCTCCACCCGGTAGCGGGCGTGCACGAACGCGGCGGTGGCGCCGGCGTTCGGGCCGGGGACGAGGCGCCGCACGCCCGCCGGGATGGCGAGGACGGTCGGTGCGCACAGCGCGAGCGGCTGCATGTAGGCGTCGCGCGCGGCGGGGTCGCCGAGCAGCAGCCGCGAAGGCAGGTACCGGCTGAACCAGGCGACGCGGGTGTCGGGCAGCAGCCGCGCAGTGACGTGCGTGGCGTCGGCGCGGCGGATGTCGCCCATGAGGCGGAACCGGGGGCCGTGGAACAGCATCGGCCCGTACAGCTCGGTCTGCGGGTCGATCGCCATGGGCGGCAGCGCGGCGTTCTCCTGCCTGACCAGCCCGCTGCCCTTCGGCGCGGCGGGCGCCTCGCAGGTGGCGCGGAAGTGCTCCACCTGGAAGTTGGTCGTGCTGCACCGCACGACCGCGCTGACGGTCGACGGCCCGGTGCGCAGCGCGGCGACGCGGACGGTCACCGGGGCGCCGTCGGCGACCGCGATGGCCCGCAGGAACTCCACGTCCGACAGCACCGGCGCGGTGTCGATCTCCAGCAGCGCCGCCGCGGCCTGCGCCATGATCTCCATGCCGACGGTGCCGGGCAGCACCGCCTCGGTGCCGCCGCCGAACACGTGCTCGGCCAGGTAGGGGTCGCTCTCCCAGGTCACCTCGGAGTCGGCGACCAGCTCGATGCCGGGGTAGCCGACGCGCGGCCGCTCCAGGAACCGCAGCAGCGGCAGCTCGCCCGCGCCGAACGACACCGTCGGCATCTCGCCGAACCGGCCGGTGACGACGGCGACGACGGGCGCGTCCGGGTCGGCGACCAGCGCGCGCAGCATCGCCACGCCCTGGTCGGGGGTGATGGTGGTGACGCCGGCGCGGGCCAGGTTCTCCACCGACCCGAGCCGCTCGCCCATGCCGACGCCCGACCACAGCGACCACTCGACCGCGCGGAACCGGCAGTGCGGCAGCTCGGCGGCCAGGCGCTCGACCAGGTCGCTCTGCCACTCGTTGGCGACGGCGTAGTGGGCCTCGCCGCGCAGCCCGGCGCGGCCGGTCATGCTGCCGAAGGTGACGACGAGGCGCAGCCCGGCGGTGTCGACGGCGGCGAGGACGGCCTCCAGGCCGGCCACCTTCGGGTCGATCGTGCGGGCGTAGTCGTCGTCGGTGAGCTCCTCCAGCAGCTTCGGCACGTTGCCGCCCGCGCCGTGCAGGACGGCGGTGACGGGGCCGAGCTCTGCCTGCGCCTCGGCGACGGCCTCGGCGACGCGGGCGGCGTCGGTGACGTCGGCGCGCAGGTACTTGGCGGTGACGCCCGCGTCCGCCATCCGCTTGAGGTTGGCGGTCAGCTCGGCGTCGCCGGCGGGGTCGGACCGGCCGAGCAGGACGAGCCGGGCGCCGCTCTCGCGGGCCAGGTCCAGGGCGCACTCGGCGGAGATGCCCTTGCCGCCGCCGGTGACCAGCAGCACGTCGCCGGGGCCGAGCGGCAGGTCGGCCGCGACCGGCTCGACCCGGGCGAGGACGGGCTCGCGGCGGGTGCCGCCGTCCAGGACGACCTCGCGGAACCGGTCGGTGGCGGCGGCTTCCGCCACGATCGCGGCGGCGTCGGACACGTCGGCGGTCACCACGGTCGTGGCGACCCAGGGCGCCTCCAGGTGCAGGGTCTTGGCGAACCCGGCGGCGCCGGGCCCGTCCTGCACGAGGACGCAGCGGGTGACGTCCTTGTCGGCCAGGACGGCGGCGGCGCCCGCGCGCAGCGCCGCCAGCCGGTCCGGGCCGGACGGGACGACCACCAGCACGCCGGTGCCGAGCGCCGCCTCCTCCAGCGCGGCGCGCAGCAGGCCTGCGGCGGGGTGCTCGCCGACGACCCGCCAGGCGCCCGCGGCGCGCGGCGCGACGCGGGCCGGGCGCGGTGTCTCGCGGCGGTCCACCGCGAACGCGTGCACCCACGGCGCCACGCCGGGCGGGACGATCCGGGCGGCGGCGGTCGCGGCGTCCTCGTCGCCGGCGTCGCCGGTCGCGACCAGCTCGGCGAGGGTGTCGGCGACCTGGCCGAGGGTGGCGGTGGCATAGCCGGTGGGCGCGGCGGGCTCGTTCAGCCGCAGCGTCCGCATGGCCTCGCCGACCAGCTCGCCGACGACGATGGAGCTGAGGTGCAGGTCGTCGAGGAACTTGCTGTCGGCCTGCACGGCCTCCAGCGGGAACTCGGCGCGGCGGGCGACCAGGGTGCGCAGGAGCAGCAGCGGGTCGTCGATGTCCTCGGGGGCCGTCTCGGCGGGCGCGGCGCCGGGGCGGGCGGCCTGCGCGTCGGCGCTCGCCAGCAGCGCGGCGTCGACGTCGGGGACGATCTCGCAGAAGTTGGCGATGAACACCGGGTCGGCGTCGGGGTCGAACGGGCGGATCAGCCGGTCGGCGAACAGCTCGTCGACGTCGACGCCCGCGCCCGCCGCGAAGGCCGCGCCGAGGGCGTTCAGCAGGCCGGCCAGGGTGTCCTCGTCGGTGCGGGTCGCGACGGCGGGGACGTCCACGATCTCGCGGGCGAGCTGGGTGAGGACCTGGCCGGGGCCGACCTCGATCAGCAGGTCGGCGCCCGCCGCGGCGGCCTCCAGCGCGCCGGCGAACCGGACCGGCGCGGTGATCTGCTCGCGCAGCAGCGCGCGCAGGTCGTCCGGGGTGCCGGCGACGGGCGCGCCGGTCACGGTGGAGAACACCTGGCGGCGCACCGGCGCGACCGGCTCGCCCGCCAGGTGCGCGGCGAACGCCTCGGCGGCGGGCGCGACCAGCGGCGAGTGGAAGGCGTGCGACACCGGGATGCGCACGGCCTGCAGCCCGGCGCGGGTGGCGGCGCCGATGACGCGCAGCAGGTCGGCGGCGCGGCCCGACACCACGGTCTGGCGGGGGCCGTTGTGGCCCGCGACGACGACGCCGCCGGCGTCCCCGGCCAGCAGCTCCTCGACGGTCGCGACGTCGGCGGCGATGCTCGCCATCTCGCCGTCGCCGTCGGCCAGCTCGCTCATGGTGCGGCCGCGCGCGCCGGTGACGCGCAGCAGCGCGGCCTCGTCGAACGCCTCCGCCCAGTGCAGCGCGGTGATCTCGCCGAGGCTGTGCCCGACGGCGGCCTGCGCCTCCACGCCGAGCGCGGCCAGCAGCCGCAGCCCGGCGGCCGAGGCGGTCGCGATGCGCGGCTGGGCGACGGCGGTCTCGACCTGGTCGCCGCCGGCCGGCAGCGCGGCGAGCTCGTACAGCTCCTCGACGGTCTCGAAGCGGCGGCGGAGCGCGCCGCCGTCGGAGCGGGTGCCCGAGCCCTGGCCCGGGAACAGGTAGACGATGCGCGGCAGCCCGGCGGGGCCGCCGACGAACACCCCGGCGGCCGGGTCCAGGTGCCGCTCGGCGCCCGCCTCGGCGATCTCGGCGACCTGGCCGAGCGCGGCGGCCAGCCCGGCCGGCGAGTTCGCGACGACGGCGGCGCGCCAGGCGCGGCGCCGCAGCCGGCCGGCGAGGTGGGCGGCGAGGTCGGGCAGCTCGGACCGGGCGGCGGCCGCGGCGATCGGCGCGAGGGCGCTCGCGCGCTCGGCGAGCGCGGCGGGCGAGTCGGCGTCCAGGCAGAACAGCTCGGCGTCCTGCACCGAGTTGAGGACGGCGCGGGTGCGGTTGTCGACCCGGATGCGGCGGCCCGCGCGGGGCGCCTCGACGACCACGTGGGTGTTGATGCCGCCGAAGCCCATCGCGCTGACGCCGGCGCGCAGCGGCGCGCCCTCGGGCCACGCCTCGCCCTTGCGCAGCACGCGCAGCGCGGGGGCGCCCTCGCCGAGCAGCGGGTGCGGGCGCTCGCAGCCGGTCGTCGGCGGGAGCACGCCCGCGCCGACCGCCTTCACGCTCTTGATCAGCCCGGCGACGCCCGCGGCGGCCTTGGTGTGCCCGATGTTGGCCTTGATCGAGCCGATCGCGGCGGGCGGCGCCGCCGGGTCGGCGGCGCGCCGCGCCTCGATGATCGTCTCCAGCTCGGCGGCGTCGCCGACGGCGGTGCCGGTGCCGTGGCCCTCGAAGTAGGCGACCTCGGCCGGGCCGAAGCCGGCCCGGCGGTAGGCGCGGTCCAGGGCCAGGCGCTGGCCGTCGGTCTCGGGGCGGGTGATGCCGCCCGCGCCGTCGGAGGACACGCCCCAGCCGTCGATGAACCCGTGCACCCGGTGGCCGCGCGCGACGGCGTCCTCGGCGCGCATCAGCACCACCATGCCGCAGCCCTCGCCGGGCCAGAAGCCGGCCGAGCGCTGGTCGTAGACGCGCATCTCGTCGATGGCGAGCGCGCCCGCCCGGGAGAAGCCGATCAGCTCGGTGGCGTCGACGCTGATGTCCACGCCGCCCGCGACGGCCAGGTCCATGTCGCCGCTCAGCAGGGCGTTGCAGGCGGTGATGACCGACAGCAGCGACGACGCGCACGCGCCGTCCACCACGTAGCCGCCGCCGTTGAAGTCGAAGTGGTTGCAGATGCGGCCGGCGATGGTGTTGGACAGGCCGCCCGCCAGCGAGTCGCCGTCGGGGACCGGGAACGGCGCCTTGTAGGAGTGCTCCAGCTCGGCGAGGACGGTCGCGAGCCGGTCGGCGGCGATGTCGCCCTCCAGCGCGGCGGCGACGACGCGGCGCACGTAGGGCCAGCGCAGCCGCATCTGCGCGGCGCGGATGCCCTCGCCGGTCAGGGAGTTGCCGACGACGACGCCGGTCGCCTCGCCGGGGGCGCCGCGGCCCTCGGGGAACCCGGCGTCGGCGAGGGCCTCGGCGGCCACGTCCAGCGCGAGCCAGTGCGTGAGGTCGGCGTTGCGGAAGGTGGACCCGGCGACCTTGAAGCGGACCCGGTCGAACTCCCAGTCGCGCAGCAGCGCGGCCTCGGTGATGTAGATGTGGTCGGGCGAGGAGCGGTCGGCGTTGTAGTAGTCCGCCAGCCGGATCCGCTGGTCCGGGATGCGGCGGAAGGACCGGCGTCCGGCCAGGACGTTGTCCCACAGTTCGTCGGG
Organism: Actinomadura macrotermitis; assembly: GCF_009604375.1. GTDB lineage: Bacteria > Actinomycetota > Actinomycetes > Streptosporangiales > Streptosporangiaceae > Spirillospora > Spirillospora macrotermitis. Next base: position 448,824 of record NZ_WEGH01000003.1, read on the forward strand.
GTCGGCGGCGTCGGGGAACCGGCACGCCATTCCGACGATCGCAATACGAGAATCCATGTGCATCCCCCATAAGGCGCGGGCGGGCACCTCGCGCGGCCCGGAATCCGGGCATGGCAAATAGACACGTCCATCTGTAAGGTGAAAAGGAGCGCGCGAGGCGGGATCGACCATTCCGGGAGCGGTGGACGGCGGCGTCGCCGAGCCCGTCCCCCTCAAGATCAACCTAAGTTACTCGACTGTAAGCAGGCGGGTGATCAGCCGTCAAGCGGCCCGGCACTCAAGAAGTGAGTACTTTTTCCGGCCCTTCTGCGCCCTTATCGGAACGCTCATCCCCGCCACTGCCGCCCTGCGCCCGGACGCGCCGTCCGGCCCGCCGCGTCCCCCGATGCCCGATTGGCATCATCGGCCGTGCGTCACCTTTCGAATGCGCTGAGAGAGAAGAACAGCCGAGCGTCATAACGCGCATGCCGGCGGTAGCCGATGGAGCCGTCGGCCATTACCTCGCGGGTAGCCGGAAAACGTCCGAATGAAAATCCGAATTACCGCGTCACGGCAGCGGCAGGATCCGGCGCGGCCCGGCCGGGGCCTCGCCGCGCCGGCGCCACTCGCGCGGGTAGCCGACCGAGACCTCCTCGAAGCGGACGCCGTCGCTCCACATCGTCCGGGGGATGTGCAGGTGCCCGTAGACCACCGCCGCCGCGTTGAAGCGGACGTGCCAGTCCGCGGTGCGCTCGCTGCCGCACCACTGCGCGAACTCGGGGTACCAGAGGATCTCGGTGGGCTCGCGGGTCAGCGGGAAGTGGTTGACCAGGACGGTCCGGGTGCCCGGCGCGAGATCGGCCATGCGCCGCTCGGTGTAGGCGATCCGGGCGTCGCACCAGGCGTCGCGCGTCGGATACGGGTCCGGGTGCAGCAGCATCTCGTCGCTGCACACCACGCCCGCCTCGTAGGCTATCCTCAGCGCCTCCTCCTTGGTGGCGGCGCCCGCCGGCCGGAACGTGTAGTCGTAGAGCACGAACAGCGGCGCGATCGTCAGCGGCCCGCCCTCCCCCACCCACACCGGGTACGGGTCCTCGGGCGTCACCACCCCGTGCTCCCGGCACATCGCGACCAGCCGCCGGTACCGGCTCTCGCCCCGCAGCTGGACCGGGTCGCCCTTCGGCGTCCACAGCTCGTGGTTGCCGGGCACCCAGATCACCTTGGCGTACCGCCCGGCCAGGGTGCGCAGCGCCCACTCCACGTCGGCGAACCGCTCGGCGACGTCGCCGGCGACGACGAGCCAGTCGCTCCCCGACCGCGGCCGCAGCCCCTCGACGAACGCCCGGTTGTCGCTGTGTCCCACGTGCAGATCGCTGATCGCGTAGAGGTCTCCCACACTGCGGATCCTAGACAGCGATCGCTGGAGCGTTGCGCGCGCGCAAGTGCCCATGACTTCGCCCGCCCGGTGCGCCAGAGTGCGAACGATGCGAGCCCGTCTCCCTACGGACCCCCTTGAGCGGATGACCGAACACCTGCGCGAAGCCGCCGCCTGCCGGACCCCGCCCCGGTTCTCCGGCCCCCTGCTGGGCGAGGTCGACCTCGCCGCCACCCCCGCCGCCGTGCGGGTGGCCCGCTCCTACATCCGTGCCCTGGTCGCCGAGCGCCACCCCGGCGCCGCCCTCGACGACCTCACCCTGGTGACGAGCGAGGTCGTCACCAACGCCATCGTGCACGCCCGCCCCTGCCCGGGCGGGACGATCCTGCTCACCGTCGCCCACTCCGGCGGCCGCCTCCACGTGGAGGTCACCGACGGCGGTCCCGGCGACACCGGGCCCCCGCCGCTGCCGGCCGACCTGCCCGACCTGGGCGGCCGGGGCCTGCACCTGGTCGAGGCGCTCACCACCGCCCACGGCACCCGCCGCAACCCCGACGGCACCGCGACCTCCTGGTTCGAACTGCACCTCGGCGCCTGACCGGCCCGCGGACGACGTGAGGGCCGGCGCGGACATCGCCGCGCCGACCCTGGTGCTACTGCGCCGCCCTGCCGGGCAGGCTCTATGCGAACAGCGACCCGAAGACCTCGTTCAGTACGACCGCCATGGTCATGAACGTGCCCGTCACGGTCACGATCGTCGAGAAACTGCGCATCAGAGGTTTTTCTCCTCGCTCGATGGTTCTGCGTGCAATTACCTACCGGTACATGCCTGAAAATTGCAGGCTATGCCTGGGCGAAAGAGACGCTACCGCACCGCCGCCGCGCCGGCGCACCGAATGCGGAAGATCGACGATCAGCACTAATCGGCATAGCTGAACATATTTCGCAAATGTGCTATTTCAGGCACCGGAGGCGTCGTTCGGCCCGCGCAGGCGGGCCCGCAGCGAATCCGCCTCTGGCACGCCCAGCTCCTCGTAGAGCCGCATCGCGCGCCGGCGGTACGGCTCGGCCTGGGCGTGGCCGCGCGTCTGCGTCAGCACGTCGGCGATGCCGTCGAGGGCGCGGGCCTCCTGGTAGGCGTCGGCGATCGAGCGGGCGATCTCCAGCGACTTCTCGAAGTGCTCGCGCGCGGGGCCGGTACGGCCCGCCCGCAGGTGCGCCTCGCCGATGCCGTACAGCGCGTGGGCCTGCTCGAAGCGCTCGGACAGGTCCTGGGAAAGACTGAGCGCCATCTGGTGGTGGATGACCGCCTCGCCCTCCCGGCCGAGCTGGGCGAAGCAGACGCCGATCTGGTTGAGCGAGTCGCACTCGCCGCGCCGGTCGCCGATCTCCCGGTAGATGAGCAGCGCCCTGCGGTATTCCTCGATGGCATGTTCCGCGCGGCCGGTGTCGCGGTAGATATTGGCGACATTGGTCAGCCAGATGGCTCTGTGCTGCGGCCTCATTTCCTTGACCGCCGCGGATCGCTCGTAATGCCCGATGGCCTCTTCATAGCGGCCGATGCTGTTCTCCACGCGGCCGATGTTGTGGAGCGTCATCTGCTGCCCGTGCAGATAGCCCTCGCTCTCGTAGAGGGCCAGCGCGGCCTCCATGCGGGCGATGGCGTCGGCGTACCTGCCCTGGTGCCACAGGACGATCCCCATATGGTCGAGCACCTCCGCCTCGCCGCGGCGCTCCCCGCTCTCGCGGTAGGCCGCGAGGGCCCGTTCGAAGTACCCGGTCGCGACGTCGTACTCCGAGCGGTGCCAGTGGACGAGCCCGAACCGGTCCAGGAATCCCGCCGTGGCGCGCCGGTCCCGCCGGGCCCGGGCGATCTCCAGTCCCTCCCCGGCGGCGGACAGGGCCCGCTCGTGGTCCCCCGACCGCCAGGCGATCTCGGCCAGGTCCGCGAGCGCCCGCATCATCGCCGCCTCGTCGCCGAGGTCCCGCCAGATCCGCACCGCGCGTTCGTGCAGGCCGGCGGCCTTGCCCCACAGGCCGCCGGCCTCCATGTAGGAGGCGAGCAGGGCGGCCAGCCGGGCCGCGTGCGCCGGCCGGCCGTGGTCGGCGGCGAAGGCCGCCGCCGCCAGCAGGTTGCCGATCTCCGCGCGGAGCCAGCGGCGGGGCGTGCCCGCGCCGCCGGCGGTGTCCAGGTAGTGGTCCAGCAGCCGGTCCAGCGCCGCCTCGCCGTCCGGCGGCGGGTCCGCGGCGGCGAGCCGCCGCGCGTACTCGCGGAGCAGGTCGTGGAAGCGATGCCGCCCGTGCTGCGGCTCGGTGACCAGGTGGTGGTCCAGCAGGATCTCCAGGATCTCCTCGCTCTGCGCGCGGGAGGCGCCGAAGAGCACCGCCGCCTCGGCGGCGGCGATGTCCGCGCCGGGGTACAGGCCGAGGAGGCGGAACGCCCGGCGGGCCCGCTCGGGCAGGTCGCGGTAGGACAGCTCGAAGACGCCGGTGAGGTCGCGGTCGCCGGCGCGGATCCCGGTCAGCCGGTCGCCTCCCTCGCCGAGCCGGGCGGCGAGGTCGGCGGCGCTCCAGCTCGGCCGGTGCAGCAGGCGGCTGCCCGCGAGCTGCAGGGCGAGCGGGAGGTGGCCGCACAGGGCGGCGACGGTCCGCGCGTGCGGGTCGCCGGCGGCGATCCGGCCGGCGGTGACGCGTGAGAGCAGCCGGACGGCGTCGTCCGGCGCGAGCACGTCCAGGCTGACCGGCCGGACGGCGTCCAGGCCCGCCAGGCGGTGCCGGCCGGTGACGATGACGAGGCTGCCCGGCGTGCCCGGCAGCAGGTGCCGGATCTGGTCGTGGCCGACGACGTCGTCCAGCACCAGCAGCACCCGGCGGCCCGCGAGCCGCCCGCGCCACTGCCCGGCGCGGGCCTCCAGGCTCTCGGGCTGGTCCTCGACGGGGACGCCGAAGATCGACAGCAGCCGCTCCAGGGCGGTGGCGGGGTCGAGCGGCGCGTACTCGAAGTGGTGGGCGTTCAGCTGGAGGAAGACGTGCCCGTCGGGGTAGCGGTCCGCCAGCCGGTGCGCGAGGTGGACGGCCAGCGCGGTCTTGCCGACGCCGGGCATCCCGTCGACGGCGAGGACGGCGACGGCCTCGCCGTCGCGTTCGGCGAGCGCGGTCAGCGCGGCCAGCTCGGCCGTGCGGCCGGTGAAGGTGGGGACGTCGCGCGGCAGGTCGCTCGGCCGCCGCGCCGCGGGGGCGGCCCGCGCCGGGAGCATCAGGTCCGGGTCGGCGGTGAGGACGCGCCGGTGCAGCTCGCGCACGGCGGCTCCGGGGGTGGCGCCGAGCTCGTCGTCCAGGCGCCGCCGTAACCGCTCGTAGATCTGCAGGGCCTCGGCGGACCGGCCGCTGCGGTACAGCGCCACCATGAGCAGCTCGACCGGTTTCTCGTCGTAGGGGAAGCGGGCGGCCAGGTCGTTCAGCTCGGTGACCACCTCGCCGTGCCCGTGCCGGGACAGCTCCAGGGCCAGCCGGTCGAGGGCGCCGCTGAGCAGGTCCTCCTCGATGTTGCGCCGCGCCCGGTCGGCCCAGGTCCCCGCGACGCCGTCCAGCGGGATGCCGCGCCACAGCGTCGCGGCCTCGCGCAGCAGCCGCAGCGCGCGCCCGGGGTCCCCGCTGTCGGCGACGGCGCGGGCCTGCGCCCGCAGGGTCCGGAACCGGTGGTAGTCGATCTTCTCGGGGTCGGTCTCCAGCACGTAGCCGCCCGGCCGGTGCCGGAGCCGGACGTCGGCGTCCAGGCCGTGCAGCCGGCCGCGGAGCCGGGTGATCTGAGTGTGCAGCAGGCTGCGGGCGCGGCTCGGCGGCTCGTCGTCCCAGAGCCGCTCGATCAGGGTCTCGGCGGGCACCGGCCGGCCGGGCGCCAGCAGCAGGCAGGCCAGCACCCGGCGCTCCATCGCCCAGCCCGGCGTGTGGCGCTCACCGCGCGCCCACAGCTCCATCGGGCCGAGGATGCGGAATTCCATCCGCTCTCCCTGCTGGGAATGACACGACCGACGCCTTTGACAAGTGTGATCGTTGCACTGTCAAGTGCGGATATCCATAAGTAAGCGTTCTGTCCCGTGGCCACTATGGGACGCCCGTTCAGCAGCGCCGCAAGGGATTCCGCAAGCGCCGCCGCAAGGCCCGCTTCCAATCATCGGGGTGGGTCGCGTCACGACAATCGCATGCCGAACAAAGGGGGCACGAACGCGATGTCAGGCAATGAATGGCGGCGGGTTCCGGTCGGTCCGGACGCCGGCCGCTGGGCGACGCGCACGGGCTGTCGGACCGTGCTGCTGATCGTGCACACCGTCACCTCCGGTCAGCGGCTGCTGGACGCCGCCCGCCTGCTGGAGAACGACCTGCGCGTCCAGACGGTCTTCACCCAGGGGCCCGACGTCTTCGGCGAGGGGGTGCCGGAGTTCCTGGCCGGCCTCGGCGCCGCCACGGTGCCCTGGGCGCAGGCCGTCCAGACCCGGTTCGACCTCGCCGTCGCCGCCTCCTACGGCGGCCTGCACGAGGTGCACGCGCCGCTGATCGTCATGCCGCACGGGGCCGGCTTCACCAAGTTCGCGGCCGCGCGGGCGGGCCGCGCGGTGGGCTCCCGGCTCGTCTACGGGCTGGACCCGCAGCGGCTGGTGCACGACGGCGCGCTGATCCCGTCGGCGATCGCGCTGCCGCACACCGCCGACCGGGCGGCGCTCGCGCGCTCGTGCCCGGCGGCGCTCCCGGTCGCCAGCGTGGTGGGCGACCCGGCCTACGACGCGCTGGTCGCCAGCCGGGACCGGCGCTCCTCCTACCAGGTGGCGCTCGGCGCGGGCGACGGCCGCAAGCTGGTCGTGGTGACCTCGACGTGGGGCCGCAACTCCCTGCTCGGGCGGCGCCCGGAGCTGTGGTCGCGGCTGCTGTCGGACCTGCCGGGGGACGGGTTCCAGGTGGTGACGCTGCTGCACCCGAACCTGTGGTCGGCGTACGGGACGTGGCAGATCAGGGCCTGGATGGCCGACCACCTGCGGCGCGGGCTGCGGCTCGTCCCGCCCGAGGCCGACTGGCGGGGCGTGCTCGCCGCCGCCGACTGGGTCATCGGCGACCACGGATCGGCGACGGTGTACGCGGCCGTCATGGGCGTCCCGGTGCTGCTCGGCGGCTTCCACGACGCCGACGTCAGCCCCGGCTCCCCCGCCGCGCGGCTCGGGGAGGCGGCGCCGCGCCTCACCGGCCGCGGGTCGCTGCACCGCCGGCTGGTGCGGGCCGCCGCGGAGTTCCGGCCCGAGGCGCTGCGGCAGGTGACCGCGCGGATCACCTCCGAGCCGGGGCGGTTCGGCCGCAACATGCGGCAGCTGATGTACCGGCAGCTGCGGCTGCCGCAGCCCGCCAGCGTGCCGGTCACGCCGCCGGCCCTCCCCCCGTTCCTCGTCTCGTAGCGGAGCCGTCATGACCGAGAAGACCGTCTGTACCTGGCTGTTCCGGCTGGAGCACCCGCTGGCCCTGGAGCGGCCGCGCGCCCGCCTCGGCCCTGCGGCGGGCGGGGTGCCCGCCGTGCTGTTCATCCCGCGCGGCGGGCTGCCCTGCGAGCCGCTCCTGATGCTGTTCACCGGCCCGGACGCGGTCGCGCCGGCCTGGCCGGGCCCGCTCGTGGGCGTCGACGCGCACACCGTGGCGCGCCACGACGCCCCCGGCGACGAGGGCCGGGAGGAGACCGCCGACGTGCTCACCGGCCAGGCCGACCGGCCGGCCGGCGCGCCCGCCGCGCGGCTGCGCCGGGTGCTGGCGCGCTACCCCGGATGCGCGGTGGCGGTCGGGTGGGACCCGGCCGGCTGCACCGCCGTGCTGCGCGACGGCGGCGCGGCCGGGTTCGCCTGCGCGCGCGGCGCGGCGCGCCTCTGGCGGGAGCTGTGCGGCTCGTTCCTGTACGCCTGGTGCGCGGAGGGGTTCGCGGTGCGGCATCTGACGGGCGCCGTCCTGGCCGCCGGGCGGCTGCGCCCGGCGGACGGCCCGGCGGCGCTGCTGGAGGTCGCCGGCCGTGTCGCGCCCGTCGTCCCCGCCGCCGCGCGGGCCGACCGGCGGGCCGCGTCGTGAGCGCCGCGATCGTGGTGGCGGGCGTGACGAGCCTGTACGTGTCGGCCGCGGTGCCGGAGTTCCCCCTGCGGTACCGGCCGTCGCTGACCCCGGACTGGATGGGCGCCGGGGTCTCCGGCGCGGCGGGGCACATCGCCCGCGTGCAGCGCGCGCTCGGCGACCAGGTGCGCCTCTGCTCCCCCGTCGGCCGGGACGCGGCGGGCCTGCTGATCCGCGCGGAGCTCGGCCGGCTCGGGCTGCTCGGCCCGGGGGTCGTGGAGGCCGCCGAGTCCTCCATGGGCGTGGTCCTGGTCGATCCGGACGGGCGGCGCATGGGGCTGCCCCACCTCACGCCGGTCGCCCGGGTCGCCTACCCGGCCCATGTCCTGCACGGCCTGGCGCGGGGCGCGGACCTGCTGGTGCTCACCAACGCCAAGTTCGTCCGGCCGCTGGTGCCGGAGGCCGCGGCGCTCGGCGTGCCGGTGGCGGTCGACGTCCACCGCGTCGCCGACCACGACGACGCCTACAACCGGCCCTGGCTGGAGGCGGCGGACATCGTGTTCTGCAGCCACGAGCGGCTGGCCGACCCGCGGGCGTGGGTGGCGGGCCTGTTCGCGCGCTACCCGCGCTGCCGCCTGGCCGGCGTCGGCCTCGGCGCGCGCGGCGCCATGCTCGGGCTGCGCGACGGCCGCCTGGTCACGGTCGCGGCCGTGACACCGGGCGCGGTCGTCAACACCGCGGGGGCGGGCGACACCCTGTTCGCGACGTTCCTGAGCGAGCTGCTGCGGACCGGGGACGCCCCGGCGGCGCTGCGGGCCGGGGTGGTGCAGGCGGGCTGGAAGATCACCCACCGGGTGCCCGCCGCCGCGTCGCTGTCGCGCGCGGAGCTGGCGGAGCGGTGCCGGGCGGCGCCGCGGGCGGTGCCGGCGCGCTGGGACCGCTGACCGGCCCGCGCGGTCAGTCCTGCTCGCCGGGGGTCCCGGCCGGCGCGCCCGCGCCGGCCAGGATCCGGCGGGCCTGCTCGTAGCAGCGGTCGGCCTCGCCCGTCCGCCCGTCCCGCCGCGCCAGGTCCCCGCAGGCCCGCAGCGCGCCGGCCTCTCCGGCGGCCGACCCGATCTCGCGCATCACCGCCAGGCCGCGGTCGAGCAGCGCGCGCGCCTCCTCGCGGGCCGGGCCGTCCATGCGGGCCCGGCCCAGCAGGATCAGGACGCGGGCCTGGTTGTAGGGATCCGGCCGGGCCGCCAGGAGGCCGCGTGCCTCTTCCAGGAGCGCGTCTGCCTCGGCGGCGCGCCCGGTGTCGATGAGGACGGCGGCGAAATCGCAGATGGTGAGCGCGACGTGGCGGTCGTCGGCCAGCAGCCGGTAGACCGCCAGCGCCGCCCGGTGGTGGTGTTCGGCCGCCGCGGGGTCGTGCCGGTCCACCGCCAGCAGGCCGAGCCTGCGGTCGGTGCCCGCCATGCGCGCCCGGTCGCCGAGCTCGTGCCAGATGGCGTGGGCGGCCTGGAAGTCGCGGGCCGCGCCGTCCAGGTCGCCCTGGTCGCGTCGGGCCAGCCCGGTGCGGTTGAGCATCTTGGCCTCGGCGCGGCGGTCCCCGTCCGCGCGCGCTGCGGCGAGGCCCGTACTGTCGAAGGCGAGCCGGTGCGCGTGGTACCTGCGGTGCAGGAACAGCGGCCAGGCCGCGTCCACGAGCTGCCACACCGGCCGGTGCAGCCCGGACCGGTGCGCGCGGTCGGCCAGCGCCCGCAGGTTCCCGAACTCCTCCTCCAGCCAGGTGAGCGCCTCTGCGGCGGAAGTGAACTCCGGCGGCGGGGGCACGTCCGGGAGCGGTTCCGGCTCGGCGAGCCGCCGGTAGGGCGCGACGGCCCCGCTCGCGGCCAGCGTGGCCTGGACCGTCCAGGCGGTGAGGCGGGCGAGGGCCTCGGGCTCGGCCGCCTCGCCCAGTTCCATCGCGTGCAGCCTGGTCAGGTCGTGGAGCCGGTACCGGGCGCCCGGCAGGTCCTCCAGCAGGTTGGCGTCGGCCAGTTCGTCCAGCCACTCGGCGGCGTCGCCGGGCGGCGCCCCGGTCAGGGCCGCGGCGGCCGCGACACCGAACGTCCGGCCCGGGTACGAGCCGAGCAGCCGGTACAGGTGCCGCACCGGCTCCGAAAGCCCCTGGTAGGACAGGGCCAGCGCCGCGCGCACCGTCATCTCGTCGTCCGCGTCCGGCAAGGTCAGCTCCTTCAGCCGCCGCCTCTCCCCGGCGAGCGCGTCGACCATCTCCGCCAGCGACCGGTGCGGGCGGGTCACCAGCCGCGCGGCGGCGACGCTGAGCGCGAGCGGCGAGCAGGCGCACAGCTCGGCCAGGCGCGCCGCCATGCCGGGCTCGCGGGCGACGCGGTCGGCGCCGAGCACCTCGGCCAGCAGCTCCAGCGCCGCGTCCTGCGTCAGCGGGCCGAGCTGCACCCCGCGCGCGCCCCGCACCATCAGCACGGCGAGCCGGCGCCGGCTCGTCACCACGGCGACGCTGCCGGCCGAGCCGGGGAGCAGCGGGACGACCTGGGCCACCGAGTAGGCGTCGTCGAGGACGACCAGCAGCCGCCGCCCGGCCGTCAGGGAGCGGTAGAGGGCGGCGCGCTCGGCCAGCCCCGCCGGGACCCGCTCCGCCGCGACCCCGAGGCCGCGGATGAACCCCGCCAGCACCTCGCCCGGCAGGGCCGGGTCGACGGCGGCGTGCCCCTGCAGGTCGGCGTACAGCTGCCCGTCGGGGAACTCCTCCAGCCGGCGGTGCGCCCAGCGCAGCGCCACGGCCGTCTTCCCGACGCCCGCCGGTCCGCTCACCACGACCACGCGGGGCGGCCGGTCGCCGATCCGGTCGAGGGTCCGCAGCGCCTCGGCCCGGTCGACCAGGGAGCCGGTGCCGGGCAGCTGCCGCGGCGGCGGCAGCTCCGCGGCGCCCGTGTGCAGGTGCACTCCCCCGCGGATGTCGCGCGCCTGTACGACGGCGTCGGCGACGGCCTCGCCCACCTCGTTGACATGGCGGAACGCGTTCTCGCCGCCACCATGTTCAACGCTCATTTTCCTACAGGAGGGAGGTCCGGATCCGGATTCTCGGCGCCATTGGCGCACTGTACGAAGCGGCCGTGCGGCCGCCGGGCGTTCTTCCTGACCTTACTTGGGCCGTTATATGCGTCAAGAGCCGTCGGTCAAGGCGCCGCGACGGGCGTCCCGTGCCCCCGCCGCGTTACCGCCGGTCGGCGGGCCGGTACGGCTCGTGAGTGATACCAACCTTGATGTGCGCTTTGTCCATATATGGACAGTCTTAAGGCAGTGATGTGGGACACACCTAGCGTGCCGGGGCGTGCGCGGGGCGTCTTCGCAGGGCCTCGAAGCCACAGGTCACGGTCACGGCCTAGATTTTCCACCTAAAACGGGCGGGCCTTTACCGAAGGTAATTGATAAGGCGCCACGTGCTAAAAACCGTCCTGGGCATCGTGAACAGGCCGGGCGCCCCCGGCCGGGCGCGGCGTCCGCGCGTGGAGAGGACTCCCTCATGGGCACTTCGGCGGCTCGGACGGTCGACCACGTGGTCGACACGGCGCGTTATCCACTGGCGGAACCCGGCGGGCCGCGATGGCGCGCCGTCGTCGCGCGGGTCCGGGACGACCTGCGCGAAAGCGGGTGCAGCGTGCTGCCCGACTTCGTCCGCCCCGAACTGCGCGACGGGCTGCGCCGCGAATGCGCGACCGCCGCGCCGTCCGCGCACTACGACGTGGAGACGGTCAACGCCTACAACATCGCCCTGGACACCCCCCTGCCGGAGGGGCACCCGGGGCGGATCACCTTCGAGCGCGGCAACGCCTTCGTGCCGCGCGACCTGCTGCCCGAGGACTTCATCATCCAGCGGCTGTACACCAGCGAGGAGTTCCGGCGCTTCGTCGCGGACTGCTTCGGGCTGGCGGAGGTGCACGAGCTCGCTGACCCGCTGGCCGGGCTCTGCCTGAACGTCGTCGAGCCCGGCATGGAGCACCCGTGGCACTTCGACACCAACGAGTTCACGGTCAGCATGCTCACCCAGGAGCCCGACGAGGGCGGCGTCTTCGAGTACTGCCCCGGCATCCGCTCGACCGCGTCGGAGAACCTGGACGACGTCCGGGACGTGATCACCGGCGCGGGCGGCCGGCTGGTGCGGCGGCTCCCGCTGCGGCCGGGCGACCTGCAGCTGTTCCAGGGCCGCTACGCGCTGCACCGGGTGAGCCGGGTCGGCGGCGCGACGGCCCGGCACTCGGCGATCTTCGCCTACAGCGAGCGGCCCGGCGTCATCGGCAGCGTCGCGCGCACCCGGCAGCTGTTCGGCCGGGTGCTGCCCGAGCACCTGGCCGCCGAGGGACGGGCCGTACGCGGCGACCGGCTCCTGGACTGACGGCGCCCCCGCACCCCGAGAGGAGCACCACACCGTGCAGACCGGCACGCCAGGGAAGATCTCGCTCGACCACATCTACACCGAACCCGACCCGCGCGCCTACTTCGGCACCCTGCGGGGGCTGGAGTACCGCATCCCCCAGCTCGCCAAGCCGTACTTCACCCGGCTGGTCCAGGAGTACCGGGACGTCGAGGGCGTCCCGGCGCCGACGGTGCTGGACATCGGCTGCTCCTACGGCGTCAACGCCGCCCTGCTGAAGTGCGACGCGACCATGGACGAGCTGTACGAGCGCTACGACGGCCCCGGCGCCGCCGGGCAGACCCGCGCCACGCTGCTGGCCCGCGACCGCGAGCTGGTCCGCGCCACCGCCGCCACCCGCCTCGGCGGCGTCCGCTTCGTCGGCCTGGACTCCTCCCAGGAAGCGCTGTCGTACGCGCTGATGGCGGGCTTCCTCGACGAGGGCGTGCACGCCGACCTGGAGGAACGCGACCCGACCGACCACGAGCGCACCGTGCTCGGCTCGGCGGACCTGGTCGTGTCGACCGGCTGCCTCGGCTACGTCACCGAGCGGACGATCGCGCGCGTCGTGCAGGCCCACGACCCCGACCGCCGGCCCTGGATGGCGCACTTCGTCCTGCGCATGTTCTCCTTCGACCCGATCGCCGAGTGCCTGGCGGCGGCGGGTTACGAAACAGTGCGCCTGGAGCGCGTTTTCAAGCAGCGGTTGTTCGCGACGGCCGACGAGCAGGAACAGGTCATGGAGACGCTGGCCGACGTCGGCGTCGACCCCGCCGGGCTGGAGTCGGAGGGCTGGCTGTACGCGCAGCTCTACGTCTCCCGCCCGAACGGGTCGCGGGAACGCACGATCCTGGATCTGGCCACGAACACGGTCACCTCCGCATCACCCCGGAACGAGGACTGAATGAACAGCACACCGTCGACCTTCAGCAACGAGGAGCTGCTGCCGCGCGTGCCGCTGCCGGCGCTGGAGGACACCTGCGCGCGGTTCCTGGAGTGGTGCGCGCCGCTGCTGACCGAGGAGGAGCTCGCCGCGACGCGGGCCGAGGTCGCCGCGTTCCTGGAGCCGGGCGGGACCGGCCGCCGGCTGCACGCCGAGCTGGCGGCCTACGACGCCGCCGAGGGCGTGCACAGCTGGCTCGACACGTTCTGGCCGTACCGCTACCTGGGCCGCCGCGACCGGATCGCGCTGAACGCCAACTTCTTCTTCCTGTTCCAGGACGCGGGGCTGCCGCAGATCGAGCGGGCCGCCGCGCTCGTCGCCGGCGCCGTCGACTACAAGCTGCGCCTGGACGCCGAGACGGTCCCGCCGGTCACCCAGCGCGGCACGCCGCTGTCGATGGAGCAGAACAAGTACCTGTTCTCCACGACGCGGATCCCGGGCGCCGAGCAGGACACCGTCCGCACCCCCTACACCGACGAGTGGCCCGGCCCCTCTCACGCGCGGCACATCGTGGTGTTCTTCCGCGGGAACATGTTCCGGATGGACGTGCTCGGCGCGGACGGCCGGCCGTACTCCGCGGACGAGGTCGCGATCGCGCTGCGCGCCGTCACCAAGGCCGAGCAGGCCGACCCCGACACCTCGGTCGGGCACCTGACGACCAAGGCCCGCGCCGAGTGGGCGGCCTCGCGCGAAGAGCTGCTGAAGGCCAACGCCGAGCAGTTCGACGACATCGAGACCGCGCTGTTCTGTCTCTGCCTGGAGGACCTGGCCCCCGCGAGCGAGCTGGAGGCGTGCGACCATCTGCTGCACGGCGACAGCGGCAACCGCTGGTTCGACAAGGCCGTCTCGCTGATCGTCTTCGCGGACGGCCGGGCCGGCATCAACGTCGAGCACTGCGGCCTGGACGGCACCACCATCCTCAGCTTCGTCGACGAGATCCTGACCGCCCGCCCGGACGGCCCCGTCACCGACGGCACCCCGGCCGTCGAGCCGATCACGTTCGCGCTGGACGACGCCCGGCGCGCCGACGTGCGCGCCGCCGCGGCGTCCTTCGCCGCCTACGCCGACGCGACGGCGACCGAGACCGTGTCGTTCGACGACTTCGGCACCTCCAGCGCCAAGGCCCTCGGCGTCTCCCCCGACGCGTTCGTCCAGATGGCCTACCAGCTGGCGCACCGGCGCGCCAAGGGCCTGACCGGCGCCACCTACGAGTCGATCGCGACCCGCCAGTACCGGCGCGGCCGCACCGAGGCGATGCGCGTCGTCACCCCGCAGGTGCTGGAGTTCGTCGAAGCGATGGACGACCCGGCCGCGAGCGCCGAGACCCGCCGCGCGGCGTTCCGCGCCGCCGCCGGGAAGCACGTCGAGCGCGCCAAGGACTGCCAGGCCGGGCGGGCGCCCGAGCAGCACCTGTGGGAGCTGCAGCTGATCCACCGGCGCGCCGGCGGTACCGAGCCGCTGCCGCTGTACGAGACGCCCGGCTGGGTCACGATGCGCGACGACTACCTGAGCACCAGCTCGGCGCCGTCGGTCAACATCCAGTACTTCGGGTTCGGCGCGACGAGCGACCAGTGCATCGGCGTCGCCTACGTGCTGCTGCCCGACCGGTTCAACGTCTACCTGAGCACGCCGCGGTCGGTGGCCGGGGCGATGCACACCTTCGCGGGCCGGCTCCGCGAGGCGATCGCCGAACTGCAGGAGCTGCTCGCCTGACGGCCGCCGCCCGCCGCCCGCCTCACTGCTCGCTGCGCAGGTCCAGCCGGCGCATGACGTCGTCGACGATGTCGGGCGGCATGCCCGGCTCGCGGCGGGCGGCGAGCGCCTCGCGGCGGCCGGCGGCGAGCACGTCCTGGCGGATCGCCTGCAGCCGGCCGAGCTTGCGCATGTTCCGCCGGATCAGCGCGGCGTCCTCGCCGGCGGCCTCGGGGTCGGCGCTGGTGAGGCGCCGCATGACGTCGTCGCGGATCCGGTCGTAGATCCCCTCGGGGAGGTCCTGCTCCTGCGCGATCTCCTTGAGGCGGTCCAGCTCGGCGCGCAGCACCCGCGTCCACAGCTGCCGCTCCAGCGCCCGCTCCTGCGCGGTGTCCTCGCTGACCCCGGTCATCCGGACCAGCAGCGGCAGCGTCGGCCCCTGCACCAGCAGGGTGAACAGCACGACGGCGAAGGCGGTGAACAGGATCTCCCCGCGGGCCGGGAACGGCGAGCCGTCGTCGGTGGTGAACGGCAGCGCCAGGGCGAGGGCGACGGTGGCGACGCCGCGCATCCCGGCCCACCAGTTCACCAGCATCTCGCGCCAGGTGCGGGGCTCGTCGACCGAGCTCTTGCGCGCCACCCAGTGCATGATCAGCCAGATGCCGAGCAGCCACACCAGGCGGAGCAGCACCACGACCGCGATGATCACGGCGGTGCCGCCCAGCAGCCGCGGCCAGTGCGGGCCCGCCGCCTTCAGCACGGTGCTGAGCTCCAGGCCGATCAGCCCGAACACGAACCCGCTGATCAGCAGGTCGGTGATGTCCCAGAAGGAGTCGCCGATCAGCCGGTAGGAGCTGTCGTCGGTCTTGGTGGTGGCGTCGGTCAGGTACAGCGCGCAGACCAGCACCGCCAGCACCGCCGACCCGCTCCACGCCTCGGCGATCCCGTAGGCGGCGAACGGCACCAGCAGGCTGAGCGCGACCTTCCAGGAGGCCTCGTCCAGCCGGTCCATCATCCGGCCGGTCACCCAGCCGAGCAGCCCGCCGACCACGACCGCGACCAGCGCCGACACCACGAAGTCGCCGAGCGCCTCCCAGGCCGAGAAGGCCCCGGTCAGCACGGCGTGCACCGCGACGCCGTACAGCACGATCGCGGTGACGTCGTTGAACAGGCCCTCGCCCTCCAGCACCGACACCAGCCGGCGCGGCAGGCCGAGCCGGGACGCGACCGCCGTCGCCGCGATCGGGTCCGGCGGCGCCACCACCGCGCCGAGCGCGACGGCGGCGGCGACCGGCACGGCCGGGTGCAGCGCGTGGAAGACCGCGGCGACGGCGGCGGCGGTGACCAGCACCAGCACCACCGCGCGCATCGTGATCGCGACCCAGTCCTCGCGGAACGCCACCCAGGACGTGCGCCGCGCCGCGGCGTACAGCAGCGGCGGCAGCACCAGCGGCAGGATCAGGTGCGGCTCGATCCGCACGTCGGGGACCTGCGGGATGAGCGCGAGCACGATCCCGAAGACCGTCATCAGGACCGGCGGGGAGATCCCGATCCGCAGGCTCAGCGGCTCGGCCAGGATCGCCGCGAGCAGCACGATGAACACCAACGCCAACTGATCCACGGCACCGGATGCTAGGCCGCCCGCTCCCCGCCGCCCCGGCCGCCACAGGCGGCTTTGCCGAAATCAGCCGAGGAGTTCGGCGAGGCGCCCCGCGAAGCCGGGCAGGCCGAAGCCGCCGTGCCCGCCGGGGACGGTGACGGCCTCGGTGCCGAGGCGCTCGGCCACGGCGTGGGCGGCCCGGTGCGGCGGTTCGCCCACCGAACCGGCGCCCGCCAGCACGACGACGCCGGCGCCGCGCAGCGCCGCCACGTCGGGGACGTGGCCGCTGAATCCGGGCACCTCGTAGCCGGCGAAGAAGTCCATGTTCTTCTCCATCCGGCCGAACATCTCCATGAGCTCGGGCGTCGGCTCGCCGGCCGGCTCCTCCTCGCCCATGCCCATGGCCTCGCCGAAGACGCCCATGGCGGCGCCCGCGCCGCCCGCCCGGTAGGCCTCCTCGACCTTGCGGACGACCTCGCGCCAGTGCCCGGCGTCCGGCAGGAACTCCAGGACCGGCGGCTCGTGCGCGACCACGCGCCGCACCTGCCCGGGGTGCCGCGCGGCGAGCTCCAGGCCGATCATCGCGCCGGAGCTGACGCCGAACACGTGGGCGGGCTCGTCGGTGACGGCGGCGAGCAGGCGGTGCGCGTCGTCGGCGTGGACGGTGACGCGCTGCGGCTCGGCGGGGCCGTCCAGCGGGCTGCGGGAGTTGCCGCGCCGGTCGTAGGTGACGACGGTGTAGCGGTCGGCGAGCGCGGCGGCCAGCCCGCCGAACGCGGCGGCGTCCATGATCCCGCCGGTGATCAGCAGCAGCACCGGGCCGGTGCCGCGCACCTCGTGGTAGAGGGTGGCGCCGGGGACCGAAAGGGTGGCGTTCATGGTGTTCCTTCGCTGAGACGGGAGGCGCGGGCCTCCAGGTAGCGCTGTTCGGGCAGGCTGGTGGTGCGGCGCGCGGCCTCGCGGTAGGACGTGCGGGCGGCGTCGGTCTCGCCCGCGAGTTCGAGCAGGTGGGCGCGGACGGCGGCGAGCCGGTGGTGGCCGCTCATGCGCGCGTCGCCGTCCAGGGGCCCCAGGTGGTCCAGGCCCGCGCGCGGCCCCTCCACCATCGCGACCGCGACGGCCGCGTTCAGGGTGACCATCGGGTTCGGCGCGATCCGCGCCAGCAGCCGGTACAGGGCGAGGACCTGCGGCCAGTCGGTGTCCTCGGCGCGCGGCGCCTCGGCGTGCACGGCGGCGATCGCGGCCTGCAGCTGGTAGGGGCCCGGCGGCGACCAGGTGAGCGCGTCGGTGATCAGCGCGGCGCCCTCGGCGATCGCGGCCCGGTCCCACGCCGACCGGTCCTGCTCGGCGAGCGGGACCAGCGCGCCTCCCGGGCCGCTGCGCGCGTCGCGGCGGGCGTCGGTGAGCAGCATCAGCGCGAGCAGGCCGGCGACCTCGCCGTCGCCCGGCAGCAGCGCGTGCAGCGCGCGGGCGAGCCGGATCGCCTCCCCGGTCAGCTCGGCGCGCTGCAGGCCGGCGCCGCCAGACGCGGTGTACCCCTCGTTGAAGATCAGGTAGAGCACGTGCAGGACGGCGCCGAGCCGCCCGGCCCGCTCCCCCGGCGGCGGCAGGTCGAACCGCGCCCCGGCCGCCTTGATCTTCTGCTTGGCCCGGCTGATCCGCTGGCCCATGGTGACCTCGGGCACCAGGAACGCCCGCGCGACCTGCGCGGTGGTGAGGCCGCCGACGGCCCGCAGCGTCAGCGCGACCTGCGACGACGGCGTCAGCGCCGGGTGGCAGCACAGGAACAGCAGGGCCAGCGTGTCGTCCCGGTCGGGCACCGCCCCGGGCGCGGCCTCGGCGAGCGCGGTCGCGGCCTCGCGCTCCCGGCGGGCGCTCTCGCTGCGCCACCGGTCGGTGAGGCGGCGGGACGCGACGGTGAGCAGCCAGGCGCGCGGGTCGTCCGGCACGCCCTCGGCCGGCCACTGCGTCGCGGCGGCCAGCAGCGCCTCCTGCACCGCGTCCTCGCACGCGTCGAACTGGCCGTGCCGCCGGACCAGGGCGCCGAGCACCCGCGGCGCGTGCTCGCGCAGCAGGTGCTCGGCGGACGGGCCGTCGATCACATCTCCGCCCCGGAGTCGTGCATGATCGCGCGCACCTCCATCGCGCCGCCGAAGCGCACGTCGGGCCAGCGCGCGGCGATCTCGGTGGCCCGCTCCAGGCTCTCGCAGTCCACCGCGATGTACCCGGCGAAGACCTCCTTGGACTCCAGGAAGGGCCCGTCGGTGACGGCCGGCAGCCCGTCCCGCTGCCGCACCGTCCGCGTCGTCGAGGGGTCGGCGAGGGCCTGCCCGCCGATCAGCTCGCCGGACTCGGTCAGCTCCTTCATGATCGCGTCCACCTCGCCGAACAGCTCGCCGCGCTCGGCCTCGGTCAGCTCCTCCACGAACCCGGGCCGGTTGTAGATCAGCAGCATGTACTTCACGGTGACTCCTTCGCTCGTCTGTTTCGCAAGGTGGTCGGAGCCACCCGCGCGCTCTCGACATCCTTCCCGAAGTTTTTTCCGGAGATCTTCAGCCCCCGCCGATGACGGATTGTCAGTGGGCCGTGTCATCCTGCTGTCAGCCGCAGAACGGCAGGAGGCCCGCATGGCAGAGCCCGCTCCGTCCCCGCCCCCGCCCGAATCGACACCGCCTGGTCCGACGCCGCCCGGACGCTCGGCGGCGGGGGCCGTCCTGTTCGCCGGGGGCGCGCTGGTGCTCGGGCTGCTCGCCGCCGCCGTGCTCGTCCTCCTCGGGCGGCTGGTGGTGGCGTACTGGCCCCAGGTGCTGACCGCACTGCTCTTCTTCGGCGTCCTGGCGGGGATCGTCGTGCGGCAGCGGTACGTCGCCCGCCGCGAGCGGCGGGAGCTTCGCGAGCGCGCTCAGCTGGCCCGGGTCGACGGCATGTCGGGCCCGGAGTTCGAGCGGCTCACCGCCGACCTGCTGCGCCGCGACGGCTACCGCTCCGTCCAGGTCGTCGGCCGCGCCGGGGACCGGGGCGTCGACGTGACGGCGGTGGCGCCCGACGGCCGCCCGATCGCCGTCCAGTGCAAACGCTGGACGGGCCGGGTCGGCGCGCCGGCGGTCCGCAACCTCATCGGCGCCGTGCACAGCTCCTACGCCGGGCACACCGGCGCGATCGTCACCTCGGGCGGGTTCACCGAGCCCGCCATCGCCGAAGGGACCGGCTACCTGCACCTCATCGACCGGGCCGCCCTCGCCCGCTGGCTGGAGGGCGAGCCCTTACGCCTGTGACCCCGCGGGTCAGTCGAAGGTGGTGGAGATCTCGTGCCAGCCGCCGGGGACGAAGGCGGCGGCCTCGTCCGGGCCCCAGGAGCCCTTGGCGTAAGGGAGGGGCTGGGTGGTCAGGTCGAGGACGGGCTGGACGATGCGCCAGGACTCCTCGGCCAGGTCGAAGCGGACGAAGCGCCGCGGGTCGCCGGTCACCGCGTCGGCGAGGATGCGCTGGTAGGCCGCCTCCATGGGCCCGAGCACCTTGGTGAAGTCCACGCTGAGCGGGACCCGGCAGGTGGTGCTCTGGCCCGGGACCTTGGCGAGCAGGTCGAACGTGACGCCCGCGTCCGGCTGGATCCGGAACCGGATCAGGTTGGGCTTCAGGTCGCCCTCGAAGAAGTCGACGGGCGGGGTGCGCAGCTCGGCCACCACCTCCAGGTCGGTGGTGCCGAGGGCCTTGCCGGCGCGGATGTAGAACGGCACGTCCGCCCACCGCCAGTTGTTGACGCGCAGCCGCAGCGCCGCGTAGGTCTCGGTCGTGGAGTCCTCGCGGACGCCCTCGGTGCCGAGGTAGCCCTCGTACCGGCCGCGCAGCACGTCGTCCGGCTGGACGGCCTCGACGGCGCGCAGCACCCGCCACTTCTCGTCGATGAAGGCGCGGGCGTCGGTCGACGGCGGCGTGTCCATGGCCAGCAGCGCGAGGATCTGCAGGAGGTGGTTCTGGACGACGTCGCGGATCGCGCCGTTGGCGTCGTAGAACGAGCCCCGGTTGGCGACGTCGAAGTCCTCGGCCATCGTGATCTGCACGTTGTCGACGTAGTGGCGGTTCCAGATCGGCTCCAGCAGCATGTTCCCGAACCGGAACATCAGCAGGTCCTCGATCGGCTCCTTGCCGAGGAAGTGGTCGACGCGCCGCAGGTGGTCCTCGTCGAAGAACTCCAGCAGCTCGGCGTTCAGCGCCCGCGCCGACTCCAGGTCCTTGCCGAACGGCTTCTCCACGACCAGCCGCGCGTTGCGGTTCAGGCCGGCCTTGGCCAGGCCCGCCGCGGCCGTCACGAACAGCGACGGGGGGACCGCCAGGTAGTGGGTGAGGAAGCCGGCGTCGCCGACCTCGCCGCGGATCGCGTCGAAGGTGGCGTCGTCGGCGTAGTCGCCGGCGACGAGCCGGAGGTTGCCCGCGAACTTCTCGAACGCCGCGTCGTCCACCTTGTCGTGCTTGGCCTCGCACGCCTCCCGGGCCCGCTCGCGCAGCCCGGCCAGGTCGAGGTCGGTCTTGGCGACCCCCACGACCGGCAGGTCCAGCACCCCGTCCGCGGTCAGCTGGTACAAGGCCGGCAACAGCATCTTGTACGCCAGATCCCCGGTGATCCCGAACAGCACCAGCGCGTCGGCCCGCTCCATCGCCCAGCTCCCCTCGTCGGCCCCCAGCTTCCCGCTTCGATCATCCCCCGGCAAGGCCGCCTCATCCCGGAAAGCACGTCACTCTCGATCTTCCGCCGAAATCGCAGGGATTGGGCAAAACGTCGCCGGGGGCTGCGCCTGCCCGCCGTCGCCCCCGGAGCGGGCCGGGGGACGCATGTCCCCTGGGCGCGGTCATTGGCAGCCGACAGGTCCTCCTTGAAGGCGGCCGGGAGATCCGCCGTGCCGGCGTCGATCTCGAACAGCGTCCGGCCCGCTTGCCGGCCGTGCCCTGGGCCGAGAGCAGGCGCCACGCGCCGGAGGCGTCCGCGGCGAAGGCGTGGGTGCAGCGGCTGCCCGCGCTGAACGTCGCTCCGTCCGGGTTCTCGAAGGTCATGCTGGTCCGGCCGACGACGCCGACCCGGCGGACGATGGCCTCTTCAGGGAGGGTGCCGCCGGCGATGAGGCCGAGCAGGGCGGCCTTGTCCGCCACCGCGCCGTCCTCGAGGCAAGGCCCGGGCCGCCTTCGGCGCGCCGGACGGTGACCCACGTCACCCCGCACAGACATATACGCACCCGTATATCCGGGCCTACGCTCACTTGTATACGCGAGCGTATAAACGCGGATCTCAAGGAGGAGATCATGTCGGCACGGCTCCCGCACACCGAGCACACCGCACGCCCATGGCGCATCCACGAACTCACCCCGGGCTTCCGGGTGGAGGACGTGTGGCGCTACCGCACCCCCGGCGCCGGCCCCGGCGACTTCCCCGTCGTGCTCGATGCGCTCGAGGCGCTCGGCGGACCCGGCAAGTCGGGCCGCGCGGTGCGGCTCCTGTTCGCCCTCCGCTGGAAGCTCGGCGCCCTGCTCGGCTGGGACGACCCCAAGACGAGCCTGAGCGCGCGGGTCCGTTCGCTGCGTGAGGACCTGCCGCCCGACATCCCCGCGGCCGCGGCCGGCACGCCCGTTCCCGGCACCCCGTTCACCCGGCTGTACGTGCTCGACGACGAGTACGCCATGGAGTTGGCGAACAAGACCGTGCACGCGGTGTGCCACCTGGGATGGGTGCCGTCCGGCGACGGCGGCTACGAGCTCCGCATGGCCGCGCTCGTCAAACCCAACGGCATGTTCGGGCGCCTGTACATGGCCTTCATCAAGCCGTTCCGGTACCTGATCGTCTACCCCGAGATGACCCGGCGGTGGGAGCGCGCGTGGCGTGAGCGCGACCGCCTCGCCCCGCGCACCACGCCCCGAACCTGAGAACATTCGGGCGGGAAAATTCTCCGGCCCGACGCGATGAGTCCCGGACGGCTCGCCGGTATGTACCCGTGAACCTGCCCCAGAGCGGGGCGGGCGAGCGAGGAGACAGCCATGACCGAGACCCGTTCGGATGACGTGACCGCCATCAAGGCCGTCCTGGAGGACCTGTACAAGGCGTGGGAGGCAGGCGACGCCGACGCCTTCGTGAAGGACTACACCGAGGACGCCACCTCGATCCTGCCCGGCTCCTACCGCGCGTCCAGGGAGGAGGTCCGCCGGAACATGGCCGAGGGCTTCGCGTCCTACCTCAAGGGCAGCACGACCATCGACCGGATGGAGAGCGTCCGCTTTCTCGGCGGGGACGCCGCGATCGTGGTGAGCGAGACCGGCGTCAAGTTCCAGGGCGAGGACGAGGTCCCCGCCGAGCGCATGGTGCACGCGACCTGGGTGCTGGAGAAGCGCGACGGCGCCTGGCTGATCGCGGCCTACCACAACAGCCCGGTCGTCCGGCCGAGCTGACGGCGTCCCTGCGGGCCCACCCGTGCCCGCAGGGGCCGTAGGCTTCGCGGGCGGAGAAGGAGCGTGGGCGCGTGGACGAGGGCTTCGAGCGGTTGATCGAGCCGTTCCGGACCGAGCTGCTGGCGTACTGCTACCGGATGCTCGGCTCGGTCCACGACGCCGAGGACCTGGTCCAGGAGATCTACCTGCGGGCGTGGCGGGCGCGGGAGCGGTACGACGCCGCGCGCGCCTCCCTGCGCACCTGGCTCTACCGGATCGCGACGAACGCCTGCCTGACCGCGCTGGAGGGCCGCGGCCGCCGGCCGATGCCGTCGGGGCTGGTGGCCGAGTCGGACCCGCTCGCGCCGCTCGTGCGGGGCGAGAACCTCGCCTGGCTCCAGCCCCTGCCGGACTCGCTGCTGGACGCGGGCGACCCGGCCGGGACCGTGATCGAGCGCAGCAGCCTGCGCCTGGCGTTCGCCGCGGCCCTGCAGCACCTGTCGGCGCGCCAGCGCGGCGCGCTGATCCTGCGCGACGTGCTCGGCTTCTCCGCGGCCGAGGCGGCGGAGATCCTCGGCACCACCACCGTGTCGGTGAACAGCTCCCTGCAGCAGGCCCGCACCCGGGTGAAGGAGGCCGGGGTCCGGCGGGAGCCGCCCGGCGAGCCGTCCGCGGCCGAGCAGCGCGCCTGGGTCGACCGCTACATGAAGGCCTTCGCGCACGCCGACGTCGAGGGCATCAAGCGGCTGCTCACCGACGACGTCGTCATGGAGATGCCGCCGATGATCAACTGGTTCGCCGGGCGGGACAACTACGGCCTGTTCATGGAGTGGGTCTTCGGCGCGGCCGGAACGGACTGGCTCATGGAACCGGTCACGGCCAACGGCCAGCCCGGCCTCGTCGCCTACCGGCGCGCCGGCGACGGCTACGCGATCCACACGCTGCAGATCTTCACCGTCACCGCCGGGGGCATCAGCCGCAACTCGGTGTTCCAGGACGCCGAGATCTTCGCGTCCTTCGGCCTGCCCACCGAACTCGACGGCTGATCCGCCTGCGGTGGTCAGTGCGCGGGCAGGCGGGTCAGCGCGGTGAAGCCGTCGTCGGTCCCCGGCCATTGACGGTGGACGGCGTCCAGGCCGGCGCGGCGGACGATCGACCACATCGAGGCCAGCCGGGCCGCCTTCGACCGGCCCGAGTGACCTTCCCCGCTACGCGCAGGCCACCTCGAACCAGACCCGCAGCCGCCCGTCGGCCATTACCTCGTAGCCCCAGGCGCGGGTGAGCGTCCGCATGATGGGCGGGCCCCGGCCGCTCTCGCCGCGCGGGTCGTCTGACGCGGCACCCACAGAACCTCACCCGGAAGGTTGCGAACAAAGGCGATCGGCGAGGCGCTGGAGCGCTGATGGCGGCCGGCCCCCGTCCCCCGGCGGCGCGGTCCGGGGGACGGGGAGGCCGAGGGCCCGGCGGCGCGGGCGCCGGGCCGGGGGTCAGCGTCCGATGTGGTAGCCGAGCTGGGCGTTCTTGCCCGAGATGCCGAACGTCTTGGGCGTGTACCAGACGGCGCCCGACACCGGCGTGAACCCGGTCGAGCGGCCCCGCACCAGCGTGACCGAGCCCTCGCCGGAGTTGTCCCAGGGAGCGCCGGCGACGAGGTCGGCGTACCCGTCCTTGTTGTGGTCGAGCAGGCTGACCTGCCAGCCGAGGTTGTCGCCCTTGGCGGCGGTGCCGGGCACGCCGGCCGTCGCCTGCGAGATCCACTGGGCCTTGGCGCCGGTCAGGCCGCCGCGGGAGCCGAACAGCAGGTAGACACCGCCCGCCGAGGCGGCCGTGCCGACCTTGGTGCCGGAGGCGCCGACGGCCAGGTCGGCCTTGCCGTCCTTGTTGACGTCACCGGCCGACACGTCGGCGCCGAACCGGAAGTCCTTGGCGGCGGCGCCCGGGACACCGGCGGTGTCGGCGTTGATCGTGTACTTGGCGGCCGGGGCGATGCCCGCGGCCGAGCCCTTGAAGACGGTGACCTGGCCGCCGGTGCGGTAGTAGTCGTTCTGCTGCCCGATCGCGATGTCGGCGTGGCGGTCGCCGTCGAAGTCGCCCACCGCGAGCGGCCCGGGCGCGGCGTACATGGAGGACACCAGCTTGAAGCTGTGGTCGTTCACCGGGTCCAACACGCTGATCTGGGCGTCGTCCTCCGTCGAGGACGACATGATCAGCGACTCGCCCTTGCCGGTCACGTTGCCGAAGGCGAACCTCGCCTTGAAGAGCAGGGGCACGGCGGCGGCGCGGGCGGTGCCGGGCTTCTCACCCGGGCGCGGCGCGGTGTGCAGCGTCAGGTCCCCGGCGGGACGTCCGGACGCGGCGCGGGCGCCGCCCGGGGTGAAGGTGGCCGAGCCCCACCCGTAGACACCGGACCAGACGAAGTAGGCGTGGCCGAGGCGGTTGGCGCCACTGGCGCCGAGCTCCAGCCCGGCGCGCATGCCGGCCGGGACGGTGGGGTCGGGCAGCGCGGTGACGGCGTTGGTGCCCAGCCCCGACCGACCGCCCCAGAAGACGGTGACGGCACCGACGTTCTTCTTGGCGCCGGAGTCCTCGTCGGGGGCGCCGACCGCGAGGTCGGCGTAGCCGTCGTGGTCGAAGTCGGCCGAGGCGACCGCGTGGCCGAAGTGGTCGTTGGCCTCGGCGGTGCCGGTGACCCCCTTGGTGTCCTGCGACAGCACCTGGCGCTTGCCGGTGTTCAGGCCGCTCTTGCTCCCGTAGGTCACGGTGACGAAGCCGGCGGCCTTCTTGGTGCCGACCTTCCCGTAGGGGCTGCCGATCGCGAGGTCGGCGTAGCCGTCGCCGTTGAAGTCGAAGGGCTTGGCGAGTCCTGCCGCGAACGCGGTGGGGGTGAGCACTGCCATGCCGCAGGCCGCGGTGCACGCCGCGACGGACAGCGAGAGAACTCGGATACGCAAAGGAATGGACCTCCTGGCCTGCACGTCCGGATAACGTGCGGTACAGGAGGGACGGGTGTTGCCCTCCCCTGGTTTACCGGGGTCCCGACGAAGATCACATTGAGCTGATTCCATCGTGCCGCGATCCGCAGTGCTTGGCGCGGGGCGGGCTCGGCGAGCAGCTCCACGACCTCGGTGACGTGGCGGTGCGCGGTCGCGGCCCCGCACCGGCCACGACCAGCAAGATCAGGTTGGAATCAGCTCACTGCGCAGAACTCGCCGCCCTCTCCCGCGCCGACCGCTGACACGCACGTCACCGTGCCTCTGCCGTGAGATCCACGTAGGCGATCAGGGCGTCCGCGTCGGGGACGAGGGTCACCCCCTTGCGTGCCATGAGCGCCCGCACCGCCGCGTTCTGCGGCTCGGTGCTCACGTACACCGAGGTGAACCCTTCGTCGCGGGCTTCGGCCAGAAGGAGTTCCAGCACCGCGCCGCCCACGCCGGTGCCACGGTGGGAGCGTCCGATCCAGACTCCCGCTTCGGCCGTCCCGGCCGGCTCCATGGGGAACAGGCGCGCGGCCCCCGCCACACGCCCGGCCACCACGATGGCGTAGGTGATCTCCACCGGGTCGGCCGCCAGCGTCCGCGTCCGGTGGAACCGCACGAACGCCGCCCGGCGCTCGGCCGTCCACCCGTCGGGCCCCTCCACCGGCGGCATCACCTCAAGGGGGTCGGCGTCCTCGACCGCGGCGTGCAGCAGATCCGTGAGCAGATCCTGGTCAAGGCGACGCAATACGACATCTGAGCGCATGGGCACATCCTTCCGCACAGATGCGATCGGTGCCGGGGAAAAGTGCCAGGGCCCGGTCGGGCGCCCAGGGCGGTCACGGGCGAGGGGGTGCGGAATTCTTTTTGATCTTCAAGCCGGCGGCGAGAGCCCATGCGAAGATCATCTTCGGCGGCCGCGGCCCCAACGCGGCCACGGAGAGGAAACGATGAACAAGCTCGTGCGCAGGGTGCTTCCGGTCGCAGCCGTGGCCGCCGCGGCCACCGCCGTCATGGTGCCCGCGCAGGCGAACGGCATCAAGTGGTCGGTGCTGTACGGCGCGCAGCTGTGCGGCAGCGGCTACCAGGTGATCGACGCCGTCGGGCACGGGTCCGAGGCGACCACGGTGCTGGCCTACAACTCCGACAACGGCCACAACTGCGTCGTCACCGTGCGGGAGGCCCCGGTGTTCGGCTCCGGCCCGGTCAACCTGAGCGCGACGCTGCAGGTGTCCGGCCAGTCCGCGGTGACCGACCGCGGCTACTACTCCAAGTACGCCGGCCCGATCTGGGCGGACGGCGACGCCCGCTGCGTCATCTGGGGCGGCAGCGCCCCCGGCAGCTCGTGGCTGAGCGGCTGGAGCCACTGCTCCTGACCCTCGCGGGGCCGCGCCGGCGGGACCGGCGCGGCCCCGTCCGGGCATCGCGGTCTTCGGACAGCAGGCGGGGGCGCCATGCCGGACGACATCGGAGCGCATGGACATGCCCTTCCTCATAGACCGCGGAAAGGCGTCAGGGCCGTTCCGCGGTCTCGGCGAGGAAGTCGCGCAGGATCTGCGCCAGTTCCTCGGGGCGGTCCTCGGGGATGAGCGTCGCGCTGTCGGCGACCTCGACCAGGCGGCCCTGCGGGAGGAGCTCGGCGAGCCGCCGGCCGTGATCGCGCGGCATCATGACGTCCTTTCCGGCCCACACGACCAGCGCCGGGCGGTCGAAGCCGCGCAGCGCCTCGCTCCAGGCCAGCAGCGTGCGGCGCGGCGGGCTGCCGGTGCCGAAGGCGCGCAGGTCCCGGCGGACGGCGCGGCTGCGCCGGGCCGGCTCGAACCAGGAGTCCAGGACGTCGTCGGGGATGCGGGTGCGGCTGACCGCGCCCCAGGCCTTGCGGCCGTGCCGGAACAGCGGCGTCCGCAGCAGCTGCATGAGCAGCCACGCCCCGCCGGGCGCCCGGAGCAGCAGGACGGCCGGGCGCGCATGCGGCGGCGGGAAGTTGTCGAAGGCCTCGCAGGCGACGAAGACCATCCGGCCGACGCGGTCGGCGCGGCCCAGCGCGACGAGGAACTGCGGGCCGCCCCAGTCGTTCATCACCAGGGTCACGTCCTCCAGGCCGAGGGCGTCCAGGAAGTCCGCCAGGATCCGTGCCTGGCCTTCCTGCGACAGGTCGGCGCCCGGCCGCATGGGCGTGCGGTGGCTGCCGAGCGGCAGCGTCGGCGCGATGCAGCGGGCGCCGGGCAGCAGCGGCACGACCTTGCGCCACTGCAGATGGTTCATCGGGAAGCCGTGGGTCAGCACGACGACGGGGCCGGTCCCGCCCGTGTCGGTGTACTCGATGGGCCCCGCGGGGGTCTCGGCGATGGGCATGGGCACGCTCCTTGAATGATCGTTCAAGTCAGGACTACCATGCGGGGAGCGCCCAGGGAAAGGGACCGGACATGGCCGCTCCACCGAACGACACCCGCGACCGCATCGCCCAGGCGGCCGGCGAGCTGTTCCGGCGGCAGGGCTACAGCGCCACCGGGCTCCAGCAGATCGCCGCCGCGTCGCAGGCGCGCATCGGGTCGATCTACCACTTCTTCCCGAACAAGGACGCCCTCGCCGAGGCCGTCATCCGGGCGGGCGGCGCGGCCTACGGGGCGATGGTGCTCGCGCTGCTGGAGCACGGCCCGGACGACCCGGTCGAGGCGCTCGGCGCGGCGTTCGCGCGGGCGGCCGACGACCTCGCCGCGACCGGCTACGCCGACGCGTGCCCGATCGCCACGATCGCGCTGGAGGTCGCGAGCACCAACGAGCCCCTGCGGCGTGCGACGGCGGAGGTGTTCACGGCGTGGACCGACGGGCTCGCGGCCTGGTGCGCGCGGTTCGTGGCCGATCCCGAGGGGGCCCGCGACCTGGCGACCGCGATCCTGACGTCGCTGGAAGGGGCGTTCATGCTGAGCCGGGCGCTGCGCGACCCCGGCCCGCTGCTCGCCGCCGGGCGCTCGGTCACACGGCTGGCGACGGCGATGCGCACCGACCCGGCAGGCACGCCGCCATAGCCCGCCGGGCACCGTGCGGGCCGCCGCTCACAGCAGGCGTGCGTGATGCGCGGCCTGACGTGTCCCTGCACCGGATGACCGCACGGACGTTGGCCTCCGCGACCGTGTTGAACCGCATCGCCCAGTAGTCCTCGGCGTACGCCGGCGCCGGCGACGTGCACGGTGTTGCCCGAATGATCGCGGTTCAGCCTGGCCGCGCCCATGGTCATCCCGGTGTCGTCCGCCGCGACGACGGCGCGGAAGCGAGCCGCCGCTCGCAAGGGCGGCGGCTCGCGGACCGGTCGTGCCGCTCCTCAGACCTCGTCGACGCTCATCGTGCCCTCGTTGGGGCGCCGGGACAGGTCGATGCCGAGTTCCTCGGCCGCGCGGAAGACGTCCTCGTCGGTGTCGCGCATCTCGATGGACATGCCGTCGCTGGAGAGCACCTCGACGTTGAGGCAGAGCGACTGCATCTCCTTGATGAGGACCTTGAACGACTCCGGGATGCCCGGCTCCGGGATGTTCTCGCCCTTGACGATGGCCTCGTAGACCTTCACGCGGCCGAGGACGTCGTCGGACTTGATCGTCAGCAGCTCCTGCAGGGCGTAGGCGGCGCCGTAGGCCTCCAGCGCCCACACCTCCATCTCACCGAAGCGCTGACCGCCGAACTGCGCCTTACCGCCCAGCGGCTGCTGGGTGATCATGGAGTACGGGCCGGTCGACCGGGCGTGGATCTTGTCGTCGACCAGGTGGTGCAGCTTGAGGATGTAGGTGTAGCCGACCGAGATCGGGTGCGGGAAGGGCTCGCCGGACCGGCCGTCGAACAGCCGCGCCTTGCCGCTGGGCATGACCCGGCGGTCGCCGTCGCGGTTGGGCAGGGTGCTGCCCAGCAGGCCGATGATCTCCTCTTCGTCCGCGCCGTCGAACACCGGGGTGGCGACGCTGGTGCGGGGCCCGGCGTGCCCGAAGCCCTTCTCGCGCAGCCGCTCGGCCCACTCCTCCCGCACCCCGCCGATGTCCCAGCCCTGGGCGGCGATCCAGCCCAGATGGGTCTCCAGGACCTGGCCGACGTTCATCCGGCCCGGCACGCCGAGGGGGTTGAGGATGATGTCCACGGGGGTGCCGTCTTCGAGGAAGGGCATGTCCTCGACCGGAAGGATCTTGGAGATGACGCCCTTGTTGCCGTGGCGGCCGGCGAGCTTGTCGCCGTCGGTGATCTTGCGCTTCTGGGCCACGTAGACGCGGACCAGCTCGTTCACGCCCGGCGGGAGCTCGTCGCCCTCGTCGCGGGAGAACACCCGCACGCCGATGACCTTGCCCTGCTCGCCGTGCGGCACCTTCAGCGAGGTGTCGCGCACCTCGCGCGCCTTCTCACCGAAGATCGCACGCAGCAGCCGCTCCTCGGGCGTCAGCTCGGTCTCACCCTTGGGCGTGACCTTGCCGACCAGGATGTCGCCGGGGACGACATCGGCACCGATACGGATGATGCCGCGCTCGTCGAGGTCGGCCAGCACCTCCTCGGAGACGTTCGGGATGTCCCGGGTGATCTCCTCGGGGCCCAGCTTGGTGTCGCGGGCGTCGACCTCGTGCTCCTCGATGTGGATCGAGGACAGGATGTCGTCCTGCACGAGGCGCTGCGACAAGATGATCGCGTCCTCGTAGTTGTGGCCCTCCCACGGCATGTAGGCCACCAGCAGGTTCTTGCCCAGCGCCATCTCGCCCTGGTCGGTGCACGGCCCGTCCGCCAGGACCTGACCCGCCACGATCCGTTCCCCCTCGGCCACCAGGGGTTTCTGGTCGTAGCAGGTGCCCTGGTTGGAGCGCTTGAACTTGATGAGCCGGTAGGTGGTGCGGGTGGCGTCGTCGTTCATGACGGTCACGTAGTCGGCCGAGACCTCCTCGACCACGCCGGCCTTCTCGGCCACGATCACGTCACCGGCGTCGACCGCGGCGCGGTACTCCATGCCGGTACCGACCAGCGGGGCCTCGCTGCGCAGCAGCGGAACCGACTGGCGCTGCATGTTGGAGCCCATCAGCGCGCGGTTGGCGTCGTCGTGCTCCAGGAACGGGATCATCGCGGTGGCGACCGAGGTCATCTGCCGCGCCGAGACGTCCATGTACTGGACTTCGCGCGGACCCACGAGTTCGACCTCGCCACCCTTCTTGCGCACCAGCACCCGCGGCTCGGCGAACGAACCGTCCTCGGCCAGTGCGGAGTTGGCCTGCGCGATGACGAAACGGTCCTCCTCGTCCGCGGTGAGGTAGTCGATCTGGTCGGTCACACGACCCTCGACGACCTTGCGGTAAGGCGTTTCGACGAAGCCGAAGGGGTTCACCCGGCCGAACGCCGCGAGCGAGCCGATCAGGCCGATGTTGGGGCCCTCAGGAGTCTCGATCGGGCACATCCGGCCGTAGTGCGACGGGTGGACGTCACGGACCTCCATCCCCGCCCGCTCACGCGACAGACCTCCCGGGCCAAGAGCCGACAGACGCCGCTTGTGCGTCAGCCCGTCCAGGGGATTGCTCTGCTGAAGGAACTGCGAGAGCTGGCTGGTGCCGAAGAACTCTCTGATGGAGGCGACGACGGGGCGGATGTTGATCAGGGTCTGGGGCGTGATCGCCTCGACGTCCTGGGTCGTCATCCGCTCGCGGACCACGCGCTCCATCCGCGCCAGGCCCAGACGGACCTGGTTCTGGATGAGCTCGCCGACGGTGCGCAGGCGGCGGTTGCCGAAGTGGTCGATGTCATCGACCTCGATCGGCACCTCGGTCGCGCCGAGGGTCGCCTCCTCCTCACCGGCGTGCAGGCGGACCAGGTACTCGATCGTGGCGACGACGTCGTCCTCGGTCAGCGTGCCCTGGGTCATGTCCAGGTCGAGCCCGAGCTTCTTGTTCACCTTGTAACGCCCGACCTTGGCCAGGTCGTAGCGCTTGGGGTTGAAGTAGAGGTTCTCCAGCAGGGTCTGCGCCGACTCCTTGGTCGGCGGCTCGCCCGGGCGCAGCTTGCGGTAGATGTCCAGCAGCGCGTCGTCCTGGCCGGAGGTGTGGTCCTTCTCCAGCGTGATGTTGATCGACTCATACGAGCCGAAGCGCTCACGGATGCGCGCCTCGTCCCAGCCGAGCGCCTTCAGCAGCACCGTGACGGGCTGCTTGCGCTTGCGGTCGATGCGCACACCCACGTTGTCGCGCTTGTCGATCTCGAACTCCAGCCAGGCACCACGGCTGGGGATGACCCGGCAGCCGTAGATGTCCTTGTCCGAGGCCTTGTCCAGCGCGCGGTCGAAGTAGACGCCGGGCGAACGCACCAGCTGGGAGACGACCACCCGCTCGGTGCCGTTGATGATGAAGGTGCCCTTGGGCGTCATGAGCGGGAAGTCGCCCATGAACACCGTCTGGCTCTTGATCTCACCGGTGGTGTTGTTGATGAACTCCGCCGTGACGAACATCGGGGCGGAGTAGGTCATGTCCTTGTCCTTGCACTCCTCCACGGAGTACTTGGGCGGCTCGAACCGGTGATCCCGGAAGGACAGCGACATGGTCCCGGAGAAGTCCTCAATCGGACTGATCTCTTCGAAAATCTCTTCGAGGCCCGACTGGGTCGGGACGCTCTTACTTCCGGCCTTCTGGGCCGCCTCGACCCGGGCCTTCCACTTCTCGTTACCCAGCAGCCAGTCGAACGAATTGGTCTGCAGGGCGAGAAGGTCGGGGATTTCGAGCTGCTCCTGGAGGCGGGCGAAGGAGACACGGCGGGGGCCGGCGGGTACAGCGGAGGCGTTCGAGACAGCCAACAGATGTCCTTCCGAGGGATCGCGGCGGACTGACGGCGCACACGCCGGACGACATCAGCCGGTACAGCGGAAGGAGATGTCGAGGGCAGGCGCAAAGAGGCAGCATAGACCAAAAAGCAAACCGATGCCCACAGCTATATGTATTGTCAACCTCGATCCCCCTATCAGGATCACATGCCGACAGGGAAGTCGTCAAGCCGGGCGCGGAAAAACCCGGATTCTCAATGACGACCGTACGGCCGAGGCCTCGGTGTCACCGCGGCCGCGCGTCCGTCCAAGGGCCGGTGGGCCCGCGCCCGAGCACACGCTCCACGACGATGCGGGTGAGCCAGCCCAGAGCGGCGGTGAACAGCGGCGGCCATTCCACCGGCCCGATGGAATAGGCGACCAGCACCACGAGCGGAATCCACACGCGGTGCGCGGCCTGGTAGAGGACGCCGGGCGGGCGGGCCCCGGCCGTCCGCACCGCGTCGGGCAGCACGAAGAAGACCAGCGCGCCGGCGGTCGTCGGCACCCCGTACTTGACGCTCTCGAAGACGGTGAACGCGGCGAGGAACAGCGCGAGCGCACCCCAGCCGATCTTCCGCGTCCAGCCGCCGGACTTGGAGACGGGCTGCGGCACTTCGTCACGCGTGCGCTCGGCTGTCATGCCCGCAGCGTACGTTCGGTCAACCGGCCGCGCGCTCTTACACCGGCATGCGTGCCAAGGCCGATCGGGCCTTCCGACCTCGGACCGGGGCATCTCAGTGGGGTTGGGGGTTGGGTAGCATCCCGACCTCAACGACCGCGCTATGAGAAGAAGTCACCTGGATGCCCCAGGACCTGACGCCCGCTGTTGCGTGGGTTCGTCTCCACCACCACTACGGCACCGCCGAAGACATCCCCGGACTGCTGCTGGCCTGTACGGATCCCGAGCGGGCCGGCGAGGCCTTCGGTGAGCTGTTCAACAAGATCCACCATCAGGGTGGCGCGGTGACGTCCGCCGCGCCCGCCGTGCTGCCGGCTCTCGTGGCCTGGGCCGTGGACCCGGCCTTCGGCCCGCGCCAGGCGGCGCTCGACCTCATCGGGAACCTCGCGCGAACCGGCCGGCGGGCCAGGCCGCAGTTCGTCACCGCCGCGTGGCCTGCGGCATGGGCGGCCGCGATACCGCCGCTGCTGGCCCTGCTCGTGGACGCCGACCTCGCCGTCCGCAGGTGTGTCGCCTTTCCGCTGGCGCAGGCCGCCGCACACGCGGACCAGGTACTGCCGGCGTTGCTCGCCCGCTGGCGGGAAGAGGACGACGAGCCGTCCCGGCTCGGTCTCGTCTTCGCCGCCGGCCAGCTGCTGCGGCACACCGAAACGCCGTGGCCTCCCGAGGTGATCGACTGGCTTGCCGCTCTCCCCCGGCATGATGACGAAGCCCAGCGGTTCGCGGGCGTGCTCGCCCTGCGCCGCTGCGGGCTCGGGGGCCGGGACCCCCGGCACATCGACGTGGCCGGGGCCTATCTGGGCACGGCGAAGCGCGATGCCTGGAGGTCCGCCTGGTGCGGTCCGGCGACCCCGGCCTGGACGGACGGGCTCCTCGGCGAGGACCGCGACGGCCGGACGCGGCTCGCAGCGAAGCTGCTCCGCAGCCCGGACCCCCGTGCGCTGCGCCCGGCGGCCGAGGTGATGAGCCGTTGGCGCTCCCCGGTCGCCGAGCTGCTGCCGCTCGTCGCCGCGCATCTGTCCGGCGGCGATCCGGAAGACCGGCGGTTCGCCGCCTCGGTCCTGGCCTCCGCCGGCCGCGAGGCCGGGCCCTGGGCGGACGAGCTCGCTGCCGTCTGCCGGGACGCCGATTCCAAGGCCGCGGTGGCGGCGCTGCACGCGCTGGTCCGCATCGGCGAGCCGCGCGCCGTCGCGCTGCTGGCCGAAAGGCTCGGCACTCCGGCGCACGGGGCCGCGTATGCGACCGGCCACGGTGGATGGTGGCACCGGCCGTCCCTTCACGAGCTCCTCGTCCCGCTGCGCGCACACTCCGCCGAGTTGCTCCCCGTCGTCCGGGACAGGCTGCGCTCCGCCACGACGATGCAGGAACGGCGGGCTTACGCCCGGGTGCTCGCGGAATGGGGACCGGACGCCCGCCCGGCCATCGGCGAACTGGAGCCGCTCCTCGCCACCGACGCGGAGCCGTGGGCGCTGGACGCGCTGGTCGCGCTCGACAATCCCGAGGCGGCGGCGGTGGCGTTGCCCCGGGTGCTCGCCTCGCTCGCCAAGGACGACGCCCCGGCAGGGGAACGGCTGCGGAACGCGACCCGGCACTGGCGGCTTACCCGGGATCCGGCCGCTCTGCTGGAGCTGGTGCGCGACGACACGAACCGTCCCGACCTGCTGGTGCTGGCCGAACTGGGCCCGGCGGCGGCACCGGTGGAGGGCCGCCTGCGCGGGTGGCAGGGGCAGGGCTGGGAACGGTTGCAGATCGCACACGTCCTCTGGCGGATCACCGGCGACCCCGCGGACGCCCGGGCCGCCGCGCTGGCCGCCCGCCTGGCCCTCGCCCAAGACCACGCCCTAGGCGGCTACGCGATCCGGATGCTCGGGCTGCTCGCGGACCTGGGCCCGCCGGCCGGGCCAGTGGCTCCCGCTCTGCGGCCGCTGCTCACCTCCGATCGACGCCCCGTCGTCCCCGGCGGATGGCACAGCATGCCCGACGACGAACAGCTGTGCGCGACGGTGCGGACCGTCCTCACCGCGGCCGAAACCGGCTGACCCCTCAGCCGCCCTTCCGGCCCGGCCGAGGATCGGCCGGGCCGGAACGCACTGCAGTTCGATCAGCCCCTGTCCGTACCCGTCACTTGGCGGGGAGCCATTCCTGGAGATCGGCGAGATGGCCGAGTTCCGCCTCGATGCGCGCCCTGTCGTCGTGGGTGAGTTCCAGGCCGCGCAGCTCGGTGAGCCAAGGACCGGCGGGTTCGCCGAGGATGGTGGCCAGCTCGGCGAGGTGGCACAGGGCGATGGCCCGTTCGGCCGCCGGGGCGACGGGGCCGTGCCTGCGGACCCCGGACTTGAGCGCCCGGAACGCTTGCAGGTCGTCGTTTTTGAACTCGCGCAGGATGCGGACGTTGTCGAGCACCCTGGCCAGGCCCGCCAGCTCCTTCGAACCGCCGTAATCCAGCTCCTCGGGCTCGTCGCGCTGGACGAAGACGACCGAGTTCCCCGACGGGTCGAACAGCGTGAACCGCGATGCGCCGGGCCGGTAGCGGGTGATCCGCGGCAGGCCCGTGTTCAGCACCTTTCCGTACACCCGGCGCATCGCCGCGACGAACGCCGCGTGGTAGGGCGCCACCGCATCGACCATGACCAGGCAGGCCCCGGATGCCTCCCTGGCCGGGTCCAGCCCTTCGGGCGCCGGCCCGAAGCGCAGTTCGAAGCCGCTCCATCGCAGCGCCAGGTAGATGTAGGGCTTGCTCTGTTCAGCGGTGACCTCGAACCCCAGCGCCTTGTAGAACGCCAGACTCTCCTCCACCGACACGCACGGCAACAAGGGCACCGTCGTCTCGTTCGGCCGGACCATCGGCTCGTCCAAACCGTTCACCTCCCTGGATCGTCCGGCGATGGTGGCACCCTTCACCGAACCCCGCATATGGATCGTTCCAAGGGGCCGGCCCGTCATCGAAGGCCGTCGAGGTCAGTCCGAGTTGTGCCAGAGCAGCACGCCGGGGCCGTCCGGCGTGCTCACCGGGACCCATGCTTCGTCGGCCTCGCGCATCCGGCTCTCGTCCAGCCGCAGGACATGCGGCTCGTCGGTGGTCCCGTCGCTCGTCCAGTAGCGGACGGCTCCGACGATCTCGCGGAGCCTGTCCCGCTCGGCGTCCTGCCACGTGTGGTCCCGGGTGCCGGCGCCACGGAAGTGCCTCTCGAACAGCTCGCGCAGGGCGTCCAGTTCGTCAGGGCCGACCAGCGGCACCAGGAAGCCCTCCACTTCGCCCTGCCGGCAGGCGGTTCCGCCGTACTGGTGCTGATAGAAGACGCCGGTCTCCGCCTCGACCACCACATACAGCCAGCCGCCGCCACTGGTGCCGTCGGGATCGAGGAAGACGAAGCGCCGGGTGCCCATGCGGCAGTCTTTCCGGCCGGTGGCCGCGACTTCAACGGCGTTGATCCTCGATCATCCGGGCGGCGGGGTGCTGCGGGCTTGGATGGCGTGCAGGACGGCGACCATGTCGGAGCCGCCGTGGCCCAGGGCGACGGTCTCGTCGAACAGGGCGTGGCAGACGTCCAGCAGCGGGGACGCCAGGCCGGACGCGCGGGCGGCGGCGGCGATGAGGCGGTTGTTGTACAGCACGTCCAGGGCGCCCGCCTGGACGGAGAAGTCCCCGGTCAGCAGCTTGGGCGCCTTCATGCGGGAGACGCCGCTGGCCATGGGGCCGGCGTCCAGGACGTCCAGGAACAGGCGGCGGTCCAGGCCGTGGCGGTCGGCGAAGTGGAACGCCTCGGTCAGGCCGGTGACCATGGTGATCAGGAAGAGGTTGACCGCCAGCTTGGTGAGCAGCGCGTCCGGGACGGCGCCGCAGGCGAAGCTCTCCCGGCACATGGGCGCGAGCAGCGGGCGGACCTCGGCCACGGCGGCGGGGTCGCCCGCCAGCATCGCCACCAGCTGCCCGGCCTCGGCGGGCACGCGGGAGCCGGAGACGGGCGCCTCGACGTAGCGTCCCCCGGCGGCGCCGACCTCGGCCTGCAGCGCGCGGGAGTACTCCGGCGACGTCGTCCCCATGTGGACGACGGTGCGGCCGGCGATGGCGACCCGGCGCAGCACCGCGTCGATGGCGGCGCCGTCGGCCAGCATCATGAAGACGGTGCGGGTGCGCGCGAACACCTCCTCGGGGCTCTCGGCGACGGCCGCGCCGGCCGCGCGCAGCGGTTCGGCGCGGGCCGGGGTGCGGTTCCAGACCAGCAGGGGCGTGCCCGCCCGGGCCAGGTTCAGCGCCATGGGCTGCCCCATGACGCCGAGGCCGATGAATCCGATCTCCACCTCGCGCCGCCTTCCGAGCGTCATAATGGACCGTGGTTATGACAGTGGTCATAAGAGCGGCGCAGGTCAAGTAGGGAGGCCGGAGATGGCGGAACGCGGACCGCGCGAGCGGATGGTCTTCAGCGCGGCCCAGCTCATCCGGCGCGACGGCGTCGCCGCCACGGGCGTGCGCGATGTCGCCGCGCACGCCGGGGCCCCCCGGGGATCGCTGCAGCACTACTTCCCCGGCGGCAAGGAGCAGCTGGTCAACGAGGCGGTGGAGTGGGCGGGCCGCTACGCCGCCGGCCGGGTGGCGCGGTTCATGGAGCGGATGCCCGAGCCTACGCCGGGCGGGCTGCTGGCGGCCATGGCGGGCCAGTGGATCGACGAGGGCCTCGACGCGGGCTGCCCGGTCGCGGCGGCGACGATCGACCGCGGCGGGTCGACCCGGGCGGCCGCCGAGGCGTTCGCCTGCTGGGCCCGCCCGCTGGCCGAGGCGCTGACGGGCATGGGCGTCCCGGCCGGCCGCGCGCCGGCCCTGGCCACCCTGATGATCAGCGCCGTGGAGGGCGCGCTGCTGATCGCCCGCGCCGAACACGACGCACGGGCCCTGACGGCGGTGGCCGCGGAACTGGGGCCCATGCTGGACGCCGCCGTCGCGTGATCGCGGGCCTATCTTTGCGGACATGGTCAACATGCCCTCGGTGGAGCCCGCCGTCTTCCACGCGCCCTTCCGCGACCAGTTCGAGGTGTTCCTCGACGAGCACCGCTCCCGGATGCACGACAGCCTGAACGGGTTGACCGAGGAGCAGGCGCGCCGCGCGCTGGTGCCGTCCAAGACCACCCTGCTCGGCCTGGTCAAGCACGTCACGTTCGTGGAGAAGGTCTGGTTCGACGAGGCGATCGCGTGCCGGTCCCGCGCCGAGATCGGCATTCCCGACACTCCCGACGAGTCGTTCGACCTGGCCGCCGGCGACACGGTCTCCTCCGTCCAGGAGGCCTACCGGCGGGCGTGCGCGGAGTCCCGCCGGGCCGCGGCGGGACTGTCCCTGGACGACGTGGTGCGCGGCAACCGCCGGGGGCCCCTGCCGCTGCGCTGGGTCTACCTGCACATGCTGCGCGAACTGGCCCAGCACTGCGGCCACGCCGACATTCTGCGCGAGCAGGTCCTCCGCGATGTGTCGTAGGCGGCGGCCATAGTGCTCGCATGGAGTGGAAGCCATGGCTGACGCGCTGGAGCGAGGAATGGGTCCGCGGCACCGACCCCGATGAGCTGGATCCGGAGGTCGCGCGCGGGCGGTGGCTGGGCTTCGCTCCGGCGACCCCCGAGGCCGTCGCCGCGGCGGAGGAGCGGATCGGCCGGACGCTGCCGCCGTCCTACCGGGAGTTCCTGCTGACGACGGACGGGTGGCGCGACGCCGGCTGCTTCGTGTGGCGGCTGCGCGACACCGGCAATGTGGCCTGGCTGCGCGACGTCGAGCCGTACTGGGAGGAGTGGGAGGGCCCCGGCGAGGACGGCGTCGCCTCCCCGGACGGCAACAAGTTCAGCCGGGGCTTGATGATCTCCCTGGAGGCCGACGCGGGCGTGCTGTTCCTGGACTCCGGCGACGTCGACGACCAGGGCGAATGGGCGGCCTACAGCCTGTTCTCCTGGCGCGCCGCGCCGCCGGAGCGGTTCCCTTCCTTCGCCGCGCTGATGGAGAGCCTGTACGCCGAGTTCCACCGGATGCGCCGTCCTGAGGGCGATACCCGTGACGCCTGGGACGACGCCGTCGAACAGGCACGGCTCGACGCCCTGGCCGGCGAGGTCGACGGCGCCGAGGCCCGGCTGGCCCAGGCCGGGGAGTTCGGCCGTGACCGCGCCGCCGTCCTGCGCGCCCAGCTCCTGTACTTCCTGGACCGGTCGTACGAGGCCGCGCGGCTGCTGCACCCCTCGTTCGTGCCGGAAGGCTTTGTGGGCAGCCCCTTGTTCACCGAGGAGTTCCTGCCGCTGCTGTTCGCCGAGCACGCCGCCGAAGCCTCGCGCGGCCGCGGTTCGATCCTGCGGTCGGCGCTGAACGGCGACTCGGACGAGCTCCAGCTCGTCGTCGCCCGGTACCAGGCCCGCCTGCGGCGCGGTGAGCACCGCCTGGTCTTCGGCGATCCCGGGTTCGACGCCCTGGTCCATCAGGCCCTCGAACGGCACGCCGCCGACCCGGACGCGTTATGGCAGGCCGTGCGGGACGCGCTGCCGCATTGGCGCCCCAGATCCGACGACCACATCGCCCCGGTCGTGCTGCTGGCCGAGCCGGTCCTGGCCGCGACGCTCACCCCCGAACGCGGCCGCCGGCTGCTGTCGACCCCGCGAGGTGGGCGATGATGCCGTTCCCCAGCCGCGACGACGCCGCGGCGGCGCTGATCGCCCGTGCCTGCGGCCACTCCCACGACTTCCCCGGGGACGACGTCCTGCGGCCCACCGGAACCGAGACCGGCCGGGACGGAGCGACCGTCAACGTCCGCCGGATCGCCTGCCGCCGCTGCGGCACGATCCAGACGACCCGCTGGCGCCTCCCCGAGCCCGCCGCGGAATCCTCGTTCTCCACCGCCGTCAGCACCTTCGAGGCGCCCGAGCCGGGCGACGTCCCCGGGATCGCCGAGCGCGCCCGGCGCTTGACCGATGAGGAGTACGCCGCGTACATCGCCGAATGCGGCTTCCCCGCCGATTCCATCCCCAAGCGGCGCGCCGCCTCGGCGCCGCGGCGGCTCGACCTGCGCGTGCAGGTCCGGGCCTGGCAGTTCGCGCTGCTGGACCGCGGCGGCTCCATCGGCGAGATCCTGCCCGTCCCCCCGCATGCCGAGTCCGCCGGCATCATCGACGCCGTCCCGGGCGCCGTTCTGTTCTGGGCCCCCATCGAGGACGGCGAACTCCCCCTGACGGTGGTGGTCTCCTCGGCCGACCCGGGCCCCGACCGTTCCTATGACCGCTTCGCGGAGATCTCCTGCCGCTTCCACACCGGCCGCGTCGCCCTCCGCGAGATCGGCGGGCGGACGCTGCCCCTGCCGCGCCTGCCCGCCGACCACGGCGACCACCGGCTGCGCCTGCACACCGACCCGTCCGGCTGCCTGCTGCACATCTGGAGCCAGGCGCGCACCAGGCCCCTGTGACATGCGCGGTCCCCGGGGCGGAGCGCCCCGGGGACCGTGCCGGTGGTGCCGTCAGCCCTTGTCGCGGTGGCGGCCGCCGCCGGAGCCCGGGTCCCGCACCGCGCGGCCCTGCTCGTCGACGATCTCGACCTGCTCCCGGCTGACCTCGCTCTCGACCTCCTGCTCGCCGGTCACCTTCTGGGTGCCGACGTGGACGCGCTCGACCGGGACCTGCTCCTTGCTGACGACGGGGCGCTCCTCGTGCAGGATGATCTCCCGCTCCTCCTCGCCGATGTGCATCTCGCCCGGGCGGCCCTCGGTGATGGGCTCGTGCTCGATCACCAGCTCCTCGTGGGCGACCGGCACGGTCGTGCTGACCTGCTCGGTCTCCACCCACTTGCGCAGCCGGACCCGGCCGGTCTCGCGCTCCTCGGTGCCGACGCGCATCCGCTCCTCCGAGCGCGTCATCTCGACGTCGCCGCCGGAGCGCGCCACGTCGCCGCGGGCGGTCTTGCCGCCGGCCGGCGGCTGCGGCCGGGGGGCGGCCTCGCCCTGGCGCGCCTCGCCCTCGCGCCGGCCGCTCTGGCGCCCGGGCGCCTGGCCGGGCCCGCCCGGCAGGCCGTAGTGGCGGTAGAGGGACATGACCTCGTTCTGGTCCAGGTGCGCGTCCGCGTCGATCTTCGGGGCGTCCTTGACCTTGTCCTTGTCGTAGGGCACCTTGATCGCGCCCTGCGCCTCGGTCGCCTCGGCCAGCGGGATGAAGCTCTCCCGCGTGCCGAACCAGCCGGTGTGGACGGTCACCCACTCGGGCGCCCCGGTGCCGTCGTTGAGGTAGACCTGCTTCACGGTGCCGAGCTTGCCCCCGTCACCGCCGATGACCTCGCGGTTCATCAACTGGTCGCTCTTGAGCTTGGTCTGCACCACGGAACCTCCTTGTTCGCGTAGGGCCGGGAAGGCGGCTCGGCCGCAGGATCGTTCCGGTGCTCCTTCGCCCGGCCGTGCCAGATCTCAAGCCGCTTGATGCGGTATGCAATCATCCGGCAGCATTAGTCGTTTCCAGGGAGACATGGGCGAAACGCCTGGTCAAGGGGGGTGCGGCCGCGCTTGACCGGACGCCTGCCGACCCTTGGCACCGGCGTTGCCCTGGGTCACAGGCCGGACAGGACGCGGGCCGGGGTGAGGGGCAGGTCGCGCAGGCGCAGGCCGGTGGCGTGGTGCAGGGCGTTGGCGATCGCCGCCGCCGCGCCGACGATGCCGATCTCGCCGATGCCCTTGGCCCCCATCGGGTTCAGGTGCGGGTCGTGCTCGTCGATCCAGACGGCGTCGATGCCGCGGACGTCGGCGCAGACCGGGACGTGGTACTGGGCCAGGTCGTGGTTGAGGTAGTCGCCGAACCGGCGGTCCATGATCCCCTCCTCCATCAGCGCCATGCCGATGCCCATCGTCATGCCGCCGATGAACTGGGAGCGGGCCGTGACGGGCTCGATGATGCGGCCCGCCGCGAAGACGCCGAGCATGCGCGGAACGTGGACCTCGCCGGTGTCGACGTCCACCTCGACCTCGACGAAGTGGGCGCCGAAGGCGTGCCGGGCGTACTTCTCCTGGTTCTTGACCTCGTCGGCGGTGTCGGCCTCGGCCTCCTGCGGCGGCCCGGCGCCGTCCAGCTTCCCGCGCAGCGCCTCGCAGGCGCGGACGACGGCGGTGCCCCAGCTGGCGGTGCCCATCGAGCCGCCCGCCAGGGACGCGCGGGGCAGCGAGCTGTCGCCGATCTCGACGGTGACGTCGCCCGGGTCGGCCTTGAGGGTCTCGGCGGCGATCCGGGTGAGCGCGGTGCGGGCGCCGGTGCCGATGTCGGCGGCGGCGATGCGGACGGTGAACCGGCCGTCGGCCTCGGCGCGGGCGGTGGCCCGGCACGGCTGCCGCGACGCCGGGTAGGTCGCCGCCGCGACGCCGGTCCCGTACAGCTTGCGGCCCCGGCGGCGCGCGGCGGGCGCGGGGTCGCGGTCGGCCCAGCCGAACAGCTCGGCGCCGCGGCGCAGGCACGCCACCAGGTTGCGGGAGCTGAACGGCAGCCCGGTCTCGGGGTCGGTCTCGGGCTCGTTGCGGATGCGCAGCTCGACCGGGTCGACGCCGGCGGCGACGGCGAGCTCGTCCATGGCGCACTCCAGGGCGAACATGCCGGGCGTCTCGCCGGGCGCCCGCATCCACGACGGCGTCGGCACGTCCAGCCGGGCCAGCCGGTGCGCGGTGCGCCGGTTCGGCGCCCGGTACATCACCCGGGCCGGCACGGCGGCCTGCTCGGTGAACTCGCGCAGCGTGGAGGACTGCACGGCGACCTCGTGCACGACGGTGGTGAGGGTGCCGTCGGCCTGCGCGCCGAGCCGGACCCGCTGGATCGTCGGCGACCGGTACCCGACGGCGGTGAACAGCTGCTGGCGGGTGAGCGCGACCTTCACCGGCCGGCCGGCGGCGCGCGCCGCCATCGCGGCCAGCACGATGTTGGGGCGCGGCGTGCCCTTGGACCCGAACCCG
Source organism: Actinomadura macrotermitis (assembly GCF_009604375.1). Classification (GTDB taxonomy): domain Bacteria; phylum Actinomycetota; class Actinomycetes; order Streptosporangiales; family Streptosporangiaceae; genus Spirillospora; species Spirillospora macrotermitis. The sequence continues at coordinate 491,711 of NZ_WEGH01000003.1, forward strand.
CCGCCGACGTGCGGGGACACCACGCGCACCCGCTCGATGCCGAAGATCTTGCGGACGGTGGCGGCGGCGGTGGCCGCGCCCTGGTTGGAGTCGTACAGCGTCAGCTCGTCGCCGTCCCAGACGGCGATGGTCGCGTGCGGCTCCATCGGGTTGTTGTGCTCGGCGGGTGTCCGGTAGGTCGCGTCGATCCGGATGGCCGAGGCGGCGAAGGCGGCGTCGGGGTCGCCGTCCGCGGTGTCGGCGGGATACCCGCCGTTGGCCTTCTCGGGCTTGCAGAGGCCGGGGTCGCGCGGGCTGAGCCGCACCTTCGGCGCGGTGGTGGCTTCGTAGTCGATCCGCAGCAGGCGGGCGGCCTCGCGGGCGGTCTCCAGCGTCTCGGCGACCACCGCGGCGACGAGCTGCCCCCGGTAGGCGACCCGGCGGGACTGGAACAGGGCCAGCTCGGGGTCGTCCACCGGCTCGATGGACGGCGCGTTCTGGCAGGACAGCACGGTGATGACGCCGGGCAGCGCGCGCACCTCGGCGTCGTGCACGGCGGTGATCATCCCGGGGTCCGACGCCGCCTGGACCGCGACGGCGTAGGCGACGCCCTCGACCGGGTACTCGTAGGCGTACCGGGCCGTCCCGGTGACCTTCTCGCGGCCTTCGACCCTCATGCCCGCTCCCCCAGTTCCGTCAGCACCCGGCAGATCACGTTCGTCGCCATCGGCACCTTGTAGGCGTTGTCGCGCAGCGGCTCGGCGTGCTCCATCTCGGCGAGCGCGGCGCGCCGGAACGCCTCCTCGGTCGCCGGGCCGCCGCGCAGCACCTCCTCGGCGCGCAGCGCCCGCCAGGGCCGGTGCGCGACGCCGCCGAGCGCGATCCGGCAGTCGCGGACGACGCCGTCGGCCACCTCCAGGGCGACCGCCGCCGACACCAGCGCGAACGCGAACGAGGCGCGCTCGCGGACCTTGCGGTACCGCGACGGCATCCGCAGCGGCGGCACCTCCACCGCCGTGATCAGGTCGCCGGGCTCCAGGGTGGTGTCGCGCGCGGGATCGTCGCCGGGCAGCCGGTACAGCCTGGCCAGCGGGACCGGGTCGCGGCCGTGCACGTGCACGACGGCGTCCAGGGCGGTGAGCGCGACGGCCATGTCGGAGGGGTGGGTCGCCACGCACGACCGGGTGTGCCCGATGATCGCGTGGTTGGTGTGCTCGCCGTCGCGGGCGGGGCAGCCGCTGCCGGGGACGCGCTTGTTGCAGGGTTTGGTGATGTCCTGGAAGTAGGGGCAGCGGGTGCGCTGCAGCAGGTTCCCGCCGACCGTGGCGAGGTTGCGGATCTGCCCGGACGCCCCCGCCAGCACCGCCTCGGCCAGCACCGGGAAGGCGTCGCGGACGGCGGGGTCGGCGGCCAGGTCGCTGTTGCTGACGGCCGCGCCGATGCGCAGCGCGCCGTCCGGGCCGGTCTCGATCCGGTCGTACGGAAGGCGCGAGACGTCGATCAGCCGGGCCGGGGTGGCGACGCCGAGCCGCATCAGGTCGACCAGGTTGGTGCCGCCGCCGAGGTAGGCGGCCTGCCCGTCGTGGGCGGCGCGGGCGGCGTCCGCGTCGGTGGCGCGCTCGTAGGCGAAGGGCCTCATGCGCCCACCTCGCGGATCGCCGCGACGATGTTGGCGTAGGCGCCGCAGCGGCACAGGTTGCCGCTCATCCGCTCGCGGATCTCGGCGTCGTCCAGCACCGGCTTGTCGGCCACCGGGGCGGTGGCGGCGCTCGGCCAGCCCCGCGCGACCTCCGCCAGCATGCCGGTCGCCGAGCAGAGCTGGCCCGGCGTGCAGTAACCGCACTGGTAGGCGTCCTCCTCCAGGAAGGCGCGCTGGACGGGGCTGAGCTCGTCGCCGTCCGCCAGCCCCTCCACGGTGGTGATCTCCGCGCCGTCGTGCGCGACGGCCAGGGCGAGGCAGGCGTTGGCGCGGCGGCCGTCCAGCAGGACGGTGCAGGCGCCGCACTGGCCGTGGTCGCAGCCCTTCTTGGCGCCGGTGAGGCCGAGCGTCTCGCGCAGCACGTCCAGCACGGACGCCCTGGTATCGACCCGCGGCCGGTGCGCGGTCCCGTTCACGATCAGGGTGATCTCGGCGTACTGCACGCCGTCGGCACTGTCCATGATCGGTCCTGTACCCAGCTTCGCGCAGGTGAGACCGGGCCGGCGGGATCAGCGGCGGCGGGGCCGCAGCCGCTCCAGCCGCCACCAGGTGAGCACCACGAACACCAGGCCGAGCGCGACGTCCAGGCCGAGGTTGGTCAGCAGATGGGCCTGGTCGTGCTTCCACAGCGGGTCGGGGTCGGACACGCCCTGCTGGATCACGCCGAGGTCGATGGTGCCCGCCGCCGCGCCCATCCCCCACCGCGACGGCGAGATCCAGGCCAGCTGCTCCAGCCCGACGGTGCCGTTCAGCGCCACCAGCGCCCCGCACAGCACCAGCTGCCCCATCGACGACACGATCAGCAGCGGCAGCGTCTTCTCCGAGGTGCTGACCGACGCCGACAGCAGCAGGCCGAGCGCCAGCGACACGCCGCCGAGCACGGCCATCTCGATCATCAGCTCCGGCAGCACCGGCAGCACGATGCCGCTGTCGGGCAGCCGGGTGCCGAGCAGGCCGACGCCGACCAGCACCACCGCCTGGATCGCGGTGATCACGCCGAGCACCAGCAGCTTGGACATCAGGTAGACGGCGGCGGACAGGCCCGCCGCGCGTTCTCGCTGGTAGATCGTGCGTTCCTTGACCAGCTCGCGGATCGCGTTGCCGGCCCCGACGAAGCACGCCGCGAACACCAGCACCATCAGCTTGGACGAGGCGTCCGGGTTGGTGCCCGGCGGCCCGGCCAGGCCCTTGTCCGACGGGATCGCCACGATCAGCCCGCCGAGCAGCAGCGGCATCACCCCGATCAGCGCCAGGTAGGCGCGGTCGGAGGCGATCACCGCCAGGTAGCGCCGGCACAGCGTGCTGAGCTGCCCGAACCGCGACTGCTGCGGCGGGGGCGGCGACGGCGTGCGGGCGTCGGTGTGGCCGTTGCCGCCGGACATCCCCGACGCCACATAACGGGTGTACCGGGGCGAGTTGCGGAACTCGGCGGCCCAGTCGCGGTTCGGCTCGCGGTCGAACGCCTGGAACACCTCGGCCCAGGTCTGCTTGCCGAAGTGCGCCAGCCCCTCGGCGGGCGGCCCGTAGTAGGCCAGCTTCCCGCCGGGCACCAGCACCAGCAGCCGGTCGCAGGTGTCGAGGTTGGCGACGCTGTGGGTGACCACGATGACGGTGCGGCCGTCGTGCGCCAGGCCCTTCAGCATCTCCATGACGGTCTTGTCCAGGCCCGGGTCCAGGCCGGAGGTCGGCTCGTCCAGGAACAGCAGCGACGGCTTGGTCAGCAGCTCCAGCGCGACGCTGACCCGCTTGCGCTGGCCGCCCGACAGCCGGTCGATGCGGGTCTTGGCGTGCGGGGCCAGGCCGAGCTCCTGCAGCACCTCGTCGACCCGCCGCTCCCGCTCGTCCTTGCGGGTGTCGCCGGGGAAGCGCAGCTCGGCGGCGAACAGCAGCGCCTGCCGGGTGGCGAGCTGGGTGTGCAGGATGTCCTCCTGCGGGACCAGCCCGATGCGGTGCCGCAGCTCGTCGTAGTCGCTGTACAGGTCGCGGTTGTCGTAGCGGACGGTGCCCTCGGTGGCCGGCCGCATGCCGGTGACCGCGCCGAGCAGGGTCGACTTGCCCGCGCCGCTCGGCCCGATGACCGCGACCAGCGAGCGCTCGGGGATCGGGAAGGCGACCCGGTCCATGATGACCTTGCCGTCGCCGGTGCGCACGGTGATGTCCTGCACCTGCACCGACACGTCGCCGGTGTCGAGGAACTCGCGCAGCTCCTGGCCGACCAGCCGGTAGGTGGCGTGGCCGATGCCGAGCAGGTCGTGCTCGGTGAGCGCCGACGACTGCACCCGCACGCCGTTGACGTAGGTGCCGTTGTGGCTGCCGAGGTCGACGATCTCGCACCGGCCGGGGCCGGTCATGCGCAGCTCGGCGTGGTAGCGCGACACCACCAGGTCGGCGACGACGATGTCGTTGTCGGGGGCGCGGCCGATGCGCAGCGTGCGCGGCGCCTGCTGCGCGCGCGGCGCGACCCGGATGATCTGGCTGGGGTTGCGGTCCACCCGCGGCCCGCGCGGCGGCGCGTGCTGGGCGGCGTGCGGGGCGGACGCGCCGGGCGCCGGGGGCGCGGCGGGCTCGCCGGCGGAGCACGCCAGCGCGGGGCCGTCCACGGCGTTGCCGAGCAGGAAGACGCGCTCGCCGGCGATCGCCATCCGGGTGATGCGGCGGCCGTCCAGGTAGGTGCCGTTGGTGCTGACGTCCTCGATCGTCCAGTGCCCCTGCTCGGGGCGGATCACCGCGTGCCGCCACGACACCCGCGGCTCGTCGACCACGATGTCGGCGGCCGGATCGCGGCCGACGTGGTAGACGGCACCGGGGCGGAGCCGGTGCACGCCGTTCCTGGTGCGGACGACCAGGACCGGCGCGGCCAGGGAATCGGCGGAAGGACCAGCCGTCATGATGTGGAGTCTATGGGCATCCATTCCTTGTGCGGGAGGACATTGACACGGGGACTTTTGCGGAATTAAGTGAGTCCATGCTGAGGCGTCGGGTCTGGTGACCGCCACCCGGGAGTTCCAGCCGCCGCAGCGCCGGGCGCGCCGGTGGCCCTACTTCCTGGTGATCGTCTGCGCCGTGCTGGTCGGGGCGCTGGTGGTCGGCGACCGCGCCGCCGCCTCCTACGCCGAGGGCACGATGGCGGAGGAGATTCAGAAAGAGGGATTTCCGGCCAAGCCGGAAGTGAGCATCAAAGGCTTCCCCTTCCTCACCCAGGCCCTGTCGCGGCACTTCGGGGACGTGCGGCTGAAGGCCCGCGACCTCAAGGAGGGGCCGCTCACCATCACCTCGCTGGACGTGCGGGCCCGGGACGTGCGGGTCGACTCGGGCTACCGCAGCGGCACCCTCGGCTCGGTCGAGGGCACCGCGTTCGTCAGCTTCGGCGACCTGGCGGGCGCGAGCGACACCCCGGGGCTGGTGCTGAGCTCGGCCGGGCCGACCACCGTCCGGGCCAAGATGGACCTCGGGGTCACCGACGCCGAGGCGACCGCGACGGTGGTCAAGGAGGGCGACAACATCCACGTGAAGGGCGCCCGGGTCGAGGGCGTCCCGCTCGACTCGCTCGGCGCGCCGCTGGACTTCACCGTGCCGGTGAAGGGGCTGCCGCTCGGGATGGCCTTCCAGAGCCTGACGGTGACGTCCAAGGGCGTCACGCTCCGCGTCACCGGCAGCAAGGTCGCCTTCACCGACAAATAGCGCTCAGTCGCCGCCGTCGGTGAGGATCTCGGCGACCTGGCGGGCGGTGTCGGTGGGCAGCGGTGCGGGCAGCCCGCGCCAGCGGCGGACCGCCATCAGCGCGGCGCCCGCGGCGCCGCCGCTGTAGGCGGTGGCGGCCACCAGCGCGGCGACCTCGGGCGACAGCTTCTTCTCCAGCAGCATCACGTTGAGCCGGTAGGACGCGGCGGTGGCGAAGACGCCGAACGTGCCGGCCAGGGCGCCCATCCTCAGCGCCGGGACGCGCTGGCGGGCCTTGTCGGCCATCTCGCGCTGGGCGGCGTCCAGCACCTGGCGGGCGAGCTGGAGGTTCTGCTCCATGCCGTCCCCGCTCTTGACCACCTTCTTCGACTGACGTGACCTGCTGCTCATGGCCGTTCCGTACCCATAGAACAAAAATGGACACATCGCTGAGGGCACCGCCGGAAGGTCAGGTCAATGTCACCGTTCGCCATCCTTTGAGTACGGTAAGTTATCGGCCCGGGGACCTGTCGCCGAGTGAGAGGGCCGTGCCGCGTGCAACCGTTCGAGCTGCCCGAGTTCTACGTCCCGCATCCCGCCCGGCTCCACCCGCACCTGGAGGGGGCGCGGGCGCACAGCACCGCGTGGGCCCGCCGGATGGGGATGCTCGACGACACCCGCGACCCCGGCACGCCGGAGATCTGGGACGAGGCCGAGCTGGACGCGCACGACTACCCGCTGCTGTGCGCCTACACCCACCCCGACTGCTCGCCCGCGGACCTGGAGCTGATCACCGACTGGTACGTGTGGGTGTTCTACTTCGACGACCACTTCCTGGAGGTCTACAAGCGCACCCGCGACCAGGAGGGCGCCCGCGCCTACCTGGACCGGCTGGCGGCGTTCATGGAGCCCGGGTGCGCCCTGGAGCCGGCCAACGCGGCCGAGCGGGGGCTGGCCGACCTGTGGGCGCGGACCGTCCCGGCGATGTCGGACGCGTGGCGGCGGCGGTTCACCGAGAGCACCGACGCGCTGCTGCGCGAGTCGCTGTGGGAGCTGTCCAACATCAGCGAGGCGCGGCTGGCCAACCCGATCGAGTACGTCGAGATGCGCCGCCGGGTCGGCGGGGCGCCCTGGTCGGCCGACCTGGTCGAGGTCGCGGCGCGCGCCGAGGTGCCCGAGCGGGTGGTGGCGACCCGGCCGCTGCGGGTGCTGAAGGACACCTTCGCCGACGGGGTGCACCTGCGCAACGACATCTTCTCCTACCAGCGCGAGACCGAGACCGAGGGCGAGATCAACAACTGCGTGCTCGTGGTGCGGCACTTCCTCGGCGTCGGGCCGCAGCAGGCCGCCGACACCGTCAACGAGCTGCTCACCTCCCGGCTGAAGCAGTTCGAGAACACCGTCTTCACCGAACTGCCGATCCTGTTCGCCGAGCAGGCCCTGGACCCGGCCGAGCGGGCCGCCGTCCTCGCCTACGCCAAGGGGCTGCAGGACTGGCAGTCGGGCGGGCACGAGTGGCACCTGCGGTCCAGCCGGTACATGAACAAGGGGGCGGCGCAGGGGACCGGCCTCGGCATGGCGGCGGCGCGCGTCCCGGCCCTGCTGAAGGCGGCGGACAAGGGCTACGTGCACGTCCCCTACGAGCGCGTCGGGCCGACCCGCTGGCCCGACTTCGCGCTGCCCTACCCCGCGCGGACCAACCCGCACGGCGAGCGGGCCCGGCGGCGCTGCGTCACCTGGTGCGCCGAGATGGGCATGTTCGAGCCGGTCGCCCGGCACCCCGTCCCGATCTGGACGGCCGACTACCTGGCCGGGATGGACCTCGCGCTCTGCGCGGAGACCATCGCCCCCGACGTGTCCGCCGAGGCGCTGGAGCTGTCGACGCAGTGGCTGGCCTGGGGCACCTACGCCGACGACTACTTCCCCGGCATCTTCGGCCGTGACCGCGACATGCCGGGCGCCAGGGCGTTCTGCGCGCGCGTCCCGCTGTTCATGCCGCTGGACTGCGGGGAGACGCCCGCCCCGGCCAACCCCGTCGAGGCGGGCCTGGCCGACCTGTGGAAGCGCACCGCGGCGCCCATGTCGCCCGGCCAGCGCGAGCAGTTCCACCACGCCGTCGCGACGATGACCGAGAGCTGGCTGTGGGAGCTGGCCGGGCACATCCAGCGGCGGGTGGCCGACCCGATCGACTACCTGGAGATGCGGCGCCGCACGTTCGGGTCGGAGCTGACGATGAGCCTGTCCCGGATCGGACACGGCACCGATCTCCCGCCGGAGCTGTTCGCCGCCCGCGGCATGCGCGAGCTGGAGGCGGCGGCGATGGACTACGGCACTCTGACCAACGACGTCTTCTCCTACCAGAAGGAGATCGAGTTCGAGGGGGAGCTCTGCAACGGCGTCCTGGCCGTCCAGGAGTTCCTGCGCTGCTCCCGCGAGCGCGCCACCGCGATCGTCGCCGACCTGAGGACGGCGCGGCTGCGCCAGTTCGAGCACCTGGCGGCCACCGAGGTCCCCCGGCTGGCGGACGCGCTCGGGCTGGACGACGCCGCCCGCGCGAGCCTGGACGCCTACCTGCAGGAGATCCGCGACTGGATGACCGGCGTGCTGAAGTGGCATATGGGGACCAACCGCTACAACGAGATGGTCCTCCGGCGCCGGTACGCGCCCTCGCCGTTCCGCATCGGCTCCTCGGGTCTCGGCGCGTCGGCGTCGGCGCCGGCCCCGCGGCCGCGCGCGGAGGTCCACCGGGGCGAAGCCGGGCAGGTCCGGGCCGGGCAGGTCCGGGCCGGGCAGGTCCGGGCCGGGCAGGTCCGGGCCGTGCCTGCGGACGACCTCCGGTGCGATCGGGAACGGTCGTGCGATCGGCCCTGGCCGAGCGGCGAAACACCGCGGACAGACCTGCCATCCATGTAAGGTCTCCTGCATGACAGGACAGCGGTCCACCCGGTCGAGCGGTTACCGGGAGCGCAACTCCACCGCCGACCGCGCCCTCGACATCCTGCTGCTCTTCGACGACTCCCGGCTCGTCCTCAGCGGCCAGGAGGTGGCCGACCGGCTCGGTGTCGCCCGTTCCACCGCCTACCGCTACCTGCAGAGCCTGGCGTCGTCGGGGTTCATCGAGGAGCAGCGGCCGGCCGGGTACCGCCTCGGCCCCCGCGTCTTCGAGCTGGCCCGGCTCGCCCGCAAGGGCGTCGGGCTGTCGGAGATCGCCCGGCCGGTGATGCGCGGGCTGACCGAGGCGGTCGGCGAGACGGCGCTGCTCACCCGCCGGACGGGCGCCACCGTGGTCTGCCTGGAGCGCGAGGAGACCGACCATCCGGTCCGGCTCTCCTACGAGCGCGGGCACGTGCTGCCGGTCAACGCGGGCGCGGCGGCGCTGGTCCTGCTGGCCTGGGCGCCCGAGCGGGAGGTCACCGAGGTGATCGAGCAGAGCGGGCTGCCCCGGTTCACCGGCGCGACGGTGACCGACGCGGACGTGCTGCGCGAGCGGCTGGCCGAGATCAGGGCCGCGGGCGTGGCCGTCACCCGCGGCGAACTGGACGCCGAGGTGCTGGGCGTCGCCGCCCCGATCCGCGGCGAGCACGGCGACGTCGTGGCGGCCGTGAGCATCGCCGCGCTGTCGCACCGGGTCCCCGAGGAGCGGGTGCCCGAGGTGGCGGACGCGGTCCGCGCGGCCGCCGCCGCGATCACCGAAAGGCTCGCCGTCCTCGCGTCCTGACCTGCGCTCATAGCGCTTCGCGGCCCCGGAGAACCCGCCGGGGCCGCTTTTTTTCGGCGGTCGCGCGACCCTTGTCCTAGATGTCCGGACCGCCCTGTCTTCCCAGCTCAGAGGTGTGTCCCATATAACAGGAGCACTGTCTTTCACACCAGGACGGTGTGACGGAGGCAACAGTGCCCCCTTGTCGCCACCCCACCTCAGTTGCATAATTCAGGACCACTGTCCCGCAAAGCGGGACATGGCCGAGGAGGAGGGTTCGGATGGGGCTCCACCCGAGAGGGCCGGGCACGCGCCGGCCGTGGCGGTCCGCCGTGACGGCGGCGACGTTGATGACGCTGATCGCGGGGGCCGCGGCCGGCTGCGGCTCCGACACCGGCGACAAGGCCGCCGCCACCCAGGCGGCGGGCGCCGCCAAGGACCGGCTGGCCGCCACCCCGGCGCTGGCCGAGCTGGTCGCCGCCGCCAAGAAGGAGGGCGCGCTCGACCTCAACTGGGGCTTCGACGGGCGCGACACCGGCAAGGTCCTGACCGACACCTTCAAGCGGGCGTACGGGCTGGACATCAAGATCACGCTGACGCCCAACCAGAACCAGCCGGGCAACGCCGCCAAGCTGGCGCAGGAGTACAAGGCCAAGTCGCCCGCCTCCACCGACGCCTACCTCGGCAGCCCCGAGCTCGTCCTCGGCCTCGGCCCGAAGCGCGACGACGTGCTGGCGAAGGTCGACTGGACCGCGTTCGCGCCGTGGACCAAGGGCCTGGCGAACAACGACGGCAGCGCGCTGACCTTCGTCGACCTCATCCCCGGCTTCACCTACAACACCACCCAGCTCGCCCAGAACGCGGTGCCCGCCACCGCGCAGGACGTGCTCAAGGTGGGCAAGCCCGTCGCCAGCACCCCCTACGCGGCGCAGTTCAACGTGCTCGGGACCAAGGAGGGCATGGGCGCCGACGGGCTGCGCGCCTACCTCAAGGGCTTCAAGGCGGCCGGCTTCCTCGGCTGCGGCGAGCTGAACCGGATCGCCTCCGGCGAGTTCGCCGCGATGTGGATCTCCTGCGGCAAGAACATCGCCGACGTCTTCGCCGCGCAGGGCGCGCCGCTGAAGACCGCGGTGCTGAAGGACGCGGCGATCACCTCCACCCGCTACGCCGCCGTCCCCAAGAACGCCCGGCACCCGAACGCCGCCAAGCTCTGGGTGAGCTGGCTGCTGACGCCCGAGGCGCAGAAGATCGTCTTCGAACACGACTTCGCCGACAACCACCGCGTCGCCGGCAGCCGGACGGCCGGGCAGCTCGCCGAGTACGAGAAGCAGGGGGTGAAGTTCACCCGCGTCGACTACGAGTTCACCCTCGCCCACCCCGAGCTCTACAACCCCAAGTTCAAGGGTGAGCTGGTCTCCCTGCTGACGAACAAATGACGCAGCTCACCACCGGTCCCGGCGGCGGCTCCGCCGGGACCGCGCCGCCCCGCCCGCCGCGACCGCCGGACGAGGGGGGCCGGCCCCGGCGGCGGCCCTCCGCGCTGGCCGTCCCGACCGCCCTGATCACCGTGCCCGCCCTCTGCGTCGCCGGGCTGCTCGCGCTGGTGGTCGTCCTCGGCTTCCGCGCCCACGGCTCGCCCGACGGCGCGTTCACCCTGGCCAACCACCGGGCGCTGTTCGGCGACGCCCAGGTGTGGGAGGTCGTGCGCAACACCCTGGTCTACGTCGCGGTGACCCTGGCCGTGGCGCTGTTCCTCGGCACCGCGATCGCGCTGCTGGTGGAGCGCACCGACTTCGGCTGGGAGCGCACCGTCGGCACGGTGATGGTGCTGCGCATCCTCATCCCCGGCTTCTTCACCGCGATGGGGTGGATCTTCCTGTTCCACCCGCGCATCGGCGCGGTCAACCAGTGGCTGATGGAGGGGTTCGGGCTGGCCGAGGCCCCGGTCGACATCGTGTCGCTGGCCGGCATGGGCCTCGTCGAGGGCCTCGCGCTGTCGGCGCTGGTCTTCACGATGGTCTCCAGCGGGCTGCGCACGCTCGACGGGTCGCTGGAAGAGGCGGCGCGGGCGTCGGGCGCCGGGCCGTGGACGGTGCTGCGGCGGGTCACGCTGCCGCTGATCCGCCCCAGCCTGCTCGGCGCCGGGCTGTTCGCCGGCACGATCGCGATCTCCTCGCTGGACATCCCGCTGATCATGGGGCTGTCCAACCGGATCTATGTGTTCAGCAGCTACCTGTACGTGGCGGCCAACCCCTCGGCCGGGCAGCCCGAGTACGGCGTGCCGGCCGCGTTCAGCGGCGTGATGATCCTGCTCGGGCTGGCGTTCAGCCTGTGGTACCAGCGCACGCTGCGGGCGGGCCGCAAGTACCAGGTCGTGGCGGGCAAGGGCCACCGCCCGGCCCGCGTCCGGCTCGGCCGGTGGCGCTGGGCGGCCTGGCTGCTGGTCGGCGGCTACTTCCTCTGGTCGACCCTGCTGCCGATGCTCATGGTCGTGTGGATCTCGCTGCTGCCGTTCGTGCAGAAGCCGTCGGCCAAGGCGCTGGAGGTGGTGTCGCTCGACAACTACCGGCACCTGGACTGGGCGTTCGTCGGGCGCGGGCTGCGCACGTCGGCCGAGCTCATGGTGCTGGCGCCGACGCTCGCGGTGCTGATGAGCCTGGCGTTCGCGTTCGTCGTCGTCCGCTCGCGGGGCCGGCACCGGTTCGTCTACGACCTGGTCGCGTTCCTGCCGCAGGCGGTGCCGAGCACCGTCTTCGCGTTCGGCGCGATGATCGCCGCGCTGTACTGGACCCGAGGCTGGTACGGGCTGTACGGCACGCTGACGCTGCTGGTCGTGGTGACCGCGCTGATCCAGCTGGCGTTCGGCACCCGCATGTTCAACGCCGGGCTGCTGCAGATCCACACCGAGCTGGAGGAGGCCGCGGCGATGTCGGGCGCGCGGTCCTGGACCGCCGTCCGCCGGATCACGCTGCCGCTGCTGCGCCCGGTGCTGACCTACACCTGGCTGTGGCTGGCGCTGCTCAGCCTGCGCGACCTCACCGTGCCGACGCTGGTCGGCGGCCAGGACACCCTGACGCTCTCGGTGGCGTCGTGGACGCTGTTCAGCACCGGCCAGGTGGGCGCGTCCTCCGCGCTCACCCTGCTGATGATCGGCTGCATGACCCCGATCGTGGTGCTGTTCCTCCTGCTCACGCGCAAGAACGAAGGGAAGGCGATCTCATGACGGGCACGCCGCTGGCGGTCGAAGGGCTGCGCAAGGGGTTCGCCGACCGCGGCGCCACCGTCCAGGCCGTCGACGACGTCGGCTTCCAGGTCCGGGAGGGGGAGGTCTACACGCTGCTCGGGCCGTCGGGCTGCGGCAAGACCTCCACGCTGCGCGCCGTGGCCGGGCTGGAGCGGCCGGACGGGGGCCGGATCGTCATCGACGGCACGGTGGTGACCGAGGCGGGCCGGTTCGTGCCGCCCGAGCGGCGCGACATCGGCATGGTGTTCCAGAGCTACGGCATCTGGCCGCACATGAGCGTCTTCGACAACGCCGCGTTCCCGCTCCGGGTGAGCCGCCCCAAGGTGGCGAAGAAGGAGATCGCGCGGCGGGTCGAGAGCGCGCTCGCGGCCGTCCACCTCGCGGGGTACGAGAGCCGGATGGCGACGCGGCTGTCGGGCGGGCAGCAGCAGCGGCTGGCGCTCGCCCGCGCGCTGGTCCGGCGGCCGAAGCTGCTGCTGCTGGACGAGCCGCTGTCGAACCTGGACGCCAAGCTGCGCCAGGCGATGCGCGCCGAGCTGGCCTCGCTGCAGCAGGAGCTCGGCATCACGACGCTGTTCGTGACGCACGACCAGGACGAGGCGCTCAGCATGTCCGGCCGGATCGCGGTGATGCAGGCCGGCCGGATCGCCCAGGAGGGCACGCCGCGCGAGATCTACCAGCGGCCGGGGACGCGGTTCGTGGCCGACTTCGTCGGTACGACGAACTTCCTGGAGGGCACGCGGGCGGCGGGCGGGCGGGTCGAGACGCCGGTGGGCGCCCTCGATGTCGCGTCCGGCGCGGACGGCGGCAAGACGGGCGAGCAGGTCCTGCTGGCCGTGCGCCCCGAAGCGGTGCGGCTGCACCTGTCCGAGCCGGCCGGCACGCCGAACGTGATCACGGGCGAGGTCGAGCGGGTGATGTTCGTGGGCGAGTGCGTGGACTGCCACGTCCGCGTGGGAGAGACGGTCTGGGTGACGCGCCAGGACCCCGGGCTCACCGCCGCCTCCGGGGACACGGTGTGGCTGGAGCTGCCCGCCGACCGGATCTCGGTCATCGGCTCGCCGTGAACGCCGAAGGCGCGGTGCCCGCGGGCACCGCGCCTTCGGTTCCTGCTCAGCGGCCTCTGCTCACCGGCCCGCTCACTGAACGGGCTGGTAGGCCGGCCCGCCGTCGGCGAGCAGCCGGTCGGCCTCGGCGTAGATCTGCTCGGCGGGCAGCCCGAAGTCGATGCTCTTGCGGAACGGCTGCCGCACGTCGCGGTCCAGGCGCAGGTAGACCTCGTTGCGGTTGCCCTCGGGGTCGAAGAAGTAGATCCCGAAGGCGTTGCCGTGGGTGACCTCCTGCTGCACCTCGACGCCCTCCTCCTGGAACGTGCGGTGGAAGGCCCGGATGTCCTCCAGCGTCTCCACCCGCCACGAGATCTGGTGCTGCTGCTTGGCGCCGGGCTCGGCGGTCCGGCCGGTCTGGAGCACGAACTCGTGGTGCTCCTCGTCCGGCCGGGAGCTGAAGAACACGATGCCGAGCTCGGCGTCCTCGTCGGTGACGGTCAGGCCGAGCACCCGCTCGTAGAAGTCCCGCATCAGGGGGAGGTCGTAGACCCAGAGTCCGGTGTGCCCCAGTTCGGCGATGGCCATGTGCCGCTCCTTGTCCTGAATTTCAGGAGTGAGATCCTGATTTCTGAAACGAGGCTAACGCATTGACCCGCACCCCCTCTAGGCCTAACCTGTTTCGAAATACAGGATGGCTGCTCTGAAAATCAGGACAGCACGACGACGGGAGCCGGGATGCGGTTGGTCGCCTATCTGGACGGGGACGGAGCCGAGGCGGTCGGCCGGGTCGACGGCACGCGCGTCCACCGGCTGCGCGGAGTGGACCGGATCGACCGGCACCTCTCCCCCGGCGCCCTCGCGGGGGCGGCGGCGGAGGAGAGCGTGCCGCTGGACGGGCTGACGCTGCTGCCGGTCGCGCGCCCCGAGAAGGTCTTCTGCGTCGGCCTCAACTACCGCTCGCACATCGAGGAGACCGGCCGGGAGCTGCCGACCTACCCGGTGCTGTTCCCCAAGTTCGCCTCCAGCCTGATCGGCCACGGCGCCCCCATCGCGCTCCCGCCCGAGTCGGCGCAGGTCGACTACGAGGCCGAGTTGGCCGTGGTGATCGGCACGCCGGGCCGCCGGATCCCGCGGGAGAAGGCGCTCGACCACGTCCTCGGGTACACCATCTGCAACGACGTGACCATGCGCGACTTCCAGTACCTGACCCACCAGTGGATGCAGGGCAAGGCCTGGGACGGCGCCACCCCGCTCGGCCCGGTGCTGGTGACCGCCGACGAGCTCGACCCCGGCGCGCTCGACATCGCGCTGCGGCTGAACGGCCGGCAGCTGCAGTCGGCCACCACCGACCGGCTCATCTTCGACGTGCCCGAGCTGATCCGGGTGGTCTCGCAGTTCACCCGGCTGGAGACCGGCGACGTGATCTTGACCGGCACCCCCGGCGGCGTCGGCTACCGGCGCGACCCGCAGGTGTTCCTGGCCGACGGCGACATCGTCGAGGTGGAGATCAGCGGCATCGGCACGCTGCGCAACACCGTGCGCGCCGAGGCGTGAGAGGGAGGGGAGGCGACATGCGAGCGGTGGACGTCCGGATCCTGTGTCCGGGCCAGAACTGGATGAACATCGGCAGTCTGCTGGCCAACGGCATGGGCGGCTACGGCAGCCCGCTGCCGGACGGCTCGACGATCGCGGCCGTCACCGGCACGCCGCCCGCCGCGCTCGGCATGGACGGGCCCCGGCTGGTGGCCGAGGGCCGCTACCAGTTCGGCGTCACCACGCCGAACTGGGCCCTGGCGATGGCGTGCGCGGGCAAGGGGCCCTACCCCGAGCCGCTGCCGCTGAAGGCGGTCGCCGCCTTCGCGCACGACGACCGGCTCGCGCTCGCCGTCCGGGCCGAGACCGGGATCACCGGCCTGGCCGACATCCCGGCGGGCCGGATCCCGCTGAAGATCTCGATGCCGACGCGCGAGATGGGGCATCCGGCGCGCTGGGTGATGGACGAGATCCTGGCCTGCCACGGCTTCACCCAGGAGGACCTGGAGGGCTGGGGCGGCCGGGTGCTGCGCGACCGGCCGCGCTCGCAGAACTCCCCCGACGCGGTGCCCGCCGACCCCGCCTTCGACGCCGTCTTCGACGAGGCGATCATGACGGTGCGCTGGCAGAAGCTCACCACGCAGTACGACCTGCGGTTCCTGCCGCTGGACGAGCACGTCATGGCGCACTGCACCGCGCTGGGCATGCCCGCCGGGGTGCTGGAGAAGGGCCGGCTGCGGGGGCTGGACCGCGACGTCCCGACCATCGACTTCTCCGGCTGGATCCTCTACTGCGCCGACGACCTGCCCGACGAGCTGGCCTACCTGGCCGTCCGGGCCATCGACGAGCAGAAGGACGCCATCTCCGCCCGCTTCACCGGGCCCACCCGCGCGATGACCGCCCCGGTCGACATGCGCGAGATCTGCCGCGGCCTGCCCGTGCCCCTGCATCCCGGGGCCGAGGCGTACTACCGCGAGAAGGGTTATCTCTCCCCCGCCGCTCTCACCGAGGAGAACTGACATGGGCACCGTGCACGAGCATTTCGAGTCCTTCCCCTTCGACGCGCCGCCGCGGGTGTTCGAGCGCCGGGAGGAGCTGCTGCTGGCCGAGCCGCTGATGCCGCCCGACGGCCGCAAGCGCTGGCGCGACCACCCCGAGATCCAGGTCGTGCACTTCCCGCCGGACTACGTGCACCAGCCGTTCGCCCACCCGCGCGGCGTCTACGAGAGCGACTTCATGCGGCTCGAATGGCAGACGATGAACAACCGGCAGCCGTTCTACCACCGCAACTGCGACGTGGACGAGATGTCCTACCAGGTCACCGGGGTAAGGTCGCTGATGACCGACCTCGGCAGCGTCGACCTGGTGCCCGGCGACTTCTCCCGCCTGCCGGTCGGCGTCGCGCACGACAACTTCGGCCGCGAGGACATCCACATCCTGTTCTACGTGCCGGCGCCGGTCGCCGAGGCGCACCCGCACTACCGCACCTCCGAGTTCGTCGTCCCGCCGTTCGAGGGCTGGGAGCCGGTCGTCACCAACGAACTGATCACCGAGTGCCTCGCCGGGCCCGGCCACGACGTGGTGATGGCCCCGATCGACGAGCTGACCCTGCTGGAGCACGCCAAGTCCGAGTCCGAGCGGCTGCGCATCGCCAAGCCGGCCGACACCCCCGGCACCACCTGGCTCTACACCTCCTCCCACGTGTTCATCGGGCGCACGTTCGCCGAGGCGTCCGACGGCCGCGTCTACCGCCGCATCCGCAACGCCGACGAGGTCCAGTACCAGATCAGCGGGCGGCGCACGCTGGTCACCCAGCGCGGCACGGTGACGCTGGAGCCCGGCGACTTCGTGCGGATCCCGGTGGGGATCGCGTTCACCGGCATCCACCACGAGCCGAGCGCGCACCTCACGGTCGTGTCGGCGCGGGAGCTGCCGCAGGTCGCCGAGACGACCAGGACGGCCGAGCGGCTGCCGGCCGCCGAGATCGAGCGGCTGCGATGACGCCGATGCTGGCGGCGCGGGCGCACGAGCGGACCGGCCCGCTCCGGCTGGAGCGGATCGCCGTGCCCGAGCCGGGACCGCACGACGTCCTGGTCGAGGTGAAGGCGGCGGGCCTGGCGCCGAGCCTGCCCAAGCTGCTGGCCCGCGGCGCGTTCCGGCACCTGCCCGCCGTGCCCGGCCACGAGATCGCCGGGACGGTGGTGCGGGCCGGGGCCGAGGTGGACGCCGCGCTCGCCGGCGCGCGGGTGCGGGTGCACGCCGTCCTGGCGTGCCGGACCTGCCGGTTCTGCCGGAGCGACCGCGAGCAGATGTGCCCGTCGGCCGCGATGATCGGCCACGGCGCGCACGGGAACGGCCCGATGCCGCTGTACGAGCGCTACCACGACGGCGGGCTCGCCGAGTACGTGCGGGTGCCGTCGTGGCTGGTGGACGTGCTGCCCGCGGGCGTCGGGTTCGACGTCGGCGCCAAGGTCCACGACCTCGGCAACGCGGTCCGGGCGCTGAAGTGCGCGGCGCTCCCGCCCGGCGGCACACTCGTGATCACGGCGGCGACCGGGACGATGGGCACCGCGGCGGTGCGGCTGGCGCCGTTCTTCGGCGCGGGCCGGCTCGTCCTCGTCGGCCGCTCGGCCGAGCGGCTGGACCCGGTGCGCGCGCTCAGCTCGCTGCCCGCCGAGACCGTCGCGCTGGACGAACTCGGCGCCGGCTGGGAGAGCGGGCACGGTCTGACCGCGCGGCTGCGCGAACTCGCCCCCGAAGGCGCCGACGCGGTGCTGGACTTCCTACCGCAGGGCGCCGGCACCGCCCAGGCCACCGCGGCCCTCGCCACCGGCGGGACGCTCGTGCACATGGGCGGCAACAGGTCCCCGTTCCCCTACTCCGCCCGCGACCTCCAGCACCGCTGCTGGCGCGTCGTCGGCACCCGGGGCTGCACCCGCACCGACACCGCCGCCGCGCTGGACCTGCTCGGGTCGGGCGCGCTGCGCGCCGACGACCTGATCACCCACCGGTACGCCCTCGCCGACGTCAACGACGCGCTGGCCGCCATGGACCGGCGCGCCGAGCCGATCTGGATGGCGGTGGTGCGGCCGTGACGCCCGCGCAGGCCCGCGCGACGGCGGCCGAGGCGAACCGCGCCCTGGCCGCGGCCGGCCAGTCCGACCTGGTGTGGGGCCACGCGGCGGTCCGCGACCCCGCCGGGCGCGGGATCTGGATCAAGGCGCCGGGCTGGGGCTTCGAGGAGATCGGCGCGGAGCGGGTGCAGCTCGTCTCCTTCGACGCCGAGGTCGTCGAAGGCGAGGGCGCTCCGCACAAGGAGTGTCACATCCACCTGGAGATCCTGCGGCGCCGGCCGGAGCTGCACTGCTCGGTCCACACCCACGCCGAGGCGGCGGTGGCGTTCGCCGCGCTCGGCGTCCCGCTCCTGCCGATCTCGCACGACGGCGCCCTGTTCGGCGGCGCGGACGTGCCGCGGTTCACCGCGACCGGCGGCCTGGTGCGGACGCCGGAGCTCGGCGCGGCGCTGGCGGACACGCTCGGCGGCGCGCCCGCCGCGCTGATGCCGAAGCACGGGCTCGTCGCGGCGGGACCGAGCGCGCAGGCCGCGGTGATGCACGCCGTCCTGCTCGACCGCGCCTGCCGGGTGCAGCTGGCGGCGATGGCGGCCGGGCCCGTGCGGGTGTGGTCGGACGCCGCCGAGGCCGCGGCCAAGCGGGCCGAGTGCTGGCCCGCGGCACAGCTGGACGCGGGGTGGGAGTACCTCGCCCGCAAGGGCGCGAAAGGACAACTGACATGAACCTCCCCGTCCTCATCGTGGGCGCCGGCCCCGTCGGGCTGACCATGGCGAACCTGCTCGCCGCCCGGGGCGTGCCGGTCGTGCTGGCCGAGCGCAACGCCGCCACCAGCGACGAGGCCAAGGCGATCAGCCTGGACGACGAGTCGCTGCGCACCCTGCAGGCGGCCGGCCTGGCCGAGGCCGTGCTCGGCATCGTCGTCCCGGGCACCGGCACCCGCTACTACGACCGCAAGGGCCGGCCGCTGTTCCACGCCCGCGGCCCCGAGCCCTACCGGCTCGGCTACACCTTCAAGAACCAGTTCGCCCAGCCCGAGCTGGAGCGCCTGCTGCTGCAGGCGCTGAAGGACCGCGACGGGGCGGACGTGCGGTTCGCGACCGAGCTGGTCGCGGTCAGCGACGCCGCCGACGGCGCCGTCGCCCACCTGCGCGCCGGCGACGGCGTCACCGACCTGCCGGTGAGCTGGGTGCTCGGCTGCGACGGCGGCCGCAGCACGATCCGCGAGCTGCGGCGCATCGGCATGACCGGCACCAGCCACCGCGACGTCTGGCTCGTCGCCGACACCCTCGGCGACGAGCACGACGAGCGCTACGGCATGCACCTCGGCCGCCCCGAGCGGCCCACCGTGATCGTGCCCGGCCGGGACGGGCGCTGCCGCTACGAGTTCCGGCTCCGGCCCGGCGAGGGCGACAGCGGCGCCCGGCCCGACTTCGCCACGATCGAGCGGCTGGTCTCCCCCTACCGCGCCATCACCCCCGACCAGGTCGAGCGCTGCACCAACTACACCTTCAACGCGGTGGTCGCCGACCGCTGGCGCGACGGCCGCTGCTTCCTGCTCGGCGACGCGGCGCACATGATGCCGCCGTTCGCCGGGCAGGGCCTCAACTCGGGCGTCCGCGACGCCGCCAACCTGGCCTGGAAACTGGCCGAGGTGTGGCACGGCCGCGCCGCCGAGAGCCTGCTCGACACCTACGAGGCCGAGCGCCGCCCGCACGCCGCCGCCATGGTCGAGTTCTCCGAGCGGCTCGGCCGGGTCGTCATGACCGTCGACCCGATGCGCGGACGGCTCCGCGACACCGCCGTGCGGGCCCTGCTCCTCACCCCGTGGGGACGGCGCTACCTGTGCGAGATGCGCTTCCGCCCGCGCGCGGTGCACACCGCGGGCCTGGTCGTCCGCACCGGTCAGGGGGACGAGCGGCTCGTCGGCACCCAACTCCCCCAGCCGCGCGTGCTGGTGCCGCCGAGCCTGCGCCCGCGCCTGCTCGACGACGTGCTCGGCACCGGCCTGGCGCTGCTCGGCGTCGACGTCGGCGCCGCCGCCTGGGACCGCGCCGCGGCGGCGCTCCCGCCGGTCACCCGGGTCGAGGTCCGCCTCGGCGAGCGCCTGCCCCGGCCGCGCGGCGAACGGCAGGCCGTCGCCGACGCCGACGGCCGCCTCGAGGCCGCCCTGGCCGGCGCCCGGGGCCGGTTCGTCCTGGTCAAACCCGACCGCTACATCGCCGCGGTCTTCCCGCCGGACCAGGCCGCGCGCGTCGGCGCCGCCCTGGCCCGCCACATCACCGTGTCGCCCGAGAGGACCCCATGACCACCACACCCGCCCCGCGCCCGCCCGAACCGGCGATCGCCCGGTCGCTCACGCTGCACCTGCGCGGCGACTGGGGCATGGCCAACCTGCACCGCGTCTGCGGCTGGATCTCCCAGGAGCTCACCGACCGCTGCGGACCGCACACCAAGATCGCCGTCTGGAACGGCCGCGGCTTCACCGACGCCGTGCGCGCGGTCGGGCACGGCGAGGTGCACGTCGCGCTGACGACGCCCGCCGCGTTCGCCGCCGCCGCGCTGGACGGGCGCGGGATCCACCACGGCGAGGCCTTCCCCGAACTGCGCGCCCTCGGCGTCGTGCCGCAACGCGACCGGCTCGTCGTCGGGGTGCGGCGCGCGCTCGGCATCACCTCGTTCGCCGAACTGCGCGCCGCGAAGCCCGCCCTCACCGTGGCCACCTCGGTCAACGACGGGGTGAACCACGTCGGCCTCGCCGCGCACGAGCTGCTGGAACGCTCCGGCGTGGACGTGCGCGGCTGGGGCGGCACGTTCCTGGAGGACGAGCGGCCGTTCGAGTCGTTCGACCACGTGCTGGCGGGCCGCGCGGACACGGTCGTGCACGAGGCCGTCATGCTGCCGCACTGGCAGGAGTTCGGCGGCGACATGCACTTCCTGGAAGTGGAGCAGGACGTCCTCGACGGGCTGCGGGCCGACCACGCCTGGCCGTCCGCGGTGATCGAGGAGGGCTACTTCCCCGGCTGCCCGCGCTTTCAGACCCTGGACTTCTCCGACTTCCTGGTGCTGACGCGCTCGGACCTGCCCGAGGACGTCGCCTACGCCATCGCCTGGGTCCTCGGCGAGACCCGCGACCTGCTCGAACGCCAGTACCGGCACATCCCGCCCGAGCGCAGCCCGGTCACCTACCCGCTCGACCCGGTGGCGATGGGCCGCGCCCCGATCCCGCTGCACCCGGGCGCCGCCCGCTACTACGACGCGCTGCCCACGGACTAGAGGAGGACGACATGCAGGACTGGATCACCGTGGAGACCGCCGACGGGCCGATGCGGGTGTACGCGGCCCGGCCCGCCGCGCCCACCGGACGGGCCGTGGTCGTGCTCCAGGAGGCGTTCGGCGTCAACGAGCACATCCAGGACATCGCCCGCCGGTTCGCCGAGCACGGTCTCCTGGCGCTCGCGCCCGACCTGTTCCACCGCAACGGCGTGGGCACGCTCGCCTACGACCAGCACGCCGAGGCGATGCCGCTGATCGGCGCCATCGGGCCGGACGCGATCGTCACCGACGTGCGCGCCGTCCTGGACCACCTGGCCCAGGAAGAGGGCGTCGCGGCGGGCCGCACCGCCGTCGTCGGCTTCTGCTTCGGCGGGCGCGCCGCGTTCACCGCCGCCACCGCGATCCCGGGGCTCGCCGGCACGGTCGTGTTCTACGGGCCGGGCATCGCCGCCGGGCCGCACGCCGTCCTGGACCGCGCCGCGTCGATCGACGCGCCGATGCTGCTGCACGTCGGCGCCGACGACCCGACCATCCCGGCCGAGCAGGTCGCCGCGATCGAGGAGACGCTGGGGAAGGCGGGCGTGGACTTCGAGCAGCACGTCTACGCCGACGCCGGGCACGCGTTCGCATGCGACGCCCGCCCGCACATGTACCGGCCCGGCCCTGCCACCGAGGCCTGGGACCGCACTCACGCCTTCCTCCAGCAGCGCCTGGGAGACTCCGCCGCATGAACCTCATGCTCGCCGCACAGGCGCTCAAGGGTTCCACCGCGCTGCACCTGACCAAGGTCCCGGTACCCGAGCCGGGCCCGCGCGACGTGCTGGTCAAGGTGGCCGCGGCCGGGCTCGCCCCGGGGATGATGAAACTGCTGGAGCTGGGCGCGTTCAAGCACCTGCCCACCACGCTCGGCCACGAGGCGGCCGGGACCGTCGCCGCCGTCGGCGCCGGCGTCACCGGGTTCGCCGAGGGCGACCGGGTACGGCTCCACCCCAACCTCACCTGCCGGAACTGCGTCCCCTGCCGGACCGACCGCGAGATGATGTGCGCCCAGCAGGCGATGGTCGGGCACGCCTCCTTCGGCGACGCGCCGACGCCGCTGTACGACGCCTACCACGACGGCGGGCTGGCCGAGTACGTGCGCGTCCCGCACTGGCTGCTCGACCCGCTGCCGGACCGGGTCGGCTTCGACGTGGGCGCCAAGGTCCACGACCTGGCCAACGCCGTGCGGGCGCTCAAGTGCGCCGACCTCCCGCTCGGCGCGACCCTGGTCGTCACCGCGGCGACCGGCACGATGGGCACCGCCGCCGTCAAGCTCGCACCGTTCTTCGGGGTCGCCCGGCTCGTCCTGGTCGGCCGCAGCGCCGAACGCCTGGCCGCCGTCCGGCGGCTCGCGGGCGGCCTGCCCACCGAGACGGTCGCGCTGGGGGAGCTGCCGGACGGCTGGGCCGCCGCGCAGGGCCTCACCCGGCGGCTGCGGGAGATCGCGCCCGAGGGCGTCCACGCCGTCCTCGACTTCGTCCCGGACGGCCCGGTGATGGCGCAGGCGGCCGCGGCGATGGCCACCGGCGGCACATTGGTGCACATGGGCGGCAACCCGGGCCCGCTGCCCATCCCCGCCCGCATCTGGATGAGCAGATGCTGGCGGTTCGTGGGCACCCGCGCGTGCACTCGCACGGATGCGCAGGAGGTGCTGGACCTGCTCGGCCGGGGCGTCCTGGACGCCGATGAGCTGATCACCCACCGGTTCCCGCTGGCGCAGGCCGAACGCGCCGTCGCCGCCATGCGGGACCGCAGCGAGCCGATCTGGATGGCGGTCGTGAACCCCTAGCCGCGCAGCCGCGCGCGGACGTCCATCAGGGCGAAGCCGAGCAGGTTCAGGCCGCGCCAGCGGGCGGCCTGCCCGGCCCGCTCGTCGTCGGCGGCGAGCCCGATGCCCCAGATCCGGTCCATCGGGCTCGCCTCGACCAGCACCCGCTCCCCGGTGCCGAGCAGGTACGCGCCGAGCTCGGGATGCTGCCCGAACTTGGCGAGGTTGCCCTGCACGACGATCTCGCTCCGGTGCGCGTTCCACGTCTCCTGGTCGAACCCGCGCACCTGGCCGCCGAGGTCCTTGGCCTGCTTGGGGTGCGCCGCCTCCAGGATGCGCCGCTCCATCTCAGCGTCCCCGAACAGCCGCGCCTTGCCGGCCATCATGTAGTGCTCGGCGGTCGCGTAGGTGGTGCCGTCCACGGTGAACGGCGCCCCGTCCCACCACTGGCTGAGGCACCCGGCGCCGACCCCGGACGCCCCGGGCCGATGCCCCCAGAAGAACAGGAACCTGATCCGTTCTCCGCGCGCCTGCGCCTGCACCACACCGGCCACATCCCGAATATCCGCCATCCCCGGATCGTCCCAAAGCCCCGCCAGACCCGCGACCCATTAGCCCCGCCGCCGAAGCGAGCGAAGGAGCAGGCAGCCGCCTTAGCCGCGGCTGCTCCAATGGAGTAGGCGGGTCACGTGGCGGCGGGTCAGGCCGGCGCGAAGCGGCGGCCGTCCGCGTGGCGCAGGATCGGCGCCCACTTGTACATCTGCGGGATCTGGAGCGGCGTGCAGCGCGGGTCGTCGGGGCGGGGCTCGTAGGCGGTGAACTCGACGACGGGCAGTTCGGGCAGGCCGAGGAGCGGGGCGATGTACGCGTTGGCGTGGTGCTCCCAGGTGGTCGCCCAGATCAGTTCGTAGGCGGCCGACAGTTCGCGCAGCCATGCGGCGTGGGTGTCGGGAATGCGAAGAGTGAGGGAACCGACGGTGTGGGCGGTGAAGCGGCCCGCGGGGTCTTCGGGGTTGAGGACGCCGTCGACGTCCAGGTAGAGGAGCGGTTCGGCGGCCGGGCGGGTGCCCGGCCGCGGCACGCCGCCGATGCCCCAGGTCATGGGAGGACGGTACCGGGGCGCGAAAGTTCGATCTTGCCGGGCGGGCCGGGCGGGCGAACCGGTACGTTTCATCCGGGAACCGAAAGATCGAAGGTGAACGGGTGACGACGGTCATCGACGGGCCGGGCTGGTCGGCGCGGGGGCTGGACCTTGGGGTGGGCCGGTATCCGCTGGCCGTCGAGGGGCCGGTGTTCCAGGCCGCCGCCCATCTGGTGCCGGGCGTCACCTCGGGGACGCGCCACATCCGCTACTACGCCCTCTACGCGGCGCTCGCCGCGCACGCGGCGCGGGAGGGGCTGGACGACGGCGGATGCCGGCGTCTGGTGCGGCGGTGCGAGATCGTCCTCGGCGCGGTGTCCCTGCTGCACGACGGCGAACCGCTGCACGGGGCGGACCGGGTGGAGCCGTGGCTGGGCGACGAGCTCGACGTCGCCGGCGCCGCCACCGAAGGCGGGCGCTCCTACTCGGCCGACAATTGGGGCTACTGGTCCGTATACGGGCGGCCGAGCGTGCTCCTCGGGACGGTGGCCGTCCGGGACGGCGCGCTGCGGCCCGGCCGGCACGCCTGCCCGCCCTCGGTGCGGGAGCTGTTCGCACCGCTGATCGAGGCCGCCGCCCACGACCGGCTCCCCTGGGACCGGCTGGAGGCCCTGCGGGCGCTCGCCTTGCAGGACGGGGACGCCCCCGAGGCCGCCTGGCTGAGCGGGCTCTTCACCGCCGTGCGGGCCGGCCGCCACGATCCCGCCGAGTGGGAGCCCGACGACGTCCGCCGCCGGGCCACGCTGCGCGTCATCGGCAGGTCGGTCCTGCTGCACCGGCAGGGGTGGGACGAGGCCGTCGAGTCCGCGGTGGCCTTCGGCGACCAGGCGGTGACCGACCCGGTGCTGCGCACCATCCCCGAGGTCGCCGGGTGGCGCGGCGCGCTGCTGCGCCGCTACTCGGCCGAGGCGTGGCGGCGGCTCTGGGCCGCGCTGGTCCGGCAGATCGGCCCCGAGGGCAGCACCGGGCAGCAGCTGCGCGACTGGCTGGCCGCGAGCATGCCCGCGGGCAGCACGCGGGCGTTCATGGACGGGCTGCCGCCGACCATGCGCGGCGGGCACCCGAACCCGATCGAGCGGATCGTCCTCGGCGGCGGCGACCCGGCGGACCCGCTGCTGAACGTCGGGCTGCTGCTCGTCGGCGGGCGGCGGGCCGGGGAACTGGAGGGCGACGCGCGCACCGCGTTCGTCGGCCCGAACGACTTCCTCAACCCCCGCTGGGTGGCGCTGCGCACCGAGGAGTTCCAGGACCGGCCGGTGCGCGACCTCGCCGCCCGCCTCGCCGACGACATGCTGGAGCAGGCGCGCCGGGTCGCGCTCAGCCGGGTGCGGGTCGGCCCGCTCGGGCAGCTGAAGGTCTCCGCCAAGGTGCACCGGCGCGGCGGCCTCTACTACAAGACCGGCGACGAGGGCGAGGGCCTGCTTGGGATGCGCCTCTGGCAGCTCGGCCGGCTCGGGACCCAGCTCGGCCTGTTCCAGCCGGACGCGCCGGTGACGCCGCTCGGCCTGATGCTCCTGGGAGTGGACTCGTGATCGCCTCGCCGCTGACCCTGCTGAAGGAGTGGCGGGACCGCGCCGACGAGGCCGGCCTGCACGAGCTGCTCCTGCTCGGCCGCGCCGTGGACCTGCCGTTCCTGGAGAAGACGGCGGTGCCGATGGCCCGCGCGCTCGGCGCCCGCGTGACGGTGATCGGCGACGCCGCGCACACCGCCTACGCCCCCGTCGACGTGCGGCAGGCCGGCCGCGGCTACGTCCACGCGCTGGCCGGGGACCTGCGGCCGCGGCTCGCCCTGCTGGCCGGGGAGGACGACGTCGTCGCCGCGATCGGCTCCGGCGACCCCACCCTGGACGGCTGGGGCCACAACGACGAGCTGTGGACGGTGCTGCGCGGCGACGCCGTCGGGCGACTGGCCCCGTGGCTGCGCCGGCTGCCCGAGACGGTCGCGATGCCCGGTTACGCCGCCGCGCTGCTGGCGGAGATCGCGGACCGGCTGCCCGAGCCCGGCGCCGACGGCGGCGTCCGCGTCCTGCACGACCTGGACGGCGGCCTGCTCGGGCAGGTCCCGGCCGGCCCGGTGGACGAGTTGCGGCTGTACGCGCCGCTCGTCGACCCGTCCGGTGACGCGCTGTTCGACATCATCGGGCACTTCGACCCCGCCCGGGTCGTCCTCGGCCTCCAGCCGGAACTGGGCGAGTATGACGGCGACGCGATCGTGCTGGCGACCGACGGCCGCGCGACCGAGATCCGGCTGCTGGAGGACGAGCGGCCCCGGCACGGCACCCTCCTGGAGTGGTCGGCGGGCGGGCGCCGCCATGCCCTCGTCGGCGGCACGGGCCTCACCGCCGCGCTGCTCGAGCAGGGCGGCGGCGAGCTCGCGGTCCTCGCGCCCGTCGCCTCCTCGCTGCTGCCCGAGGGGACGCCGTACCCGGTGGCGAGCCTGGAGGGGCGCCGCACGGTCCGCCCCGCCGGCCCCCGCCCGGATCCGGCGGCCCTCGGCGCGCTGATCACCGGCGACGGCCTGCAGGTGACGCTCGCCCGCGCCCATGACGAGCCGGTCGCCGTGGCGGGCTCCCCCGACGGCTCGCCCGGTTCCTGGGAGCCGCTCGGCACCGTCCCGGCGGGTGCGCGGGTCCAGGTGTTCGGCACGGCGCACGCCGTCGTCCGGGCCGGTGACGGGCCGGCGGTCTTCACCGTCCAGCCCGGCCGGTTCGCCCGCGGCGACGACGGGGACGGCCCCCGGCTGCGGACCGGCTACACCGAGGACGAGATCTTCACCGACGAGGCCCTGGCCCGCCGTTTCCGCGCCGACCTCGTCCGGCTGGCCCAGCAGCTCGCCGGGCACAAGACCCCCGGCGCCGGCTCGGTCCCGCAGGACCGCTGGAGCGCCTACCTGGACGCCTGCGAGCGCGCGCTCGGCCGCCCCCTGGCCGACGCCCTGTTCGGCCGCCCGAACGTCGCGGCCGGCGGCCACGGCTGGGGCATCGCCCTCGCCCCGCTCACCGACGGCCCCGAGCCCGACGCCGGCGCCGCCGCGGCCAAGGTGCCCGAGCGGACCGGCTGGCAGCGCTGGATCCCCCGCGCCGTCGACGCCGCCCTCGACGCGCCGCTGTTCGTCCGCATGCTGGTCGCGCGCCTGTTCGTGCAGCTCCTCGGCCATGGCGTCTGGGACCTGGACGACGGGTCCTGGCGCCCCCAGTTGGCCCGGCTGACCGAGCGCCTGGCCGAGCCCGGCGAGGACGTGCCGGAGGAGACCGGGCCGCTCGCCGCCGTCCTCACCGCCGTCTGCATGGGCCTGCTGCGCGACGGCGCGGCCGACGACGCGCTGTCCGCCGGCGTGTGGGCCGAGGTGAAGGACGTCGTCGCCACCGCCGACCCCGACCTGGCCGGCGACCTGATCGTTCCACCGCTGCTGCCGCGCGCCCGCGTGCTCACCCGGAGCGAGCTGGAGGAACTGCAGCGCCTCGCCGGCACCGCGGACCCGCTCGCGCACCTGGCCGCCGCGCTGGACGGCACCGGCTGGGAGGTGGAGTTCGAGGACGGCCTCTACACGGTCTCGGGCGGCTTCACCAACCCCGTCCCGGTCGCGGCCCGCGTCGCCACGCTGCTGGACCGCCCGGACGGGGTCGTGCTGGTCCGCGCCGTCGGCGCGGGCGGCCGCTGGGCGTTCATCGCCTGGCGCCGCCCCGACCTGCTGCTGGCCAGCCACCCGGCGGGCAACGCCTGGCGCTTCTACCGGCTGGCCGAGCTCGCCACGCCCGAGTCGCGGCTGGCGGGCGGCGACGGCATCAGCCGCATCGGCATGGTCGGCAACCCGGTCCGGCTGGGCCGGCCGCCGGCGCCGCAGGCGCAGCGGCTGCTGGTGGACGCCGGCACCGATCATCTCGCCCTGATCGCCAGGCTCACCGCGCCTTTGTAAGAAGCATCCGGATAAACCAGCAGATATCGTCAGCTCGCCATTCTGCAGGCCTTTATTGAAGGCTGTCCGCTTCATTTTCCGCGGGTGACCGGCTTTTTGACGGAACACCTCTCGCCGCCCCTGGGAAGTGCTGCATGCTCGACGGGTGCCCCGTTGCCCCACGCCGAGGTCCTGAGCCATGTCAGCACGCGAAGCGGAACCCGGCCGGCCGCCGCTGGAACGGGCACTGATCGTCTGGGTGGCCGCGGTGGCCGTGCTCGGCGGCGCCTGGCTGTGGGCGCTGACGGCCGTCCCGCCCGCCGTCCGGCCGCTGACGGCCTGGAGCGGCGGCGCCGCCGGGCTCGCCGTCGCCCTCGTCCTGGCGGCCGTCGCCCACCACGCGGCCGCCGCGCGGCGGTCCCGCGCGCACCTCACCGGGCTCGCCGACGGCGCCGCGCGGCTGGAGCGGCAGGCCGCCGAGCTGGCCGACGGCGCGCTGCCGCTGCTCGTGCGGCACATCCGCGAGGGCGCGTCCCCCGACGCCGCGCTCGCCGCCGCGCCGCGCCCCGACAGCGCCGCGCTGCGCCGGCTGCTGCACGCCCTCGCCCACGAGGTCGCCGCCACCGAGCGGTCCGCCGCGGCCGCCCGCGCCTGCGCCGCCTCGCTGCACGACGAGCTCCGGCTGATCGCCGAGGAGACGCTGCCCGCCGCGATCGAGCGGGTGCGCGGCGAGCACGCCACCGCCGACCGCGTCCTGCGGGAGGCACCGCGGCCCGCCGACCCGCTCGCCGCCCGGCTGCTGGCCGACGCCGTGCGCGCCCTGGCCGACGGCGAGCGCACCGCCGCCGCCACCCTGACCGCCTGCGCGAGCGCCGCCGCCCGGCTGCAGGAGATGATCACCGGCATGCTCGCCGAGCTGCACGAGCTGCAGTTCCGCCACGACGAGCAGGAGGTCTTCGACGACCTGCTCGACCTGGACCACCGCGCCTCGCGGATGGGCCGCCTCGCCGACGGCGTCGCGCTGCTGGCGGGCGGCGGGTCCGCGCGGCGCTGGCCCGGGCCGGTCCCGATGGAGGACGTGCTGCGCGGCGCGCTCGGCCGCATCACCGACTTCCCGCGGGTCCGGCTGCACGGCACCGGCGACGCCGCCGTCGCCGGGCACGCCGCCGAGGGCGTCATGCACGCGCTCGCCGAGCTGCTGGACAACGCCACCGCCTTCTCCCCGCCCGGCACCGCCGTGCACGTCTACGTCGAGGAGGAGGACGCGGGCGTCATCGTCACCGTGGAGGACGGCGGCCTCGGCATGCGCCCGCACGAGCGCGAGCGGGCGCAGCGCGCGGTGTCCGAGCCGCCCGGCCCCGGCAACCTGCCCGGGCCGCGCCACGGCCTCGCCGTCGTCGGCCTGCTGGCCTGCCGGCTCGGGCTGCGGGTGAGCTTCCGGCCGTCGGCGCGCGGCGGCACCGGCGTGGTCGTGCTGATCCCGCGGCGGCTGGTCACCCGCCAGGAGGCGCCGCCCCCGCTCCTGCGGCCCTCGGCCGAGCCGCTGTCGGTGCCGGCCCCGGCGGACGAGCCCGCGGCGCTCCCCGACAGCGCCGTCCGTTTCGTGGCGTTCCACCAGGCCGGACGCGACCCCGAGTGAAGGAGGCAGGGGCGTGAACCCCGACCCGCCGCTGGAGGACGTGCTGCACCGGGCGCCCGGGATCCGGCACGCCCTGGTGCTGTCCGCCGAGGGCCTGAAGGTGCGCCGCACCGGCGGCCTGGACGCCGAGGCCGCCGACCGGCTCGCCGCGATCGCCGCGGGCGTGCAGAGCCTGGCGGCCGGCGCCTCCGGCGCGTTCGGCGACGGGCGCGGCGCGGGCCGGTCGATGGTGGAGTTCCACGGCGGCGTGCTGCTGATCGTCCCGGCCGGCGCGGGCGCCCACCTGGCGGTGGTCGCGGCCGCCGACGCCGACGTGGGCCAGGTCGCGCGCGCCATGGACGACCTGGTGCGCCGGCTCGGCGCGGCATGAGCGCCCGCGAGGCGGGCCCCGCCCGGCTGTTCGTCATCACCGGCGGCCGCACCCGCGCGGCGGGCGGCGCGGCGCTGGACCTGGTCACGCTGGTCGCCGTCGCGGACGAGGCGCCGCCCGGCCTGGCGTCCGAGCGGGCCGCCATCCTGCGGCTGTGCGGCGGCGGCCCGCTGCCGGTGGCGGAGCTGGGGGCGCGGCTGGCGCTGCCGGTCAGCGTCGTCAAGGCCCTGCTGCGCGGGCTGCTGGCGGACGGGCTCGTCACCGCCCACCCGCCCGCCTCGCACCGGCCGCCCGACCTGGAGACCCTCAGGCAGGTGCTCAGCGGACTCCACGACCTCTGACGCCTTCCGGCCGGTCGCCGCAGGCCCCGGGCGGTGCCTTTCCCCGGGCCGTGGAAAGGCACGACCTAGGACATTGCGCCCTCTTGGCAAACCTTTCACCACGCCGGGGCATCAACTGCGGCCCTGACCGGCCAGCATGTCAAGTGAGGGAAACGACCCGTCAAGGACGCGCCGGGCGCCAGCCGCCCGGCCCGCTCATATATCGGGAGGTATGACGCAGGTCACCGCGATCCGCGGCCCCCGGCCGCCCGCGGCGCACCACAAGATCACCATTGGCGCACCGTCCGCCCCCGCCGCCACCGGCGCATTCGGCACAAGGTCTAGACCATTTTGCCGAACAGGGTGGGTCATCCGCGAAGATCTCTTCCTATCCCATAGGCCCCACAGGAGGACAGCGACAACGATGAGCACCCCTCTGGCCAACCCTCGCCGCACCAAGCTCTCCGCCTGGCCGTCGTCGGGCACGCGGGAGCAGGACGCCCAGCAGGCCACGCTGCCCGGCGAGACCGCCCAGGTCCCCGCCGAGGAGGAGCAGGTAGCGTCGTGATCTCCAGCACGGTCAGGAGGGCTCGCCCTCCTGACCGTGCTGTGTTTTCACACCCCGGCCCGGGAACTCGCCTGGCGGCTCGCTCTCTTGACCGTGCTCGGGCGAGTGCGAATCGCTTCGCGATCAGCCCGCGCCCAGGAGGATCAGGGCGCCGATCGTCATGAAGACGATCGGCACGAGCCATCGGCCATAGCGCTCCACGAAGCCGATGACGCGCTCGTGCGAGCCGAGCCAGGACGCGGCCAGGCACCACAGGGCGACGCCGGCGGCGAACACCGCGATGGTGACGGCCGTCGCGCCGGGGCCGATGGTGCGGAACACCGGCGTGTAGACCGAGATGTTGTCGGCGCCGTTGGCGACGGTCACGCCCGCGACCGGCAGCAGGCCGCCCGCGACGGCCGGCGGGTCGTCCTCGGCGTCCCCGGCGCGCAGCGCGGCGACCAGGCCGCGCACCCCGAGCGCGAACGGCACCAGGCCGAGCAGCCCGACCCAGCGGTCGGGGACGATCGTCAGGCCGAGCGCCGCCACCACCGACACCGCCGTCAGCGCCGCGATCCCGGCGTACTGGCCGGCCCACACCTGCCAGGGGCGGGGCCTGCCGTTCGCCCGCGCGGACAGGAACAGCACGGTGAGCACGATGAGATCGTCGATGTTGGTGCCGGCGAACATGCCCGCCGCCGAGCCGAGGGTCCCCAGAACGCCGTTCATGACCGGTGAACCTAGCGGCCCCTGTCACGGTGCGCAGAGCCGGCAGCCCAGCTCTCCCTCGTAGATCTCGTGCCGGGGGCAGCGTTCCAGCCGTTCCGCGGGAGGCGCGATGCGCCAGTCCCCCCACCAGGCGCTCCGGAAGACCGGGACGGGCGTGAATCCCGCGAGCATCGGGCGGTAGGCGGCGAGGTAGGCGCGGGCGCGATCGGCGGGGTGGTCCAGGCGCTCCCAGCCGTGGCCGGCCGCCGCGGCGTCGATCACCTCCAGGTGGAAGTCCTTCTCCTGCGGCCAGCCGGCGGTCCACGGGAGCTCGCTCAGGTCGTAGCCGAAGTCGCCCCGGCCGAGGCGGTGCCCGTCGGCGAAGTGCAGCGCCAGGTTCTGCTGCCAGGGCGTCCGGGCGAGGGCGCAGGCGGCGAGGGTGAGCACGTCCAGGAACACGTCGGTGCCGCCGTTGGTCATGCGGAGCTCGTCGCCCGCGGCCGTGGTGCCATGGACGGTGAAGCTGTTCATGGCGCCATCCTCGCGGAGGGCGGTGGCGGGCGTGGCGGGGGCGTGGTGGACTGGATGCCAAGCAGATCCGGAACGGGGAGTCGCCCATGACCGATCCGATGACCATCGCCATCGCCACCGCCGCCGCGGGCAAGGCCGTCGAGCTGGCCGGGGAGCCCGCGCGCGAGGCCATGGCGGCCCTGGTCCGCAGGTTCAAGGAGCGGTTCCGGGGGCGGCCCGAGGACGAGCAGGCCCTGGAGCGCGCCGCCGAGGACCCGGGCTCGCCGGAGCGGCTGGAGGTGCTGGAGGGCGTGATCCGGCGGTCGCTGGAGGAGGACCCGGCGTTCCGGGACCAGGTCGAGGACCTGTGGGGACGGGCCCGCAACGATGTGCGGGCGGGCGGGAACAGCAACCTCAACAACGTCAACGCCCACGGCGACCTCGGCAAGAGCGTGCAGATCCGTGACGTCCGCGGGGGTGTGCACCTGTAGGGGATTGCACCATCTCCTTTTCTCCGTATGCTGTATAGAGTACAGCATACGGAGAGGACGTGCTCATGACATCGACCCCGTTCGACGCGGGCACCGAGTTCGACCGCCAGATCGCCGTCCTGCGCGACCGGGACTACCCGGAGCCGCCGGCGGATCTGGCGGCGTCGCTGCGGCGGGCGGCCGTCGCGCACGCCGGCGCGATGGCCGCGCCGGCCGAGGGGCGGGCGCCGTTCACGCTGGTCGTCACCCGCGAGCTGGTGCCGATCGAGGAGATGGTGCCGCGGCTCAGGCTGGCCAACGGCCGGAAGGCCGGCGTCATCGACCGGCACTACAAAGCCGGCGAGCTGGTGGACTTCGTCCCGGCCAAGGGGGTGGAGCTCCCCGACGCCCGCGCCTACCTGCTGCTGGACGCCGACCGCGGCGAGGAGTTCTGCGGCGCGATCCCCAACGAGGCGATGGCGGTGCTCGCGGAGCGCGGCCGCACCCTGCTGACGATCGAGGAGGGCATCGCCCTGGTCACCCAGCATCCGGAGCTGCTGGCGAAGAACAAGTGCTTCTCGCTCGGCGGCTCGCGGTGCGGCGACCGGCGCGTCCCGGCGCTGTGGATCAGCGAGCGGGCGCCGAAGCTCGGCTGGTGCTGGGAGGGCAACCCGCACACCTGGCTCGGCATGGCGCACGCCGCCGCCCGGATCGCCTGACGCTCAGCCGGCCCGCCAGTCCGGGACGTCCAGGAAGTGCCCGTCGAAGCGCTCCTGGTCGGGCAGCAGGTCCGCGAACGCCTCCGCGCCCGCGCCGATCCGGCCGAGGCGGCGGAAGCACTCGAACCGCTCGACACCGGGCGTCAGCACCGCGAGCACGTCGGCCGGCGTGCCCGCGGCGGCGCCGAACGCGTGCGGCAGCCCGGGCGGGACGACGACCAGGCCGCCCTCGCCCACCGTGGCCCGCGTGCCGCCGAGATAGAACCGCATCTCCCCGGCGAGCACGAAGAACAGCTCCGTGGACAGCCGGTGGCGGTGCGGGCCGCCGTCCCCGGCACTGCGGGAGCTGCCGGCGGCCCTGCGGGAGGTCAGCCGACGATCTCGTCGCGGGGCAGGGCGGCGAGGGCCTGCAGGGCGCGCAGGAACGGCGCGCGGTCGGCGGCGGGCAGCCGGGCGAGCAGCCGGTCCTCGCGCTCCTGGATCGCCGCCTGCGCCGCCGCGCGCACGCGGCGGCCCGCGCCGGTGAGCGACACCAGGTGGACGCGCCGGTCGCCGGGGTCGGGGCGGCGCTCGATGAGTCCGCTCTCCTGCAGGTCGTCCAGGACGCCGATGATGCGGGTCTTGTCCGCGCCGATGGCCTGGGCGAGCGCGCCCTGGGTGCGGACCGGCTCGTCGCCGAGCCCGAGCAGCACCGTGTAGCCCCACATGGTGAGGCCGTGGGCGTCCAGCACGGGCCGCTCGGCCGCCATCAGGGCGCGGCCGAGCGGCACCATCATCGCGGCCAGGTCGGGCCGCCCGCCGTCGTTGCGCATGCCCCCCAAAATAGAGGTGGACATATCGTAGGCACATGCTTATTGTCCGCGTATGCATATCGATGAGCTGCGCGCGTTCGACGCGCGGGCCGTGCGGGAGTGCGCGGCGCTGCTGGCCAAGGCCTCCCCCGCCGACCTCGCCCGCCCCACCCCGTGCGCCGGCTGGACGCTCGGCGACCTGGCCGCCCATCTGACCGCCCAGCACCGGGGCTTCGCGGCGGCCGCGCGCGGTGACGGCGCCGACCTCGCCGCCTGGGCGGTCCCGCCGCTCGGCGACGGCCTGGCCGGCGACCACGCCCGCGCGGCCGAGGAGGTGATCGCCGCGTTCGCCGAGGAGGGCGTCGAAGAGCGGGCGTTCGCGCTGCCCGAGTTCGGCCCCGGGGCGGAGTTCCCCGGCGCCATGGCGATCGGGTTCCACTTCATCGACCACGTCGTGCACGGCTGGGACGTCGCCCGCTCCCTCGGCCTGGACTTCCGGCTGGACGACGACATGGCCCCCGCCGCCCTGGAGATCGCCCTCGCCGTCCCCGGCGGCGGCTACCGGACGGCCCCCGGTGCCGCGTTCGGCCCCGAACTGCCCACCGACGGCGAGATGACACCACTGGACCGGATCTTGGCCCATCTCGGTCGTTCCCCCTCCTGGCCGGGGTGAAAGCGGACACGAGCCACGTACGGTGGCAAAGGTGAGCGTGGTCCGTGGCGCGGCGCGGCGCCGGTGGCTCCTGGCCGGAGCGTTCGTCACGGTGCTCTGCGCGACGCCGCCCGCGATCGCCGCCTACCCGGCCCGCGCCGCGAACCCGGGCCCGGACCGGCTGCGGCGGCTCGTCCTCGCCTCGGGCCGGGTCGCGCACGAGGGGCTGGCGGAGAGCCGCGGATCGCTCGCCCTGCCCGCCCTGCCCGGCCTGGAGGACGCCGCCGCCCTGCTCGGCGGCACGGCCCGCATCCGCGCCTGGGACGACGGGCGCCGGTCGCGCGTGGCGCTGCTGTCGCCCACCGGCGAACGCGACCACTTCCGCGACGGCACGGGCCTCGCCGTCTGGGACTACGAGCGCGACCTGCTCACCCGGGTGGCCGGCGAGCCCGTCGTCCGTCTCCCCCGCCCCGGCGACCTGCTGCCGCCCGCGCTCGCGCGGCGGCTGCTGCGCCAGGCCGGCCCCGGCGACCGCGTCACCGCGGTGCAGAGCCGCCGCGTCGCGGGCCGGGCGGTGCCGGGCCTGCGGGTGACGGCCACCGGCCCTGACACCACGATCGGCGCCGTCGAGGTCTGGGCCGACCCGCGCACCGGGCTGCCGCTGGAGGTGCGCCTCACCGCGCGCGGCGCCGCCCGCCCCGCGCTGACCACCCGCTTCCTGGACCTGCGCCTCCGGCGCCCGGCGGCGGACGCGGTCGCGCCCCGGCCCGCGCCCGGCGTCCCGGTCGCCCGGGTGGAGACGCCCGACCTGTTCTCCCGGCTGGCCGCGCGCACCCTGGTCCCGCTGCCCGGCCGCCTCGCCGGGCGGCCCGCGATGCCCGGCACCGCGTCGGTGGCGAACGTGCGCGGCTACGCGGGCGGGTTCGCCTCGTTCGCCGTCGTCCCGCTGCCCGGCCGCTACGGCGCCCGGCTGCTGGACGCCGCCCGCGACGCGGCCGCCGCGCCGCTCGCGGTGCGCGGCGGCGAGGCGCTCGCGCTGCGCTCGCCCGTGCTCACCGCCGTGCTGGTCAGCGACCCCGCGCACGACCAGGTCTACCTGGTCGCCGGCGCGATCACGGCCGGGCTGGCGACCCGGGTGGCCGGCGAGCTGATCCCGTGATCGTCACGCGCGGGCTGACCAAGCGGTACGGGCGGGTCACCGCCGTGGACGCGGTCGCGTTGCGCGTCGGCGAGGGCGACCGGTACGGGCTGCTCGGCCCGAACGGCTCGGGCAAGACGACCCTGGTGCGGATGCTGCTCGGCCTCGTCTACGCCACCTCGGGCGAGATCGAGGTGCTCGGCGAGCCCGTCCCGCGCCGCGTGCTGCGGGTGCTGCCGCACGTCGGCGCGCTCGTCGAGGGGCCGGGCGCGTACGGGCACCTGTCGGGCCGCGCCAACCTGTCCTATCTGGACGCCGCCGGACCGGGCGGTTCCCGCCGCGGGCGGCGCGCGCGTGTGAACGAGGCCCTGGAACGTGTCGGGCTCGGCGGCGTGGACAACCGCCCCGTCAGGACGTATTCACTAGGCATGCGCCAGCGTCTCGGCCTCGCGGCGGCACTGCTGCGCGCGCCCCGGCTGCTCGTCCTGGACGAGCCCACCAACGGCCTGGACCCCCAAGGCATCCGCGAGATCCGCGACCTGCTCACCGCCCTCAACGCGGCGGGCACCACGATCCTGCTGTGCAGCCACCTGCTGACCGAGGTGGAGGAGTTGTGCAGCCACGTCGGCGTGATGGACGGCGGGCGGCTGGTGCTGCAGCAGCGGATGGACGAGATCCGCTCGCCGACCGGCCGGACCGAGATCCGCACTCCCGACGCGGATCGCGTCCGCGCCCTGCTGGACGGCCAGGTCGAGGTGGCCGACGGCGACCGGCTGCTGGTCCGCACCCCCGACCCCGCCGAACTGAACGCCCGGCTGGTGCGCGCGGGCGCCCGGATCGCCGAACTGCGCCCCGAGCGCCGCACGCTGGAGCAGGTCGTGCTCGCCGTCTCCGGCCCCGGCTCGGACCGGCCCGCGTGATCGCGACGGAGCTGCGCACGATGGTCCGGCGGCCCCGCACCTGGGTGTCGCTGGCGCTGCTGTGCGGGCTGCCCGCGGTCGTCGCCGCGTTCCTGGCCGTCACCGGGGCCGCGCCGGCACCCGGCCAGGGCCCGGCGTTCCTGGCGGCGGTGCTGTCCAACGGCACGCTCTACCCCGCCGCCGCCCTCGCCATGGACCTGCCGCTGTTCCTGCCGGTGTCGGTCGCGGTCGTCGGCGGCGACGCGGTCGCGGGCGAGGCCGCCGCCGGGACGCTGCGCTACCTGCTGCTCCGCCCGGTCGGGCGGACCCGGCTGCTGGTCGCCAAGATGGCCGCGCTCACCGCGTACGTGCTGCTCGCCGTCGTCGCGATCGCGGTCACCTCCTACGCGGCCGGCGCGGCGGCGTTCGGCACCGCGCCCGCGACCGCGATCGCCGGCCGGGACCTGGTGACGTCGGTGTCGGGCACCGGCCTCACCACCCCCGAGCTGCTGCTCCGCATCGGCGCCGCGATGCTCTACATCGGCGTGTGCATGCTGGGCGTCGGGGCGATCGCGCTCGCGCTGTCCACGTTCACCGACGCGCCGCTCGGCGCGGCGCTCGGCGCGCTCGCCGCCCTGGTCACCAGCCAGGTCCTGGTGACGCTGGACGCCGCCGCGGCCGTCCACCCCTACCTGCTGACCCGGTACTGGCTCGCCTGGATCGACTTCTTCCGCGACCCGGTCCTGTGGCACGACATCCAGCGCGGCGTCGCGCTGCAGCTCGTCTACGTGACGGTCGCCCTGGTGCTGGCCTGGGCGAACTTCGCCACCCGCGACATCACGAGCTGACCCGCAGCGCCGCGCAGTCGGCGGGGCCGAACCCGGCGGGCGGCGCCGCGTCGCCGAGCGCGCGCAGCACGATCCCGGTCACCAGCGGGTCGGACGGGAGCTCGGCATGCCGGGTGCGGGCGTCGGCGCAGACCCGCTGCAGGTCCACGTCGACCGCGCCGGCGAGCGGCGAGGACGCGGGCGGGACGGTCTCGTCCCGTTCGCTCCACACCGACGTCCAGCGCACCGGCCCGGGCGCCCGGTCGCCGAGCCGCCGGAGCAGCGCGCTGCCGGGCGCGAGCTCCTGGCACGCCCGCCGGCACGCGCCGGGCGCCAGCGCCAGGCCCGCCGCCGCCAGGTCCACGCCGCGGTGCGGTGTGCCGAGGGTGACGATCCGCCGCGCCTTGCCGGCGCCGCCGCGCTCGCGCACCCACAGGCGCGCGACGACGCCGCCCGCCGAGTGCCCGACCACGTCCACCGACGGCGCGCCACCGCGCAGCGCCCGGTCCGCGGCCCGGTCCAGCGCCCGCGCCTGCCCGGCGAGGTCGCCGGTGCCATCACCGGGCAGGTCGACCACGACCGCGTCCCGGCCCGCCGCCCGCAACCGGTCGGCCAGAACCCGCAGCCCGTCGGTACCGCCGCCGTAACCCGGCACCAGCAGCACGGTTCCAGGCCGGTCCCCGGCCGCCCGCGACGCCCCACCACCGACGACCCGCACGGTGACGACCAGCCCCAGCACGAGCACCACCACGGCGACCCCGACCACGAACACCCGCCGCCGCGGACTCAGACCGCCCATACCCCCAGACTGCCCCAGCGCTTCCTTGAAAACGACCTGCATGATCACGCGAGTGCGTTACCGACCCGGCGTGGCAAAGCCGAAGGCGAGCCGCGCCGGGTTGATCGCGAAGCGATGCAGCACTCGCCCAAGCACGGTCAAGGGCGAGCCGCCAGGCGCCCTTGGGCCGGGATGGCAATCAACACAGCGAGCCGCCAGGCGAGCCCTTGGCCGGGATGGAAATGAACGCCGTCAGTGGTCGCGGTGGGTGATGAGCAGGGCCAGTTCCTTCAGTTCCGTGGCGGCCGGTTCGGCCGGGGCGGCGGCGTCCAGCTCGGCCAGGGCCGCGCCGAGCAGCTCGTCGGTCCGGCGCAGCGCCCAGGCGCGGCCGCCCGCCAGCTCGACCAGCTCGGCCGCGTGCGCCGCCTCGGCGGCGGTGAGCGGCCGCTCGCGGTGGTAGAGCCCGGCGAGGGCGGTGCTCGCGGTGGTGCCGGCGCCGAGCGCCGCCACCACCGGCAGCGACTTCTTGCGGACGACCAGGTCGGCGTGGACGGGCTTGCCGGTCACCGCCGGGTCGCCCCAGATGCCGAGCAGGTCGTCCACGACCTGGAAGGCCAGCCCGATCCGGGTGCCGAACGCGCGCAGCCGCGCCACCCGCGCGGTGTCGCCGCCGCAGGCCGCGCCGAGCGCGCACGCGCCGCCGAGCAGCGCGCCGGTCTTGCCCGCGGCCATCGCCTCGCACTCGGCGAGCGTGACGTCGGTGCGCGTCTCGAACGCCACGTCGGCGGCCTGCCCCTCCACCAGCGCGACGACGGCGCGGCTGAGCGCGTGCAGCCCCTCGACGGTGACGGGCCCGGCGGCGAGGGTCTCGAACGCCAGCGCCAGCAGCGCGTCGCCCGCCAGCATCGCCGCGTTCACGCCGAACACCGTCCACGCGGTCGGCCGGTGCCGCCGGGTGCGGTCGCCGTCCATGATGTCGTCGTGCAGCAGCGAGAAGTTGTGCGCGAGCTCGACCGCCACGGCGGCCGGGAGCGCGTCGCGCGCGCTGGCCCCGGCCGCCTCCGCCGCCAGCAGGGTGAGCGCCGGGCGGATCGCCTTGCCGGCGCCGCCGTGCGCCGGGCGGTCGTGCTCGTCGCGCCACCCGAAGTGGTACTCGGCGACGCGCCGCATCTCGCCGGTCAGCTCCCCGGCCGCGGCGCGCAGCGCGGGATCGAGCAGGTCCCGGCTCCACGCCAGCACCTCGGCGGCGCTCCGGCCCACCCCGGTCTCCTGTGCAGCGGACATGTGCCTGGCCTTCCTGTCAGCGGGCGATCTCGACGTTCTCCAGGACGCCGAGGGCGTCGGGGACCAGCACCGCAGCCGAGTGGTAGACGCTGACCAGGTAGGTCAGGATCGCCTTGTCGTCCACGCCGGTGAAGCGCACCGACACCCCCGGCCGGACCTCGCCCTCCAGGCCGGTGCGGCGCAGCCCGACCACGCCCTGCTCGGCCGAGCCGGTGCGCAGCACCAGCACCGAGCTGGTGCCGGCGGCGCTGATCGGGATCTTGTCGCTGGGGAAGATCGGCACGCCGCGCCAGGTCTGCACCCGCGCGCCGTCGCGGCCGATCACGCCGGGGTAGACGCCGCGCCGGGTGCACTCGCGGCCGAACGCGGCGATGGTGCGGGGGTGGGCGAGGAAGAACTTCGAGCCGCGGCGGCGGCTGAGCAGCTCGTCCAGGTCGTCGGGGGTGGGCGGGCCGGTGCGGGTCGGGATCCGCTGGCGCAGGTCGGCGTTGTGCAGCAGCCCGAAGTCACGGTTGTTGATCAGCTCGTGCTCCTGGCGCTCCAGCAGCTCCTCGATGGTGAGGCGCAGCTGCTGCTCGACCTGGTTCATCGGGTCGTTGTACAGGTCGGCGACGCGGGTGTGGATGCGCAATCGGGTCTGCGCGACGCTCAGCTCGTACTCGCGCGGGGAGGGGTCGTAGTCGACGTAGGTGCCGGGCAGCTCGACCTCGCCCTCGTGCCCGGCCGCCAGGTCGATCGCCGCCTCGCCGTTCTTGTCGGTCGCCGGCCGCGGCGCGTCCCGGTAGGCGGCCAGGTGCTCCTCCAGCGCCGCGTGGCGGCCGGTCAGCTCGCCGATGTCGGCGGCCGGCAGGACGAGCGCGATCGTCGGGGTGAGCGCCCGGACGGTGTGCTCCCACTCCTCGTCGGAGCCGAGCAGGGCGCGTTCGCCGAGGAACCGGCCGTCGGCCAGCACCCCCAGCTGCGTCTCGTCGCCGTACTCGCCCCGGCCGAGCCGCGCGACCTTGCCGTGCGCGATCAGCACCACCCGGTCGACGGGCCGCCCGGCCCGCACGATCACCTCGCCCGGCTCGTACTCGCGCTGGGCGAACCGGCCGGCCATGTCCTCCAGCACGGCGGGGTCGCCCAGGTCGCGCAGCGGCGGCAGCTCGGCCAGCTCGGCGGGGATGACCCGCACCCGCGCGCCGTCGTTGACGAAGGTGACGATGCCGTCGCCGACCTGGTAGGTGAGCCGCCGGTTCACCCGGTAGGAGCCGCCGCGCGCCTCCTCCCAGGGCAGCAGCCGCAGCAGCCAGCGCGGCGTGCGGCCCTGCATCTGCGGGACGGTCTTGGTGGTGGTCGCGAGGTTGCGCGCCGCCCGTGTGTCCAGGGTCAGCCGGTGTTCGCTCACCGGTCACCGCCCGCGTGCGCGACCTCCACGCTCTCCAGCATCGCCAGGGCGTCGGGCACCAGCACCGCGGCCGAGTAGTAGGCGCTGACCAGGTAGGACAGGATGGCCTGCTCGCTGATGCCCATGAAGCGCACCGACAGGCCGGGCCGGTACTCGTCGGGGATGCCGGTCTGGTGCAGGCCGACCACGCCCTGCGCCTCCTCGCCGGTGCGCATCAGCAGGATCGAGCTGGTCTGCGTCCGGCTGATCGGGATCTTGTTGCACGGGTAGATGGGGACGCCGCGCCAGGCGGGGATGCGGTTCCCGGCGACGTCGATGCTGTCGGGGTAGACGCCGCGGCGGTTGCACTCGCGGCCGAACGCGGCGATCGCCTTGGGGTGGGCGAGGAAGAAGGCCGGGTCCTTCCAGACCAGGGCGAGCAGCTCGTCCAGGTCGTCGGGGGTGGGCGGGCCGGTGCGGGTGTGCACGCGCTGCGACAGGTCGGCGTTGTGCAGCAGCCCGAAGTCGCGGTTGTTGACCAGCTCGGCCTCCTGCCGCTCGCGCAGCGCCTCGATGGTGAGGCGCAGCTGCTGCTCGACCTGGTCCATCGGCTCGTTGTACAGGTCGGCGACGCGGGTGTGCACGCGCAGCACGGTCTGCGCGACGCTCAGCTCGTACTCGCGCGGCGAGCGCTCGTAGTCGACGTAGGTGCCGGGCAGCTCGACCTCGCCCTCGTGCCCGGCCGACAGGTCGATCGCGGCCTCGCCGCCCTCGTCCAGCTCCCGGTCGGGGCTGTCGCGGTACTCGGCGACGTGCGCGCCCAGCGTCTCCGAGCGGCCGAGGACCTCCTCGAACTCGCCCCGGCTGAGGGTGAGCACGATGACGGGGGTGGCGGCGCGGACGGTGTACTCCCAGCGGCCGTCGTCCTCCAGCAGCGCGTCCTCGCCGAAGAACGAGCCGTCGGCCAGGGTGCCCAGCACCGCCTCGTCGCCGTACTCGCCGACGCCGATCTTGTGCAGCTTGCCGTGCGCGACCAGGTGCACCTCCCCGGCCGGGCCGCCGCGCCGGACGAGCACGTCGCCGGGCTCGTACTCGCGCTGGGTGAACCGGCCGGCCAGGGCCTCCAGCACCTCCTCGTCGTCGTAGCCGCGCAGCACGGCCAGCT
This sequence comes from Actinomadura macrotermitis, assembly GCF_009604375.1. Taxonomy (GTDB): domain Bacteria; phylum Actinomycetota; class Actinomycetes; order Streptosporangiales; family Streptosporangiaceae; genus Spirillospora; species Spirillospora macrotermitis. Next base: position 533,945 of record NZ_WEGH01000003.1, read on the forward strand.
CGCCGAGCTCGCGCGGGATGACCCGGACCTCGGCGCCCTCGGTCACGAACGTGACCCGGCCGTCGCCGACGGTGTAGGTGAGCCGCCGGTTGACGCGGTACGCGCCGCCGGACGCCTGCACCCAGGGCAGCAGCTTCAGCAGCCACCGCGAGGAGATGCCCTGCATCTGGGGGACGGTCTTGGTCGTCGTCGCGAGATTGCGCGCGGCGTCGGTGCTCAGGCTCAAGCGCTGTTCGGTCACGTTCCACACCACCGATTCCGGTTCGGCCCGACAGGGGGATTTCAGGGGGTAATGGAAAAGCGCCGAAAAAGACTCCGGAAAAAGCGGGGGTCCTTCTCCGCACGTCTGGCACGCTACTCACAGTGATCGCTTGATCACAACGTCACAGTTTCCTTACCTCCCGTCCCACCCCTCTCCTGCGGCCCGCGCGAAACGGTCGGCCATGGTCCGCAGCCGCCCTGCCAGCTCGGGCGGTTCCAGCACCTCGAAGTCGGCGTCCAGCAGCCCCAGCATGAACACGACCGCGTCCAGCCCGTCGGCGCGCAGCTCCAGCAGGCACGACCGGTCGTCCACCGGTTCGACCAGGCCGCTGGTGCGGGCGGCGATCTGGGCGGCGGGGGCGTGCACCAGTGCCCGCGCGCGCACCGGCCACATCTCTCTGACCAGGCGTTCGGCGACATAGCGGGCGGCGTCGCCGCCCGGTTCGGGGCGCGGCGCGAAGCGCGGCCCGTTCGGGGTGCGCGGCCGCAGCCGGTCCACCCGGAAGATCCGCCAGCCGTCCCGGCCCAGGTCGTAGCCGAGCAGGTACCAGCGGCCTGCTCGGGCGACCAGCTTGCACGGTTCGGCCGACCGGGCCGTCTCGGCGCCGTCGTGGTCGCGGTAGTCGAAGCGCAGCACTTCGCGGTCGCGACGGGCCGCTGCGATCCGGTCCAGCACGCCGGCGTCCGCCGCGGGCACACCGCCGCCGATCGCGACAGTCGCGGTCTGCAGCGCCCGCACCCGCTGCCGCAGCCGGTCGGGCAGGACCTGCTCCAGTTTGGCCAGGGCCCGGCCGGCGGTCTCCTCGATCCCGGCGACGCCGCCGCCGCGCAGCCCGATCGCGACGGCCACGGCCTCCTCGTCGTCCAGCAGCAGCGGCGGCATCCGTGCCCCGGCACCGAGGCGGTAGCCGCCTGCGACGCCGGGCGTGGCATGCACGGGGTAGCCGAGTTCACGCAACCGGCCGATGTCGCGGCGGAGTGTGCGGGCGGCCACGTCGAGCCGTTCGGCGAGGTCGGCCCCCCGCCATTCGGGCCGGGACTGCAGGAGGGCGAGCAGGCGCAGCAGGCGTGCCGAGGTGTCCAGCATGGGCTCTGCCTATCGCGGCCCGAACCTGGCCGCAATCACTCCTAGCGTCGGAGGCATGGCAGACATCCGCCCTTTCCGTATCGACGTCCCGCAAGCCGACCTGGACGATCTGCGCGAGCGCCTGCTGCACACTCGCTGGCCGGACGAGCTGCCCGGCGCCGGCTGGTCCTACGGGACGCCCACCGGCTACGTCCGGGCCTTGGCCGACCGCTGGACCAGCAGCTTCGACTGGCGCGCGCAGGAGGCCGCACTCAACGCGTTCCCGCAGTTCACCACCGAGATCGACGGGCAGCGGGTGCACTTCGCGCACGTCCGCTCCCCCGAGCCGGACGCGCTGCCGCTGATCCTCACGCACGGCTGGCCCGGCACCTTCGCCGAGTTCCGGCGGATGATCGGGCCGCTCACCGACCCGCGCGCGCACGGCGGCGACCCGGCGGACGCCTTCCACGTCGTGGTGCCGTCTCTTCCCGGTTTCGCCTTCTCCGGACCGACCCGCGAGCCGGGTTGGGGCATCGAGCGGATCGCGCGGGCGTGGGCGGAGCTGATGCGGCGCCTCGGCTACGACCGCTATGGCGCGCAGGGCGGCGACTTCGGTTCCAAGATCTCTCCCGAGCTCGGCCGGGTGGCTCCCGAGCGGGTGGTGGGCGTGCACGTCAACGCCCTGATCACCACGCCGTCCGACGACCTGATGGACGGCCTCTCGGACTCCGACCAGCGGCGGCTGGCGTCACTGAAGCGATGGCACCGAGAGTTCTCCGGCTACGCGATGGTGCAGAGCACACGGCCGCAGTCGCTGGCGTTCGCGCTCGCCGACTCCCCCGCCGGGCTGCTGGCCTGGTACGGCGACTGGTTCGCCGCGCACGGCGACGGCGTGGACGATCTGGACCCCGACGAGGTCCTCACCCACGTGGCGGTCCACTGGCTGACCGGCACCGCTCCGTCCGCCGCCCGCCTGTACCGGGAGGCCGCGGCGTCGTGGGGTGTGCCGCCGCGGGTCTCGCCGGTGCCGCTCGGCGCGGCGGTGTTCGCGGGTGACGCGGCGGTCCGCCGGTTCGCCGAGCGTGAGCACCGGGTGGTGCGCTGGACCGAGTACGACGCGGGCGGGCACTTCGCCGCCATGCATGTTCCGGACCTTCTGGTCACCGACGTGCGGGCGTTCTTCCGGGAGCTGCTCGCGTAGGTTGGGCCCATGGGGCACCACCATCACCATCATCACCACGGCGAGGAGTCCTCGATCCCGCCGCTCGGCCAGGTCAACCGGCAGGAGCACTGGCTGGGGGTGATGTGGCCGTTCGTCCGGTCGCACCTGCCCGCCGCGCCCGGCCGCGTGGTGGAGATCGGCTGCGGCCCGCTCGGCGGGTTCGTCCCCTACCTGCGGGGGCGCGGGTACGACGCGGTGGGCGTCGACCCGAGTGCGCCGAAGGCCGGGGCGGCCTACCGGCGGACCGGGTTCGAGGAGTTCGAGCCGGACGGCCCGGTCGACGCGGTGATCGCGTCGACCTCGCTGCACCACGTCGCCGATCTCGGCGCGCTGCTGGACCGGGTGCACGCCATGCTCGCGCCCGGCGGCGTGCTGATCATCATCGAGTGGGCGTGGGAGGAGTGGGACGAGCGGACGGCCGAATGGGCCTTCGCGCGGATCGGCTCCACGGAGGGGTTCCTGAACGGCCGCCGGGACGACTGGCAGGCGTCCGGGCGCCCCTGGGCCGACTGCCTTGAAGAGTGGACCGCCGAGGCGGGCCTGCACGCCGCGCGCGACGTCGAGCGGGCCGTCCGCGCGCGGTTCGGACGGGTCGAGCGCTCCACCGGCCCCTACATGTTCCGGCAGCTGAGCGGCAGGGCGGACGAGGAGCAGCGGGCCATCGACGCCGGGGAGAGCACCGCGACCGGCCTGCGGATCGTCGCGCACCGGGACGCCTGACCGGCTCAGCCGGCGACCTCGGAGGAGGGCGCGGTCCAGGTGCGGCAGTCGCCGGGCCGCCCCGACCGCAGGCCCGCGCCGAGCCAGCGCCGCCGGCTGGCGAAGTCGCCGTGCGAATGGCGCTCCGCGATGTCGCCGGGCTGCGACTCGGTGTCGACGAACCCGGCCCACCATTCGTCGGTCTGGTCGAAGCGCGCGCGGACGGCCGCCAGGAACACCCCGCCGAAGCACTCGGCCTGTAGTTCCGCCCGGCGCTCGACCTCACCGCCGGCCGTGTAGGCGTACTGGGCGATGTGCAGGGAGCGCTGCACGTGGTGGCCGTACTCGTGGGCGAGCAGCAGGACCATGCTGGGCTCGTAGCCCGGCCCGTACCAGTCCCGCCCCACCGAGACGATCACCTCGTCGGAGCCGGGGCAGTACAGCCCCGCCGCCTGCACCATGCCGGCGCCGCAGCCGAGGCGGCCCCGGTCGCGGATCGGCACGATCCGTACCTTCGGCGGCCGGTAGCGCAGGCCGACCGCGGCGAACAGCCGTCCCCAGCCGACGTCCAGGCAGTGCGCGACGTGGCCGAGGTAGCGGGTGGCGCCGCTCAGGCCGCCGTCCGGGCCGGGGCCGAAGTCGCAGTCCGGCAGGCACATCGGGCCGCCGCGGTAGACGGGATTGTCGCGGGCCGCGCCGCGGCCGCCGGGCGGCGCGGCCGGGCGGCGGGGCGGGAGCATCCCGCAGCCGGCCGCGCCCGGCAGCGCGGTGTCGGGCCCGGCGCCCGCGCAGGCGGTCACGCCCCCGGACAGCAGCGCCGCCGCGCAGGCGGCCGCGATCGCTCGTCTGGCCACCGATCCCCCCGAATCAGATGCCTATACATCCGAATTTCCGGGAGATGGGTGGTTTACACCATTTCTAGTCGTCGGGAAGCTCCGGGAGCTGCTGGGTGCGCTGCGGGTCGGCGTCGACCTTCAGCGGGCCGTCGTCGTCCGGGATCATGATCAGCGCCTGGGTGGTCTGCGACTCGCGGGTGATGACCCCGCTGCTCAGCACGGTGTTGCGGTGCCGCAGCGCGCCGTTCTGCCGCAGCAGGTCGTCGATCTCGGCGCGGGCCCGCAGCACCCGCTTGGTCAGCCGCACGTGGATCCAGAAGCCGCCGGCCGCCAGGCCCGCGATGAACGCCGCGACCGGGTAGCCGACCGCCGGCGGGGCCCCCAGCACCGCGCCCGCCGCCAGCGCCAGGGCGATGACCGCCGCCAGCGCCTTGCGGTGATGCTCCGCCCAGTCCAGGGCGGCGTTGACGGGTTTGGGGATCCTCACTCGTCTTCTCCTCCGTAAATCGCCGGGCGACGGAGCAACAACGCCGCGGGCGGGTCCGGGTGTTCCGGGTTGGGGCTGAGGTTCGCGTCACGCTGGCCAGAAGTCGCACGAAACCCTAACAGGATGGGACAAACCTCCTCGGGGTCGGTCCGGCCCGGGACCGGGCCGGGATGCAAGCAGGTGCCCGCGCCGAATATCGTGCCTCAATATGAGCAATCACTTTGACGTCGTGGTCCTGGGCTCGGGCCCTGGTGGTTATGTCGCCGCGATCCGGTCGGCACAGCTGGGCCTGAAGACGGCGATCATCGAGGAGAAGTACTGGGGCGGCGTCTGCCTCAACGTCGGCTGCATCCCCTCCAAGGCCCTCCTGCGCAACGCCGAGCTGGCGCACATCGTCACCAAGGAGGCCGACAAGTACGGGATCAGCTCCGACGGGCCCATCTCCTTCGACTACGGCGTCGCCCACCGGCGCAGCCGCCAGGTGTCGGAGAAGCTCGTCAAGGGCGTCCAGTTCCTGATGAAGAAGAACAAGATCACCTCCTTCGAGGGGCACGGCACCTTCACCGACCCCAACACCCTGCAGGTCGGCGGGGAGACCGTCACCTTCGACCACTGCATCATCGCCGCGGGCGCGCACACCAGGCTGCTGCCGGGCACCTCGCTGTCCGAGCGCGTGGTCACCTACGAGGAGCAGATCCTCGACGCCGAGCTGCCGGGCAGCATCATCATCGCGGGCGCCGGCGCGATCGGCGTCGAGTTCGCCTACGTGCTGCACAACTATGGCGTCAAGGTCACCATCGTGGAGTTCCTGGACCGGATGGTCCCCAACGAGGACGCCGACGTGTCCAAGGAGCTCGCCAAGCGCTACCGCAAGCTCGGCATCGAGGTGCTGACCGGCACCCGCGTCGACGCGATCGACGACTCGGGCGAGCGGGTCAAGGTCACCGTGACCGGCAAGGACGGCGCGCAGCAGACCCTGGAGGCCGACAAGGTCCTGCAGGCCATCGGGTTCGCGCCGAACGTCGAGGGCTACGGGCTGGAGAAGACCGGCGTCAAGCTGACCGAGCGCGGCGCGATCGACATCGACGGGCGCTGCCGCACCTCGGTGCCGCACATCTTCGCGATCGGCGACGTCACCGCCAAGCTGATGCTGGCGCACGCCGCCGAGGCCATGGGCATCGTCGCCGCCGAGACCATCGCCGACGCCGAGACCATGGAGATCGACTACGTCATGATCCCGCGCGCCACCTACTGCCAGCCGCAGGTGGCCAGCTTCGGCTGGACCGAGGCGCAGGCCAAGGAGCAGGGCTTCGACGTCAAGGTCGCCAAGTTCCCCTTCAGCGCCAACGGCAAGGCGCTCGGCATGGGCGAGGGCGACGGGTTCGTCAAGGTGATCTCCGACGCCAGGTACGGCGAGATCATCGGCGCCCACATGATCGGCCCGGAGGTCACCGAGCTGCTGCCGGAGCTGACCCTGGCCCAGCAGTGGGACCTCACCGTCAACGAGGTGGCGCGCAACATCCACGCCCACCCGACGCTCGGCGAGGCCGTCAAGGAGGCCGTGCACGGCCTGGCCGGCCACATGATCAACCTGTGATCCGGCACTGATCCGCACGTGCCGGGCCGCCCCGCGCGGCCCGGCACAACGAATCGCCGCCGGCGCCCCCGGAAAAGCAACGAAACACCAGGTCAGCGCAACTTCGACGCATTGGCCGGCGGGTCCGCGCTTCCTAGGCTTCGATCATCGTTCCGCAAGCCTCGGGAGAGCGCATGACCGTCACGCCGGCAATGGAGCCGACCTCTGTCCCCGCCGCCGCCGAAGCCCCGGCCGTCCCGGCCCGGGCCGCCCTGCGGCGCCACTACCTGATGTGCCGCCCGGACCACTTCGCGGTGACCTACGCCATCAACCCGTGGATGGACCCGGTAGCGGGCGCCGACGCCGGCCGCGCCGTCGCGCAGTGGGAGGCGCTGCGCGACGCCTACACCGCGCTCGGCCACGAGGTCAGCCTGATCGACCCGCTGCCCGGCCTGCCCGACATGGTCTTCGCCGCCAACGGCGCGCTGGTCGTCGGCGGCCGTGTCTACGGGGCGCGCTTCACCCACGCCGAGCGCGCCGCCGAGGGCCCCGCCTACGCCGCCTGGCTGCGCTCCCTCGGCTTCACCGACGTGCTGGAGCCCGCGCACACCAACGAGGGCGAGGGCGACTTCCTCACCCTGGACCACGTGATCCTGGCCGGCACCGGCTTCCGCACCGACCTGGCCGCCCACCAGGAGGCGCAGGAGTTCCTCGGCCGCCCGGTGGTGACGCTGCGCCTGGTCGACCCGCGCTTCTACCACCTGGACACCGCGCTGTTCCCGCTGGACGGCGCGAACGTGGCCTACTACCCGGGCGCGTTCTCCCCGGGCAGCCGGGCGGTGCTGGAGCGGCTGTTCCCGCACGCGATCATCGCCGGCGAGGCGGACGCGGCCGTCCTCGGCCTGAACGCGGTCAGCGACGGCCGCAACGTGGTGGTGAACGCCGAGGCCGCCGGCCTGATCGCCGAACTGGACCGCAACGGCTACCGGCCCGTCCCGGTCGACCTGTCGGAGCTGCGCAAGGCGGGCGGCGGGCCGAAGTGCTGCACGCTGGAGCTGCGCCGCTGACCCGCGCGGGCGCTCAGCCCTTGCCGAACAGGGCCTGCCCGGCGTGGCGGGTGTCGGTGTACTCGCGGACCGCGGCGATCCGCCCGTCCCGGACGGTGAAGATCCCGCAGCACCGGTTGTCGTAGACGGCGCCGCCGGTGGTGGCGCCGCGCGCCGTCCACTCGGCGACGACCTGGTCGCCCTCGGCCACCACGTGGACGAGGGCGATCCGCGGCGGCTCGGTGAACAGCCCGGCCGTCGCGCCCGCCAGGAAGTCGCCGACGACGGCGTCACGGCCCTTCCAGGTGCCGCTGAGGGGCAGGTCGCCGGGGTAGGTCCAGGTGACGTCGGGGGTGAAGCTGTCGACGATGGCGTCCATGTCGCCGTTCGCGACGGCTTCGACGTAGCGGACGACGACCTGCTTGGCGTTCATTTCGGACTCCTCGTGCCGGGGAACGCCAGTCCACCGCGCCGGCGGGCCGCCGGACCAACAGCCACCGGGCGCACTTGACAACCATCGGTTGTCGGGCATGGTGGGGCAGCGTGGAACTCGATCTCGCCCAGGTGCGGGCGTTCGTCGCGGTGGCCGGGACGCGGCACTTCGGGCACGCCGCGGCCGAGCTGTCGCTGACCCAGCAGGCGCTGTCCAAGCGCGTCGCCCGGCTGGAGGAGCTGCTCGGCGTCCGGCTGCTGGAGCGCGGGCACGGGACGGTGACGCTCTCCCCGGCGGGCGAGGGCTTCCTCGAACCGGCCCGCCGTGCCCTCGCCGCCGCGGACGCCGCCGTCACCGCCGCCCGCAGCGCCGAAAGCCCCCTGCGCGTCGACGTCTGGGGGCATCTATACGACCCGGCCCGAACCGTCAGCGAGGTCGTCGGCGGCGGCCCGCCGGTCGACCTCGGCCGGGCCCGGGACCTGCCCGCGGTGCTGTCCGCGCTGCTGCGCGGGGAGGTCGACGCCGGCTTCGGCCGGGTGCACCGCACCGGGGTCGCGCGGCAGGACGCCCTCGCCCGCCGCGTAGTACGGCTGGAGCCGGTGGACGCCGTCCTGGGCGCCGCCCACCCTCTCGCCGACGCGGCGCAACTACGCCCGGACGACCTGCGCGGGAGCCGACTGCTGTTCCCCGCCGCCGCCGACCGGCTGGAGTTCCTGCGCTGCTTCGCCGACCGGTTCGGAATCGAGGACCGCGCGGAGGGCGTCAACCTCGGCGCCGGGCACCTGCTCGACCGGCTGCGCGCGGACCCGGCGGCCTTCACCCTCTTCCCCGCCGACGCGCGGCTGCCCGACGTCCCCGGCGTCCGGTCCGTCCCGCTGGCCGATCCGACGCCGCTGTACGCCTGGTCGCTGGTCTGGGACGAGCAGGCCCGGCACCCGCGGCTCGGCGCGCTGCTGCAGCGGCTCGCCGAGGCGGGCCGCGCCCGCCGCTGGCTGGAGTACGACCCCGCACGGGACTGGCTCCCGCCGGACGACGCCGCCGCCCTGCCCCCGGACAACAAGGGCACATCACCAATCCGCGAACATAGGGGACATGAAGGTCGATGACGAGCATGGGCACATCCCCCTCGACGGGGCCGAGAACATCCGCGACCTCGGCGGCCTGCCGCTGGCCGGCGGAGGCACGGTGGCCTCCGGCCGCCTGCTGCGCGCCGACGCGCTGAACCGGCTCTCCGAGGCCGATCTGGAGCGGCTCGCCGGGATCCGCACGGTCGTCGACTTCCGCACCCCGCTGGAGATCGAGACCAACGGCCGCGACAAGCTCCCCGCGGGCGCGGCGTACCACGACCTGCCGGTCGGCGGCGGCGACCTGGACGTCTTCTACGAGGTCATCGGCAGCGGCGACCACGACCGCCAGCAGGAGGTGTTCGGCGGCGGCCGCACCGAGCGGGTCCTGGTGGACATCAACCGCGACTTCGTCGCGGTCGGCTCCGAGCGCGCGCAGTTCGCCGCCGCCGTCCGCCTGGCCGCCGAGGCGGACCGGCTCCCGCTGCTGTTCCACTGCACCGCGGGCAAGGACCGGACGGGCTGGATGGCGGCGATCGTGCTGACCGTCCTCGGCGCCTCCCGCGAGGTGATCATGGCGGACTACCTGCGCTCCAACGACTACCACCGCAAGAGCTACGGCAGGCTGCTCGGCTACCTCGGCGAGTCGGGCCAGATGAAGGACCCCGAGCTGCTGCGCCCGCTGCTGGAGCAGCGCCCCGCCTACCTGGAGGCCGCGTTCGAGGAGGCCGACCGCCGCTACGGCTCCTTCGACGCCTTCCTGCGCGACGGCCTGGGCCTGGACGACGCCGTCCTGGCCGCCCTCCGCGCCAACTTCACCGCCTGAGGGCTAGGAGGCCTGCGCGGCCATCAGGCGGCGGGCCAGGTGGCGGGTCCGCAGGACGCCCGCCACGCCGACCGCCCAGAACAGCGCCTGCACCGTCCACGCGGCGCGGAACGCCTGCGGGGTGAACTCCCGGCCGGGCGACAGGGCGTCCAGCACGAAGCCGATCAGCAGGATGACCAGCAGCGAGGCGACGAAGCCGCCGACGTTGACGATGCCGGTGGCGGTGCCCTGCCGCCCCGGCGGGTTGAACGTCCGCGCGTAGTCGAAGCCGATCATCGAGCCGGGGCCGCCGAGCGCGACGCACACGACCAGGACCGCCAGCAGCCACGGCGGCGCGGGCGGCGGGCAGGCCAGGGTGACCGCCCAGGCCCCGGCGGTGACGCCGGTGATGCCGAGCACCAGCCAGGAGCGGCGCAGCGGGTGCCGGGCGACCAGCCGGCCGACGTAGGGCCCCGACACCATGGTGGCCAGCACGAACAGCGTCAGCAGCGTGCTGGCCGTCGCCGGGCGCAGGCCCTGGCCCGACACCAGGTAGGGATATCCCCACATCAGCGCGAAGGTGTTGGCGGGGAACTGGGTGACGAAGTGCGTCCAGAGGCCGAGGCGCGTCCCGGGGTGGCGCCAGGCGTCCACCAGGTTGCGGCCCACCTCGCGCGGCGTCGGCGACGGCGGGCGGGGCGTCCCGGCGGGGGCGTCGCGCAGCACGGCGAGGGCGAGCACGCCGGCCAGCAGGCCGAGCGCGGCCGCCGACCCGAACGCCGGGCTCCAGCCGGGCCCGTGCAGCAGCGCGACGAGCGGGATCGCGCTCAGCACCTGGCCGAGCTGCCCGAGCAGCCCGGTCAGCTGGGTGACGACCGGCACCTGGCGGGCCGGGAACCAGGTGGTGACGATGCTGAGCACGCTGATGAACGTCATCGCGTCGCCCGCGCCGACCAGGACGCGGGCGGCGATGGCGGTCGGCACGTCGGTGGCGCAGGCGAGCAGCCCCTGCCCGGCCGCCATGACCAGCGCGCCGCCGGCGACCATCCGGCGCGGCCCGAGCCGGTCCAGCAGGAGGCCGACCGGGATCTGCAGGCCCGCGTAGACGAGCAGCTGCAGGACGGTGAAGGTGGCCAGGATGCCGGCCGAGGCGCCGAACCGGTGCACCGCGTCCAGCCCGGCGACGCCGAAGGAGGTGCGGTGCAGGACCGCCATGACGTAGGCGGCGACGCCGACGCCCCAGATCAGCCATGCCGCCGCGGACGCCTTCTCCCGGGCCGGGGCCGCCCGGGACACCATCCCAATCTGCTCTTTACGCACGATTAATCACCATATGGGATTAATAGGACTGGGGATGATAGGGGCATGCGCTCATGGCTCGAGGTACGCGACGCCCTCAAGTCCGACCCGGACGGTTTCGGCCGGCTCGCGGACGGCCTGTATCCGGACACCCCGCGCGTGGCCGGGACGTCCCTGCTCACCTGCCCCGCCTGGGTCCCCGACGCGCCCGTCCCGCTGGACGGCCTCCGTCTGGACTGGGACCAGGACGCCGCCCCGCCCGCCGTCGCCGACCCGCCCGACGGCCTCCCCGAGGGCTTTGCCACCTACGCCGAGGCGATCGCCGCACTCGACCCGCCCGCGATCTTCGACGACCGTCCCGCCTACCGGCTGCTGCACGCCGACCTGCGCGCGGGAACGCTGCGGTTCGGCCCCGGCCGCTACTTCGACGCGGTGAACGTCGGCCAGGCCGCCGCGCACGAACTGGCCGCCGGCGGGCACGCGCTGCGCGCGCGCATCGGCGACCCGCTCGACCTCGCCCGCCGCCCCGCGCTCCTGGCGATCTCCACGCTCACAGTCACCGCGTCCGGCTCCTACGTGCTGCACTGGCGCGACCCGGCGAAGGTCGCGCACGCGGGCGGCCTGCACCAGGTGATGCCGGTCGGGCTGTTCCAGCCGCCCGCCCCACTGGACCTGTGGGCGAACATGACCCGCGAGTTCGGGGAGGAACTGCTCGGCCGCCCCGAAGGCGAGGATGCGGCCCTGCACACGCGGCTGTCCGAAGCGCGCGCGCAGGGCCGCATCCGGGTCTACTGCCTGGGCCTCGGCGTGGACCCGCTGACCTTCGCGACCGATCTGCTCACCGTCGCCGTCCTCACGGACGACTCCCCTCTGGACGGGCTGGTCGCCGTCAACGACGAGGGCACCGTCTCCCGCCGGCCGTTCGACGGGACGCTCCCGGCGCCCCTCCAGCCGGCCGGCGCCGCCACGCTGCGGCTGGCCTGGCGGCACCGGGCGGCCCTCGGCATCACTCCCGCGCCAGCGCCTTCAGCTCGTCCAGCGCGTCGGTGAGGTGGTCGACCAGCTCGGCCGGGTCGGGCACCAGGTCGCGGCAGGCGACCACGCCGATGTCGAGCCTGCCGTCGTAGGAGAACACCGTGATGTTCACCCCGCCGGTCATGTCGGTCACCACCGAGATCGGGTAGTAGCCGAGCACCCGCGCCCCGCACAGGTAGAGCGGGAACTGCGGCCCCGGCACGTTGGAGACGATCAGGTTCATCGGGCGCACCCCGGCGGGCGGCAGCGCCGACAGCGCGAACCGGGTGAGCGGGCCCGCCAGCGGCGCCGGCAGCAGCCCGGCCAGGTCCTGCACCCAGGTCCCGGCGGAGGCGGCGAAGCGCCGCTTGGCCAGGTCCATGTCGGCGCGGACCGCCGCGTACCGGCCGGCCGGGTCGGCCAGGTGGGTGGCCAGCGGCGCCGTCATGAGCGAGACCTGGTTGCCCGCGTCCGACGGTTCGGCGGCGCCGCGCCGCAGCGACACCGGCACCCCGGCGACGAGCGGGCCGTCCGGCAGCACGCCGCGCTTGTCCAGCCAGGTCCGCAGCGCCGTCGCGCAGAGCGCCATCACCACGTCGTTGACGCTGCCGCCGAGCGCCCGCCGGATCTCCTTGACCTCCGCCAGCGGCAGCTCGCCGATGGCGACCGACCGGGCCCGCCCGATCGGCCGGTTGAACGGCGTCGGCGGGGCGCTGACACGCGGCGCCTCCGGCAGGGCGTCCTGGCCGAGCGCGCTCTGCACGAACGCCGACAGCCGGCGGGCGCCGGGGATGGCGGCCACGCCGGGCACCTCGTCCAGGTAGGGCATCGAGCGGGCCATCGCCAGCGCGCTGTTCAGCGGGTGCAGCGCGGTCTTCAGCACGCCGGTGCCCATCATGGCCAGGGCGCCGGGGGCGCGCTGCGGCGCGGCCTCGTCGGCGGGCAGCGGGCGCGGCTCGGGCGACAGGTCCAGCAGCGCGGCGAGGGTCTCGGCGGCCATGACGCCGTCGACGGCGGCGTGGTGCACCTTGACGTACACCGCGGTCCGGCCGCCCGACAGGCCCTGGATCAGCACCAGCTCCCACAGCGGGCGGGAGCGGTCGAGCGGGGTCTCGTGCAGCATCGCGACGGCGTCGGCGAGCTGGGCGTCGTCGCCGGGCGCCGGGAGCGCGATCTCGAAGATGTGCCGGGCCGGATCGAAGTCCGGATCGTCCTCCCAGTAGGGGCGGTCCAGGCCGAGCGGCACCCGCGCCAGCCGCTGCCGGAGCGGCCGGGCCGCCAGGTGGGCCCGCTTGCCGATCATGTCGGCGACCGCCGCCACGGTGAGGCGGCCGCCGGGGCAGGAGGCGGCGTCGAGCACGCCGAGGCCCGCGATGTGCGCGTGCGTGGTGCTGGACTCCGCGTTGAGGAAGGTGGTGTCGACCGTGGTCAGCTGGCTCATGTTCGCCCGTCTCCGTCGTGTCCGCACTGCCTGCCATTCCAGGAATTACGGACTACTCGGCGGTAGGTCAATGTGGATCGATAGGAAGTAACGCGGACTTAACGGGACGTTTCACCCAGTTCACAAGTGATTTCGACCGCTCCAAATGGCCTTCCGAAATTACCGCGTCCTCAAACGGACAGCGAAAGCCCCCCACCCCCATGTCCCTCCCCGCCGCTAGGCTGCGTCCTCATGACGGGACGACCACTGAGCGAGATCGTCGAGGCGGGCTGGGCGCGCGCCCTGGAGCCGGTGGCGGGACGGATCGCCGCCATGGGCGACTTCCTGCGCGCCGAGGTCGCGGCGGGCCGCCGCTACCTGCCCGCCGGGCCGAACATCCTGCGCGCCTTCCAGCAGCCCTTCGACGAGGTCCGGGTGCTGATCGTCGGCCAGGACCCCTACCCCACCCCCGGGCACCCCGTCGGCCTCAGCTTCTCGGTCGCGCCGGACGTGCGGCCGCTGCCGGGCAGCCTCATCAACATCTACCGGGAGATGCAGGCCGACCTCGGCCTGCCCCAGCCCTCCAACGGCGACCTCACGCCGTGGACCGAGCAGGGCGTCCTGCTGCTGAACCGGTCCCTGACGGTGATGCCGGGCAAGCCCAACTCGCACCAGGGCAAGGGGTGGGAGGAGATCACCGAGCAGGCGATCCGGGCGCTGGCCGCGCGGGACAGGCCGCTGGTGGCGATCCTGTGGGGCCGCAACGCCCGCAACCTCAAGCCGCTGCTCGGGTCCGTCCCGGTGATCGAGTCGGCGCACCCGAGCCCGATGGCGGCCAACAGCGGCTTCTTCGGATCGCGGCCGTTCAGCCGCGCCAACCAGCTGCTCCAGCAGCAGGGCGCGGCAGCGGTCGACTGGAAGATCCCCTAGGAGCGGCGGCGCAGGCGGCGCAGCAGGGAGGCGAACTCCCCGGTGGGGCGCGCCGCGGCGTCGGGGGACAGCGGCGTCAGCCGGCGCTCGCCATGGCTCCAGTAGACGCCGCGGGCGCACGGGTCCTCGGCGCCGGCGTGCATCTCGGCGACGACCTCGGCGAACACCGGCAGCACCGTGCGCACGTCCGCCGAGGTGATCGGGTACAGCAGCAGCGTGCTGTGGCAGGGCACCCCGACCAGGGCGCCGTGCTCGTTCGGCACCGGCAGGAACTGGTCGACCTCGCTGAGCAGCGCCGACACGTACCGGCTGCCCGGCTTGGTCACCACCCGCACGTCGCGGCCCGGCAGCAGCGGCTGGTCGCGCACCTGCACGTCCGCCAGCTCGCGGTCGTGGGTGTTGGTCATCACGTAGCCGAGCTTGCGCAGACCGAGCAGCCCGGCCCGCGCCCGGGTGAGCGGCCCGCCGTAGCGCGGGTGCTCGATCATCACCATCGCGTCGAAGTGGTCGCCGGCCGGGACGACGACGAGGCCCTCGCGGTCGCGCGGCGCGAGCTTCGGCACGATCCGCAGCCGCAGCAGCTCGCGCACGTCGCCGAACAGCTCCATCTCGCCGACCGCCAGGAACGCCCGGTCGCCGACCTCGCGCACCCACTCCGCCACCAGGCCGGGCCATTCGGCGGGCTCGGCCCGCGCGCAGCGCTCCAGCACCGTCCAGGTCGACGCGCGCGCCTCGGACCGGCCGACCGGCAGCACGACCTCGGAGGTGCCGCCGTCGAACCAGGCCGTCGGCGCCAGCACCGGCAGCAGGTCGCGGACGAGCGCGTGCACGTCGCCCGCCACGTCCAACGGTTCCATGCTCATCGCTTCATCCCCTCCCGCCACGTCAGGTCTCAGGGCACAACCTTCTCAGAGTTCCGGCCCGTTGTGTGATCTATCGGCAGGTAGGTGCCGACTCGCTGATCATGGAAGCCTCAAGTACGGTGCACTCATGCCCGAAATCGTGTACCCGCCGGTGATCAAGACTGCGCTGGCCCTGTTCAAAGCGCTGAACATGAAGTTCCGCCTGGAGGGGACCGAGCACATCCCGCCGACCGGCGGCGCGGTGCTCGTCAGCAACCACGTCAGCTACCTGGACTTCATCTTCGCGGGCCTGGCGGCCCACCCGGCGGGCCGGCTGGTCCGCTTCATGGCGAAGAAGGAGGTCTTCGACCACAAGGTCTCCGGGCCGCTGATGCGCAACATGCGCCACATCCCGGTGGACCGGCTGGCGGGCGCGTCCTCCTACAAGGCGGCGCTCACCGCGCTGAAGAACGGCGAGATCATCGGCGTGTTCGCCGAGGCCACCATCAGCCGCTCCTTCGAGGTCAAGGACATCAAGAGCGGCGCGGTGCGGATGGCGGTCGCGGCCGGCGTCCCGATCATCCCGATCACCATCTGGGGCCCGCAGCGGATGTGGACCAAGGGCCACAAGAAGCGGCTGTTCCAGCGCGGCGTCCCGGTCACCATCCTGGTCGGCGAGCCGCTGCACCCCAAGCGCGGCGACGACTACGAGAAGGCCACCGAGGAGCTGCACGCGCGGCTGTCGGAGCTGGCCGAGAAGGCCCAGCGCGAGTACCCCGAGCTGCCGAAGCCGGGCGAGACCTGGTGGCAGCCGGCCTACCTGGGCGGCAGCGCGCCGACGCCGGCCGAGGCCGCCGAGCTGGACCGCAAGGAGTCCGAGGAGCGCCAGGCCCGGCGCGCCGCGCGCGAGGCCGCCGCGGAATCGGACGCCGCCGCCAAGGACGGCACTTCGGGCGCATGACCGTAATTGGGTGGACGCGACAGGGCACCGGAGCCGACCATCGGTGACATGACGTCACACGGGTCGCAGGAGTTCCTGCATCTGGTGGAGGCGCCGGAGCCCGCCACGGCCTCCGGCGCCGACCTCACCCTGCCGGTCGTGCTGAACCTCAGCGACAACAACTCCCCCGCCGACGTCATGGACGTGCTGTCGCTGCGCCCGTTCGCGTCCGGGGAGCAGCCCTGGTCCCGCTCGACCCGGCTGGAGCACGTGCGCGCCGAGGCGCCGCTGCGGCCCGGCCACGCCCGGGTGCTGCGGGTCGCGCACGAGAAGGGCAAGGAGTCGGTGCTGGCCGAGGGCGACGGCTGGACCCTGCTCACCAACCGGTGGAAGCACGGCACCGCCTACGTCGCGGTGTCGGCGGTCACCGAGGAGCTGGCCGCGTCGGTGCTGGAGGAGTGCGTCAAGGACGCCACCGAGCCGCCGAAGACCGACGACACCAACGTCGAGATGGGCTTCTGGCACATGGGCCAGCACGGCCCGGTGCGGACCGAGCGGGCCATCTCCGCCGACTCCTGGGCCGACATCCGCGACAACTACACCGCGCCGGTGGCCCAGGCCCTCGAAGAGGTCATGTCGCTCACCCGCGAGGAGGTCAGCGGGCGGCTGCTCCTGCTGCACGGCCCGCCGGGCACCGGCAAGACCACGGCGCTGCGCGCGCTCGCCCGCGCCTGGGGCAAGTGGTGCCAGGCCGACTGCGTCCTGGACCCCGAGGCGCTGTTCGGCGCGCCCAGCTACCTGATGGAGGTGGCCGTGGGCGATGACGACGACGAGGACAACCGCCGCTGGCGGCTGCTGATCCTGGAGGACTGCGACGAGCTGATCCGCGGCGAGGCCAAGGCGTCCACCGGGCAGGGCCTGTCCCGGCTGCTGAACCTCACCGACGGCATGCTCGGCCAGGGCCGCGACGTGCTGGTGGCGATCACCACGAACGAGGACCTGGCGCGGCTGCACCCGGCGGTCGTGCGGCCGGGCCGCTGCCTGGCGCAGGTCGAGGTGGGCCGGCTGACGCACGCCGAGGCGGTCGCCTGGCTGGGCGAGGACGCCCCCGAGGGCGCCGTCGCGTCGATCGGCCCGGACGGGGCCACGCTCGCCGAGCTGGTGGCCCTGCGCAGGGGCGAGAAGCGTCCCGAAACCACGGACGCCCCCGCCACCGCGACAGGTTTCTACCTGTAGTTCCCCGCGGCCACAGGCAGAGTCCCCCGGGGATCCCCCGATCCCCCGTCGCCCCGTGCCACGGGCGGCCCCCGGGCCGCCCATGGCCGGTCCGGGATCGCACGTCCCCCGAGATCGCACGACACCGGACCTGCCGGCCGGTAGGGACCCGGGTTCCCGGTTCTTCCACCCCGCAGAAGAAGAACCGTTCCGCCGTGTCCCTTCCGGCCAGGACTTGAGCATCGCGCAGGGCGGAGTCACCGAACATCCGGGGAAACCCGCAAAAAGCACCCTGGATACGTAGCCGCCGGGCGGTCAGGGGGTCCGGGTGAGGGGGAGGCCGTCCAGGGCGCGTTCGCGGAGGACGCCTCCACGGACGCCGATCTCGGTGAAGTCGTCTTCGCCGGGCGCGCCGTCCACGAGGAGCTCGGGGACCAGCAGGTCGCCGAGCGGGGCGCCGGGCGCGGGGTCGAGGAGGCCGCCGATCGGGGCGGTGGACAGGTCGAGGTAGGACGGCGCGAGGGTCCTGCCGTGCAGGACGCCGGTGACCAGGTCGGGGCAGAACCCGTTCCAGAAGATCGCCACGGTGGCGCGCAGGTCGCCGTGCACCATCACCAGCTTGTCGGTCATGTCGCCCACGAAGGTCCGCGCCGTCACGTCGCCGCGGACGATCAGCTTGGCGTCGCCCTCCAGGTAGACGTCCCCGGCGCGCAGGTCGCCGAGGACGACCAGCGCGGCGGCGCCGTCGTCGACGTCGACGAGGCCGCCGTCGATCGTCAGGTCGCCGTCCACGATGTAGCCGGTGGCCGGGTCGGGGGTGTCGTGCCGCCAGGGGGTCTGGTCGTGGTCGTCCAGGGGAAGCTCCCCGGTCACCGTCGCGGGGCCGGGGACCAGGATGTACTCCTCTTGGTAGAGGTTGCGGTAGGCGCTCTCCGGCAGACTGCGCTCTTCGAACAGGGCGACCGCGTCATCCCAGGCAAGGTAGCTGCTTCGCATGGCCGGGAACGTAGCAGCCGTCACCGACGTGGCAGGGGCGGTCAGGGGGCCGTGGCGGTGAACAGCTTGCGGTAGACGCAGCGCAGGCCGGTGAGGTCCCGGACGGGCTCGGGGAACGCGATCCGCAGGTCGAACGCCTCGTCCGGCGTGGTGCAGCGCAGCCAGAGGCCGTGCCGGTCCAGGCCGAGGGGGCGGAGCGCGGGCGCCGGGTCGTGGCGGGCGCACAGCAGGTTCTTCAGCTCGCCGCGGTGGCAGGAGTCCAGGTGTGTCAGCATGCCGGCCTCGATCATGACGAACGGGTCGGGCGCGGCGGCGGCGTACTCCTCGGGTTCGGGGTTCGCCGGGCCCCAGGCGTCCTCGATCTCGATCTGTGCGACGTCCATGGTGAGGATCGTCCAGTCCGCGTCCGGGGCCAGGTCCAGCAGTTCGGGGCGCGGGTGCAGCCGGGACAGCCGGAGCGCGGCGTCGCGCAGGCCGGCCGGCGGGACGCGGGAGACCCAGCCGTGCAGCCAGGCGCGGCCGCGCACCCGGTCGGGCAGCGGCACCGGGGCGACGTCGCTGATGCGCAGGGTCGCCGGCAGGTCGGGTTCGCCGCCGAGGGCCTGGACGACCGGCGAGGCCGCCGGCATCAGCAGCAGCGGGACGCCGTGCTCGTCGGTGGCGTGCGCGGGCACGGGCGCGTAGGGCACGCCGGGGGCGACCAGGACGCCGTCCGCGACCCCGTAGGCCAGGGTGCGCGCCCGCTCCGCCGCGCTCGGCCCGCTCGTCTCGTCGTCCACCGGAACCTCCTCGAACTTGTAGGTTAGGCTAACCTAACTAAGGCTTACCTAACCACATGGAGGAGCGAAATGAACAACCCCCGGCCGAAGGTCCGGCTGTCGCGCGCGCTCGGCATCCCGCTGACGCCGAAGAGCGTGAAGTACTTCGAGGCCCGCCCCTACCCGCCCGGCGAGCACGGCAGAAGCCGCAAGAACGAGTCCGACTACAAGGTCCGGCTGCGCGAGAAGCAGCGGCTGCGCGCGCAGTACAACATCCGCGAGGCCCAGCTGCGCAACGCCTTCGCCAAGGCCGCCCGGCACGAGGGCAAGACCGGCGAGGCGCTGCTGGTCGACCTGGAGCGCCGGCTGGACGCCCTGGTGCTGCGCGCCGGGTTCGCCCGCACGATCTACCAGGCCCGCCAGTTCGTGGTGCACCGGCACGTGACGGTGAACGGCCGCCGGGTGGACCGCCCGTCCTACCGGCTGCGCCCCGGCGACGTCATCGCGATCCACGAGCGCAGCCGTCCGATGGTCCCCTTCCAGGTCGCCGCGACCGGCGTGCACGCCGAGGCCGTGCCGCCCTACCTGGACGTCCGGCACGACGCGTTCGCCGCGCAGCTGGTCCGGCTGCCCGAGCGCGGGGAGATCCCGGTGGTCTGCGACGAGCAGCTGGTGGTGGAGCACTACTCGCGCTAGGGCCTCTGGACAGGTGTCCGCCTCCATCGGTTAACATCAACCTAGCGCTCGCTTGGCTGAGTGATCCCCCGATGGAGGCCCCAGGACATGATCGAATTCCACCCCCTGACCCGGAACATCGGCGCCGAGGTCAGCGGCATCGACCTGAGCAAGCCCCTCGACCCCGAGCAGATCCAGCAGGTCCGCGACGGCCTCCTCGCGCACATGGTGCTGTTCTTCCGCGACCAGCACATCAGCGACGAGGAGCACGTGGTCTTCGCCAAGCAGTTCGGCACCGCCAACATGCCGCCGATGGACACCTCCGGCAGCCCCGTCCACGTCCTGGACCAGACCGACCCCAAGGGCGAGGGCGGCGACCAGTGGCACAGCGACAACACCTTCATGAAGGTGCCCCCGATGGGGTCGCTGCTGCGCGCCGTCATCCTGCCCCAGGTCGGCGGCGACACGCTGTGGGCCAACATGTACCTGGCCTACGACTCGCTCGCGCCCTGGCTGCGGCGCCTCTGCGACGAGCTGTACGCCGAGCACGACCTGACGATGTCGGTCACCAAGGCCATCGACAAGGGCCACCGGATGGACCTGCGCGAGCTGCAGGAGAAGAACCCGCCGGTCGTGCACCCGGTCGTGCGGGTGCACCCCGAGACCGGCCGCAAGGCCCTGTACGTCAACCGCTCCTCGGTGACGCGGCTGGTCGGCCTGTCGCGGCGCGAGAACGAGGCGCTGCTGCCGCTGCTGTTCGACGCCGTCCGCGACCCGCAGTTCCAGGTCCGGCTGAAGTGGCGGGTCGGCACGCTGGCGTTCTGGGACAACCGCCCGACCCAGCACTACGCCGTCGCCGACTACACCGAGCGCCGCAAGATGCACCGCGTCACCATCAACTGCCCCGAGGGCATCGACGACGGCGTGCCGAAGGGCCCGGACGGCGTCACCGGCGCCGACGCCCCCGCCGAGGCCGCCGCCGCCAGGTACCTGTAACCCGTCGTTCGGCCAAGCGGTCCTTCAGCGCAGCGCGCCCAGCTCCTCCCTGGCGTGCTCGCGCAGGACGCCGAGGCCCTCGACCAGCCGCCGGCGCCCCTCCGCGCCGAGCGGCCCGCTGAAGTGCCGGTCGAGGGTCTCGGCGTGCACGGCCAGCGCCTCGCCGAGCTTGGCCCGGCCCGCCTCGGTGAGCGCCACCACGCGGCCGCGCCGGTCGCCGGCGGCGGCGTGCCGCCGGACCAGCCCGGCGGCCTCCATCCGGTCGACCAGCCGCGTCATGCCGCCGCTGGTCAGGATCAGGTCGCCGGCCAGGTCGCTCATGGACGCCTCGCCGGCCTCCGACAGCCGCAGCAGCACCTCGAAGACCGGGTGCCTGATCCCGCAGCGCCGCTCCAGCTCGCGGCCCGCGATCCGCTCCAGCAGCGCCGCCGCGCCGAGCAGCGTGCCGAACTCGTGCACCACCGGATCCATCGCCGCGCCCCCTCGTCCCGCTGCGGACAACATACGGGCGGCCCGCGTCATTTCCATGATCGCGGGCCGCCCGGGGTGTCGCGGGTCAGTTCTTCTTCGGGCCCGTGCTCGGCTGCGGGGCGGTCCCGGCGCCCGGCACGCCCGGGGTGAGGCCGCCGCCGCTCTGGTTCTGGGCCTGGGTGGCGTCGTCCTCGCCGGAGGCGTACTGCCGGGTCACCTTCCACTTGCCGTCGATCTTGGCCAGGGCCAGCCGGATCAGGTTGGCCGGCACCCGGCTGGTGCCCTTCTCGGCGGTGCCGGAGATGTCGACGGTCACCACGGCGGTGGCGAACCTGCCGTTGATCTCGCCGACCGTCACGCCGACGGTCTTGGAGGTCAGCGAGGCGTTCGGGTTGGACTTGAACGCCCCGGCCAGGCTCGGCACCGTCGTGGAGCGGTACTTCTCCAGCAGGTCGCCGCCCATGAGCTCCTGCGCCTTGCGCATCTGCTCCTGGTAGTTGGCGGCGTTGTAGCTGGCCGCGACGTCGCCGTACGCGGCGGCGATCTTGGCGACCGCCGCGCGGTCGTCCTTGTCGGCCTGCAGGGCGGCGGCGGTGCGCCACTGCCAGACCGCCAGGCTCGCCAGGACGGCGATCACCACGATCGCCGCGATCGCCTGGGGGCGGCCGAGGCCGAACAGCGTCGGCCGCGGCGCGGGCTCCTCCTCGTCCGCGGCGGACTTCACCACGGGCTTCTCGGCCACGGGCTTCTCCAGCACGGGCTTCTTGGCCGCGGGCTTCGGTTTCGGCTTGGGGGCCGGCTCCTCGGCCTCCTCGATCTCTTCGGCGTCCAGCGCCTCCAGGACGTCCTCGAGGTCCTCGTCGTCGTCCTCGATGACCTCGATGACCCGCACCCGCCGCTTGCGCTTGGGCTTGCCGGCCGCCTCGGCCTCCGCCGTCTCCCCGGTTCCGGTCGCGGTGGCCTCCTCGTCGGCCGCCGCGACCCCCTCGGGGACGTCCTTGGTGGTCTTGGCTGTCACTTCGGCACTCCTCGGGGGGTTGGGGTCATTCCCGCCCGCGCCGCCGCAGGCGCGACAGGCGGGCCATCCGGGACACCACGGGCACCGAGCCCGCCATCACCCTGATCAGCACCAGCAGTGCCAGAACCGGGGGAACGTACACTAGCCAAAGCGGCGGCCCGGCAGAAGAGTCCTTGTCCGCCGCCTGCCTGGCCCTGATGTCCTGCGGCCTGCCCTGGATGGACGGGTCGTGCGTCGGGATGGTCTGGCCGGGCTGCTTGGCCCGGTAGGACTTCTGCGGCGTGGTGATCGGATCGCGGCCGTCCGCGCAGGTCAGCTTGCCGTTCACCGTCGGCTGCGGCTTGACGTACTTGTACTCGACCGTGGCCCGCGTCTTCAGCGTGACCAGGAAGACCACGTTCAGGACGGGCTTGCCGCCCTCGTCCCCGATGACGTTGTCCAGCACCGTCTTCAGCTGGGGCGCCTGGTCCAGGGTGGAGCCGAGGTCGGACAGCACGCGCGGGTTGTAGCCGCTGATGTTCAGGGTGCCCAGGCTGTCGATCATGCAGCCGAAGTCGGGGCCGGTCTTGTCCAGCAGCCCGTTGACGGTCTTCAGCAGCCCCGGCCCCTGGTCGCGCAGCTGCGCCAGCTGGCCCCGCACCTGGGCGAGCGCGCCGGTCAGCGCGGCCACGTTGTCGATGCCCGCGCCGAGGTCGCCGCGGTTGGCGTTCAGCACCGCGCCGAGCCGGCTGAAGTCCTTGACCAGGCCGTCCAGCAGCTCGGTGTTCTCGGCGAACGTCGCGGTCAGCTGGTCGCCCCCGTTGATGATCTGGCGCAGCGAGCCCTCGCGGCCCGCCCAGCCCTCGGCCAGCTCGTGGGTGAGGATCTTGGCGTCCTCGGGGTTGATCGCCTTCAGCGTGGACAGCACCGCGCCGAACAGGTCGCCGTACTTGGGCGGCACCTTGGTCCGCTCGACCGGGATGCGGTCGCCGGCCTTCATCGTCTCGCCCTTGCCCTGCCCCTGGCCCGGCGGCGGGGTCAGCTCGACGACCGGCTCGCCGACCGCCGACTTGCGGGCCGCGGCCGCGCTGACCCCCTTGGGGATCTTGATGCCGCGGTCGATGTCGAGCTTGACCACGACCCGGTCCCCGCGCAGCCGCACCGAGTCGATCTTCCCGATCCGCAGCCCGAGGTAGTCCACCTCGAAGTTGGGGTGCAGGCCCGGCGAGGACTGGAACTCCACGGTGATGTTGTAGGGCCGGTCGATGAAGTCGAACCGGACCACGCTGTTGAACGCCCAGATCGTCATGATGACGGCGAGCGCGGCGAAGACGCCGAGGTTGATCGTCAGTCGCCTGTTCATCGCCGCGGCTCCAGGATCTTGTCGATGTCCGGCAGCGCGCCGCGCAGCTCCTTGGGCAGCTTGGGAGCCGTACCGCTCTTGGCCTTACCCGGGCCGGGCACGTTCTGGCCCGGGATGAGCGGCTGCCCGTTGGGCCAGGTCAGGCGGAGGATCGGGTAGAGCAGGATCTGCCCGTCCCAGGTGGCCCGCGGCAGCCGGTCGGTGAAGGAGACCAGGCCGTTGACCAGGGCGGTGAGCCGCCTGCGGTTGCCGCCGAGCTGGGCGAGCACCGGGTCCAGGTCCTTCAGCAGGCCGCGGAACCGCGCGACCCGCCCCTCCAGCACCTTGTCGTTCAGCTGCGCCGCCATCTCGGTCAGCTTCTCGACCGTGGACAGGATCTGGTCCTTGTTCTCCCGCAGCAGCCGGGTCGTCTTGGCCAGCTCGCCGGGCGCGGCGTCCAGCGCGCCGCTCCCCTGCGCCAGGGACCGGCCGAGCCGGGCGAACCGGTCGACGGCCTCGCCGAGCTCCTGCCGCTGGCCGGCGAACAGCTTCAGCAGGTCGCCGGACTTGGCGATGGTGGTGTTCAGCTTCCCGCCGTTGCCGTCCAGGGCGGTCGCGCCCGCGTTGATGACGGTCGCCACGTCGTTGCCGGCCAGCGCCTTCAGCAGCGGCCCGGTCTGCCCCACCACCTGCTCGAACGCCGGCTGCACGCTGGTGTCGGCGATCACGGCCCGGTTGGCCAGGTAGGGGCCGCGGTCCAGGCTGCCGCCGGGCGGCAGGATCATGTCGACGTAGTTCTCGCCGAGCAGCGAGGTCACCTTGATCTCGGCGCGGGTGCCCTGCGGCAGCCGCACGTCGTCCTCGATCGACAGGGTGACCTTGCTCCGGTAGCCGGCCAGCTCGACCTTCTTGACGCTGCCGATGGTGACGTCGGACATCTTCACGCTGTGCCCGGCGACCAGGCCCTGCGCGTCGTCGAAGGTGGCGGTCAGGGTCAGCTTCCCGCCGGGCGCGCCGAAGGTCTTGTAGGAGCAGCCGCTGAGCGCCAGCGTGAGCGCGACGACCAGCAGCGTGATCTTGCGGCTCACTTGCGGCCTCCCGTGGCGGGGAAGGGGGTGAAGGGGCAGTTGGAGTTCGGCTTCGGCAGCGGGCAGTTGACCTGGTCGCTGTTCAGCAGGCCCTTCAGCCAGGTCCGCAGGAACGCGTCGGTGGCGAAGCGGATCTGGACCGACTGGTTCTTGGGGTTGTAGGCGTTGATGAAGGTCCGGGCGATCTCCGGCAGCGCCCCGACCAGCTGCGCGAGCTCCTTGGCGTTGCCCTTCAGGATCAGCGCGGTCTTGGTGAGGACCGCCAGGTCGTAAGGCAACTGCCCCTTGTACTTCTCCAGCAGCTTGCCGCCGTTCCGCGACAGCGCCAGCAGCCCGGCGACCAGCTCCTGCAGGTCGCCGCGCTCGGCGCCGAGCACCCGGGTGGCCTCGCCGAAGTTGCGGATCATCTCGCCGAGGACCTGCTCGCGGCCGCGCACCACCCCGGCCAGCCGGCTGAGGTTGCGGGCGACCGCGATCAGCTCCTTGTCCTGGCCGGCGACGTTCTCCACCAGCCGGCCGCCCTCCTCCAGCGTGGCGTTGAAGTCGCGGCCGTTGCCGTCGAAGGAGCGGGCCGCGTTGCCGAGCGCGGTCTGCATCTTGGTCGGGTCCAGGGCGTTGGCGAGGTTGGTGAAGGACGACAGCGCGTCGTCCACCTCGACCGGCACGTGGGTGCGCTCGATCGGGATGGTGTCGGAGGTCTCCTTCTCCTCGCCGGGCTTCCACGCCGGGTGCAGCACCAGGTTGCGCTCGCCGACCAGGTTCAGCGGGACGATCGAGGCCTGCACGCCCTTGGGCAGCGGCACGTCCCGGTCCAGGTGGAAGGTGACCTTGATGCGGTCGCCCTGGTTCTCCACCTTGTCGACCAGGCCGACGTCGGCGCCCATCACCTTGACCTTGGACTCCTTGTAGAAGGAGCGGGCCTTCGGGACGTACACCGTCATGGTGCGCTCGCCGGTGCCGGCGTCCCGCAGGGAGCAGCCGCCGAGGGAGGAGAGCAGGGCGAGGCAGAGGCCGGCCACGAGGCCGCTGCGCAGGGGGCGCCGCCGGGGGGTGCGGTCGCTCATCAGTTCCCTCCTGCCTGTCCGGCCGGGGGCCGGCGGGTGGAGATCGGTCCGGGCGGCTGGAGCGGGCCGAGCCCGGTGAGCAGGCCCTCCACCCACTTGCCGTTGCCCTTCAACGTCGCCACCTGGGCGAACGTCGGGCCGAGCAGCGAGAAGTCGGTGTTGAGGGCGTCCATGTTGGGGGCCAGCCGGGTGGTGAGCAGGTGCAGGTTGTCCAGCAGCGTGTCGAGCTGCTTCTGGTTCCGCTCGATGACGTCGGACAGGGTCCGCACGGTGCGGCTGCCCTGGCCGATGGTCGCGGCCAGCTCGTTGCGCCGCTCGACCAGCGCCTGCAGCAGGACGCGGCTGGAGTCGATGATCTGGCGCAGCTTGTCGTCCTTGGCGGCCAGCGTCGCGGTCACGTTCTTGCTGTTGGCGATCAGCTTCTCGATCTCGGGCTGGGAGTCGTTCAGCGTGCGCGACACCGTCTGCACGTTGACCAGGATCTGCTTGAGCTTCTGCGCGCTCGGCGACTGGATCTTCCCGGCCGAGGTGAGCAGCTTGTCGATGCTCTTCTCGTCGAGCCGGCCGACGATGTTCTGCGCGCCCTCCAGCGCGTCGGGCACCGTGAACGGGACGGTGGTGCGCGCCAGCGGGATGCGCCGCCTGGACTCGGGCAGATCGGCCAGGTAGGGCTTGGCGACCGGTCCGGCCAGCCGCAGGTACCGGCCGCCGAGCAGCGTCGTCGTCTGGATCTCGGCCCGGGTGTCGGGACCGAGGTCGACGCCCTGGTTCACGTGCCAGGTGATGATGATCTTTCCGGTGCGGAAGTCGGGCCGCACCTGGGTGATCCGGCCCGCCTTCATGCCGGCCACCCGCACGTCCTGGCCCTTCTTGATGCCGGCGGTGTCGCTGAACTCGCCGCTCATGGTGTAGCCGCGGTCCAGCAGGTGCAGCTGGCCGATCGCGAAGGCGAACACGCAGGCGGCGGCGAGCGCGGTGAGCGAGATGATCGCGACGACCTTGTGGTTGACGTCGCGCAGGGATTTCAGCGCCACCTCACTTCACCCCCGCCAGCATCCGCTTGAGCTTGTTCAGGTCGTCCTGGCTGGGCGTGCTGTTCTGCGGCGGCTGCCCCGGCGCGGCCGGCAGGTGCATCGGGAAGGGGCAGGGCCCCTGCACGATGTTCAGGCAGAGCGCGTTGGTGCGCAGGTAGTGGCCGCCGTTGGCGGCGGCGAACAGCTGCCGCAGCGTCAGCGGCAGGTTCCGCACCATCGTCTCCAGCGCGTCCACGTTGATGCGGAAGGTGTCGCTGAACCTGCCGAGGTTGTCGATGATCCGCGCCAGCTCGGCGTCGTTGCCGCCGAGCACCTGGTTGAGGTTGGTGGTGACGCCGGAGATCTGCACCACGGCGTTGTCGAGCAGCCTGCGGTTGCTCGCGAACACCTTCGTCAGCTCGGCGAGGTTGTCGACGCTCTCGGCGATCTCGCGGTCGCGGGTGGCCACCGCCCGGCTCACCGTCTCGTAGTTCCGGATCATCTCCTGAATGGTCTGCCTGCGGGCCGAGAAGGTCCGCAGCAGCCCGTCCAGGTTGTTGATCATCAGGTTGATGTTCTGCTCGTTGCCGTCCAGCGCCTGGGAGAACGCGAACAGGATCTTGTTGAGCTGGTCGGGATCCAGGTTGCGGGTGAGCGGCCCGAGGCTGTTGACGACCTCGCCGAGGTCGACCACCGAGCGGGTGTGCGGGACGCGGCCGTGCGGGGGCAGCGTGTTCGGGCTGCGGCCGGGCTCCAGGTAGACCACCCGCTGGCCGATGACGTTGCGCCAGCGGATCGCGGCGGTGGAGTCGTCGGGGACGTGCACGTCCTTGTCGATCTCCATGACGACCACCGCCTTGCCCTGGCGGATCCGCATGCCGGCCACCTGGCCGACCGGGGTGCCGGCGATCTTGACGGTGTCGTGCTCGAGCAGGCCGGTGACGTCGTCGAAGACGGCGCTGATCCGGTAGCGGTCGGCGAAGCTGGTGGCCAGGATCTGCTGGCCGATGAAGAACGTCAGCAGGCCGGTGAGCACGACGAACACGCCGAACTTGGCCGTCACCGCGTACTGGGGCCCGCGGCCGGGCCTGCGGCGCGCGCTCATCGCCGGCCCTGCCCGGTCTTCTTCGCGCCGCCGGTGCTCAGGTCGAAGGCGGTGGACTTCGGCTTGGGCGTGCAGTTGTCGACGAAGATCTGGCAGAGGTCCAGCGGGAAGACGTCCAGTGCCTGGGCGAGCATCGTGCCCTGCGGCCCGGGGGTGCGGATGATCCCGGCGAGCAGGTTGAAGAAGCCGTTCAGCCCGTCGATCATGACGGGCAGCTTCTCGTCGCGCGCCGCCACCACGGTGAGCGCCTTGCCGGTGCCGTCGATGACGCGGCCGAGGTTGGTGCCGTGCGCCGCCAGCGTGCCGCCGACGCCGTCGGCGAGCCGGGAGCCCTGCGCCAGGAGCTGCTGCACCTTGTCGGGCCGGCTGTAGACGACCGGCGCGAGCGAGTTGAAGTCGCGGATCGTGCCGTTGAGGGTGCCGCCGCGGTCGGCGAGCGTGCCCGACAGGCCGTGCGCCTGGTCGAGGATCTGCGCGAGGTAGGCGCGGTCGGCGTGGGTGGCGTCGATGACCTTGGCGCCGTTGTCCAGGGTGCGGCGGAGCGCGGGGCCCTGGCCGTTCAGGCCGGCCGAGAAGGTGTGCAGGATGCCCGCCAGCTCGTCGGGGTTGATCGCCTTGGTCAGCCGGTAGGTGGGCCAGGCGGTGTCCGACAGCTCCTGCGGGTCCTTGGTCTGGGCGATCCGGCCGCCGTCGGCCAGGTAGGGGCCCGACAGCTCGCCCGCGCCGAGGTCCAGCGAGATGTCCTTCGGGCCGAACACCGACACCGGCTCGACGGTGGCGGTCGCGGTCTTGGCGACCTTGACGCCCTTGTCCAGCCGCAGCTTCACGTCCACCCGGCCGTCCCGGCGCAGGTCGATCTTCTCGACGGTGCCGACGGTGATGCCGCGGATCTTCACGTCCGACTTGCCGGGGTCCAGGCCCTGCCCGGCGCGCGAGAACGCCGCCTCCAGGTACGTCGAGCCCGCGTGCGAGGGGGTGGAGCTGATCGCCACGACGGCCGCGGCGGCGGCGATGACGCCCGCGCCGGCGAGGCCGAACAGGGTGCGCGAGCGCGGGGAGAGGGTTTCGTCGCTCATCCGGTCAACCTCACTGTGCTGCCGTGTCCCCAGAAGATGTACGACAGGACCAGGTTCATCAGGATCATCAAGATGGTGGACTCGCGGATCGCCCGGCCCGCCGCGACGCCGACGCCGACCGGGCCGCCCGCCGCGTAGTAGCCGCGGTAGCAGTGGATGAACATCACGATGAAGGCGAACACCGCGACCTTGATGACGCTGTAGAACACGTCGATCGGCGGCAGGTAGAGGTGGAAGTAGTAGTCGTAGATGCCCGGCGACAGCCCGTAGTAGTTGATGGTGATGAACCGGGTGGCGAAGAACGCCGCGAACAGCGACACCAGGTAGAGCGGGACGAGCGCGATCACGCCGGCCGCGACGCGGGTGCACACCAGGTAGGCCAGGGAGTTGATGCCCATGACCTCCAGCGCGTCGATCTCCTCGGAGATGCGCATCGCGCCGATCTCGGCGGTGAAGCCGGTGCCCACCTGCGCGACCAGCGCGACGCCCGCGATGATCGGGGTGACCTCGCGGACGTTGGAGTAGCTGGCGACCAGGCCGGTGAAGGCCTCGGCGCCGATCCGCTCCAGGCCCGGGTAGCCCTGCAGGCCGACCATGGCGCCGGTGGCCAGCGACATCGTGGCGATCACGAAGATCATGCCGCCGCCGATGACCAGCGCGCCGACGCCGACGGTGATGTCGCTGACCTGCTTGGCCAGGGTCCTGCCGTACTTGCGCCGGGCGATGATGTCGACGAACAGGTGGTAGAGCACCCGGCCGAGGAAGACCGGCAGGTCGGCCGAGGGCGCCAGGCCTGCCGTCCGGTGCTGCAGGGCCCGGCCTAATCTGCTGACGGGGGAAGAGGCGACCATTACATCCTCGGGGGGACGAGGACCTGGTAGATCATGGTGAGCACGTAGTTGGCCGCGAACACCACGATCGAGGTGACCACCACCGCCTTGTTGACCGCCCGGCCGACGCCGACCGGGCCGTAGTCGCAGTTCATGCCCATGTAGCAGGCCACCGCGGCGGCGATGAAGCCGAAGATCCACGCCTTGAGCAGCGTGATCACCAGGTCCGAGAACTGCAGCAGGGTGGTGGCGCCGTCGAAGAACGCGCCGGGGCTGACGCCCTGCTGGATGACGTTGAAGTAGTAGCCGCCCAGCACGCCGGCGAGGATCACCACCGAGCACAGCAGGGCCGAGATCGTGCTGCCCGCCCACAGCCTGGGGGTGACCAGGCGGTGGATCGGGTTGATGCCCATGACCTCCATGGCCGAGAGCTCGTCGCGGATGTTGCGCGCCCCCATGTCGGAGGTGATGGCCGAGCCGCCGACGCCCGACACCAGCAGCGCGGCGGCGAGCGGGGCGACCTGCTGGATCATCGCGGCGACCAGCAGCGCGCCGGTGCCCGACTGCGCGCCGAGCTGGCGCGCGATGTCGCCCACCTGCAGCGAGATGGTCGCGCCGAGCGGGACGGCGATCAGCATGACCGGCACGCTGGTGACGCGGGCCAGGAACCAGCACTGCTCGATGAACTCGCCCCACCACTGGCGCAGGTCCCAGGTGCGGCGGATGCCCTCCAGGAACGTCACGCAGAGCAGGCCGGTCTCGTCCAGGGCGGAGGAGATCCGCCGCCGGGCGAGGTCGGGGGCCTTGTTCAGGCTGAGGACCATCAGCCGGTGACCTCCCCCTCGGGGGCGGGGTGAAGGGTCATGCCAGCCTCCTTCGTGCTCGGACGTCGGCGCTCATCCGAAACATCGGCCCCGTCCAGCCCGCGGGCGGGCGCAGGTCGCGTCCCGCCCACGGTCCCTGGCGGGACCGAGGACACCGGCGGCACCGCGTTGTCATGACGACACTCTGGCACCGCCTGTGATCTGGAGCACTCTATTGAAAAAAGGTCTAAGAAGCGAGTACTTACAACCCACTTTGTCCGAAGCTACGATCATCCGGTGCACATCAACACTCACCCGGGCACGGACCCGCTGGTCACCGGGATCCACGACCGCTGGGCCGACCAGGGGCTGCCCGGCAGCCCCTGGCCCTTCATGGCCGTCTGCTCGATCGGCCGGCTCCACGCCATCATCAAGAAGGCGATGGACGCCGAACTGCAGAAGGCGGGCCTCAGCCGAACCGGCTACTTCCTGCTGACCACACTGGCGCTGACCGCCACCGGACAGGCCCGGCTGAGCACCCTCGGCCGGATGCTGATGCTGCATCCCACCTCGGTGAAGCTGACCGTGGACCAGCTGGAGCGGGCCGGCCTGGTCTCCCGCTCCCCGCACCCGCGCGACCGGCGCGCCACCCTGGTCCTCGTCACCGACGCCGGGCGGGAGCTGGCCGGCGCGGTCAACCAGGCGCTGGAGTCGCCGGCCGGGGCGCTCGGCGCGCTCGGCGGCATGCACGAGGAGCTCTTCGGAGCGCTGCAGCCGGCCCGTCTCGCCGCCGGCGACGTAGATCTTTGAACATGAACCGTGCGTGAGTCGTCCTGCGTAGCCCGTCAAGACGGGCCACACATCGCCGGCGGTAAGGCAATCTGATCCCATGCCACAGAGTCACGGCACGCGCAGGAAACCCACGGCCAGGACCAGGGGCGGAAGGGCACGGGGGGCGCCCGCGCCCGCCGCGCCGCGCCCGCCCGCCCCCAGGCCCTCCCGGGAGAACGCGCCGCCGCCCGGCGGCGGGGCTCCCCCGAAGCCGCCGGGCGGGCGCCGCGCCCTGCGGTTCCTCACCCACAACGCCACCATCGCGGTGGTCTGCATCGCCGCCCTGGCGGGCGGCCTGGTGGCACTGGACCTGGAGGACCTCGGCGGCGGCAAGAGCGCGCCGCCGCCCGGGGCGGGCGACGGCATGACGGCCAACGACATGCTCGCCAAGCTCACCGCGTCCGACATGGACCCGATCGCGGCCGACGTCGTCGCGCGGGCCAAGGAGCGCGCCTACGAGCAGCACGTCCGGGAGCTGGCGGCGCTGAAGGCCAAGGCGAAGGTGGACGCCAAGGCGCGCGCCAAGCTGAAGGCCGAGCAGGAGCGCGAGCGGCTCGCCAAGTCCAACCCCAGCGCGGGCGAGAACAAGCAGTACGGCCGAAAGATGAGCGCGCTGAAGGGCTGGGACCGCTGCTGGTCGTCGCTGGAGACGCTCTGGGAGCACGAGAGCGGCTGGAACGAGCGGGCGGAGAACCCCTCCAGCGGCGCCTACGGCATCCCGCAGGCGCTGCCCGGCAGCAAGCTCGCCAGCGCGGGCGCGGACTGGCGGACGTCCTCCCCCACCCAGATCGCCTGGGGTCTCGGCTACATCAAGGCCCGTTACAAAGATCCCTGCGGGGCGTGGTCCTGGTGGTCGGCGCACCACTGGTATTGACAGGATGGCGGTATGCGGACGGAGAGGGCCGGCGGCGAGGGCGGCCGCCACTGGGCGCGGGCCGACGCCACCCGCCGGGCCCTGCTGGACGCGGCCCTGCCGGTGTTCGCCGACCGGGGCTACGCCGACGCCGGCATCGCCGAGATCGTCGAGCGCTCCGGGATCAGCGTCGGCAGCCTCTACCACCACTACGGCGGCAAGGCCGGCCTGTACACCGCGCTCTGGGAGGAACTGTCGGGCGAGCAGGACGAGCGCGCCGCGCAGGCCGTCGCCGCCGCCCGCGCCGCCGGGGAGCGCGAGCCGATCGCCCTGTTCGTCGCGGGCGCCCGCGCCTACCTCCAGGTGTGCTGGGAGCGCCGCGCGGAGGCCCGCCTGTTCCACGGCGGCGAGGGCCCGCCGGGCTTCTCGCTGCTGCGCCGGCAGCGGGCGCAGCGGTGGATCGGGCAGAACACCAGGCTGCTGCGCGGCCGCGGCGGCGACCGCGCCACCCAGGTGCTCAGCCTGGTGCTGACCACGGTGATCGGCGAGGCGGGCCGGGAGGTCGCGCTCGCCGACGACGACACCGCCGCCCGCGAGATCATCGACGAGGTCGGCCGCATCCTGGTCCGCCTGGCGGGCTGATCAGGCGGGGGTCGTCTCCTGGACGCGGCCGGCGTCCACGTGCAGGCGGCGGGTGGTGTGGACCGCCTCCAGCATCCGGCGGTCGTGGGTGACCAGCAGGAGCGTGCCGGGGTAGGAGTCCAGCGCCGACTCCAGCTGCTCGATCGCGGGCAGGTCCAGGTGGTTGGTCGGCTCGTCCAGCACCAGCAGGTTGACGCCGCGCGCCTGCAGCAGCGCGAGGGCGGCGCGGGTGCGCTCGCCCGGCGACAGGGACGCGGCGGGCCGCAGCACGTGGTCGGCGCGCAGCCCGAACTTGGCCAGCAGGGTGCGCACCTCGGCCGGGGGCAGGTCGGGGACGGCCGCGCCGAAGGCGTCCAGCAGCGCGTCGTCGCCGAGGAACAGCCCGCGCGCCTGGTCGACCTCGCCGACGACGACGCCGGGCCCGAGCGCGGCGTGCCCCTCGGCCAGGGCGGTGCGGCCGAGCAGCGCGGCCAGCAGGGTGGTCTTGCCCGCGCCGTTGGCGCCGGTGATCGCGACCCGCTCGGCCCAGCCGATCTCCAGGTCGACCGGGCCGAGGGCGAAGGCGCCGCGCCGCACGACCGCGCCGCGCAGCGTCGCCACCACCGCGCCCGAGCGGGGCGCGGCGGCGATCTCCATCCGCAGCTCCCACTCCTTGCGCGGCTCGGCCACCACCTCCAGCCGCTCGATCGCCTTCTCGGTCTGGCGGGCCTTGGCGGCCTGCTTCTCGCTGGCCTCGGACCGGAACTTGCGCCCGATCTTGTCGTTGTCGGTGGCCTTGCGGCGGGCGTTCTTGACGCCCTTGTCCATCCAGGCGCGCTGCGTGCGGCCGCGCTCCTGCAGCCCCGACAGCTTGCCGGCGTACTCCTCGTACTCCTCGCGGGCGTGCCGCCGCGCGACCTCGCGCTCGGCGAGGTAGGAGGCGTAGCCGCCGCCGAAGGTGTTGACCTGCTGCTGGGCCAGGTCCAGCTCCACGACGCGGGTGACGGTGCGGGTGAGGAACTCGCGGTCGTGGCTGACCAGGACGGTCCCGGCGCGCAGGCCGGTGACGAAGCGCTCCAGCCGGTCCAGGCCGTCCAGGTCCAGGTCGTTGGTGGGCTCGTCGAGCAGGAAGACGTCGTAGCGGCTGAGCAGCAGCGAGGCCAGGCCGGCACGGGCCGCCTGGCCGCCCGACAGCGCCGTCATCGGCTGGTCCAGGCCGACGGCGAGGCCGAGGTCGGCGGCGACCTCGCCGGCGCGGTCCTCCAGGTCGGCGCCGCCGAGCGCGAGCCAGCGCTCCAGCGCGACGGCGTAGGCGTCGTCGGCGCCCTCCGCGCCGTCCACCAGGCCCTGCGTCGCGGCGTCCAGGTCGGTCTGGGCCCGCGCCACGCCGGTGCGGCGGGCCAGGAACTGCCCGACCGTCTCGCCGGGGCGCCGCTCGGGCTCCTGCGGCAGGTGGCCGACGACGGCGGAGGCGGGGCTGAGGCGCACCTCCCCCGCCTCGGGCGTGCCGAGGCCGGCGAGCAGCCGCAGCAGGGTCGACTTGCCCGCGCCGTTGGCGCCGACGAGGCCGACGACGTCCCCGGGCGCGACGACCAGGTCCAGGCCGGAGAACAGGGTGCGGTCGCCGTGGCCGGCGGCGAGGTCCTTGACGACGAGAGTGGCGCTCATATCGCGCCCCACGCTATCCGCTCGCGCGGGTCAGCCGGCCCGCCAGGGCGACGCCTCCTGCGTCGGCCGGGCGTCGGCGGCCACGCGCAGCCCGTAGGCGGGGCGCGGGTCGCCGGGGACGGCGACGGGCCCGAGGTAGGCGTGGCCGGTCAGGTGGCACCAGGCGGGCAGGTCGATGGGCGCGGCGGGGTCGGTCGCGATGAGGTGCACGACCGTGCCGTCCGGCATGCCGGCGATGCGCGCGCGCAGCTCCAGCAGCAACCGCACGCACGACCGGTCGCCGCCGTCGATCAGCACCATGGGCCCGTCCTTCCGGCCGCGGGGGAACCAACCCACATATCACCACATATCCGGGCCATTCGTCGCCCGCTCAGGCGGCGGGGGCGAGGTCGCCGTCACGGGCGACCAGCGCGGCGTAGCGGCCGCCGCGCTCCAGCAGCTCCTCATGGGTGCCGCGCTCGGCGATCCGGCCGTGCTCCAGCACGACGATCTGGTCCGCGTCGCGGACGGTCGACAGCCGGTGCGCGATGGTGATGGTGGTGCGGCCCCGGCTGAGCGCGTCGATCGCCTGCTGGACGGCCTGCTCGGTGCGGGTGTCGAGCGCGCTGGTCGCCTCGTCCAGCACCAGCACCGGCGGGTCGCGCAGGATGGTGCGGGCGATGGCCAGGCGCTGCTTCTCGCCGCCGGAGAAGCGGTACCCGCGCTCGCCGACCATCGTGTCGTAGCCGTCGGGCAGCGCGCTGATGTGCTCGTGGATCTGCGCGGCGCGGGCGGCGGCGTGCAGCTCCTCGTCGGTCGCGTCCGGCTTGGCGAAGCGCAGGTTGTCGGCGACCGTGGCGTGGAACAGGT
This sequence comes from Actinomadura macrotermitis, assembly GCF_009604375.1. GTDB lineage: Bacteria > Actinomycetota > Actinomycetes > Streptosporangiales > Streptosporangiaceae > Spirillospora > Spirillospora macrotermitis. The sequence continues at coordinate 569,136 of NZ_WEGH01000003.1, forward strand.
AGGTCTCCTGGGAGACCACGCCGACCGCGTCCGCCAGGTCGGCGAAGGAGGCGTCGCGCACGTCCACGCCGTCGATGGTGATCCGGCCGGCGGTGGCGTCGTACAGGCGCGGCACCAGGTAGCTGAGGGTCGTCTTGCCCGAGCCGGTCGCGCCGACGACGGCCAGGCCCGTGCCCGCCGGGACGGTGAGGTCGATGTCGTGCAGCGCCTCGTCGGCGCCGGGCTCGTAGGCGAACCCGACGTGCTCGAACCGCACGTCGCCGCGCACCGCGCGGAGCGGCCGCGGCTCGGCGGGCTCCTCCAGCCCCGGCTCCAGGTCCAGGTACTCGAAGACGCGGCGGAACAGCGCCATCGAGCTCTGCACCTCCACGCCGGTCTGCAGCAGCTGCACCATCGGGCGCAGCAGGCCCGACTGCAGGGTGGTGAACGCGACCAGGGTGCCGATGGAGACCAGCGGGCGGCCATGGGAGACGGTGAGGCCGGCCGCCCAGTAGATGACGGCGGGCATCGCCGACATGATGATGCCGATCGTCGACTGCCGCCACCGCCCGGCCATGCCGGCCCGGATCTCCAGGTCGACCAGGTCGCGGGACTCGGCGGCGAACCGCTCGGTCAGCGCGGGGGCGCGGCCCATGGTGCGGCCGAGCAGGATGCCGCTCACCGACAGCGACTCCTCCACGATCGCCGACATGGCGGCCAGCTGCCCCTGCCGCCGGGTGGTGATCTTCTTGCGCTCGGCGCCGACGCGGCGGCTCACCCAGACGAAGAACGGCAGCATGACCAGCGAGATCAGGGTGAGCCGCCAGTCCAGGAACACCATCGCCACCACGGTCGCCACGACCGAGGTGAAGTTGGAGATCAGCGAGGTGGCGGTGGAGGTGACGGTCGACTGCATCGACCCGATGTCGCTGGCCAGCCGTGACTGCACCTCGCCGGTGCGGGTCCGGGTGAAGAACGCCAGCGGCATCCGCTGCAGGTGCGCGTAGACGGCGGTGCGCAGGTCGTGCATGACGCGCTGGCCGACGCCGGTGGACAGGTAGGTCTGCACGACGCCGAACACGCTGGTCGCCACCGCCACCGCGATCATGCCGAGGGCGAGCAGCGTCAGCAGGCCGGTGCGGCCCTGGGGCAGCGCGACGTCCAGCACGGCGCGCAGCATGAACGGGGAGGCGAGCGCGACCAGCGAGGACAGGCCGACCAGCAGGCCGACCACGGCGAGGCGGGCGCGGTAGGGGCGGAACAGGCGGAGGACGCGCCGGGTGTCGGCGGGGGCGGGGGCGGGGGCGGGGGTCTCGGCGGGCTTCACAGGCGGCTCCTTCACAGGCCTCGCACCGGAGGGGATGTCACTCTAACTGAGCTTGCCTCATAATTATTTCCGGGACAATGAGTTAAGCTCACATGCATGGAGAGCGACCTGGCCGACCTGTTCGTGCGGGCGGCGAAGCGGATCCGCCGCGCCCAGACCGAGCGCCTCGCCCCGCTCGGCCTCACCCCCGCGCAGGCCCGCGTGCTGCGCCTCGTCGTCGGCGGCGGGCCGCTGCGCATGGTGGACCTGGCCGACCGGCTGCAGGTGGTGCCGCGCTCGGTCACCACCCTGGTGGACGCCCTGGAGGAGGCGGGCCTGGTCACCCGCACCCCCGACCCCGCCAACCGCCGCTCCCTGCTGGTCGAGCCGACCGAGCGGGGCCGCGCCGTCCGCGCCGAGATGGCCGGGATCCGCCGGCAGGCCGCCGAGGAGGTGCTCGCCCCGCTGACCGCCGAGCAGCGCGAGGTCCTGCGCGGCCTGCTCACCGTCATCGACGACGCCGGCGGCGGCGGCTGCCCCGGCCGCCACCGGCCACGCGGCTGAGCCGGGCCCACCCCGGCGGGTAGAGTCCGTCACGATCATCACCGGCCTCCGGGAGCGTGCGATGGGCGAGGGGAACAGGGACGCCCGGGAACCGCTGCCGCCGTTCGCCGCCGCCCAGGTCCTCGCGGTCGCCGCGGTCCTCGCCGGCGTCCTCACCGCGCTGTCCGCCCGCTACGGCCCGCACCGCGACGAGCTGTACTTCCTCGCCGCCGCCGGTCATCCGGCCTGGGGGTACGTGGACCAGCCGCCGCTCACCCCGATGATCGCCAAGGCGACCACCGCGCTGTTCGGCCGGTCGGTGCCGGGCCTGCGGGTCGCGGCCACCCTCGCCTGCGCGGCGGCCGTCGTCGCGATCGCCGCGATCGCCCGCGAGCTCGGCGGGGGCCGCCGCGCGCAGGTCCTCGCGGCCGTGCTGACCGCCGCGTCCGGCTACGTGCTCGGGATCGGGCACATGGTGTCCACCGCGACGTTCGACATGCTCGCCTGGATAGTGCTCTCCCTGCTGGCGCTCCGCCTGCTGCGCACCGGCGACGGCCGCTGGTGGCTGCCGATCGGCGTCACCGCCGGGATCGCCATGCAGAACAAGTACCTGGTGGTGCTGCTCGCCGCCGCGCTGGCAGCCGCCGTCGCGCTGACCGGGCCGCGCCGCACGCTGCGCGGCCCGTGGCCGCTCGCCGGGGTGGCCGCGGCGCTGCTCATCGCGCTGCCGAACCTGTGGTGGCAGGCGGCGCACGGCTGGCCGCAGCTCACCGTCGCGGGCGGGATCAGCGCCGACGACGGCGCGGAGAACCGGCTGATGCTCGTGCCGCTGCAGATCGTCTACCTGTCGCCGCTGTTCGTGCCGGTCTGGGTCGCCGGCGCGCTGCGCCTCCGGCGCGACCCGGCGCTGCGCTGGGCCCGCGCCCTGCCGCCCGCCTACCTGCTGCTGTGCGGGCTCGTCCTCGCCACCGGCGGCAAGCCGTACTACGCGCTGCCGCTGCTGATCGTGTTGATGGCGGCGGGCTGCGCGCCGCTCGCCCGGTGGCTGCGCGGCGGCGCGCGCTGGGCGGCCGGGGCGGCCGCGCTGCTCGTCGCGGCCGCGATGAGCGCCCTGGTCGCCCTGCCGCTCCTGCCGGTGAGCGCGCTCGCCGTGCCGAACGCGGTCGACCCCGAGCAGGGCGAGCAGGTCGGCTGGCCCGCGCTCGCCCGCGCCGCGGCCGCGGGCTGGGCGCGGATCCCGGCGGAGCGGCGCGGCCGGGCGGTGATCTTCACCGAGAACTACGGCGAGGCCGGCGCGATCGCGTTCTACGGGCCGCGCCTCGGCCTGCCCGCGCCCTACTCGGGGCACATGGCCTTCGCCGACTGGGGCCCGCCGCCGGACGACCGCGACGGCCCGGTCCTCATCATCACCCAGCGCGGCGACCGCGGCCACGAGCGGTTCTTCTCCTCGTGCCGCCGGGTCGCCGAGACCCGCACCGGGGTGGACAACGAGGAGGACCGGGGGCCGGTCCTGCTGTGCGAGGGACCGCATCGGCCCTGGTCAGCGCTCTGGCCGGAGCTGCGGCACTACTACTGACCGCGCGGGCGCCGCGCGCCGCGCCGTGCGGAACGTTATCCTGACCCTCCGATCGCCCATCCTTGACGGAAGGCCGCAGAGGTTCATGCCCACCTCCACGTGGTACCGCCTCAACGTCGCCAAGCGCGAACGCGTCCTGGAAGTCGCCATGCGCGAGTTCGGGGAGCACGGATACTCCACGGGCAGCCTCAACACCATCGCCCGCGAGGCCGGGATCGCCAAGGGCTCGCTGTTCCAGTACTTCAGCGACAAGCTGGAGTTCTTCGCCTTCGTCTGCGACGAGGCCTCGCGGCGGATCCGCGAGGAGATGGAGCGCCGCATCGCCCGCCTGGACTTCGAGCAGCCCTTCGACGGCTGGCTGTTCGACGTCTTGTGCGAGTGGAGCGAGTACATGGCCGAGCACCCGCTGGAGCGGGCCGTCACCGCCGCCACCAACTTCGAGCTCGACAACAGCGTCCGCTCGATCGTGCGCGACACCTCCAACCAGCACTACCTGCAGGTCGTGCGGCCGGCGATCGAGCTGTGGCAGGAGCGCGGCGACATCCGCGCCGACGCCGATCCCGACATCCTGTCCGCGCTGCTGCTGATGGCGCTGCCGCACCTGGCGATGGCGCCCTACTACGACGGCCTGGACCCGGTGCTCGGCCTGCGCGGGCGCACCCCGCCCGAGCAGCGGCCGATCATCCGGCAGTTCATCGCCGGCGTCCGGCCGCTGTTCGCGCCGCTGAAGTAGCGCCCGCCCCGGCGCGCGGGGCGGGCGCCGCCGTCAGCGGGTGATGACGTAGTCGGACTCCTTGGCCTTGCGCGACCCCGCCCAGAACTCGAAGGTGTGCCCCGGCCACAGCGTGCGGTTGACTCCGTTCTCGTCCAGGTACCAGCTCTGGCAGCCGCCCTCGTTCCACACCGCCCGGTTCAGCCGCCGGTGCATGCGGTCGTTGAACGAGCGCAGCGCCTCGGGCTTCGGCTCGATCGCGTCGCCGCCCCTGGCCTGCAGCAGCCGCAGGCAGCTCAGCACGTGCTGGATCTGCACCTCGATCATGAACACGACCGAGTTGTGGCCGAGGCCGGTGTTCGGGCCGAGCAGGAAGAACAGGTTCGGGAAGCCGGGGACGGTGGTGCCGCGGTAGGCCTCGACGCCGTCCGCCCACGCCTCCTGGATCTTCAGCCCGTCGCGGCCGACGATGCGGTACTGGCCGATCGCGTCGGTCACCTTGAAGCCGGTGCCGTAGATGATGCAGTCGACCTCGTACTCGGTGCCGTCCTCGGTGACGATGGAGTTCTCGCGCACCTCGGCCACGCCGGAGGTCTCCACCTGCACGTTGGGCCGGGTGAGCGCCGGGTAGTAGTCGTTGGACAGCAGCACCCGCTTGCAGCCGATGGTGTAGTCGGGCGTCACCTTGGCGCGCAGCTCGGGGTCGGCGATCTGCCGGTCGATGTGCCAGCGGGCGAGCTTCTCCTGCGGCAGCGACAGGCGCGGGTCGATGGTGAAGCCGACCGCGCGGGCCTCCAGCGCCCAGTAGATGCCGCCGCGGAACGCGCGGGCGGCGCCGGGGACCTTCTCGAACACCTTGCGCACCGGCGCGGGGATCGGGCGGTCGGGCTTCGGCTGGATCCACGGCGGCGTCCGCTGGAACAGCACCAGCTCGTCGACCTGCTTGGCGATCCGCGGCACGAACTGGATCGCCGAGGCGCCCGTCCCGATCACCGCGACGCGCTTGCCGGCCAGGTCGTAGTCGTGGTTCCACTCGGCCGAGTGGAAGGTCGTCCCCTGGAACCGCTCGATGCCGGGCAGGTCGGGGTAGGAGGGGACGTGCAGCGCGCCCTGTCCGGAGACGACGGCCTTCGGGGTGAGCACCTCGCCGTCCGCCAGCGCGACGTTCCAGCGCTTGGCGTCGTCGTCGTACTCCAGGCTGTCCACGGCCGCGCCGAAGCGCAGGTGGTCGCGGATCGCGTACTTGTCGGCCACCCGCTCCATGTAGGCGCGGATCTCCGGCTGCGGCGCGAACATGCGCGACCAGCCGGGGTTCAGCTCGAAGGAGAAGGAGTACATGTGCGACGGCACGTCGCAGGCGCATCCGGGATAGGTGTTGTCGTGCCAGGTACCGCCGAGGGCGTCGCTCTTCTCCAGGATGACGAAGTCGTCGAAGCCGGACTTCTTCAGCTGGATCGCCATGCCGAGCCCGGCGAAGCCCGAGCCGATGATGACGATCGCCGGTGCGCGCTCGCTCATGATCTTCCTTCCCGCAGTGACCTACTATGAGTAAGTTACTATGAGTAGGTTACTGACGGTAGGTCCAACAGATAGGATTCCGCTGTGAGCGCCAGCACATCCGGTCCCCCGCGCCGCCGCCGGATGTCGCGCGCGCAGCGCGAGCAGCAGATGCTGGACGTCGCCGAGGAGGTCTTCGGCGAGCACGGCTACCAGGGCGCCTCGATGGACGAGATCGCCGAGCGCTGCGGCGTCTCCAAGCCGATGCTGTACGAGTACTTCGGCTCCAAGGAGGGCCTGCTGCTCGGCTGCATCGCCCGCTCCCGGGCCGAGCTGTTCGAGGTCACCCAGAAGGCCGTCGCGGGGGCGTCCACACCGCAGGAGATCCTGTTCCGGGGCATGGTCGCCTACTTCGACTTCATCGACACCCACAGCCGCTCGTTCGTGATGCTCCTGCAGAAGCCCATGTCGGGCTCGCCGGAGTCGGCCGACGCCGTCGAGGAGACGCGGCGCCAGCAGAGCACGCTGATCAGCGGGGTGCTGCGCGCGTTCGTGCCCGACGCGCCCGGCACCGCCATCGACGCCTACACCGAGATCATCATCGGCGCGAGCGAGCGGCTCGCCCTGTGGCGCACCGCCCGCCCCGAGGTGACGGCCGAGGACGCCGCCCGCTACATGACCGACTTCTGCTGGGAGGGCCTCGGCCCCTACGTCACCTGACGCCCGAGGCCCGCTGCCACATCTGCAGGTAGGCCTCGGCCCCCAGGGAGAGGTCCTCGGTGAGCGCCGGGCCGCCGATGTCGGTGGCGTCCTTCAGCCAGTCGGGCACCAGGCCGTAGTGCGCCACGCCGTCGGTGTTGAGGTCCCAGTTCCGCTCACCGGTGCGCAACTGGCGGACGGTGACCTTCTTGTCGAACGGCGAGGTGAAGGGGTAGCGGACCGCGCTGCCCTCGCGCCGCCCGGGCAGCGCGCCCATCCCGTTGGCGTCCAGCCCGTACCCGTAGCCGAACAGGTAGCGGCCGTCGCGCTGGGCCTTGGCGGCCTTCCACCCCTCGGTGAACGAGGCGGCGGTGGAGGCGTACGGGGCGACCATGCCGCCGAGCCGGTAGACCCGCCGCGCGTAGGCGGCGTCCATCCAGCTGTGCGAGGAGATGACGCCCGAGTAGTGCGCCTGCTCCAGCAGGTCCAGCGTCCGGCCGGCCGCCTTGACGCTCATGTGGTCCACCTCGACGATCATCCCGCGCTTGATCATGCCGCGGACCATGTGCTCGCCGAGCGCGGTGAGCCCGTTGACGTTGCAGTGCGGCGCCTTCGGATAGACCGGCAGCGTGATCCCGGCCGGCCGCAGGAACCGCAGCGGCCCGGCGAGCGCGTCGTTGACCGGCGACAGCGTGCTGTCGTGCTGCGGGCCGGTGCAGGTGTCGGCCTGCCAGAACCGGCCGCTGCTGATGGCGTTGCCGGTGTTCACCAGCACGCCGGTGATCCCCTCGTCGAACCGGATGCCGCACAGCGCGTTGTCGAACTTGTGGCAGAGGAACATCGAGCTGACGCCGAGCCGGCGCACCTCGTCCAGGCCCCTGTCGATGTCGGCGGCGGTGCACTGCGGCTTGCCGAGCACCTGCTTGCAGCCGAACGGCTCGGAGGCCTCGATGCCGAGGACGACCGCCAGCTTGCCCTGCTTGATGACGGCCCGCGCCTCGGCGGGACCGCGCACGATCCGGAACCAGCCGCGCCCCGGCCCGCCGTTCTGCCGGTCGATGTAGTCCTGCAGCTCGCGGGTGCGGCGGGCCTCCAGCCGGATGGTGTCCATCTCGTCGCAGGAGTTCTTCTTCAGCGGGTACAGGTCGCACAGCACCCGGTTGGCGACCAGGTCGTTGACCAGGACCCGCTGCCCGGCCCGCCAGGACCGCTCGAGCCAGCGGTAGTAGGTCTGCTGGTGCGTCCGCGAGTCGTAGGCGGGCCAGTCCTTGAACGTCGGCCAGCCCCGGGTGTCGTGCGTGCCGAACGGGGTGCCGCGCCGGGTGAAGTTCTCGTACCAGGCGGGGACGCCGTTCGGCTCGTGGTCGGGGCAGTCGCGCAGGGCCGCGGCGGGCCCGTCGGGGTCCCAGGGCTTGCCGCACATGAGCCGGCCGCCGAACGCCTCGTAGGCCATCGGGTGGGAGTGGGCGTCGATGTACCCGCGGACGCGGCCCTGCGCGTCGGTGCCGGTGAACGGCGCGCCGTCCACCCCCACGTCGGCGTCCGGCGGCGCGGCCCCGGACGCGGCCGGAGCGACCAGCAGGGACAGGAGCAGGATCGCCAGGACGACCGGATGCCTACGGGACATGCCACCACCCGAGGAGAATATGAATTTCACTCAGGTTGGCCGCGCCCCGGCGGCACTGTCAACGCACCCCGGAAATCTTGACAGATATTCACATCCGGCGGCCGCAGCCCCCTGCCCTTCTGCGCACCGGCCGACTGTCGGTGCCCCGCCCTAGCATCCCCGCCATGAGCATGATCGGAGAGTACGTCCGCCTGACCCCCGCCGAGCTGGAGCGCACGATCGGCGACCCGGCCGCGGGCCGGGAGCTGGTCGACCGGCTGATCGAGGCGGAACTCGACGAGGCCCCCGGGCCGTCGAGGGCGCGCTGCCATGACATCGACAAGACCTGGCAGGCCCTGGACTTCCTGCTGCACCGTGCCGGGTTCCCCGTCGACATCGCCTACGGCGAGGAGCAGATCCCCGGCGCCGACGCCTGGGGGTACGGACCGCCCCGCTACCTGACTCCCGAGCGGGTCCGCGCCGCCGTCGCGGCGTTCCCCGCGTTCCCCCACCACGCCCTGGCCGAGGGCGTCACCCCCGCGGACCTCGCCAAGGCCGACATCTACCCCCACATCGTGTGGGAGCGCGGCGAACCGCTGGAGTACGTGACCTACCACTACGCGTCGCTGGTGGAGTTCTTCCAGGCCGCGGCCCGCGACGGCCACGCCGTCGTCACCTGGATCGGTTAGCGCGGCCGCCGGGTAGAGGCGGCTTCCCAGGGCCGCCTCTACCCGGCACGGGGTCAGAAGTCCATGCCGCCGGCGCCGTCGGGCATGGCCGGGGCGGCGTTCTTCTCCGGCTTCTCGGCGATGACGGCCTCGGTGGTCAGGAACAGGGCCGCGATCGAGGAGGCGTTCTGCAGCGCCGAGCGCGTCACCTTGGCCGGGTCCAGGATGCCGGACTCGAACATGTTGACGTACTCGCCGGTGGCGGCGTTCAGGCCCTCGCCGGGGGTCAGGTTGCGCACCTTCTCCACCACCACACCGCCCTCCAGGCCGGCGTTGACGGCGATCTGCTTGAGGGGCTCCTCCAGCGCGCGCTTGACGATGTTGGCGCCGGTGGCCTCGTCGCCGGCCAGCTCCAGCTTGTCGAAGGCCTTGGTGCCGGCCTGCAGCAGCGCCACGCCACCGCCGGGGACGATGCCCTCCTCCACGGCCGCCTTGGCGTTGCGCACCGCGTCCTCGATGCGGTGCTTGCGCTCCTTGAGCTCCACCTCGGTCGCCGCGCCGGCCTTGATGACCGCCACACCGCCGGCCAGCTTGGCCAGCCGCTCCTGCAGCTTCTCGCGGTCGTAGTCGGAGTCGGTCGCGTCGATCTCGGTGCGGATCTGGTTGACCCGGCCGGCGATCTCGTTGGCGTCACCGGCACCGTCGACGATGGTGGTCTCGTCCTTGGAGACGACCACCTTGCGGGCACGGCCCAGCATGTCCAGGGTGGTGTTCTCCAGCTTCAGGCCGACGTCCTCGCTGATGACCTGGCCACCGGTCAGGGTCGCGATGTCGCCCAGCATGGCCTTGCGGCGGTCACCGAAGCCCGGCGCCTTGACCGCGACCGACTTGAAGATGCCACGGATCTTGTTGACCAGCAGCGTGGCAAGCGCCTCCGCCTCGACGTCCTCGGCGATCAGAAGGAGGGGCTTGCCCGTCTGCATCACCGCTTCCAGCACCGGGAGCAGGTCCTTGTTCGCCGTGACCTTCCCCCCGACCAGGAGCACGTACGGCTCGTCCAGCACCGCCTCAAGGCGGTCGGCGTCGGTCACGAAGTGCGGCGCCAGGTAGCCCTTGTCGAAGCGCATGCCCTCGGTGAGCTCGAGCTCCAGGCCGAAGGTGTTGCTCTCCTCGACGGTGATGACACCTTCCTTGCCGACCTTGTCCATCGCCTCGGCGATCATCTCGCCGATCTGGGCGTCACCGGCGGAGATGGAGGCCGTCGAAGCGATCTGCTCCTTGGTCTCCACATCTTTGGCCAGCGCGGAAAGCTCCGCGCTCACACGCTCGACGGCGGCCTCGATACCCCGCTTGAGCGACATCGGGTTGGCGCCGGCGGCCACGTTGCGCAGACCCTCGCGGACCAGCGCCTGGGCCAGCACGGTCGCGGTGGTGGTGCCGTCACCGGCGACGTCGTCGGTCTTCTTGGCCACTTCCTTGACGAGCTCGGCCCCGATCTTCTCCCACGGGTCCTCCAGCTCGATCTCCTTGGCGATGGAGACACCGTCGTTGGTGATCGTGGGAGCGCCCCACTTCTTCTCCAGCACCACGTTGCGGCCCTTGGGGCCAAGGGTCACCTTGACGGCGTCAGCGAGCTGGTTCATGCCGCGTTCCAGGCCCCGGCGGGCCTCCTCATCGAACGCGATCATCCTTGCGGGCATGTCTCCTCCTTCACCTGACCGGGAGGGACGGCGCCCGCGACGGACGGCCTGCGCACAGGCCTCGCCGCCCCACCCGCCTGGCACTCTCCGGAGTCGAGTGCCAGTCGACTGCGGCACACTCTACTCACAAACTTGCGTGCCACGCACTTAATGCGCGGCACGCAAAAAGTGGATAGGGTGACGGGCATGAACGACGGTGAACCCGCGGACCTGCGGACCCGCAACAAGCAGACGACCCGCGAAGCGATCAGCACCGCCGCGCTCCGCCTGGCCATCGAGCAGGGCCCCCAGGGCCTCGCCCTCGTGCGGGTGCGCGACATCGCCGAGGCGGCCGGGGTGTCGCCCCGCACCTACAACAACTACTTCGCCAGCCGGGAGGAGGCGATCTGCGCCCTGGAGACCGACCGCGCCCGGCGCCTCGGCCGGGCGCTGCGCTCCAGGCCGGCCGGCGAACCGCTCGGCCAGGCCATCGAGGCGGCCGTGATCGAGCACTACACCGGCCCGGAGCCCGACAAGGCCGGCCTGCAGCTGATGATGTCCGAGCCCGGCCTCGAAAGGGAGGTCCTGAAGGCCTTCACGGCGGCCGAGGAACCCCTGGCCGAAGCGATCGCCGAACGCACCGGCGCCGACCCCGAGCGCGACCTCTATCCCCAGGTCATGGCGGCGGCGATCGCCGCCGCCATCAGAACCGCCGCCCGGCACTGGCTCGGCACGCGGACCACCGACTCGTTCGCCGACATACTCCGCCCCGCCCTGAGGCACGTCCTCCCGTAACGCCCGCGCCCGCCCGGCGCCCCTTCGACCAGGCCGACACGGTCCGGCCGTGGGCGCCCGGGTCGGCGGTGCGGGGACGCATCAGGTCGCGGAGGCTCCACCGTCGACGGGCAGGACAGTGCCGGTGATCCAGCGAGACTCGTCAGACAGCAGATAGAGGGCCACGCGCGCCATGTCGTCGGGCAAGGCGATGAAGTTGAGAGGAGTCTGGGCGGCCATCGCACGCTTGGCCTCGTCGGTGGGCAGCCACTGTTCGAGCATCTCGCTCAAAGTGGCGGCCGGGGCGATGGCATTGACCCGGATGTTCTGCGCGGCGTAGCCGACCGCGGCACTCTTGGTGAGGCTGTTGACACCCCACTTGGTGGCGCCGTAGGACGTCAGGGCCGGCGCGGCCACCAGGCCACCGATCGAGGAGGTGTTGACGATCGCGCCGCCCTCGCCCGCCAGCATCGCCCTGATCTGATACTTCATGGCGAGGAACGTGCCGCGCAGGTTGACCGCGACGACCCGATCGAAGTCGGCGGCCTCGGTCTCGTGCAACCGGCCCGCTCCACCGACGCCGGCGGCGTTGAAAGCGCCGTCCAGGCCTCCCATGCGTTCCACCGCGACGTTCACGGCCTCGGCGATGGATTCCTCGTCGGTGACGTCGCCGACGACGAACGAGGCGTCCCCGCCCTCGGCGGTGACCTCCTTGCACAACGCGGCGAGCCGCTCCTCCCGGCGGGCGGTGGCGATCACTGCGGCCCCCTCTGCGGCGAAGCGACGCACGGCCGCCGCGCCGATGCCGCTCGACGCGCCGACGACCAGGACCCTGCGTCCCTTGAGGCGGTCTCCCTTGTACGCGAGCGGGGTGGGGTTGATGTTGTCGACTGCCATGAGATCCTCCATTGGCCGGAAAGTCAGGCGGTGCGGCGCCAAAAGACGCGCTCTCCATCGATCCGCACCAGCTCGGCAGCCTTAGGAACGCATCGGGAACGAGACGAACCTCAAGTCAAGCCCCGCATGCCCCGAGCATCTCCTCTGAAGGCTGTCTCGTCACTGTGTGGTGAAGCGGGCTGTGATGGTCGGTCAGCCGGCCACCGCGCCTCAACCGCTGACAGCACCTGCACCACACCAGGACATCGCCCCGGTCCACCCCACAGTTACGACACGGCCTTTAGGCGGGGCGGCTGCGGCGGGGCAGGGCGTCCAGGGCGGTGATGAGCAGGTCCAGGCCGAACTCGAAGTCGGTCTCGGGGTCGTGCCGCGACAGTTCCGCCGACAGCGCCACGACGTGCGGGTACTCGGCCGGGTCGAGGCCGGGGTAGACGCCGGCCAGGCCCTCGGGCAGCCGGTCCAGGACCTCGACCGTGCTGGTCTCGCGCAGCTGGGCGCCGAGGGCGTAGGCCAGCAGGGCGCGCATGATGCGCACCGAGGTGGGGCCGTCGAAGCCGGCCGCGTCGGCGAGGGCGAGGGCGCGCTCGGCCGGGCGCAGCGCCACCGGGGTCTCGATCTTGTGGGTGAACAGGACCGTGATGCAGCGCGGATGGTCGTGCGCGGCCTTGCGGAAGGCGCGGATGAGGGCGCGGGCCTGGTCGCGCCAGTCCAGTTCGGCGGGGTCGGCGACCTCCAGGTCCATGCCGGCGACGACGTAGGCGGCCACCCCCTCCAGGAGGGCGGCCTTGTTCGGCACGTGGTTGTACAGCGACATCACCGCCACGCCCACCTCGGCGGCGACGGCGCGCATGGACAGGGCCTCGACTCCGGAGCGCTCGATCAGGTCGACGGCCGCCTGCACGATCCGCGCGCGGGTGAGGGCCGGCCGCGTCTCCGGAACGTCTTTCCTTGCCATCCGACCGCCTTCTGTGCCATTGACACGGTAAGTACCCCATGACACGGTACGTACAACGTACGTCGGACGTACATCGTACGTAGGCTCTCCCGCGGAGGTACCACCCGTGTCGACCCATGACCTCTACACCGACCCGGTCCCCACGTCCACCTGGGACGTGCCGCTCGCCGGGGACACCCGGTTCACCTGGGAGTACGACGACGGCCGCGACCGGCTCCTCGCCCTGTACCAGAAGGGCAAGGACAAGCAGTGGGACTCGGTCAAGCGCATCGACTGGGACCTGGAGGTCGACCCGGGCAACGCGCTCGGCATCCCCGACCAGGCCCTCGCCATCTACGGCACACCGTACTGGGACAAGATGGGCGACAAGGACCGCCGGCTGCTGCGCCAGCACTCCACCTCGTGGCAGTTCTCCCAGTTCGTGCACGGCGAGCAGGGCGCGATGATCACCGCCGCCCGGATCGTGGAGACGGTGCCCGACCTGGACGCCAAGTTCTACTCGGCCACCCAGACCATGGACGAGGCCCGGCACGTGGAGATCTTCTCCCGCTTCCTGCAGGACAAGATCGGGATGGTCTACCCGATCAACACCAAGCTGCAGGACCTGCTGACCGAGACGCTGAGCGACGCGCGCTGGGACATGCCCTACCTCGGCATGCAGGTGCTGATCGAGGGCCTGGCGCTCGCCGCGTTCGGCGTCATCCGCGACGTCACGACCAAGCCGCTGCCGAAGCAGATCCTGTCCTACGTCATGCAGGACGAGGCGCGGCACGTCGCGTTCGGCCGCCTCGCCCTGCGCGACTACTACAAGGAGCTGTCGGCGCCGGAGCTGAAGGAGCGCGAGGAGTTCGTCATCGACGGCTGCTACCTGATGCGCGACCGCATCCGCGGCCGGGAGATCTGGACGAACTTCGGCATCGACTCGAACGAGGTCGACGAGCTGGTGCGGAACTCTCCCTACATGCGGATGTTCCAGAGCCTGCTGTTCAGCCGGATCGTGCCGTGCGTGAAGGACATCGGCCTGTGGAGCCCGCGCATCCAGGCCACGTTCGAGGAGATGGGCGTGCTGGAGGCGTCCAGGTCCGACCTGGAGGCGCTGATGCGCCAGGACGAGGAGCTCGCCGAGAAGCTCGACGCCGAGCGCTTCGCGGCCGAGGAGGCCGACCGCAAGGCCGAGGTCGACGCCGTCATCGCCGAGGAGATCGCCGCCTCCTAGCCGGCCGGGGCGAAGGGGCGTTCCTGGACGGGGACCTCGGCGGGGTGGTCCAGCAGGGCCAGGCAGGCGGTGTGGCCGGGGCCCGGGTCCAGGGCGTGCAGGGTGAAGCGGGCCGCCAGGTCGGGGCGGCCCTCCCAGGCGAGCAGGCGGGGCGGGGCGGACGGGGGCGACACGCGCAGGTTCGTGAAGGGCTCGCGCAGGCCGTCGCCGGTGGCCTTGGTGAGGGCCTCCTTGCGCGTCCAGTAGGCGAGCAGGTCGGCCTCGGCCGCGGCGGACTCGCCGGGCGCCAGGAGGTGGCCGGCGATGTCGGCCGTCATCCGGCCGGTCGCGGCCTCGACGTCCACGCCGAGCGGGCCGTGCGGGGACAGCGCCACCGCGACCCGGTCGCCCGAGTGCGAGACCGACAGGTGCGGGCCGCCCGCGACGCGGGGGGCGCCGTGCGGCGCGCCGCAGTCCGCGCAGGTGCGGTCGAGGGGAACACGTTCCGGTGCGACGCCGAGCAGCGGCGCGAGCGCGGTGCGGCTCATCGCGACGCCGAGCGTGAACCGGTCCTGGTCCTGCGGGCGCTGGTAGCGGTCGCGGCGGGCGCGTTCCACCGGGTTCAGCAGCGCGATCAGCGCGGGGGTCGCGGCGGCCGGGTCTGCCCACCAGACGGTAACCGGTTCCACTTGACTCTCCGCTCCGTGCGCTGTCACGGCCGGGTCCCGGCCGCGGTCGGCCCCCGGGAGATCACGGGGGCCACCGGGCATCGTACGCCCGGCGGCCCCTGCACACTGCGTGGCGGGTGCTCCCGCCCCTCACCTGGGGTCATCACACCCAGGACACACCTGCCGGTTTCGCGGCCACGGCGTCGACCTCCTCCTCCCAGGCGTTCACACGACGACCGGGTTCCGTCACACCGGCCCCGGCCGTCATCTCCCTCCCCTTTACGGAACACCCTAGGAGGGATTGACAGTACATAAGCCATGATCGGCCAATTGAGGTCACAAATGGTTCATCGGTAGGTCTTCATCACTTCCCGGGCGACCTGCGCCGCCTTTGCCAGGCAGGCGCGCTCGCGCCCGGCGGCGTCGCCCTTGGCCGGCACCATTTCGCTGTAGCCCACCGTCACCACGGCGTTGCGCAGCCGCATGGTCACCTCGCCGACGGCCGTCGGCTGCCCCTTGTCGACCTTGAACAGGCGGAACGCCTCGTCGCCGAGGCCGCTCGTCCGCTCCAGGGTGAGCACCCGGGCCAGGTCGTTGTCGCGGGCCTGCGCCCACTGCGAGGCGAAGAAGCGGCGCGCGTCCTCCACCGGGGCGGCGCTGTTGGACGGCGCGCTCAGGCGCGCCTCGACCCGCAGCCAGCGGAACGGGCCCCGGGTCGCGGTGTAGGTGCACGTGGTGAGGATCTCATTGGCGCCCTGGTCGCGGCGGGCGGACGGCACCAGGGTGCGCACGGTCGCCGGCGACGGCGCGCCGCACACCGGCGGCAGCGCGGCAAGGGGGCGCACCGGGGCCGCCGTGGTGGGCGCCGGACTCGGCCGCGTGGTGGACGGCGGGGCGCTCGTCGGCGGCGCGCTCGCCCGCGGGGCACTGGACGGCGGAGTGGAGCGTGCCACCGTGCGGCCCTCGTCGCCACCGGGGGCCAGCAGGAACACCGTCCCCGCGGCGAGCGCGAACGCGGCCAGCCCGACGATCCACGCGAGCAGCCGCGGCCGGCGGGCCGGCGACGGCGGCTCGGGCGCCGAATAGACCCGTTGAAATGGCTCCGACGGACGCGGAAGGCCCACCACGGCTCCTTAATCCCCCGATTGCCCCTACCCGTTGAAAAGGTATTCAGCCCGGCGCCGTCTGACCAGACTCCCCGCCGCCTCGTAATGTCGGACCCGGGCGACACAATGGGTGACGTGCTGCTCGCAGAGATCGCCCAGACGTCCGAGGCGGTGTCGGCCTCACCCGCCCGCAAGGTCAAGGTGGCCGCGCTGGCGGCCTGTCTGCGGGGCGCCGCGCCGGGCGAGGCCGCCGTCGTCGTCGCCTACCTGTCCGGCGAGCTGCCCCAGCGGCAGATCGGCGTCGGCTACGCGGCGCTGCGCGAGACGCCGCCGCCCGCCGGGGAGCCGTCGCTGACGGTGGCGCAGGTCGACGCGGCGTTCGGCGAGATCGGCGCGGTCGCGGGCAAGGGCTCGGTGGCCCGGCGGCGCGAGCTGCTGCACGTCCTGTTCGCCCGCGCCACCGGCGCCGAGCAGGGGTTCCTGGTCCGGCTGCTGTCGGGCGAGCTGCGCCAGGGCGCGCTGGACGGCGTGATGGCCGAGGCGATCGCGGCGGCGGCCGGGGTCCCGGCGGCGCAGGTGCGGCGCGCGGTGATGCTGCGCGGCGCGCTCGGCCCGGTCGCCACCACGGCGCTCGCCGACGGCGCCGCGGGGCTGGCGGCGTTCACGCTGGAGGTCGGCCGCCCGGTCAGGCCGATGCTGGCCGCCGCCGCGCCGTCGGTCGACGAGGCCCTGGCCAAGATCGGCGGCCCGGCGGCGGTGGAGTGGAAGCTGGACGGCGTCCGCGCCCAGGTCCACATCACCGGCGGCACGGTCCGCGTCTTCACCCGCACCCTCGACGAGATCACCGGCCGGCTGCCCGAGGTCGTCGCGGCGCTGAAGGAGCTGCCGGTCCGCGACGCGGTGTTCGACGGCGAGCTGATCGCGCTGCGCCCGGACGGCTCGCCGCACCCCTTCCAGGTCACCGCCGCGCGCACCGCGACCCGCACCGCCCGCGACGCCCCGCAGGTCCCGCTGTCGGTCTTGCTGTTCGACGTGCTGCACCTGGACGGCGCCGACCTGCTCGACCGGCCCGGCCACGAGCGCGGCGAGGCGCTCGCCCGGGTCGTCCCCGGGCCACTGCGGATGCCGCGCATCGTCACCGCCGACCCCGGCGAGGCGAAGGCGTTCTTCGACGACGCCGTCGCGCGCGGCCACGAGGGCGTGCTGGTCAAATCGCCCGAGACGCCCTACACCGCGGGCCGCCGCGGCGCCGGGTGGATCAAGGTGAAGCCGCGGCACACCCTGGACCTGGTGGTGCTCGCCGTGGAGTGGGGGCACGGCCGCCGCGCGGGCCTGCTGTCCAACCTGCACCTCGGCGCCCGCGATCCGCAGAGCGGCGGGTTCGTCATGCTCGGCAAGACCTTCAAGGGCCTCACCGACGAGCTGCTGGCCTGGCAGACCGAGCGGCTGCGCGCCCTGGCCGTCCGCGAGGACGACTGGACGGTGCACGTGCGCCCCGAGCTCGTCGTGGAGATCGCCTTCGACGGGGTGCAGCGCAGCCCCCGCTACCCCGGCGGCCTCGCGCTCCGCTTCGCCCGGGTGCTGCGCTACCGGCCGGACAAGCGGGCGGCCGAGGCCGACACCATCGACACGGTGCGCGCGGTCGCCCCGGTCATCGACTGAGCGCGCTCACCGCTCCCCCGGCCCGGTCTCCCGGCCGGGCGGCAGCTCCGCCGGGGCCCGCTCGTGCCGGCCGGCGATGAACTCCTGCACCCAGATCTTGCCCCTGATCAGCGGCCGCCGGAACCGGGCCTCGCGGTGCAGCGCCCGCCGGTACTTGCGCGAGCCGGGCCGGTAGCGCCAGCGCGACCACGGCGAGCCCGGCCGGGCCACCCGGATCGCGCCGACGATCAGCAGCGCGGGCACGAACAGGCCGAGCAGCCCCGTCCAGATCTTGCCCTTGAGCAGCGTGACCACCGCGAGCCCGAGGTTGATCGCGAGCGAGAGGGCGTAGGTGGCGATCAGCACGACCCGGCTGAGCTGCGCCCCGCCCGGGTCGGACTCCACCCCCTCGAACCCGAACGGCCGGACGCCGAGCAGCAGCAGGCCGGTCATCGCGACCGCGACGAACACCGCGTCCAGCGACGCGCGGCCCTTCTCGGTCCAGTACACGTCCGACAGGTGCAGGATCAGCGCGAACTCGTCCAGCACCAGGGCGGCGCCCATGCCGAACACCACCGCCGCCGCGACGTTCAGCGCGCCGAAGAAGTCCGGGATGGCGAAGCCCCCGACGCCGCCGACCAGCATCAGCACCACCCCGAGCACCATGTGGTGGATGTGCACCTCGCCCGCCTGGACGTTCTTGAACCACCAGCGCACGTTCGCGCGGATCAGCCGGACGTTCACCCGGGTCAGCACGAACGTGACGATGAAGGCGGCCAGGAACGCGAACAGCGGCAGCCGCCCGGTCTCCACGATCCGCCGGTGAAAAAAGTCGATCATGAATCCCCCGTCCTCCCATTCTGCCCCGGTGACGTGCGGCGATATCGTGCGGGAACGACGTGATCAGGGGGGATGGCATGAGCCGTATCGTGGACCGCTGCGACCCGGGCTGCCGGGAGTGGATCGCCGAGGCCATCCGCAAGGTGGAGGCCGACGCCAACCGGAGCGCCGACACGCATCTGCACGTGTTCCCGCTGCCGCCCGAGTGGGGCATCGACCTCTACCTCAAGGACGAGTCGGTGCACCCGACCGGCTCGCTGAAGCACCGGCTGGCCCGGTCGCTGTTCCTGTACGGCCTGGCCAACGGCTGGATCCGGGAGGGCACCACGATCATCGAGGCGTCCAGCGGGTCCACCGCGGTCAGCGAGGCCTACTTCGCGCGGCTGCTCGGCCTGCCGTTCACCGCGGTGATGCCGGCCGCCACCAGCGTGGAGAAGATCGAGCTGATCGAGTTCTACGGCGGCCGGTGCCACCTGGTCAAGGACCCGACGACGATCTACGCCGAGTCGCGGCGGCTCGCCGCCGAGTGCGGCGGGCACTTCATGGACCAGTTCACCTACGCCGAGCGGGCCACCGACTGGCGCGGCAACAACAACATCGCCGAGTCGATCTTCGGGCAGCTGCGGCTGGAGCGCTTCCCCGAGCCGGCCTGGATCGTGGTCGGCGCCGGCACCGGCGGCACCTCCGCCACGATCGGCCGCTACGCCCGCTACCAGCGGTTCCAGACCCGGGTCGCGGTGGTCGACCCCGAGGGCTCGGCCTTCTTCGGCGCCTACGCCGACGAGGACCCCGCGCGCACCGCGGCCGGGTCGCGGATCGAGGGCATCGGCCGCCCCCGCGTCGAGCCGTCGTTCCTGCCCACCGTGATCGACCGGATGGTGCAGGTGCCCGACGCGGCGTCGGTCGCGGCGATGCGCTGGACCGGCCGGGTCACCGGCCGCAGCGTCGGCGGCTCCACCGGCACCAACATGTGGGGCGCGGCGCTGCTGATCGCCGAGATGCGGGCGCGCGGCGAGCGCGGCAGCGTGGTCACGCTGATCTGCGACGGCGCCGAGCGGTACGCGGGGACCTACGGCTCGGACGCCTGGCTGGACGCCCAGGGCCTGGACATCGCGCCCTACACCGCCGCGCTGGAGGACTTCCTGAAGACCGGCGCGCTGGCCGGCCTCTAACCGGCCGCTAGCCCGAGAGCCGGATCGGGTTGACCAGGTCGGCGTAGATCAGCAGCGCGCCCATCACGATCAGCACGCTCGCCATGACGTAGGTGACCGGCAGCGCCTTGGCCACGTCCACCGGGCCGGGGTCGGGGCGGCCGCGCAGCCGCGCGAAGGCCTTCTTGACCGCCTCCAGCAGCGCGCCGGCCATGTGGCCGCCGTCCAGCGGCAGCAGCGGCACCAGGTTGAACAGCGCGACGGCCAGGTTCAGCGAGCCGAGCAGCCCGACGAACATGGCGATCTTGCGCTTGGTCGGCTCCTCGGCGGCGGCCACCTCGCCGCCGAGCCGGCTGACGCCGACCACGCCGATCGGGCCGTTGACGTCGCGCTTGCCGTCGCCGAACGCGGCGTCCCAGATGCCGACCATCTTCTGCGGCATGTGCAGCAGCGACTCGGCGGTGCGCTGGGTGAGCGCGCCCATGTAGCGGGCCACCGTCAGCGGGCCCTGCCGCTCGTAGGTGGTGGTCATGACCGGGGAGATGCCGAGGAAGCCCACCGTGACGGTCTTGTCGGGGTCCTTCAGGTCGGGCAGCTGGTTCTTGATGATCGGCACCTGGCTGGTGATCTGCTTGCCGTCGCGCTCGACGACCAGCGCCACCGTCTTGCCGGCCGAGTCGCGGATCAGGCGCTGCAGCTGCGGGTAGTTCTCGATCCGGGTGCCGTTGAAGGAGACGAACCGGTCGCGGGGCCGCAGCCCGGCCTGCGCCGCCGGGGTGGGCGTGGCGCTCGCCGGGCAGGTGTCGGTCTTGGCGTCGGCGGGCACCACGCACTTGGACACCGCGCTCACCACGGGCTCGGCGTCGTGCTTCTCCATGCCGATGCCCATCAGCAGGACCGAGAAGAACAGCACCGCCAGCACCAGGTTCATGGCCGGGCCCGCGAACATGATGATGAGCTTCTGCCACCACTTCTTGGCGTAGAAGACGCGGTCCTCGTCGCCGGGCCGGACCTCCTCCAGCGCCGCGCCCCGGGCGGACTCGATGAGGCCCTGCCAGGGGCCGGTGCTGATCCGGCGGACCTGGCCGGGGGCGTCGCCCTTGCGCGGCGGCAGCATCCCGATCATGCGGATGTAGCCGCCGAGCGGGACCCACTTCACCCCGTACTCGGTCTCCCCCTTGCGCTTGGACCACAGCGTCGGGCCGAAACCGACCATGAACTGTGTGGTCCGCACCCGAAACAGCTTGGCGAAGCTGAAGTGCCCCAGCTCGTGCAGCGCGATGGACGCCAGCAGGCCGAGGAACAGGATCAGCACACCGGCCAGCCAGACCATGCGTTCAACCCCTCGTGATCACGTGCGACCAACTCAGCGTACTTGACGCCCTCCGCGCCGACTGCGCAGAAAACCATCCCTACCCCAGGAAACCGCGCAGCAGCGCGGCGGTGCCCTCCAGGTGCTCGGCGACGGCGCGCCGGGCGGCCTCGGGGTCGGCCATCAGGACGGCGTCCACGATCGCGGCGTGCTGGGCGGCGGCGTGCTCGATGTTCGGCCCGAGGACCGGGATCGCGTTCAGCAGGTCGGTGACCCGCATCCGGGCGTCGGCGCAGGCCGAGGCGAGCAGCCGGGACCCGGTCAGCTCGGCGATGGTGAGGTGGAACAGGGTGTCCAGCCGGCGGTAGTCGGCGGCGCCGGCCGCGTTCAGCTCGGCCAGCCGGGTGCGCAGCAGCGTGCGCTGGTCGGCGGTGAGCGCGGTGGTGGCGAGCACCTGCGCGGCGCCGGTCTCCACCGCCATCCGGTAGGTGAGGGTGTCGTTCAGCTCGTCGCCCATGTCGGCCAGGGCGCGGCGCAGGTCGGCGCGGCGCGGCGGCGGGCGGCGGTAGATGACGAAGGTGCCGCCGGCCCGGCCGCGGCGCGACTCCACGAACCCCTCCTGCTGGAGGGCGCGGATCGCCTCGCGCAGCGTGACCCGGCTGACGCCGAGCAGCGGCGCCAGCTCGCGCTCGGGCGGCAGCCGGTCGCCGTGGTCGACGACGCCGAGCTTGATCGCCTGCAGCAGCCGCTCCACGGTCTCCTCGAAGGCGTTGCCCGCCCGGACCGGGCGGAACACCGCGGCGGCGGTGACGTCGGCGGCCTGCGGGAGCGCGGCGGGGACGGAGCCGTCGGTCGTCCTCGGCATGGGCGCCCTTCGGTCGGGGACGGGGTCTGGCGGGGGTCCTCCGGGCCCACGTTACATGTCTGTTTCGCGATGCACCGCCCCCTTGACGGACGGGGCGCCGTAAACCTTAATGGTCTGAACTTAGCCCGTTAACGGCGCTTCCTGAGGAGCCGCTCGTGAGCCTCGACGAGCCCAAGGCATCCGTGCCGAACCCCCCGACCCCCTCCACCGGCGAGAACGACGACGAGAAGCGGCTGCACGAACTGGGCTACGCCCAGGAACTCAGCCGCACGATGTCCGGCTTCTCCAACTTCGCGGTCTCCTTCACCATCATCTCGGTGCTGACCGGCTGCCTCACCTCCTACACGATCGGGCTGGCCGGCGGCGGCCCGGTGGTGATCACCTGGGGCTGGCTGTTCGTCGGCGCCCTGACGCTGCTGGTCGCCCTCGCCATGGCCGAGGTCTGCTCCAGCTACCCGACCGCCGGCGGCCTGTACTACTGGGCCGCCAAGCTCGCCCCGCGCAACGGCGCCGCCTGGGCCTGGTTCACCGGCTGGTTCAACTTCATCGGCCAGGTCGCGGTCACCGCCGGGATCGTCTACGGCTCGGCGGCCTTCCTCAACCCGCTGCTGGACCTGCAGTTCGGGTTCTCGGTGTCGCTCGGCCACACCTTCGTGCTGTTCGTGGTCATCCTCGCCGCGCACGCCCTGCTGAACCAGTTCGGCGTCCGGCTCGTCGCGCTCCTCGGCACCGTCAGCGTGTGGTGGCACGTCGCCGGCGTCGCCTTCGTCGTCGGGGTGCTGGTGTTCAAGCCGGCGCACCACCAGAGCACCTCGTTCGTGTTCACCGAGTTCGTCAACGAGACCGGCTGGCAGTACGGCGCCTACGCCGCGCTCATCGGCCTGCTGCTGTCGCAGTACACCCTCACCGGCTACGACGCCTCGGCGCACATGACCGAGGAGACCCGCGACGCGGCCCGCTCCGGCCCGAAGGGCATCGTCAACTCGGTGCTGATCTCCATCGTGGCCGGCTGGGTGCTGCTGCTCGGCGTCACCTTCGCCATCCAGGACTACGCCAAGTCCGTCACCGGCGGCCCCGCCGAGATCTTCATCGCGGCGACCGGCGGCACGATGGGCAAGCTGCTCATCCTGATCTCCTTCGTCGCCCAGTTCTTCTGCGGGATGGCCTCGGTCACCGCCAACTCCCGGATGATCTACGCGTTCTCCCGGGACGGCGCGCTGCCGTTCTCCTCCTTCTGGCACCGCATCAACAAGCGCGCCCGCATCCCCACCAACGCCATCTGGCTCGCCGCGGGCGGCGCGTTCGTGCTCGCCCTGCCCGCCCTGTGGAACAAGACCGCCTACCTCGCCGTCACCTCGGTCGCGGTGATCGGCCTGTACATCGCCTACGTCACCCCGACGTTCCTGCGGCTGCGCCAGGGCGACGCGTTCCAGCGCGGCCCCTGGCACCTCGGCCGGTGGAGCCGCCCGATCGGCGTCGTCGCGGTGGTCTGGGTGGCCTTCATCTCGGTGCTGTTCATGCTGCCGCCCGCCAACCCGATCACCGTCGACACCTTCAACTACGCGCCGATCGCGGTGCTGGTCGTCCTCGGCGGCGCGGGCCTGTGGTGGATCGTGTCGGCCCGCAAGTGGTTCACCGGCCCGAAGGTGCAGGGCAGCCCGGAAGAACTCGCCGCGATCGAGAACGAACTGAAGGCCATCGCCTAAAAGGAGGCAGGGCAAGGTGCCGCTCACCCTGGACGAACTGCGATCCCTGGCCGACGAGGGCCGGATCGACACCGTGATCATCGCGATCACCGACATGCAGGGCCGCCTGCAGGGCAAGCGCCTGTCGGCGCGCTACTTCCTGGAGGAGGTCGCCGGGCACGGCTCGGAGGGCTGCAACTACCTGCTCGCGGTGGACGTCGACATGAACACCGTGGACGGCTACGCCATGTCGTCCTGGGAGAGCGGCTACGGCGACTTCGTCATGCGCCCCGACCTGGCCACCCTGCGCCTCGTCCCCTGGCAGGAGGGCGCGGCCCTGGTGCAGGCCGACGTCGTCTGGGAGGACGGCTCCCCGGTGACCGCCTCCCCCCGGCAGATCCTGCGCCGCCAGCTGGACCGGCTGGCGGCGCGGGGCTGGGACGCCTACGTCGGCACCGAGCTGGAGTTCGTCGTCTACCGCGACTCCTACGAGGAGGGCTGGCGGAAGGCCTACCGCGACCTCACCCCCGCCAACCAGTACAACGTGGACTACTCGCTGCTCGGCGGCGCCCGCGTCGAACCCCTGCTGCGGCGCATCCGCAACGGCATGACCGGCGCCGGCATGTACGTCGAGTCGGCCAAGGGCGAGTGCAACCCCGGCCAGCACGAGATCGTGTTCCGCTTCAGCGAGGCGCTGAACGCCTGCGACGACCACGTCCTGTACAAGAACGGCGCCAAGGAGATCGCCGCCCAGGAGGGCATGTCGATCACCTTCATGGCCAAGCCGAACGACCGCGAGGGCAACTCCTGCCACGTGCACGTCTCGCTGCGCGACCGGGACGGCGTCCCGGTCATGGCCGGCGACGGCCCGTTCGGCCTGTCCACGGCGGGCGCGCACTTCATCGCCGGGCAGCAGGCCGCGCTGCGCGACCTCACCCTGCTGCTCGCGCCCAACATCAACTCCTACAAGCGCTACCAGCCCGGCTCGTTCGCGCCCACCGCGATCAAGTGGGGCGTGGACAACCGGACCTGCGCGCTGCGCCTGGTCGGGCACGGGCCGTCGCTGCGCGTGGAGAACCGGGTGCCCGGCGGCGACGTCAACCCCTACCTCGCGGTCGCCGCGCTGATCGCCGGCGGCCTGCACGGCATCGAGAACGAGCTGCCGCTGGAGGAGCCCTGCACCGGCAACGCCTACGCCGCCGACGCCCCGGCGGTCGCGACGACGCTCCGCGACGCCCTCGCCGACTGGGAGGGCAGCGCCCTGGCCGCGGAGGCCTTCGGCAAGGACGTCGTCGCGCACTACGCCAACAACGCCCGCGTCGAGCTGGCGGCGTTCGACCGCGCCGTCACCGACTGGGAGATGTTCCGCGGCTTCGAACGGCTCTAAGGGGATACATGGACTTCGATGTGATCGATCCGGCGACCGGGGAGGTCGTCGAGAAAGTACCGCTCGCCTCGGCGGCGGAGACCGACGCGGCCGTGGCGCGCGCCGCCAAGGCGTTCCCGGCCTGGCGCGAGCTGGCGCCCGGCGACCGCGCCCGGCTGCTGCGCGCCTTCGCCGACCGCGTCGACGCGCACCTGGAGGAACTGGCCGGGCTGGAGGTCCGCAACGCCGGCCACCCGATCGGGCAGGCCCGCTGGGAGGCCGGCAACCTGCGCGACGTGATCGAGTACTACGCCGCCGGGCCCGAACGGCTGCTCGGGCAGCAGATCCCGGTCCCCGGCGGCATCAACATCACCTTCGCCGAGCCGCTCGGCGTCGTCGGCGTGATCGTGCCGTGGAACTTCCCCATGCCGATCATGGGCTGGGGGATGGCGCCCGCGCTCGCCGCCGGCAACACCGTGATCGTCAAACCGGCCGAGCTCACCCCGCTCACCGCCCGCCGCGTCGGCGAGCTGGCCCTGGAGGCCGGGCTGCCCGAGGGCGTCCTGCAGGTACTGCCGGGCGCCGGGCCGGTCGCCGGGCGGCGGCTGGTGGACCACCCGGACGTCCGCAAGATCGTCTTCACCGGCTCCACCCGGGTCGGCAAGGAGATCATGGCGGCCTGCGCGCCCGGCGTGAAACGCCTCACCCTGGAGCTCGGCGGCAAGAGCGCCAACATCGTCTTCGCCGACGCCGACCTGGAGAAGGCCGCCGCCGCCGCGCCCGGAGCCGTCTTCGACAACGCCGGGCAGGACTGCTGCGCCCGCTCCCGCGTCCTCGTCCAGCGGCCCGTCTACGACCGGTTCATGGAACTGCTCGAACCGGCCGTGCGCGGCTTCACCGTCGGCGACCCCCGCTCCCCCGCGACCCAGATGGGCCCGCTGATCAGCGCCGCCCACCTCGCCAAGGTCGCCTCCTACGTCCCGGAAGGCTCCCCCGTGGCCTTCCGGGGCACCGCCCCCGCCGGCCCCGGCCACTGGTTCGCGCCCACCGTGCTCGCCTCCCCCGACCACGCCGCCCTCCCGGCCTGGCACGAGGAGATCTTCGGGCCGGTCGCGCTCGTCGTCCCCTTCGACGACGAGGCCGACGCCGTCCGCATCGCCAACGACACCCCCTACGGGCTGTCGGGCTCCATCTGGACCCGCGACCTCGGCCGCGGCCTGCGGATGGCCCGCGCCGTCGAGGCCGGGAACCTGTCGGTCAACTCCCACTCCTCGGTGCGGTACTGGACCCCGTTCGGCGGCTTCAAGCAGTCCGGCCTCGGCCGCGAGCTCGGGCCGGACGCCCTGTCCGCCTTCACCGAGACCAAGAACGTCTTCATCGCCACAGAGGAGTCATAAGTGCAGCGTCTGCAGGGCCGCGTGGCCGTCGTGACCGGCGGCGGCAGCGGCATCGGGCTGGCCACCGTCCGCCGCTTCGCCGAGGAGGGCGCGACGGTCGTCGTCGCCGACCTGGACGAGACCACCGGCAAGCAGGCCGCCGAGGAGACCGGCGGCCTGTACGTCAAGGTCGACGTCACCGCCGAGGACGAGGTGAAGGCCCTCTTCAAGGCCGCGCACGACACCTACGGCCGCATCGACGTCGCGTTCAACAACGCCGGCATTTCCCCGCCGGACGACGACTCGATCCTGGAGACCGGCCTGGACGCCTGGCGCCGCGTCCAGGACGTCAACCTCACCAGCGTCTACCTGTGCTGCAAGTACGTCATCCCGTACATGCGCGAACAGGGCAAGGGCTCGATCATCAACACCGCCTCGTTCGTGGCCCGCATGGGCGCGGCGACGTCGCAGATCTCCTACACCGCGTCCAAGGGCGGGGTGCTGGCGATGTCGCGGGAGCTCGGCGTCCAGTTCGCCCGCGAGGGCATCCGGGTGAACGCGTTGTGCCCGGGCCCGGTCAACACTCCGCTCCTGCAAGAGCTCTTCGCCGCCGACCCCGAGCGGGCGGCGCGGCGCCTCGTCCACATCCCGACGGGCCGCTTCGCCGAGGCCTCCGAGATCGCGGCGGCCGTGGCCTTCCTCGCCTCGGACGACTCCAGCTTCATCACCGCCTCGGAGTTCCTCGTGGACGGCGGCATCTCCGGCGCCTACGTCACCCCGGTCTGATGAAGACGGGGCGCCCGGCCAGCCGGGCGCCCCGCAACCCCGCGTGCGCGGGGATCAAATCGCTCGAACCGGCTACACCGGCGAGGACGGCGGAACACCCCCGCCTGCGCAGGGACAACAACTTCTGGGCCAAGCTTCCGCCTTGTCAGAGGCTAACCCGGCGCAGCTAGCCGCACCTTGTGCACGCTGCTAAGTTTTACCGAAGCCGATGATCCCGTGCGGGAGAGTTCCTGGTCGCCAGCCAGGAACGCCGAAGGAGCAACTCCTCCCCGAAAACCTCTCAGGCACATGGACCGCGCGGGTCAGGCGACCTCTGGAAAGCGGGGACCCTCGCGTCCCCCGCCGAAGGTGAAAGCCCCAGCTCATGGGGTGAAGCTCTCAGGCGCCGATGACAGAGGGGGAGGCACCGCTGACGCCCGGCCAGGTGGGACGATGGTTCCCACGTGCGCCCGCGAAGAAGGAGCCGACCCATGTCCGCCGATGATCCGTCCGTGAAGAAGACGCCGCTTTATGACGTCCACCGGGAGCTGGGCGCCAACCTCGTCGACTTCGCGGGCTACCTGATGCCGCTGCGCTACGCGAGCGAGACCGCCGAGCACCAGGCCGTCCGCACCGGCGCCGGGCTGTTCGACCTGTCGCACATGGGGGAGATCTTCCTGTCCGGCCCGCAGGCCGCCGCCGCGCTCGACTTCGCGCTGGTGGGGAACATCTCGCCGATGCCGGTGGGCAAGGCCCGCTACACCATGATCTGCGCGCACGACGGCGGGGTGCTGGACGACCTGATCGTCTACCGGCTGGCCGAGCAGACCTACATGGTGGTGGCGAACGCCGCCAACGTCGCGGTGGTGCGGGACGCCCTGGTCGAGCGGGCCGAGGGCTTCGACACCGTCGTGGACGACAGGTCCGACTCCTACGCGCTGATCGCCTTGCAGGGCCCGAAGGCGGCGGGCATCATCGCCGACTTCACCGACGCCCCGCTGGACGACCTCAAGTACTACGCCATCATGGCCGGCGAGGTGGCCGGGGTGGATTCGCTGATCGCCCGCACGGGTTACACGGGCGAAGACGGCGTCGAATTGTTTGTTTCGTCCGAAGACGCCGCGAAGCTGTGGAAGGTGCTGGACGCCGTCGACGGCGTCGTCCCGTGCGGGCTGGCGTCGCGTGATTCGCTCCGCCTGGAGGCGGGCATGCCGCTGTACGGCAACGAGCTCACCCGGGAGACCACGCCGTTCGAGGCGGGCCTCGGCCGAGTGGTCAAACTGGACAAGCCCGGTGAATTCGTGGGCAAGTCCGCCCTGGCGGCGCAGGCACAGACGCCGCCAGGCCGTAGGCTCGTAGGGCTGGTCGCCCGCGGGCGGCGGGCGCCCCGCAAGGGGTACGCGGTCGTCACGTCGGACGGCGCGCCGTGCGGTGTCGTGACGAGCGGCGCCCCGTCGCCCACACTGGGCACGCCGATCGCCATGGCGTACCTCGACACCGGCGTCGAGGCGTCCGGCCTCGCCGTGGACGTCCGTGGCCGGCCCGAGCCGGTCGACGTGGTCGACCTGCCGTTCTACAAGCGTTCCTGAGACCTGGAGAGAAGCACATCGTGAGCGTTCCGGAGCAGCTGCGTTACAGCGAAGAGCACGAGTGGGTCGCCGGCCTGGACAACGAGTCCGGCATCGTCACGGTCGGCATCACCGCGCACGCCGCCGACGCCCTGGGCGAGATCGTCTACATCGAGCTGCAGCCGTCCGAGGGCGACGCCGTCGAGGCCGGCGAGACCTGCGGCGAGGTGGAGTCGACCAAGTCGGTCAGCGACCTGTACTCCCCGGTCAGCGGTGAGATCACCGCGGTGAACACCGGCGTGATCGACGAGCCCAAGGTCATCAACGACGACCCCTACGGCGAGGGCTGGATCTTCAAGGTGCGCATCAGCGACGAGCCGGGCGACCTGCTGGACGCCGAGGCCTACACCAAGCTGATCGAGGAGAACTGACCGTGGAGCTGTACGACCCGCTGGCCGCGGCCGACCCCGAGGTGGCCGCAGCGGTCGCGAGCGAGCTGCACCGCCAGCAGTCCACCCTGGAGATGATCGCCTCCGAGAACTTCGCGCCGGCCGCGGTGCTGGAGGCGCAGGGCTCGGTGCTGACCAACAAGTACGCCGAGGGCTACCCGGGCCGGCGCTACTACGGCGGCTGCGAGTTCGTCGACGTCACCGAGCAGCTGGCGATCGACCGGGCCAAGGAGCTGTTCGGCGCCGAGCACGCCAACGTGCAGCCGCACTCGGGCGCGCAGGCCAACACGGCGGTGTACTTCGCGCTGCTGCAGCACGGCGACACCATCCTCGGGCTGGACCTGGCGCACGGCGGGCACCTCACCCACGGCATGCGGCTGAACTACTCCGGCAAGACGCTGAACGTGATGCCCTACCACGTCCGCGCGGAGGACGGCCTGGTCGACATGGACGAGGTCGCCTCGCTGGCGGTGGCGCACCGGCCGAAGATGATCGTGGCGGGCTGGTCGGCCTACCCGCGGCAGCTGGACTTCGCGGCGTTCCGGGAAATCGCCGACTCGGTCGGGGCGCTGCTGATGGTCGACATGGCGCACTTCGCCGGCCTGGTCGCGGCGGGGCTGCACCCCTCGCCGGTGCCGCACGCCGACGTGGTGACCACCACGACGCACAAGACCCTGGGCGGCCCGCGCGGCGGCATGATCCTGTCCCGCGAGGAGCTCGGCAAGAAGATCAACTCCGCGGTCTTCCCGGGCATGCAGGGCGGTCCGCTGGAGCACGTCATCGCGGCCAAGGCGGTGGCGCTGAAGTTCGCCGCCTCGGACGACTTCAAGGACCGGCAGCAGCGCACGCTGGACGGCGCCCGGATCCTGGCCGAGCGGCTGCTCGCCGAGGACTCGGCGAAGGCCGGCGTGAAGGTGCTGACCGGCGGCACCGACGTGCACCTGGTCCTGGTGGACCTGGTGGACTCGGAGCTGACCGGCCGCGACGCCGAGGACCGGCTGCACGAGATCGGCATCACGGTGAACCGCAACGCGGTGCCGAACGACCCGCGGCCGCCGATGGTCACCTCGGGGCTGCGGATCGGCACGCCCGCCCTCGCCACCCGCGGCTTCACCGCCGCGGACTTCGCCGAGGTCGCGGACGTCATCGCCCTCGCCCTGCAGCCGTCCTTCGACAGGGACGCGCTGGCGGGCCGGGTGAAGGCGCTGGCCGACAAGCACCCCCTGTACCCGAACCTGTAACTCATCCGTCCGCCCCGCGGGCCGCGGGCCCGCGGGGCGGACAGCTACAACGAGGTAGCGGCACTTCTCATGGCCATCAGCGTTTTCGACCTCTTCAAGATCGGCATCGGGCCGTCCTCCTCGCACACCGGCGGCCCGATGGCGGCCGCGCACCGCTTCGCGCGGGGCCTGGACCAGGACGGCCTGCTGGCCAAGACCGCGTCGGTGCGGGCGATCCTGTACGGGTCGCTCGGCCTGACCGGCAAGGGGCACGGCAGCGACAAGGCCGTCATCCTCGGGCTGGAGGGCGACAAGCCCGAGCTGGTGGACGTCGACACCGTCGACGACCGCCTCGCGGCCATCCGCGAGTCGGGCACCCTGCGCCTGTTCCGCTCGCACGACATCCCGTTCGTGGTGGGCGAGGACCTGGTCTTCGAACGCAAGAAGTCCCTGCCGGGGCACCCGAACGGGATGAGCTTCACCGCGTTCGACGCCTCCGGCGGGGAACTGCGCTCGAAGGTCTACTACTCGGTCGGCGGCGGGTTCGTCGTGGACGAGAACGCCACCGGCGCGGACCGCATCAAGGCCGACGACACCGTCCTGCCGCACCGCTTCGACACGGCCGCCGAGCTGCTGGAGCGCTGCCACGAGACGGGCCTGTCGATCTCGGCGCTGATGATGGAGAACGAGCAGGCGTTCGGCCGCACCGAGGCCGAGATCCGCGCGGGGCTGATCGAGCACTGGCGCGTCATGCAGGAGTGCGTGGCGCGGGGCTGCGGCCGCGAGGGGCTGCTGCCGGGCGGCCTGAAGGTCCGCCGCCGCGCGCCGCAGCTGCACCGCCAGCTCACCTCGGAGAAGGGCAGCGACGACCCGCTCGCCGCGATGGACTGGGTGACGCTGTTCGCGCTCGCGGTCAACGAGGAGAACGCCGCGGGGGGCCGGATCGTGACGGCGCCGACGAACGGCGCGGCGGGCATCGTCCCCGCCGTCCTGCACTACTACGACCGGTTCGTCCCGGGCGCGGACGACGCGGGCGCCGTCCGGTTCCTGCTGGCGGCCGGCGCGATCGGCGTGCTGTTCAAGCAGAACGCCTCGATCTCGGGCGCCGAGGTCGGCTGCCAGGGCGAGGTCGGCTCGGCCTGCTCGATGGCGGCGGCGGGCCTGACCGAGGTCCTCGGCGGCACCCCCGAGCAGGTGGAGAACGCCGCCGAGATCGGCATCGAGCACAACCTCGGCCTCACCTGCGACCCGGTCGGCGGCCTGGTCCAGGTCCCCTGCATCGAGCGCAACGCGGTCGGCGCGATCAAGGCGATCAGCGCGACCCGCATCGCCCTGCGCGGCGACGGCCGCCACTTCGTGTCGCTGGACAAGGCCATCAAGACGATGCGCGACACCGGCCGCGACATGCTCGATAAGTACAAGGAGACCTCGCGCGGCGGCCTGGCCGTCAACGTCATCGAGTGCTGACCGGCCGCGGGCCGCGGCCGGCGGTGACGCTCGCGCAAGGCCGGTTGCGTCCACGCACGGCGCTTTGATCTTGTACCCGACCTAAATATCGTGGGGGGCGAACGGTCACCAGACCTTCCCGACGCGCCCGCCCCGGCGGGCACAAGGAGGCATCGCCCCATGCTCCCCACCCCCTCCCGCACCCGCACCCTGACCCGCGCCCTGGTGGGCGTCCTCGCCCCGGCCGCGGCGCTGGTGGCGCTGACCCCGGCGCCCGCGCACGCCGCCACCGGCGACTACCGCGCCGTCACCACCACTGCGGTGACCGTGCGCAACGCCGCCGGCCAGGTCGTGTTCACCTGCCCCATGGTCAACCAGCTGGGGACCATGTACGGCATGACCAGCGGCGTGGCGTCGGTCTACCTCGAACTCACCCAGGGGCTCGACTGTCCGACCTTCACCGGAGAGAAGGGCGCGCTCTACGGCAACAGCGGCTTTGGCTTCGGATACATCAACTTCACCTCGACCGGCTACGACGCGACCACCGGCGTCACCAAGCTCATCGGCAACAGGGCCTACTCCGAGGGGATCATATTCTCCGCCACCAACTGCCGGATCAACTTCAACAAGTTCGTCGCGACCTACAACAACCGCACCCAGATCATGAAGTACACCAGCGCGACCGCAGAGAGCGGTGGCTGCTATACGGTGCTGAGGACCCCCCAGACCGTCACCTTCGACGCCGAGTTCAAGCTCTCCCCCAGGTGACCCCGCCGCGCGCGCTCGCCCCCACACCCGCGCGCGATGTACGCCGGCCTTGACGCGGCCGCACACGAACACGACGGCGCGCTACCGGACGCCCGCTGTATCCTGCACCATCCGAGTTTCGCCTCTGGAGTTGTCCGGGGCCGGTGAGACTGTCACCATCCGCGTGCGGATGTTCTCACCGGCCCCGTCTCCTTCACCGGGCCTGGCGGCCTCGCCGTCAACGTCATCGAGTGACGGCCGGCCACACCTGCATGGCATCGGCCGCCTGCCGAGATGGCGGGCGGGTGAGTTTCGCCGGCGGGATTGTGCGGCACGGTCCGCGCACGCGGCGCGCCTGTCCCTACGGTTGCCCTGACCGGTACCGATGAGAGGGCGGAGCCGATGATGGGCGACACCGACAGTGCGGCCGATGTGCACCCGTTCGTCCTGGCCAAGTTCCAGGCGAGCTTCCACTGGCTGGACGCCGACGGCGACGGGGCCTTCACCGAGGCCGACCACGTCCAGATGGGGCGCCGCGCCGCGTCCGCGCTGGGCTACGAGCCGGGCAGCGACGCCGAGCAGGACATGATCGACGCCTACCTCAACATCTGGCGGCGCCTGCACGCCCCGCTGGACACCGACGGCGACGGGCGGCTGACCAGGCAGGAGTTCCTCACCGCCTGCACCGCCCTGACCCGCGACCCGCAGCTGGCCCGCCACACCCTGGGCGGGCTGGCCGACGCGGTGATGGCCGTGGCCGACCGCGACCGCAACGGCACCATCAGCCTGACCGAGTACACCGCCTTCGTCCACGGGCACGCCCCCGGCCTGCCCTCCGACCAGATCGCCCAGGCGTTCGCCCGCCTGGACCGCGACGGCGACGGCCAGATCGACCACACCGAGCTGACCGCGTGCGTCATGGACTACTACACCAGCCCCGACCCCCACGCCGAAGGCAACTGGCTGTTCGGCCCGCCACCGCCCTACCCCCGATAGGGCGGTGGCGGGCCGGGGCCTACGCCCGGACCATCGTCGACCGGTAGCCGCCGCCCGGCCACTCCCAGGCGCCGGTGTTGGCGGTGCGGTCCTCGTTGAACCGGCCGGTGTAGCGGGCGGGCGAGTCCGTGCCGCCGTACCAGATCGTCAGGGTGTCGCCCTCGACCTGCCAGGTGTACTCCAGGATCTCCGGGGAGTTGCCGAACAGGTGCGACTTCAGGGTGCCGGTCTCCGCGTCGTGGCCGATGTACTCCACGGCATCGGTGTCGCCCAGGTCGATCTTCTGGACCAGGAAGAAGCCGCCTTCCAGCCACGCGAAGCTCACCGTGCCCTCTTCGGTCTTTCCGTCGGCGTCGGTGGTGGTCACCTTCCAGGTGCCGACGAGGACGTCCAGCTGCCGCAGGGAGGGGTCGGGGGTCTTGTCGGCCATGGCGGCTTCCCTTCGGGTCGGCGTACAAGGGGAGCAAAACATCTTCCGCGCCCCGATGCACGCCTTGATCCCCCCGCGTCGCGCCCCGTCCCGGGAGGGACGGGGCGCGGGCGGGCGGGTCAGCGGCGGCGGGCCACCGCGTCCGCCACGGCGCGGAAGGCGGGGAGCGCCTCGGCCATGTTGGCGTCGGAGTTGAGGTCCTGGCTGGTCTTGACGATGACGACCCGGTCCTTGGGCGAGACGTAGACGTACTGCCCGAGGATGCCGACAGCGCTGTAGTCGCCGCGGTCCCCGTCGCCGCGCCACCACTGGTAGCCGTACCCGTAGGCGCTGTCGGAGCTGCCCGGGTTGTCGGGCTCCAGGTGGCCGGGCTGCAGGTAGGGCTCGGTGCTGTGGGTGGAGTCCCGCACCCAGGAGGAGGGGATGACCTGGCGGCCGCCCGCGCGGCCGTCGCGCAGGTAGAGCAGGCCGAAGCGGGCGAAGTCGCGGACGGTGGCGTGGTAGCAGCAGTAGCCGATGTCGCTGCCCGTGTAGTCGTGGCCCATGAGCATCGGCGTCTCCATGCCGGCCGGGCGCCAGATCCGGTCCTGGACGTAGGCCGACAGCTGCCGCCCGGTCGCCTTGGCCACGACCCAGCCGAGCACGAAGGTGTTCATCGAGTCGTAGTTCCACCGGGTGCCCGGCGGCCGCTCGCGCTCCGCCTCGCGGGCCTGCGCGGTGAGCGGCGCGCCGAGGACCATGCGGATGGTCGTGGCGGTCGAGCCCTTGGTGGGGTCGGCGTAGTCGGTCTCGTCGTACTTGTGGCCGGACGCCATGTGCAGCACGTCCCGGATGCTGACGCCGTCGTAGCCGGTGCCGCGCAGCTCGGGGACGTACCGGGTCACCGGGTCGGCGACCGAGCGGATGCGGCCGTCGGCGATGGCCGCGCCGACGGCGGTGGCGGTGATGGACTTGCCGACCGACCAGGAGTTGAACCGGCTGGCGGCGTTGTAGCCGGAGAAGTAGCGCTCGTCGACGATCGCGTTGTCGCGCAGGACCAGGTAGCCGAGCGTCGAGGAGCGGGCCAGGAAGTCGCGCACGGTTCGGGTCTTGCCCCGGTAGGTGTAGCTCGCGTCGAGCTCGCGGGCCTGCGGGACCAGCGGTTCGGGGTGGGCGGCGGGCGCGATCGTGGTCGTCGGGTAGAAGGGCACGTGGGGCAGGAGCGGCAGCGGCAGCGGGCCGTCGTCGGCCTTGGCCGGGGCGGACAGCGCGGCGGTCAGCAGCAGGGCCGTGGTGGCCGCCGCCGTCAGGCTTCGCTTGGGCATCGGAACTCCGTCCGTTGGGGGGTACCCCGCATGAAACAACTGAGCACCATTGGTGTCAACAGTGGTGCTTAGCTTTCTCGATAGGCTGGTGCGGTGACGGATCCAGCTCCCGCTCCAGCGCGCCGGCGCCGCTCCCTGGGCTTTCTCACCCCCGGGCTCATCGTGGACACCGCCATGGCGATCATGGAGCGGGACGGCGCGGACTCGCTGACCTTCCGGCGGCTCGGCACCGAGCTCGGCGTGGACCACACCGCCGTGCTGCGGCACTTCGGCGACAAGGACGACCTGCTGCTCGCCGTCACCGACCGCCTCCTGGCCGAGTCGCTGGACGGCTTCGCCCCCTCCCCCGAGTGGCGCCGCACGCTGACCGACCTGGCCCGGCGGGTGCGCCGGGCCTGCCGCGTCCACCCCCACGCGGCGGCCCTGGTCGCCGGCCGCACCGCCCGCCGCGACGCCGAGTTCGCCGGGGCCGAGATCGTGATCGGCGCGCTGCGGCAGGCCGGCCTGCACGGCCGCGAGGCCGCCTCCTGCTACCGGGCGCTGGTCGACGTCGCGCTGGCCTACTCGGCCTTCGAGGCGGTCCAGCTGACGCTGCCCGCGGCCGCCGCGGCGGGCGACCGCCGCGCCTGGAGCCGGGAGTACCTGGCGCTGCCCCCCGAGCACTACCCCAACATCGCCTCGGTCGCCCCCCACCTGCCCGAGGTGGACGCCGAGGACCAGTTCGAGGTCGCCCTGGAGCTGTTCCTGGACGCCGTCGAACTGCGCGCCCGCCGCGCCTGACCCTTACGGACGGAGCGGCCCGGCCCGCAGGGCCTGCTGAGCCGTCTCAGGACAGGGCGGCGTTGACCAGGGCGCGGGCCTCTTCCTGGACGGTTTCGAGGTGGTCCGGCCCCTGGAAGGACTCGGCGTAGATCTTGTAGACGTCCTCGGTGCCCGACGGGCGGGCCGCGAACCAGGACGACTCGGTCGTCACCTTGATGCCGCCGATGGGGGCGTCGTTGCCCGGGGCCTTGGTGAGGACGGCGGTGATCGGCTCGCCGGCGAGGGTGTCCGCGGTGACCTGGGACGGCGACAGCTTCTTCAGGACCGCCTTCTCCTCGGGCGTCGCCGGGGCGTCCACGCGGGCGTAGGCCGGGTCGCCGTAGCGTTCGGTGAGGGCGGCGTAGCGGCGGCTCGGGGACTCGCCGGTGACGGCGAGGATCTCCGAGGCGAGCAGGGCGAGGATGATGCCGTCCTTGTCGGTCGTCCACGCCGAGCCGTCGCGGCGCAGGAAGGACGCCCCCGCGCTCTCCTCGCCGCCGAAGCCGAGCGAGCCGTCCAGCAGGCCCGGGACGAACCACTTGAAACCGACCGGCACCTCGACCAGGCGGCGCCCGAGCCCGGCCGCGACCCGGTCGATCATGCCGCTGGAGACCAGGGTCTTGCCGACCCCGGCGCCGCCGGGCCAGCCGTCGCGGTGCTCGTACAGGTAGGCGATGGCGGTGGCCAGGAAGTGGTTGGGGTTCATCAGGCCCGCGTCGGGGGTGACGATGCCGTGCCGGTCGGCGTCGGCGTCGTTGCCGGTGGCGATGTCGTAGGCCGACCGGTTCTCGATGAGCGAGGCCATCGCGTGCGGCGAGGAGCAGTCCATCCGGATCTTGCCGTCCCAGTCCAGCGTCATGAACCGCCAGGTCGGGTCGGTGTCGGGGTTGACGACGGTGAGGTCCAGCCGGTGCCGCTCGGCGATCGCGGCCCAGTAGGCGACGCTCGCGCCGCCGAGCGGGTCGGCGCCGATGCGCACGCCCGCGCCGCGGATCGCGTCCAGGTCGACGACCGAGCCGAGGTCGTCGACGTAGTGGCCGAGGAAGTCGTGGCGGCCGGCGAGGGTCAGCGCCCGCTCGTAGGGGACGCGGCGGACGTCCTTCAGCCCGCCCTCGATGATCGCGTTGGCGCGGTCCTGGATCCAGGTCGTCGCCTCGGTGCCGGCCGGGCCGCCGTCCGGCGGGTTGTACTTGAAGCCGCCGTCGCGCGGCGGGTTGTGCGACGGCGTCACCACGACGCCGTCGGCGCGGCCGGAGTCGCGGCCGCGGTTGTGGGTGAGGATGGCGTGCGAGACGGCCGGGGTGGGGGTGTACCCGTCCCGCGAGTCGACCAGCACCCGCACGTCGTTGGCGGTGAACACCTCCAGCGCCGACGCCTGCGCGGGCGCCGACAGGGCGTGGGTGTCGGCGCCGAGGAACAGCGGCCCGGTGGTGCCCTGCGCGGCGCGGTACTCGCAGATCGCCTGGCTGGTGGCCAGGATGTGGTCCTCGTTGAACGCCGCGTCCAGCGCCGAGCCGCGGTGCCCGGAGGTGCCGAACGCGACCCGCTGCGCGGCCACCGAGGGGTCGGGCCGCAGGCCGTAGTAGGCCGTGACGAGGCGCGGCACGTCGACCAGGTCGCTCGGGCGCGCGGGCTGCCCGGCACGTGCGTCCACCATGTGAGACTCCTTCGGTTCGCGATCTGGGCTGTCATTCCCCAGGACGCGACCGGGACTCCCGACTTGGCGAAGACTTACCTCACACCACGGGCCTCACACCACGGGCCTCACACCGCGGCCGACCGGATCGTGCACGCCCTGCAGCGCGGGCTCGCCGCAGTGCGCGCAGACGACGGCGGGTTCGAGCAGCTCGCCGCAGCCGTGGTGCCACCGGACGGGCGGGTCGCCCGCGTTCAGGTGCCGGTCGCCCCACTTCATCAGGACGAGCAGCACCTCGCACAGCTCGACGCCCGCCGGCGTCAGGCGGTACTCGTGGCGGGGCGGGTGCTCCTGGTAGAGCTCGCGGCGGACGATCCCGGCGGCCTCCAGCTTGCGCAGCCGGGCGGTGAGGATGTCGCGGGACGCCCCGGTGTTGCGGGCGATGCCGTCGAACCGCCGCACGCCGTGGCTGATCTCCCGGATGGCGAGCAGGCTCCACCGCTCGCCGACCAGGTCCAGGGTGTCGGCGATCGAACAGGGCCGGGGGTCGGCGTCCTTCGGCATGCCCGCAGCCTATCCGCGGTTCGGCGTCGTCCGAGGGGGGACGACCCCCCGCACCCCCCGGCCGGCCTCCGGCCGGTGCCGAACCGTTCGAGGGGGGACGACCCCCCGCACCCCCCGGCCGGCCTCCGGCCGGTTCACAGGCGCTCGATGACGGTCGCGTTCGCCAGCCCGCCCGCCTCGCACATGGTCTGCAGGCCGTAGCGGGCGCCGCGGTCCTCCAGGTTGTGCAGCAGCGTGGTCATCAGCCGGGCGCCGGACGCGCCGAGCGGGTGCCCGATGGCGATGGCGCCGCCGCGCACGTTGACCTTGGCCGGGTCGGCGCCGGTCTCGCGCTGCCAGGCGAGCACGACCGGGGAGAACGCCTCGTTGACCTCGAACAGGTCGATGTCGGCGAGGGACAGGCCGGCGCGGTCCAGCACCCTGGCGGTCGCCGGGATGATCGCGGTGAGCATCAGCAGCGGGTCGTCGCCGACGACGGCGAAGGAGTGGAACCGGGCGCGCGGGCGCAGGCCGAGCCGCTCGGCGACGTCGGCGCCCATCACCAGGACGGCGGCGGCGCCGTCGTTGATCGGCGAGGCGTTGCCCGCGGTGACCTTCCAGCCGATCTCGGGGAACCGCTCGGCCTGGGCGGGGTCGTAGTAGGCGGGGCGGAGGCCGGCCAGGATCTCGGGCGAGGTGCCGGGGCGGACGGTCTCGTCGGGCTGCCCGGCCCAGGCGACCTCGCGGTCGAACTCGCCGTTCTTCCACGCGGCGGCGGCGCGGCGGTGCGACTCGTAGGCGTAGCCGTCGAGCTCCTCGCGCGACAGGTCCCAGCGGGCGGCGATCAGCTCGGCGCTGATGCCCTGCCCGACCAGGCCGCCGGGGTAGCGCTCGCCGACCAGCGGCCCGAACGGGTCGCTGCCGGGCAGCACCGCCGAGCCCATCGGGACGCGCGACATCGACTCCACGCCGCAGCCGATGGCGATGTCGTAGGCGCCGCTGATGACGCCCTGCGCCGCGATGTGCAGGGCCTGCTGGGACGAGCCGCACTGCCGGTCGACGGTCATGGCGGGCACCGACTCGGGGAACCCGGCCGCCAGCACCGCGCTGCGGGTGAGGTTGAGGGCCTGATCGCCGGCCTGGGTGACGACGCCGCCGATCACGTCGTCGATCAGCGCCGGGTCCAGGCCGGCCCGCTCGACGAGGGTCTTCAGGGTGCGGGCGAGCAGGTCGGCGGGGTGCTCCTCGTGCAGCGCCCCGCCCGGCTTGCCCTTGCCGACCGGCGTCCGGACGGCCTCCACGATCACCGCTTCACGCATCACGACCACCTAGGTTGGATTATCCAACTGACTTGCCGCCAGCATGCCCCTGCGCGTTGGAAAAGACAACCCGGCGCCCGGGTGGTCTGCGCCACACAATGGGGACCATGGACGAGGCAGAGCTGTTCGGTGCGGACTACCTGTACTTCTACGCCGACGACGTCGACGGGCGCGCGGCCGCCGAGACCGATCTCATCTGGCGCC
The DNA here is from genome assembly GCF_009604375.1 of Actinomadura macrotermitis. GTDB lineage: Bacteria > Actinomycetota > Actinomycetes > Streptosporangiales > Streptosporangiaceae > Spirillospora > Spirillospora macrotermitis. The sequence continues at coordinate 608,660 of NZ_WEGH01000003.1, forward strand.
TGCTGGAACTCGGCCCCGGCCGCGACGTCCTGGACCTGGCCTGCGGCCACGGCCGGATCGCGAACCGCCTCGCCGAACGGGGCTGCCAGGTCGTCGGGCTGCACTCCTCGCCCCTGTTCCTGGACCGCGCCCGGCGGGACGCCGCCGAACGCGGGGCGGCCGTCGACTACCGCCAGGGCGACATGCGCGATCTGCCGTGGCTGGAGCGGTTCGACGCGATCGTCAGCTGGTTCACCGCGTTCGGCTACTTCGACGACGAGGGGAACCGGTGCGTCCTCGCCCAGGCCGCCGCCGCGCTGCGGCCCGGCGGCCGGTTCCTGCTGGACCTCAACAACCTGGCCTGGACGCTGCGCGAGCGCTCCCCCGTGGTGCCGGTGGCCGAGAAGGGCGACGACCTGGTCGTCGACCGGCCCGTCTGGGACCCGCTCACCGGCCGCGTCCAGGTCGTCCGGACCACCGTGCGCGACGGGCGCGCCCGGCACACGCGCTTCTTCGTGCGGCTCTACACCTTCACCGAGCTGCGCGCCCTGCTGCTCGCGGCGGGCTTCCGGCGGGCCGAGGGGTACGGGGACGGCGGCGGGCCGCTGACCGCGGCGAGCCGCCGCATGATCGTGGTGGCGCACCGGTGAGACCGGCCCCGGACACACCACGGGGACCGGTGGCGGTGCGTGCCACGGGTCCCCGGGTCGGGCCGCTCAGTGGAAGGGGCCCGGATGAACACGTTCGGCTGTTGTCTCACCCCTGTGCATCGAAGGGCTCCGTGATGGAGCCGGCCGGTACTCGTCGAACAAGTAGCAAGTGCGTCCCTCCATCCCCTCGACGTCGGGCGATCACTACGAAGACTAGCCAGCGACGGCCCGGATTTGGCCCGCAGAACCCCCAATAACGGACAAAGGCCGCTGGTTACGCTACGGTGCGGCGCCGCTCCCCGCCCGACACCAGCTGCAGCCGGACCACCGTCGGCAGCGACCGCCGGTCCAGCGCCGTGCAGAGCCGCGTCACCGCCTGGTCGGCGATGCCGCGGCGCAGCCCCTGCAGGTCGGCGCGGCGGTCGTAGGACACGTGCAGGCGCAGCCGCGGCGCGTCCGGCGACCCGACGAGCCGGGCGTGCGCGGCGCGCACCCCCGGGTAGTCCTCGATCTCGGTCTCCAGCGCGTCGGTGACGGCCCGCTCCGACACCCGGGTGCGGCCGTCCGCGGCGTCGGGTTCCAGCGCGAGCCCGGGCAGCCGGTCGGTGCGCGACTGCGCGAGCAGCCAGACGATGCCGAGCAGCGCGGCCACCACCCCGGCCGCCGCGACGGCGTACCAGAACCAGCCGTGCCCGCCCGCGTAGTCGCGCATCGCGCCGGTGATCAGCGCGTCGCGGGAGCGTGCCCCGCCGAACGCGCCGAGCCCGCGGGCGAGCGCGGCGGCGCCGGCCGCCAGCAGCAGGATCCCGAACACGATCAGCCCGAACCGGTTGATCCGGGCGGCTCGTCGGTCCATGTCAGCCTCCCTTGGTCCGCACCTTGACGGTGACGCGGCGCGCGGGCACCGGGCCGAGGTCCGCCAGCCGCTGCCGCACCGCCTCGGTGACCTTGTCCTGCAGCCCCTCGGCCACCCGCAGCGACGTCGCCACCGTCATGGTGATCTTGTGCTTGCCGAGCTTGACCTTGCGCACGTGCCGGACGCCCTCGACCCGCGCGGCGGCGTCGCTCGCGGCGGCCTTCAGGCCGTGCCGGGTGACGCCGATCAGCAGGTCCGGGTCGTCGCCGTGCAGCGGGACCAGCCGGGGCCGGCCCGGCAGCAGCCCGGCGAGCAGGAAGAACGCGCCGACCACCGCCACCGCGGCGGCGATCGTCAGCGGCGCCCAGTCCCGCCAGGCGGTGCCCTGTGCCCAGTGCTCGATGCGCGGGTAAGGGACGATCCGCGCCGGCCGGTCGGCCAGCGCCGTGATCGCCTCCAGCGCGGTGAGCACCCCCGCGGCGGTGAGCAGCAGCGCCGCCAGCAGCGAGGTGAGGATCCGGCGCGGCCGGAACGCGCGCCGCGCGCGCCGGTCGGCGGCGCCGCCGGCCGGCGCGGCGGGCGCGGGCTTGGCGTGCGGGATCGGTCCCGCGTGGGTCGTCATCAGCGCACCTCCGCCCGGGAGCGGCCCGCCAGGCGGGGCCGGGAGGTCCGCTCCAGCGCGCCGACCTCCACGTCCACCTGCCGGACGGTGAAGCCGGTCATCTCCTCCACCCGCTCGCGCACCTGCTCGCGGACGTGCCGGGCGACCTCGCGCACCGGCGCCGGGTAGTCGACCGCCAGCTCGATCCGCGCGGTGACCACGTCGCCGTCCACGTCCACGTCGGTGCGCGCGGCGCGGCGGCCGCCGACCGGGACGCCGAGCATCCGGCGGGCCACGCCGCCGGTCTCGCCGGTCTCGCCGGCGGCCCGGGACGCGATCCGGGCGACGACCCGGTCGGGGATCATGGTCGCCCCGCGCTGCCCGCCGCTCATGGCTTCTTCTGCCCGCCGAGCGAGGCGAACAGCCCGCTCATGTCCAGTTCGCCCTCCATCGCGCGGCCGCCGAGGAAGCCCAGCACGCCGAGCAGCAGGACGATGAGGAAGCCGCCGAACCCGCCGAAGATGCCGGCGAACCCGAGCGCCGTGCCGTATGCGAGCCCTGCCAGGGCCCATGACTTGCCGTTCATCGCTGTCCCCCTTCGTTGCGGCGCCGTCAGCGCAGCCGCCCGGCCCGCCGGCGCCGCTCCCGCCGGCGCCGCAGCGCCGAGAGCGGCCAGCGGCCCCGCCGGACCAGGACGACCTCGCCCGCCGGGCGCGCGGCGCGCCGGCGCCAGTGCTGCAGCCCGGCGGCGAACTCCGCCGGGTCGCCGCCCGCGTCCGGGTGGTGGGCACGCGCCCAGGCCCGGAACGCGGCGCGTTCCGCGGCCGGCCGGGTCCGCGCCGGCCGCCGCTCAGTCACCCGCATCGGTGATGTCCGCGATCAGCACGGTCACCGGCCGCTCCCCCGTCCACGGCCGGACCGCCGTGCGCACCTCGTCGGCGATCTCGGGGAGCGGGCGCCCGAACCGGGCGACCACCCCGATCTCGACCTCGTCCGGGCGGATCGCGACGCCGGTGAGCGGCGGTCCCGGCCGGTAGGTCACCACCTGGTTGTGCGGGCCCGCCGCCAGGGCGGCCACGTCCGGCACGGCGGCCGCCACCCCGGCGACGCGCTCGGCGAGCCGGACGGCCGCGCCCGGGTCGGCCGGTGCCGGGGCCGGCGCGGTGCCGGTCGCCGTACCGGTCGCTGTGTCGGCCACGGTGTCCTCCACGGTGTCGGTCACGGTGACGGTCACGGCGCTCACTGCACCCGTGGCTTGTCCTGCTCGGCCTTCTGCTGGTCGCCGTTCTTGTCGCCGTCGCCGTCGTCGTCGCCGGGCAGGTGGATGTCGTCCACGCTGATGTTCACCTCGACGACCTCCAGGCCGGTCATGTGCTCGACCTCGCCGATGACGTTGTCGCGCACCGCGTTGGCCAGGTCGGGGATGGACACCCCGTAGTCGACGACCAGGTCGATGTCCACGGCCGCCTGCCGCTCGCCGACCTGCACCGACACGCCCTGCGAGACGCTGGACTTCTGTCCCGGCAGCTTCTCCTTGACCGCCCCGAACGTGCGGGACATGCCGCCGCCCATCGCGTGCACGCCGCCGATCTCGCGGGCGGCCATGCCCGAGACCTTGGCCACCACCCCGTCGGCGATCTTGGTCTTGCCGTGGTCGGTGACCAGCTCGCTCATCCCGCTGCCGCTCTTTTGCAGCCCGGACGGCCGGTCGCCGTGGTGCTCGGCCCCCGAGCGCGCGGCCTGGCGCGGCGGCGAGTCGCGCGACGGGTCCTTGGTGGCCTGCGCGGTGGCCGATCCGCTCCCCGGTGTGTTCTGCTGCTCGTGGCTCACGACGATCCCCCCTGCTTGTCCGTGATGTGCCGATCATGCTCGCCCACCGTGACCCCAAAACCACTTTTGCCGACAATATGCAGGTCAATGACGGTATGGCGGTATGCGAAGGGCCGGTGACGCATGCGTCACCGGCCCCCCACCACTCGACCGCTAGGGCGAAGCCCCCGGGCGAACGCGGCCGGAACTACCGGCGGTCGTCGTCCCGGGCACTGTTGAACACGCCCTTGATCTTGTCCGCGGCGGCGCCGGCCTTCTCCTTGGCGTCGTCCACCCGCTCGTTGGCGCGGGCCTTGACCTGGTCGGCCTGGCCCTCGCCCTCGAGCTGGCGGTTGCGCGTGGCCTTGCCCGCGGCCTGCTTGGCCTTGCCCGCGTAGCGGTCGGTCTTGTCACCGATGCTCACAGCTATCCCCCGATGCTGTTCGAGCTGTCAGATACGTAGAGCTACCTACCCAATACGGAACGTCAAAACCATGGATTCAGCGCAGTTTGTCCGACTGTGCCGCCGCCCCGGGCAGCACGTCGAAACGGACGTCGGCCACCAGGCCGTCCAGCCCGGCCGCCGCCCGGTAGCGGTGGACGGGACCCGCGCCGAGCGCCGCGCACACCTCGGCGAGCGGGGCGTCCGGCGGACAGGTGACGGTCAGCAGCAGCCGGGGCCGCGCGGCGGGACCGGTGAGGCCCACCCGGACGTCGCGCACGTCCTCCAGCTCCAGCGCCTCCCGGCGCAGGTCGCCGGCGGCGGCGCGGGCGCGCTCGCGGGCCGGGCCGTCCAGCCCGGAGCGGCGGCGGTACCGCACGGCGCGCCACTGCGCCGGCAGCGTCATCGCCGCGGCGACCAGGGCGGTCTCCAGCACCGCCGCGACGACCGGCCAGAACAGCTGGTGCGCCGCGGCGAAGCGGGCCACGGCCGGGGCGAGCAGGGGGACGTCCGCGGTCGGCCCGAGGCCGAGCAGCAGCGTCCCGGCACCCGCCGCCAGCAGGAACGCGCCCGCCGGCACGATGACCGTCCGCATCGTCACTCCCCCCGGCGCCACAGCTCGACCTCGACGGCGAACCGGTGCGCCAGGCCGAGCCGCTCCAGCCGGGCGACGACCGCGAGCCGGATCACCTCGGGGAGGTTCGGGGTGTTGCGGTGGCGGGTGCCGGCGTGCACGCTGACGCGCTCGCGGCGCAGGCCGCGCAGCCGCACCCGGGACCGGTGGACGCCGGGCACCTCGCGCACCGCGTCGTCCAGCGCGCGCAGCAGCGCGGCGCGGCCGATGCCGCCCGCGACCCCTCCGTCGCGGCCGCCGAGCGGGATCACCCGCGACCGGCCGGGCAGCACCGCGGCCAGCAGGCCGAGCCCCGCGACGGCCAGGACCGCGCCGGCCGCCAGCACCGCCGGATCGCCCCAGTGGGTCCGGCGCAGCGCGGCCAGGACGCGGCCGGACGGCAGCGGCTCGCCGGGCAGCCCCGTCATCGTCGTCAGGACCTCCAGCGCGGCCAGCCCGGTCACCACGACGACCAGCACCGTGACGCCGAGCCCGGCCGCCGCGTGTTCCGGCGGCGCTTCCGCGCCGGCCGGCCGGCGCGCCCGCCGGGCCCCGGCCTCCCCGATCGCCTCCGACGCCGGCGAGTCGCTCATCACCCCACCCCCGAGGGGCATCGGCACCCCCGGCAGGACCGTTACCCAGCCCGGGGCAAGGGTCCACCCAAGGCGGCGCAGTGAATCAGGTGGCGCGGCGGGTCAGCGGAAGACGACGGTGCGGTCGTGGTTCAGCAGCACCCGGTGCTCGATGTGCCAGCGGACGGCGCGGGCCAGCGCCAGGCACTCCACGTCGCGGCCGACCGCCACCAGTTCCTCGGCGCTGTGGGCGTGGTCGACGCGGGCGACCTCCTGCTCGATGATCGGGCCCTCGTCCAGGTCGGCCGTCACGTAGTGGGCGGTCGCGCCGATCAGCTTCACGCCGCGCGCGTGCGCCTGGTGGTAGGGGCGCGCGCCCTTGAAGCTCGGCAGGAACGAGTGGTGGATGTTGATGATCCGGCCGGGCAGCTTGGCGCAGAAGTCGTCGGACAGGATCTGCATGTAGCGGGCGAGCACCACCAGGTCGGCGCGGTAGTGCTCGACCAGGGTGAGGATCTCGGCCTCCTGCGCGGCCTTGCCGCCGGGGCCGGCCGGGAGGTGGTGGTAGTCGATCCCGTAGGACTGGGTGAGCGGGCGCAGGTCGGGGTGGTTGGACACCACCGCGACGATCTCGATGTCCAGCAGGCCCGAGCGCTGCCGGTAGAGCAGGTCGTTCAGGCAGTGCCCGCCCTTGGACACCATGATCATGACGCGCTGCTTGGTGGCGCTGTCGTACAGCCGCCACTCCAGCCCGAGCTCGGGCGCGAGCGCGGCGAACGAGTGCCGCAGTTCGGCCTCGTCGGTGTCCGGCAGGGCGGCGAACTGCACCCGCATGAAGAACGTGCCAGTGTCGCGGTCGCTGAACTGCTGGCTCTCCAGGATGTTGCACCCGCGCTCGGCGAGCAGCCCGGAGACCGCCGCGATGATGCCGGGGCGGTCCGGGCAGGAGAGCGTCAGCACGTATTCGGTCACGATGTCACTTTCGGGGTGGGCGGTCACGGTCGCGCTCCGGCCGCCACCGGGATGTGCGGGCCCGCCGTCCGGCGTGCCCGCACCGCCAGGGCATGGCCGTCAGGATGGGATACGAGCTTACGCCCGGTACCCCGCCCGCGCTGCCGCATCCACGCTGTGACGTGCGGCGGAGACCACGCGCCGCAGTGCCACCAAGGGGATCGGACAGGGCGTGCGATCGCCGCCGCGGCGCAGCGGGCCGTGGACGCCAACGGCGGCCCGGCCGCCTCCTGAGCGGTCAGAGCACCCCGTGGGCCAGCCGGGCGAGGCCCGCGGCGATCTGCTCCGGGGACAGGCCGAGATCGCGCTGGTGCGTGTAGACCTCCGAGGCGAGCGGCGCGAGCAGCGGCTCGATCAGCGTGTCCGGCTCGGGGACGCCCCCCGCGACGAGCAGCGCGCGCACGTGCACGCGCCAGAAGCCGTAGGCGCCCGTCGTCAGCCGCGCGCCGCCCGCCTCGGCGCCGAGCACCAGGCCGATGTGGGCTTCCAGCAGCTCGACCATGGCCGCGTAGAAGGCGGCGAGCCGCTCCGCCGGCGGCGCGCCGGGGCCGAGCGGCGGGTCGCCGCGCAGCAGCCTCTCCTGGAGGCGGCGCTCGTGCTCGTCCAGCAGCGCGACCGCGATCGAGTGGATGTCGGGGTAGCGGCGGTAGAGGGTGCCGCGGCCGACGCCGGCGGCCTTGGCGATGTCGTCCATGGTCACGGTGCGCGGGTCGCGGGACGCGAACAGCCCGGCGGCGGCGTCCAGCACCCGGGCGCGGTTGCGGGCCGCGTCCGCCCGTTCGCGCGGTGGACCGTCCGGTCCGGCGAGCAGGTTCATGGGGGCGACTCTAACCGACCCCGGAATATCTGGACAACGTGTCCGCTTAGGCTCTACCGTAAGCGGACATCCCGTCCATTTCTCTTCCGGGGAGCCCCTCATGAACACCCTTCTGCACCTGGACGCCAGCGCCCGCCGCCGCTCGGTCAGCCGCGAGGTCGGCACCGCCTTCGCCGAGGCCTGGCGCGCGGTCCACCCGGGCGGCACCTACCTGTACCGCGACCTGGCCGCCGCCCCCGTCCCCTTCATCGACGAGGCGTGGACCGAGCTGTGCGACAACGTCCTGCGCACCGGCGTCACCGACCTGGACCGCCTGCACGAGGCGGCGCGGCCCCCCGGGCAGAAGGCCGCGTGGGCGACCCTGGAGCCGCTGTTCAACGAGCTGGTCGCCGCCGACGTCGTGCTGATCGCGACGCCGATGTACAACTTCGGCATCCCCGCGTCGCTGAAGGCGTGGATCGACCAGGTCACCTTCCCGAAGATGTCGCTGGCCGGCCGCCGCTTCGTGGTCGCCTCGGCGCGCGGCGGCTCCTACGCGCCCGGCGCGCCGCGCGCGCCGTACGACTACCAGGAGCGCTACCTGCGCGACTTCATCGCCGGGCACTTCGCCGTCGAGGACGTCACGTTCATCAACGCCGAGCTGGTCAACTCGCGCATCGACCCGAACCTGGCGCACCTGCGGGCCGCGCACGACGACTCCTACGCCGCCGCCCTGCACACCGCCGCCACGCTCGCGAAGGAGTACTGACGATGGGATGGCTCGTCCTGCTGGCGGCCGGCGTGGTGGAGATCGCCTGGTCGCAGAGCATCAAGCCGACCGAGAACTTCACCCGCCCGCTGCCGACCCTGCTCAGCGTGGCGCTGATGATGGTCGCGGTGTACCTGCTGTCGCTCGCCATGCGCACGCTCCCGGTCGGGACGGCCTACGCCGTCTTCACCGGGATCGGGGCGCTCGGCGCGGTCACGCTCGGGTTCGTCGTCCAGAAGGACCCGCTGAGCGCGGGGCGGGTGGCGGCGCTGGCGCTGATCCTCGGCGGCGTCATCCTGGCCCGCATCACCAACCCCGAGTGACGCCGGACGCGGCCGGGGGCCACGCTGCGGATTTGCCGGAACGGCAACTTCGCTTGGCGCCCCCGGCCGGCCCGTTGCATGATCGTTCTTGTTCGCGCAGGTCAGCGGGCACATGCGACCAAGGGGGGCACCATGGCACAGGCCGTACACCGTCTCGTCCCGACTCCGGCGGGCCGGACCCATCTGGTGGAGCAGGGCACCGGGCCCCTGGTGCTGCTGGTGCACGGGTTCCCCGAGTCCTGGTACTCCTGGCGGCACCAGCTGCCGGCCCTGGCCGCGGCCGGCTACCGGGCGGCGGCGATCGACGTGCGCGGCTACGGCCGCTCCTCCAGGCCCGGCGACGTCGCGGCGTACCGGATGCTCGACCTGATCGAGGACAACGTCGCGGTGGTGCGCGCGCTCGGCGAGGAGACCGCGGTCGTCGTCGGCCACGACTGGGGGTCGGTCATCGCCGCCGACAGCGCGCTGGTGCGGCCGGAGGTCTTCACCGCGGTCGCGATGCTGAGCGTCCCCTACACCCCGCCCGGCGGTCCCCGCCCGAGCGAGGTGTTCGCCGGGATGGGCGGGGACCAGGAGTTCTACGTCAGCTACTTCCAGGAGCCCGGCCGGGCCGAGGCCGAGATCGAGCCGGACGTCCGGGGGTGGCTGGCGGGCATCTACGCGGCGCTGTCGGCCGGCACCATGCCCGCCCCCGGCGAACCCGACCCCCACTTCGTGTCCCGCGACGGCGGCACGCTGCGCGAGCGCTTCCCCGCCGGCCCGGCGCCGTCCTGGCTGAGCGAGGACGACCTGGACTTCTACGCCGGCGAGTTCGAGCGGACCGGACTGACCGGCGCCCTCAACCGGTACCGCAACATGGACCGGGACTGGGCCGACCTGAAGCCCTGGTACGGGGCGCCCATCGCCCAGCCGTCGCTGTTCGCCGGCGGCGCCGAGGACGCCTCGACGACCTGGTTGTCCGACGCGATCGAGGCGTACCCCGACACGCTGCCGGGCCTGGTGTCGTCCCACCTGCTCGACGGCTGCGGCCACTGGATCCAGCAGGAGCGCGCCGCGGAGGTGAACCGCCTGCTGGTCGAGTGGCTGGCCGAGGTCAGGCCGTCTTGACGATGCCGCCGTCGATCAGGTGGTCGGCGCCGAGGATGCTGCCGGCCGCGTCCGACAGCAGGAAGGCGATCAGCCCGGCGACCTCCTCGGGCTCGGCGATCCGGCCCGAGGTCATGCCCATGGCGGCCGGGACATGCTGGAGGAACTCGGCGTGCGGCACGCCGTTCGCCTCCGCGAGCCTGCCGCCGAAGCCGTCGGCCGCCTCCCAGATCGCGGTGCGGACCGGGCCGGGCGAGACGGTGTTGACGCGCACCCCGAGCGGGCCGAACTCCTCGGCGAGCGCCTTGCCGAACGCGGTGAGACCGGCCTTGGCGATGTTGTAGGCGATCGGCCGGCCGCCGGGCAGCCGCGCGCCGATCGAGGAGACGTTGACGATCGCGCCGCGCCGCTCGACCAGTCCGGGCAGCGCGGCGCGGCTCACCCGCACGGCGCTGAACAGGTTGACGTCGAAGGTGTGCCGCCAGTGCTCGTCGTCGACGTCGAGGAAGCCGCCGATCTCGACGCCGTCGCCGCCGCCGACGTTGTTGACCAGCAGGTCGAGGCCGCCCAGCTCGGCCTCGGCGCGGGCGACGGCGTCGGCGGCGCCCTGCGGGGTGGACAGGTCGGCGAGCACCGGGAGCGCGCCGCTCTCCTTCAGCCCGGGGGTGAGGGTGCGGGCGGCGCCCGCGACGCGGACGCCCTCGGCGATCAGGGTCCGCACGGTGGCGAGGCCGATGCCGCGGCTGGCGCCGGTGACGAGGGCGGTCTTTCCGGTGAGGCGCAGGTCCATGAGGGTCGTCCATTCTTGAATCGCAGGTACAAAATCAGGCCGTAAAAGGGCCCGGCCGGCGGCCGGGCGGGTCCTACAGGGAGTCCAGCAGGGCGTCGACCACCCGGTTCAGCCGGTCCGGGCCGTCCGCGGTCCGCGCGGTCAGGCGCATCCCGATCATGGTGGTCAGCAGCAGGCTGGCGAGCTTGCGGGCGTCCCGGCCGGGGTCGATCTGGCCGCTGCGCTGCCCCTCCTCGACCAGCGCCTGGAAGGCGCTCTCGGTGCGCTCCAGCATGCGGCGGACCAGATCGGTGGCGACCTGGTCGACGCCGCCCAGTTCGGCGGCGGCGTTGACGGCCATGCACCCCTTGCGGTCGGGGTCGTCCAGGTCCATCCGGACGAGCAGCTCCAACGCCTCACGAAGACGTACCGGCACCGGGCCGGGCCGCTCCAGCAGCTCGATCAGCTGGACCGCCTGCTCGTCGCGGTAGCGGCGCAGGGCCAGCTCGAACAGGGCGTGCTTGCTGCCGAAGGCGTTGTAGAGCGACCCCTTGCCGATACCGAGGGCGTCGACGAGGTCCTGCGGCGAGGTGGCTCCATACCCCTTGCGCCAGAAGACCTGCATCGCCCGCTCGACGGCGACGTCCGGATCGAATTGCTTGGCCCTGCCCATGCCGAGAACCCTAGGGCTTTCTTGACCTCAAGGTCAAATAAATGCGAGGGCGACGCGGTAGTGGTGGCCATGGTGGTCGCTGAAGCCCGGCCGCCGGTACAGCACGCGAGCGGCCTCGTTGCCGTCCTCCACCTGCAGATACACCCCCCATATCCCCGGTGGTCGGCCGGCGCGCGCCAGGGCGGCGGTGACGGCGGTCGCCAGGCCGCGGCGGCGGTGCCGGACGTCCACCCCGACGGCCGTCACGCTCGACCAGGCCGGGCAGCGCGGCGCAGCGGGGTACGGACGGCGTTTCGCAACGAGGGCACCTCCATCGCGGCCCTCGCCCGCGCGCACCGGGTAAGCCGCGCCGCCGTTCGGACCGCGCCAGCCGACCCGCTACCCGACCAGTTGGCCTGAACGACCGACACCGGACTCGGCCCGCTACCGCCAAAATCCGTTCCGTTCCTCCTCGCGGGCCGAGCAGGGCGCATTGACCGCCTGGCAGGTGCGGTGTCGGCGTTCACGTCCAAGCGCACCAGGTGTCACCCAGAGCCGGTTTCAGACGGTGGAACCCAAGGCCAGCGAGGTGTGGCCTCGCCAGTCATAGCGGACGGTAACCATGGAACAGCAAAGTGGAGTCGCTTATGTCGATCACGTTGAAAGGCGAATGTGTTGAGCGATTCCACCAAAGGCGATGAGATCCGGGGCGGCAGCCCGGACTCGGCGGTCGACCGGGTCGCCGACTTCTACGGGGCCTACATCGACGCGGTCTCCGACGGCACCGACGACCTGGGCAGCGAGCTGCGGGCGCACTACCTCACCGAGGACCTGCGGCAGCGGCTCGCCGCCTGGGAGGAAGCCAACCACGCCGACGGCGTGCTCCGAGCCCAGGACGTTCCCACCCGCTGGGAGGTGCGCTACCACGACTCGGGCGCCGGTCACCTGTTCACCACGGTCACCCTCACCTGGGGCACCGGCCCCGACGCAGGACACACCCGCCTGGCAGTGCAGAGCGACCTCAGCAACAAGCTGATCTCCGACATCGAGGACGGCTGATCGCCCGGTGGGCCCCGGGCCGGACAGGCCTTAGTGTCCGTCCGGCCCCTCCAAAGCGACGCATGGGGTGCCGGCGAAGCGTGCATTCTCGCCGTCCCTCGCCATGATGGGCCGATGAGTGATCATCCGAAGCGGACCAGCCCCCCGGCGGAGGGCGACGAGCGCGCCACTCTGGCCGGCTTCCTGCAGTTCCACCGCGAGACCCTGGCCCGCAAGTGCGCCGGGCTGACCGCCGGGCAGCTCAAGCAGCGGGCCGTGCCGCCGTCGAGCCTGTCCCTGCTCGGGCTGGTGCGGCACATGACCCGCGGCGAGCAGGAGTGGTTCGGCAAGGCCCTGGACGGCACCGGCGCCTGGGCGGACCAGGGCGGCGACGATTTCGACGTCGACGACGTGGACGCCGGCAAGGCCCTGGAGCTGTGGGAGGAGGCCTGCGCCCGCTCCCGCGCCGCGGTGGAGGCCGCCGAGTCCCTCGACGTCACCGGCCGCGCCTACGACAAGACGCTGTCGCTCCGCTGGATCATCACCCACATGCTCGAGGAGTACGCCCGCCACAACGGCCACGCCGACCTGCTCCGCGAACGCATCGACGGCGTCACCGGCGAGTAGGACGCGGTCAGCCCCACGCCTGGAACGCGCGGAGCAGATGCTGCGCCTTCCGGTTCTTCGTCTTGAACCCGCGCAGATCGTTCGCACCGCCGCCCAGCACCAGGAGGTTGTCGCAGCGGAAGCAGAACGCGACCTCCAGGGCGAGCCGCTCGGCGTCGTAGGCCCTGATCCCGTAACCGGGGAGGAAGCAGCGCGTGAGGCCGCACTCGCTCAGGCCGTCCAGCAGGCCGGTGATCCGCGTGGCCTGCTCGCCGTGCCACGTTCCGATCACCGCGCCGGGGATGCTCTGCCAGCCGTGCCATCCCTCGTGGTCCTCGATCCTGATGCACTCGATGCGCTGGATCGAGGACAGCTCCATACCGAACCGCATCGCAGGAGCATGGCATGCGCGCCGGCGCCTCCCGGCAGGGAATCCTCCGCGGTGGGCGGCGTTGGGAACGGGTGTGAGCTCGGTACTGGAAACGACGCGGTTCTCCGTTCTCGACCGGTCGCGGCGGCGGGAGGGGCAGTCCCATCCCGAGGCGCTGCGGGAGACGGTGGCGTTCGCGCGGGAGATCGAGGCGCTCGGGTATCACCGGTTCTGGGTGTCGGAGCATCACAGCGTGCCGGGCATCGCCGGGTCGGCGCCCACCGTGCTGGCGGCGGCCGTGGCGGCGGCGACGTCGCGCATCCGGGTCGGGACGGGCGGGGTGATGCTGCCCAACCACCGGCCGCTCGTCGTCGCCGAGCAGTTCGGGGTGCTGGAGGCGCTGTATCCGGGGCGGATCGACATGGGGCTCGGGCGGTCGGTCGGGTTCACCGGCGGCGTCCGGCGCGCCCTCGGGCATGGCAAGGACGACGCGGACGCCTTCGCCGGGCAGCTGCGGGAGCTGCTGGGGTTCCTGGAGGGCGGCAACGGCGACGGGGTCCACGCGTGGCCCGCGGAGGGCCTGAAGATCCCGGCCTTCGTGCTGGCGACCGGCGCCGGGGCCGGCATCGCGGCGGAGCTCGGGCTGCCGCTGGTCGTCGGCGGCCCCGAGGAGCGGATCGTCCCGGCGATCGAGCGGTACCGGGCGGACTTCCGGGGCGCCCGTCCGTACGTGGTCGTGTCGGGGACGGTGGCCATCGCCGACAGCAGGCAGGAGGCGCGGGAGATGCTGGTGCCCGAGGCGTGGGCGTTCGCCCACGCGCGGACGCGCGGCGACTTCCCGCCGCTGCCGCCCGCCGCCGAGATCCGCGCGATGGACATGTCCGAGCGGGAGCGGCGGGTGTTCGGCGAGTCGATGCGCGGCCAGGTCCACGGCACCGACGACGAGGTCGCCGAGGCGCTGGAAGGACTGATCGAGCGGACCGGCGCCGACGAGTTCCTGGTGCACACCAGCACCCACGACCGGCGGGCGCGGCTGGAGTCGCACCGCCGGCTGGCCGCCCTGGCCCGGCTTACCGATCGGTAGTTTGGTGTGCGCGGCACCGGTTAGATTCGGTGCCATGCGGCGACTCCTCCTCCTGGTCCTGGCGATCTCCCTGGCGCTCACGGCATGCCAGACCGACGAAGGCGGCGGCAAGCCCGGCAAGACCGGTAAGAGCGGGAAGCGGCCGGAGACGGTGGCGGGCATCCCGACCGCCGCCGGCACCCACAAGCAGAAACTGGACGTCGGGACGGTCGGGCACCGCGAGTACCTGCTGCACGTCCCGCCGAAGCTGGCGGACGGCACGTGGCGGGACGGCAAGCCCGCCAAGCCGCTGCCGCTCGTCCTCGCCTTGCACGGCGGCCTCGCCAACATGCAGAAGATGGAGCAGCTCACCGGCTTCGACGGCCTGTCCGACGACAAGGGCTTCCTGGTCGCCTACCCCGACGGCTTCATGACCACCTGGAACGCCGGCGACTGCTGCGGCGCCGCCAAGTTCGGCAACATCAAGGACGTCGACTTCCTGAGCAGGCTGATCGACAAGCTGACCGACAGCGGGCTGGCCGACTCGCGGCGCGTCTATGTGACCGGGTTCTCCAACGGCGCCGGGATGGCCTACCGGATGGCGTGCGAGAAGCCGGAGAAGGTCGCGGCGATCGGCGTGGTGGAGGGCTCGCTGGTCACCAAGTGCGACCCGGGCCGGCCCGTCTCGGCGATGATCTTCCATGGCACCGCCGACACCAACGTCCCGATCAACGGCGGCGGTCGCCGCGACATCAACGACTCGCGGCCGTTCCCGCCGGTCCGCGACGCGGTGGAGTTCTGGCGCAGGCTCGGCAGACTGCCCGAGCCGAAGCAGAAGGTGCGCGCGCTGAGCAGCGGCACCGACTGCACCGCGACGGGCAAGGGGGACGGCGGGACCGAGGTCGCCTACTGCCGGGTCGAGGGCGGGCGGCACCAGTGGCCGAAGGGCGCGAGCACGACACTCTGGGACTTCTTCGCCGCGCACCCGCAGTCCCGCTAGTATGTGAATGCTTTTCATGTTAAGGGATTTTGTGGCACCCTGGACCCTATGAACCTCCGGGACCGTTACGACGCCGCCACCGCCGCCCTCGAGGCGCCCTTCGCCGTGGTCGACATGGCGGCGCTGCGCGCCAACGCCGAGGCCATGGTGGCCCGCGCCGCCGGCAAGCCCATCCGGGTGGCCAGCAAGTCGGTGCGCTGCCGTGCGCTGCTGGAGGACATCCTGGCCATGGACGGGTTCGCCGGCATCATGGCGTTCACCCTCCCCGAGGCGCTCTGGCTGGCCCGCGCGGGCGTCAGCGACGACATCCTGGTCGCCTACCCGACCGCCGACCGCACCGCGATCGCCGAGCTGGCCGCCGACCCCGCCGCCGCGGCCGCGATCACCCTGATGGTCGACTCCCCCGCGCACCTGGACCTGATCGAGGCCGCCGCCGGCGGCGCCCGCATCCGCGTCTGCGTGGACATCGACGCCTCCTACCGGCCGCTCGCCGGAAAGGTGCGGATCGGCGCGCTGCGCTCCCCGCTGCGCACCCCCGCGCAGGTCCGCGGCCTGGCCGAGCTGATCGCCAAGCGGCCCGGGCTGCACCTGGCCGGGCTGATGGCCTACGAGTCGCAGATCGCCGGCGTCGGCGACACCCCGCCCGGCAAGCCCGCGATGGGCCGCGTCATCCGCGCCATGCAGCAGCGCTCCCGGCTGGAGATCGCCCGCCGCCGCGCCGCGATCGTGCGGGCCGTCACCGAGGTCGCCGAGCTGGAGTTCGTCAACGGCGGCGGCACCGGCAGCATCGAGAAGACCGTCGCCGAGCGCGCCGTCACCGAGGTCGCCGCCGGGTCGGGCTTCTACCAGCCGCACCTGTTCGACTACTACTCCAACTTCTCCGGCCGCCCCGCCGCGCTGTTCGCGCTGCCGGTCGTGCGCCGCCCCGGCCCCGGCGTGGCGACCTGCCTCGGCGGCGGCTACCTGGCCTCGGGCCCCGCCGACAGCATCCGGCTGCCGCAGCCCTACCTGCCGACCGGGCTGTCCTTCGACGCCAACGAGGGCGCGG
Source organism: Actinomadura macrotermitis (assembly GCF_009604375.1). Taxonomy (GTDB): domain Bacteria; phylum Actinomycetota; class Actinomycetes; order Streptosporangiales; family Streptosporangiaceae; genus Spirillospora; species Spirillospora macrotermitis. Next base: position 624,713 of record NZ_WEGH01000003.1, read on the forward strand.
GCGAGGTGCAGACGCCGCTGCTCGGCCCGCCCGCCGACCTGCTCGGCATCGGCGACCGCGTCTGGTTCCGGCACACCAAGGCCGGTGAGCTGTGCGAGCGCTTCGACGCGCTGCACCTGATCGAGGACGACCGGGTGGCGCGCACCGTGCCGACCTACCGCGGCGAGGGCAAGACGTTCCTTTAACAGGTCCGACGGCCCTTTACCGGTTCAGTGCCGGACCGGTTAGGTTGACCCTATGACCGACGCCCCGGTGATCAGTGTGCGCGGCGAGGCCGTCCTGGAGGCCGAACCCGAGATCGCGCGCGTGTCCGTGCAGGTCCAGTCGCAGGAGGGCGACCGCCGCAAGGCGCTGGACGGCCTGGTCGCGCGCAACGCCGCGTGCCTGGACCTGGTCCGCTCCTACGGCGAGGCGGTCGAGCGGGTGGAGACCGGCGGGCTGTCGGTCGTCCCGCTGCTGAAGTACCGGCGCCGCGAAGGCGACATCCGCGCCTACCAGGGCACCGCCTGGATCAAGCTGACGGTCGCCGACTTCACCGTCCTCGGCGAGCTGCTCACCCGGCTCGGCGACCTGGAACGCGCCAGCGTGCTCGGCCCCGAGTGGGCGCTGCGCCCCGGCAGCGATGTGTACGAGCGCGCCGCGCGCCAGGCGGTGCACGAGGCCGTCGCCCGCGCCCGCGGCTACGCGGGCGCCCTCGGCTGCCGCCTCACCGGCCTGATCGAGCTGTCCGACGAGGGGCTCGGCGCGTCCGACGGCATGCCGCAGCCCATGCTGGTGCGGGGGTTCGCCGGCGCGGCCGAGGCCGGCGACGGCCCCGAGACGCTCGCGCTGGAGCCCGAGACCCAGACCGTCCGGGCCGCCGTCGAGGCGCGCTTCACCGTCACCGCCCCCGACCTGGACCCCAGATGACCTCCTTCGCCGACCCCTGCGACGGCGACCGCCCCCACCTGGGCGGACCCGAGCGCGGCCTGGACGTGTTCCTGACCGGCCAGGTCTTCATGGACATGATCTTCACCGGGCTGCCCGGGCTGCCGCCGCCCGGCACCGAGCTGGTCACCGACGGCCTCGGCTCGGCGCCCGGCGGCATCGCCAACATCGCCGTCGCGATGAGCCGGCTCGGCCTGCGCACCGGCCTGGCCGCCGCGTTCGGCGACGACCTGTTCGGCTCCTACCTGTGGCGCACCCTGGCCGAGCAGGAGGACGTGGACCTGCGCTGGTCGCGGCGGCTGCCGTCGTGGCCGACGCCGGTCACGGTCTCGCTCGCCTACGCCAGCGACCGCAGCATGGTCACCTACACCCGGCCGCCGCCGCCGGAGGCCGCCGAGCTGGTCGCCGTCCCGCCGCGCGCCGCGACCTGCTTCGTCGACATCGACCGGCCCGTCCCGCCGTGGGCGCTGGCGATGCGGCGCGCGGGCGGCCTGGTCTTCGCCGACCTCGGCTGGGACCCGACCGAGACCTGGTCCTCGGACGTGCTGGACCGGCTCGCGCACGTGGACGTGTTCCTGCCGAACGCCGTCGAGGCCATGGCCTACACCCGCACCGGCACCCCCGAGGAGGCGCTGACCGCGCTGTCGGCGCGGGTCCCGGTCGTGGTGGTCAAGCAGGGCGCGCGCGGCGCCATCGCGATCGACGCCGGCACCGGCGAGCGCGCCGCCGCGCCCGCGCTGCCGGTCGAGGCGCTCGACCCGACCGGCGCCGGCGACGTGTTCGCCGCCGGGTTCGTCTACGGGACGCTCGCGGGCTGGCCGCTGGAGCAGCGGCTGCGGTTCGCCAACCTGTGCGCGGGCCTGTCGGTGCGCCACCACAGCGGCTCGCTCGGCGCGCCGTGCTGGGGCGAGATCGCGGCGTTCGGCGAGTCCGGCGAGGTGCCCGCGGAGGTCCTGGCCGAGTACGCCTTCGTCGTCCCGCACATCCCCGAGGCCGAGGTCGGCCGCGGCGCCGACTCGGTCACCCGGGCCCAGCCCACGCTGCGTTAGGAGAAGCCGTGAAGATCGCGATCGTGGGGGCGGGCAGCGGCTACATGCCCGGCGTGATCCGGGGCCTGCTGCACCGCGCCAGCGACCTGGCCGGCGCGGAGATCGCCTGCTACGACGTCGACGCCGCGCACCTGGAGGTCATGACGCGGCTGGCGGCGCGCATGTTCGCCGCCCGCTCCGCCGCGTTCACCGTCACCGCGCACGCCGAGCTGAAGCCCGCCCTCGACGGCGCCGACTACATCTTCACCACCTTCCGTCCCGGCGGCCTCACCGCCCGGCACCTGGACGAGTCGATCCCGCTGCGCCACGGCGTGGTGGGCCAGGAGACCGCCGGGCCGGGCGGGTTCCTGATGGCGCTGCGCTCGGTCCCGGTGCTGCTGGAGGTCGCCGCGCTCGCCGGGGACGCCTGGATCGTCAACTACACCAACCCCACCAACATCGTCACCGACGCCGTCGCCCGCTACACCGGCGCCCGCGTCATCGGCCTGTGCGACCAGCACGTCGGCGACACCGAGATGTGGGCCGAGCTGCTCGGGCTGCCCTTCGAGCGGCTGGAGGCCGACTGGATCGGGCTGAACCACGCCACCTGGGCCGAACGCGTCCGCCTCGACGGCGTCGAGCTCGACCTGCCCGCCCTGCTGGAGGACCTGCAGATTCCGGGCGGCGGCGCCACGCCCTGGCGCGACCCGACGCGGATGGCCGAGCTCGCCAAGGTCCTCGGCTTCCTGCCGAACTCCTACGCCAAGTACTACTTCTTCCACGACGAGGTCGTCGCCGAGCTGCGCGCCAAGGGCACCACCCGCGCCGAGGACATCCTGGCGATGCTCCCGGCCTACTACGACCAGGTCACCGCCGAGTCGGTCAAGGACGACCCCGACCCGAGCCGCGAGCGCGGCGGCGGCGAGCACGGCGAGTTCGCCGTCGACACCATCTGCGCCCTGGCCGGCGACGAGCGGCGCCGGATGATCGTCAACGTGCGCAACAACGGCGCGATCTCGTCCCTGGAGGACGACGCGATCGTGGAGGTGCCGGCCCTGGTCGGCCGGGCCGGCCCGGTGCCGCTCACCATGGGCGCGCTGCCCCGGCCCGTCCGCGGCCTCACCCAGGCGATCCACGAGTACGAGCGGCTCGCCGCCGACGCCGCCGTCACCGGCGACCGCCGCACCGCGCTGCAGGCGCTGCTCGCGCACCCGTTCGTCCGCAGCAAGCACACCGCGCAGAAGATCCTGGACGAGGGCCTGGCCGCGCACCGCGACCACCTGCCGCAGTTCCGCTGAGCCCGGGAAAAGGAGCAGGCGCCGACCCCGAGGGGGATCGGCGCCGGCGGTGTGCGCGGGTTCAGCGGCGGCGGCGCCGCCAGAGGACCAGCGCCGTCAGCGCGACGACCGCGACGGCGCCGGCCAGCACGACCCGCTGGTCGATCTCGCCCGGCTCGCCGTCCTCGCCGGGCGGCGCGATCGTGGTCTTCACCGTCCGGACGACCTGGTCGGCCTCTTCCTTCAGCCGTTCGGCGCCCCGGTGCGCGACGTTGCGGGGGTTCACCCGGTCCGCCAGCTCGTCGATGGCGCGCGCCAGCTCCGCACGGGCGCGCACGATCTCCCGCTCCAGCGCCTCCGGGTCGCGGGACCTGTCAGCCATGCCGTGTTCCTATCGCTCAGCGACGCATGATCCGAACAGTGTGTCAGGTCCCGCCGCCGCGCGCTGGCCGCACCCCCGGGCGGTAGGTTGGTGGCGACCACTCCACGAAAGGCGGAACAGGTGTCCGAGCGTCTGCAGCCCGGCGACGTCGCCCCCGAGTTCGAGCTTCCCGACGCCGACGGCAAGCCCGTCGCGCTCGCGTCCCTGCGCGGCAAGCGGGTGATCCTGTACTTCTACCCGGCGGCGATGACGCCCGGCTGCACCAAGGAGTCGGTCGACTTCCAGGGCAGCCTCGGCGAGCTGGAGGCGGCGAACGTCACCGTCGTCGGCGTCTCCCCCGACAAGCCCGACAAGCTCGCCCGGTTCCGCGAGAAGGAGGGCCTGTCCTTCCCGCTGCTGTCGGACCCGGGCACCGAGGTGCTGCAGGCCTACGGCGCCTACGGGGAGAAGAAGCTGTACGGCAAGGTCGTGGTCGGCGTCATCCGGTCCACCTTCATCATCGACGCCGACGGCCGGATCGAGAAGGCGTACTACAACGTGAAGGCCACCGGCCACGTCGAGCGGCTGCGCCGCGACCTCGGCCTGTAAGCCCGCTCCGGCGGCGGCGCGGCCCGTGTGAAAAGGGCGCCGCGCCGCCGTGCCGGTACGTGCGAGAATCTCCCCCGGCGCTGACGGTCCGGCCGTTAGACTGCCGATCGATCACGGCATAGTGCGCGGGCGTGGCGAAATCAGGCATACGCGGCAGGTTTAGGTCCTGTTGGTGGCGACACCGTAGGGGTTCGAATCCCCTCGCCCGCACTCCGGACACCTCTCCCCTCACAGCCCCCTCACCAGAGTGGCCGGTGGTGGGCATTTGAAAGCTTCTCCTCGGCAACGGGCCCGAACCGGCTTACGCTGGTCGGGCCTGTCCGTTACGGGGGGCAGGCGGAGGGCACCGGATCTTACGCAGGCGGGCACCGTGAGCGAAGCTTTCTCCCATCGCGTGCTTCCCTACGGCGGGGTGGAGGAGTTCCTCGCCGGGGCACTGCCGTTCCTGCGCGAGGGGGTCGCGGCCGGCGATCGGGTCATGGCCGCCACCTGCCTCGGCAGCGAGATGCTGCTGCGCGACGCGCTCGGCGCGGCGGCCGACCGGGTCGAGTTCGTCCAGGCCGACACCTGGTACGCCCACCCGTCGCGGACGCTGGCCGACTGCCTCGCCCGCGCCGAGGAGGCCGCCGGCCAAGGGCGGCGGCTGCGGCTGCTCGGCGAGCCGGTGTGGACCTGCCGCGCGCCGCTGGAAGTGCTGGAGTGGCAGCGCGCCGAAGCCCTGGCGAACGTGGCGCTCGCGCACACCGGCGCGAGGCTGCTCTGCCCCTACTCGGCGCGGGTGCTGCCCGCCGGAGTCATCGCCGGCGCCCGCAAGACCCACCCCGAGACGGTGCGCGGCGCCCAGGCCGTGCCGAACCCCGGCTACCTCGACCCGTGGGCCTACAACGCCGCGTGCGACCGCGAGCCGCTGCCGCCGCCGCCCGAGCACGCCGACGGCATGCGCATCGACCTGGTCGACCTGTACTGGCTGCGCGCCTACGTCGCCGACTTCGCGCGGCAGACCACGCTGCCCGAGGACGCCCTGCAGCGGCTGCTCGTCGCCGTCACCGAGGTGATGACGAACGCGACCCTGCACGGGGCGCCGCCCATCCACCTGCGGCTGTGGACCGAGCCCGCCGCGCTCGTCTGCGAGGTCCGCGACGCCGGCGACTGGAACGGCGGCACCGGGTTCGGGCTGCTGCCGCCCCCGTCGGACGGGCCCGGGCGGTTCGGGCTGTGGGCCGTCCGGCTGCTCTGCTCGCACGTCCAGATCCGCACGGGCCGCGGCGCCACCGTCGTCCGGCTGCGGGTCGGGCTCCCCCCGGTCCGGGTCACAGAGTCGCTGACCGCATACCCGGCGTGAGGAAATCTCGTGGAAGGGGCTTCCCAGAACGGCGGTCCGGCGTACGCTGGACCAATCCGCATCGACCTCGGTGGGCAGACGATGGAAACCTGGTACACCAAGCGAGCCGTCAGCGGCGTCCGTCCCGGCGACCATGGGATCCTCCCCTACTCGGGGCCGGAAGAGCGCAACCGGGTCATGTCCACCTTCATGAGCGACGCCCTCGGCAACAACGAGAAGGTCGTCTACGTCACCGACACCGAGCCCGAGCGGCTGCCCGGCATCGGGCCGCGCACCAAGCTGCAGCTGCACGGGTACACCGAGACGCGCCAGCTGGTGGTGGTGCGGCGCGAGGACGCCTGCCTGGACTCGCGCGGCCGGTTCGACCCCGACAAGCTGGTGCAGACCCTGCGGACCGAGCTCGCCCGGACCGATGACGAGGGCTACCGGGCGATGCGCTGGACCACCGACAACAGCTGGCTGCTGCACGGCCGCATCGACCTGTCCCAGGTGATCGGCTGCGAGCACCAGATCGCCGGCGCGGTCGGGCCGAGCACGATGGTGATGGCCGTCTGCCAGGTCGACCGGCGGCGCTGCCCGCCCGACCGGTACGCCGCGCTGCAGGACACCCACGAGGTGCTGATCGAGGACGACCCGCGCTTCGACGACGGCACCCTGAAGATCGTGCAGACGTACGCGCCGCCGGGCCTGCGCATCGAGGGCGAGCTCGACCACGCGCGGCAGACCAGGTTCGCCGAGGAGCTCGCGCAGATCTGCCTGCTGCCGGGGCCGGTGCACATCGACATGTCCCGGCTCGGCTTCCTCGACCTGGGCGGGCTGAACCTGCTCGTCCAGTACGCCGCGGACCGCCCCGGCGGCGACCCGGTGGTGCTGGACGACCTGCCGCCGAACGTGGCGAGCACCATCGACCTGATCGGCTGGCACCGCATGCCCGGCCTGATACGAGGACGTGACCGCCGCGCCGGTGGGGAAGTGATCTGATGGGGAGCTTGGAGCACCGGGCGTTCCTGTACGACGGCACCGAGGACTTCCTGACGGGCGCCGTGCCCTTCCTGCGCCGCGGCCTGGAGGAGGACCGCGCCGTCGTCGTCGTCGCACGGGCGGTCAACGTGGCCGTCCTGCAGGAGGCGCTCGACGACTGCCGCAACCACATCGAGTTCTACCAGTCCGAGAAGTTCTACGAGCATCCGGTCCGGACGCTGAACCAGTACCAGTACCTGGTGCAGGAGAAGTCGCCCCGGCGGGTGTTCGCGCTGGCCGAGCCGGTGTGGCACGGCCACGAGCCGCGCCAGCTCATGGAGTGGATCCGCTACGAGTCCCTCATCAACGAGGTGTTCGGCGATTCCGGCGCGTCGGCGCTGTGCCCCTACGACCGGGTCGGCCTGCCGCCGGCGATCGTCGAGGAGGCGCGGCGGACGCATCCGCTGCTGCTGACGGCCGGCGCGGCGCGGCGCAGCGACCGCTACGTCCCGCCGAAGGCCTTCGGCGCGGGCTGCGACCGCGGGCTGCGCTTCGACCGGCCGCCCACCGCCGAGTACCTGCCGCTGGAGTCCGACGACCTGCACGAGCTGCGGGCGTTCGTCGGCGAGCGCGCGCTCGCGCACGGGCTGGACGCCCTGGCGGCGGGGAACCTGATGACGGCCGTCAACGAGATCGCCGCCAACGCGCTGCAGCACGGCACCCCGCCGATGGGCGTGTGGGTGTGGCCGGACGGCGACGAGCTGCTCTGCGAGATCGGCGATCACGGCTTCTGGCGGCCGGAGAGCGGCGCGCTGACCGGCTTCCTGCCGCCGGAGACCGCGCTGCAGCGCGGGTTCGGGCTGTGGACGGTGCGGCTGCTGGTCGACCTGCTGGAGCTGCGGCCGGGCTGGGACGGCACGTTCGTCCGGCTGCACGTCCGCCGGAACGCGCGCCCTGGTTCACATGGCGACAGAAAACTGTGAACGTCCTGCTACTCGCTGTCGTACGGACGTCGTAGGCTGGACCCGCCCGGTGCGCGAGTGCGGTGGAAGGCGCTATGGAGACCTTGGGGACCGTTCGCAGACCCGTCCGCGACCTGCGGCCAGGTGACCACGCCTGGCTGGGGTACGTGAGCCAGGAGGAACGGCGCCATGTGGTGGGCGCGTTCGTCCGCGACGGGCTGCTCGCCCGCGAGAAGGTCATCTGCCTCGGCGCCGGCGACGAGCTCGTCCCGGGCGTGGTGGGGCCGCCGCCGGAGACGCTGCTGACGGTCGTCCCGCCCGCGCGGCTGTGCGGCGGCGACGGCGCGCCCGACCCCGGCACCGCGATGGCGGCGCTCGCCGCCGAGGTCGCCGCGGCGGAGGCGCTCGGCTTCCGCGCCATCCGGGTGGCCGCCGACCTGACGTGGGCGCTGCGCGGCGCGGACGGCCTGGACCGGCTGCTGTGCTGCGAGCGGCTGCTGGAGCAGACGGCCCGGCCGAGCGCCCAGGTCACCGTCGTCTGCCAGTTCGACCGCGCCGCCTGCTCGCCGGACGAGCTGGCGGCGGTGGGCGGCGCGCACGCCGTGCTGGTGGACCCCGACCCCGAGTTCGAGGACCTGGTGCTGCGGATCACCCGCACGTTCCGGCCGCGCGGCCTCGCGCTGAGCGGCGAGCTGGACGCCTCCCGGCACATGGTGCTGGACCAGGCCCTGGCGATGGTGATGGCCGGCGGCCACGGCGCCGAGATCCACCTGGACCTGTCCGGGCTGACGTTCATCGACCTCGGCGCGCTGAACATGCTGGCCGAGGTGGCGGCCCGCCGCGCCGGCCACGCGCTGGTGCTGGACCGGATGCCGGCGCAGCTGCGCGCGGTCATGGAGACCGTCGGCTGGAGCATGCTGCCGGGGCTGCGCCTCGGCGTCCAGGGCTGACCGGTCAGCGCGACCGCGGCCCCGTGGTCGGCTCGGCGGTCGGCCTGCCGGGGGGCGGGGGGACCGGGGTGACCCGCGTGGACGGCCGCACCGAGTGCTTCGGCCGTGCCGTCGGGAGCAGGGACGGGCCCGCCGTGGAGTCCGGCGGCTTGCGCGCGCCGGGAGAGCGGACCGGGCGCGGCGACGCGGGCGGCCGGGTGACCGAAGGCGTGGGCGCCGGTGCGGGCGTCGATGTGGGCGCCGGCGGTCCGGCGGGACGGGCCGGCTCGGCGCGCTCGCCGCGCGGCCACACCAGCACCGCCGCCGCGAGGACGACGGCCGCGGTCACCAGCGCGGCGCAGAGCGGCAGGCCCCAGCGGCGCGCGCGCGGCGCGGGCCGGGCGGCGCGCAGCCGCCGCAGCGTGTCCGGGCCCGCCTGAATGTCGTCGGCGGCGTTCCGGTAGTGGGCGCGCAGCAGGGACTCCAGCTCATCGTCCACCGGCCCGGCCCTCCTTCATGTGCTCGCGCAGCGCGGCCATCGCGCGTGAGGTGTGGCTCTTCACCGTGCCCCGGGAGATCCCCAGGGCCTCGGCGATCTCGTGCTCGCCGAGGTCGCACCAGTACCGCAGCACGACCACCGCCCGCTGCTTGGCGGGCAGCGCCCGCAGCACCTCGTCCAGTTCGCCGTGCGGGACGCCGGCCGCCGCGGGCGCCCCCGCGACCCGCTCGACGTCGGCGACCGAGCCGACCGGCAGGTCGCGGCGGCGCCGGCCCTCGTCGATGGCGAGGTTGACCAGCACCTTGCGGGCGTAGGCCTCGGGGTTGCCGGCCGCGACGCGCTTCCAGCGGCGCGCGACGCGCTCGTAGGCGACCTGCAGGAGGTCCTCGGCGAGGTGCCGGTCGTACACCAGGAAGACGGCGGTGCGCAGCAGGCGGCCCGCGGAGGCGGTCACGAACTCCTCGAACGTGAACTCGGCCCCGCGGGTCTCCTGGACGCTCATCGTGGACAGACGGTCCTACTCTCGGCCGGTCGGCAGGACTCCGCCCGGCGCGGGCGGGACGGGCGCCGGGGACCGGCGCGGCTTGCCGGGGGTGCCGCAGGGCGCCGGGGCCGGGGCCGCGGTCGGCCGCGGCGGCACGGGCCGGACCGTCGGGGGCTTGGACGCGCGCGGCGGCGCCGGTCGGGGCGTCGGCGCCTTCGTCACAGGCGGCCTGGACGCGCGCGGCCACACCACACGGGGCTCCGGCACCTTGACCGCAGGCTGCCTGGCCGCGCCCGGCGGCACCGGGCGGGGTGACGGCGCCTTGGTCACAGGCGGCCTCGTCGCGCCCGGCGGCACCGGACGAGGCGACGGCGCCTTGGTCACAGGCGGCCTCGTCGCGCCCGGCGGCACCGGACGAGGCGATGGCGCCTTCGTCACAGGCGGCCTGGACGTGCCCGGCGGGCACGGGGCGGGGGACTTCGGGGACGCGAGCGGCCGCTGGGCCGCGACCTGCCTGGCCTGCGGCGCGGCGGTGCCGGCGCCGCCGGCCCACAGGCCGGCGGCCAGCGCCCCGGCCCCGCCCACGGAGGCGATCGTGATCGCCAGGCGGCGGGTTCGGCGCTTGTGGCTCATGGTGCTCCTTGGGAGGAAGAACGACCTTCACCCCCTACAACCCCCGCCGCACGCCGCCCGGTTGTCACACATCCGGAGTTTCTCGGCGGATCAGGCGACGGCCTCGGCCGCCGCGCGCCGGCCGGGGTTCAGCCGGTGCCGCGCACCGCCGCCAGCGCGTCCGGAATGATCTTCGCCAGTTCGCGGAAGGCGACGCCGCGGTGGCTGATCGCGTCCTTCTCCGCCGGGGACAGCTCGGCCGTGGTGCGCGTCTCGTCCACCGGCACGAAGATCGGGTCGTAGCCGAAGCCGCCCTCGCCGCGCGGCGCCCGGACGACCCGGCCGTGCATGCGGCCCTCCACCACGTGCTCGCCGCCGCCCGGCACCACCAGCGCGGCGGCGCAGAAGAAGTGCGCGCCGCGCGCCTCGTCGGCGACGTCGGCGAGCTGGTCCAGCAGCAGCTCCAGGTTCGCGCGGTCCTTGCCCGCGCCGGCCGCCCCGCCGAAGCGGCCCGACCAGCGCGCCGACAGGACGCCGGGCATGCCGTTCAGTGCGTCGACGCAGAGGCCGGAGTCGTCGGCGACGGCGGGCAGCCCGGTGTGCGCGGCGATCGCGCGGGCCTTCAGCAGCGCGTTGCCCGCGAAGGTGAGCTCGGTCTCGGGCACGTCGGGGGCGTCGCCGGGCTGGCCGACCACGCCGATGCCGGACAGGATGCGCCGCAGCTCGACGATCTTGCCCTCGTTGCGGGACGCCAGCACGATCGTGGTCACGCCAGCGCCTCCTTCTGCAGCCGGGTCAGCTCGGCGCAGCCGCCGGCGGCCAGGTCCAGCAGCGCGTCCAGCTCGGCGCGGTCGAACGGGGCGCCCTCGGCGGTGCCCTGCACCTCGATGAAGCGGCCGTCGCCGGTGCACACCACGTTCATGTCGGTCTCGGCGGCGGCGTCCTCGGTGTAGCACAGGTCCAGGCGCGGCTCGCCGTCCACCACGCCGACGCTGACCGCGGCGACCGAGGTGACGAACGGGTCGGCCTTGACCAGGCCCTTGCCCCGCATCCAGGAGACGGCGTCGGCGAGCGCGATGTAGGCGCCGGTGACCGCGGCGGTGCGGGTGCCGCCGTCGGCCTGCAGCACGTCGCAGTCGAGCTGGATCGTGTTCTCGCCGAGCTTCCTCAGGTCCAGGCAGCCGCGGATGGACCGGCCGATCAGCCGGGAGATCTCGTGGGTGCGGCCGCCGATGCGGCCCTTGACGGCCTCGCGGTCGTTGCGGGTGTTGGTGGCGCGCGGCAGCATCGCGTACTCGGCGGTGACCCAGCCGAGGCCGCTGTCGCGGCGCCAGCGCGGCACCGAGTCCTGCACCGAGGCCGCGCAGAGCACCCGGGTGCCGCCGAACTCGATGAGCACCGAGCCCTCGGCGTGGTCGAGCCAGCCGCGCTGGATGCGTACGGGCCGGAGCTGGTCGGGTGCGCGATCGTCAGGACGTGCCATGACGTCCACCCTAACGGCCCCGGCCCGCGGCCCGGTCTACAGCTCGTAGACCGCGCCCACCTGGGCCAGCTCGATCTCGCCGGAGTAGCCGCTGGACTTGGCCTCCACCAGCGAGCAGTCGCTGTCGTTCCACGGCACCAGGTGGGTCAGCACCAGCTTGCCGACGCCGGCGCGGGCGGCGTGCTCGCCGGCCTCGCGGGCGGTCAGGTGCAGGTCCGGGGGCAGGTTCTCCTGCTCCAGGAAGGACGCCTCGCACAGGAACAGGTCGGCGTCCCGGGCCACGTCGACCAGGGTGTCGGAGACCCCGGTGTCGCCGGAGTAGGCCAGCACCTTGCCGTCGTGCTCGATACGGAAGGAGTACGCCTCGATCGGGTGCGGCATCAGCGCGGTGGTGACGCGGAACGGTCCGATCTCGTACGGGCCGCGCCGCAGGTCCAGGAAGTCGAACGTCTCGGTCATGCCGGGATCGGGGTCCAGGTCGTAGGCCTTGGCCATCCGCAGCGCCGTCCCCTCGGGCCCGTGCACCGGGACCTTGGGCACCGGGCCGTCCGGGCAGTAGGTGCGCGCCACCCAGTACCCGCACAGGTCCAGGCAGTGGTCGGCGTGCAGATGGGAGATGCAGATGGCGTCGATGTCGTACAGCGGATGGAACCGCTGCAGCGTCCCGAGCGCGCCGCTGCCCAGGTCGAGCAGCATGTTGAAGCCGTCGGCCTGCACCAGGTAGCTGGACGCCGGGCTGTCCGGCCCCGGGTAGCTGCCGGAGCAGCCGATCACAGTGACCCGCACGCTCACTCCTCCTCGCTTCCGTTGTCCCCGAGGATCAGGTGGTCAGGGCCCGGCCGGCGGAGGTCTCCACCGCGCCGATCTCGGGCCCGAGGAACCGGCGGCCGAGCGCGGCGAACACGGCGGGGTCCCCCGTCGCGCGGAACCGGTGCCGGGGCGCGGGCGCCCCCTCGGCCCGGGCCAGTCCGCGGTCCTGCAGCACGCGGTACACGTCCTTGGCTGTCTCGTCGGCACTTGAGACCAGTGTGACCCCGTCGCCGACGACATACGAGATGACGCCGGTAAGCAATGGGTAGTGCGTGCAGCCGAGGATCAGGGTGTCGCAGTCCGCCTCGACGATCGGCCGCAGGTACTCGCGGGCGGCGGCGAGCAGCTCGGGGCCGGCGGTCGTGCCCGACTCCACGAAGTCCACGAAGCGCGGGCAGGCGGCGCTGGTCAGCTCGATGTGCGGGGCGGCGGCGAAGGCGTCGTCGTAGGAGCGGCTGTTGATCGTCGCCTTGGTGGCGATCACGCCGACGCGGCCGTTGGCGGTGGCGCGGGCGGCGCGCCGGGCGGCCGGGTTGATGACCTCCACGACCGGGACGTCGTAGCGCTCGCGGGCGTCGCGCAGCATCGCCGAGCTGGCGCTGTTGCAGGCGATCACCAGCATCTTGACGCCCTGCGCGACCAGGTCGTCCAGCATCTCCAGCGCGAACGCGCGCACCTGCGCGATCGGCCGCGGGCCGTAGGGCTGGCGGGCCGAGTCGCCGAGATAGACGACGGGCTCGTTCGGCAGCTGGTCCAAGATCGCGCGGGCCACGGTGAGGCCGCCGAAACCGCTGTCGAAGATGCCGATCGGCGCATCGGCGGGCGGCGCCCCTGGTTCGGGGTCCGCTCCCAGGGGCAGAGCTGACATGGTCCCCAAGGCTAGGCGACGAAGCCCGTCAGTAAGTGCTTCATGCGGCCGACATCACATGGTCACTTACGTGAAACCGGCCACTCCCGGCCGCGGCGGGGCCGTCAGGCCGCGGGGCCGCGGCCGAGCCGGGCGATCTGCCGGCTTTGCGCGACGAGCCGGCCGGCCTCGTCCCAGACCTCGACCTCCTCGTCGAACCAGCCGCCGGCGACCAGCCGGCCGGTGCCGTGCAGGGCGAGCCGGCCGGGCGCCGGGACGGCCCGCATGTGCCAGGTCAGCTCGACGGTCGGCGACCAGCCGCGGGCGCCGGCGTTCAGCGCGACGGGCGGCAGCGCGTCCACGGCGAGGGCGAGCGCGGCGGCGTCGTTGGGGTGCGGGTCGCGCAGCCGGAACCAGCCGCGCAGCTCGGGGCGGCCCGACGGCTCGCCGTCCAGCCAGCCCATCGTGGCGGGGTCGAAGTGCATCTCGACCTGCCCGGGAAAGCTCTCGGGGTTGCGGTCGGCGTCCTCGAAGGTGACGCAGTCCCCGAGCGCGGGCAGCCGGGGCGCGGGCGGCTCGCCGAGGAAGGACGGCTCGGTCGCGGCGTCCAGGGTGGCGGTGGTGACGAGGGCCTCCACCGCGTCGCGGTCGTCCTGGCGCAGGGTGACGCGGGCGGTGGCGGCGGTCCGGCCGACCTTGCGGACGTCGACCACGATCTCGGCGCGGCCGGGATGCGCGGTGCGCAGGAAGCTCGTCGCGGTCGCGACGGGGTGGGCGTGCGGGGTGGCGTCCACCGCGGCGTTGCCGAGCAGCGCCATCAGGTAGCCGCCGTTGACGGCCTCGGCCATGCCGAACGCGCCGTCGAGCTCGGCCTCGTAGCGGCCCTCGCCGACCTGCTTGATCGTCGTCGCGTCGCCGAACCTGCTCATCCGCACTCTCCCGGCCCCAAAACTAGAATCTCGTTCGAATAGGCAGCGTACCCGCCCGGAACAAGGCTTTTCGCGGCAGCCACCGCCATCATGCGCGTACACCGCCCCCGGAACAGGCACTTCATGGCAGCCGCCACGATCACGCCCGTACGATGCCCGCTCGGCCGAGACGGGCGCGACGTACGCCCACGCGCGGCCGCGGGGCCCGAGCCGTCAGGCTCGGGCCCCGCGGCCGCGCGTGAAAGGGTTCTGCCGTCAGGCCCAGAGCTGGCCTTCGAGGGCGGCCTCGGCCTCTTCCAGGGTGCCGTTGTAGGCGCCGGTCGACAGGTACTTCCAGCCGCCGTCGGCGACGACGAAGGCGATGTCGGCGCGCTCGCCCGCCTGCACGGCCTTGCGGGCCATGCCGAGCGCGGCGTGCAGCGCGCCGCCGGTGGAGATCCCGGCGAAGATGCCCTCCTGCTCCAGCAGCTCGCGGGTGCGCCGCAGCGCGTCCCGCGAGCCGACCGAGAAGCGGGTGGTCAGCACCGAGTCGTCGTACAGCTCGGGGATGAAGCCCTCGTCGATGTTGCGCAGGCCGTAGACGAGCTCCCCGTACCGCGGCTCGGCCGCGACGATCTTGACGTCGGGCACCTGCTCGCGCAGGTAGCGGCCGACGCCCATGAGCGTCCCGGTGGTGCCGAGGCCGGCCACGAAGTGCGTGATCGTGGGCAGGTCCTCCAGCAGCTCGGGGCCGGTCGTCTCGTAGTGGGCGAGCGCGTTGGCCTCGTTGCCGTACTGGTAGAGCATCACCCAGTCGGGGTGCTCGGCGGCCAGGCCCTTGGCCACCCGGACGGCCTCGTTGGAGCCGCCCGCCGCCGGCGAGGAGATGATCTCCGCACCCCACATCCGCAGCAGCTGCCGCCGCTCCGCCGAGGTGTTCTCCGGCATCACGCACACCATCCGGTAGCCGCGCAGCTTGGCGACCATGGCGAGGGAGATGCCGGTGTTGCCGGAGGTCGGCTCCAGGATGGTGCAGCCCGGGGTGAGCAGCCCCTCCTTCTCCGCCTTGGCGATCATGTGGAAGGCGGGCCGGTCCTTGACCGAACCGGTCGGGTTACGGTCCTCCAGCTTGGCCCAGAGCCGCACGTCCTGGCTCGGTGAGAGCCGGGGCAGGCCCACCAGGGGCGTGCGGCCGAGCGAGTCCAGCAGCGAGTCGAAACGCATGGGCACGGGTTCCGGGACTCAGCCGCCGGCGACGGCCGGGAGAACGGTGACGCTGTCACCGTCGGACACGGCCGTCTCCAGCCCGCCGAGGAAGCGCACGTCCTCGTCGTTGAGGTAGACGTTGACGAACTTGCGCAGGCCCTTGGCGTCCACCAGCCGGTCGCGCAGACCGGGGTGGCGGACGTCCAGGTCCGCGAACAGCTCGTCCAGGGTGGCGCCCTTGCCCTCGACGGCCTTCTCGCCGCCGGTCAGGTTGCGCAGGATCGTCGGGATCCGGACCTCGATCGCCATCGCGTGATCTCCTTGAGTCGTGAAGGTGGCCCCGCCGCCTGGCACAACCGGGCGGGGGACGGGATGATTCCGGGCTTGATCAGCGCGCTCGGCGACAGTCGTAGACGACCTCGGCCCGCGAGTGCCCGAACAGGAAGCTCTGCACGGGGGGCATGGCGGAGCCCGGACGGCGCCGTGCGCCCTCCGTCTGCCCGCTCGTCCACATGACCATCAGTTTACCGACTCAAGGACCCGGGCTCAGGCGCCGGGCTCGATGACGGTGACCGGCTCCTCGGTCACCTCGCCGTCCACGATCCGGAACGAGCGGAACTCGGTCTCGTGCTCGTCGCGGGTGGACACCAGCACGTAGTGCGCGTTCGGCTCGGCCGCGTAGGACACGTCGGTGCGCGAGGGGTAGGCCTCGGTGGCGGTGTGCGAGTGGTAGATCACGACGGGCTCCTCGTCCCGGTCGTCCATCTCGCGCCACACCTTCAGCTGCTCCAGCGAGTCGAAGCGGTAGAAGGTCGGGGACCGCTCGGCGTTGGTCATGGCGACGAAGCGGGTGGGCCGGTCGGACCCGACCGGCCCGGCGATGACGCCGCAGGCCTCGTCGGGGTGGTCGGCGCGCGCGTGCGCGACGATCCGGTCAACCAGTGCTCGCTCGATCGTCAGCATGGCCGAAGATTACCGCCCGCCGGTATGCGCGCCCCGTCCGGCCGGGGTGACGGCGGCCACGCCTACCAGAGGGCGCGGACGAGGCTCTCCTGCACCATCGTCAGCCAGTCGTAGGCGGCGTACATCGGCATCCGCGGGTCGCCCGGGTCCAGCTCGCCGACCTCGTCGTACCAGTCCTCGCCGATGTCCAGCCGGGTGCCGAGGGCGAGGCGCACGTCGTTCAGCGCCTTCAGCCACGCCTGCGCCTGCGCCTGGTCCAGGACGGTCTCCACCCCGGTGTCCGAGGCGCCCTTCAGCGTGTCCAGCACCACGTCGGCGGCCTCGCGCTTGCCCTCGCGCAGACCCATCTCGGTGTAGCGGCGGAACTCCCCGGCCGCCGCGCCGTCCTCCCGGTAGGCGTCGGGGAACAGCCGCGCCAGCACCGGGTCCTCGGGCGTCACCGCGTTCTCGGCGATGCCGATCGCGGCCAGGTCGCCGGTGGCGTCCGGCGGGTCGCCGAGCAGCTCCTGCAGCTGCTCCATCAGCGCCTTGACCAGCGACGCCTCCTCGCCCGACAGCCGCACCACGATCCCGCGCCGGGTCCTCTTCACGGTGCTCACGGCCTCGCCTCCGCTCGGCGGCGCAGTGCCCATGGCCTAGCCTCCGCTCGGCGGCTCACCGCCCCTTCACACGCCGTCTTCCCTCGTCGCTCTGGTCGCAAGCTCCCGCCGCTCCTCAGTCCAGACGACGCGGGGCGGCTCGCAGCCGCCTCACGCGACGGCTTCCCTCGTCGCAGGCTCCTCGGTCCAGCCGCCGCGCGGCTGCTCGCGCTCATCAGTCGTCGCGCTTCACGGTCGCCCACAGCCCGTAGGAATGCAGGATCTCCACGTCGCGCTCCATCTCCTCGCGGGTGCCGTTGGCCACGACGGCGCGGCCCTTGTGGTGCACGTCCATCATCAGCTTCTCGGCCTTGGACTTGGGGTAGCCGAACACGGTCTGGAACACGTACGTGACGTACGACATCAGGTTGATGGGGTCGTTCCAGACGATCGCCAGCCACGGCCGGTCGGCGCGCACGTCCTCCTCGGTGTCCGGCCGGTCGAGCTCCACCGGTGCAGGTGCGGTACTCATGGATCCGCTGACTCATCCCTTCTGGCCCGTCCGCCGCGCTACCCCGATGCTATGCGCCCCGGCGGTCCCGGGGTGGAGTGGCCTGCTCGTACACGCCGGGCGGGCGGGCCGTAGGGTGCGGTCTGTGGACCTTGGTGAGAGCACGGCCCTGCTGACCGACCGGTACGAACTGACGATGCTGCAGGCCGCCCTCAAGAGCGGCACCGCCGAGCGGCGCGCGGTGTTCGAGGTGTTCGCGCGGCGGCTGCCGCCGGGCCGCCGGTACGGCGTGGTGGCCGGGACCGGACGGCTGCTGGACGCCGTCGAGGCGTTCGCCTTCGGCCCCGCCGAGCTGGAGTTCCTCACCGGCGACGGCATCGTGGACGAGCCCACCGCCGAGTGGCTGGGCACGTTCCGCTTCACCGGCGACATATGGGGATACGCCGAGGGCGAGTGCTATTTCCCCGACTCGCCGATCCTGACCGTCGAGGGGACGTTCGCCGAGGCCGTCCTGCTGGAGACGCTCGTGCTGTCGATCCTCAACCACGACTGCGCGATCGCGGCGGCGGCGTCGCGGATGGCGCACGCCGCGGACGGCCGCCCGCTGATCGAGATGGGGTCGCGGCGCACCCACGAGCGGGCCGCCGTCGCCGCCGCCCGCGCCGCCTACGTCGCCGGGTTCACCACCACCTCCAATCTGGAGGCGGGCCGCCGCCACGGCGTGCCGACGGCCGGCACCAGCGCGCACGCCTTCACCCTGCTGCACGACAGCGAGCGGCACGCCTTCCAGGCGCAGCTGGACTCGCTCGGCGAGGGCACCACGCTGCTGGTGGACACCTACGACGTGGAGCGGGCGGTGCGGACCGCGGTGGAGCTGGCCGGGCCGTCGCTCGGCGCGGTGCGCATCGACAGCGGCGACCTCGGCGTGGTGGCGCGCCGCGTCCGCGAGCAGCTGGACGCGCTCGGCGCGCACCAGACCCGCATCGTGGTGACCGGCGACCTGGACGAGTACGGCATCGCCGCGCTCGCCGCCGCCCCGGTGGACGGCTACGGCGTCGGCACGTCCCTGGTGACCGGCTCGGGCGCGCCCACCGCGTCGCTGGTCTACAAGCTCGTCGAGCGTGCCGACGGCACGGGCCCGGACGCGCCGATGCGGCCGGTCGCCAAGCGCTCGGCGGGCAAGCCCAGCCGCGGCGGCCGCAAGGCGGCGGTGCGCCGCATCGACGCGCACGGCACCGCCGCCGTCGAGGAGATCACCGTGGGCGAGCCGGCGCCCGGCGCCCGCGACCGGGTGCTGCAGGTGCCGCTGGTGCGCGGCGGCGAGGTCGTCGGCCGCGAGCCGCTCGGCGCCGCCCGGGAGCGGCACCTGGCCTCGGTCGCGGAGCTGCCGCCGACCGCGCTGCAGCTGTCCGGCGGCGACCCGGCGCTGCCGACGGAGTTCGCGCGCCACTGATCCCCCATGACCGGCCGGTCGCCATGAGTAGCGTTCCGGTTGGCTGGGGACATATCCGGGAACCGGGCCGAGGAGTGATCGTGAGCAGGGCATTGATCATCGTGGACGTGCAGAACGACTTCTGCGAGGGAGGGTCGCTGGCGGTGGGCGGCGGGGCCGAGGTGGCGGCCGGGATCTCGGCGTACGTCGCCGGCCACCGCGAGGAGTACGGCCACATCGTGGCGACCCGCGACCTGCACCTGGACCCCGGCGGCCACTTCTCCGCCGAGCCCGACTACGCCACCACCTGGCCGCCGCACTGCGTGATCGGCACGCCCGGCGCCGACTTCCACCCCGACCTGGCGCTCGCGCCGATCGAGGCGGTGTTCAGCAAGGGCCGCATGTCCGCCGCCTACAGCGGGTTCGAGGGCGCCGCCGACGACGGCACGCCGCTCGGCGCCTGGCTGCGCGCCCGCGGCGTGGACGAGGTCGACGTCGTCGGCATCGCCACCGACCACTGCGTCCGCGCGACCGCCCTGGACGCCGTCGGCGACGGCCTGCGCACCCGGGTGCTGCTCGATCTCACCGCGGGCGTGGCCAAGGACAGCGTCGACCGGGCCCTGGAGGAACTGGCCGGCGCGGGCGCCGACCTGGCCGGCTCGCCCGTGGTCCGGTCCTGAGGCCATGGCGGACGAAGCGACCGTCGTCCTCGTCATGGGCGTCTCGGGCAGCGGCAAGACCACCGTCGGCCGGCTGCTCGCCGAGCGGCTCGGCTGGGCCTACGCCGAGGCCGACGAGTTCCACTCGCCCGAGAACATCGCCAAGATGCGCGAGGGCGTCCCGCTCACCGACGCCGACCGCGCGCCCTGGCTGCGCGCCATCGCCGAGTGGATCGCGGACCGGACCTCCCCCGGCGTGGTGTCCTGCTCGGCGCTGAAGCGCTCCTACCGCGACATGATGCGCGGCGTCCGGCTGGTCTACCTGGACGGCGACCGCGAGCTGATCGCCACCCGGATCAAGGCGCGCACCGGGCACTTCTTCCGGCCCGAGATGCTCGACAGCCAGTTCGCCGACCTGCAGCCGCCGGCCCCCGACGAGCACGCGCTGTACATCCCGGTCTCGGACTCGCCCGAGCGGATCGTGGACGAGATCGTCGACCGGCTCGGGCTCGTCCCGGACCAGCGGTAGCGCGCACTCAGCCGCGCCGCTTGGCGGCCCAGTCGCGGATCTTGGCGATCCGCTCCCGGACCTCCTTGCCGGACGCCTCGGCCAGCGGCGGCCCGCCGCAGGTGCGGCGCAGCTCGTTGTGGATCACCCCGTGCGGCTGGCCGGTGCGGTGGCTCCACGCGCCGACCAGGCCGTTCAGCTCCTTGCGCAGCGCGTGCAGGTCCTCGGCGGCGGTGCGGTCCTCGCGCGGGTCGCCGGTCTTGCGCTTGCGCTCGTTGGCGATCTGCTGCGCCTGCCGCTTGCGCAGCAGCTGCGACACCTGGTCGGGCTCCAGCAGGCCCGGGATGCCGAGGAACTCCTCCTCCTCGGCCGAGCCGGGCGCGGCCTGCATGCCGAACTCGCCGCCGTCGTACAGCACCCGGTCGAAGGTCGCCGACGCCTCGACGGTCTCGAACGCGAACTCCTCGCCGAGGTCGTCGGGGGTGTCGCGGCTGCGGTTGGCCTCGGCGAGCAGGTCGTCGTCGAGGCCGTCCTCGCGCACCGGCCGGTCCAGCACGTGGTCGCGCTCGGTCTCCATCTCGGCGGCGTGGCCCATCAGCGTCGGCACCGACGGCAGGAACACCGACGCGGTCTCGCCGCGCCGCCGGGCGCGCACGAAACGGCCGATGGCCTGCGCGAAGAACAGCGGCGTGCTGGTGGAGGTGGCGTAGACGCCGACCGCCAGCCGCGGGATGTCCACGCCCTCGGACACCATGCGCACCGCGACCATCCAGCGGTCCTCGGAGTCGGCGAACTGCTTGATCTTCTTGGACGCGCCCGGGTCGTCCGACAGCACGATGGTGGCGCCCTGCCCGCAGACGGCGCGCAGCATCTTGGCGTAGGCGCGGGCCGTCTCGTGGTCGGTGGCGATGACCAGGCCGCCCGCGTCGGGGATGGCCCGGCGCAGCTCGGTGAGGCGCCGGTCGGCGGCGGCGATGACCTGCTGGATCCAGTCGCCCTTGGGGTCCAGCGCGGCCCGCCAGGCCTGCGCGGTCTGGTCCTGGGTGAGCGGCTCGCCGAGGGTGGCGGTGATCTCGTCGCCGGCCCGGGTGCGCCAGCGCATCTCGCCCGCGTACGCCATGAAGATCACCGGCCGGACGACGCCGTCGGCGAGGGCCGGCCCGTACCCGTAGGTGTAGTCGGCGCGGCTGCGGCGGATGCCGTCGGGCCCCTCCTCGTACTGCACGAACGGGATCGGGTTGATGTCGGTGCGGAACGGGGTGCCCGACAGCGACAGCCGCCGGGTGGCCGGCTCGAACGCCTCGCGCACCGCGTCGCCCCACGACAGGCCGTCGCCGGCGTGGTGCACCTCGTCGAAGACCACCAGGGTCTTGCGGGCCTCGGTGCGGTTGCGGTGCAGCGGCGGCCGCGCGGCGACCGTGGCGTAGGTCACCGCGATGCCGTCGAAGTCCTTGCCGGCCTTGCCCTGCGCGTTCTGGAACTCGGGGTCGATCTTGATGCCGACGCGCGACGCCGCCTCGGCCCACTGCCGCTTGAGGTGCTCGGTCGGGCACACGATCGTGATCGCCTGCACGATGCGGCGCTCCAGCAGCTCGCGGGCGAGGCGCAGCGCGAAGGTGGTCTTGCCGGCCCCGGGCGTGGCGACCGTGAGGAAGTCGCGCGGGCCCGGCTGCCGGCCGTCGGAGCCGAAGTAGGCCTCCAGCGCCTGCTGCTGCCAGGCGCGCAGGGACGGGGCGGTCCCCCAGGCGGCCCGTTCGGGGAACGCGGGGGGCATGTCGGGTGCGGCGAAAGTGCTCACGGTCATCGAAGGCTACCGATCCCCACCGACAGATCGCGCCCCGGTGGCCGTCAACGGCAGCCGCAGCGACTTGCGGCCCGGCGCGCGGTAGGCCGCCCAGGCGGCCCGGATGCGCCGTCCCTGGCCCCCGGTGAATTCACGCATGCACTCGTCCCATCCGTAGTCCATGAAGTTGTGCACCGGGTCGTAACCCGGCTGCTCGCAGCTGTCGCGCCCGGCCGGGCACGCCGCGGCCGGCCGCGCCTCGTAGGGGGTGTCGGCGATGCCGTCGCCCGGCTCCTCGCAGCCGTTCTCGAAGGTGTGCAGCAGCCCGAGCCAGTGCCCGATCTCGTGCACCGCGGTGTAGCCGCGGCCGAAGTGCCGCAGCGGGCCGCCCGGCAGGGTCCGGTGGTCGACGACGACGCCGTCGATCCCGGGGTCGCGGGCGTAGGCCTGCGGGAACGTGGAGAAGCCGAGCACGTCGTCCTCGCCCGCCGCGGTGTAGAGGTTGAGGGTACCGGCGCCGCCGCGGCCGAGCGCCGCCTTCATCGGCCGCTCGTACCGCTGCGGGGCGCGGAACCAGGCCGCGTTGTCGGTCACGTCGGTGGCGACCAGCTTGAACCGGACGCCGGTGTCGGCGCCGCCGCGGCGCCCGCCGTAGGCGTCGTTCAGCGTGGCGATCTGCCGGTCCAGCGCGGCCCGCGACAGCCGCCCCACCGCGCCGGCGGTGACGACGTGCAGCCGGACCGGGACGGTGATGTGCCGGGCGACCCGCCGGGCGTCCTCCAGCCGCTGCTCGTCGTCGCTGCCGAAGCGCAGGCGCAGGACGCCGCGCAGGTCGTCCAGCATCGCCGTCGCCTGCCCGGCGCCGAGGCCGGGGCGGTCGCGGTCGGGGCCGCCGCCCGGTCCCGCCTCCGGGCCCGCGCCCGGGCCGGTCGCGACCCGCGCCCCCGGCGGCGCGGACGGGCACGCGGGCTGCGCCAGCGCCCTCCCCCGTACCGGCCTCTGCTCACTCGCCGCGCCCGAAGCGACGCAGAAGGTGACCGACAGTGCGCACAGCGAAACGGCGAAGCCGCGCCTCATGTATCCCCCGATGCCGAAAGACGTGAATCGTGTGACCGATCATCCCCCGCCGGTCACCGGTTCAGTGCGCGCTTCGCCGTACGCGTACCCGCTACTTGTCGCCGTCGCCCTTGCCGCCGGGCTGCATCGACTCGTAGATCTCCTTGCACTCCGGGCAGACCGGGTACTTCTTGGGATCGCGGTTGGGCACCCAGACCTTGCCGCACAGTGCGATCACCGGGGTGCCGGTCACCGCGCTCTCGGTGATCTTCTGCTTCTTCACGTAGTGGGCGAACCGCTCGTGGTCGCCGTCACCGTGCGAGAGATCCGGTACCTGGTCGGTCCGGGTGTCCTGGTCGGGAAGGATCTTCGTGCTCACGTCAGCCACCTTAGTTGAGCGTCGGGTCGTCAGGGTACGTCGAGACGAACGCCAGGTCGCCGCCCTGCCGGCGCAGCACCTCCTGCCAGAGGCGGTCCGGATCGGCGGCGAACACGTCGCCCGCCTCGGCCGGCACCAGGTACCACGCGCCGTCCTGGATCTCGGCCAGCAGCTGGCCCTCGGTCCAGCCCGCGTAGCCGGCGAAGACGCGCAGCTGCAGCAGCTCGGGGGCGAGCAGCGCCGGCGGGGCGTCCAGGTCGACCAGGCCGACCCGGGCCACCTCGGAGTCGCCGTCCAGCGCCCGCCAGCCGAGCGGCTCGTCGTCGCCGGGCAGCCGGGCGAGCGCGAGCGCGTTGTCCAGCGCGACCGGGCCGCCCTGGAACAGCACGGGCGGCCCGGTGGCCAGCTCCGCCCACGGCGGCAGCACCCGGTCGACCGGGATCTCGGTCGGCCGGTTGAGGACGACCCCGAGCGTGCCGCCGTCGCTGTCGTGCTCGACGACCAGGACGACGGTGCGCCGGAAGTTGGGGTCGTCGAGCTGCGGGGTCGCGACCAGTAGGAGCCCCACCCTGATGCCGTCATCCATGCCAACCATGATGCGTTGTGCGGACCGCCAGCGGTACGACCCCCCGCTCGTTAGCCTGGTACCTGTTCCTATCGTTAAGGAAATGGGCACAATACGGGCCTAGGTGAACAATGATCTAGGATCATCGGCCACCCGTCCGGCAGCGCCGGCGGGCCGGGGAGGACGCGATGCAGTTGCCCAGGGTCATCATCGCCGCCGTGTTCTTCGTGATCGGGGTGCTGATCGCCATCCCCCCGCTGATCGACTGGACCTCGGAGTCGAAGGCCGCCGGCACCACCTCTCCATCGCCCTCCGCCTCCGGGTCGGCGCCCGCCTCGCCCGGCGCCTCGCCGTCGGGCGGCAAGACCCCCACCGCCAGGCCCTCCACGAGCCACACCCCGGGCAGGCCGGCCTCCCCCTCGCCGGGCACGTCGTCGCCCAAGCCCCCCACCACCGCCCCGGTGCAGCCGCTCACCATCACCATCGGCCAGGTGCGCTGCCCGGCGCGCAAGGTGGACGTGACCGTCCGCAACTCCGGGTCGCGCAGTGAGAACTACGCCATCGAGCGCGACGACGACTCGGCGGCGACGCCGGGCACGATCGCGGCGGGCGCGTCCCGCACCACCACGCTGACGCTGCGCGAGGACCGCCGCACCCGCCTCCAGGTGACCTGGAAGAACGAGCCGGTCATGGCCAAGACCCTCACCGCGAACTGCAAGCACCGCAGCACCGCGGCGCCCGCGCCGACCAGGAAGCCGACCAAGCTGCCGCACACCGGCCCCGACAACGCGCTGCTGTGGGCGCGCGCGGCGACCGGCGGCGCCGCCATGATCACCGGCCTGATCATCATCTGGTACGGCGGCATCTGGCCGCGCCGCCGCGAGCAGGTCTTCGGCCGCAAGGGCGGCGAGTAGCCGGCCCGGCGGCCCGCGAGGACTTCCGGCGGCGCGGAACGGGTAGATCACCCCCGACAGATCCGTACACGGATAATTTCGGGGGGAAATCCGTGCTGATCCCGGTTCTCATGCTGCCGCCGCCCACGCCCGCGTCCACCTCGGCCGCCCTGCCGCAGCCGTCCCTGACCGCGGTGATCGGCCAGGTCGGCTGCCCGGCGCGGCAGGTCCCGGTGACGGTGGTGAACGGCACCGGCGAGGCGCTGCCCTACGACCTGTTCACCGGCTTCGAGCGCGTCCGGGCCGAGCAGGTCCCGGCGAACCGGACGGTCACCCGCACGGTGCGCCTGGCCGAGGGCCAGCGCACCATGGTCACCGTCCGGTCCGGGGGCCGCGTCATCGCCGCGACCCGCCGCACCGCGCACTGCCGCAAAGGCGCCGCACGGCACGCCGGGCGCCACGGCGGGGAGACGGGCGAGGCCGCCCACGCCAAGGCCGAGGGACCCGGCTCGCGGCTCCCGCACACCGGCCCCGGCCTGTCCGCCGGTGCCTGGATGGTCGTCGGCGGCCTCGCCGGCGGCGGCGTGCTGCTGTTCTGGGGGATGCTCTGGCCGGGCAGCGGACGCGGCGACTGGGCCGCGCCCGTCCGCCGCACCCGCTAGCCGCGCGCCTACGCCTCGGTGCGCGGGCGGCCGCCGGCGGCCTCGCGCACCGCGCCCGCCACGCGCGGGCTGACGTCGGGGTGGAACACGCTCGGCACGATGTAGTTCGGGCCGAGCTCGTCGTCGGTGACGACCTCGGCCAGCGCCTTGGCCGCCGCCAGCAGCATGCCCTGGGTGACGCCGTTGGCCTGCGCGTCCAGCAGGCCGCGGAAGACGCCCGGGAACGCCAGCACGTTGTTGATCTGGTTGGGGTAGTCGCTGCGGCCGGTCGCGACGACGGCGGCGTGCTCGCGCGCCTCGTCCGGGGACACCTCGGGCTCGGGGTTGGCCAGCGCGAACACGATCGCGTCGTCGGCCATCGTGGCGATGTCGTCGCCGGTCAGGATGCCCGGCGCGGACACCCCGACGAACACGTCGGCGTCCTTGACCGCGCCGCGCAGGTCGCCGTCGTAGCCGCCCTGGTTGGTGTGCTCGGCGATCCAGCGCAGCGAGTCGTCCAGGTCGTCGCGGCCGAGGTGGACCGCGCCCCGGTAGTCGCAGACCACCACGTGCCGGGCGCCGGCGTGCATCAGCAGCTTCAGGATCGCGCTGCCGGCCGCGCCCGCGCCCGCCATCGCGATGCGCACCTCGCCGATGTCCTTGCCGACGACGCGCAGCGCGTTGGTCAGCGCGGCCAGCACGCAGATCGCGGTGCCGTGCTGGTCGTCGTGGAACACCGGGATGTCCAGCAGCTCGCGCAGCCGCGCCTCCACCTCGAAGCAGCGCGGCGCGGAGATGTCCTCCAGGTTGATGCCGCCGAACGCCGGCGCCAGGATCTGCACCGTGCGCACGATCTCGTCGGTGTCCTGGGTGTCCAGGCAGATCGGCCAGGCGTCGATGCCGGCGAACCGCTTGAACAGCGCCGCCTTGCCCTCCATCACCGGCAGCGCGGCCTCGGGGCCGATGTTGCCGAGGCCGAGGACGGCCGAGCCGTCGGTGACGACCGCGACGCTGTTGCGCTTGATGGTGAGGCGGCGCACGTCCTCGGGGTTGCGCGCGATCGCCAGCGACACCCGGGCGACGCCGGGGGTGTAGGCCATCGACAGCTCGTCGCGGGTGCGCAGCGGCACCTTGGACTGCATCTCGATCTTGCCGCCGAGGTGCATCAGGAAGGTCCGGTCGCTGACCTTGTGGATGCGGATGTCGGAGATCTTCTCCAGCGCGGCGGAGATCGCCTCGGCGTGGTCGGTGTCGCGGGTGGCGATGGTGACGTCGATGCGCAGCGTCTCGTGCCCGGCGGTGTTGACGTCCAGGGCGGTGACGATGCCGCCGGCGTTCTCGACCACGTGGGTGATCTGGCTGACCGCCTTGCCGCCGGCCGGCACCTCCAGGCGGACGGTGATGGAGTACGAAACGCTGGGCACGCTGGCCACGACTATTGCTCCCTCTGCTACCGGGTTCGTCCGGGGACGCTCAGACCGCCCCGGCCGCGGCCGTGATCACCTCGACGGCGGCGGGCTCGGGCAGCCGCACGGTGTCCAGCACGAGGTGGTAGAGCCGCGGGTCGGCGGGATCGGCCCCGTAGAAATGCTTCACATAGGCCGCGCGGGCGCGGTCGTTGTCGTCGAGCATACGCTCAACGTCGCGCCGGGGCGTCCCGATCGCCGCGGCCGCGGCCCGTTCCAGCCTGGCCGCACGGGTGCCGTCCAGCCGCACGTGCAGCACACCGGGGCGATCGGCCAGCACCACCGCGCCCGCCCGGCCGAGGATCACCCCGCCGTCGCCGTCCGCGACGGCGGTGATGAACCGCTCGGTCCGGCGGACGAACTCCTCCTCGGGCAGGATCGCCTGCTCGGGCAGGTAGGCGTCGATCCCGGCGAAGCTGACGGTGGGCAGCCGCGCGGCGCCCGCCAGGATGCGGCCGAGGCCGCTCTCGGCCCGGCCGTCGTGGGTGAGCGCCTCCTCCAGCGGGCAGCCGATCGCGGCGGCCACCGCCGCCGGGATGGCGCGGTCGACGAACGGCAGGCCGAGCCGGGCGGCGACGGCGGGGCCGATGGCGGCGCCGCCCGCGCCGTAGGCCGCGGAGATGGTCACCACGCGCGCGCTCACCCCGTGGTGATGCCCATCCCGCGGCCTGCCGGAACACGGGCCCTCGGCACCACGGCCCCTAGAACAGGGCGGACTGCAGCGAGCGGCGCGCCTTGCCGATGCGCGGGTCGTCGGCCGGCAGCACCTCGAACAGCGCCAGCAGGTGCTTGCGGACGGCCTCGCGGTCGTCGCCGGCGGTGACGCGCACGGCGGCGACCAGGCGGCCGAACGCGCCGTCCACGTTCCCCGTCATCATGTCCAGGTCGGCGGCGCGGATCTGCGCCTGCGCGTCGGCGGGCCGCTCGCCGGCCTCCTGCAGCGCCCGCGCCGCGTCCACGCCCTGCACCCGGCGGCTGAGCTCGACCAGCGCGAGGCCGCTGCGGGCGTGCGGGTCCTGCGGGTGGGTGTCCAGGTACTGCTGGAACGCGGTGGCCGCGGTGTCCAGGTCGCCGCTCTCCAGCGCCTGCTCGGCCCGCAGCAGGACGGGGTCGATCTCGGGCTGCGGCGGCAGGCCCGGGCCGCCGGGGCCGGCCTCGGGCGGCGGGCCCTCGGGGAGGATGCCCTCCTTGCGCAGCGCGTCGAAGAGCTGCTCGATCGCCTCGCGCACCTGCGGCTCGGGGGCGGCGCCGTTCAGGAACGGCAGCAGCTGCCCGGCCACCACCACCGCGACGAACGGGATGCCGCGCACGCCCATCTGCTGCATGTAGGCGTTCAGCTGCGGGTTGGCCTCGATGTCGACCTTGGCCAGGATCCACCGGCCGGCCGCCTCGGCCGCCAGCTTCTCCAGGATCGGGCCGAGCTGCTTGCAGGGCCCGCACCATTCGGCCCAGAAGTCGACCAGCACCGGCACCGACTGCGACCGCTCGACGACCTCGGCGTTGAAGGTCTCGTCGGTGACGTCCACGACGGCGGGGCCGGCCGCCGCGCCCGGCGCGCCCCCGGCCTGGGGCGGCCGCCCGGCCTGGGCCTGGCGTTCCTGCTGCTTCTTCGCGGCCGCCTGGCGGGCTCCCAGGTCGACGGCGCCGTGCAACGAAAAGTCCCGAGAAGGCATGGGTCCATCCTGCCTCATCCCCCTGCTCCCCGTGCGCGCGTCCGCTCCCAGCGGAGCGGGCCGTCCGGCCGGCCGGACACAGTGGAACAATGACGCAAATTCGCTCCTTTTTCCGCCGGGCAAAGAATCCGGGGCCCGGCGCCCAACAGCCAAAGCGGGCTGACAGCGATAACCAAGGCTGGTTATAGTCACCAGGTCGAAGCCCGGAAGCGACGGCAGATCAGGCCCGCCGCGGGACCCTTGCGGAGTCCCGGCCGGCACGGGCCGCCGCGCCGAGCCGGGCGAACAACGGGGGGTAAGAAATGATCGCGGGCAATTCCGCGATCGTGGCCACAGGCATGGGTGTCCGCCGCGGGGGGCGGTGGCTGCTGCGTCCGGTGGCCTTCGGCATGGCCGAAGGCGTGATCGGCATCGCCGGTCCACCGGGCGCGGGCAAATCCACACTGCTGGCCACGTTCGCGACCTTGCGCCGGCCGCAGGCCGGTGTGCTGGAAATCCTCGGGCACGACACCGGCAATTCCGCCGGGCTGCGCGCGGTGCGCGGCCGGATCGGTTATCTGCCGGGCCGTTTCTGCTGGGCGGAGACCATGACGGCGGGCGAGTTCATCGGCTATGCCGCCTATTACAAAGGAATGCGCGCCGCCGATGTGGACCAGGCGCTGGAACGGCTCGGCCTCACCGAGTCGGCCGGCACCGAGCTGTCGCTGCTGCCGCCGGACGTCCGGCTGCGCGCGGGCCTCGCCGCGACCTGTGTGCACGCGCCCGCGCTGGTGCTGCTCGACGAGCCGCTGAACGGCCTCGGCGACGCGGCCGCCGCCGAGACGATCCCGGTGCTGCGCTCGCTCGCGCCCACGGTCGTGGTGACGGCCGGGTCGGCCGCCGAGCTGACCCCCTGGTGCGACCGGGTGCTCGCGCTGGAGGGAGGGCGGCTGGCCGAGCTGCCGCCGCACGGCGCCGGCCGGCCCGTCCCGCTGCCCGCCGCCCCGGACGCGGCGCCGGGCCGCCGCCGGCCGTCCGTGCGCCCGCTGGCCGCCCTGCTCCCCCGGATCGTCCTCGGCCGCATGGCCGCCGGGAGCGGCGCCGGTGTCTGAGTTCGGGCGGGTGCTCCGGGTGGAGGCCCGCCGCTCGGCGCTGCTCGTCGCGGTCCCCGCGCTCGCCGGGGCCGGCGTGATCGCCGCCTGGCTCTCGCTGGTCCCCGGCGTCGCCTACTGGGACAACTCGGTGGTGGCGCTGCTGAACGCCGTCCTGCTGCTCGGCCCGGTCGCGGCCGCGCTGTCGGCGTGGGCGGCGGTGCGCGAGCGCAACCTGGACTACCTGCGCGACCTCACCGCCCGCTCGCCGGCGACCGCCGCGCTGCTGGACCTGCTGCTGCTCGCGGCGGGCGCGCTGATCGCCTACACCGCGGTCACCGCCGTGGTGGTGACGAGCACGCTGGCGCGGGCGGGGGCCGGGCCGCTGCACCCGCTCGGCGTGCCGGTCGGCGCGTCCGCGCTGGTGCTGCACGTGGTGGCGGGGTACCTGGCGGGCCGGGTGGCGCCGCGCCCGGCGACGCCGGTGGCGGTGCTGGCGCTCAGCTGGCCGTGGGCGATGCTGCGCGAGCCGGGCCGGTCCTGGCTGAGCCTGCTGCCGCCGCCCGCGTTCGGCCGGGTCGCGCTGTTCACCGGGCTGCGGCCCGGCGTGCTCGCCGACCAGCTGGTGTGGGCGGCCGGGCTGACCGCCGCGCTGGTGCTGGCGTACGCGGGCTGGACGAACCGGCGCGCGTTCGTCGCCGTCCCGCTCGCGGTCGCGCTGGCGGTGACGGCGGTGGCGACGGTGCGGCTGGCGTCCACCGGCGGCCGCGCGGTGCAGGCCGCGCCGGTCGCGCCCGCCTGCCGGGAGTGGCCGCTGACGGTCTGCGTGCACCCGGCGCAGCGCGCGGCGCTGCCGACGCTGACGGCGGCGGCGGTGCCGCTGGCGGCGCGGCTGAACGGCACGCCCGCCGGGTTCACCCGGGTGGAGCAGCGCCCGCTCACCGAGCCCACGGTGGTCGCGGGCGGTGTCGCGACGGTGCACCTGGACGAGGAGCTGGCGCCGGGGTACCAGACGCGGGCCGTCCGGCAGATCAGGGACGGGCTCGTCACCGCCCGGGCGTGCGCCTCACCGGCGGCGGTGCGCTACCGCGCCCTCGTCGACGCGTGGCTGCTCGGCGAGCCCCCGCCGCAGGCGCCCGCCACCGCCGCCGCGCGCCGGTTCGGCGGCTGGAGCGAGGACCGGCGCCGCGCCTGGCTGCGGGTGCACTTCGCCGCCTACCGCGACTGCGCGCTGCGCGCCTCGTCGTTCACCGGGCCCGCGGCCGGCCGGCACAAGGGCGGCAAGCACGGGAGCGGGCCGTCCTCTGCATGACCACGGCGGGACCCCCCAGACCCGCCGCGGCCATGCAGAAGTCTCTAGACCCCGACCTTCTGGCCGGGGGTGTGCGCGGCCTGCGCGGCCGGCTTGATCCAGTGGCGCTCGACGAAGAACGGCGCGACCGGCAGCACCGAGGCGACCAGCGCCAGGAACGTGCGGCCGTTCGACCAGCGCAGCAGGAAGCGCGCCGCGATCGCCAGGCCGACATAGGCCATGAACAGGACTCCGTGCGCCATTCCCACGATCGACACCGCGAGCGGCTGGTCGGCCAGGTACTTCAGCGGCATCGCGACCAGGAGCAGCAGCAGGAACGAGGTCGCCTCGGCGATCGAGGCGAGCTTGAAAACACGTACGAAGTCCACGGTTGGCCAACGTACCGGCTCACGCGCAGGGTTTCCGCCGGTCTCATGACCCCGGTCACATTCGTCCCCGGGGGTCTAAGGTCACTGCGTGGACTGGAGTTTGCTGACCTGCGCGCGCAGGGATCACATCACGTACGCCCCCGACGAGCCGGAGCTGCGGCGGCGGCTGACCACCGGCACCCCCGTCGGCGAGGCGTGGCGCTGCCTGCGCTGCGGCACCTACGTGCCCGGCGCCCCGCAGGGCTCGGGACCCGCCGACCGGGCGCCGCTGGTCAAGCGCGGCAAGGAGCTGCGGGACGCGTTCATCATGCGGTTCTTCGCGGTCGAGCGCGCCGTCCGCGGCCTGCTGGTGCTGGTCGCCGCCTACGGCGTGTGGCGGTTCGCCGAGAGCCGCGGCTCGATCCAGCGGATCTTCGAGGACGAGATCCCGCTGCTGCGGCCGATCGCCAAACAGGTCGGCTGGGACCTGGACCACTCCAAGATGGTGGAGTCGGCGCGGCACGTGTTCGACATGAAGGCCGAGACGCTGCGCTGGCTCGCGGTCGCGCTGGTGGTGTACGCCGCCGTCGAGCTCATCGAGGCCGTCGGGCTCTGGCTGCTGAAGCGGTGGGGCGAGTACTTCGCGGTCATCGCGACCTCGTTCGGGCTGCCGGTGGAGATCTACGAGCTGGCCGAGCGGGTCACCGTGGTGCGGATCGGCGCGCTGGTCATCAACATCGGGCTGATCGTCTACATCGTCGTCACCAAGCGGCTGTTCGGGGTGCGCGGCGGGCGCGCGGCGCACGAGGCGCACCTGCGCAGTGAGTCGCTGCTGGAGGTCGAGCACGCCGGGCACGACGCCGACCTGCGGCATCACCAGGACGTCAGGACCGACACCGCCGGGTGAGGTGAAAGCGCGCCCTGAGGGGAATGCACCGGTACATGGCACGCTCCGAACCGAAAGACAAACCCCTCCGGGAGCACAAGCCGGAGCTGGCGGCCGCGCCGGCGCCCGCCTCCATGGGGGACACCCCCAACACCGAGGCGCGTCGCAAGCTCCGGGCGCCTCGGCCCCCCGGCCCCCGCCGCCGTGGCGGCTTCGGCACCGCCCTGGTGCTCGTCGTCGCGACCGTCGCGCTCGTGCTGCTCGCGCAGCAGACGCTGCACATGCTGCCCAAGTGGCTGAACCCGTTCGCCGAGGAGACCAAGGACCGCAGCGGCCCGGCGCTGCTGCAGTCCATCCGCGACCTGCACCGCTACGAGGCCGCCAGCGGCAACTTCCAGGTCATCGTGGACCTGGAGAAGGACGCCAAGTACCTGCCGGGCTCGCTGCAGGGCAAGCGCACCCTGTTCATCGGCAACGGCTCGGTGGACGCCTACGTGGACTTCGGCAAGGTCGGCGACGGCGCGATCACCGTGAACAAGGACCGCACCGCCGCCACCGTCCGGCTGCCCCGCGCCGAGCTGGAGCCGACCAACGTCGACCCCAAGCGCAGCTACGTCTACTCGGCCCAGCGCGGCCTGTTCAACCGCATCGGGGACGCTTTCGGCAGCAACCCCAACGACCAGCAGCAGCTCTACGTGCTGGCGGGCCAGAAGATCCAGGCCGCCGCGAACGAGAGCGGCCTGCGCGACCGGGCCGACCAGAACACCAAGCAGATGCTGGAGAACATGCTGAAGGCCCTCGGCTTCAAGACCGTGACCGTCCAGCCCGCGGGGCAGTGATCAGGCGGAGGGAACGCGGATGATCAACGCGTCGCCCTGGCCGCCGCCGCCGCACAGGCCCGCGGCGCCGACGCCGCCGCCGCGGCGCTTCAGCTCGTAGGCCAGGTGCAGCACGATGCGGGCGCCCGACATGCCGACCGGGTGCCCGAGGGCGATCGCGCCGCCGTTGACGTTGACCTTCTCGGGGCCGACGCCGAGGTCGCGCATCGACTGGATGCCGACCGAGGCGAAGGCCTCGTTGATCTCGATGAGGTCCAGGTCGTCCACGCCGATGCCCTCCTTGCCGAGGGCGTGCCTGATGGCGTTGGACGGCTGGGACTGCAGCGAGTTGTCCGGCCCGGCGACGTTGCCGTGCGCGCCGATCTCGGCGAGCCAGGTGAGGCCGAGCTCCTGCGCCTTGGCCTTGGACATCACCACGACGGCGGCGGCGCCGTCGGAGATCTGCGAGGACGACCCGGCGGTGATGGTGCCGTCCTTGGCGAACGCCGGGCGCAGCCGGCCGAGCGTCTCGGCGGTGGTGTCGCCGCGCACGCCCTCGTCGGTGGCGAACACGACCGGCTCGCCGCGCCGCTGCGGGATCTCCACGGGGGCGATCTCGTCCTCGAACAGGCCGTTCTTGACGGCCTCGGCGGCGCGCTGGTGCGAGCGGGCGGAGAACTCGTCCTGCTCCTCGCGGGAGATGCCCAGCCTGGCGTTGTACCGCTCGGTGGACTCGCCCATGGAGACGCCGTCGAAGGCGTCGGTGAGCGCGTCGTGCGCCATGTGGTCGAGCACCTCGACCGAGCCGTACTTGTAGCCGCCGCGCGACTTGGGCAGCAGGTGCGGGGCCTGGGTCATCGACTCCATGCCGCCGGCCACCACGATGTCGAACTCGCCGGCCCGGATGAGCTGGTCGGCGAGGGCGATGGCGTCCAGGCCCGACAGGCACACCTTGTTGATGGTGATGGACGGCACGTTCATCGGGATGCCGGCCTTGACCGCGGCCTGGCGCGAGGGGATCTGGCCCGCGCCCGCCTGCAGCACCTGCCCGAGGATCACGTACTGGACCTGGTCGCCGGTGATGCCGGCGCGCTCCAGCGCGGCCTTGATCGCGTGCGCGCCGAGGTCGGCGGCGGAGAAGTCCTTCAGCGAGCCCAGCAGGCGGCCGACGGGGGTACGCGCTCCGGCGACGATCACGGAGTTCGCAGACATGAGGGGGCCTCCATCAGGGTGACACGGCGACGTTTGCCACCATACCCACGACGACCCCGCACGCCGTCCGCCGCCCTTGGAGGGGAACCAGCATGCTGACCCGCATCGACCACATCGGCATCGCCTGCCACGACCTGGAGGCGACCGTGGAGTTCTACCGCGCCACCTACGGCTTCACCGACGTGCACTTCGAGGTGAACGAGGAGCAGGGCGTCCGGGAGGCCATGCTCAAGATCAACGAGACCGGGGACGGGGCGGCCAGCTACATCCAGCTGATCCAGCCGATCCGCGACGACTCGACGGTGGCCAAGTGGCTGGCCAAGAACGGCGAGGGCGTGCACCACATCGCGTTCGGCACCGACGGCGACGTCCAGGAGGAGGCCGACGGCATCGCGGCCAAGGGCGTGCGCGTCCTTTACGACGCCCCGCGGCGCGGTTCGATGGGGTCACGGATCACCTTCCTGCACCCCAAGGACGCGCACGGGGTCCTCACCGAACTGGTACAGAAGGCCTGATCCCGAAATCGTGACGTGATCGATATCACGGAGCGTGAAGGCCGCTACTCTGTAGCGGTTCGGATACCTCTGGTGCTTTTGCCACGGGGCTGCCGG
Organism: Actinomadura macrotermitis; assembly: GCF_009604375.1. Taxonomy (GTDB): domain Bacteria; phylum Actinomycetota; class Actinomycetes; order Streptosporangiales; family Streptosporangiaceae; genus Spirillospora; species Spirillospora macrotermitis. The sequence continues at coordinate 659,320 of NZ_WEGH01000003.1, forward strand.
GCCCGCGAAGGTGACCCAGCACACCACGACAAAAGCGACAAAATGCGCAGTGCGTCAAGATGAGCCCCCAACACGGCAGCGCCCGGAGTACGCTTCTGTCGCCGGAAGAGGTCTGGGGCACGGCATCCGTTCAGCCAGGCGATCAACCGGTCCCCGGTACCGTACGTGCCTCCCCGCGCACGCGGGGAGGGTCCCCACCCGTCGCCCCGTCACACCAGGATTGAGCCACATGCAGTCCGACATCGACGCCCAGCTCAGCAACTTCTTCGAGGACACGCCCCCACGCGAGTTCGATGTGGTGCTCCGCGGCTACGACCGGCACCAGGTCGATGAGCAGATCAAGGCGCTTGAGACCGAGGTCCGCAAGACCCGCGAGGACACTCAGGCGCTGCAGCGCGAGCTTTCGGACGCCCACCGGCAGCTGCAGGAACAGGAGCGCCCGACCTACTCGGGTCTCGGCGCCCGCATCGAGCAGCTGCTGCGGCTCGCCGAGGAGCAGGCCACCGAGCTCGTCCAGGCCGCCCGCAGCGAGGCCAACGAGATCAAGGCCGCGGCCAAGGTCGACGCGGCCGAGCTGCGCGCCACGGCCGAGAACGAGGCCGGCGAGCTGCGCGCCACCGCCCAGCGCGAGGGCGACGACATGCGCAACGCCGCCGAGCGCGAGGCGGAGGAGGTGCGCACCTCGGCCCGCCGCGAGGCCGACGAGCTGACCTCCACCACCGAGCGCGAGGTCGCCAAGCTGCGCGCCACCGCCGACCACGAGGTCGCCGAGAAGCGCGCCGCGGCCGAGCGGGAGATCGCCAAGCTGCGCACCACCACCGAGCGCGAGGTCGCCCAGCTGCGGGCGTCCACCAAGCGCGAGCGGGACGAGATCCTCACCACCGCCAAGCGGCAGGCCGACGAGATGCGCGCGCAGGCCCAGCGCATCCTGGAGGAGAGCGAGGCCCAGCGCGCCCAGGCCGAGGCCGAGTTCGAGATCCAGCTGGCGGCCCGCCGCGAGGAGGCCGACCGGCAGGACGCCGAGCGGCACGCCAACGCCCAGGCCGCCACGCAGAAGCTGGTCGCCGAGGCCGAGCAGCGCGCCGCGTCCGCCGAGCAGCGGGCGGCCAAGGCCACCCAGCAGGCCGAGCAGACCCGGCGCGAGGCCGACTCGCACGCCAAGCAGCTCATGGCGAACGCGCGCAAGAACTCCGACCAGGTCATCGCCGAGGCCAAGTCGCAGGCCGAGCAGCTGCTCGCCGAGACCAAGGCCGAGGCCGACCGGGTGCGCACCTCGGCGCAGCGCCAGGTGGACGAGCTGACCCGCCAGCGCGACAGCATCACCAGCCACCTGAACCAGCTGCGCCAGCTGATCGGCGGTGTGGCGCCCGCCCTCGGCGGCGTCGAGGACACCCCGCCGGCCCCGGCCGACAAGCCCGCCCCGGCCCCCGAGCCGAAGCAGGCCCCGGCCCAGCAGCAGGCCAAGCAGCAGCAGGCCGCCAAGCCCCAGCAGCAGCAGGCCAAGGGCCCGCAGGCCAAGAAGTCCGACGAGGACGACGAGGACTGGTGGCAGGAGTAGCGACGCCGAACGGCGGATGAACGTCCGCCGGGGGAATCGACTGAAAAGCCTAGAGGTGGGCAACTACCTCTAGGCTTTTCGGCATCTCAACCGATATATACGGTTCCCTCCCGGGCCGTGGGCATCGGGTGACAGCACGGACGAGGAGAGCGGCGTGGCCGACGAGACTTCCCAGCAGGGCCCCGAGGTGTCGGAGGAGGAGGCGCGCCCCGGCGACGGCGGCTCGGTTCCGCCCCCGGCTCCCCCGGCCGAGCCCCAGGGGGCGTCCCCCGTGCCGACGCCGCGCGCCGGCGCGGACGAGGACGGCGACGGCAAGGGCGGCCGGGTGCGGGCCCGGCTGGGGGCGGCCGCCGAGGGCGCCCGGGCCAAGCTGGCCGAGGCCCGGCACGCCCGCGACGAGAGCGTGCGCGAGGGCGACGAGGCCGAGGGGTCCACCCGCGAGTCGCTGCCCGCCGGCGCCGAGGGACCCGTCGTCGCCGCCGAGCCCGCGCCCGACCCGGCGCACGATGTGGAGCAGCGCCGGCGCGAGGCGGGCGTGGACCACCGGTTCCCGTTCGGCCGGCCCGGCCTGCCGCTCGGGCGGGCGCACCCGTTCGTGTTCGGGTTCACCGCCGCGCTCGGCGTCATCACCGCCTGGCTGCTGGTGAAGGCCGCCACCAACGCCCGGTCGGTGCTGGTGATGATCGTGGTGGCGCTGTTCCTGGCGGTCGGGCTGAACCCGGCGGTGGAGCGGCTGAAGCGGATCGGGCTGTCGCGCGGGTGGGCGGTGGCCGTGGTGTTCCTGCTGGTGCTGCTGTTCTTCGCCGGGTTCGTGGCGTCGCTGATCCCGCCGCTCACCGAGCAGGTCGCCGACCTGACCAAGAACGTCCCGGACTACATCACCCAGCTGCGCCGCAACCAGCGGATCGCCCGCTGGGACGAGCGCTACCACATGCTCCAGCAGATCCAGGACAAGATCAACGACTCGAAGTTCCAGCAGGACGCGGCCAAGTACGCGCTGGACGTCGGCAAGCAGGCCCTCAGCGGCACCTTCCAGACGCTGACGGTGCTGATCCTGTCGCTGTACTTCCTCGGCTCGCTGCCGCAGATCAAGACGTTCTTCTACCAGCTGGCGCCGCGCTCGCGACGGGCCCGGGTGGCGCTGCTCGGCGACGAGATCCTGGAGCGCATCGGCGGCTACGTGGCGGGCCAGTTCACCATCGCGTTCATCGCGGGCGTGACGTCCTACATCTTCCTGGAGATCCTCTCCATCCCCTACGCGCTGGCGCTGGCGCTGATCGTGGCGGTCACCGACCTGATCCCGCTGGTCGGCGCGACGATCGGCGCGACGGTGGTGTGCCTGGTGGCCTTCTTGACCGGCACCTACGAGGGCATCGCCGCGGTGATCTTCTACGTGGTCTACCAGCAGGTGGAGAACTACCTGGTCTATCCGCGGGTGATGAAGCGGACGGTGGACGTGCAGCCGGCGGTGACGATCGTGGCGGCGCTGATCGGCGGCACGCTGCTCGGCGTGGTCGGCGCGCTGCTGGCGATCCCGACGGCGGCGGCGATCTCGCTGCTCATCCGCGAAGTGGTGCTGCCCCGCCAGGAGACGCTCTAGCCGGGCGCGCCGCGGGACAGGGCGGCGGTGAACTCGGCGACGGCCTGGTTGAACAGGTCGGGCTGCTCGACCGGGATCAGGTGGCCCGCGCGCGGGATCACCAGCAGCTCGGCGTTCGGGAGGGCGTCCGCCATCGCGCGCGCCTCGTCCTCGGTGGCCAGGACGTCCTCGGCGCCGATCATGACGAGGGCGGGGACCTTCAGCCCGCGCAGCGTCTCGAACGCCTCGCCGCGCGCGGCCATCGCGCGCTGCGCCCAGGCGGCGGCGCGCGCCGGGGTGGCCTGCACCAGGCCGCGCACCCGCCCGTAGACCAGGGCGCGCTGCCGGTAGGTGGTGGGGCCGACGAGGCCGGGCAGCACCTCGTCGACCAGGACGCGCACGGTCGCCTCCCGCTCCAGCCGCTCGGCCTGGCGGAGCCGGCCGGCGCGCACCTCGTCCGTGTCGGCGGTCGCCCGGGTGGCGGCGAGGACCAGGCCGGTGACCAGGTCGGGGTGGCGGCGGCAGAGCGCCATCGCGACGTAGCCGCCCATGGACAGCCCGCCGAGCACGACCCGGGCGAGGCCGAGGCGGCGGAGCAGCCGGGCGACGTCGTCGGCCATCGCGTCGATCGACGGCTCGTCCGCGCCGAGCTGCGACCCGCCGAAGCCGCGCAGGTCGGGGGTGATGACGCGGAACCGGCCGCCCAGCCCCTCGCGCTGGGCGAGCCACATCGCCGACGACAGCGGGAACGCGTGCAGCAGTACGAGCGGCGTGCCCGCCCCGACGTCCCTGGCGTGAAGCTGCACGGTCATGGTGGTACCGACCTCCCCGTTCGACCCCCCTGCATCCGCCGTGCACGTGGCGGCCAGATAATCGTCACCCCGATCGGGGGTGCTGAGACGTGAGTGGCCGTGATCGGTCGTCCGGGTTTAATTGTCCGATTCGTCCCATTCGGTGGGCAGCGGCGCGGCGGCGGGCGCCACCCGGCGGACGATCTCGTTCAGCACGATCCGCACGTACGGCTCGCCGACCCACAGGTGCTTGGCGCCGTCCACCCCGATCACCTCGGCCTGCGGCACCCGCTTGAACCGCTCGCGCGCCTCGGCCGGCCGCAGGTAGTCGTCGAACTCGGGCACGAGCGCGACCAGCGGCCGCCCGTCGGCGCCCCAGGCGTCCAGGTCGGCGTCGGTGGCGCGGTGCAGCGGCGGCGACAGCAGGATCGCGCCCTCCACCAGCGGGTCGCGCCCCCACTTCAGCGCCAGCTCGGTGCCGAACGACCAGCCGAGCAGCCACGGGTGCGGCAGGTCGTGGTACTCGGCGTACTCCAGCGCGGCGGCGACGTCGTGGCGCTCGGTCTCGCCGTGGCCGAACTCGCCCTGGCTGGTGCCGCGCGCCGAGGTGGTGCCGCGGGTGTTGAAGCGCAGCACCGCCACGTCCGCCAGCGCGGGCAGCCGGTAGGACGCCTTGCGCAGCACGTGGCTGTCCATCATGCCCTCGGCGGTCGGCAGCGGGTGCAGGCAGACCAGGGTCGCGACGGGCGGCCGCTCCGGCGGCAGCGCCAGCTCGCCGACGAGCTCCAGCCCGTCACCGGTGTGCAGCGTGATCTCCTCGCGCCGCGCCGGCAGCACGGTGGCCGCCCTGATCTCACCCATCGGGCACCTCTTTCCACATGAAAACGGGACCGGCGGAATGTTCTCCGCCGATCCCTGACACCTTATGACCGCTTGTTTAGTACCAGCCGCAGCCCTTGTGCCACACCCGCAGCAGCGCGCGCGGAACGGTCGGGCAGACGTAGCCGCCGGTGTCACCGACATAGGCCCACTTGCCGTTGCCCTTCTTGCGCCAGATGTGCGGGCCGTCCTGGCCGCTGATCGGGTCGCCCTTCACCCGGATGTCGCCGACCGCGTAGTAGACGGTGGAGGCGGCCGAGCGGCCGACGATCTTGCCGTAGTAGACGCCCTTCGGCCCGACGACCCGGCTGCGCGGCGTCCTCGGGTGGTGGCGGTGGTAGTAGCCGGTGTAGTACCGGTCGCCCAGCGTCTTGCGCAGGGACTCGGAGAACTTGAGGTTGACCGCAGTGCCCGGCCGGGCCTGTGCGGCGGCCTGCTGGACGACGGTGGTCCCGGCGGCGGCGGTCCCCTCGGTGGCGGCCGCCACGGCGGCGATGGAGAGGCCGACGGCAGCGGCGGCGGTGGCGCGCTTCAGCTGTGCTGTTCTGATCACGTTCCCTGTGACGCCGCCCCGGCCGCAGGAGTTCGCAAAGGACCCGTCAGTAGCGGGGCGCGTTACGGGAACGCTGGATGCGCGGCCCCCGCCGGGTGCGGGCCTGCCAGCAGGGACGGTGCCAGTGCCGCCGGTCGTCGGCGTCGCCGCGCCCGTCGGCGGGCCAGGCGACGACGTGCCCGACGCCCGGCGGGATCTCCTGGTCGCAGCCGGGGCAGCGGTAGGGCTTGGTGGCGTTGGCCCCCGCGATGGACCGGACGATCCACTCGCCGTCCGGGCCGTCCTCGGTCTCCTGCGACCATGCGCCGCCGGCGCCGCCCGACGGGGGTCGGACGGCGCGGCGGTTCTTGCGGGGGCTCATGCGAACAAGCGTATTCGGCGATCAGCGCAGCGGGCGCCCGGCGGTGACGTGCTCCTCCAGCAGCGGGGCGGGCGCGAGGGCGGGCTCGCGCGTCTCGGCGTACAGGGCGTTCAGGACGGCCACGGCGCGGTCCAGGCCGAGCCGGTCCAGGTCGGCGATCGGGCCGATCGGGTAGCCGCAGCCGAGCCGCATGGCGGCGTCGATGGAGTCGGCGTCCGCGTACCCCGCGCCGAGCATCGCGGCGGCGTCGTTGAGGTAGGGGAAGCGCAGCGCGTCCACGATGTGGCCGGCCCGGTCGCGGCAGCGCACCGGGGTGAGGCCGAGCGCGGCGACCAGGGCGGCGGCGCGGTCGGCGACGCCCTCGCCGGTCACGACGGTGGTGGCGATCTCGGCGAGCGGGCGGTCGGCCTCGGGGAAGTGCAGGCCGACCACGTCGGCGGGACGGCCCGACGCGACGGCGGCGGCGATCACCGGGCCGGTGACCGCGAGGACGGCGTCCGGCCTGGCCGCGGCGGCGGCCTCGGCGAGCGCCTTCTCGTCCAGCGCGACGATCAGGTCCGCGCCGCTCAGGTCGCCGCGCACGACCTCGCCGAGCGCGGCGGGAGCGTCCCCGTCGCCGGCGACGCCGACGACCGGGCGGGGCGCGTCCGCCGGGGCCTCGGCCTCGGCGGGCGCGTCGTAGGAGTAGAAGCCGCGGCCGGTCTTGCGGCCGAGCAGCCCGGCGGTGACGAGCTCGCGCAGCACCGGCGCCGGGGCGTGCCGCCGGTCGCGGGACTCGGCGTAGATCGCCTCCAGCACCTCCAGGCAGGTGTCCAGGCCGATCAGGTCCATCAGGGTGAACGGGCCCATCGGCAGGCCGCCGCCCACCTTCATCGCGGCGTCGATGTCGTCGCGGGTGGCGTGCCCGGCCTCCAGCATGCCCGCGGCCTGGTTGAGGTAGCCGAACAGCAGCCGGTTGGCGACGAACCCGGCCCGGTCGCCGATCACCACGGGGGTCTTGCCGAGCGCGGTCACCAGGTCCGCGACGCGGCCGACGGCGCCGTCCTCGGTGAGCACGGTGCCGATGACCTCGACCAGCTTCATCACCGGCGCCGGGTTGAAGAAGTGCACCCCGACGATCTTGGTGGGCCGGCCGGTGGACACCGCGATGTCGGTGACCGAGAGGGAGGAGGTGTTGGTCGCCAGCACCGCGTCGGCGCGGCAGACCCGGTCCAGCTCGGCGAAGACCTTGCGCTTCAGGTCCAGCCGCTCGGGCACCGCCTCGATGACCAGGTCGCAGTCGGCCAGGTCGCCGAAGTCGGTGGACAGCGCGATGCGGTCCAGGATCGCGCGCTGCCCGTCCTCGGTCAGCCGGCCCCGCTTCACCGCCCGCCCGGTGGACTTCTCCAGGTGCCCGCGGCCGCGCTCCAGCGCGTCCCGGTTGATCTCGATGCCGACGACGGCCAGCTCGCCCCGGGCCAGCACCTCGGCGATGCCCGCGCCCATGGTGCCCAGTCCGACCACGCCGACCTTGCTGAACGAAACGCCACTCATGCCCCGCAGTCTCCCAGAAGCCCCGCGGGGTAGAACCCGGGGGTGCGCATCGGAGTCTTCCTGCTCGCCGCCCGCTATCCCGGCCAGGACGACGCCGCCGCCCTGGACCGGACGGTCCGCGCGGCGGTGGCGGCCGAGGAGGCCGGTTTCGACGACGTGTGGCTGGCCGAGCACCACTTCATGTCCTACGGCGTGGTGCCGTCCGCGCCGGCGCTCGCCGGGCACCTGCTCGGCCGCACCCGGCGGGTGCACGTGGGGACGGCCGTCAGCGTCCTGTCGGTCCACCACCCCGTCGCGCTCGCCGAGCAGGCCGCGCTGCTCGCGCTGGTCTCGGGCGGCCGGTTCCGGCTCGGCGTCGGCCGCGGCGGCCCCTGGCGGGAGCTGGAGGTGCTCGGCTCCGGCCTGGACCGCTACGAGCGCGGCTTCGCCGAGTCGCTCGACCTGCTGCTGGCGTGGCTGCGCGCCGAGCGCCTCGGCTGGGACGGCGAGCACTTCGCGTTCCGCGAGGTCCCGGTCGTGCCGCGGGCGCCGGAGCCGCCGCCCGTCCTGGTCGCCTGCACCTCGCCCGCGACCGAGCGGCTGGCGGCGGAGCGGGGCCTGCCGATGCTGCTCGGCATGCACGTCGGCGACGAGGAGAAGGCCGCGGCCGTCGCGCGCTACGGCCCGCCGGCGCCGCACGTCTCCACGCATCTGGCGCAGGTCGCCGGTTCGCGCCGCGAGGCCGAGGAATTGCTGATGCGGGAGATGCCGCGCTGGCTCGGCCCGGGGCTGGACGGCTACGTCCCCGTCGACGACCGCCCCCGACCCCCGCGCGATCCGGCGGGCTACGTGCGCGAGCTGCTCGGGCGGCATCCGGTCGGGTCGCCCGCCGACTGCGCCGACTCGCTCCTCCGGACCGCGAAACGGACCGGTATCGGCCATTTCATCCTGCTGGTGGAGGCGGCGGGGTCGGCCGAACGGACGCTGGAGAACATCGCCCGGCTCGGCGCCGAGGTCCTCCCCCGCGTCCGTGCCGCGCTATGACCGTGCCGCGACATGAACGAAGGCCCGGGACCGCCGCGCGGTCCCGGGCCCCCGGGCGGTTCAGCAGTCGCGGAGCTCCGGCGACTGGTTCAGGATCTGCTCGCGTGCGGTGACGAACGTGCGGTACGCCGCCGAGTCGCCGGTCGGGAAGACCGCGAGCCGGTGGCAGTTCTGGAAGGCCAGCTTCACGCCGAAGTAGCGCTCCAGGCAGCCGCGCATGGCGTCGCTGGCCAGCACCCGCAGCAACTGGCCGCGGGCCTGCTCGTCCGGTGGCGGGGTGTGGTTGTCGGCGAACTCGCCGCCGTCGACCTGCAGCCGCGCCACCAGGCCGGTGACCATCTCCCACGCGTACGGGAGCGACGTGCGGATGCACTCGACGAAGGCGGCGTCGTCGATCTCGCCCTGCCGAGCCGTTTCCAGAAGCTCGGGGGACACCTCAAGGGACATGACTGGGTTCCTTTCACGGATAGTGACGAGCACCCAACTCCCGTGACGCTAACCACGTCCCAGTAAGAATTCCAGGGTTGACAGCACCCTTTACGGCCGGGGTAGGCCATGCTCCGGTCATCGCGCGCCGCCGCCTTATCCGGGCCGAGATGGGGTAGACGGAGAGGCATGGCCGACGCAGTGGTGATCGGAAGCGGCCCCAACGGGCTGGTCGCGGCGAACGTCCTGGCGGACGCCGGGTGGGACGTGGAGGTGCTGGAGGCGCAGCCCACACCGGGCGGCGCCGTGCGCAGCGACCGGGGCGTCCACCCCGACTACGTGAGCGACCTGTGCAGCGCGTTCTACCCGCTCGGGGTGGCCTCGCCGGCCGTCCGGGCGCTCGGGCTGGAGGAGCACGGGCTGCGGTGGCTGCACGCCCCCGCCGTGATGGCGCACCCGCTGCCCGACGGCAGCTGCGCCGTCCTCGAACGCGACCCGCAGCGCACCGCCGAGGGGCTGAACGCCCTGTCCAAGGGCGACGGCGACGCGTGGCTGCGCCTGTACGGGATCTGGGAGGACCTGGGCGACGACCTGGTGAAGGCGCTGTTCAGCCCGTTCCCGCCCGTCCGCGCCGGGCTTTCGCTCGTCGCCAAAGCGCGCGCGGTGGGCGGCCTGCGGCTGGCCCGTTTCGCCGTCCTGCCCGTACGGCGCCTCGGCGAGGAGGAGTTCACCGGCGAAGGCGCGCCGCTGCTGTTCGCCGGCGCGGCGCTGCACGCCGACTTCTTCCCCGAGTCCGCGGGCGGCTCGATCTTCGGGTGGCTGCTGGCGATGCTCGGCCAGGACGTCGGCTGGCCAGTGCCGCAGGGCGGCGCGGGCGAGCTGTCGGCCGCGCTGGTGCGGCGGCTGGAGAGCAAGGGCGGCCGGGTCCGCTGCGACACCCCGGTGACCGAGGTCGTCGTGCGCGAGGGCCGCGCGCTCGGCGTCCGCACCGCCTCCGGCGAGGCGGTCCGCGCGACCCGCGCGGTGCTCGCCGACGTGTCCGCGCCCGCCCTGTACGGCGGCCTGGTCGGCTGGGAGCACCTGCCGGCCCTGCTGCGCGACGACATGAAGCGCTTCCAGTGGGACTACGCCACCTTCAAGGTCGACTGGGCGCTGACCGGCCCGATCCCGTGGACGTCGCCGGACGCCGCGCGCGCGGGCACGGTGCACCTGGCGTCCGGGATGGACGCCCTCACCGACTTCAACGCCCAGATCGCGACCGGGCACGTGCCCGCCGAGCCGTTCTCGCTGCTCGGCCAGATGACCACCGCCGACCCGTCCCGCTCCCCCGCCGGCACCGAGTCGGTCTGGGCCTACACCCACGTCCCGCAGCGGGTGCGCGGCGACGCCGGGCCCGACGGCATCACCGGCTCCTGGGACGAGCGCGAGCGCGCGGCGATGGCCGCGCGGATCGAGGCCGTCGTCGAGCGCTACGCGCCCGGGTTCACCGAGCGGATCGCCGAGCGCCGCATCCTCGCGCCCGGCGACCTGCAGGGCATCAACGCCAACCTGGTCAACGGCGCCCTGAACGGCGGCACCGCGGCCCCGCACCAGCAGCTGGTGTTCCGCCCGGTGCCGGGCACCGGGCGCCCCGAGACGCCCGTGAAGGGGCTGTACCTGGCGTCGGCGTCGGCGCACCCGGGCGGCGGCGTGCACGGCGCGTGCGGCTCGAACGCCGCCCGCGCGGCGCTGCGCGCGAACGGCGTGCTCGGTCGGCACGTCCTGCGGCCGGGCCTGGCGGCGGCGCAGCGGCTGCTGGCGGGCGACTGATCAGGCGGGCGAGCGGGCGGGCACGGCTCAGACGCGCACCGCGGGGCTGCGCCGCTTGTCCTGCACGACCGCGTCCAGGTTGCGCAGCATCAGCCGGTTGCGCAGGTTCAGCACGAGCTCGGCGGGCGGGCCCTGCAGGCCGGTGCCGAGCCCGGTCAGCGGATGCTCGTCGGCGATCACCAGCGTGCCCTCGCCCCAGGCGGTGAGGCTGAACGCCATCCGCACCGTGCCGAAGATCCGCGCCTTGATCTCCAGCTCCAGCCGCTCCGGCGGCTCGCAGACCCGCACCACCGTGCGGTCGGAGAACGTCAGCGGCCCGGCGCCGAACTCGAACCTGATCTCGGCGCCCACCTGCGGCCACTGCGGGTCCTCCCGCAGGATGCGCTTGGTGCCGACGACCCAGTCGGCGTAGCGGGACCCGTCCGCCAGGGCCGCCCAGACGGCGTCGGGCGGAGCGTCGATGAAGTGGTGACGTACGGCCATTGCCTTCGTCTACCCCGGATCGGCCCCGCTCATCCCGCCTTCTGCGCCGGACCGGCCCCGAGCACCCCGCGGGCTCACTAAGCTCGGCCAACGTGCGTCTCGTAATCGCCCGGTGCAGCGTCGACTACGCCGGAAAGCTCACCGCCCACCTCCCGCTCGCCCTGCGGCTCGTGCTGATCAAGGCCGACGGCAGCGTCAGCGTCCATGCCGACGACCGCGCCTTCAAGCCGCTGAACTGGATGAACCCGCCCTGCTCGCTGCGCGAGGAGCCCTTCCCCGAGCCCGACGAGACCGGCGCGGTCGCGCGCTGGACGGTCACCCACGGCAAGTCCGGCGAGCGCCTCATCCTCACCGTGCACGAGATCGTGCACGACTCCAGCCACGAGCTCGGCGTGGACCCCGGCCTGATCAAGGACGGGGTGGAGGCGCACCTGCAGGAGCTGCTCGCCGAGCACATCACCACGCTCGGCCCCGGCTACACCCTGGTCCGCCGCGAGTACCCGACCGCGATCGGCCCGGTCGACATCCTGTGCCGCGACGCCGGCAACGCCACCGTCGCGGTGGAGATCAAGCGGCGCGGCGAGATCGACGGCGTGGAGCAGCTCACCCGCTACCTGGAGCTGCTGAACCGCGACCCGCTGCTGGCGCCGGTCCGCGGCGTGTTCGCCGCCCAGGAGATCAAGCCGCAGGCGCGGGTGCTGGCCGCCGACCGCGGCATCGACTGCGTGACGCTCGACTACGACGCGCTGCGCGGCATCGAGCACGAGGGCACCCTGTTCTGAGGGTGCCCGGTGGCATGATGACGACCATGACCGCACAAGCCGACGGCACGTTCGACATCGACGCCTGGGACGCCGAGAAGCCCTATGAGGATCACGACGGTGTGACGCTCACCCGGGTGCAGGTCCGCAAGACCTTCCACGGCGACCTGGTGGGCACCAGCACCGCCGAGCTGATCACGGTGCGGACCGAGGCCGGGCCCGCCGCCTACGTCGGGATGGAGACGGTCCGCGGGATCCTGCACGGCCGCGAGGGGAGCTTCGTCCTGCAGCACAGCGCGGGCAGCGACGACGGCGGCGAGGCCACCCAGTGGCTGCACTGGCTGATCGTGCCGGCCTCGGGCACCGGGGAGCTGGCCGGCATCCGCGGCAGCGGGCAGATCATCGCCGGCCCCGACGGCGGCCACGCCTGGTCGCTGGAGTACACCCTCGGCTAGGTGGTGAGCCGGGGTAAGTGAACGCGTACCCTGCTGCCATGTCCGCCGCCGTGCCCCCCGCCGTACCGCCCGCCGGCCCCGCCGCGACCGCCGACCGCACCCGTGAGCGCATCATCGACGCCGCCGGGGAGTGCTTCGCCCGCTTCGGCGTGGCCAAGACCACCGTCGAGGACATCGCGGCGCAGGCCGGGCTGTCGCGGGCCACGGTCTACCGGGCGGTGCCCGGCGGCCGCGACGAGCTGATCCTGGGCGTGGTGCTGCGCGACCTGCGGCGCTTCCTGGACCTTCTGGCCGAGCGGCTGCGCCGGGAGCGGTCGGTGCCGGACGCGATCGTGGAGGGGATCGTCGGCGCGGTCGCGTTCGTCCGCGAGGACCCGACGATCGCGCGGTTCCTGGTCCCCGAGGCCGCCGGGCACATGCAGGCCGCCGTCGCGGCGGCCGCCGAGCAGGTGCTGTCGCTGTGCTGCGAGTACGTCCGGCCGTCCTTCGAGATCGCGCAGCGGCACCGGATGCTGCGCGCCGACATCGAGGTGGAGGGCAGTGTGGAGTTCCTGTTCCGGATCATCACCTCGCTGATCGCGATGGACCGGCAGCGCGACGCCGGCGGGCTGCGCGCCTTCCTGCGCACCTACGTCGTGCCGGTCCTCACCGGGCCTTGACACGGGCCCTACCGCGGGGACGGTAGCGTCGCGAGTGCAGATCATCGGGGAGAGGGGTACGGGGCATGGGCACGGTGCACAGGATCGGGGACCGCCGTCCGGCGGCGGGCCCGAGCCCGCTCTTCCTGGCGATCGTCGCGGTCACCGTGCTGACCGGCCTCATCGCCTGGCGGTACGGCACGATCGTGGACCGGCCCGCCCGGATCGCGCTGTTCGCGTTCGTCGTGGCGGGCTGGATCGTGACACTGTGCGTGCACGAGTTCGGGCACGCCTACCTGGCCTACCGGTCCGGCGACCACAGCGTGGCGACCCGCGGCTACCTGACGCTGAACCCGCTGAAGTACGCCGACGGCATCCTCAGCTTCGCCATCCCGGTGCTGTTCATCCTGCTCGGCGGGATCGGCTTCCCCGGCGGCGCGGTGTGGATCGACCGGGGCGCGATCCGGGGCCGGCTGCGGCACAGCCTGGTCTCGGCCGCCGGGCCGCTGACCAACGTCCTGTTCGCGATCATGATCGCGGTGATCTTCAAGAACTTCGCGCACAAGGAGCACGCGGTGTTCTGGGCGGGCCTGGCGTTCCTGGGGTTCCTGCAGGTGACCGCCGCGCTGCTGAACCTGCTGCCGATCCCGGGGCTGGACGGCTTCGGCATCGTCGAGCCCTACCTGCCGCGCTCGTGGGTGGCGACGGCGAACCAGTACGGCGGGTACGCGTTCCTGGTGCTGCTCGCCCTGCTGTGGCTGGTCCGGCCGCTGAACGAGGCGTTCTTCGACCTGACCTACTGGATCTGCGACGCGATCGGCCTCGGCGAGATGTCCATCCGGATCGGGCACCTGCTGTTCAAGTTCTGGGTGAGCTGACCGCCCGGCGCGCCGGCTCCGTTTCGGCGATCTCCTCCGCGGCCCACGCGTACCACTCGCCGCGCATGGCGAGGAACCGCCGCCCGTACTCCATCACCAGGCGCCCGTAGACCGACAGGTTGTCGTCGTCCCAGTCGATGGCGCCCTCCAGCGCCTTCAGCTGCTCGGTCCGCTCGCGCAGCACGGCCGCCTGCCCGCCGAGGAACTCCTGCGCCTTGGCGGGGTCGACCTGCCCGAGGAAGAACACCCGCAGCATGGCGTCGTCGCGGCGGGCCGGCTTGACCGGCACCTCGGTGATCCAGCGCAGCAGCTCCGTGCGGCCCGCCTCGGTGATGCCGTAGGCCTTGCGGCCGCGCGGCCCCTCGCCCACGACCTCGATCAGGCCCGCGTCGGTGAGCTTGCCGAGCTCGCCGTAGAGCTGGCTCTGGGTGGCCGGCCAGACGTTGCCGAGCGAGATCTCGAACATCTTGAGCAGGTCGTATCCGCTGGCACCGTCCAGCTCGGCGATCAGTCCAAGTACCGCGTGTCGAAGACTCATGCTCCTCACTCTACATGTCTCTATTGACATGTCACTTGTGGAACGTCTAACTTTTGACATGTCGAACTTGGAACGTCCCGAAAGGCCCCCCGATGTTGAAGTACTACGGCCTCACCTTCCTCCCCTGGATCACCCTCGCCGTGGTCGCCGACATCGACGACCGGGCCGGCGCCGCCGCCGGCCTCGCCGTCGCCCTGGCCGTGCTGGTCCTGCAGCGCCGGAGCGGCCAGCCGTGGGGGGCGCAGATCCTGGAGTGCTCCACCGCCGTCTACATGGCCGCGCTCACCGCGTTCGCCGTCAGCGCCCCGGACGCGGGGATCCTGAAGTACGGCGCCGCCCTCGCCATCGGCTGGCTCGCCGTCACCGCCTGGGGCGGCCTGGCGATCGGCCGCCCCTTCACCGAGGGCATCGCCCGCCGCGACGTGACCGCCGAGGTCGCCGCGACCGGCCTGTTCCGCAGCATCGTGACCGTCATCGCCGTCGTCTGGGCCACCGGGTTCACCCTCACCGCGATCGCGCTCGCCTGCGTCCAGCACTGGGCGCCGCACCAGACCGCCCTGCTCATCGCCGTCAAGGTCGCCGGGTTCGCCGTCCCGGCCGTGTTCACCGCCCGCTACCCCGAGGCCGCCCGCAAGCGCCACTTCGCCGAGCACGGCATCGACGAGGCCGCGTACGAACAGGCGCGCTGACCCCCCTCCCCCGGAACCGAAGGAGCACGGCATGACCGAGAGCTGGCTGACCGGCCACCTGGCCCCCGTCCCCGACGAGATCACCGCCACCGACCTCGCCGTCACCGGCACACTGCCCGCCGAGCTGACCGGCCGCTACCTCCGCAACGGCCCGAACCCCAGGCCGGGCGAGCCCAGCAAGCACTGGTTCCTCGGGCACGGCATGCTGCACGGCCTGCGGCTGCGCGACGGGCGCGCCGAGTGGTACCGCAACCGCTGGATCCGGACGAGCGGGTTCACCGAGGACGCCCGGTTCGTCCGCGACGACCTCACCTTCGACCGCACCGCGGTCCCCGCCAACACCCACGTCATCGCGCACGCGGACAAGATCCTGACGCTGGTCGAGGTCGGCTTCCCCTACGAGGTGACGCCGGGGCTGGACACCGTCGGCCCGTGCGACTTCGGCGGCCGGCTGACATCGGCGATGACCGCGCACCCCAAGCAGGACCCGGTCACCGGCGAGCTGCTGTTCTTCGGCACCGGCTTCCTGCCGCCCTACCTCACCTACCACCGGCTGTCGGCCGCCGGGGAGCTGGTGGAGAGCCGCGAGATCGAGGTGCCGGGGCCGACGATGATGCACGACTTCGCGATCACCGGGCACCACGTCGTCTGGCTGGACCTGCCGGTGGTGTTCGACCTGGACCTCGCCCTGACCGGCGGGGGCATGCCCTACCGCTGGGACGACGGCTACGGCGCCCGGCTCGGCGTGATGCCCCGCGCCGGCGGCCCGGTCCGCTGGTTCGAGGTGGACCCCTGCTACGTCTTCCACGTGGGCAACGCCTACGAGGACGCCGCCGGGCGGATCGTCGTGGACGGCGCCCGCTACCGCGACGCCGACTTCGCCGGCCTGTGGGCCGACATCGGCGGCGCCCCCGACCCGGCGCGCGCCGCCGCCGGGACCGAGTCGGCCCGGCTGCACCGCTGGACGCTGGACCCGGCCACCGGGAAGGTGTCCGAGGAGGCCCTGGACGACCGGGGTGTGGAGTTCCCCACGCACAACGAGACCCGCACCGGGCACGGCCACCGCTACCTCTACACCGTCGCCGACGACGCCATCGTCAAGTACGACCTGGAGCGCCCCTCCTCCTCCGCCCACGACCTCGGCGAGGGCATGGCCGCAGGTGAGGCGGTGTTCGTCCCGGCCGAGAGCGCGCGCGCCGAGGATGACGGGTGGCTGCTGACGATCGTGTCCGACCGGGCCGGGCAGGGCTCCGAGCTGCGGGTCCTGAACGCCGCCGACCTCTCGCTCACCGCCACCGTGCACCTGCCGCGGCGCGTCCCGGCGGGCTTCCACGGCAGCTGGATCCCCGACGCCTGAGGGGTTCCCCGGCCCCTGGGGAGATTCCTGGCCTAAGGTGATTTACTAGCCGGTAAGTCGCCGCAAGCATTCACTTACCTCGTCCCGGAGGTCCCCATGTCCGTGGTCACCGAGAACCCCGCCACCTTCTCCTCGCTCAACCCCGCCACCGGCGAGGTCGTCGCCGAGCACCCCGTGCACGACGCGGCGGCCGTCGGGCAGGCGCTCGAGCGGGCCCGCGAGGCGGCCGCCTGGTGGGGCGCCCTCGGCTGGAAGGAGCGCCGGCTGCGGCTGCTCAACGTCAAGGGGTCGCTCACCCGCAACCTCAGCCGGATGGCCGAGCTCATCCACCAGGAGACCGGCAAGACGCTGCAGGACGCGCAGCTCGAGACGATCATGGCGATCACGCACCTGGACTGGGCCGCCCGCAACGCCGAGAAGGTGCTCGGCCCGCGCGGCGTCTACCCGGGCCTGATGGCGCTCAACCACAAGTGCGTGCTGGAGTACCAGCCGCTCGGCGTGGTCGGCGTCATCGGCCCGTGGAACTACCCGATCTTCACCCCGATGGGCTCGATCGCCTACGCGCTCGCGGCCGGCAACACCGTGGTGTTCAAGCCGTCGGAGTTCACCCCCGGCGTCGGGCTGTTCCTGGCCGAGCTCGTCGACGCGGTGGTGCCCGAGCACCCGGTGCTGCAGGTCGTCACCGGCCTCGGCGAGACGGGCGCGGCGCTGGCGTCCTCCCCCCTCGTCGACAAGATCGCCTTCACCGGCTCGGGGCCGACCGCCAAGCGCGTCATGGCCGCCTGCGCGCAGAACCTCACCCCGCTGGTCGCCGAGTGCGGCGGCAAGGACGTGTGCATCGTCGACGCCGACGCCGACCTGGACGCCGCCGCCGACGCCGCGCTGTGGGGCGCGATGTCCAACGCGGGCCAGACCTGCATCGGCGTCGAGCGCGTCTACGTCGTCGACTCCGCCTACGACGCCTTCCTCGGCAAGCTCACCGACAAGGCCCGCGACCTGCGCCCCGGCTTCGACCGCGAGGCCGCCTACGGCCCCATCACGATGCCCAAGCAGCTCGACATCATCGAGCGGCACATCAAGGACGCCCTCGACAAGGGCGGCAAGGCCGTGGTCGGCGGGCCCGAGTCGGTGCGCAAGCCCTACGTCGAGCCGGTCGTGCTGACCGACGTCCCCGAGGACTCGGCCGCCGTCTGCGAGGAGACCTTCGGCCCGACGATCACCGTGCACCGCGTCCGCGACCTGGACGAGGCCGTCGAGCGCGCCAACGCCACCAGCTACGGCCTGGCCGGCACCGTCTTCTCCGGCAGCAAGGGCCGCGCGATGGACACCGCCCGCCGCATCCGCTCGGGCATGACCTCGGTCAACGCGTTCGCCGCGTTCGCGACGGTCGCCGCGCTGCCGTTCGGCGGCGTCGGCGAGTCGGGCTTCGGCCGCATCCACGGCGCGGACGGCCTGCGCGAGTTCGCCCGGCCGAAGGCCATCACCCGGCAGCGCTTCGCGCTCCCGATGAACCTCACCTCCTTCGAGCGCACCGAGAAGGAGATGGCCCGCGTCCTGCAGCTCGTCAACATGCTGCACGGCAAGCGCTACAAGCGCTGACGCCCCGCCGAGCCGCCCCGGGCCCGGGGCGGCTCACCGCGCCAGCACCAGGTACAGGATCACGGTGACGACGACGCTGACGGCGATGGAGCCGATGCATCCGAGCCGGTTCGAAAAGAAGAAGAACATGGACGCGCCTTACCCCGCCTGAGATGGATCATCGCTGGCTAAGGCGCCTAAGTCGGTGGATATAGGGCGTCGTCCCCATGTGGGGCGGGGTGGCTTAGGACGAACCTTGTACTTGTCAGGCCGAAGGGGCCCGGCAAGGAACCAAGGAGATCGACATGCTGCGTCCGGAGTTCACCCAGGACATCGTCAAGGACCGCGTCAAGGAGCTGCAGGCCGAGGCCAAGCGCACCCGCCGCGCCGCCAAGGCCCGCAAGCGGTGACCCGCCGCCCAGACCCCACCACCAACGCCCCCGCCGCCCCGGCGGGGGCGTTCCTCATTCCCCGGCGCCGCCCTTCAGCAGGTCGGCGAGGACGGCCGCCTCGCTGATGTCGCTCCGCTTCGCCGCGGTGAGCAGGGTGACCGGGCCGTGCTCGGCCCGCTCGCGCAGCCCGCCGAACGCGGCGGCGTGCTCGGCGTCCTTGAGCTCGGCGCGGTAGCGGCGCGCGAACTCCTCGTACCGATCGGGGTCGTGGCCGTACCACTTGCGCAGGTCGGTCGAGGGCGCGACCTCCTTGCACCACTCGTCCAGATGGACCTTCTCCTTGCTGATCCCGCGCGGCCACAGCCGGTCGACGAGCACCCGCTGCCCGTCGTCGCCCTCCCGCTCGTCGTAGATCCGCCGCACCCTCACCTGCGCCATCAGGCCCCCCTTCCGCGTCCCGGCCCCCGTCATACCCGCGGCCATCGCCGTTGTCACCGCCTTGCCCTAGCCTCCCTGCCATGCGGACCGACGAGTGGTGGGACCTCATCGAGCAGGCGCGCGCCGCGGCCGGCGACCGGGCCGACGACCGGAACCTTCCCGACGACCCGCTGCCCGGCGCGCTCACCGAGGTGCTCGCCGCGCTGGGACCGGCCGAGATCGCCGCCTTCCGCCTGAAGGCGATCGAGGTGACCGGCACGGCGTACCGGTATCCGCTGTGGAACGCCGCCTACCTCATCGAGGGCGGCTGCGGGGACGACGGCTTCATGGACTTCCGCGACGGGCTCGTCCTGCTCGGCCGCGACGTCTTCGAGCGCGCCGTGGCCGATCCCGACTCCCTGGCCACGCTGCCCGTCGTCGTCCGGATGAGCCGCGGCGAGAGCGGCTGGATCGGCTTCCAGTCGCTGGGCTGCCCGATCAAGGACGCCTACCGCAGGGTCCAGGGCGAGACCGGCACGCTCGACGCGGCCGTGGAGGCCGCCGTCCGCGGGATGGCCCGCCCCGCGAAGCCGGCCGGCGACGACTGGGACGTGGAGGACGACGACGAGATGCGCCGCCGTCTCCCCCGCCTCGCCGCCCTGTTCCTCGACTGAGGCCTACGCCGCCGCCCGGCCGGTCTAAGGCACTCCTAGGCGGCGGATATAGGGCGTCGTCCTCATGTGGGGCGGGGTGTCTTAGGACGAACCTTGTACTTGTCAGGCCGAAAGGGCCCGGCAAGGAACCAAGGAGAACGACATGCTGCGTCCGGAGTTCACCCAGGACATCGTCAAGGACCGCGTCAAGGAGCTGCAGGCCGAGGCCAAGCGCACCCGCCGCGCCGCCAAGGCCCGCAAGCGGTGACCCGCCACCCAGACCCCACCACCAACGCCCCCGCCGCCCCGGCGGGGGCGTTTCGCGTTATCCGTTGGTCTGGACGATCTGGATGAGGTTGCCGCAGGTGTCGTCCAGGACCGCGGTGGTGACCGGGCCCATCTCCAGCGGCTCCTGGGTGAACTCCACCCCGAGGCCGCGCAGGCGCTCGTACTCCGCGCGGACGTCGTCCACGGCGAAGGACGCGAGCGGGATGCCGTCCTCGACCAGCGCCGTCCGGTACGGCTTGACGGCGGGGTGGCCGGCGGGCTCCAGCAGCAGCTCCGTGCCGTCGGGGTCCGCGGGCGAGACGACGGTCAGCCAGCTGGCCTCGCCGAGCGGGATCTCGGTCTTCTTCACGAAGCCGAGGACGCCGGTGTAGAAGCGCAGTGCCTTCTCCTGGTCGTCGACGAAGACGCTGGTCACGTAGATCTTCACGGTTCGTCCTCCGGTGCGCCGGGCCTGAGCCACCGGGTGACGATGCGCTCAAGCGGTTTGGTGTTCAGATCGTGGAACTTTCGACATCCTCCCCGCTATGAACCGCGGGGATTCCAGCCTGGCCGGGATTGCCGAAAGATCACGCACCACGCTCCGGACAAGATGACCGGCAGGTCCGCCCGGTCATGGCCGCGCTCACCCGGTTCTCTCGCCCGCGGCCTGACCTATGAGGTCTCACTCCGGCCCGGTACGACCCGTTCGAAAACAAGAACTAAAGCAGTGAGGCCCGACGGGAAATCCCAGGCAGCAGGTTGAAAGTCAAGCTCAGTGCGTTTTCGAGAAAGTGGTCTGAGATGCCTTGTCTGTGCAATCTTACACAGCGCTTCGCACAGGATGGCAGGATGTCTCGGCGGCCGCACTACTTCCCAGTCCTGACCAACGATGGCTGATCCCTGGCCGAACCGCCACTCCACCGTTGGGCACCGGCTCGCCCGCTGGACACCCCCCACCCAGCCCACCAACGGCCGCCCGCCATCGCCCCAAGGGCGGGGTCCAGGGCCTCAAGCAGCCAACCCGTCACAGAACAGGACACTTCCCCGACCGTTCACCAACTCTGCCTCCAGACTTCTGATCGTCCTTCTGGACGCCTGGCGAACGAAGTGGTTTACATCCCGTCCTGAGATTATCTGTGATCTACATCATATTGCCTCGACATGTAAATACAGCAAGAATGCACGTCAACCTGCACCCGGTGACTGATTTTATCAAGGAATTAACTATCGACAGAAAATAAACAACAGTCGAGTCCGCCAGCGCAGAGGATTCACGGCGAGGACTTTCCCCGACCCTCAAGGAAAAAACTGGTCAATATGCACGGAACGGGAATTCTGTCCGGCAGTTCAACCGCACTCACCCCGCAAGGGCTGCCAGGCGAACAAACTAAGGAGAGTCATTGATATTCAAAAAAAGGGCGAGTGCATCATTATCGGCACTCGGCGCGATGGTGATCGTCGCCGGTCTCTTTCAGGGGCCCGCGCAGGCCGACCCAAGAGGTAGGACCAACCCTTCCCCTACTTCTTCTCCGAAAAACAAGGTATCCGCGCTAGCCGGGAAAGTATCCGATCCCGACAGGGCATTGCCGACCGGGTGGCGCAAGTCCAAGGACCGGGCGGTGACTTCGGACGGCGATGCCGATGGTTTCCACGTTCTGGCCGCCAACGCGGCAGAAGCCTATGCATGGCGAACCGTTGCCACCTTGGTCGAACCGGGGGTCACCACCGACCAGTGGATCGGCCAGTATTGCCTCACCGGTTCCGGTAGGCGCGCTGTCGTGGTCTACGCGCCTCGTCAGGTCGTCAACTTCGAGACCCGCTTCCAGAAGACGGCGTTCGCCGCTGTCGTGGACTTGAAGACGGGAACCGTGCACAAACTCGGTGAGATGGTATCCATCGCCTACCACAACCCTGGGTGCGGTACGGGCGAAGATGCTGTGCTCACCCGTGAGGAAACAGGTCCAGGCGCTCAACTGACCCGGATGTTCAGAGTCGATGCCACTACTGGCGCGATCTCCGGCAAGCTGACGATCAAGGGACAAGCCACATCGGCGGTACCTGCCGGCCGTGGTGTTGATTTCGCGCAGCAAGGCGCAGTCGTCCATGCTGATGCGGGCGGGAAGACGAAGGTCCTGGCGCAGACGGGTGGCACCCCGTTCCATCTGGCAGCGGAAAATGGCGGTGGCCTGGCTTACGAGGTAGCCGGCGGCGGACAGGTGAGCGTCCGTCGCCTGAGGTCAGGCAGAGAGCAGGTCATCGGCACGGCCACGCTCGGCTCGATCGAGCTGCAAGGCCGTGGCGGTGCGATCTACCTCACCGGTGCGGGCAGCTCGTCTCTCCTGCGCAAAGGAAGTCCGCCGGCGAACTGGCGCGCTTTCGAAGTCGGCTCTGATGCGGAGGTCTCCACACACGGAGGCATCGCGATCACGAGCTCGAGCACGAAACAGGAGGCCGCCGCTCGGATGGGCGTGGGACCTGCCAAGGGACCGGTCCCTATCGGCATCGCCGCAACGATCACAGGTACGGGCCGTCCGGCAACATTCTCTGTGATGCCGAACGCGATACGTCCCGCGGAAGGCACGCGGATGTCGCCGGCGCTTCGAACCCTGACGGGTACGGCCCCGGCCACCAGGAAGGGTTACAAGGCCGCCGCTGTCGACCCCTCGACGGTGACCTACGATCCTGATCGCACCTGCTCCATCCCCCGAAACGACCCGAAAATCCAGACGCTCCAGCCGACGGCGGCGATGGGTGAATGGGCGGCGGACAGGGCTGTCCAGGGAACACTGACCATCACTCGGCCAACGAACTGGAACCAGACCGGCAATACGGCGTCCTACACGCCGCAGGGCATGTTTCCGCCGCGTACAGGCGGCCCTCGGGTGCCGGCCCAGATCCTGCTCGGAGTACTTGCGCAGGAGTCGAATATGTGGCAGGCGTCCAGTCACGTGATCGACGGGCAGACCAGCAACTTCATCCAGGGTGGTTTTTACGGCAACAACGGTGACGTCCATACCGTCAACTGGGGCGCGACGGACTGCGGTTACGGCATGGCCCAGGTGACTGACGGGATGTGCTTGCAAGCATGCAAAAAAGCAGACGGCACCTCCGACACCCCCATGGCTGCAGACAAGCAGCGGGCCATCGCTGTCGATTACGCTGCGAACATCGCTGCGGGCCTCCAAATGCTCCAGGACAAGTGGATTCAGCTTAAGAATGTCGGGATGACCGTCAACGATGGCGATCCAAAGTATCTGGAGAACTGGTGGTTCGCACTCTGGGCGTACAACTCCGGCTACCACCCGCAAGGCGAGGACGCTACCGGGATGTTCGGGTTGGGGTGGACCAACAACCCACTCAACACCAACTACAAACCTGGTCGTAACGTGTTCATGTCGGACCCGAACGATGCCAAGACGCCGGGTCTGTGGAGCTACCCGGAACGGGTCATAGGCTGGGCCGCCTACGGGCTCACCCGCTGGGACTACGTCGCGAAGACCTACTCGAAAGCATTCGCCCCGGCGAGCTGGCCCTCCACGGCCAAGGCCGCACAGCCCGATTTCAAAACTTTCTGCGCACTCGACAAGAATCAATGCGACTCATCAAAAACCCCGGCCTGCCAGCGAAGCGACTTCAAATGCTGGTGGCACTATCCGGCGACGTGGATCAATCCGTGCAGTACGACCTGCGGCACGGAGCGCCTCACCTATAGCTCTACCGCCGCAGAGCCGCCGAGAACCGTGCCCAACGAGGACATGGGCACGTGTACCAGCCCCCTCCCCGCCTCAGCAGTCATTGTTGACGACGTACCCGCGAGTGCTCCGCCGGCGCTGGGCTGTCCCGACAGCAAGAACTGGACCCATCAAGGATCACTCTCCTTCAAATTCGGTTCGAAGGTCCAAGGAACCACGACCGTCTATCCCAGCAAAATCGACTTCCACCAGATCGGGGCGGGCTTCGGCGGGCATTTCTGGTATGCCCATACGCAGACCGAGAACACCTATCCCGATCAGGCGGTTACCGGGACTTGGAGCCCCGGGATGTCGATGGGCAAGTGGACTCGGGTGCTTGTTCATCTGCCGGCGTACGGAGCGCACACGCAGCAGGCTCACTACACGGTGAAACTAGGCAGCACGACGGTCGCCCACCGCTACATCCCCACGCGCATAGAAAAGAATGCCTGGGTCAGCCTCGGGGTCTTCGACTTCACCTCGACGACTCAGCAACCGAGTGTGACGCTCAGCAACTACACCAAGGATGGGACGGGCGTCGAGGACGTGGCCTGGGACGCGGCGGCGTTCGTGCCGCTAGCCGCCAAGCCGAAGAATTTCGTCGTGCAGCTCGGTGACTCGTATTCTTCGGGCGAGGGCGCGGGGCCGTATCTGCCCGGAACCGACATCGGATATGGCTCCAACAGCTGGAACGCCTGCCGGCGCAGTACGAACTCATGGATCCGCAAGACGACGTTGAGGGGCACCAGCGAGACGATCGGAACAGTCGCCGATCGGCCGAGCGACAGTACTCTGGATTACCATTCTGTTGCCTGTAGCGGCGCGTTCACCAACAACATCGACCCTGAAGGTCTGGGCGGGTTCGCCTATGGCCAGGACGGCCAGTTCCATGAGGTAGGACAACTCCAGTCCGGATTCCTCGACGATAACACCACGCTCGTCACCCTGACGGTCGGCGGAAATGATGCAGGATTCGCCGAAACCATCAAGAAATGCGAGCAAATATTCACCTGCCCCACACTGGCAGAGATGAACGCAAAAATCGACGCCATAAAGGGGAACCTGGTAACGGTACTCAAGGATATTCACAGCAAGGCGAAGTACGCCAAGATAGCCCTCATGGGTTATCCAAACCTGTTCGAACCAAACGCCAGTTGCGCGGGGGTCGGCCCCATGGGGCAGACACAGGGCATCACCGACCTGCTCAACAGTGCAGGAAACCACATGACCGCCGTGCAAAAACAAGCGGTGGCAGAAGCCGCCGCAGCCGGTTCACCCGTGAGTTTCATTGATCTCAACCTTCGGTTCGACGGGCACCGGATCTGCGCGGGAAGCCAGGAAGCGATCAATGGCATCGTAGGCGCTCAGGAGGGGCCTGGCGACTTTCCGTGTCAGATCAACACGGTCTGCGTCAGTCGGGAGAGTTTCCACCCGAAGAGCCTCGGCACTACGCTATATGCGACGGAGCTGACCAGCAAACAGCCATAGCCGTTCGCTCTGGTGCAGGGGGCGGCGGACGGCGTCCGTCGCCCCCGAGCCGAAGAGAAGGAAATGACGACCACAAGACCACGCGCAACGGCTGTCCTCATGGTGACATGCGTCTGCTTGTTCCTACTGATGGTCGCAGTCATCAAAGGATACGAAGCATTCATCTATTACCGACATGCAGACGACCGTGCACGAAAGGAGGCGGCAGCTTCGGTCGAACGTTTCAAGACTTCGCTATTGGCCGCCGGAGCTCACCTGCCGAGTCAGGGACAGGTCAGGCTCACCGCCAACAGAACCAAAGGAATATCGATACAGTCGATCAAGTCCACTGACCACGCCATCATACTGACCGTGCGCAGCATGGTTCGTTACCGCGACACCATTCTTCCCGGTGACGCTGTGATGAGCAGGTGCTTCCGGCTGGATATGGCCGAAAAACCGGGGCTGAATATCGTCACCACCGAAATCTCCTGCTCGGCTCCGCCTGCCTGATTACCTGTTCACGAACGACGTTTCCAGGGCGGCCATGAATTTCACCGGCCGGTCCCAGATGGCTTGGACTGGGGATATGGGCGGGCCATGAGCGGCGGATTCGCCGCCGGCTGATCCCCCCATCATCCTCGGGGCGGTCCTCAACCCGATCAACTCGACGATCATCGCCGTCACGCTCGTCCCCATCGGCGCCGCCTTCGGCGCCCTGCCCGCGCGGACCGCCTGGCTCGTCTCGGCGCTCCACCTCGCCACCGCGATCGGGCAGCCGGTCGTCGGGCGGCTCATCGGCCTGTTCGGGCCGCGCCGGATCTTCCGGCACCGGCCTGTTCGCCGCCATGCTCGTCACGCTGCTGCTGTTCCTGATGGACCCGGGCGCCGATTCGCTGTACCTGCTCGCGTTCACGTGGCGCGAGCTGCGCGCCCGCGAGCCGTTCATCGACCTGCGGGGGCTTGGCGGCAACGTCCCCCCTCGCCGCGTACGTCTTCGGCTTCATCCAGTGGTTGGAGGAGAGGCACGGGCTCTCCGCCGCCGCGGCCGGGCTCGTGCAGCTGCCGACATTCGCGCCGGCCAGCTCGTCGCGTGCGCGCTGATACTGTCCCTGGATGCGCAGCCCGGTCTGGGCGTGCTCGCCGTCACCTCGGCGTTCGGCGTGCCGCAGGGGCTCAACAACCTCGCGCTGCAGAACTCGGTGTACCGGCAGGCCGATCCGGAGCGCATGAGCGCCTCGTCCGGGTTGCTGCGCGCCTTCTCCTGCATCGGCTCGATGGCCGCGTCCGCGCTCGCCCACGGCCGCACGCGGGCACCGGCGGCATACACGAGCCGGCCTGGATCATGATCGGCGCTGCGATCCTGTACCTGCTGATCACCGTCGCCGGCCCCACGGGGCCGGCGCGGGACGGGGTCAGGCCAGCGGCGCGGCGACGAGCTCGATGACCTGCGCGGGGCCCGCCCGGAACGCCGGGCTGGCCGCGTCGGCCTCGACCATGTGCGGGGTGGCGTCGTGCGCGGCGAGCGCCTCCTGCGACGCCCACCGCTCGATAAGGACGAAACGGTCCGGATTGCCGCTCACCTGATGCATGTCGTACTGCAGGCACCCCTCTTCAGCCCGCACGATCGGTGCCAGCCGCTCGAAGGCCGCGACCTGCTCCTGGCCGCGGCCCGGGAGGGTGGTGATCAGGATGACGAGCTGCACCGGCTGTGACATGCGCGGATCCTATCCAGCGCCCCGGTGTCCCGCTTCGCCGGACCGGTCCATGCGACGTGCCTCTAGGGTGAACGCATGCGCAGCAGTGTCGTCATCCTGGCCGGGCCGCCGGGGGCGGGCAAGTCGACGGTCGCGGCGCGGATCGCCCGCCGCCACCCGAAGGCCGTCCACCTGCGCACCGACGACTTCTGGCAATACATCGTGGCCGGCGCGATCCCGCCCTACGAGCCGGCCTCGCGCGCGCAGAACGAGACCGTCATGGACGCCATCGCCGGTGCGGCGTTCACCTATGCGGCCGGAGGGTTCGTCACGGTGGTAGACGGGATCGTCGGCCCGTGGATGCTCGACCACTTCCGTAAGCAGGCACAGGTCCCGTTGCACTATGCGGTGCTGCGTCCGTACCGGGACGTCGCGCTCGCCCGCGCGCAGGGACGGGCCGCGCCGGACGCGCTGGTGGACCGGCATCCGATCCTGACGATGTGGGACCAGTTCGCCGACCTCGGCGTCCTGGAGTCCCACGTGTTCGACACCTCCGATGAGGACGTCACGGAGACCGAGCGGCGCGTCGCGGAGGCCATCGACTCCGGCCGGCTCCGGCTGACTCTCTATGCACGGGCAAAACCATGCTTTCAGTGAGGATGAACGACGCCGCGGTGAACGCGCTGGGCCTGCTGCGGGGGTGGCAAACAGCCGCTCCTCCGGGCGGACTCGCCGCGGGCCTTCAGAAACGCGCCGCGGAAGGCATCACCCGGCGCGGGAACGTCCTGACCTGGACGTCCTCGGTCGGGAACGCTCCGTCGACCTTTACCGATCTCACCGCCTGGGAGTGCGCGGACAGCTCCTGCCATCTGGAGGACAGCGTCCCCGTGCGGGTCTCCATCGTCGATGACGCCCCCGTCATCGACGAGGCCGGCCAAGTGCTGCTGCTCCGGCACGGCCTCGCATTCACCCTGGAGTTCAGCCGCCTGGTCTACGCGCTCGACCCGCCCGGACCGGTCCGCTGCATCCTGAGCGCCAATGAGACCAACGCGACCTTCCGCTTCCATCAGATCAGACCGGACCAGACCTGGCACAGCCCCGAGCTCGACCGCTACCGGCTCGAGAAGATGATCGTCATCGACATCGAGCCCACCACCTGACATGCCGGCCCCGGACTGCCGCCCCTCCTGGCGAGGAGCGGCGCGCTGATGGCGGTCGGGTCGTTCAGGGGATGCCGGCCGAGTACCGGGTGCCGCCGACCTTGTACTGAAGCCGAGCGCTGCTACCGACGATGCCGCCCCGGCTGCAGAGGGCCTTGGTGGTGCCGGTGACGACGGTGGTGCCCGTAGCGGTGTGGCTGAAGCCGAGGGCGTAGCACGTCGCCGTTCCAGCGGTACCGGATCTCGCAGCGCGGCTCGGCCGACGCGGGAGCGACCGTACCGAGCACCGCGGCCAGCGGTGCGGCAAGGGCGGCACCGTGACGACATGACGGGTGCGCGGGGAGATGTGCATGTCGGCCTCGCTTCCAGCAAGGTCAGGGACGTCGCTCATGATCATTAACGCGGGCGGCCACCGGCGACCCCGCTTGCCCGCGTGCACGGCCCGTTCCCCGCGCCGGCCAAACCGGATATGGCCCGGTGACGCGAAGGCGGGACAGGACGGCCCCGCCTTCCCGGCGACGGCCGCCCCGAGAGACATCGGGCCGTCGCCGCACGACACGTCGGCCATCGGTCCGCTACGCGGCGACCGCGCTCATCGCCCTTCCTGTCACATCTGCCGGGTCTCGGCGAGCCGGTTGCTGCGGTCGATCTCCGGCATGTGCGTCTCGGCCCAGTCCCGCAGGGCGGCGAGCGGCGTTTCGAGGGACAGGCCGAGTTCGGTGAGCCGGTAGTGGACGGCGGGCGGCACGGTGGCTTCCACGCGGCGCGCGACCAGGCCGTCGCGGACCAGGCTCTGCAGCGTGACGGACAGCGCGGATTCGGTGCGAGCAGCCCGGCCGCCTCCGGATACGACGCCGGCACCCTGGCCGGGAACGCCGCGGCGCTTCTCGCCGCACTCGGCATCTCCTCGGCCGCGGTGGTGGGCATCGACGCGGGCGCCCCGCCGGCCTTCCTCCTCGCGCTGCGCAGCCCCGGACTCGTCCAGCGCCTGGTCGTCATGGAGTCCCTGCTGGGCAGGCTGCCCGGCGCCGAGGACTTCCTCGCCAGCGGGCCGCCGTGGTGGTTCGGCTTCCACAGCGCCGCGCCCGGCCTCGTCGAGACCGTGCTGCAAGGCAACGAGGCCGCCTATATCGACTGGTTCCTGCACACCGGCACCCTCGGCGACGGGGTGTCCCCCGCCGTCCGGGACGCGTTCGTCCGCGCCTACACCGGCAGGCAGGCGTTGAGCCGCGCGTTCTCCTACTACCGGGCCCTGCCCGAGAGCGCGCTGCAGATCGAGCAGGCGACCACCGCCGCCCGCCTGACGATGCCGACCATGGCGCTGGGCGCCCGCCCCGTCGGCGCCGCGCTGGAACGCCAGCTCCGCTCGCTCGCCGACGACCTCACCGGACACCTCATCGAGGACTGCGGCCACATCATCCCGCTGCACCGGCCGGACGCCCTGCTCACGCTGCTGCACCCGTTCCTGGCCGGTGCGGACGCGAACGCGGCGTGACCGGGTCAGGCCCGGCGCGGGTCCCGGCCCACCAGGAGTTCCCTTGATTCTTGATCACGCCGTGCCGGACGCGGGCGGTCCGATCAAGAGGGAAATGGCTCGGCGGCAGTTCTTGATCGGGATGCGAAATCTACGTTCGGTGCCGCGCCGCGGACGCGATCCGCAGGTTTCCGCCCGGTCCACGATTCACAGAACCGGTGCGTTCGCACTTCGTCGCACAGGTGTTTCGTGATCATTTTTTCGACCGCGTGAGAGGTTTGCCCGGCGGATGGCGGCGTGCTTTCATGGTGGCGGGATTTGCTGAAGTTCTCAGACGGGCCGGAGCGCTATTCGCCGGGAAATGGGCAAAGCTCGGAGCAGCAGTTGCTGATACTCGTGGACCATGTCGTTCCGCCCGACGTGCTTTCCCTGGTGAACGGGGAGGGCGTGTGCCATCACCCCGTACTTGCGGGCCCGTCGCGCATCGCGGCGCTCATGCGCCACCGCCCTGACGCCCTGATCACCTGGACCCCGCTCGACGCGGCCGAGCGAGAGTCCTGGCAGGCCACGGCGGAAGGGGACCCGCGCGTGGTGGCGCTGCTGGGCGGCGGCCCGGCCCCGCACGACGACGGCGCGGAACCGGCCGTGCACCATCTGCCCGCCGGCGGCGTCCCGCCCCTGGAGCTCTACACCAGGGCTCTCGCCCTGGCGGAGCGCAACTGGTTCTCGGCGGTGGCCGGAGCCGGCGTCGCCGCCGGGCTCGCCGCCGCCGGGCGCGGCCGGTCGTCCGTCGCGCTGATCGGAGCCGGTGTCGTCAACCTGGTCACCGCGCTGCGCCTGGTGCGGGACGGCCACGAGGTCACCGTCTACGACGCCTGCCCCGCCCCCGGGGGCGACGCGTCCTGGGAAGCGCACGGATGCAGCTGGGGCGGCGGCGACGGGAGGATGTTCACCCTCACCGAGGCCGACGGCTACCACGGCAACACCGTGCTGGGCCCGGTCCCCTTCACCCGGCCCCTGGACGAGCAGGGCTGGTGCGTCGCGCCACCGGGCGCCATGGACCGGCAGGAGCTGTCCTGGGTCCTGGACAACCACCGGATCCCGGAATGGCTCGCCGCTTCGTTCACCTCCGACGTGCTGTCGTTCAATCACCTCGCCAAAGGCCTCTGGGACGAACTGATCTCCGAAGAATCCGACCTCTTCCAGGAGGTGGGATTCCGCGAGGGGATCCTCCGCCTTTACACCGATCCGGGGAGGCTGCGAAGTCAGATCATCCGCCAGCGGGGCCTGGGCGCTTCACTCGGCGAACTGACCTCCTCGCAGGTTGCCGCCTCCTATCCGGCCCTTTCCGCGGCACATGCGAACGGTGTCCTCGCCGGGGGGATCGAGGTCGTCGGCTTCACCGTCCAGATCCATTCGTTCCTGGCCCGGCTGGTCGGCATTCTGGAGAAGCAGGGGGTGCTGTTCCACTGGGAAAGCACCGTTGAGGGAACGGCGTGCGGGAAGGGCGGCCTGCACAGTGCCGGCGAAGCCCTTCAAGGCGACCACTACGTCCTCTCCCCGGGGGCGTACGGCGGAGAGCTGCTGCGCGGCACCGCCACGCACAACCGGATCCACGGTGTCCTGGGCAGCTGGCTCACCCTCCCCAACGTTCACCCGCGTCTGCGGAACTCCATCAAGATCAGCAGATCGGGGCATCTGGCGGAGGACGCCAACGTCACCGTGACGACGGACCCGTACGGGGACTCGCACCTGGTGGTGGGATCCGGTTACGGCTGGACGGGCGCCGACCCCCGGAACGTCGACCCCGGCCGGCTCGACTCCCTGCACGCCGCCGTCGCGGACACCGCGGCGACCTTCTTCCCCGAGGCGTACGAGCAGGCGCGGGACACCGGACTGCTCCAGACGAGCATCAGGCACTGCGTGCGCCCCTGGACGGCGTCGAGCCTGCCCGTCCTGGAGGTCGCCCGCAACGGCAACGGCGGGCTCGCCGTGGTGACCGGAGGCCACAACACCGGCGGGTTCGCGCAGGCCCCGGCGGTCGCCGAGGCGGTGGCGGCCGCGTTGCGCGGTGCGGAGCACCCGATGCAGGTGCTCTACCACCCCGACCGGCTGCAGATGTTCTACCGGCAACGATGAGGAGGGTGCGATGTCGCGCGAGGAATGGCAGAAGCGCGGAGGCCGGTTCGGGGAGGGGGCCAAGGTCTATGACAGGACCAGGCCCGGCTACCCCCTCGACAGTGTCCGCTGGACGCTGGGCGAGAAGCCGCGCACGGTACTGGACCTGGGGGCGGGCACCGGCATCTTGACCCGGGTCCTGCTCGAGGAGGGCCATCACGTCACGGCGGCCGAACCCGACGAGGCCATGCGCGAGATGATCGGCGCCTCCTCCGCCGAGCTGAGCGTGCTGCCCAGCTCCGCGGAGAAGATCGCCCTGCCGGACGGCAGCGTGGACGCCGTGCTCGCCAGCCACGCCTACCACTGGTTCGACCCGGAGCCGGCGCACGCGGAGATCGCGCGCGTGCTGCGGCCCGGCGGCCTGTTCGCCGCGCTGTGGAACCTGCGCGACGAGAGCGTCCCGTGGTCGGCGGAGCTGAGCCGGATCCTCAGCGACGAGGACGCCGGCACCGACCCCGAGACCCCTGCCGCGATCATGCTGCACGGCGCGCTCGGCGCGCTGCGCGACGGGGACCCCGACCGGCTGTCCGGCTGGCTGCGCCACCCCACGTTCGGCCCGCGGTTCAGCGCCATCGAGCAGGGCTTCTTCCCGCACAGCGAGACGACGACCGCGGCGGCCCTGCTCGATCTCATCACCTCGCGCTCCTACTACCTCAATTCCTCTCCCGAACGCCGTGAAGAGATCGAAGAACAGGTCAAGCGACTCACCGACACGCATCCGGATCTCGCGGGCCGGGAGGAATTCGAGCTACCGTACGTGACGGTCGTCTTCAAGGCCGTCCGGCCGGCCTAACCGCACATCAGCTCGGCAATGGGGTCAACATGCTCGCACCCACCGAACCGTCCATTTATCGCACAAAGGACGGCAAGGACATTCGCTGGGCCGGGTTCTTCACCGGGCACCGCGTCATGAGCGGGCAAGAGGTCGCCGCGTTCGCGCCGCCGCTGCTCGGCATCGACGCCTCCGCCGTTCCGAATGCGGCGGAGGAGAAGTTCATTTCGCACTATGCGCAGCCGGGCACGGAAAATCCGGCGCTGCTCCTGCATTCCGCCACCGCGACGCTACGGGCGTTCGAGGGCGACCTGGCCGAGGCGGCGGCCGGCCGCGACCCCCACGACGTGGCCACCTATGTCGAGGCCCGGTCCGCCTTCCTCGGCACGGCGAACGACCTGGCGGTCGGGCGCACCGCGCCGTGGCGGGAGGCGGTCACGCTCTGGGGGGTGCCCTTCGTCGACATCGGCGACCGGAGCCACTACTACCTGAGTCAGGCGCTCCTCGCGCTGGCCCTCGCCCACGAGGAGGGCGCCGGCACGCCGCTCGGCGAGGTCATCGAGTGGCTGCGCACGCACCCCGACGCGGTGGTCCGCGTGTACGCGCTCGACCTGGAGATGCAGATCTTCCTGCTGTGGCTGCTGGGCAAGGCGGGGCTGACCCGGCTGAGCACCGACGCGAACAAGCCGGTGGTCGCCCAGCGGTGGAACCGCAAACGGCACGTCCATCCGACCGTCGCGGCGGCCCGCACCGTGGCGGCGCAGGACGACGCCGAGGCGCTGCTCGAACGCGAGCAGTCGCTCAGCGAGGCCCATGAGCGGCTCGGCCTGCGGATCCCCGTGCTGCCGGGCTACACGGTGCTGCGCGCGGGCGTGTCGCCCGACGCCTTCGTCGCCGACGTGCTGGCCGCCGCGGAACTGCTGCGCACCCGGTACGGCCTGGAGCGGGCCGCGCTCAAGCCGAGCGAGGCGGGAGACGGCGCCCGGATCGTGGGGAACCTCGACCTGGCCGACCACGAGCGGCTCGCGGCCGAAGCCCGCGCGGCCCACGCGCACGGCGACGACCATCTGCTCGAGGCATGGGTCGACTTCCTCACGGTGGACCTCGGCGGCACCGTCCTGCCGGTCGTCCCTTCAGGACATTTCCGCAACGGGCGCGTCGCCGACGGGATCACCCTCCAGACGCTCAACGGCTACACCTGGTCCGGGAACGGGTACCTCGACGAATCCGCGTGGACCGACCTCGCCCTGCCGATCGGGACCTACCGCACGATCCGGGCGTCGCTGGAGGCCGTGCGGGAAGCGTTCCTCGGCCCCCGGAGCGTCCTGGACGGAAGCCACCGGGGCCTGGCCACCGGCGGTGTCGACTTCGCCGTGGGCAGGGTCGGCGGACGGTTCGGCGACCGGCTGCTGGTGGGGGCGATCGACTTCAACCTGTCGTCGCACGGAGCCGAATACCTCCGGGCCTTCCGGGACGTCGCGCACCGGGCGGGCGTGACCGACCGGTACGCGGTCACCCGCGTGTTCCAGCCTCCGGCGGCCCAGACGCTCGCCCGCATGGAGGCCACCGCCGCCGCCATGACGCCCCCGCAGGGCCTGCTGCGCGCCATCGCCTGCGTGCCGCGGCGGTGGGGAATGGTCGCCGCCACCGGGCCCGACCCGTCCACGGCCTCCCGGCGCGTCGGCGAGCTGGTCGCGGCGCTCACCGCCCGCGACGGCCCCTCCACCGGGCGGCACGCCCTCGTCCCCTCACAAGAGGGCGAGGCCGCCGAGGGAACACAGCCAACAGCCTGCCCCTAGGTTCTGTCGTCAAAGTGGATGCGGCCGGCTTGCCCGGTGGTAATCCATGGGTGTGGTTCGTCGTCATGAACCGACCGATGTCGAATGGGTGCCGTTGGAACCGCTGCCGCCGCAGCGGATGGGTCGGCCCCGGACGCGCCCTGATCACGTGGTGGCCGACAAGGGCTACAGCAGTCGGGAGATCCGGGTGTACCTGCGGCGACGCGGGATCGGCGCAACGATTCCCCAGCGTGCCGATCAGGTTGCAGGCCGGGTCCGCCGCGGCTCGCGCGGTGGACGGCCACCGGCCTTCGACGCCGAGATCTACAAACGTCGCAACGTGGTGGAGCGCTGCTTCGACCAGCTCAAGCACTGGCGCGGCATCGCCACCCGCTACGACAAGACCGCCGAGTCCTACCAGGCCGCCCTACTAAGGTGGCGGTGAACTTTGACGATCCGGATAACGGGGGCTTGGACGACCCCTATCGCACCGACGGCACCCGGCTGGAGGAGCAGACCGCCCTGCTGACGCGGCAGCACTGCGATCTGCTGGTGCTGCAGGAGTGCAAGTGGGACAAGTTCGGCAGTCGGCGCCTGAACGACCTCGCGGCCGCGCTGGGCGTGACCGGCCGGGTCCTGGTGCCCTCGCAACGCTACGGTTGCGACCTGGCGATGCTGGTCCGCGAGACCGATCGGCTGCGGGTTCTGGAAGAACGCCACGACCGCAGCAGCGGAGCGTTCTGGCACACCCTGGCCGTCCTGCGGATCCACGTCGGAGGCGAGTGTGTCGATCCTGTAAGGGTCTGCAGGCCCCCACGAGGGTAGGCAGGTGTGCGAGCCCTCGAAGCTCGGAGGTGCATTCACATGAATGCTGAGCATGCTCAGTCCGACTCGTCCTCCGATAAGCCGTGGAGTCCTGTACAGCTGCTGCACGAGCTGGTCTCGGACAAGGGGCGCTGCGATCCCTTCCCCGTCTATGAGCGGTTCCGGGCTCTGGGGCCGGCGGTGAAGGTGCCCTGGGGAGGGTTCCTGGTCACCTCCAATATGTTGTGCCGCGAGGTGTTGACCAGTAAGGACTGGCTCAACGTTGATCCGCGATGGCGGAGCGCACACACATCCGGTTCGGCGCGGGCAGGGGTCGACTTCGTTGAGAACACCGTTTTGGCGGCGAACGCTCCCGAGCACGCTTCGCTGAGAAAGAGCTTTGACGGATTCCTGCCCACGCGGATGGCGCAGGGGGCGCGTCCGATGATCACGGATTTGGTGCATCAGGGCCTGGACGCCTTCCAGGCGCGGCTGGCGGCGGAAGGCACTGCCGACTTCGCCGAGCTGATGAGCTCGTGGCTACCGACGGCGGTCGTGTGCAGCCTGCTGGGGCTGCCGCGCACCGACGAGGCCATGCTGCGGCAGATGAGTCATGACATGGCTTATGTCCTGGACTTGTCGCCAGACGCGCACAAGCTGCGCCGCGCCGACTGCGCTGCCTTGATGTGGGAGGCGTACTGGCGGTATCTGCGGACAGAGCCGCGGTCACGGCTGCCCGAGGATGGAGTGCTGGCCCGATGGCTGGACTCCGGGGACGCCGCCGATCTTGACGAACGACGCGTGTCGGCGATGGTCGGCGTGACGATCGTAGGCGGGCATGAGACTACTGCAGGCCTGCTCTCGAACGGTTTGGTCGCGCTGCTGCACCATCCCGAGCAGGCCGCATGGCTACGCGCGCACCCTGACTGCGCGCCCGCCGCGGTGGAGGAGCTCCTGAGGTTCGTGTCGCCGGCTCAGTTGATCACCCGCTATGCCGCGTGTGACACGGAACTGGGCGATGAACCGGTCAAGGCCGGGCAACTGGCCCACGCGGTTCTGGCGGCCGCCAACCGCGACCCGGAGGTCTTCGCCGACCCCGCTCAGCTCGACCTGTCCCGCAAGCCCGGCAGGCACCTGGCGATGGGGGCGGGAGCCCACTATTGCGTGGGGGCGACACTGGCCCGGCTGGAGGCCGAGGTGTTGTTCCCCCTCCTGCTGGAGCGGTGTCCAGGGCTCGCCTTGGCAGGCGCTCCCGTCTACAGCGACAATCTCGCCTACCGCGGCGTGCTGTCGATGCCTTTGCGCGTCGACAGCGCCGTGGCTCCCGCGGGCGCGTCCGGACACCTGGCCAGGCTTGCGGACGCGGCGACAACGGATGAACGCGTCGTCAGCAGTACCGACGGGCCGGTGCTCACGGTCACCCTTAATCGACCTGACAGCGGCAATAGGCTGGACGCGGCGATGCTGGCCGGGCTCTACCGCGTGTTCGACGGGGTTGCCAGCCGCAGCGATATCCGGGTCGTGGTCCTCGCGGGCGCCGGGACGACGTTCGGCGTCGGCATCGACATCGCCGAACTGAAGCGGCTCGCCAAGTCAGATCCGGCGCGGATCCGCGAGATCACAGAGCAGGCCGACCGTGTCTGCAGCGCCATTCGCGCTACTCCGCAGATAACCATCGCCCGGGTGCACGGTCACGTGGTGGGGGCTGGAATCGCGCTTGCGGCCTGCTGTGATCTGCGGATCGCGGCTGACACCGCCTCCTTCAGGCTGCCCGAGATGACCATGGGGATGCCGATGGCCTGGGGCGGTGTCCTCAGCCGGCTGATCGCCGAAATGGGGACTGCGCGCGTCCGGGAGATGGTGCTGTTCGGTGACCGGGTGGACGCCGCCACCGCTCGCCGCTACGGGCTGGTCCATCAGATAACGGGCGAGGACGAACTCGAGCGCACCAGCCAGAAGCGGGCGCGGCGGCTCAGCCGCAAGAACGCCGCTGCCATCGCCACGACGAAGAAGCTCCTCAACGCATTGGAGCCTTCTTATTCCAACGTCGATGCGGAGGTCCTCGCGGCCGCGTTCCTGAGCGGCCAGAGCCCTAGGCAGGCGAGGTAGCAGCCGCCGTAGCGCCATCTCTCACCGAAGTGCTCAGCCGGCGCCTGCGACTTTGAACCTGCTGAATCCGCGGAAAGCGAGGCCGGGGCGGTATTCGACGTCGGTCACCTGCAGCCCCTGGGGGAACAAGTCGAACAGTGCCTCCAGGAAGACCTGTGCTTCCATCCGAGCCAATTGCGCACCGATGCACAGGTGAGCGCCGTACCCGAACGCCAGGTGGTCGGTCTCGTCGCGCCGTACCTCGAAGCGGTCGGGCTCATCGAAGATCGCCGGATCTCGGTTGGCCATCGCATGGAGGATGTAGGCAAGCTGACCGCGCCGGAACGGGTGTCCGCCGATGAAGGTGTCGTCCAATGCCACCCGGGTGTCCAAAAGCGTGGGCGACTCGAACCTCAGCGTCTCCTCCACCGCCCGGGGGATGAGAGCCCGATCGTGGCGGAGCAGGGCGTCTTGATCTGGATACCGGTGCAGCAGATACACCAGGTTGGGAAGCAGGAAAGAGGTGGTCTCCCAGCCTGCCGTCAAAAGGATCACAGTGATGAGGAAGGCGATGTCGTCAGGGTGGTTGTTCTCCTGGCGGCGCAGTTTCGCAAGAAGTCCCCGGGGCGCGGCCTCGGCACCGTGCAGGTAGTCATGCAGGACCGACGTCGCCTCGTCGGCTTTGCGCAGTACCGAAGGGGACGGCGAGATCTCGTGGCAGGAGGCGATGTCAACCGCCCACTGCTGCAGCATATCGGCATCGCCAAGATCGAGCCCGAGCACTTCGCAGACCGCGAAGACAGGCAGCCGGTCGGCAATCGCACAAGCGAAATCGGCGTCGAGAAGCCCGGCCCTGAACCGGTGCAGTTCCCGGTAGGTGATCTCCGCCAGCGCCGCGCGGCGACGCTCGATCGCTCTTCGCGACAGCGCAGGGATCATGCACCTGCGATGCCGCTGGTGATCAGCGCCGTTCAAGCCGAGCGCGGTACCCAAGAACGCGACCCGGCTACGGTGCGTCCGCCATCCCTGCAGCCGCGCATCCGACCAGTCGGCGTCGATGACGCCCCACTTTGCGCTCTTCAGCACCTCCGCGCAGGGCTCGTACCCGGTGACCAGCACAATGCCGTCGCTCCCCACCAGCACGGGCCCTTCTGCCGCCAGTTCCGTCAGCAGCGGATACGGATCGCGACGCGCGCGGGGATGCTTCAAACCGATCAGCGCCCTGGACGCAGAGAACTTCCTCGATGTTCCGGCCGCACTCGAACGAATCCTGTCCGAGCTAGCATGGTCTTCTTCGGGAAGCTGGTCTGGCGCTTCGTTCGGCATACTCCTACTGCCCTTCGACCGAACCGGATGTTGCACATCCAGATCGCCGATCGCCACCGTTTGAGAATCACGGGTAACTGGATCCGAGCTGCCCTCATCGATGGAAATTACGAGTCGGCCGATCAGTAAGGCCTTTTGCTGATGTCGGGCCACATCAGCTTGGTGCGCCGCTCTTGCATACGCACCTCTTCCTGGTAGTACTCCACCCAGTCGTCAACGACTTGATCGTCATGCCCGAGCAGCCTGTTGGCTTTCCGGATACGGGCCAGTTCGCCGGGCTCCAGCTTCCCGTCGGTCGAGCAGGCACGGATCGCGTCATAGATGAGGACCCGGCTGCAGGCGGTGGCGGCTTCGCTCTGCGACAGGATCGACTCAAGCGACTCCTGTCCGTCGTATGCGTCCAAGGTCTCGATCAACTCTTGGGGGCTGCCGAAGGCGGCGAAGTAGCCTTTGACCCATTCGCGCTGCTCCTGTGAGATCTCTCCGCCGCCGGCGGCGCAGGTCAGGAGCGCCTTCCCGTACTGCTCCTTGTCGTGGACAGTCGGCTCGGTCTCGAAAGACCAATCCTTCCGGAGAAGCCATGCAGAACCGAGTTCTTTGACGTCCATTCGATCTCTCCCTGGATCCCGCGAAGATTTCCCATCTCTCTAAATTATTTACCTGTCATCCACCAATGTCACCCGACAGACCCAAAGATCTACCAACAATCTTCCCGCCTTCTGTATCGACCCACAATGAAATGAGTAATATAGCGGCGGGCAACCGGTCAGCTTGAATATCGGCTGCCCCACCTCCCGACTCACTCCGATTTAACGTAAATCGCATACTGGTTCGAACGGATGCGTTGCGCCGAGAACCGCGTCGGAAAGGTCGAAGTCCAGCAGGTGACCTGCGCCAAGCGCGGTGGCCGCAGACCGTGGGTGCCGCTGTGGTGGCAGGACTTGGGCGGCTGCGACCACGCCGACGCTGTCAGCGTCGGACCACTGGAGGGCTGTTCCCTACCCGCCGCCTCATCTGCGAGAACACCCGCACCTGGCGCGGCACCTGTCACCGACCGCCTCAGGATCAAATGCTCGCTCAGAGCTCCTAGCAAAATGATCACTACGGCCTTGGCTGTGACGGGCTGGCGGTTTGCTCCTTCTCTGTTCTGGGCGACGCCCCCGAGTCCGTCGCGCTGGAGAAGCAGCTCCTGGAGCAGCTCGGCACCGGCCGCGTCCGGACCCCGGAGGAACTGGCCGCCTTCTTCGACGGCCTGGAGATCCTGCCGCCCGGCCTCGTCCCGCTGCCGCTGTGGCGCCCCGAGCAGGCCATCCTCGACGCCAGCACCATCGACGTCCGCTTCATGACGGGCGGTGTCGGCCGCAAGCCCTGACGTTCACGCCGACCCGGTCCAGGGGTGTGTCGCACTCCCCGGACCGGCGAATCGAGTGAGGCGACTCAGGCATCGCCTCCGATCCGGCCGGACGCAATGTCATGGCCGATGGCGCCTATCAGCCGGGTCCGCCGCGGCTCGCGCGGTGGACGGCCACCGGCCTTCGACGCCGAGATCTACAAACGTCGCAACGTGGTGGAGCGCTGCTTCGACCAGCTCAAGCACTGGCGCGGCATCGCCACCCCCTACGACAAGACCGCCGAGTCCTACCAGGCCGCCCTACTAAGGTGGCGGTGAACTTTGACGACAGAACCTAGGCTTTCGCGTGCTTCGTCTCGCGAGGGGGCGTGGCGTCCTCCGGCCGTGACGGGCGGCGGGCGCGCCCAGGGCCACGGCGGGAACGCCAGGCGTTTCAGGTGGATGCCGGCGGGCGGCGGGCGGTGACCGTCACGGTGGCGATGCCCAGGTCGAAGAAGCCCGGGTCGTCGAACTGCGCGAGGGCGGTGTCCGCGTCGTCCTCAGACAGCTCGGGCAATTCGAGCAGTTCCGGCCAGAGCTGCTCGATGGTCAAGCGCCAGAACCTGGCCATCGCCGAGCCGGCACTGATCGGAGGGCAGGCGGCGCTCATAGAGGCCTCGACGAGCCCGGACTCCGCGATCAGGGTCGGCAGGTTGCGCGCCCATCGCGCGTCGTGGCCGAAGCTCCGGCCGAGCGCGGCGAGCACCCCCAGGCTGGTGCGGCGGAAGCAGTCATGGGGTGAGGACTCGAAGGGGAATAGGGCGGACTCTTCGAGGACCAGCCAGCCTCCGGGTGCGAGCCACTGGATCATCCGGCCGAGCACGGCATCCCGGCTCGGCAGGTGTGGCAGGAGGAAGCGGGTGTGGATCAGATCGAAGGAGGACGGCGGGAAGTCGTCGCTGGTGACGTCGTGGCGCAGATACCGCAGGTTCGGGCGCTCGTCCTCCTCGATCAGGTCAAGGTCCAGGTCGGTGGCGGTGACCGACCCCTTGGGGAAGCGGTCCGCCAGCCAGCGGGCGACCGACCCGGTGCCCGCGCCCACTTCGAGGCACCGCGCGTCCTTGCCGACGGGAACGGCGGCGAGGGTGGCGAAGCTCGCCGGATCCAGCGCCTCCGCAAGCGCGTCCACACGCTCCTTTTCGATGGGGTCGGCCTCTCCGTCGTCGCCGTGACTGAAAATCTCGTCACCGTACTTTTCACCGTTGTCACCCATGAGCCGCTCCTTCCCTGGAGGGGGTGTCCCTTGTGCTGTGCGGATCACCGAATACGGAGCATCGGCCCTGTTCCATAGATCGGCGCCAGAACACGAAAGGAAAGGCCCGAAATCCCGGTTTCCGGGCGACGGATTTGCCGGATCGGTGTCCCGTTCGAATGGAGCCGAGATGCGGTGCTCCTCGAAGCATGACTAGCCGCAGCACGCACCCTTAAACCAGTCAGGAAAGATCGAATAATGATCTTTTCTTGCCTCTCGAAGAGCGTCCGATCTTTTATGCCCCTGCCGGCTTTTCGTGATGCCGAGGACCTGCTCGAACGAGACTCAGGGCTTCCGGGGTGAGCGGCGCAGTCGTTGACGCTCCCGCCGGCCACTACCCACGCCAACACAGCCCGCGGCCAGCAACGGCCGAAGAGAGCTTGCGGGTCGGCCCGCCGCGGAACCGGCCGAGCGCTCGCCGGGTCGGGGACAGGCCCTTGACGGACGCCGCCGGATTTCGCGCTTACAGGTGGTTGCCGATCGCCGCCCTGAGGGCCGCACGGTCGAACACCAGATAACCGTTCTCAGGTGCCTTGCTGTCCCGGACGATCACCGCATCGCGAGTCGCGGCCAACTCGACGCAGTGGCCTCCCTGGTCATCACTGCGCCTGGCCTTACGCCAAGAGGACATCCGCTCCTCATGCCCCGTCTCCTACCCGTGCCGTACCCGAGCTACCAGCCGGCACCGCCAACGGCTGTTCCTGCACTCCTCAACCCCGTACTCCAACTGGATCCCTGGTGGTACCGCTCGAGGTCAGGGCCGTGCATCGTGGCGAACGGGCGGTGATGATGCGCCGGCCTGCTCGACGGCGTGAATCATCTGGGTCAGGGTCGCCGTGTCGGTGTTGGGAGAGATGAGCGTGGCGCGGAGCCAACGCTTACCGCCGATCACCGATGAAGCCAGGTGAAAGGTTCCGTCGTCCATCAGGCGGTCTCTGATGGTGACCTGGTCGGCGTCGCTGCCCCGGTGGCGGAAGCACACGATGTTGAAGTCGGGCTTGGTCAGGACTTCGAACCCGTCACGGTCGGCGAGCAGGTCCCAGAGGAACAGGGCGTTGTGGTGGCAGTCGCGGACGTAGCGGGCCAAGCCGCTCTCGCCGTGCCAGGCCAGGGAGAGGAACACCTTCAGGCCCAGTTCGGCTTTGGAGCCTTCGATGGTGTGGGCCATGAGATCGGGGCCGGGGCGGGTCCCGTAGAACAGGTAGTCGGCTTTGAGGCCGGGCAAGCCGTCGAGGTCCTGGCGACTTCTCATCAAGAGCCCGGCAGCCAGCGTGGACGTGCGGAGCATTTTATGGGCGTCCCAGGTGACCGAGTCGGCCAGCGCGATGCCGTCGAGATGCTCCCTCAGGTTCGGGTCCAGGAGTGCCGAGCCGCCGTGGGCTGCGTCGACGTGCAACCAGACATCGCGTTCCCGGCAATGGTCCGCGATCTCACGCAGGGGGTCGTAGAGACCAGTGGCGGGGGCGCAGGAGTTGACCACGACCGCCAGGATGTTGCTTCCGGCGTGCCGGTGGGTGTCCATCGTCGCGGCGGCGATCGGGGGGCGTACCCGGCCCAGCTCGTCGACCGGGAGCGGATGGACCGCATGGGTTCCCAGTCCCATGATCGACGCTGCTCTGGCGACGGACACGTGCGCCCCCGGCGGCGCCAGGATGACCGGGGAAGGGGGGTTGCCGTGCTCTTCCGCGCCAGGGAACGCTCGTGCACGTGCGGCATGCAGGGCTGTCAGGTTGGCCAGCGAACCGCCATGCACCAAAACCCCACCCGACTCTGGTTCGGACCACCCGATCTTCGACAGCATCCATTGGACGACCTCGAGTTCCGCCGCTACCGCCGCGGCCCCCATCTCGTGCAGTGACATGGCGTTGTTGGTGACCCCGTGCACGAGGTCGGCGATGGCGGCGCCGGTGGAGGGCACACCGCATTGGTGGGCCATGTAACCGGGGTGGTGCAGCCGGGTTCCTTCTTGGAGATAGGTCTCCAAGAAGGAACCCAGGGTTTGCGGTGTCATCCCCCCGCGCGTGATCCAGCCGGCCAGCGACATGAGCTCTCTGAGCTGGTCGGGTGATTTCCTGGACACCACGGGCCCATGACCGGCCTGCATGTCCCGCAGGTGAGCCGCCAAGACCGTGGCGGCCTGCTCGACGGCCTCCTGGAATTCTTCCGGTCGCATCAGAAATTCGCCTGCTTCCGTTCCTATCCGGCGGTGATCAAACCGGGATGGGCACCAAGGCCCATGGACGCGTCGATCACCGCCCCGTGCAGTACTCCGGCCACCGGAGAGGCCAGGAACCAGAGAAGACCAGCGATCTCCTGCGGTTCGATCAACCTTCCCCTGGGCAATCGTGCGATGAGCCGCTCGGCCTCGGGCCCAAGGAGCGGATCGAGGGTGGACTTGCGGAACATCGGGGTGTCGACGGCCCCCGGGCAGACGCAGAGCACATCCACGGGCGCATGGGACAGCTCGGCGGCCCACTGCCGGGCCAGGAACGCCAGAGCCGCCTTGGACATGCCGTCGGAATCACGGAACCCAGGAA
Source organism: Actinomadura macrotermitis (assembly GCF_009604375.1). Taxonomy (GTDB): domain Bacteria; phylum Actinomycetota; class Actinomycetes; order Streptosporangiales; family Streptosporangiaceae; genus Spirillospora; species Spirillospora macrotermitis. Next base: position 702,592 of record NZ_WEGH01000003.1, read on the forward strand.
ACGCGGCGATACCGCCGTCGACCGAAGAAACCAGGATGATCTTCCCGAACCCGTTCTCGATCATCGCGGGCAGCAGCGCCTGCTTGAGCCACAATGGCCCCAGGCAGTTGATCCGGATGAACATCTCATCCTGACTTTGCGGGGTGCCTGCGGCGTCCTCAACGGTCTTGGAACCCACGGCGGCGTTGTTGATCAGCACATCGACCCGGCCGGGAAGCGCGGCCAAGAGCGCCTGGTGGCCGGCCGGATCGCCCTGGTCGAACGCAAATGCCCGCGGCGGCGGGCATCCGCGGCCGGTCAGTTCGGCGATCAGTTGCTCCGCCCGGGCGCGGCCGTGGTGGTAGGTGAACCAGACCGTGTCGCCATGCTCAGAAAAGACCCGTACCGCCTCAGCCCCGATACCCGATGAACCACCCGTGATCAGTACATTCCTGGCATTGAGGCCGGACGGTCGATGATCTGGCTGCGAAGATAGGGCGCTCTGCGACTGCCCCCGGCGCCGGGCGAGTCCCCGATCATCTTGATGACCAGATCCAAGTGATCCCTCTGCCATGCCTGTACCTCCGAGACAAAATTCGCCCCGTCACAAGAATCCATTTCCAATTGTGTCCTCCGCGCACGCCGACGCTCACCTACGTCGAAACACGCCCTAGGCCTTCTCGTGTGGAGGCGTGTCGTTCTGCGGCCGTTTCAGGTGGATGCCGGCGGGCGGCGGGCGGTGACCGTCACGGTGGCGATGCCCAGGTCGAAGAAGTTCGGGTCGTCGAACTGCGCAAGGGCGGTGTCCACGTCCTCCTCGGACAACTCGGGCAGCTCGATCAGTTCCGATCTGAGCTGCTCGATGGTCAAGCGCCAGAATCCGGCCATCGCCGAGCCGGCACTGATCGGAGGGCAGGCGGCGCTCATGGACGCCTCGGCGAGCCCCGACTCCGCGATCAGGGTCGGCAGGTTGCGCGCCCACCGGGAGTCGTTGCCGAAGCGCTCGGCGATCACGGTGAACACCCCCAGGCTGGTGCGGCGGAAGCAGTCATGGGGCGAGGACTCGAAGGGGAACAGGGCGGACTCTTCGAGGACCACCCAACCTCCGGGCGCGAGCCATTCGATCATCCGGCCGAGCACGGCGTCACGGCTCGGCAGATGCGGCAGGAGGAAGCGGGTGTGGATCAGGTCGAAGGAGGACGGCGGGAAGTCGTCGCTGGTGACGTCGTGACGCAGATACCGCAGGTTCGGGCGCTCGTCCTCCTCGATCAGGTCAAGGTCCAGGTCGGTGGCGGTGACCGACCCCTTGGGGAAGCGGTCCGCCAGCCAGCGGGCGACCGACCCGGTGCCCGCGCCCACTTCGAGGCACCGCGCGTCCTTGCCGACGGGAACGGCGGCGAGGGTGGCGAAGCTCGCCGGATCCAGCGCCTCCGCAAGCGCGTCCACACGCTCCTTTTCGATGGGGTCGGCCTCTCCGTCGTCGCCGTGACTGAAAATCTCGTCACCGTACTTTTCACCGTTGTCACCCATGAGCCGCTCCTTCCCTGGAGGGGGTGTCCCTTGTGCTGTGCGGATCACCGAATACGGAGCATCGACCCTGTTCCGGACGCCCTCTCGCAGTCGCGGCCTGTTTCGATGATCGGTACCGAAGCGCGAGGGGAACGGCTCGAAATCCCGGTTTCCGGGCGACGGATTCGCCGGATCTTCGTCCCGTTCGAGCGGAGCCGAGATGCGGTGCTCCTCGAAGCATGGGTAGCCGCCACAGACGCCCTTAAACCAGGAAAGAAAGATCGAATAATGATCTTTTCCTGCCCCTGGAAGAGCGCCTGATATTTTATGTCCCTATCGGCTTTTATATGATGCCGAGAACCTGCTCGAACGAGGCTCAGGGCTTCCGGGAGGCCGGCGCACCCGTGCGGGGGTGGCGGCCCGGGGCCGCCCGGCCCGCCGCGGGACTCGCGTGCGAGCTGGCCACCAACGCCCTCAAGCACGCCGCCCTGCCCAGCGAACAGCTCCTCGTCTCGCTCTACCTCACCGACGACAGCCCCGTGGTGGAGGTCCGCGACGGCTCGGGCGAGCCGCCGCGACTGCAGGGCTTCGACGACGAGTCCACCTCCGGACGCGGCCTGGCCATGGTCGACGCGATGGTGGCGTCCTGGGGCCACGAGCGGCTCGCCTCCGGCGGCAAGTGCGTCTACGCCGTCCTGCGGACCTCGGCCTGAGCCGGCTCAGCGGCAGAGCTTGCCGAGGTCCTCGCTGAACGTCGGGAACTCGGCGCGCGCCTCGGCGAGGATCTGCCGGGCGGGGCGGCGCGGGGTCGTCGCGTGCCGTTCGGCGATCGCGGTCAGGGCCGTGTTCGGCGTCCCCTCCACGGCCTTGAACTCGGTGGCCTCCATCGGGCCGACGCCGTCGGCCAGCACCCACAGGAAGTCCGACAGGTTCCCGGCCACCACGCCGTTCTCGCCCTCGGAGCCCAGGAACACCACCGGCTGCGCGGCGAGGGGGCGTCCCGGCCGCGCGAGCCAGATGGCGGCGAGGCCGCCCGTGCCGTCCTGGCCGAACACCCGGTAGGCGTCGCCGTCGAGGTCGGGGTTGCCGGTCCAACTGCGCAGCCAGTCGGTGGTCTCCTCGGCGGAGTCGAAGGCGTCGTAGGGCTCGAAGTCGATGTCGTCGCCCTCGCCCCGGTAGACGAACTCGACCTCGGCCACGTCGGCCAGGGCGGGCGGGAAGCGGCGGTCGTCGGTCTGGCTCATGTGCGCAGACTAGCCAGGCCCTCCGACAGGGGTGCTAAGGTCTCGCCTCGATAGTCAGTTGGAAATTCCAACCCACTTGGAGTGGTGATGAGCCGTCTCGACGCGCCCCCGGGCGTCGCCCCCCGCACCCGCCTCGGCCCCGTCTTCGCCGTGGTCACGGCCGGGGTCGCCATGTCCAACCTCGACGTGTTCATCGTCAACGTCGCGCTCCCCCGCATCGGCGCGCACTTCGACGGCGCCCCGCTCGCCTCCCTCTCCTGGGTGCTCAACGCCTACGCCATCGTGTTCGCCGCCCTCCTGGTCCCCGCCGGCAGCTTCGCCGATCGGAGCAGCCCCCGCCGCGCCTACCTGGCGGGCATCGCGGTCTTCACGCTGGCCTCGGTGGCGTGCGCCGCGGCGCCCGGCGTGTGGACGCTCGTCGCCGCGCGCGTGGTGCAGGCCGCCGGGGCGGCGCTGATGGTCCCCTCCTCGCTCGGCCTGCTCCTCGCGGCCGCCCCGCCGGAGCGCCGGCTGGGCGCCGTGCGGGCCTGGACGGCCGTGAGCGGCGTCGCGGCCGCGCTCGGGCCCGTCGCCGGCGGCGTCCTCACCGGGCTCGACTGGCGCTGGGTCTTCCTCGTCAACGTCCCCATCGGGCTGGCCGCGCTGGCCGCCGGGCCGAAGGTCCTGCCCAAGGTGCCCGCCAAGCAGGACGCCGCGCGCCCCGACCTGCTCGGCGCCGTCCTGCTCACCGCCGCCATCGCCGCCCTCGCGCTCGGGCTCGTCAAGGCCGGCGACTGGGGTTGGGGCGCGCCGGAGACGATCGGGACGCTGGCCGCCGCCGCGGTCCTGACCGGCGCGTTCGTGCTGCGGTCGGCCGGGCACCCCGCGCCCGTGCTGCCCCTGGCCCTGCTGCGCATCCCCGCGTTCGGCCCCGCCGCCCTCGCCAACGTGCTGTTCGCGGTCGCCTTCGCCGGGATGCTCCTGTCGGCGGTCCTGTGGTGCCAGCAGGTGTGGCACTGGTCGGCGATGCGGACGGGCCTCGCCATCGCCCCCGGCCCCCTCATGGTGCCGTTCTTCGCCGTCGGCCTCGGCAAGGCCGGCCGGCGGTTCGGCCCGCGCGTCCTCGCCGTCTCCGGCTGCGTCGCCTTCGGCGCCGGGATCGCCTGGTGGTACGCGCGGATGGAGGACGGCTACGCCGCCGGGATGCTGCCCGGCATGCTGCTCACCGGCGTCGGCGTCGGCCTGACGCTGCCCACGCTCATCGGCGCGGGCGTCGGCGCCCTCCCGCCGCAGCGCTTCTCCACGGGCTCGGCCGTCGTCACCATGGCCCGGCAGGTCGGCACCGTCCTCGGCGTCGCGCTGCTGGTCCTGGCGCTCGGGACGCGCGGCGACTTCGACCGCGGCTGGCTGGTCACCCTCGCCGCGACGGCCGCCGCGCTGGTGGCGTCGGCGGCCGTCGGGCGCCCGAAGGCCTGATCAGCCCGCCAGCGGGGCCCGGCCCCGGACCAGGTCCGCGGCGCGCTCGGCGATGGCGATGGTCGGGGCGTTGGTGTTGCCGCGCGGCACCGCCGGCATCACCGAGGCGTCCACGACCCGCAGCCCGTCGACGCCCTGCACCCGCAGCTCGGTGTCGACGACCGAGCCCATCGCGCAGGTGCTGGTCGGGTGGAACAGCGTGGCGCACTCGCGGCGCACGTACTCGGTGATCGCCTCGTCGTCGTCCGCCTGCTCGCCCGGCGCCCACTCGCCGCCGGTCAGCGCCGCGAGCGGCCCCGACGCGGCGATCTCGCGGGCCTGCTTCACCCCGGCGACCAGGATGTCCAGGTCGGCCTTGTCGGCCAGGTAGGCGGGGTCGATCAGCGGCTTGGCGTGCGGGCTGGCCGAGCGCAGCGTGAGCGACCCCCGGCTGGCGATCGCGACGGCCGTGGCGAACACCGACAGCAGCCGCTGCGACGGCTCGACCAGGCCCTGCTTGAGGAAGCCGGTCGGCAGCACGTGGTACTGCAGGTCCGGGGCGGGCAGCCCGTCCACGGTGCGGACGAACCCGCCCGCCTCGGCCACGTTGGAGGCGAACGGCCCGCGCCCGAGCGCCTGGTAGAGCGCGAGGTTGCGGGCCCCCGCCAGCTCCCACAGGCTGCGGTGCCGGGGCGTGGCGAACATGACGTTCACGAACGGGTGGTCCTGCAGCCCCTGCCCGACGGGCGAGTCGACCAGCACATCGATGCCGAGGGAGCGCAGGTGGTCGGCCGGGCCGACGCCCGACAGCATGAGCAGCTGCGGGCTGTTGACCGCGCCGCCCGACAGCAGCACCTCGCCGTCGGCGCGCGCCTCCAGCGCCTCGCCGCGCACCTCGTAGCGGACGCCCACCGCGCGCCCGTCCTCGATGATGACGCCGGTGGCGAGCGCGTCGGTGACCACGGTCAGGTTCGGCCGGGCGAGCGCGGGCCGCAGGTAGCCGACGGCGGTGGACCAGCGCTTCCCGCGCTTGTGGGTGACCTGGTAGAAGCCGACGCCGTCCTGCTCGGCGCCGTTGAAGTCGGGGTTGGCGGCGAGGCCGAAGTTCTTGGCCGACTGCACCCAGGCGCGGGACAGCGGGTGCCGGTAGCGCAGGTCCTCCACCCGCAGCGGGCCGCCGATGCCGTGGTAGGGCGACTCGCCGCGCTGCTGGTCCTCGGCGCGCTTGAAGTACGGCAGCAGGTCCTCGTAGCCCCAGCCGGCGCAGCCGTAGGAGTCGCGCCAGGTGTCGTAGTCGTGCCGGTGCCCGCGGATGTAGATCATCGCGTTGGTGGACGAGCTGCCGCCGAGCGTCCGCCCGCGCGGCCAGTACACGCTCCGCCCGGCCGCGTGCTCCTGCGGGGTGGTGGCGTAGTCCCAGTCGTAGGGCCCCTTGATCAGGGACGCCACCGCCGCCGGGATGTGGATCTCGGGGGCGTCGTCGGGCGGCCCCGCCTCCAGCAGCAGGACCCGGGTGCCGGGGTCCTCGCTCAGCCGGGCGGCGAGCACGCAGCCCGCGCTGCCCGCGCCCACGATGATGTAGTCGTACACGGCCGCTCCCGGGATGGTCGAAAGTAAGTGGAACCCTACCGAAGCCTGTTCTGGATACCACGGCGTTAGGGTGACGGACATGGCCAAGAACAGGGAGAACCCCGTCGTGCTGTCCCGGATCTACACCCGGACCGGCGACGACGGCAGCACCGCGCTCGGCGACATGTCGCGCACCGCCAAGACCGACCCCCGGCTCGCCGCCTACGCCGACGTGGACGAGGCCAACTCCGCGATCGGCGTCGCGGTCACCATGGGCGGCCTGCCCGAGCCCGTGGTCGCGGTGCTGACCCGGGTGCAGAACGACCTGTTCGACGTCGGCGCCGACCTGTGCGCGCCGGTCGTCCCCGACCCCAAGTACCCGACGCAGCGCATCGACGCCTCCTACATCGACCAGCTCGAAGCGGCCTGCGACGAGTTCAACGGCGATCTGGAGCCGCTGCGCAGCTTCATCCTGCCCGGCGGGACGCCCGGCGCCGCGCTGCTGCACGTCGCGCGCACCGTCGCGCGCCGCGCCGAGCGCACCACCTGGGCCGCGATCGAGGCGCACGGCGACACCGTCAACCCGCTGACCGCCCGCTACCTGAACCGGCTGTCGGACCTTTTGTTCATCCTCTGCCGGGTCGCCAACGCCGGCCACGGCGACGTCCTGTGGAAGCCCGGCGGCGACCGCTGAGGTAGGGCTAACCCCACCCCCGCACGCCGGGACGCCTCCTGTCGCCGCCCCCGCCCGCCCCGCCAGACTGACCGCATGACGGGAGCAAGAGTGAAGGCCATCGGGGTGCTGGCGGCGGCGGGGGCCCTCGCCGGCTGCGGCAACCTCCAGATCGGCGGCGGCGAGAGCACCGACCGCACCTACGACGTGCCGGGCGCCGTCCGCACGCTGCAGATCTCCTCCGGCCACCGCGTCGAGATCGTCGGGTCGGACTCCCCCGGCGTGCGGGTCACCGAGCGGCTGCGCTGGTCCAACGACCACAACAAGCCGAAGACCTCGCACACCAGCGCGAACGGCACGCTCACGCTGAAGGGCAGGTGCGCCGAAGGGATCATGGGCGGCAGCCGGTGCCAGGTGGTCTTCCACGTCCGGGTGCCGCGCGGCACCACCCTGAAGATCCAGGGCGGCGACGGCTCGGTGGCCGCCACCGGCCTCACCGGCGACGTGTCGATCAGGACCGCCTCCGGCTCGGTCACCGCCCGGGACCTGCACGCCCGGACCCTGTCGGTCGACAGCGAGGACGGCCGGGCGGCGGTGTCGGGCGAGGCCGGCACCACCGAGCTGACCACCCGCACCGGCACGATCGACGCGACCGGGCTGCGCACCGGCCGCTTCACCGCCCGCAGCGTGGACGGCTCGGTGCGCGCCTCGTTCGCCGCGCCGCCGTCCCTGGTCGACGTCGACAGCCGCACCGGCACGATCCGGCTCGGGCTCCCCGCGAACGGCGCCTACGCTGTCACCACCCGCCTCAGAACCGGCCGGGAGCACGTCGACCCGGCGATCCACCGCGACTCCCAGGCCCCCAACAAGGTGAACGTCTCCAGCGACGACGGCTCGATCTTCCTCGCCCCCGCCTGACCCGCCCGCCTTGACCTTGCCGCAACGTCAACGTTTCTACTGAAGGCATGCGGATCGGCGAACTCGCCGCGCTGGCCGGGGTGACCACCCGGACCGTGCGGCACTACCACCATCTCGGCCTCCTGCCCGAGCCGGAGCGGCGGGCGAACGGCTACCGCGAGTACGGCCTGCGCGACGCGGTCGCCCTCGCCCGCGTCCGGCGCCTCACCGAGCTGGGCCTGTCGCTGGAGGAGATCCGCGACGTCCTCGGCGACGACCGGGGACGGGAGCTGCGCGAGATCCTGCGGGAGCTGGACGCCGACCTGGCGCGGCAGCAGGAGGCGATCGCCGCGCGCCGGGAGCGGCTGGCGCACCTGCTCGCCGAGGCGGACCCGCACCCCGACTCGGTGGTGTCGCCCGGCATGGCGGAGGTCCTGCGCGCCCTGCCGCGCGGCGGCTCGAAGTTCGCCGAGCTGGACCGCGAGATGCTGCTCTTGGCCGACACCGGCGCCTCCCCTGAGGACCGCGCCCGGATGGCCGAGCTGTTCCGGCCGCTCACCGACCCCGCCACCGCCGGCCGGGCCGGCGAGCTCTACGCCCGCCTCGACGGCCTCGCGGACGCCGATCCCGCCGACCCCCGCGTCACCGCCCTCGCCCGCGACCTGGCCGCCTACCTGCCCGCCGAGATCGCCGCGGTGATGGCCGGGAGCCTGCGGTCGCCGGAGACCGCGCGCTGGCTGGACACCATGTCGACGGAGATGTCCCCCGCCCAGACCGCGGTCTTCCGCCACCTGGTGACGCTCCTGCGCAAGGAGCGGACACGATGATCACGAAGCTGCGCCGGATCGCGGGCTTCGACCTCACGGGCATGGCGAGTCTCGCCCTGTGGGTCGCGCGCCGCCGCCACGGCGTGCCGCCCGGCGCGACCGCCGTTCCCTACTCGGGCGCGCAGACGGCCATGACGTCGCTGTTCCTGTTCGCGATGGTCGTGGAGCTGTTCGCGGTGGAGATCCTCCTGCGCGCGTTCGACGCGCCCGCAGGCCTGCGGGCGTTCTTCCTCTTCCTCGACGGCTACACGGTCCTGGCCGTGCTCGCCGTCATCGCCTCCTGCGTCACCCGCCCCCACGTCGTCTCCCCGGACGGACTGCGCATCCGCTACGGCGCGTTCTTGGACGTGCGGGTGCCCCGCGAGCGGATCGCGTCGGTCCGGAAGATCCGCCGCTTCGACGAGAACGGCCATGTCGGCGTCACGGACGGGCGGCTGGCCGTCGCGGTGGCGTCCCAGACCAATGTGCTGATCGAGCTGACCAGGCCGATCACGATCGTGCGGCCGCTCGGCGCGCGCGCCGAGGTCCACGCGATCCGCTTCTACGCCGACGTTCCCGGGCCGCTGCTCGCCGAGATCGCCGCCTGGAGCGCGGAGGAGTCTGTTAGGGTCCGCCCCGATCTCATGGGCGAACGCTGAGGAGAGAGCCATCAACCGCACCGCAGTTCTGCTGGCCGCCGGGATGCTGATGGCAGGGGCCGCGGCCTGCCAGGACGACAAGGCCCCCGCGGCGGGGGCGTCGGCGTCGTCCGCCACGACACCGGCCGCGGGCGGCGCCCCGACCGGCCCGGCGCCCGCCACGTCCACGCCCGCGACCCCCAGGGCGAGCGCCTCGCGGGACCTGACCCCCGAGCCCCCGGGGGTGACCGGGACGCAGGTCGTCATGATCGACCCCGCGGGCAAGAAGTACACCCGCAAGACGATGATCCAGATGGCCGCCGGGATGGCCGCGGTGTCGGGGAGGCTCCCGGCGAACTTCTGCGCCATCTCCTACCAGGAGGGGGTGAAGGGCGGCGGGAGGTTCCCCCTGGGACGGGACGCTTTCATGGAGGCGTGCGCGCTGGGCGTGCGGCTGGCGAAGACCCACGCCCCCAAGTGACATGCGGCGGGGCCGCACCCCGGGAAGGGGTGCGGCCCCGCTTTGCTGCGGAGGACCGGGTCAGCGGACCAGGTGCCCGCCGCGGTACTCGGCGGCCTGCTTCAGGGCCGCGCGGCGCTTGGCGGTGCGCAGCGCCTCGCCGTTCACCGGGAGCGTGCTGAGCGCCAGCTTCTGGGTCGCGTAGGCGACGCCGTCGGCGTTGGTGTCCAGCAGGTTCCAGTTGATGTTGGTGATGCGGTCGCACTTGGCGTGGTAGCAGGCGTCATAGGGCTGGCCCGCCGTGCCACCGAAGATCTTGGCCTCCTCGGCGGTCTTGATGCCCTCGGCGCCGGTGTCGATGCCGCCCGCCGGGATGCCCGCCTCCAGGAAGGGCCCGTAGTCGCTGCGGCCGTTGAACTCCGAGGGGACCGTCGGCAGCTTGCGCTTGGCGTAGTAGTCGTTGAAGATCTTCTCCAGCGCGCCCGAGCCCGCCGGGGCGCCCTCGACCGAGCCGGCGTACACGCCGCGCACGCCGTTCGGCGAGGCGGTCATGTCGAAGTTCAGGTTCAGCGCGATCTTGGCCTTCTCGGCGTCGGGCAGCGTGGTGACGTAGTGCTCCGAGCCGAGCAGGCCCTCCTCCTCGGCGCCCCACCAGGCGAAGCGGACCTTGTTCTTCAGGCCCTTTTTGCCCAGCTTGCCGATCTGCTGCGCGACGGCCAGGATCGTCGACGAGCCGGAGCCGTTGTCGTTGATGCCCGGGCCCTCGGGGACGCTGTCCAGGTGCGCGCCGACCACGACGACGTTGTCGGACCGCCCGTACTTGGTCTCGGCGATCACGTTGGAGGCGGGCTTCTTGCCGCTCTCGGTGTCGGTCTTGACGTGCAGCTTCAGCGTGCCCGCCTGCGCGGCCTTCACCAGCTCGGCGCCGAGCGCGTACGGCGTGGCCAGGACCGGCAGCGAGAACGGCGCGCCGAGCGTGCCGTTGACCGGGCCCTGCTCGTCGGGCCGGTTGTAGATGACCACGGCGGAGGCGCCCGCGGTCTTGGCGTTCTCCGCCTTGATCGCGAAGCTGCAGGTGCCGCGCTGGATCAGCGCGATCGAGCCCTTGGCGAAGCCGTCGAAGTCGGCCGCCTCGCAGCCGGCGTTGCCGGCGCCCTCGGCGGGCACGTCCACGGCCGTCGCGGCCGCGGTGACGTCGCCCGAGCCGGAGTACTGCATGGTCAGGAAGTCGGTGCCGGGCTTGTAGTCGGCCGGCCCGGGCGCGGTCTGCGCGAACGCCGCCGGCGACTTCTCCGCCCAGTAGTCGAACTCGAACTTCTGGATCTGCGGCGTGTAGCCGGCCTTCTTCAGCTGGCTGACCACGTACTTCACCGAGACCTCGAAGCCCGGTGCGCCGGCCGCGCGGTTGCCGCCGTTGTAGTCGGCGATCTCCTGGAAGGCCTCCAGGTGGCGGCGGATGTCCTTGACCGTGACCAGCTTCGCCAGGTCAGGCTGGGAGGCGGCGGCGGCCTGCGGGACCACGCCGAGTGACGCGGTCAGCGCCACGGCGGCCCCGATAGCGAACTTTCGCACATGCGCTCCTGTGTGCAGAGGAAGCCGAATGGCGTTGATCATGCCTCTTCGTCCACATCCACACAAGGCCCATCATTCGGACTGCGGCAGATCCACCGGAAATCCTGGCGGCGCGGCCTCCAGCCACGACAGAAAACCCGTCAGGGCCGCCGCGCTCATCGCAAGCTCCACGGTCAGCTCCCCGTCGCGCACCTCGATCACGGTGACGCCCGGCAGCAGCCCCTCCGCCTCGCCCGGCGCGGGCTCGCGGCGGCCGGAGACGACAAGACCCCGGCGGTGGATCACCTGCCGGGGTCTTCTGCGCAAACCGAAGACGCGGTGCCAGTTCAGCACGTCGCCCTTGTAGCGGCCGATGCCGAGCCGCCACGCGCCGGGCGCGCCGTCACGCGGCAGCACCCGCAGGCTGCACTCGACGGCACCACCGCCGCGCACGAACAGCCAGCGCCGCACCGCCAGCGCGGCGAGCAGCGCCGCGACCAGCAGGACGGCGACGGCGAGCACCCCGCCCGCGTCCCATGCCAGGTGCTCGCCCACGTACGCCCGGCTACCGGCTAGGCGTCGGCGCCGGCCGCGCGCAGGCGCGCCCGCGCCCGGCGCTCGGCCGTGGTGTCGTCGCCGGCCGAGAGCACGTTCTGCAGCTCCTGGCGGGCGAGTTCGACGTCGATCTCCGAGCCGAGCTCGGCCTGCTCGGCCAGCACCGACACCTCGTCGCCGGCGATGGAGAAGAAGCCGCTGCCGACCATCGCCGAGACCGGCTCGCCGCCGTCGGCGGGCTCGATCTTCACCACGCTGCCGTCGAGGAGGACGCCGAGCACCGGGGCGTGGCCCGGCATGATGCCGAGCTGGCCCTCGATGGTCTGGGCGACGACCAGCTTGGCCTCGCCGGACCAGATCTCGCGCTCGGGCGAGACCAGCCCTACCTTCAGGGTTGCCACGTTCTATCCTCCGAATACTGGAGCGGACCGGCGGGCCCGGGCCGGCGCGAGGCCGGCCCGGGCCCGCCGGAGCGGACTACTTCTCCAGCTCCTTGGCCTTCTGGATGGCGTCGTCGATGCCACCGCACATGAAGAACGCCTGCTCGGGCAGGTCGTCGTACTTGCCCTCGGCGATCCCCTTGAAGGAGGAGATCGTCTCGTCCAGCGAGACGGTGACACCGGGCTGGCCGGTGAACTGCTCGGCCACGTACATCGGGTGCGACAGGAAGCGCTCGATGCGCCGCGCCCGCTTGACGGTGACCTTGTCCTCCTCGGAGAGCTCGTCGATGCCCAGGATGGCGATGATGTCCTGGAGCTCCTTGTACTTCTGCAGGATCCGGATCACCTCCTGCGCGACGTCGTAGTGCTCCTTGCCGAGGATCTGCGGGTCCATGATCCGGGAGGTGGAGTCCAGGGGGTCCACCGCCGGGAAGATGCCCTTCTCGGAGATGCCGCGCGAGAGCACCGTGGTGGCGTCCAGGTGCGCGAACGTGGTGTGCGGCGCCGGGTCGGTGATGTCGTCCGCGGGGACGTAGATCGCCTGCATCGAGGTGATCGAGTGGCCCCGGGTCGAGGTGATCCGCTCCTGCAGCACGCCCATCTCGTCGGCCAGGGTGGGCTGGTAGCCCACCGCGGACGGCATGCGGCCGAGCAGCGTGGAGACCTCGGAACCGGCCTGGGTGAACCGGAAGATGTTGTCGATGAACAGCATCACGTCCTGGCCCTGGACGTCCCGGAAGTACTCCGCCATCGTCAGCGCCGACAGCGCCACGCGAAGACGGGTGCCCGGGGGCTCGTCCATCTGGCCGAAGACCAGGGCGGTGTCCTTGAGGACGTCCGCCTCCTCCATCTCCACCCAGAGGTCGTTGCCCTCACGGGTGCGCTCGCCGACGCCGGCGAAGCAGGAGGTGCCGCCGAAGTTCTTGGCGACGCGGCGGATCATCTCCTGGATGAGGACGGTCTTGCCCACACCCGCGCCGCCGAACAGGCCGATCTTGCCGCCCTTGACGTACGGGGACAGCAGGTCGATGACCTTGATGCCGGTCTCCAGCATCTCGGTCTTGCTCTCCAGCTGGTCGAACGCCGGCGCCTTGCGGTGGATGCCCCAGCGCTCGGTGACCTCCAGGGAGGCCGTCGGGACGTCCAGGGACTGGCCGAGGGCGTTCCAGACGTGACCCTTGGTGACGTCGCCGACGGGCACCTCGATCGGGTGGCCCGAGTTGAACACCGAGGCGCCGCGCACCATGCCGTCGGTCGGCTGCATGGAGATCGCGCGGACCATGTTGTCACCGAGGTGCTGCGCCACCTCCAGCGTCAGCGTCTTGGTCTCCTCGCCCAGCGTGACGTCCACGTTGAGCGCGTTGAAGATCTCCGGGATGGCGTCGGCGGGGAATTCCACGTCGACGACCGGGCCGATGACCCGGGCGACGCGCCCGGTGGCCGTCGCCGTCTCTACCTGAGCAGTCATTCTCACTCCCCGCCAGAATCGGCGAGCGCGTCAGCGCCACCGACGATCTCGCTGATTTCCTGGGTGATCGCGGCCTGGCGCACCTGGTTCATCTGGCGCGTGTAGACCCCGATCAGGTCATTGGCATTGTCGGTCGCCGACTTCATCGCACGACGCCGGGCGGCGTGCTCGGAGGCGGCCGACTGCAGCATCATGTGGAAGATGCGGCTTTCGATGTAGTTGGGCAGCAGCAGGTCGAGCGCCGCCTGGGCGGTCGGCTCGAACTCGTACGCCGGCAGGACGGCGCCCTTCTCGAGCGTCTCCTCGGTGATCTCCAACGGGATCAGCCGGCGGACCTGGACGTTCTGCGTCAGCATCGACACGAACTCGGTGTAGACCACGTGGATCTCCCCGACCCCGCCTTCGGCGTCGGTCTTGAGGAAGTCCTCGGTCAGCCGCCGGCCGACCCGCTCCGCGCTGGCGAAGTCGGGGCGGTCGCTGAACCCCTTCCAGGACTCGGCGAACTCCCGGTCCCGGAACTTGTACCAGGTGATGGCCTTGTTGCCCACCAGGTAGGGGATCGGCTCCCGGCCCCGCTCGCGCAGCGCCGCCATGAGCGATTCGGCCTCACGGATGACGTTGGCGTTGTAGCCGCCGCAGAACCCGCGGTCGCTGGTGATGACCAGGACCGCGGTCCGCTTGTCCTCCGGCTGCTCGTTGAGCAGCGGGTGGTCGATGCCGACGTTGTGGCTGACCAGCGCGGTCAGGGCCTGGGTGATCTGGTCGGCGTACGGCTTGGAGGCCGCCACCGCCTGCTGGGCCTTGACGATGCGCGAGGTCGCGATCATCTCCTGGGCACGCGTGATCTTGGCGGTCGACTTGACCGACTTGATCTGCTGCCGCAGTTGCCGGAGCTGGGCCATGGCGGGTCAGTCCTTCTTGACGCGGGTGATCGTCTCCTGCTCGACCGCCTCGTCCTCGATCGGCTCGACCGACTCCTCGCCCAGGATCTCCCCGGCCGAGGTCTCGAAGCCCTTCTTGAACTCGGTGATGGAGTCCTTGAGGGCGGTGAGGCCGTCGTCGGTGAGCTGCCCGGTCTCGCGGATGCCGGTGAGCAGGCCGCCGTTGGTGCGCTCGAGGTGGTCCAGGAACTCCGCCTCGAAGCGGCGGATGTCCTCGACCGGGACCTCGTCGAGCTCGCCGGACGTGCCGGCCCAGACCGAGACGACCTCCTTCTCGACCGGGAACGGCGAGCCCTGCGGCTGCTTGAGCAGCTCGACCAGGCGGGCGCCGCGGTCCAGCTGGGCGCGCGAGGCGGCGTCCAGGTCGGAGGCGAAGGCCGCGAAGGCCTCCAGGTCGCGGTACTGCGACAGCGCCAGGCGGAGCGTGCCGGAGACCTTGCGCATCGCCTTGATCTGCGCCGAGCCGCCGACTCGCGAGACCGAGATACCGACGTTCACCGCGGGGCGGACGCCCTGGTTGAACAGGTCGGTCTCCAGGAAGCACTGGCCGTCGGTGATGGAGATGACGTTGGTCGGGATGAACGCCGAGACGTCGTTGCCCTTGGTCTCGATGATCGGCAGGCCGGTCATCGAGCCCGCGCCGAGGTCGTCCGACAGCTTCGCGCAGCGCTCCAGCAGACGCGAGTGCAGGTAGAAGACGTCGCCGGGGAACGCCTCACGGCCCGGCGGGCGGCGCAGCAGCAGCGAGACCGCGCGGTAGGCGTCGGCCTGCTTCGACAGGTCGTCGAAGACGATCAGGACGTGCTTGCCCTGGTACATCCAGTGCTGGCCGATCGCGGACCCGGTGTAGGGGGCGATGTACTTGTAGCCCGAGGGCTCCGAGGCCGGGGCCGCCACGATCGTGGTGTACTCCAGCGCGCCGGCCTCTTCGAGGGTGCGGCGCACGTTGGCGATCGTGGAGCCCTTCTGGCCCACCGCGACGTAGATGCAGCGGACCTGCTTGCTCTCGTCGCCGGTGGCCCAGTTCTCCCGCTGGTTGATGATCGTGTCGACCGCGACCGTGGTCTTGCCGGTCTGCCGGTCACCGATGATCAGCTGGCGCTGGCCGCGGCCGATCGGCGTCATCGCGTCGATGGCCTTGATGCCGGTCTGCAGGGGCTCCTTGACCGACTGGCGCTGCACGACGGAAGGAGCCTGCAGCTCCAGCGCGCGGCGCTCGGTCGACTCGATGGCGCCCTTGCCGTCCAGCGGGTTGCCCAGCGCGTCCACGACACGGCCGAGGAAGCCGTCGCCGACCGGGACCGAGAGGACCTCGCCGGTGCGGCGGACCTTCTGGCCCTCCTCGATCTTGCTGAAGTCGCCAAGGACAACGGCGCCGATCTCGCGCACGTCCAGGTTCAGAGCCAGGCCACGGGTGCCGTCCTCGAATTCGAGGAGCTCGTTGGCCATCACGGAGGGCAGGCCCTCGACGTGGGCGATACCGTCGCCGGAATCGACAACGGTGCCGACCTCTTCGCGCGCGGCGGCCTCAGGCTCGTACGACTGGACGAAGCGCTCCAGCGCGTTCCGGATCTCATCCGGACGGATCGTCAGCTCCGCCATGATTCCTCTCTTGCTCCCTTGTGGGGTCAGCTCGGCAGCTTGGTGTCAGCTTGCGAGCCGCCGGCGGACCTCGTCCAGCCGCCCGGCGATGGTGCCGTCGATGATCTCGTCCCCGAGCTGGATGGACAGGCCGCCCACCGTGCTCGGGTCGATCTCGATGTTCAGGTGTACTTCGTGGCCGTAGGCGGTGGCGAGCACCGCCGCGAGCCGGGTGCGCTGCTCGGCCGACAGGTCGACCGGGGTGCGCACGAGCGCCACCAGCCGCTGCCGCCGCTGCGCGACGAGCTTGCCGTACTCGGCCAGGCCGCCTTCCAGGCTACGTCCTCGCGGCCGCAGCACCAG
Source organism: Actinomadura macrotermitis (assembly GCF_009604375.1). Classification (GTDB taxonomy): domain Bacteria; phylum Actinomycetota; class Actinomycetes; order Streptosporangiales; family Streptosporangiaceae; genus Spirillospora; species Spirillospora macrotermitis. The sequence continues at coordinate 718,700 of NZ_WEGH01000003.1, forward strand.
CTCGGAGACGAGCGTCTTGGCCGAGGGGGTGACCTTGCCGTCCAGCAGGTCGTCCAGGACGCTCTGCTTGCGGTCGGCCGGCAGCGCGGGGCTCGCGAGCGCGCCCCGCAGCTCCGGGGCGCCCTCGACGACGCGGGAGAACCGGAACAGCTCGTCCTCCAGGTCGTCGATGCGCCCGTCGGCCTCGGCGCGGGCGGACTCGGCGGCGACCGCGAGGATCTCCACCGCGTCCGACAGCTCCGACGGCTTGGACCAGCGCAGCCGCACGACATCGGCGACCAGCTCGAGAGCGGCCGGTGAGACCTTGCCCTCGAGCAGCGCCCGCATGAGCTGCGCCTTGCCCGCCCCGTCGCGCGACGGGTCCGACAGCGCCCGGCGCAGGCCGTGCTCACGGTCGATCAGGTGCAGCACCGCGAACAGGTCGCCGCCGAGCCCGGCCGGGTCGGCCGAGGCGAGGACCGCCTCGAGACGCTCCCTGGCCACGGCCAGCGACGCCCTGCTCACCGCTCCCGTGATGGTCATGATGTGATCTGCTCCTGGCTGCGAGCGCGGCCTTCCAGCTCCTCCAGGAACCGGTCGACCACGCGGCTCTGCCGGGCGGTGTCCTCGAGGGACTCGCCGACGACACGGCCGGCCAGCTCGACCGACAGGGCGCCGATCTCGCCGCGCAGCGAGTTGAGCGCCTGCTGGCGCTCGGCCTCGATCTGCGCGTGCGCGGAGTCGATGATGCGGCGGGCCTCGCTCTGGGCCTGCTCCTTCATCTCCGCGATGATCTGCGCACCCTGCTCGCGAGCCTCCTCGCGGAGCCGGGACGCCTCGTGGCGCGCCTCGCTCAGCTTGGCCTGGTACTGCTCCAGGGTGGCCTTGGCCTCCTTCTGCGCGGCAGCGGCCCGCTCCAGTCCGCCCTCGATCTCGTTCGACCGCTCTTCGAGGGTCTGGCGGATCTTCGGGACGAACATCTTGCCGACCAGGACCAGCACGATCAGGAACGCGATCGTGCCGACGACCAGCTCGGCGGTGTCGGGCAGAAGGGGGCTCTTATCCCCACCCTCAGCCACCACATTGGCGGCCAGCAGGTTAATCATGTGGGTTCCGCCTTCCTGTCAGACGTAGCAGGGGCGGTTTACTTGTGCACGAACGGCACGACGAAACCGATGAGGGCGAGCGCCTCGGTGAGCGCGAAGCCCAGCAGCATGTTCTGACGGATGACGTTGGTCAGCTCGGGCTGGCGGGCGATGGCCTGCACGCCCTGGCCGAAGATGATGCCCACGCCGATGCCCGGGCCGATGGCGGCCAGGCCGTACGCGACGGAACCGAGGCTGCCGGTGACCTTGTCAGCGGAGGCGAGGACGTTGACGGCTTCAGCGAGCATGTGCTCTTTCCTTTTCAGTCGACCGGCGGGGCGTCCTGCCCACCGGAGGCTTGCGGTTGCGGGTGAAGGTCCGGTCAGTGGTCAGGGTGCAGCGCGCCACCGATGTAGGAGGCGGCCAGCAGGGTGAAGATGAACGCCTGCAGGCTCTGCACGAAGATCTCGAACGCGGTCATGATGATCGTCATGAGGAAGCCGACAACGCCCACACCCGCCCCGAGGACGGTGAGCTTCTCGGCGAGGAACCACCAGGCGACGGTGGAGAAGAAGGCGATCAGCAGGTGGCCGGCGAACATGTTGGCGAACAGTCGCACCGCGTGCGTGAACGGCCGCAGGACGATGTTCGACAGCAGCTCGATCGGCGCGAGGATGATGTACAGCGGCGCGGGCAGGCCCGGCGGGAACATCATGTTCTTGAAGTAGCCGACCAGGCCCTGGTGCTTGATGCTCAGGAAGAGCATCATCAGGTACACCACGATCGCGAGCACGATGGGGATCGCGATGTGCGAGGTGGCCGGCAGCTGCAGCACCGGCACGACGCCGGCGAGGTTCATGAACAGGACGAAGAAGAACGTCGAGAACAGGAACGGCATCCACTTGTCGCCGTCCTTGCCGATCATCGGCCGGGCGACCTGGTCGCGCACGAACAGGTAGCCGACCTCGCCGACGTTCTGCACACCCTTGGGGACCAGCTTGGGATTGCCGAACGCCCGCCAGGCGAAGACGGTGATGAGCAGTCCCGCGAGGATGACGATGAGGGTCGGCTTGGTCAGCCAGTCCAGCCACGCCGGGCCACTCGGAATCAGCGGGCCCCAATCGAAGATGTGCAGGCCCGGGGCCTCGAACTCATCTCCGCTCCCGGAGGCGAGGAGGTGCGGCGCGCTCACGCGGCAGTCCCTTCGTCGGTGACTGTGCAGGTCAGTCGGCTGTACTTCGTCTGCGGACCCGAGGGCCGCGGGGTGGTGCGAGATGTCGCGCAGGTCTTCCGCGCCGGCGGCGCGCTCAGCGGCCGTAGCGGTGGAAGACCAGGTAGATCGCTAGAGCGAGGCCCACCAGGATTCCGATGGGGAACAGCGCCGAGGTGCCCAGCCAGTGATCCAGCAGCTTGCCGAGACCGCCGTAGACCGCCATCCCGCTCAAGATGTAGCTCGGGATGGCCCAGGCGGCGTTGGCGAAGCCTCGGTGGTCCGAATCCTCGGACCCCGGATCGGGCCGGTGCTCCTCCTCGCTCTTCGCAGGACGGACCATAGCAGGCCACCCCCCTGGTGGTCATATTGGAGTAGTCCATTCCAGCCATGCCGGAACGGGACCGGCGGGCCGGTGCGGATCGACGGGCCGGTAGCGGGTCCATCAGGGGCTCCGGTCCGCGTCGGCCTTGGTGGCCGGCTCGGCGCCGGGCGACGGCGCGGGGTCCACGTAGAGCGTCTTGGTCTTCAGCGTGGTGCGGATCTCGGCACCGATCCAGACCAGGGTCAGCGCGATGACCGTGTACGCGAACGCGGCGGGGTTCCACGCGGTGGCGTCCTGGAACACCGCGACCAGCACCAGCATCACCAGCAGCTTGGTGATGTAGCTGAAGACCGCGGCGGCGAACATCATCTGCGGCGAGATCTTGGAGGCGTAGCTCACCGCGACGACGCTGATCGAGAAGAAGGCGAGCACGACGATCACGCCGATGGCGGCACCCAGCGCTCCCTTGGCCCCGCCGAGCAGCAGGCCGGCCAGAACGGCGGCGATGCCGGCGAGGCCGGAGGGGATCGCGGCGCCGCGGAGGATCCGGGCGTCGGAAGATTGCATCAGGGGCTCCGGCTGGTCACGTTCAGTGTTCGTCTCTTGTTCGTGAAAGGTATCACAAGCGTCCAGAACGTCCGCAATTACCCTAGAGGTAACGGGTTAACGCAGGGTGGCGGGCACGCTGCGCACCCGCGTACCCGCGTACCACGGACTGTAGCCCAGGCCGGGGAACCGATTCCGGGGAAAGGCGGGGGCGCGCTCACGCGCCCGGGACGCCGTCAGTGATGTTACCCGCCGGTAGGCACCGGATCGTCCGTCCCGGGGCCCCCGCCGGCCCGCTAGAGGGGGTTGGCGGGCTCGCGCGAACGCGGCGGCTGCGGCTGCTCGGGCTCGGCCGGCGCGCGCCGCGCCGCCACCCGCGGCGCCGCGACCATCACGGCCACGCCCGCCACCGCGATGCCGGCGGTGACCGACGTCACCAGCAGCTGCGAGTTGGTGTTGGCCAGCCAGACCAGCCCGGCGGCCACCAGCCCGACCCAGAAGTACATGATCAGCACGGCGCGCCGGACGGAGTGGCCGAGTTCCAGCAGCCGGTGGTGCAGGTGCAGCTTGTCGGGCGCGAACGGCGACCGCCCCTGGTTGGTGCGCCGCCACACCGCCAGCAGCATGTCCACGAACGGCACCGCCGCGACCGCCGGGACCAGCAGCAGGGGCACCCAGAACGGGAAGAGCTTGTAGGCGCCGAGCAGCGCCGGGTCGAACTGCCCGGTGAGCATGATCGTGGACGCGCTGAGCAGCAGCCCGATCAGCATCGACCCGGTGTCGCCCATGAAGATCCGGGCCGGGTTGAAGTTGTGCGGCAGGAACCCGGCGCAGGCCCCGACCAGCACCGCGGCGGTCAGCGTGGCGCCGCTCAGCGTCGTCAGGCCGTTGGACTTCGACAGCAGGTAGGCGTAGAAGAACAGCGCCATCGCGGCGATGCCGACGACGCCCGCGGCGAGGCCGTCCAGGCCGTCGATGAAGTTCACCGCGTTGATGGTGGCGACCACCACCAGCACCGTCAGCGGCACACCGTAGGTGGGCGGCAGCGACAGCGGCGTGCCGTTGGGCAGCGGGATCACGTACAGCTGGATGCCCTGCATGATGAAGATGCCGGCCGCCGCGACCTGCCCGGCGAACTTGGTGAGCGCGTCGATCTCCCACCGGTCGTCGGCGATGCCGATCAGCACGATCAGGCCGCCCGCCAGCAGCAGCGCCTTGCCGACGGTGATGTCGCCGTTGGCCAGCACCCGCTTCATCTCCGGCAGGCCGGTCGCGACCACCAGCGCCGCCACCACCCCGCCGAACATCGCCAGGCCGCCGAGCCGGGGCGTCGGGATCGTGTGCACGTCCCGGTCGCGGGGGGCGGCCTGCGCGCCGAACCAGACCGCGAAGCGCCGCACCGCCGGGGTGAGCAGATAGGTGACGAGCGCGGCGACCAGGATGGTCAGCAGGTACTCCCGCAACGCCCCCGCGCCTCCCTCACCGTTCACCCGTACGACGACTATGACGAACTACGACGACCGCGGCGGGCGAAATGTTCACGCGGCGGCGTTCCGACCAACTCTAATCCCCTCTCCCGGTGACCGTTGCGCGAAACGGCCCGTCGCACCGGTACGCCCACAGCGCACCGGCCCCCGCCACCACCAGCGCGAGGCCGGTCAGGGCCGTGTCGCCCGCCGAGAAACCCCAGAGGCCGTGGCGCACGATGTCGTCCGAAACGTCCCAGACGATCAACGCGAGGCCGCCCCCGAGCAGGACCGGCCCGGCGGCCCGGCCCGGCGCCGGGCGGCGCGACAGCGGGACGAGCGCGAGCAGCGCGCACGCCAGCGCGGCCAGGCCCGCCCAGCCGCCGGTCCAGTACGGCGCGGCGTACCGCGGCGGCGGCACCCGCACCGCGCCCTCCGGCAGCACGACCTTGACCGTCATGCCCTCGTGCGGGCGCAGCCCGCGCTGGGTGAAGTCGATCGCGTAGGGGCCGTCGCGGTCGCGCCGGCAGCGCACGGTGAGCGGCGGCCGGCCCGCCCGGCAGCCGGCGTGCCGGAGCGGCACCGGCGCGACCACCCGCACCGCGGCCTCGCCGATCGCCACGTCCCAGCCGGTGCCGAGGGCGTCCCAGGTCAGCACGGCGCTGCGGGGGGCGGGGGTGAACGCGCCGGTCACCACGTACTCGATCACGTACGCCTGGCGGCCGTGCACGGTGCGGTCCCGGTCCCCCACGGTGATCTGCACGTCGTGCGGCAGCGTCAGCGTGCGGGCGCGGGCGGGCGCGCCGGTGGAGGAACCGGCGCGCACGTCGTGGACGCCGTACAGCCGGCGGCCGATCCGGTAGCGCACGCGCCGCTCGATGCCGTGCTCGCCGGCCGTGTCGAAGTCGTAGGTGATCGTCTCGCGGACGTGCACGGTGCCGTCCGGGCGCAGGTCCAGCAGCACGTCGTAGGTGGGGATGCGCTCGGCCGGGGCGGGCGGGGCGGAGGCGGCGACCGCGAGCAGGCAGCACAGGGCGATCAGCGGCCCGCGAAGCCTGGTACGCACGTGAGGCATGGTCTCACCCGCGGCGTGCCGGGGCGCACGCCGCTCCGCCCATGGTCGTCGGGTGCGCACGGCTCGGCGGCACCTGGCCGCGCAGGCGTCGGCCGAGCACGCCCGCGCGGTCCTGGGCGCCAGGGAACGCTGAGCGCGATCCCGGCCGTGCGCCGGCTCACCAGTCGGCGTCGAAGACCCCGTGGAGGCCTTGCACCACCCGCGGCGGGCCGTTCTCCCGCAGGTCGACCAGTCCGGAGTCGGACAGGAGGTAACGGCCGGAGACGTCGAACTTGATGATCGGCTTTCCGAACATCGAGGTCCCGAAAATCCGGCGCATCCCCGTCTGGCGACCGTCCTCGGCCGAGATCACCTCGAAGGCGTCCCCGACCGGGGACATCTCGAAGGACTTATCGGGCGCGGCCACTTCCAAGGACCCGTCGGAGCCGCCCGTCACCCGCCCTTCCGGCTGCCGCGTACCGCCCTGCTTTGCGACCGCGCGCATCTCCACCAGGAACAGGGTGCGGCCGTCCGGGACCGCCGTGACGACGACATCGCGGCCCGCCGAGGGCATCCGGCGGATCACACCGTCGCCCGCGAGTAGCGAAGGGATCTCTCCGGAGGGGAGCACCGCCGCCCGGCGCAGCTCGATGTGCCCGGACGCGGCTCCGGTCTCGACCCTGCGGGCGAAGAACAACGTCCGGCCGTCCGCGCTCAGGGACAGGTTCGACGCTCCGCCGGCGCCGACGGGGTACCGCCGCTCCGCACCGCTCAGGGCGTCGACCACCCCGACGATCCCTGGCGCCCGCAGACCGCATCCGTCGGCGGCGTAGGTGAGCCGCCGGCCGTCGGGGGTGACCGCCAACGCCACGTCGCCGACACTCCTGCCCTCGAACGTGCCGCCGACCGGCCGCCGCCGCACGATGCGGCCCGTCTCGTCCACCTCGAACCGCTCGATGACGAATCGGCAGGACCGGGAACCGGCCGGCTGCCGGACGGCGAAGAACGCACGGCCGTCGCCCGCCGCGGCCACATTCGCGAACCTGGTCCCGGCGGGCGCCTGCGCCGAACCGCGCAGCCGTCCGGTCGCCGACTCACGGACCTGCACCTCGGACGGCTTGCCCGCACCGGCCGCCGGCACACTGGCGAAGATGAATCCGGGCATCCCCGGCGGGCGCTGGAGCCTGCGGTCGGGCCCGGTGTCCAGGTTCCGGTGCACCACCAGGATGGCGGCCACCATGAGCAGCACCGAGACGACCGCGAACACCGGGACCGCCCATCGCCTCGCGGGGGCATGGCGAGGCCCGGACGCGGGCAGCGGCGAGGGCTCGCGCGCCTCGACCGTCGCAGCGGTGGCGTGCAACGCGTCGCGCAGCCGGTCCTCCACGCCGCCCATCAGGCCCTCTCCCCCAGCTCGCGCGACAGCGCCGTCAACGCCCGGACCATCGTGGAGCGGACGGTCCCCGGCCTGATCCCCATGGCCTGGGAGATCTCCTCGTCGGACAGGTCCATGTAGTAGCGCAGCACCAGCGCCTCACATTGACGGCGCGGCAGTTTCTGCAGGGCCCGCATCACCTCGCGGCGCTCCTCGCTCAGGATGACCGCCGATTCGGCCGACCACACCGGCGGTTGATGCGGCTCGGCATGCAGCCACATCACCTTACGGCGCCGTAACGCCATCCGGCATCCGTTCAGAACGGCCGCGCGCACGTAGGCGAGCAGTTTGCCCTCGTCCTCCAGGCGCGGCGCCTTGTCCTGCATCCGCACGAAGACGTCGTGCACCACGTCCTCGGCCGTCGCCTCGTCCCCGACCAGCAGCACCGCCATCCGGACGAGCCCGGCGTGCTGCCGCTGATAAAGGCTCAGCACCGCCGCCATGGCGACGGGAGCGGGAGCGGTGGGCACCTCGGGATCATAGCGATCGGGAAACCGCCCACCGCTTCGATCAGTCAACCGCGCCGTCAACGCCCATGGGCGCACGGGCGGGCGTGCCGGGGCGCACGCCGCTCCGCCTATGGTCATCGGGTGCGCACATCGGGGGACGGGACGTCCGGGCGGTTCACCGTCGCCGATTTCGCCGTCCCCGCCGTGCTGGCGTGCGCGCAGCTCGGCGGCTCCTGGCTGCTCGCCGACATCGTGGCCGGCGACCCGCTGACGCGCCGGCAGTGGGCGGTGACGGCCGTGGCCGTCCTCCTCTGCGCCACCGCGCTGATCTGGCGCCGCGCCGCGCCCGTCCCGGTGCTGGCGTTCACCGTGGCGGCCGGCGCGGCGGGGATCACGCTGATCGGCCGGGACGACGCCCTGGCCGGCGGCATCGCCGACGCCGTCGCGCTCTACTCGGTGGCGGTGCACCGGCCCCGCCGCACCGCGATGATCGGCGCGGCCGCGGCCTGGCTCGCCCAGTTCCTGGCCTACCTGCCGACCCGCGACGGCCCCGCCGACGCGGCCATGTCGGAGTTCTTCGGCGTGCTGTCCTACGTCGTGATCACCGCGCTCGGCCAGCTGCGGCGCCAGCACCGGGCCCGCCGCGCCGCGCTCGCCGAGCGGCTCGCCGCGGCCGGCCGCGAGCGCCGGGACGCCGCCGCGTCCGAGCGCCGCCGCCTCGCCCGCGACCTGCACGACGTCGCCGGGCACCACCTCAGCGCGGTCGTCGTGCACAGCGGGGCCGCGGCCCGGCTGGACGACCCGGACCTGACCGGGCGCGCCCTGGCGGCCGCCGCCGAGACCGGCCGCGACGTGCTGGACTCCCTGACCCGGCTGGTCGAGGTCGTCGGCGCCGACGGCGGCGACGGCACCCTGGAGACCCTGCTGCCGCCCCTCGGGCAGGGCCTCACCCGGCTCGGCGTGCCCGTCTCGCTGGCGTTCGAGGGCCGTGCCCGGCGGCTGCGCCCGCAGGTCGCCACGGCCGCGTACCGGATCGTGCAGGAGTCGCTCACCAACGCGATGCGCTACGCGCCGGGGGCGCCCGTCGCGGTCGAGGTCTGCCACGGCTCGGGCGTGGTCCGCCTCACCGTCGCCAACCGGGCGCCCGAGGGCGGCGCGCCCGTCCCCTCCCTCGGCTCGGGGCGCGGCATCGCCGGCATGCGTGAGCGCGCCGAGGCCGTCGGCGGCACGCTGACCGCGGCGCCCTCCCCGGACGGCGGCTGGACGGTCCGCGCCGAACTGCCCCTGTCGCCGCCCCGGCGCGGCCCGGGCTGGGCGGAGATCCTGGACGGCTCGGTCGTGCTGTTCTGCGGGCTGCTGCCGCCGCTGGCCGCCTTCGTCCCGCCCGACCCCGTCCTGAGGGGCTGGACGATCGGCCCGGCGCTGCCGGTCGTGCTCGCACTGCTGCTGCGCGCGGTGCCGCTCTGGTGGCGGCGGCGGGCGCCCTACCTCGTCCTCGGCGCGCTAACCCTCTTCGACACCGCCTGGGCCCTGGCGGCCGGCCCTTACTCCCCCGCCCTGCTCGGCGTCATGATCTTCGGCGTCCCCGCCCCCATGATCGCCGTCTACGCCGTGGCCTGCCACGCCCGCCGCGGCCGGCGCACCTGGCCCGCGCCCTTCCTCGCCGCGATCCCCTGGCCGGTCGCGTTCGCCGTCGCGGTCGCCGTTGACGACGGCACCCGCGGCGCCGGCCCGGCGGTCTTCGGCGCGGCCGTCGGCTATCCGCTGACCGTGCTGCTCCTGCTGCCCTTCTGGGCCTGGGGCAAGGCCGTCGCCCGCCGGGGCCGCCGCTGGGAGGCCACGGCCCTGGAGACGATGGCCGAACGCACCGGCGAGGCCGTCATCGCCGAGCGGACCCGCGTCGCGATCGGGCTGCGCGGCACCGTCCTGGACCACACCGCGCGCCTCGTCCGCACCGCCGAGCAGGGCCTGGCCGGCGACCCCGGCCACGCCGCGCGGGCCCTGGCCGAGGTCGCCGAGCACGCCCGCGCGGCCCTGGTCGACATGCGCGCCCTGCTGGACGCCATGGAGCGCTGACCTGCGGGTCCGTGGCAGGCCCGGTCCGGTGCGCTGCTAGGTTGGCCGAACATTTCCCACCAGAACACGTAAAGAGGGACATATGCGGCGTATCGCCACGCTGGCCGTCACCACCGGCCTCGCCGTCACCTGCCTGGGCGCGCTGGCCACCACCGCCGACGCGGCCGCCGGCGGCACCTGGAAGACCAAGGACGGTTACTCCTCCGTCAGCGCCAACGGCAAGTGGGCGCGCTCCTCCTCGTCCGTCAAGGTCACCGGCGCGATCTACGACCACAAGAAGAACGGCTACGCCCCCGCGGTGCAGTTCCTGGCCCGCGAGAAGGGCAAGCGCGACCACTACTCGGGCATGGTGGTGCTGTACCGCCTGGCGAACGGCAAGCGCGTCCCCTTCGACGCCGCCAAGGGCGGTGGCCACGTCGGCACCGTCTTCTCCTCCACCAACACCGACCGCCTCTACGTCCGCGAGTGCGGCTACAACATCAAGACGCCGAAGAAGTCGGCGTGCAGCAACACCTGGAAGCGCATCTACAAGGTCCGCTGACCCGACGCGCGAGGGCCCCGCCGGAACCGTCCGGCGGGGCCCTTAAGGGCTACTTGTCGTCGTCCTTGTGGAGGGAGATCTTCCCGGCGGGCTCGTCGGCGGGCTCGCCCGCGGGGTCCCCGTCCTCGGCGTCCTCGTCGGTCAGCAGCACGCCGACCACCGAGCGGATCTTGTCCTCGGGGATCGCGCCCGCGCGCAGCAGCCGCGGGATCGCCCCGGTCAGGTCCACGATCGTGGACGCCTCGCCGTGCCCCGACGGGCCGCCGTCCAGGTACACCGACACCGAGTCGCCGAGCATCCCCTCGGCCTCCGCGGCCGTGCGGGCCGCCGGGCTGCCGCTCAGGTTCGCGCTGCTGACCGCCAGCGGCCCGGTCTCCTTCAGCAGCTCCACCGCCAGCTCGTGCATCGGCATCCGGACCGCGACCGTGCCCTTGGTCTCCCCCAGGTCCCACAACAGGTTCTGGTTGGCCCTGCAGACGAGCGTGAGCGCCCCGGGCCAGAACTCGTCGATGAGGTCCTGCCCGTAGGTCCCCAGGTCCTCCACGAGCGCCGTGGCGGCCCGCACCGACCCCACCAGGACCGGCGGGGGCATGTCCCGGCCGCGCCCCTTGGCGTTCAGCAGCGCCGTCACCGCCGCCGGGGTGAACGCGTCCGCGCCGATCCCGTAGACGGTGTCGGTCGGCAGCACCACCAGCTCACCGCGCCGCACCGCCGAGGCCGACTCGGCGATGCCGCGGCTGCGCTCCATCGGGTCGGAGCAGTCGTAACGTCGGCTCACGAGAACTTCCTTCGCTCAGTCGGTGCCGAGGCGCGCGGTGACGAAACGGTCCCGGTTGGTCAGGTCGCGCCGGTTGCGCACGTCCCGCCACCCGTTCTCCTCGGCGAAGGTCCAGTACACGCCGTTGCCCTGCAGGTCGCTGTGCTCCACCGCGACGTACCCGCCGGGGCGCAGCAGCCGCCGCGCGGTCCGCTCCACCGCCCGGATCGCGTCCAGGCCGTCGTCGCCGCCGCCCCACAGCGCGTCCGCCGGGTCGTGGTCGCGCACGTCGCGCGGCACGTACTCCCACTCGCTCATCGGGATGTAGGGCGGGTTGGACACCACCAGGTCGACGGTGCCGTCCAGCTCGCCGAGCGCCGACGCGAAGTCGTCCAGGTGCAGCCGCACCCGGCCCCGCTCGTCCAGCTCCTCGACGTTGCGGGTGGCGTGCACGAACGCCGCCGGGTCCTTCTCCACCGCGTGCACCCGCGCCCGCGGCGCCTCCAGCGCGATCGACAGCGCGATCGCCGCCGAACCGGTGCCGAGGTCGACCACCAGCGGGTCGCGCACGTCCATGTCGCGCAGCGTCTCCAGCGCCCAGCCGACCATCACCTCGGTCTCGGGCCGGGGCACGAACACCCCCGGGCCGACCTTCAGCTCCAGGTAGCGGAAGAAGGCGCGGCCGGTGATGTGCTGCAGCGGCTCGCCCGCCTCGCGCCGCGCCACGTACTCCCAGAACCGGGCGTCGAACGCGTTGTCGGGCACCTTGTGCAGCTCGGACCGGTTCACGCCGTGCACCGCCGCGGCCAGCTCCTCGGCGTCGGCGCGCGGGGAGGCGGCCCCGGCGTCGGCGAGCCGCGCGGTGGCCCTGGCGATCTCGTCGAGCAGCAGGTTCATGATCCTTGGGCTTCGGCCAGTCGGCGTTCCATGTCGGCGTCCACCAGGGCCTGGGTGACGTTGTGCAGGTCACCGTCCAGCACCTGGTCCAGGTTGTAGGCCTTGTAGCCGACGCGGTGGTCGGAGATCCGGTTCTCCGGATAGTTGTAGGTGCGGACCCGCTCGGAGCGGTCGACGGTGCGCACCTGGCTCTTGCGCTCGGCCGACGCCGCCGCGTCCGCCTCCTCCTGCGCGATCGCCAGCAGCCGCGACCGCAGGATCCGCAGCGCCTGCTCCTTGTTCTGGAGCTGGCTCTTCTCGTTCTGGCAGGACACCACCACCCCGGTCGGCAGGTGCGTGATCCGCACCGCCGAGTCGGTGGTGTTCACGCTCTGCCCGCCCGGGCCCGACGAGCGGTACACGTCGATGCGCAGGTCGTTGGGGTCGACCTGGACGTCCACGTCCTCGGCCTCGGGGGTGACCAGCACGCCCACCGCGCTGGTGTGGATGCGGCCCTGCGACTCGGTCGCCGGCACCCGCTGCACGCGGTGCACGCCGCCCTCGAACTTCAGCCGGGTCCACACGCCCTGCTCGGCGCCGCCCTTGGCCTTCACCGCGACGGTGACGTCCTTGTAGCCGCCGAGGTCGCTCGGGTGCGAGTCGATGACCTCGGTCTTCCACCCCTCGCGCTCGGCGTAGCGCAGGTACATCCGCAGCAGATCCCCGGCGAACAGGGCCGACTCCTCGCCGCCCTCACCCGCCTTGATCTCCAGGATGGTGTCCTTGTCGTCGTTGGGGTCGCGGGGCACCAGCAGGTGCCGCAGCCGCTCCTCCAGCTCGCCCTTGCGCTTCTCCAGCTCGGTGGCCTCGGCGGCGAACGCCTCGTCCTCACCGGCGAGTTCGCGGGCGGTGCCCAGATCGTCCTCGGTGCCGGTCAGCTCCCGGTAGGTCTCGACGATCGGCCGCAGTGCGGCGTAGCGCTTGCCGAGCCGGCGCGCCAGGTTCTGGTCCGCGTGCACGGCCGGGTCGGAGAGGCGACCCTCGATGTCGGCGTATTCGCTGATGAGCTCGTCGAGATTCACGGTGTGCGTCCTGGCCCGTTCCGGCCTTGTGGCCTGCTTCGAACGGCCCGGGGACCGGTGTCCCCGGGCCGCCCCTTACTGCATGTGAAGCGGCGAACGCTACTTCTTCTTGCCGAAGCGCTGCTCGAAGCGCGCCACGCGACCGCCGGTGTCCAGGATCTTCTGCTTGCCCGTGTAGAACGGGTGGCAGTTGGAGCACACGTCGGCGTGGATCACGCCGTTCTCGGCGGTGCTGCGGGTCTCGAAGGTGTTGCCGCAGGTGCACGTCACGGTGGTGACGACGTAGTTCGGGTGGATGTCGGGCTTCATGAGAGTCTCCTCGCCTGGAGCGGTCGCCGGGCGCCTCGGCTCGCGCGACGGCGTCGCGGGAGATGTGGGAAGCGTGAACCGGTACCGCAGCGGTTGCACACCAAGTGTGCCAGATACCCGAACGTGCCGAGGTCATCGGGCATTCCCGGTCAGCTCTCCCGGTGCCCGAGATAGGCCAGTACGGCCATGACGCGCCGGTGCCCCCCCTGCGCGGGCTGCAGGTCCAGCTTCATGAAGATGCTGGAGATGTGCTTCTCCACCGCCCCCTCGGTGACGACCAGGTCCCGCGCGATCTCCCCGTTGGACAGGCCCTGCGCCATCAGCCCGAGCACCTCGCGCTCGCGCGGCGTCAGGTCCCGCAGCGGGTCGCCGCCCCGGCGGCGGCCGAGCAGCTGCCCGATCACCTCGGCGTCGATGACGGTCCCGCCCGCCGCGATGCGGCGCACCGCGTCGATGAACTCGGCGACGTCGGCGACCCGCTCCTTCAGCAGGTAGCCGACGCCCTCGGCGCCGCCGCCGATGAGGTCGGTCGCGTACCGCTCCTCCACGTACTGCGACAGCACCAGGATCGGGGTGCCCGGCACCGCCTCGCGGACGGCGAGCGCGGCGCGCAGCCCCTCGTCGGTGAACGACGGCGGCATCCGCACGTCCACGATCGCCAGGTCGGGCCGGTGCTCCTGGACGATGCCGAGCAGGCCGGGGCCGTCGCCCACCGTCGCCACGGTCTCGACGCCGGCGTCGGCCAGCAGCCGGACCAGCCCTTCGCGCAACAGCACCGAATCCTCGGCGATCACCACCCGCATGGGCCCAGTATCGCCGACCGCGCCGTCACCAGCTGCACGGCAGGTCGGCGCGGACGACGGTCGGGCCGCCGACGGGGCTGTCCACGGTCAGCAGCCCGTCGATGGTCGCGGCGCGGTCGGCCAGCCCGGCCAGGCCGCCGCCCTTGGCCGCCACGGCGCCGCCGACCCCGTTGTCGCTGATCTCCACCACGACCCACGGGCCGTCCTTGACGGCCCGCACCGACGCCTGCGTCGCCCGCGCGTACTTGGCGATGTTGGCGAGGGCCTCGGCGACGATGAAGTAGGCGATGCTCTCCACCGCCGCCGGCGGCCGCTCGGGCAGGTCCACCTCGACCTGCACCGGCACCGGCGCGCGCGCCGCCAGGCCCGACAGCGCCGGGTCCAGGCCCCGGTCGGTCAGGATCGCGGGGTAGATGCCGCGGGCCAGGTCGCGCAGCTCGGCGATGGCCTCCTTGGTGCCCGAGTGGGCCTGCTCGATGAGGGCCCGCGCGCCCTCGGGGTCGTCCTCGAGCTTGGCGCGGGCCCGGCCGATGTCCATCGCGACGGCCAGCAGCCGCTGCTGGGCGCCGTCGTGCAGGTCCCGCTCGATGCGGCGGCGCTCGAACTCCACCGCGTCCACGCCCCGGGCGCGGCTCGCCTGCAGGTGCGCGGTCCGCTCGCGCAGCTCCTTGTTCTCGGCCTGCGACCGGCTCGGGCCGAGCAGGAGACGCGCGTACAGGACGTGCCCGATCGCCAGCGTCCGCGTGAGGTACATCGCGGGGAGCAGCAGGACGAGCCCGACGGCCGTCACCGGCAGCGCGCTCAGCGGGTCGCCGGCCCAGTACGAGACGTTCCCGGCGCCGACCTCCATGCCGCCGCCGTCCACGAGCACGATCACCGGCAGGAAGGTCAGGATCCCGGTGGCCAGCCACAGCGGGAAGACCACGAGGAACTCCACCAGCGCCACCGGGAACAGCAGCCCGACGTACAGCAGGTCCTTCCACGTCGCCGGGTCGGCCGACATGACCTTCAGCTTGCGCAGCGGGTTGCGCCCCTGGGGCAGCGGCCGGTACGGGCTCGGCACCTCCACCCCGAACGCGGCCCGGAGCAGCAGCCGTTCGACGGCCGCGACGGTCCGCCACGCGAGCATCATCAGCACCAGCAGCGGGATGCCCACCCAGATGATCGTGGTGGCGAGCGAGACGCCCAGCCCGACCACCAGCCCGACGAAGCACCCGAACCCGATCGCGACATGCGCCACGAAGTAGGCGGCGGCGCGCCAGGTCAGCGACGACCCGGCCATCGCCAGGGGCCGCCACGAGCCGTCCACCACTGTCCGCCGCGCGCTCAACTCGCCCACATCGTCCCTCCGTGCCTGGTCCACCGTACGTCCCCACCCTGCCGAACCCCCAGGCCACAGACCATGCAGCGCTCCGGCCTCCCGAGGTAGGGCTAGCCCTACCTTTTTCAAGCCCGGCCCAAGGGGCCTCGCCTTCGGCCTGGCCCGCCCGGGTTGGCAGCGCACTCGCGTGATCACTCAGATCGCTGGGAAACACGCCTCGGCGCAGGCCGACCCCAATCACGTGCCGTCCTCCCGCCTGCGCGGGCGAGGAAGGGGTGACACTTCAGTCGCGCGCTACGCAGCGCATCGCGCAGACCGGGACCCCGCCACACAACGGCGTCCCAACTGCGCAAGCGATCGCGGGGTGGCACCCCACCTGCGCGCTGCGCAGAACAACGCGCAGGGCGGGGCCCCACCAAACGGCGTCGCCCCCGTCCGGGAACCGGACGGGGGCGACGCCGTTTGCGGTCGTTCTACTCTCAGCGGTCGTCGGAGACCGTGGTCTTCTGGACCTGGAGCAGGAACTCGGCGTTGGACTTGGTCTCCTTCATCTTCTCGATGAGGAGCTCCAGCGCCTGCTGCGTGTCGAGGGCGTGCAGCACCCGGCGCAGCTGCCAGACCACCCGCAGCTCCTCGGGAGCCATGAGGATCTCTTCCTTACGGGTGCTGGACTGGTCGACGTCCACCGCCGGGAAGATGCGCTTGTCGGCCAGGGAGCGGTTGAGCTTCAGCTCCATGTTGCCGGTGCCCTTGAACTCCTCGAAGATGACCTCGTCCATGCGGGACCCGGTCTCCACCAGGGCGGTGGCGAGGATGGTCAGCGAGCCGCCGTTCTCGATGTTGCGCGCCGCGCCGAAGAACCGCTTGGGCGGGTACAGCGCGGTCGAGTCGACACCGCCGGACAGGATGCGCCCGGAGGCCGGCGCGGCCAGGTTGTAGGCACGGCCGAGGCGGGTGATGGAGTCGAGCAGCACCACGACGTCGTGGCCCAGCTCGACCAGCCGCTTGGCGCGCTCGATGGCCAGCTCGGCGACCGTGGTGTGGTCCTCGGCGGGACGGTCGAAGGTCGAGTGGATGACCTCGCCCTTCACCGTCCGCTGCATGTCGGTGACCTCTTCGGGCCGCTCGTCGACCAGCACGACCATCAGGTGGCACTCGGGGTTGTTCTTGGTGATCGCGTTGGCGATCGACTGGAGCACCATCGTCTTGCCGGCCTTCGGCGGCGACACGATGAGGCCGCGCTGGCCCTTGCCGATCGGCGACACCAGGTCGATGATCCGGGTGGTCAGCACGCCCGGGTCGGTCTCCAGCCGCAGCCGCTCCTGCGGGTACAGCGGGGTCAGCTTGGAGAAGTCGACGCGGCCCTTGGCCTGGTCGGGCTCCATGCCGTTGACGGTGTCCAGGCGGACGAGCGCGTTGAACTTCTCGCGCCGCTCGCCGTCGCGGGCCTGGCGGACCGCGCCGGTGATGACGTCGCCCTTGCGCAGGCCGTTCTTGCGGACCTGGGCGAGCGAGACGTACACGTCGTTCGGGCCGGGCAGGTAGCCGGTGGTCCGCACGAACGCGTAGTTGTCCAGGATGTCCAGGATGCCGGCGACGGGGATGAGGACGTCGTCCTCGCTGATCACCGGCTCCTCGTAGCGCTCACGGCCGCCACGGCCGCGGTTGCGCTCGCGGAACCGGCGGCCCCGGCGGCCACCGCGCTCGTCGTCGTCGTTGCCGCCCTGACCGCCCTGGCCGCCACCGCCGCCGGCGTTCTGGCCGCCGCCGCGCTGCCGGTCGCCGCGGTCGCCGCGGTCGTTGCGGCCCTCGCCGCGGTCGTTGCGGTCGCCACGGCCTTCGCCGCGCTCGCCGCGCTCGTTGCGGCCCTCGCCGCGGTCGCCCCGCTCACCGCGGTCGCCACGGTCGCCGCGCTCACCGCGGTCGCCCCGCTCGGCGCGGTCGCGTCCGCCGCGGCTGCGCTGCCGGCCGCCCTCGCGTCCGCCTTCACGGCCGCCCTCGCGCCCGCCGCCCTGGTTCTGCTGGCCCTGGCCCTCGCCGTCCTCGGCACCGGCCTCGGGCTTGCCGCCCTGCGGCCTGTCGGCCTGCTGCTGCCGGCCGCCCTTGCCCTCGCCCTTGCCCTCGCCCTTGTCGGACGCGGCCTTCTCCGGCTTGCCGGTGTTCTCGGGCGCGGTCTTCTCCGGCTTGGCCTCGGTCTTCGCGGCGTCGGCGACGGTGACCTGCTCCTCGGCGGTGTCGCGCTTGGCGGCGGTGGCGCGGGTGCGGCGCGGACGCTCGGCCTTCACCGTCTCAGCGGCTCCCTGGTCGCCCCCGGCCGCGCCCTGCCCCTGGCCGCCGCCCTGCTTCTCCTGGATGGCGGTGATGAGCTGGCTCTTGCGCATCCCGGTGGTGCCGGTGATGCCAAGGCTGGACGCGAGCGCCTTCAGCTCGGGCAGCAGCATGGCCGACAGGCCGGTGCCCGCGCGGCGGCGCCGGGGGGCGGCGCGCTCGGCGCCCGCGTCGGCGTCGGCTGCGGGACTGGTCGCGTCCGTAAGGAGTTCGCTGGATTCGCTCACTAAGGGTCCTTCCCAGGGAGCGGGCGTTGGCCGGCGATCGGCCAGTCAACCCGGTAGTGCGGCCCGGCGGGGGCGCCGAGTCGGGCTGCGCGGACCGCGACGGGTCCGCGATGTGTGTTTTCTGGGCGCAGCCAGATGGTGATCGAAGCGGTCGGCTCGCTGGGATCCCGCAACCGCCACGACCGAAGTTTCGGTGGAAGACCGGACAACGGAGTGCCTCGGTCACGGGAAGCCTGGTACGCGGGACCGACACGGCCCCAAGGGCCGGACAGGTGACGCGTGGCTGACGAGCACTGGGCCCCGAACGGGGCATCTGGTGCGGCATTCAGCCTAACATCACCAGGGCACACTGCTATTCCCCAGAGGTCGATGTCTTCGCATTTTACCTAGGCGGATCATTGCACCTGCCCGGCGCGACGCTCCGGCCCACGGCCCCGCTCAGGTGGACGTCAGCGCGCTGCGCCGACGTCACCGGACTGGATACGGGCTCCGTGGGGGGCGACGTCCAAGGGGTACTCGTGCCACCCATTACCCACTTTCAGGCCCATCGAATCAACCTGCGCCGCCGTTGTGAAGGCGAGGACAGTGGGACCTGCCCCGGAAATCACCGCCGGCGCCCCGTTCGCGCGCAGCCGCGCGACGAGTTCCGCCGATTCGGGCATCGCCGGAGCACGGTAGTCCTGGTGCAGCCGGTCCTCGGTGGCGTCCAGCAGCACGTCGGACGCGAGGCCCTGGCTGAGCGCCGCGATGAGCAGCGCGGCGCGTCCCGCGTTGGCGGCGGCGTCGCCGTGCGGGACGGTCTCGGGCAGCAGCCCGCGCGCGCGCTCGGTCGCCAGCCGCTGGTCCGGGACGAACGCCACGACCTGCTTCACCTGCGACTCCAGCCGGACGAGCCGGGGCCCGCCCGGCGTCGTCCAGGCGACGGTGAGGCCGCCCGCCAGGCACGGCGCGACGTTGTCGGGATGGCCTTCGATGGCGGTGGCGAGCCGCAGCGCGCCCTCGTCGTCCAGCAGGTGCCCGTGCGGATGCAGGTGCCGGGCCGCGAGGATGCCCGCCACGATCGCCGCCGACGACGAGCCGAGGCCCCGGCTGTGCGGGATCCGGTTCACGCACCGCAGCCCGATCCCCTGGACCTGCCCGGCCATCCGCGTGGAGGCGAGCCCGTCGATGGCCTCCAGCGTCTGCCGCAGCACCTTGACGATCAGGTGCCGCTCGCCCCGCTCGGCGACCTCGGTCCCCTCGCCCTCGACCTCGATCGACACCCCGGCCACGGCGGTGCCGACCTGGACGGTGACCTCGTCCCACAGCCCGAGCGCCAGCCCGAGCGAGTCGAAGCCCGGCCCGAGGTTGGCGCTCGTCGCCGGCACCTGCACGGTGACCGGCGCGGGCCGCCAACCGCTCACGCGAGGCCCAGCGCGGACGCGGCGGCGTGCGCGTCGACCTTCACGGTCGTCGGCGCGGGCGCCCCCGAGATGGCCCAGTCGGGGTCCTTCAGCCCGTTTCCGGTCACGGTGCACACGACCGTGGAGCCGCGCGGCACCAGGCCCTGCTCGCTGGCCTGCAGCAGCCCGGCCACGCTCGCCGCCGACGCGGGCTCGACGAACACGCCCTCCTCGGCGGCCAGCATCCGGTACGCGGCCAGGATCTGCCGGTCGGTGACCGAGTCGATCGCGCCGCCGGACTCGTCGCGCGCGGCGATCGCCAGGTCCCAGGAGGCGGGGTTGCCGATCCGGATCGCGGTCGCGATCGTCTGCGGCTTCAGCACCGGCTCGCCCTTGACGAACGGCGCGGCGCCCGACGCCTGGAAGCCCAGCATGCGCGGCCGGCGCGACGCGACGCCGTCGGCGGCGTACTCGCCGTAGCCCATCCAGTAGGCGGAGATGTTGCCGGCGTTGCCGACCGGCAGGCAGTGGATGTCGGGGGCGTCGCCGAGCGCGTCCACGATCTCGAACGCGGCGGTCTTCTGCCCCTGCAGCCGGTACTTGTTCACCGAGTTGACCAGGGCGACCGGGTAGTCGACCGACAGCTTGCGGGCGAGCTCCAGGCAGTCGTCGAAGTTGCCGTCGACCTGCAGCAGCCGGGCGCCGTGCACCAGCGCCTGCGCCAGCTTGCCCATCGCGATCTTGCCCTGCGGCACCAGCACCGCGCAGGTCATCCCGGCGCGCACCGCGTAGGCGGCGGCCGACGCCGAGGTGTTGCCGGTGGAGGCGCAGATGACGGCCTTGGCGCCGTCCTCGGCGGCCTTGCTGATGGCCATCGTCATCCCGCGGTCCTTGAAGGACCCGGTCGGGTTGGCGCCCTCGACCTTGAAGTACACCTCGCAGCCGGTCAGCTGCGAGACCCGGTTCGCCGGGACCAGCGGCGTGCCGCCCTCCAGCAGGGTGACCACGGGGGTGCGGTCCGACACCGGGAGGCGGTCCCGGTACTCCTCGATGAGGCCACGCCAGGCGCGGGCGGTCCCGTTCACTTCGATCTCCTCGCATGACCTGCGGTGTTGCCGCAGAGTGTAGAGCCCGGAAGGGGTTATTCGTCGCCTTCGACGCGCATGACGCTGGCCACCTCGCGCACGCTGGGCAGCCGGCCCAGCGTCTCGACGGTCGCCGACAGCGCCGCGTCGGGCGCCCGGTGCGTCACCACGACGAGCTTGGCCTCGGCGCCGAGGCCCTCCTGGCGCACCGCCTTGATCGACACGTCGTTGCGGGCGAACTCCTCGGCGACGGTCGCCAGCACGCCGGCCTCGTCGGCCACGTCGAGCTCGATGTAGTACCGCGTCGTCGTCTCGCCCATCGGCAGCACCGGCAGTGACGCGTACGTCACCTCCACCGGCCCCGGCGTGCCCGCGATCAGGTTGCGGGCCACCGCGACCAGGTCGCCCATGATCGCCGAGGCGGTCGGGGCGCCGCCCGCGCCCGCCCCGTAGAACATCAGCGACCCGGCCGACTCGGCCTC
Organism: Actinomadura macrotermitis; assembly: GCF_009604375.1. Taxonomy (GTDB): domain Bacteria; phylum Actinomycetota; class Actinomycetes; order Streptosporangiales; family Streptosporangiaceae; genus Spirillospora; species Spirillospora macrotermitis. Next base: position 739,518 of record NZ_WEGH01000003.1, read on the forward strand.
CACGAAGACCGCGTTGTAGGCCTCGCGCACGCTGGCCAGCGGATGCGTCCGCGGGATCATCGCCGGGTAGACGCGCACCGAGACGCCGCGGCCGTTGCGGCCGCCGGCCGACGGGATCCGCTCGCAGATGGCCAGCAGCTTCACCACGCTGTCCATCTCCTTGGCGCCCGCCACGTCCGCGGCGGTCACCTCGGTGATGCCCTCGCGGTGCACGTCGGCGGCCGTCACCGGGGTGTGGAACGCCAGCTGGGCCAGGATGGCGGCCTTGGCGGCGGCGTCGAAGCCCTCGACGTCGGCCGTCGGGTCGGCCTCGGCGTAGCCGAGCGCCTGGGCCTCCTCCAGCGCCTCGGTGAACCCGGCGCCGTGGGTGTCCATCTGGTCCAGGATGTAGTTCGTCGTGCCGTTGACGATGCCGAGCACCCGCTGCACGTGGTCGCCGACCAGCGACTCGCGCAGCGGCCGCAGCAGCGGGATCGCCCCGGCCACCGACGCCTCGTAGTACAGGTCGGCGTTGTACTCGCGGGCGGCGGCGAACAGCGTCGCGCCGTCCTCGGCCAGCAGCGCCTTGTTGGCCGTGATCACCGACTTGCCGGTCTTCATCGCCGCCAGCAGCAGCGACCGGGCCGGCTCGATGCCGCCGATCACCTCGATGACGATGTCCACGTCCGGCCGGGTGACCAGCGCCTCGGCGTCGGTGGTGAGCAGGGCGGGATCGACGCCCTCGCGGACGCGGTCGGGACGCCGCACGGCGATCCCGGCCAGCTCCAGCGGAGCCCCGACGCGCGCGGCCAGGTCGGCGGCCTGCTCGCGCAGCAGCCGGACGACCTCAATGCCGACAACGCCACAGCCCAGCAGCGCCACCCGCAACGGTTTCACGCTTCGACCTCCGCATCGAGCCGCAGCAGGTCGTCCTCGGTCTCCCGGCGGATGACGATCCGCGACCTGCCGTCCCGGACGGCCACCACAGCGGGCCGCGGGAGATGGTTGTAGTTACTGGACATCGAACGACAGTACGCACCGGTGCCGGCGACCGCCACCAGGTCCCCCGCCGCAAGATCTTCGGGCAACCACAGGTCGCGCACGACGATGTCGCCGCTTTCGCAGTGCTTGCCGACGAGTCTGCTGAGCATAGGGGGCGCCTCGGACGTCCGGCTCGCCAGGACGCAGGTGTACTCGGCGCCGTACAGGGCGGTGCGCAGGTTGTCGCTCATCCCGCCGTCCACCGAGACGTAGGTGCGCAGGCCCTCGACGTCCTTGACGGTGCCGACCTCGTACAGGGTGACGCCGCCCGGCCCGACGATCGCGCGGCCCGGCTCCACCGTCAGCTCGGGCATGGCCAGCCCGTACGCCCGGCACTCGCGGCCGACGATCTCGCGCAGCGAGTCGGCCATCGTCTTCGGGTCGATGGGGCTGTCGCCGGGCAGGTAGGCGATGCCGTAGCCGCCGCCGAGGTCCAGCTCGGGCAGCTCGACGCCGTGCTCGTCGCGGATCGCGACCAGCAGCTCGGCCAGGCGGTGCGCGGCGACCTGGAAGCCGTCGGCGTCGAAGATCTGCGACCCGATGTGGCTGTGCAGGCCGACCAGGTCCAGCTCGGGCAGCGCCAGCACCCGCCGGACGGCCTCCAGCGCGGCGCCGGAGCTGCGCGAGAACCCGAACTTCTGGTCGTCGTGCGCGGTGGCGATGAACTCGTGGGTGTGGGCTTCGACACCGGTGGTGACGCGCAGCATCACCTTCGGGCGGACGCCCTTCTCCCTGGCCAGATAGCCCAGCCGGGCGATCTCCTCGAAGGAGTCGATGACGATGTGCCCGACCCCGGCGTCCAGGGCCCGCTCCAGCTCCCACATGGCCTTGTTGTTGCCGTGCAGCGTGATGCGCTCGGGCGGGAAGCCGGCCGCCAGGGCGATGGCGAGCTCTCCGCCGCTGCACACGTCGAGGCCGAGGCCCTCCTCCTTCAGCCACTTCGCGAGGGCCACGCAGAGGAAGGCCTTGCCGGCGTAGTGCACGTTGCCGTCGTGGAAGGCCTGGGCGTACTCCCGCGCGCGCGCTCGCACGTCCGCCTCGTCATAGACGTACAGGGGGGTTCCGTACTCACGGGCCAGATCCCGGACGTCTACGCCCCCCACCGTCATCGCGCCGTCGGCACGGACGGTCCCAAGGGGCCAGACCTGCTCGTCCAGCGCGTTCAGGTCCTCCGCCGGGGGCAGCGGGTGGTCTTCCGGCAAAACGTCAGCGTGCCGGCCACCGGCAGGGTGAACTCTGCTCATATCCGCTCTCTAGGTGTCTCACCGATCATGTACAGGCCGTTGGCGAGGGCGATGCGCGCAGCCTCCGCGAGCGTGACCCGCGCCGCGTGCACCGCCCCGGGTTTCTCATCGCCCCGGGGCAGCGCCGGACACCCCTCGTGCACGTCGTGGTAGGCCCCCGCGAGCCGCTCCAGGTAGGCCTGGAAGACCCTCGCGTCGCCCTCCCGCTCGGCCTGCGCGCTCCGCCCGGGCATCTCGGCCAGCACCCCGAGCAGCGTCAGCTCGTCCCCGGCGTACCCCACGGGCTCACCGGCCCCGACCCCCAGATCCGCCGCCCACCGCCGAACCCAGGCGGCGCGCGCATAGGCGAAACGCACGCAGAACCCCGGGTTGGCGAACGTCCGGGGCCATTCGCGCCATTCCCCGCGCGGCACCCGCGCGGCCCCGTACCGGGGCCCTTCGGCCACGATCCCGGCGGCCAGCGCGCCCGCCTCGACCCGCACCACGAGCAGGCCCCGCACGACCGAGACGCCCTGGATCCCCGGCCTGCTGCGCACCCGCTCGGCGACGGCCTCGGCGTCCAGCCCCATCCGCAGCGCCACGGGGCTGGCGTAGACCCCGGGCCCGCGCACGCTCACGGGCGCCTCGGCGGCGCCCACGGCGGCCGCGAGGGCGGCGCTCACATCGGCTGGGGTCACCCTGGTGAGACTAGCCGACCACTATCTGGACACCGCAGCGAGTTTGCGCACCGTCTGGATCAGGTGGTTGGGGTCGAACGGCTTGGTCACGTACGCGTCCACCCCGATCTCGCGGCCGCGCCTGATGTCGTGCTCCTGCGCCCGCGCCGTGATCATCACGACCCGGATGTGCCGGGTGCCGGGATCCTCGCGCAGCCGGCCCGCGGTGACCCACCCGTCCAGCCGCGGCATCATCACGTCCAGCGTGATCACGTCGGGCGCCACCTCGGCCACCTTGTCCAGGCAGTCCCGCCCGTCCACCGCCGTCACCACCTCGAACCCCTCGAGCTGCAGGTTCACCGCGATGAGCTGCCTGATCACCTCGTCGTCGTCGACGACCAGCACGCGTCCCAGTGGCTCGGTCACGGCCACGAAGTTAGTCGACTCCCCCTCCGCACGCACGGCGAACGCCCAGGTGCGCGCAAGCCCGCCGATCCTGGTAGCCTTTTCCTCGCGCCGCCCGGAGCGGCGCAAAGGGCCCCCTTAGCTCAGGGGATAGAGCAACGGCCTCCGGAGCCGTGTGCGCAGGTTCGAATCCTGCAGGGGGCACCTCACCGACCCGCGCATGATGCACATCATGCGCGGGTTCTGCGTTTCCGGAGCCGGCAGGCGCACGTCATTCCGCCGGCGCAGGGACGTTCCCGCCTTGGCCTCGGCGAGCTCGATGACCGTCGTGTCCGGAGGTGGCCTTCGCAGCGAAGGCGGCTCCCATGGCTCGTAGCCTGACCTGGACTTCTTCGAGGGGGCCGGATGGGATTCGGGTTTCGGGTGGGGATCCCTGGGGCGAGCGTGCGCGTCTCGACGCGCGGCGTGCGGGCCTCCGCAGGGCCCCGGGTCGCGCGGGTCAGTGTGGGTAGCGGAGGGACGCGGGTCTCCAGCGGGATGGGTCCCTTCTTCGCGTCCACCTCGGTCAGCGGCAGCCGCGGCCGCAAGGGCACCAGCACGCGCAGATCGCCGCGGAGCAGGCCCGCAGGCCCCTCCCCCGCTCAGTTGGAACGGGCCCGGTGGCAGGCCGAGCGGGCACAACAGGAGGCGGAGCGGGACGCCGCCATCGCCAGGCTGAACGAGCTGCGGCGGCAGACCACCAGCGTCCACCTGACCATGTTCCCGCCGGCCCGCCCGCCGCAGGTCCCGCCGCCTCCGCAGCTGGGACTTCCGTGGGCGCTGGCCGAAGCGCGGGCTTTCCACCTGCACGGGGTGGGGAGGTTCGCCCGTGCCGAGCGGGCCGGCGCCGGCCGCGCGGCCGAGCAGGACGCGCACCTTTATCTGGCGGCCGAGCAGGCGCGGCTCGGCCACGAGCACCAGCGGCTCGCGGCCGAGGCCCGGAACTGGTGGGAGGCGCTCAACGCCAACGATGAGCAGACCGTCTGCGAGGCGGTGAACACGGCCTTCGCCGACAATCCCGCCGCCGGCTGCGCGGTCGGTGTCGACGGCGGCGTCCTGTCGGTGGTCGTGCGCCTGCCGGACCTGGACTCCCTGCCCGAGCAGATGCCGGGGCTGACCCCGGCCGGACGCCCCACGCTGAAACGGCTCACCAAGCGCGACCGGACGAGGTGGTGGCTCACCGTCATGGGCTCCAACGTGATCGCCACGCTCAAGGAGGCGTTCGCGACCGCGCCTGCGATCACCGCGATCGACCTGGCCGTGCTGACACGCATCCCGGCCACCGGACGCCTCGGCTTCGTCGCCTACGGCCGCTGGGACCGGGCGGCGATCGAGTCCCGTAGGTGGCGGACAGCTGAGGACGCCCTCAGGTTTCTCGACATCGGCCAGGACGTGGTCTGCTCGGTGACCACGGCATCGGGGAACCCGGCCGGCATGATCAAGCCACTGGACACCGACCGGCTGCCCGGGCTGCAGGCCCTGCTCGACAACTCCACCGACGAGGCGGGGCTCGACGAGTCGCTGTCCATGGGGCAGGACGTCCCCGCGCGCGCCGAACCGTACCCGGTGCGCTCCTTCGCCCAGTGGAAGCAAGAGGCCGGCGCGGCGCCGCTACCACCGTTCCAGAGTGCGCCGCCGATGACCCTCGCGCCAGGGCAGGCCGTCGTTCTACCGGAGGGCGCCCTCCAGGGACTGCTCGCCGCCTTCTCCTTCAGCGGCGCGGACGCCGATCTCACCTTGCTGCTGACCGGCTCCAACGGACAGGTGGCCGGTGATGACGACTTCGTCTTCTACAACCAGCCGTTCGCCCTGCAGGGCGCCGCACGCCTTCTGGGCAAGCGATCGGAAGGCATGTGCAGCACCGAGCGGGCGGCCCTGCATCTGTCCGCGCTTCCCGACCGCGTCCAGCGCGTCATCGTGTCCATCAACATGGACGTCGACACCGGCCGCACATGCGGCGCTCTCACCCACGCGGTACTGCGGCTGCAAGGCGTCGACGGGACGTCCTGGGAGTTCAGGCCGCCTGCCGACCCCGCCATCCGGGCGATGGTCATGGCCGAGCTCTACCGGCACACTCTGGACGGCCGTCCCGTTTGGAAGCTGCGCGCACTCGGCCAAGGCTGGGCCGACGGCCTGGACGGCCTCGCCCGTTCCCACGGCGTGCACATCGACTGACCGCCCACAAGACCCGCGGGGTGAGCCGGGATCGGCCGGCCTCTGTGGTGTTGTGCACAGGGGACGACCGTAAAAGACGAGGTCGGAGGGTGTTCACGAGGGCGGCCGGGGTGAGAAGTTGACACTTCTCATAAATTTTCTCGAAACCGCGTAACCGGGAGGGCGGCAGCGCGTCCTTTAGAGGAGGCCCCGCTGTGCGATCAAGGCGGTGGTGGCGCCGGCGGCCGATGAGAGGGTTGTGGTGAGGTGCGAACCTTGAGTTTGATGGCCTGGTGGTGATGGAGGCGACGGCGGAGTCGGACGCCGCTCTGGTCGCGGCGGCCCGGTCGGGGGACGAGCGCGCCTCGGGTGAGCTGTTCCAGCGGCATCACGGCGCGGTGCTGGGGTACGCGCGCAGCCTGTCGCGGGATCAGCACGCGGCCGAGGACCTGGTGAGCGAGGCGTTCGCGCGGACGATCGCGGCGCTGCGGGAGGGCCGCGGCCCGAAGGAGGCGTACCGGCCCTACCTGTACGCGGTGGTGCGGAACACGGCGGTGGACTGGGCGCGGACGGCCCGGCGCACCGTGGTGACCGACGAGGTCGCCCAGTGGGCCGACGGGTCCCCCGAGGAGATCCCCGACGTCGACGAGCTGGACGCGCTGGTGCGTGCCTTCCGGTCGCTGCCCGAGCGCTGGCAGGCGGTGCTGTGGCACACCGTCATCGAGGAGGAGCCGGTCCAGGAGGTCGCCGAGCTGCTCGGCATGGAGGCCAACGCCGTCGCCCAGCTGGCGTTCCGGGCGCGCGAGGGGCTGCGGACGGCCTTCCTGGCCGCGAGCGTCGAGGGCCACCCCGACTGCGCGGAGTTCACCGCGCAGCTCGCGGCGAGCACGCGCCGCCCGGGCCGGCGGCGCAGCCGCGCGCTGCGGCAGCATCTGGAGACCTGCGAGCGCTGCCGGCGGGCGGCGGCGGAGATGTCGGACCTGAACGGGCGGCTGCGGGCCGCGCTGCCGATCGGGCTCGTCATGCTGGGCGAGCCGTCGGACCCGGTCGTCCACCACACGCCGGTGGCGGCGACCATGCCGGCCTGGGTGCTGCCGGCCGGCGGGGCGGGCGCGCTGGTGTTCGTCCTGGCCATCGTGGTCACGACGATCGGCGGCGGCCCGGACGGGCCGCCGCGGGCCGAGTCGCCGCTCTCCCCGTCCGCGCCGCCCGGCTCCGTCGTGCCGGGTTCGGCGGTGCCCGAGAGCCCGGTCCCGGGCGAGGCGCTGGTCATACCGAAGAAGAGCGGCAAGCCGAAGCCGGGCGCGACCACCCCGCCGGCGCAGGCCGGGGCGGGGGCGGGCGCCACCTCGCGGATCCGCAACTCGTCCCTGCAGTCGTGCCTGGCCCCGAGCGGCGGGAGCGTGGTGCAGCGTCCCTGCAGCGGGGCGACGACGACCTGGCGGCGCCGCGACACCGCGGGCGGGTTCACGCTGACCAACGCCTCCAACGGCAAGTGCCTGAGCCGCGGGCAGGCGACCGGCGGCGTCCCCTGGGAGGGCGGCAGCGCGTACACGGTGACGACCGCCGCGTGCGGGGGGCCGTACCAGGTCTGGTCGCTGGAGGGTTCCATCACCGGCGGCCGGCGCCTCGCCAACGGTGACGGCTACTACCTGCAGGCCAGCTGGTCGGGGCTGAAGGCGGTGACGCTGAAGCCGGCGTCGTTCGCCGGCATGGCCGCCCAGGGCTGGGTCTTCGACGCCCCCTAACGGGTCACCCGGTGCGCAGCCGACGGTACGGGACGGGCTCGGCGTTGAGGGCCAGCCAGGCCTGCAGCGCCATGTGCAGTTCCAGCCGGCCGGACGTGGCCTGCAGGGTGTCGCCGAACAGCTCGCCGAGCCGGCGCAGCCGGTAGCGGACGGTCTGGGCGTGCAGGTGCAGGTGACCGGCGACCTCGGTGGCGTTGAACCCGCACTCCAGGGAGACCAGCAGGGTCTCGGCGAGCCGGTGGCGCTGCGCCGGGCGGACCGTGAACAGCGGCGCCAGCCTGCGGTCGATCATCTTCTCGACCAGCTCGCGCTCGCGCATCATCAGCATGATCGGCATGTGCTTCTCGGTGACGATGAGCTCGCCGCCGTCGATCAGGCCCTCGTCGGCCAGGGCCAGGGCGTGCCGGGCCCAGCCGAGCGAGGAGGCCACGCCGGCCGGCTCCACCGTGGGGCCGATCGCGGCGGCCCGGCCGCGCAGCTTGCGCGCGACGAACTGGCGCCGGCCGGGACCGTCGGGGTCGGGGACGATCAGACAGGGCTCGGGCAGGTGCAGGCCGACCAGCACGTCCGGGAACAGGACCGGCGGCCGGGCGCCGGAGGGGTGCTCACGCAGCGCCACGGCGGCGACGGTGCGCGGCAGCGGCCAGTCCGCCTCGCGCGCGGCCTCGGCGAGCTGCCGGGGGTCGGTGTCCGGCTGCAGGAGCAGGTCGAACAGGCGCCGCCGGTGGTCCTGGCGGGTGGCCGCGGCGCGGCCGCCGGCCTCGCCGTACCCCTCGGCGACGACCGTCGCCAGCTGGTTCAGGTAGCCGAAGACCGCGCCGGCGATGGACGCCACGTTCGCCGCGCTGGTCTTGTGCCCGAGGCGCTCGGCCTGCTCGGTGAGCCGTTCGACCGCCACGCCGGCCCCGAGCCGGGTCGCCGCCTGCCAGGCCTCCAGCGTCCGCCCCTCGCGGGCCTCGCCGGCGCCGATCCGCCGCCAGAACTCCAGCACCTCGGTCGAGGAGATGGCGGGGTCGGCCATCAGGTCGAGGAAGTGGCCGATGGCGTACTCGACGCCGAGCCCGAGCGCCTCGGCGTATCTGGGGTCGTGGGGGCGCGTGAACTCGGTCAGCTCCGCCTCGATCCGGCGCACCACCTCCGCGGCGATGCCGGGCACGTGGGCACGCAGTGCGGTGGCGAGCCCGGCGGCGCCGGCGAACGAGACGCCGATCTCGATGCGGCGCTGTGGAAGGGGGACCACCTGGCTGAGTTCAGGCATTGAGATCTCCTTCACTGGAACGACGTGCAGGAGAGACGGCGCGCCCCGCGCCCGATTACGGACTTTCGCAAAGAATTTTGGCAACGATCACCTGGCGGACCGTCCGGCGGGCGCCGCGGCCCGCGGGCCCCGGGCTAGCAGGTGCCCTTCTGCCGGTTGCGGACGACGCGGACGCTGGTCCTGGAGCCGGCGTCGAACGCGGGCAGGGGGACGTCCAGCCGGGACTTCACGTCCCGGTGATCGGAGATGTACCGGTCGGCGGTGTGCGCGTCGACGAGGCCCGCCGTCACTTCGACGTAGAAGTCGTAGTCGACTTCGCTGCCGCCGATCTGGACGTCATAGACGGCCCAGCCGTCCTTCACCGGAGTGGCGGGGCCGTCGAAATAGTATTTGCCCGATCCCACCGGCATCCCGTTCTTCGACACCTGCCTGTCGAAGACGAGCAGCTTCTTGTCCGCGGGAATGGCGCCCTTGCCCCTGAAGGCGGCGCACGGCGGCACGGGCCCGTCGACCGCCTCGAACGCGGGCCCGCTCGGCCGCGGCCGGTCCAGGGCCGTCAGCGCCGCGGCGACGACCACGGTCAACGTCAGCACGCCCGGCAGGACGAGGCGCAGCACCCGGCGGTCCTTCACCCAGGGCGCGAACGGCAGCAGCCACACAAGGACGACGGCGACGCACGCCAAGGCCAGCAACTGCCGTCCTTTGGACAGGGCCAGTACTCCGGCGACCGCCGAAACGAATCCGACGATAAGGGTCGCCGGATTGTCCTTCATTTCTTTGAGGACCGCCGGAATCACGCCACTCCGGCTTTCTTCCGCCTGCGCCATGCACGCAGTCTAGGCAGGGCGCCGGGAATGGCGCCCTAGGAATACTTTGATTCGGCCCGCGCTATCGTCCGGCGGGCCGGTCGCCGCTGACCGACCGCCAGATGCGCTCGGGCAGGACGCGCGCGGCCGTGGCCAGGTCGATGTCCGGCGCGCCCGCCAGCCAGCGCCGCGCCGTCTCGGCCACCGGCCCGATCACCAGCATCTCGGTGAGGGGGTCGGGCAGCGCCACGATCTCGCCGCTCTCGACGTGCGGGCGCAGCCAGGCGGCGATCCGCAGCATCCGGGGCGTCTTCTCCGCCGCGATGAGCGCGGCGTGGGACGGCAGGTGGTCGGCGTAGGAGGAGGCGTGGATGAAGTGCGCCTCGGCCCGGTGCTCCTCGGTGAAGCCCAGGTAGGCCTCGACCATCGCGCGCACCCCTTCGCGGGCCGACGGGGCGCGTTCCAGCGCGGCCACGAGGGCGTCCAGAAGGCCGGCCATGCAGCGGCCGTACAGCGCGGCGGAGAGGCCGTCGATGCCGCCGAAGTGGTGGTAGAGGCTGCCGCTGCTGACCCCGGACCGCTCGATCACGGCGGTCGTGGTGAGCGCACCCGGCCCTTCGGCGGCGTACAGGTCCAGCGCCGCCGCGAGGACCTTCGCGACGGTCGCCTCGCCCCGCTGCTGTTTAGGTGACACCCACGTACTTTAGGGCCTGCTCCCAGAGCCGCCCGGCCAGCACGTCGTCGAGGGCGACGGGCGCGAGGGGCTGCTCCTCGTCCAGGTGGAAGTAGCGCCCGTTCGGCGGCGGTTCGGCCGTGGCGAGGCGGACGACGGGCCGCGCGCCGGTGGCGGGCGGCTTCCACAGCAGCTTGGCCCCCTTGAGGAGCAGGCCGACCGGGCCTGGCCGGTCGCCGAGGCCGGTCCGGATGACGCCGGGGTGCAGGGCGTTGATCGTCACCCCGGTGCCCTGCCACCGCGCGGCGAACCGCGGCATCATCAGCAGGTTGCACAGTTTGGTGTCGGCGTAGGTGCGCATCGGGTGGAAGTCCAGGCCGGCCGGGGTGCGCTCGGGGTCGGCCCGGCCCTTGATGTAGAGGCCGGCGCTGACCTGGACGACCCTGGCCCGCGACTCCAGCAGGAGCGGCTCCAGCTCGTGGTTGAGCAGGAACGGCGCCAGGTGGTTGGTGACGAACGCCTGCTCCAGGCCGTCCTCGTTGAGGACCTTGCGGCTCGGCCACACCCCCGCGTTGTGGACGAGCACGTCGATGCGCGGGCACTCCTTCCGCAGCGCCTCGGCGGTGTCGCGCGTGGCGCGCACGCTGGACAGGTCGCCGACGACGAGCCGCCCGCCGCCCAGCGAGGCCAGCGCGGCCTCTCCTTTGGCCCGGTCGCGCGCGACGAGCACCACGTCATGCCCGGCCGCGAGCAGCCCGGCGGCGACGGCGTACCCGATCCCCCGATTGGCCCCCGTGACGACGACGGTCCTTGCTTCACCCATGCCTGGGGAGCGTAGGCCAAACTAGAGAGATTTTCTAGAGAAGCTCTCTATAAAGGTCTTATTTACGGCTTATCGGGGGTTTCTAGCGTCGCGGTCATGGTGAGAATCCACTGGTTGCGGGGACGGCGCTGGATGCTGGTGACGGGTGCCGTAGGGCTGGCGTTGGCGGTCGTGGCGGGGGTGTTCGGCCTGGCCAGGGGGCAGGCCGGCGGGCTGCCGTGGCCTCAGGGGGCGCAGGGGGCGCTGCAGATCGAGGGGATGCCGGGGGTGCTGCGGCACGGGGCGCGGCGGCCCACGCCGATCGCGAGTGTCGCCAAGGTCATGACCGCCTACGTCTTCCTCAAGGGCCGGGGGCGGGCCGTCTACACCGTCTCCGCCGAGGAGGCGGAGCGGTACGGGGAGCGGCTCGCGCGGCAGGAGTCGCTGGTGCCGGTGCGGGCCGGGCAGCGGTACACGCGGCGGCAGGCGCTGGAGGCGCTGCTCACCGTCTCGGCCAACAACCTGGCGCACGAGATCGCGCGGTGGGACGCCGGGAGCGAGGGCGCCTTCGTCGCCAAGATGAACGCCGCGGCCCGTGAGCTGGGGATGAAGGACACGCGCTACACCGACCCGAGCGGGTTCGACTCCGGGACGGTGAGCACGGCGGTCGATCAGCTGGTGCTGCTGCGGGCGGCCTCGCGGCTGCCGGGTTTTCTCGCGGCGGCGTCCCGGCCCTGGTTCGAGGCGCCGGGGACGGTGGGGCGTCGCCCGACCACCAATCTGGCGCTCGGGCAGCAGGGCATCGTGGCTGGCAAGACGGGCTATACGCGTGCGGCGGGCGGCAACTTCGTGTTCCTGGCGCTGGTTCGCAAGGAGGGTGTTCCGGTGCTGGTGCAAGGGGTGATCCTGGGGCATCGGGACGCCTTCAGCTCGGCCTCGACGTGCCGGCTGGCGCCGCCGCTGGTCGAGGCGGCCGTCCGCGGGCTGGAGCGGCCGCCGCGGAGCGGTGCGGCCGAGCGGGTTCAGGGCTGGGTGGCCGCGTAGCGGAGCCGGATCAGGGTGCCGCCGCCGGGTGCGTTCTCGGCGTCCAGGGACGCCTCGTGGGAGACCGCGATCTGGCGGGCCATCGCCAGGCCGAGGCCCGAGCCGGGCAGAGCGCGCGCGCTGCGTGCCCGGTAGAAGTGGTCGAAGATGTAGGGCAGGTCCTCTTCGGCGATGCCCGGGCCGTGGTCGCGGATCGTCAGCTCGCCTGTGGTGAGCACGACCTCGACGGTGCCGCCGTCCGGGCTGAACTTGGCGGCGTTGTCCAGGACGGTCGAGATCAGGCGGGCCAGGCGGGCGGGCACTCCGGTCACGACCGTCTCGGTCGTGGTGGCCTCGAAGACGATGCGCGGCCAGTTCGCGCGGGCGGTCGCCACGGCGTCCAGCACCAGCTCGTCCAGGCGCACGTCCTCCAGCAGCGCGGGCGGCTCCTTGCCGCGGGCCAGCTCGACCAGGTCGTCGACCAGGCCGGTGATCGAGCGGAGCTGCCCGCTCAAGGCGGCGACCGCGCGGTCGCGCTGCGCGGGCGTGAGGCGGTCGCCGAAACCGAGGATGTCGATGTTGGTCCGCAGCGCGGTCAGCGGGGTGCGCAGCTCGTGCGAGGCGTCGGCGACGAGCCGGCGGCGCGCGGCCAGCGACCGCTCCAGCACGTCCAGCATGGTGTCGAACGCGCCGGCGAGCCGGGCGACCTCGTCGCGGCCCGGCTCGCCGGCCGCGACCGGCAGCTCCACGCGGCGCCGCGGGTCGCCGGTCGCGGCGATGAGCTCGGCGGTCTCGGTCAGCCGGGTCACCCCGCCGAGGCCGGCGCGGGCGACGAGCCAGCCGGCGCCGGCCGCCAGCGCGATCCCCGCCGCGCCGAGCGCGAGGAGCAGGGCCTGCAGCCGCGCCACCGAGTTGGCGTAGGTCTGGGACTGGACCGCCGCCTGGACGGCGCCGCCCTCGAGCTGGACGGTCAGCGCCCGTCCCCGCGCGCCGTTCACCATGACGTCGGAGCGGTCGGACACCGCCCGGCCCGCCGCGACCCGGGCCGCGCCCACGGTGACCGGCATGCCTGAGCGCCCGACCGTTCCGGCCGGGGTCCCGGCGGGGATCGTCTGGACGCACACGTCGGGGCCGCGCAGGGAACAGGAGACGGACGAGACCCACGGCGGGGACGCCGTCCGCGCCTGCGGGCCCTTGCGCCAGTCGTCCAGGGACCGCCGCAGGACGAGGTTCAGCTGCCAGTCGAGCTCGTGCCGGACCGCGACGTACACGCCGGCGGTCAGGCCCGTCACGATCAGCGCCATCACCCCGGCCGTCGCCGCCGCCAGCCGGGTGCGCAGCCGCGCGCGGCGCCACCGCCCGCCGCTCATTCGGTGCCCAGCCGGTAGCCGAGACCGCGCACCGTGTGCACCAAGCGCGGCTCGCCGCCGTCCTCGAGCTTGCGGCGCAGGTAGCCGATGTAGACCGCCAGCGAGTTGGACGAGGGGCCGAAGTCCAGGCCCCACACCCGCTCCCCGATCTGCGCCCGGCTGAGCGTCCGGCCCGGATGCTCCAGCAGGACCTCCAGCACGTTCCACTCGGTGAGCGAGAACTCGATCCGGCGGTCGCCGCGCCAGCCCGTCCGGGTCCGCGCGTCCACGGTGAGGTCGGCGAACCCCTGCGCCGGGACGGGCCGGGACCGGCGCAGCAGGGCCCGCACCCGCGCCACCAGCTCGCCGAGGTCGAACGGCTTGCTCAGGTAGTCGTCGGCGCCCGCGTCCAGGCCCTCGATCCGGTCGCTGACGGCGCCGCGCGCGGTGAGCACCAGCACCGGGGTCCGGTCGCCGCGGGCGCGCAGCGCGCGGCAGACGGCCAGGCCGTCGATCCCCGGCATCATCACATCGACGATCATCACGTCGGGGTGCCAGGCCGCGGCGGCGCGCAGGGCGGCCGCGCCGTCGGCCTCGGCGCGCACCTCGTACCCGGCGATCCGCAGGCCCTCGGCCAGCGCCTCCCGCACCTCGGCCTGGTCGTCCACGACCAGGACACCGCCCTCGTCCAGTTCCGCTGCTGTCACGCCAGCCCAACGGACCAGCGCCCCGGGACAATTCCCGGCGCGCCGCAGGTCAGCCGGTGGCGATGCCCGCGGCGGGGCCGCCGACCTTCGTCCAGGCCGGGCCAGAGCCCGACCACAGGTGGACGCCGCTCTTGTCGGTGCCGAGCCCGTACAGGTGGTCGCCGGTCACCGCGAACTGGGCACCGAGGCCGCCGGCCTTGGCCCAGGTGCTGCCGTAGCCGGCGTACACGTAGACGCCGTCCCTGCTCGGCGACTGCGCGAACAGGTGCGCGCCCCGGGCGGGGACGGAGCCGTCGTAGCGGGCCGCCAGGAAGCCGCCGGAGGTCGATCGAATGGCAGGCCACTTCTGCTCGCGCCGCCTTCGGGGCTCCCGCATCGAGGCGGCTCCTATGTGAACGACGGGCCGGTCGAGACGTGGGGTGACTACGGGCGGGCCTGCGCGGTCGAGGGGCATATCGGCCTGGTACCGATCGGCGAGCAACAGGTACTTGTGCTGAGAGATGAACCGGCCGCGACCACCTACCTGCCAGCGGCGGACTTCGAAGCGTCTCTGCTGGAGGCCGCCCGGCAGGCCCTGCGCGATGGCTTCCCCTGGGAGGAGGACCTCGCCTGGGACGTGGACGGGGCGGTGGTGCTGTTCGGCTCCGCCTGGCCCGGCCCTGAATTGGGAAGCGGCAGCAGCCATTCCGTCGGTCTCGAACCCGGCCGAGTACGCCAGAAATGCACCGTGCCCGGCGGGCGCTGAGCTGACAGAAAATCCAGGTCTGTCGGTGTCCGGCGGCGCTCTGGGCGGGTCACGAGAACCGTTCCCACGCCGATTGGCGGCGCATCCCGAGTGCTTCGCCGATACGGTCCCAGGACATGCCGCGACGGCGGGCCTCGCCGACCCAGGAGCGCAGATCGTCGTCGACCTGGTGCCGGATCGCGTCGATGCGCGGCAGGTGCGCCAGAAGAGCGTCGTCGTCGACGCCTTCCCAGACGGGGGTGGTGCGCTTCGGCCCTGCGGGTTTGCTCTTGATGATGTCGGCACTCAAAGCCACGCAGTCATTGCAGATGTAGACGCCGGCGCCGGCGACCAGGGTGTCGACGTCGTCGGCCGAGCGGTTGCAGAAGGAGCAGCGGTTCACGAGGATCCTTTCGTCAGGGGTTACCTGACAAAGCTAGCCCGTCAGGTAACCCCTGACAAGTGGCCCGCACCATCGGGACCGGGACTCGGGTGCGTACGACCGGCCGTAATGCCGGGCTCAGTTGAGGGACGGCCGGACCCGGGGGCCGAGGAACATCCGGTCCGGATCGTGCGCCTGTACGGCTCGTGACGACCTGCCACAGATAAGGACCTGATATCTATGGCACCGATCACGTTGAGCAGCGGCGCTGTCCGCCAGAGACGACATGAAGCGGCCCCGTTATCTGCGGCAGCGCGCCAAGCGCACGATCCTGCGCCGTTGGTCCTCACGCTCCAAGTTCGTGGCGGTGATGGGGCGCTCCGCCGCCGGGCCGGCGGTTACACCACCCGCCAGCCGGCCACGTGGTCGCACGGGACGTTCTCGCACACCACGATCGCGGGCCCGCTGAACGAGAACCCCGCTAAGCGCCCCCCGATGAAGCACGCCTACATGCGCGGCTTCGCGGTGGCCTGCGGCAGCGACGAGGACGAGGTCGCCCGCTGGATCGCCGCCTACCGGCGCATCTACGAGGGCTGCGCCCCCAGCGCCCTGGTTTCGGCTGTGGATGGTGGCGCAGGGCTCGGGACCTGATCGGCGCCAAGGTCGTCACCGTGGCGATGACCTGCGGTGATCTTCCCGGCTGGACCGGGCAGAACCGCGCCTCTGTCCGGTCAGCGCGGGCGCGGCCCCTTTCTGCCGCATTCCGGCGGCACCCCTACCGGGAAGGCGACCACGACTGGATGATCCTCGTGCGGCTCCAGCCGATGCCCGCGCCGGAGTAGACGCGGCGCAGGGCGGCCGGCTTTGCCCCTCTGCCCCCATGAAAGACGGAACCGCACCCCACACGCACGCCCAGTGTCGGCATTCCCGCCTTCAGATCACCAGAGCCGCCTGGCCTCGGCTTGCGGGGGCGGGCCGTCCCAAGGAGGAAGCACACCGGGGAGAGGGGGCGGCCTTTCCTCGTCCACGTCCATGTCGTCACGGCGCGCCTGCAAGGTCACCACGCGGAAGGCCCGATAAACCACCATGAAGAGAAACAGGCGGAAATTCCTGAAGCGTTCCATGACGGACTTGCCCCTCTCCGGCTTACCGCACGGGCGCCATCGATTCGCGCCGGCCGCTTTGCCGTTTCAACTCACCACGTAAGGGTGTCGTTCCCAGGTTGTTTCGGCGGAACGGGATGTGGCCGGTGGCGGACACGGGGCGATCTTGTGGGCGGATGGGCGGCGGCGCTTCGATCCCACGATGATCATTCTTCTGCTCGTGGGCGCCCTCTGCCTGATCGCGCCCATCGCCGGCGCCATCCAGGCCTGCTACTACGTGGCCAAGGAGGGGACGAACATGCTGCCGCCGCTGATCGCCCGGGTGGTGGCGGGTTCCTCTTCGGTGCCATGGGCGTCTGGATGATCCAGCTGGCGCTGGACTGAGCGGACGCCAAGTCGAACACAGGTGTTTGCGTTCTGAGGGGCGCCGGCGCTATAACCCGTACAGCACTGTTCGAGATGTGGCGGTCGAGTCGTGTCCGGTGCTGAGCAGGGGGTCCTCGTATGGCGCACACCGCACCGGTACGGCACGGCACGGGCGGGCAGGCCGATCCGCGGCGCTGGGCGGCGCTCGCGCTGGTCTGCGTCGCGCAGTTCATGCTGGTCCTGGACGTCACCGTCGTGAACGTGGCGCTGCCCGAACTCGGGGCCGAGCTGCGACTCGGGCGCACCGGCCTGACCTGGGCCGTCACCGTCTACACGCTGTTCTTCGGCGGGCTGATGCTGCTCGGCGGGCGGCTGGCCGACGCCTTCGGGGCGCGCCGGATGCTCACCGCCGGGCTGGTCGTCTTCACCGGCGCCTCGCTGGCGGCCGGGCTGGCGCAGGGCGAGGTGTCGCTGCTCGCCGCGCGTGCCGTGCAGGGCGTCGGGGCCGCGATGCTGTCGCCCGCGGCGCTGTCCACGGTCACCGCGTCCTTCCATGGCGGCGAGCGCAACAAGGCGCTGGCGGTGTGGGCCGGGCTGGGCGGCATCGGGTTCGCGGCCGGGGTGCTGATCGGCGGGCTTCTGACGGCCGGGCCGGGATGGCGCTGGGTGTTCTTCGTCAATGTTCCGGTCGGGCTGGCCGTTCTGGCGGCTCTGCCCGCGTTCGTCCGGGCGGGCGAGCCGAGCCGGGAGCGGCGCCTTGACGTGCTCGGGGCGCTGGCCGTCACCGCCGCGACGGCCTCGTTCATCTACGGGATGACCCATGCGGGCGATGAGGGGTGGGGCGCCGGCGAGACGGTCCTGCCGCTGGTGGGGGCTCTTGCGCTGTACGCGGTGTTCGGGTGGGTCGAGCGGACGGTCCGGTTCCCGCTGATGCACGTCGGCATGCTCACCCGGCGCCCGGTCGCGGCGGGCGCGTTCCTCATGCTCGTCGCCTCCGGCCTGCTCATCTCCCTGTTCTTCCTCGGGTCGCTGTACCTGCAGCACGCGCGGGGTGCCGGCGCCCTGCGGACCGGGCTGCTCTTCCTGCCCGCGGCGCTGGCGACCGGGGCCGGGGCGCATGTCGCCGGGCGGCTCGTCGGGACGGCAGGCACCCGGCCGGTCGCCGTCGGCGGCCTGGTCCTGGTCGCGGCGGGGGCCGCCCTGCTCACCGGGCTGCCGGCGGACGGCGTCCTGCTGCCGGGGCTCGTGGTCGCCGCCGCCGGCGTCGGGCCGGTGTTCGTCGCCGCGACCACGTCGGCGCTCGGGCACGCGGGCCACGGCGAGGCCGGGCTCGCGGCCGGGATGATCAACACCTGCCACGAGCTGGGCGCGGCGTCGGGGGTCGCGGTGGCCTCGACGGTCGCGGCGGCCGGGCTGGCCGAGGCGCCGTCGGTCGGCGGGTTCACCGACGCCTTCGCGGTGTTCGCCGCCGTCGCGGCGGTGGCGGCCGTGCTCGCCGCCGGGCTCGTCCCGGCCGGAAAGCCGGAGCTGCCGGGAGGCCCGCATGTCCATTAGCGCGGACACCCGGGCGGTCCTGCTGGCCGCCGGGCTGATCTTTTTGTGGGCGCTGGTGCTGGGGGCGTGGAAGTACCGGCAGATGGCCGTCTCGGCGGAGCACCTGGCCCACCCGTATGTGGACATCGCGCACCGGGCCGCGCTGCTCTACTCGTTCGCGACGCTGCTGCTCGCGGTGTTCGTCGAGCTGAGCGGCTGGCCGATATGGGTGGACCTGACGGCGGCCGGTGTCCTGGTCTTCTTCTTCGTGGCCGCGATCGTGTCCTATGTCGTGCACGGGCTGCGCCGCGACACCGACAACCAGTTCCGCCGCCCCGCACGCGGAACGGCCGTATTCATGAACTCGTTGATCGCCGGTGAGATCGGCGGCTTCTGCGTCCTGCTCGCCGGCTTCGTCAAGGAACAGCTGTTGTGACGTGAATGGTGCGGCTAGATTTCGAGGGACTCGAGAACAGAGGAGCCGTGCATGGGTGACCGGATGTCGGGTGTGGACGGAACGCGGCCTAACGTCGCCCGGATGTACGACTACTATCTCGGCGGCAAGGACAATTTCGCGGCCGACCGGGCCGCCGTCGCCGAGGTGCTGAAGGCCGCGCCCGAGGCCGCCGCGCTGGCACGGGCCAACCGGGCGTTCCTCGGGCGGGCCGTCCGGTGGCTCGCCGGGCGGGGGGTGGGGCGGTTCCTGGACCTGGGCGCCGGGCTGCCCACGCAGGAGAACGTGCACCAGGTCGCGCTCGATGTCCGGCCCGACGCGCGGGTCGTCTATGTCGACAACGACCCGATGGTGACGATGCACGCCCAGGCGCTCATCGGAGCCAGCGAGCAGGTCGGCATCATCAACGCGGACATGCGCGACACGGCGGAGATCCTTGCGGATCCGCTGGTCCGGGAAATCGTCGCCGCGGGC
Source organism: Actinomadura macrotermitis (assembly GCF_009604375.1). Lineage (GTDB taxonomy): Bacteria > Actinomycetota > Actinomycetes > Streptosporangiales > Streptosporangiaceae > Spirillospora > Spirillospora macrotermitis. The sequence continues at coordinate 758,438 of NZ_WEGH01000003.1, forward strand.
GAGCCCGTCGCGGTGCTTTTCGTGTCGGTGCTGCATTTCCTGACCGACGAGGAAAGGCCCGGCGAGGTCGTCAGGGCGTTCATGGACGCGATGCCGCCCGGGAGCCACCTGGTCATCTCGCACGCGACGGCCGATGTCCGCCCCGACGACGCGCACAAGGCCGCGTCGGTCTACAACCGCGCCTCGGCGCCCATGGTGACGCGGTCCAAGGAGCGGATCGAGGCGCTGTTCCGCGGTGCCGAGCTGCTGGAGCCGGGCGTGGTGCCGGTGATGGACTGGCCGACGCGGCAGGGGATCCTCGGCGGGCACCAGTGGATCCTCGGCGGGATCGGCCGCAAGCCCTAGCCCTGCTCCACGATCACCTCCTCGGGGACGCCGGTGTAGGGGGCCAGGTCGCGGAAGAAGCGGCCCGTGTCCACGGCCGTCTCGGGCGGGTGGACGCCCGGTTCGCCGATCGTGCCGTCCAGCAGCTGGGCCAGGCCGAGGGCGAGCGGGACGCCGGTCGCCTCGGCCGTGGTGGTGATCGCCACGGTGCCCGGCAGGTGGGCGAGGGCCGTCGCCGGGCGGCCCGCGCGGGTGCCGGTCGCGGCCGCGAAGAACGGCGGCAGGGTGCGCGGGCCGCGCAGGGCGGGCACGCGCAGGAAGGAGCGCAGCGCGCGGCGCAGGGTCGGCTTGGCCATGTCCGCCGCCGCCGCGTGGAGGGTGAGGCGGCCCGCGTCGATGTCGTCGCGCAGGACGTCCAGGTAGGCGGCGGTGCCGCGGGTGACGACCATCAGGTTGGCGGCGTCCCCCGGCAGCCCGAAGCTGCGCCGCAGCGTGACCGGTTCGGGGTGCCCGACGGTGTAGGCGGTGCCGCGCCGGCCGCCGGGCAGGGCGAGGGTCACCGGGCGGAGCGGGCGGCGGCGCACCGGCTCGCCGCCCTCGACCACGGTGATCTCGCCGCTGAGCTGCTGCATCCAGTGCACCGCCGCCGCGCTCGGGCCGCCGTCCGGGGCGACCAGCGCCGCCTCGCCGTCGGTGCCGGAGCCGGGGACGTCGACCGGCCAGGCGGTGTGCAGGTCGCGGACGGTGTCCAGCTCGCGGACGGCGAGGGCGGCGAGCAGGTTGCTGACGCCTGGACTCACCCCCATCCCGACGACGGCGCGGACCCCGGCCGCGCGGGCGGCCCCGTCCAGTTCCAGCATCTGCAGCGTCGGCTCCCAGTCGTCGCAGATGTCCAGGTAGTGGGTGCCGGTCGCGATGGCGGCGCCGAGCACGGCGACGCCGAAGCGGTAGTAGGGGCCGACGGTGTTGAGCACGACGTCGGCCTCGGCGAGGGCGGCGTGCAGGGCGGCGGCGTCGGTCACGTCGACGCGCCGGGCGCGCAGCGGGGCGCCGGTGCAGGCGAGGCGCCGGACCAGGGCCTGCGCGGCGGCGAGATCGCGGTCGGCGACGACGATCTCGGTGACGGCGGGCAGCCCGGCGGCGACGCGGACGGCGACCGCGCCCATGGCCCCGGGCCCGCCGAGGGCGAGCACTCTCATCTCTGCTCCGTTCCGGCCTGCTCCTCCAGGAAGCGGCGCTCGTCGTCCAGCAGTCCCGCGGCGAACAGCGACCGGGGCGCCGCGACGGCGACCAGGAACGCCTTGGCCTCGGAGTCCTCGATGTCCTTGCGGACCAGGGAGTGGGTCGCGTCCGGGTAGCGCCGGATCCGCAGGGCGGGCAGGCGGCGGTAGCCGGCCTCGGTGTCGGCGACGTCCACGTTGCGGTCGTGGCCGGCCAGGATCAGCAGGGTCGGCGTGCGCATGGCGGCCAGGTCCGCGGTGGCGTCGGCCGTGTGGTTCTTGAGGATGAAGCGCCAGCGGGCCGGGGTCAGCCCGCGCACGTCGCCGACCGCCGCCTTGTACTCCTCGAACGTGGCGCGCCGGCGCAGCAGCGCGGTGGTCGTGTCGCGGCGGGCCAGCTCGGCCCGGACCTTGGCGGGCGGGGCGTGCTCGTCGTGCAGTTCGGCCAGCAGGTTGTAGCGGCCCTGGCGCATCCAGTTGACCGCCGGGGAGAGCGCGATGACGAAGCGCAGCCCCGGCACGCGGGCGGCGACCTTCGGCATGACCCAGCCCGCCTGGCTGGCGCCCCACAGGCCGATCCGGCCCGGGTCGACGCCGGCGTGCCGCTTCGCCCACGCGATCGCGGCGGCCGTCTCGGCGGCGCGGTCGTCCATGCTCTGGTCCAGCCAGTCGCCCGGCGCGCCGTTGACGCCCGGCTTGTCCCAGGACAGCGAGGCGTAGCCGGCCTTGGCGAACGCCTCCCACTGGGGCCGGTAGAAGGTGTCGTGGGTGGCGTCGACCGGGCCGTCGCCGTGCACGAACACGACCAGCCCGTAGGGGCCCCTCCCCTGCTTCGGCAGCGCGAGGACGCCCTGCAGCGGCTGCCTCCCGCCGGTGATCGTGACCTTGCGCTCCCGGATGTCGTAGGCGTTCTGGTAGACCACCCAGCCCCCCGCGGCGACCGCGAGCGCGGCCAGGGCGAGCAGCGTGGCCAGGATCCGTCGCATCGGCACCCTCACTTTCGTACGTTTTCCAAACGATCGTTTCTAGATCGACCGTACTATAGTTGCACACACGAGGTGACGCAGGAAGGGGGCGGCGCATGCCGACCGGAGAGGTGGAGGTCCCCACCCGGACGCTGGTGGAGGCCATGGTCCGCGCGGACGGCACCGTGGACGCAGGCGAGCTCTACGCGGTCGCCGGGGCGCTCGGGATGACCGACCAGCAGGTGCGGCTCTGCGTGAAGCGCCTGGTCGCCGACGGGCGGTTCGCCCAGGAGGGGCGGGGCCGGCGCGCGGTGCTGCGCGCGACCGCCGAGACGCACCGGGCGCTGGAACCGAACGCGGCGTTCGTGCGGTTCATGTACGAGCAGGACCGGGGCGAGGCGCCCTGGGACGGGGTGTGGCACCTGGCGGCCTTCGCCGTCCCCGAGCCGGCGCGGACGGCCCGCGACGCGCTGCGCGACGCGATCGTCGCGCTCGGCGGTGCGGCGCTGCAGGGCGGCCTGTACGTGACGGCCAACCCGTGGGAGGAGCTGCTGGAGGCCGAGGTGGCGCGGCTCGGCGCCGAGCCCTATGTGACCCTGCTGACCAGCACCGATCTGCGGGTCGGCGGCACCCGCGACGCCCGGGAGCTGGCCGCGCGCCTCTGGCCGCTGGACGACCTGGCCGCCGGGCACGAGCGGCTCGCCCGCGTCGCGCGCGAGCGCCTGGCGCGGCTGGCGGACCCCGCCCCGCTGGGGCGGCCGGAGCTGCTGACGGTCGCGATCGAACTGGCCGCCGAGTTCACCCGCGCGATGGAGCCCGACCCCCTGCTGCCGCCCGAGCTGCTGCCCCGGCCCTGGCCGGGGGCGACGGCGCGCGAGCTCATCGCGCGGTGCTGGGCCGGGCTTCTGGAGCGGTCGGCCGAAACCCCGGTGCCGCGGCTGTTCGGGCTCTACGCGAGCGTGGTGGACGAGATCGCGGAGCACGTCCGAAGAGTGGAATAGATCGTTCCGTTCTGCTAGAGTGGAGGCATCGGAAACGCCCCCGAGGGAAGCAGGGAACGATGAGCGAGAACACCGCGTGGCCCGTCCTGGCCGAGGCCCACGAGGCGCTGCGCACGGTCGCGCGCGGCGTCTCCGCCGACGACCTCGCCCGGCCGACGCCGTGCGCGCAGTGGACCGTCGCCCAGGTGCTCCAGCACGCGGCCGGCGACCAGATCGCCTACGCCGCCTTCCTCGGCGAGGGGTCGATGCCCGCGGAGGACCCGTTCGCACCGTCCGGGACGCTGGCCGGCTCCCCCGCCGACATGATCGACGAAGCCGTGGCGGCGGCCTCGCGGGCGTGGGCGAAGGTCGCCGCGGACGCCGCCGAGGTGCCCGTCCCGATGCCGCCGAACACGATGAGCGCCGTCGTCGGCTCGGGCGCCTGCGCGCTCGACGCCGCCGTGCACGCCTGGGACGTCGCGGTCGCGACCGGGCAGCCGTCGCCGCTCACCGCCGGCCTCGCCCGGGAGCTGCTGCCGGTCGCGCGGCAGGTCGTCATCCAGCCGCTGCGCGACTACGGCGCGTTCGGGCCCGTGATCGAGGGCGGCGACGACGACGTGACCGTGCTGCTGCACTTCCTCGGCCGCCGCGCCGACCGGGCGTAGAACAATAGGGGCATGCCGAAAACCAAGCCCTGCCCGTGCGGGCTGCCCCGGACCTACCAGGAGTGCTGCGGCCGGCTGCACCGGGGCGAGGCCGCGGCCACGACCGCCGAGCAGCTCATGCGGTCCCGCTACAGCGCCTACGTGGTGCGCGACGCCCGCTACCTGCTCGCCAGCTGGCACCCCTCGACCCGGCCGCCGCGCATCGACTTCGACCCGGGCCTGGCCTGGGAGGGGCTGACGATCGTGCGGACGGTGGACGGCACGCCGTTCAACCGCACCGGCGTCGTGGAGTTCCGCGCCCGCCACAACGGCGGCGAGCTGCACGAGATCAGCCGGTTCGCGCGGGTGGACGGGGCGTGGGTCTACCTCGACGGCGACGTCTGAGCGCGCCCGTCAGGCGCCGGCCGGGCTGTAGTGCGGCTGCTCCGCGCCGGGCTGCTCGGCCCGGGGCGGGTCGGCGTGCCGGCACGGCCCGCTGCGGCCGCCGGCGGCGAGGGCCTCGTCCATGGTGTCGGTCAGCCGGTCGACGGCGCGCGCCAGCCGGGACGCCTCGCGGCCGTCCTCGGGGCACGCCCCCGCCGGGGAGGTCTGCCGGACCTGGCTGAGGCCGAGGCCGGCGAGCACCGTCAAGAGGATGACGGCGATCAGCAGCCTGCGCATTGCCGATTCTCCTGTCGTCTGGCCGGTTTCGCGGCCACCCTAGCGCCCCGCGCCGGGCGTCGCCTATGAAACGGGTTGCCCGGTGTGCACCGGACCGTCCCGCAGCGGCACCCTGACGACACCGGAATGCTCTGGTTATTCATAATTTATATCCGGCTGATATGGTCACGGGAAAGGTTTGTACTTTCCCTTTCATGGATATCGGAAAGCCCAGCCGGACCGCCCTGGCCACGGCCGCGGCCCGCGCCGCCCACCTGGTCGTGGACCACTCCCCCCACCTGCTGCGCGACACCGTCGCGGCCCCGCTGCTCGGCGGCCTGGCCGAGGAGATCATCGGCTACCACCGTGCGCACGGCGACCATCTCCTGCTCGCTGGAACGCGCGCGTTGACGACCGCCCGCGCGCATTACACCGAGCGGCGGGTCGCCGAATCGGGCGCGAGCCAGTACGTCATCCTCGGCGCGGGCCTGGACACGTTCGCCTACCGCTGCGACGGCGGCGTGCGCGTCTTCGAGGTCGACCACCCCGCCACGCAGGAGTGGAAGCGCACGCTCCTCGCCGCGGCCGGGCTCTCCCCGCGTGGGGAGGTCGTGCACGTTCCCGTCGACTTCGAGGCGGACGACCCGTGGCGGGCGCTCGCCGCAGCGGGCCTCGACCCGCACCGCCCGGCCCTGGTGAGCTGGCTCGGCGTCAGCGTCTACCTGACGTCCGAGGCGATCGGCGCGACGCTGGCCGGGCTCGCCGCCCTGGCGGAGGGCAGCGAGCTGGTCATGGAGTACCTGCTGCCGCCCGCGCTGCGGGACGCCGCCGGTGACGCCTACGCCGCGCACGCGGCGCAGGCCGTCGCCGAGCGCGGCGAGCCCTACCTCACCTTCCTCACGCCCGGGGAGACGGAGCGGCTGCTGGCGGGCCACGGCCTGACGGTGGTCGAGGACGTCGGGCTCCGGGACGCGGTCCCCGCCGCCTGCTGGCAGCGGGACGACGCCCTGCGCCCGTTCGAGTTCGCCCGCCTGGTGCGCGCCACGCTGCGGCGCTGACGACGGGTGGCGTGGTCCCCGCCGCGCGGGGCGGCGGGGGCTACGCGCCGCAGGTCAGCGGGCCTCCTCGTACTCCTCGGCGGGCTTCTCCTCGTACTCGTCGTACTCCTCGTCCCGCCCGGACTTCTTGTCCTCTTCCTCCGCGATGGCGTCCTCGTGGGTCTTGACGACCTCGCTGTCGCGGATCTCCCCGCGCCATCCCTCCAGCTCGTCGGCGCGCAGGATCGTCTGGGTCATCACGTGCCGGCGGAAGTGCTTGAGTTCCAGCCGGACGCGGCGGCCCTGCGCGCGCCACAGGTTGCCGGTCCGCTCGAACAGGCCCTGCGGGTGGTACTCCAGGATCACCAGGACCCGGGTCAGGTTCGGCGCGAGGCTGTGGAAGCTGACGGTGCCGTCGACGTGGCCCTTCGGCGCCTTGGAGCGCCAGGTGACGTGGTCGTCGGGCACCTGCTCGACGATCGTGGCCTCCCACGTCCGGTTCGACCAGAAGATCTTGGCCTTCCAGTTCAGCTTCTCGTCCGCGGCCTGGTCGACGCTGACGACCTTCTTCATGAAGCCCGGGAACTCCTGGAACTGCGTGAACTGGTCGTAGACGACCCGGCGCGGCGCGCCGATGTCGATCTCCTCGACGATGTTGGTGACCTTCTGCTTCTTGCCGCCACCGCCACCGCCCTTCTTGCCGTCGCGCTTGAACAGCCGGCTGAAGAAGCCCGGCTTCTGCTCGCCCTCGTCCGCGTCGTCGTCCTCGGCGCGGGGCTCGTCCTCGTACTCCTCGTCCTCTTCTTCCAGGTCGGCCTGGTCGGCGGACTCGTCATCGGCGCGCCGCGTCTTGGCGTCCTCGTCCTCGCGGGCGGCGTTCCGCTTGCCCATCCGGTTGACGGCCTGGTTGGCGGCGACGGCGGCGCCCGCGCCGAGGAGCAGCCCGCCGGCGGTGCCGGTGGCCTTGCCGCCCGGCAGGCTCTTGGGGAGCGGCAGGTTGCTCAGGACCTTGGCGATCCCCTTCTTGCGCCGGCCGATCGGCAGCCGTTTCACGGCCTTTCCGACCGGCAGCTTCTGTGCGATCCCTCCACGTGCCATGTGCGTTCCTCCGCCTGTGTCGATGTCCGGGGGGTGGTGCGGGCCGGTCTCAGCCGGCCCGCGCGGCCGACTTCGGCCTCTGCTTGCGTTCCTGCGCGACGGCGTCCTCGTGGGACCTGACGACCTGGCTGTCGCGGATCTCTCCGCGCCATCCCTCCAGCTCCTCGGGGTGCAGGAGGGTGCGGGTCATGACGTGCCGCCGGAAGTGCTTGAGTTCCAGCCGGACGCGGCGGCCCTGCGCGCGCCACAGGTTGCCGGTCCGCTCGAACAGCCCTTGCGCGTGGTACTCCAGCACCACGAGCACGCGGGTCAGGTTCGGTGCCAGGCTGTGGAAGCTGACGGTGCCGTCGACGTGGCCCTTCGGCGCCTTGGAGCGCCAGGTGATGTGATCGTCGGGCACCTGCTCGACGATCGTGGCCTCCCACGTCCGGTTCGACCAGAAGATCTTCGCCTTCCAGTTCAGCTTCTCGTCGCCGGCCTGGTCGACGCTGACGACCTTCTTCATGAAGCCCGGGAACTGCTGGAACTGCGTGAACTGGTCGTACACCAGCCGCCGGGGCGCGCCGATGTCGATCTCCTCGACGATGTTGGTGACCTTCTGCTTCTTACCGCCACCGAAGATCTTCTTGAGGGTCTCCTTCAGCAGCGTCCACCCGAAGCCGAGCAGCGCCCGCACCGGGGACTTCCCCTCGGCGAGCGCGCGGACGCCGGCCAGCGCGGCCTTCGGCAGCGGGCCGCCGTGCTCGGCCTTGGCCGTCAGCGTGCGCGCCGCCTGGTCGAGCCTGTTCTGGACGCGGGTGGTGACAGCGTCCATCAGGCGGCGGCCGGGGCGCAGGCGCCTCAGCCCGGCCCGGGCCGACCGGGAGGCCGCGTAAGCCGCGGCCGTCGCGCCCGCGCCGAGCGCGATCCCGCTACGGAAGTTCATGGTCTCGCCACCTCCCCGTCGGCTGGGGTACGTGCGGCGATTACCCGCCCAAAATCGGGCGAAACAAGCAGCAGCGAGCAGCGCCGCCGCCGGTCCGGCCCGCGCGGCGGACCGGACCGCGCTTGCGGGGCCCGACCGGACCAGTCCAGCGTGTGACCCGGACCACAGACGCCTCCGATAACAGTTAAGACTCTTGCGGAAACAGGCCCTTGAACTGGTACGGACCACCTCTTATCTTTCCAGGACAGCGCGCGTTTGTGCTCAATCTGTGCACGAATCGCGCATGTTCGGTCATGACCGCACCGAGGGCGCGCTCGCCGCGAGCACGCCGCACCCCCACAACGGACGCGCGCGGGCGCGCCCGCGAGTCGAAGGCGGACACATGAAACGGCACCTCACCGGCGTCATCGCCGCAGGTCTGACCGTGGCGCTCGGCGTGAGCGCGTGCGGCAAGGGCAGCTCGTCGAGCGACGGCGACGGCGGCGGCAAGACCATCAAGTTCGTCGCCGCGATCTACGACGACAACACCCAGGGCTACTGGGACCAGCTCATCAAGGACTTCGAGGCCAAGAACCCCGGCTACAAGGTCCAGCTGGAGATGGTCGACTGGACCGTGATGGACGGCAAGGTCAAGACCTACGTGCAGACCAAGCAGGTCCCCGACGTCCTCAACTACAACTCCTTCTCCGACTACGCCCGCGACGGCCTCATCTACAAGGCCTCCGAGGTCGTCTCGCCGGAGGTGCTGGGCGACTTCACCCCGACCTTCGTCGAGCAGGCCAAGTACCAGGGCGAGCAGTACGCGCTGCCGTTCATCTCCAGCGCGCGGCTGCTGTTCTACAACAAGGACCTGTTCAAGAAGGCCGGCATCACCGACGCGCCGAAGACCTGGGACGAGGTGAAGGCCGACGCGCAGAAGATCAAGGGCAGCGGCGCGATCGGCTACGGCCTGCCGCTCGGGCCCGAGGAGGCGCAGGCGGAGTTCTACTCCTGGGCGATGAACAACGGCGGCGGCTGGGTCGACGCGTCCGGCAAGTGGGCGATCAACCAGCAGGCCAACGTCGACACGCTGAACTACCTGCGCGACCTCACCAAGTCCGGCCTCACCCAGCCCAACCCCGAGACCACCGACCGCAAGAAGGTCTTCAACCAGTTCGCGCAGGGCCGGATCGGCATGGCGATCGGCGGCCCGTTCACCCGCGCCGGGTTCATCGACAAGGTGAACAAGGATCTGCAGTACGGGATCGCGCCGCTGCCGAGCAAGAGCGGCAGCGAGCACAACACGCTCGGCGTGATGGACGTTCTGGCCGCGTTCAAGAAGGACGGCGGCAAGAACAAGGAGGCCGTGAAGAAGTTCCTCGACTTCTACTACCAGAAGGAGAACACGGCCAAGTTCCTGAAGCTGGAGAACTTCCTGCCGGTCACCAAGTCGGCCGGTGACGCGCTCAGCGCCGACCCGTACTTCAAGCAGTTCGTGGACGCGCTGCCGGCCTCGAAGTTCGCGCCGACCACCAACCCGGCGTGGACCGCGGTGGCCGGGGCCGTCAAGCAGGACCTCGGCTCGGCGGTCGCGGGCCAGGAGCCGAAGAAGGTGCTGGACAAGATCCAGCAGACGGCCGAGAAGAGCGGCTGAGTTGGCCATGTCCGAAGCCGGGACGCAGGGCGCGGAGGCGGCGGCCGCCTCCGCGCCCCGTCCGGGAACCGCGCCCCGCCCGGGACCCGCGCGGCGGCTCGGGCGGGCGCTCGCGCCGCTGCTGTGGCTCGGCCCGTCGATCGCGCTGATCGGCCTGGTCGTGCTCTGGCCGGTGGTGGAGATGGTCCGCACCTCGCTGCTGCGGATCAGCTCGTCGGGCGCCACGCTCGGCTCGGCGGGCGCGGGCAAGTACACCGACCTGTTCGCCGACGAGGACTTCTGGCCGGTCGTGCTGCGCACGCTGGGGTGGGTCGCGGGCGTGGTGGTGGTGACGGTGCTGCTGTCGCTCGCGCTCGGCCAGCTGCTGAACGCCCGCTTCCCCGGGCGGCGCGTGGTGCGCTGGGCGGTGATCGTGCCGTGGGCGGCGTCGGTGCTGATGACGTCGCTGATCTGGCGCTGGATGCTGGACAACGACTCGGGCCTGGTCAACCGGGTGCTGCTGGACCTCGGCGTGCTGGACGAGCCCGTCAACTGGCTGGCGCACCCCACGCAGGCGATGCTGTGGATGATGTGGGTCGCGGTGTTCGTGTCGCTGCCGTTCACCTCGTTCGTCATCCTGGCCGGGCTGCAGACCGTCCCCGGTGAGGTCTACGAGGCGGCCCGGGTCGACGGCGCGGGCACCCTGCGCACCTACTTCACGATCACGCTGCCGCTGCTGCGGCCGGCCGTGCTGATCGCCTCCATCATCAACATCATCAACGTGTTCAACTCGTTCCCGATCATCTGGGCGATGACCGGCGGCGGCCCCGGGCACGCCACCGACACCACCACCACGTTCATGTACAAGCTCGCCTTCGCGGACCAGGACGTGGGCATGTCGGCCGCGATGGCCGTGGTGAACTTCGCGCTGATCCTGGTGCTGGTGCTGCTGTACCTGCGCGCCTCGCGCTGGCGGGAGGAGACCCGATGAGGCCCCGCACGATCGTCCTCACCGGCGTCGGCTGGCTGGTCGCGCTGATCTTCCTGATGCCCTACGCGCAGATGCTGCTGACGGCGCTGAAGCCCGAGCCGGAGCTGACCCGCTCCCCCGGCGGGTACGTCCCGCAGCACTGGAAGTTCGGCAACTTCGTCGACGTGTGGTCGCAGTCCGACATCTGGCAGAGCATCCAGGTCTCGCTGATCGTCTCGGCGGTGGCGACGCTGGTGACGCTGGTGTGCGCGCTGCCCGCGGCGTACTACACCGCCCGCAACCGGTTCCGCGGGCGCGGCGCGTTCCTGCTGCTGGTGCTGGTCACCCAGATGTTCGCGCCGACCGCGCTGGTCGTCGGCATCTTCCGCGAGATGGTCGCGCTGAACCTGACCGACACGCTGCTCGCGCTGATCCTGGTGAACTCGGCGTTCAACCTGCCGTTCTGCGTGTGGATCCTGCACGGCTACTTCGCCTCGATCCCGCGCGAGCTGGAGGAGGCGGCGTTCCTGGACGGCGCGGGCCGGCTCGGCGCGCTCACCCGGGTCACCCTGCCGATCTCCATGCCGGGGGTGGTGACGGCCGTCGTCTACACCTTCATCTCGGCGTGGAACGAGTACATCGTCGCCCTGACGATCTCCTCGTCGCCGAACCGCAAGCCGCTGACGGTCGCGATCCCCTCGTTCGTCACGCTCTACCAGGAGCACTGGCAGTTCCTGTTCGCCACCTCGCTGATCGCGATCGTGCCGGTGGTGATCCTGTTCGTGTTCATCGAGCGGTACCTGGTCGGCGGGCTCACGGCGGGATCGGTGAAGTGACGGTCGTCGCGCTGGACGTCGGCGGCGACCCGGACGCCGCGCGGGTGCGGGACGAGGCGCTGGACGCCCTCGCCGACGCGCTCGCCGCGGCGCTCGGGCCGCTCGCCGCCGTGCACGGCGCGGCGGTGCCGGCGCGCGGCGTCACAGGCCGCCCCGCCGGCGCACCACCGCGAACTCCACCGCGTTGAGCGCGACGGCGACGGCGGCGACGAGCACCAGCGCCGCGAGGGCCGGGACCAGCGGCGCCGCCGGCAGCAGCGCGAGGACGACGAGCCCGGCGGCGACCCGCGTCCACGACATCTTGCGGAACATCCGCCAGCGCGTGTAGCCGAACGTCGTCAGGTAGAGGGCGCAGCCGCCGAACAGCAGCCCGGCGGTGCCGGGGTGCAGGTGGTCGCCGGGGTGGCCGACCACCTCGGCGAGGCCGCCCGCCAGCGCGACGACGCCGGCGATGAACGCCAAATGGCCGTACGACAGGACCTGCCGGACGATGTCGGTCTGCACCTCCGCGGTCTCCAGCGCGTGCCGGACCGCGTCCGCGGCGAAGTGATAGTAGACCCACCACAGGGCGCAGACCAGGACGAACGAGGCGGCGACCGCGCCGAGCACGTCCGCGCCGAGCCGGTCCGCGGACGCGGCGGCCGCGCCGGTCGCCACGACCGACTCGCCGAGCGCGATCAGCAGGAACAGGCCGAACCGCTCGGGCATGTGGTCGGCGTCGAAGCGCAGCCCCGTCAGCCGCGACCGCAGCAGCCGCGGCGTGAGCAGGTCGACGGCGGCGGCGAGGGCCCACAGGCCCGTCCGCAGGCCGCCGTCCGCCAGGCCGCCGGCGACCAGCAGCGGGCCGCTCACGACGATGGCGACGCTGAACGGGCTGAGCGCCATCCGGCCGCCCCGGAAGATCAGCACGGCCAGCAGCAGGCGGGCCGCGTAGTACGACGCCCCGAACAGCAGCCCCCGCTCCGCGTAGGCGAGCGGGGTGGCCAGCGCCATGAACAGCGCGCACAGCCCGACGCCGAAGATCCCGATCCGGTCGAGGGGGTTGTCGACGTCGCGGGTGTCGGCGTGCACCGACATGCCGACCCACGCCCAGTAGACCGGCACGAACACCACCAGGGCGCGGCCGGCCCCGGCCCAGGAGTGGTCGTGGTGCAGCAGGGCCGACACCTGGGTGACGGCGAAGACGAAGACCAGGTCGAAGAACAACTCCGCCCAGGTGACGCGTTTCGGTTGGGTCCGGGCATCGTCCATGAACTGTCCTCAGGGGTCCGCGTGGTCGCAGCCGCACCCTAGGGCAGATCGGCGCGCCGCAGCAGGGCGCCCGCCCGCCGCGGGCATGAGGACTTGAAGAATCCTTCAATTGTGTATGCTGCAATCATCTGATGGCAGGGAGAGGTGCCGGGCGCGGCGCGTCCGGTCGAGGGGGTCAGCCGTGGGGCGAGGACGGGCCAAGGCCAAGCAGACGAAGATCGCCCGCCAGGTGAAGTACGGCAACGCGGGCGCCGATTTCGAGCGGCTGCGCCGGGAGCTGGGCGCCGCCGCGCGCCCGTCCGGCGAGACCGCCGACCGCGCCGACGAGAGCGGCGACCGGGCCGAGTAGCGGCCCGGGGCTGAGCCGCGTCCGCCGGGCGGTGAGGTTCGCAAGGACGGCCGGGCCGCACCCCGGCCGCGGGGTGGGGGGTTGAGCGGGTGCCGGTACCGCTGCATCAGGCCAAGGCCGAGCTGTTCAAGACGCTCGGCCACCCGGTGCGCGTCCGGGTGCTGGAGCTGCTGGGCCGGGGGCCGATGCCGGTCCGCGACCTGCTGGCGGCCATCGAGGTGGAGCCGTCGAACCTGTCCCAGCAGCTGGCGGTGCTGCGCCGGGCCGGCATCGTGGACGCCCGCCGGCAGGGCGCCACGGTGACCTACGAGCTGGCCGGCGCCGACGTCTCGGAACTGATGCTCGCGGCCCGGCGCATCCTCACCGACCTGCCGGCCGGCCAGGGCGAGCTCCTGGCCGAACTGCAGTCCTCCGACCGCATGCGCCAGCCCGCCGGCCGCACCGCCGGCAAGCCCGGCTGAGCACCCCCGCCGCTAGCTGGGGCCGGCCCGCCATCCCGATGGCGACGCGCCAAGCCGCACACCGATCAGCGTCCTGGCTCGCGACCGTTCCGGGCCGGCGACGTTGGCGATGACGCCGCGCGGCCGTGCGAGCAACCCCAGAGGGACCACACCGACCGAAACCGGCACCGATCCCCTACCGCCGCGCCCGCGCCGAACGAACCGCCGCCTCTCTAGTTGAGGGGGGCGACCCTGCCGCGCCCAGGGCCGCGGGCCAGAAGAGGGGCGGGCGGCGCAGAGGTGCAGGAGCCGGTCGACGAGGTTGTCGGTGTAGCCAGAGGTGCGGGCGTCCATGCCGAGCAGGACGCGGATGTACATCGGGGCCAGGATGTCCAGGCTCGCGGACGGGCGCTCTCCCCACCCATGAGCAGCGACTCCAGCGTGCCCCAACGGCGGTGGCCGCCGGTATCGGCCACCCCGGCGCGGGCCGCGATCTCACCGACAGTGAAGCCACCGTAGCCGCGTTCGGAGACCAGGCCGGTGACCGCCCTGGTGCACTGCGGCGCGGTCATGGGCGCTGCGGCCCCCAGGACGCCGGGCCGGCTTCTGCTCCGGCACGCCGTCCAGCTTAACGCAGCCCGCACTTGCGTTTATTGAAGCCAGTGATCTACGCTGCCGTAACGCAGCCAAGAACTGCGTTAGGAGTTCCGGCCACGTCGGCGACCGGCTCGACGACAGGCCGGCCGCGTTCCCGCCCGACCACGATGCAGACCCCCTGGAGGCCACGATGACCGCTTCGGTGATCGACCAGATCGATGACGCCCTCGACATGACCGGCGCCATCGTCGCGACCATCACCGGCGACCGGCTGGCGGCCCCCACGCCGTGCCCCGGCTGGGACGTGCGCACCGAACTGAACCACCTCGTCGGCGGCATGCGCGTCTTCGCCGCCGAACTGACCGGAACCGACCCCGGAGGCGCCCACGAGGACGACTGGCTCGGCCCCGGCCCCCAGGCCGCCTACGCCGCCGCCGCCGAACTCGACCGCGCCGCCTGGCACCGGCCGGACGCCCTGGACACCACCGTCCGCCTGGGCTTCGGCGAGGTCCCCGGGCCGGCGGCCGCGCTCATCCACCTCACCGAGGTCCTCGTGCACGGTGCCGACCTGGCGCTGGCCACCGGTGAGGAGCACCTCATCGCCGAAGAACCCTGCGCCGCTCTGCTCGGCATCATGCGCGGCATGGACTTCGACGCCTTCCGCCGCCCCGGCATGTTCGGCCCCGCCGTCCCCGCCCAGGACGGCGCGCCGCCCCACCGCATGCTGCTGGCCTTCCTGGGCCGCGACCTGAACCGGAACTGACCCCGCCGCCTTCACAGCAAGAGAGCACCCATGGACGCGATCACCACGGGCGCCCCGCCGGCCGTCGCGTCCACTACGAGATCCGCGGGACCGGCCCGCTGCCGCCCATCTCCCAGAGCAGGGAGGGCGACGCCCGCCGCGGCAAGGACCTCGTGCGACACCTTCCGCGGCCCCGCCGCCCCGGACTCGATGGCCGCGTACGCCGACCAGTGCCATACCTCCGATCACTCCGGGCCGCGATGGTGACGCCACCGCTCGCGCTTGTGCGCTGGTGGCGGCCAACGCCGGATGAAGGCCGCGCCGGCGGCACAGCCGCATTGGCGATGGCGGCACCGCCGCTCATATAGGCCGGCGCCGCACCGAGCCCCTGCACCTGCGTGGCCGTGTTGATGGAGGCGCATCGGCGGTCGGCGTCATGACGGTCATGCTCTGCTGCAGTCGTGCCCGTGTGGGCTGCGTCGAGGACGCCGGCGGGGTGCGGGGCCGTGGGGTGACGGAAGCAGGGTACTTGGGTTCGCCCTGTGGAACAGATCATTCCGTTCTGATATGGTGGGGGTGTCGAAAGGGGTTTCCCATGTACCTGGTCATTGGTGCCACCGCTCACTTCGGTCGGCAGACCGTTGACGCCCTGCTGGCCGAGGGCCGGCCCGTCCGGGCGCTGACGCGGACGCCCGAGAAGGCCGGGCTGCCCGCGCAGGTCGAGGTCGTCCGCGGGGATCTCGCCGTGCCCGAGACGCTGCCGGCGGCCCTGGAGGGCGTGACGGCGGTGTTCCTCGTCCTGCCCTACGGCCTGGACCCGGCCGCGTTCCTGCGGGCCGCGCGGGAGGCCGGGGTGGAGCGCGTGGTGTTCCTGTCGTCGGGCGCGGTCGTGGACGGCGCCGAGCGGCAGCCGGACGTCATCGCCGAGTACCACCACGGGGTCGAGCAGGCGATCATCGCGTCGGGGCTGCGGTGGACGTTCCTGCGGCTGTTCTTCCCCGCCATCAACTCGTTGTCGTTCGGGATGCAGCTCGCGAACGGCGATGTGGTGCGCGCGCCGTACGCGGACGCGGCGAGCGCCCCCGTCCACGAGCGGGACGTCGCCGAGGTCGCGGCGGCCGTGCTCACCGGCACCGGGCACGACGGCGCGGTCTACGAGCCGACCGGCCCGGAGTCGCTGACGCAGGCCGAGCAGGTGGCCGTCCTGGGCGCGGCACTGGGCCGCCCGCTGAGCTTCGAGGAGCTCGACCCGGCGCCGGTCCGTGAGCAGATGGGCCGGTTCATGGACCCCGACTTCGTCAACGCGCTGTTCGACCTGATGGCGGCGACGGCCGGCAAGCCCGCCCAGGTCACCACGGTGGTCGAGCGGCTCACCGGCCACCCGGCCCGCTCCTACGCCGAGTGGGCCCGCGACCACGTCGCCGACTTCGCCTGAAAACCGGGAAGGGGGGCGGTGCCCCCCTTCCCGGGTCAGGCGATGGCCTCCGCCGGGGCCGGCTGGGCGAACTGGGTGCGGTGCAGCTCGGTGTAGCGGCCGTTCTCGGCGAGGAGCTGCTCGTGGGTGCCGCGCTCGACGATCCGGCCGTCCTCGACGACCAGGATGAGGTCGGCGGCGCGGATGGTGGACAGGCGGTGCGCGATCACGATGGCGGTGCGGCCGTCCAGGGCCTCCGACAGCGCCTCCTGGACCGCCGCCTCGGAGGTGGAGTCCAGGTGCGCGGTGGCCTCGTCGAGGATCACCACGCGGGGGCGGGCCAGCAGCAGGCGGGCGATGGTGAGGCGCTGGCGCTCGCCGCCCGACAGGCGGTAGCCGCGCTCGCCGACGATCGTGTCGAGGCCGTCGGGCAGGCCCGCGATGAGGGTGTCCAGGCGGGCCCGGCGCAGCACGTCCCAGATGTCGTCCTCGGTGGCCTCGGGGCGGGCCAGCAGGAGGTTCTCGCGGATCGACTCGTGGAACAGGTGGCCGTCCTGGGTGACCATGCCGAGGGTGTCGCGGACGGCCTCGAAGGACAGGTCGCGGACGTCGACGCCGCCGAGCCGGACCGCGCCCGCGTCCACGTCGTACAGGCGCGGCAGCAGCTGCGCGATGGTGGACTTGCCCGCCCCCGACGAGCCGACCAGCGCGACCATCTGGCCGGGTTCGGCGCGGAACGACACCCCGTGCAGGACGTCCACGCCGCCCCGGGTGTCCAGGGTGGCGACCTCCTCCAAAGAGGCCAGGGACACCTTGTCGGCGGACGGGTAGGCGAAGGTGACGTCCTCGAACTCGACCGAGACCGGGCCCTCGGGCGCCGGGCGGGCGTCCGGGCGCTCGGCGACCAGGGGCTTCAGGTCGAGCACCTCGAAGACGCGGTCGAAGCTGACCAGCGCGCTCATCACCTCGACGCGGGCGCTGGCCAGGGCGGTGAGCGGCGCGTAGAGGCGGGTCAGCAGCAGGGCGAGCGCGACGACGGCGCCCGCGTCGAGCTGCCCGCGCAGCGAGAACCAGCCGCCGAGCCCGTAGACCAGCGCGAGGGCGAGGGCCGAGACGACGGTCAGCGCGGTGATGAAGACGTGCTGCACCATCGCGGTGCGCACGCCGATGTCACGGACGCGGCCGGCCCGCGCGGCGAACTCGGCCGACTCGCGGGCGGGCCGCCCGAACAGCTTGACCAGCGTCGCGCCGGGGGCGGAGAAGCGCTCGGTCATCTGGGTGCTCATCGCGGCGTCGTGCGCGGCGGCCTCGCGCTGCAGCGCGGCCAGGCGGCGGCCCATCCGGCGGGCCGGCAGCACGAACACCGGCAGCAGCACCAGCGCCAGCAGCGTCACCTGCCAGGAGATCTTGACCATGACGGCGAAGGTCAGCAGCAGCGTGACCAGGTTGCTGACCACGCCCGACAGGGTGTCGCTGAACGCGCGCTGGGCGCCGATCACGTCGTTGTTGAGGCGGCTGACCAGGGCGCCGGTGCGGGTGCGGGTGAAGAACGCGACCGGCATCCGCTGGACGTGGTCGAACACCGAGGTGCGCAGGTCCAGGATCAGCCCCTCGCCGATGCGGGCCGACAGCCACCGGGTGAGCAGGCCGAGGCCGCCCTCGGCCAGGGCCAGGATCGCGATGAGCACCGCCAGGCCCACCACGGTGCCGGTGCTCGCGTGCCCGACGATCTCGTTGACGACGCGTCCGGCCAGCACCGGCGTGGCGACCGCGAGCACGGCCATCACGACGCTCAGCGCGAGGAAGGCCGCGAGCCGCCGGCGGTGCGGGCGGGCGAAGGCCCCGATGCGCCGCAGCGTGGCGCGGGAGAACGGTTTGGTGCCGTTCTGCGCGTTCATCGCGTGGTGCAGCGACATCCACGCGGTCACTTCCATGTCCATCGTTACCGCCAGTGCTCGGGGATCTCATCGGCCATGCTGTGCCCTCAACATTGGTTGAGGTCAAGCCCGGCGTGAGCGAGGTCACCTCCGGGTCGGACGATCCCAGCGTCGCGCGGGGGTCTGACATTTTCGCGGCAGGAGATGATGATCAGGAAGGGGTGATCGTGATGGATGTCGAGAAGGTCCGGGCGGAGACACCGGGATGCGCCGAGGTCGTCCACCTCAACAACGCCGGCGCCGCGCTGCAGCCGGCTGCGGTGCTGGACGCGGTCGTCGGGCACCTGACGCTGGAGGCGTCGATCGGCGGGTACGAGGCGTACGAGCAGAACGCCGCGGCGATCGGCCGCTTCTACGACGCCGTCGCCGCGCTGCTCGGCGCCGCTCCCGACGAGATCGCCTACGTCGAGAACGCCACCCGCGCCTGGGACATGGCGTTCTACTCGGTGCCGTTCGCGGCCGGCGACCGCATCCTCACCACCGCCAGCGAATACTCCAGCAACGCGATCGCCTACCGGCAGGTCGCGCGCGCGCGGGACGTGCGGGTCGACGTGGTGCCCGACGACGCCCACGGCCAGATCTCCCTGGAGGCGCTCGCCGCCGAACTGGGCCGGGGCGGCGTCCGGCTGGTCTCGCTGAACCACGTCCCGACACAGAACGGCCTGGTCAACCCGGCCGCGGAGGTGGGACGGCTGTGCCGGGAGGCGGGCGCGCTGTTCCTGCTGGACGCCTGCCAGTCGGTCGGGCAGCTCCCGGTGGACGTCGGGGAGATCGGCTGCGACATGCTGTCGGCGACCGGCCGCAAGTTCCTGCGCGGCCCGCGCGGCACCGGCTTCCTGTATGTGCGGCGCGACGTCCTGCGGACGCTGGAGCCGCCGTTCCTGGACCTGCAGGCGGCGGACTGGCAGGCCCCGGACGCCTACGAGATGCGCGACGACGCACGGCGCTTCGAGACCTGGGAGCGTTTCGTGGCCGGGCAGATCGGACTGGGCGTCGCCGTCGACTACGCGACGGCACTCGGGCTGCGGGCGATCGAGGAGCGGGTGACGTCGCTGGCGGCGCGGCTGCGGGCGGACCTGGCCGAGCGGCCCGGCGTGACCGTCCTGGACCGGGGCGAGCGGATGTCGGGGATCGTCACGTTCACCGTGGCCGGGCGCGACCCCGGCGAGATCAAGCTCGCGCTGCGGGAGCGGGACGTCAACGTCAGCGTGACCACGCCCCGGCAGCACGGCTACGACCTGGACGCGGCCCCGGCCGCCGTCCGGGCCTCGGTGCACTACTACAACACCGAGGCCGAACTGGAGCGGCTGGTCACGGCCCTGTAGTGCCGCGCGCTCACCTGAACCGGGCGAAGACCTCGGCGGCCTCGGGCGTCAGGGCGAGCCGGTTCGGGTCCTTCGGCGACGGCCCGCACGGGACGGTGCTGTAGTCGACCTCGCCCGGGTCGGTGTGCTCCAGGCTGCGGGCGAGGTCCTGGTACTCGGTGAGGCCGAGGCGCGGCACCGCGTCGATCGACCGGGCCGCCACCCGCGCGAACGCGGCGACGCCCGCCGGGTCCTTGAACACCTGGCCGCGCGCCCGGCGCGACAGCGCCGCCAGGAACCGCTGCTGGCGCTTGACCCGGTCCAGGTCGGAGCCGTCGCCCAGGCCGTGCCGGGCGCGCACGTAGGCGAGCGCGACCTTGCCCTTGACGAAGTGCCGGCCCGCGGAGAGGCGCAGCCCCGACTTCGAGTCGTTGACGCTCTGCGGCAGGGTGACCTCCACACCGCCGAGCGCGTCCACCATGTCCTTGAAGCCACCGAAGTCGATCGTGAGGGTCTGGTCGATGCGGATGCCGGTGACGCTCTCCACGGTCTTGATGGCGCACTGCACCCCGCCCAGGGTGTAGGCGGAGTTGAGCAGGGCGGAGGCGCGGGCCGGGATGACCTGGCCGCCCTTCTTGCAGGCCGGGATCGGCACCATCAGGTCGCGGGGCAGGCTCACCACCTTGGCGTTCCTGCGGTCGGCGGGCAGGTGGACCAGCAGCATCGTGTCCGTGCGGGGCGCGCCGAAGCCCCGCTTGTCCGAACCGAGCACCAGGAGGTTGAGGGTCCGGTGCGCCGTCTTCCCGATCTTCTGCGTGCCGGCCGGGGCGCGCTCGGAGCCGCGCAGCAGGACCGTCGGGACGAGGATGAGCGCGGCGGTGACCACGGCGACGACGCCGAGGAGCGTCCAGCCGCCGGGCCGCCGGAGCGCCCCGCGCCGCCCCGAGGCGGCGTCCGCGAGCCGCTGCCGCTGCCGGACCAGGGACGCGGGCGGCTCGTGCTCCAGGTCGCGGCCGAGGTCGCGGAGCATCTTCAGGTCGTCCATGGCTACGCCTCCTCGCTCATCGGGTCGACTTCGCCGAGCGCCGCCCGCACCTTGCGCCGGGCCCGGTTGAGACGGGACCGGACCGTCCCGACCGGAATGCCGAGCGCCTGCGCGACCTCGGCGTAGGACAGGTCGCCCCAGGCGACCAGCAGCAGGACGTCGCGGTCGCGGCGGGGCAGCGCGGCCAGCGCCTCGGCCAGCAGCGGGCGCGACGCGGACGCGGTGACCAGGGCCGCGACCTCGTCGGCCGGGCACTCCACCCGCTCCTCGACGGGGCTGCGCCGCAGCGCCCGGTAGCGCGCGGCCTCGCCGCGGTGGTGCCGCGCGACGAGCCTGGTCACGATGCCGAACAGCCAGGGCCGGGCGTCGGCGTGCTCGAGGTCGTAGCGGCGGCGCTTGCTGAAGGCCACCAGGAACGTCTCGCCGACCAGGTCCTCGGCGACCTCGGGGCCGAGCCGGCGGGAGACGTAGCGGTAGAGCATTCCCGAATACCGGTCGAACAGGACGGCGAACGCCTCCGGCTCGGCGAGCGACCGCCGGATGATCTCGGCGTCGGCCGTCGCGGCGCCGAGGGCGGGGGGTGCGGTCATCGCGGACACCATGGCATGCGGACCGGCCTTCCCGTGCGGGGGGACATGACAGGGATGTATCGCCACACCCCCGGATCCGGGTTCACGGTCAGCCCCGCTTTTCTTGATCACCAATACATAACAAAGTGAACTTTCCGGCTAAGCTACGCATCCTTGAAAGGGGTACGGGGGGCTTGTGAGCGACAGACCGCTCCGTGTGCGTGGCAAAGGCACAGAGCCGAGGAGGTCGCCGTGAACGAACCGGATCCGACGGAGCCCGTGGAGCGCGACGCGGACGTCTCCGAAGACGAGGCGAGCCGTGCGGAGACGACGGAGTTCACCGTCCCCGGGCATACCCGCCCGGCGGAGCCCGCGAACCCCTGGTTCACCCCGCGGCAGAAGCCCGCCGAGGTGCCCGACGCGGCGCGGATCGCGCAGGAGAAGACGGTCGAAGTGCCCTGGCCGCCCCGCCGCCCGGCCCCTGCCGGCAAGGCGGAGGCGCCCCAGCCCGAAGACGACACGCCGGAGGAACCCGCCGCGCCGGATCGCGCGCCTGAGGCGCCGTCCGCCGAAGCCGAGCCCGAGGCGCCGCCGACCGAAGACGCCGCGAAGCGCGAGAGTTCCGCCGCCGCGCGCCCGGCCGCGCCCGCACCGCAGCCCGAAGACTCCGCCGCATCCGAAATGCCGGCCTCAGAGGACGAGCCGACGCCGCAGCAGGAAGGCCCGGCAGCCCCTCTTCCCGCCGCGCCGCACCGCGCGCCCGAAGCGGGATTCGCCGAAGACGCCCCCAAGCGCGAGAGCTCTGCCGCCGCGCCGAAGCCCGAAGGCCACGCCGCACCCGAGACACCGCCGGCCGAAGGCGTACCGCAGCGCGAGGAGGCGACGCCTCGGCGTCCCGACGCACCGCGGCGCGCGCAGGCCATGCCCGACACGCCGTTCGCCACGCCCGCACCGAAGCCGGAAGGCTCCACCGCCGCCCCTGAAACTCCGCTGGCTGAGGCCGCGCAGGAACGCCCGGCGCCACCGCGCCCTGACGCGCCGGAGCCCGAGAGCGCCGCTGCGCCCGAGACGCCGCCGGCCGAAGACCCGACGCCCCAGCGACCGGCCGCGCAGCACCGCGCACCAGGCGCGCCCACGCCCGAGGGCACCGCTACGTCTGAAGCACCGCAGCAGGAAGGGCCGGCGTCACCGCGTCCCACCGCGCAACACCGCGCACCGGCTGAAGCTGCGCCGACACCCGAGGGCTACGGCGCCGCGTCTGAAGCGCCGCCTTCCGAGGCTGAGCCGCGGCGTGAAGAGCCGAAGTCCCGGCGCCCCGCCGCGCAGCGTGAGGACTCACGTCCAGGCGTGTCGGGCATACCCGACACGCCATTCGCCACGCCCGCCCCGAAGCCGGAGACGCCGTCGGCGGGACCTGCGCCGCAGCGGGAAGACGCGGCGTCCACCAAGCCCACGCCGCAGCCCGAGGGCTCCGCCGCACCGCAGCGCGAAGATTCAGCACCCCGGCGTCCCGCCGAGCAGCACCAAACGCCCGACGCCCCGTCGGCCGGGCCTGCACCGCAGCCCAGTGCGCCGAGCGCTGGACACGCGCCAGAGCGCGAGGACTCCGCTACACCTGAGACGCAGCCGGCTGAAGCCACACCGCAGCGCGAAGACTCGACGCCCCAGCGGCCCGCCGCGCAACATCAGGTCCCCGACGCGCCCTCGGCTGGGCCCGCGCCACAGCCCAGCACGCAACATCGCGCGCCGAGTGCCGGACCTGCGCCAGAGCGCGAGAGTTCCGCTGCACCTGGAGCACCGTCGGCCGAGGCTGCGCCGCAGCAGGAGAAGCAGCCGCCGCAGCCTGGTGCGCCGAGGTCTGAGGGCTCCGCTACGCCTGAGACACCGCTGACTGAAGCCGCGCCCCAGCGCGAAGACTCGGCACCACGGCGTCCTGCCGCACAGCGCCAAGCGCCCGACGCGCCGACGGCCCAGCCCACGCCACAGCCCGGCGCGCAGCACCGCGCACCTAGCGCGGAACCCGCGCCAGAGCGCGAAGACTCGACGCCCCAGCGGCCCGCCGCGCAACACCGTGCACCCGACGCACCGATGGCCCGGCCTGCACCGCAGCAGGAAGGGCAGCCGCCGCAGCCCGGTGCGCACCGCCATGCGCCGAGGCCCGAGAGCTCCGATACGTCTGAGACGTCGGCAGTTGAAGCCGCGCCGCAACGCGAAGATTCAGCGCCACGGCGTCCCGCCGCGCAGCGTCAAGCGCCCGACGCATCGTCGGCTGGGCCTGCGCCGCAGCAGGAGAAGCAGCCACCGCAGCCCAGCGCACCGGGCGCCGGATCCGCGTCGCAGCGCGAAGTCTCCGCGCCTCAGCGGCCTGCCGCGCAACACCCAGCGCCCAACGCACCCTCGGCTGGGCCTGCACCACAGCAGGAAGGGCCGCCGCAGGTCGGTGCGCAGCACCGCGCACCAGGTGCCGGACCCGCGCCACACCGCGAAGACTCAGCGCCACGGCGTCCCGCCGCGCAGCACCAAGCGCCCGACGCGCCGACGACCCGGCCTGCACCACAGCAGGAAGGGCAACCACAGCCTGGCGCGCAGCACGGCGTACCGGGTGCCGGACCGGCGCCAGAGCGCGAAGACTCCACGCCTCAGCGTCCCGCCGCACAGCACCAAGCGCCCGACGCGCCAGCGGCCAGGCCTGCGGCGCAGCAGGAAGGGCAGCCGCAGACCGGTGTGCAGCACCGCACACCGGGGGTTGGGGCTGCGCCAGAGCGCGAAGACTCGGCGCCACGGCGTCCCGCTGCGCAACACCGTGCGCCCGACGCACCAATGGCTCGGCCCACGCCACAGCAGGAAGAGCAGTCTCCACAGCCCGGCGCGCAGCACCGCACGCCGGGTGCCGGGCCCGCGCCGCAGCGCGAAGACTCCATGCCCCAGCGGCCCGCTGCGCAACACCGTGCGCCCGACGCACCGATGGCTCGGCCTACGCCACAGCAGGAAGAGCAGCCCCCACAGCCTGGCGCGCAGCACCGCACGCCGGGCGCTGGGCCCGCGCCGCAGCGTGAAGGCTCGCCGTCTCAGTGGCCCGGCGCGCAGCACCGTGCGCCCGACGCGCCGCCGGCTGGGCCCGCGGCTCCGTGGCCTGGCGCGGCGTCGGCTGGGGTCGCACCGCAGCGTGAGGACCTGGCCGGGTGGGAGGCTCCGCCTGCGCCTCAGTGGGACGACTCCCTCTCGCGGACGCGGGAGGACATCCGGCCCAACGTGGAGGGCTGGCAGCAGCAGGGCGGCACGCGGGATTCGGGGGCCTGGTCCGCCACGCCGGCCGCTGAGAACGACGGCCGGTTCCCCATGGAGCTGCGGCTGCCCGCCTCCGAGGTTCCCTCCACCAAGTCGTCCGGGCAGTGGGCGGTGCCGTGGTCGGAACAGCAGCAGCAGGCGGCGGCCGAGGAGCCTGAGCCGAAAAAGAAGAAGCGGCTGTGGCTCGTCGTCGGCCTGGTCGTGCTCCTGCTCGTCGCCGGCGGGGTCACCGGGCAGCTGGTGCGGCCCGTTCCCGAGCCGGAGCTGAAGCTGACCCTGCCGGCCACCAGCCACACCTTCGCGGGGACGGCGCCGCAGCTGCCCTGGTCGGGGCAGGGGCAGGCCAGCGTCTACGTGGACGGGCTCGGCACCATGGGCTCCTCCGGCGGGGGCTCCCCGACGCCGACGGCGAGCGTCGCCAAGGTGATGACGGCCTATGTGTTCCTGAAGAACCACCCGCTCAAGCCGGGTGAGGCCGGGCCCGAGCGCGCCGTCTCGGCGCAGGGCGTGGCGGAGCTGCCCGCGCGGCGCAAGCGCGGCGAGTCCATGCTCGGCATCACGGCGGGGCAGCGGCTCAGCGAGCGCAAGGCGCTGGAGGCCCTGATGATCATCTCGGCGAACGACGTGGCGCACGAGCTGGCCCGCTGGGACTCGGGCGCCGACCAGGCGTTCGTGCGGAAGATGAACGAGGCCGCCAAGGCGCTCGGCATGAACGACACGACCTACACCGACCCGAGCGGCTACGACGCCGGGACGGTCAGCACCGCGGCCGACCAGGTCAAGCTGCTGACGGCGGCCATGAAGGTGCCCGCCTTCGCGGAGGTCGTCGGCAACCGCGCCTACGTCCCGGCCGACGGCGGCCCGGCGCGGCCCGGCGGGAACATCCTGCTCGGCCGGCTCGGCGTCGTCGGCGGCAAGACCGGCTACACCGACAAGGCGGGCGGCAACTACGTGTTCGCGGCCCGCAAGAAGGTCGGCGGGGTGTCCACGATGATCGTCGGCGCGGTGATGGGGCAGCGGTCGCCGAGCGCGGTCGGCGCGATCAGCGTCGCGCAGCGGCTGGTGCAGGCCGCCGAGGGCGCGCTGACGTCGGTGACGCTGGCCCCGGCCGGGGGCAGGGTCGCGCAGGTCGACGACGGGCTCGGCGGGCACACGCCGCTGAAGACCGACGTCCCGGTGAACGTGATCGGCTGGCCCGGCATGACCGTGCCGATCGGCGTGGCGGGCGACCCGCCGCACACGGGTGCGGCGGGCGACCGGGTCGGCGCCGTCACGGTGGGCGCCGGGAAGATCCCGCTGGTGCTGGAGAGCAAGCTGGACGAGCCGTCGCCCGTCCAGCGGCTGCTACGCCTTTCCTGAGTACAGGGCCGACAGGAACCGGATCAGCAGGGCCTCGCGGGTCTCGGGCGGCAGCCCGTCCAAGATGGTGTTGACCACGGCCATCCCGGTGGCCGTGGTCGATTCCAGCAGGGCGGCGAAGTCGGCGTCGGTGAGGGCCGCCAGGTCCACGCCGTCCAGCAGGCCGGGCGGGACCGGCCCGGCGGCGCGGGCCGCCTCGGCCGATTCGGCGAGGACGGCGAGCAGGTCGCCGGCCGCGGAGACGCCGGTCAGCGTGAAGTGCAGGTTCGCCGGGATGCCCTGGTAGGCGAGCTGGGGCTGGAAGAACCAGCCGCGGGCGCGGGCCTGGTCGGCGAGGACGAACACGTCCAGCGCCGGGTCGTCGGAGGCGACCGCGACGAGCGGCGCGACGGGCTCGCCCAGCACCCGCAGCCCCGGGATCGCGGCGACGCCCGCGACCAGGCGGTCTGCGGCGGCCTTGGCCTCGGTGGCGAGGGCGCGGTAGCCGTCGTCGCCGAGCGCCATCATGGTCGCCCAGGCGGCGCCGAGCGGGCCCGCGCTCCGGCTGCTCTGCACGCCCGCGTTGATGACGGTGTAGCCGGGCCAGGAGGCGGACGCGAAGTAGGCGTGCCGCCGCAGGTCCTCGGAAGCGAACAGGACGACCGAGGCGCCCTTCGGCGCGTACCCGTACTTGTGCAGGTCGCACGAGAGGGAGGTGACGCCGGGCACCGACAGGTCGAACGGGGGGACGTCCGGCAGCCACGGCAGCACCCAGCCGCCGACGCAGGCGTCCACGTGGCAGAGGACGCCGCGGGCGCGGGCGAGCGCGGCGATCTCGGCCACCGGGTCCAGCACGCCGTGCGGGTAGGACGGCGCGGACGCGACGAGCAGCACGGTGCGCGGGGTGATCGCGGCGGCCATGGCGGGCACGTCGGCGCGCAGGTCGGGCCCGACGGGGACCGCGGCGATGTCCATGCCCAGGTAGTGCGCGGCCTTGTGGAACGCCGGGTGCGCGGTGGCCGGCACGACGAGCTGGGCGCGCCCGTCGACGGGGCGGGCGTCGCGGGCCGCCTTCACCGCCAGCATGATCGATTCGGTGCCGCCGCTGGTGAAGATCCCCGTGCCGCCGCCGAGCCGGTCCGCGACGGCGCCGACGACCTGCCGCTCCAGCGCGACGATGCTGGGGAACGCCGTCGGGTCCAGGCAGTTGACCTCCAGCATCTCCTGGTAGGCGCGGGCGGCGCCGTCGTGGATCGCGGCGCGGCCGGTGTCGTAGACGTAGGCGGTGACCTTGCCGCCGCGCACCGGCAGGTCGTTCTCGCGCAGCGCGGCGAGTTCGGCGAGCAGGTCGGGGACGGGGCGTCCGATCTCAGGCAGCATGGTTTTCCTTCAGGCGTCGGTAGGCCAGCAGCATCGGGACGCCGGCCAGCAGCAGCAGGGCGGGGACGAAGGTGAATCCGGCGGTGAGGCCGGTCAGGGCCGAATCAGGCTGGCGGACGGGGTGCTCGAAGTCCGCCGAGCGGAATCCGGTGGCGGCCAGGAGCAGTGCGAAAAGCCCGGGGCCGAGGGCGAGCGCGCCGGTTTCGGCGGCCGTCCACAGTCCGGTGAACGCGCCCGCCTGGGCGTGGCCGGTGCGGCCCGTGTCCGCGTGCACGGTCTCGGGCAGGAGAGAGAGCGGCAGCAGTTGCACGGCGGCGTAGCAGACCCCGATGAGGGCGGTCAGGGCCAGGACGAAGGGCGTGCCGGCGCTGACCGCTGGATACAGCAGGGCCGCGATGGCGGCGAACAGGACGACGGCGAAGAGATAACAGGTCTCCTGGCCGTACCGGCGGCCGAGCCTGCGCCACATCGGCACGGCGAGCGCGCTCGGCGCCACCATGCACACGAACATGGCGGAGGTGAGCCCGTAGCCGTCCAGCCGGTAGGTCGCGATGTAGGGGGCGCCCGCCAGCATGACCGCGACCGCGAGCGACTGCGTGGTGAACGCCCCGAGCAGCGCGAAGAACGGCCGGTTGCCGCGGGCGGTGCGCAGCGCGGCGGCGAGGCCGAGCGGGCGCGGGCCGGGGCGGGAGGGGATCCAGCGGGTGGCCAGCGCGGCGGCCAGGGTCGCGGCGAGCAGCAGGGCCCCGACGACGGCGCCCATCAGGGCGTACCCGCCGCGCCCGCCGCCGGCCGCGTCCACCAGCGCCGGCGCGAGCCCGCCCGCGAGCAGGATGCCGAGGGTGAGGCAGACGACCCGCCAGGCCATCGCGCGCGACCGCTGGTCGGGCAGTTCGGAGATCTCGGCGGGCAGCGCGACGTAGGGCACCTGGAAGCAGGCGAAGGCGGTCGCGGCCAGCAGGAACGCCGCGCCGGTCAGCAGCGGCGAGGGCAGCGCGAACATGGCCGCGAACAGCACCGGCAGCGCGAGCGCGCCGGTCAGCAGGAGGCGGGTGCGGCGGCCGGTGCGCACCGCCTCGCGGTCGCTGGCCGCGCCGACGACGGGGTTCAGCACCACGTCCCACGCCTTCGGCAGCACCAGGACGGCCCCGGCGAGCGCGGCCGGGGCGCCGAGCACGTCGGTCAGGTAGTAGAGCAGCAGCAGGCCCGGGACGGCCGAGAAGACGCCGGTGCCGACCGAGCCGATGCCGTAGCCGAGCAGCCGCGCCCTGGTCAGATGCACAGCAGCCGGCCGATGAGCTGGTGCAGGTGGGCGCGGAAGCGGGCGGTCTCGGCGTCGTCGGCGAGGGAGCGGCGGGCGCCGGCGGCGTCCAGGACGCCGCCCTGCCCGAACCCGTGGGTGCACCACACGACCGTCATGACGGCGTACCCGGCGTCCACGCCGGGCGGGGCGACCGCGCGCACCGTCCCGGCGATCCGGTCCAGCAGCGGGCGGGCGTAGCGCTCCTCCAGGCCGGCGATGTCGGCGGCGTCCGACAGCCAGCGGTGCATCCAGAGCGCGGGGATCTCCGGGTGCGCCGCGCAGAAGTCGACGTAGCGGTCGAGCAGCCGGTGCACGCCGGCCGCGTCGGGGGTGAACTCGGCGACGGCGGCCTCGACCGCGTCCCGCTCGGCCTGGTGGGCACGTTCCATGACGGCCAGGTACAGCTCGCGCTTGCCGCCGGCGTGGTAGGCGACGGTGGCGATGTTGAGGCCGGCCGCCTCGGCGATCTGGCGGGTGGAGGTGCCGTCGTAGCCGTGCGCGGCGAACAGCCGGGTGGCTGCGGCCAGCACGCGGTCCCGGCCGGGGGCGGTGGTCATCCCCCGACGCTAGGGCCTCGGCGCGCTCTCGGTCAATCGTTTGATGGAGAGCCGCGGCGGGAGCCGTCCAGCGGGATCACCTCGGCGGGCCGGCCCCCCGCGGCGGCGTCGGGCGCGCTCAGCCACACCGTCAGCACCATCTCCATCTCCAGCCGCGACTCCGGCTCGTAGAGGCGGTCGCCGAACAGCTCCTCCAGCTGGTGCAGGCGGTAGCGGACGGTCTGCGGGTGCACGTGCAGCCGGGCCGCGACCTCGGTGGCGTTGAAGCCGTTCTGCAGGCAGGCCAGCAGCGTGCGCATGAGCCGCTCGCGGTGCCGGGGGCGGATGGCGCGCAGCGGCGCGAGCCGCAGGTCGGCGACGGCCCGCACCAGTTCCTCGTCCTTGAACACCACCAGCGTCGGCATGTGGTCGGCGCAGCGGATCAGGGTGTCGGACGGCAGGATGCCGCGGCGGGCGAGCGGCAGCGCCTCGCGGGCCCAGCGCAGCGACTTGGCGGCGTCCTCGGTGCGCACGGTCGGCCCCATCGCGGCGACCCAGTTGCGCAGCGCGCCCTCCAGCAGCCGGCGCCGGCCCGGCCCGTCGGGGTCGGGGACGATCAGGCACGGCTCGCGGCGGTTCACGTCGGCCAGCACGTCGGGCGGCAGCACGGGGTGGGAGAACGGCTCGTGCCCGCGCTCGTACAGGACGACGGCGGCGACGGTGCGCGGCACCCGCCACTGCGCGAGCCGGGCCAGGTCGGCGACGGCCTGCGGGGCGGCGGACGGTTCGGCGAGCATCATGTCCAGCAGCCGGCGGCGGCGGTGCTCCAGCTCGCCGGCCTCCTGCTCGCGGGCCTTGGTGTAGCCCTCGGTGGCGGCCCGCGCGATCTCGTCCAGGAACGCGAAGATGGCCTCGGCGATGCTGGCGAGGGTGCGCCGGGAGATGTTGTAGTTCTCCGACTCGGCGGCCAGGCGCCGCCAGGCGACCCGGGCGCCGAGCCGCAGCGAGGTCTGCAGCACGTCCAGGCTGCGGCCCTCGCGCGCCTCGGCCCAGCCGATCTCGCGGTAGACGGCGGCGACCGGGTCCCAGGAGCACTCGGGGTCGACGATGAGGTCGACGAACTGGTTCAGCGCGCCCTCCACCGCCAGCCGCACCAGCCGGGCGTACTCCTCGTCCTGCGGCCGGGCGTACTCGGGGACGCCGGCCAGGATCTCCTCGATCATCTCCTCGGCCAGCGTGTCCAGGTGCGGCCGGAAAAGCTCGGAGACCTCCCCGGGCACACCGGCCCACGGCTTCAGGGGCGAACGCTCCTCGATCGACGCGGTCATCGCGCAAGCACCTCCCGCCCCCTTGGGGTGGTTCATGGGGCTCAACGGAAGTTACCGGCGGGTGACCTAGAACACTGCTGACTCGATGAGGCAATCGGCGCCCGTTGTTATCACCCGTTTGACAAGGAAGCCGGAGGGGAGTCGGGAGCGGCCGTCCAGGTCCAACGCTAGGGAAGCGGAGCGGGGTCGGTCAACCGCGGCCGGTCAGGCGCGGCGGGCGCCCGGGGCGGCGAGGACGGCGACCGCGCCGAGGCCGATGTAGATGAGCCCGGTGGCGTAGCCCTGGCGGCGCCGGAAGGCGGGGCGGGCCCGCATCCAGCCGCCGATCGAGCCGGCCGCGAGCGCGTAGACGGTGTCGCTGACCAGCCCGATCAGGGCGGTGACCAGGCCCAGCACCACGATCTGCAGCGGCACCGCGCCCGCCTCCTGGTCGACGAACTGCGGCAGGAACGCCAGGAAGAACAGCACGACCTTGGGGTTCAGCACGTTGATCAGCACGCCGTCCAGGTAGACGCGCGGCAGCGGCCTGGGCTTCAGCACCACCTCGTCGTGGCCGCCGCCGTTGCGGAACGCCTTGTAGGCCAGGTACAGCAGGTAGGCGGCGCCCGCGTAGCGCAGCGCGTTGAAGGCGGCGGCGGACGCGGCGATCAGCGCCGACAGCCCGGCCGCGGCGGCGGCGATGTGCACCAGCGTGCCGGTCTCGATGCCGAACGCCGAGACGATGCCGGCGCGGCGGCCCTCGCCGATGCTGCGGGTGATGATGTAGAGGTGGTTCGGGCCGGGGATGGCGACCAGCGTCAGCGCGGCCAGCAGGAAAAGAAGCGGGTTGGTCACACCGTGACCTTATTGCCGCGTTCGTCCGGTCCCCAGGGCCAATCGGCGGCCGGTGGAACGGACCATTCAGGCGGTGGCGGCCGCCAGCGCCCCGGCGAGGACGAGCCGGCCCGAGGTGCGCACCATGCCCGCGACCTCCTCGGCCGGGCGGCCGAGCGAGGTCAGGCTGACCAGCGCGGCCAGCAGGATGTGGCCGAGCACGATCTCGACGTCGTCGCGCTCGGGCACCGGGTCGCCGATCGCCGCCGACAGCCGGTCCCGCACGAACAGGAACAGCACCGTGCGGGCGGCCTCGACGCTGGAGTCGTCGGAGGTCACCGCCTGGATGATGGCCGAGGTCAGGGTGAGCTCGGCCGCCGCGACGTGCACGATGCGCTCCAGCAGCGCGGTCAGCCGCTCGGTCGGGGTGTCGCCGACGGCGAGCGCGTCGATGTCGGCGGTGATCCGCTGCGCCCAGGTCGCGGCGACCTCGGTGAGCAGGTGGTCCTTGGTGGCGAAGTAGCGGTAGACGGTGGCGCGCGCGACGCCGGCGCGGTCGGCGACGTCGTGCATGGTGACCGCCGGGTAGCCGCCTTCCAGGGCGAGCACGCGGGCGGCCTCGATCAGCCGTTCCCGGCGGGCCTGCTGCTCTTTGCTCAGCGTCCGCGTGACGGTGATGCGCATGTCGCCGCTCAACGGGCCTCCTCTGTGAGCCACCCCTCATTGTCGCGCAGTTTTCAGCCGCGCGACTCGAAGTCGGGAAGGCCCGGCAGTGCGCCTTCGGCGAGGGCGGCGGCGCGCCCGCTCAGGCCCGCCGCGTAGGAGGGGTGGGTGAGGACGAGGAAGCGCTCGGCGCGGACGGCGTCGACGACGGCGTCCGCGACGGCGGCGGGCTCGATCCCGTCCGCGACGGTGTCGGCGATGACGGTGTCGATGAACCTCTGGTCGTCGGTCGGGTCGGCGGCCAGGGCGTCCGGCCGGTTGCGGCCGGAGCGGTGGATGCCGGTGGCGACGCCGCCGGGGCAGAGCGCCGACGCGCGCAGCTTCGCGCCGGTCATGGCGAACTCGTGCGCGAGGGTCTCGGTGGCGGCGTAGGCGGCGAACTTGGAGACGGTGTAGGGGCCGGTGAAGGGCGCGGCGAACAGCCCGGCGACCGAGCAGGTGTTGACGACGTGCCCCTCGCTGTCCTGGTCGAGCATGCGCGGGACGAACGCGCGCACGCCGTGCAGGATGCCCCACAGGTTCACCCGCAGCACCCACTCGAAGTCCGCGGCCGGGCGCGACCACATCTGGCCGCCGGCGAAGACGCCTGCGTTGTTGCAGAGCAGGTGCACGGCGCCGAAGCCGTCGTAGACGCGGTCGGCCAGGGCCTGCACCGACGCCTCGTCGCCGACGTCGGTGACCTGCGCGATCGTCCCCGTGCCGGCCGGCACGGCGCCGGCCAGTGCGCGGCGGGTCTCCTCCAGCGCGTCCGGCTGGACGTCGGCGAGCGCGACGCGCATGCCCTCGGCCGCGAAGCGCAGCGCCAGGGCGCGGCCGATGCCGCTGCCGGCGCCGGTGACGACGGCGACCCTGCCCGTGAGCTCCCGCATCGCGCCGCCTCTCCTCGCCCGCCGCTCGAAACCTACCGCTTGCTAGGTGCTTCGGCCAGGGTCTAGACCTATCGCTTGCTTGGGTGCGACATTGGCTCAGACTCCAGTCTCACACTCTGCGGAGGAGCACCGATGTCGCGCTCACCCACCCCCGCCCGCCCGCTGGACGGGACCGCGGCACTGGTCACCGGCGGCGGCAGCGGCATCGGCCTCGCCTGCGCGCGCCGCCTCGCCGCCGACGGCGCGGTGGTCACGGTCTGCGGCCGCACCGAGTCCCGGCTGAAGGAGACGGGCCTGCGCCACACCGTCGCCGACGTCACCGACGAGGAGCAGGTCGCGGCGGCCGTCGCGCACGCGGCCGGGCCCGCGCCGCTGCGCGCCGTCGTGCACAGCGCGGGCGGCACCACCTCGATCGGCCCGCTCCCCCAGCTCGACGCGGACGCCTGGCGGGCCACGCTGGAGCTGAACGCGACCGGCACCATGCTCGTGCTGAAGCACGCCGCCCGGGTCATGGCGCGCAGCGGCGGCGGCTCGTTCGTGGCGATCTCCTCGATCGCCGCGGCCGTCACGCACCGCTGGTTCGGCGCCTACGGGGTGTCCAAGGCCGCCGTCGACCACCTGGTCCGGCTCGGCGCGGACGAGCTCGGCGGCGCCGGCGTCCGGGTGAACGGCATCCGGCCCGGCCTGGTGCGCACCGAGCTGGTCGCGGGCGTCGCCGACCCGGGGCCGGTCCTGGACGACTACCTGGCGTGCATGCCGCTCGGCCGCGTCGGCGAGCCCGCGGACATCGCCGAGGCGGCCCGGTTCCTGGCCGGGCCCGAGTCGTCGTGGCTCACCGGCCAGGTCATCGACGTCGATGGCGGCCACCACCTGCGGCGCGGCCCGGACTACCGGGCGATGTTCGAGCCCATGTTCGGCGCCGACGCGCTGCGCGGCGTCATCCCCGGGGAGTGACCGTGGACCTGGACCTGCTGAACGGCGAGATGTACGCGACCGACCCCTGGCCGGTCTACACCTGGCTGCGCGCCGAGGCGCCGGTCTACCACGACGAGGCGAACGGCCTGTGGGGCATCGCCCGGCACGCCGACATCTTCGCGATCGAGCGGAACGCGAAGGTGTGGACGAACGCGGGCGGGTACCGGCCGCAGCTGCCGTCCGACCCGTCCATGATCGGGCAGGACGATCCCGAGCACGCGCACCGCCGCCGCATGGTCTACCAGCGGTTCACCCCGCGCGGCGTCGCCCGCTACGCCGACCGCATCCGCCGGACCGCCGTCGACTGCATCGACACGGCGCTGGAGCAGGGCACGGTCGACGCGATTCCGGCGCTGGCCGCGCCGCTGCCCGCGCGCGTGATCGGCTGGCTGCTCGGCTTCCCCGAGGAGGCGTGGCCGCGGCTGGCGCACTGGTCGGCGACCGCGGTCTACGCGGGCGGTGGGCGGCGCTACGTCACCGACGAGGCGACGATCGCGTGCGGGGAGTTCGCGCTCGCGGTGCTGGAGATGGCCAAGGAGCGCCGCGCCTGCCCGGCCGGGGACCTGCTGTCGGTCTGGGCGAACGCGGGCGAGGGGCAGCCGCACTACGGCGACGAGCACCTGGCGCACGAGGCGCTGCTGCTGCTCGTCGGCGGCGCGGAGACGACGCGCACGGTCATCGCGACCGCGATCGACGCGCTGATCCGGCACCCCGGCCAGTGGCGGCTGCTGCGCGACGACCCGTCGCTGATCCCGGGCGCGGTGGAGGAGTTCGTGCGCTGGACGACGCCGATCCTCAACATGTGCCGGGTGCCGAACCGCGACGCCGAGGTCGCCGGGGTGACGATCCCCGCAGGCGGCCAGGTGCTGCTGATGTACGGGTCGGCGAACCGGGACGAGGCGGTCTTCGACCGGCCGGCGGCGTTCGACGTGACCCGCCCGCCCGGCGACCACATCGCCTTCGGCCTCGGCCCGCACTTCTGCCTCGGCGCGTCCCTGGCCCGGCTGGAGCTGCGGATCTTCTTCGAGGAGTTCATCGCGCGGGTCGGCGACGCCGGCTGGGCCGACGACGACGGGCCGCGCATCCTGCGCAACGCGTTCGTGCGCGGCGTCACCGAGTTCCCGGTCATGCTGACCCCGCGCCGCTGAGCGGACCCGGCTCCGCCTGGGCGCGCACAGGTGCGAACGCCCAGGCGAAGCCCGCCGCCGGGTCTCAGGCGGCGCCGAGCTCGCGGCGGCGCTCGGCCCACTGCAGCGAGTGCCGGATGGCGTCGCCGATCGTGTACTCGGGCTTCCAGCGCAGCAGCTCCCACGCCTTGGCCGGGTCCACGTACGCGCCGACGACGTCGCCCGGGCGGGCCGGCGCCTCCACGGCCTGGAAGCCCGCGCCGACGACGTCGCGGAAGGCGTCCACCAGCTCGCGCACGGTGGTGCCGTCGCCGGTGCCGAGGTTGATCACCTCGTAGCCGCCGGACCGGCCGCCGGGCTGCAGCGGCGGGATGACCGCGTCGAAGCGGTCGGCGGCCTCGTAGAACGCGCGGGCGATGTCCCACACGTGGATGTAGTCGCGGATCGCGGTGCCGTCGCGGGTCGGCCAGTCCACCCCGGTGATGCCGAAGGGGACGCCGAGCTCGTAGGACTCGATCATCTTGCCGAGCGCGTGCGTCGGCTTGCTGCTCTGCAGGCCGGTGCGCAGCCGCGGGTCGGCGCCGATCGGGTTGAGGTAGCGCAGCGAGATCACCCGCAGCCCGTAGGCGGCGGCGAGGTCGGCGAGCATCAGCTCGGCCATCATCTTGGAGCGCGTGTAGGGGTTCTGCGGTTCCAGCGCGGAGGTCTCGCTGACCGACAGGTCGGGCTCGGGCCGGTACATCCCGGCGGTCGACGCGAAGATCATCCGGTCGCACCCGCCGCGGGTGAGGTGCCCGGCGAACTCCAGCGTCTTGGCCAGGTTGACCTGGTAGTACCGGTAGGGGTCGGTCATCGAGTCGGGTACCACGATGAGCGCCGCGCAGTGCACGGCCACCGTGATGTCGGGGTGGCTGCGGAAGATCTCGTCGACGAGGTCCCCGTCGGCGATGTCCCCCTGGTAGAAGATCTTGCCCTGGGTGAATTCGGGCCGGCCGGTGATCAGGCTGTCCAGCACCACGGGCGTGATCCCGTGCTCGGCGAAAACCGAGGCGATCGTGCTGCCGATGAAACCGGCTCCCCCTGTGATCAGGACTTTCACGGCACTTCCCCTGGTCGCTCTTGCTCCCCATGTCTCGGTACGCACAGGATCAGCAGGCGATTGCGGAGGGTCAACGGCGCGTTCGCCAAGTGGCCGGGGCCGGACGCGCGTGAACCCGGGCGGCGTTCTGTGCGTCCGCGCCCGAGTCTCCCCGCCCGTTCCGCCCGCCTGGACCGGGACGAACGGGTGGGTCCGTTTCCGGGGCGGCCGCCGGGGGCGCAAAAGCCGTCCCTAACGAGTACAGCGTTTGCGGGATCCGTTCGGTTCCCGTGCGGGGCATCGTCAGGGCATGCGACCCATCCGCGTCCTGATCGTGGACGACCACGCCCTGTTCGCCGAGGCCCTGGCGGCGCGGCTCGGCCACGAACCGGACCTGGTGCCGCTGCCCGTCGCGGCGGACGGGCGGCGCGCGCTCGCGCTCGCCGCCACCGAGCGCCCGCACGTGGTCGTGCTGGACATGACGCTCGGCGCCGAGAGCGGCCTGGACGTGCTGGACCGGCTGCGCGACCGGCACCCCGGCGTCCGGGTGGTGGTGCTCACCGCGGCCGACGACCTGGACGCGATGGTGCAGGCGGTGCGGCGCGGCGCCGTCGGGTGGCTGTCCAAGACCGCGGGCGCCGACCTGGTCGCGCGGGTGGTCCGCGCCGCCGCCGGGCAGGGCGGCTGGATCCCGCCGGAGGTGCTCGGCGAGGTGCTGCGCCGGCTGACCGCCGCCGGCGCCGCCGGGACGGGCGGCGGCACGCGGCCGCTCGCCGGGCTGACGCCGCGCGAGCTGGAGGTGCTGCAGTGCATGGTCGACGGCCTGGACCGCGCCGGGATCGCCGATCGGCTCGGGCTGTCGGCCAACACCGTCCGCACCCACACCCAGAACCTGCTGGCCAAGCTCGGCGCGCACCGGGCCGTCGAGGCGATCACGATCGCGATGCGCGCCGGGATGCGCCCGACCGCCCGCGGCTGAGCCGGGGCATGCAATTGACGTAGCGGGCCATCGCCCCGATGGGCGATTCGACCTCCATCCCGGCTTCCTACGCTCGGCGGGACGACGCCGGAGGGGATGCTCGTGGAGATCGACGAAGTCGCGGCCCGGGTGGCCCGCACCTACTGGGCGCTCCTGCTGGTCATGACCGTTGTCCCGGTGGTGCTGGTGGGGTTCGTGATGAGCGGCCGGACGCCGCCGGAGGTCGCCAGGACCCGTCTCCAGGCAAGCTCCAAGGCCACCGACGCCGCGCCGGGCGACGCGGGCGTCAGCATCGTGGTGAGCCAGGTGAAGGCGTTCGCGACCAGCCGCAACCTGCTCGACAAGGTGCTGAAGGACAAGCACCTGGACCGCGACCCCGACAAGCTCGCCAAGGCGATCTCGGTGACCGGGCTCGGCACCTCCACGGTGGTGGAGCTCGGCGTCAAGGACACCGACGGCGCCGCCGCCACCGCGCTCGCCGACGCCATCGGCGCCGCCGTCGTCGAGGAGATCAACGACTCCAACCAGGGCGGCATCAAGAGCCAGCTGAAGGAGATCGACAAGCGCGTCCGCTACCTGGAGGGACGGCTCGGGCCGCTGTCGCAGCGGGCCGGGGCGGTCCCGGCCCCCGACATCGCGGCGGGCAACGAGCGCGAGCGGGTGCAGGCCGAGCTGACCGACCTGCGGGCCAGCCGGAGCGAGCTGCGCACCGACCTGACGACCTCGGGCACCGCCGCCGTCGTGCAGCCGGCGGTGCTCGCGCCGCGCACGAACCCGGTGGTGATGATGGCGGCGATCGCGGGCCTGGTCGGCCTGATCGGCGGCATCCTCGTCGCGGTCGTGGTGGAGATGGTCCGGCCGACGGTGCCGGGCCAGCAGCGGGTGGCGCGGCGCCTCGGCGTCCCGCTGCTCGGCTGGGCCGACCGGTCCGACGCCGAGCTGGCCGACCTCGGCCGCCGGGTGCGGCTCGCGGCGCGGCGCGCGGGCGTCGTCCAGGTCACCCTGGTCGGCGCCGGGAACGGGCCGCTGCCGGCCGAGCTGGTCTCCAGGATCGCCGCGGCGGTGTACGGGGACGGCACCAAGGTCGTCACCGCCCGGCCCGTCGCCGACCCCGACGGCGGCGAGCCGGCGGACGGTGGCGGCGGAACCGCGAGCAGCAACAACAGCGGCCCGAAGCCGGGCGGCACCGGCGGCACGTCGGTCGTCCGGGCCGGCGCGGGCACCGCCGTGCTGAGCAAGAAGTCGAGCGAGGCCGCCGCCGCGTCTCCGGCGCAGCAGCGCGCCGTCTGCCACGTGCACGCCTTCGAGGACGTCGACGCGGGCGCCGGCGACGAGGCCGGCGTGGTCGCGGTCGCCGGCCCGGTGACGCCGGTGGCGGGCCTGGACTCGGTGCGCGACCTGGTCGCCGCGTCCGGCTGGCCGCTGCTCGGGGTCGTCGCCACCTCCCGCAAAACCACCGGCCGCAAGAGCAAGGGGTAACGCCCGTGAGCGCGAGCACACACCAGTCCACCGTCCCCTTCAACATCACCTCGTTCGCCGACGACGTCGCCGGCGCCGTCGGGCAGGTGCTGGACTCCGGCTGGGTGACCACCGGGCCGCAGACCGCCGCGTTCGAGAAGGACTTCGCCGCCTACCTCGGCGCCGCGCACGTCGTCGCGGTGGCCTCGTGCACGACCGCGCTGGAGCTCTGCCTGCGCGCGCTGGACCTGCCGCCGGGGTCGCCGGTGCTGACGCCGAGCCTGACGTTCTGCGGCGCGGTCAACGCGATCCTGCACGCCGGGCTCCGGCCGGTGCTGGCCGACATCGACGCGGACACGCTGGTGCCGAGCCCGGCGACGGTCGCGGCCGCCGCCGCGCGGGTGCGGCCCGCCGCGATGGTGGTGCAGAACCAGGGCGGCTACCCGGTGGACGTCGCCGCGCTCACCGAGGCCGCCGGGCTGGACCGCACGAAGGTGGTCGAGGACGCCGCGCACGGCCCCGGCGCGGCCCGCGGCGGCGCGCCGGTCGGGTCGTCGTCGTTCGCGGCGTGCTTCAGCTTCTACGCCACCAAGAACATGCCGATCGGCGAGGGCGGCGCGATCGCCACCAGCGACGACGGGCTCGCCGACCGGGTCCGCGCGATGCGGCTGCACGGCATGAGCAAGGACTCCTGGCGCCGCTACCTGCCCGGCGGGTCGTGGCGCTACGACGTGCGGACCGTCGGGCTGAAGGCCAACATGACCGACATCCAGGCCGGCATCGGGCGGGCGCAGCTCACCGCGCTGCCGGAGTGGCAGCGGCGGCGCGGCGAGCTGGTCGCCCGCTACGACGAGCTGCTGCTCGGCGCGCCCGGCCTGGTCCTCCCGCAGCGCGAGCTCGCCGGCGTCCAGCACGCCTGGCACCTCTACCAGGTGCGCGTCCCCGACCGGGACGCCATCATCGCCGAGCTGGAGGCGGCCGGGGTGTCCACCTCGGTGCACTTCATCCCGGCCAGCCACATGACCGCCTACCAGGAGATCCTCGGCGCCGAGGAGTGCGGCAGCGTGCCGGTGACCGACCGGGTCGCCGAGGAGCTGCTGTCGCTGCCGCTCTACCCCGGCCTCGCGCCCGGCGACCAGGACCGCGTCGCCGCCGCCCTCGTCGAGGCCCTGCGGGCCCGGGGCTGAGTCCGGTGCTGAGGTTCCTGCGCCGGCGCTCCCGTGCCGCACCGCCCCCGCCGCAGGCCAGCCCGCTGGCGCTGCTGCTGGGGCGGGACGAGGTGGACGTCGCGGGGCTGCGCGGGCGCCGCCTGGTCCGGGGCCGCCGGGTGCTGGTCACCGGCGCCTGCGGCACGGTCGGGTCGGCGCTCTGCCACCGGCTGAAGGGCCTGGACCCGGCACTGCTCTGCCTGGTCGACAAGGACGCGGTCGGCCTCGCCCGGCTGCGGCACGAGATGACCGGGCGGCTCGGCGGCGACCGGGTCGTGCTCGCCGCCGCCGACATGCGCGACCGCGCCCGCGTCGCCGAGGTGTTCGCCGCGCACCGCCCCGAGCTGGTGTTCCACACCGCCGCACGGCACGGGCTGGCCGAGGTCGAGCGCGACCCGTGCCGGGGCGTCGCCGACAACGTGATCGGCACCCGGCACGTCGTGGACAGCGCCGTGCGCGGCGACGTGCAGCGGCTGGTGTTCGTGTCCTCCGACAAGGCCGCCGACCCGACGTCGGTGTTCGGCGCGACGATGCGGCTCGGCGAGCTGCTGCTGCAGACCGCGACGGGCGGGCCGACGTGCTTCGCCGCCGTCCGCGTCGGCAACCTCATCGCCTCCTCCGGGACGCTGCTGTCGGCGCTGGCCACCAGCATCTCCGCCGGCGAGGTCGTCACCATCACCCACCCCGAGGTCACCCGCCACTTCATGACGGTGGAGGAGGCGGCGGGCCTGCTGCTGGAGGCGGCGGCGCTCGCCGAGGAGGCCGAGACGTTCGTGCTGGACATGGGCCGCCCGGTCCCGGTGATCGAGCTGGTGCACCGCTACGCCGAGCAGCTGCGGCTGCCGGAGGTGACGATCCGCTTCAGCGGCCTCGGCCCCGGCGAGAAGCTCGCCGAGAAGGCCTTCGCCGACTCCGAGCGGCGCATCCGCACCGCGCACCCCAAGATCTGGGCGACCCGGCCCGCGCCGCCGCCCGCCGGCCTGCCGCAGCTGCTGGACGCGCTGGCGGACGCGGCGGGCGGCGGCGACGCGGGCCAGGTGCGGATGCTGCTCCGCCGGCTGCTGCCCGAGTACCGCCCCGTCCGCCGCCCCGAACCGCCGGGCGAGGCCGCCTCGCACCGCGCGTCCGCGTCGCCGGGCGATCCGCCCGGCCTGTGAGGTGATGATGAGCAGCACGCGCAAGCTCCGGGTGGCCACGGTGATCACCCGTTTCAACGGCGGCGCCGGCCAGGTCGCGCTGAACGGCGCCCTGGCGCTGGACCCCGACTCCTACGAGCGCGCCGTGGTGACCGGCGGCGTCGGCATGGACAGCGTGGCCCGCACGTCCGACGCGGAGGTGCTGTACGGGGACGAGGCCGTCGCCAACGCCGCCGCCGGCGACCTCACGCCGCGGGCGCACGACGCCGGGATGGAGATCGTCCAGGTGCGGCCGCTGGTGCCGCAGATCGCGCCGCGCGACGACCTGGCGGCGCTGCGGACCCTCACCCGGGTGCTCGCCGAGGGCCGCTACGACGTCGTCCACACCCACAGCGCCAAGGGCGGCGTGATCGGACGCATCGCCGCCGCGCGCGCGGGCGTGCCGCGCATCGTGCACACCTGGCACGGCTTCCCGTTCAACGAGTTCCAGTCGGCGCTGCGCCGCGGCGTCTACATCCGGATGGAGCGGGCCGCCGCCAAGCACACCGACGCGTTCCTGGCGATCGGCTCGGAGACGGTGACGACGGCGCTGCGGCTCGGCCTCGCCACGCCCGAACGGATCCGGCTGTCGTGGCCCGCCGTGGACGTCGCGGCCTACGCGACCGCGCCCGGCTCGCGCGCGCAGGCCCGCCGCCGGCTGGACCTGCCGCTCGGGGTGAAGGTCGTCGGCTCGATCGGGCGGCTCACCTTCCAGAAGGGCCCGGAGATCTTCGTCAGGGCGCTGGCCGAGCTGCCCGACGACGTGTTCGGGTTGTGGGTCGGCGGCGGCCAGATGGCCGAC
Organism: Actinomadura macrotermitis; assembly: GCF_009604375.1. Taxonomy (GTDB): domain Bacteria; phylum Actinomycetota; class Actinomycetes; order Streptosporangiales; family Streptosporangiaceae; genus Spirillospora; species Spirillospora macrotermitis. Next base: position 799,737 of record NZ_WEGH01000003.1, read on the forward strand.
GAGCTGGCCAAGCTCACCGCCAAACTCGGGCTGACCGAGCGGATGCGCTGGCTCGGGCACCGCGACGACGTCGCCGACGTGCTGCCCGCCTTCGACGTGATGGCGATGGCCTCGCGGTGGGAGGGGCTGCCGTGCGTGCTGGTCGAGGCGATCGGCGCGGGCGTCCCGCTGATCGCGACGGCCGTGCCGTCCAACCAGGACCTGGTCTTGGCGGGCGAGACCGGGCTGCTCGTCCCGCCCGAGAACCCGCAGCAACTGGCCGCCGCGATGGCGCACCTGCTGGACGACCCCGCCGCCGCCGCGCGGATGGCCGAACGCGCCCGCGCGCGGGTCGGCGACTGGTTCTCCCCCGGCTATCTCGGCAAACAGCTCGACGAGACCTACCGCGGCACGTCGAAGCGGCCCCACCAGCGATGACGACCGTAGTGAAGACCACGGGCACGAGGCCGCTGCCCGAGCTGACCGACGCGCCGCCGGTGCGCCGCCGGTGGCCGCTGACCGTCCTCGCCCTGGTGTTCGGGATCGCCTCGCTGCCGATGCTGATGCCGTTCGGGATGGGGCCGGGGCCGGGCAACACCGGGCTGCCTGACCTGGCGCTCGTCCTGGTCACGCTGGTCATGCTGCTGTGGGCGTCGGCGCGGCGGCACGCGGTGCACTGGCCGTTCCTCATCCCGACGCTGCTCACCATCATCGCCGGCGGCGTCGCCGCGATCGTCAACGACGCGGGCGCGCTCACCCTCATCAAGGACCTGTTCGTGCTGATGTGGGCGGTGAGCATCGCCAACCTCGGCCGCGACCCGAAACTGCTGCGGGTCGCGCTGCGCGCCTGGGTCCACCTCGGCGTGTTCTACGCCGTCGTCATGATCGTCGGGTTCGTCCTGGGGATCGAGGCCCTGTCGGGCAAGCAGCTCGACGGGGAGCGCGCGCAGTTCACCTTCGGCGACGCCAACTACTGCTCGAACTGGTTCATCTGCGTCTACTTCATCTCCCGCGCCGCGCGCGTCCCCGAGCGGCCCGGAGCGCGGTACGCGGTCTGCGGGATCCTGCTGGCCGCCGAGATCCTGACCGGCTCCAACGGCGGCGCGCTCGCCCTCGGCGTCGCGATCCTCCTCGGCTACCTGTTCCGGCTGTTCCGCGAGGGCAAGGCGCACCACGCGATCGCGGTCGGCGCGGCCACCGCCGTCCTCGGTGCGGGCGCGCTGCTCGCGCTGTCCACGATCGACTTCCAGCCGCTGCTGGACCGGGCGAGCCAGGCGTCGCCGATCCTGCGCGACTCCATCGGCCGCACCACCGGCGAGAGCACCAACTCGCGCAGCACGGTGTTCGCCACCACCGTCCGGATGATCGAGGAGCAGCCGCACCCGTGGGGCATCGGGCCCGGCCAGACCGAGACCGCGATGCGGGTGAACCAGGAGACCTACGTCCGCGAGGCGCACAACGACTACATCGCCGCCGTGCTGGAGCGCGGCTTCCTCGGCGGGGTCGCGCTGATCGTGCTGCTGTTCACGCTGCTGCTGAAATGCGCGCGGATCGCCCGCCGCGACGCCCTGACGCCCGAGTACGCGCGCCTGGTGCCCCGGCCCGAGCTGCTCGGGGCGCTCGTCGCGGTGTTCCTGGTGTCCGGGCTGTTCTACGAGACCCTGCACTACCGGCACGGATGGGCGTTCTTCGGGCTGATCGCCGCGCTCGACCTGTTCGGCCGCCGCGACGGGAGGGGCGCCCCGTGACCGAGACCCGGACCCCCGCGCCGGACCTGCGCGGCAGGCTCGTCGCGCTCGTCGCCGGGAACATGGCCGGCCGGATCGGCGCGCTCGCCTCCCTCGGCGTCGCCACCGTCATGGTCGCGCGGATCGGCGGCCCGGCGCTCGTCGGCGCGTTCACCCTCGTGCGGATCCTGCCGGGCCTGCTCTGCCACCTGTCCAACGCCGGGCTGCCCGGCGCGGCGCCGTTCTTCCTCGCCGGGCAGGAGTACGACCAGAGCCGCGTCCGGCCCACCCTCGTCTGGATGACGGTCGGCGGCGCGGCGGCCGGCGGCCTGGTCTGGCTCGCCCTCAGCCCGCTGCTCTACCTGCTGTTCTTCGACTCGTTCGGGATCTGGGTCGCGGTCGCCGCCGCCGTCCCGGCGTTCACCCAGGGGTTCGTGTCGGTCGGCAAGGGCCTGCTGCAGGGCACGGACGACCTGCGCGGCGCCGCCCTGGCCATCACCGTCGAGGAGTTCGTGTTCCTGCCGATCTACCTGGTCATCCTGATCGGCTGGTACGGGCCGGGCGCCCTGATCACCGGCCTGGTCCTGGCCGACCTCGCCGCCGCCGCGTGGATCGCCGCCCGGCTGCGGCGGCGCGGCTTCTTCGCCGGCTGGGGCCGCCCCGACCGCGCCCTCGGCCGCCGCATCGCCGCCTACGGCATGCGCGGCCAGCTCGGGCAGCTGGTCGACCTGCTCAACCTGCGGCTGGACGTGGCGTTCCTCGGCGCGATGGCCGGGCCGTCGGTCCTCGGCGTCTACACCGTCGCCAGCAAGTTCGCCGAGCTCGTCCAGCTGCCGGGCCTCGCCGTCAACTACGTGCTCTACCCCGACTTCGCCAAGGAGGACCGGCGCACCGCCGGCGACCGCACCGCCAAGCTGGTCCTGCCCGCGCTCGTGGTGTCGGCCGTCAGCGCGCTGCCGCTCGCCCTGCTCGCCGGGACGGTGCTGCCGCTGGTGTTCGGCGACGCCTTCGACGGCGCGCTCACCCCCACCTACATCCTGCTCGGCGGCCTCATCACCTTCGGGGTGTCCGGGCTGGTCATGGCCTACCTGTACGGGGTCGGCAGCCCAGGCCTCACCTCGCTCGCCCAGGCCGCCGGCCTCACCGTGACGATCGCGCTCGACCTCGCCCTCATCCCGCGCTTCGGCGCGACCGGCGCGGCCGTCGCGTCGGCGCTGTCCTACTCCACCACCACCGTCGCCCTGCTCTTGTTCTTCACGCGGCTGAAGAGGCGGTTCCAGCATGACCGACAAGACTGACCTGGAGACCCGGCCCGTCGACCCCTCCGACGGCGTGCCGCCGTCCACCGCCCGCCGGCTGCTCGACGTCACCGGCGCGCTCGCCGGGCTGGTCCTGCTGAGCGTGCCGATGCTGGCGATCTGGCTGACCGTCCGGCTGTCCAGCCGCGGGCCCGGGGTGTTCCGGCAGACCCGCGTCGGGCAGGGCGGCCACCCGTTCACCATGTACAAGTTCCGCACCATGCGCCAGGGCGCGCGCGGCCTCACCGTCACCGCCAACCGCGACCCGCGCGTCACCCGCGTCGGCAGGGTGCTGCGGCGCTGGTCGCTGGACGAGCTGCCGCAGCTGGTCAACGTGCTGCGCGGCGACATGACGCTGGTCGGGCCGCGGCCGGAGACCTACGAGCTCGCCGTCCACTACGACGCGCGCACCCGGTGGATCTTCGACCACCGGCCCGGCCTCACCGGCGTCTCGGAGGTCCGCTTCCGCGACTTCGACGTGCTCGGGCCGGGCGAGGAGGTCGACCTGGTCAACTACATCGAGCGGATCGTCCCGGCGCGGGCCGCGGTGGACGCGCTCTACCTGCGCGACCCGTCGATGCGCGCGACGCTGCGGGCCCTCTGGGACACCGTCCGGCACATCCTCGGTTTCACCGTCCCGCCGCTCCAGGTGGCCGATGACGGCACCGTCCGCGAGTCCCGGCCGCTCGCCGAGGAGCGCGGCTCGGCCGCCTGAGGGGAAGGCATGGACACCCGCCTGAAGGTCGCCTCGGTGGTGGCGGCGCTCGCGCTCGCCGCGGGCGTCCTGCTGTGGGCGCAGCGCGCGCCCGGCAGCGACCGGCCCTACCGGGGCCCGCTCGCCACGCCCGGCACCCCGCCGGCGACGCCCCGCCCGACCCACCACATCGCCCTGAACACCCAGGCGGCGGACTACCCGCGCCTGCGCGGGCTCGGCTACGACCTGGTGGACGTCAAACCCGACCCGGCCCTGCTGGACGCCGTCCCGCGCGGCATGCGCGCGCTGCTGTGGGTCGGCAACTTCACCTGCGACGACTTCGAGCTGTCCTTCGCCGAGTTCACCGCCGCCGTCCAGCGCTTCGGCAAGGACCCGCGCGTCTTCGGCTGGTACCTCTCCGACGAGCCGAACCCGGGCAGGTGCCCCAAGGTCGCCGACGAGATCCGCCGCCGCGCCGACCTCCTGAAGGCCCGCGCCCCCGGCCAGGTCTCCTTCATCTCCCTGACCGACTGGCCGATGAGACCCGTCACCCCCGCCCGCGTGCACGTCGACCTCGTCGGCCTGGACCCCTACCCCTGCAAGGGCTCGGCCCGCACCCGCGCGGCCTGCAACATCGACGCGATCGACCGCATGGTCCGCATGGCGGACGACGCCGGCATCCCCCGCGACGTGCTCGTCCCCGTCTACCAGACCTTCGGCCAGGCCTGCTCCAACGGCGACAAGCAGTACTGGCTGCCCACCGAGCCCCAGATGAGGCAGATCCTGCGACGCTGGGACCGCCTCGTCCCGAACCCCCGGATGGACATCTCCTACTCCTGGGGCCACCAGGACAAGTGGTCGTGCCCCACCCTGGCCGACGCCGACGGCCGGAACGGCAACCCCGACCTGCAGTCTCTCTTCAGGTCCCGCCAGGCCCGCTGAACCGCGCGGTCAGCACAGGCGGGACGTCAGGTTGGCGGCGCGGGCGTTGACGCAGGCGCCGGTGGCCAGGTCGAAGGCGAAGTTGTGGGCCAGGCAGTGCACCTGGCCGTCGCGGACGACGGCGCCGATCGACAGGTCCTCGCCCGCGTGCGGGCAGTAGCGCGGGATGTCGTAGGAGCGGCCGTCCCAGTCGACGATGATGCGCTCGGTCTCGTCGCGGCCCGTCTCGTAGGCCTCGACGGCGCGCAGGGCCGGGGCGTTGGCGTGCTTCAGCAGGCCGACCAGGTAGTCGTTGTAGACGTCGGGGTCGCGGTACAGGCTGAGCCGGAAGGAGATCAGCAGGTCCTCCCAGGCGAGGCGGCCGGTGAGGACGCCGTCCAGCCAGCGGCCCGCGGTGGTGATGCGGTAGTGGGGGCGGGCGTCCGGCGTGGCCGGGTTCACCGTGAGGCCGTCCGCGCGGAAGCCGACGTCCCACCGGCCGCCGTTCGGGCCGGTGATGTCGAAGCGGACGAGCATGTCGATCTGGGTGAGGAAGTAGTCGCTGAGCCCGCCGAGGTGCTCGAAGTGGGCGGTGAAGCGGTCGTACAGGTCCGGGCCCGGGTCGGGGAACCCGGCGAGGACGCCTTCGATGAGGGGCGCCCGGTCGGCGGCGTAGCGCTCCAGGTAGGGCGCGCGGGCGGCGTCGGCGAAGGAGAAGCGGGCCGAGACCGGGTCGCGGGTGATCACGCCGGTGTCCAACTCGATCGCGTCGCCGGGCTTGAAGGACTCCCAGCGCTGGGCGGGCAGGTGCTCGCGCAGCCAGGCGGCCGAGACCTCGGGGTCGCAGAACGCGCCGCCGGCCTGGTCGAGGACCTGGTTGAGGTGGGCGACCTCGGCGTCCAGGAAGCAGGGCGGCCCGGCGAAGGGGACGGCGAGGGCGGGCTCGGTCTGCCGGACCAGGCGCTGCGCGGCGCGCAGCTTGGAGACCCGCTTGGCCGTCGAGACCCGCGCCATCTCCTCGGGCGGGTACTCGTAGCAGATGGGGTGCCAGGACGCGCCCGAGGTCTGCAGCGCCATCAGGTCCAGGGCGCCGCCGGCCAGGTGCCTGGCGCGGCGGGCCTGGGCGGCGGTGAGGCGGGCGTCGTTGCAGTGCAGGATCGCGCGCCCGTCGGCGACGACGAGAAAGGCCGCGTCGTGGCACATCGGGGACAGCTCGGGAATCACCGTGATCCACGATCCCCGATCGTCAAGGGGGAATTTCTCCCAGGCCGGTATCTCGATTACCTGCCGGGAACCGGCGGCGGCCGACATCCGTTCCCTGAAGGCGGGCCCGGGATAGCGCGGAATGAGGATGCGGGTCCGCTCGGGAAGCCGTCCGATGAACCACGGGTCGAAGTGATCCAGATGCTCGTGCGAGACGGCCGCCCAGTCCGCGTCGGCGAGGGCGGGAACATCAAGGTGATCATTTCTCGGGTACTGGTGCCAGGCACCGAGAAAGGCCCCCGTGGGAGCGAGCCAGGGGTCCGCGAGCAGGCGGAACGCCCGGGCCGTCACTGCGATTCCGGCATGTCCGAGAAAGGTGACCGTCGGCATACGGCGACTCTCTCCCCGGCCCCCGGCCGGCGCACCCGCCCGAATGCGCAAGGCGGCTACGCCGTAAGCATGAAAGAAATGCGGCGCACCGGACCGGCAATCCTGACTTAGACGCCGGCGGAATGCCGTGGGTTTACCGGCGACCACTTGCGGCCAGCGCGCGGTCTGCGGCGGTCAATTGACTGGACATGGTGCCGGTGCGGGGTGACGGTCAAGAGGGTGCTGGTAATACGGACGGGGGTCCTTCATGATCCACGGGCAGAACCGGTCGTCCCCGGTGACCGCGCCGGCCGGGCCGGCCGAGGGGCCCGGGCCGGCGGACCCGCTGTGGCGGCGGCGGCTGCGGCACGACATCCGGCACGAGCTCGGCACGATCATCATGCTGGCCTCCGCGGTGGCCGTCGCCGACGACATCGGCGCGGGCAGCCGCGCCCGCATCGAGCAGCTGCTCGGCGAGACCCGCTGGCTGGACCACCTGCTGCGCCGCCTGGACGACGGCGCCGGCGACGACCCCCCGCTGCCGGGCCCCGAACGGCTGCGGGTGGACGGCCTCACCGCCGAGGTCGTCACCGGCATGCGGCTGGCCACCCCGCACCAGGTCTGCTTCGACGGCGCCGAGGCGTGGGCGCACATGGACGCCGTCGCGCTGTGGCGGGCGCTGCGCAACGTGCTGGACAACGCCTGCCGCGTCGCCGCGGGCCGGGTGGACGTGCGGGTCGGCGTCGAGCGCGGCTGGGTCGTCATCCAGGTCGACGACGACGGCCCCGGCTTCGGCCGCGCCGGCGGCGGGGACGCGCCGCGCGGCCTGGCCTCCCTCGGCCTCGGCATCGTGCACGACCTGATCTCGGGCTTCGGCGGCAGCCTGGAGATCCGGACCTGTGAGATGGGCGGCGCCCGGGTGCGGATGCTGCTGCCCTCCGCGCCCCCCGTGGCGGCCGACGACTGGCGGCCCCATCCATGAGGGCCGATCCATGAGGGTCATCGTGTGCGACGACCACGCGGTGTTCGCCGACTCGCTGTCGCTGGTGCTCGCCGACGCCGGGCACGTGGTGGTGGGGGTCGTCTACTCCCCCGCGGACGCGCTGCCGGTGCTGCGCGCGCGCCAGGCCGACGTGTGCCTGATCGACCTGCACTTCCCGGCGGGCACCGCGCTGGAGTGGATGCCGCGGCTGCGCGCCGCCGCACCCGCCACCCGGTTCGTGGTGCTGACCGGTTTCCTGGAGCAGCCGGTGCTGAGCGCCGGGCTCGCGCTCGGCGTGCGCGGGTTCGCGCACAAGGGCCAGCAGGCCCGCGACATCCTCGGCGTGCTGGGGCGGGTGGCGGCGGGCGAGGTCGTGGTGGACCAGGCGGTGCGGCACGGCGGCGACGGCGCCCGGCCGCGCAGCCAGGCGCAGCGGGTGGCGCGCTTCCTCACCCCGCGCGAGCGCGAGGTGCTGACCCGGCTGGCCCGCGGCGAGTCCACCCAGGCGCTCGCCAAGTCGATGGGGGTGACCCGCAGCACCGCGCGCAGCCATGTGCAGAGCGTGCTCAGCAAGCTCGGCGTGCACTCCCAGCGCGAGGCGGTCATCGAGGCGGCCCGGCACGGCCTGGTCAGCGTGGAGACCGGGGAATGGCTCGCGGGCTGACCCCCGGCACGATGAAAACGGCCTCTTTCGGACATTCCGGATGACCGTCCGGTCGGCTACCGTCCGGCATGGGAGTGGAGGAGGTTCCCATGCCTCAACGGCGAGGCGAAGCGGCGCCCGTCACCGACGCCGACGCGCTGCGTTCCCCTGAGACCTACGCGCGGGGCGTCCCCTACGAACGCCTGGACCGGCTGCGCGCGCGCACGCCCGTCGTCTGGACGAACGCGCGGGGCGGCGAGCCGGGCGCCTGGGCGGTGCTGCGTTACGCCGACGTCCGGCGCGCGCTGGAGCACTCCGAGCTGTTCGTGCCGGAACCCGGCGCGCCCCTGCACGGCCCGACCGCCGGCCAGGAGCGCGGGCACGCCGCCGAGGACGACCCCGGCGCCGCGCCGCTCCTGTTCGACATGGACCCGCCCGACCTGGTCGGCCGCATCGGCGGCGAGAGCGTGGACTTCGTCACCGAGATCGCCGCCGGGCTGCCCGAGACGCTGCGCAACACCCTCGCCGGCGGCCTGTGGGCGCTGCTGCGCAACCCGGCCGAGCACGAGCGGCTGCGGGACCGCCCGGCGCTGCTGGACGCCGCGGTGGAGGAGGCGCTGCGCTGGTGGACGCCGGTGATGCGGGTGGCCCGGACGGTCCGCCGCGCCACCTCGCTCGGCGGCGTCCCGCTGCTGGCCGGCGAGCGCGTCGCGCTGTGGCTGACGGCCGCCGACCACGACGAGGAGGCCTTCCCCGACCCCGGCCGGTACCTGCCGGAGCGGTTCGCCGGCGGGGAGGCGCCCCCGCAACTGGCCTTCGGGGCCGGCGCGCGGGCCTGCCTCGGCGGGCGGCTCGCCCGCGTCCATCTGCGGGCCCTCATGGCCTCCCTCCTGGAGCGTCCGGGACGCCCGGAAACAGCGGGAGAGCCGGTATTGTTGCGTTCCAGCGCGCGCCACGGCTTCGCGCGGCTGCCGATCCGCTGGACCGGATGAACGGCGCCGCCGACCGCCCCGTACGCCATGGCGGAAGCGGGTTCCGGCACCTCCATCATGGCGGCGGCACCCCGCCCATTACGATCTTGTGCGATTCCTGAACGTTCGCTGGAACTCTTCCGCGTACTGCAAGAGTTGTTCTTTGCGCGTCCGGCCTTCGGGGGTCTGGGCCAGGACAGATAGGGGCTTGGTACGTGGAACTGACGAGCTCGGGGCTGCTCGGCCTGCTCGTGGTGGTCACGCTCGGCTGCCTCGCGGCCACGATCTGGATATGGCCGAAGCTCTCCCGGGGCGGCCCGATCGCGCTGGCGCTGCGCGCCGCGCTGATCCTGGGCGGCCAGCTCGCCATCGTGCTGACCCTGCTGACCGCGGTGAACTCCTACTACCTGTTCTTCGGCTCCTGGCGCGACCTGCTGAGCGCGGCCGGCGGCAAGGCGCAGTCCAAGGTCACCAAGCTGCCACCGGTCACCCCCCACGCCGCCGCCACCTCCCAGGTGGTGCGCAGGCCCGCCACCGGGCTCGGGCCGGGCCGCAAGGGCAAGCACGCCGACGCCCGGGACGGCCGGATCGAGCACCTGGAGATCACCGGGGTGCGCACCGGGATCACCGCCGAGGCCTACGTCTACCTGCCGGCGCAGTACTTCCAGCCGCAGTTCGCGAACCGGCGGCTGCCGGTGGCGATCTTCATCGCGGGCTATCCCGCGGCCGACCGGCTGACCTGGATCGACAAGGGCCACCTGCCCGAGGAGGCCGCCGCCGCGACCGCGGCCGGCCAGGCCCAGCCGATGATCTACGTGATGATGCGGCCGACGGTGCAGGACGGCTGGGACACCGAGTGCGCCGACGTGCCCGGCGGCCCGAAGGTGGAGACCTTCTTCGCCCAGGACGTCCCCGAGGCGATCGCGGCGAACTACCGCACCCCCTACTCCCGCAAGGGCTGGGGCCTGGCCGGCTACTCCACCGGCGGCTACTGCGCGGCCAAGCTCGCGATGCTGCACTCCGACCGGTTCGCCGCCGCCGCCAACATGGCCGGCCACTTCCACGCGCTGCTGGACCGCACCACCCGCGACCTGTACGGGGGCAGCGCGGAGCTGCGCCGCGCCAGCAACCTCATCTGGCGGCTGCGCAACCTGCCGCAGCCGCCGGTGTCGCTGCTGGTCGCCTCGGCCGACAAGGGCGAGAAGACCTTCCCCTCCGCGCAGCGGTTCATGGCCGCGGCCCGGCCGCCGCTGGTGGTCGACAAGGTGCTGCTGCCGACCGGCGGCCACAACTTCAAGACGTTCCGCAAGTACATCCCGCCGACGATCCGGTGGCTGAGCGCCCACCTCCAAGGGGAATGACATGGAGCCGACGAACTGGACCTTCCTCGGTCTGGTCTGCATCGCGGCGGCGGTCTCGTTCCTCGCGGCGGTGCTGTTCTGGCCCCGGGTCGCCGGGCGCGGCCCGAAGCACCTGGCGGCCCGCACGGTCCTGCTCGGCGTCTGCCAGCTCGCGATGACGACCGCGATCGTCCTGGTCACCAACAAGTACTTCGTGTTCTACGCCAGCTGGTCCGACCTGCTCGACAACGGCAAGTCCAACGTCCAGGTCAAGCAGGTCCAGACCCAGCGCGGCAAGGAGGCCACCCCGACCGGGCTGGTGCACCGCACCACCACCGACCTCGGGCCGAAGCGCAGGGACCAGAAGCACGACCCGCAGAAGGACGGCCGCGTCGACCGCCTCCAGATGCGCGGCCCCCGCTCCGGCCTGGACGCCGAGGCCTACGTCTACCTGCCGCCGCAGTACTTCCAGCCGCAGTTCGCGCACAAGCGGCTGCCGGTGGTGATGCTGCTGTCGGGCGGCCCGTCCGACGACAAGCTGGCCTGGATCAGGCAGGCGCACCTGCCCGAGGACATCGCCAAGACCGTCGCGGCGGGCCGGGCGCAGCCGGTCGTGTACGTGATGACGCGGTCGGCCAAGGCGCTGACCCAGCCCGCGCAGCCCCCCGCCGGCGCGGGCGCCGGGGTCGGCCTGCCCAAGCACGCCGCCGCCGCGGGCGTCGCACCGCGCCCGCAGACCTGCCTGAACCTGCCCGGCCGCTCGTTCGGGCAGGCCGAGGACCTCTACACCCAGGACCTGCCGGAGGCCGTCGGCGACCTGTACCGGGTGGCGCAGTCCCGCAAGGGCTGGGCGGTCGGCGGGTTCGGCACGAGCGGGCAGTGCGCGGTGCGGTTCGCGATGCTGCACTCCGACCGGTTCGCCGCGGGCGCCAGCGTGAACGGCCTGTTCGACCTGCCCGGCCCCGTCGTGGACGGCCCGCCCGGCGGCCCGAAGGGCGATCTGTACGGCCGCAGCAAGGTGTTCCAGCAGGACAACGACCTGCTGTGGCGGCTGGAGCACCTGCCGCCGCCGCCGGTGTCGCTGCTGGTCGCGGCGGGCCAGGACAGCGGCCGCCCGGCCCAGCAGGCCGACCGGATCGCCGCGCTGACCCGGCCGCCGCTGAACGCCGAGAAGCTGCTGGTGCCGGGCGCGCCGGCCGACCTGAAGTCCTGGCGGCACCGGCTCCCCGAGGTGCTCGGCTGGCTCGCCGCCCGCGTCGCCCCGCAGTGACCCCCGCCCTGGTGACCTGCGGCGACGGCGTACGCCCGGCGGAGTAGAGGTGATCACTCCCGCCGGGCGACGCCGCGCGCCGCGCCGGTGGCCTAGCGTTCGAGGGTGAGCACTTCGCCGTCGCCGGCCGCCGCGCGCTGGCACCTGCCGCTGCCGTCGGCGTGGCCCGTGTGGGTCGCGCCGGCGCTGCTGGTGTTCGTCCAGGTCAGCGGGTCGATGGGGGCGCAGGACAGCCACCACGGGTGGGAGAGCGAGCAGACGCGGGTCCGCCACCAGAAGCCGCTCGACGAGTACGCGTTCGCGCTGCTGGTCGCCGGGCCGCTCCTGCTGCTGCTGCGCCGCCGCTACCCGCGCTTCACGCTGACGGCCGAAGGCGTCGTCACCGCCCTGTACTTCCTGCGCGCCTACACCTACGGCCCGGCGGCGTTCTCCGCCGGGGTCGCGATCATCGCGGCGGTGACCGCCGGGCACCGGCTGTTCGCCTGGGCCGGCACGCTCGGCGCGATCTCCGCCTACCTGGCGGGCACCGCCCTGTACGGGCTGCCGCCGGAGCTGCGCGGCGACCCGCACCGGCTGTTCCCGGTGGAGCGGCCGGGGCTGGACGGCACCGTCTTCCTCATCGGCTGGGCGCTGCTCGCGCTCGTCGGCGCCGAGCTGATCCGGGCGCGGCGGCAGCGCGCCGAGGCCGCCGCGCGCACCCGCGCCGAGGCCGAGCGGCGGCAGGCGACCGAGGAGCGGCTGCGGATGGCGCGCGAGCTGCACGACGTGCTCGCGCACAACATCTCCATGATCAACGTGCGGGCCGGGGTGGCGCTGCACCTGCTGTCCGACGACGCCGCCGGCGACGCCGCGGCGGCCGAGGCGCGCGACGCGCTCGCCGCGATCAAGGTGGCCAGCAAGGAGGCGCTCAGCGAGATGCGGTCGGTGATCGGGGCGCTGCGCGCCGACGGCGAGCAGGCCCCGCGCTCGCCCACCGCCGGGCTGGACCGGCTGCCCGAGCTGCTGGAACGCGCCCGCGCCGCCGGGCTGGCCGTGCACTGCGAGGTCAGCGGCGAGGAGCGGCCGCTGCCCGCGGGCGCCGACCTGGCCGCGTTCCGGATCGTCCAGGAGTCGCTGACGAACGTGACCCGGCACGCGGGCCCGGGGCCGGTGCGCGTGCGGGTCCGCATCGTCCACGGCGACCACGACGTCACCGTGCGGGTCGACGACGACGGCCGCGGCGCGCCCCTGCTGTCCGATACCGGCGGCGCGGGCATCCGCGGCATGCGCGAGCGCGCCACCGCGCTCGGCGGCACGTTCGACGCCGGGCCCCGCGCGGGCGGCGGCTTCCGCGTCCGCGCCACCCTTCCGCTCGACGGGGAGTCCTGATGATCAGAGTGCTGCTGGCCGACGACCAGATCCTGGTGCGGGCCGGGTTCCGCGCGCTGCTGGACGCCCAGTCCGACATCGAGGTCGTCGGCGAGGCCGGCGACGGCGCGGAGGCGGTCGAGGCCGCCGGGCGGCTGCGCCCCGACGTCATCTTGATGGACATCCGGATGCCCGGCCTGGACGGCCTGGCCGCCACCCGCCGCATCGCCGGCGACGAGCGCCTGGCCGGCGTGCGCATCGTCATCCTCACCACCTTCGAGCTGGACGAGTACGTCTTCGAGGCGCTGCGCGGCGGTGCGAGCGGGTTCCTGGTCAAGGACACCGAGCCGGTCGAGCTGATCCACGCGGTGCGCGCGGTCGCGGGCGGCGACGCGCTGCTGTCGCCCGGGGTGACCCGGCGGCTGATCGCCGAGTTCGCGGCGCGCGCCAAGGAGCCGGCGCCCTCGCCCAGGCTGAACGCGCTCACCGAGCGCGAGCGGGAGGTGATGACCCTCGTCGGGCAGGGACTGTCCAACGAGGAGATCGCGGCCGCGCTGGTGGTCAGCCCGGCCACCGCCAAGACGCACGTGAGCCGCACCATGATCAAACTGGGTGCGCGGGACCGCGCCCAGCTGGTGGTGTTCGCCTACGAGTCGGGGCTGGTCAAGCCGGGCTGGACCGGCTGAGTCGGCCCCGTTCGCACCGGCCGTTCTGATCACTGTGCGTAGCTGATTTCGGACGTCCGAAATCAGCCCTATTGACGATCTTTCAAATAGATCCGCAGGTCAGCGACCGGATTCTTTACCTTCCGGAACTCTGTTTTGGTTTGGTGCAAGTAAGTACTTGAGGGTAACTTGCCACTGTTCGTCACGTACGTGACTGGCGTCACCAGTGTCCGGTTCTCCGGTCTGTCCCCCAGGGAGCACAGCATGAGCGACTCCACCCAGGCCGTCGGCCGGGTCCGCTGGAAGCGGTTCGCCGCCATCGCCGCCCCCGCCGCGCTCGGCGCCGGCGCGCTGGTCTTCATGACCGCCCAGGGCGCGATCGCCTCCTCCTTCGCCGTCTCCGGCGGCAGCTTCAAGGTCAGCGCGGACTCGCTGCACGGGCAGGGCTTCGTCCAGTACGGCGGCGCCGACGAGTCCAAGGACGGCAAGCGGCACCCGGTGCAGATCTCGGGGATCCAGCACGCCACCATCCGCAACATGTGCCAGTCGGTGAAGGTCGGGCCGCTGACGCTGCGCCTCACCGCCGGCACCGGCAAGGACCCGGTGACCGCCACCGACCTGGTGCTGGACGTCGAGCAGCTCGACGCCGACGCGGTCTTCAAGAACATCGAGATCGGCCGCGACGCCTCGGAGCTGAACCGCGCCGGGGGCATCAAGGGCCCGGCCGGCATGTTCGGCCAGCAGGCCGAGAGCGTCGACCTCACCCACGTCAGGCAGGTCGCCTGGGCGACCACCGCCGGCACCTTCAAGCTGAAGAACCTCAGCATGAAGCTCGGCGACGAGTGCTTCTGAGAGCCGCATGACTTCCACCGAACCGCAGGGTTTCCGCCGCTGGCGGCGCACGCGCCCGTTCTGGGGCGGCGTGCTGGCCGTCCTCGGCGGCCTCGAGCTCATCGCGATCCCGCTGGCGCCCGCGCCGCTGCTGGTCCACCAGGGCATGGCGGGCATCGCGAGCTGGCTGGTCGGCGCGCTGCTGGTCCTGGCCGGGGTGCTGATGTGGTTCCAGCCGGCCCAGCGCGTCTTCTACGGCGTGCTCGCGGTGCTGCTGGCGATCGCCTCGTTCCTGACGTCCAACTTCGGCGGGTTCCTGGTCGGGATGCTGCTCGGGCTGCTCGGCGGCGCGCTCGGCGCCGCCTGGGCGCCCGGGCCGGCCCGCCGGGACGAGCCGGACGACGCCCCCGCGGTGGAGGCCGCCCCCGCCTTCCCGCCCGCGCTCGACGAGGTCATGCGCGGCGCGCACGCGGCGCCGCGCGGCGGCCGGCTGATGGCCTTCGCGCTGCCCGCCGTCCTGCCGCTCGCGGCCGGCGCGCACCTGCTCGCCCCGACGCCGACGCCCTCCGCGTCCCCTTCGGCGTCGCCCTCCCCCTCGGTTTCCGCGTCGGCCTCGCCGTCCCCGTCCCCGTCCCCGTCGGCGAAGGCCACCGAACCGGAGTGCCCGAAGGTCCCGTCCGGGCTGTCCGAGGCGCAGGCCCGCAAGCTGCTCGCCGACCTGGCGGGTTCGGCGGACCTGAAGTCCTGCCTCACGGCCGGCCAGGCCAAGACCGCCACCGCGGGCGGCACCGATGTCGTCTACACCGACGCCTCCACGCTGCGCGCGAGCTCGCTCACCATGTCCGGGCTGAGCTACGACGGCGTCGCCGAGGTGCCCACCGCGGACGGGCCGGTCAAGGCGCTGAAGTTCAGCATGAGCAAGGCCGTGCTGAAGGACGTCGACCAGGCGACCCGGCACGGCGCCGCGCACACCGAGCTGAAGACGCCGCAGCTGACGCTGGACGGCAAGGTCGTCATGTACACGACCAGGATGTCGTCGAAGCTGCTCGGCATCCCGCTGACCTTCACGCCCGCCTCGCCGCCGCCGCTCACCCTGCCCTTCATGATCATGACGGACGTGGTGTCGGAGCAGCCCGCGGTGCGCGCCGACGGCGCCGAGGCCGCCGGCCTGTCGATCCAGAATTGAGCCAACTGTCACACCCCCGGAGGCGGGCCCCGCACGGCGTACACCGTGCGGGGCCCGTTCTCACGTCCGGGGCCGGAAGGAGGCGAAGATCCGCCCGCGGATGTCCGCCGAGGCGGCCCAGTGCTGCTCGGGGGTGCGGAAGTACAGCGCGAAGGGGGCGCCGTCGACCTGCACGAACCGGTCGACCACATGGATGACGGTGCCGTCCTTGCGGAACCGGAACTCCCAGTCGGCGGCGTTGGTGCCCAGGTAGTCGACCGGCCGGACCTGCCCGTCGCTGTAACCGGGCAGGTTCGGCGAGGCCGCGCCGTACTTGTGCTGGCTGCTGGCCTTCTCGAACGCGGTGGAGCGGGCGAGGCCCCACGGCGTGCTGTCCACCAGCAGCGAGGTCCTGCCGTCGGGCGAGGCCAGGATGGGCTTGCCGTCCCCGTTGCGCTGCCACGTCCAGCTCTTCGGCACCGTGACCGAGTAGTTCGCGCCCTGGCGGACGACCGAGGCGCCGCCGCCGAGGCCGCTCTTGGTGCCGCCCGCGAACCGGCCTCGCAGGATGAAGGCGCCGGCCAGCACGGCGGCGACCACCAGGATCACCGCGATGGTGACGATCACCGTGGTGCGGCGGCGGTCGCGGCCGGGGGCGGGCGCGGCGGTCGCGCCGTGGTGCGGCGGCTCCGCCGGGCCTTCCCAGTGCGCAGGCGTCGCCGGCGGGTCCCAGGACGACCGCGTCCCGGTCTCCCAGTCGGTGGCCTGCCGCGTCTGTTCCTGCGGCGGCGGCTCGCGGCGGGGCTGTTCCCGGTAAAGCTCGGGCCGCCGTCCCGAATCGTGCCGGGTGACGGCCTCCATCTGCGCCGGATCCAGCACGGTCTGGCTGGTGGAGCGGCCGGCCTGGCGGCGCGAGGGGTCGTCCAGCACCGTCCCGTCGGTCACCGTCTGCGCCACCGCGGGCGGCGGCATGTCGGCGACCCGCTGCAGCAGCGGCTGCACCTGCGCGGCGGTCATCCGGTGCATCGGTTCGCGCACCAGCAGTCCGTCCAGCACCCGCGCCAGCGGCCCGGCGTTGCGCGCCGGCGGGGCGGGCTCCAGCAGCGCGGCCTGCAGCGAAGACATCGCGTTGGACCGCTCGTAGGGGGACCGGCCCTCCAGCGCCGCGTACAGGGTCGCGCCGAGCGCCCACAGGTCCGAGGCGGGGACGGCGCGCTCGCCCTGCGCGCGCTCGGGCGGGATGTAGGCGGGCGAGCCCATCACCAGGCCGGTCTGGGTCAGCGTCGCGTCGCCCTCGACCTGCGCGATGCCGAAGTCGGTCAGCACCACCCGGCCCGAGTCGGTGATCAGCACGTTGCTGGGCTTGACGTCGCGGTGCAGGATGCCCTTCTCGTGCGCGTGCCGGAGCGCGCCGAGCATCTGCAGGCCGATCGAGGCGACCCGCCGGTGCTCCAGCGGCCCCTCCTCCAGCAGGTCCTGCAGCGAGCGGGCGCGGACCAGCTCCATCACGATCCACGGCCGGTCCTGCGCCTCGACGACGTCGTGCACCGTCACCACGCCGGGGTGGTTCAGCCGGGCCGACGCCCGCGCCTCCCGGAACGTGCGCTCGTACAGCACCTCGCGCTCGGTGTCGCTGAGGCCGGGCGGCAGCACGACCTCCTTGACGGCCACCTCACGGTCGAGCGTGAGGTCGTAGGCGCGCCATACCGTGCCCATGCCGCCCCGGCCCACGACCGAGTCGAGCCGGTAGCGGCCTGCGAGCTGCCGACCCTCGTCCATGACTTCCTGGTCCCCCGTCCCGTTCCGCCGGCCGTGGTGGGGGCGTTGCGGGCACTCCTCACCGAACTTGTGTTGTTACTGGGACGCTTCAGCACGTCCCGGAGTTCATCCTCAGCACATTGTCCCCCCGGCGCGGCGGGGCCGCGGCGCTCAGACCCGGAAACCCGCCAGCGCGGAGTTCAGTAGGGGCCGCACCTGCGGCATGGTGCGCTGCGGCGCGGCGACCATGACCGTGTAGGTGCCGCCGGACGGCGTCACGACGCTGCGGGAGGTGGCGCGCATCTGGCCGTCCAGCCAGGTGTACTCCAGGTCGGCGCCGGGCCGCCCGCCGACGGTGACCCGCTTCAGGTCGACGCGCGAGTAGCCGCGCAGCCTCCCGTTGGCCATCGTCTGCCGTTCGAAGGCCTCGGAGTGGGCGTAGGGGTCGGTCGGGGCCACGTCCCAGCGGCGGTCGTCGACCAGGATGTAGGCCTTGGTCGCCGGGTCCGTCCAGGACACCTGGTGGGGCGGCCTGGAGGTGCGGACCCATCCCTGGGGGACGGGCAGCGAGTAGTCCTTCACCGCCTCCGTCCTCATGCCGGGCGGCGGCGCGGCCGTGTCCCGCTCGTCCTTCGGCCGGCTCGCGGACGTCGTGGGCCGCGCGGTCTTGGTGGGCTTGGCCGCGTCCGCGTCGTAGGGGCCGGGCGTCCCCTTGGCCTCGGGCCAGAACACCATGGTGAGGACGGCGGCGAGGACGGCCGTGGCCAGCACCCCCGCCAGGACCGGCAGCGCGACGCCGCGCCGCCGGGCGGGGGCGGGCGCCGGGGCCTGCGACGGCGTGGGCACCGGCGCGGTCAGGTCCAGGGCGGGCGGGGCGTCCCACCGCGGCGCGGGCGCGGCCATGGTCGACCCGCCGACGAGGGAGGGCCCGCCCGCGGCGACGCGGGCGAAGGCGGTCTCGGCCTCGGCCGCGCCGAGGCGGCGCACCGGGTCGCGGTCCAGCAGCGCCATCAGCACCGGCGTGAGCTCCCCGGCCTGCCGCGGCGGCGGGACCTCCTGCGTCATCACCGCGGCCAGCACCGCCATCGCGTCGCTGCGGTGGTGCGGCGCGCGGCCCTCCACGGCCGCGTACAGGGTCGCGCCGAGCGCCCACAGGTCCGAGGCGGGCAGGGCGCGCTCGCCGCGCACCCGCTCGGGCGGCATGTAGGCGGGCGACCCCATGATCAGCCCGGTCCCGGTGAGGGTGGCGTCCCCGGCCAGCTGGGCGATGCCGAAGTCGGTGAGCACGGCCCGGCCGTCGCCGGTGACCAGCACGTTGGCGGGCTTGACGTCGCGGTGCAGGATGCCGACCGCGTGCGCGGCGCGCAGCGCGCCGACCAGCTGGCGGCCGAGCTCGGCGGCGCGGCCGGGCGGCAGCGGCCCGTCCTCGTCGATGATCTCCTGCAGGGAACGGGCCCGGACCAGCTCCATCACGATCCACGGGCGGCCGTCCTCGTCCACCACGTCGTGCACGGTGACCACGCCGGGGTGGCCGAGCCGCGCCGATGCCCGCGCCTCGCGCAGCGTCCGCTCGTGCCGGGCGGCGCGCTCCTCCTCGCTCAGCGAGGGGTGCAGCACGACCTCCTTGACGGCCACCTCACGGTGCAGCGCCTCGTCGTGCGCGCGCCAGACGGTGCCCATCCCGCCGCGGCCGACGACCGCCAGCAGCCGATAGCGGCCGGCCAGCAACCGCTCCCCCACGTTCCCCTCCGACATGGCTCGCGACCCTACCGACCCGATCTAACGGATCGGCATCCAAACCCCCGATTCGCCGGATTCATCCCCTCAAGTACGGCTTGCCACCGTACTTGACACCTGCTCCAATAGGGACCGATCTCCCCTGACATGAAGGAGCACTCACGTTGCGCCTCCCAGTCAAGAAGGCGGCCCTCGTCACCAGCGCCGCCGTCGCCCTCGTCGCGGGCACCGTCCCTCCGGCCGAGGCCGCCGTGCCCTACCGCAACTGGGTGCAGGCGAGCCACAACAAGGCAGGTGTCATCTTCTACCCGGAGGGCGACTCCTTCCGCATCTGGAACAACATGCGGTCCGATGGGCCGGAGACCCTGCCCATCGTGGCCCACGCAGAGTGGAACTACGTGGGAGTCAAGGACAAGTGGCACTCGATAGGCAACGTGTTCGAACAGTCGAACGCCGTTTACTCACGGAACCTTTCGGAGAAGCGGCAGATCTACTTCCGCGTCTGCTACTTCGCTCCGCGGCAGGAGTGCTCCAGCACGGTGCGCTTCCGGGTTGGCGGCCGCAACCCCTGATCGACGGAGCCTGCTGAGAGGCCGGCATCCTCGCACCCCGGCGGCAGGCGTGTGAACAGCGGAACTTGTGGATTCATACGTCTGCCGCAGGCCAGGAGCACGTCCTGAACGACTAGGGGGCGGCCTTGAAGTGCTGGTACAGGGGCGCCAGGTCGGACAAGGTCTTGCCCCAGGACTTGTCCGGGGCGACGAGGACGATCGCGTAGCCATGGCCGTTCATCACGAACCCGCGGTTGAGCGCGTGCAGCCGCTCGCCCTTGCTGTCGTAGGTCCATTCCCAGTCGGCGGCCTTCTCGCCGGTGGAGTCGTGAACGGGTTCTCCTTGGTCCACCGGCGCGATTTTGATCCGGTGGTAGTTCGGGAACGAGCCGCGGCGGGTGGGCTCGAAGTCCTTCCAGTCCTTCAGGGCGCTGGTGTTGGCGCTCGCCGCCTGGTCGATCTGGATGTAGCCGGGGCCGTCCGGCGGCTCGAAGAAGACGCTACTCGGAGAGTAACTGCGGTGCTTCGGCCCGGACCAGCCGTCCGGGACCGCGATGGAGTAGCCCGTACTGTCCTTGTAGACGTGCCAGCCGGGCGGAACATCGGCGGCGGCGGGCGAGGAGGTCTTGGGGGTCTCGCTCGGCTTGGCGGAGGACGGGGACGGCGAGGGCGACTTCGACGACTTGGTGGTCTTGGAGGTCTTCGCCGGTGCCGCGCCGCCGCGTTTGTCGGCGGGCTTGTTGTCCTTGGTGCTGGCCAGCACGACGCTCACGATCACCACCAGCAGGACGAGCACGATGCCGCCGATGACCAGCGCGTTGCGGCTGAGACCCGCGATGGCGCCGCCGCCCTCGCGGCGGGCGGGCGGGCTGCCGGTGGCGGCGGCGGGCGCCGGCTCGGTCGGCTGGCCCGTCTGCCAGCTCGCCGCGCTGCCGGGGTCCGCCACCACCGGGGTGACGCGGGTGCTGCCGTCGGTGGGGTCGCCCGTGGCGGGCGGCTCGGCCGGCTTCGGCGGGTCGGTCCGCTCGGCCGGCGGGACCTCGACGACGAGGGTGCGCTGGGTGTCGACGGTCTCCTGCCGGACGATCTCGTCCAGCAGGATGCCGGCCTCGATCGCGTCCATCCGCTCGTCGGGGTTCTTGCGCAGCAGCCCCTCGATGACGGGGGCGAGGCGGCCGGCCCGCTCGGGCGGGTCGGGGTCCTCGGAGATGACGGCGACGAGCGCGGCCATCGGCTCGGACCGTTCGAACGGGGAGCGGCCGTGCAGCATCGAGTACAGGGTGACGCCGAGCGACCACAGGTCCGAGGCGGGCCCGGCGGTGCGGCCGCGGGCCCGCTCGGGCGCGATGTAGGCGGGCGAGCCCATCACCAGGCCGGTCTGGGTGAGGGTGGCGTCGCCGGAGGCGGTCGCGATGCCGAAGTCGGTGAGCACGGCGCGGTCGCCGGCCGGGCCGTCGGTGACCAGCACGTTGCTGGGCTTGACGTCGCGGTGCAGCACGCCCGCCTCGTGCGCGGCGTGCAGGGCGGCCAGCATCTGGCGGCCGATCTCGGCGGTGCGCCGGACGTCGAGGGGACCCTCCTGCTTGATCACCTGGTCCAGCGAACGGGCCGGGATGAGCTCCATGATGATCCAGGGCCGGCCGTCCTCCTCCACCACGTCGTAGACGGTGACGACGTTGGGGTGGCCGAGGCGCGCGGCGGTGCGCGCCTCGCGGAAGGTGCGCTTGTACTGGACGGCGCGTTCCTCATCGGTGAGACCATGCGGAAGGATGACCTCCTTCACCGCAACGTCACGCCCGAGGACCTCATCGTGAGCCTGCCAGACCGTGCCCATGCCGCCGCGCCCGACATGGGCGACCAGTCGGTAACGGCGGGCGAGCAGGCGCTCGCCGGAGGTCTCATTAGGCATATCCGCGACCATATCGACTTTTGCTGACAATCTTGGACCCTGCTAGCAAGCGACAACCCCCTACCCGTAGGACGTGCACCGTAACGGCCCGGTTCGCGGTACGTCGGAAGAACGAAGCGTGAGAAACGTGACAACCGGTACAAAGAAGAGAACACAGCAGAGCCATGACGGGGGCACGATGGCGAGGAACGGCCTGCGCGGCCGCTGGCAGGGCCTCATCGAGGCCGCGCCGACGATCTTCTTCTGGTACACCCGGCTGTCCGGCATCCTGTCGATCCTGTACTGGTTCTCCTCGGACCTGATCGTGCGGATCGGCACCATCTGGGCGCTCCGGTGGATCTACCTGCTCGGTTTCTCCGCCAGTGTCCCGTGGGGCCTGCTCCTCCTTCTGCTGTCGATGGGCATCCGGCGGCGCAAGAAGGCCGCCTGGCGCATCCTGGTGCTGCTGTTCAGCCTCACCACCGCATCCTCCACGTTGTTCCTGCTGACCGCGATCCTCAACCCCGACGACTACTCGGTGCCGCGCACCGCCGTGACCACGGTGCTGCACGCGTCGGTCCTCGCCCTGGCGGTGGCGGCGCGCGGCCAGTTCACCACGCTGCCCGACCGCGCCAACCGGCGTGTCGCGGCGATCGTGTTCTCGGTGCTGCTGCTGTTCAGCGGCAGCATCGGCACCTGGCTGGCCACCGTCACCGACCGCGACCCCGGCGGCGGGTTCTGGACGCACCCGATGTACGTGCTGCTGCAGACGGTGCTCGGCTCGGGCGTCACCGGCGACCCGATCCAGGTGGACGTCCCCGGCTGGGTCGACATCACCATCACCGTGCTCGGCACCGGCCTGCTCGTCGTCACGTTCTGGGCGCTGTTCCGCCCCGGCCGCCGCGACCCGGTGCTGAGCGCCGAGGAGGAGCTGGCCGCGCGCCGGCTGCTCGCCGAGTACGGCGACCAGGACTCCCTCGGCTACTTCGCGCTGCGCCGCGACAAGGACGTCATCGTCGCGCCGAACGGCAAGGCCGCGATCGCCTACCGGGTGGACGGCACCGTCTCGCTGGCCAGCGGCGACCCGCTCGGCGACCCCGAGTCCTGGGACCAGGCCATCGAGGCGTTCCTGGCCGAGTGCCGCGCGCACGCCTGGATCCCCGGCGCGGTGAGCGTCGGCGAGCGCGCCGCGCACATCTACAAGCGGCACGGCTTCGACGCGCTGGAGCTCGGCGACGAGGCGATCATCGACCTCACCGAGTTCAACCTGGACGGCCGCGAGATGCGCCAGGTCCGCCAGGCCGTCCGCCGGGTCGAGCGGGCCGGCTACACCGTCCGGATCCGGCGGCACTCGCAGATCCCCGACTGGGAGATGGCCAAGCTGATCCGCAGCGCCGACGCCTGGCGCGGCGAGGAGACCGAGCGCGGCTTCTCGATGGCGCTCGGCCGGCTCGGCGACCCGACCGACGGGCGCTGCGTGATGGTGGAGGCGTTCGACGACAAGGGCGAGCTGCGCGGACTGCTCAGCTTCGTCCCGTGGGGCCGGTCGGGCCTGTCGCTGGACCTGATGCGCCGCGACCGCGCCGCCGAGAACGGCCTGAACGAGTTCATGGTCGCCAAGCTCGCCGAGAAGGCCGCGATGGTCGGCGCGCAGCACATGTCGCTGAACTTCGCGATGCTGCGCTCGGCGTTCGAGCGCGGCTCGCAGATCGGCGCCGGGCCGATCGCGCGGATCTACTACCGGTTCCTGTCGTTCGCGTCGCGGTTCTGGCAGCTGGAGTCGCTGTACCTGTCCAACGCCAAGTACCTGCCGATCTGGCGGCCGCGGTTCATCTGCTACCAGCAGAACCGCGACCTGGTCCGGCTCGGCCTCGCCTACGCGCGCGCCGAGGGGTTCCTGCCGAGCCTGAACCGGCCCAAGCTGGACCGGGCCGCGAACATGGTGCCGTCGGCGCACCTGGTCGACCAGATCAAGGAGATCGAGGAGGCCGCGGACGCGGCGCGCGCCCCGCAGCGCCGGCTGTCGGAGCAGGAGCGCGTCCGGCACGCCAAGCTCGACCAGATCCGCGACGCCGGGATGGAGCCCTACCCGCTCGGGTTCGAGCGCACCGACTACGCCGCCGACATCCGGGCGCGCTTCGCCGGCCTGGCGCCCGACAGCCACACCGGCGAGCACGTCGCGATCGCCGGGCGGGTGGTGCTGGCCCGCGAGCACGGCAAGCTGATCTTCGTGTCGCTGCGGGACGAGACCGGCGACCTGCAGGTGATGCTGACCGCCGACGGCGTCGGCACGGACGCGCTGGCGACCTGGAAGCAGCTCATCGACCTCGGCGACCAGGTCGGGGTGACCGGCGAGGTCGTCACCTCGCGCACCGGCGAGCTGTCGGTGCTGGCCGGGTCGTGGAAGCTGACCGCCAAGTGCCTGCGGCCGCTGCCGAACAAGAGCAGCGGCCTGTCCGACCCCGAGGCGCGGGTCCGGCAGCGGTACGTGGACTTCATCGTCAACGACGAGTCCCGCAAGATGCTGCGGATGCGCGGCGACGCCGTCGCGGCCGTCCGCGACGGGCTGCGCGCGCGCGAGTACCTGGAGGTCGAGACGCCGATGCTGCAGCCGATCCACGGCGGCGCGACGGCCCGGCCCTTCACCACCCGCATCAACGCCTACAACATGCAGCTGTACTTGCGGATCGCCCCCGAGCTGTACCTGAAGCGGCTGCTGGTCGGCGGCGTCGGCAAGGTGTTCGAGCTGAACCGCAACTTCCGCAACGAGGGCGTCTCGCAGAAGCACAACCCCGAGTTCACGATGCTGGAGGCCTACGAGCCCTACGGCAACTACGACACGATGGCCGTCCTCACCCGCGACCTGGTCGTGGCGGCGGCGGAGGCCGCGCTCGGCACCACGGTCGTGGTCCGCGACGGCGTGGAGTACGACCTGGCCGAGCCGTGGCAGGAGATCACCGTCTACGGGTCGGTGTCGCAGGCGCTCGGCGAGGAGATCACCCCCGACACCCCGCTGCCCGCCGTGCACGCCCTGGCCCAGCGGGTCGACCTGAACTTCGACCCCGAGTGGGGGCAGGGCAAGCTCGTCCAGGAGCTGTTCGAGGCGCTGGTGGAGGAGGAGCTGAAGGCCCCCACGTTCGTCCGCGACTACCCGGCCGAGACCTCCCCGCTCACCCGCCCGCACCGCAAGGACCCCCGCCTCGCCGAGAAGTGGGACCTGATCGTGTTCGGGCTGGAGCTCGGCACCGCCTACTCGGAGCTGATCGACCCGATCCTGCAGCGGCAGCGGCTCACCGAGCAGTCGCTGCAGTCGGCGGGCGGCGACCCCGAGGCGATGGAGCTGGACGAGGACTTCCTGCGCGCCCTGGAGTACGCGATGCCGCCGGCCGGCGGCATGGGCATGGGCATCGACCGGCTGCTGATCACGCTGACGGGCCGCTCGATCCGCGAGACGATCCCCTTCCCGCTGGTCCGCCCGGGGCTGTGAGCCGCTAGGCGGTCCGCAGCCCCTCCAGGATCAGGTCGATGAGCCGGTCCCGGCGGGGGGCCAGGGCGGGCGCCTGGTCGATGAGGGTGGCGACGGCGCCGACCAGCGCGAACAGGTCGGCGCCGTCCATGTCGGGGCGGACCCGCCCGGCGGCCTGCGCCGCCGCGAGGAGCCGGCCGCCCGCGTCCTGCAGCGCGGCGCAGGAGGCGTGCAGCGAGGACGTCTCGTCGCCGATGGTGGCCATGAGGGACGCGGCGAGGCCGCGGTAGACGGTGGCGCCGGAGACGAACTCGTGCAGCCAGGCGGTGAGCGCCTCCAGCGGCGGCAGCTCGCCGGCCAGTGCGGCGGCGCGGGCGGCCAGGCCGTCGAAGCGCGCGCCGAGCAGGGCCTCCAGGAGGTCGCCGCGGGTCGCGAAGTGGCGGTACAGGGTGCCCATGCCGACGCCCGCGCGGCGGGCGATGTCGCGCAGGGAGGCCTCGGTGCCCTGCTCCTCGACGACGGCGCGCGCCGCGTCCAGCAGGCGGGCGCGGTTGCGGAGCGCGTCGGCGCGCGGGTGGCGGGTCTCGGGCATGGGCCGATCCTAGGCGTTGACAAATGGAGCAGTGCTCCGGTTATATCCGGAGCACTGCTCCATTTCGTCGTGAGGAGACATCGTGCAGGCGATCCGCATCCATGCCACGGGCGACCCCGCCGTCCTGCGGCCCGAAGAGCTGCCCGTCCCCGAGCCCGGCCCCGGCGAGGTGCTGGTCCAGGTGCACGCCGCCGCGCTGAACCCGGTCGACTGGTACGCCCGCAGCGGCTTCAGCGTCATCCCGGCCGAGCTGCGGCCGGTCTTCCCGCTGCCCTGGACGCCCGGCTGGGACGTGTCGGGCGTCGTCGCCGGCGCGGGCGCCGGCGAATGGCGGGAGGGCGACGAGGTCTTCGGGCTGCTGCCCTTCCCCGGCGGCGGCGAGGGCCACGGCGCCTACGCCGAGTACGTGACCGTCCCGGCCGCCCAGCTGGCGCGCAAGCCCGCGAACGTGGACCACGTGCGGGCGGCGGCGGTGCCGCTGGCCGGGCTCACCGCGTACCAGAACCTCTACGAGGAGGTCGGCCTGGAGCCGGGCCGCCGGGTGCTGGTCAACGGCGCGGCGGGCGGCGTCGGGCACTTCGCCGTGCAGCTGGCCAAGGCGTGCGGCGCGCACGTCGTGGCGGTCGCGTCCGGGCGGCACGAGGAGTTCCTACGCGGCCTCGGCGCGGACGAGTTCGTCGACTACACCCGCACCGCCGCCGAGGACGCGGTCCGCGAGGTGGACCACGTCGTCGACACCGTCGGCGGCCCGGACGCGCACCGCTTCCTCAAGGCCGTCCGCGACGGCGGCACCGTCACCCCGATCTTCCTCGGCGAGTACCACCGCGAGGAGGGCGCCGCGCGCGGGATCACCTTCCCCAGCGTGCAGGTCCACCCCGACGGCCCGGCCACCGCCGCGCTGGCCGGGCTGCTGGAGTCGGGCGCCGTCCGTCCCGGCATCGACTCGGTCTTCCCCCTGGAGGACGCGGCGGCCGCGCACGAGCGCGCCGAGCGCGGCCACATCCAGGGAAAGATCGTGCTGCGGGTCCGCTAGCGCAGCTCGGCGAGCAGCTTCTCGCCCTCGGGCCAGGGGCCGTAGCCCGCGTCGGTGTTGACGTGGCCGGCGTCGCCCGCGTCGTGCAGGCGCGCGCCCCAGGCGGCGGCGAGCTCGGCGGCCCGCTCGAACGTCATCCACTGATCGCTGCGGCTGCCGACCAGGATCGCCGGGAACGGCAGCCGCGCGGTGGGGATGGGCGCGTAGCCGGTGATGCCCGGCTCGTCCACGTTGTCCATGTCGGGCGGCGTGACCAGCAGCGCGCCGCGCACGCCCGCGCCGCCCGTCTCGGCCGCCCACTCCACCACGGTGAGGACACCGAGGCTGTGCGCGACGAGCACGGGCGGCTCGCTGCACGCGGCGATCGCCTCGCCGAGGCGGGCGACCCAGGCGTCCCGGTGGGCGTCGTCCCAGTCGTCCTGCTCGACGCGCACCGCGTCCGGCAGGGCCGCCTGCCAGCGCGTCTGCCAGTGACCGTCGCCCGAGTTCTGCCAACCCGGAATGATCAAGATGCTCACCTGCGTGATTATGGCAGTCTGACTAGACTCGCGCGCTATGGGACAGCTCTCCTCGGCGGTCTGCCAGCGCTCGGTGATGTTCCCGGCGATCGAGCATCCGCTGAGCCCCGCGCTCACCCGCGGCTGCCCCGACACCAGCACCGCCGACGTCGCCTACCCGGCCGAGGTCGGCTACGACTACGCCGCGGTGCCGCGCGAGCTGTTCGCGCCCGCCCCCGCCGCCGGGCTGGACCGCTGGGCGCCGCTGCTGCCGCCCCTCGCCGCGCCCGGCCTCGGCGAGGGCGGCACCCCGCTGCTGGAGATCGCGGACGGGCTGCTGGTCAAGGACGAGTCGCGCAACCCGACCTGGAGCCACAAGGACCGGCTGAACCGCTGCACGACCAGCGCCGCCGTCGCCGAGGGCGCCCCCGGGATCGTGGTCGCCTCGTCGGGCAACCACGGCGCGTCGGCGGCGGCGTACGCGGCGCGGGCCGGGCTGCCGTGCGTGGTGCTCGCATCGGCGGGCGCGCCGCCGGCGGTCGCCTCGTTCCTCGCCGCCTACGGCGCGACCGTGCTGGCCGTCCCGGAGGAGGCGCGCTGGCCGCTGATGCGCCGGATCGTCGACGAGCTCGGCCTGCACCCCGTCAGCAACCTGACCGAGCAGCACACCGGGCACGCCTGGGGGCCCGAGGGCTACAAGACGATCGCCTACGAGATCTTCGCCGAGCGCGGCGGCGTGCCGGCGGCGGTGTTCGTCCCGACCGGCTACGGCGAGCTGCTGTTCGGGGTGTGGAAGGGCTTCCAGGAGCTGCACGACCTCGGCCTCGCCGACCGGGTGCCGCGCATGTTCGCGTGCGAGCCGGCAGCGGGCGGGCCGCTGTCGCGCGCGCTCGCCAAGGGCGTCCCGGCGGTGCGGGTGGACGTCGGCCCGACCGCCGCCTACGCGATCGACAGCGCCGTCTCGGGTTACCGGGGCGTCGCCGCGATCACCCGCAGCGGCGGCGCCGCACTGCTGGTGTCCGACGAGGAGATGGCCGCCGCGCAGCGCGAACTGGCCGGCGCGGGGCTCTGGCAGGAACTGTCCGGCGCGGCCGGGCTCGCCGGGTTCCGCCAGCTGCGCGACGTGGAAGGGCCGGTCGTGTGCATCGCCACCTCCAGCGGCTTCAAGGACCTGGGCGTCGGCGCCACGCCGCCCGAACCCGTCGAACCGACGTGGGAGGCCGTCGAAGCGCGGCTGCGCGCCGCCGGGTTCTAGCCGACCGCGCGCCGCAGCAGGCGTTCCAGGTTGTCCAGGACCGGGTCGCCGTCGGTGCCGGGCCGCCTGGAGATGGCGATGTCCGCCATGGGCGGCGGCGGCAGGTGCTCGGTCGGGCGCACCGCCGTCGCGGGGACGTTGTCCTCCAGGAGCGCCGCCAGCCCGATGCCGGCGCAGATGGCGGCCTGCACGGCGTGCGCGCTGGTGCTCTGGAAGGCGACCCGCCACTCGCGGCCGTGCCGGGTGAGCGCGTCCAGCACCGGGCGGCGCCAGTTGCAGGGCTGGGAGAACAGCACCAGCGGCAGCGGGTCGGCGGACGGGTCGAACGACGGTGCGCACGCCCACGCCATCTCGACCCGGCGCCGCCAGCGCAGGGCGGCCTCGGGCATGGCCGCCGGGTCGCCGAGCGCCAGGTCCAGGCCGGTGTTCTCGCGCAGCGCCGCGGTCGGCCCGATGACGACCTCCAGCTCGACCCGCGGGTGCAGCGCGGCGAAGTCGGCGAGCGCGGCGGGCAGCGCGGTGATCGCCAGGTCCTCCAGCAGCCCGATCGTGCGCTTGCCGGCGGCCGCGCCGCCCTGGCCGCCGACCGACCCGCGCGCCTCGTCGTGCAGGGCCAGCATCCGCTCGGCGTAGGCCAGCAGCGTCTCCCCGGCCGGCGTCGGCCGGGCGCCCTGCGCGGTCCGGACGAGCAGGCGCTCCCCCGCCGCCTGCTCCAGCCGCTGGATCCGCTGGCTCACCGCGGGCTGGCTGAGGCGCAGCGCCGCCGCCGCGCGGGTGATGCTGCCGGCGCGGACGGCCGCCGCGAACGCGCGCAGGTCGGCGATCTGGAAGTCCCTCTGCATAAGCCGTCGTTATATCGCACATCGGAAAATCGCGGTTCCCAATGCCCTGGGCCCCTGCCTAGGCTGCCGCCATGCCTCTCGACTTCCACCATGTCGACGTCTTCGCCGACCGTCCCTACAGCGGCAACAGCCTGGCCGTCTTCGTCGACCCGCCGCCACTGGACACCGGCCAGATGGCCCGTGTCACCCAGGAGCTGCGGCACTTCGAGAGCATCTTCCTCACCTCGGCGGGCCCGGACACCGTCCGGGCGCGGGTCTTCGACCTGATCGAGGAGCTCGACTTCGCCGGTCACCCCCTCCTCGGCGCCGCCGCCGTCCTGCACGAACTGCGCGCCGCGCCTGGCGAGGAGCGGCGCTGGACCTTCGAGCTGAACGCCAAGACGGTGCAGGTCACCACGCGCGCCGACGCCACGGGCCGGATCGCGGCGCTGCTGGACGCGGGCCGCCCCGAACCGATCCCCGCCGACCCGGACGTGCCGGAGATCGCCGCGGCCCTCGGCCTCGACCCGGCCGACCTGCACACCCCGGAGGTCATCTCGACCGGCCTGCGCTATCTGGTGGTCCCGGTCCGCGGCGGCGGCGCGCTCGCCCGCGCGCGGATCGGCCGCCCCGGCTTCGAGGACCTCCTCAAGGGGCTCGGCGCGCAGTTCGCCTACGTCCTGGACGTCGACGCGCTCGAAGCCCGGCACTGGGACAACGACGGCGTGCTGGAGGACGTCGCGACCGGCAGCGCCGCCGGGTGCGCCGCCGCGCACCTGCTCCGCCGGGGCCGCATCCGGCCCGGCGAGCCGGCCGCCCTGAAGCAGGGCCGCTTCACCGGCCGGCCCAGCACGATCACGATCACCGCCTACGGTACCCCGGACGACGTCGAGCGGGTCACCGTCGGCGGGACCGTCTGCCCGGTCGGCACCGGCACGCTGCGGGAGCTGCCGTGAAGGTCTTCGGGCCGGACGCGATCCGGCGGGCCGCCGGCTTCCCCGAACTGGTCGAGCCGGTCGCGCGGGCCCTCGCCGGCTTCAGCGCCGGGCTCGGCGAGGCGCCGATCACGGTGTTCGCGCCGGCGGGCGACCAGGGGGACGTGCACGTCAAGTCGGCCTGGATGCCGGGCCGGCCGGTCTTCACCGTCAAGGTCGGCACCTGGTTCGCGGCCCGGCGGCCCCCGTCCGGCGGCTACATCGTCGTCCACGACGCCACCGACGGGGAGCCGCTCGCGCTGCTGCGCGACGAGCACCACATCACCGACGTCCGCACAGCCGCGGCGGGCGCGGTGGCGGCCCGGGAACTGGCCCTCGCGGACGCGGCCGCGCTCGCCGTCATCGGCACGGGCGTCCAGGCGTATCTGCAGGCTCTGGCGGTCTGCGCGATGCGGCCCATCGAGGCGGTGACGGTCTCGGGCCGCAACAACGACGCGGCCCGCCGGCTGTGCTCGGCGCTCCAGGCCCGCCTCCCCGACGCCGCCATCTCCGTCGCGGCGGCGGAGCAGGCCGTCCGGCGGGCCGACGTGATCGTGACCGCCACCGCGAGCAGGCAGCCGGTCCTGGAGGGCGCCTGGCTGCGCCCGGGCCAGCATGTCACCGCCGTCGGCGCGGACGATCCGGGCAAGGCGGAGCTGGACGTGGCCTGCTTCCGCCGCGCCGACGTGGTCGTCGTCGACAGCCGCGACCTCACACCGAGGTTCGCCGGAGACCTGCGCGCGGCCATCGACCAGGGCGCGACCGGCATCGACGCCGAACTGGGCGAAGTGGTCTCCGGCCGCCCCGGGCGCACCGCTCCCGACCAGATCACCGTCGCCAAGCTCATCGGCCTCGGCGTCCAGGACCTGGCCGCCGCCGAGGCCGTCCTCCCCCTGCTGCGCGACGGCGGCCCGGCAACCCCACCGGCCTCGGCACTGGACCTGCTCGACGCCTAGGCCGACCGAACAAATTCGTCCGCAGGTCGGAAGGGTCCATGCGCGTCGCTCCCTGTCCGAGGGCGGGTCTCCAGAAGGTAGCGCGTGGTGCCGTCAAGGGTGTAGACGGCGGGTGAGCCGGGGCGGTGGCGGAGGATGGCGGCGCGCGCGGCCCCGTTGCCGGGCAGGACGTCGGCCGTGAAGCGGGTGATGCCGTGCGACAGCGCGAGCGCGCCGAGGGTGTCGAGCAGCGGGCCGGCGAGGCCGCGGCGCTGCCACGCGTCGGCGACCAGCACGGCCAGTTCGGCGGTCTCGGGCCGGGCGGGGTCGCGTGCGTACTCGGCGACGGCGACGACGTCTCCGCGCAGCGCGAGCAGGACCTCCCGGTCGCGGTGGTCGACGGACCGCAGCGAGTCGAGGTAGGCCACGGGGATGTGCGGCGTGCCGACGAAGAAGCGGTGGTAGAGGCTCCGGCCCGACAGCCGGCCCGACATGGCGCGGATCAGGGCGATGTCGCCGTTCCGGTACGCCCGGATCGCGGTGCCGGCGGTCATGACGCCCGCCCGGTGGTGATGCCGAGGGCCGTGACGGCGCTGAGCGCGGCGGCGAGGGCGATCAGCCACCAGCCGTCCCGGAAGGCCGCCTCCGCGTCGCCGGGAGACAGGCCGATCGTGCCGATGACGGCGGTCAGGGCGGCGACGCCGAGGACGTAGCCGATCTGGCGGCCGGTGTTGACCACGGCGCTGCCGGTGGCGGCCTGGGCCGGCGGCAGCCCGGCGGTGGCGGCGGCGATCATGCTGGGCATGGCCAGGCCGATGCCGGCGCCGATGACGAGCCAGCCGGGCAGGATCTGCGTCGCGTAGCGCACCTCGGGCGCGGCGCCGGCGGCCAGCAGCAGCGCGCCGGCGCAGAACAGCAGGTTCCCGAGGGCCACGACGGCGCGCACCGGCACGCGCCGGGCCAGCCGCTGCCCGGCGACCGCGAAGACCGGCACCATCAGCGGCCCCGGCATGATCGCCAGGCCGGTGCCGATCGCGGAGTAGCCGGCGCTGTCCTCCAGCCGGAGCACGACGCTGGGGAAGACCGCGCCGAACGCCGTGCAGAACACCAGCACGGTGGCGTTGGCCCCGACGAAGGCCGGCACCCGGAACAGCGCGGGGTCGACGACCGGCGCCGGATGCCGCAGGACGCGCAGGACGAGCCAGCCGGCGGCGAGGGCGGCGCCGGCGAAGACGCCCGCCGTCCGCGGGTCCGTCCAGCCCCAGGCGCCGCCCTGCACCAGGCCGAGCGCCGCCGCGCCGACGGCGGCGGCGAGCAGCGCCGCGCCCGGCAGGTCGGGCAGCCGGGTGACGGCCCGGTCCCGCGCGCCGGGGACGAGCCGCGCCGCGGCGGCGAAGACCAGGACGCCGACGGGCAGGTTGATCAGGAACACCCACTGCCAGGACAGCTGGACCAGCGCGCCGCCGGCGACCGGGCCGATCGCGGCGGCGGCGGAGCTCGTCGTCGCCCAGACCTTCACCGCGCCCGCGCGCCGTTCGGGAGGCAGGCAGGTGAGCAGCAGCCCGAGGCTGGCCGGGGTGAGCAGCGCGGCGCCGGCGGCCTGCAGCACGCGGAACGCGACCAGCCACCACAGGGACGGGGCGGCCGCGCAGGCGGCGCTGGCGAGGGTGAACACCGTGAGCCCGGCGAGGAACCCGCCCTTGCGCCCGTACCGGTCGGCCAGGCGCCCGGCGGGGATCAGCAGCGCCGCGTAGACGATCGTGTAGCCGTTGAGGACCCAGCTGAGCTCCGGCAGCGACGCGCCGGCGAAGTCGGCGCCGATGGCGGTGAAGGCGACGTTGACCACGAAGACGTCGAGCATGGCCATGAACGCGGCCGCGCAGAGCACGGTCACGACGGCGGCCGGGTGACCGGGGCTCGGCCGCCTTCGCTGGGCCGTCGGTGCGGGTGCGGTCACGGGGAACCTCCTGCGGGCAAGCTGACTACACATTTGTGTAGCCAGGGGAAGCTGACTATACATCGCTGGAGTCAAGGGTGGGTAGCATGGCCCCATGCCTGCCGTACTGGAGGGTCCGCTCGCGGACCTCAGCGCCTGGAAGACCGACCACTGCTCCCTGGTCAAGGCCCTGGAGCTCGTCGGGACCAGGTCGACGCTGCTGATCCTGCGCGAGGCCTACTACGGGACCACCCGCTTCAGCGGCTTCGCGCGCCGCATCGGGATCACCGAGACGGTGGTGGCCCGGCAGCTCCGCCAGCTCACCGAGGCCGGCCTGCTCGCCCGGCGCCCCTACCGGGACGAGGGCGGGCGCACCCGGGACGAGTACGTGCTCACCGACATGGGCCGCGACCTGCTGCCCGTCGTCATCGGCCTGATGCAGTGGGCCGACAAGCACCTCCAGGGCCGGCAGCCGCCGCTGCAGTACGTCGAGCACGGCACCGGCGACCCGGTCACCGTCGAGCTGCGCACCGGCGACGGCCGCAAGGTCGAGCTGGACGACCTGGGCATCCGGCTCAACCCGGACTGGCGCAGGCCCCGCCCGCAGACCGGCGAGCACTGATACGCGCCCTCGGAACTACCCCGCCCGCGGCCGGTGTCCGTACGCTGGCCACCGCGGTCTTACGGGAGGGGTGCCATGGGCGGAGATCGGGCGCGGCGCACGGCCGGCATGGTGCTGATCCTGGTCACCTGGCTACTGGCGAGCCGTGCCGCCTTCCTCGCCGGGGTCGCCGTGCACGGCGACCCGCGGCATCCGGGGATGTCCCTGCCGCTCTTCGGGCTGCTCGTCGCGGGCGGGTGCGTGCTGGCGCTGGCCGTCATGCGGGCGCCGGGCGGGCGCTCGCCGCTGGTGCCCGGGGTGGTCCTGGCCGGGGCCGCGCTCGCGCTGGGCGCCGTCGGCCACGGGGCCGGGCCGGCCTTCCTGGCCGCGTTCGTGTGCCCGGCCGTGCCGCTGGCCGTCGTCTTTTTCCGGCGGTGGCGGCGGCAGGCACAGGCGCCTCTGCCGCCGTTCCCGGGGCGCGGCAGCGCGCCGCTGCCCGGCCAGGTGTGGGAGGTCTTCTATCCGTACGAGGACGATCCGGCCAGCGGCAAGCGCCGGCCCGCCCTCGTGGTCGGCACCGGCCCCGGCGGCGTCCGCGCGCTGAAGATCACCAGTCAGGACAAGAGCGGGCACCGCGCCCACTACGTCCCGCTCGACACCTCCGGCTGGCGGGCCATGAACGCCCACGGCAAGTCCAGCTGGCTCCAGCTCGACCGCCCCGCCGTCGTCCCGCACGAGGACGTCCACCGTCCGCTCGGCCTCTGCCCGCAGCCGGTGTGGGACACCGTGGTGCGCCGCCACCGGGTGCGCGTCACCCGATAGGGGCCAGGCGCAGGTCGTGCTCGTCGCCGGGCCAGGTGAAGGCGAGCAGCCGCTCCCCCTCCTCGCGCACCTCGGCGTCGTCCGCGAGTGGCGCGAACAGGCGGACGTCGAGGACGGACCGGCCGGCCTTCTTGTCGCGCTCGATCGTCCAGATCCCCCGCACCCGGCCGTCGACCAGCAGCGTCGCCTTGGTGATCGAGCCGATGCAGACGGCCTTGCGGACGTCGTCGGTCATCAGCCGGCCGCGGTCGGCGTAGGCGAGGACCAGGTTGTCGAACTCGGGCAGGAAGCGCACCGGCGCCGGGATGTCGGGGTCGGGCAGTTCGGCGTCCGGCAGGTCGAACAGCTCCGCGCCGTTCTCGTCGCGGTAGGCGCGCAGGCCCGCGAACGCCTCGTCCATCCGGCGCAGCCCCGACCAGGTCTGGAAGTCCTTCACCGACGCCGGCCCGAACGCCGCCAGGTAGCGGCGCGCCAGGTCGGCGGGCGGCCCCTCCGCCAGGGGCGCGCCGAGCCAGTCCTCGGCGAGGGCGAACGGGGTGGCGCCGAACCGGTTCCACAGGCCGCTCGGCGGCGGGTGCACGATCTGCAGCACCGCCTGCACCGTCCAGCGGAGCGCGAGCGGGTCGCGCTCGGGCCACCGCTCGGCCAGGCTCCGCGCGATCTGCGAGCGGGTGAGGGTGCGGCCACGCAGCAGGTCGCGGGCGGCGTCCGCGAGCTCGGCCAGGTCCCAGTCCTTGGTGGCGCCGCCGAACGAGACCTGCGGCCTCTTGCGGTCCATCAGCGGGCGCACCCAGGCGAAGTCGGCGGCGGCCATCATGTGCTGCGTGCCGCGCAGCGCGGGGGCGCGCACGACGCTCCGGTCGTGCAGGAGCGCGGCGAGGTCGTCTTGGTGGAAGCCCGCGAGGCGCGTCCACAGGCCGTGGTAGGGCGCGTGGTTCTCCTGCGCCTGCAGCGCGACCAGCCGGCGGACCGCCTCCAGCGGCGTCGCCTCGGCCCGGCGGAGCAGCAGCTGGCGGTCCAGGGCGGCGCGGTTCAGCGTGCGGCGGTCGATGCGGTCCATGCCGCAATTATAGAACGAATCATTCCGTTCCACTAGTCTCGCGGAGCGACTCCAGCGCGAAGCGCAGCCGGGCCCCGGCGAGCATCTCCTCGTCCGCCGGGCAGCCGAGCCGCTCCCGCGCCGTCTCGACGATCTCGTCGTCGGACAGGCCGGGACCGGCCTCGCTGATCTCCCGGACGAGCTCCACCAGCTCGGGCCGCTTGTAGGTGACGATCGAACGGGCCCGCGGCTGCTGCTCTTCCTCCTCCTCGGGTTCGGGCTCGGGCGGGCTCTCGTCGAAGGCCAGCCGCCCCGGCACCGGCGCCGGCGACCGCTCCGCGTCGTCGGCGGGCGACGACCACGCGTCCTCGCGCGGCGGCGGCGCCTCGGGGAACCGGTCGAGCAGGAACGTGAACAGCGACGTCTCCGGGGTCACCAGGGGGTGCGCGGGGACGGGCGCGTCCGGCGGCGGCAGATCCGGGCCCGGCTGCCCGACCAGGACCGCCCGGGGCGCCAGCCAGAACAGGAACAGCGCCTCCACGCCCGCGCCGTGCTCGCCGTCGATGACGACGACGTCGAAGGAGTCGGGTTCGGGCGGCAGCAGCTCGGGGATCTGCCAGAGCGGCGCGATCCACGACGGCGCCGGGTCGGGGCGCGCCAGCACCGCGGCCCAGGCGCGGGCGGCGTGCAGCTCGGCCGAGGCCTTGCGGTGGCGCGCCTCGGCGTCGGCGAGCCAGGCGCCCTCGGGGGGCCGCGCCGTCCCGGCGGCGACGGCCCACGCCGCGTCCCAGTGCGCGATACGGTCCGGCCACTCCTCGTCCGGGCCGCTCAGCAGGTCGGCCAGCCCGGGGTGGACGGCGCGAACGCGTTCGAGCAGCTCGGCCCTGCGGATCTGCGCGGCGCGCTGCCGCTGGGCCTTGGCGAGCTCCTCCAGCGCGCGCGCGTAGGCGTCGGGGTCGCGCGCGTCGATGGCCGTGCGCGCCGCATGCAGCTCGGGCGGGTCGTGCGGCATCGCCGGGATGGAGTCGCGCAACGCGTTGAGGTCCGTAGTGGCACGGGCGGCGTCCTGGACGAGCAGCGCGCTCTCCAGCGCGGCGCTGAATCCGTACCACTGCAGGGGGTGTGTGATGGGGATGCCGGAACCCGTCAGCAGATGCCCGGTGTCCTCGATGACGGGCAACAGCGCGCGCACACGGCCGAGCCGGTCGTGCGCGCGGCGGAACCGGGCGATGCGGTCTTCCACCGGAACGTCCGCCGGGAAGGAGACATCGGCCTCCTCCCACACGTACTGGAGGTCCTGGCAGACCAGCAGCACGTTCAGGTAGGCGTGCAGCACCTCCAGGCTGTCGGGCGTCGCGGGCGGCTCGCCGTCCACCTCGGCGCCCTGCAGCAGCCGCTCCGCCTGCCGCTGCGCGCCCGAGCGCAGCGGTCCGCGCTTCGGGCCCGTCCCCTCGGCCAGGTACTGCCACAGGTCCTCGGCGGCGGGCGCGAGCCGGTGCGGGTCGCTGTCGGGCGGCAGCACGACCTCGTGCCCGGCGATCCGCTCCAGCGCCTCGACCGCCCAATCCACCTGCGGCGACAGCTCCGCGACCCGTGCCCAGACGGCCGGGCGGCGGCGGGCCAGCGCGTCGGTGAACGCCCGCACCGCGTGGTCGGTGAGGTCCCAGCCGCCCGGATGCCCGGTCAGGCCGAGGTCGCGCAGCGCCGCGTTGATCGTGGCGGCGTTGCCGTCCAGCCGGGCCAGCACGGTGACGTCGCAGCGGCGCAGCCGGCGGGCCGGCTCGGTGTCGGCGCGGCGCGCGCGCTCGGCCGCCCGGTGCTCGGTCTCCACCAGCGTGCGGACATAAGGGGCGCTCGGCAGCGCGGCCGGGTCGACGTCGCGGTGCACGGTGCGGTCGGGGCCGGTCCCGGCGGGCAGCCCGATCAGCTCGGCCGCCTCCGGCGCGGTGATCGGCGGGTCGGCGGGCAGCCCGGGCCGCGCCGGGATCCAGGCGTGCTCGAGCGGGACGGGCCGCTCGGCCGGGGCGCGCTCGCGCAGCTCGGCCACCCGCCAGGCGGCCTGCGCCTCGCGGTCGGCGAGCTCGCCCAGCGTCGCCGGGCCGATCGTGGTGGTGCGCAGCCGCTCGGCGACCCGCGCGGCGGTCGCCGGCAGCGCGCACAGCGTGCCGATGCCGGGCGGGAGCGCGGCGTGCAGGTCCGCGGCGGCGGTGGCGTCGGCGGTGGCGACCAGCACCCGCACGCCCCGGCCGAGCAGGTCGGCGACCAGCGCGGCGGCGCCGCCCGGCACGTGCATGATCGGGGATCGGCCGGCCGGCCCGAGCAGCCGGGCGAACCCCTCGGGTATTCGGGACCGGCCGAGCAGCTCCTGGTACAGGTCGGCGACGGGCGCGCGGCCCGGCGGGCGCACGACCAGCGCCGGCGCCAGCCTGATCCGGGCCGGGCCGCCGGGCGCGTCGTCGGGCGCCCAGTCCTCGCGGAACGCCATGTCCTCCCCGGCCGCCGCCGCCCACTTGCGCAGCACGTCGGCCACCGAGGCGTTCAGCCCGAGCCCCTGGCCGGCCTGGACGGACTCGCGCAGCCAGTCGGTGCGCTCGGGCCGCAGACCGGGCAGCAGCTCGCGGTCGCGCAGCGCCGCCGGGCCGGTCAGCACGACGTCGATCCGCCCGGACCGCTCGTCCACCGCGATCCGCACGGGCGTGTGCAGCAGGTGGTCGCGGACCGGCCGCCGGGTGAGCAGGCCCGTGGCCAGCACGGTCTCCTGCCCGCGCACCGCGGCCAGGTCGCGCAGGATCCGGTACCAGTGCCGCAGCGCGAGCCAGCCGTCGAACTCGGCCAGCACCGCGGGCGGCGTCAGCGGGATGACCGGGACGCTGAACAGCACGTCGCCGGGCCCCGCGTCGGCCTCCACGTACACGTCGCCGGGCAGGCCCGCCAGCCAGTGCACCTGCGGGTAGGCGCCCACGTCCCGGACGGGCGCGCGCCGTGCCGCGGCCAGGTCCCGCAGGAAGCGGAGCAGCCCGGCGGCCGCCTCCGCGTCCCGGCCTCGGCCCTGATCAGGCACGGCGGCTCCTTCCCTGGAGGGTCGCTGTGCCTGATCTAACACCCTGCGCCGACCCGGTTCCAAGGGAGACCGGTGATCTTTAGATCAGTGTGAGTGCGCGCTGTGGCGGTCCTCGCTCGGCAGCATCGCCCACAGCACGATGTAGACCACGAACTGCGGGCCGGGCAGCAGGCAGGACGCCAGCGCGAGCAGCCGGACGGTCCACGGCGTGAGCCCGAACCGGCGGGCGAGCCCGGCGCAGACCCCGCCGATGACGCGTCCCTGCCGCGGGCGGTAGAGGCCGTTCATATCGTTCATCACTCCGTGTTCGGGTCGGTGGTCGCCACCGCGAGCCGCGGTGACGTGTTCCACGCTACGAACCGGAGTACCCATGGCGAATCGCCCTCACGACTGGTCTCGGCCCCCTACCTGCGGTGTAAGGGAGGTCCCTTAGGGGTCACTCTCCGGCGTTGTAGGCCGCCACCAGATCGGGGAGGCCGGCCAGGTCGTCCAGGACGAACGTCGCCAGCGCCGGCGCCTCGGCGTCGTCCTGGATGTGCCCCCAGGGGCCGCGCCGCAGGAACGCGGTGAGCATGCCGAACCCGGCGGCGGGCCGCACGTCGTTGTCCAGGCGGTCGCCCACGTACAGGACGCGGTCGGGCAGCACGTCGGCGAGCTGGGCGCAGCGCTCGAAGAACTCCGGGTCGGGCTTGCTGATGCCCCACACGTCGGAGATCCCGACCACGTCGGCGTCCAGGTCCAGCGCGGCGAACTGCGCGGCGGCCTCGGCGGGCTGGTTCCCCGCGACGCCGACGAACAGGCCCTGCGCGCGCAGCCCGGCCAGGCAGCCGCGGGCGTCGGGGTACAGGTCGTCCGGCCCGAACCCGTTCGGCACGCCCGCCTCGGCCCGCGCCTTCTCCTCCTTCGCCAGGTCGAAGCCCGGCCGGAAGTACTCGAACAGGTCCATATAGCTGCCGCCGGACGCCAGGACCGCGCCGAGCTTGGCCAGGAACGTGTGCCGGGGCACGCCGAGCCAGTCGGCCCAGCGCCCGTAGATCTCGCCCTCGTTGATGAGGGTCTCGCCGATGTCGAAGAACACGGCCTGGATCGGCCGCCCCACCTCACGGCTCACGCGGCGCCCAGTTCGACCGACTCGCCCGGCGTCAGGCGGCGGAACTCCTTGCCGAGGGCCTTGCCGGCGTTCTCCACCGCGGCGTTCATGACCGACAGGCCGATGTCGTTGAGCAGCCCGTCATGGATCACGAAGGCGCGCTCGGGGCCGACCGCCGCGGAGTACTCGAACAGCTCGGGCACCTTCATCCACGGCGCGTTGCCCGGCAGGCACAGCGTCGGGACGGGCTCGTCGGGCACGGTGAGAGCGTCGCCGGGGTGGAAGACCTCGCCGTCCACCAGGAAGCCGGTGTTGGGGATCGGCGGCACGCCGGGGCGCAGCAGCTCGTGGTCGCGGCCGTAGACGTGCACGTCGAAGCCCGCGACGGTGACGGCGTCGCCGTGCCCGACCTGGTGCACCCGGCCGCCGAGGTCGGCCAGGTTCTCCGCGACGACCCGCGACGTCCACACCCGCAGCCGCGGGTCGCCCGCCATGGCCTTGCGCAGGCCGTCGGCGTCGAAGTGGTCGAAGTGCTCGTGGGTGATCAGCACGGCCTCGGCGCCGGCGTACAGGTCCTCGCCGCTGAACCCGCCGGGGTCGATCACCAGGGTCCGGTCGTCCTTCTGGAGCCGCACGCAGGCGTGCCCGAGCTTGGTGAGACGCATGGGCCGATCTTTTCACGCCATACGGGCGGGCCGCTTCCAGGGGGACCCGCCCGCTCCGGGCCGTCAGACCATGTACTGGTCGTGGCGGCCGTAGACGTCGTTCCACTCCTCCTCGGTGAGCTCGCGCCCGCTCGCCACGATCTCCGCCAGCTCCTCGAAGTAGCCCTCGCGCGGGGCGCCCGGCGCGAACAGGATCAGCATCGAGGCGGGCGATTGGAGATTGCGGAACGCGTGGATCCCGCCCGGCGGGACGAAGTAGAAGTCGCCCGGCGCGGCCTCGGTCCACTCCTCGCCGTTGTAGAGCCCGACCCCGCCGGACAGGACGTAGAACGACTCCGACATCGTCCGGTGGAAGTGCGGGTCCGGGCCGCCGCCGGGCTCCCCCTTCATGTCCCACCGGTAGAGCCCGTACTGCCCGCCGGTGGTCGCCCCGGTGGCCAGGTAGTGCACGTCGGTGCGCCCGCCGATCGCCAGGTCGGGCGCGGAGTCGCCCTTCCACAGCCGGCCGGCGACCTCGCCCCGCTCCCCGTGGTACAGCTCCTTCGGGTACGTCATCGCGCCTCCTCGTCGATCGTCTTAGATGATCTTCGCACCGCCGGCCGCGGCCCGGGACACCCCGGGTCGCGGCCGGGCCGCCGGTCAGTCCGCCAGGCCGGCGAACATGCCGGGCTCGTAGGAGCCGCCCCGCTGGTGCACGATCACGCCGAGCCGGTTGGCCGCGTTGATCATGGCGACCACGTAGACCAGCGCGGCGACCTGGTCGTCGTCGTAGTGCTCGCGCACCCGCGCCCAGGTCGCGTCGGACACGCCCTGGCAGGCGTCGGCGAGCCGGGTGCCCTCCTCGGCCAGCGCCAGCGCGGCCCGCTCCGCGTCCGTGAACACGGTGGACTCGCGCCAGGCGGCGACCAGGTGCAGCCGGAGCGCGGTCTCGCCGGCGGCCGTGGCCTCCTTGGTGTGGAAGTCCACGCACCAGCCGCAGCCGTTGATCTGGCTGGCGCGCAGCATCACCAGCTCCTGCAGCGCGCGGGGCAGCGTCGACTGCCGGATCGCCACGCTGACGGCGGCGAACCGCTTGCCGATCTTGGCGCCGAGCTCGTTGGTCATCAGGTTCATCCGGGGTTCCATGGTGGGTCCTCTCCGCCGGCGGACGCCGTCGGTGCGGCGTCCTGGTGACCATGAAGAAGCCGGCACCACCGCCCCTGTGACAGCGCCGCGCTGTGACGTGGGCCACCGGACGCGGGTGTCACAAACCGGCGGTGGCCGGCGTCTGGATGCGTATGGCACAGCCGAGAACCGACCGCACGGACGCCGCGACCGAGGCGTTCGTGGCCCATCGCAACCTGCTGTTCACCGTCGCCTACGAGATGCTCGGCTCGGCCGCCGACGCCGAGGACGTCCTGCAAGAGACCTGGCTGCGGTGGACGGGCGTCGACGACCTGGACGCCGTGCGCGACCAGCGCGCCTACCTGGTCCGGATCGTCACCCGCCAGGCGCTGTCCCGGCTGCGCACGCTCCGCCGCCGCAAGGAGTCCTACGTCGGGCCGTGGCTGCCCGAGCCGCTGCTGACCGCGCCCGACGTGGCCGAGGACGTCGAACTGGCCGACAACCTGTCGATGGCGATGCTGCTGGTGCTGGAGACGCTCGCGCCGACCGAGCGGGCGGTGTTCGTGCTGCGCGAGGTGTTCGACCTGGACTACGACGAGATCGCCGAGGCCGTCGGCAAGTCCCCCGCCGCGGTCCGCCAGATCGCGCACCGTGCCCGCGCCCACGTCGCCGCACGCCGCCCCCGCGGAACCGTCTCCGCGACCGAGACCCGCGACGCCCTCCAAGCCTTCCAGCAGGCGGTCGAGACCGGCGATCTGCAACGCCTGCTCGACATCCTCGCGCCCGACGTCGTCCTCCTCGGCGACGGCGGCGGGGTCGCGCAGGCCGCGCTGGAACCCGTCGTCGGGGTCGGGCGGGTCGCCCATGTGCTGGGCCGGATCTCCGCTGCGGCGACGCTGCGGCCGGCGCAGGTCAACGGCTACCCGGCGCTGGTCCTGCGCCTGGACGGCGAGATCGACACCGTCCTCGCGGTGCGCGTCGACGACGGCCGCATCACCGGGCTCTA
The DNA here is from genome assembly GCF_009604375.1 of Actinomadura macrotermitis. Lineage (GTDB taxonomy): Bacteria > Actinomycetota > Actinomycetes > Streptosporangiales > Streptosporangiaceae > Spirillospora > Spirillospora macrotermitis. Next base: position 841,973 of record NZ_WEGH01000003.1, read on the forward strand.
CGCCGTGCGCAACCCCGCGAAGCTGTCGCGCATGGACCGGGAGACCGCCCTGCACCGCTGAGCCGCCCATAACGAATCGAGCGCTTGCTCGGCAAAGTTGTTATAGCCGCAGGCCAGGCCGCCACCGCCGGGAAGCGGCCATTGACCGCACCTCGCCCCGTTGATAGAACACGTTTCACTTTGGGATGCGAGGAGGCCGTCCATGCCCGTGCCCGACCAGCGAGATCCCGAACTGACCCGGCGCATCCTCACCGCCTGGCTGGGCGAGCGGCTGCCCGGCGCCGCCGTCACCCACCTGCAGACCCCCGAGACCAGCGGCTTCTCCAGCGAGACGCTCCTGTTCGACGCCGCCTGGCAGGAGGACGGCGCGGAGCGCAGCGAGGCGCTGGTGGCGCGGGTCGCGCCCGCGCACTACCAGATCTTCCCCGAGCCGCGGTTCGAGGAGCAGTACCGGCTGATGCGGATCCTGGACGAGCGGACCGACATCCCGGTGCCACCGATCCGCTGGTACGAGCCGTCCGCCGAGCCCCTCGGCGCGCCGTTCTTCGTGATGCGCCGCGTCGACGGGCAGGTCCCGACCGACATGCCGCCCTACCACATGGGCGGCTGGGTCACCGAGATCGAGCCCGCCGAGCGGGCCGCCATGTGGTGGTCCACGCTGGAGATCATGGCCCGGCTGCACAGGCTGGACGCGGCGGAACTCGGCCTCGGCTTCCTGGACCAGCCGGCCTGGGGGAAGCCCGGCCTGGACCAGCGGCTCGCCTACTACGAGCACTACCTGCACTGGGCCTACGGCGGCCCGCAGGAGGTCGCGCTGCGCGCCCTGGACTGGCTGAAGGCCAACCGGCCCGAGGAGCCCGATCCGCCGGCGGTGCTGTGGAACGACGCGCGCATCGGCAACGTGATCTTCCAGGACGGTACGCCGGTGGCCGTCCTGGACTGGGAGACCGCCGTGCTCGGCGCCCCCGAGGAGGACCTGGCCTGGTTCATGTTCCTGGACCGGCACCACTCCGAGGGCATCGGCGTCCCCCGGCTGCCCGGCTTCCCGTCCTACGCCGCGACCATCGGCCGGTACGAGGAGCTGCTCGGCCGCCCGCTGCGGCACCTGGCGTACTACGAGGTCCTGTCGGGCTTCAAGTTCGCCGTCATCATGGCCCGGATCGGGCAGGCGATGATCGACTTCGGCTGGATCGAGGCCGGCGACGCGTTCCCCTACGACAACAACTGCACCCGCCTGCTGGACCGCATCCTCGGAGGAACGCCGTGACGCTGTCGCCGCTGGACGACTACCCGATCCACCAGGCCCCGGAGGTGATGCGGCACGTCGCGACCTCCGACCGCAACTTCTACGACCGCTACTACTTCAACGTGCACCCCTGCGGCGACGACCTGATGCTGCTCGTCGGCCTCGGCCAGTACCCCAACCTCGGCGTCACCGACGCGTTCGCGGTGATCCGGCGGGGGCCGCTGCACCGGGTGGTGCGGGCGTCGCGCGAGCTCGGCGCCGACCGCATGGACACCGGTGTCGGGCCGTTCCGCGTCACCGTGCTGGAGGGCCTGAAGCGGCTGCGCGTGCGCCTCGACGACAACGAGCACGGCCTGTCGTTCGACCTGGCCTGGGAGGGCACGATCCCCGCCCAGCTCGAACCGCCGCACTACCTGCGCTGGCAGGAGCGGGTGGTGTTCGACTCGCGCCGCCTCGCCCAGACCGGCCGCTGGACCGGCCACATCACCCTCGACGGCGAGCGCATCGAGGTCACCCCCGACCACTGGTGGGGTTCGCGCGACCGCTCGTGGGGCATCCGGCCCGTCGGCGAGCCCGAGCCGCCCGGCATCCAGGTCAAGAACGCCGGCTGCTTCTACTGGATGTACGCGCCGATGCAGTTCGAGGACCACGCGATCCTCTGCATCGTGCAGGAGGACGAGAAGGGGCGGCGCGTCCTGGAGGAGGCGGTGCGGGTCCGGCCCGGCGACGCCGAGCCCGAGTACCTCGGCCGCCCCGACTACCGGCCCGTCTACCGCGAGGGCACCCGCGAGGTCGTCACCGCGGCGATCGGGTTCGCGCCGCCGGGCGGCGAGCCGTTCGAGGTGCGGGTGACGCCGCTCCTGCCGGTCCACCTGATGGTCGGCACCGGCTACGGCCTGGAGCCCGACTGGAAGCACGGCATGTACCAGGGGCCGGAGCTGAAGGTGCAGGGCGTCGGCTACGACACCCGCGACCCCGAGGACGCCGCGCGCATGTGGGGCATGGTCGACTCGGTCGCCCGCTTCGAGTACGCCGGGGGCACGGGCCACGGCCTGTTCGAGTACTGGGCGCTCGGCCCGCACCCCTCGTTCCCGGCCTGACGCCCGGGACGAACGGCCCCGGTAGGCGCGGGACCCGCGCCTCTTACCGCCCGGGACGCCCCGTCCCTAACGTAGCGATCACCGGGCCGCCCGCCGTCCCCCGTCGCGGGCGGCCCGGGGCACCCGTCCCTCAGGGGACGAGGACGGTCTTGCCGCGGGCGCCGCCCTTGGCGGCCAGCCGGTGCGCCTCGGCGGCGTCGGCGAGGGGCAGTTCCCGCTCCACGTGCACGCGCAGCCCGCCCGCCTCGGCCAGCTCCGCGAGGCCGGCCAGGGCCGCGCCGGACGGCTTGACGAACACCGTCGCGAACCGCACGCCGTGCCGCTCGGCCTCGTCCGCGGTCAGTCCGGGATTGTGGCCGACGGTGGTGACCAGCAGGCCGCCGGGCCGCAGCAGGGCCAGCGAGCGCGGCGCGTACTCGCCGCCGACCAGGTCGAGCACCACGTCCACCGGGCCGGTCGCGGCGGCGAAGTCGGCCGCGGTGTAGTCGACGACCTCGTCCGCGCCGAGCGAGACGACGAACGCGTGGGCGGCGGCCCGCGCCGTGGCGACGACGTGCGCGCCGCGCGCCTTGGCGATCTGCACGGCGAGGTGCCCCACCCCGCCGGCGGCGGCGTGGACGAGCACCCGCTGCCCGGCCTCGACCCGGGCGATCTCCACCAGGCCCTGCCAGGCGGTCAGCCCGGCGAGCGGCAGCCCGCCGGCCTCGGCCATCGTCAGCGCGGCGGGCTTGCGCGCGAGCTCCCCGGCGGGGGCGGTCAGGTACTCCGCGTAGGCCCCGGCGGCGCCGGGGAAGCGCGGCATGCCGAACACCTCGTCGCCGACGGCGAAGCGGGTGACGTCCGGGCCGAGTTCGACGACGACGCCGGCGACGTCCCAGCCGAGCACGGCCGGCGGCTCGGGGAAGGCCGGGAAGAACCCGGCGCGGACGGCCGCGTCGACCGGGTTCACGCCCGCCGCGCGCACCTGGACCAGCACCTCGCCGGGGCCGGGCACCGGGCGCCCGGTCTCGGTGCGGTACAGGGCCTCGGGGCCGCCGAACGCGTCCTGGGTGATGGCGTACATGGGGGATCTCCTATTTGTTGCCGTGAGGAAGATTGCTTGAGCAAATGATTATCGGCAACTGTTCCTCGTGTCAACTATCCGCCCGTCAAGCATCTTGGTAGGCTCGCCCCGTGGACACCACCGAGCCGTTCGACGACCCCCGCCTCACCACGATGGGGTTGCTCTTCGAGGCCCATCAGGGGCTGGTCGCCAAGCTGGACCCCGCCTGGCGCGCGGCGGGCCTGTCCGGGCTGGACCTGAACGCCCTGCTGCGGCTCGCCCGCTCCCCCGGGCGGCGGCTGCGGATGAGCGACCTGGCGGCCCAGACCGCGCTGTCCACCAGCGGCGTCACCCGGCTCGTCGACCGGCTGGCCAAGGCCGGCCTGGTCCGCCGCGAGTCCAGCCCCGGGGACCGGCGCAGCACCTACGCCGCCCTCACCCCCGAGGGCGCCGAGCGCATCGGGCAGGTCATGCCCGGCTACCTCGCCGCCATCGAGCGCTGGTTCACCGGCCTGCTGACCCCCGAGCAACTGGACGCCCTCGTCGCCGGGCTGCGCGTCATCCGGGACGCGGCCCACCCCGACGCGACCGCGCGCACCGACTGACCGGAGCAATCAGGCGGGCGGGGCCGCACCGCAGGCGGCCGCGGACAATGGCCGCCCGGCGCCTCGGCACGGAAATAGCGAGCAAATTTCACGTCACGCGTTCCGCAATGCCGCCCGACAGGACGGCGATGCCCCGCAATGGCGGCCATGGCCGCCGAAGCCCGCTTTCCGGCACAGGCTGGAAATGCCCGCCTTCGCCGACGCCGCGATCGGGCCATACGCCCGAAAAATGGGTTTATACCCCGCGCACCCATTCCGCACGCCCCCGCTTTCCCGTGCCCGCCGGCGAGCCGGCCCAACCGTGCCGCCACCAGAAAATGATCATGATGCCGACCGCCGCGGCGGACCAAGATCACACCGTCACGGACGGCGATCTTCGCTGATCAAGGCCGTTCCGGCGGGTAAAACTCCGGTGTTGGCTCCATGATCCATACGCGTGCCGCCCGCGCCGCCGCGCCCGCCCGATGATCGCGCCGGACGCCGGTGACCTGCCCTTTCTCGCGGCCGCGAATGACGCATACCCGGTCCATTACATCCGCGATCACCGACCGAGACCAAAGAGATCCTAAAGGCGGGGTAGATACATCGGCCCACTCCTTCATGATTCTTTCCATCGGGCCGGTCGGGAAAATCCGCGAAGGCTTCGCCACGCATTGTGGTTGCTGATATACATCCTGTGGTCGCGCTTACAAGCGTGATGGGGCATCCGGGTCTCTGCACGAGAGATCCGGTGAACAGGAAAGAGGAACACACATGAAGGCTTTCAGCAACGCCGAGCTCGACCTCCTCGCCGGCGAGGTCCTGCCGGAGCGCGCCGTGCTGTCCACCCTGATGGGCGGCGGCGACGGCGACTCCTACAACAACAACAACGCCGGCGGCGGCGGCCACTGGGGCGGCAGCCCGGGCACCACGATCGTGTCCAACGCCTGCCAGAGCGACATCACCCGCCCCGACGACGGCCTGCTGCAGCTGGTCGGCCTGCACGCCCAGCACCACGCCACGTCGTTCACCTGCGCGCCGGGTACCGCGGTCTCGGGTCACTGAGCCTGATCGCTTAAGCGCGAACGTGGTGCTCCCGCCGGGAGGGTCGGGTCGCCCCGGCCCTCCCGGTCTCCTTCTCCTCATGCGCGAGAGCAGGAAATGAACGTCCCCGAGAACAACGAAGAATTCTCCGACGAGGAGCTCGACCGGATGGCCGGGGAGCTCCTGCCCGAGCGCACGCTGATGTCGCTCGTCCCGTCACCGAGCGGCCCCAAGCGTGACGTCCAAGTCTTCTACGCATGCCAGTCGACCTACGAGGAAGGCACGTCGGGCCTGCTGTCGACGGGGCTGCTGGCTCAGGGTGCGCGTACCACGATGACCTGCGTCCCCGCGGTCGTCGCCGCACGCTGACCCGGAAGTCCTGTCCGGAAGCCGCTCCACCGGCACCCGCCCGTGGCGCGGCTTCGACCCGTTTCCCCGGAGATCCCTCATGAGCGTGCAAGCGACGCCCGCCGACGCCGAGCAGCAGCCGGCCCTCGTCTTCCCCACCCTGTCGCAGGGGGCGGAACTGGTCGGCGAGTTCAAGAACTCCGGCTACCGCGAGCCTCCCCACCTGGTCCAGCTGGGGAACCACCAGCTGGTCCGGCTGCCCCCGCTGCTCTACGTCGTCGCCAAGACGCTGCACGACCACCGCCACCTGGCCGACGCCCCCGACGCCGAGGCGGCGCTGGCCGAGGCGGCGGACGCGGTGAGCCGGGAGGCCGGTTCCCGTCTCACCGCCGAGCAGCTGGTCTTCCTGGTCGACCGCAAGCTGGCGCCGCTCGGCGTCACCACCTTCAGCAACGGCGCCGAGCCCGTGCTCGGCAAGGCCGACACCTTCCTCGGCCTGAAGTTCAAGCTGGCCCTGCTGCCCGCGGCGGGCACCTGGTTCCTCGGCGGCCTGTTCTCCTGGTGCTTCCGGCCGCTGGCGATCGCGGTCTTCATGGCCGGCTTCCTGGTCAGCGAGTACTGGCTGGCCACCACCCAGTCGCTGGGCGACGCGCTGCACCGCGTCATCCTGCTGCCGCTGAGCATCCTGCTGGTGATCGGCCTGTCGGTCGTCTCGTGCGTCTTCCACGAGATCGGCCACGCCACCGCATGCCGCTACAGCGGGGTACGGCCGGGCGTGATGGGCTGCGGCATCTACCTCGTCTGGCCGGCGTTCTACACCGACATCACCGAGTCCTACCGGCTGGACCGCAAGGGGCGCATCCGCGCCGACCTCGGCGGCGTCTACTTCAACTGCATCTTCGTCATCGCGCTGACGCTGATCTACATGCAGACCGGCTTCCAGCCGCTGCTGGTGGCCATCCTGTACGTCAACCTGGAGATCTTCCAGCAGCTGATGCCCACGCTGCGGTTCGACGGGTACTACATCATCTCCGACCTGGTCGGCATCCCGGACCTGTTCAAGTACATCGGGCCGATCCTGCGCCGCACGCTGCTGCGCCGCCCCGCCGACGACCGGCTGAAGGCCCTCAAGCGGTGGCCGCAGCTGGTGGTGTCGGTCTGGGTGCTGCTGATCGTCCCGGCGCTGGCGTTCCAGCTGTCGATGGTGCTGCTGCGGGTGCCCGACCTGGTCCGGGCCGACTGGATGATGGTCCGGTCGCTGGCGGCGGCGGCCGCCGGGGGCGCGAGCCTGCTGCAGCTGGTCGCCTCGGGGCTGCAGATCACCCTGCTGATCCTGCCCCTGCTCGGTCTCTTCCTCATCGGCTACCAGCTGCTGCGCTGGCTGCTGCGCAAGGCCTACCGCTACATCATGGGGCCCGACCTGCTGATGGAGGAGGTCCCGCCCCGCAAGGCGGCGTAGCCGGAAGCGGGACCGGAGGTCCGCGACGCGGCGGGGCGGCAGCCCCGCGGTGTCGCGGACCTTCGCGCGTCAAGGGCTCTCTCCCCCGGTGTTCGCCTTGATCACTTCGGGGGTAGGCACGCCGCCATGGAGGACTCCCGGGACGCCGGTACCGGCCGCGGCCACTGGATCACCGTCGGCAAGGCCGCGACCAACAACCTGCGCGAGGTCAGCGTGCGGATCCCCAAGGGGGCGCTGACGGTCTTCACCGGCGTGTCGGGGTCGGGGAAGTCGTCGCTGGCACTGGACACGGTCGCGGCCGAGGCGCAGCGGCTGGTCAACGACTCCTATCCGGCGTTCGTGCGCAACCGGCTGCCGCACGCGCACCGGCCGGACGTGCAGACGATCGACGGCCTGACGTTCACGGTCCTGATCGACCAGCGGCGCTTCGCCGGGAACGCGCGCTCCACGGTCGCGACGGCCACCGACATCGCCCCGCTGCTGCGGCTGGTCTTCTCCCGGGTGGGCGAGCCGTCGGCCGGCCACTCCCCCGCCTACTCCTTCAACGACCCGAGCGGCATGTGCCCCCGGTGCGAGGGGCTCGGCGTCGTCCAGGACGTCGACGTCGACGCCATGCTGGACCTGGACAAGTCGATCGACGAGGGCCCGGTGCTGTTCCCGGTGTTCCGGCCGGGCACCTACCGCTGGAAGCGGTTCGCCTACAGCGGGCTGTTCGACCGCGCCAAGCCGCTGCGCGACTACACCGCGCAGGAGATGCACGACTTCCTGTACGCCGAGGGGATGAAGCCGCCCGACCCCGACCCGCGCTTCCCCAGGACGGCCCGGTTCGACGGGGTCGTCACGCGCATGCGCGACGCGTTCATCCGCAGGCCGCCCACGTCCATGTCCAAGGAGACCGAGCAGGCGCTGCACCGGGTGGTCACCGCCCAGCGCTGCCCCCGCTGCCGGGGCCGGCGGCTGAACGAGGCCGCGCTGGCGAGCCTGATCGACGGCCGCTCGATCGCCGACTGGACCGCGCTGCCGGTGGACCGGCTCCACGACGTCGTCGCCGGCCTGCGCGAGCCGCGGGTGGCGCCCGCCCTGGCCGAGGCGCGCCGGCGGCTGGAGGCGCTGCGGTCGGTCGGGCTCGGCTACCTGTCCCTGGACCGGGTGTCCTCGACGCTGTCGGGCGGCGAGGCGCAGCGCGTCAAGATCATCCGCTATCTGGGCAGCCCGCTGAGCTCGGTGACCTACGTCTTCGACGAGCCCAGCAGCGGCCTGCACCCGCACGACGTGCGGCGGCTGACCGAGCTGCTGCTGCGGCTGCGCGCCGCCGCCAACACCGTGCTGGTGGTGGAGCACCATCCGCAGGTCGTCATGCTCGCCGACCACGTCGTCGACCTCGGGCCGGGCGCCGGCGAGGACGGCGGCCGGATCCTGTACGAAGGGACGCCCGACGGGCTGCTGCAGACCGGCGGGCCGACGGCGCGCGCGCTGCGCGAACCGGTGACACCGCGCACCGCGATCCGCCCCGACCGCGGCCACGTCATGATCCGCGACGCGCGCGAGCACAATCTGCGCGGCATCGACGTGGCCGTCCCGCTGGAGCGGCTCACCGCCGTGACCGGCGTGGCCGGGTCGGGCAAGAGCTCGCTGATCACCGGGGAGCTGCCCCGGCAGCACCCCGGCTTCACCGTGGTCGGGCAGGAGGCGCTGCGCGGCGGCGGGCGGTCCACGCCGCTCAGCCAGCTCGGCCTCGCCGAACGGGTGCGCCAGGTCTTCGCCGCCGCGTCCGGGCTCGCGCCCGCCTGGTTCAGCTTCAACTCCAAGGGCGCGTGCCCGGTGTGCAAGGGGCGCGGCTTCATCACCACCGACCTGGCGTTCCTCGACGACGTCGCCACCCCCTGCGAGGAGTGCGAGGGGGCCCGCTTCAACCCGCGGGCGCTGGCGGTGCGCGTCGGCGGCGCGTCCATCGCCGACGTCCTGGCCGCGTCCCCGGGCGCGCTCGCCGAGCTGTTCGCCGGCCACGCCGACATCGTCGCGCGGCTCGGCTGGATGCGGCGCGTCGGCCTCGGCTACCTGGCCGTCGGGCAGCCTCTGGACACCCTGTCCGGCGGCGAGAAGCAGCGCCTGCTGCTGGCCCGGCACCTGGGGGACGTGGGCCGGGGGCACGGGCAGCGCATCGTCCTGGACGAGCCCACCACCGGGCTGCACGGCTCCGACGTGGACCGGCTGCTCGCCCTGTTCGACGAGCTGGTCGACGACGGCGCCACCCTCGTCGTGGTCGAGCACGACCTGCGGGTCGTCGCGCACGCCGACCATGTCATCGACATCGGCCCCGGCGCCGGCGACGACGGCGGGCGCGTGGTCTTCCAGGGCCCGCCCGCCGAACTGGCCGCCGCGGACACCTTCACCGGCGAGGCCCTCGCCGCCCTGTCCCGGCGGTGAGGGCATGCGCTTGGATACCGGGATGGAGCTGATCAAATACTTCGCCCCGGAGCAGTTCGCCGCGGGTCTGGAGTCCTGGGGCTGGATCGGGCTGGACGGCAAGGCGCCCGTGTTCGCCTCGGTGTTCGGGGACGTCCTCCTGCGGGCGGCGGACGGCCTCTGGTGGCTCGACACGCTGCAGGGCGAGCTCACCAGGCCGTGGCAGAGCACCGAGGAGGTGGAGGCGGCGCTGAACACCGCGGACGGCCAGGAGCACTACCTGCTGGCCGGCCTGGCGCGGGCGGCCTGGGAGCGCGGCCTGGTGCCGGCGGACGGGGAGGTCTACGACTTCACCCACCCGCCGGTCCTCGGCGGCGAACTCGACCCGGACAACCTGGGCGTGATCGACTTCGCCACCGGGCTGAACATCGCCGGGCAGATCCACGACCAGGTGCGCGACCTGCCGCCCGGCACGCCCATCACCTTCGCCTGACCGTCAGGCGGCGCGGCCGGCCTTGAGCAGGGCGGCGGTCCCGGCGACGCGGCGGGCCTGGTGCCGGGCCGCCGCCAGGGCCACCTCGCCGGGCGGGCCGTCGCCGGCCGTGTGGGAGGCGCCGTAGGGGTTGCCCGCCTGGAACTGGACGGGGTCGGTGTAGCCGGGCGGCACGATGATCCCGCCCCAGTGGTAGAAGGTGTTGGCCAGCGCCAGGAGGGTGCTCTCCTGCCCGCCGTGGGCGGTGTTGGAGGCGGTGAAGGCCGAGTACACCTTGCCGGCGAGCCCGCCCTGGTACCAGAGGGCGCCGGTCGTCTCGACGAACGCCCGGAGCTGGCTGGCCGGGTTGCCGAAGCGGGTGGGGGTGCCGAACAGCACCGCGTCGGCCCACACCAGGTCGTCGTGACCCGCCACGGCGACGCCGGCGGTGTCCTGCAGGTGCCGCGCCCAGGCGGGGTTGGCGTCGATCGCCTCGCGCGGGGCCTGCTCGGCGACCCTGCGCAGCCGCACGCGCGCGCCGGCCTTCTCCGCGCCCTCGGCGGCGGCCTGCGCCAGGGCGTGCACGGTGCCGGTGGCGCTGTAGTAGATGATCGAGAGGTTGACTGGCTGCATGCCGGGGTCCTTCCGTCGCGGGTCCTGCCGGGTACGACGACGCGGCCCCGCGCGATGTGAGGCCTCACATCCGGGGGCGCCGTCTCGTCGTAGCGGTGAAGGCGGAGCGACCGAGGGAGCCGACATGACCGATCCGGGCCTGAGCGCGATCATGAGCGAGCGGCGGCAGCTGATCAACCTGGCCTACCGGCTCCTCGGCTCCCTGGCCGAGGCCGAGGACGTGGTGCAGGAGACCTATGTCCGCTGGTACGCCATGTCCCCGGAGCGGCGGGAGGCGGTCGAGTCGGTCGGCGGCTGGCTGACGCGGGTCGCCGGCCGCATCTGCCTGGACGTGCTCGGCTCGGCGCGGGCCCGGCGGGAGCGCTACGTGGGCGAATGGATCCCCGAGCCGCTGCCCGACCGGTCCGGTGACCCGGCGGACCGGGTCACCCTGGACGAGTCGGTCAGCATGGCCTTCCTCGTCGTGCTGGAGGCGATGACCCCGGCCGAGCGGGTCGCGTTCGTCCTGCACGACGTCTTCCGCTACCCCTTCGCCGAGATCGCCGAGATCGTCGGCCGCACCCCGGCGGCCTGCCGCCAACTGGCCGCCTCGGCCCGCCGCCGTGTCCGCGCCGGGCGGGCCCCCGCCGCCCCGGCAGCGCGGCACGCGGACGTCGTCCGGGACTTCAGGCGGGCCTGGCAGGCCGGGGACATCGGCGCCCTCATCGGCCTCCTCGCCCCCGGCGTCGTCGCGACCGGCGACGGCGGCGGGTTCGTCAGCGCCGCCCTGCAGCCGGTCGAGGGCGCGGACCCGGTGGCGCGTTTCTTCGCCGACCGGGCGGCCGCGGCGTCCGGCGTGACGATCTCGGAGTGCACGGTCAACGGCCGTCCCGGCCTGGTGGCCCGGCAGAACGGCGTCCCGGTGTCGGTGATGGCGTTCGAGGTCACCGACGAGGGGATCACGCACATCTGGGCGGTGCTGAACCCCGACAAGCTCCGCCTGTGGGCGGCCGCCTGACCCGCACGGTCCCTTATCGCGCGTCGCGCAGCTTGAGCACGTAGGTCGCGGTGAGCGCGACGGCGCGGTCCTCGTCCTGTGTCAGGCCGGTGAGGGCGCGGGTCGCCGTGCTTCCCGGGATGTCCGCGAGCGCCTGGGTCAGCCGCCGGCGTGCGGGCGGGCCGGCGGCGGCGAGGCGGTCGGCGAGCCCGGCGGCGATCCGGTCCGCCAGCGCGGGATCGCCGGCCAGCGCGCTCAGCGCGTCGGCCGCATCGGCGTCGTTCGCGCCCTCGACGATCATGTCGGTGAGCGCCGGGACCGCGTCGGCCGCGCCGCGTGCCCCGAGCGCCGGCGCCGCGTGCCTGCGGACCGCGACGTCGGAGTCGGCGAGGGCGTCCCGCAGCAGCGCGGTCGCCGCGCCGCCCGGGATCTCGGCGATGGCCTGGACGGCGCGTTCGCGCACCTCGGCCACCGGCGAGCCGAGGCCCTCCGCCAGCAGCGCCAGCCCGCCGTCGCCCGAGCGCGCCAGGGCCCAGCGCAGGGCTCCGGCGACGTTCGGGTCCGTCTCGCTCAGCGCCGCCTCCACCAGGGCCTCCACCGGGACCTCCTCGGCCGAGGACAGCGCCCCGCGCTGGCGTTTGCCGGCGCTCTCCGACCCCAGCGCCTGGAGGAGCGCGACGATCTGCAGGACGTCCTCCCAGCCCGCGGGCTCGGTAGCGTCGATCCGGCGCAGCCGGGTGAGCAGCTCCGTCTCGGCCGCGATGCGCTCCCGCGTCCGGCGGATGAGGTCGTCGACGAGGGCCGCGGGCGTGAAGCCGGGGTCGTCCAGGGCGCGCCCGACCTCGCGCAGCGACAGCCCCAGCGAGCGCAGGCTCTCGATGTGGAAGATCCGCCGGATGTCCGCGCCGGAGTACTCGCGGTAGCCGGCGCCGGTGCGGCCCGTCGGCCGCACCAGGCCGAGCGACTCGTAGTGCCTGAGCATGCGGGCGCTGACGCCGGACCGCCGCGCCACGTCGCCGATCAGCACCGCCTAACCTTCCTGGCCGAGGGCGACAAGGCGCTTGGCCTCCTCGATCGCGGCCTCGAACCCGGCCTCGGGGTCGCACGCCAGCCGCTCGGTGGCGATCGCGTGCCGGCGCACGCGCGGGTCGGGGCCGGTCGCCGCGGCGCGCAGGACCGGCGCGCCCGCCTCGCCGAGCGCGATCAGCGCCTGGCTGAGGCTCAGCCGCGTCGCCCGCCCGCCGCGCCCGAGCTGCGCCGCCAGCGCCGCGGCCAGCGCGGGCTCCCCGCCTTCGGGCACGAGGACGACGGCCGCCCGCCACGCGCTCCGCGCCACCTCGTCGTCGGCGTCGGCCAGCAGCTCCGGCGTGATCGCCGGCCACGCCCGCCGGTCGCCGATCTTGGACAGTGTGTGCAGCGCCTGGCTGCGCGCCTGCGCGCGCTCCGCACGCAGTTCGGCGACGAGCCCGGGGACCGTCAGCGCCGCCGGGTGGCGGGTGAGCGCCCAGGTGAGCATGTCGCGGACGAAGAAGTCGGGCTCGACCGCGCACCGCTCGATCAGCGTGCCGACGAGCCCCGGGGCAGGGGCCGTGCCGGCCGCCATCGCCGCCCGCAGCCGCACCGACGAATCGCTGTGCTCCAGCCCCTGCTGAATCCGCGTCGTGTTCTGTTCCGACATGGCCACAGTGAAGCCCTTGTCACCGTGTCAAGGTCAAGCTCGGTTCGCCCAGCGGCCGGTAAAGAGCTCCATGCCGGGCGGCGGGCCGGGCAGCGGACCGTGCCCGGGCCGCAGCCCGTCGAGCGCCATCGCGATCAGCCGGCGGCGGGCCCCGGCGGCGGCGGGGAGCAGGTCGTCGCGGCCCTGCTTGCGCAGCTGGTCGACCACCGGGGAGCGGCCGAGCTGCTCGATGAGCAGGGAGATGTCGACCGCGGTCACGTCGGCGCGCAGGACGCCGGCCTCGTGCGCCCGCCGCACCAGCTCGCCGAGCAGCCCGTCGCCGCGGGTCGCCTTGGCGCTCATCTCCGCGGTCACCTCGATGGTGCCGGCGACGGGCGCCAGCGAGCCCTGCCCGAACTCGGCGCAGCCGCGGACGAACCCGGCCAGCCCAGCCCACGGGTCCGGGTCGGCCAGGCCCCGCTCGGCCGCCTCGTTCCACTGGTCGAGCGACATCAGGCTGAGCCGCTGGAACAGCTCCTCCTTCGTCTTGTAGCGGCGGTAGAGGCTGCCGATGCCGACGCCGGCCCGGGCCGCGATGGCGGCGACGGAGGCGTGCGCGCCGTCCTCGGCGAGCACGTCGCGGGCGGCCTGGAGCAGCGCGCGGTCGTTGCGCTCGGCGCGGTCTCTGCGGGTGGACATCGGCACGGAGCCTACCAGTTGCGGAGTGGATCGCTCCGGCATACTCTCAAACCGGAGCGAATCGCTCCGTTAGCTGAGGAGAGTGCCGTGAACCCCGAGATCGAAGCGATCGAGCAGATCGTCCGCGACGCCGAGAGGCTGCAGGGCGACGTCGCCGGATTCACCGGGCTGCTGACCGAGGAGGTGTCCCTGGTCAACTTCACCGGGATCCGGCTGCACGGCCGCGACCAGGTCGAGAAGGTGATGACCGAGGCGCTGCGCACCCCGCTGAAGGACGTGACGACCACCAACGAACTGCTGCGCGTCACCTTCCTGCGCCCGGACGTGGCGGTGGCCGACCTGCTCAAGCACGTCCACGACGGCCGCACCGGCGCACTGACGTTCGTGCTGGTCAAGGACGCCGGCACCTGGCGGATCGCGCTGGCCCAGACCACCCCGGTGGTGACGCCATGAGCACCGCCCTGGTCATCGGCGCCACCGGGCAGCAGGGCGGCGCCACCGCGCGCCACCTGCTGCACCACGCGGGCGCCGAACTCACCTTCGCCGAGGTGGCCCGGATCGTCCCGGCGGGCCCTGCGTCGGCCGGGCCCCGGTTCAGAGCATGGCGAGGCCCTTGGCGATGCCGTTGCGCTGGATCTCCGATGTGCCGGTGAGGACCCGGAACATGCGCACCTTGCGGAAGAGGTACTCGACCTCGTTGCCCTGGACCATGCCTTCCTTGCCGTGGATCTGCACGGCCTCGTCCAGGATGCGGAACGCCGCCTCGGCGACGAAGAGCTTGCACATGAACGCCTCCAGGCGCGGGCGCGTCCCGGCGTCGAGGTCGGCGAGGGCCGCGTAAGTCATGGAGCGCGCGGCGTAGAACTCGGTGGCCATGTCGGCGAGCTTGTGCTGGATGGCCTGGAGCTCCATCAGCGGCCGGCCCTGGACGACGCGGGTCTTGGCGCGCTGCAGCGACAGGTCGATGGCGCGCCGGGCCATGCCGAGCACGGACGGGCAGTGCAGGAGGCGGTTGGTGGTCACCCGGCCGAGACCGATGCGCAGTCCCTCCCCCTCCGGGCCGAGGAGGTTGGCGGCCGGGACGGGGCAGTCGTCGAGGACGATGTCGCTCTCGATGTGCTCGCCCGACATCGGGACGGCGCCCTCCTCGACGCGGCAGCCGGGGCTGTCGAGGTCGACCAGGAACGCCGAGAAGGAGCGTTCGGTGCCGTCCATCCGGGCGATGACGAGCGCGAAGTCGGCGAACGGGCCGGCGGTGCTGAAGACCTTGTGGCCGGTGAGGCGGTAGCCGTCGCCGTCGGGCACGGCGACGGTGCGCATGGCCATGACGTCGGACCCGGCGTCCGGCTCGGTGAGCGAGAAGCAGCAGGCGCGCTCGCCGCGCACGACCGGCATGAAGTACTTCTGCAGCTGGTGCTCGGTGGCGTGCGCGAAGATGTCGCCCGCGCGCAGCGGGCCGCCCATCTCGCCGAGCACGCTGCCGCCGAGGATGCGGCCGCTCGCGGCGATCTCCTCCTTGAGCACGCCGAGCCGGGTGCCGGTGAGGCCCTGGCCGCCGTATCGCTCGGGAAGGTGGATGCCGTAGAAGCCCAGCTCGCGGCTGCGCCGCCAGACCGGTTCCAGGTCGGAGCGGGTCAGGCGGGACTGCCGGGTGAGGCCGCGTTCGCGCTCGTAGTCGGCGAGCTCGCCGTCGAGGTAGCCGCGCAGTTCGGTCACGAGGGAGTCGAGGCGGGGGTCGTCGCCATAGGACGGCCGCAGGGAAAAGGGCATGTGCAGGTCTCCTGGTGAGGCTGGTGGCGTTCGGTGAAGCCGGGCCGGGCCGGTCCGCGTTCAGTTCACGCGGCGGTCGGCGCCGGCCCAGTACCGCTCGCGCACCGCCTTGCGGTCGATCTTGCCGTTGCGGTTGGCGGGGAGCTCGGGGACGAAGTCGACCGAGCGGGGCTTTTTGAAGCGGTCGAGCCGGTCGGCGCAGAAGGCGGTCAGTTCGTCCGCGGTGACGGCGGCGCCGTCCTTGCGGACCACGACGGCCTTGACCGCCTCGCCCCACTGCTCGTCGGGGACCCCGACCACGCACGCCTCGGCGACGGCCGGGTGCTCGTAGAGGGCGATCTCGACCTCGGTGCTGTAGATGTTGAAGCCACCCGAGATGATCATGTCCTTCTTGCGGTCGACGATGAAGACGTAGCCGTCCTCGCGCATCCAGGCCAGGTCGCCGGAGTGCACCCAGCCGTCCCGGAACGTCTCGGCCGACAGGTCCGGCTCGCGCCAGTACTCGCGCACGCAGTCCGGGCCGCGGAAGACCAGCTCGCCGACCTCGCGCGGCGGCACCTCGCGGCCGGCCTCGTCGACGATGCAGACCTCGGTGTCGTAGGCGGCGCGCCCGCACGACCTCAGCAGCTCGGGGTCGCCGGCCACCGCGTCGGCGATCTCGGCGCTGCTCAGGCCGAGCACGACGCTGGTGGTCTCGCCGAGCCCGTAGCCCTGCGCGATGATCGGGCCGAACGCGGCTACGGCGTCCTTCAGCCGCTGCGGCGAGATCGGCGCGCCGCCGACCCGCAGGCTGGTGAGGCTGGACAGGTCGCGGCCGGCGAGCCCGGGGTGGGCCAGCACCTGGGTCAGCATGATCGGGACCATGAAGGTGGCGTTGACGCGCTCGCGCTCGACGGTGTCCAGGAACGACTCGACGCTCCAGGCGGGCAGGATGTGCGCGGTGGCCCCGCCGAAGACGCCGGCGAGCAGGTTCATCCCGGCGGCGTGGGTGATCGGGCCGCAGGCCAGGTAGCCCTGGCCGGGACGCGGGCGCGACTCGTCGCTCATGAGCTGCTTGCGCATGTTGGCCAGGCGGTTGCCGAAGGTCTGGGTGGCGGCCTTGAGCCTGCCGGTCGAGCCGGAGGTGAAGTTCAGGACGCACGCGTCGTCCTCGCCGACCTCGACGCGCACGGGCCCTTCGGCGGCGACGGCCGCGGCGCCCTCGGCGAGCAGGTCCGGGTACGGCAGGGCGCCGGGGAAGCCCGCCGCACCGTCGAGGACGACGGGCAGGCAGTCCGTTCCGGCCGCCCTGTGCGCGGCGAGCGCGTCCGCGCCGTGCGCGGCGTCGAAGACCAGGGCCCGTACGGGCGCGTAGCCGAGGATGTGCTCGATCTCGGCGCGGCCGAGGCGCGCGTTGATCGGGGCCCGCATCAGCCCGGCCTTGTAGAGCGCGAACTCGACCACGACGAGCTCGCCGCGGTTCCAGGCGAGGCTCGCGACGGCGTCGCCGGGACGCAGTCCGCGCGCGGCCAGCGCGGCGGCCAGCCGGTCGGCCTCGTCCTCCAGCTCCCGGAACGTCCAGGCCCGGTCCGCGCAGACGACGGCGCGCTCGTCCGGCCAGTACCGGGCGCTGCGGGTGAGGTAGGCACCCAGGTTCATCGACCACCTCCGAGGCTGATGACTGAACATCATGAATGATTTCAGACAGAATGTTCATTAACTGAGAACCTGTCAAGGCGCCTCTACACTGATCCCATGGCTGAGGACAGGCGCACGCGGCGCACGCGGAGGTCGCTGAGCGACGCCCTGGTGGAGCTGGTCCTCGAGCGCGGTTACGCCGCGATCACCGTGGAGGACATCACCGAGCGCGCCGACGTCGCGCGCGCGACCTTCTACAGCCACTGCCGCGACAAGGACGACCTGTTCACCCGGGTGACCGGCGAACTGCTCGCCGAGCTCGCCGAGCGGCTGCGGCCGCTGGTGCCCGAGACCTCCGCCGGCTTCACCGGCAAGCCGGTCCTGGAGATGTTCCGGCACGCCCGGGAGCAGCGCGACCTCTACCGGATCATCCTCCGCGGCGAAGGGGACGGTAAGCCGCTGCGGATGTTCACCCAGGAGTGGGCGCGGACCGCGCTCGAGGTGTTCCGCACCCGCGCGGAACGCAACGGCGTCGAGCCCCGGATGAACCCCGAGCTGCTCGCCCGCGCCTGGGTCGGCGAGCAGATCTCCGTCCTGCAGTGGTGGGTCGAGCACGAGACCCCGCCGCTGCCGGCCGAGGAGGTCGCGCGAATGCTGCTGGACCTGGCGATCCACGGCCGCTACTGGGCCAGCGGCTTCGACCCCTCCGCCTGACCCTCCCCGCGCCCGGCCTTCCCCGGGCGGCGTCCCCCGCCACCGGGCTCGCCGCCGGTTCTCCTCCTTTTCACCGGACGCCCCTCTTGGCATGCCATCGAACGTGACGTAGATTACTGGCCACTTCGACGGTAAATGAACACTTTGTTCAGAAACGGAGGCGCCGTGGTCGGCTGGTCATGCCTGACCGGGCTTCGCGTGCTCGGCCTCGCGCGGCTGCGCGAGGCCGCCCTCGTGATCGTGCGCCGCTCGCTCACCGGCTTCGGGCAGGGCGGCCCGTACGCCGGGCCCGCGATCCGCTTCCCCGGCCGCTTCGGCCACGGCCTGGAGGACACCTTCCGCAGGCCCGCGCCCGCCCTCGGCGGGCACACCGGCGAGGTCCTCGCCGGGCTCGGCATTGGAGACTGAGATGAGCACACTCGAATGGCTGTCGATCGCCCTCCTCGTGGCGGTCTTCGTCCTGGCCATCTGGCGCGACGTCAACGTCGGGCTCGCCGCGCTGCCCGCCGCGTTCCTGCTGGCCGGCATCGGCGGCATCCCCAAGCAGGAGGTGCTCGCCGGCTTCCCCGCCGACATCGTCGTCCTGATCATCGGCGTGATGTACATGTTCGGCCACGCCCAGCGCAGCGGCGCGGTCGACCGGGTGGTGCACGCCGTCGTCCGGGCCTCGGGCGGGCGCGACTGGCTGCTGCCGTGGGGGATGTTCCTCATCGGCGCCGTGCTCAGCGCCATCGGCACCCTGCCCAGCGCCACCGTCGCCATCGTGCTGCCGGTCTCCATGCGGCTGGCCCGCAGCCGCGGCATCGACCCGGTGCTCATAGCCCTGGTCGCCTGCAGCGGCGCGGGCGTGGGCGGCTTCTCGCCGCTGGCGCCCTGGGCCAAGATCGTCGAGACGCTCAGCACCAGGCAGCACGTGGACTACTCGCCGGCAGGGCTGTTCCTGGGGCTGGCCGGGCTGAAGACCGCCGTCACGATCGTCGCCTTCTTCGCGCTCGGCGGCATGAAGCTGATCCGCACGAAGCACGCCGCCGGCTCCGCCGCCGGGCCCCGCACCGAGGTCCCCGAGCTGCGCGGCGCCGCCCCGATGAGCCGGTACGAGATCGGCTCCCTCATCGGCCTCGGCGTCTTCCTCGTCGGCGCGCTCGCACTCGGCGTCAACGTCGCGTTCCTCGCCCTGGCGGTCGGCCTCGTCCTGCACCTGGTCTTCAGGCCCGACACCAGGAAGGTCGTCGGCGAGCTTCCGTGGGGCGTCGTCCTGATCATCGCGGGCGTGCTGGTGTACGTGGCCGACCTCGAGCGCATCGGCACCCTCACCACCATCGCCGGACATCTCGGCGGCATCGACAACACGCTCCTGGCGATCCTGGCGATCTCCTACCTCGCCTCGTTCTTCGCCACCATCGAGTCGTCGACGGTCGCGGTGCTCAGCGTCGTCGTCCCGCTCGTCGTCGCCGCGATGCCGCACCACGGGCCGGCCGGGTTCACCGCCCTGCTCATCGCCGTCTGCGGCACCATCGGCGCCGTCGCGATCAGTCCGCTGCACCTCGGCGGCGGCCTGGTCCTGGCCAACACCGAGGAGAAGGACCAGCGCCGGGTGTTCCGCTGGACGCTCGGCTGGTCGCTGGGCGCCGCGATCATCCTGCCCGCCGTTCTCCTGCTCGTCCCGCTCACCGTCGGCGTCTGACATGGCCGGGGACCTGAACGCCGAGATCGGTGCCAGGGCCGATGGGGGCATGCCGGTGCGGTCGGGTCCAGGAAGCCGTCGCGGGTCTGTGGCCATTCCAGCGCGGTGGCCGTGACGGCGGGCTGATCGGGGGCGAGGCCACGGTGGCGGGCTCGGCGGGGATACGCCATGCGGGCTGTCACGGTGTCGCGGACTGCCGCCCTCACCGGCGGAGCGGTACGTTGCCGCCGTGACACTCGAGGACTTCTGGACGCTCATTCACCGGTCCGCAACTGAGAGCAACGGCCAGGCGCAGCGCGCCGAATGGCTTACCGCCCATCTCGCTCACCGCCCGGCGTCCGAGATCGTCGAGTTCGAACTGCACCTTGCGGCCCAGCGCAAGCGGGTCGACACCCGGCTCATGTGGGGTGCCGCCTGGAACATCATGCAGGGCTGGTGCTCCGACGACGGCTTCTGGTACTTCCAGCCCTGGCTCGTCGGCCTCGGCCGCGACACCTTCGAACGCGTGGCCGCCCGCCCCGACGCCCTCGCCGAGACCCACGAGGTCCGCCGCCTCGCCGGCCGCCCGACATCAGAGTGGACCGATGACGAATGGCCGGACTGGGAAAGCATGAACTACATCGCGCTGTACGCCTATGAGCGCGCCACCGGAGAGGAGGAAGGGCTGGAGCATGCCCTCGAAGCGCGAGGTCTGCAGCGCATCTGCAATGCCTCCCCCACGGACGAGCGCTGGGACTACGACGACATCGAGCAGCGCCGCGCAAAGCTCCCCCGTCTCACAGAACTGCTGGGAGAGCGTCACCCTGTCTCCTAGCCAGTGCCCCGCGGTCTGGTCGGCACCGAGCTAAAAGGAGCCCGCTGACAGGGCTTCTCTCAATTGGCGGAACTGCTCACGCCACGGCCCGCCGTCGTCCTCGTCCCACAGTTCCGCCGACTCCGAGTTCTCACCGGTCACCCGGTCGAGTGCCTGGACCGCCAGAAGCCGCAGCGGCGAAATCGGCGGCCCGGTCGTTTCCGAACGGCCCCTCATCCCACGTCCCCAACGCCACTCCCCGAACGTTCTCGAACGACGAGCAGGCTAGCGACCGCCCCTGACAGTCCTCGGCTCGCCGCCCAGGCCCCCGGCCAGTGCTGACGTCCGCAGAATCCACTGAGAGGGCACTTCGGTGGTGGTGAGGGCGGCGTGGAGGAACGCGCCGAGGTCGGCGAAGGCCTGGAAGACGTGCATCTGGCCGTCCCAGAGCTTCAGGCGGGCGGGGACCGCGGCCTGGTGGAGGCGGCGCACGAGGTCCTCGGCGTCGCCGCGCAGGACCTCTTCGGTGCCGGCGTGGATCAGGACGGGCGGCAGGGCGGACAGGTCGGCGTCCAGGACCGAGGCGGGTGGCCTCCCGGTGGGGGTGAGGAGGGCGGCGATGGCGGCGAGATTGCCGACGGGCAGGTAGGGGTCGGTGGCGGCGTTCGGGTGGTGGCGGCTGCGGGTGCAGGCGAGGTCGAGCCAGGGTGAGAGCACCGCGATCGCCGCGGGGCCGGGAAGGTCGTGCCGGGCGGCGGCGAGGGCGGTGGCGAGGGCGTGGTGGCCGAGGGGATGTCGACGGCCACGCCGGGATAGGTGTTGTGCCGCCACACCCCGCCGACGCCGGGCGCCGCGTCGAGGATGACGAAGTCGTCGATGCCGCGCCGCCGAAGCTGGATCCCGACGCACAGCCCGGAGAAACCGGCCCCCACGATGGCGATCTCATGGTCGGGGCTCATGCGTGTCTCCTGGCCTGCTCGATGAGGTGCCGGTCGTGCTCGCCGCGCGTGCCGAAGGAGGCGCGGTAGGCGCGGTCGCCGCCGATGAGGCGTTTGACCGCCTGGACGGCGGGTTCGGGGGTGATCCCGAGAAGCGGCTGGGCGAGGCCGAGCCAGCCGGGCACGGCGTATTCCGCGCGCCGGGTGCGGCAGCTGCGGACGACGGCGTCGGCGATCCGGTCGGGGTCGACGGTGGGCAGGCCGTGGCCGAGCCGGATGCCCTCGGTGAGCCGGGTGCGGACCGCGCTCGGCAGGATCGCGCTGACGCTGACCCCGTGCGGCCTCATCTCCTCGCGGACCGACGCGGTGAGGCCGACGGCGGCGTACTTGCTGGCGTTGTAGACGGCCATCCCGGCGATCGGGATCTTCCCGGCCAGGGAGGCGACGTTGGCGACGTGGCCGTGCCGCCGGGCGACCATCCCGGGCAGGACGAGCCGCATGCCGTGGATGAGGCCGTCGACGTTGACCTTCATCGTGGTCGCCGACACCGCGTCGGGTTCCTCTAGGAACGGGCCGAGCGGCATCACTCCGGCGTTGTTGACCAGGATGTCCACCGGCCCGGCCTGCTCGGTGACCGCGTCCAGGAACGCGGCGTAGGAGGCGCGGTCGGTGACGTCGACGCCGAACGCCCGCACCCGGTCGCCGAGTTCGGCCGCGGTGCGTTCGGCCTTCTCCTGGTCGAGGTCGCCGATGCACACGACCGCGCCCCGCGCGGCGAACGCCCGGGCGGTCTCGCGTCCGATCCCCTGGGCGCCCCCGGTGATCACGGTGACGGCGCCGGGAAGCGTGATGGGCCGATATCTCATACGGTGAGGCCTTCCTTCAGGGTCCGGCGCAGGATCTTGCCGGTGGGGGTGCGGGGGATCTCGGCCACCAGGTGCACCTCGCGCGGTGCCTTGTAGCGGGCGAGCCGCTTCTTCACGTGCCCTTTGAGCGTCTCGTCCAGCCCGGCGGTGCCGGCGGTCGCGGCGGGGACGACGAAGGCGATGAGCCGCTGCCCGAAGTCGGGGTCGGGGACGCCGAGGACGGCGGCGTCGGCCACGGCCGGGTGGGCGGCGAGCAGGTCCTCCACCTCCTGCGGGAAGACGTTCTCGCCGCCGGAGACGATCATGTCGTCGGAGCGTCCGTCGATGAACAGCAGCCCGGTCTCGTCCAGGTGGCCGAGGTCCCCGCTGTCGACGAGCCCGTCGGCGCGGGCGGCCGAACCGGCGCGGTCCGTGGCGGCCATGGCGCCGCCGACGAAGATCCGCCCGGTCGTGCCGGCCGGGACGGGCCGGCCGCGGTGGTCCAGGATCCGCACCGGGACGCCGAGCACCGGGCGGCCGACGGTGCCGGGGGCCGCGCGCAGGTCGGCGGGGCCCGCGATGGTGGCGATGCCGACCTCGGAGGAGCCGTACCCGTTGGCGAGCACCGGCCCGAAGGCGTCCAGGAACGCGGTGACGGTGGCGGGCCTGACCGGGGCTCCGCCGGTCAGCACGGCGCGCAGCGAGGAGGTGTCGCGGGCGGACCGCTCGTCCTGCGGCAGGTCCATGATCCGCTGCAGCATGACCGGGACGGCGGCCAGGGCCGCCACCTTCTCCTCCTCGATGACGCGCAGCGCGTCGCCGGCGTCGAACCTGCGCCGCAGCACCGCGGGCGAGCCGAGGAAGAGGGCGAGCGCGAGGTAGATCAGCCCGAACCCGTGGAAGAGCGGGGGCGCGATGAGGAACGGGTCGCCCGACCGCAGTCCCAGCCGGTCGACCGCGCTGATCAGGGGGCCGATGAGCCCGGCCGGTGACGGTGTCCGGCCGATGCCCTTGGGCGCGCCGGTGGTGCCGGAGCTGAGGATGACGACCCGGCCGGGCTTCTCGGGGCGCGGGGGTGCGGGCAGGTCCTGCGCGATCAGCGCGTCCAGGGTCTGCTCCTTCGCCGGGGACGGGCCGTCGCCCTCCCAGGCGAGGACGAGCGGTCCGGCATACCCCGCGTCGGCCAGGACGGGACGGAACTCCTCATCGGCGACGATCATCGCGGGTGGGTGCCGGTCCAGCGTCTGCGCCAGCTGCGGCCCCGGGAACTCGGTGTTGAGCGGCAGCAGATCGGCGCCGAGGGCGGAGGCGGCGAGCGACGCCTCCACGAAGCCGCGGTGGTTGCGGCACAGCACCGCGACCGTGCGTCCGGGGCCGATCGCGTGCCGGCGCGACAGCCCACCCGCGAGGCACCGCACCCGGTCGTCCAGCTCCCGGTAGGTCAGCCTTCCCCGCTCGTCGGCGACCGCGACGCGGCCGGGCCAGCGCGCCGCCGCGATCCCCGCCAGCGTGGCGAGCGAGACGCCGTTCTCCTGGAACGCGCGTGCCATCCCGCGCAGCGTTCCCAGGGACAGCGGCGCCACCACGCCCGCCCGCCGCAGCACCGGTGCGCCGGTGCGGAGCAGCCGCGCCACCTGGGCGGCCTGCCCGCCGCCCACGCGGCGCTCCGGCGTCGCCCCGGTGAACGCCAGGGCACTGGGGGTGTCGCGGGAGAACCGGTAGACCTGCGACAGGAACGGCGCCTGTACTCCCCTGGTCATCAGCGTGAGCAGCTCGGCCGGGCCCGCCCACCACGGGCTGATCGCCCGGGGCCGGTCGATGACGGCCCGGTACACCAGGCCCGCCGCCTGCTCGGGCGCCAGGCCCGGCAGGCGCCGCATGACCGGTGTCGGGGCGCTCATCCGCGTGTAGATCAGTCCCATGTACAGCGTGGTGACGGCGACGCCGTCGCGCCGGATCTCCGGGGTGATGCTGCGCAGCCAGATGTCGAACGCGCCCTTGGACGCCTGGTAGGCGCCCCATCGCGGGCCGGGAAAGATCCGCACCCCGGCCGTCGAGACGTTCACGATGTGGCCGCCGTGCTCGCGCATCGACGGCAGCAGCGCGATCACCAGGCGCACCGGCCCGAGGTAGTTGACGCCGATCGTGCGGGTGAAGTCGGAGAACCGGTCGGTCTGCAGCGCCACCGACCGGCGCATCGACTTGCCCGCGTTGCTGACCAGCACATCGATCCGGCCATGCTCGGCCAGCAGCTTGTCCACCAGCGCGGCGACCGCGTCCGGGTCGGACAGGTCGGCCGGGTAGGCGTGGGCTTCTCCGCCGTCGCGGCGGATCTCGTCCGCCACCTCCGCCAGCTTGCCCGCCGACCGCGCCACGAGCAGCACCCGCGCCCCGGCCCGCGCCAGGCCGCGCGCGGTCGCCTCGCCGAGGCCGAACGACGCCCCGGTCACCAGGACGGTCCGGCCGCGCACCGCGTTCTCCAACGCCGCGTCGGCCACCGTCCACGACGGGTTGACCAGCGCGTCCAGCACACGACGCCGCATCCGCACTCCAAATAATCACGTTATTTGAGTTCTATTGATATCCAAATAAGGCCGTTCTGTCAATGCTAGGATCCCTGTCATGGCCCGCCTGACGCGCTCCGAGACCCAAGCCCGCAACCGCGAGGAGCTCCTGAACGCGGCGGAGCGGCTGTTCCTGCGCGAGGGGTACCAGTCCGCGTCGATCAGCAAGATCGCCGACGAGGCGGGGCTGTCCACCGGGGCGGTCTACTCCAACTTCACCGGCAAGCCCGAGATCGCGCTGCTGGTCGTCCGCCGCATCCAGGAGCGCAACATCGCCCGCCTGTCCCCGCTCCTGGCCGAGTTCCCCGCCGGGCGCAGCCTGCGCGCGCTCAGGGCCTGGGCAGAGGAGACCCTCGCCTCCGGATTGCCGCGCCTGGAGCTGGAGTTCGCGCTCGACGCCAAATCCGACACCGGGCTCCTCACCGCCGAGACCGGGCGGCACCGATCGGCGATCGACTGGCTCACCGCGGCCATCGAGAAGCACCTCCCCGCCCTGCCCCCCGGCCTGACGCACAGGCTGTGCGCCGAGGCCGTCCTCAACTTCGTCTTCGGGCTGGCCGTCCGCCGCGTCATCGACCCGACCGTCACGGCCAAGCCGTTCTCCGACTTCCTGGAGACGATGCTCCTCCCGGCCGAATGACGGAAGGGCGGACGCCCACGGTGCCCGCCCTTCCCTGCCGGTGGATCAGGCGCAGTTGCCCTTGACCGGCCTGCCGTTGAAACGGTCGTTCAGGAACGCCACCGAGGCCGGCTCGGCGAACAGCGCGCCCATGATGTGCTCGGCGACCGCGTAGACCTGCCAGGTCAGGTTCGCGCCGCGCCTGCACCAGTCCTTGTGGACCTCGTCGGCCTGCCCGAAGAAGACGGCCTCATCGAACAGGGCGTGGGCCTGGAGGACCGGCGCGCTGGGCGCGACCGTGCCCAGGTCGTTGGCGTCCAGCCGGGCGATCCACCGCGGGTCGTCCAGGGGGTTGCGGGTGGTGAAGTCGGAGATGCGGCGGAAAGCGGTATCACCCACCAGGGAGGCCACGTCGAAGGAGGCGAGACACGAGTCGCCGGCCGAGGCCAGCAGCGCGCGACCCTTGTCGTTGAGGTAGCCGTTCAGGTCGAGCTCGGGGTAGGCGGCGTCGAATCCGACCGCCGCCATGAACAGCAGGCCCACGAACGGGCCGCCCTCGTGCGCGAGCAGCCCGCGCAGCTTGCCCGGGATGCCGCCCGCGACCGCTCCCTTGACCTGCAGCTCCGGCGCGTAGGTGGCGGCGATTTCGGCCGCCCAGCCCGCGGAGTTGCCGCCCTCGGAGTAGCCCCAGATCCCCACCGGCCCGTCCGGCCGCAGCCCCGTCCCTGGCAGCCGCTGCGCCGCCCGCGCGATGTTCAGCACCGACCGGCCCTGCGAGCGGCCGACCACGTAGGTGTGCCGCCCGGGGGTGCCGAGCCCCTGCATGTCGGTGATCGCCACCGCCCAGCCCTTGTTCACCGCGTCGAGGATGAACAGCTCCTCGTAGTCCAGGCCCTGCGTGAGCGAGTACGACGGGGCGCACTTGTCGCCCAGCCCCCGCGTGCCGACGGCGTAGGTCACCAGCGGCCGCGGCCCGGGCCCCGCCCACGGCTTCGTCGGGACCAGCACGGTCCCCGACACCGCGATCGGCTCCCCCGTCGCCGACTCCGACCGGTAGAGCACCTGCCAGGAACTGACGCCGACGACCGGCGCCTTGCTGATCGCGTCGAGGGTGAACACCGACGGCCGCGACCGGATGACGTCCCCCGGCCGGCCCGGGGGCAACGGCGACGGCGGCGTATAGAAGGGATCCCGCCCCGGCGGGACCGAACCCGCCGCCACCTCGGCGGGCGCCGCGCTCGCACCCCCTTGGACCAGGAACAACGACAGGCAGCAGGCCAGCGCGAGGGCCGACCCCCAGCGAACGAGCAGAGGACGCATCACCACTCCAGATATCGACAATATCTGGAGTGCAGCATTATCTGGATAATGACGTTCGTCAATGAGCGGGGGCCACAGAACCGCCCGCGCGTTCGTCACCGCCGCCCCTATCTCCGGGCGGTGGTGAGGCGTCGCAGGGCGGCATGGGCGGGCGGGCCCCAGGTGGGTTTGCCGCCGGGGCGGCCGTGGACGCCGGCGTCTCCGATGAGGATGCCGCTGAGGGCGCGTCCCACCGCGCAGCCGCGGGCGCGGCGCAAAGTGGCGGCATCCGGGGACGGCCGGTAGGCGGCGTGGAGACGGTCGGCGGCGCCGTCGGGCAGCAGGCTCCAGGCGGCGGCGAGGTCCCAGGCCGGATCGCCGGCGCACAGGTCGCCGAAGTCGACCACGCCGCAGAGGGCGCCGTCCGA
Source organism: Actinomadura macrotermitis (assembly GCF_009604375.1). Lineage (GTDB taxonomy): Bacteria > Actinomycetota > Actinomycetes > Streptosporangiales > Streptosporangiaceae > Spirillospora > Spirillospora macrotermitis. The sequence continues at coordinate 868,910 of NZ_WEGH01000003.1, forward strand.
GGTGAGGACGTTGGCGGGGTGCAGGTCGCCGTGCAGCCACAGGGGCGGGCCTGTCCAGACGGGCGCGGCGACGGCGTCGTCCCAGACCGCGCGGACGGCGTCCGGGTCGGGGACGAGCCCCAGCTCGGTGGCCGCGGCGAGCAGCCTGGCGAAGCCCTCGGAGTAGTCGGCCAGCGGCCCGCCGCGATCCCGGCCGATGGTCACCTGTTCGGGGGCGGGCCGGTGGAGGGCCGTCAGGAAGGCGGCCAGAGAGGTGGCCGCCTGCGCGCCACGTGTGATGGGCGCACGGTCGGCGGGTTCGCCCGGCACCCAGGTGGTGACGATCCAGGGGCGCGGAAACCGGGCGGACGGCTCGCCGAGACGCTGCGGCACGGGCACCGGCAGCGGAAGGCGCGGAGCGAGGACGGGCAGCCAGGTGTGCTCATTGCGCAACAGCGCGTCCGCCGCCCGCCCCTGCCAGGGCAACCGGACGGCGAGGTCGTCGCCGAGCCGCCACAGCTGGTTGTCCCAGCCACGCGCGCCGAGCCGCACCGGCAGATCGGCCAGATCGGGGTGCTGCTCGCGCAGGAGGTCACGTACCAACCCTGCGGTGATCTCGATCTCCGCATGCGTCATGCGCAGCAACGGTAGCCCGGGAGCAGCCATCCGTTCCCTCGTCCTTGCGGGAACGCCGCACTAGACACTCACAGCAAGGATGTCTACTCGGGAGGGTCTCCATGCGTGCTGGTGATGCGATTCAGGAGCGGCCCTTCGAGCCCGGCCGGGCCGGGCGGGTCGCCGCTGCCAAGGGGGCGCTGCCTGCGGAGGTGGTCGAGGCGTTCCATGCCGGGATGTTCCGGACCGACGACGTTGTCGACGCCGTCGCCGACGATTTCGCCGCCATGGCCGGCGGCGAAGGCTGGCGGGCGCTGGACCGGGCGCTGCGGGAACGCACGGCGGCCGTGCGCGGGGCTCCGCCTTCGCTGGAGGCGCTGCTGGCACCCCTGATGACTCCCCCGGACTGGTACGACGCCGGGCAGATCGCGCGCGGGGCGGCCATATGGTGGCGGTTCGCGCCGGGCGTGGTGATCGGCATGAACGGATCGCTGATGTCCGGCATGGAGTTCGGCGACCTCAACAAGCCGCAGGCGTTCAACGGCCGGTCGGTCGCGATGGCGGCGCGCCGGTACGAGGAGACCGCCCGCTGGGTGCTGGCGGTGTCGGAGCCCGGGGCGGCCGGCCCGGGCGGGGCCGGGTTCGACGCGACCGTCCGGGTCCGGCTCGTGCACGCGATGGTGCGCAGGCATCTGCGTCGCTCAGGGACGTGGGACACGGTCGCCTGGGGCGAGCCGATCCACGCCAGCGGGATGGCACTGACGAACCTGGCCTTCCTGCTGATGCCGCTGGCGTTCTACGACCTGGTGGGCGTCGAGGTCACCGAGGAGGAGACCGAGGCGGTCCGCCGGTTCTGGCAGTGGACCGGGTACCTGATGGGCGTGCCGGACGACCTGCTCCCGACGTCGATGGAGCTGGCGGGCCTGCTCTCGCGCACTGCGAGCATGATCTTCGCGCCGCCGGACGCGGACTCCGAGGTGCTGGTAGGGGCACTGAAACGAGGCGGGGTGCGCGCCGAACGCAGCCTGCCCCGGGCCTTGTGGCCGCTGTTCGGGCCGATCCTGCGCCCGCCGGTCTCCGCGGTCGTCTGGGGCGCCAGCCATGCCGTCGTCAAACGGTCCATCCTCGACGCGTCCCCCGCACGGGACGCTCACCTGGCGATCCGGGCGCTGCGGCCGCTGGTGCGGGCGCGCGAACAGCGGCGCAAGCGCGGCGCTCTGGGCACCGACCTGCAGATCGCCGACCGGCAGCGGCGACGCCTGTCCGGCTCGCTCGCCCTGGTGAAGGCGGCCCCGCAGGTCCTGCGCCCTCAGGACGCGGTCCATGCGGGCTAGGCTCGCGCCCATGGCACCGACGGAGGGAGCAGACGGCCGAAAGACCATGGAGCGGACGCTGCTGGAGGCTCTGGGGCTGCCCGTCGAGGACGTTCCTCCCGAGCCGCAGCGCCGAACCGTCCGCGACCGGATCCTGGACGTGGCGACGGCGCTGTTCGCCGCCCAAGGGATCAGCGCGACCACCATGCGGGAGATCGCGGCCGGCGCCGGCCTCTCGCGGGCATGGCTGTACCGGCAGTTCGCCGGCCGCGACGAGATCGTGCAGGCGATCATCGTCCGTGAAGCCCGCCGCCTCACGGACGACCTGCTCGCCGCCGACGACCCGCACCGGCCCGTCCAGGAGGCGGTCACCGGCACCTTCGTGCACGTGGTCACCGAGCTGCGCCGCAACCCGCTGATCAACAGGTTCCTGTCCCACGAGCCGCACCTGGTCTCGACGTTCCTCGTCGGCGACGCGGGCCCGTTCCTGAAGGTCATGGTGGAGGCCCTGGCCGCCTACCTGGAGCGGCGCGCCGCCCTCGCCCCGGACCGGGCGGCGGTCGCGGCCGAGGCGATCATCCGCCTGATCGTGTCGACCGGCCTCTCGGCGACGGCGGTGTGGGACTTCGACGACCCCGCCCAGGTCCGGGCCTTCGCCGAGCAGGTCGTGCCCGCGCTCATGGGCCAAGGCCATCACCACCCCGCGGAAGACGCTCAGCAGTCATAGAAGCTTCGGTGACGGCCTCTGACGCTGGTCAGGTCGTCGTCAGCAGGGCCCTGATTTCGGGTATCGCCTGGGCGTTGTCCCGGTACCGCACCGCGTGGATGCCGGGCCGCCTCGACGGCGACGTCGGCGTCGTCGAGGAAGACCGTCTCGGGACGTGAGCGGCGACCGAACGGCCGGTCATGCTACGGGGCCTGGTGGCTTGTCGTGTCGTGACCGGCCGTGGCGATAGGTGTGGTGGAGGTCAGTGTTCGGGTTCGGTGCGGGCGGCGGCGACGATCTGTTCCAGTGCCAGCGCGTGGGCCTGGAAGGCGGCGCGGCCGTGCGGCGTGAGGTGGACCCGGGTGCTGCGCCGGCCGTGGAGACGTTCCTTGCGCACGTCCACGTATCCGGCGTCGTGCAGGGCGCTGATCTGTTTGGACAGCGCCGAGTCGCTGGTTTCCAGCCGGTCGCGCAGTACGCGAAATTCCACCCATTCGGCCGGTGCGAGCAGGGCCAGGAGGGAGAGGCGGGCCGGGACGTGGATGAACTCGTCGAAGTGTGCGCCGGTCATAGGCGCAGGGTCGCGATGCGGGCTCGGTGCATCGGCTTGGCCAGCGCCAGCGTCAGCGCGGCTAGGACCAGGCCGGCGAGCGTCGCGGGCAGGGGAACGTCCAGCGCCCTCATTCCCCAGGCGCCCAGGAAGAGGACCGTGAGCATGAGCGCGACTTCGGCGAAGCGCAGCAGGCTCGTGCGGGCGGTGCGGCGCAGCCGGATGCCCAGGTGCCGGTCGGTCGCCTCCTCCAACCCTGTCAGCAAGACGATGTACACCATCGGCGCGGCGGCCCAGGCGACTCCGGCGCCGTCGGGGTCCAGATCGCCGAGGACGGCCATGGCGAGGATGAGCCCGGCCCGGCCGGCCGGCGCCCACCACGGTGGGCGGGTCTGGAGTGCCGCGTACCGGCCGTGGTCGTGGATCTGACGCAATGCCTGCTGTGCTTCGTCAACGTACACGGGTGCTCCTGCCATCAACTTAGTTTCCTGTGAAGAAAGTAGCACTCTCTTTCCCCAGAGGAAAGTAAGGATGGCCCAGCGGTTCCAGCGGCGATTCGGCTCGGCCTGCCGCGCACGGTCGACCGGTTCCGTCACGCCGCCTTCCAAGATCACTTGGCCGCCGCCTGTCAGGCTCCGCCCTGAGTGTTCTCGTTGATCCGCGTGTGCTCGTCCGTCCATGCCGTCAGCCGGGCGTCGTCGAGTGTCAGGCCGCGGACGCCGGTCATCACCGTGCCCCGCAGGTCCGCGCCGGCCAGGTCGGCGCCGGTCAGGTCCACCTCGTCCAGGCGGGCGCCGGTCAGCCTGGCGCCGGCCAGGTCCGCGCCGCTCAGGTCCGCCCCGCGCAGGATCAGGCCGCCGAGACGCGCCCGTCCGAGATCGAGGTCGCTGAGGTCGAGGCGGCGCGGCATGCGACCCAGCGCGGTGAGCGTGGCCTGCACGCCGGCCTGGGGCCCCGCCTTCGGCCGGGGGCGGGGTCCGTTGCGAGCACCAGCCGGTCGTCCAGCCGGACGTCCATCTCCGCCGAACCGAGCCGCTCCACCGCCCGCGCGAGCACCTCCACCAGACCATGATCGGGCATGGCGCCCTAGGGGGTGTGGCAGGATTTCGATCGGCCGACCGAGGGGGCTCAAGGTGCCGTACATCGAGGCCGCGGTGCGGCGGCCGCAGTTCATCGCGGCCGCGCGCAGCGCGCTGGCCGCCCACGGCGTGGCCAAGACCTCGGTGCGCGTCGTCGCCGCCGAGGCCGGGGTGCCGCTCGCGACGATGCAGTACGTCTTCCCGTCCAAGGCGGAGCTGCTCCGCGCGGTGATCGAGGACGTCGTCGACGAGATCGCCGAGGTGCTGGCCGGTTCCGCCGAGGTCGACCGGGGGCTCGAGCACGCGATCCGCCAGGGCCTGGAGGCCTTCTGGGGCGCGCTCGTCGAAGGCGGGCGGGAGCTGCAGCTGCTGCAGTACGAGCTCACCCTGTACGCGCTGCGCACGCCCGGCAGCGAGGAGCTGGCGCGGCGGCAGTACCAGCGGTACGCCGACGTCGTGGCGGGCTGGTGCCGTCAGGCGGCGCAGAGCGCGGGAGAGGTGACCTCGGTGCCGTTCGACCGGCTCGCGCGCATGATCGTCGCAGGGGTCGACGGCCTGATCCTGCAGTACGTCTCCGACCCCGACGACGCGCGGGCGCGGGAGGCGGTGGCGGCGCTGGCGGACATGGCGATCGGCCTGGCCGGCGTACGGCCCCGCTGAGCCCGGACGCCGCGCCCCCTTGCCCGCGACGGGGAGCGGCCGTACGCTGGCGCCAATTCGGTCAGATGACCGACTCTGTGGCAGCGAGGAAGTGAAGCCCATGAAGGCAGTGGTCGTCGGCGCGGGACTGGCGGGCCTGTCCGCCGCGCGGGAGCTTCAGCGGGCCGGGGCCGAGGTCGTCGTCCTGGAGGCCCGGGGCCGGGTCGGCGGCCGGGTGGAGGGCGGCGAGATCGAGGGCCATCCGATCGAGCTCGGCGGGACCTGGATCGGCGAGGGGCACTCCCGGATGCACGGGCTGGTCGGCGAGCTGGGGCTGGAGACCTTCCGCACCTGGAACGACGAGGGCAAGATGCTCGTCCGGCTCGGCGGCCGGCGCGTCCTCCTCGACGGCGGCAAGGGCGCCGTCCCGCGGCTGAACCCGGTCGCGCTCGCCGACCTGGCCCAGGGCATGGCCCGCTTCGGCCGGCTCGCCCGCGGCGTCGACGCCGCCCGGCCGTGGACGCACCCGAAGGCGCGCCTGCTCGACGGCCAGACCTTCGAGACGTGGATCCGGCGCAACCTGCGCACCCCGAGCGGGCGCGCCTACTTCCGCATCGCGGCCGAGGCGGTCTTCTCCGCCGACGCCGGCGACCTGTCCCTGCTGCACGCGCTGTTCTACGCGGTCAGCAACACCGACCTCGAAACGCTCCTGGCCGTCGACCGCGGCGCCCAGCAGGACCGGGTCGCCGGCGGCTCCGTCCTCGTCGCCGAACGGCTCGCCGCCGGCCTCGACGTGCGGCTCTCGGCCCCGGTCACCGAGATCACGCAGGACGACGCCGGCGTCACCGTCGCCACGCGGGCCGGTGAGGTCTTCGCCGCCGACCGCGTCGTGGTGGCTCTGCCGCCGGTGCTCGCCGGGCGCCTGCGCTACGATCCGCCCCTTCCGGCCTGGCGCGACCAGCTCACCCAGAAGCTTCCGGCCGGGACCGTGGTCAAGACCTTCGCGTCCTACCCGGCGCCGTTCTGGCGCGAGCAGGGGCTCAACGGGCAGGTCGCCGCCGACATCGGGCCGGTGAAGGTCACCTTCGACGTCTCCCCGCCCGGGGGCGGGATCGGCGTCCTGCTCGGTTTCGTCGAAGGCGGCGAGGCGCGGCGCTGGCAGCGGCTTCCCGAGGAAGAGCGCCGCCGGACGGTCATCGACTCCTTCGTGCGGTTCTTCGGCCCGCGGGCGGCTCGTCCCACCGCCTACGTCGAGAAGGACTGGAGCGCCGAGGAGTACACCCGCGGATGCTACGGCGCCCACTTCGCCCCGGGGGTGTGGACCGGCTACGGCGACGCGCTGCGGCCCCCCGTCGGCCGCGTCCACTGGGCGGGCACCGAGTACGCCGTGGAGTGGAACGGCTACATGGAGGGCGCGGTCCGCTCGGGGACCGCCACCGCCCGGGAGATCGTCGAGCAGCAGCAGGGCTCACCGGCCGGCCGTCCCTGACGCCCGTGGGGCGCCGCCCGTGGGGACGGGGTCAGGCGGCGAGCTTGTCCAGTTCGGCGATGTTCTCCTCAGCGCGCTTTCCCGAGGCGTTTCAACCTTGGCCGGGGTCTTCGGCCTTGCGGGCGCGAAGGAGCCTGGCCGCGGCCTGGGTGATGAAGTCGGCCGTCATCGGCGGCAAGGCGGCCAGTTCCTGAAGTACGGGAACCGCCGCCTCAGGGTGGTCGCCGGTCAGCGCCATGGCGGCGGCGAGACGTACGCCCGGGTCCGCCGCGCCCAGGAGGGGCAGGAGGAGATCCCGGCGCCCGCCCAGGGCGGCCGCGATCTCCTCCAGTTGCACGCCGAGCAGGGCCGCGGACTCGCCGTCCTGCTCCTGCAGCGCCTCGCCGCGCCGGGACGCGATCGCCGAGAAGGCGGCGACGAGCGCGGACACGCCTTCGGTCCGCAGCCGGCCGACTTCCGAACGGGCCGAGGCGAGCTTTCCGTCCTCCTCCAGCGCAGCCAGCCGCCGGGCTTCGGCCAGGGCGTCCCGGCGATCGAGGACCGCGTGCAGGAAGGCGCCGATCTCGTCGCGCGTCCAGCCGACGAACATGCTCAGTTCCTCGTCGGAGCTCCCCGTCATCGTGTTCAGGAGCGAGGAGAGGACGAGGTCGAGCTCTCCTTCGGACAGGTCGAGCCGGAAGGCATCGCCGGACGAACTGACTTCAACCATGTACCGTCACTTTTTATTCTTCTGGAGGTAGATCTGCCACTCCTGAGGAGTCATCTGCCTGCCGGTGCCCGAGTATTCATTCTTCTTCAGGACGAAGTATCCCTTATCCGGGTCATACCAGGCAGTGCCCCCGTCCTTGAGTTCGTACCCCTTGGTCTTCATGACATCGTCAAGGTATTTGGCGACGTCGTCCACGTCGTCCATGTCGATTCCGGGAATGGCGTGGTTGCCGTTCCCCCGGGCGATCTCGTCCTGCAGATGCAGCGCGCCCTGCCAGGCGGCGTCGCACGGCTCGTCATCACCGCCGTCATTGTGGACCAGAAGCGGGGTGGAGCCTGCGAGCACATAGTAGGTGTGCAGGCCGGCGATGGTGAAGTTGTGGACTCGCTGAACGCGCACGCGCTCGTGCGTGCCGACCACCATCGCCGAGCGTCCGTCGGGGGTGGTCAGCTCGTCGCCGAAGACCAGGGACCCGGCGTCGACCCAGGCGTGCGAGGCGGAAAGCCAGTACGGATGCTCCGCCGTCGAGGTGATGACCGAGGTGGGTCCGCCGATGACGCCGTCCGGGTCGACGACCAGATCGACGAGCCGCTTGCGGGCGGTGTCCCCGCGCAGCTCGGTGACCGCCCTCGGCCCGCTGCGGCCGGTCTGCGGGTCGGTGGCCCACACCAGCTCGCCGCGACGGACGCGCTCGATGGGCCTTCGTGTTCCGTCGGCCATGAGCACCGGCGTCCCCGGCACGAAACTGTTCGGCTTCTTGCCGATCGTGCAGGCCCCAAGGGCGTCGACGAGGCGCTTGCGGGCGGCCTGCTTGGCCTCGCGGGCCTTCTCCAGCCGGCGCTTGAGATCCAGGAAACGGTCGATGAGCTTGGCGACCTTGGGAATCTTGCGCAGGACCTTGCCGACCTTGGTCCACGGGATCACGTCCAGCAGCGCCCACAGGCAGTCGCTGAGCTTGGGCTTCTTGATGCAGTTGATGATGTCGCCGGCGATGAAGTCCAGCCCCAGCTTGGCGATCTCCTTCAGGATGCTGAAGTCGTTCCACTCGCTCTCCACGCCCCGCGCGTCCTGACCGGCCTTGACCGCCGCCGCCTGCGCCTCCCGCAGCTCGCGCTGCGCAGGCGTCTCTTGCTTGGGCGCCGCCGGCGCGACCGACGGACTGCCGGACGGCTGCACCGGTCCCGAGGAGGGGACCGCGGCCGGCTTCCCCTTCTCGCCTCCGCAGTCCTTGCCGCCGGCGACCTGGCAGACACCGGCCTTGATCCCCGCAACGATCTTGTCGGGAATGGCCACCACCGTGACGGCGGCCGTTATCGCGCCGATCAGCAGGATCACCGTCAGATACGACAGTGAGCCCTCGCCCCGGTCCCCCAGCCGCCTGAGCATCCGTCCACCCCACGGTCATCGAACACGTCGAAACAGATAATGAAAACAACCGACGAACGAGCGAACATAGGTCCGGGGGCCCAACTAAAGGCCCAATGACGATTCCGTCAGCCCGGCGTCAGGCGGGCGCCGCGGAAATCAGCCGACGCGTTCGGGAACCGTTTCGGGTTCGGGCGGCGCGAGTGGCGTCCGCTCCTTGCGGCCGAACGCCTTCGGCTACTGCTGCTACTACGCCCGGGCGCGCTATGGGCGGCTGATGCTCGAGCACCGCCGTGCGAACGGCCGCGAGGTCCTGCCCGCCTCCTGGCTCACCACCGCCACCGCCGCGAACCCGGCCGACAGGCACTACAGGATCGGCTACGTTTCCGACGGTGAGTACGGTTTCTTCAACGGCGGCGCCTTCGGCCAGATCGTGTACGTCTTCACCAAGTACCGCGTCGTCATCGTCAAGACCACCCTCTACAGCGACCTCGGGGAAGCCGAGACCCTCACTGTCATGCGCGCCGTGGCCGCCAAGGTCGCCGCTACCCGCTGACCCCGCCCCGGCCGGCGCCGCGGCGGCGTCCGGGGCGGACCGGGGGCGGTGCCGTGCCGGACGCGTGCAGCGCGCCGGCCGCCCATGGCGTGGTCAGGACCTCGGTGCGCGTCGTCGCCGAGGCGGCCGAGACGACCTCATGGGGGTCGTGACGAGGAAGACCGGCAACAAGCCTCTCTGCAAGTCGGGCCCCACCGCCGGGTTCGCCCTGGTCCGATGGTGAGTGGGGGCCTGCGGGCCGGTACCGCGGCGTCGGCGATGGCCGGGGCGTCCGCGGTGGTCCTGGCCTACTGGGGGTCGGGCGGCACGGCCCTGCGCTGGTTCACGGTCCTGGAGCAGTCCCCGGACGACACGGCGCTGCGCGGGATCTTCCTGGCCGGGGCCCTGGTGTCGGCGCTGCTGTGCCTGCTGCCGCTCGCCCTGGGGCGCGTCGGCCCGGAGAGGCGGCGGGTGCTGCTCGGGTGGGCACGGCTGGCGGGCGTCCTGCTGCTGATCCGTGGCGGCCTCGGGCTGATGGGGTTCGCGCCCCGGCTGTTCGAGACCGGCGAGATGATCGACTTCTCGTTGTACTCCCGGACGGCCGTGCGCGAGGCCCTGGCGCTCCAGAAGATCCCGACGCCGTTCAGGGTCTGGCACCTGTTCCTGGGGTCGCTCTGGGCGATCGGCTGGGGCCTGTCCCTGCGCAGGCTGGGCCGCCACCGCCCAGAAGGTCGTCGCGCAGCAGCAGGCTCGCCGGCCGGACACCCCTGACACGCCCGGAGCGCCGCCGGGCCTTTCCGATCGGCTCTGGTACGCGCGGCCTGCGGGCGGGCCCCCGTGGGACCGCCCGCAGGGGGCACGGTCAGGCGGCGAACTTGTCCAGTTCGGCGATGTCGGCGTCGGTGAGGCGGAGCGTCCCGGCGCCGATGTTCTCCTCCAGGTGAGCGACCGACCTGGTCCCGGGGATCAGCAGGGTCGACGGCGACACGGCCAGCAGCCACGCCAGGGCGACCTGCGACCGGGTCGCGCCGTGCCGCGCGGCGATCTCGTCGAGCGTCCTCTCCTGGTCGTCCTTGAGCCCCATCCCCGGAGGGAGCCGGGACTTGTCGATGCCGGGGTTCAGCAGGCCCGACGCGAGCGGGAAATAGGGCACGAACGCGATGCCGTGGTCCTCGCAGTAGCGCAGCACGTCGAGCGCGCCCCGGTCCAGCAAGTGGAAGCGGTTCTGCACGAACGCCACCGGAGCGATCTCGCGGGCCTGCTCCAGTTGCTCCACCGTGACACCGCTCAGCCCCAGGTTGCGAATCAGGCCCCGCTCTCTGAGCCGGGCGAGCGAGCCGAAGGACTCCTCGAAGGGGGTCTCGGCGGGGAACAGCATGCCGTCGCCGCCGACCCTCAGGTACACCAGGTCGAGCCGGGCCCGGCCGAGGGTCGCCAGGTTCGCCTCGACCTGGTCGCGCAGGGCCTCGGGGGTGGTCTCGGCATTGAAGGTCTTGTACTCGTCGCGGACCACGCCGACCTTGGTGGCGATCACCAGGCCCTCGGGGTAGGGGTGCAGGGCCTCGCGGATGAGCTCGTTGGCGACGTGCGGGCCGTAGGCGTCGCTGGTGTCGATGTGGTCGACGCCCAGTTCCACCGCGCGGCGCAGCACCGCCAGCGCGGCGTCCTTGTCGGCGGGCGGGCCCCAGATCATCGGGCCGGGAAGCTGCATCGCGCCGTATCCGAGCCGGTTGACGCCAAGGCCAGCGTCCGTCTGGACCCGGCCCGCGGCGGCGGCGGGCTTGTTCTCCTGACTCATTTTTCAGCCTCTTCTTCTCGTCGTGCCCGCGGACGGGTGTCGCGCGTGACGGATGAAGTGATGCGTCGCTGCACCGAGGCGGTCGTCACGCCCCCGTCCTCGTGCCGGTCGAGCTTTCCCCTGACCACCAGGTCGTGGACGCCCTGGCGGGTGATGCCGAGCATCGCCCCCGCCACGGCGTAGGAGACCGAATCGGCCATGGGATGGCCGACCCTGCGGACCATGACCCGCCCGAACGGGGTCTGCCACCAGCCCGGAGCCTGGTCGAAGCCCGGTTCGCCGGAGTAGAGCGTGATCACCAGGCGGATCGCGGTCTGCCGGGCGAGCATCTCGTCCTCGCCGAGCAGCGCGTGCGCCCAGGTGCCGGCCTTCTCCACCACCCGGCGGCGCACCCGCGCCAGGTCCGAGCCCGACTCCAGCAGGATCTCCAGGGGGTCCATCAGGCGCGACTCCACCAGCCCGACCAGCTGTGAGACCAGCTCGCCCCAGGACGGAAGCTCCTCGCTCATGGCCGACCTCCTCACTACTTGACGCCCACTATCAAGTACTGGACGGACAGCGTCAAGTAGTGAGCGCCGGGCGGGCCGGCGTCGCCGCCGCCCGCTGACAGCGCGCACTCGCGTCAGACCAGGCCCTCCTCGTGGGCCAGGAGGGCCGCCTGGACGCGGTTCGCCAGGTCGAGGCGGGTGAGGACGCGGTTGACGCGGCTCTTGACGGTCGTCTCGGTCAGGCCCAGGGCCTCGGCGATCTGGAGGTTCGACAGACCCCGCGCGACCAGGGCGAGGACCTCCCGTTCGCGGTCGGTGAGCCGGTCGAGCCTCCCGGCGGGTCCCGGTGGCGGCGCGAACGCGCCGGGCGTCGCGGTGAAGGCCTTCAGCAGCCGGTGCGTGACGCTCGGCGCGAGCATGGCCTCGCCGCCGGCGACGACCCGGATGGCGTGTTCGAGCTGGTCGACGGGGCTGTTCTTCAGCAGGAAGCCGCTGGCTCCGGCGCGCAGGGCCGCGTGCACGTACTCGTCCAGGTCGAACGTGGTGAGCACCAGCACGCGCGGTGGCGGCGGCCCCTCCGGCGGCCACCCCGCCAGGAGCCGGCGGGTCGCCTCGACGCCGTTCACCCCCGGCATCCGCACGTCCATGACCACCACGTCGGGGCGCAGCCGCGCCGCCTCCGCCACGGCCCCTCCCCCGTCGGCGGCCTCGCCGACCACCGCCAGCCCGTCCCGGCGGTCGATGACGCTGCGCAGCGCCGCCCGGACCATCTCCTGGTCGTCCACGAGAAGCACCCGGATCGTCATCGCACGCCCTCCAGCGGCAGCTCCGCGCGCACCAGCCAGCCGCCCGCCGGGTCCGGACCGGCGTGCAGGCTCCCGCCGAACGCCGCGACGCGTTCCCGCAGGCCGACCAGCCCGTACCCGGACCCCGGAACGGCCGGCGGGCCGGGCGGCGGCCCGTTGCCGACCTCGACGACCAGGCCGCCGCCCGTCAGGCGCAGCGTGATCCGGACGTCGGCGGGCCCGGCGTGCTTGCGGACGTTGGTCAGCGCCTCCTGCACGATGCGGTAGGCCGTGACCTGAACGGGCGGCGGCAGCGCGGCGGCCTCGGCGGCGACGTCGGCACGCACCCGGCAGCCCGCGGCCTCGGCCGTCTCGATGAGCCGGTCCAGGCCGCCCAGCGACGGCTGGGCACCGGCGGTGCCGCCGAGCAGCCCCAGGATGCGGCGCATCTCGACCAGCGCGGTGTCGGCGGTCTCGGCGATCCGGGCCGCCCCCTGACGGCCGAGCGCGGGGTCGCCGGGCAGGGCGTCCTCGGTGGAACGGGCCTGCACGGCGATGGCGCTGACGTGGTGGGCGACGACGTCGTGCAGGTCACGGGCGATGCGGGCGCGTTCGGTGAGCACGGCCTGGCGGGCGTTGCGCTCGCGTTCCACGCGCAGCCGCTCGTTGGCCTCGCGCAGCCTGCGGGCGTCCAGGTCGATGCGCCGCAGCGCGTGGCCGAGCGCGTAGGCCACCGACAGGAACACGAGGTAGGTGGTCGCGGTGACCGGTTGCAGCGAGTCCGGGCGCGGTATCGGCGACCGGCCGCACGCCAGGTCGGTCGCGGCGGCCGTGACCAGCGCCAGGACCGCGCCGGGCAGGCTCGCGGCAGTCGGGGCGTGCCGGGCGGCCGCGTAGACGCCGAGGACCAGGAAGTAGGGGCCGGGGGTCTTGCCCGGCACCGGGTCGAGCACCGTGAACGCGACGAACGCGGCGGTCATCGCCGCCAGCGTCCCGAGCGGCCACCGCCGCCGCCGCAGCAGCGGCGCGGTCTGCGCGCCCCACAGCGCCAGGCCCAGCACGCCCGGCGCGGGCCGGTGCGCGGCCAGCGTCACCACGTCGAACACGGTGAGCGCGACGAACGCCGCGTCCGTCGTCCGCGGCAGGGACGCGGCGCGGGCCCGTGCCCGCCCTGCCACCGAAGAGATCGTCACAGGCCGAGAGGCTATGTGACGGCCCGCGGGGCGGGGATCGTCCGGAAGGCGCGCATCGAAAGGTGCGCGGCCCCAGAAAAGCTCACCTGCTGGGATGACGACACGTGAACAGGCGCTCACCTAGCGTTTCGGACATGATCTCTGCTCCTGTCGAAGACGGCACAACGCCGGAACATCCCCGTCAGAGCCCGGACGAGGCTCCCCCGCCCCGCCGTCGGCGCCAGGCCGTGGGGAACGAGCGCGAGGCTCGTACTTCCGGTGGTGGCCGCCGGTACGCGGTGCTGCTCGCCGGAACCGTGGCGCTGGCGTTCGCGGTCGGCGGGCGGTGGGACGTCGCCCTGGCGGCCTGGGTCTTCCCGGTGCTGCTGCTGCGTTTCTCCCGCACGAGCCGGGTCTGGCCGGGGGCGTTGTGGATCTGGCTGGCGCACGTCGCCGCCGCCGCGTTCTGGCTCCTGGAGTCGGATATGGGGTTCGGGGCGGTGATGCTGGGCGGTGGCGCGGCGTTGGGCGTGGTGCAGACCGTGCCGTTCCTGCTGGACCGCCTCATGGCCGGCCGGCTGCGGCCGTGGGCGGCGGGGCTGCTCTTCCCGGCGGCCTTCGCCGGGGCCGAGTTCCTGATCACGCTGGTGTCGCCGTTCGGCACCGCGTTCGGCTCGCTGGCGGTCACCCAGCACGACGCCCTCCCGTTGCTCCAGGTCGGCGCGGTCACCGGCCCGTACGGCATCGCGTTCCTGATCGGGTGGGCGGCCGCCGCGGTGAACCGGATCTTGGCCGCACCGTCGCGGTGTGCGGTCCGGAACGGCCTGGTGTGCGGGGCGGTGCTGGCGGCCGTCGTGGCCGCCGGCGGGGCGCGGCCGGCCTGGTTCCCCGGCTCCGGCGCGACGGTGCGGATCGCCGGAGTGAGCCCCGCCCGCGCGCTGGTGGAGGCGCAGCGGACGGCGCTCGACCGCGAGGAGGGCGCCCTCACCTCCGCCGTCGATCCCGCGCTCGCCGCGGTGCTGGACGACCTGCTGGCCACCACCCGCCGGGAGGCCGCCGCCGGAGCGAAGATCGTGGTCTGGCCGGAGACGGCGGTGAAGACCCGGGCGGCCCGCGAACGGGCCGTCGTTCAGGCGGCGCGCGAGCAGGCCCGCCGTTCCCGGATCTACCTGGAGATCGGCGTCAGGGTGTTCGACGCGACCGGCCCCGGCCGCAACGAGACGCTCTTCATCGGCCCCGACGGCGCGGTGCTGTGGACCTACCAGAAGGCCCACCCGATCCCCGGCTCCGAAAGCTACCCGCCCGGCGACGGAAAGGTCCCCGTCGTCGCCACCCCGTACGGCAGGATCGCCAACGTCATCTGCTACGACGCCGACTTCCCCGACATGATGCGGGTGCGAGCCGACATCATGCTGGTGCCCTCGCACGACTGGCGCGAGTACGGCCGCCCCCACACCGCCAAGGCGGGGCTGCGGGCCGTGGAGAACGGCTACGCGCTGGTGCGCCAGGACTCCGAGGGCTTCTCGGCCGCCTTCGACGGCCGGGGCCGCGTGCTGGCCACCGCCGACTACTTCACCGCCGGCCGGCAGACCATGGTGGCCGACGTCCCCACGCACGGCGGCACGACGCCCTACACCCGCCTCGGCGACCTGTTCGCCTGGCTCTGCCTGGCGGCAACGGCCGCGCTGCTCGCCATGGGCGCGCTCCGGCCGGCCGCACGCCCGGCCCGCCCTCGCCGCGACTGAACATCGGGGCGGGCGGCCCTGGAGAAGGGGCACCGGCCTGCTGCCGGGGAGAGGCCGAGGCGCTCCTCGGGTGCCCGGCGCACGTCGTTCTCGAAGATCGGCCGGCCGCCCGGCCGGTGGGCGGGAACGGCGCTGCGGCGGATGTGGGCCGACGTCAGCGAGGACCGCCGAGCGGACGGCGTTCTGCTGCACGTGCCGGCGAACGGACTGCTGAGGGCGGCCGGCGTCCCGCTGGTCCGCTGCGGCGTGCTCTCGGGCGGTCGCCGGCGTGCTCGGAAGGCGGAGCCGGCTTGCGGGGTCCTCTCGCGGGCCCTCGGGAAGAGCCGGCCACTTCTCCAGGGCTTGGACGATCTGCGCCGACCGGGCCTGGAAGTCCGCCGGCTCGGCCTCGCCTCGCCGGAACTCCTGCCACAGGCCGACGAGCCGGTCCTCCAACTCGCCCCGTTCGATCACCTTGTCCGCGAGCGTGAGCACGTCCCGCGTCGGCTTGCCCACCTCGAGCACCCGGCGCGCCGCGGCCGCGTCCGCGGTGACGCCGCGACCCGCCGGCTCGAGGAAGACGCCCAGCGACGTGGAGTTCCGCACCACCGGCACCTGCCGGCCCGGCCGCATCCGTCCCTTCCACTGGGACGGGACTATTCGCGGCTCTTGAGGGTGTGGGCGAGGCGCTGGAAGTCCTGGGAGGGCACCAGGAGCTTGGGGCCCTCGGGGTCCTTGCTGTCGCGGATGGCGACGGTGCTGGGGACGGCCGCGACTTCGATGCAGTTGCCGCCGTTGTCCACGCTGCGGGACGCCTTGCGCCAGGTGACGTTGGTCAGATCCATCTCTCACCTACCGACGTAGGAACGAACTAGAGGCCCTTGATGGCGTTGGCGAAGCGCTGGAAGTCCTGGGGGGCCACCAGAAGCTTGGGGCCCTCGGGGTCCTTGCTGTCGCGGATGGCGACGGTGCTGGGGACGGCCGCGACTTCGATGCAGTTGCCGCCGTTGTCCCCACTGCGGGACGCCTTGCGCCAGGTGACGTTGCTCAAGTCCATTTGCTGTCTGCCACTTTCCTTATCAGGGCCGCCGACTGGTCCATGGGGTACGCGTGCGACTGGATCTGGCTGAACATCTCCGAGAGGCTGGAGGTGTCCTCTCCGGCCGCCGTGGTCTCACCTCGGAGCACGCCGTCCCTGTATGCGATTACCTTCCCGTCCGGGAGTGTACCCAGCCCGAACGGGCCGGAAAGGCCGCCATGCTGGATGCTTGGCACGATCTGGATCCTGAACCGCGGGGACGACATCGCGATCAGGTGCTCCAACTGCTCACGCATCACCTCCGGGCCACCGATCTTCCGGTAGAGGACCGATTCGTCGATGACGCACATCAAGGTCGGCGGCGGTGGATCGTCGCGCGACAGGATGGCCTGCCGTTCCAGTCGCGTTTCGATGCGCTTCTCGTCGTCCTCCAAGAGCGCTCTGACATACGCCGGCGTCTGCAGCAGGCCGGGGATGACGAGCGGCTCGTAGCCGCGGATGGTGACGTACTCCTTCTCGTGCATGTACCAGTCGAAGAACCACGTCGGAACACCGCCCGGCCCCTTGAACATCTTGTCCCACAGACGGGTCAGGATGCCGTGCGTCTCCAGGACCCGGTCGGCCTCCAGCGCCAGGGCGCGGCCGCAGCGCGTTTCGCCCCTTTCGCACGAACTGATGGCACTCTTGGAAAACGGGATGAGATTGGCAAGTTGGACACAGGTCATCCCGGCGGCGTCGCGGTAATGGCGCAACTCGCTTCCAAAGAGGGCTTCGGGGGATTCCCACGGACGCAGTTCGCTCGGCTGCTGAGGCATGACCAGGTCCCTTCGCTCATGGCCGGCGATGACCAGTGCTCGGCCAGCGATGGCCAGCGCCGGCCCTTTCCGGCCCGACTTCGGTCGAGACTGTGAGCATTGCGTTACACAGCGTGCCACATCGCAGATGATTCGGCTAGTGGCGGAAACGCGATCGAAGGTGATTCTCCATGATCACAGGAAATGAGCCGACTCAAAACTTCCCGCTCGGGGAGTCGGTGGAACTCATGATCGATTCTGTGCCCGAATCCGCGAAGAAGGTTCGCGATCTGGTGGCCCTCTGGTGCAGGTACCAGGGTTACGGGGAGGAGCTGACCGAAGTCGCCCGGGTGGTGGCAACGGAATTGACGACAAACGCTTATCGTCACGCAAGCGTGCCCGGCCAAAGCATTTTGGCTCGCGCCTACGTTTCCGACGTGGGACCGGTCATCGAGGTGTGGGACCACAGCGACGAACTTCCGGTCGTCCAGCCGTTCGACCTCGCCAGCGAGTCCGGCCGGGGGCTGGCGATGGTGGAGCTGATGGTCCGCCGTTTCGGCGTCGACCTGCTTGCAGGAGGCGGCAAGTGCGTATACGCCGTCCTGCCCCAGAGCGGCCGTCCGGGCACCGCGCCATGCTGAGCGGACGCGTTCCGGCCCATGAGACCGGTTTCGGACCGTACACCGTTCTGGATCTTCACGATCTCCCCGAGGACGGCAAGGGCTTCGAACTCGAGGACGGGTGGTTGATCGAGGTGGCAGCCGTCGAGGCCGAGGCCGCAGTGATCGTGTGCGACGGAGGCGACTGGGAGATCACCACTCCCACCGGGATCCGCAAACCCGATGTCCTCGTCATCCCCCGCGAGGTAGCGCGGGCTGTGATCATCGACGAGTCCCCCAAGGTGATCCCGGGCGGGGAGGTGCTGCTGGCCGCCGAGGTCGTCTCCCCGGGAAGCAGCAGCGAGCGCACCGACCGGCTTCGGAAGGTCGGCGAATACGCGACGCTCGGCATCCCGCAGTACTGGATCGTGGAACACCAGCCCGAGCCGCGCGTCCAGATACTGGTGCTAGAGGGAGGCGGCTACTCCGCGAGGCCGGTCGTGGCGGCAGGCACGGAACTGCGCGCGGTGATCGAGGCCGACAAGCCGTTCGAGGTCTCCTTCTCCCCCGCCGCGCTCCTCGATTTCTGACCGAGCCGCGCACGGGCCTGCCCACATCGCCGAGCAGTGCGAACGGAGAGGCGAGGGCGTTCCTGGCGGGGCGTCGGCGTCCCGCCGAGCCGCCCCGCTCGTGCGGGCCTGGTGAGCGGGTGCGACGGCTCGCGGCCGGACGTTCAGCCGGCGCCGTCCGGCGCCTCCCCCTTCCCGACCGCCCGGCTGTGCGGCTTCACTCCGTCGGGGTTGAACATGCACAGCACTTCGAGGACCCCGGGCCCGGGGTTGCCGAAGCCGTGCGGCACGCGCGTGTCGAACTCGACGGCCTCGCCGGCGACGGTCAGCTCGTCCGCGCCGATGAGGAGCCGCATCCGTCCGGCGATCACGTAGATCCAGTCCCGTCCCGGGTGGCCCCACTGCCTGATCGGCTTCCCCGGCGCCGGCGGATGCACCTGTTTGAAGGCCTCCCACGTCCCGGAACCGCCGGGCAGCGGCATCGTGACGACGCCGTCCCGGACGCGGGTGGATCCGGGGGTCTCCGAGGGCGGGTGCGCCGACGAGGTCGTCGAGCGGCAGCCGGGGGCCGGCCGCAGCCGGCTCGTTCCCCATGCCCGGCCTCTGCCGTGCCGTTTCGGCACACATGATTGCCACGGGACCCCCGGCACTCCCACGATGGGACGCATGAGACTGACGACGATGACGCAGATCACCGTGGACGGTGTGATGCAGGGCAACGGTCACGCGACTCCCGAGGAGCTGGCCGGCGGGTTCACGCGGGACGGCTGGGCGCTCGGGGCGTTCGCCGACGACACCGGCGAGATGATCACCGAGACCTATCAGCGGGCGGACGCGTTCCTGTTCGGGCGGCGCACGTACGAGATGTTCGCCGACACCTGGGGCACCCGGCCGGAGATGCAGGCGCACCCCATCGGGGTCGCGCTCAACGGGGCGCAGAAGTACGTCGCGTCCAACAGCCTGGAGCGACCGTCGTGGGGGCCCGTCACGCTGCTGGCCGGGGACGCGACCGCGGCGGTCAGGGAACTGAAGGAATCGTCAGCGGGCGAGATCCAGGTGCACGGGAGCGCGGCCCTGATCCGCTCGCTGCTCGCCGCCGGCCTCGTCGACGAGCTGACGCTGCTGGTCGTTCCGGTGCTTCTCGGGCAGGGCATGCGGCTGTTCCCGGACGAGGGGCCCGCCGCCGCCCTGGAGGTCGTCAGCTCCCACACCGACGCAAGGGGCGTCGGCGTGCACGTGTACCGGCCGGCCGGAGAGCCGGAGCTCCACCCGGCGCGGCCGGTGTAAGAGGGCCGGGTCAGGCCAGGGTGCCGAAGAACGCGCGGATGTCGTCGGCGAGCACCTGGGGCTGCTCCATGGCCAGGAAGTTGCCGCCGCGCTCGGTCTCGGTCCAGTGGACGACGTTGTGGTCGCGGTCGGCGAAGCGCCGGATGGCGACGTCGGTGGTCGCCGTCGCGATGACGCCCGTCGGGACGGTCCCCCGGGGCTTGGGCGCGAACGCCGTCGGGTCGTGGGCCATCTCGTAGTAGAGCTGCGCCGAGGACCCGGCGGTGCCGGTGAACCAGTAGAGGCTGACGTTGGTCAGCAGCTGGTCGCGGTCCACCGCGTCCTCGGGCAGCTCGGCGGCCGCGTCGGTCCACTCCTTGAACTTCTCCACGATCCAGGCGAGCTGCCCGGCCGGCGAGTCGTGCAGCGCGTGGGCCAGGGTGTCGGGGCGGGTGGACTGGATGTGGTTGAAGCCCATCTTGTCGTCGCGGAACTCCTGCAGGCGGGCCAGCCGCTGCTGCTCGGCCTCGGTGAGGCCGGCGAAGTCGGCCGGGTCGTCGGACGGGAAGGTGATCAGGCCGTTGAGGTGGACGCCGATCACCTGCTCGGGCGCCCGGCGGCCCATCTCGGCGGCGATCCAGGCGCCGCCGCCGTTGCCCTGGACGCCGTAGCGGTCGTAGCCGAGCCGGGCCATCAGCTCGGTGAACGCGCCGGCGATCCGGCCGGTGGTCCAGCCGGGCGCGGTCAGCGGGCCGGAGTAGGCGACGCCGGGGGTGTCGGTGATCACCAGGTGGAAGGCGTCCGCCAGCGGCTCGACCACCTTGGCGAAGGCGGCGAATGAGGCGGGCCAGTCGTGGACGAGCAGCAGCGGCGTCGCGTCGGGGTCGGCCGACCGCACGTGCGCGAAGTGGATCCGCTGCCCGTCGATGTCGGTGACGAACTGCGGCAGGGCGTTCAGCTCGGCCTCGGCCTTGCGCCAGTCGTAGCCGTCGGCCCAGTAGGCGGCCAGGTCGCGCAGGTAGTCGGCGGGGACGCCGCGGGTCCAGCCCTGGCCGGGGATCTGCGCGCCCCAGCGGGTGCGGCGGAGGCGGTCGCGCAGGTCGTCGAGGTCGGCGGCGGGGACGTCGATGCGGAACGGACGGATGCTCATCGGGGTGCCGCCTTCGCTTTCGGGGTCTTCGTGATGCCCCCATTCTAGCAGAATGGAATGCTCCGTTCCACTATTGAGGGCCGCCTCCGGACACGGGAACGCCCCGCCGCGAGAGCGGCGGGGCGTGGCGTTCGGCGTTGGCGGGGACGGCGCCGAAGGGCGGTCACTCGGCGGCGGCACGGAGCTGCGCGTTGATCCGCAGGGCCTCTTCGAGCTGGTCTTCCAGGATGATGATGCGGCAGGCCGCCTCCAGGGACGTGCCCTGGTCGACGAGTTCGCGGGCGCGGACCGCCAGTCGCAGCTGGTAGCGGGAGTAGCGGCGGTGGCCACCGGCCGAGCGTTGCGCGGTGAACAGCTTCGCCTCGTCCAGGGCCCGCAGGAACGCCGGCGTGGTGCCGGTCATCTCGGCGGCGCGGCCCATGGTGTAGGCGGGGTAATCGTCGTCGTCGAACTTGCTGCCCGGCTGCGTGCTCGCGCCGCCGGTGTCGCTACTGGCTGGGTCCATTGCACCTTTTTCCACGGCACGAGGGCCCCGGTGCCGTAGCACCGGGGCCCAGGGTTTGGGTTTCACTGTCACCGGCACGTTCGCCGGTGTGTCTGGCCGCGTCTGCCGTCACCCTTCGACGGGGGACGCGGGGATCGCATATGTGTGACCGAAGACCACCTCTCTCGTGATGGAACCGCGGTACCCGTCCGGCGGAACTCAGCCTGTGACGGGCGATCCGACGTCGTGTAACCCTTCCCCCTTTCCTCGACTTCTTCTTCTCATCTGCGGGGCGGCGCGTCCCCCGGCGGAGCCCCTTGCCACTTCCTGGCCCCGGCGAGCCGACCGCCGCCTGCCGGTCGCTGAAGCCCCTTCCGTGCCTGGCCTCAGGTCCAGCGTCCTGCACTGCTTCGTAACATCACGGGCAGTTCGTCATCTGCCCCGTCTCGAAGATGTTCTCTTCTCTCGCGACACCTGGAACACTACCAGGGCCGTCCGGGGATTTCTACTTCGGCCATTGGAGATTTTCTTTGATCGCCAGATCCCCTGGTCCTGCGGGCGGTTCCGGCGGATGATCGGCCCATGTGGTGGCTCGTCCCGGCCGGGTTCGTCGCCGTCCTGCTCCTCTACGGCGCCCTCGCCGACTGGCGCGCGCGCCGGCGGGGGCACCGCAACCACGTCGACGCCGACGCGGCGGCGCGGATACGCGAGGCCCGCCGCGACGTGCGCGTCTGGGCGCGGGGATCGGTCGGGCACAGCGGCGAGGACGTGTCCTGGATGCGATCGTTCCGCCGGGGGCGGCGCCGGTGACGTGCCAGACTGGGCGCCGTGACGACCGAGGAGCCGCCGTCGCGGGAGGAGCTGGACCGGCAGGTGCGCGACCGCTACGGGACCTGGCGCGACCAGCCGCGCGGCCTGGCCTGCGCGGTCGTCGCGGCCTTCCTGGTGCTGACGACGGTCGCCTTCGCGGTGGCCCTGGCGGTGCTCGTGCTGGCCGCCCGCTGAACATGGCGAGGGCGCCGGTCCGCAGCGGACCGGCGCCCTCGGCGCTGCTACGTCAGAGTTCGCCCTCGGCGATGGTGAACGCCACGTCGCCCTGCGGGTCGACCTGCGCGTCGAGGGTCTTGTCGTCCAGCATCGTCGCGACGCCGGGCTCCAGGTAGACCCGGGCGCCCTCCTCCTCGACGACCTGGTCCCCCGCCTCGGGCGCGGGCGCCACCGACAGGCGCAGCGCGTCGGAGCCGTTCAGCCCGGATTCGATGCGGATGCCGGTGTCGGGCGGCAGTTCGGGGTCTGCGGTCACGGTTCGGATGACCTGAACGGCACCGCTGGTCAGCGTGAGCATGATCAGCTCCTCGTGGTCGGGTCTTGCCGGTTTTCGGACACGGACCCGTCCAGCCCTCCCCGCGCTGCCCGGCGGTAAACCCCGTGCTCAGGCCGGTCCGTCGACGCGTTTGCTCAGCCATTCGTAGGCCTTCGGCAGCATCTCCTGCCATACCCGGACGTTGTGCCCGCCGGTCAGCACGATGTAGGTGAACGAGCGTGTCGGCGGCCGCGACCTGCGGATCATCTCGTCGATGGCGGGGACCGTGCCGGGGTCCTCGCGGCTGCCGGCCAGCAGCAGGTCGACGGGCGGGTGCGCGGCCAGCAGGTCCAGCGGGCTGTTGGCGCGGGCGAGCGCGGGCGCGCGGGTCAGGTCCGGCGAGGTCGGGCGGAAGTACCCGGCCAGGCTTACGGCCGCCCGGAACCGGTTGGGGTACTGCAGGGCGAGCTTGGCCGCGCAGAACCCACCGGTGGAGTAGCCCATCGTCCCCCAGGACGCGGCCTCGGGCAGCGCGCGGAAGTGCTCGGTGACGATGCGCCGGACGTCGGCGACCAGCCAGGTGGCGACCTTCGGCCCGCCGGGGACGTCGGCGCACTCGGTGTCGCGGCCCGGCTGCACGGTGATCGTCGGCGCGACCAGGATGTAGGGCTTGGCCTGGCCGTTGCGCATCGCGGTGCGCAGCAGGTCGGCGCCGCGCATCGCGCCGAACCAGGTCCACGACGAGCCGGGGAAGCCCGGGAACAGCTCGACGACCGGGAAGCGCTTGCCCGCGTAGGCGGGGTCGTCGTACTGCTTGGGCAGCCACACGCGCACCTCGGCGCGGATGCCCGACTCCTGGCCCTGGACGCGGGCGACGAAGGTGCGGCTGCGGCCGTCGAAGTGGAACGGCGAGAGGCTCTGCGGCCTGCCGACCGGGCCGGCCCCGTCCGGTTGCGGGGCCGCCCCGGCCGCGTGGATGTCGCCGTCGGCCTGCTCGGTGCCGAACAGGTCGTCCCAGGAGGCGTACAGGTGCAGATGGTGGTTGATGAGGACGCCGACCATCAGCAGCGCGGTGGCCTGGCAGGTCAGCAGCAGCCCGAGCCGGCCCGCGCCCTGCGCCGCCCGCGGCCCCGGCAGCCGGTTCCAGGCGAACAGGCAGCCGACCGGGGCGGCGACCGCCAGCACCACGAGCAACGCCAGCAGCGGCCAGCCCAGCAACGTCATGTCCAGTCCCCGTTTCGTCTTCGCTAAAACGCTACGGGTGCCGGGTGAGTTCCTGGTGAAGGAAGGCTGAAGATCAACCAGCGCTGGGCGAGAGGACCCTGACCGCCTCGGCGTGCGACAGGCCCCCGGAGGGGACGATCGCCAGCACCGGAGTGGTGAGCCCCTGGTCCACGTACTCGCGGATCCGGGCCCGGCAGGCGTCCGGGGAGCCGTGCACGATCAGGTCGTCGACGACCTCGTCGGGGATGACCTCCAGCGCCTTCTTGCGGTCGCCGGCGGCCCACGCCTCGTTCATCGGGCGCAGCGCCTCGCCGCGGCCGAGCCACTCGTGGAACGCCCGGTAGACCGGCACCGTCATGTAGGCGGCGATCATCCAGCGGCCGATCGCGCGCGCCTCCGCGGCGTCGGCGGTCGGGCAGACGAACAGCCGGGCGATCAGCTCGGGGTCGTCGCCGAGCTCGCCGCGCACGGTCGGCACGTCCTTCGGCGCCAGCCAGTTGGTGATGGCGCCGTCGGCCTCGCGGGCGGCCAGGCGCAGCATGCCGGGGCGCAGCGCGGCCAAGACGACCGGCGGCGGCGACGCGGGGGCCGTCTCCAGCTTGAAGCCCTTGACCGCGAAGGTGTCGTACTCCTCCTTGACCTTCTCCCCCGCGAGGGCGCGGCGCAGGAAGCGCAGCGTGTCGCGGGTGCGCTTGTACGGCTCGTCGAACGCCAGGCCGTTCCAGCGCTCCACGATCGTGTCGGAGGAGGTGCCGATGCCGAGCGTGAAGCGGCCGGGCGCCAGGTCGGCGAGCGTGGCGGCCTGCTGGGCCAGCAGCGCCGGGCCGCGCGTGTAGACCGGCACGATGGCGGTGCCGAGGCGCAGCTGCGGGGCCCACTGCGAGGCCAGGGCGAGCGGGGTGAAGGCGTCGGTGCCGTTGGTCTCGGCCGACCAGGCATCGGTGTAGCCGAGGCCCGGTAGGCTCTCGATGATCTCTCGGTGCTCGGCCAGCGGGAGGCCGGTGAGCGGAACGGTCAGTCCCCAGCGCGACATGGAGGTCTCTTCTCTCTCGGGCTCAGGCGATGGCGGGTCGGATGATCGAACCGCCGTCCACCACCATGGTCTGCCCCGTCATCCAGGACGATGCGTCCCCGGCGAGGAAGACCGCGGCGTTGGCGATGTCCTCGGGCTCGCCGAGGCGGCCGAGCGGCAGCACCTTGCTGATCGCGGCCTCGTTCTCCTCCCACAGCGCGCGCGCCAGGGCCGTCTTCACCAGGCCGGGCGCGATGCAGTTGACGCGCACCTTGGGCGCCAGCTCCAGCGCCAGCTGGCGGGAGATGTGGATGACGGCGGCCTTGGTGGCGTTGTAGTAGCCGATGCCGTGCTCGGTGACCAGGCCGCCGACCGAGGCGATGTTGACGATCGAGCCGCCGCGCTGCTGCAGCGAGGCGCGCCAGGCCAGCTGGGTCCACTGCACCACCGCGAACTGGTTGACCTGGACGGTCTTGTCGGCGGCGGCGGGGCTGATGTCGACCATCGGGCCGAAGTGGGGGCTGGTGCCGGCGTTGTTGACCAGCACGTCGATGCCGCCGAACTCGGCGACGGCGGCGTCCACGCACGCCGCGGCCTGGTCGGCGTCGCCGACGTGCGCGGCCTTCGGCAGGAAGCCGACCTCGGGGTAGGCGGCGCGCAGCTCCTCGGCGACGGCGTCGAGGGAGTCCTGCTTGCGCGAGGAGAGCACGACGTTGGCGCCCTCGGCGGCCAGGGCCGCCGCGATCGCCTTGCCGATCCCCCGGGACGCGCCCGTCACCAGAGCGGTCTTCCCCTGCAGTCCTGTCCGCATCGTTCAGCTCCTCGATAAAGCAGAATCCGGCTCGGTAGCACTGTACCGAAGTGACTGACGAGTCAGTTAGTTGGTGTCGGCGAGCACGAACCGGCGGAACTCCTCCGCCGCCGGGGGCCGGGTCCGCGCCGCCGCCCAGGTCAGGCCGATGGTGCGGACCGCGGCGGGCTCGGCCAGCGTCAGATGCCGTACCCCGTGCATCTCCTCTTCCCCCGGCGGCGGCGGCGCGACGACCGCCACGCCGAGCCCGGCGGCGACCAGGCCCCGCACCGTCGCGGTCTCCTCCCCCTCGAACGCGATCTCGGGGCGGATCCCGGCGGCGGCGAACAGCTCGTCGAAGATCCGGCGCAGCCCGGCGTCGCGGCGGAACGCCACGAACGGCTCGCCCGCGACGTCGGCGAGCCGGACCCGCCGCCGCCGCGCGAGCCGGTGGTCGGCGGCCACCACCAGCTGCAGCCGCTCGGTGACCAGCGGCGCCCACTCCAGCGCCGGGTCGTCGGGGCGGGGGCTGGTGATGCCGAGGTCGGCCCGGCCGTCGCGGACGGCCGCGCCGACCCGCCCGGCCCGGTCCTGCGCCAGCCGGAACCGCACGCCCGGCCGCTCGCGGCGGAACCGGCGGATCAGGTCGGGCACGAACGAGGGGCCCTGGGTGTGCAGGAACGCCAGCGACACCTCGCCGCGCGCGGGGTCGGCGGCCTGGGCGAGGGCGCGCCGCGCGGCCTGCTCCTCGGCGACCAGGCGGCGGGCGTGCTCGGCGAACAGCTCCCCGTACGGGCTGAGCCGCACGCCCCGGCCGACCCGGTCGAGCAGCGGCTGCCCGAGGTCGGCCTCCAGCCGGGCGATCGCCCGCGACAGGCCCGGCTGCGACACCCGCAGCTCGGCGGCGGCGCCCGTGACGTGGCCGAGCTCGGCGACCGTCAGGAACCAGCGCACCGCGGTCAGATCCATGCCCCATGCATACCGCGAATCATGCATATCGCGCATCGGTTACCGATGGAACCTTCATTGGACGCATCACTGCGCGCGGGCGACCCTGGACGCCATGACGATCTCACCCCCGGTGCCCGAGGTCGGCAGCCACCGCCTCGGCTCGCCCGGCCTGCGCCGCGTCAACCTGGCGCTGTTCGCCGCCGGGCTCACCACCTTCATGTCGCTGTACTGCACCCAGGCGCTGCTGCCGGAACTGTCGGGCGCGTTCGGGGTGGCGCCGGCCACCGCCAGCCTGCTGGTGTCGCTCGCCACCGGCGCGGTCGCGCTCGCGGTGGTCCCGGTCAGCACCTTGTCCGAGCGGTTCGGGCGGACCCGGGTGATGATCGTGTCGTCGGTGGCGTCCGCGCTGGTCGGGCTGGCGATCCCGCTGTGCACCACGTTCGCCGCGCTCGCCGCCGTGCGGGCGGTGCAGGGGTTCGCGCTCGCCGGGGTGCCGGCCGTCGCGATGGCCTACCTGGCCGAGGAGGTGCATCCCGGGTCGCTCGGCGGCGCGATGGGCCGCTACGTCGCCGGGACGGGCATCGGCGGCGTCCTCGGGCGGCTGGTGCCCGCGGTGGTGAGCGACGTCGCGGGGTGGCGCTGGGCGCTCGGCGTCACCGCGCTCGTGGCGCTGGGGTTCACGCTCGCGTTCTGGGCGCTGCTGCCGCCGTCGCGCCGCTTCCGGCCGGCCCGGGTGGACCACCGGCCGCTGCTGGCCCACCTCGCCGACCCGGGCCTGCGCCGCCTCTACCTGGTCGCGCTGGTGGCGATGGCGGGGTTCGTGACCGTCTTCAACTTCCTCACCTACCGGCTGCTGGAGGCGCCGTTCCACCTGCCGCAGTCGGTCGCCGGGCTGATCGCGGTGGTGAACCTGGCCGGCTCGGCCGCCTCGGCCCGCGCCGGGACGCTCACCGACCGGCTCGGCCGCCGCCCGGTGCTGCTCGGCGCCACCGGCCTGGCGATGGCCGGGGTGCTGCTCACCCTGCCGCCGTCGCTGCCGCTGGTCGCGCTCGGCCTGCTGGTGTTCACCTGCGGGTTCTTCGCCGCGCACGCGGTGGCCAGCGGCTGGGTCGGGCTGCGCGCCGGGCACGCCCGCGCGCAGGCGTCGGCGCTGTACCTGTTCGCCTACTACCTGGGCAGCAGCGTCGGCGGGACGGCGGGCGGCCTGGCCTACGAGCGGGCGCACTGGACCGGGACGGGCCTGTACGTGCTCGCGCTGTACGGGATCGCGGCCTGGGTCGCCCTTGATTTGAGCGGGCGCTTGGTTGGTAAGCTGCGCGGGTGAGTGCGACCAAGGAACGGCGGCCGGCGATCGACGGCTGGTTCACCACTGCGGATTCCAGCACGGGCGACGGGACGGTACGGCTGCTCGGCACCCGCTGCGCGTCCTGCGGCACCCCCTACTTCCCCCGCAACGAGCTGGCCTGCCGCAACCCCGGCTGCACCGGCCCGAAGGACGGCTCGGAGCTGGCCGAGTACGCGTTCTCGCCGCGCGGGCGCGTCTGGTCCTACGCCGACGCCCGCTACAAACCGCCCCCGCCGTACGTCTCCCCCGAACCGTTCCGCCCGTACACGATCGCGGCGGTCGAGCTGGCGGAGGAGCGGATCGTGGTGCTCGGCCAGGTCGTGCCCGGCATCGGCGTGGACGACCTGGCGGTCGGCATGGCGGTCGAGCTGACCGAGGGCGTCCTCTACGAGGACGACGAGGCCGAGTACACCGTGTGGATGTGGAGGCCCGTCAGTGAATAGGGACATCGCCGTCCTCGGGGCGGGCATGCATCCGTGGGGCAAGTGGGGGCGCAACTTCGTCGAGTACGGGCTGGCCGCGGCCCGGCAGGCGCTCGCCGACGCGGGTCTCGCCTGGGGCGACGTGCAGTACGTCGCGGGCGCCGACACCATCCGCAACGGCTATCCGGGGTTCATCGCGGGCGCCACGTTCGCCCAGGCGCTCGGCTGGTCGGGCGCGCGGGTCTCCAGCTGCTACGCCGCGTGCGCGTCGGGCGCGCAGGCCATCGACCATGCGCGCGCGCGGATCCTCGCCGGTTTGTGCGATGTGGCGCTCGTCGTCGGCGCGGACGCGGCACCGAAGGGGTTCTTCAAGCCGGTCGGCGGCGACCGGCCCGACGACCCCGACTGGCTGCGCTTCCGGCTGCTCGGCGCGACCAACCCGATCTACTTCGCGCTCGCCGCGCGGCGCCGGATGGCCGTGCACGGCGCGACCACCGATGACTTCGCCGCCGTCAAGGTCAAGAACGCCCGGCACGGCCTGGCCAACCCCAACGCCCGCTACCGCAAGGAGGTGACGGCCGAGGACGTGCGCGCGTCGGCCGTCGTCGCCGACCCGCTGCGGCTGCTGGACATCTGCGCCACCAGCGACGGCGGCGCGGCCCTGGTGCTGACGTCGATGGAGTTCGCGCGGGCGCACGGCATCGCCGACCCGGTGCGGATCGCGGCGCTGTCCACGGTGACGCCGACGTTCCCCAAGACGGTGCTGGACCTGCCCGACTTCGCGACGGACTCGGCCATGACCGTCGCGCCGCCCGAGCGGCCGTTCCGGTCCGCGATCGCGCACGCCGCCTACGAGGAGGCCGGGATCGGCCCCGGCGACCTGTCGCTGGCCGAGGTCTACGACCTGTCCACCGCGCTGGAGCTGGACTGGTACGAGGACATCGGCCTGTGCGAACCGGGCGGCGCCGAGGCGCTGCTGCGCTCGGGCGCCACCGCGATCGGCGGCCGGGTGCCGGTGAATCCGAGCGGCGGCCTCGCCTCGTTCGGCGAGGCGATCCCGGCCCAGGCCATCGCGCAGGTGTGCGAGCTGGCCTGGCAGCTGCGCGGGCGGGCCGAGGGGCGGCAGGTCGAGGGGGCGCGGACCGGCATCGCCGTCAACCAGGGGCTGTTCGGGCACGGATCGGCCGTCATCGCGGTCCGCTGACGCCCGCCGCCCGGCGGGCCATCGCATGCACGCAAAAAGCCGTCCGGGATTTGTCGCGGGGTCCGAAGCTTTAGTGGACCGGACATCGAATACTTCTCGCACTCACCCCTGCGAGAGGACCCCCAGGTGCCCAGAACGACCCTCAGGACGCTCGCCGCCGCCGTGCTCGCCGCCGGCGCCGTCGGCGTCCTGCCCACCGCCCCGGCGCACGCCGCCGGCTTCGAGCGCGGGCCCGCGCCGACCGAGGCGAGCGTCACCGCCGCCAAGGGCCCGTTCGCCATCGACCGGATCGAGGTGCCCGCGGGCAGCGGCACCGGCTTCAACAGCGGGACGATCTACTACCCGACCTCGACCGCCGAGGGCACGTTCGGCGCGGTCGCGATCAGCCCCGGCTTCGTCAGCCCCAAGTCCTGGATCGACTGGTACGGGCCGCGGCTGGCCTCCCAGGGCTTCGTCGTGATGACCCTGGAGACCTTCTCCTACTTCGACGCCCCCGACGGCCGGGCCGACCAACTGCTCGCCGCGCTGGACTACCTGACCGCCAAGAGCAAGGTCAAGGACCGGATCGACCCGAACCGGCTCGCCGCGATGGGGCACTCGATGGGCGGCGGCGGCGCGCTGTCGGCGGCGGTCAAGCGGCCCTCGCTGAAGGCCGTGGTGCCGCTGGCGCCCTGGTACGTCGGCGGCGGGCTGGAGCAGAGCACCGTCCCCACGATGATCTTCGGCGCGGACAACGACTTCATCGCCCCGGTCGCCAGCAACGCCAGGCCGTTCTACCAGAGCCTGACCAAGGTGCCGGAGAAGGCCTACCTGGAGCTGGAGAACGCCGGGCACGTCGGGTCCTTCAACTCCCCGAACACCACGATCGCCAAGTACGCGATCTCCTGGCTGAAGCGCTTCGTCGACGACGACACCCGCTACTCGCAGTTCCTCTGCCCGGCGCCCAAGTTCCCGAGCAGCACGATCCAGGAGTACCGCGACACCTGCCCGTCCTGATCCTCCGTCCGGTGAACTCCAGGCCCGGTCCCGCCGTTGTACAGGGCGGGACCGGGCCTTCGGGCATCACGGACTGGCCGCGAAGCGCACGTCCCCTCACCTGAAGGCCGCTGACCGGCCCGCCCGCGCGTGGGACGATCTGCACGAGGCCATACGCGTACGGGGGCGGTCATGGACGGACGGCACGGCACGGGCAACGGCGACCTGGGGCGGCTGCCGTCCGGGCGGCACCGGCTGTCACGCGACTTCGTCGCCGGCCACCAGGTGTCGCGCATTCTGGCGGCCGTCATCGAGGTGGCCGGCACAGCGGGCTACCAGGGATTGACCGTCGATTCCATCATCGCCGTCGCGGGCGTTTCCCGGGCCACTTTCTATGTGCATTTCAAGAACAAAGAGGACGCTTTCGGGCAGGCCTACGATCTGCTCATCAGCCAGCTGATGGAAAAGGTGCTGGCGGCCGTCCGGGATCTGCAGGACGCACCGGCGCGGCTGCGCGCCGGGCTCGGCGCGTTCCTGCAATTCCTGGCCGACGACCCGCAGGCGGCGCGCACCTGCATCGTGGAGGCGCTGGCCGCCGGGCCCGCCGCGGCGGGCGCCCGCGACGCCGCGCTGGCCGCGTTCGCACAGGTCATCGCCGACGATGTGCGGGAGCTGTACCCGCATTATCCCGACCCGGACCTGATGGGCGAATCGATCGTCGGCGGCATCCACCAGGTCGCCTACTCGCGCATCAGGCGCGGCGCGGCGGCGGAACTGCCCGGCCTTCTGCAGGGCCTGCTGAGCGCTTTCGCGGTACCCGATCCGCAGCGCTGGGGCCCGGGCGCGCCACCGCCCAAGTGACGTGAAGCCTTGGCGGGCAAGGCTTCCAGCGCCTCGCCCGTGGCGTGGCGGAACGACGGCACGCCACCGCGCGCCGGACGCCGTTCTCCCCGCTACCCAAAAAAGGGCGCCCCTTTATGAGCAGGCGGTCACCCCCTTCTGAGAGGGTGGTCACCCCCTGTCACGGGCGTCCGGCGGACGCGTTCGGCCAGTTGAAGCCCGAGACGCGAAAACGCCGCCCGAGCCGCTGGCCGGATCCGGACACCGGGGAACCTGTCCGGAATGACCACGCAGTCAGTGGCCACTGACGTGAGGTGGGACACACTCACGCTGCGGCGCCACCCCCGGCGACCACGCGGCGTGACCGGGATCACACGGGTTTCGTGCTCAGATTCGGACAACCTGGCGGACCGAAATTTGGTCACCAAAACTCAAGAACCGCCCTACCAGCGAGTAGCACCTGTTGATAAACGCTGACATTCATGGTTCTGTCCGGAGTGCCGCGGGACGCCATTCGCAAGGGCCCAGCGAACCGGTGAGACACCTCGGCGGAAATGTCTCCTCCACCCCGAAAGAGGCATCATGAAGAAGCTCGGCAGGCTCTCCCTCACCACCATCGGGACCACGGCGCTGATCGTGGCCACCGCCGGCGGCGCCATGGCCACCACCATCCGCAACCCGGTCAACCCCTACTCCGGTGCCATCCGGGCCAACAACATCGGCAACGTCACGCTGTCCGGCTCCGGCTCGCTCGGCCTGGTGACCAACACCTGCACCGCCAGCCAGCTCGACGCGACCGTCAACAGCAACGGCACCGGCGGGGTCCTCACCGGCGTGTCCATCACCGGCTGCACCAACAACCGAGGCGGCACGACCACCATCACCGCCCTGAACCTGCCCTACACCGGCGCACAGGTCGACTACGCCCCGGTGGCCGGCGGCCGCGACGGCAAGCTCACCATCTTCGCGCCGAACACCACGGTCAACGTGCAGGCGGTCATGTCGCTGCCGGCCTGGGGCATCTCGTCCCTGACCTGCAACTACAGCCTCACCAGCTCGACCCCGCTCACGATCGACCTGTTCAACTACAACAACGCCAACAAGCCCGTGCCGAGCAACACCCACGCGCAGGGCACGCTCACCGGCCAGTCGCTCCAGCGGACCACCGCCGACGTCCGCTGCCCGAGCAGCGCCGCGGCCACCGGCAAGTTCCAGATCCTGTCGCAGCCGGGCGGCGCCGACCTGGCCGTCACCTCCTGACCCTGACCCTCCACCCCTGACCGGCGGGCCGCCGCGCATGCGGCGGCCCGCCTCCCACTCCGACCCCGCGAAGGCGCTTCGACCTCCACCCCGGCGGAGCGCCTTCGCATCCGGACCAGCCCTGGAAACCGGTGCGGCCCGGCGTCGTCTTCACCCGAGGAAGGGACACGGCGTGAACAAGCCCGGCAGAATCACCACGGCCACCGTCGGCGCCGCCGCGCTGGTACTGGCCGCCGCCGGCCCCGCGCTGGCCACCACCATCCGCATCCAGGACCCCTACTCCGGCGCCGTCCGCGCGAACAACCTCGGCAACATCACGCTGGCCGGGAACAGCGCCTCTCCTGTGATCAGCACCTGCACCTCCGGCCAGCTCGACGCGACCGTCAACAGCAACGGCACCGGCGGGCAGTTCACGAGCGTGTCCATCACCGGCTGCACCAACAACCGGGGCGGCACGACCACCGTCACCGCCCTGAACCTGCCCTACAGCGGCATGCAGGTCGACTACGCCCCGGTGGTCGGCGGCCGCGACGGCAAGCTGACCGTCTTCGCGCCGAGCACCACGGTGGACCTCCGGCTGGTCATGTCGTTGCCCGCCTGGGGCATCCCCTCATTGACCTGCGACTACGGCCTCCTCGGCACGACGCCGATCACGATGGACCTGTTCAACCCCGCCAACCCCAACAAACCGGTGCCGAGCAACACCCACGCGCAGGGCAGGCTCACCGCCCAGTCCCTGCAGCGGATCGGGAGCAGCACCCTGTGCCCGCCCAGCACTGCGATCAGCGCCAGGTTCCAGCTCCTGGCGATGCCGAGCGGCAGCGATCTGATCCTCGATCCCTGACCCCCTCCCTCCCTGACAGCGGGCCGCCACGCCGTGCGGCGGCCCGGCCCCCTCCTACCCCCATGGAGCAGCCATGAGAAGAACCCTCGGTCGCCGGCTCTCGGCCGGCGCCGCCGCCCTGACCCTCGGCGGTACCGCGCTGAGCGTCGCCGCCGCCCCGGCGGCTCTGGCCGACAGCGTGCCCACCTTCAGCTTCGCCGACTGCCCGAAGCTGCCCGCAGGCGCCGACCCGGCGTTCTGGCAGTGCAACGTGGCGGTCACCACCAGCGGCACCATGAAGCTCGGCAAGCTGGACCAGGCGATCACCTCGCCCATCACGATCACCTACGCCAACGGCTTCGACCCGGTGACGGGTGTGGAGGGCGCGGTGTTCGGCAGCTTCAAGGCCGGC
Source organism: Actinomadura macrotermitis (assembly GCF_009604375.1). Classification (GTDB taxonomy): domain Bacteria; phylum Actinomycetota; class Actinomycetes; order Streptosporangiales; family Streptosporangiaceae; genus Spirillospora; species Spirillospora macrotermitis. Next base: position 902,318 of record NZ_WEGH01000003.1, read on the forward strand.
CGGATGCTGGTGAAGAAGGGCATCTTCGGCGACCCGTTCGTCACCGCCGTCTACGCCCAGCCCAAGTACGTGGGCGGCTTCGGGCTGGCCAACGGCAAGCTCCAGCTCAGCCTCAAGGTGAGCGTGCAGAACCCGATGCTCGGCTCCTACTGCACCATCGGCTCGAACACCCGGCCGATCAAGCTGGACCTCGGCATCGGCACGACCAGCCCGCCGCCCCCCAACACCCCGATCTCCGGCTCCCCGCCCGAGCAGGTGACGTTCGACCCGCCGGTGATGAAGGCGACCGTCGTCGACAACGCCTTCGCCGTGCCCGGCGCCGACAACTGCGGCCTGGACCTCGGCCTGATGAACGCCACGGTGAACCTGTACGCCGGGGTGCCCGCCGCGGCCGGCTACAACACCGCGATCTTCAACCAGTACATCTCGTACAAGACCTACGACCAGATGCCCAGCTGACACACGCATGCGTCCGGCGCCGAGGTGGCGCCGGCTGGTCCGCGCCGACCGCCCTGCCATCGCGGCCGGCGCGGACCGCCCAACCGATGGAGCACAGATGAGAGCACTCCCCAGGCGCCGCACGGCCGCGGCGCTCACCGGCGCCGCGCTGGCCGCCCTCGCGGTCGCCGGACCGGTCGGCACCGCCGCCGCGGACGAGGACCCGCTGCCCCCCGGCCTGGACACGACCGACTGCCCGACGCTGCCCGCGGGCGCCGACCCGGCGTTCTGGCAGTGCACCGCCGCGGTCATCTCCGGCGGCCGGCTCACGCTCGGCAAGATCGACCAGGTGCTCGACCAGCCGATCAAGCTCACCTACGCCAACGGGTTCGATCCCGTCACCGGTATCGAGGGCGTGACGGGAGGCACCCTGCGCAGCGCCCCCCTCCGCGTGCCCGGCGGCGTGCTCGGCATCCCCGGCACCGACTTCATCCCGCTGCTGCAGATCAGCGCGCAGCCGGAGCTGACCGCGCCGGTCGAGCTGGCCCCCTACCCCGAGCGGGGATCGCTGGTCCTGCGCATGCGGATCAAGGTCATCAACCCGCTGCTCGGCGACAAGTGCTACATCGGCAGCAAGGACGACCCGATCACCCTGCGGCTCGGCATCTCGGCGACCAACCCGCCGCCGCCGAACACCCCGATCGAGGGCGAGGCGCCGGAGATGGTGTCGTTCGACCCCCCGGTCCTCAAGGCCACCATGGTCGACAACGAGTTCGCCGTGCCCAAGTCCAACGGCTGCGGCCCCTTCGGCCTGCTCAACCCGATCGCCGACTTCCGCGCCGGCCTGCCCTCGGCCGCCGGCCACAACACCGCGATCTTCACCCAGTACGCCCTGGTGAAGACCTACACCGACATCCAGCAGACCTCGGCCAAGTACCGGCTGCAGGCCAAGTCCACCGCCACGAAGACCGCCAAGGCGAAGGCCAAGACCTGGCTCGCCACGCACGGCCCCTGGGCGGTCAAGCGCTGACCGGCGGCACCGCGCCATCGAAGGCGGCCCGCCACAGAGGCGGGCCGCCTTCCGGCTTCCATGGTCTCCGCCCTGGGATCGGCACAGATCCCCAACCGATGGAGCACAGATGAGAGCACTCCCCAGGCGCCGCACGGCCGCGGCGCTCACCGGCGCCGCGCTGGCCGCCCTCGCGGTCGCCGGACCGGTCGGCACCGCCGCCGCGGACGAGGACCCGCTGCCCCCCGGCCTGGACACGACCGACTGCCCGAAGGCGAGTGAACTGCCGCCCGACGCGATCCCCGCGTTCTGGACGTGCACCGCCGCCGTCATCTCCGGCGGCCGGCTCACGGTCGGCAAGATCGACCAGGCGATCGACCAGCCGATCAAGCTCACCTACACCACCGGCTTCAACCCCGAGACCGCCGAGGAGTCGCTCATCATGGGCCCGCTCCGCGCCGCGCCGATCCGGGTGGCCGGCGGTGTGCTCGGCATCCCCGGCACCGACTTCATCCCGCTGCTGCAGATCAGCGCGCAGCCCGAGCTGACCGCACCGATCCAGGTCGGCTCCGAGGCCCCCGGCGAACTCGCCATGATCATGCACATACGGATCAAGGCCATCAACCCGCTGCTCGGCGACACCTGCTACATCGGCAGCAAGGCCACCCCGATCACACTGAGGCTCCAGTTCAACCCGACCAACCCGCCGCCGCCCAACACCCCGATCGCCGGCTCCCCGCCCGAGGTGATCTCGTCCGAGCCGCCGGTGCTGAAGGCCACCGTCGTCGACAACGCCTTCGCCGTGCCGAAGTCGACCGGCTGCGGTCCTTTCGGCCTGCTCAACCCGATCGCCGACTTCCGCGCCGGCCTGCCCTCGGCCGCCGGCCACAACACCGCGATCTTCACCCAGTACGCCACCTACATGACCTACGACCAACTCGGGCAGACCTCGGCCAAGTACCGGCTGGCGGTCAAGTCCACCGCCAAGTCGCGGGCCGCCGCCAAGGCCCGTGCCGCCAAGCACGGCCTCTGGACGGCCAAGCGCTAGTACACCGTGCGACACAGGGAAGGGCGGTCCGCCGAGCCGGCGGGCCGCCCTCCTGCGTGTCCGGGCTCAGCGGGCGTCGCGGGCGACCTTGAGCGCGTAGGCGATCATCGGGGCCTGCAGCGGCAGCCGGCCGTAGGCGGCGGCGCGCAGCGGCAGCGCGCGCTTGCGCCAGTCGCGGGCCATCTTGATGTTGGCCGGGAAGACCGCGGCCATGAGCCCGGCGGTGGCGAGGGCGCCCTTGCCGCGGGTGGCCGGGACGGCGACGGCGGCGGCGCAGGCCAGTTCGGCGGCCCCGCTCAGGTAGGTCCAGGTGCGGGCACGGCCGGGCAGCCTGGCGGGGATGAGAGCGTCGAACGGGCGGGGTGCGAGGAAGTGCAGCGCGCCCATGGTGCCCATGGCGGCGGCCAGCCGGCGGGCCGAGCGGGACGAGTCGGTCATGCCGCCAGTCTGGCAGAGCAGACGCGGTGTCCAATAGCCGCGGTCTCCCTGGCGGGCGGCCCTGTGGGCGACGTCACCGCGCCGGGCGGCATGAGCGCGCCCGTGCGGGGTTATTTTTGTACTGACCGGTCAGTTCAAAGACGTCCGCCGGAGGAGCGCCGTGAGCACAGCCGAACCGGACGCGAACGAGACCGTCACCCGGACACCGGGGGCGGGTGGCACGACCGGGGGGATCGTGCCGCCCGCGCCCGGTCACGCTTCCCGGGCGCTGCCCGTCGAAACCACGGACCTGTCGCTGCGCGGCGCGCGCGGCTGGGTCTACCGCGACGTGGACCTCACCGTCCCGGCGGGCGGCCTCGCCGCCCTCAGCGGCATCGCCGGCTCGGGCCGGACCGCGCTGCTCCTCACCCTCGGCGGCCGGATGCGCCCGACCGAGGGCGTGGTGGAGGTCGGCGACCGCCGCGTCCCGCGCGACCTGCGCGCCGTCCAGCGCATGACCGGCCTCGGCCTGATCCCCGGCGTCACCGACCTCGACCCCGCACTGTCGGTGCGCGAGCACGTCAGCGAGGCGCTGGACCTGCACGAAGGCGTGTTCGGGCGGTGGCGGCACCGGTCCGCGCGGATCCGCCGGGCGCTGGAGCGCGTCGGCCTGGACCTCGACCCGAAGACGCTCGCCGAGGACCTGGCCCCTGACGAGGCGCAACTGCTCGGCGCCGCCCTCGCCCTGGTCGGCGAGCCCGGCGTGCTGCTGCTCGACGACGTCGACGAGGGCCTGCCGCTCGACCTGCAGCGCGACCTGTGGCGGCGGCTGCACGAGATCGCCGGGACGGGCGTGACGGTCGTCGCGACCTGCCACGACCCCGCGCCCGCCGAGGGTCTCGCCCAGATCGTCCGGGTGCCCGACCCCCGCACCGCCGTCCGTGAGAGGACCCCCCGATGAGACTCCCCGCGCTCGCCGCCGGCGGGCTGGAGCTGCGCCGTTTCCAGCGGCACCGGCTGACCAGGATCGCGCTCGCCGGGCTGGTGCTGCTGCCGCTGCTCTACGCCGGCCTCTACCTTTGGTCCTTCTGGGACCCCTATGCCCGGCTCAGCCACGTCCCGGTCGCGCTGGTGGTGGAGGATCAGCCCGCCAAGGCCGGCGGCAAGACCGTCGAGGCCGGCAAGGACCTGGCCGACGAGCTGAAGCGGCGCAAGATCTTCGACTGGCGCACCGTCGACGCCGCGACCGCCCGCGACGGCGTGCGCGAGGGCCGCTACTACATGGCGCTCACGATCCCGGCGGACTTCAGTGCCCGCATCGCCTCGGCATCCGGCGACGGCAGGCCCGCCCCCGCCGGGCTGCGGCTCCAGATGGACGACTCCAATAACTACGTCATCGGCACCCTCGCCCAGCAGGCGTTCAAGGAGATCAGCGCGGCGGCGGGCGGCAAGGCCGTGCGCGGCTACTTCGACCAGATCTTCATCTCCTTCGGGCAGCTGCACGGCGAGCTGGACAAGGCCGCCAAGGGCGCGGACAAGCTCGCCAGCGGCTCCGACCAGGCGCACGACGGCGCGGGCAAGCTGGCGGGCGGCCTGGACAAGGCGCACTCGGGCAGCGCGCAGCTGACCAGCGGCCTCGGCACGCTGCAGGAGAAGGCCGGGCTGCTCGCCGACGGCAGCAGGCAGCTGTCGTCGGGCGTCCAGCAGCTCACCACCGTCGTGGACCGCAGCGCTGACACCGTCGTGCCGCTGCTGCGCGAGCACGCGCCCGAGATCCGGCAGGCCGCGCTGCTCGTCGCGCGCGGCGCCGACGGCCTCGCCGACGGCGCAGGCACGCTGCCCGCGCAGACCCGCGAGGCGCTGCAGCGCGCCGAGGCCGCGCAGGCGCGGCTGAAGACCCAGCTCGCCCTGCACCCGGAGATCCCGGCGGAGGTGCGAGCCGACCTGAACCGGGCGGCGGCGCAGGTCGTGGCCGTCGCGCGGCAGGTGAACGCCTACATCCAGAGCCACACCGGCGAGCTGAAGAAGCTCGCCGCCGACGCGCGCGACGTCGAGCGGGCCGCCCGCAAGATCGCCAAGGACGCGCCGGGCCTCGCCGCCAAGATCGAGCAGGCGCGGGGCAAGGTCGACCAGCTGAACGCGGGCGCCAAGAAGATCTCCGGTGGAATGGCCCAGCTCACCGGCGGCACCGGCAAACTGCTGGACGGCTCGTCGCAGGTCACCGCCGGGCTCGGCAAGCTGTCCGACGGCGCCGTCACCCTGCAGACGGCGCTGCTGCAGATCAGCGACGGCAGCGGCAAGCTCGCCACCGGCCTGGACAACGGCGCCAAGAAGGTGCCCGACTACAGCAACGGCGAGCGCGCCGACCGGGCCGACATGATGAGCAGCCCCGTCCGGCTGGCCAGCGCCACCGCCAACAAGGCGCCCAACTACGGCACCGGCTTCGCGCCGTTCTTCGTGCCGCTCGCCCTCTGGGTCGGCGGGATGGTCATCTACATGATGCTGCGGCCGCTGAACCCGCGCGCGGTCGGCGCGAACGCGCCCGGCTGGCGGGTCGCGCTCGCCGGCTGGCTGCCCGCGCTCGCCGTCGGCGCCGGGCAGGTCCTGGTGGTGCTCGCGGTGCTGCACTTCGGGCTCGGGCTGGAGGCGCGGCACTGGCCCGGCCTCATCGCGTTCCTCATCCTGGCCAGCGCCGCCTACCTGGCGATCATCCAGTGGGTGAACGCGCGGTTCGGGCCGGTCGGCCGCATCCTGGCGCTGGCGCTGCTGATGCTGCAGCTCACCTCCGCCGCCGGCACCTACCCGATCGAGACCAGTCCCGGATTCTTCGGCGCGATCCGGCCGTTCCTCCCCATGTCGTGGGTGGTGGACGCGGTGCGGCGGCTCATCAGCGGCGGCGACCTGGCCCCGGTGTGGCAGGGTGGTGCGGTGCTGGCGGCGTTCCTGGCGGGCGGTCTCGCGCTCACCGCCCTCGCGGTCCGGCACAACCGGGTGTGGACGATGAAGCGGCTGCACCCCGTCCTGAAGCTCTGAGGAGTGCGCACGTGGGCCGCAGCGCCACCCGGGAACGGCTGTTCGCCGCGGCGATCGAGCTGATCGCCGAGCGCGGCTTCGCCGCCACCACCGTCGACCAGATCGCCGAGCGGGCCGGGGTCGCCAAGGGCACCGTCTACTACAACTTCGGCAGCAAGGCCGCGATGTTCGCGGCGCTGCTGGAGTACGGGGTGGACCGGTTCGCGGTCACCCTGCGCGAGGCGGCCGATGGGCTGGAGCCGCTGGCGGCGCTGGAGGCCGTCGTCGGCGCCGAGCTGGCGTTCATCGGCGCGCACGAGCCGTTCGCCCGGCTGCTGATCGCCGAGACCTGGCGCTCGGGCGGCGACTGGCAGCGCGCCGCCCGGCTCATCCGCGAGCGCGCCATCGCGGTGCTGGCGGACGTGCTGCGTGCCGCCGTGGACGCCGGGACGCTGCGCGCCGACCTGGACGTGGCCACCGCCGCCTCGGCGGTGTTCGGCATGGTCCTCACCGTCGCGCTCGACTGGCGGGCGCTGCAGCCCGACCGGCCGATGTCCGACGTGCACGCCACCCTGATGGACCTGCTGCGCGGCCGCCTCACTACGGAAGCCGGCGGACCTCCTCGATGACCCCCGGCATCCGCGCGTTGTTGTCGCGCAGCCAGTCCAGCAGGAAGCCGAGCCGCTCGTCGTCGTAGCCGCCGACGATCTCGGCGAAGCTGTGCCCGATCGGCTCGAAGTAGGCGCCGAACCGGGCCAGCGCCTCGGGCACCACCTCGATGATCACACGCCGCCGGTCGTCGGGGTCGGGGCTGCGCCGGACGTAGCCGGCCTTCTCCAGCCGGTCGATCACCGCGGTGATCGCGCCGCCGGTGGTGATCCCCATGAGCTGGGCGAGCCGGCCGGGCGTCTGCGGGCCGTCCAGCGACAGCGCGTTGATGCACTGCGCGTCGGTGACGTTCAGGCCCGCCTTGGCCGCGGTCGCGTGGTGCAGCAGCACGGTGAACATCGTGCTGCGCTGCAGGGCCGACCGCAGTTCCTCGACCATCTCCGCACGCTCGGGGCCCGGCACGTCGCCTCCTCGGATGTCTCTGAACAAGAGACACGCTAGCCGATCGGCGGCCGGGCCCGTCCCGATCACTCCGGCGGGACCGTAAGATGGTTTTTGTTAGGACCGCTAACAACGGACCTGCCGCGGCCCCACATCTCACGAGGATGCTGGGGCCTTTGCATACCCGGGATTCACGCCTCCTGTGCGATCTGCTTGGCCCAGCGGTAGTCGGCCTTGCCTGCGGGCGAGCGCTTCATCTCCGCCACGAACGCGTAGACGCGCGGCACCTTGTAGCCCGACAGCTCCTTGCGGCAGTGCGCGTCCAGGTCGGCCGGGGCCGGGTCCTGCCCCGCGACCGGCTGGACGACGGCGGCGACGCGGTTGCCCCACCGCTCGTCGGGGACGCCGGTGACGACCGCGTCGTACACCGCCGGATGGCCCTTCAGGACGGCCTCGACCTCCTCGGGGAAGACCTTCTCGCCGCCGGTGTTGATGGCCTGCGAGCCCCGCCCGAAGACGGCGATCGACCCGTCGGCCTCCACCGTGGCGATGTCGCCGGTGAGCAGCCAGCGGCGGCCGTCCACGACCGGGAAGGTGCGGGCGGTCTTGTCCGGGTCGTTGTAGTAGCCGTTCGCGATGTGGCCGCTGCGCGCCACCTGGCCGATGACGCCCGAGCCCGGCGGGACGGGGCGCAGCGCGTCGTCGAGGACGGTCACGCCGGTGACGTCCGGCGCGAACCGCAGCCCCTTCTCCGGCGACGAGCCCGAGACGGCCTCGGCGGTCGAGCCCGACTCGGTGGAGCCGAACCGGTCCAGCACCATCGTGTCCGGCAGCAGCTTCTGGATGCGCTCGCGGACCGAGCCGGTGAAGATCGCGCCGGTGGAGACGAAGGCGAACAGCGACGAGGTGTCGTAGCCGCCGCGCGCCAGCTCCTCGGCCATCGGGATCGCCATCGCGTCACCGGTGATGGTGAGCGAGTTGACCTTCTCGCGCTCGATGGTGCGCCACACCTCGGCGGCGTCGAAGCGGCGGGTGTAGACGACGGTCGCGCCCATCCACCACGCGATGAACGTGGCGACCTGGGCGGCGCCGTGCATGAGCGGCGCCACCGGCATCATGGTCAGCGGCCCGGCCGCGCGGGCCTGCTCCACCAGGTCCCCGGGCCGCTCGGGGCGCGGCATCGTGGGGTTCCAGAACGCGAAGATGATCTGCGCGGCCTCCCACATCACGCCCTTCGGCATGCCGGTCGTGCCGCCGGTGTAGATGATGTAGAGGTCCTGCGGGGAGCGGGCGGGGAAGCCGCGGGTCGCCGGCTGGTCGCGGAGGGCGTCCGCGTAGGCGACGGCGCCCTTCAGCGCGGGCTCGCCGCCGACCGCCACCAGGTGCCGCAGCTTCGGCGCCTCCGCGACGACGGCCGCGACGCGCTCCTCGAACTCCACGTCGTACACGAGCGCGACGCTGTCGGAGTCGTTGTAGAGGTAGCGCAGCTCGTTCTGCACGTACCGGTAGTTCACGTTGATCGGCACCGCGCGGATCTTCAGCGCGGCCAGCACCGTCGCGGCGTACTCCACGCCGTTGTAGAGCTGCACCGCCACGTGCTGCCCGGGCTCCACCCCGGCGGCGGCGAGGTGGTGGGCGAGGCGGTTGGCGTGCGCGTCCAGTTCGGCGTAGGTGAGCCGGACGTCCCCGCACACCAGGGCGAGGCGGTCCCCGATCGCGTCCGCGATGCCCTCGAACAGGTCGGCGTGGTGGAACTCCATCGCAGGCTCCCTAGGGTTTGTCGCTGCCGACGATCCACATGGCGAAGAACTGGGCGCCGCCTCCGTAGGCGTGCCCGAGGGCGCGGCGCGCGCCGTCCACCTGGTGCTCCCCGGCCATGCCGCGGACCTGCAGCGCCGCCTCGGCGAAGCGGATCATCCCCGAGGCGCCGATCGGGTTGGACGACAGCACGCCGCCCGAGGCGTTCCAGGGGATGTCGCCGTCCAGCGCGGTCGCGCCCGCCTCGGTGAGCTTCCAGCCCTCGCCCTCGCCGCAGAACCCCAGGTTCTCCAGCCACATCGGCTCGTACCAGGAGAAGGGGACGTACACCTCGGCGCAGTCCAGCTCGCGGCGCGGGTCGGCGATGCCGGCCTGCCGGTACACCTCGGCCGCGGCGTCCTTGCCGCCCTGCGGGTTCACGGTGTCGCGGCCCGCGAAGAAGATCGGCTCGGAGCGCATCGCGGTGCCGTGCACCCAGGCGGGCTTGTTCGGCGCCTGCTTGGCGGCCTTCTCCGACGCCAGCACCATCGCGCACGCGCCGTCCGAGGACGGGCAGGTCTCCAGGTAGCGGATCGGCTCCCAGAGCATCGGCGTGGACTCGACCATCTCGCGCGAGATGCCGGGGATCCTCAGGTGCGCGTAGGGGTTCTTCAGCGCGTTCTGCCGGTCCTTGACCGCGACCAGTGTGCCGATGTGGCCCGGGGCGCCCGACCTGCGCATGTACGCGCGGATGTGCGGCGCGAAGTAGCCGCCCGCGCCGACGACCAGCGACGTGGAGAACGGCGTGTTCACCGTCAGCGCCCACGTGGCGTTCGACTCCGACTGCTTCTCCCACGCGACCGTGAGGACCCGCTCGTGCACGCCGCTCTGCACCAGGCCCGCCGCCACGATCGCGGTCGACCCGCCGACCGACCCGGCGGTGTGCACCCGCATGATCGGCTTGCCGGTCGCGCCGAGCGCGTCGGCCAGGTACGCCTCGGGCATCATCACGCCCTCGAACAGGTCGGGCGCCTTGCCGATGACGACGGCGTCGATGTCGGCCCAGGTCAGCCCGGCGTCCTGCAGCGCCTTGACGGCGGCCTCGCGGAGCAGGCCGGCCATGGAGACGTCGAGCCGTTTGGTCTTGTAGACCGTTTGCCCCACGCCGATGATCGCGCACGGGTTACCCATGGTGACGCTCCAGGTTCATGCGACCGTTTGCCCCCGAGCCCATTGGGTTGGCGATGATCGCGCACGGATTACCCATTGCTCTCTCCCGAGAGGACGCAGACGAGGTTCTGCTGCAGGCACGGACCGGACGCGGCGTGGCCGAGCACCCGCGCCGCCGAGCCGTCGTGGACGCGGGCGGCGGCCTCGCCGATGCGGATCAGGCCCGTCGCCATCACCGGGTCGGCGGCGAGCGGCCCGCCGGAGGGGTTCACCAGCACGCCGTCGCCGAGCCCGAGCGCCTCGCGCAGGATCAGCTCCTCGTGGCTGTAGCGGGCGTGCAGCTCGGCGACCTCGATGCCCTGCGCGCCGCTCTTCGCACCGGCGATCCGCGCGGCCTCGGAGCGGGACAGGTCGCGGACGCCGGGCGAGTGCGCCTCGCTGCGGTGGTCGATCCCGGTGATCCACGCGGGGCGTTCGCACAGCTCACGGGCTTTGTCGCCGGCCGCCAGGACGATCGCGGCGGCGCCGTCGGTGACGGGCGCGACGTCGTGCGGGCGCAGCGGCGCGACGCCGTAGCCGTCGTCGCCGGGGTCGGGCAGGTCGAGCGCGAACGGGTTGGCGCGGCCCGCCTCGCGCGACCGGGCGACGACCGCGCGCAGGTCGTCCTCCTTGGCGCCCGACCGCTCCAGGTACGCGCGGGCCTGCAGCGCGGCGAGCGAGTCGCCGTCCACCCCGAGCGGCGCCAGGTAGTAGGGATCGAGCTGCCGGGTGGCGATCGCGGGCAGGTCGCCCTGCGAGGTCTTGCCGAAGCCGTAGACCAGCGCGGTGTCGACCTCGCCGTGCTGCAGCTTCACCCACGCCTCGTACAGCGCCCAGGCCGCGTCCATCTCGACGTGGCTCTCCGAGATCGGCGGCCAGGCGCCGACCGCGTCCAGCGCCGACACGAACGCGAACGGCGCGCCGGCGAGGTAGTCGTTGGAGCCCGAGCAGGTGAAGCCGAACCGCTTCTGGCCGGTCCGCTCCTTGATCTCGGTGATGACGGGGGCGAGCAGCTCGGTCTCCGACAGGCCCTGGTCTTCGCCGGTGTGCCGCGTCTGCACGAACGCGACGACCGCTATAGGTCTCACAGGTAGTCCTTGATCGCGTCGAAGGGGACATCGGGCTCGTCGATGGGCTCGAACCAGCGGATGTTGGCCATGGTGCGGCCCCACTCCTCGCGCGGTTTCCACGCCGCCTTGACGCGCATGCCCATCCGCACCTGGTCGGCGGGGATGCCCGCGACGAGGGAGAGCATCGTCAGGCCCGCGCCGTCCAGGAGGATGTAGGCCGACACGAACGGCACCTCGGGGGCGCGCGGGTCGGGCAGGTTGTTCACCGCGAACGTGGTGACGGTGCCGGTGTGCGGGAGCTCGACCTCCTCGGTCGTCGGGACGCCGTCGCGCGGGCAGAGGCCCTTCATCGGGACGATGACCTGCTCGCACACGTCGCAGCGGTGGCCGAGGATCCTGCCCTCGGAGATGCCCTCCAGGAACCGGTCCAGCGCCCGGCCGCCCTTCAGGCGGTACTCCAGCCGGCCCGGCGCGTTGATCATCGTGACCTCGGGCTGGAAGCAGGCGATGTCGCCGATCGCGCCCGTCCGGTCGGCGCGCCACTTCGGGCGGACCCGCATGCCGGTCTTCAGGAAGCGCGGCGGCGCGGCGCCCTCCTCGAAGACGCCGAGGTCCAGGGCGTGCAGCAGGGCGGTGTCGGCGCCGTCCGGGCGGATCAGCGCCCACGCGAACGGGCGGTCCAGGGGGTGCTCGCGGCGCGGCCGGGCCACCCACGACCACGTCGTCACCGTGCCGGCCGGGCCGACCGGGACGAACTCCTCGGTGACGGCGTCGCCGGTGTCGGGGTCGTACTCCAGCGGCGGGAACAGGACCTTGCCGGCGCGGGTGCGGACGCCGACCAGGTTGGCGTCGCGCAGTTCGCTGAGGAAGCGGCCGATGACCGGGCCGACCGAGCGGGTGTAACCGCCGGGGAACTCCAGGACGTGGTTGGGATCAGATGGCACTGTCGCGGTCCTTCCAGTAGGGATCGCGCAGCTTGCGTTTGAGGAGCTTGCCGTTCGGCTCGCGCGGCATGGTCTCGATGAAGTCGATCGTCTTCGGCCACTTCATCCGGGCGAGCCGGCCCTCCAGCGACGCCAGGATCTCCGCGGCCAGCTCCGGGCCGGGCGGCACGCCCTCGGCGGGCTCGACGACGGCCTTGATCTGCTCGCCCCACTCCTCGTCGGGGATGCCGAACACGGCCACGTCGGCGACCTTGGGGTGCAGGGTGATCTCGTTCTCGATCTCGGCGGGGTAGATGTTCGCGCCGCCCGAGATGATCATGTCGGCCTTGCGGTCGGACAGGAACAGGAAGCCGTCGCCGGTCAGGTAGCCGATGTCGCCGACGGTGAAGTAGCCCTTCAGCCGGTTCTTGTCGGTCTTGTCGCGGTCGCCCTTGTACTCGAACTCGCTGCCGGCCATCTTCATGTAGATCGTGCCGGGGGCGCCCGCGGGGACCTCGTCGCCGTCGTCGTCGACGATCAGCAGCTCGCTGATCGGCCACGCCTTGCCGACCGTGCCGGGATGGGCGCGCCACTCCTGCGGGCTCGCGATCGTCCCGCCGCCCTCGGTGGCCGCGTAGTACTCCCAGATGCAGTCGCCCCACCAGTCGAGCATCCGCTGCTTGATCGGCACCGGGCAGGGCGCGGCGGCGTGGATGGCCCACTTCATCGAGCCGACGTCGTAGCGCTTCTTGACGTCGTCGGGCAGGCCGAGCAGCCGCTTGAAGTGCGTCGGCACCATGTGCGTGTTGGTGATCTTGTGGTCCTGGATCAGCCGCAGCGTCTCCTCGGCGTCCCACCGGTCGACGTAGACCAGCGTGTGGCCCATCTGCAGCGCGGTGCCGCCGAACTGGGTGACCGCCGTGTGGTAGTTCGGCGAGGTGATCAGGTGCGCCTGCGGCTCGCGCCCGGCGGGGCGTCCCGGCTGGATGCCGAACATGGAGAGCAGGAACGTCATCAGCTCGGCGCTGTCGTCGGGGTCGATCCCGGCCAATCGGCGCTTGACGCCCTTCGGCCGCCCGGTGGTGCCGGAGGTGTAGTGCATGGTGGCGCCGTTGCTGCGGTCGTCCGGCAGCGCGTCGGACCGGCCGTCGACCAGCTCGCCGTAGGGGCGGAAGCCCGGCACCTCGCCGAAGCCGAACCGGCGGTGCGCCTCGATGCCGCTCTCCTCGGCCGCCCGCGCGCCCTCGGCGGCGTACCGCTCGTGCACGAAGAACGCCTTGGCCTCGCTGTCGGCCACGATGTAGCCGATCTCCGGACCCGTCAGATGCCAGTTGATCGGCGTGTAGTACCAGCCGGCCTGCAGCGCGGCCAGGTACAGCACCAGGCCCTCGACGCCGTTCGGGACGAGCCCGCAGACGCCGTCGCCCTTCTCCAGGCCGAGTGCGCGCAGCCCGTGCACGAGCCGGTTCGCGCGGGCGAGCAGATCGCCGGCGGCGTACTCGGTCCCGTCCGGGTCGACGGCGGCCACCCACTCGGGGTCGGCCTGCGCCAGCCGCCAAAAGCCCAAGGAGCCCATCGGACCTCCCTCATGATCGGCAGGTGAGCACCGTCACACGGCGATGCCCGGCGGTGAAAGTAGATCACGTTCTCGTTTTCTCCGGCAAGCCCTGTTGGCCAGGCCCGGCCTTGACTAGAATCCGTTCCTGTTTCTACGACTGGAGGAACCATGGCGGAACGGCTGCCGATCAGCACCGAGCACTGCACCGTCGAGCGGGACGGCCACGTGGTGATCGTGACGATGAACCGTCCCGCCGCCCGCAACGCGCTCAGCTCGGCGATGCTCGTCGGCCTCGCCGACGCCTGGGCCTACATGTCCGACACCCCCGAGGTGCGGGTCGGCATCCTCACCGGCGCGGACGGCCAGTTCTGCGCGGGCGCCGACCTGAAGGCGATGGGCACGCCGCCGTCCGACCCGGCCGTCCAGGAGCGGATGAGGCACATCCCGAACTTCCACTGGAAGGGGCTGCTGCGCGAGGGCCGGCCGACCAAGCCCCTCATCGCCGCGATCGAGGGGTACGCCGTGGCCGGCGGGACCGAACTGCTCGTCGGCACCGACCTGCGCGTCGTCGCCGAGGACGCCACCCTCGGCCTGTACGAGGCGAAGCGCGGCCTGTTCCCGATGGGCGGCTGCGCGATCCGGCTGCCCCGCCAGATCGGCTACGCGGCGGCGATGGACATCCTGCTGACGGCCCGCTCGGTCACCCCGGCCGAGGCACTGGACATGGGCCTGATCAACAAGATCGTCCCGCCCGGCCAGGCCCTCGCCGCCGCCCGCGGGCTGGCCGACCAGATCGCCGCCTGCGGTCCCCTGGCCGTCCAGGCCATCCTGCGCACCTACCGCGAGACCGAGCACCTCGCCGAAGAAGAGGCCCTCAAGATCTCCGACGAGATCGGCTGGCCGGTGATCGGCTCGGCCGACGCCAAGGAGGGCTCCCGCGCCTTCAAGGAGAAGCGCCCGCCCAACTTCGAGGGCCGCTGACCCGCGTACCCTCGGCACGGTGACCCCGCCACCCGACGATGACATCGCCCACGACACCATCCACCTGGGCGACCAGACCGCCGTGGTCATCTCCATGGAGGACTTCCGGCTGCTCAGCGCCCTCCGCCGGCACGCCTCGGCGGAGGCCCTGGAAACGGCCATGGCCGTCCGCGCCTCCCGCGAACTGGACGAATGGATCGCCGCCGGCCGCCCCGGGGAACTGTCCCACGAGGAGGCCATGGCCGAACTGTTCGGCCGGGTCCGGTGAAGGTCCGCTGGTCGCTCCTCACGACGCAGACCCTGCGCCGCGCCCTGTCCGACCAGGAGGGAGTGCACGCGGTCACCGCGGCACTGGCGCGCCTGGCCGACGACCCCACCCCGCCCGAAGCGCTCCCCTACGGCCGCGACGGCGACTACCGCCTGCGGATCGGCCGCTACCGCGTGATGTACCGGATCGAGGACGAAGTGATCACCCTCGGCCGCGTCGACCGCCTCCCCGACTGAGCCCGCCCAGGAACCTGTACCAACAGGCGTACGTCTCTACTGGTGGATGCGTTTGGGCGTTCCGGCCGCTTCAGCCGGTCCCCCGAAGGAGATGACGCCACGTGCCCGAGCAGCCCGCCTGGCGGCGGATCGCCGACGACCTGCACCGCAGGATCAAAGAGGGCGAGTTCGATTCCGGCTCCGTCCCCGGGCCGGCCAGGGCGGATCCGCGGCCCAAGCTGCCGACCGAGCCCGCCCTTCAGAACCAGTACAACGCGTCCCGCAACACGGTGCGGGACGCGATCAAGTGGCTCTCGGACCAGCGGATCGTGCAGGCCGAGCCGGGACGCGGCACGTTCGTGCTGCTCCGGGGCGATCCCTTCCACGTCACCCTGTCCGGCCACGGCGGCGAGGGTGACGACTTCCAGGTGGAGGCGCAGCTCCAGGGGCGCGTTCCACAGGACAGCGAACCGCGGGTGGAGATCCAGAAGGCGTCAGCCCAGCTGGCCCGGCAACTGGGGGTGGAGGAGGGCGGTCGGCTCGTCCTCCGGCACCAGCAGCGCCTGATCGACGGCGAGCCCTGGTCGCTGCAGACCTCCTACTACCCGTGGAGGTTCGTCGAGGAAGGCGCGGACGGGCTGCTGCTGGCGGCCGACATCGAGATCGGGGTGGTCCGCTACCTCGCCGAGACGATCGGACGGCGCCAGGCCGGCTACCGCGACTCGATCACCTGCCGGCCGCCCGACGAGCACGAGCGGGCGTTCTTCAGGCTGCCCGAGCGCGGCGCCGTCGCGGTGTTCGACACCTGCCGCACCGCCTACGACCAGCACGGCGAGCCCTGCCGGCTGACGGTCACCGTCTGGCCCGCCGACCGCAACCGGCTGCACTACAACATCGGCGACGTGCCCCGGCAGGCCATCGCCGGAGAGCCCCCGGGCCGGGCCGGCGACGGCTGACCGGTTCCGTGCCCCGGCCGCTCCGGCGGGTCAGACGAAGTGGATGACCTCGGGGACGTCCTCGCCGGCGCGTTGGATCATCACCTTGCCGCCGGTGCGCTGGATCTCCTCCAGATAGGCGTAGATGATCAGCGCGCGGTTGACCACGTCGGTCTTGATGTCACCGCTCTTGTCGGCCGCCTCGGTCAGCGCCGCGTTCGCCTTCGCGGTGAGGTTGACGGTGATCCGTGCGCCGCCCGACCGGCCACCCGCGTCCCTGGGCTTGGGCGGGTTCTCGACGCGCTCATCCGGAAGCGCTCCGGGCTTCGTCATGTGCGCTCTCCTTGTCTGGCACGGAACCGCCGCCTCAGGCGGGCGGGCCCGTCCCACGGCGCGGCCCCCCAGGCACTGATACGCGTTCCATATGCACGGTGTTTGATTCGTTCCCCCACATTACGGCACGGAAACTCGACCGCCTAGGCGAATGTGACTCACATCATCGGACCCCCTTCATGCAGCGTTCATGATGACGAAGTCTGTACATGACTCGCATCGCCTCGTACTCTGGGAATTCAGGGCACTCCCGGAGGAGGTGGCCGGTCCGATGGCAGAGATCGACGAGCCGACCGAGCGCGCCGAGGTCCGCATCGAACGGATCCGGATCGCGGCCAACTTCGGCGAGCACGGGGTGAGCGCCGAATCCAGCGGTCCCGCGGACGGGCCGGGCGGGCGGGCCCGCACGGCCATGCTGGCCTCGCTCGCCTGGACCGGGAGCGACGCCGTGATGATCGGCCTGGTGATGACGGCGGACGGCCCGGCCTGGCTGGTGGCGACGCTGGCGACGGCGTGCGTGGTGTTCAACGGCGTCATCCTCCACCGGCTCATGCTGGCGCCGGGCGGCCGGGAGGACGGGCACGGGGAAGGGGACCGGAGATCATGACCATCGAACTCAGGGAGCCGGGCGGGCGGCTGGACGTCCCCCCGTCCGGGCCCGTCCCGCTCCCGGAAGCGCCACGGCTTCCGGGAGCGCCACGGCGGCGGCCGTTCTGGCCGCTGCTGGTGCTCGCCGGGACGCTGACCGCGGCCGGGGTCCTGCTCGGCCTCGCGGGGGCGTTCGTGCTCACGGTCCTGTTCGTGATCGCGATGCCGGTGGTGGTCTTCACGCTCAACCAGATGCGGCTGACGAGCCGGGGCTGCGAGCTCGCGACGTCGGTCACGCAGGTCCAGGCGCTCAAGGAGAGCGACGCGGCGGCGTTCGCGCGGCCGCTCGTCCTGCTGCGCCAGCAGCAGCAGCGGCCGGCCGCCGAACCGTGGACGGGGCGCAACTGCTCGATCCTCTACACCGACATCGCCGCGTTCGGCGCCCGTGCCCGCGACGACCGGGACCGGGAGGAGCTGCGCGCCGCGATGTACGAGGTGATCCGCACCGCCTGCCGGGAGTCCGGCCTGGACTGGGCGGCCTGCTACCACGAGGACCGGGGCGACGGGGCCCTGGTCGTGGTCCCGCCCGGCATCCCGACCCGCGCCGTGGTGGACCCCTTCCTGGCGCGGCTCGCGGCGGGACTGGCGCGGCACAACCGGCGGGCCGGCACCGGCACCCGGATGCAGCTGCGCGCGGCGCTGGACGTCGGCCCGGTGCTGCGCGACGCCGAAGGGGTCTCCGGCGAGTCGATCATCCAGACGGCGCGGCTGCTGGAGGCGCCGGTGCTGAAGGAGCGGCTCGCCGAGACCGGCGCCGACCTCGGCTTCATCGCCTCGGCGTTCGTGTACGACACCGTCCTGCGGCACCGGCCCGGCGACCTGGACCCCGGTGATTTCCAGAGCGTCCAGGTCGCCGTCAAGGAGGCCCGGCTGACCGGCTGGATGCGGCTCTCCTAGCCCTCGGTGATCGCGTTCAGGCGCTCGATGGCCCCGACGTACTCCTCGATCAGGTCGTAGACGACCTGGGCGGCGGGCCTGACCTGGTTCATCGAGCCGACGATCTGGCCGACCGGGAAGGTGACCAGCTCGCCGTCGCCGGAGCGGGCGATGCGCGGCAGCGCGTCGGCGACCAGCATGAACTGCATCGGCATCGGCAGGTAGCCGGGGGACTTCTCGCTCTCCCACGCCTCGGTCCAGGCCGTCTTGAGGAAGCGGGCCGGCTTGCCCGTCCAGGCCCGGGAGCGGACGGTGTCGCGGGAGGTGGCGCTCAGCAGCTTGGGCAGCGCGCGCTCAGGGGTGTCGGCCTCGTCCACCGTCAGCCAGATCGAGCCGGTCCACACGCCCTCGGCGCCGAGCGCGAGGCCCGCCGCCATCTGCCGGCCGCGGCCGATGCCGCCGGCGGCGAGGACGATGGTGTCCGCGCCGACCGCGTCCACCACCTCGGGGATCAGCACCATGGTCGACACGTCGCCGGTGTGACCGCCCGCCTCGGTGCCCTGCGCGACGATGATGTCCACGCCGACCTCGACCTGCTTGCGCGCGTGCCGGGCGTTGGAGGCCAGGCCCGCGACCTTGACGCCGTGCCGGTGGGCCAGCTCGACGACGTCGGCGGGGGGCGGGCCGAGCGCGTTGGCCAGCAGCGCGATCGGGTGCTTCAGCGCCACCTCGACCTGGGGGCGGGCGGTCTGGTCGGTCCAGCCGAGCAGGGTCCGGTTCGCGGTCTCGGTGGACGGCTCGACGCCGTGCTCGGCGAGCAGCTCGTCCAGGAACCGGCGGTGCTCGGCCGGGATCATCCCCTGCAGCCGGCCGAGCAGCTCCTCGGCGTCGCCGGCGTCGGCGCCCTCGTACCTGGCGGGCATCACCACGTCCACGCCGTAGGGTCTGCCGCCCACGTGCTCGTCGATCCACTTGAGCTCGAGCTCGAGCTCCTCGGGGGTGAAGTACAGGGCGCCGAGGACGCCCATGCCGCCGGCGCGGCTCACCGCCGCGACCACGTCGCGGCAGTGACTGAACGCGAAGATCGGGTACTCGATGCCGAATAGTTCGGTGACTCGTGTCCGCACGCCCTCGACCCTAGGCGCACGACTTCAAAACTGCAACAGGTTCTAGTTGCAATTCATCCGCCACCCCGGGGCATGGAGCGCTCCGGACTAGAACACGTAGCACCACCGCGAACGGCTTGACAGCGGAACGTTCCCAGTGGTGATCTTGCTGCGCCCCGCACCGTCCGTTCCTTCCGAACAAGGAGAACGATGCGCAGAATCCTGGGAGTCGCCGTCGCGCTCGGCGTCGCCTCCGCGCCACTGCTCGCCACCGCGCCCGCCGACGCCGCCACCGGCTGGAAGACCGGCAACAACCTCTCCTGCGTCGCGGGCAAGGGCACCTACACGCGCGGCGGCGGCAAGGTGAAGATCTCCACCTGGGTCACCGACCGCTGCACGGGCAAGGGCTACGCCGCCATCGTCTTCAAGGTGACCGACCGGCGCGGCAAGGCGAACTACTCCGGCTACTACAGCCCCCGGGCCTTCCGGCACGGCGTGGTGAACCAGCGGTTCCCGGCCGCGCTCACCATGCCCGTCAAGGTCAAGGGGCAGCCGTTCAGCGGACCGGTGAAGCACCTGTACGTCAAGGAATGCCTCATCGGCAAGTTCTACTACGACAAGAAGGCGAAGAAGTGGGTCGACGTGTTCCGCAACTGCGGGCCGTCGGGCTACAAGAAGCTCTTCTGAGGCGGTGCGGTCCCGCGGCGCGGCGCCGCGGGGCCGTTCTCAGTGCCGGCCGGCCCGGGGCGGCGCATCCGCGGCCTCGCCGAACCTGCCGTCCGAGCGGCGCGGCGGGGCGGGCGGCGCCGGCTTGCGGGCGGCGCCGATCAGGCCGGTGGCGGCGCCCAGCAGCAGCAGGACCGACCCGCCGATCAGCCCGCCGACCGGCAGCGTCTTCCGGACCAGGCCGATCTTGAAGGCGCTGTCGTCGGACAGCGCCACCAGTGCCTGCTGGTCCTTGTCCACCGACACCAGGTCCGCCCGCGCGACGTCCAGCCGGCCGACGCCGTCGGGGGTGCGCACCATGCTGTGGATCATCTGCCGGTGCTTGACCGGGATGCCGGTGCGCGGGTCGACCCAGATCGTCACGGTGGCCTCGAAGTAGCGGTCCACCTTCTGCGGCGGGACGTCGCCCTTGATGCCCAGCATCTTGGCGGGCAGCTTGTCCTTCACCGCCTCGACCCTGGTCAGCGGGACCTGCTGGACGAACCGGTAGGCCTTCAGGCCGTGCACCGTCTCCTCGGTGTCGAAGCGCATCGGGATCGGCCGCTTGGTGGTCATGTCGAAGAAGGAGTAGTCCCGCTTCTCCACGTGCGCGATCGGGAACAGCAGCGCGTACCCCGACATCCTGACCGAGGTGTCGCCGTCGGCGTTGGCCCCGCAGCAGTTGACGAGCTCGGCGGTGCGCCGGTCGAAGGCGACCCGCTGGGCCTGGATCGAGATCGCCTTGCTGGGGGCGGCCTTGTCGAAGATGTTGGTGGAGGTGTCCCAGACCGCGATGTCGTTGTTGCCGTTGTTGGCCCGCACGTCACCGCGGATGATGTTGGTGGCCAGCAGCGTGACGTTGTTGCGGGTCTTCAAAGTGGCGGTGTCGAAGTAGCTGGCGCCGGACGCCTCCAGCCGGGTCAGCTGGTAGTGGTCCAGGGGGGCGGCCACCACGCGCTCGGCCACGTAGAAGCGGAACAGCGGTGCCATGGCCAGGCCGAAGGCGCCGAGGGCGATCAGGATCAGTCCGGCCACCCGCCGCATGAACACCTCCGAGGGACGCTGCTCCGCCGCAGGCCGGGAAGCCGTGTGCGACACGCCCGCGTCACACTACCGGACCCTAGGAAGCCGTTGAGTAGCCTGACCGGCGACCGGCCCGGGGGCACTAGGCTCGCCTCTCATGGGAACCGGACCGCACCGCGCGACGCTGGCCCGTTCGGTCCGGCTGTTCAGCGCGTTCCGCAAGGAGCAGACCGATCCGGCCTACTTCTACGGGCTGCTCGCCCAGGACACGGTGGCGCAGCTCGGCGGCTACACCGATCTCAAGGGCGCGACGGTCCTGGACGTGGGCAGCGGCTCGGGCTTCTTCACCCGGGCGCTGAACGCGGCGGGCGCCCGCTGCGTGGCGGTCGACTGCGACGCGGGCGAGATGACCGCGCACGGCGACCCGCCCGCGCACAGCGTCCTCGGCAGTGCGCTGGCGCTGCCCTTCGCCGACGGCGGCGTCGACGTCTGCTTCTCCTCCAACGTGCTGGAGCACGTGCCCGATCCGTGGCGGATGGCCGAGGAGATGGTCCGGGTCACCCGGCCGGGCGGGCTGATCTATCTGTCGTTCACCAACTGGCTGTCCCCGTGGGGCGGGCACGAGACGGCTCCCTGGCACTACCTCGGCGGCGCGCACGCGGCCCGCCGCTACGAGCGCAAGAACGGCAGGCCGCCCAAGAACCACTTCGCGCGGAGCCTGTTCCCGGTGTCGGTGTCGGCGGCGCTGCGCTGGGCCCGCACGGCCTCGGACGCCGAGGTGGTGGAGGCGTTCCCCCGCTACCACCCGCGCTGGGCGAAGACCGTGATCCGCGTGCCCGGCCTCCGCGAGGTCGTCACCTGGAACCTGGTCCTGGTGCTGCGCAAGTCCGGGGTCAGTGCCCGGCCGGCCGGGTCGGGCTCTGGAACCGCAACCTGATCTCGTCGGCCTCCAGGTCGGCGAACCGCACCGGCCCTCCCCCGGCGACCCTGGGTTCCGGCTTGACCAGCTCCCAGCTCAGCCGGGCCAGCAGCAGCAGGCAGCACGCCTGCGGGACGGCGTCGGCGAGCAGGTCCGTCAGCGTGCCCTGCCCGCTGAGGACCGTGGACGCCGCGATCGAGGAGAACGCCGCCGCGACGGCCGGCAGCACCGCCCACACCGGCCGGGCCGGCGGACGGTACGGATCCTGGTCTTGGCGGCGCGCCCGGTAATAGGCCACGCCGCAAACGCCGCCGATGACGAGCAGTCCCGCCGGGCCCGCCACCCAGAAACCGGCGAACAGCGGCAGCAGCCAGCGTGTCCAGGCCGGGGCCCCGCGCCCCGGACCGCCGTCCCGTACCGCGCCGCTGCCCGGTGACGCCGCGAGCAGCACCAGCACGACGATCAGCAGCAGGCCGGCGACGAGCACCAGCCGGTACCAGCGGTCCGGCGTGTACCGCAGCTCCACCGTGCCCTGGGTGCCGGCCGGGACGATCCACGCCTGCCGCCAGCCGTCCACGCGCAGCGCGCGCAGCTCCGCCCCGCCGGCGGTGGCGTGCCAGCCGGGGTTGAGGTTCTCGTTGACGGTCAGCAGCGCCGCCGCACCGGTGTCGACGCGCACGGTGCGCTGCTCGGGCGTCCACCGGGTGGCGGCCAGGTCGCCGGCGCCGGGCACCTGCGCGGGCCGCAGCCCGCGCGGCCGCAGCATCATCGAGGTGATGCGGAACGGGTCGTCGCGGCCGACCCGGACCCGCTGCGCGCCCGCCGGGAGCGGCACCGTCCGGCACGCCTCGTAGGGCACCGGCGCGCCGCGCAGCAGGTCGGCGACCGTGCCGCCGGACAGCCGGGTCAGCACCCGGCGGCCGTCGCCGAGGACGACGCTCGGGCCCGCGCCGCACATCGTGCGGATCCGCAGCGCGGGCGGCGGCCCGAGCGGGCGGACGCCGGGCACCGCGATGTCGGTGATCTGCACCGGGCCGCGCTGCACCGCGAACCGGATCGTCAGCCGCCCGGTGGTCATCGGCGCGAAGCGAAAGACCCCGTCGGGGCCGACGACGCCGCTGCGGTCGCCGTCCGCGCCCGACACCGTGACCTGCAGGTTCGGCGCGGGCCCGGTCTCCTGCGGGTAGCGGAAGGTCAGCTTCGACAGCCGGACCGTGCGGCCGAAGTCGATCGACAGCCACGGGGCGGTGTCCCCGGCGGCCGACAGCCAGGTCGTGGCCGGGTCGCCGTCGAACGCCGAGCGGGCCGACACCGCCGGATGCTGGACGTAGGGGGCCGAGCCCGCCGTCCGGACCTTGCCGAAGGAGGTGTAGCGGTCGACGGTCGCCTGGTCGGTGAGCACCGCGGTGCCCGACAGGCGGACGTTCTCGGCGGCGGGCAGGGTGAAGGTCCGGTCGAAGTCGCTCCGGTCCTCCCCGCGCGCCGCCAGGTAGGGCGAGCAGGCCCAGGTGCGCGAGCCGCGCATGCACGGCGCGGTCGTGCCGCTCTGCCCCGACAGCAGCACGGTGGCGGGCCCGGCGTCCCGGCGGCCGGGCGAGGCGACGATGGTCCGCCCGGCGGCGGGCATGCCCGGCACCGACAGCTCGGAGATCGCGACCTGGTTGCCCATGCCGTCCCCCGCGCCGCCGGCGACGCCGGTGACGCGCAGCCGGAGCCAGTCCGTGCGGCCCGGCGGGACGCGCAGCGTCTGCGGCGCGCCGGTCGGCTGCACGTTCTGGCGCAGCGTGCCGGCGGCCGTCTCGACGGCGACCTCGGTGACCGGCGGGCCGAGCAGCGCCCCGTTGCCGAAGGTGACCCTCAGCCGCCCCGGGTCGAGCGGGCGGGCGAAGCCGAGCCGCAGCCACTCGCCGACCGGGCCGCGCAGCCCGGCGGACTTCCACTGCGTGCCGGGGTCGCCGTCCACCGCGGCGAACGGCAGGTCGGCGGCGGTGCCGCCGGGCAGCGCCACCGCATCGGAGGCGGCCGAGGACGCGGTCACCGAGGCCAGGCCGGTGATCCGCGCGGTCGAGGCGTAGGGCTGCCAGGCGGGGTCCAGGTAGTCCTTGACCTTGGAGCGGCTGCTCGGGCGGTCGCCCTCGGCGAACGTCGGCGACGCGCCGCCGCGCAGGTCGGAGAAGTTGACGTCGCGGCGGCGCAGGCTGTCGGTGACGACGACCTCGGCGTCGCGCGACGGCGCCGGGTCGTCGTTGAAGAACACCGGCCGGCGGGCGTCCAGCAGCCCCTGGTCGGCGAGGTCGATCATCGACTCGGGGCCGCCGAACACGCGCAGGGGCCGCCGCTCGGACAGCAGCGAGACGCCCGCGCCGACGTCGGGCACCTCGTAGATCTCCACCTGCCGGTAGGGCTGGTCGATGGCGGTGGTCGCGTCGGCGTTCAGGGGGAAGCCCGCGTGGCCGCCGAACTCGGCCACCCGCCGCACGCCCGGCATGTCCTGCAGCGCCTCGTGCACCCGCGCGGGCCAGGCGCCCTCCGCCGCCGCGCGGTCGAGGTCGTTGCGGACGAGCAGGTAGCGCACGCCCATCCGGGCCAGCACGGTGGCGAGGCCCGCCGAGCCGCGCCCGGTGGCGAACCGGTCGTCGATCGCCTCCATCAGCCGGGCCAGGCCCGCCGACCCGCCGGGGACGACCTGCCGGGCCGCCCACTTGCTCGCCAGCAGCGGCTGCAGCGGCTCGTCCATCGAGCGGCCCCACTGGTACTCGCCGAAGCGGGCGCCGGGGACGACGAGGGTGGTGTTGTCGCCGGCGTTGCGGTCCAGCCAGGCCGCGGCCTGCCGCCAGTGCGCCGGCAGGGCGGTGAAGGTGCCCTGGGCGGCGAAGCCGGGCCGCACCGCCGGCAGGACCGACAGGGCGACCGCCGCGACGGCCAGGAGGGGCAGCGCGATCGCGAGCCGTCCGGGGCGGCGGGCGGCCGCCGGGCCGCGCCGGGCCCAGACCGTCACCAGGTGCGCCATGCCGAAGGCGAGGGGCAGCCGCACCAGCGCGTCGAACTTGTGGATGTTGCGGAAGGCGACGAGCGTGGAGTCCAGCAGCGTCCGCATCCCGCCCGCCAGCGGGTTCTCCAGCTGGCCCGCGTGCCCGGTCGAGACGATCGCCACGCCGGCCAGCAGGCTGATCAGCAGGAACCGGCGCTCGCGCAGGCCCGGCAGGCAGAGGCCGGCCGCGCCGAGCCCGGCGACCAGCGCGGTCACCGCGACCAGCCAGGCGGCCGTCGACAGGGCGTGCCCGGCGGGCCACCAGGACGCGCCGTTGACGGTGAGGTGGCCGACCCAGTTGGAGGTGCCGCGCAGGATCTCCAGCAGCGAGGTGGTGCCGGTGGTCGTCGCGGCGTTCTCGACGTAGTCGATGAAGGGGAACGTCAGCGACCCCATGAACAGCAGCGGGACGAACCACCAGAAGACCGCCGCGCCCATGCACGGCAGCCACCAGGCGAGCAGCCGCCGCTTGCGCGGGCCGCCCGGCCGGGTGAGCAGGTAGAGCAGCGGGACGACCAGCACCGACAGCTCCGCGCCGCCGTTGATGCCGCCGCACGCCACCGCGGCGAGCGCGGACAGCGCGGCGGCCCGGCGCGGCGAGCCCTCGTTCGCGCCGCGCACCAGCGGCAGCATGATCCACGGCAGCACCGCGGCGGGCAGGAACTCCGAGGAGTTGATCCCCACCAGCTCCTGGGCGCGCGGGGCGAGCGCGTACACCAGCGCGCCGAGCAGCCGCGAGCGCGGCCCGCCGACGCCCATCGCGCGGGCCAGCCGGGCCAGGCCGGCGAACGCCGCGCACAGCACCAGCGAGAGCCACAGCCGCTGGGTGATCCACGCGGGCAGGCCGACCGCGTGGCCGAGCCAGTAGAACGGGCCCATCGGGAACAGGTAGCCGTACGCCTGGTTCTGCAGCTGCCCGAAGTGCGCGCTCGGGTCCCACAGGTGCACCGCGCGGGCCAGGAAGCCGCCGGGGTTGACCGGCATGTCCAGCTTGGTGTCGGACAGGATCCGGCCGGGCGCGGTGACGAACGCCAGCACCGTCAGCGCCAGGCAGCACGCGGCGACCGCGGCCCCCTCGCCGCGCCACCACTGCGGGCGGGCGGGGGCGTGCTCGTCCTTCATCGGCTGGTCTCCGCTCGGCCGGTCAGCACCTCCAGGGCGGTGGCGGGCCGGATGGTCACTTCACCCCCGTGACCATCGAAGATACGCGTGACCGAGCGGTGCAGCCGCCCGGGGTCGGTGTCCTCGTCCAGCACGGCGCGGCCGTCGCCGAGCTCGGCGACGTAGGCGCGGCCCCCGGCGCGGCGGCGGGGCGGCGCGGCCCGCTCGGCGACGATCAGCCGGGCCATCCGGGCGCCGCTGTCGGCCCAGGTGAAGCGGGACGCCCAGCGGACGCAGGCGGCGCTGATCTCGGCGCGGCGCAGCGGGTCCGACAGCTCCTTCAGCGCCGCCTCGGTGACGGCGGCCAGCTCGGCGGGGCTCGCGGCCAGCCAGCCGGTCTCCCCCTCGCGGACGGCGTCCTTCAGCCCGTCGACGTCGCAGGCCACGGTGGGGACGCCGAGGGCGGCGGCCTCCAGCACCGTCAGCCCCCAGCCCTCGAAGCGGGAGGCGGTGACGTTCAGCGTGGCGCCGGCCAGCAGCGCGTTCCGGTCGGCCCCGGACACGTAGCCGTGCAGCTCGACCCGGTCGGCCAGGCCGCGCTCGGCCGCGGCGGCGGCGAGCCGGTCGTGCTCGACGCCGCGCCCGACGATGTGGGTCCGCAGGCCCGGCCAGCGCGGGGCCAGCTCCCCGGTGAGCTCGACGACCCGGTCCATCCGCTTGTGCGCGACGAGCCGCCCGACGCTGATCAGCGCGGGGTCGCCGTCCGGGGCGCGGTCACCGCGGTCGCCGACGGCCGGGGTGCCGTTCGGCACCACGAAGATCGGCCCGCGCCAGCCGAGCCGGTCGCGCATGGTGGCGGCGGTGGAGGGCGACACCGCCACCGCGGCGTGCCGGCGGTAGATCCGCGACGCCACGCGGCGCTCCAGGAACCTGCCGAACGCGGCCAGCCAGCCGGGCAGGTAGACCGAGAACTGCTGCTCGTGCACGTGGTGCACGAGGCAGAAGACATGGGTCCGCCGCGGCAGTGCCAGCGGGGAGAAGAACGGGATGCCGTTCATCGAGTCGATGACGACGTGGAAGGGGCGGCGGCCGAGCAGCCGCCGGGCGACCAGGTAGAGCAGGACCAGCGGGTAGCGCGAGTAGGTCCCGCCCATGCGGCGGACGCGCAGGCCGTCACGGTGCTCGGCCCGGCGCTGCTGCGGCTCCCGGCTGGTGATGAAGGAGACCGCGGCGCCGCGCGCGGCGAGCTCGCGGCTCATCCGCCAGGCGTACTCCTCGGCGCCGCCGGCCTCGCGCTGCCCCGGCTCACGCCAGTTGATCATGGCGATGCGCAGGCCGTCCAGGCGCGGGCCCTCGCCCGCCCCGTCCCCGGGGTCCCCGGCCGGCGCCAGCCGGACCCGGGTGTCCTGCACGGCCCTGTCCTGGCGGGCGCGCGGGTCGCCCACCGCGTGCTCGATCAGCGGGATCCGTAGTTGTACAGCGGCTTGATGACCTCGTTCGGGCGGGACTCAGCCGCGTTGACCACCGTCACGGACGCGGTGATCGCGACCAGTACTCCGACGATCACGGCGATGAGGATGCGCATCGGTGTTTCCTCCCGGGGGATGAGGCGATTCCAGCCGACCTGCAACGTAAGTGACGAGTGCCCAGATTACTAGCATCACGGCGATCAGGTCGCCAAGTGCGACCATCGGCACCGCCGGTCCCGTGGTCCCCGGGGACGTCTCCGTTCCCTTGGGGCCGTCCACCCGCCAGAGCGTCAGCTCCGGGGTGCCGGCCACCTTGGCGAGGCCGGCGAGGCGGGGTTCGATCGCCGGGTCGTCCGCGCTGGTCGCGGCCACCACGACATAGCGGTAGCCGTGGTCGCGGAGCCAGCCCGCCAGGGGCGCCCCCGAGCGCAGCGCGGCGTCCGCGGCGCGGGCCGCCGGGTTCTCCTGGGCCAGCGCGACCTCCCGGCCGCCGACGATCACCCGGAGCCCGTCGTTCCAGACCACCGGCCGGTCCACCATGAGCGGCAGCGGGT
This sequence comes from Actinomadura macrotermitis, assembly GCF_009604375.1. Taxonomy (GTDB): domain Bacteria; phylum Actinomycetota; class Actinomycetes; order Streptosporangiales; family Streptosporangiaceae; genus Spirillospora; species Spirillospora macrotermitis. The sequence goes on from NZ_WEGH01000003.1 coordinate 929,953, forward strand.
CGAAGGAGGCGCGCCCGCCGTTCCAGGGGAAGCGCCGGTGCGAGCCCCACGGCAGCGACAGCACCCTGCCGGCGACGTCGTCGCGGCGCATGACGTCCCGCGCCTCGGCCCAGCCCCGGGGGTAGGAGACGGCGTCCAGGCGGCCGCCGATCCCCCAGGCGAGACCGGCCGACAGCGCGATCGGCACGACCAGCACCACCGCGCCGAGGGCGAGCCGGCCGGCGTCGGCGCGCGCGCCGGCCAAAAAGCCGACCAGGCAGCCCCAGCCGACCGCCTGCAGCAGCGCCAGCGGGGCGATGTAGACCTGCCCGTCGCGCAGCGCCCCGAAGCCCGGCCACAGCCCGACCAGGCCGCGCAGCAGGTCCCGGCCCGGCGCGGTGACGCCGAGCGAGGCGATCAGCAGGCCGGCCACGGCGGCGACGGCGAGGGCCCGCAGCGAGCCGTCCGCGCGGCGCGCCGCCACCGCGAACGCCGCCATCGAGGTCAGCGAGAGGAGCAGCAGGCCGGTGGCGCCGAACCACGTCCCGTAACCCGGCGGCACGACCTCGCCGTTCCAGATGCCGCCGAGTGACAGCAGGCTGCCGAACGCGCCGAAGGGGCCGTCCGCGCGCGCCGCGAACAGGTCCACGCCGGCGGGATCGGTCGCCCCGCCGCGCCCGCCGGCGAACAGCAGCGCCGGGACGACGAAGGGGAGCGCCAGCGCCGCGAAGACCGGCACGACCCGCAGGGCGGCCCGGCGCCGGTCGCCGGAGACCGCCAAAGCAGCAGCGGCCACCAGCGCCGACAGCCCCATGGCCGCGAAGCCGCCGATCGCCGCCGGGATCAGCGCCCGCACCAGCCGCCGGGTCCCGTGCGGTTCGGCCGCCTTCAGCGTCGCGCGCACCACCCAGGGCAGGCCCGCGTAGCCGAGCAGCAGGGCCCAGTGCCCGAGCAGCAGCCGCTCGGCGATGTAGGGGTTCCACACGTAGAAGACGGCCGCGGCGAGGCGGGGCATCGGCTGCCGCGAGGGGACGAGCCGCGCCGCGCCGGCCCCGCCGATCACGAAGACCGCCAGCAGGAGCGCCTTCTGCACCAGCCAGGCCGGCGCGACCGCCGAGGCCAGCGCCACCACCGCGTCGCTCGGCACCTGGCGCGGGAACCCGGCGCCGAGACCGAAGGTGGCCGGGGCCAGCACCGGGTCCGGCACGAAGACCATGTCGTAGGTCAGCACGAACCCGGGCAGCAGGGCCGGGCCGAGGACCAGCAGGCCCAGCGCCGCTCCGGCCAGGCCGGGCAGATGCCGCAGCCGGTTCACTGCCGCCGCCGCGCGTGCACCACCAGGATCGCGGCCCAGCCGGGCAGCAGCCGCCGGACGATCCGGTCGACACCGCGCAGCACGCGCGGGACGTCGTGGTAGCAGGCGCCGCTCACCCTCGTGTCGGCGTAACCGGCCGCGTCCAGCAGCCCGACCAGGGCCCGCCGGGTGAACAGGTGCAGATGGCCCGCCACCTCGTGCCCCGGGCGGCCGTACACCCGCCGCATCCCGACCTCGGAGAACACCGGCTGGACCCCGGCCAGCAGCAGCGCGCGGTTGAACCAGGCGGCCAGGTTCGGCGTGGTCAGCAGCAGATGGCCGCCCGGCCGCAGCACGCGATGGATCTCGGCCACCGCGTGGTCGGTGTCCAGCAGGTGCTCGATGACCTCGGTCAGCACCACCACGTCCAGGCTCTGGTCGGCGAACGGCAGCACCGCCCGCTCCAGTGAGCCGCGGACGAGCGTCAGGCCTTCCCCCCGGGCGCTCTGCAGCGGGGCCTCGGCCCAGTCCATGCCGAGCACCCGGTGCCGCGGGTCCAGGCCGGTGGCCAGCTCCCGGATCATCCGCGCGGTGTGGCCGTCCCCGCAGCCGAGGTCGGCCACCACCAGCGGGCGGCCGGCCTCGCGCAGGATCGGCTCCAGCAGGCGCAGCAGGCGGCCGGTGAGCGGGCGCCCCGACCGCACCGGCGTCGCCGGGCGGTCGTAGAAGTCCCGCAGGCCGGGCACGGGCTGCCCGGCGTGGTCCGGCGTCACACCGACCGGCGGCGCCTTGTCCGCGATGCTCATCTGCGCTCCCACCCGTCGGTGCCCGCCCATGCGTTGCGCCACGCACGGCGCACAGCAGCATATGACCCGCCGTGGCGGCGGGCGCCCGCTCGGCGCGGGCGGCGTCCCATAAAACAGCCCGCATTAATGCCGCAAAAGGAAATGACCACATCCGGACATTCCCGTGACAAATGTCATTGACGCGCCATGACGTTTGTGAATTCCAAGATCGGGGCGCTCTCTTTAAGCTCGCCGCATTCCCCCCGAAAGGAATCGCCATGCGAATGGCCAGAAGGACGCTCGCGCTGCCGGCCGGCACCGCGACCGTGCTGATCGCCGTCCCGGCCCAGGCCGGCGCCGCCGCCTCGTGGACGCCCGCCCAGGCGTTCCCGGGCCGCTACGCCGGCCTGATCTCGGCGACCGCGCGACGACGCCTGGGCGACGGGCGAGGCGGCCCTCGGGCCGAACCTCCCCCTGCGGCACTGGGACGGCCGGTCCTGGAAGCCCGTGCGGCTTCCCAAGGCCCTGGCGGCCGCCCCTCCGACCGCCCTGCGGGCGCTGTCCCGGGACAACGCCTGGCTCGGCGTCCATGCCGGAAAGAAAAGCCTGGCCGGCCACTGGGACGGCAGGAAATGGAGCGTTTCGGAACTGAAGTCGGCCTGGATCAGCAGCCTGCTTCCGCTTTCCGGATCCAGCGTGTGGGCCTTCGACGGCGACCGGGCGCGGCATTTCAATGGGCACGCGTGGCGAACCGTCCGGCTCCCGCGCGGGTCCGTCGTCCACGGCTCGGACAAGACCTCCGCGCGCGACGCCTGGGCGGTCGGGGCACAGCGCAACGACGAGCGCCCGATGGCGCTGCACTGGGACGGGAAGAAGTGGCAGCGCGTCACCGACCGCGCCGTCTTCGGTGTCACCGGCATAGCCCCGGACGGTTCCGGCGGCGTTTACGCGGCGACCCCGAAGGGGCTCGCCCACTACCGCGAGGGGCGCTGGACCTTCATCAAGGACCCGAAGGTCTCCGGCTACCGGCTGACGCAGCTCTACGACCTGGAGCACATCCCCGGCACCAGGTCCTTGTGGACCATTCACCTTTTCGCCAAGGGCGACAGCAGCGGCACGCTGCTCTCCCGCTACCAGGCCTGACCGAGGAGCCGATATGAAGAGACTCACCGCTGTCGTAGCAGGAACCGCGACGATGCTGGCGGGCATGGTCGCTCCGGCGCATGCCGCCCCAAAGCCGTCCTGGAAATTCCAGAGCCAGGTCAAGCACGGCTTCTTCACGAGCTTCGCCACCACCGGCCCCACGGACGTCTGGACCGCCGGCGGCGTGTTCAGCAGCGAGAAGACCGCCCCGCTGCGGCACTGGAACGGCACGAAGTGGACGGTGCTGAAGACGCCCCGGGAGCTGTACCCCCAGATGATCGAAGGGCTCGTCGTCAAGCGGGCCGACGACATCTGGATCTCCGGCTTCTCCGTCAAGAACGCCGCCCTGGTCGCGCACTGGGACGGCACGAAGTGGACGGTCCGCTCATGGTCCGGTGAGGTGCCCGTGCTCGGCGTTGTCTCCAAGACCGACGTGTGGGCCGTCTCCGACGGCGTCGCCCGGCACTTCGACGGCCGGTCCTGGCGCGCCCAGCGGCTGGCGCTGAACCCGACGGCCGTCTTCGTGGCGAAGAGCGACGACGTCTGGGCGGTCGGAAGCAGCGGGCGCAGGCCCGCCGCGCTGCACTGGGACGGCCGTGCGTGGCGGAAGACGACGCTGCACGCGCCGACGAGCCGGCGCGTGCAGCTCAACGACGTCCAGGGAACAGCCAAGTCCGCGTGGGCGTACGGGGACGCCTCGTCCGGCGCGGATCCCTTCCTGCTGCGCTGGTCCGGCGGCAAGTGGCGCAACGTGCCGCTGGACCGGCGGATCGGTGCGCTGAGCGACATCGAGGAGGACGGCTCCGGGGGCGTCTACGCCGTGTCGAACGACCTGTTCCACTACCGCGACGGGAAGTGGACGAAGGTCAGGCTCCCCAAGCTGGCCGGCTCTCCGTTCAAGTGGCTCGCCTGGATGGACAAGATCACCCGGGTTCCCGGCACCCGGTCGTTCTGGACCGAGACCGAGTACCTGAAGAACATGGCGCCCGCCGGCACCGTCCTCGCCCGCTACACCCCCTGACCGACCGCCCGACGGGGGCCGCCCCGGCCGCGCACCGCGCGGCCGGGGCGTTCAGGGGCGGCGGGGATCGGGGTCTCGGGGGAGGCCGAGGAGGCGTTCGCCGATGACGTTCAGGTTGACCTCGGTGGTGCCGCCGCCGATGGACATCGCGCGGGAGGCCAGCAGGTAGCGGGTCCAGCGGCGCCGCAGGCCGGACTTCCAGCCGCCGGTGAGGGCGCCCTCGGCGCCGAGCAGGGTGAACCCGTACTCGGTGACCTGCTGGCCGTGCTCCATCGCGACCAGCTTGCGGACGTTGGCCGTCGCGCCCGGGTCGGTGCCCGACAGCTGCTTGAGGGTGGCGCGCAGGCCGAGGAGCGCGAAGGCGTGCTCGTCGCAGGCGAGGCGGCCGATCTCGTCGCGCACGACCGGGTCGCCCGCCAGGTCCAGCTCGGCCGCCAGCCGCACCAGTTTCGGCAGGTCGCCGCCCAGCTGGAACGAGCCGGTCAGGCCGACGCGCTCGTTGGCCAGGGTGTTGCGGGCGACCCGCCAGCCCTCGTTGACGGGGCCGACGACCAGCTCGTCGGGGACGAACACCCCGTCCAGGAAGACCTCGTTGAACACCGCGTCGCCGGTGCACTCGCGCAGCGGGCGGATCTCGATGCCCGGTGACGTCATGTCGACGAGGAAGTAGGTGATGCCGTCGTGCTTGGGCCGGTCCGGGTCGGTGCGGGCGATGCAGATGCCCCACTGCGCGTCGCGGGCGAGGGAGGTCCAGATCTTCTGGCCGGTGATCGTCCAGCCGCCCTCCGCGCGCTCGGCGCGGGTGGTGAGACCGGCCAGGTCCGAGCCGGCGCCGGGCTCGGAGAACAGCTGGCACCAGATGATCTCCCCGCGCAGCGTCGGCGGCAGGAACCGCTCCTGCTGCCCGGGCGTGCCGTACTGGACCAGGGACGGGACGACCCACGCGGCGATCATCAGCGGGACGGGCCGGACCCCGCCGGCCTTCAGCTCCTGCTGGATGACGACCTGCTCCAGCGGCCCGGCGTCGCGCCCCCACGGCTTCGGCAGGTGCGGCGTCACCCAGCCCTCGGCGGCCATCGCGGCGCGCTGCGCCGGCAGGTCCATCGCGGCCAGCCCGGCCACCCGGGAGCGGATCTCCTCGCGCAGCGGCCCGGCGTCCGCGGGCAGCTCGATGTCCATGGCGCGGCGGACCCCGGCGACGGCGAGCGCGGCGACCTCGGCACGCGCCGCCGAGGCGCGGCCGAGCAGCGCGCGCAGGGTGAGGGCGCGCCGGTAGACCAGGTGCGCGGTGTGCTCGTAGGTGTAGCCGACGCCGCCGTGCACCTGGATGTTGCCCTCGGCGCACTGGACGGCCGCGTCGGCGGCGAGGACGGCCGCGACGCCGACGGCGTAGGGGTCCAGGGAGCGGGCGGCGTCCCAGACGGCGGCGCGGGCGCGCTCGACGGCGATGAGCATCCGGGCGCACTTGTGCTTGACGCCCTGGAACTGGCCGATCGGGCGCCCGAACTGCTCGCGCAGCTTGGCGTAGGCGACGGCGTCGTCCAGCGCGCGGCCCGCGACGCCGCACGCCTCGGCGCCGAGCAGGACGACCGCGAGGGCCCGCACGTCGGCGTCCAGGAGGCGGTCCTCGGGGATCGGGCCGTGGACGGTGACCGAGCCGACGGGGCGGGTCAGGTCGAGCGGCTCCAGCTCCCCGATCTCGACGTCCGCCGCGTCCAGGACGCCCCAGCGGCCGTCCCCCGCCGGCAGCACGAACAGGTCGGCCAGGGGCGCGCCGAGCACGGGCTCACCGCCGAGCCCGACGGCCGCCGTGCGCGTCCCGCCGGCGAGGGCGGGCAGCAGCGCGGCGCGCAGCTTGTCCGATCCGCCCGCCGCGATCGCCGCGGACGCCAGCACGGTCGGGGCGTAGCCGCCGGGGACGAGCGCGCGCCCCAGCTCCTCCAGCGCCACGGCCTGCTCCAGCAGCCCGTGGCCCTGCCCGCCGTGCTCCTCGGGCAGGTGCAGGCCGGCGATCGCCGCCCGCAGCTCCGCCGCGTCGCCGTGCCGCGCGGCCAGGCCGCGCACCGACGCCGCCAGCTCCCGGTGCTCCTCGGTCAACCCGATCGCCATGACTCACACCTCTCCCAGGGGTAAGTCACAGCTTATTAGAACCGGATTCTGTCGCCTAGGACGCGACCTTCATCTTGCCGATGAACTCGTTGACGTCCGGCCACTTGGCCCGGTGGGTGTTCGGCATCGAGGCGAAGACCACCGCCGGGGCCTGCTTCCCGGTGTCGATCACGGCGGTGGCGACGATCTCGCCGGTCGCCTTGAACGGCGGGCGCTTGTAGGTCAGGTAGGAGGCGACCAGCCAGCCCTTGTGGCCGTCGACCGTCAGCTCCTGCGAGGCCAGCGGGGCCGTCTTGTGGGCGAACCCGTAGTACCGCTCCTCCAGGCCCTTGGCGGCCAGCGCGGCGACGTTCTTGACGCTGTCCGGCCCCTTGTAGGCGCCCTGCAGCGTCGGGATGAGCGTGCCGGTGAGCAGCTGGCCGTACCACATCTGCCCGGCCTTCTTCTCGGTCACCAGGATCTGCTGGCCGGACCAGCCCGAGATGCCGAGCTTGTTCTTCTTGGTCGGCGTCACCCACGGCGCCGCCAGGCGCGGGTAGGCCAGCCCGCTGTGCGCGTCCTTGACCATGCCGAGCACCTTGGCCGGCTTGCCGGGGAAGCGCCGCAGCGGCTTGTCCGCCGGCGGCTCCACCTGCGGGGGCGGCGGCGGCTTGACCGCGCTCGCCGGGCGGTGCGCCTTGCCCTCGGACGCGCCCGAGTCGCCCCGGCCCTTCAGCAGGTAGACGCCGCCGGCCGCGGCCACCGCCACCACCAGCAGGCCGACGCCGCCGAACAGCACGACGCGGTTCCTGCCGTCGCCGTCGTCCAGCGGGTCCTGCGTGCCGAGCTTGGCGTCGGCGGCGCCCTCGTCGGCCATCCAGTCGGGCATCTGCCAGTTGCCGCTGCTCGGCTTGCCCGACTTGCCGGGGCCGTGGTCGCTGGTCGGCGCCACGTAGCGGGGGTCGGCCTCGGGCTCGCGGGCGCCGCCCTCGAACAGCGACCCCTCCCAGGCGGGTGCCTCCGGCTGCTGCCCGGCGGGCACCGGCGCGACCTTCACGTCGGACTCGTCGGCGGGCGCGGACCAGGCCTCGTCCTCGACGGCAGGCAGCGGCCCGGTCCGCACCCGCGGCTCGGGCTCGGGCACGGGCGCGGCCTCGAACTCCACCCGCGGCGGCTCGGCCGCCGGGGCGGGTTCGGGCCGGACGATCGGCTGCGCCTCGGGCACCGTCTTCGGCTCGATGTGCTGTGCGGGCGCCTCGACCTTGCCCCACACGTCGTGCGCCGGCGCCGGCGCCGGCGGGCCGGCGGGCGCGTCGCCGTTTTCGACGGGCTCGCTCATCTCGGTCCAGCGCGCTCCGCGCTCCCCCTGATCGGACATGCGGGACACGTTACGCCAAGATCGCCATTAACGCCGGTCCGCTAATCACGCTCAGGACACATCTTTCTATCTCATCGGTGATAGCCGTGAAGAGCCTGGTCATCCCCCGTGACCAGCGGATTGACCGCCAGCCGCTCCCGGGCCAGCAAGGTGGCGCCCGCCACGGCCCCCGGCATCGCCAGCACCGCCCCGAGCGGAATGAGGAAGACCACAAATGTCGCGGCACCGAAACCCACCACCAGCGCGCGGTGCCGTTTCATCAGCGCGAACCGGTCCTTGCGCAGCAGACCGCGCCGTTCCAGCGCCACCGCCGTCAATTCCCCCGCCAGGAAGTAGCCCGACACGCACGCCGCGATCACCGGCACCACCGTCTGTCCCACCACCGGCAGGAAACCGCAGGCGAAGAACACCAGCGCGAACGCGACCGCGATGACGCCGAGCAGCAGCGCGTCCTTGACCGCCCGCCCGATCTGGACCAGCAGCGGGACGTCGGGCTCGGGCGGGGCGCCGCCCTGCGACTCCTCCACCTTCACCGCGATGCTCTCGTAGAACGGGTCGCCGACCAGCAGCGTCAGCGCGGTGAAGGTCAGCACCGCGACGAACGCGGACGCGCCGAAGATCGCGATCCCGGCGACCACCCGGACGGTCTGGCGCGCGCCGTCGGACCAGCCGTCGGCGAACGGCGTCACCCAGCCGGCCAGGCCGTCCAGGTTCCACGCCAGCGCGCCGAGCGCCAGCGCGTACCCGATCAGCACGATGACGGCCGGGATCAGCCCGAACAGCCACTGCGCGGGGTGACGCGCGATCCAGCCGAGCCCGCGCAGCAGGTAGCCGACCCCGGAGAACAGGTCCTTGACCGCCGACCGCTTCTCAGGGGGAGGCGGCGGCTGCTGGAAGGAGCCCGGCCGCTGCTGGAACGGAGGCTGCTGCTGATACGGGCCCGGCTGCGGCGGACGCGGGGGGTACGGCTGATACGGATCGCTCACGTCCCAAAACTATCGGGCCGGAAGACCGGTCAGCTGGGCCGAACGCTCCCATACCGCCCGGCGCAGCTCCGCGTCCCCGGTCGCCCGGGACGCCGGCAGCAGCCCGGCGCCCGGCGTGGAGCTGTAGAAGCCGCCGGACCGCTCGGCGAACGCCGGGTCGACGGCCAGCCGCACCGCCATCCGCGCGCCCTGCTCGGGGGTGCGCAGGACGGGCGTGCGGGCCAGCACCGGGCCGAACCGCCGCGAGCCGGGGATCTCCCGGGCCAGGCCCGTCGCGACCATGCCCGGGCACACCGCGTTGACCGTGACGCCCGTCCCCCGCAGCCGCTCGGCGAGCTCCTGGGTGAACAGGATGTTCAGCAGCTTGGTCCGCGCGTACACGCGGAACGAGCCGGCCGGGCCGTAGGCGCCGGGCTCGGCGAGGTTCGCGACGTCCTTCAGGCCGGCCTGCCGGTGCGCCTCGGACGCCACCATGACCACCCGCGCGGGCGCCGACCCGCGCAGCCGGTCCAGCAGCAGGTTGGTCAGCAGGAACGGGCCGAGGTGGTTGGTGGCGACCATCCGGTCGAAGCCGTCGACGCTGACCTTGGCCCGCAGCGTGTGCACGCCCGCGTTGTTGACCAGGACGTCCAGCCGCGGGTAGCGCTCGCACAGCCGCCCGGCCAGGCGCCGGACCTCGGCGCGGATCGACAGGTCGGCCAGGAAGGAGTCGATCCGCGCGCCCGGCGCGCTCGCGGCCAGGTCGGCGGCGGCGGCCGCGGCGCGGACCTCGTTGCGGCCGACGATGCCGACCCGGAAACCCTCCCGGGCGAGCGCCCGGGCGATCTCCTTCCCGATCCCCGAAGTCGCTCCGGTCACCACCGCGATCCTGACGTCGTCGTCCATGCCGACAGCCTGGCGGAGATCCGCGTCACACCGGAAGGCCCAACATGATCATCTCGGGTCGCGGCCGGAGAGCGCGACCGCCCGCCGGAACGCGTCCGCGCCCTCGTCCACCTGCGCCGGCTCGGCGAACCCGTCGAACTGGCGGTACATCTCGGCGTTCTCCTCGACCAGCCCGAGCAGGTACCGCGCGGCCTCGTCCGAGACGGTGAACTCCTGGCCGGTCATCGTGGCGACGTCCCACCCGTGCAGGCCCATCTCCAGGACGACCATGCCGGCGATGCCGGACGCCGGGACGGACATGGACCCGAGGTCGATCTCGCCCTCCCAGGCCGCCGGGTCGCCCCACGCCTTGACGGCCCGGTCGAGCTGCTCGGCGTAGCGCTCGGCCCAGTCGGGTTCAGCGGTGAAATCGTGCTCCATCATCTCCTCGGGCAGCGTCTCCCTCCTGGCCCGCCGCTCCAGGCCGTGCGAGGTGAACAGGACCCAGTGGTTGACGAGGGTCCGGGCGTCGAAGTCGCCGCAGGGGCTCGGCCCCTCCAGCGGGCCGGCCGGGACGCCCCGCGCGATGCGGGCGCACTCGGCGGCGAACTCGGTCATGTGGTCGTGTTCTCTCATGACTCGAACTTACGATCGAACGACACCCGGGCTCTTGAAGAAACACGCCACTACCCTGGCGCTATGACCGATTTCGCGCGCGGAGTCCTCTACCCAGGTGAGCACGCCACCATCGTCGACCTGGACCGGTACGAGCCCGCCCCCGGAACGGCCCCGTTCGTCGAGTTCCACTGGCACGTCCGCTGGAAGCTGCAGGAGCCCTACGAGACCAAGGTGCTGGCGCATCCGAGCGTCCACCTGGTCTTCGAGCGCCCAGCCCCGCTGGTCTACGGGGTGGACCGGGGCCTGTTCGTCCGCCGCCTGGAGGGCACGGGCCAGGTCCTGGGCGTGAAGTTCCGCCCGGGCGGATTCCACCCGCTGTCCCGGGGCCCGGTCTCCACCCTCACCGACCGCCGCGTCCCGGCCACCGACCTCTTCGGCCCGGAGATCGAAGAACTGAACGGCCGGATACTCACCACACCGGACGGCCCCGCGATGGCCGCCCTGGCCGACGCCTTCCTGGCGCCCCTGCTCCCACCGCGCCCGGACCCGCTGGCCGAGGACGTGGCGGAGGTCATCGAGCGGATCACCGCGACGCCCTCCCTCACCCGGGTGGACGAGGCGGCGGCCGACGCCGGCGTCTCGGTGCGCACGCTGCAGCGCCTGTTCAGCGAGTACGTCGGGGTGAGCCCAAAGTGGGTGCTGCGCCGGGCCCGCCTGCACGAGGCCGCGGCCCGTGCCGACGCGGGCACGCCGGTCGACTGGCCGGCGCTCGCCGCCGATCTCGGCTACGCCGACCAGGCCCACCTCAGCCGCGACTTCACCGCCACGGTGGGCACCCCGCCGTCCCGCTACGCCCGCGCCTGACTCAGCCGCGCGACAGCAGCCGGCCGAGCTTGGCCAGGCGCACCATGCCGCGCTGGTAGCCGAGCGGGGCGACCCGCTGCATGAGGTCGATCGCGACGGCGTCCCCCCCGATCCGGACCTTGCGCTTGTCGGCCACGATGCCCGCCACGATGATCTTCGCGGCCTTCTCCGGCGTCGTCCGCGCCACCTTGCTGAAGAGCGACGCCGCACCGCGCTGCGAGCCGCCCTTGGACGCCACGGTGCCCTCGAACCGGGCCGCCTTGGCGATGTTGGTGCGGATGCCGCCGGGGTGCACCGACGTCACCTTGATCTTCCCGCCGGCGATGTCGAGCTCCTGCCCGAGCGACTCGGTGAACCCCCGCACGGCGAACTTGGCCGCGCAGTAGGCCGACTGGCTGGGCACCCCGATGAACCCGAAGACACTGGACACATTGACGATGTGCCCCCCGCCGGCCCGCTTGAGGTGCGGCAGGAACGCCCGGGTCCCGTGCACCACACCCCAGAAGTTGATGTCGAAGAGCCACTCCAGGTTCTCGTCGCTCATGATCTCCACGTCCGCGGTGAGGGCCACCCCGGCGTTGTTGATGATCATGTGGACGGCCCCGTGCTCGGCCACGACGGCGTCGGCGAACGCGTAGACGGCGTCCCGGTCCCCGGTGTCGACCACGTGGGTGCTGACCTTCACGCCGTGCTTCTCGGCGCGCCGCGCGGTCTGCTGGAGGCCCTCGTCGTTGATGTCGGACAGGGCCAGGTCGCAGCCCCGCTCGGCCAGCTCCACGGCGGTCGCGGCACCGATGCCCGACGCCGCGCCCGTGATCGCCACGATCTTCCCAGCCAACTCGCGCACGGCGCGCCCCTTTCAGGAACCAAACTGTTTCAGAACCAAGCGGTGTCAGTTTGGGCGCGCCCCGCCCCCGTGTCAATATCGGCAGGTGGAAACCGTCCAGCGCACCTACCGCGGGGTGAGCGCCGAAGCCCGCCGCCAGGAGAGACGCCACCGGCTCATCGAGGCCGGCATGGAGATCTTCGGCACGACCGGCTACCGCACCGCCACGGTCGAATCCGTGTGCGCGCGGGCCGAGCTCACCAAACGCTACTTCTACGAGTCCTTCTCCAGCAGCGAGGACCTGCTGCTGGCCGTCTACGCCCACACCGACGAAAAGCTACGCAAGACCGTAGAAACAGCCGTGGCCTCCGCAGGCCCCGACCCGCACGACATCATCCGAACGGCCCTCACCGAGCTCTTCAGCGCCCTGCAGGCCGACCACCGCCTGGCCCGCCTGCTGTTCGTGGAGATCCTCGGCGTCAGCCCGGCCGTGGACGCCGCCTACCAGCGCACGAGCCTGGCCTGGGGCGACACGATCGCGGCCCTGCTGGCCGGTTGGGACCCGCCCGGCGTCCGCCGCGACCTGCTGGCCACCGCCATCCTCGGCGCCGTCATCGGCGCCGCCGTCCGCTGGTCCCTGGAGGAGTACGCCGACCCGATGGAGGACATCGTCCAGGCCCTCCGCACCCTCTTCGCCGCCGCTCTCAGCGCTTGACGAACCGGCCGCAGTTCTTGCGGATCCACTTGGCGCCGGTGCCCAGGTGGTCGGTGACGTAGTAGTCGGCCCCGGCCTCGTCGACGGCCTGCCACCAGTTCCGCTGGAGGGCGCCCTCGCACTTCTGGTGACCGGGCAGTGTGGGGCAGGGATAGAACTTTCCGCGCCCGCGGCTGCCGGCGTACCGCCAGTTGCCGTCGGGCGCGCCCCAGATGCGGACCTTGCGGCCCTGGGAGTGCGCCCGCCCGACCAGCTCGTTGAACACCCGGTGCTCCTGCGGGCTGATGTTGAGCTTGCGCTTCTTGTCGACGTCCACGCACTTGGCGAACTCGCCGTTCAGCACGGTCACCTTCGAGGCGAGCCGCTGGTCGTAATGCTGCTCGTCCGGCCTGTACTCGGGGCTGCGCGGGTCGTTGGCGGGGTCCTTCGGATCGAGCCACGTCGGGATGACGCACTTGTCCCCCAGCCCGACCGAGAAGGAGACATTGGCGGGCAGCGAAGTGTTCCCGACCTTGTTGGTGGCCGGGTCGTAGTTCGGCGGGACCGGCAGGACGACCCGCACGTCACCCGTCAGCGGCGGTGGCCCGGCGATGTCCTTGACGATCTGCTCGTACGCGTCGCCACCACCACCTTTGACCTCGATGAAGAGCTCGAACTTCTCGCCGCGCCCGGGGTAGATCTGGCCACCGTTCTTGGCGGCCCGCTCGGTGAGCGGCCGCAGGTACTCCTGCAGCAGCGTGGCGTTGGGCAGGTTCAGATCGTCTTTGTCGTGCTTGAGGATCAGCTTGCCGTCCTCCAGCCACACGTCGGCCTCCACGCTCGTCGCGCCCTCCTCGAGCGCGTCATCGAGCGGATCGCCGTTCTGGTAGTCGTTGTGGGCGTGCAGCGTGTCGACCCAGGGCACCTTCGGATCGGGGCAGGCCGGCCGGGAGATCGGCGGCAGATCCTGCTGCGGCACGGAGACGAGCGGCCGGACCTGCGCCTTGCCGCCATCATGGTCCGCGACGCCCTGCCGCGCGCCGCCCTTCCCGTGCTCCCCGAGGCCCATGGTCCGGCAGTCGCCGCCGGCGACACGGCAGATCGCCGACTCGCACGCGGCCGCGACCTTCTCCCCCACCCCACCGGTGAGGACGGCCCCCATCACCCCGCCCAGCAGCAGGATCACCGCGACATACGAGACTGCGCCTTCACCGCGATCGGACCACATCCGGAAACCTTCCAGGAATCACTGGCATAGTTCCCGGACATGATCATCCACACCCCGCCCCCGCCCCAGGGCCTCCAGACCCAACCCCGGACCCAGGCCGCCCGGTCAGCGGTCAACGATCAGGAAAGCCTCAGAAGGCGTGACTTCCGGCCTTGATCTGGCCGAGGAAAGCGCGCCAAGCGGCACGGCCTACGACAAGGACGGCCTCATCGGGGTCCTTGGAGTCACGAACAGCCACGAAGTGGGTTGCTTCAGCGCACTCGACGCACTGGCCGTTGCTGCTGGAACGACTGCTCTTGCGCCACTCCAGCCGGGACAGGTCCACCCGTCCCTCCCCTCATTCACATGCCTCTGCCCGACACCGGACCAGGTCCACTGACACGGCAGGACTCAGCGCGACGGCGCGAAGGTGCTCGTATATGCCACTGTACCGGCGCACTTCGGCCTCTTCTTCGAGGAAGAGGTCTCCCGCCATGCTGTCGATGTACACCACGCTGGGATCGGCCGGGAAGTTCATCACGACGAACGATCCGGGCATCCCAGGGTGCGCACCCGCGTCGAACGGGATGACCTGAAGCGTGACGTTGGGCAGCTTCGCCATCTCCACAAGATGAAGGAGCTGCTCCCGCGTCACCTGGACCCCACCGACGACCCGGTGCAGCGCGGCTTCGTCGCAGATGGCCCACAAATGCAAGGGCGAGGGACGGCGCAAGACCCCTTGACGCTCCATGCGCACGGCCACCCGCTGCTCCACCTCGTCCGGGGAAAGAGCAGGCATGCCGCCAGGGATGACGGCCCGGGCGTACTCCTCGGTCTGCAGGAGGCCAGGGATGTAGAGGGACTCGTAGTTCCAGACCTCCCGCGCTTGATCCTCGAACTCGATGTAGGCGCTGTACTCCTCCGGGAGCTCGTTCTCGTACGCCTGGAGCCAGCCCCGCCGACCGGCGTCCTTGAGAAGCTGAAGGAGCTGAACGCGCTCGGCGGGCTCCACCTCGTACAGGGCGAGCAGGGCTTGCAGCGTCCGAGCCTGGGGCCTGCCCCGGGCCTTCTCGATGCGGTAGAGCGTCGCCGGATTGATACCGGTCCGCTCGGCGACATCTTCGCGGCTCAGCCCTTGGGCCTCCCGAAGCTTGAACAGACGGGAAGCCAGGCGGCGCAGTCTCACCGTCGGTGGAGTACGAGCAGGCACGGCGGAGAACCTCCTCAGGCAAGTATGCAAGACCATGAAGATGCAAGGCCTTGCATCTTCACCCCTCTAAGGTTCATGCTTGGGCTTGTCACAGCGTGCCACAGACTCCGCGCCGTCCGTGGTCAGACGAAAACGTCAGAAGAAGACCGCCATGTCTGTGTTCTCTCCCCCGCAGTCCTGCCACAGCGTCGAGTTCTCCCTGATCTCCGACCCCACGGCCGTGCAGCTGGCCCGCCGCCTCGTGGTGGAGTGGTTCCGCCACTGGTCGCTCGACGAGGCGTTGATCGAAGACGCTCGGCTCGTGGCCAGCGAGATCGTCACCAACGCCATCAAGGCCAAGGGGCCCACGGTGCGCATGCGCATCCGCTGGACGCCGCCCCACGCCTACATCGAGGTCTACGACCAGGACCCCAACCCGCCCGTCCGGCAGGCGGCCGACCCGAGCGCCACCGGCGGGCGGGGCCTGCTCCTGGTGGAGGCGTACGCCCGACGCTGGAACCACTACCCGGCCGAAACCGCCAAGGTGGTGTGGGCCGAGTTCTAAGGCAGCCCGGTCGCCGGTCGCCGGTCAGCCCTGCTCCTCACAACGGTAGACGCGGTCGGCGCGGCCCATCAGGCATTTGCTGAGCTCGTATCAGGCAGCTGACCTGCATGGATCGCATGGAGCGCCCGTTCGGTGACCTCCTCGACCGGCCCCATCGCGTCGAAGCCGAGCACGATGCCATCCTCTGCGTAGAATCGCACCAGCGCAGCGGATCGCTCCTGGTGTGCCTGGAGGCGCTGCCGGACGACCTCTTCCCTGTCGTCGTCGCGCTGGATCAGGTCACCGCCGCAGTTGCCGCAGGCGCCGTCCTGTATGTCGTCGAAGCCGACGTGCCAGACGCACCCGCACTTGTCGCAGATGCGCCGGCCCGACAGCCGCCGGACGATCTCCTCATGGTCCACCACCGGCTGCAGGACCAAGTCCAGCCCGGCGTCGAACTCCGCAGCGAGAAACTCCTTCAGCGCTTGGGCCTGGGGCACCGTCCACGGGAACCCGTCCAACAGGAACCCGTCACGGGCGCCGTCCTGAGAGAGCCGCTCGTGCATCATCGCGATGATCAGCTCATCGGGGAAGAAGACACCGCGGTCCATGCAGGCCTTGGCCTGCCGACCGAACTCGGTATCGCCATGCACATTGACGCGAAGGGTGTCGCGCAGCGAGACCTTCGGCAGGGACAGGCGCGAGGCGATGGACGGACCCGGTGCCTCCTCGCCCGTTGCCGGAGAACCCATCAGGAAGATACGTGATCTTGCCGGTCTCTCCATCTGTTCATCCTCGCCTCGAGCAGATCACAACGCCAACCGCCCTGGGCACGAAAAAGCCGCACGGACCAGGTCCGTGCGGCCAGGAGCCCCACCGCTGCGTGAGCACGCACCACAGCACAAGACGGGGGCGTGGGGGCGGAGCCCCCACGCCGGAGGTTCCAGGGGGTCGCCCCCCTGGGTGAAACGACGAGGGAGCGGCGGCTCACGCTTTCCGTGAGCACACCGCTCCCCGCGACGAGTGGAGGTGGCGGGAATCGAACCCGCGTCCTTCGGTGATGAGTCAGGGCTTCTCCGGGTGCATCCTGCTAGTCGTTTTCTCGGCCCCGGCGCTCACGCAGGCGTGTCGCCGACGGGCTCAGTCGCTGTTGGGTGTTCCTACAGGTCCCGCGACCGAATCTGCAGGTGGAGTCTCCTTACGATGCCAGACCCCGGGGCGGAGACTCACCCGGGCTGACAGAGTCGCTACTCGCCTCAGGCGGCGAGAGCGAACTCGGACTGCTTCTTGTTGGCAGTTTTTGTTCGCCGTCACAGGATTTACGAGGTCATGACGACCACCCTCGACCCGCTTCCCCTGGCTCGACCTACCGAAGTCGAAGCCGGTCACCCCCATGTTGAGTTGTCAAGCCGGACGCCGGGGCGTCCGCAGCATGACGCTACATGGATAACGCGCGGGATGCCAACGGGGATTCCCGGGGGGCGGAAAAAGTGACGCCCCGGTGGGCCGCGTGCTCGACGCGGGCCACCGGGGCCGACCGGCAGGGTCAGGGCCGGTCCGGACGGCAGAGCCTCCCCCGAGACGAGGCTCTGGTCTCATCACGGTCGACTGGGGCCGCAACCCCCCGAAGCGGTGTCCCAGTCACCCGGGAAGACGCCGCCGGACCCCGTCCAGGTTGCCGATCTTGGGCAAAGAGCCCGTCAAGGCTCAGCGGGCGGGGGCGGTGCCGGTCAGGAACCGGGCGGCGAGCTTGGCCAGATTGGCCTTGCCCTCGACGGCGATGGCGAACGCGATGTCGGCGCGGTAGCCGACGAACCAGGTGACGGTCTTGGTCACGCCGCCCTCGTCGTAGTCGACCGAGGCGACCACGCCGTTGACGGCGTTGGCGCCCTGGCCGATGTTGGCGGCGGTGGCGCCGCTGGCGATCGAGCGGCGGGCCAGCTTCTGCATCTCGGAGGTCGCGACCTGGTCCATGAAGACCGGCAGCGGGGTCTCGGTGCTGCGCGGGACCGTCAGCACGTAGGGGGGTTTCCAGCTGCCGTTCTGGACGGCCGCGGCGACGAGCGCCATGTTCAGCGGGCTGACCCGCACCCGGCCCTGCCCGACGAAGGTGGCGGCCTTGTCCCCCTCGTTGGCCGGCGCCGGGACGCTGCCGGTGAACACCGGGGCGGTCATGCCCCAGTTCTTGCCGATGCCGAACCGGTCGACGGCCGCCATCAGCGTCTTGGTGTCGACCTGTTTGCTCAGCTCGGCGAGGGTGGTGGTGCAGTTGCGGGCGAAGAGGTACTCCAGCGTGGTGGCGCCGGCGGCCCGGTTGGTGAAGGTGCGGTCGCCGACGGTGGCCGTCCCGGGGCAGTCGATCCTGGTGTTGCGGGCCGCGCCGGCCAGCAGCAGCGTCTGCGCGGAGACCAGGCCGAAGGTGAGGCCGGGCGGGTAGTGGCCCTGCATGGCCAGGTTCGCGCCGTTGGTCAGGTGGTTGGCGTTGGCCAGCACGTCGCCGGTGGAGGGGTTGAGCGCGATCAGCGACGCCGGGGACTTCAGGCCGGCGAGGGCGCGGTCGGCGCGCGGCTGGTACTTGCCGTTCAGCGTGGTGCGGACCTCCTGGGGCGGGCTGCCGGGCCAGGAGCGCAGCTCCTTGGTGTCGCGGCCGGAGGGGTCCTGCGCGACGACCTGCACCGTCGGGGTGCCGGCCAGGCGCCGCTGCAGCACCAGCTGCAGGCCGTTCACGCCGATGGTGTCGCCGGGCTGGTAGGGGGCGCCGACCTGCTGGAGGGTGTCGTCGGTGGCGGGGCCGAGGTTGCCGATCAGCTCGGGGGCCAGCTTCGCGGCGATCGGGGCCTCGCCGAACTGCAGGAACAGCCCGTCGATGCGCGCCAGCCGGGCCAGCAGCGCGGCGTCGGCCTGCCGCTGCAGGGTGAGCAGCGGCAGGAAGCGCTGCGGCGGCGCCGAGCGGATCCGGCCGATGAGGCGCTCGACGTCGAGCTTGCGCCCGCCGTCCTGCGCGACGGCCTTGGCGAGCTGGTCCATGACGCGCTGGGGGTCGCGCAGCTTCTCGGGGTAGACCCCGGCGACGCCGACCTTGACCTTCAGCTGCAGGGAGCGGGCGGTGGAGTCCAGGATGGGGGCCCGCTCGGGGACCTCGGTCAGCACCGCGAGGCGCTGGCCGGGCTTCAGGCTGGGGTTGATGATCGAGGGGCTCCAGACGACCTTCCAGTCGTCGCCGACCCGCTTGAGGTGCATCAGGCTGGTGTAGGACCAGGGCTCGCCGTTCTCACCGAGGTCGATCTTGACGGAGAAGCGCGCGTCGGCCTGGTCGCCGTTCTTGACGATCGCGGCGGGCACGTTGGCGTCGGAGTCGTTCTGCGTCGGCGTGCCGAGGGCGAGCTTCAGCGACGCGGCGTCCAGCTGCCCGCGCACCTGGCCGAGGGTGTTCTCCACGGCCGCCCGGTCGGCGCCGGTGGTGAGCTTGGCGGCGGCCTTGTAGTTGCCGACCTGCCAGGCGATGAGGAAGTCGCGCACGGTCGGCATCACCGAGGGCTCGGCGAAGCAGCCGCTGGTCAGGCTCGCGACGAGGGTCCCGACGGCGGCCACCGAGATCACCCGGCGAAACGGCGTGCGGGCGCTGTCACGCCCTCGGGATCGGCTGTTCATCGGCACCCTTCACCGTCTCCTGAACCGGGCCGCCGCCGCTTTCTGCATCTCCCGGTCCGCCTCGCGCTTGGCGATCGCCTGGCGCTTGTCGTAGGACTTCTTACCACGGGCCAGGCCGATCTCGACCTTGGCCTTCCCGTCCTTGAAGTACAGCGACAGCGGCACCAGGGTCCAGCCCGGCTCGGACGTGCCGGCGATGATCTTGTTGATCTCGCGCTTGTTCAGCAGGAGCTTGCGGCGCCGCCGCGGCGCGTGGTTGGTCCAGGTGCCCTGCACGTACTCGGGGATGTGCACATGCTCCAGCCACACCTCGCCGTCCATGACGTGGGCGTAGCCGTCGGCCAGCGAGGCGCGGCCGGCGCGCAGCGCCTTGACCTCGGTGCCCATCAGCACCATGCCCGCTTCCCAGGTCTCCTTGATTTCATAGTCGTATCGGGCGCGCTTGTGCTGAGCGATCAGCTTGCGCCCTGTCTCACGTGACAACGTGATCAGCCTCGGTCCTTCTCCGGCAGCGTGGCGGACGGTCGGAACGGTTCCCGCGCCGATGCCTTCCCCCTAGGTAGGCGATCCTACGATCATCGCGCGGCCGCGGCACGCGGGGATCGAAGCGGGAACGCCGAACCGGCCGGCGTCCAGGCTGCAGGACGGCCGGCCGGTTTCAGGCCCGTGGCACCGGGGCGTTCCCCGTCAGATGCGCAGGTAGCGCCGCAGGGTGAGGAAGGAGGAGATGGCGCAGACCAGCACGCCGAAGCAGATCGACAGCACCATCACCGCGAACACCATGCCCCAGCCGAGCTTGCTGGCGAACTGCAGGTTGCCGGCCAGCCGGTCGATCAGCAGCACCTTGCTGAAGATCAGCAGCACCGAGGCCAGCAGGCCGCCGATCAGGCCGGCGACGGCGCCCTCCAGGATGAACGGCATCTGGATGTAGGTGTTGGACGCGCCGACCAGCCGCATGATGCCGGTCTCACGGCGCCGGTTGAACGCCGACAGCCGCACCGTGTTGCCGACCAGCAGCACCGCCGCGATCAGCTGGAACACCGCGATCAGCAGCGCCGCGTTCTGCAGGGCGCCGAGGATCCCGAAGAACTTCTTCAGGATCTCCTGCTCGTTGACCACCTGGTCCACGCCGGTCTTGCCGAGCAGCCCCCCCACGACCTCCTTGTACTCCTGCGGGTTCTTCAGCCGGATCCGGTAGGAGTCGGGGATGTCGCCGGGCCGGGTGCTGTTGACGAAGCCCGGGGAGTTGGCGAAGCGCTGCTTGAAGCGCGCGTACGCCTGCTCCTTGTTCTCGTACTCGACATGGGCGACCTGCGGCATCTTGTCCAGCTGGGCCTTGAGCGCCGCCTTCTCCTCCGGCTTGGCGTCCTGCTTGTTGCAGACCGGGTTGGAGCTGGACTTGGTGCACAGGAAGACCGAGACCTCGATCTTGTCGGTCCAGTAGTTCTTGGAGGCCTTGGCCTGGCCCTGGACGAGCAGGCCGGTGCCGAGCAGCGCCATGGCGATGGCGACGGTGATGATGAGGGAGATCGTCATCGTGAGGTTCCGGCGGAGACCGATCCAGATCTCCTGGAGAACGAACTGTACGCGCATGCCTCGCTGTCCTTGATCGCCTGTGCCCCGAGGGAGCCTGAGTCCGGTGCAGGCTATGTCATCGGACTGGTTTACAACGGAATGTCGTACGTGCCGGCCGGTCCCGCCGGTTCAGCAGCCTGCGGCGGGAACGACCGGAACGTCCGAGGTGGACGCCCGGGGACGCCCGTTCAGGTGACGGCCCGCGGCGCGGGCCGTGAGCGGGTCAGTACGCCTGGCCGTACACACCGCGCGACTGGTCGCGGACGACGCGGCCGTCCTCCAGCTCGACGACGCGCTTGCGGAACGCGTCGACGATCGCGGCGTCGTGGGTGGCCATGACGACGGTGGTGCCGGTCCGGTTGATGCGGTCCAGCACCTTCATGATGCCGATCGAGGTCGCCGGGTCGATGTTCCCGGTCGGCTCGTCGGCCAGCAGGATCATGGGGCGGTTGACGAAGGCGCGCGCGATCGCGACGCGCTGCTGCTCACCGCCGGACAGCTCGTCGGGCATCCGGTTGCCCTTGCCCTCCAGGCCGACCAGGTCGATGACCTCGGGCACGACCTTGTGGATGAAGCGGCGGGGCTTGCCGATCACTTCCAGCGCGAACGCCACGTTCTCGAAGACGTTCTTGTTGGGCAGCAGCCGGAAGTCCTGGAACACGCAGCCGATGCGGCGGCGCAGGTGCGGCACCTTCCAGTTGCTGATGCGGCTCAGGTCCTTGCCCGCCACGTGCACGTGACCCTGGGAAGGACGCTCTTCCTTGAGGATGAGGCGCAGGAAGGTCGACTTGCCGGAGCCCGAGGGGCCCACCAGGAACAGGAACTCGCCCTTCTCGATGGCGACGTTCACGTGCTGGAGGGCCGGCCGGTTGCCCTGGCTCTTGTAGACCTTGCTGACGTTGTCAAAGTGGATCACGGCTGCATCACGGCGGTTTCAGCACCATTCTTGCGAGAGACCTTGTCATCCCCTGGAGACGGACCGGGGCTTGGCGTGGTGGTCCGCGAGCCCGTGGGGCACGGACCTGCCGGCGGCCGGGGATACGGTTCCGCGGGCGCTGAGCGGGCCGACCGCCACCCGGGGGAGTCCGTCAACCTGCTTGAGGCGGCATCATACAGCCGCCGTTCCGGCCGATACGTCACCTCCACGAGCGGGTGCGGGCTGTGCTCCCGGACCGGCGGGCCCGGGCAGCCGACTCCAGGGTCGGGAGCCCCGTGGCAGGCGACCGCACCGAGATCCGGTCACCGACGGGACTCCACAACGTATCGGTTCGGTAAACCGATGCGTTCCGAGCAGTGTAGGGGTGCGAGGGCACCGCCTGGACCACCCGGTCCCGGGGTCCCGCAGGACTTTACAGCCCGGACATGCCGATTGCCGCGTAATGGCGCCTAAAGTTCTCAGTGACAGGAACTTCCGGCTGGAGAGAGGCAGCGCGATGAGCTGCGACCATCTGATCTGCGCCCAGTGCTCCCATCCGGTGGCCGAGGGACGCTGCCCGACCTGCCGGAACGCGCGTGACCGGATGCACGGCGAGGGTCCGGTCATCCCGCCGATGCTGGTGCTGGCCGGGCTGGTGGCGCTGCTGTTCGTCGCGCTGCTGCTGCAGCGCCTCGCCTGAGGCTCCCGCGGGTCCCGCCAGGAGGACTCGGCTAGGAGGACTTGAACGGCGGTGTGCTCGCCTTGACGTAGCCGCCGCCCTGCGCGACGACGTCGGCCTTCGGCTGCTCCCCGGACTTGGCCTTGACCGGGTCGAACGCGGCGAACTGGAGCGTCTGCGTCATGTCGATCTCGTTGCCCTTGACGGTCCCGTCCAGCAGGAACGCCACCTCCGGCGGGATCGGAGGCTTGACGTCCTTTCTGTTCCTGTCCTTCGGCAGCAGGTAGCTGTTGCGCGTCAGGGCGTACAGCACCAGCCCGTTGCCGTGCTCGGTGGCCAGCGCGAACAGCTGGTAGTTCGTCACCACCACCACCGACTGCAGGCTGAGGTCCTTCCGGCGCTTGGCGCGGCGGGGCTGCTGGTAGATGCCGGTGGTGTACGGCCCCGGCTTCATGACGTCGGTGGCGATGCTGTTGGGGCCCTCGGAGGCGATCGTCGCCTGGATGCTCGGCAGCGAGCCGGGCCGGATCCGCAGCGAGCCGTCGGACGGGGCGATCGCCGTGGCGTAACCGTCACGGTCCACCACGACCTTGGGCAGTTTGGCCTTCGGCGCCGGCTCGGTGACCAGGCTGAGCTTCCAGTCCTCGCCGGCCGAGCGGCGGACGAACCCCATCAGCGCGTCCTTGCCCTTGTCCTTGCCCTTGCTGTCCTGCCCGGTGCCCTCGCGCACCGTCCGGTGCACCGAGGCCACGAACCACTGGGGATATACGGCGTCCTTCAGCCGCGGCACGTACAGCTTGGGCGTGCCGTAGGTGTAGCGGGCCACCGGGCGGTGCTCGAACAGGGCCTTGCGGTACTCGGCCGCGGTCAGCGCGTACTGGCCTTCGACGACCCAGGAGAGCGCGAGCCGCTCGTCGCCGGTGGTGCGGGCGACATCGTCGTTGCTGACGTAGGCGCGGAACTCACGGTCGGCGACCTGCGGGGTCAGCGGCTCGGGGACCGGCTTGGGGATCTCCGGCATCGCCGCCGGGCGCGCCCGCCGATCGTCGCCGCCGCAAGCCGCGGTGAGCGCGATCGGCAGCAGCAGCGCCGCCGCCACCGTCACAGACCTTTTACGCACTGCCCCCGGCCTTCCCGAATCCCGGCGGATCCCCCGTGAAGATCCGTGCGGACACTCTATTTGTCCCGGCCGACCGGCATGGACGGATCTCCGTGGCCCGAGATTCTGCCACCCGCCCCGCCGCCGCGAACGCTCGGGCAGTGCCGGGACGGCGATAAGCTCAGGAGCGTGGCAGGAATCGACCCTAAAGATCAGCTCAAGGAGCTCGGCTCGACCCTGGGCGGCATCGAGCAGGTGCTGGACCTGGACGCGATGCGCCGGGACATCGCCGAGCTGCGCGAGCAGTCGGCCGACCCTGACCTGTGGAACGACCAGGAGCGTGCCCAGGGCGTGACGCGCCGGCTGTCGTACCTGGAGAGCGAGCTCGGCCGGGTGGAGACCCTGCGCCAGCGGCTCGACGACGTCGCCACGCTCTACGAGATGGCCGACGAGATGGACGACGCCGAGACGCGCACCGAGGCGGACGAGGAGCTGGCGTCGCTGCACAAGGCGGTGCAGCAGCTGGAGGTCCGCACCCTGATGTCGGGCGAGTACGACGCCCGGGAGGCGCTGGTCACCATCAACGCCCAGGCCGGCGGCGTGGACGCGGCCGACTGGGCCGAGCAGCTGCAGCGCATGTACCTGCGCTGGGCCGAGCGCCACGGCTATCCGACGGAGGTCTACGAGACCTCCTACGCCGAAGAGGCCGGGATCAAGTCCACCACCTTCACGGTGAAGGCCCCCTACGCCTACGGCACCCTGCGCGGCGAGCACGGCACGCACCGCCTGGTGCGCATCTCGCCGTTCGACAGCCAGGCCCGCCGGCAGACCTCGTTCGCCGGCCTGGACGTGGTGCCGGTGGTGGAGCAGAGCGACCACGTCGACATCGACGAGAGCGAGCTGCGCATCGACGTGTACCGCTCGTCAGGCCCGGGCGGCCAGGGCGTCAACACCACCGACTCGGCGGTGCGGATCACCCACCTGCCGTCGGGCATCGTGGTGTCCTGCCAGAACGAGCGCAGCCAGCTGCAGAACAAGGCCACCGCGATGAACGTGCTGCAGGCCAAGCTGCTGGAGCGCAAGCGGCAGGAGGAGGCGGACAAGATGTCCGCGCTGCGCGGCGAGGGCACCAGCTCCTGGGGCACCCAGATCCGCAACTACGTGCTGCACCCGTACCAGATCGTCAAGGACCTGCGCACCGGCGTGGAGGCGGGCAACCCGACCGCCGTGCTGGACGGCGACCTGGACGAGTTCATCGAGGCCGAGATCCGCTGGATGCGCCAGCAGGAGGCCGGCACCGGCTGATCGGCGCCGGCCGATCGCCCCGGGGACGATCGGCCGGCCTCTTCGCCGATTTTCGTATTCGCACAGTGATCACATGGTGACCCTGCGATGATGTGACGCGGCTTACTCGCCGCATCACCATCTCGGGGGACTCTCATGCCCGTACGCCCCGCCCTGCCCACCCGTGCCCTGGGTGGCAGCGCGCTCCTCCTCCTTCCGCTGCTGTCCGCCGCCTGCTCGGGGGACACGAGCGCGGACGCCGCGCCCGCGCTGACCCGCCAGCAGGCCGAGCAGGCGCTGAACCGCTACGCCGCCGCCGTCACCACCGCGGGGCAGAGCCTGGATCCGGCCGCCCTGTCGCCGGTGGAGGGCGCGCCGCTGCTGCCGATGGACGTCGCGTCCGTCAAGCTGCGCAAGGCGGTGAAGAAGAAGGCCGCGCCGCTGAAGTTCAGCTCGACGAGCTTCCTCATCCCGCGCCTCAGCGGCTACCCGCGCTGGTTCGCGGTCGACGCGGTGAGCCGCACGGGCAGGCAGGGCTTCCGGCACGCGCTGCTGTTCACGCAGGCCAAGGAGGGCGCGCCGTGGCTGGCCACGGCCGACCCGTTCCCGGCCGACACCTCGCTGGCCAAGGCCGCGCGCGACGAGGGCGGGTTCGCCGCCCCGGTCCCGCTGGACGCCAAGGGCCTCGCCATCGCGCCGGGCCGGATCGGCGCCGCGCACACCGCGCTGCTGAACGGCGGGCCGAAGGCGGCGGGGGCCGGCGGCATCGCGCCCGGGCCGCAGACCACCGGGGCCTACGAGGCGCTGCGCGCCGGGCAGAGCGCGCTCACCAAGCGCGGCGTCGACATGAAGGCCGCGTTCAGCCCGGACGCCGCGCCGACCTACGCGCTGCGCACCAAGGACGGCGGCGCGCTGGTCTGGTACACCGTCAAGCAGACCGAAGCGTATTCGGCGGCGAAACGGGGCAGGCTTCGTCTATCCGGCGACCTCATCGGGCTCACCACCCCCGATTCGGTTAAAAAGCGGATGAACTCCACGGTGCTGATCCAGTACCTGGCCGTGGTGCCGCCGCACGGCGCCGCCACCGTCAACGGGATCTACCGCAAGGCCATCGCCGTCGACGCCTCCTGATCTCCGTCGGGTGGCGGGGCGGTCCCACTCTTCTTGACCGCTGCGGTGGGACCGCTCCGCACCCGACGGGTTTTTCCCGCACCGCCTTTCCCCGCACCACCCGCCTCCGCCCCCGGGCCCGTTCTTCTCTACACTGGCGCGGCAATCGTCGGGAACATCCGTCCGAGGTGGAGATGCGCGGTTATCTGGCGCTGGTCGTGGCCGCGTGCACGCTGACGTCCTGCTCGGACGACCCGGACCCGGCGGACACCGCCGGCGCGGCCCGGCCGGCCGCCCCGGCGGTGTCGGCCGAGGAGTCCGCCCGCGTCCTGAAGGACTGGGTGGCGCGGCACAACAAGGCGCTGACCTCGGGCGAGGAGCGGGACTGGCGGGCCGCCGTCACCGGCGCCCTCGCCGCGCCCGTCCGGGCCCGCGTCCGCACCTACGGCGCACTCGGCGCGGAGGCGCGGATCTCGCTGCGCAACCCGGTCTTCTACGTGCCCCGGCTGAGCGGCGGCCCGCGCTGGTTCGCGGTGGCCGCGCTGGAACGCTCGGACGGCAGGGAACGCCAGGTCCTCGCGCTGTTCACGCGCAACTCCGCGAAGGAGCCGTGGCTCGCCGCGCACTGGCTGACGTTCAAGGGCCGCCCGCCCGAACTGGCCTACGACCCGCAGGGGTACGCCGTCCCGGCGTCCGACCGGGGACTGCCCGCCGCGCACGCCGCCTACCTGACCAGCAACGACCAGACCGGCCTCGCCCCCGACGCGTTCTCCACGCAGGCCCGGTCGGGCCGATCGGGCGACTGGACGGCCCCGCCCGGACGGTTCACGCCCGGGCCGGGCCCGTCCCACGCGCTGCGCACCAGGGACGGCGGCTCCCTGGTCTGGTACGGGCTGACGCAGCGGCAGACGCTCACCGGGGGCACCGCGGAGCGGCTCCCCGGCGAGCTGCGCGCCTACCTCACCAAGACCGGCGCCGACCCGGGCGGGACCGTGCGGGCCACCTGGCAGTGGCTCGCGATCGGCTACTCCCCCGCCACGGGCGGCAAGGCCCGCGTCCTCGGCACCTCGGTCTCCCTGACCGAGGGCTAGCACCGCGGGCCGGCACCGCGGGCTAGGCGCCCGTCCCCGGCAGCGAGCTGGCGTTGACCAGGGTGCGGATGGAGCCGAGCGCCACCGACAGCGTCGCCAGGTCGAAGCTGTCGCTCTCCCAGATCTCCGACAGCGTCTGCTGCGCGCGCAGCACCGCCGTCTCGTTCTTGCCCGTCCAGTTCAGCAGCCGCGCCTCGGGCGCCATGCCGCGCTCGCTGGTGACCAGCACGTCCCGGGTGAGGGCGGCGTGCGCGGCGTACAGGTCGTCGCGCAGCGCGCTGCGGGCCATCGAGCGCCACCGGTCGTCACGCGGCAGCGCGATGATCCGCTCGCGCAGCCGGGACAGCTGCAGCCGGTCGGCCAGGTCGAAGTAGACCTCGGCGACCTCCTCCACCGGCCGGCCCGTGTCGTGCGCGATGCCGACCAGGTCGAAGGTGGAGTAGGCGGCGCCGAGCATCGCGCACTGCTCGGCGATCTCGTCGGGCACGCCGAGCTCGGCGAACTGGTCCCGGCGCTGCTCGAACGCGGCCAGGTCCAGGCCGGCCAGCAGCTTGGGCAGCCGGGCGCTGAGGGCGAGCGCGCCGCCGGCGAAGAAGTCGATCGTCTCGCGGATGTCGAACGGCGGGCGCCGGTTGTGCAGCAGCCAGCGCGCGCCGCGCTCGGTGAGCTTGCGCGCCTCCAGCAGCATCGCGATCTGGGTGGACTCCTCCACCTGGTGCGACAGGCCCTCGACCGACCGCCAGAAGCGCGGCATGTCGAACACCTCGCGGGCGACCAGGTAGGCCCCCGCGATGTCGGACGGCGACGCGCCGGTCTCCTCGTTCATCCGGAACACGAAGGTGATGCCGGAGTTGTTGACCACGTCGTTCACCACCGCGGTGGTGATGATCTCGCGGCGCAGCGGGTGCCGGTCCATGTAGCCGCGGAACCGCTCGCGCAGCGGCGTCGGGAAGTAGCCGGCCAGCCAGGAGTCCAGGTAGGGGTCGTCCGGCAGGTCCGAGCCGATCAGGTCGGCGTCCAGCGTCATCTTGGCGTAGGCGAGCAGCACCGAGAACTCCGGCAGGGTGAGGCCGAGGCCCGCCTGCCGCCGCTCGGCCAGCGCCTTGTCGTCGGGCAGGAACTCCAGCCGCCGCTTCAGCCGGCCGCTGCGCTCCAGCCGGCGCAGGTAGCGGGCGTGCACGTGCAGCATCGACGGCGCCTGCGCGCGGGACGCGGCCAGCACCACGTTCTGCGCGTAGTTGTCGCGCAGCACCAGGTCGGCGACCTCGCCGGTCATCGAGTCCAGCAGCGTGTCGCGCTGCTTGCGGGTCAGCTCGCCGTCCCGCACCACCTGGTCGAGCAGGATCTTGATGTTCACCTCGTGGTCGGAGGTGTCCACGCCGGCGGAGTTGTCGATGAAGTCGGTGTTGACCAGCCCGCCGCTGCGGGCGTACTCGATCCGGCCGAGCTGGGTGAGCCCGAGGTTGCCGCCCTCGCCGACGACCTTGCAGCGCAGCTCGGCGCCGTCGACGCGGACCGGGTCGTTGGCCTTGTCGCCGACGTCGGCGTTGTTCTCCGTGGAGGCCTTGACGTAGGTGCCGATGCCGCCGTTCCACAGCAGGTCGACCGGCGCCTTCAGCGCGGCGCGGATCAGCTCGAACGGGGTGAGCGCCTTGACGTCGCCGGGCAGGCCGAGCACCGCGCGCATCTCCGGCGTCAGCCGGACCGACTTGGCGGTGCGCGGGAACACCCCGCCGCCGCGCGAGATGAGCGAGGTGTCGTAGTCGGCCCACGAGCTGCGCGGCAGCGCGAACAGCCGCTGCCGCTCGCGGAAGGAGACCGCCGGGTCGGGGTCGGGGTCGACGAACACGTGCCGGTGGTCGAACGCCACCACCAGCCTGGTGTGCTCGCTCAGCAGCATGCCGTTGCCGAACACATCGCCGGACATGTCGCCGATGCCGACGACGGTGAAGTCCTCGTTCTGCACGTCCTTGCCGAGCGAGCGGAAGTGGTACTTCACCGACTCCCAGGCGCCGCGCGCGGTGATGCCCATCGCCTTGTGGTCGTAGCCGACCGAGCCGCCGGAGGCGAACGCGTCGCCGAGCCAGAAGCCGTACTCGGCGGCGACGCCGTTGGCGATGTCGGAGAACGTCGCGGTGCCCTTGTCGGCGGCGACGACGAGGTAGGTGTCGTCGCCGTCGTGGCGGACCACGTCCGGCGGCGGCACGACCTTGCCGTCCACCAGGTTGTCGGTGACGTCCAGCAGGCCGGAGATGAAGTCCTTGTAGCAGGCGATGCCGGCGTTCATGAACGCCTCGCGGTCGGCGGCCGGGTCGGGCAGCTGCTTGCCGACGAAGCCGCCCTTGGCGCCCGCCGGGACGATCACGGTGTTCTTCACCGCCTGCGCCTTGACCAGGCCGAGGATCTCGGTGCGGAAGTCCTCGCGCCGGTCGGACCAGCGCAGCCCGCCGCGCGCGACCGAGCCGAACCGCAGGTGCACGCCCTCGACCCGCGGCGAGTACACGAAGATCTCGAACTTGGGGCGGGGCTGCGGCAGGTCCGGGATGCCCGCGGGGTCGAACTTCAGCGACAGGTAGGGCTTGCGCTGGTAGTGGTTGGTGCGCAGGGTCGCCTGGATCATCGACAGGTAGGCGCGCAGGATGCGGTCCTCGTCCAGGCTCGCCACGTCCTCCAGGTCGCCGCGCAGCTCCTCGGCGATGGCCTCGCTGCGCTCGGACTCCCCGCCCGCCAGGCTCGGGTCCAGCCGCGACTCCCACAGCCGGATCAGCAGCCGGGTGATGGAGGCGTTGCGCAGCAGCACCTGCTCGATGTAGCGCTTGGAGAACGAGGTGCCGGTCTGGCGCAGGTACAGCGCGTAGGCGCGCAGCACCATCGCCTGCCGCCAGTCCAGGCCGACGTGCAGGACGAGCGCGTTGAAGCCGTCGTTCTCGATGTCGCCGCGCCACAGCGCGTTGAAGGCGTCCTGGAACAGGGTCTTGACGACCTCCTCTGACACGTCCTTCGGCGGGTCGTAGCGCAGGCCGAGGTCGTAGATCCAGGCGCGCGGCCGGTCGGCCGGCAGGATCTCGTAGGGCCGCTCGTCGACGACCTCCACGCCCATGTTCTGCAGCAGCGGCAGCACCCGCGACAGCGAGATCGGCTCGCCCAGCCGGTAGATCTTCAGCCGCCGCTCGCCGGGCCCGGCGCTGAACGGCTCGTACAGGCTGATGGAGGTGTCGGCGCCCGCGGTCAGCGCGTCCAGGCGGCGCAGGTCGGCCACGGCGGTGCGGGCCGGGAAGTCGGCCTTGTAGCCCTCGGGGAACGCCTCGCCGTAACGGCGCGCCAGGGTGCCGGCCTGCTCCTCGCCGCACTGCTCGGTGATGGCGTCGGTGAGGTCGTCGGCCCAGGAGCGGGTGGCGGCGGCGAGGCGCGCCTCCAGCTCGTCCACGTCCACGTCGGGCAGCGGCCGGCCGCGCTCGCCGCGCACCACCACGTGCAGCCGGGCCAGCATCGACTCGGTGACGTTGGCGCTGTAGTCGACGCTGACGCCCTCGAAGGCGCGGCGCAGGATCTCCTGGATGCGCAGCCGGATCTTGGTGGTGTAGCGGTCCCGCGGCAGGTACACCATGCACGACATGTAGCGGCCGTACATGTCCTTGCGCAGGAACAGCTTCAACTGGCGGCGCTCGCGCAGCCGCAGCACGCCGAGCGCGATCGGCAGCAGGTCGTCCACCGAGATCTGGAACAGCTCGTCGCGCGGGTAGCTCTCCAGGATCTCGATGATGTCCTGGCCGTCGTAGGAGTCGGCGGTGAACCCGGCCAGCTCCAGCACCTCGTCCAGCTTGCGCTTCAGCACCGGGACGTGCGAGATCGACTCGCTGTAGGCCACGTGCGTGAACAGGCCGAGGAAGCGGCGCTCGCCGATCACCTCGCCGAGCTCGTTGAACCGCTTGACCCCGATGTAGTCCAGGTACAGCGGCCGGTGCACGGTGGAGCGCGAGTTGGCCTTGGTGACGATCAGCAGGTGCGGCTGGGTGGCGCGGGCGCGCACCTCGGGCGGCATCGCGGCGAAGGAGTCCGACTCCAGCTTGTCGGCGCGCAGGATGCCGAGGCCGGTGCCGGGCTCGGGGCGCAGCACCGCCCCGTCCTCGGCCAGGGTGTAGTCGCGGTAGCCCAGGAAGACGAAGTGGCCGTCGGCGAGCCAGTCCAGCAGCTCCACGCCCTCGGCCAGCTCGGCGGCGGGCAGCGGCGGCGGCTCCTCGCGGATCTGCGCGGCGACCTCGCCGGCCCGCGCGCGCATCTTGGTCTCGTCCTCGACCGCCACCCGCACGTCGTTCAGGACGCGCTGCAGGTCCTTCTCCAGCTGGTCCAGCCGGGTCCGGTCGCTGGTGCGGTCGATCTCGATGTGGATCCAGGACTCGTCCAGGTCCAGGTCGCTGTCGCGGCTGCCGCGGAACGCCAGCAGCCGGCCGGCCACGTCGCGGTCCACCCCGATCAGCGGGTGCACGATCAGATGGGTGGTGAACTGGTGCCGGCTCAGCTCCATCGTCACCGAGTCGACCAGGAACGGCATGTCGTCGGTGACGACCTGCACGATCGTGTGGCCGGGGTCCCAGCCGCACTCCTCCACGGTGGGGGTGAAGACGCGCACCTTGGCGCGGCCCTGCGGCCGCTCCTCGCCGAGCGTGCGGTGCGCCATCGCCGGTCCGCAGATGTCGGCGGGATCGCGCGTCAGCAGGTCCTCGGGGGCGACGTGGCGGTAGTACAGGCGCAGGTACGCGACCGCCTCCTCCAGATCACCGCCGCGTGCGCCCGGCCGGTGCGCGCACGTCTCCGCCGCCCTCCGGAGGATGTCGTCCTTGGCCTGGTCGAGCTTGCCGCCCATCAAAAACTCCCTAGAGAACTTCCGCCACCCCGTTGTGGCGCCGCTCACCGCGCCAGCCTAGTCAGGAATCGCCACAAAGCCGACCTGCGCGAACGGGCCCGGGTGGTCGTCACCACCCTGCCAGTCCCGGGCGCGCGACTCGCCGGGAACGGCCGAGTCCGCCCGGTGCCCGCCTATCCGGCGGGCGGGCCGCCGGCCGCGTTGGCGCCGCCGGCCGGCGGGGTGGCCGTCGGGCCGGGCGCGTCCGGGGTGGTCGGCCCGCTCGTCGGCGTCGGGTCGGTGGTGGGCGGCGCCGACGGGGACGGCGGCGGCGTGGTGGCGGCCGGCGGGGTCGACGGCGCCGTCGTGGGCGCCTCCGACGGGGTCGGCGTCGGCGACGGCGTCTCGGTGGGCGGCGCGACCTGCTGCTGCCGCCGCTGGGTGTGCCGGGCCGTCGGGGCCGTCTCCGGCGCGGAGGTCTGCGCCTGCTCGGGGTGCTTGGGGTCGCTGACCTGCTTGGTCGTGGTGCCCCGGTCCGGGCCGCTGAACGCCAGCACCGCCACGGTGATGACGACGGCGACGGCCAGCGCCGCGGCGGCCGCGAGGGCGGCCGGGCGGGTCAGCGCGGCGGCGGCGCCGCGGCGCCGGACCGGGCCGGCGGCCTGCACCGGGGTGAGGGTGTTCTGCGCGGCCCACTCGGCGGGCGTCGGCAGCCGCTCGGCGGTGTCGCCGGAGGACGGCGCCTCCTCCGCCAGCGGCGTGAGCCCGTGCCCGGACTCGGGGGCGCGGACGGGCCGGACCGCCTGCGTCTCGGCGGCGCGGACCTCCTCGTCGCCGAGCTCGGCGGCCAGCTCGCTGCCGACCGCCAGCATCGCGGTCGCCTCGTCCGAGGACGTCGCGGCGGCCGGGACGGCGGGCACGGCGGCCTCCTCGTGGCCGAGCAGCCGCATCAGCAGCTGCCGGGCCGCCGGGCGGCGGGCCGGGTCCTTGTCCAGGCAGTCCTCGACCAGGTCGCGCAGCGCGCCGTCCAGCCCGCCGAGCCTCGGCTCCTCGTGCAGGATGCGGTTGATCACCGCGGGGATGGAGTCCTGGCCGAACGGCGGCTCGCCGGTCGCGGCGTAGGCGAGGGTGGAGGCCCAGCAGAACACGTCGGCGGCGGTGCCGGCCTCCTCGCCGCGGATCTGCTCGGGCGCCATGTAGGACGGGGTGCCGATGACCTTGCTGGTGAGCGTGGTGGAGCCGCTGATCGCGCGGGCCACGCCGAAGTCGATGACGCGCGGGCCGTCCGGGCCGATCAGCACGTTGTGCGGCTTGAAGTCGCGGTGGATGATCCGGGCCTGGTGGATCGCGGCGAGCGCGGTGGCGGTGCCGACCGCCAGCCGCTCCAGCGCGGCGCCGGCGAGCGGGCCCTCGCCCTGCACCAGCTGGTTCAGCGACGGGCCGGGCACGTACTCGCTGACGATGTAGGGGCGGTCGCCGTCCACGTCGGCGTCGATCACCTGGGCGGTGCAGAACGGGGCGACCCTCTTGGCCACCTCCAGTTCGCGCAGGAACCGGGCGCGGGCCTTCGCGTCCGCGGTCAGCTCGGGGTGCAGCAGCTTCACCGCGACCCGCCGGCCGTCCTCGGCCGTGCCGAGGAAGACGCTGCCCTGGCCGCCCTCTCCGACCCGTCCGACCAGGGCGTACTCCCCCAGCCGCTCCGGGTCGCCGGACCGCAGCGCCCCAACCTCCATGCGCGGAACCGTTCCTCTCTTTTCGAACCGGACCGAAAAGGGCCCACGGCCCTTGTGCCGGTATGACGTCCTGGCCCCGGAGGAGGTTGACCCGGCCCGGCGACCGTATGGCGCGAGATGACCGGGGGGCTGCCCTTCGGGCGTCCATGGTCTGCTCCACCCTACCGCCCGGCCGCCCCGGGCAATGCGGACCTTATCCGACATCGTAAGTCATTTGCGCAGGTCAACCGGGTAATTTCGGAGTAACTCAGGAATGCCGTTTCCGCGCGCCGGGTAGACAGCCGTCGGATGATCTTGTGAGGAGGTACGACATACATGTCCATCCCCTTAAGGGCCGCCTGCGGCGCGGCCTCGGTCACCCTGGCGCTGACGCCGGGCATCACCGAGGCGCACGCCGCCGACGCCGCCCGAACGGAGAAGATCCAAACCCAGCGCGACCCGGGCACGGACCCGGCCGGACGACGACCACAAGCTGCCGGAGAGCAGCCCGGGACCATCGAACGGCATCCCTGGACCACGGCCTTGCAATGGTCCCTGCCCCGCAAGCGCGGCAAGCACTTCCAGCGATCGCCGCGGGAGCGCGGCGCGCGCGACGTACCGCGCATCGCACCACGGAGCCGGCCACGGGCCGAGGCACGGGCCAGATCGCTCGCCTCGCTCCAGCAGGCCGCCCGCCGCAAGCGCTCCCAGATGATCGCCGCCTGGGACCGCAAGGCCGACCGCGCGATCGCCTTCGCGCTCCGGCAGCGCGGACGCCCCTACATCTGGGGCGGCACCGGACCACGCGGCTACGACTGCTCCGGCCTCGTCCAGCAGGCCTGGCGCAACGCCGGCGTCAAGATCCCGCGCGTGACGTACTCGCAGTTCCGCCAGATTCCCACGCATGTGAGCCGGCGCCAGCTGCGGCCCGGTGACCTGCTGTTCTTCAATGGGCTCGGCCATGTCGGCATGTATCTGGGCGGAAATCGGTTCATCCATTCGCCCAGACCGGGACGCACAGTGACCGTCGAGCGACTCCGCGGATATTACCGCGCGAACTTCAGTGGAGCCGCCCGACCCGCCTGGAGGGATCTGCCCGCGATACCGACAAGCTGATCTGACGGACACGGGGCTGCGCCTTACGGTGCGGCCCCTCATTCATTTCCGCGACAATGGCGCCATGAGCACGCTGGACGGGCGCCGCGTCCACACCCGGGCCGACCTGATGGAACGGTACGGCCTCGGGCGCAGCACCCTGGAGAAGTGGTACCGGGAACGCGCCGCCAACGGCCATCCCGAAGCGGCCGGCACCGTCGGCTCCCAGCTCGCCTGGGACGCCGAGGCCTGGGACCGCTGGCACGCCGGGCACACCGCCCCGCCCGCCGTCCCCGAGGGCCTGGCCACCCGCGACGAGCTCGCCGAACGGCACGGCCTGTCCAGGCACCGGCTGAAGCAGCTGTGGGCCGACCGCGCCGCCAACGGCCACCCCGAGCCGGCGCACCGGCACGGCAAGGCCCTGTACTGGGACGAGGCGGCCTGGACCGCCTGGTACGCGGCCCTGGCGGAGCCCGCCGGGTCCCCCGGCGACCTGGTCACCCTCGCCGAGGCCGCGCGCATCCTCGGCCTCGCGCAGAGCAGCGCGACCGTCTACGCCAAGCGGCCGCCCGCGGGCTGGCCCGCGCCCGCCCGCGAGGAGCCGCTCGGCGGCGGCCGCGTCCGCCGCCTCTACCGCCGCGCCGACATCCTGGCCTACCAGGAGCAGACCCGCTGATCAGGGCACGAAGTACCCGAGCGCCTCGGGGTTGGCCAGGGAGTCGCGGTTGGCGGCCTTCTCCGGCGGGACGCCCTGCAGGATCTTGCGGACGGGCACCTCGAGCTTCTTGCCCGACAGGGTGCGCGGGACGGCCGGGACGGCGGTGATCTCGTCGGGCACGTGCCGCGGCGACAGGGCCGAGCGGATCTCGCGCTTCAGCCGCCCGGCCAGGTCCTCGGTCAGCCCGGCGCCCTCGGCCAGCTGCACGTACAGCAGCAGGCGGCCCTCCTGGCCGAGCCGGCCGGTGTCGATGACCAGGCTGTCGGCGATCTCCTCGAACGCCTCCACCACCCGGTAGAAGTCGGCGGTGCCCATCCGGATCCCGCCCCGGTTGAGGGTGGAGTCGGAGCGGCCGTAGATGACGCAGCCGCCGTCCGGCAGGATCTTGATCCAGTCGCCGTGCCGCCACACGCCCGGGTACATGTCGAAGTAGGACTCGCGGTAGCGGGCGCCATCGGTGTCGTTCCAGAACGCCACCGGCATCGACGGCATCGGCTCGGTCAGGACCAGCTCGCCGACCTCGCCGATGAGGGCCTTGCCCTCGTCGTCGAAGGCCTCGATCTTCGCGCCGAGGCCCCGGCACTGGATGACGCCGGCGCGCAGCGGCAGCAGCGGCGAGGGGCCGACGAAGCCGGTGCACAGGTCCGTCCCGCCGGAGAAGGAGCCGAGCAGCAGGTCCCGGCCGACCTCGGCGTACACCCAGTCGAAGCCCTCGGGCGGCAGCGGCGACCCGGTCGAGCCGATGCCCTTCAGCCGCGACAGGTCCAGCTCGGCGCCCGGCCGGCGGCCCTCCTTGCGCGAGGCCATGAGGTAGGGCGCGCCGACGCCGAGGTAGGTCGTGCCGGTCTCGGCGGCGAGCGTCCACAGGTCCAGCGGCGCGCCGTCGTACATGACCACGGTCGCGCCGACCAGCAGCCCGCCGACCAGGTAGTTCCACATCATCCAGCCGGTCGTGGTGTACCAGAGGAACACGTCGCCGGGGCCGAGGTCCTGGTGGAACGACAGGGCCTTCAGGTGCTCCAGGACGACGCCGCCGTGCCCGTGCACGATCGGCTTCGGCAGGCCGGTCGTCCCCGACGAGTACACGACCCACAGCGGGTGGTCGAACGGCACCGGCTCGAACTCCAGCTCGTGGCCGGGCTTCGGCAGGTCGGCGTAGGGCAGCGTGCCCGGCAGCGACGCGGCCGGGTCCAGGTAGGGGACGAGGACGGTGGCGTCCAGGGTGGGCAGCGCGGCCTGGATCTCGGCGACGGTCTCGCGGCGGTCGAAGTGCCGGCCGTTGTAGGCGTACCCGTCCACCGCGATGAGCACCGACGGCTCGATCTGCGCGAACCGGTCGATGACCGACGAGGAGCCGAAGTCCGGCGAGCACGACGACCAGACCGCCCCCAGCGACGCCGCCGCCAGGAAGCAGACCAGCGCCTCGGGGATGTTCGGCAGGTAGGCCGCGACCCGGTCGCCCTTGCCGACGCCGAGCGCGGCCAGGCCCGCGCGGACCTCGGCGACGTGCCGCGCCAGCTCCCGGTGCGTGAGCACCCGGTGCCCGCCCGCCTCCGAACGGAAGATCACCGCGGTGTCGTCGGCGGCGCCGCGCAGCGCGTTCGCGGCGTAGTTGACGGTGGCGGAGGGGAACCAGCGCAGCCCGTCGACCGGCATGGCGCCGCCGCTGCGGACGGGCCCGTCGCCCCGCTCGCCGGCGACGTCGAAGTAGGCCCAGACCGCGTCCCAGAACTCGTCGACCTCGGTGACCGACCAGTTCCACAGGTCCGCGTAGGACTCGGTGAGCACGCCCCGGTCCAGCAGCCAGTGCTGGAAGTGCGTCACCCGCGCATTGGCGATCACCGCGTCGGACGGCTCCCACAGCGGAGCGTCCTCGGACACCTGGGACATCAGCTCACCCCTCCTGTCGTGCGGCTTTGCACGCCACCCCCAATATCGGCCCCGCCCCACCCCCCGCGCAAGCCGGGTGATCTTGGGCTAGGCGGAGACCGTACGGTACTTGGCGCGCAGTTCGGCGAGGCGGTCGGGGGTGAGGGGGTCGCCGTTCTCCAGGGCGCGGTGGAGGTCGCGGAAATAGTCCTCGTAGCCCGCCGGGGTGAGGATGAACAGGCAGCGGGCCTGGTCGGCGGAGGCGTTGCGGAAGCCGTGGGCGACGCCGCGCGGGACCGAGACGGTACCGCCCGCGCCGACCGCGACCTGGCCGTCGGCCAGGTCGAAGGTGACCTCCCCGTCGAGGATCTGGAAGTGCTCCTCGTGGCCGTGGTGGACGTGCGGGGCGGCGCCGAGCGCGCCCGGCGGGAAGGTGTACTCCACGATCGCCAGCCTGCCGCCGGTCTGCGCGCCGGACAGGCGGACCAGGTACTCGCCGGCGGGCGCGCGCAGGCGTTCGGCGTCGGCGGGCTGGACCAGGGCGGTCACCGGGCCCCCAGTTCAGTGACGGCGCGGACGACGCGGTCGGTGTCGGCGAGGGTGGCCAGGACGACGTCGGCGCCGGCCGCGCGCAGCTCGGACTCGGTGGCGCTGCCGGTGGCGACCGCGACGATCGGCGCGCCCGCGATGTGCGCGGCCTGCACGTCGCGCGGCGAGTCGGCGATGTAGACGGTCTCGGTGAAGCGCGCGCGGTGCTTCTCGGCGGTGCGGGTGCGCGCGATCTCCAGCAGCGCCGCCTTGCTGTAGACGCCGTTCTCGTACCCGCCGCTGTCCAGGTCCAGGTGCCGGTCCAGGCCGAGCTCGCCGACCTTCAGCAGCGCGTTCGGGCGGATCGAGCCGGTCAGCACCGTCTGCGCGGTGCCCGGCAGCGCGGCGAGCGCGGCGAGGGCCTCGGCGGCGCCCGCCAGGACCCGGCCGTGCTCGCGCAGCCCGGCGCGGCGGGCCGCGAACGCCTCGGTGAGCGCGACCATGAAGGCGGGCAGGTGGTCGTCGGTGGTGACGATGTCGTTGAACGCCAGCGTCTCGAAGATGATCTCCGATTCGGTGCGGCCGGGCGTCGGCGCGAGCCGCACCAGCGGGCGGCCGGTGGTGCGCTCGAACGCCTCCGCGTACGCCTCCCGGGTCACCCGGCCGACGTCCACCAGCGTGTGGTCGATGTTCCAGAGCACCAGCCGGTTCAGCGTCGACATCCCGTTCCCATGTGCGTCCGAGGGCACGCCCCTGCTGGGGCGTGCCTATCGTCGGGCCTGCCCCCGGGTCACCGCAACCGGAAGGCGATCATGAGCCCATGTGGGGATAGCGGTGGTCGGTCGGCGGCACGAACGTCTCCTTGACCGCCCGCACGCTCGTCCAGCGGGTCAGGTTGAGGATCGAGCCGGCCTTGTCGTTGGTGCCCGACGCCCGGCCGCCGCCGAACGGCTGCTGCCCGACGACCGCGCCCGTCGGCTTGTCGTTGATGTAGAAGTTGCCCGCCGCGAAGCGCAGCTTCGCGGCGGCCTCGGCGGCCGCCGCCCGGTCCCGGGCGATGATCGACCCGGTCAGCGCGTAGTCGGCGGCGCACTCCATCTGGGTGAGCATCGTGTCGTAGTCGGCGTCGTCGTAGACGTGCACGGCCAGGATCGGGCCGAAGTACTCGGTGGTGAACATCTCGTCGGTCGGGTCGGTGCCCTCGATCACGGTCGGCCGGACGAACCAGCCCCGCGAGTCGTCGACCTCGCCGCCGGTGAGGATCGTCGTCGACGCGGTGGCCTTCGCCCGCTCGATCGCGGCCCTGTGCTTGGCGAACGCCCGGTCGTCGATCACCGCGCCCATGAAGACCGACAGGTCCTCGGCCACGTTCCCCATGGTCAGCGACTCGACCTGGCCGACGAAGTCGTCGCGCATCCCCTCCCACAGCGAGCGCGGCAGGTAGGCGCGCGAGGCCGCCGAGCACTTCTGGCCCTGGTACTCGAACGCGCCGCGTACCAGCGCGGTGGCGAGGACGGCCGGGTCGGCGGACGGGTGCGCGACCACGAAGTCCTTGCCGCCGGTCTCGCCGACGATGCGCGGATAGCCCCGGTAGCCGGAGATGTTCGCGCCGATCGTGCGCCACAGGCCCTGGAAGGTGCCCGTCGAGCCGGTGAAGTGCACGCCCGCGAAGTCCGGATGCGGCAGCGCCACCCGCGACACCGCCTGCCCGTCCCCCGTCACCATGTTGATCACGCCGGGCGGCAGGCCCGCCTCCTCCAGCAGCCGCATGGTGAAGTGCGCGGCGAGCTGCTGCGTCGGCGACGGCTTCCACAGCACCACGTTGCCCATCAGCGCCGCCGACGTGGGCAGGTTCCCGGCGATCGCGGTGAAGTTGAACGGGGTGATGGCGAGGACGAACCCCTCCAGCGGCCGGTACTCCACCCGGTTCCATACCCCCGGCGAGGAGATCGGCTGCTGCGCGTACAGCTCCCGCGCGAAGGCCACGTTGAACCGCCAGAAGTCGATCAGCTCGCAGGCCGAGTCGATCTCGGCCTGCTGCACCGACTTGGACTGGCCGAGCATCGTCGCGGCGTTCAGCGTCGCCCGCCACGGGCCCGCCAGCAGGTCGGCGGCGCGCAGCAGGATCGCGGCCCGGTCGTCGAACGCCATCGCCCGCCACGCCGGAGCCGCCTCGCGGGCCGCGTCGATCGCGGCGCGGACGTCGTCGTCGGTCGCGTTGCGCATCTCGCCGAGCACATGGGCGCGGTTGTGCGGCTCCACCACCTCGATCGGCTCACCACCGCCGGGCCGGTGATCGCCGCCGACCGCCATGGTCAGCTCGTGCCGCACCCCGCCGAGCTCCTTGAGCCGCGCCTCCAGCGCGGCACGCTCGGGACTGCCCGGCGCGTACCCCTTCACCGGCTCGTTCACCGGGACCGGCACGTTGGTGACGGCGTCCATCACTGCTCCCTAAGCCTGCCGACGTCGTTGTCGCTATGCCCGGGATCTACCCGCGCACCGGCGGGTGACGCGTCAGGAGACCAGGTCGCCGAGCTCCTGGGTCGCGTACCAGAGAAGTTCGTGGCCCTCGGCGCCGTCGGCGGTGAAGGCGGCGTCCGCGTCGCCCGCGTCGGCCGCTGTGACGGCCTCGGCGGCCGCCTTCACGTCCTCTTCGGCGGCGGGGTCGTCCACGTGGCCGGAGGCGATCTTCTTCCAGGGGACCGGCGCGGTGAGGCGGACCAGGGCGCGTTCGTCCTCGTCGTTCACCTGCTCGACGGCGTCGTCGGGCACCTCGGCGGCCAGCACGACCCGGCGCGGCGGGGCGGCCGGGCCGGCGGCGAGCAGCCGCAGCGAGGCGCGGGCGGCCGCGGTGAGCGCGGCGTACTCCAGCTCCTCGGTGTCGCCCTCGGCGTACCACTCGCGCAGCCCCGGCGTCACCGCGTAGGCGGCGAGCGGCGCGGGGCCGAGCTCGCGGTCGGCGTGGGCGCGGGCGAGCCCGGCGAGCGTGGACGGCAGATAGACGCGCATGATCGTCGATTTTAGGTGGTCAGAGGGCGCCGAGGGAGCGCAGGGCCTCGATCGTCGGCTCGGGGGCGGTGTGCAGGAGCCCGCGGATGCCCAGGCTCTCGGCGGCGCGCACGTTGTGCTCGATGTCGTCGATGAACACGCAGTCGGCGGCGTCCAGGCCGAGCAGGTCCAGGGTGTGCCGGAAGATCCGCTCGTCCGGCTTGCGCAGCCCGACCTCGCACGAGATCACCACGGCGTCGAAGACGCCGGCGAACAGCTCGCGCGGGTAGACGTTGCCCCAGGAGTTGGACAGCAGCGCCGTCCGGACGCCGTTCGCGCGGACCTCGCGCAGCACCTGATACATCGGCTCGACCGGGGCGAACTCGGCGAACATGCGGGCGATCAGGCCCTCGGCCAGGACGGCGCCGCCGTCCACGTCCAGCAGCTCGGCGGCGAGCAGCCGCTCGAACTCGGCCGGTTCGAGCGTCCCGTCCTCCAGCCCGTGGATCGGGTTGACCGTCCCGCCGTCGTAGGCCTGCTTGACCCAGGCGCGCATGACCGACTTGTAGCGGGCGACGTCGATCCGGTCGGCGGCCAGCCACAGGTCGATCGCATCGTTCAGCGGGGAGGTCAGCACGCCGCCCCAGTCGGTGATCACAGCTTTGACTGTCACGGCCCGATGGTAGGCGAGTGGTCACGCGATCCCATAGCCGCGGCCAAGAGCAGCAGCGGGACGGCCGGCATGACGTACCGGTAGTCGAACTGGGCGGTGAACGCCGGGACGACCAGCAGCGTCACCCCGATCGTCCAGGGCAGCAGCCGCTCGCCGCCGAGGTCGCGCCGCTCCCGGACGATCCGCACCGCCCCGATCAGCAGCACGACGCCGAGCAGCGTGCCGGGCAGGTACACCGTCTGCTGGTAGGCGCCGAGGAACCGGGCGTACGGCTGGACGGCGTGCGGCCGCGTGTAGCCCGCGTCGTAGCGGCGGTAGAACCGTTCGGCCTGGTCGCCGGCGTGGGCGGGTCCGGGCTTGAACAGGTAGTAGCCGTAGGTCGTGGCGTCGGGGAACTGCGGGTGGGTCCAGCGGAACGTGCGCGCCACGTCGGTGCCGGCCACCCGCAGGTAGTCGCCCGGCTGGGCCAGGATGGCGCGGACGGCGAAGGAGCGGCCGTAGCGCTCGCCCTGCGTGCCGAACCCCTCGGCCTCCAGCCGGTGCCGGGCCGCGCCGGGCCCCCAGATGTAGGACCGGTAGACCGAGCGCTCGGCCGGGTCGCCCGCAAGGCAGAGCGGCATCTCCTCGACCGGCGGCCGCATCGTGCGGCAGTCGGCGAACGGCGCGACCCGCCCGTACAGGAACACCCCGGTGCTGCGGGTCAGCGTGAACTCGCCGTGCTGGGCCGCGAACCAGGACGAGTAGCCGATCACCGGCACCGCGCCCGCCGTCACCGCGGCCAGCCCGACCCGCCAGCCGGCCCGCCGGACCAGCAGGTACAGCGCCAGCAGGAGCAGCAGCGGCAGCCCGGCCGAGCGGGTGATCGTGGCGAGGCCGAGCAGCGCGCCGGCGGCGACCGTCCAGCGGTGGCCCGGCCGCAGCAGCGCAGCGACGGCGGCCATCACCAGGAACGTGAACAGGGTGTCGGACATCAGCAGGTGCTCGAACTGCAGGACGTCGCCGTCCAGCAGCAGCGGCGCGGTGGCGAGCGCGGCGAGCCACGGCGCCACCCTGCGTCTCAGCAGCGTGTACAGCAGGACCGCGATGCCGACGCCGAGCGCGTGCTGGGCCAGCCCGACCAGCGGGA
The DNA here is from genome assembly GCF_009604375.1 of Actinomadura macrotermitis. Lineage (GTDB taxonomy): Bacteria > Actinomycetota > Actinomycetes > Streptosporangiales > Streptosporangiaceae > Spirillospora > Spirillospora macrotermitis. The sequence continues at coordinate 972,390 of NZ_WEGH01000003.1, forward strand.
GGCTGTGGAAGGGTTTGAGCAGCCAGAGGAACAGGGAGTATCCGCTGGGCCGGATCAGGTTGGGGTTGGGGTTCACCGCGCCGGACAGGTAGTCGTCGGAGTCGGGGAACCACATCAGCGGCCGGTAGCCGAGCGTCACCACGACGCGGAGCAGCACCCCGGCGGTGAGCACGCACAGGAACAGCCGGTGCCGGCGCGCGGCGGCGCGGGCACGGCTGGCGGGCGGTGTGGGCCTGGGCGGCGCCGAGGCATCGGCCGGCTGCAGGCGCGACTGGAGGGACATCGTGGACACCCACCATGCCCGACCGGGGCGTTCACGTCCATCCGGCGTCCCCGCCGAGTAAACCGAACACCATTCTGTCAAACTGGTCCCATGGACTTCGAACTCAGCCCGAAGGCACGCGAGTACCAGGCGAAACTCCAGGAGTTCATGGACGGGCACGTGTACCCGGCCGAACGCGGCTACGCCGAATGGCGGGCCGCGAACGACCCGCACGCGCTGCCGCCCGTCGTCGAGGAGCTGAAGGCCGAGGCCCGCCGCCGCGGCCTGTGGAACCTGTTCCTGCCCGACGTGTCGGGCCTGACGAACCTGGAGTACGCCACCCTCGCCGAGCTGACGGGACGCTCCCACGAGCTGGCGCCGGAGGCGGTCAACTGCGCCGCCCCCGACACCGGCAACATGGAGGTCCTGCACATGTTCGGGACGCGCGAGCAGAAGAAGCGGTGGCTGGACCCGCTGCTGGACGGCGAGATCCGCTCGGCGTTCGCGATGACCGAGCCGGAGGTGGCCTCCTCCGATGCGACCAACATCACCACCTCCATCGAGCGCGACGGCGGCGACTACGTCGTCAACGGCCGCAAGTGGTTCATCACCGGCGCCGCCGACGAGCGCTGCACGATCTTCATCGTGATGGGCAAGACCGACCCGGACGCGCCGGTGCACCGCCAGCAGTCGCAGATCCTGGTCCCCCGCGACACCCCGGGCGTCACCGTGCTGCGGCACCTGCCCGTCTTCGGCTACCAGGACCAGCACGGCCACTCCGAGATCGTCTTCGAGGACGTGCGGGTGCCGGCCGCCAACCTCATCGCGGGCGAGGGCGACGGCTTCATGATCGCCCAGGCCCGCCTCGGGCCCGGCCGCATCCACCACTGCATGCGCGCCCTCGGCATGGCCGAGCGGGCGCTGGAGCTGATGTGCCGCCGCGCCGCCGACCGCGTCGCCTTCGGCAAGCCCCTGGCCGCGCAGGGCGTCGTCCAGGAGCAGATCGCCGAGTCCCGGATGGCGATCGAGCAGGCCCGCCTGCTCACCCTGAAGACGGCCTGGCTGATCGACAGGCACGGCGCCAAGGGCGCCCGCACCGAGATCGCCGCCATCAAGGCCGTGGTGCCGCGCACCGCCTGCCAGGTCATCGACCGCGCCATCCAGGTCCACGGCGGGGCGGGCGTCTCCGGCGACACCCCGCTGGCCGCGATGTACGCCTGGGCCCGCGCCATGCGCATCTTCGACGGCCCGGACGAGGTCCACATCCGGACCGTCGCCCGGCAGGAGCTGCGCCCCTACCTGGGCTGAGCGGTGGTCTGCGGCCCGCTGCGGCGGGCCGCAGACCTATCGGGTGCTCAGGCCGTCCTCAGGCGTTGCAGGGCCTCTCTGACCCCGCCGTCGGTCTCTTCCAGGACCGTCGTCGCGCGGGCGGCCGGGACCTCGCCGAGGAGGGAGACCAGGGCGACGCGGGTGTTGCCCCCGGCTTCGGCGAGCGCGTTCTCGCAGGTCCGGGCGTCCATGCCGGTGGCCTCGGTGAGGATGCGCACGAGCCGGGTGCGCAGCTTGGCGTTGAGCGCGTTCACGCTCACCATCAGGTTGGAGTAGGTCCGGCCGAGCCGGATCATCAGGGTGGTGGAGAAGGAGTTCAGCACCAGCTTGGTGGCGGTGCCGGCCTTCATCCGGGTGGAGCCGCTGATCACCTCGGGGCCGGTGGCGAGCCCGATGTGGACCTCGACCTCCTCGCCGTAGGGGGTGTCGGGGTTGCAGCTGATCAGGGCGGTGCGGGCGCCGGCCGCCGCGGCGGCGCGCAGCGCGCCGACCACGTAGGGGGTGCGCCCGCTCGCGGCGATGCCGACGGCGATGTCGCCGGCCCGGACCTCGGCGGCGTCGCGGGCGCCGAGGTCGCGGTCGTCCTCCACGTCGGAGACGGCCTGGGAGAGCGCGCCGGGGCCGCCCGCGTGGTGCGCGACGACGCGGCCCCAGATCCCGAACGTGGGCGGCAGTTCGGCGGCGTCGATGACCGCCAGCCGGCCCGAGGTGCCGGCCCCGAAGTAGTGCACCCGCCCGCCCGCGCGCAGGGAGACCACGGCCAGGTCGACCAGTTCGGCGATCTGGGGCAGCACGGCGGCCACCACCGTGGGGACCGTGGCGTCCTCGGTGTTGATCAGGCGCAGCACGTCCAGCGTGGGCAGGGTGTCGACGTCCAGGGTGCGCGGGTTGCGGCCCTCGGTGGGCAGATCGCAGTCGATCACCGACGCCTCCGGTCGGGTCGCACGGTCCGGCCGCGGACCGCCTCGAACGTGGCCTCCAGGGCCGTGCGGGTGGATCCGAAGGTGCGCTGCGCGACGCCGACGAACACGCAGTCGACCACGGTCAGCTGCGCCAGCCGGCTGGCGGTCGCACCGGATCGGAACGTGGTCTCCCGCGCCGCCGTCGTCAGGATAAGGTCCGCCACGTCCGCGATGGGGGACTTGGGGAAATTGGTGAGGCCGATCGTGGTGACGCCCCGCCCCCGGGCGACCTCGAGCGCGTCGATGGTCTCCACGGTGGCGCCGGTGTGGCTGATGCCGATGGCCACGTCGCCGACGCCGAGGACGGCGGCGCTGGTCAGCATGATGTGGGCGTCGGACCAGGCGCTGCAGATCCGGCCGATGCGGTGCAGCTTCTGCTGGAAGTCGGCGGCGACGAAGGCGCTGGCGCCGACGCCGTAGACGTCGACGCGGTGGGCGGCCGCGATGGCGTCCACCACCTGCTCCAGCGTCTTGATGTCGAGCTGGGCGGCGGTCTCCTCGACGGCGCGGGCGTCGGCGAAGGTCACCTTCTCCACGATCTGCTCGAGCGAGTCGTCGGGGCTGATGTCGCTGCCGATGACCCGGCCGCCGCTGGCGCTCTGCGCCCGGCCCGCCTCGGTGGCCAGGGTCAGCCGGAGCTCTGGGTAACCATGGAACCCGATCGCCCGGCAGAACCTGATGACCGTGGTCTCGGAGGTGCCGCAGTTGTGGGCGAGTTCGGTGATGGTCGAGTTGGCGACCCCTTCGGGATCGTCGATGACGCGTTGAGCGACTCGTCGCTCGGCCGGGGGCAGCGAGGGCAGTAGCGAGCGCACCCGCACCACGGTGCTCAGCGGCGTGCCCTCCTTGGCCGCCGCGTCGCCCCGGGGCGCACCGCCCTCGGCCGTGCTCCCCGACTCTGAGCCGGTGGGTTTCCTCATGGAGGAAATTTTCTTACATGCGAGATGTCACGTCAACGCCAGAAAAGGCTACGGTCGCCATGTGTTGACCCATTTGGCCGGTCCGTTCGTGATCGGCATAGACGCGGGTGGCACGAAGACCCGCTGTGTCGTACTAACGCTCGGGGGCACCCTGGCCGGTTGCGGAACCGGTCCCGGAGCCAACCCCAACTCCGGGGGCGACACCGCGGGTGCGCTCTCCACGGCCCTGCGCGAGGCCCTCGGCGACATCGACCGCTCGCTCGTCATCGGCGGCGTCTTCGGCATCGCCGGGGCCGGCTCGGCCGGCCGGCCCGCCGCCGTCACGGCCGCCCGGTCGGCCTGGCACGCGGCCGGGCTGCGCGGCTCGCCCGCGGTGGTGACCGATATCGCGGTGGCGTTCGCCGCCGGGACGACCGCGCCCAAGGGGATCGTGGTCTTCTCCGGCACCGGCGCCGGCGCGGCCGTCATCAACGACGGCGCGATCGTGCAGCGCGCCGACGGCTACGGCTGGCTGGTCGGCGACCAGGGCTCGGCGGTCTGGCTCGGCCGGGAGGCGGTCGGCGCGGCGCTCGCCGCGCTGGACGGCCGCGCCCGCGCGACGGTCCTGACCGACGCGGTGCCGCGCGCGCTGCTCGGCGGGGCGGTGGTCGCCCAGCTGGACGGCGCCCGCTGCCGGTCCCGGCACCGGCGGGCGCTGGCGCTGGCCGGCTCGACCGTCCTGCCCGGCGCGGGCGGCGGCAGCACGCTGGTGCTGGCCGGGCCCGCCGAGCCGGCGCCGAACCCGCAGCTCGCCCAGGCGATCATCAAGGAGGTGTACGGGCGGCCGCCCGCCGCGCTCGGCCGGCTCGGCCCGGTCGTCGCCGACGCCGCGACCGCGGGCGACGCGGTGGCCCGGCAGATCATCTCCGAGGCCGCCGAGTGGCTGCTGCGCGACGTCGACGCGGTGCGCCCGGCGCTCGGCGACCCCTGCGCGCCGGTGGTGATGCACGGGTCGGTGCTGCGCGAGGGACCCGTCGCCGACGCCGTCCGGGCCGGGCTGACCGACCGGTTCGCCGAGGCGCCGCGCCGCGCCGGCGACGGCGCGGTCGGCGCGGCCTCGCTCGCGCTGCGCCGCCTCGGCTACCCGCCGCCCCCGCCGGCCCGGGTCGACAGCGGGCAGCGGAGCCGTTAACGTCGCAGGTCGGATCACGAACCGATAACGACCTTGCTGGGAGCCTGACCTGGTGCGCGCCTCACGTTCACTCGCCCTCGTCGCCGCGGCGGCGGCCGCCCTGCCGCTGGCCGGCTGCGGCGACGACGCGGCGAAGGGGCCCCGGCCGCCGGGGGGCGAGGTGAGACCGAACGCGCAGCGCGAGGGCGCCTACGTCTCCGACCTGCTCGGCGGGATGAGCGACGCCGAGAAGGTCGGGCAGCTGTTCGTGCCGACGGTGGCGGGCGCCGCCGACGGCAAGGCGATGATCAAGAAGTACAAGGTCGGCGGGTTCATCTACTTCCCGCCCAACCTGCGCACGCCCCGCCAGACCGCCGAGCTGTCCAACACGCTGCAGAAGGCGTCCAAGGTCCCGCTGCTGATCGGCGTGGACGAGGAGCAGGGCCTGGTCAGCCGCGCCCGCTACCTGACCCGCTTCCCCGGCAACATGGCGCTCGGCGCCACCGGCGACCCGGCCAACGCCCGCGACGCCGCCCGCGTCACCGGCACCGAGCTGCGCGCCGTCGGCATCAACCAGGACTACGCGCCCGACGCCGACGTGAACGTCAACCCCGCCAACCCGGTCATCGGCGTCCGCTCGTTCGGCGCCGACGGGAACCGGGTCGCCTCGATGGTGTCGGCCGCCGTCGCCGGCTACCAGTCCGCCGGGGTCGCCGCCACCGCCAAGCACTTCCCCGGCCACGGCGACACCGCCACCGACAGCCACACCGGCCTGCCGGTGATCAGGCACTCGGCCAAGCAGTGGGAGCGCGTCGACGCGCCGCCGTTCCGCGCGGCGGCCGCCGCCGGCGTCGACTCGATCATGTCGGCGCACATCGTGGTGCCGGGGCTCGACTCCTCGGGCGACCCCGCGACGCTGTCCAAGACCGTGCTCACCGGGCTGCTGCGCGGCAGGCTCGGCTACCGGGGCGTCATCATCACCGACTCGCTGCGGATGGCCGGGGTGCGCCGCAAGTACGGCGACTCAGTCGTGCCCGTCCGCGCGATCAACGCCGGGGCCGACCAGCTGCTCATGCCGCCGGACCTGCCGCGCGCCTACGACGCGGTGCTGAAGGCGGTGAAGTCCGGCAAGATCTCCCGCAAGCGGCTGGACGAGGCCGTCGAGCGCATCCTGCGGATGAAGGAGCGGCGCGGCCTGTTCAAGGGGACCCGGGTGGACCCGGCCCGCGCGGACGCCGTCATCGGCTCGGCCGCGCACCGCGCCGTCGCGCGGCGCGTCGCCGAACGCTCGGTCACCCTGGTCCGCAACGACGGCGCGCTGCCGCTGAGGAGCCGGACGGTCGCGGTGACCGGCCCGCACAGCGAGACGCTCACCGCCGCGCTGCGCAAGCAGGGCGTGCGGATCGCGCCGGCGTCGTCGGCGGGCGTCCTCGTCGTCACCGCGCTGAACTCCCGCCCGGCGGTCCCGCGCGGCCGGACGGTCGTGGTCGCGGCGCTCGGCAGCCCCTACGTCCTGGACCACGCGGCGGGCGCGAAGGCGGCGCTCGCCACGTACTCCTCCAGCTCGACGTCGGTGAACGCGCTGGCCAAGGTCCTGGCGGGGAAGGTGAAGCCGACCGCCAAGCTGCCCGTCCCCGTGGCGGGCCACCCGATCGGGTACGGGCTGACTTATTAGGCCTTTCGGGCGGTCGCGGCGAATGGCAGGATCGCCTCGTCTTCCCGGGAGGTCCCTGTGTCCGTCCGCCCGTTCCTGACGGCCCTGGCGCTGTGCCTGACGCTCGGCGCGTGCAGTGACGAAAAGCCCGTCGGCTCCCCGGTCCCGCCCGCGCCGGGGCCCAAGCGCCCCGCCGCCGTCCGGGCGGAGTGGTCCGAGGCCGCGCGTGCGGCGCTGGCCTCCTACCTGCACGCGATCGCGTCCGGCGACAAGGGCGCCTGCGCTCTGCTGGCACCCGAATACGAGCGCATCGCCTTCGGCAGGCCCAAGGGGTGCGCGGGCGGCCTGCGGGCGGCGCGCGCGAGGCTGCGCCCGCAGGACCTGAAGGCGCTGCGCACGGTGGCGGTGCCGACCGCAGAGCCGGGCATGCACTTCGACGAGGTGTCGGTGCCCTTCCAGGACCTGGCCTGGAAGGGCGAACCGGCGCGTCCGGGCGGGCTGCTCGCCGCCCGCTACACCCTGCGCAAGTCCGGCAAGCGCTGGCTCATCACGGGCTGAAGACGGTGTCGGCCTGGTCGGGCACGATCCGGCCGTTCTCCCGGACCGGGCCGGGCGTGCCGTCCGGGGCGGTGTAGGCGGTCGTCGAGCACGGGTAGCGCGTGCTCTTGCGGCCCTTCGGCTGGAGGAACATCGGGTTGACCAGCCACTTGCCGTCGGCGTTGAAGTAGCCGCGGCACATCAGCTCGGCCTTGTTGCGGTTCAGCACCAGGCGCAGGTCCGTCGCGTCGGAGACGAAGGTGACGTCGGTGTCGGAGTCGCCGGCGGCGAAGGCCTGGCGGCGCCACGCGGGGGCCTGCTCGTAGGCGCGGCGCTCGGGCACGCCCAGCACGCGGCGGTTGACGGCGCAGCGCTTGCCGTCGATGTAGGTGATCGCGTCGGGGTCGCCGCCGCAGCCGGTCAGCCGCGCGGTGAGGCGGCCGGCGCGGCGGGTGTTCTCGATGCCGATCACGTGGTCGGGGCGGACGCCGGCGCCGCGCGCCCACACCTGCACGACCGGCTGCGCGGACGCCGAGACGATCCACACGTCCAGCCCGGCCCGCCGCAGCTTCCTGATCAGGTCGCGCTGCTGGTCGTAGTAGCGGACCCAGCCGGTGACCTGGTGGGAGCCGACGGTCTGGACGGCGTCCACCGGCGCCTTCAGGTTCTCGGCGCGGGCGGCGGCGGCGAACCGGCGGACCTCGCCGGGGGTGTGCCCGGCGAGGAGCTGCGCGGCCCAGGCGTAGGACGGCTCGGTGCGGCGGTGGTTCCAGCCGGCGAACGCGGCGGCGCCGCCGGTGGTCTTGGCCGAGCCGTAGACCGACAGGATCTCGTCGGCGCACGCGGTGTCGGTGCTGGTCGGCAGGGGGCGGCCGGGGCGGACGGAGGTCCCGCAGGCGGCCTTGAGCGCGGCGGCGGCCTCGCCGGTGAGGAACCGGCTGGTCGTCCGCCAGTCCTGGCGGGCGGGCTGGAGGACCTTGTCGTTGCGCAGCAGCCAGTAGGTGGTGGCGTCGCCGACGTCGTTCTTGACGACGGTGTTGTCCCAGTCGAAGAGGGCCACGCGCCCCCGGTGGCCGGCGCAGAGGAACTGCTGGAGCTTGGCGCGGTTGTCGCCGTACCAGCTGAGGCCGCTGTCCAGCCTGGGGCATTCCTTGCGGGGTGCGGCGTGGGCGGCGGGGACACCGAGGGCCGTGGCGCCGAGGGCGAGGGGGACGATCCAGCGGAGACTCTTCATGATCACCTTCGAGAGAGGGGTGATCGGGACGGTAGTTCGACCCTTTGGACTAAGTCCATACCAATGACCGTTAATTAACCTGATCTTTCGATGCCGCCGCCGCGATCAGCGCGCAGAGGGCCAGCACGCCGGCGACCGGCCCCCACGGCACGACGATCGCGGGCGCCGGGCCGTCCAGCGTGGCGAGCGCCGCCCACAGGCCGCCGAGGCCGAGCGCCGTCACCAGCGCGGCGAGGACCGCCCCGATCAGCACCACGACCAGCGCCTCGGCGACGACCAGCCGGCGGACCTGGCGGCGGGTCGCCCCGATCAGCCGCAGCGCCGAGTGGTCGGCCCTGGCCATCATGAGCGTCGCGGCGATCGCGATGGCGCAGTAGAGCAGGGCGATGCCGAGGACGACGAGCATGCCGAGGCGGCTGTAGCGGTTGCTCTCGGTGGAGGCCCGCGCGAGCCAGGCGTCCTTGGCGACGACCTTGGCGCCGAGGCCGCGGACGGCGCCCTCCAGTGCGGGCTTTCCGCCGGGAAGCGTGACGTCGATCGACTCGGCCAGGCCGTCACCGGCGTTGGCCAGGGAGACCAGCACCTCGTCGTCGTTCAGGCGGGGGCGGCGGACCTGGGTGACGGTGAGCGACTTGCGGGTGCCGTCGGCGAGGCGGACGTCCACGCGGTCGCCGACGCGGCGGTGCCACTCCCCGGTGACGGCGATCGAGCCGTCGTCCAGGCCCTCGGTCCCCATGGCGTCGTACCCGTCGACGGCGGTCGGCACCCGGGTGACGGTCCGCGCGCCGGGGAGGGCCCGCACCCTCCGCACCACCTCCCGGTTCAGGCCGGGCGTGCCCGCCGGGACGACGACATACGCGCCGGGGTGGCGGGCGCGCAGCGTGTCGTCCTTCGCGGCGGTGACCGTCGCGGTGGTGCCGAGCAGCGCCGCGGTCAGGCCGAGCGTGACCAGGACGGGCGCGGCGGCGGTGGCCGTCCGCCGCGCCGAGGTCCGCGCGTTCTCCCGGACGACCAGCGCCACCGCGCCGCGCGCCCAGGTCAGCGGCCAGGTCGCCAGCCGCGCGACCGGCGGCACGACCACCGGCGCCAGCAGCGCGACGCCCCAGATCAGCAGCATGATCGTGGGCAGGAACTGCTTCCGGTTCGCGGCGGCCGCGGGGTCGGCCACCGCCGTCTGCACCAGCATCCACAGGCCCGTCCCGAGGACGGCCAGGCCCGCGAGCCACCGCCAGGGCGACATGCGGTGCTCCAGGGCGGCCTCCCGCAGCGCCTCGGCGGGCCGGATCCGGCCCGCCCGCCGGGCGGCCGCGCGGACGCCGAGCAGCGACACGGTCAGGCCGGTCGCGAACGCCGTCAGCAGCGGCCACCACGTCGTCGTCACCGCGTAGCCGCGCGGCGCGAGGCCGTGATCGACCAGCGCTCCGCCGAGCAGCGGCGCGCAGAAGGGCGCCACCGCGCAGCCGAGGACCGACGCGGCGAGCCCGGTGACCAGGGCCTCCCGGGTGAGCAGCCACCGCACCTGCCGGGGCGTCGCGCCGGCCAGGCGCAGCAGGGCGAGCTCGCGGCGGCGCTGCGCGACGGCGAAGGCGCTGGTGGAGGCCACGACGAAGACCGCCACGAAACCGGCGACGCCGCCGGACATGCCGAGCAGGATCTCGGTGTCGCCGAGGGGGTCGTCCCCGGTGGCGTCCCGGCCGGGCCGCACCTGGACGTCATAGCCGGCCGCGGCCCGGACCCGCTCGATCGGGGCGTGCACGATCAGGGCGTTGACCTGGGGCGACAGGCGCGCGGCGGCCGACTCGGCGAAGAAGACGGCGGGCTCGCCGCCGGTGGCGGTCCCGGACACGCGGTAGCTGCGCGGGCCATCCGCCATGAGCACCGGAACACGCTCGCCGACCCGGACGTGCGGGGCTCCGGCGACCAGGACCTCGTCCCCGGCAGGTGCCCGGCCCGCCACGATCCGGTAGGGGCCGTAGGCGGCGGCGGGCCAGGACCGCCCGACCTGCGGGCCGTCCTGGATCTGCGCGTAGAAAACGTGATCCGGCACGGCCTTGCCAAGCTGCGACAACCGCGCGACCAGCTCAGGCTGCAGACCCGCGCCGGGCGGAACCTGCGACTCCACCACCACCGGCGCGCCCGGATACCGCTTCGGTGCCGCCCCGGCGTTGCTCGTGAGGGCCGACGCGAGGGCGAGCCCCATCGTCGCCATCAGCCCGACGCCGAGGGCCAGCGCGACGAACGTCGCCCACCGGGACTTCAGCACGGCGCCGCCTCCAGCCGCGCCATGCGCTCCGCGACGGCCTGCGGGGACGGGTTCGGCAGCTCACCGGCGAGCCTGCCGTCGGCGAGGAAGACGACCCGGTCGGCGTAGGAGGCGGCGACCGGATCGTGCGTCACCATGACGATGGTCTGCGCGCGCTCGTCGACCAGGCCCCGCAGCAGGGCCAGGATCTCCCGGGACGTCACGGTGTCGAGGGCGCCGGTCGGCTCGTCGGCGAACAGCACCGCCGGGCAGGTGATGAGGGCCCGCGCGATCGCGACCCGCTGCTGCTGGCCGCCCGACATCTCGCCCGGCCGGTGCCGGGCCCGGCTCTTCAGGCCGACCTCCGCCAGCACGGCCGCCACCTCGGCCGGCTTGGGCCGGTGCCCGGCCAGCCGCAGCGGCAGCCCGACGTTCTGCTCGGCGGTCAGCGAGGGCAGCAGGTTGAACTCCTGGAAGACGAAGCCGATCCGCTGCCGCCGCAGCACCGTCAGCTTGGTCTCGCTGAGACCGGCCAGGTCGGTGCCGGCCACCTCGACCCGCCCGGACGACGGCCGGTCCAGGCCCGCCGCGCACTGGAGCAGCGTGGACTTGCCGGACCCCGAGGGGCCCATGACCGCCGTGAACGTCCCGGCGGCGAAGCCGAGCGTGACATCGTCCAGGGCGCAGACGGCGCCGTCGCCCGTCCCGTAATTCCGGCTCACCGAGTGAAGCCTCACCGCATCCATGCGCACTAGATCATCACGCGCGCCCGGCTCCCACACTCCCCCAGGTATGAGTCCGGGGGTGGCACTGGCTACACCCCTGCCTCGGCGGCGCGCAGGGCCAGCGCCGCGAGGGCCGCGGGGGCGCCTTCCTGGCCGCGGGCTCCGGGGAAGGCGTTGACGTCGACGACGAGGGGATCCCGGCCGGGGCCGCACACGACGTCGACGCCGAAGACCTGCAGCCCGAACGCCTCGCCTGCCCGGTGGGCCAGGTCGATCCAGGCGGGCGGGATGTCGCCGGGCGGCAGGACGTGCGGCCGGGCGGCCAGTTCCGACGGGCGGAGCGCGGCGAAGACCCGGCCGCCGATGATCCAGAGCTTGCGGTCCCAGCCGTCGTTCGCCGCGAGCCGCTGCACCACCACCGGCTCGTCCGCCCATTCCGGCATCAGGGCGCGCAGGTCCGCGGGGCCGTCAGCGCGGGTCACCAGGTCGCGGGACCGGCTGTGCCTGCTCTTGATCACGACGGGGTAGGGCAGCGGCCCCTCATCGATCAGGCGGCGCGGCGTGGAGACGGCCACGGCCCGCGCGAACGGGAGCCCCGCGCGCAGCGCGATCTCCTCCATCAGCACGCGGTCCTGGCAGTCGGCGGTGGCGGCGGCCGGGTTCAGGACGGGCGCGCCGCTCCGCTCCAGTGCGCGCGCGAGGGCGAGGGCACGGGGCGTCCGGGCCTTCAGGAGGTAGACGTCGGCGGGCAGCGCCGGCGGCTCGTCGTCGGGATGGATCCACTGCACCCGGTGCCGGGGTGACAGCAGTTCGGCGGCGCCCGTCAGCAGCGGATGCCGCCGGTCGGCCGTCACCATGGCGACCTTCACACCGCCTCCGGCGCGGTCAGCAGGCCCGAATGCGCGGCCGGCCAGAGCTCCGTCACCTCGGGGACGTCCGCGCGGGCCAGGTCCAGGATCGCCTGCGACACCTTGGGCACCGCGTCGGGCACCTGACGGAAGCTGGGGAAGTCGTTGATGTCCACGATGACCGGCCCGTCGGGGCCGAGGAGGATGTCCACCCCGTACAGGTCGAGCCCGAAAACACGGCCGACCTCGGCCGCGAGCGCGGCGAGCTCGGCCGTCAGCGGGACGGGGCGCTCGTGGCGGGGCATGTCGGGGCGCAGCGGCGAGCGGCTCTCGGTGGCGTAGAGGTCCCCGGCGACGCAGTACACCTTCAGGTCGAGGCCGGTGTTCGGCACGTACGGCTGCGCGATCACCATGCCTTCACCGTCCGGCCAGGCCGCCAGCTGCTCGGGACGCTCGAACAGGCGGACCGCCCTGCCGTTGCTGCCGTCGGCGGGCTTGACGACCAGCGGGAACGCGTCCGCCGGCAGCTCGGCGAAGAGCTCGGCCCGCGGCGCGGCGTGGGTCGCCGGAACCGGCAGGCCGCGGTCGTGGGCCACCGCGGCGGCCACCACCTTGTCCCGGACGAGCCGGATCGCCCGGACGTCGTTGATCGTGCGCAGCCCGACCGAGGAGGCGGCCTCCAGCAGGCTCAGTCCGGGCCCGCCGGACACGGTCTTCAGCACCCAGGCCGCGTGCCGCCCGGCGGAGATCGTCTCCGCCAGGCTGAGGAGCGAGCCGCCGGGGCGCACCAGGTCCACTTCGTGGCCCCACGCCGCGAGCTGGCCGATGACCGCCATCGGCATCCCGTCCCGCCGGTACTGCTCCTCGACCAGAAAGCACAGTCGCACCGCCGCACCCTCCCTGCCCCCGGTCCGCCGTGCCGGCGGACATCCGTCCACGGCCACCGCGGAACGCCCAGATCAACCCCGGATGGGGAGACGGCGACGTCGCCGACCCCGGCGTTCCCAGCACGGAAGATCGACGACGAACTACGTTTGTAGCAGATTCCTCCCAAAAGCAGCACACCATCCGAAAATCCCGGCATGACAGCCGAACCGGCCCCTGGACCGCGGAAGCGGGCCCACCGGCCGGGCGTCAGGTGCCGAAGTTCCAGCGGTCCAGTGCGGCGTAGGCCGGCTGCCACTGGGCGGTGAAGGCGGCACGGGCGGGCGGGGGCAGCGGGGCGAGCATCGTCGCGGCGCCCTCCTCGGTGGCACCGTCCAGCAGCCACGGCAGCAGCCGGGGCGCGTCAGGGCCGATCAGCGGCAGCGTCTGGTCCTCCTCGTGCTTGAGGTGGCCGTTCAGACCGGTGTACAGGGAGTCGATCAGGTCCCCGAGCGGGGCGCCGGGGTCGGCCAGGGCCGTGCCGATCACCGCGATGACCTCGTCGACGGCGGCGTGCTCGGCCTCCATCGCCTCCAGCAGCGCCAGCTCGTCGGGCCGGTCCGCCAGCGTCTCGCGCAGCGCGGGCCACAGCGCAGCCGCCGACCACGCGCTCGCCGGGCGGTCCTTCGTACCGGTGGACACCCTCGCCTACGCCCTGATCTGGCGCTCCGACGCCGAGACCGACGCCATCCGCGCGCTCGCCGGCCTCGTGCGCGAGATGGGCGCGGCCCGCCTCGACCAACGCCGACCGCCCGGTAAAGCTTCGGCATTCAGGCGCGTGGACGGCCTGCGCCGCGCGCCACCATGGCCCATGCCGAAAGCGCCGACGACTCCTCCCCTCTACCGCGACCTGGGACGTGACGGCCGTCTTCTCGTCGCGGCACGCGCGCTGCGCACCTTCGGATACGGCTGCACCAGCGTGCTGCTGGCGCAGATGCTCACCGAGGACGGCGACGCGCCCTGGCAGGTCGGCCTGCTGCTGGCCGTCGCGTCGGCCGGATCGGTCGCCGCCAGCCTGGTCCTCGGCCTGTTCGCCGACGCCTGGGGGCGGCGGCGGGTGCTGACGGCCTGCGGCTGCCTGATGGCCGTGGCCGGCGTCCTGTTCGCGGTCAGCGAGTCCTACCCCGTCCTGATCGCCGCCGCGTTCATCGGCACCATCTCGCCGTCCACCAACGACAACACCCCCTTCTCCGGCGTCGAGCAGGCCGTCCTCGCCCAGACCTGCCCGGCCGGCCGGCACACCCGCGTCTTCACCTGCTACAACGTCGCCGCCATGGCGGCCGGGGCGCTCGGCGGCCTGGCCGCCGCGGGACTGGGCCTCCAGACGTGGGCGACGCCGGGCGACGCCGCGTTCGTCCTGTACGCGGGCCTGGCGGCCGGCACCGTGCTGCTGTTCCGGCGGCTGACGCCCGACGCCGAGGCCGTCCGGACGGTGGAACGCGGCGACGCCCCCGAGCGCACCGGAACGCGCGTGCCGGCCCCGGTACGCCGCTTGGCCGCCCTGTTCGCCCTCGACGCCTTCTCCGGCGGCCTGGCCGTCCAGGCGGTGCTGGCCTGGTGGTTCGCGCACCGCTACGGGGCCACCACCGCCCAGCTCGGCCTGGTCTTCTTCGCCGCGAACCTGCTGCCCGCCCTCGCCCAGCTCACCGTGCCCTTCCTGGCCGCCCGCCGGGGCCTGCTGGCCGCGATGCTGCTCCCGCACGCCGCCGCCAACGTCCTGCTGGCCTGCGTCCCGTTCGCGCCGACCCTCGGCACGGCGGTGGCCCTGCTGCTGGCCCGCCAGACCCTGTCGAAGATCGACGTCCCGGCTCGCCAGGCGTTCACCGCCGCCGCCGTCGCGCCCGCCCACCGCACCACCGCGGCCAGCATGACCAGCCTGGCCCGCAGCATCGCGGTCTCGGTCAGCCCCATGGCCGCGACCGCCCTGCTCACCGGCCCCCTCGCCCTGCTGGGGGCGCCCCTGCTGCTGGGAGCCGCGCTCGGCCTCGGCTACGACCTCACCATCTGGCGCACCTACCGCACCACGGCCACCCCCGCCGACGCCTAGTCACGGCGGTCAGGCTTGGGAGAACTCCAGGCGGAGGGGGACGCACCTCTACGTTACGCCGGAATAGACGGTCCGTCACCGGCCGAATTAATGGCACTGTGATCCATGTCATAGCGCTGCGGGAAACTTATGATCTCTTTTGCAGCTCACGCATGTCAAAGTCGCTGATTTGTTCATCGGCGGTGACCCAAGGGCGCGCGTCCTTGGTTGTCGGTGCCGGACGAGAACTCAATACTGTGGGGCTCTCCCGGCGCACGACGAATGCGAGTGATCCGTGCTGTCCCAGGCACTGCAAGGCCGTTCCCTCGCGCACGAGCGGGCGGCACTGGACGAGCCCGCGGCACGGGTCCCCTGGATCCTGGCCGTCGCCCTCGGGAGCGTCTACGCGCTCTTCTCCCTTCTCCGGCATCGGCGAATGGAGACGGCCGGGTATGATCTGGGAATTTTCGACCAGGCTGTCCGGTCTTATGCCCATTTGCAGATGCCGGTGGTCCCCCTGAAGGGGCCGGGATTCAACCTGCTCGGCGACCATTTCCATCCCGTCATCGCCCTTCTCGCGCCGCTGTACTGGCTCTGGGACGACCCGCGCATGCTGCTCGCCGCCCAAGGCGTCCTGTTCGCGCTCTCCACGGTTCCGATCTGCCGTTTCGCCATGGGGCGGCTTGGCCGAGATGCTGGAATCGGGGTGACCGTCGCCTATGGGCTGTCGTGGGGGCTGCAAGGGGCGGTCGCCTTCGACTTCCACGAGATCGCCTTCGCGGTCCCGCTGATGGCCTGCGTCATGGTCCGCCTGGCCGACGAGCGGTATCGGGCCGCCGTCCTGTGGAGCCTGCCGCTCCTGCTCGTCAAGGAGGACATGGGCCTCGCCGTCGCGGCCGTCGGCGGCTTCCTGCTCCTGCGCCGCAAGTGGCGGCTGGGCCTGGCGGCCGGCGCGGCCGGTGCGGCGGGGTCGGCGCTGGCCGTCCTGGTCGTCCTCCCGCATTTCAGCCCGTCCGGTGAGTACCGGTACTGGAATCAGATGGGCACGCCACCGGGGATCGCCGAGCACCCGCAGCGGCTCGTTCTGCTGCTCTGCGTCCTCGGGGTGACCGGTTTCGTGGCGCTGCGGTCGCCGCTGCTGCTCATCGCCGCCCCGCTGCTGCTGCCGCGGCTGGCGTCCGGCGTGTCCATGCAGTGGAGCACGGGCATCGTCCATTACAACGCGATCCTGATGCCGATCGTGTTCGTGGCGTTCGTCGACGGTGTCAGGCGGCTGCGCAAGCCGCTGCTCGCCCATACCGCGCTGGTCATCGCGCTGGGAGCGCTGCCGTTCCTGCCGTTCGCGCGGCTGGTCCAGCCGGGCTTCTACTCGACGCCGGCCCATGTGCAGGCGGCGCAGCGGCTGATGGCGCGTATTCCGGACGGGGCCGCCGTCGCCGCCGGGAACCGGCTCGTCCCCCAACTCACCGCGCGCTGCCAGGTCACCCTCTTCGCCGACGTGCACCACCGGCCCGTCGACTGGGTCATCGTCGACACCGGGCGGCTGACGGGTGTCCCCGCTCCCGAGGACGCGCAAAAAGCCGCACTGCGCGACCTGCCCGCACGCGGTTACGCCGAGGTCGCCCGGCAGGACGGGATCGTGCTGTTCCGTCGGCGGTGAGGCCCCGCGGCCTCACCGCCGACGGTCACAGACCGAGGTCTGCCAGCCCCGGCAGCACCGCGCGGGCCCCCTCGCGGGCCTCGGCGGCCGTGCGGGACGTGCGCGCCGCAGCAGCAGCGGCCCGGCACTCGGCGAGGGTGTGCCGGGCGAGCGCGGCCCGCACCAGCGGCAGCGACGGCGCGCTCATCGACAGCGACGTCACCCCCAGCCCGACCAGGACGCAGGCGAGCGCCGGGTCGCCCGCCGCCTCCCCGCAGACCCCGCAGGGCACGCCCGCCTTCGCCGCGTAGGACACAAGGTCCAAGATGGCCGGCTGCCAGGGGTCCTGCAGATGGGACAGGCCACCGATCTGCCGGTCGGCCGCGCAGGCGTACTGGGTGAGGTCGTTGGTGCCGACGCTGAAGAACTCCACTTCCGGCGCCAGGTCGCGCGCGCGCAGCGCCGCCGCCGGAACCTCGACCATGACGCCCGGGTGCTCGATGCCCGCCTCGCGGCAGGCCGCGGCGAACGCGGCGGCCTCGCCGGAGTCGGTGACCATGGGCGCCATCACCTGGAGCTTGGCCGTGGTGCCCTTGGCCGCGCGGGCAAGCGCGCGCAGCTGCGCCGACATGACGTCGGGGTGCCGTTGCAGCATCCGCAAGCCGCGTTCGCCGAGCGCCGGATTCGGCTCGTCCGACGGCGGCGGCAGGAACGCCAGCGGCTTGTCGGCGCCCGCGTCCAGTGCCCGCACCACGACGCGGCCGTCGGGGAACGCCTCCAGCACCTTGCGGTAGGCGTCCTCCTGCTCGCTGTCGGCCGGCGGGGCGGCGCGGTCCAGGAACAGGAACTCGGTCCGGTAGAGGCCGACGCCCTCGGCGCCGTTGGCGAGCGCCGCGGCCAGGTCCTTCGGGCCGCCGATGTTGGCCAGCAGCGGGACGGCGTGGCCGTCCTTGGTGGCGCCGGGCCCGGCCGGCTCGGCGAGGACCGACGCGCGCGCGGCCGCGGCGGCCCCGGCCTCCGCGACCTGCTCCTCGGACGGGTCGATGACGACCGTGCCCGCCGCGCCGTCCACCAGCACGACGGTCCCGTCGGGCAGCCCGGTCGCGCCGCGCAGCGCCACCACCGCCGGGACGCCCATGGTGCGCGCCAGGATCGCGGTGTGGCTGGTCGGCCCGCCCTCCTCGGTGACGAACGCCAGCACCTTCGCCGGGTCCAGCACGGCGGTGTCGGCGGGCGCCAGGTCCCGGGCGACCAGCACGAACGGCTCGTCGGACTCGGGGACGCCCGGCATCGGCAGGCCGAGCAGCCGCGCCACCGCGCGGTCGCGGATGTCGTCGAGGTCGGTGACCCGCGCGGCCAGGTAGTCCCCGGCCCCCGCGAGCATCTCCCGGTACACCCCGAACGCCTCGAACACCGCGCGGGCCGCGCCGACGCCGTCCGCGACGCGGGCGTTGACGCCGTCGGCCAGGCCGGGGTCGCGGGCCATCAGCGCCTGGGCGTTCAGCACGTCCCGGCCGTCGGTGTTGCCCGCCGCGGCGGCCTGCGCGCCGCGCGCCTCCAGGTCGGCGGCGACGGCGTCCAGCGCGGCCAGCGCCCGCTCGGCGTCGCCGGGCCGGGCCGGCTCACCGGCGGCCGGCTCGGGCACCGCGCCGGCGACGGTGCGCACCGGCCCGTGCCCGGCGCCGGGGCTGACGCCGGCGCCGCGCAGCAGCTCAGGCACTTTCGGGCTCCGGCTGCGACAGCAGCCGCTGCAGCCGCTCCAGCAGCTCGTCGGCGCCGTCGCCCTCGGCGCGCAGCGTGACCTCCTCGCCGTGCCGGGCGTCCAGGCCGAGCACCGCCAGGATGCTCTTGGCGTTCACCGGGTCGTGGCCGGGCCGGCCGACGGTGACGTCCATCGGCGCCTTGGCCGCGGTCTGCACGAACAGCGCGGCCGGGCGGGCGTGCAGCCCGACCTTGGACTCGATCTTGACGGTGCGCTCGCTCACTGGGAACTCCTGTTCAGGCCGCGGGCACCCGCAGCGCGGGGCCGGGCAGCACGTCTACTTCGCTGAGGTCGGCGACCACGTGGTCGGCCGCGGCCAGGGCGCGGCGCGACTGGGTCGTGGTCACGGCAATGCAGGTCATACCCGCCGCCTTGACGGCGGCCACCCCCGCGGGCGCGTCCTCGAACGCGACCATGTCGGCGGCGGGCAGGCCGAGCCTGGCGGCGGCGGCGAGGAAGCCCTCGGGGTCGGGCTTGCCGACCAGGACGTCGTCGGCGGTCACCACGACCTTCATCAGGTCCGCGACGCCGAGGGTGGCCAGCAGGCCCTCGGCGTACGGGCGCACGCCCGAGGTCACCACGGCCAGCGGCGTCCCGGCCTCGTGCAGCGCCCGCACCAGCGGCACCGAGCCGTGGACGGGCCGCACGGCCGGCAGGTCGGGGTCGTTCTCGTAGGAGACCGCCTGGTGGAACAGCT
The DNA here is from genome assembly GCF_009604375.1 of Actinomadura macrotermitis. Classification (GTDB taxonomy): domain Bacteria; phylum Actinomycetota; class Actinomycetes; order Streptosporangiales; family Streptosporangiaceae; genus Spirillospora; species Spirillospora macrotermitis. Next base: position 991,301 of record NZ_WEGH01000003.1, read on the forward strand.
CCTCGACGGTCCGGCCCGGGAACAGGTGCAGCGTGTCGGCGAGCGCCTCGCGGCCGCGGCGCCCGGTGAACGACGACAGCAGCGCGTCGTCGCAGGGGACGCCGTGCGCGGCGAACAGCCGCGCCCACATCATCCGGTTCCGCGGTTCGGTGTCGATCAGCGTCCCGTCCAGGTCGAAGACCACCGCGGCGGGCGTCAGCTCCATGTGAACAGCTCGGTGCCCTTGTGCACCCGGCCGTCCTCCAGGACGCCCGCCAGGTCGGCGGCGCTCGCGTCGAGCGCGACGACGGCGCAGATCGGCGAGCGGCCGCCCGCCTCGATCGCGGCGGGGTCCCAGGACACCAGCGGCTGCCCGGCGTCGACCTCCGCGCCCTCGGCGGCCAGCAGCGTGAAGCCCTCGCCCTTCAGCTGGACGGTGTCGATGCCGAGGTGCACCAGCACCCCGTGGCCCTCGGCGTCCACCACCACGTAGGCGTGCGGGTGCAGCTTGACGATCTTCCCGGTGACCGGGGCGATGGCCTGGCCGGGGGCGCGGTCGGGGTCGACGGCGGTGCCCGGCCCGACCATGGCCTGGGCGAACACCGGATCGGGCACCCCGGCCAGGCCGACGACGCGGCCGGCGACCGGGGACAGTACTCGGGTCATGACGGTTGCCTCCGGGGGCGGCTCAGTCGAGGAGGTCCTCGATGTCGCTGGCGATGGTGTCGGCCTCGGGGCCGACCACGACCTGCACCACGGTGCCGCTGCGCATGACGCCGAACGCGCCGGCGGCCTTCAGCGCGGCCTCGTCGACCCGTCCGGCGTCGGAGACCTCGGTGCGCAGCCGGGTCGCGCACGGCTCGATCTCGACGATGTTGCCCGCGCCGCCCAGGGCGGCGACGATGGCCTCGGCCTTGTCCATGGTGTGTCTCCTCGGTTGTCAGTCGGTCTGGGTGACCTTGTTGAGGCCGCGCGGCACGTCCGGGTCCAGCCCGAGCGCGCGGGCCAGGTTCTCGACCAGGATCTGGCCGGGGACGATGAGGCCGAGCGGCGCGACCCATTCGGGCAGGTCGGGCCCGGCCAGCGCGGCGGTGCTCGCGCCGGCCAGCCCGGCGCCGCCGCCGATGCCGAACGCCTGCGCGCCGGCGCCGCGGACCCGCTCGGCGAGCGCGACGGTGCCCGGCAGCGTCGGGCCGCTGTCCGCGGCCACCAGCAGCGCCGGGGTCTGGGCGTCGACGACGGCGATCGGGCCGTGCAGCAGGTCGGCGTAGGACAGGCCCATGGCGTGCAGGTAGCACGCCTCCTTGATCTTCAGGGCGAGCTCCAGCGCGGTGCCGAACGCGATGCCGCGCCCGGACACGACCGCGCCGGGCACCCGCGCCAGCGCCGCGACGATCTCGGGCAGCGCGGCCGACGCCTCGGTCGCCTCGATCACCCGCGCCACCTCGTCCGGGACGCCGCGCAGCTCCTCGGCGTCCACGTCCGCGCCGAGGCCGAGGCCGAGCACCGCCAGCGCGGCCAGCTGGGTGGTGTAGGTCTTGGTCGCCGGGACGGCCAGCTCCTCGCCGGCCTCGGTGATCAGCGCGACCTCGGCGGCCTCGGCGAGCGGCGAGCCGGCGCCGTTGGTGACCGCGACGGTCCGGGCGCCGCAGCGGGCGGCCCAGTCCAGCGTCTGCACGATCTCCTCGGTCTTGCCGGACTGGCTGATCGCGACGGCGAGCACGCCCGACAGGTCCAGGTCGCGCTTGTAGGTGGTGGCGATGGACGGCGCGGCCAGCGTGGCGAGCCGGCCGGTGTGCGACTCCACCAGGTAGCGGCCGTAGACGGCGGCGTTGTCGGACGAGCCGCGCGCGATGAACAGCACCTGGCGGGTGTCCCTGGCGAGCCGCCCGATGTCGGACAGGCGCGGCAGCAGGCCGTCGATCGTGCGGCGCAGCGCGGCGGGCTGCTCGCCGATCTCGGTGCGCATGCGGCTGGTGCTCATGATCCCCCTCTGAAGACGTTCTGCCCGTTGATCCAGGTCGCAAGCGCCCGGTGGTCCGGCCCGAGCCAGACCAGGTCGGCGGCGGCGCCGGGAGTGATCCGGCCGAGGTCGGGGCGGCCGATCAGGTCGGCCGGGACCCGGGTGGCGGCGTCGATCGCGGTGACCGGGTCGACGCCGACGCGCACGCAGTTGCCGATCGCCTCGTCCAGCCGCAGGCCGGAGCCGGCGATGGTGCCGTCGGCGCGCAGCGGCGGGCCGGACTCGGGCATGGTGATCGGCTCGCCGCCGAGCTCGTAGACGCCCGGCGGCATGCCGGCGGAGGCGGCGGCGTCGGTGACCAGCACGACCCGCCCGGCGGCGGCGCGGAACACCAGCGCGCACACCTCGGGCGCGACGTGGTGCAGGTCGGCGATCAGGCCGGGGTGCAGCCGGTCGTCGACGAGGGCCTGCGCGGCGACGCCGGGTTCGCGGTGGTGGATCCCGGTCTGCGCGTTGAAGATGTGGGTGACCTTGCGGGCGCCGGCCTCGGCGGCGGCGGCGGTCTGCGCGGCGGTCGCGTCGCTGTGGCCGACGCTGACGAGCACGCCGGCGGCGGTCAGCGTGCGGATCGCCTCCAGCGCGCCGGCCCGCTCGGGGGCGAGGGTGACGAGCTTGACCAGGCCGGTCTCCAGCAGCGTCGCGATCGCCTCGGGCGTCGGGTCGACCAGGTGGGCGGCGTTGTGCGCGCCCTTGCGCTTCTCCGACAGGAACGGGCCTTCGAGATGCACGCCGAGGACACGGCTGCCCGGCGGCAGGCCCGGCATCAGGTCGCGCAGGCGCCGCAGCGCGGCGGCCTGCACGGAGACCGGGGCGGTGATGAAGGTCGGCAGGAACGAGGTCACGCCGGTCTCGGGCAGGCGGGAGACGACGGTGTGCCAGCCGGGCTCGGCGGCGTCCACCATGTCATATCCGTAGAAGCCGTTGACCTGCAGGTCGACCAGGCCGGGGGCGAGCACGCCGTCCGGCAGGTGGACGTCGGCGCCCGGCGGCGTCCCTTCGCCGACCTCGGCGATCACTTCGTTCTCGATCCGGACGAATCCCGGCGCGGACCGGCGGGTAGGACCTCCCCCGGGGGAAGTGATCAAGCTGTTCGCGGTGATGAGCAGCGATGCCATGCGTGCGCACTCTCTGTGACGCGGTGACCACGGGTCGCCGTCTCCGGCGACTGGTCTAGTCCGGACTAGACCAGTACGCACCATACTCCACCATCCGAACAGAGCAGAAGATGGCGGGCCGCACCGATGTGTCCGGCTCCGCTCGGGGAGGTCATCCGCTCATGAGTTCCACGGCCGTCACACACGGCTCCGGCGGCGGCGCCTGGCCGGCCACGTTCGCCGTGCTGCAGCGCATCGGGCGCAGCCTGATGCTGCCGATCGCGGTGCTGCCCGCCGCCGGCATCCTGCTCCGCCTCGGCCAGGACGACCTGCTCGGCAAGGACGGCCTCGGCTGGACCCGCGTCGCCGAGGTGTTCGCCGCGGCGGGCGGCGCGCTGCTGGACAACCTGGCGCTGCTGTTCGCCGTCGGCGTCGCGATCGGCTTCGCCAAGAAGTCCGACGGCTCCACCGGCCTCGCCGCCGTCGTCGGCTACCTGGTGTTCGACCGGGTCTCCAAGACGATGTTCGCGCACAGCTCCCAGCTGAAGGCCGACGTCGTGCAGCAGGTGCAGCAGGACGGCGCGCTCAAGGAGATGATCGGGTACGGGCTGAAGAACCCGACCCAGGTGCTCGGCGGCATCATCGTCGGGCTCATGGTGGCGCTGCTCTACCAGCGCTTCTACCGGATCAAGCTGCCGTCCTGGCTGGCCTTCTTCGGCGGCCGGCGCTTCGTGCCGATCGTCAGCGCGGCCGCCGCGCTGCTGCTCGGCGTGGTCTTCGGGCTGGTCTGGCCGGTGCTCGGCGGCTGGATCGACGACTTCGGCGACTGGCTGACCGGCCTCGGCGCCGTCGGCGCGGGCATCTACGGCGTCGCCAACCGGCTGCTGCTGCCGTTCGGCCTGCACCACATCCTGAACTCGCTGATCTGGTTCGTGTTCGGCTCCTACAAGGGCCCGGACGGCGTGGTGCACGGCGAGATCAACCGCTACCTGGCGGGCGACCCGCACGCCGGCACCTTCCTCGCCGGGTTCTTCCCGGTGCTGATGTTCGGGCTGCCCGGCGCGGCCATGGCGATCTGGCGGGCCGCGCCGCCGCACAAGCGCGGCGCGGTCGGCGGCCTGATGATCTCCGCGGCGCTCACCGCGTTCGTCTGCGGCGTCACCGAGCCGATCGAGTTCTCGTTCATGTTCGTCGCGCCGCTGCTGTACGGCATCCACGTGGTGCTGACCGGCGTGTCGATGTACGTGCTCGCCGCCGTCGACGCCCAGCTCGGCTTCTCCTTCTCGGCCGGGCTGATCGACATGCTGCTGAACGCGACCAAGAGCAACACCCGGCACCTGATCCTGATCGTCGGGCTCGGCGTCGTCTACTTCTTCCTCTACTTCGCGATCTTCTACTTCCTCATCAAGCGGCTGAACCTGCCGACGCCCGGCCGCGAGCCCGAGGAGGACGACGAGGGCGCGGCGGCGGCCCGGGAGTGACACGCCGGACGGCCCGGCCCGGACCGGACCACCCCTGGTCGGGATCCGGACGGCGGCGGAGCGGCGGGGTGCCGCGGGCACCCCGCCGCTCCGCCGTTCCCGGCCTTGACCTGCACATATTCACGATCTTGAGCTGACCTGCCGGTGACATTCCCGTTACTTGTTCGTGCATTGACACCTGTCCAGAAATTGTGGTCTAGTCCGGCCTAGACCAGTACGGCCCACATCGATCCACTCCCTCCCTTCAGGACGCCCCATGTGCACTCTCCCAACGGCTCACCGCACAAGCGACGGCCAGGCGAAGGCAGTGCGGGCGGATGGACAGGGGTTCGATTTCGTTGAACCGATCGATTCGCCCGCACGTTCGACGATGGTGGCTTAGCGTGTTCACCATGCCACCGTCCGAGATCACCCTTGAGGTGCCCGGCCATCCCGCGGCCGGACGCCCACGACCGGTGCCTCCTCAGGCGGCGGTGACCACGGGCGGGACCGGCCAGCGAAGGCGGGGCAAGAACAAACGGCCTGCCTGGCGGCGGCCGATGGATGTGCCGGTGTCGGTGGTGCGGTTGCCGCTGGTGGTGCCCGACGAGGCGACCCGGGTGCGGGTGGAGCGGCTGTTCGCCGCGGCATGGCAGGTCAAACGTGCGCTGCGGCGGGACGCTCGAGCCCGGGTGGACGCCTACTGGGCAGCGTCCGCCCGCCGCACGGCCCCGTCCGCCGTCCCGGGCGAGGACGCCGCTGAATGGCGAGAGAAGCTGGGATTGTCACGGGAGGGGCTGGAACGGGCCGCGTACCGGCATCTGGACTCCTCCGGGCATCTCAAGCACCACCTGTCCAAAGCGGTGGCGATGCACATCGCCGACGAGGTGTGGGCCGGAGTGGAGCGGCACCTGTTCCCCAACACCGCCGGACGCCGCCACGGCCGCCCGCGGCACGGCTCGTGGTGGAAGTTCACCCGCATCCCCGGCCGCGCCCGCTCCCACACCCAGCCCCGCAAGTGGGAGACGTTCCGGCTGCACGGCACCCTGGACGGGCACCTGGACACCTACCGCCACCCCGCCCTGCCCGCCGGTCTCACCCCGGCGCAGGTCGCCGCGCTCGCCGGGCGACCCGCTCCGCTCGGCCGGGCGGCTGCACGCGGCCGGACCGGGCGCCGAAACATCATGCGAGGACACTCGGTGCTGGCGCAGCCACGCCGCATGCCTGCCCCGGCCCTACCGGCTGTCCCGGGGCGGTCGTCGTGGTGGGAGTACCAGGGTCCGCTGGCACTGGTGTACGCCGGTGGCCCGGCCAGCGGACGCGGTGACCTGGTGTTGCCGGTGCGGTTGCCGCAGGGCGCGGGCCAGTGGCCGCACCTGCTGCACACCCTCGGCGACCCCGGCTGCTGGCACAAGGTCGACCTGGTCCGCCGACCGACTTCGCATGGCTGGGTGTACGAGGCGCACCTGCTCATCCTCAAACCCGCTTATCTTTCGCCCGGCACCCGGGCGCGCCGGGCGGCTGCGCCCAAGGACCGGCGGGGCGGGGTGGACGGCAACGTCTCCAACCTCGCCACCGTCTCCTTCCCTGTCCCGGCAGACCCGGTGCCTCCACACGAGACGGCCTGTGCGGCCTCCACCATGCTGACGCTGACGCCGGCCGAGCGCGGTGACCTGGCGCGGGCCGCGCGCAAAGCAGGCAGCAGGCAGCGGGCCATGGAGCGCTCGCGCCGCGCGGCCAACGCCGCCCAGTACGAACTCAGCCGCCGCCAGCGCAAACGCGAGAAGCGGCGTGCCGAGCGCGGGCTGCCTGCCCGGGCCGTGCCCGTGCCCGGCGGGGCACGCCGCGCCCGCACCAACGGCATCCCGCTGCGCTCACCCCGCCGCGACACCCTCTCGCGCAGCCACCAGCGCATCCGTGCACGGCACAACCGCGCCGCCGAACAAGCGGCGAAGGTACGCGCTGCGCACGCCCGGGATGTGGCCGGTGCGCTGGTGGGTGTGCACGGCCCGCACCTGGTCATCGAGGACTGCGACATCCGCACCTGGCACAGGCGCTGGGGCGCCGCCTGCGCCCGCTTCACACCGGGGCTGCTCATCACCGCCCTCGCGCGCGAGTGCGCCGCCACCGGCGGACGGCTCCTGCGCGCGTCGACGTTCACCACCGCGCTGTCCCAGCACTGCCTGTGCGGCCGACGCACCCCCAAAACCCTCGGTGATCGAGTGCACCGCTGCGACGGTGAGGGCGGATGCGGGCTTCAAGGTGACCGGGACCTGGTCGCCGCCGCTCTGGCTGCCTTCGTGCACTTCGGCGATCTTGATGATCCGCGCACGGCGCGGGTCGACTACACCGCTTCCCGGCACGCGATCAGCGTGTTCGGGCTTTCCACCGGGCCGCAAGGGGCCCTGACCGCGTCAACCGACACCCTGGACATTCCAGCACGATCGGGGCGTCCAGGAACGCCAGCCACCGCAAACTCCGCCCGCCCGCCACGACGGCGCAAGTGGAAGAACAACCCGGTGGCTTCTGCGCGGCGAACCCGGCAACGCGCTGTGCCGACCCCGGATGAGACCCCCGGCAAGCCAGGGGACCACGCCGGACAGACACAACCGCCGACCCGGCTGGCTGGAGAATCCATTACGGATCTACCACACAGACCTGAGGAACGCTCCGTGACGACCATTGACCCGAACAGCCCCGTCCCCAAGTACTTCCAGCTCCGCGCGATCCTGCTCGACCTGATCGACGGCGCCGAGCTGCCCGTCGACGCGCCGATCCCCTCGGAGCGCGAGCTGTGCACCCGGTACGGGCTCTCCCGGATGACGGTGCGGCAAGGGGTGGACCAGCTGGTCACGGAGGGGCGGCTGTACCGCGTCCCCGGCAAGGGCACGTTCGTGGCCCGGCCGAAGCTGGAGATGCCGCTGCGCCTGGTCTCCTTCACCGAGGACATGCTCGGCCGCGGGCTGCGCCCCGGCGCGGTGGACCTGGACCGGCGCACCGTCGCCGCCGACGCCCGGCTGGCCCGGCTGTTCGACGTCGAGCCCGGCACCCGCGTCCACGTCGTGGAGCGGCTGCGCACCGCCGACGGCGAGCCGATGGCGCTGGAACGCGCGCACATCCTCGCCTCGCTCGCCCCCGACCTGCTGGACCGGCGGCTCGCCGACCGGTCCCTGTACGGGGTGCTGGAGGCGGTCTACGGCCTGGTGTTCGACGCCGGCGACCAGACGATCGACGCCGGCCTCGCCGACGCCGCCGAGGCCCGGCACCTGCAGATCCCCCGCGGCAGCGCCGTGCTGCTGCTGCAGCGCCGCTCGTTCATCAACGGCGTCTGCGCCGAGCTCGGCGTCTCCACCTACCGCGCCGACCGATACCAGATCCACACCGCTCTCGGAAACCCCCCGTCACTCCCCTGAGAACCGAGGAAGGACCCCCTGATGAGTGCCACCACCGCCGTGGACGGCTCCGCCGCGCCACGCCGAGGCTCCAGCGCCCTCGCGGTGCTGCAGCGGATCGGCCGCAGCCTCATGCTGCCGATCGCCGTGCTGCCCGCCGCCGGCCTGCTGCTCCGGCTCGGCCAGCCCGACGTCATCGGTGAGAACAAGGACGCCTGGCTCAACTTCTCCGGCGCCGACCGCGTCGCGGAGATCTTCGGGGCCGCGGGCGGCGCGCTGTTCGACTGGCTGCCGCTGCTGTTCGCGGTCGGCGTCGCGGTCGGGTTCGCCAAGAAGTCCGACGGCTCGACCGGCCTCGCCGCCGTGGTGGGCTACCTGGTCTTCCACTACGTCTCCATGACGATGTTCTTCCACTCCTCGGAGCTGCGGCCGCGCGTCGTCAAGCGGCTGTTCGACCCCGACAACCCCGGCAAGCCCAAGGAGGTGCTGGACCTCGCCGCCTCCAACCCGACCAAGGTGCTGGGCGGCATCGTCATCGGCATCACCGCGGCCCTGCTCTACCAGCGCTTCTACCGGATCAAGCTGCCGGCCTGGCTGGCCTTCTTCGGCGGCCGCCGCTTCGTGCCGATCATCACCTCGTTCGCCGCGGTCCTGCTCGGCCTGGTCTTCGGCTGGGTCTGGCCCGTCCTCGGCGGCTGGCTGAACTCCTTCGGCACCTGGATGGCCGAGAACAGCACCATCGGCGCGGGCATCTACGGCGTCATCAACCGGCTGCTGCTGCCGCTCGGCCTGCACCACATCGTCAACAACGTGGTGTGGACCCAGATCCCCGAGTGCACCGTCGGCGGCAAGGTCTACAGCGGCGACCTCAACTGCTACCTGCAGGGCCAGGACGGCGCGGGCTGGTCCATGGCCGGCTACTTCCCCGTCCTGATGTTCGCGCTGCCCGCCGCCGCGCTCGCCATCTGGCGCGCCGCCCCGGCGCACCGCCGCCCGGCCGTCGGCGGCATCATGATCTCCGCCGCGCTGACCGCGTTCGTCACCGGCATCACCGAGCCGATCGAGTTCTCCTTCATCTTCGTCGCCCCGGTCCTGTTCGGCGTGCACGCGCTGCTGACCGGCGTCTCGATGGCGCTGGCCTCGGCGTTCGGCATGAAGCTCGGCTTCAGCTTCTCGGCCGGCGCGATCGACATGCTGATCAACGGCAGCAAGTCCAACACCCACAACCTGCTCGGGCTGATCGCCATGGGCCTGGTCTACGCGGTGGTCTACTACCTGCTGTTCACCGTGCTGATCCGCAAGCTGAACATCGCCACCCCGGGCCGCGAGCCCGAGGGCGAGGAGTCGGTGGCCGCCGACCCCGCCGCCGCGCCCGAGGTCGCCGCGGCGGCCAAGGACGGCAAGGTCACCAAGAAGGGCGAGAAGGACACCGTCACCCCGTGACGCCCGGCAGGCCCGGCCTGCTCCGGCGGCCCCTCCCGCAGCCCCGGGAGGGGCCGCCGGCGTGTTCGAAGCGTTATCTCGGCCCCGGTATTTTCCCGGGCGGCCGCCGCTCTTGATGACGACTCCATCCCCGATCCCCGGAGCCGTCATGATCATGCGTCTTGCCTCGTCCACGTTGTCCGCTACCACCGCTCCCAGGCCGGCCCTGGAGGTCGTGCGCTACGAGAGACGCGCGGCCCTGCACCTGGTGCGCCCCTCCCCCGCGGACGGGCCCGTGCCAGACGCGGCGGAGCTGCGGGCCGTCGCCGACGCGAGCGTGCGGCTGATCGTCGAGGTGCTGACCGGCGTCCGCCCGCCTCGCCAGCTGGCGAGGCTGGCGGTCCGCGAGGTGTACGACGGGATCGCCGCGCACCGCCAGGCCGTCGCGGCCGGGGCGCGGGTCCGGCCGCCGCGGATCCTGACCAGCTGGCTGCAGCGGCCCGCGCCCGGTGTCGCCGAGGCGGGCGCCGTCGTGGCCGCCGCGGGCCGGGTGCAGGCGATCGCGCTGCGGCTGGAGGAGCGCGGCGGCCGCTGGCGCTGCACCGCGCTGGAGACCACCGCCGCGCGGCCCGGCCCGGCCGCCGGGCACGCCCGCGCGCTGCGCCGCGCCGGCTGACCCGCGAACGCCGAACGGCCCCCGGGAAGAACCCCGGGGGCCGTTCGGGTGGCGGACCGCGTCAGCTGCGCGGGTCGCCGTGGCAGCGCTTGAACTTCTTGCCCGAGCCGCAGGGGCACGGGTCGTTGCGGTTCACGCCCGCGTACTCGTCCTCGGCCTCCTCGGTGTGGTGCTCCACACCGCCCTCACCGTCGAGGGTGGGCGCCGAGTAGTCCAGCTTCTTCGGCCGCTGCGGCTCGTCCAGGCCCTTGGCGTGGACGACGGGGGCGTCGTCCTGGGGGGCCTCGTCGCCGTCCTCGTCGCCGGAGTCCAGCGCGACCGGGTTGGCGCCGACCGCGGGGGCCGCCGGCTGGTCCTCGACCTCGACCTCGAGGTTGAACAGGTAGCCGACCGACTCTTCCTTGATGCCGTCGAGCATGGCGTTGAACATGTCGTAGCCCTCGCGCTGGTACTCCACCAGCGGGTCGCGCTGCGCCATCGCCCGCAGGCCGATGCCCTCCTGCAGGTAGTCCATCTCGTAGAGGTGCTCGCGCCACTTGCGGTCCAGGACCGACAGGACGACGCGGCGCTCCAGCTCGCGCACGACCTCCTCGCCGAGCTCCTGCTCGCGCTTCTCGTAGGCGGCGAGCGCGTCCTCGCGGAACTTGGCGGCCAGCGTCTCGGCGTCCAGGTCGGAGATGTCGCCGCCGACCTCCTCGACCAGCTCGTCGGCCGTGAAGGAGATCGGGTAGAGCTGCTTGAAGGCCTTCCAGAGCTTGTCCAGGTCCCACTCTTCGGCGTAGCCCTCGCCGGTGGCGCCGGCGACGTAGCCGTTGACGACCTCTTCGATCATCCGGCGGACCTGGTCCTTGAGGTCGGCGCCCTCCAGCACCTGGCGGCGCTCGGCGTAGATGACCTTGCGCTGCCGGTTGAGCACCTCGTCGTACTTCAGGACGTTCTTGCGCATCTCGAAGTTCTGCTGCTCGACCTGGCCCTGCGCCGACTTGATCGCGTTGGACACGATCTTGGACTCGATCGGCACGTCGTCGGGGATGTTCAGCCGGGTCATGATCGCCTCGACCCGGGCGGAGTTGAACATCCGCATCAGGTCGTCCTCCAGCGACAGGTAGAACCGGGACTCGCCCGGGTCGCCCTGCCGGCCGGAGCGGCCGCGCAGCTGGTTGTCGATGCGCCGCGACTCGTGCCGCTCGGTCGCCAGCACGTACAGGCCGCCGGCCTCGGCGACCTCCTCGTGCTCGCCCTTGACGGCCTGCTTGGCCTTCTCCAGCGCCTCGGGCCAGGCCGCTTCATATTCCTCGGGCGTCTCCAGCGGGCTCAGCCCGCGCTGGTGCAGCTCCAGGTCGGCGCGGAAGTCGGGGTTGCCGCCGAGCATGATGTCGGTGCCGCGGCCGGCCATGTTGGTGGCGACGGTGACCGCGCCCTTGCGGCCGGCCTCGGCGACGATCGCCGACTCCTGCTCGTGGTGCTTGGCGTTCAGCACCTGGTGGGTGATGCCGCGCCGCTTCAGCATCTTGCTGAGCCGCTCGGACTTCTCCACCGAGGTGGTGCCGACCAGCACCGGCTGGCCCTTGTCGACCCGCTCGGCGATGTCCTCGACGACGGCCTCGAACTTGGCCTGCTCGGTCTTGTAGACGACGTCGGCGACGTCCTTGCGGATCATCGGCTTGTTCGTCGGGATCGGCACCACGCCGATCTTGTAGGTCTTGTTGAACTCGGCCGCCTCGGTGTCGGCGGTGCCGGTCATGCCGCCGAGCTTGTTGTACAGGCGGAAGTAGTTCTGCAGGGTGATCGTGGCGAGGGTCTGGTTCTCGTCCTTGATCGCCACGCCTTCCTTGGCCTCGATGGCCTGGTGCATGCCCTCGTTGTAGCGACGGCCGTGCAGGATGCGCCCGGTGAACTCGTCGACGATCAGGACCTCGCCGTTCATGACGACGTAGTCCTTGTCGCGCTTGTACAGCTCCTTGGCCTTCAGCGCGTTGTTGAGGAAGCTGACCAGCGGCGTGTTCACCGAGTCGTAGAGGTTGTCGATGCCGAGGTAGTCCTCGACCTTCTCCACCCCCGCCTCGGTGATGCCGACGGTGCGCTTCTTCTCGTTGACCTCGTAGTCGCCGGGGCCGTACTCGTCGACCTGGCCGGCGGTGGAGACCAGCTCGGCGCGCTTCAGCCGCGGCACGATCTTGGCGAACTCGGCGTACCACTTGGAGTTCTGCTCGGCCGGCCCGGAGATGATCAGGGGGGTCCGCGCCTCGTCGATCAGGATCGAGTCGACCTCGTCCACGATCGCGAAGTTGTGGCCGCGCTGGACGCACTCCTCCAGGCTCCACGCCATGTTGTCGCGCAGGTAGTCGAACCCGAACTCGTTGTTGGTGCCGTAGGTGATGTCGGCGTTGTACGCGACCCGGCGCTCGTCGGGCGTCATCTGCGGGAGGATGACGCCGACCTCGAGGCCGAGGAACTGGTGCACGCGGCCCATCCACTCGGCGTCGCGCTTGGCCAGGTAGTCGTTCACCGTGACCACGTGCACGCCCTCGCCGGACAGCGCGTTCAGGTACGCCGGGAGCACACAGGTCAGGGTCTTGCCCTCACCGGTCTTCATCTCGGCGATGTTGCCCAGGTGCAGCGCGGCGCCGCCCATGAGCTGGACGTCGTAGTGCCGCTGGCCGAGCACGCGCTTGGCGGCCTCGCGGGCGGTCGCGAACGCCTCGGGGAGCAGGTCGTCCAGAGACTCGCCCTCGGCGATCCGCTCCCGGTACTTGTCGGTGAGCTCGCGCAGCTCGGCGTCGCTCATCTCGACGAAGTCCTCTTCGATCGAGTTGACCTGATCCGCGAGCTTCTTGAGCTTGCGCAGGATTTTGCCTTCGCCCGCACGAAGGATCTTGTCGATGACTGGCGGCACTCTAGGAGGCTCCTTGGCAGATCGTGGGTCACCGCCTGAAGGCGGCACGCACACCACACGTACGATGCCATCGTAGGCGAGTCCCAGGATGGTCTAGGTCACCCTGGGACGCAATCCGCGGCGGGTCCCGTTCGTCCCGCCGCATGGAGGAAAAAATCATGCAGTGCACCGAGGGGAGGCGCTGATGTCCGAGGAATCGCACGGCTCGCACGCCGGCCGGCCCAGCTCATGGGTGGCGGTGGCCATCATCTTCATCGGCTTCGCCGTGGGCGGGGTGGCCCTGTGCATGGGCCCGTCCTGGGTCATGTTCGGGGTCGGTGGCGCGATCATCGTGGTGGGCATCGTGGTCGGTGGCCTGGTGCACATCTTCTCCGACGTGGTGGTCGACGCGCCCCGGGTCATCCCGGAGATCGTCGACTACTCCGTCTTCGGCAGCCGCTCGGCCAAGCGCCGTGGCGGCCCGGCGGGCGAGACGATCGACAAGCCGGTCCGCACCGACACCCAGCACACACCGCACGGCTGAGCCGTGCTCCCGGGGTCGCGTTCGTCACAGGACACGGCCCCGGAAGGTGTGCCCTAACCACCGGCGAGCCGGATCGACCCGTCCAGCAGATCCCTCGGGAACTCGGGCGGGTCGATGCGTTCCACCCGGATCGCGTCGCAGCCCACCCATCCGGCGGCGCGGCGCAGCGCCTCGGCCAGCGCCGCCGCCGACGCCTCGCGCCGCGCGGGCGTGACGGCGTGCGGCTCGAACGTCACCTGGCGCGCCACCAGCGTGCCCCCCTCGCGGGCGGGGTCGACGCGGCCGATGATGCGGCCGCCCGCCAGCAGCGGCATCGCGAAGTAGCCGTGCACGCGCTTGGCCTTGGGGACGTAGGCCTCCAGGCGGTGGTCGAACCCGAACACCCGGGACGCGCGGGCGCGGTCCCACACCAGCGAGTCGAACGGCGACAGCAGCGTGGTCGCATGGCGTCCGCGCACCGGCGCGGCCAGCGCGCCGGGATCGGCCCAGGCGGGGTGCTTCCAGCCCCGCACGGTGACGGGGACCAGCCCGGCGGCCTCGACGACGGCGTCCACCTGCACGCCCTTGAGGCGGTAGTAGTCGGCCAGGTCGGCGCGGGTGGCGACGCCGAGCGCCCGGCCCGCGTGCCGGACCAGGTAGGTGAGGCACTCCTGGTCGTCGGGCTCGCGGTCGCGCAAAGCGGCGGGAATGGCGCGCTCGGCCAGGTCGTACACGCGCCGCCAGCCCGTCCGCTCCACGCAGACGGCCTCGCCGGTGTCCAGCAGCCACTCGATCGCGATCTTGTGGTCGCTCCACTGCCACCAGTCGCCGCCGGCCTTGGCGCCGCCGAGCTCCTTGGTGGTGAGCGGGCCGTCGGCCTTCAGCCGGGCCCGCACCTCGTCGCAGACGCCCTCGGCGACCTTGTGCCAGCGCCACCCGCGCGCCCGGTAGGCGCGGCGCCGGAACTCGAAGTAGGGCCAGTCGCCCATGGGCAGGATCGACGCGGCGTGCGCCCAGTACTCGAAGGAGCCGGCGCCGTCCCAGTACGCCTGCTCGACCGCCGCCCGGCCCGTCGCGCCGAGCCGCGCGTACGGGACGAGCTCGTGCGAGCGCGCCAGCACCGAGATCGTGTCCAGCTGCACGGCCCCGAGCCGCTCCAGCACCCCGCGCACGCCCCCACGGCGGTCGCCCGCCCCTACGAAACCCTGGGCGCGCAGCTGCAGACGGCGCGCCTCGTCACCGGTGAGTTCGACCACGCCGCGATGCTACGCCAGCACACCGACAAAACACCCTTGCCGGTTACCCAGCCCCGCTCCAGCGATCACACAGAGCCCCTCAGCCGACCACCGGCGGCTTCCCTCGCACCGCACGCAAGACCACCAAAGAAGACACCGCCGACCACACGAGGCCCCGCAGGCAGTCCCCAGCGCCTCCCCACAGCGCACTGCCGAAACGCGACATCACCGACTGCACAGAGCCGCCCAGGCGATCACCAGCGACTTCCGGCACATCACGCGGACACGACCATCCTCCGCCGAAAAGCGCCGCCAATGACCACAAGACCCACAGAAGCCCTCTAGCCGCTCTCCCACAGCTACGCACAGCCAACCGCCCGCCGGGGCTACCCGATCGCTCAGGCGATCACCAACGGCTGTCGTGCCGCGTACATACCGCCACCGCACGATGGAACGGACGCCGCCGACCGGCATGAGGACTTCGGCCGGGGCGGCACCACCGGTTGCACGGGCGGCTCAGGCGAGCATCAGCGGCTTTTCGTGTCGCGTGCATGCCGCTGAGAGGGCGCCGCCGATGGGCGCGAGGGCTTCAGGCGGGGCGGCGGCTCCGGTTGGGCGGGCGGCTCAGGTGATCTCCAGGAGCTTCTCGCGGACGGCGTAGACGACGGCCTCCATGCGGGAGTGCAGCTGCAGCTTCTCCAGGATGTTGCGGACGTGGTTCTTGACCGTGTTCTCGGAGATGAACAGCTGCTTGGCGATCTCGCGGTTGCCGAGGCCGCGGGCGACCAGGCGGAGCACCTCCATCTCGCGGTCGGTGAGCCGGGGCGCGGGGACCTGCTGGCTGCGCTCCTCGCTGCGCTTGGCCAGCGAGGCGAACTCGGTGATCAGCTTGGACGCCATCGACGGGCTGATCAGCGACTGGCCGCCGTGCACCGCGCGCACCGCCTGCGGGACCTCGTCGATGGAGATCTCCTTCAGCAGGTAGCCGCTGGCCCCCGCCTTGATCGCCTCGAAGAGGTCCTCCTCCTCGTCGCTGATGGTCAGCATCACGATCTTGGCGCTGGGCGCCGCCTCCTTGATGGCGGTGCACGCCTCGATGCCGCTGCGGCGCGGCATCCGGATGTCCATCAGCACCACGTCGGGCAGCAGGTCGCCGGCCATCTGCACCGCCTCGTGACCGTCGCCGCCCTCGCCGATGACCTCGATGTCGGGTTCGCTCTGGAGGACCATCTCCAGGCCGCGCCGGAACAGCGCGTGGTCGTCGACGATGAGCACCCGGATGGGGTCGGCCGCGCCGGCCTGACGGGGCACCGCCGCGGTTCCGCGAGCCTCGGGATTCTCGCTCACCTGAGTCGCGGCGTGGAGGGGACGCCGCTTCCCCCCTTCACAGTCAGTGATCTCGGATCCTGGGAGGTCGCCGCGGCGCGGCGGTCCCGTCCGCGCCCGGCGCGCTGCGCGGGCTCGGCCCGGGACCACCGCGTCCACGGCCTGCTGTCGGTGCTCCGAGATCCCGGCCCGGGACTCACTCCGGGCCGCGACCGTGCGGGCCCGCCGTCGCCTCACGAGCCGCCCGGCGGGTGCGCCCCACCGGGCGGGTGACACGACCGCTGCGGCCGCTGTGGAACACGCTCTAGATCATGACACGCTTCGGGCGGTGACGTGACGCAAGTGCCACATCACTCTTCGACAAGTCGCAGGACTCCGTAGTCCCAGCCGCGCCTGCGGTACACCACCGAGGGGTGGCCGGTCGCCTTGTCACGGAACAGGTAGAAGTCGTGGCCCACGAGCTCCATCTCGAACAGGGCCTGCTCGATGCCCATGGGCTCGGCCTTGTGGAACTTCTCGCGGACGACGACGGGACCTTCGCCGTCCATGGGGATGGGGACGAGATGCTCGTCCAGGTCGGAGGTGGTCTCCTCGTAGCCGTCGATCTCGGCGACGGCCGTCGGCGCCGCCGCCGGCGCGGGCTCGGGAAGTGCCTCGGGAAGTGGCTCCATCGTGGCCAGCTTGGCCCGCGCCCGGCCGCCGTGCCCGGGCTTGCGCCGCTCGCCGTCACGGCGGAGGCGGCCCTCGAGCTTGTCCAGCGCCATGTCGAGCGCGGCGTAACGGTCCTCGGCTGCGGCTTCGGCGCGGATGACCGGGCCCTGTGCCCGGATCGTCAGCTCCACCCGCTCCCGCTGGTCGGGCTGGCGCAGGTTGCGGTCCTCCGACACCTCCACATCGACTCTGATGACCCGGTTGTTCAGCCGCTCGATCTTGGCGAGCTTGCCGTCGACGTGCTGCTTGAACCTGTCGTTGACCTCGGTGTGCCGGCCTCTCACGATGATGTCCACGCGAGACCCCCCTTCTCCCGGTTGCTCTTGCCCGGTCCGGAGCTCCTTATAGCTCCGGCCGGGCTCCACAGCTCGGTGGGATGCACCCGCCCGGCCGACCTGGTCTTCGTCCCCACATCCGCCTGCTGAGGGGCTCGCGGCGCTATCGCCACTACTGCCCTTCTCCCGGTACGGAGGACATCTGATCCTCCGGCGGGGCAGGACTTACCTCTAAGGCGCACCGTGATCGGTCGACGAGAAGTCGCCTTACGTGGGCCGTTTCGCCTGCGCCTGGCATCGGCTAGCCGGACCGCTTCCCATGCTCCTGACGAGCACTGCGATCCAGCGCAACCACGGACCCGGGCGGGTGCCATGTCAGGAACGCTAACCCCTTACGCCTCGAATGTCAGGGGGGTGAATGGAGGAAAAACTCACTGACGGTCATCGGCCGCCTCCCACAGCCACCTCCGCAACCGGCGCACCATCGCGCTCACAAGCCGTGAAACCCCGTATCCGCAGGGGTTACAGTCCCCTATGACAACGCAGGTCAACTCCTGCCGACAGGCGGGAGTGTCAGCAAAATCTCTTCGGGCGTGTCAGCTGCCCCCGACCGGGCAAAACACCCCACACCACCCCCCTTCCCCCAAGCGCGACCCCACCCCATTACGGTGCGTAACCACCCCTCACCCGCGCCCACGTGAAGAAAGTCACCTTTCCCCCGCCGGTGACCCCACTCTCACCCCCGGGCGCCCCCACAAGGCCCCGCCGGCCTGCCGACCACGGACCTGTCGGCCGCAGGCTTGCCGAGCACAGGCTTGCCCGCCACAGGGTCGTGGGGTCACCGGCGGCGTGGGGTGGCGGCCACGGTGGCGGCTGCGATGACCTCGGCGCCGGCCCGGGTCAGGGTCCGGGTGGCTTCGGCGAGGGTGGCGCCCGTGGTGACGATGTCGTCGGCGAGGACGACCCGGGCCGGCAGGTGGGCGGGGCGCGCCTCCATCGCGTCCCTGAGGTTCGCCGCACGCGCCGTCCCGGTGAGGGCCGCCTGGTCGGCGACCGCGCGGCGGTGGCGCAGGGCGTCCAGCCCGAGCACCGGGTATCCGTCGGCGCGCAGCGCCCGGACGGCCGCCGCCGTCATCCGCCGGACGGGATCATGGCCGCGGCGCCGTGTCGCCGCCCGCGCCGAGGGCATCGGGACCACCAGAAGATCGCCAGGCGGCCCGGGCCCCGGGGCCGTGCCCGCGCCCCGGGGCGGGTGCGGCGGGCCGATGGCCGCCGCCACAGCGCGCGCCAGGGCCGTTCCCAGCGGCCCGGCCAGCGGGAGCCGGCCCGCTTCCTTGTGCGCCGCGATGAGGGCCTTCACCGGCCCCTCGTAGGACACGGCCGTCCATGTCGGCGGGGCCCCCTTGAGGGCGTCCACCCGGCGGGCCGGCAGTTCCAGGGCGTCCGTGCACTTCCGGCAGACGAGGCCCGGGGCGCGCCCGCACCCCGCGCATCTGGCCGGGAGCAGCAGATCGTACAGGTCGCTCAGCAGTCGCATAGGGCGAGCCTGCTCGACCGGCACGTCCGGGGGAAGGCCTTCCCCGACCTGTGGATAACTTCTGGCGGGTGTGGGGGAAATCAGTACGGATATGTCGGGTCTGATCCCTGGACGGAGCAGAGCCATTCGCTGATCTGGTCGTTCGGGTTGGTCTGGCGGCAGACCGTGCCCGCCTGGGTGCCGACCAGGACGGACTGGTTCGGCGCGGCGGTGATGGTCTTGGGGACGCCGAGCGCCCCCGCGCCGAGGGCGCTCACGGCGGCGCCGCTGACCGGCACCAGGTACGGCAGCACGCTCTTGTCGTTGTTCTTGCTGCCGAGGACGGCGAGGGTGCCGAAGTCGCGCCAGGCCAGGTCGACGCTCTCGGTCAGCTCGGAGCTGACCGGCAGGAAGGACCCGGCCTCGGTGGGCCCGGCCGGGCCGCGCACGATGCGGCCGAGCTGCACCTGGTAGCGGGCGTCGATCTTGACGATGGCGGCGGCGCGCACCCCGTCGCGGGCCACCCGGAAGGCCGACACCTCGCGGCCGCCGAGCCCCCAGGTCTGGACGCGGACCGGCGGCCGGCCGCGCTGGCGCATCCACAGCCACGACCGGTTCTGCGACGTCTCGACCGTCCACAGGGTGCCGTCGCGGTCGAAGCCGGGCGCGGTGAAGCGGGTGCGGCGGTCGCGGCGGGTGAGCAGGGTGTGCACCTCGGCGGTGCCGTTGGCCAGCGCGCCGGCCAGCACCTGGTCGCCGCCGCGGCTCAGCCCGGCGATCTCCTGGTGGTCGCCCGACACCGCGGGGCGCACCAGCCGGTTCGGCGGCAGGCCGGCCGGCTGCGGCTGGTCGCCGGCCAGGCGCGCCAGCGAGCCCGCGGCGCCGATGACGTAGGCGGGCTGCGCCTGCCCCGCCTCGGCCTCGGGGCCGTCGGGCGCGTTCTGCGGCCAGGAGCGGACCGGCTGGAGCGGGCCCGTCGGCCGCGGCTCGACCGTGACGCCCTCGATCTGCAGCTTCCAGCGCTTGATCTCCGAGAGCTGGCGCAGCGTCCACGACAGCTGCGCCGACATCCGGTCGGGGTCGCCGCCGCGCGCCTCCTTGGACAGGTCGACGGTGGCGGTGTCCTTGTCCAGGGCGACGCGGCCGCGCAGCCGGGTGCCCTCGGGGAACTCGCTCTTGACGGCGGGCCCGAGCCAGGAGCTCGGCCCCGTCAGCAGCGCGCGGACGAGCTGGTCGGGCAGGTCGTGCCGGGTGACCAGCGGCAGGAAGACCCCGTTCGGCACCAGGGTGGGCCGGCCGGGCGCGAAGTAGTACAGGTTGACGGTGCGGAACGCGCGGTCCACGTCGGCCTTGGTCAGCAGCAGGCCGGAGCGGGCGTCGTCGGGCAGCCCGGTGATCCGCCACACCCCCTGCGGGGAGCGGGTGAGCTGGAAGGTCTCCACGGCGGTGTCGGGGTCGGCGCTGTACTGGCCGTCGCCGCCGATGCGGCCGAGCCGGTCGCCGGCGACCTGCACCGACGCGCTGTCGCCGTTCTGCTGGACGACCTGCGGCGGCTGCCAGTTCTGGAAGACCGTCACCGCGGGCCGGGGGCCGGGGTTCCAGCTCGCCGAACCGGCGGACAGGTACTCGCGGGCGACCTTGTGGCCGTCGTCGAAGCCGCCCGAGGCGGCCAGGAAGCCCGCGACGACCTGCGCCGGCGACCAGTCGGGCCTCGGGTGCGCCGGGATCAGCCGGACGTAGGGGTCGTCGGCCTGCTCGACCCGGTCGGCGGCGTGCCCGGCGACGACCCGGCCGCCGCTCGGCACGTTGGCGCAGCCGGTGCCGAGCGCGAGCACCGCGGCGGTCGCGAGGGCGGCGGGGACGCGGGCGGAGTGCCCGCCGCAGGCACGGCGATCGGTCATTCTCCCGCCTCCAGCTCGGCGAACAGGGCACGCCCGCCGGCGCCCGGCGGGACCAGGGGCAGCGGCGATCCGCGCAGCTCGGCGCCCGCGACGCGCGGCAGCGACAGGCGGAACTGCGACCCGGCGCCGGGCTCGCCCCACGCCTGCAGCCAGCCGCCGTGCAGCTGGGCGTCCTCGCGGGAGATCGACAGGCCGAGGCCGGTGCCGCCGGTGGTGCGGGCGCGGGCCGGGTCGGCGCGCCAGAACCGGTCGAAGACCATCTGGCCCTCGCCCGGCTTCAGCCCGACGCCGTGGTCGCGGACGGCGACCGCGACCGCGTCCCGGTCGGCGGCGACCGACACCACGATGTCCTCGCCCTCGCCGTGCTCGACGGCGTTGACCAGCAGGTTGCGCATGATCCGCTCGACCCGGCGGCGGTCGACCTCGGCCATGCAGGGCTCGCCGGGCAGCTGCAGCTGCACCTTGCTGCCCTTGCGCTCGGCCAGGCCCTGGATGTCGCCGACGGCGCGCAGCACCAGGTCGCGCATGTCCAGCGACTCGGCGTCCAGGGTCGCGGCGCCCGCGTCGTGCCGGGAGATCTCCAGCAGGTCCGCCAGCAGCGACTCGAACCGCTCCAGCTGGCTCTGCAGCAGCTCGGCGGACCGGCCGACGGCGGGGTCGCCGAAGTGCTCGCGGTGCTCGTAGAGCATGTCGGCGGCGATCCGGATGGTGGTGAGGGGGGTGCGCAGCTCGTGCGAGACGTCGGAGACGAACTGGCGCTGCACCTGCGACAGGTCCTCCAGCTCGCCGATCTTCTCCTGGAGGTTGGCGGCCATGTCGTTGAACGAGCGGGCCAGGCGGGCCAGGTCGTCCTCGCCGCGGACGCGCATGCGCTCCTCCAGCCGCCCGGCGGCCAGGCGCTGGGCGCCCTGCGCGGCGAGCCGGACCGGGATGACGACCTGCCGCGTCACCAGCGAGGCGATCGCGGCGAGCAGCAGCACCAGCACGATCCCGACGCCGACCAGGGACTGGCTGACGATCGTCAGCGTGTGCTGCTCCTGGGTCAGCGGGAACAGGTAGTACAGCTCGAACTGGGGGGTCTTGCCGCCGACGATCAGGCCGGGCTCGGACGGCCGGCCGTTGTAGGTCAGCCGGCCGAAGGTGTAGGCGGTGGAGTCGGCGGGGGCGCGCCGCAGCTCGTCGCGCAGCCGCTGGGGCACGCTCTCGGCGCGCAGCTCGTTGGAGCTGTAGCCGTCGAAGGAGGAGTCACGGGTGTCGCGGATGTACACCTCGTACAGCCCCGACGGGCCGCTGCGCTCCTTCAGCGTGTTGATGACGTTGTTCAGCCGGCCGCCCGCGTCGGGCTGGTTGGTGAGCTGCCCGCGCACGGTGGACAGGCCCTCGTCCAGCTGCACCCCGGCGGCCTTGACCTTGCTGTCCATCAGCGCGTTGGTCATCTGCTGGGTGAGGAACACCCCGAGGATGGCCACCACGATCGCCGAGATGAACAGCGTCGAGGTGACCACGCGCAGCTGGATGGAGCGGCGCTGGCGCGCGTACAGGGCGCGCAGCAGCCGGCGCAGCCAGGCGAGGACGCGCCGCGCGGCCCGCCTCACCCTCTGCATCGCGCACCGGTCATCTGGTTCAGGCCGGGCCGGCCTTGTAGCCGACGCCGCGCACCGTCACCACGATCTCGGGCCGCTCCGGGTCCTTCTCGATCTTGGCGCGGAGCCGCTGCACGTGCACGTTGACCAGGCGGGTGTCGGCGGCGTGCCGGTAGCCCCACACCTGCTCCAGCAGCACCTCGCGGGTGAAGACCTGGCGCGGCTTGCGGGCGAGCGCGACCAGCAGGTCGAACTCCAGCGGGGTGAGCGGGATGTGCCGGTCGCCGCGCTTGACCGAGTGCCCGGCGACGTCGATGGTGATGTCGCCGATCTGCAGCGTCTCGGGGGCGGGCTCGTCGGTGCGGCGCAGCCGGGCGCGCACCCGGGCGACCAGCTCCTTGGGCTTGAACGGCTTGACGATGTAGTCGTCGGCGCCCGACTCCAGGCCGAGCACGACGTCCACGGTGTCGCTCTTGGCGGTGAGCATGACGATCGGCACGCCGGACTCGGCGCGGATCTGGCGGCACACGTCGATGCCGTCGGCGCCGGGCAGCATCAGGTCCAGCAGCACCAGGTCGGGCCGGTTCTCCCGGAACGCCTCCAGCGCCTTGTCGCCATCGTGCACGAACGACGGCTCGAAACCCTCGCCCCGCAGCACGATGCCGAGCATCTCGGCGAGCGCAAGGTCGTCGTCGACGACCAGTACACGTCCTCTCATGGCCCTCATCGTCACAAAGTAGGGGTTCGGTGGACCGCGGGTGCGGCGCTCCGGCCGGCCTCCCGAGGGTGGTCCGGCACCACCTCGCCGGGGAGAGATATGCCTTGGCGTGCCAGGTTACCTGCGTTTGCCTCGGACATGACTCCTCCAGGCGGGGGGCCGCGGCCCTCGGGTTTATCAGCACCGTGTCAAAAGGCGGATTCTAAACATGGACTCGCGGCGGCCGCCTCCGGTTGACCTGAACGCGCCACCGGCCCCAAGGTGATCCACCGGGCCGATACCGGCGAACGGGGCGTCGCGCCCGTGACAGGATGGCCGGACGCACGCGGCGCCATGAGGAGCGGGAGATGCCGAGACCGGACGGATGGGACGACGATCCCGCGTCCCTGCTTGGCGGCGACATCCCGTTCCGGCCCATGTCGATGGCCGAGATGCTGGACGGGTCGATCGCCGGGATCCGCCGCGATCCCCGGTTCGTGCTCGGGATGTCGGTCGCGGTCAGCACCGTCATCCAGGTCGTCGGGTCGGTCGCCGCCTACTACTTCATCGGCCGCGGCGCGCGCGGCGAGATCACCCCGGACGTGCTGCTGCGCTCGGTCGGCGGGCAGTTCGTGCTCGGCGTGCTCGGGCTGGTGCTGTCGGCCGTCGGCATCCTGGTCGTGGCGGGGCTGCTCGCGCCGCTGTTCGGCCGGGCGCTGTTCGGGATGCCGGCGGTGCGGCGGACGGCCTGGCGGGACGCGCGCGGCCGGCTGCCCGCGCTGGCCGGCCTCGCCCTGCTGATCGTCGCGGTGCCGCTGCTCGGGCTGCTGATCCCCACCGCGCCGCTGATCGCGCTGCTGGCCGTGGAGGGGCATCCGGCGCTGATCGTGCTGGCCGGGATCGTCGGGGTGCCGGTCGGGCTGTTCCTGATGACGTGGCTGTACGTGCTGCTGGTGATGGCCGTCCCGGCGCTGGTGCTGGAGCGCCTCGGCGTCGGCGCGGCGCTGCGGCGGGCGCGCGCGCTGTCGCGGGGCCGCTGGTGGCGGACGGCCGGGACGCTGCTGCTCACCCTGCTGATCACGGTGTTCATGGGGTTCTTCGCGCTGCGCGTGCCCTTCATGATCGTCGAACTGCTGTTCTTCGGGGACGCGGACGGCGGCTGGCCGCTGGTGCTCGGCCTGGCGGTGGACACCCTCGGCCGGATCGTCGCCTGGTCGATCGTGATCCCGTTCGACGCGGGGGTGATCGTGCTGCTCTACCTGGACCGGCGGATGCGCCGGGAGGGCTTCGACCTGGACCTGCGCACCCGCGCGGCGGCGGCGCCGGCCGGTTCCGGCGGCGAGCCCGCGGACGAGCGGGAGACCTTCTTCGCCCGCTGGCGCACCCCCGCGGGGCGGCCCTCGTGATCCTCGACCCGATCGGGCGGGACGCCGCCCGCGAGCTGGCGCGCCGCGAGCTGGACAAGCCGATCTACCACCGCGACCGGCCGTCCTGGCTGGAGCGCCTCTGGCAGCGGTTCTCCGAGTGGCTGCACGAGCTGACCGACCGGGCGGGCGCCCCCGGCGCGCACGGCAACGGCGGCGGCGTGCTGTCGCTGATCGTCATCGTGGTGCTGGCCGCGGTCCTCATCGGGCTGGTGGTGTGGGTGATGCGGGGCCGCCGCAACGTCCGCTCCCAGGCCGAGGGGCTGCTGGAGGAGGGCCCGAGCACCGCGCTGGACCACCGCCGCGCGGCCGACGAGCACGCCGCCGCCGGCCGCTGGCCCGAGGCGATCCGGGAGCGGCTGCGCGCCGTCGCCCGCGACCTGGAGGAGCGCGCCGTGCTGGAGCCCCGGCCGGGCCGCACCGCCGACGAGCTGGCCGCCGAGGCCGGCGCCGCGCTGCCGGACCTGGACGACGGCCTGCGCGAGGGCGTGCGGATCTTCGACGACGTCTGGTACGGCGACCGGCCCGGCAGCGCCGAGGAGTACGGGCGGATGACGGCGCTGGACGACCGCGTCCGCGCCGCCCGGCCGCGCCCGTTGCAGCCCGCGGCCGAGTCCGAAGTGGAGGCCCTGCGGTGGTGACCGCCCAGCAGGCCCCGGCCGCCGAGCCGTCCGCGGCGCAGGTCGCGGGCCGCCGCTTCCGCGCCGCCCGCGGCGTGGTGCTGGTGATCGCGGCGCTGATCCTGGTCGCGATCGCGCTGGCCGCGCTGAAGCCGGCCGTCACGCCCCAGTACCTGGACCCCGAGTCGCCGAGCCGGGGCGGCTCCCGCGCGCTCGCCGAGATCCTGCGGCAGCACGGCACGAACGTGGCGGTCGCGCGCAGCGCCGAGGACGCCGCGGACCGCGCCGGCGCCGGCTCGGTCACCGTCGTCACCCGCCCCGAACGGCTCACCGCCGGCGACCTGGAGCGGCTGCGCGCCGTGCCCGGCGACCTGCTGCTGGTCGAGCCGTCCCAGCGGGTGCTGGCCGCGCTCGCGCCGGGCGTCGAGACGGCCGAGGAGAGCTTCGAGCCGGCCGCCGACCCCGGCTGCGGCCTGCCGGCCGCCACGGCGGCCGGCCGGATCAAACTCGGCGGCTCCGAGAGCTACCACGCGCCCGCCGGCGCCACCGGCTGCTACCTGGCCGGCAAGTACCCGCGGCTGGTGCAGCTGGCGGTCGGCGGCCGCACCGTCACCGTGCTCGGCGCCGCCTCGGTCCTCACCAACGACAAGCTCGCCGCGGAGGGCAACGCCGCCCTGGCGATGAACCTGGCGGGCGCGCGTTCCGCGGTCGTGTGGCTGATCCCCGACCTGCCGCGCGAGGGCGAGACGGCCGGCGACCAGTCGATCGGCGGCCTGCTCCCGTTCGGCGTCAAGCTGCTCATCCTGCAGCTGCTCGTCGCGGTGGTGCTGGTCGCGCTGTGGCGGGCCCGGCGGCTCGGCCCGGTCGTGGCCGAGGCGCTGCCGGTGGCGGTCCGCTCGGCCGAGGCCGTGGAGGGCCGCGCCCGGCTGTACCGGGCGCACCGGGCCCGCGACCGGGCCGCGGACGCGCTGCGCACCGGCGCGCGCGAACGGCTCGTCCCCCGGCTCGGGCTGCCGCGCGGCGCCGCGCAGGACCCGGCCGCCGCCCGGGAGATCGTCACCGCGGTCGCCCGGCGCACCTCCTACGACGAGGCGACGGTCGGCGCCGCCCTGTACGGTCCCGATCCGGCGGACGACGCCGCCCTCGTCGGGCTCTCCGACCTCCTCGACGACCTGGAAAGGCAGGTACGCCAGTCGTGAACCACCCTGTCGACCTCGATAAGGACGACGACGCCGTGGACACCCCCGCCGGGCACGATGTCCCGGCGGACGCCGAGAGCGCGCGGCGGGCGCTGACCGCGCTGCGCGCCGAGGTGGCCAAGACCGTCGTCGGCCAGGACCCGGTGGTGACCGGCCTGGTCATCGCGCTGCTGTGCCGGGGTCACGTGCTGCTGGAGGGGGTGCCCGGCACCGCCAAGACGCTGCTGATCAAGACGCTGTCGCGGTCGCTGGACCTCGGCTTCAAGCGGGTGCAGTTCACCCCGGACCTGATGCCCGGCGACGTCACCGGCTCGCTGATCTACGACAACCGGACCGCGGAGTTCGAGTTCCGCGAGGGCCCGGTCTTCACCAACCTGATGCTCGCCGACGAGATCAACCGCACGCCGCCGAAGACGCAGGCGTCGCTGCTGGAGGCGATGGAGGAGCGCCAGGTGTCGGTGGAGGGCACGGCGCGCGCGCTGCCCGACCCCTTCATGGTGTGCGCGACGCAGAACCCGATCGAGTACGAGGGCACCTACCCCCTCCCCGAGGCGCAGCTCGACCGGTTCCTGGTGAAGCTGACGGTCCCCGTCCCCACCCGGGACGAGGAGATCTCGATGCTGCAGCGGCACGCGGCCGGGTTCGACCCGCGCGACCTGTCGGCCGTGCAGCCCGTCGCGGGCCCGGCCGAGCTGGCCGCCGGGCGCGCCGCGGTGCGGGCCGTCCACCTGGACCCCAAGGTCGCCGCGTACGTGGTGGACCTGTGCCGCGCCACCCGCCAGTCGCCGTCGCTGCAGCTCGGGGTGTCGCCGCGCGGCGCGACCGCGCTGCTGGCGACCGCGCGGGCGTGGGCGTGGCTGTCGGGCCGCGACTACGTGACACCCGACGACGTCAAGGCGCTCGCCCGGCCGACGCTGCGGCACCGGGTGGGGCTGCGGCCGGAGGCCGAGCTGGAGGGCGCCACCGCCGACGGGGTGCTGGAGGGCATCCTCGCCCACGTCCCCACGCCCCGCTGATGGCGCTCACCGGCCGGCTCGGGCTGCTCGCGGCGCTGGCCGCGCTCGTCCCGCTGTTCTTCCCGAGCTGGGGTGCGCTGCTGGCGGTGTGGGGCGTGCTGCTGCTCGGCGTGCTCGCCGACCTGGCGCTCGCGGGCAACGTGCGCGGATTGGCGTTCCACCGCTCGGGCGACACCAACGTGCGGCTCGGCGAGAGCGCGCACGTGGCGCTGACCGTGGAGAACCTCGGCAAGCGGCGGGTGCGGGCGCGGCTGCGCGACGCGTGGCCGCCGAGCGCGGGCGCCGCGCCCCGGGTGACGCGCGTCGACGTCCCGGCCGGGGAGCGGCGGCGGGTGGAGATGACGCTGACGCCGACGCGGCGCGGCGACCGGCACGCGGTGACGGTCGTGGTGCGCTCGGTCGGGCCGCTCGGCCTGGCGGCGCGGCAGCTGTCGCGCAAGGCGCCGTGGCGGCTGCGGGTGCTGCCGGGGTTCCCCTCGCGCCGGCACCTGCCCGCCAAGCTGTCCAAGCTGCGCGAGCTGACCGGCAACCACGTCTCGATGGTGCGCGGCCAGGGCACCGAGTTCGACTCGCTGCGCGAGTACGTCGCCGGCGACGACGTGCGCTCCATCGACTGGCGCGCCACCGCCCGGCGCGCCGACGTGGTGGTGCGGACCTGGCGCCCCGAGCGCGACCGGCGCCTCTACCTGGTGCTGGACACCGGCCGCACCGCGGCCGGGCGGGTCGGCGACGTGCCGCGGCTGGACTGCTCGATGGACGCGGCGCTGCTGCTCGGCGCCCTGGCCTCGCGGGCCGGCGACCGGGTCGACCTGCTCGCCTACGACCGGCGGGTGCGGGCGCGGGTGGAGGGCACCTCGCGCACCGACCTGCTGACCGCGATGGTGCAGGCGATGGCGCCGCTGGAGCCGGAGCTGATCGAGTCCGACGCGGCCGGGATGGTCTCCACGCTGATGTCGCGGGTGCGGCAGCGGTGCCTGGTGGTGCTGCTGACCGAGCTGAACACCGCGGCGATCGAGGAGGGGCTGCTGCCGCTGCTGCCGCAGCTCACCGCCCGCCACCTGGTGATGATCGCGGCGGTGTCCGATCCGCGCGTGTCGGAGATGGCGGCCGGGCGCGGCGACCTGGTGGCCGTCTACGACGCGGCGGCGGCCGAGCGCGCGCGGGCCGAGCGCGGGCGGCTCACCGCCGAGCTGCGCTCCTACGGCGTGGAGGTCGTGGACGCCCCGCCGGACGAGCTGGCCCCGGCCCTCGCCGACGCCTACCTGGCGCTGAAGGCGGCCGGGCGGCTCTAGCCCGCGACCGTGCTAGCCGGCCACGGGTACGAGGTCGGGGCGCAGGTCGCTGTCGCCGGTCTCGCCCGCCTGGACGGCCCGCCGCCCGAGCACGACCACGTACGTCAGGAACGCGGCCTCGGCGACCACGCCGATGCCGATGCGCAGCCAGGTGATGTGCACCCAGCCCGTCACGAAGCCCTCGATGAGGCCCGACACCAGCAGCACGCCGACCAGCCCGATGGCGATGCTGACGGCGGCGCGGCCCTCCTCGGCCAGGGCCTGGCCGCGGCGGCGCGGGCCGGGGTCGATCACCGTCCAGCCGAGCTTCAGCCCGGCCGCGCAGGCCAGGTAGACGGCGGTCAGCTCCAGCAGGCCGTGCGGCAGGATCAGCCCGAAGAACAGCCCGCCCTTGCCGTTGGCGAACATCAGCCCGGCGATGACGCCGAGGTTCAGCTGGTTGGCGAGCAGCACCAGCACGGTCGGGACGCCGAGCAGGATCCCGAAGATCAGCGCGATCGCGGACACCCACGCGTTGTTGATCCACACCTGGAAGGCGAACGAGGCCGCCGAGTGCTCGGTGTAGTAGTCGGCGAAGTCGTGGTCGACCAGCTCGCGGATCCGGTACGGCGAGCCGATCGCGGCCTGCACCTCGGGGCTGTTGACCACCCAGATCGCCAGCGCCAGCGCGACCAGGTTGCCGAGCACCGCGTTGCCGAGCCACCAGCGGCGCATCCGCCAGGCCGCGGCCGGGAACGAGGCCGTCACGAACCGCGAGGCGTCCCGCCACATCGGGGCGTGCGCCCCGGCGACCGCGGCGCGCCCGCGCGCCACCAGCGAGGACAGCCGCGCCACCAGCATCGGGTCGGGCGAGCTGGAGCGCACCACCGACAGGTGGGTGGCGGTCCGCTGGTAGAGCTCGACGAGTTCGTCGATCTCGGCCCCGGTCCGCCGCCGGCTGGAGTTGATCAATCGTTCCAGCCGCTGCCACTCGGCGTCGTGTGCGGCAACATAGGCATCGACGTCCACCCGGCGAGAGTAACGCCTCACGCGTCCGGCCGGGCAAAATGGACGCCTCACCCCCTGAAGGAGGGTCATGGCCGAACTCGTCACCGGCGAGGCCGTCGCACTCGACATCCGGGTCGCCCGGCTGGCCAGCCGGGGGTGCGCCCTGCTGCTGGACCTGTTCTTCCAGGGCGTGATCCTCAGCTTCGCGATCAACATGGCCGGCGCGCTCGCCGCGATCGGCGACCCGGCCTGGGCCGTCGGCATGACGATCCTGGTCACCGCCGCCGTGATCGTCGGCTACCCGTGCGTGTTCGAGACGCTCAGCCGGGGCCGCACGCTCGGCAAGCTGGCGCTCGGGCTGCGGGTGGTGTCCGACGACGGCAGCCCGATCCGGTTCCGCCAGGCGCTGGTGCGGGCGCTGGCCGGATTCCTGGAGTTCTGGACGCTGTACGGGGCGCCGGCGCTGATCACCTCGCTGTTCAGCAAGCGCGGCAAGCGGCTCGGCGACCTGTTCGCGGGCACGATCGTCATCCAGGAGCGGGTGCCCTCCAACGCGTTCTTCGGGCCGGTCGCGGTGATGCCGCCGCAGCTGGCGCCGTGGGCGCAGCTGCTGGAGCTGTCGCGGATCTCCGACGAGCTGGCGCTCACCGCGCGGCAGTACCTCACCCGGTTCTGGGAGCTGCTGCCGGAGGTGCGCGACGAGCTCGGCGGGCGGATCGCGGGCGAGGTGGCCGCGGTGATCAGCCCGCCCCCGCCGCCGGGCGTCCGGCCGGAGATCTTCCTGTCGGCGGTGCTGGCCGAGCGGCGGCGCCGGGAGGAGTGGCGGCTGGCGCAGCGCGCGGCCCGGCGGGCGCGGCGGACCGGTGCGCCCGAGCAGCCCGTGGTTCAGCAGCCCGTGGTTCAGCAGCCCGTGCCCGCGATGGCCGGCGGGCCGCCGCCGGCGCCGCCGGTGCGGCAGGGGCCGCCCGCGCCGCCGCCGTTCAGCGAGCCGGGGCCGGGGCAGCCGCGCTTCCTGCCGCCGCAGGACTACGGGGCGGGGCCGTACCAGCAGTCACTGCGGCCGCAGCCCGCTCAACCCGCGCCGTGGCCGCAGCAGACTCCGCCGGCGCAGCAGCCCCCACCTGCGCAATGGCCACATCAGGCCAACTGGCCCTAGTGGCGCGGCTCACAAGCTGGCTAAGATCCGAATAAGTTTCATATTCGGAGGCCGTTCATGCGTGCTCGCCCATCCCTCGCCGTCGCCGCCCTGACGGCCGCCCTGCTGCTGCCCACCGGCACGCCCGCCCACGCCGATGCAGCGCCTGCCACCACGGCGCCTGCCACCACGGGGCCCCCGCTGATCACCGACGACCAGGGACGGGCACTGATCCTGCACGGCCTGAACACCGCCGGCAGCGCCAAGGGACCGTCCGGGCTGCCGTGGATCACCCGCGCCGACGTCGCCCGCGAGGCCCGCGACATCGGCACCAACTCCGTCCGCTACCTGATCCAGTGGCGGAACGTCGAGCCGAGCCCCGGCCGCTATGACGAGCGCTACCTGGACGAGGTCGCCAAGCGCGTCGCCTGGTACCGCGAGCAGGGCATGCACGTCATCCTGGACATGCACCAGGACATGTACGGCCCGTCGGCCTGCGCCGGGTCGCCCGGAGCCGGCGACGGCGCGCCCGCGTGGGCGTCGCTCAGCGACGGCCTGCCCTGCAAGCTGCAGGACCCGTGGAGCCTGACCTACCTGCAGCCGGGCATCGTGCGCGCCTTCGACAACTTCTGGAACCACACCGGCAAGCACCCCGAGCTGATGCGGCGCTACACCGCGATGTGGCGGCACGTCGCGGCCCGGTTCGCCAAGGAGCCGGCGGTGCTCGGCTACGACCTGATGAACGAGCCGTTCGGCGGGTCCCGCCAGTTCGCCGCATTCGAGGGGCCCACGCTGACGTCGTTCTACCAGCGCATCGTGACCGCGATCCGGCAGGTCGACCGGGACAACTGGATCTTCGCCGAGCCGCAGGTGCTCGGGCCGAACGAGGGCTTCGCCACCGCGCTGAAGAAGATCTCCGACCCGCGCCCGGGCGGGTCGCGGGTGGTGCTCGCGCCGCACTTCTACCCCCTCGGCATCGACCTCGGCGGCTCCTACACGGGCGCGGCGAAGCTGCTGGCCAGGGGCCAGTTCGAGCTGTGGAGGCACAACCTGCCGGCGTCCGCGCGGCGGCTCGGCACCCCGCTGTGGATCGGCGAGGTCGGCGGCATCCCCGAGACCGCGCCGGGCGCGCTGGACTTCACCGCCGACTGGCTGGCGATGGCCGACGGGCTCGGCATCGGCTGGGCGTACTGGTCCAACGACCCGGGATCGGGCGGCGTCGTGGACGGCAAGGGCGACCTGACCGGCATCGGCAGGCTGCTGGCGCGGCCCTACCCGCGCGCGGTCGCGGGCACCCCGACGAAGATCTCCTACTCGTCCGGGAAGCTGACGGTGGCGTGGCGCAACCGGTCGGGCGCGCACGGGCCGACCGAGATCTGGTTCCCGAGCAAGCCGCGCGTCACCTCGTCCGACCCCGCAGGCCGCTGGCGGACGACGTGGGACGCCAAGCGGCGCGTCCTGTCGGTCTGGGCCGACCCGAAGACGCCGTCCCACACGGTGGTGGTCAGCCCCTGACCAGGTTCGGCGGCGACTCCAGCGCCGTCAGCTCGATGCCGGGGGCGGCGAGCACGACGTCCCCGGCCAGGTGCACCTCGCCCGCCTCGGCGGTCGCCAGGTCGCCGACCTCGTAGCGCTCGACGGGCAGCGGCGCGATGTCGGTCTCGTGCGTGGTGACGTCGACCAGCCGCCACCGCTGGTCGACGGTCAGCGCCGCCAGGGCGGGCCCGCCGAGCCGCACCAGCCGCACGTTGCGCTCCTCGCCCGGCTCCAGCCGCAGCCACCGCGCCACCGCGACCAGGAAGCCGGGCGACTCGCCGAGGAACCCCGCGGCGCGCGCCCCGCGCTCCTCCCCCGCACGCACCCAGACGAGGTCGTGGCCGGTGACGCCGCCCCTGATCCACAGCGGCCCGGCGGTCACCTCGACGCGGATCTGCCGCCAGCGGTCGTCCACCACCAGGTCGGTGCGGACACCGTCGGAGCGCTGCCCGACGTAGCGCCAGCCACCGGGACCGGGAGCGCACTGGAAGCTCTCCTCGATCCCCTCGTCAAGGTGCAGGTAGGTTCCGTTCGGCATCCGCCAGAAGCTATCTCACTCCGCCCCGCCGAGCGTGAGGGGGCGGCCGGGCGGCAGGATCCGCACGGCGGTGGCGGGGGCGTGCCGGGCGACGGCCCGCGCGAAGCGCTCGGGCGTGCCGTCGTAGCCGAGGAAGAGGCGGTCGCGCACCGGCCCGGCGGTGAAGGCGTAGTGGACGGGCACCGCGACGGCGGGGCGGAGCACCGCGCACAGCTCCGCGGCCTGCTCGGCGCTCATGACGACCTGGCGCCGCAGCGGGCGGATGCGCAGGCCGTTGACGGGCAGCAGCGCCAGGTCGATGGGAGGGAAGCGCTCAGCCACCTCGTCCAGTTCGGGGATGCGCAGCGTGTCGGCGGCGAAGTACACCGTCGTGCCGGCGTCCTGCACGACGAAGGTGACCTCCGGCACGCCGTGCGCGGCCGGGGCGGCGGTGACGCGCAGGCCGCCGAGGTCGACGCTCTCCCACGGCTCGACCTCGATCACGCCGGTGAACCCGGCCTTGCGTGCCTTGTCCCCCATGCCCCGCTTGACGACGAAGGGCACCGAACGGTCGGGGTAGGCGGCGAAGGCGTCCACGTCGAAGTGGTCGTAGTGGTCGTGGCTGGCGACCACGGCCGCCAGCGGTGGCAGCTCGGCCGGTGTGAAGGCGAGCGGCTCGCCCCGGCGGTAGCCGCGCTTCTCCGAGAACCACGGGTCGGTGAGGACCCGCCGGCCGTCGAAGTCCAGCAGCGCGCACGCGTGGGCGACCCGGGTGATCGTGGTGGCCATGGGGCTCCTCGGACGATTCGGTTAACACCTGTAAGCTAACGATCGTTAGCCGAAAGCGTCAAGCAGGCCCCGGCCGGAAGGTGGATCATGAGGCGGGTGAACGACGAGGAGTCCCCGGCGCCCGGCGCCCGGCGGCGCAACCCCCGGGGGGAGGGCGCCCGGCTCCGCGGCGAGCTGCTGGAGGCGGCCGTCCGGCTGCTGGAGGCCCCGGACGGCGCGGCGGCCCTGACCCTGCGGGCCGTGGCCCGGGAGGCGGGCGTCGCCGCGCCGTCGGTCTACCGCCACTTCCCCGACCGCAACGCGCTGGTGGAGGCGGCGGTGGCCGGCTGCTTCGCGCGGCTCGACGACCTCCTCCTGCGGGCCGCGGCCGGAGCGCCCGGCCCGGAGGAGGCCCTGCGCGCCTGCTGCGCGGCCTACTGCCGCTTCGGGTTCGAGCACCCCGGGCAGTACCGGGCCCTGTTCAGCGCCGACCTGCCCTGGGACGAGCCGGCCCCGGCCCTGGACGGCCGGGGCGCGGGGGTCTTCGGGCGGCTGGTGGACGCCGTGCGGGCCTGCGCCGACGCCGGCGCGGCGCGTCCGGGGGACGCCTTCGCCATGGCGACGAACGTCTGGGTCGCGCTGCACGGGATCGTGTCGCTGCGCACCAGCCGCCCGCGCTTCCCCTGGCCGCCCGTGGAGGAACTCATCGAGGCGGCCTTGGCGGGCCAGGTGCGGCCGTAGCGGATCAGCCCTCCGGCCAGAGCGGCACGACGTCCGCGGCGGCGGCTACGAGGGCGGTGGCGTCCAGTTCGAGCGAGGTCTCCTCGATTCCGGCGGCCGGCCACTCCACGACGAACTGCAGCGGGCCCTCCGGCGGCAGCGGCCACAGCCAGTAGGCGTTGCTGCCCTCCAGCGTCCGGCCGCCACCCCCGCACCCGCCGCCGCCGTGCTCGGTCAGCACCGGGCCGGACGGCTCGCCCTCGTCAGAGGGGTCGCTGTCGACCGTGGTGGCCTTGGCGCCGTCGGAGAGGCGGACGCCGTAGCGGCACAGGGTGTCGGGGAGGCCCCGGCGGCGGCGGGGCATGTCGTGGCCGAAGAACGTCGTCTCGAGGTCGTCCCAGGCGTCGTCGCCCAGTCCCTCGCGGCGGGCCGCCAGGCGGACGTCGAACAGCACTCCGGTCGGGTACACGGTCGCGTGGGGCAGCGCGATCACCACGTTGCCGGTGCGGGCGAGGATGCGGCCGATCGGCACGGTCACGCCGAGGACGTCCTCGCCGGGGCCCACCCAGGGGGGCATGACGTAGTCGTCCTCGTCGTCGTCATCGTTGACGAAACTGATCGCGGAGGTGCTGAAGAAGTCGCCCATGCGGCCACGCTAAACGGCCGCCAGCAATTCCAGTAGGGGGCCGTGGAGGGCTTCTGGGGCGGCGAGGAAGAACGGCGCGCCCGCCGTCCAGGCGCGGCCTTCCAGGTCGGTGACGCGGGCGCCGGCCTCGCGGGCCAGCAGGGCGGCGCCGAGCAGGTTGCCGTCGTCGGCGCCGTACTGCCAGAAGGCGTCCAGGCGGCCCGCCGCGACGTCGGCGATCTGCCAGGACGTCGGCCCGAGGTTGCGGACGGCCGCCACGTGCGGGAGCACCGCGCTGAGCGACGCGCCGGCCTGCCTCGTCTCCTCGGGGAACGGCGGCTGGGCGGTGGTGACCACGCAGGCGGCCAGCTCCTTCTTCCTGGAGGGGCCGACGGGCGCGCCGTTCCGGGTGACGCCCCGGCCGGCCTCGGCGGCGTAGGTCTCCCCCAGGTGCGGCGAGTGCAGCACGGCCGCGACGGGTTCCCGGTCGCGGACGAGGGCCACGCTGACGCACCACTGCGGGAGGCCCTGCAAGTACTGGACGGCGCCGTCGATGGCGTCGACCACCCACGCCTCGCCCTCGTCCGGCAGGTCGGTGTCCAGCTCACCGGCCCAGGCGGCGTCCGGTCGCAGGGCGGACAGGTCGCGGCGCAGCATCTCCCCGGCGGGCCCGTCGACGGCGCGGAAGGCGGCGGCGAACTCCGGCCAGGTCGTGGCGTCCCCGGGCGGCGGCTGCGCGGCCAGCCAGGCTCCGGCGGTGCGGGCGGCGGCGGTCATCGAGGCGAGCACCATGGTGTCCTCCGTTCGGTGTGGTGACACCAGCTTCGGGCAGCGTGGTGGAAAGAGGCCGCCCGAAGCCGCGCTTATGAGCGAAACTGGCCCTCATGGAGGAGTTTCCGGCGATCGAGGTGCTCGATCTGCGCGATCAGCGGCTGATCGCGGCACTGCAGTGTGACGGCCGGCTGACCGCCGGGCGGGCCGCCGAGGTCCTCGGTGTCGGCCCCCGCGTAGTGCGGCGCCGCTGGGCGGCCCTGTTGGACGGCGACGTGGTCCGAGTGCGCGGCGTCGTCCCCTACCCGCCCGGCACGACGGCGACGCTGCTGCGCATCCGGGTGCTGCGCGGCCGGGTCGAGGCGATCGCCGCCGCCCTCGCGGCCCGCGACGACGTCCCGTTCATCGACCTGTCGGCGGGCGGCGACGAGATCGGCGCGATCGTGATCGCCCCGCCCGGCTCGCGCGGCCGTCTCCTCTACCGGCAGCTTCCAGCGACGGGCGCGGTCACCTCGGTGACGGCGCAGACCGTCCTGCACGTCTTCTCCACCGCCGACGCCTGGCGGCACGACGTGCTGACCCCTGAGGAACGCCGCGCCCTCACCCCGCAGGCCCCGCCGCCGCCCGCCGGCCCGCCCGACGACACCGACCGGCGCATCCTCGGCGTCCTGGCCGCCGACGGGCGCGCCAGTGCCGCCGCCATCGCCGAACGGACGGGCCTGCCCGACTCCACCGTCCGCCGCCGCCTCGCCGCGCGCGGGCACCTGCGCACCCAGGTGATCGTCGATCCGCGCCGGCTCGGCCTCGCCATCGACGCCAACGTGTGGATGCGGATCGAGCCGGGCCGCCTGGACGAGGTCGGCCGCGCCCTCGCCGCGCATCCGGCCGTGCACGGCGCCCTCGCCACCACCGGTGAGGCCAACCTCCAGGTCGCGGTCTGGCTGCGCGACCTGGAGCATCTGTACCGGTTCGTCAGCGGGGACCTCGGGGCGCTCGGCGTCCGCAGTGCCGACACCGTCCTGGTCGGCCGGGCCGTCAAGCGCCCCGGCTGACGCGTCAGCCCGTCAGGGCGTCCACGCAGGCGGGGCGGCGGGGGTCGCCGGCCGGGAAGCGGCGGGCGCACTCGGCCCGCACCCAGGACGAGCCGCCGCGGTGGGGCTTGGCGGCCTTGTGCCGTTGTTTGCGCGGATGCGAGACGGCGGCGGACGCGCGGGGAGCCGCCTTGGCAGGGCGGCTCGGGCGGTGGGCAGGGCGCGGTTCCGGGTCGGTTCTGTGCCGGACGGATTTGCGCCTGGGGGGAATCGAGACGGCGAGCACCGGCGCGGGCTCCTCACTGGGTCCCGTGGTGGCAGGTCCCGTGGCGGCAGGTGCTGCGGGGGCGGGTGCTGCGGGGGCGGGTGCGGCCACCTGGAGGGGGCCGCGGGGAGCATCGGTCCCGGCGCTCAGGGCGGCGATCGTCACACCGGCCGCCACGACGGCGGTGAAGGCGAGCGCGACGGGCCGCCAGGGCCGCTGCCCCGCGGGGGCGGGCCGGCTGCGCAGATGCGCGGACGGAGGGAGCTTGGAGGGCCTGCACTGGTCCATCCGGGGATCCTGACGGCTCACGGCCCGCCGGGCATGCCGTCACGGACAGTTGTTGCCAGGTTGCAATCTGTCCGGCGCGCGAACGGCGGCGCCCGCAGGGGACGCCGCCGCCGGTCATGCCCGGTCGTGCGCACCTCTCAAAGCAGGAGAAGCCGCGCCGACCTCATCAAACCCAGCGCACCTTGAGCCAGGGGCCCACGGCGGAGCTGTAGAAGATGGACTTCTTCTTGTCCAGGCGGCCGACCGCCGCGCGGACGCGGAACCTGGTGTGGTTCCAGTCGGGCATCGACCCGGCGATCCGCAGCGTCTTGCCGTTGCCCGACACGTTGACGAAGCAGTGGTCGCGGACCTTGACCTTCGGGGTGGTCAGGTCGTAGCAGAACGCGGCGCTCTTGCCGTCGCCGCGGGTGTCCTTGACCTTGGTGACCAGGAAGACGAACGAGGGGCCGTCGCCCTTGCGGGCCCAGTACCAGTGGCCGTAGACCTCGGCGCCGCGGATCGACCGGGCGCGGTACTTGTGGATCTTGCCGATCCGCTTGAAGGCGCCGCCGGCGGTGGCGGACACGGCCGCGCCCTGGAAGCCCTCGCCCGCGCGGGCGGCCGCGTGGGGGGCGGCGGTGTCGGCGCCCGCCGGGGCGGCGGTGCCGAGCACGGAGGCGGCCAGGGCCGCGGCACCGATGCCGGCGGTGACGAACTTGCGCATGAAGCAGTCCTCGCTTGGGGGAATTGGGGGGAAAAGCAAGGAATGTTACCTATGGGGCTGATCACGTCACAAGGCGGGTGCGCAAAAGTGATCGCCCCTGTTGAAGGACCCCTGGAGGGCCGGTCAGGAGCCGAGCCGCCAGGAGCGCAGGTACTCCTCCTGGTCCGGGGTGAGGGCGTCGATCGCGATCGACATGGACGCCAGCTTGAGCCGGGCCACCTCGGTGTCGATCTCCTTCGGCACCTCGTGCACGGCCGGCTCCAGGGTGGCGTGCGCGGCGGCGAGCCAGGCGCAGGCGAGGGCCTGGTCGGCGAACGACATGTCCATCACCGCGGCCGGGTGGCCCTCCGCCGCCGCCAGGTTGACCAGCCGGCCCTCGGCGAGCAGGACCAGGCGCCGGCCGTCGGCCAGGACGTACTCGTCGGCCTGCGGGCGGACGCCCCGGTGCACCGCCACCGCCAGGTCCTCCAGCGCGCGCACGTCGATCTCGACGTCGAAGTGCCCCGAGTTGGCGAGGATCGCGCCGTCCTTCATCGCGGCCAGATGCGCGCCGGTGATCACCTCGCGGTTGCCGGTGACGGTGATGAACACGTCCCCGGCCTTCGCCGCCTCGCTCATCGGCATCACGGCGAAGCCCTGCAGCGCCGCGTCCAGCGCCTTCACCGGGTCGATCTCGGTGACCACGACGCGGGCGCCGAGCCCGCGGGCCCGCTCCGACAGGCCGCGCCCGCAGTACCCGAACCCGGCGACGACGACCGTCTTGCCCGCCAGCAGCGTGTTCGTCGACCGGATGATGCCGTCCAGCGTCGACTGCCCGGTGCCGTAGCGGTTGTCGAACATGTGCTTGGTGTCGGTGTCGTTCACCGCGACCATCGGGAACCGCAGCGCCTTCTCGCGCGCCATCTGGTGCAGCCGGATGACGCCGGTCGTGGTCTCCTCGCAGCCGCCCTTGACGCCCGCCAGCAGGTCGGTGCGCTCCAGGTGCAGGATGTTGACCAGGTCGCAGCCGTCGTCCAGGACCAGGTCCGGGCCGATCTCCAGCGCCTGGTGGATGTGCCGGTAGTAGCCCTCGCGGTCGATGCCGGCGCGGGCGAACACCTGCGCGCCGTACTCGGCGGCGAGGGCGGCGGCGGTGTCGTCCTGGGTGGACAGCGGGTTGGACGCGGCGAGCGCGACCTGCGCGCCCCCGGCCTGCAGGGTCCGGATGAGGTTCGCGGTCTCGGTGGTGACGTGCATGCACGCGGCGACGCGCAGCCCCTCCAGCGGGCGCTCGGCGGCGAACCGGTCGCGGATCTGGCGCAGCACCGGCATGGTCCGGTCGGCCCACTCGATCCGCTTGACGCCCGCGTAGGCCAGCGAGACGTCGGCGATGTCACTCATACGGCCCCCCACGTGCCGGGCGGCCGCCGCACGGAGGGTGCGGCGGCCGTCCGGCCGTTCTACCGGAAGTTGATCAGTACCGGTAGTGGTCGGGCTTGTAGGGGCCCTCGACGTGCACGCCGATGTAGGCGGCCTGCTCCTTGGTCAGCTCGGTCAGCTTGACGCCGAGCGCGTCCAGGTGGAGGCGGGCGACCTTCTCGTCCAGGTGCTTCGGCAGCACGTACACGCCGACCGGGTACTCCTCGGTCTTGGTGAACAGCTCGATCTGCGCGATGACCTGGTTGGTGAAGGAGTTGGACATCACGAACGAGGGGTGGCCGGTGGCGCAGCCCAGGTTCATCAGCCGGCCCTCGGCCAGCACCAGGATCGAGTGGCCGTCGGCGAAGCGCCACTCGTGCACCTGCGGCTTGATCTCGATCTTCTCGATGCCCGGGACCTTGGCCAGCCCGGCCATGTCGATCTCGTTGTCGAAGTGCCCGATGTTGGACACGATCGCCTGGTGCTTCATCCGCCCCATGTGCTCGGCGGTGATGATGTTGAAGTTGCCGGTCGTGGTGACGAAGATGTCGACCTGGTCCACCACGTCGTCCAGGCGGGC
The DNA here is from genome assembly GCF_009604375.1 of Actinomadura macrotermitis. Lineage (GTDB taxonomy): Bacteria > Actinomycetota > Actinomycetes > Streptosporangiales > Streptosporangiaceae > Spirillospora > Spirillospora macrotermitis. The sequence goes on from NZ_WEGH01000003.1 coordinate 1,030,864, forward strand.
GACCTGGAAGCCGTCCATCGCGGCCTGCAGCGCGCAGATCGGGTCGATCTCGGTGACGATGACGCGGGCGCCCTGGCCGCGCAGCGCGTCGGCGCAGCCCTTGCCGACGTCGCCGTAGCCGGCCACCAGCGCGACCTTGCCGCCGATCAGCACGTCGGTGGCGCGGTTCAGGCCGTCGATCACCGAGTGGCGGCAGCCGTACTTGTTGTCGAACTTGGACTTGGTGACCGAGTCGTTGACGTTGATCGCCGGGAAGGCCAGGGTGCCGGCCTTGGCCATCTCGTAGAGGCGGTGCACGCCGGTGGTGGTCTCCTCGGTGACGCCCTTGACCGTCGCGGCGGTCTCGGTCCAGCGGCCCGGGGTCTCGGCGATGGTGCGGCGCAGCGTGTCGAGGATGATGCCCCACTCCTCGGGGTCGTCCTCGGTGGCGGTCGGCACCGCGCCGGCCTTCTCGTACTCGGCGCCCTTGTGCACCAGCAGGGTCGCGTCGCCGCCGTCGTCCAGGATCATGTTGGGGGCCGAGCCGTCCGGCCAGCGCAGCGCCTGGTCGGTGCACCACCAGTACTCCTCCAGCGTCTCGCCCTTCCAGGCGAAGACCGGGACGCCCTTGGGCTCGGCGGCGGTGCCGTCGCGGCCGACGACGACCGCGGCGGCGGCGTGGTCCTGGGTGGAGAAGATGTTGCACGACACCCAGCGCACGTCGGCGCCGAGGTCGACCAGCGTCTCGATCAGCACGGCGGTCTGGATCGTCATGTGCAGCGAGCCCATGATCTTGGCACCGCGCAGCGGCTGCGTGTCGGCGTACTCCTTGCGCACCGCCATCAGACCGGGCATCTCGTGCTCGGCGAGCCGGATCTCCCGGCGCCCGAAGTCGGCCAGCGAAAGGTCGGCGACCTTGTAGTCCATGCTGTGGTTGCTCCTTGAGTCCGCGTGACGGCCGCGACACGAAGGGGACGCGCGGGGCCGGATCACCGCCGAGTCTAGGCGGGGCGGCGGCCGCGGGGCACGGCCGAGGGCGACTTCCTGACACGGATTTGTCAGAATCGGCCCCATGCGTATCACGGAGGCCGCCCGCCGACTCGGTATCTCGCCTCGCATGCTCCGCTACCGCGAGGCCCTCGGCCTGCTGCCGCCGACCCGGGAGAAGGCCGGACCCGGCCACCGCCGGTTCGGCGACGCCGAGCTGCGCGCCGTCGCGCTCGCGCTCGCCCTGGAGAAGCGCTACGACATCGGCCCCGCCGAGCTGGCGTTCGGGCTGCGCGTCCTCGCCGAGCCCGAGGTGCAGGCGCGGGTGCGCGAGCTCGGCGAGCGGATGGGCCGGCTGTCGGCGCCGCCCGCCCGCTACCTGGACTTCGAGAAGGAGAAGGCGCTGCGGCTGCTGCGCCCGCCCGCCGGACGGCCGCGCCCCGGCGGGCGCTGAGAGATCACTCCCGGCCGGTCACTCCCCGGCGGCGCCCGGGACGACCACGCCCGACTCGTACGCCAGCATCACCGCCTGCGCCCGGTCGCGCAGCCCGAGCTTGGTGAACACCCGCGCCACGTGCGTCTTCACGGTGTGCTCGCTGACGAACAGCCGCGCGGCGATCTCGCCGTTGGACAGCCCGCCCGCGATCAGCACCAGCACCTCGTTCTCGCGGGCGGTGAGCGTGGCCAGCTCGGCCGGGGCCTGCGGCCGGTGCCGCCGCTGCCTGGTGAACTCGCGGATGAGCCGCCCGGTGACCTGCGGCGCGAGCAGCGAGTCGCCGCGCGCGACGACCCGCACCGCCGACACCAGCTCGTCGGCGGTCGCGTCCTTCAGCAGGAAGCCGCTGGCGCCGCAGGCGAGCGCGTCGTAGACGTACTCGTCCACGTCGAAGGTGGTGAGCACCAGCACCCGGACGTTCTCGGCCCACGGCTGGGCCAGGATGCGGCGGGTCGCCTCGATGCCGTCCATGCCGGGCATCCGGATGTCCATCACGACCACGTCGGGCCGCTCGCGTTCGGCGAGGCGGACCGCGTCGTTGCCGTCGCCGCCCTCCCCCACCACGGTGATGTCGGGCTGGGCGGCCAGCAGCGCGGCGAAGCCGGCGCGCACGATGGTCTGGTCGTCGATCACGAGGACCTTGATCATTGCGGCCCTCCGGGGCGGTCAGCGCGGCGCCTCACGAGCGGGATTCCCCTCCCTGTCCAGCGGAAGCTCGGCCTCCACCACGAACCCGCCCTCGGTGGCGGGGCCGGCGGAGAACCGTCCGCCCAGCATGGTCGCACGTTCGCGCATCCCGACGAGGCCGTGGCCCGATCCCGCCGGGTCGTCCAGCACGGCGGTACGGGCGGCGGGCCGCTCCCGGTTCAGCACCATCGTGGGCGCGGCCGCGCCGTCGTCGCGGACCCGCACCTCCAGCCGGTCCGGCAGGTACATCAGATCGACCTTGACCTCCGCGCCCGGCGCGTGCCGGCGGGCGTTGGTGAGGGCCTCCTGGACGATCCGGTACGCCGACAGCTCCACGGTCGTCGACAGCGCGCGCGGGTCGCCGTGCACCGCCAGGTCGACCTGGCCGCCCGCGCCGCGGTGCTGGTCGATCAGCTCCGAGAGCCGGTCCAGCCGCGGCTGCGGCGCCGACTCGGGCTCGGGCTGGGCGTCGGCGCGCAGCACGCTGAGCAGCCGGCGCATCTCCACCAGCGCCTCCCGGGCGGTCCGGGCGATCTCGGTGTAGCCGGCGCGGGCCTGCGGGGACAGCTCGTCCATGGTGTAGGGCGCGGTCTCCGCCTGCACCGCGATCATGGAGACCGAGTGCGCGACGACGTCGTGCAGCTCGCGGGCGATGCGGGCGCGCTCGCGCATCACCGCCTGCTCGCGCTGCACCGCCATCAGCTGCGTCAGCGTCTCGCTGGTGCGCTCCTGCGCGGCGGCCTCGGTGCGGCCCGCCGACTCCACCACCCGGCGCGCGTCGCCGAGGCCGATCGCGGCCAGCACCGCGACGACGGCGGCGGGCCAGGGCACGTCGTCCAGCGTGCCGGTGGACAGGTAGACGACCGCGACGGTGGCGGCCGACCCGGCGGCGAGCACGCCGGTGGACTGGCGCGGCAGCCGCCGGCCGAGCGCGTACAGGGTGTACAGCGCCGCGACCGTGGTGGTGATCAGCAGCACCTGGCCGGTGAGCAGGCTGGCCGCGAACGCGGCGAGCGCGACGGCCGCGACCGGCCGCAGGTACTCGCGGCGCCACACCAGCGGCAGCGTCGCGGCGACCGCGAACGCGCCCGGCACGCTGAGCGGGGACGCCACCCGCGGCGCCAGCTCGGCGAGCGCGGCGACGGTGAGGGCGAGCCCGGTCAGCGGGGCGAAGTACCAGGAGTCGGCCACCTCCACCCAGATGTGGATCCACCGCGGCAGCGGGGCCGTCGCGGTCACCCCCGGAGCCGGGGGCGGGCCGCCGTTCAGTTTCGCGCCGATGCGGGCGCCGAGCGGCCGCAGCACGCGGCCGATGCCGGTCAGCACCCACAGCAGCAGCTGCCCGACCCCCGCGACGATGCGCCCCGACAGCCGCCACGCGTGATGCGCGATGGCGGGGCCGAAGGCGGTCGGGGCGGGGCTGTCGGGCCGGTCGTCACTGCTCACGAGTCCATAGTGGCCCCTGCGCCCGCGCGACCACGTCACCTCGGGGTGCCACAGGCCGCCTCACCTCCCGGTGCCAGGGACCGGGCCCTCATCCCCCTGGAGGACGACACAGGGTCCCTCCTTTCGGGGGACGTGCGGGCCACCTGCGCGAACGTAGTGTTCTTCCTGTGGCCGCGACGGCGGCGCGACCGGCCAGGGGGTCCGGATGCGCCGCCGCGGTCACACCAGAACCGTCCGGTGTTCAGGGGTCCGGACGGGACGCATGGGAAGGCGCCCTTGCCGGCCGGCCGCGCGTGCCCCTCATGGGACACGACCGGTCATGCCTGGGCTGGGGACGATCGGCGCACTGGCCGGTCGGCGAGGGAACGGCCTTCCCGCCGCCTTGGGCGAACGATGCCCTTCGCCCGATGCCCTTTCTGAACGGTGACGGGTCCTTTGCCACCGGTGCCCCACCTCTCGCCCATCGCGTTGATCAAGCTCCCCGAGAATCGATCTCCGGGGGCTGTCATGACCTTTTTCCGCACCACCGTCGTGCTCGGCGCGGCCACCGCGCTGACCGGCGGCACGCTCACCGCGGCGGCGGCCGAGTGCCGCTGCTGGCGCTACGTACGGCCGCAGGGCCGGCCGTCCGACACCGTCCTCACCGATGTCACCCAGCCCGCGCCGGGCGCCGGCTGGGCGGTCGGGCGGCGCGGCAACGCCCCGTTCGCGGTGGTCTGGGACGGGACCCAGTGGCGCGAGACCCTCGTCCCGGCCGCACCGGAGACGATCATGGAGGGTGTCTCGGCGGCCTCGCGCCGGGACGCGTGGGCCGTCGCGGCCCACAAGGGCGACATCGGCAGCGTCTTCCGCTGGGACAGACGGCAGTGGCGCCAGAGCCCCTTCCCGGGCACGCCACGCGATGTGAGCGCGCGCGCGAACGACGACGTCTGGATCGCCGGATCGGCCAAGGGCAAGGCCGCCGCGTGGCACTGGAACGGCAAGGCGTGGCGGCGGGCGCCGATCGCGCCCGTCACCGGCGAGCTGACCGCCGTCTCGGCCCGCGGCCGGGCCGACGCCTGGGCGGTGGGCAGCCGCGACGACCGCCCGCTGATCATGCACTGGAACGGCCGGTCCTGGACGTCCCCGCCCGGCGCGGCGCGGGGCGGCCGCGCCTGGCTGACGGACGTGGTGGCGCTGTCCCCGGCCGAGGCCTGGGCCGTGGGCGCGACGGCGACGGCGCCGCTGGCCGAGCGCTGGGACGGCCGCTCCTGGGCGCCCGTCCCCGTCCCGGGCCTGAAGGGCCGCTTCGACACCGTCGCCGGCGACGGCCGCGGCGGCGTCTGGGCCGGCGGCGAGGACGACGGCGGCCGTCCGATCGCCGCGCACTGGGCGGACGGCCGCTGGGACGTCTCCCGGCCGCCGGTGCCCGACCCGAGCGGCGACGACGCCGACTCCGGACCGGCCGCCGTGCTCGGCCTCGCGCGCGTCCCGGGCACCACGCGGATGACGGCTGCCGGCTCCTACGGCCGCCACGCCGACCCGCTGCGGCACGCCATCACCTGGACGACCGCGCCCCGCCCGCGCTGAAATACGCGGGCGCCCGCCGTCCGGAGAACGGCGGGCGCCCGGCGGGACACGGCGTCAGGAGGTGGCGGTGCTCCCCGGCCTGGCCTGGCGGCAGTCCGCCGGGTCCAGCGCGGGCTCCAGGTAGATCAGCTTGGCCTCGGGGAACTCGCCGCGGATCTTGGCCTCGGCGGCGTCGATGCCGCGCGCGACCTCGGCCGCGGTGTCGTTGTGGTAGACCGCGATCTTGGCGGCGATCAGCAGCTCCTCCGGCCCGACGTACTCGGTCAGGATGTGCATCACGTGGTCGACCTCGGGCACCGACTCCAGCGCCGCGATGATGCGCCCCTCCTGCTCGGGGTCGGCGCCCTCGCCGATCAGCAGGCTCTTGGTCTCGATCGCCAGGATGGTGGCGACCGCGCCGAGCAGCACGCCGATCGCGACGGTGCCGACGCCGTCCCAGACGCCGTCGCCGGTGACCACCGCGAGCGTGACGCCGATCAGCGCCAGGATCAGGCCGATCAGCGCGGCGAAGTCCTCCAGCAGCACCACCGGCAGCTCGGGGGCCTTGGCGCGGCGGATGAACTGCACCCACGACTTGTCGCCGCGCAGCGTGTTCGACTCCTTGATCGCGGTGCGGAAGGAGTAGCCCTCCAGCAGGATCGCGAAGATCAGCACACCGAACGCCCAGGCCGGCGACTCGACCTTGTGCGGGTCGGCGATCTTGTGGAAGCCCTCGTACAGCGAGAACGCGGAACCGACCGTGAACAGCACGACCGCGACCACGAAGGCGTAGAAGAACCGCTCACGGCCGTAGCCGAACGGGTGCTTGGGCGACCGGTCGCGCTCGGAGCGCTTGCGCCCCAGCAGCAGCAGGCCCTGGTTGCCCGAGTCGGCCACCGAGTGGATCGACTCGGCCAGCATCGAGGACGAGCCCGTGAACACGAAAGCCACGAACTTCGCCACCGCGATACCCAGGTTGGCGCCCAGCGCGGCGACGATCGCCTTCGTTCCGCCCTCTGCACTCATCTACACAATCCTCGCTTTGAGCTCTTGGATGGCCGACACGGGCGTCGGGTCGACCCCCAACGCGATAGCCAAGTAAACCGTGACGTAGTCCGCCAAGGCGATCAAGGACGCGATCCGCTCCAGGGGGTGCTCCCCCTCGGCGACGATCTCGGTGACGGCCACCCCGCGCGCCCGCGCCAGCTCCACCGACACCGCGCGCCGCTTGGCGACCTGCGGATGCTCCTCGGTGTCGCGCAGGACGACCAGGTGCAGGCCGTGCTCGGCGTCCTCGGACCGGTCCCGGAAGAAGTCGTCGACGTCCGCGCCGCGGGCCGCGCCCGCGAAGAAACCGTCGAACGCCACCACCTGGTTGTGGTTCGCCTCGGGCAGGTCGCCGAAGACGCCCGGGTACTTGGCGTTCTCGTTGAGCTGGCAGCAGAACCGGTACGCGGCCGTGCCCGCCAGCGCCGACGACCCCCACACCATCGGGATGTCGCCGACCAGCTCCGCGGCGATCCGCTTGGCCGGGTTCACGAACGTCTCGCTGGCCGGACGGCAGCGGTGCGCCACGTCCTCCAACCGCGCCGCGACCGACTCCAGCAGCTCGTCGGAGGCGTCCACCAGGCCGAGCTCGCGCGCCGCCAGGACCAGCGGCACCGTGAGGCCCCACAGCGTGGAGCGCGGCTGCCCGACCGAGCGCACCGGCACGAACAGGCCGCGGTTCTGCGCCGACAGATCGGCCAGCGGCGAACCCTCGCCGCCGACCGACAGCAGCCGGCAGCCGCGCCGGGCCGCCTCGGCGGCCACCGCGAGGGTCTCCTCGGTGGAACCCGAGCACGACACCGCGATCACCAGGTCGGCCGCGCCGACCCAGCCGGGCAGCCGGTAGCCGCGCACGGTCACGATCGGCACCGGGCAGCCCGTCCCGCACACCGCGGCGAGCACGTCACCCGAGATCCCCGAACCGCCCATGCCGGTGATCACGATCGCGCGCGGCCGGCCGTCGGCGGCCAGCCCCGCGAGGCCCGCCTCGGCCGTCAGCCGCCGCGCCTCCCGGATCTGCGCCGCCGACGAGGCGACCTGGCGCAGCATCCCGCCCGGGTCGGCGGCCTCGATCGCCGCGGCGTCGCTCAGCCGCCCGACATCGACACCGTTCACCGTGCTTCCCGATCGGCTGCGGGGCGCCTTACGGCGCCGTCTTCCCTCGTCGCGGGCTCCTCGGTCCGGACGGCGCCGCGCCCCTTCGCCTCACTCACCGTGCTTCCCGATCGGCCGCTGCCTCCCGCGCGCTCACGAAGCCGGCGTCCGGGCCTCGTCCACCAGCAGCACCGGGATGCCGTCGCGCACCGGGTACACGTAGCCGCACTCGCCCGTGCAGACCAGCTCGTCGGCGGCCTCGTCGGCCCGCAGCGCCCCCTTGCAGTTCGGGCAGGCCAGGATCTCCAGCAGCCAGGAGTCGAGCTTCACCGTCACTTCCCCCTCACAATGGCCAGCACCTCGTCGCGGATCGCCGTCATGGTCCGCTCGTCGGCGGCCTCCGCGTTGAGGCGCAGCAGTGGCTCGGTGTTGGACGGCCGCAGGTTGAACCACCAGTCCGCGGCGCCCACCGTCAGCCCGTCCAGTTCGTCGATCGTAACGCCGGGGCGGTCCTGGAACGCGCGCCGGACCTGCTCGGCGGCGGCCGCCTGGTCGGCGACCTCGCTGTTGATCTCGCCGGACGCGCTGTAGCGGGAGTACTCGCCGAGCAGCTGCGACAGCGTCCGCTCGGACTGCTCGCCGAGCGCGGCCAGCACGTGCAGCGCCGCCAGCATGCCCGAGTCGGCGAACCAGAAGTCGCGGAAGTAGAAGTGCGCCGAGTGCTCGCCGCCGAACACCGCGCCGGTCTCGGCCATCGTCTGCTTGATGAACGAGTGCCCGACCCGGGTGCGCACCGGCGTCCCGCCGTGCTCGGCGATGATCTCCGGCACCGCGCGGGAGGTGATCAGGTTGTGCACGATCGAGGCGCCGGGGTACTTGGCCAGCTCGCGGGCGGCGACCAGCGCGGTGATCGTGGACGGCGAGACGATCTCGCCGCGCTCGTCCACCACGAAGCAGCGGTCGGCGTCGCCGTCGAAGGCCAGCCCGATGTCGGCGCCGGTCTCGCGGACCTTGGCCTGCAGGTCGCGCAGGTTCTCCGGCTCGATCGGGTTGGCCTCGTGGTTGGGGAAGGTGCCGTCCAGCTCGAAGTACAGCGGGACCAGGTCGATCGGCAGCCCGGCGAACGTCGGCGGGACGGTGTGGCCGCCCATGCCGTTGCCCGCGTCCACCACGACCTTCAGCGGGCGGATGCCCGACAGGTCGACCAGCGTCTTCAGGTGGTCGGCGTAGCCGCTCAGCAGGTCCCGCCGGGTGATCGTGCCGGGCTTGCCGTCGTGGGCCGGGACGCCCTGCGCCACCAGGTCGCGGATGTCGTTCAGGCCGGTGTCGCGGCCGATCGGGCGGGCGCCGCCCCGGCACAGCTTCATCCCGTTGTAGCGGGCCGGGTTGTGGCTCGCGGTGAACATCACGCCGGGCAGGTCCAGCGTGCCGCTGGCGTAGTAGAGCAGGTCGGTCGAGCCGAGCCCGGCCTCGACGACGTCGGCGCCCTGCGCGGTCGCGCCGCGCGCGAAGGCGGCGGCGAGCGGGGCCGAGGAGGCGCGCATGTCGTGCGCGGTGACGACGGCGGAGGCCCCGGTCACCCGCACGAAGGCCGCGCCGACCGCCTCGGCGGTCGCGGCGTCCAGCTCCGCCGGCACCACGCCGCGGATGTCGTACGCCTTGAAGATCTTGGCGAGGTCGCCCACTCCTGCCCCCTGTTCCCGTCGTCCTTGCGGCCCCCGAGCCTACCGGCGCGGCCACAGCGGGAGGGCCGGGGCCGCACTACCCGGGGAGCCTCGCCGCGCTCAGCGGACCGGGCCTCCAGAGAGGGACGGCCTCGGGGCCCAAAGGGAGCGGCTTCGCTGCGGGCGGGCTGCGCCGCCCAGCCGCCCAAGGGGACGCCCGGAGTCCGGCAGAGGCGGCTCCGCCACGAGCCGGGCTGCGCTTATGGGGGGACGCCCGAAGCCCGGAAGAGGCGGTTCCGCCGTGAGCCGGGCTGCGCTTACCAGGGGGAGACGCCTGGAGTCCGGAAGGGGTGCCTTCGCTGCGGGCGGGGCCGAACCGCCCGGGAGGGGACGCCCTCACGCCCCCGGAAGGGCGGCTTCGGTGCGGGCGGGGCTTATTCCTGGACGGGCTGGGTGCCGGCGGGTTCGGAGCGCAGGACGCGCAGGTGGCCGCGGCGGCCCACCTCGGTGCCCTGGCCGACCGGTTCGGCGCCGGGCGCGCCCGCCGGGCGGGCGGCCTCGCGGACGGCGTCGGCGAGGGCCTCCAGGTCGTCGGCGCTCGGCTCGGTCTCGGTCTCCACCGGCAGCCGGACCAGCTCCCAGCCCATGGGCGCGGTGAGCCTCTCGGAGTGCTCCGCGCACAGGTCGTAGCAGTGTGGCTCGGCGTACGTGGCGAGAGGCCCCAGGACAGCGGTGGAGTCGCGGTAGACGTACGTGAGCGTGAACACTGCGGGCGCCTTGCAGGCGGTGCGGGAGCAGATGCGGACGGGGCTCACGATGGCCGACCGTACCCCGCTCCCGCCGTGTCCGCCACCACCCCGGTGCACGTGTCGCCGTTACCGGTCAATTTCCCCGGTAACGATTACATAGCGTGGCGCGCCGGGCGCGCGGGGCCGTCGCCCGGGCGGACCGCGGGGCGTGGCGGTAGGCTGGGGCACGTGCGATCCCGTGTGGTTGGCGTGCGGCGCCGCGACCGGCACGGCCGCGGCCTCCGCGGCCCGCTGACGCCCCCGCAGGCCCCGGTCTCCCGCACCCGCGCCGAGCGTTTCGACGACCTGGTCGCGGGCGAGGTGGCGCGGCTCGGCGGCCGCTGGGAGCGCGAGCTGGCGCAGGTGGAGTTCGTCGTCGAGGACGTCCCCGACGTCGGCCCGGACCCGGTGGACACGGTGCCGCTCGGCGGCACCGAGCCCGGCGAGCCGGGCCGCCCGGTCCGCATCGTGGTCTACCGCCGGCCGGTGGAGGCGCGCGCCGAGGGCGAGGCGGCCACCTCCCGGCTGATCCGCGACGTGCTGGTGGAGGAGGTCGCCGACCTGCTGGGGATGTCCCCCGAGTCGGTCGACCCGAGCTACGACTCGCCCGACGACTAGCGCGCGCCGACCGGCGGCAGCCAGGTGGTGCGGGCCGCCGGGACGAGCGGCAGCACCGTGATCCGGCCGTCGGCGACGGTGGTGCGGGCGGCGTGCACCGGCCCCGATCCGGCCAGCGGGACGACCGTCATGCCGGTTCCGCCGGCGGCGAGCGGCCGCTCCACCGTCCGCCCCGCCGGGACGTCGATGCGTGTCCCGGCGACCTGGACGTGCGCGGGCCCCTCCGGCGCGGTCAGGCTGAGCCAGGACGGCAGGCGGGCGTCGGCGGCGAACGCGCCGTCCGCGCCGAGCGGCGGGGTGGCCGTCCCGTAGGCGACGTCGCCGCCGCTCGCGACGGAGAACCCGGCGGCGACGGGGCGGTCGGCGGTGAGCCGGACGGCGGCGGGCCGGCCCGCCAGGGCGCGGTCCAGGTCGACGGTGGTGACGGTCCGGGCGGGCGCGTCCAGCACCTCCTGGCCCTGCGGGGCGAACGCGCCCTGCCCGGTGAGGACCTGGATCCGCACGCGGGCGTCGGCGTCGCCGGGGACCGCGACGGCCAGCCGCCGCGCGCCCGGCCCGCCCGGCACCCCCGGGACGATCAGCGCGCGGGCCGGTTCCGGGGCGAGCGGCAGCCAGTCGGCGCCCCGCCCGGCCCGGGCGTGCGCCGACGCCGCGACCCGGCCCACGGTGGCGTGCACGCGCAGCGCGAGGTCGCGGGCGCCCGCGACGATGTCGCCGAGGCCCTCCCCCGGCGCGCCGAGCCGCACGACCCTGGTGGCGTGCGGGGCGACGGGGACGCCGCGCCCGTCGGGGGTGTCGAGCGGGCCCTCGCCGGACAGCGCGGTGATGTCGACCGCGGCGGTCCGGTCGTCGGCGTTGGCGAGGTGCAGTTCGAGGCGGGCGCCGGCGGCCGGGCCGGGGCCGAGGAACCACAGGTCGGTGCCGGGCGCCGCGCAGCGGACGGCGGCGAGGCCGCGGTCGGTGGTGCGTTCGGCGGCCAGGCCGGCGGCGAGGTCGCCGTCCGCCCGGACGACGACGGGCCCGGCGCGGTCGCCCGTCCAGGCCGCGCCCGGGGCGTTGGTGGCGGCGAGCGTCGCGCCGCCGGCGGCCGTGACGGCGAGGCGGCCGGGCCGCTGCGGGAGCGCCCGCACGGTCGTGGTGCCGTCGCCGCCGGGGCAGGCGGCCAGCGCGAAGGTGATCGGCACCCGTGTCCCTGCGGGGGCCTGGCGGGCGGCGGGCCGGGACAGTTGCGCCGCCCCGTACAGCGCCGCGACCGCGACCGGCACGAGGAGCGCGGGGGCGAGGCGGGAGCGGAGGTCCATCATGGGACCGGCTCGTGCCGGACCTGGACGCGGCGGCGCCGGGCGCCCGGCAGCGCCAGGGCGATCACCAGCAGCGTCCCGGCGCCCTGGAGGACGAGCCAGATGTGCCGCAGCAGCATGCCGCGCCGCTCGTCGAACACGCCCCCGGCGGGCGGGATGCGGTAGCCCTGCGCCCAGCCGTCCACGGTGGTGGACGCGGCGTCGCGGCCGTCCAGGGTGGCGTGCCAGCCGCCGTCCGCCGGTTCGGCCAGCAGCAGCGTGCGGGGGCCGCCGGGCGGGATGCGGACGGGGCCGTGCGCGGGCAGCGGGGTGACGGCGGCGCCGTCCAGCAGCATCCGGCGCCCGGCCGGGGGCTGGACGCGCCAGGCGGCGAACTCGGTGGTGCGGCTGAGGCGGGTCAGTTCGGGTGCGGCGTCCAGCACGGCGGTAAGAGGCTCACGGCCTGGATAGCGGACCATGACGTACTGGACACCCATCCGGGCGAGGGCCGTGCCGTCGTCGCCGGGCCGGGCCCCGGCGAGCGCGGCGGCGAGGCGGTCCATGCGGCGCCGGGCGCGGTCGTCGGCCGGGGTCTCGGCCTCGCCGAGCACGGGGGCGGCGCCGCGCAGCACGGTGTAGGTGACGCGGCCGTCGGGGTCTTGGCGCAGGGCGAGGGTGCGGGGGCCTTCGGGGCCGTTCAGGTAGGCGGGGAAGGCGTCAGGGTCGACGCGCCCCAGCGGCCCGTCCCGGCCGTTGCCGATCCAGGACGCGGCGGCCAGCAGCGGTGTGCTCACCACCGCCGCGAGGATCAGTGCCGCGACGAGCCGGTGCGTCCGCAGCGCGCGCCGCACGGCGGCGGTCGCGGCGGCCAGCAGCCCGACGGCGGCGGCCAGCAGTGCGACGCCGGGCCAGGCGGGGGCCGCGTCGGCGCCCTTGGTCACGGTCATGGCGGACGCCAGGATCGCGACCAGCACCCCCGCCAGGGCCAGCAGCCAGCCCGTCAGCACGACGCGGCGGCCGCTGCGGGCCCAGAGCGCGCAGCCGGCCGCCAGCGGCAGCCCGAGCATGATCCAGGGCGCGGGCGTGCCCGGCCCGCCGGGGTTCAGGGTGAGCAGCCCGGCGGCGGTCGCGGGCGGCGTGGCCGGCGCGTGCAGGCCCGCCTCCAGCAGGAACCGCGAGGGGTGCCGGAGCAGGCCCGCCGTCCAGGGCAGGAGCAGCAGCGGCGGGACGCCGAGCGCGATCACCAGGTGGCGGCGGACGCGCCCGCCGGGCCGTCCGAACAGCGCCCAGACGGCCGCGCCGCCGAGCGCCGCGAGCAGCCACGCCAGCGGGACGAACGCCAGTACGACGGTGAGCAGCAGGGCCGTCGCCCACGCGGCCCGGCCCGCGGGCCTGGCGTCCGCGGTGAGCATCCGGGACGCGGTGAGAGCGATCAGCGGCAGCAGGACGGCGACGACGGCGGTGCCGAGGCGCCCGCCGGAGATGGCGCCGGTCGCGGGCGGGAGCAGCGCGTACGTCGCGGCGAACCAGACCCGCAGCGCCGCCGCGTCGCGCGGGATCAGCAGCCGGGACGCGCGGTAGGCGGTGAGGCCGGCCAGCGGGACGCTGCCGAGCAGCAGCAGCGAGATCAGCAGCCACGGCTTGCCCAGCAGCAGCGTGGACAGCGCGGCGAGGACGGCGATGTAGGGCGGGCTCCCGGCGGACGAGCCGAGGCCCGCCGGATGCCATCCCGACAGGTACTGCCCCCACAGGTCGCCCGCACCGCCCGGGGCGGGCACCAGCGCGCCGCCGCCGAGGGCGCCGCCCGCCGGCACCCGGGACCGCTCGGCCGCCACCGTGATCACACCGAGGCCGAGCACGAGCGGCGCGGCGGGACGGGCCAGCAGGCGGCGCACCGGGCCCGGCCCGCGCGGGGCCGGCGCCTCGTCCCCGCCGAACCGGCCGGCGACCGCCTCGGCGGCGCGGCGGAGCGCGACCCGGCGCGGCAGGAAGCGGCGGACCGCGCGGTACGCCTGCGCACGGCCCTTGGCGCGCGCCGAGCGCATCCGCCAGAACCCGACGGGGGCGCCCAGCACGCCGCCGAACGCGGCCAGCTCGTCGCGGGCGGCGTCGGGGCGCTTGACGGCCAGCAGGCAGAGCGCCCGCACCAGCGCGGCCCAGCCGTTGCGCAGCAGGGCCTGCGGCAGGCGGCGGGCGGGCAGGTTGCCGAGCAGCGCGTAGAGGGCGTTGCGGCGGTCGCGGCGGCGGTGGCTCCCGGCCACGGCGCCGGTCTCGCGCAGGCCCCGGCGGGACGCCTCGGCGTGGTGCACGACGGCGTCGCCCGCGAGGACCACCCGGTGGCCGGCGGCGTGCGCGCGCCAGCAGAAGTCGACGTCGTCGCGGAACAGGCCGAACGCGGGGTCGAAGCCGCCGAGCCGGTCCCAGGCGTCGCGGCGGACGAGCATCCCGGCGCTGCCGACGGCCAGCACGTCCCGGACACCGTCGTGCTGGCCCTGGTCGTACTCGCGGCCGTCCAGGCCGGTGTGGCGGCGGGTCGCGCCGTCGATCGCCACACCCGCCTCCAGCAGGACGGCCCGGTCGTCCCAGTCGCGGACCTTGGGCCCGGCGACGGCGATGCGCGGGTCGGCGCCGGCGGCGCGCAGCAGGCAGGCGAGCGCGTCGTGCGCCGGCGCGCAGTCGTCGTGCAGCAGCCAGAGCCACTGCATCGTCTCCGGCGACGGCCCGGGGAGGTCGCGCAGCGCTTCGGCGACGGCCGCGCCGTAGCCGGTGGCGCGGGGCAGGGTGCGGACGTTCCCGGCGCCCGCGACCTCGGCGAGCACGGCGGGGCCGCGGTCGCGGCTGCCGGTGTCGGCGACGGTGAGCCGGTCGGCCGGGCGGGACTGGGTGAGCAGCGCCTTCAGCGCCGCGGGCAGCCAGCGCGCGCCGTCGTGGACGACCAGGACGGCGGTGACGTGGTGACGATCGAGAGTGGGCGACACGGAACCGCGCGATCTCGTGGGGGAAAGCCGTCAGCCGTGCCGCCCCGAAGGGCCGCACGGCTGACAACTGTACGCGTGACCGCCAGGAACCTTCCCGAATCCCCACATATCATCCGGGTCTTGCCTGGGGGTCTTCCCGCGGTCGCGCTCCGTTCACTCCGCCTGGATCAGACGGCCTGGCGCTTCAGCTTGCGACGTTCCCGCTCCGACAGTCCCCCCCAAATACCGAAACGCTCATCATGCTGAAGCGCGTACTCCAGGCACTCCGCCCGAACCTCGCATGCCCGGCACACCTTCTTGGCTTCACGAGTGGACCCGCCCTTCTCCGGAAAGAACGCCTCCGGGTCCGTCTGCGCGCACAGGGCACGCTCCTGCCAGCCCATCTCTTCGCCGTCTGTGCCGTGCGCCAGCGGGATCACTACCTCGCTCACAGCGCACCTCCTAGCCCGTGGAGCCCCCTGGTCAATGCCTTCCCTCGAGCTCCGTCCCCCGAGAAGGCATAGAACTACACCCACGAAATTACACGTGTGTAGTACCCGCTCCGTCAAGCGGAACGAGTTTGTCATGGGGCAATGAGGGGTTTTTGGGGTATCGGCTGCGATCTGCTTTGACCAGAGATCAGATAATCACTGCATCACTGAGGTGGACGGTTGTCGCGATACCAATCGCCACCCTCGCCCTGCTGCCCCTCGCCCTGTCGGGGCTGCTGACCATACCCCTGCTGACCAAGACCATGCGGGGTCCCCGTGGAACCGGGCTGGTTAGGGTCCGGTTCGCCCGATCCGCCGTAGGCACGGGTCCATTCGCCCATGCTCTCGTCCTCGGCCTCCTGCGCCGGCCCCGGCTGCGGGGAGGCCTGGTACTGCTGCTGCTCCGGCTGACCGTACTGCTGCTCGGGCTGGCCGTACTGCTGGTACTGCTGCTGCGCGTACTGCTGCTGGTCGTAACCCGCCGGCTGCGTGCCCTGCGGGTTGCCCTGCTGTCCGAACTGCTGGCCGTACTGCTGGTACTGCTGCTCTTGCGGCTGCCCGTACTGGGGCTGCTGCCCGAACTGCTGGGGCTGACCCTGCTGGTACCCGAAGTCGGGGTAGCCGCCCTGCGGCATCTGCCCGGCGGGCTTCGGCCGCGGCGGCATCATCCCCTGGAAGACCGTGAAGACGAACCAGCCGGCGACGCCGACCACCGCAAGCTTGGAGGCCCCGTACAGGAAGACCGCCAGCTTGGAGCCCGCGCCGGCGTACTCGGAGCTGACGAGCATCGCGCTCAGCCAGCACACGACGCCGAACAGCGCGATGCCGCCGAGGATGCCGAGCGCCCCCATCGTGATCGTGCGGGCCTGCCCGCTCTCGGCCGGCCAGTTCACCAGCGCGACCGCCAGCACCAGCAGCGCCACGGTCGCGACCTGGGTGAAGAAGCCCGACTGGGTCTCGCCGAATGCGCGGTAGGTGAATCCGCCGCCGCCCACGAACAGGGCCATCAGGCCGGCCAGCAATTGCAGGCCCGCGGAGACGAGCAATACCCAGGCGGCCGGTTCGCGCAGGCGCTGGACGGCTTCCTTGTTCACGACGGCATCTCCCGACAGAGGCAATCCGGATTACATCGCAAAGCTTTGCACATCACGCCCCCCACCGTCTCTTCCCGCCACCCACCGGCCGAGCCCGGCGCGGCACCGGTCCCGGACCGGCCCTAGGCTTGCCGCATGAGGATCGTGGCGCTGGCGGGCGGTATCGGTGGGGCTCGCTTCCTGCGTGGACTTCAGGCGGCCGAGCCCGCCGCCGAGATCACCGTGATCGGCAACACCGGGGACGACATCTCGCTGTTCGGGCTGCGGGTCTGCCCGGATCTGGACACCGTGATGTACACGCTCGGCGGGGGCATCAACGAGGAGCAGGGCTGGGGCCGCGAGGGCGAGGCGTTCACCGTCAAGGAGGAGCTCGCCGCCTATGGCGTCGGGCCGTCCTGGTTCGGGCTGGGCGACCGGGACTTCGCCACCCATATCGTGCGCACCCAGATGCTGGCGGCCGGTTATCCGCTGTCGGCGGTGACCGAGGCGCTCTGCGACCGGTGGAAGCCGGGCGTGCGGCTGATCCCGATGAGCGACGACCAGGTCGAGACGCACGTCGTCGTCGACGACCCCGGGCACGGGCGGCGCGCGATCCACTTCCAGGAGTGGTGGGTGCGGCTGCGCGCGTCGCTGCCCGCGGTGGCGATCACCCCGATCGGGGCGGACGAGGCCAAGCCGGCGCCGGGCGTGCTGGAGGCGGTCGAGGCGGCCGACGTGGTGCTGCTGCCGCCGTCCAACCCGGTGGTGAGCGTCGGGACGATCCTGGCGGTGCCGGGCATCCGCGCGGCGGTGGCGGCCAAGACCGTGGTCGGGGTGTCGCCGATCATCGGCGGGGCGCCGGTGCGGGGCATGGCCGACGCGTGCCTGACGGCGATCGGCGTGGAGACCTCGGCGCAGGCCGTCGCCGAGCACTACGGCGCGGACCTGCTGGACGGCTGGCTGGTGGACGAGGCCGACGCGGGCGTGCGGGTGGAGGGCGTCGAGGTGCGGTCGCGGCCGCTGCTGATGAGCGACACCGACGCCACCGCCGCCATCGCCCGCGCCGCGCTGGACCTGGCCGGGGAGCTGTCGTGAACCTTCAGGTCTTCGGGATCCCGGGGCTGCCCGAGGTGCGCGAGGGCGACGACATCGCCGCGCTCGTGCCGGGCGACATGCTGGAGGACGGCGACATCCTGGTCGTCACCTCCAAGATCGTCAGCAAGGCGGAGGGCCGGGTGCTGGTCGCCGCCGACCGGGAGAAGGCGATCGACGCCGAGACGGTCCGGGTCGTGGCGCGGCGCGGCGCGACGCGGATCGTGGAGACCCGGCAGGGCCTGGTGATGGCGGCGGCCGGGGTGGACGCCTCCAACACCGCGCCCGGCACCGTCCTGCTGCTGCCCGAGGACTCCGACGCGTCGGCGGCGCGCATCCGCGCCGGGCTGCGCGCGCGGACCGGGCTGAACGTCGCCGTGCTCGTGTCCGACACCTTCGGCCGGCCGTGGCGCAACGGGCTGACCGACGTGGCGATCGGCGCGGCCGGGCTGGACCCGCTGCACGACTTCCGGGGCCGCGCCGACGCGCACGGCAACCGGCTCGAGGCGACGATCACGGCCGTCGCCGACGAGGTGGCGGCGGCGGGCGAGCTGGTCAAGGGCAAGCTGGACGGGGTGCCGGTCGCGGTCGTGCGGGGCCTGGCCGCCCTGGTCACCGAGGAGGACGGGCCGGGCGCGCGGGCGCTGGTCCGCTCCCCCGACGAGGACATGTTCCGCTACGGGCCGTCGGAGGTGCTGCAGGCGCGCCGCACCATCCGCGAGTTCACCGGGGCGCCGGTGGACCCGGCGGCGGTGCGCCGCTCGGTCGCCGCCGCGATCACCGCGCCGGCCCCGCACCACACCACGCCGTGGCGGTTCGTGCTCCTGGAGTCGGCGGAGTCGCGGGTGCGGCTGCTGGACGCGATGCGCGACGCGTGGGAGGCCGACCTGCGCCGGGACGGCTTCACCGAGGAGTCGATCGCCAAGCGGCTGCGCCGCGGCGACGTGCTGCGCCGCGCGCCGTACCTGATCGTGCCGTGCCTGGTCATGGACGGCTCGCACGACTACCCCGACGAGCGGCGGGCCCGCGCCGAGCGGGAGATGTTCGTCGTCGCGGCCGGCGCGGGCGTGGAGAACCTGCTGGTCGCGCTGGCGGTGGAGGGGCTCGGGTCGTGCTGGGTGTCCAGCACGATGTTCTGCCGCGACGTCGTCCGCGAGGTGCTGGAGCTGCCGGACGACTGGGACCCGATGGGCGCGGTCGGCGTCGGCCACCCGGCGGCGCCGCCGCGCGAGCGGCCGCCGCGCCCGGCGGACGCCTTCATCGAGGTCCGCTAGCCCCAGGCCTTCAGCGCCTGCCTGATCTCCTTGAGCTCGGGCGGGCGCAGCGCGCGCGGCGGCCGCTCGGTCAGCCCGAACCGCTGCGCGTACTCGGGGGCGAACGTGCCCTGGACGGTGCGGAACCCGGCGCGCTGCAGGATGTCGCGGGCCGAGCGGGTGCCGAGCGCGGTCAGGAACGCCTGGGCGGCGTCGCGGCGGCCCGGGTCGGCCGTGGTGACCGCGAAGGGGTGGTCCAACAGCAGCGTGCCCTCGCGCGGGACGAGCGCGGCCGCCGGGTTCGGGCGGTGCGTGTCGTTGTAGGCGACGACGGCCTGCTCGGTGGTGACGACGATGGGGTCGGCGGAGCGTTCCACGGCGGTGAGGCCGGCGAGCGCGGGCCCCTTGCGCAGGTCCTTGACCAGATCGTCGTCGGCGGAGTCGATCTGGCCGAGGGCGATCAGCGCGACGGTGCCGCTCATGCCGTCCGCCCGGCGGCTGTGGCCGGTGTCGCGCAGCGCCTGCCAGCTCTGCTCCCCGGGGTCGGCGGCGCGGGGCGCGGCCAGCACCACCGGGGACGCGGCGATGGACGGCGCCCTGTCCGGCACCGAGCGGACGCCCCGGTCGCGGGCGACGCCGAGCCAGAGCGCCGACTCGGGCACCCACGCGTCGCCGATCTCGCGCCGCGCGGCGTCACGGACGTAGTCGGCGGGCGCGACGGGCGTCACCGCGGCCTGCACGCAGCGTCCCCGGACGCGGTGCTTCTCCACGGTGAAGTTCGCGGCGGCCTCGCGCAGCGCCGGCGCGATCTCGGGCTGGGCGGCCACGGTGATCCGCAGCGTGGCGCCGCAGGAGCCGTCGAAGGCGCCGAGCGCCCACGCGCCGCCGCCCGCCGTCAGGACCGCGAGGACTGCGGCGCCGACCCACATCACGGGCCGGCGCCCGACCGCTTTTTGCTCCACGCGTTAGTAATACCGGGATTGCGGCGTCAACGGGTGACCAGCGGCAGGTTCCCGAAATGCCCGATGCCGTCGGTGCGGCGGGCGGCCTCGATCCGCTCGGCCGGGACCTGCCCGTAGAGGGTCGTGCGCTGGCGGGACGGCCGCCCGGCCGCCGCCGCGATGGCCTCCAGCCCGCTGATCGCCTTGAACGAGCCGTTCTCCGACCCGGCCATCCGGCTGATGGTCTCCTCCATCAGCGTGCCGCCGAGGTCGTTGACACCGCCCTGCAGCACCCGCGTGCACAGCTCGTCGCCGAGCTTCACCCAGGACGTCTGGATGTTGTCGATCGCGCCGTGCAGCATGATCCGGGCGAGCGCGTGCACCGCGACGTTCTCGCGCGCGGTCGGCCCCGGGCGGGCCAGCCCGGCCAGGTAGATCGGCGAGTTGTGGTGCACGAACGGCAGCAGCACGAACTCGCTGAACCCGCCGGTGCGCTCCTGGATCGAGCGGAGCAGCCGCAGGTGCCCGACCCAGTGCGCCGGGGTGTCGACGTGCCCGTACATCATCGTGGACGTCGTCGGGATGCCGAGCTCGTGCGCGGTGGTGACGACCTCCACCCACTGGTCGGTGGGCAGCTTGCCCTTGGTCAGCACCCAGCGGACCTCGTCGTCGAGGATCTCGGCGGCGGTGCCCGGCAGCGAGTCGACGCCCGCCTCCTTGGCGGCGGTCAGCCACTCCCGGATGGACAGGTCGGTGCGGCTCGCGCCGTTGACGACCTCCATCGGGCTGTAGGAGTGCAGGTGGATCTCCGGCGCGCGGCGCTTCACCTCGCGGGCGAGGTCGAAGTAGGCGGTGCCGGGCAGGTCGGGGTGGATGCCGCCCTGCATGCAGATCTCGGTGGCGCCCGCCGCCCACGCCTCGTCCACCCGGTCGCCGACCTGCTGCAGGGACAGGGTGTAGGCGTCGGCGTCGGTGCGGCGCTGGGCGAACGCGCAGAACCGGCAGCCGGTGTAGCAGACGTTGGTGAAGTTGATGTTGCGGGTGACGACGTAGGTGACCTCGTCGCCGACCACGTCGCGACGCAGGTCGTCGGCCAGTTTCGTCAGCGCGGCGAGCTCGGGGCCGTCGGCGTGCAGCAGGGCGAGGGCCTGGTCGTCGGTCAGGCCGGCCGGGTCGCGTTCGGCGGCGGCGAGCGCGTCCTTGACCGAGGAGTCGAACCGCTGCGGCGCCGACATGCGGTCCTTCAGGGCGTCCCAGTCGCCGTAGACCTCGTCGAAGTCGTCGCGGCGGTCGGTGGTGCGGCCGGTGGTGTCGATCTCCACGTGCAGGTCGGTGCGGCCGGACGCGGTGAACCCTCCGTCGGGCTCCTGCCAGGGGCGGCCCTCCAGGACGGCGTCCTCGCGGGCGAGGCCGGTCGCGGGGTCGGCGAGCGCGGCGACGTGCGCGGCCAGGCGCGGGTCCAGCCACGGCTCGCCGCGCCGGACGTACTCGGGGTAGATCGTCAGGCGCTCGCGCAGCGTGAACCCGGCCTCGGCGGTGCGCGCGGCCAGCTCGTCGATCTGCGGCCAGGGCCGCTCGGGGTTGACGTGGTCGGGCGTCAGCGGCGACACCCCGCCCCAGTCGTCGATGCCGGCCCGCAGCATCAGCGCGTACTCGCGGTCCACCAGGTTCGGCGGCGCCTGGATGCGGGCCTTCGGGCCGAGGACGAGCCGCGCCACCGCGATCGTGGCGGCCAGCTCCTCCAGCTCGGCGTCCGGGGTGGCCATCATCTTGGTGTCGGGCTTGGCGCGGAAGTTCTGCACGATCACTTCCTGGATCGCGCCGTACTCGCGCATCGTCCGGCGGATCGCGAACAGCGCGTCGGCGCGCTCGGCGACGGTCTCGCCGATGCCGATCAGGATGCCGGTGGTGAAGGGGACGTTGACGCGCCCGGCGTCCTCCAGCACCCGCAGCCGCACCGCCGGGTCCTTGTCGGGCGAGCCGAAGTGCGGGCCGCCCTTCTCGGTGAACAGCCGCGTCGCGGTCGTCTCCAGCATCATGCCCATCGACGGCGCGACCGGCTTCAGGCGCTGGAAGTCGCGCCAGGTCAGCACGCCGGGGTTCAGGTGCGGCAGCAGGCCGGTCTCCTCCAGCACCCGGATCGCCATCGCGCGCACGTAGGAGAGGGTGTCGTCGTAGCCGTGCGCGTCCAGCCATTCGCGGGCGGGCTTCCACCGGTCCTCGGGGCGGTCGCCGAGGGTGAACAGCGCCTCCTTGCACCCCAGCGCGGCGCCCTGCCGGGCGATCTCCAGCACCTCGTCGGGGCTGAGGTAGGGCGACTCCAGCCGGTGCGGCACGGTGGCGAAGGTGCAGTAGCCACAGCGGTCGCGGCAGAGCCGGGTCAGCGGGATGAAGACCTTGCGGCTGTAGGTGACGACGCCGGGCCGGCCGGCCGCCTCCAGGCCCGCGTCGCGGGTCCGGGCGGCGTGGGCCAGCAGGTCGTCCAGCTGCGCACCGCGCGCGTGCAGCAGCACGGTGGCCTCGTCCTGGTCGAGTGTCTTGCCGTCACGAGCACGGGCCAGGGCCCGCCGCAGGGCGTTCTCCGTCACACCTGTCATGCCCGGCACTCTATGCCAATCGTCATATTCGCGGGACGGGCGGGGACCCGTTCACGGTGATCAGCGGTCCCCCGCGGTGATCTATTCCCGCAGCAGCGACGGTCGATTCGCGACCAGCTCGGCGGCGGCGCGGCGGATCTCCTCCTGCACCGCGCACACCGCCGGGCGCGGCTCCCCGCCGGCCCGCCACCACATCACCATCCGGCGGCGCATCCCGCCCTCCAGCTCGCGCACCGCGACGCCCGGCTGCTCCTCGGCCAGCGACAGGTCCGGGACGAACGCGGCGGCGCCGCGCTGCACCATCGCGAAGATGACCAGCAGGTCGTTGCTGCGGTAGCGCACCCGCGGCCGGAACCCGCCGAGCTCCAGGCAGGTGTGCTCCAGCAGGTTGGCGTGGTTGGTGCCGAGATGACCGGTGGCCCAGGTGGCGCCCGCGAGGTCGGCCATCCGGACCCGGCCCGGCCCCGCGGCGAGCGGGTGCGCGGCGGGCAGCAGGATCCGCATCGGCTCGTCGAACAGCGCCTCGGACGCCAGCTCGGGACGGGGCGGGGCGCCGAGGTGGGAGTACTCCCCCGACAGCACCAGGTCGACCTCCTGCAGTACCAGGGCCTGCAGGATGCGCACGTACTCGTCGTCGAGCACGTCCACGACCAGGTCGGGGTAGGCGCCGGCGAGCCGCGGCAGCGCGGGCGCTAGCAGGTGCAGGATCGCGGTCTGGAACCCCACGACGCGGACGGTGCCGGTGACCCGGCCGCTCGCGGCCAAGGCGTGCTCCTCGGCGCGCCGCGCCGCCTCCAGCAGCGACTCGGCGTGCTCGGCCAGCACCTCGCCCGCCTCGGTCAGCCGCAGCCGCCGGCCCGCCCGCTCGACCACCGGCACGCCGACGTCCCGCTGGAGCTGCGCGAGCTGCTGGGAGACCGCCGAGGGGCTGTAGCCGAGGGCGTCCGCGACCGCGCCCGCCGTGCCCCGCCGCCGCAATTCCAGCAGAACGCGCAAACGCACCAGATCCAACATAGTGAAGCGATTCTTACACGAACACTGCAGCAAAGGTCGCTGGACCTGAAGGATCCCGCGCTTCACACTGGAGGTACGAACCCGCGGGAACGTCCCGGGCCCCGGCCAGGGCCCACACGTGACAACCGGCACGAAAGGACGCGTTCCCATGTACGCACTGCTCGCCCTCGCCCTCATCACCGCCGCCGCCGGCCTGCTCGCCGCCCTGTTCGGCGCCGACACCCGCGACGGCCTGGACTGGGCCCCGAACTCCTTCTGGCAGCGCAGAACCCGCGCCCGCCGGGCCGATCAGATCAGAAAGAGCGGTAGTCCCGCACCGGCATCCGCGGACCGCGCCGCGGCGGAGCGCCGCCGGACCCTCCAAGCAGCCGGGTGACCCGGTGGCGGTGCCCGGCGAACGGCGCCAGCAGCTCCAGCATCGCGGCGTCGTCGACCTTGCGGCCCACCAGCGCCCAGCCGACCTGGCCGGACAGGTGGTAGTCGCCCACCGAGACGGCGTCGGGATCGCCGGCCGCGCGCTGGCGGATCTCGGCCGCCGTCCAGACCCCGATGCCCGGCAGCGTGCGCAGCCGGGCCTCGGCCGTGTCCCGCTCCAGGCTCGCCGCGACCCGCGCCGCCCCGATGATCGTCCGGGCGCGGACGGCCTCGGCGCCCGCGCGGTGCCACTCCCACGACGGGATGCGCGCCCAGACCTCCGGCGGCGGCGGGACCCGCAGGTCGGGGGCGCCCGGCGCGGACGCGCCGAAGCGGCGGACCAGGTACCGCCAGGCGCGCCACGCCTCGGTCGTGGTGACCTTCTGCTCCAGCACGGCCGGGACCAGGGCCTCGAAGACGCGGCCCGTCCGGCCGATCCGCAACCCCGGGCTCGCCCGCACCAGCCGGGTCAGCAGCGGATGCCCGGCGGGGTCGAACTCCTCGGCCGGGTCGGCCGCGCCGAGCAGGTCGGGGACGCCCTCCAGCAGCCAGGCCCCACCCGGCCCCCACGCCATGGCGTGGACGACGCCGCCGGACAGGGCGAGCCGCAGCGTGCCGGGGCCGTCGGGCGTGAACGAGGCGCGCCGGACGGCCCCGTCGGGGTCCACCGTGAAGGCCGGATCGCCCACCCCGCGCTGGTGCGGTGACAGGACCCGGTGCAGGTCCAGCGGCCAGGGCGGACGCCACTCCCGCCGGAGCGCGTCCGCCACCTGAACCGTCATGGGCTCGTCAGGCGTCGGTGGAGAACCGCACCGCGGTCGGCGGCAGCGAGATCCCGGGCCAGAGGCGCAGGCCGCCGCGCAGCTCGTTGCCGGGACCGACCGACGCGCCGTCGCCGAGGATCGCGCCGTCCAGCACCGCGCCCGCGCCGACCCGCGCGCCGCGGCCGATCACCGAGTCGCGCACGGTGGCGCCCTCGGAGACGAACGCGCCGTCCTGCAGGACGCTGCCGAGCACGGTCGCGCCCGCCTCGATCTCCGCGCCGCGCCCGACCGTCGTGCCGCCGCGCACCACCGCGCCCGGCGACACCACCGCGCCGTCCAGGACCAGGCGGTCGCCCGGCTCGCCCGGCATCGCCGACGAGGCGATCTTCCCGAGCACCAGGTCGCGCGAGCCCTGCACGAACGCCTCGGGCGTGCCGACGTCCAGCCAGTACGCCGACTCCACGTGGCCCATCACCACCGCGCCCGAGGCGATCAGGCCGGGGAACGTCTCGCGCTCGACCGACACGACCTCCCCCTCGGGAATGGTGTCGATCGCCGAGCGGCGGAACACGTAGCAGCCCGCGTTGATCTGGTTGGTGACCGGCCGCGCCGCCTTCTCCAGGAACGCGGTGACGCGGCCCTCGCCGTCGGTCGGCACCACGCCGAACCGGGACGGGTCGTCGACCTCGGTCAGGTGCAGCGTCACCGCCGCGCCGGCCTTCTCGTGCAGCGCGACCTGCGCCTGCACGTCGTGGCCGGACAGGATGTCGCCGTTGAGGATGAGCACCGGGTCGTCGGGGCCGCTGGTCAGCGCGCGCGCGGCGTTGCGGATCGCGCCGCCGGTGCCGAGCGGCTCGGCCTCGCTGACATAGACCAGCTCCACCCCGTGCGCCCGGACGCCGAACGCGGCCTCGAACATCTCCGCGCGGTAGGACGTCGCGAAGACGATGCGCGTCACCCCCGCCGCGTGCGCGCGCGCGAGCTGATGCGCGAGGAAGGCCACCCCCGCCGTGGGCAGCAAGGGCTTGGGGGTGGAAATGGTCAGTGGACGCAGCCTGGTGCCCTGCCCCCCGACCAACAAGATCGCTTCCAAGGGACTCCTTCCTCGCTCGGGAGAGCTTACTGCCGCCCGATCAGCGCGCCGCCGCGTACTGCGCCACGGCCCGCTCGTAGGACGCCAGGTGCGCCTCCGCCGACGCCCGCCAGCTGAACCGCCGCGACCGCGCCGCCGCCGCGTCGGCCAGCCGCTTGCGCTTGGCCGGGTCGCCGATCAGCGAGGTCAGCGCCGCGGCGATGCCGGCCGCGTCCGGCTCGGTGTAGGCGACCGCGTCGCCGCCGACCTCCGGCAGCGGGCCGCGCCGCGTCGTCAGCACCGGCGCGCCGCACGCCATCGCCTCCAGCACCGGCAGCCCGAACCCCTCGCCGCGGCTCGGCAGCGCCACCACCAGCGCGCCGCCGAACAGGCCGCGCAGCGCCGACCACGGCAGGTAGCCGGGCCGCACCACCTTCAGCTGCAGCGGCACCGTCGCCAGCGCCGCGTCCACCTCGTCGTCCCAGCCGCCGCTGCCGGCCAGCACCAGCGCGGGCGGGCCGGTCAGCTCCGCGCACGCCCGCACCCAGCCGCGGATCAGGTTCGGCACGTTCTTGCGCGGCTCCAGCGCGCCCAGGTAGGCGACGTAGGGCAGCCCGTGCAGGCCGAGCCGGTCCGAGACGCGCTCGGCCTCGGCCGTCGACGGCGGGTGGAACACCGCGTGGTCGACGCCGTGGTAGGCCACGTCGATGTTCCCGGCGTCGGCGCCGACCAGCGCGACCAGCTCGTCGCGGGTCGCCCGGGACGGCGCGATGAGCCGGGTCGCGCGGCGCGCCGCCGTCCGCGTCGCCGACCGCACGTACGTGGCGCGCAGCGGGTCGCCGCCGTCGGGCTCGGCGAACAGCGTCACGTCGTGGATGGTCACCACCGTCGGCCGCCCCGGATGCACCGGGATCGTGTAGGACGGCAGGTGGATGACGTCGGCCCCCACCTGCTCGGCCACGTGCGGCAGGCCCGTCTGTTCCCACGACAGCCGGGACGCGCGGTGCGCCAGCGCCGTCGGGCCCGCCACCACCCGCGCCCCCGGCACGAGCGCCGCGTACCGTTCCTCGTCGGCGCGCTGGCACGCGACCGCCAGGTCGGCGCCGAGTTCGTGCAGCGCGGCCAGCAGGCCGTCGACATAGCGCCCGAGCCCCCCGCGGTCGGCCGGCGCCGCTGTGGCGTCGAGCAGAATCCGAGGCGCCACGGTTCACCCCCATCCCCCGGCTCAGCCGGGGTGGCGTAGATCACTCATTACGTTCCGAGCCTACGCCGATCGACCGCTCAGAGCAGGACGCCCCGCACGGAAGATCACCCTCTCTTGCGCGCCTGCACGAGGACGATGCTGCCCCGCTCGTTCGGCGCGCCGCGGTCGCCGAGCGCGACCAGCGGGGCCAGGGGGGCGGCCGCGTTGAAGCCCACTTTGCCGCCGTACGCCGAAAGCGAGAGGTAGAGCCGCTCGGCCGCGGCCGTCCGGAACTGGTAGGAGTGCCGGACCAGCTCCAGGCCGCGCTCCTCCATCAGCCCCCGCAGGCTCTGGTGCGTGTAGGTGTGCTGCACGTGGTACTTGGCCTTGTGCGCGTCGCGCAGCTTCGGCCAGGCGTCGGCGCGGCTCAGCACGTCGGCCGACATGAAGACCTGCCCGCCGGGGCGCAGCACCCGCGCCATCTCCTCCAGCGACGCGCCGCCGTCGTCGAAGTGCTCGATCGCGCAGACCGACAGGACCGCGTCGAACGACCCGCCGGCGAACGGCAGCCGCAGCGCGTCGCACTCGATCAGCGCGGGGGCGTGCGCGAGCGTGCGCCCGTACTCCATCTTCTTGCGCGCCAGGTCGATCGACACCGCCCGCGCGCCCCGCCGCCGGGCCCGCCCGGCCCAGTAGCCGTCCCCGCCGGCGACGTCGAGCACCCGCCGCCCGCGCAGGTCGCGCCCCATCCAGCCGAGGAGCGTCCCGGCCTCGCGGTACCGGCAGACATGCACCTGGTGCCCCATGAAGGCGACCACATCCGAGAGTTTCATCGGCCCGAGCGGAACGACGCGCGGCTGCATTCAGTCACCGGCGGCCGGCGCGTACGGGTCGACGACGGGCGCGAAGAGCCGCGCCACCAGCGCGGCCAGGATCCCGCCGATCAGGGGCGCGATGATGAAGAGCCACAGCTGCCCGATGGCGTGCGAGCCGTCCCAGAGGGCCGGGCCGATCGAGCGGGCCGGGTTGGCGGAGGCGCCGTCCAGCGGGATGCCGACCAGGTTGACCACGCCCAGGGTGAGGCCGATGGCCGCGCCGGCGCTCGGCCCGGTGGCCCGGAAGACCACGAAGACCAGCATGAACGTCAGGATGATCTCCAGCACGAAGGCGCCGCCCGCCCCGACGTACTTCGGATGCCCGTAGCCGTTGGCGCCCTGCACCTGCAGCGCGATGCCCCCCGCGCCCGCGACGGCGTGGATCAGCGCCGCGCCCGCGATGCCGCCCAGCACCTGCGCGACGATGTAGCCGACGGCGTCGGGCACCGAGATCCGTCCCACCACCAGCTGGGCCACGGTCACCGCGGGGTTCACATGGCACCCGGAGATCGGCGTGAACGCGTAGGCAAGCCCGTAGAGCGTCAGGCCGAAGACCAGCCCGATCCCGAGGGCGCCGAGCTCGGCCTTCCCGAAACAGGCGCTGCCGACGGCGAAGAACACCAGGAGGGCCGTCCCCAGGAACTCGGCCAGGTACTTCCACTGCCGTTCGACTTCCATGCGGTTCTCCCTGTCGGCGACGAACGTCACAGAACAGGAGATGCCTGATCGTCGGTGAAGCTATGCCCAAGATCAGGTCAGCTTCAGGGGGAGCGCGTCCAGACCAGAAGCAGATAGCCGCCCAGATACCCCGAGACAAGGGTGAGCACCGCGAAAAGGACGACCTTCGTCCCGGTGCGGGCCTTGGCAAAGCCAGCGGCCACCGGAACCAGCAAGGGAACGGCGGCAACAAGAAACCGGGCCTTGGCGTGGTAGTAGCCAGCCCCGCCGAGGGCCGTCACGAGAAGAAGAGCGCTGTAGACCAGCAGTGGCCAGGGCTGCCGGTCACACAACGTGATGACGAACAAAGCGACCGCAATGACCAGAACAAGAGTGACGAGATAAGGATCGAGCGGCGCCGACTTGGAGAGCAACCGGGCACCTTCCGTCACGGTGAACCGGCCGCCGTCGAAAGAACTGCCCCAGCCGTGGCTCTGGACGTAGAACCACCCGTCGGCCCTGCCCACACGATGAGCGACCCAAGCGAGATAACCGACCCACCCCAGCGGTGCGAGCACCAACGCGGCCCAGGGCCGCCAGTCAGCCGGCCGCTCAAAGACAGCGACCAAGGCCGCAAGGCAGACAGCCGCGATGAGCGCGGTAGCCGTAGGCCGACTGAGCCCGGCCAATAAGCAGAGCATGCCCGCGGCGACCCATCTGCGGGCGAGCACGCAGTAGAGGGACCAGACGCAAAGCGCGGTGAACAGGCTCTCGCTGTAGGCCATGGATTCCACAACCGCATGCGGAATCACCCCCCAGAGCACGGCCAGTGCGATGCCGGTACGAGCGTCATGCAGAAAGGCACCGAGCCGGTAGATGCCCCACGCCGCGACCAGCCCCGCCACCCAGGCCACGGCAATGCCCGCAGCGACCGTACTGCCGGGAGAGACCGCATCGACAACGCGAACCAGGCCCGGATAGAGCGGGAAGAACGCGAGATTGCTCTGCCCCGCGCCGTGGTCGTAGCCATGCTGCGCCAGATTGATGTAGTGGACCGCGTCCCATTTCCGCCCCAGCACACCGCTCAGCGGCCGATGCACCGACCGGGCCCAGAGCCACAGAAGCCCGATCGCGACCAACCGGACAAAAAGGTAACCGCCCACCGCGAGTACCAGCGGATCGGCCACGCGCCGGCGAACATCCGGCGCAACCGACCGGTCGGCGGCGATATCGGAGACGTCCATCAGCGGATGAGGGCCTTTGCACTAGGAAACGAGCACGGTGGGCGGATCCTGCCCGCAAATGATCCCCGCGGAACAGGGCCGCCGACCCGCTGACGACCTCGCCTGCACAAGATCTTCACGCACTGTTCGTATCCGGATTTATCGCATCCGCCCTGCCCCGTACCAGCGCACGGCATTCAGAACTCCCAGGCGACATCGCCGGTGACCCGATCACGCCGTGCGCGCCCGACCTCCCTCACGACCCGGTAACCGGGCTCCAGCCCACTGGACAGATGAACCCGCTTCACACTCGCGCACGCCCTAGGCGGAGCAGCTCGCAGCGCGGCGTTGACGTGGTCGATCGCGCGCCCAGGATCATCGGTGACCCCGGCCGCTCCCACACACTCGACGTCCCACGAGTACAACCGAGGCGGCCCTCCGAACCGCTGCGCGTCCATCCCCCACCCCTTTCCACTCCGTGTTCCTTTCATCACCCAGAGCACCAGCCCGCGAGGAGGGTGAGGAGCCGGGGCGGGTCCGTCGAGCGCTGCTTGGCGGAGACGAGGCCTTGGGGAAGTAGCAGCTGCCGCCTGCCCGCTGCGGGTGACTCGTCGGCGCCCGCTTCGGTGAGGGCTTGGCGCTTTCTGCACTTGCCCGGCGAGAGCGGGGTGTTCGGGCTCGCTTCGTTGGGGGCGGAGCGAGGTCGGGGCGGGAGCTGAGTGAAGTGCTCAGCTGCCGCCTGCGTGGTGTGGCCGCTCCGCTGCGGGCGTCCGCTCTGGTGGTAGCCGGCTGTCTGCGCGTGCCCTGAGGGTCGCGGTTGCTCGAGCGCGAGCGGGTTGGGCGGTGGGCGCGTCTCTGACGCTGGTGGCGGGCAGGGCGCGGGTGGGTGCCGGCCGGGTGAGCCGGTGCGGTGGTAGATGCGGTGCGGCGGCGCGGTTCCTGCTGGAGCTAGGGGGGTTATGTCCGCTGGGGGTGATTGGTGGCCGGGGGCGGGGGCTGGGTTCGGCGGTGCGGCCGGGCGCCGAGGCCGGTGTGCTGTCTCTGGGGCGGCCGGCTGGGGGTCGGCACGTGCGGCACGGGCCCCAGCCAGGGGTTGCGCTCGCCAGTGTGCCGTCCACTGGCGTCCCGCTCGGTGGCTTCGCGCGTGGGTGTGAGGTGCGGGCGGTGGTCCGGGGGCGGGAGTAGCCGGTAGATGTAGCGGTGGCCGTCGTGGGTGATGTGGATTTGGTCGGGGTGGGTGTGTTTGAAGCGGTTGTGCCAGCCGCAGCACAGGGCGAGCCGGTCGATGTCGGTGGGGCATCCGTTCAGGGCCCAGCCGGTGATGTGGTCGACCTCGCACAGCGCGCCGGGGATCTCGCAGCCGTGGACGGCGCAGGTGTCGTAGAGGGTCTCCAGTACTTGGCGTTGTGCGGTGGTGGCGAAGCGGGCGGTGCGGCCCAGGTAGAGGGGGGTGTGGCCGCGGCCCAGCAGCAGCGGTGACACCCCCGCCGACAGGGCGATGCGACGGGCGTGCTCGGCGGGGATCGGGGTGCCGTCGGCGAGGCGGGCGGGGGCCTGACCGCCGGTGAGGGTGTCCAGGTCGCAGATGACCGTCACCTTGGTGGCGCGGTGGCCGCCCGCCAGCACCGCCGACAAGGCCGCGGCGGTGCGTTCGGTGACATCGCGGGTGTCGTCCGGCCCTGCGGGCTTGGCCAGCGGGGCCAGGGTGCCGTCCCAGATCGCGGCGTCTTCGGGGTTGAGCCAGCCCTTGAGGTAGCGGCCGCCGTCCAGCGACCGTGTCACCGCGATCCAGGAGCGGTCGTAGCCGCGGGCGGCTTCTTTGGGTTCGCCGGTGTCGTCGCGGTCGGCGATCACCTCACGAATCCGCTTGCCCACCTGCGCCACCCGCCGCGTCGACAAGCCCTCATCCACCAGCCCCAGCAGCACCTCTTCGGCCTTGGCGGCATCCTCGTCGTCCAGGCAGGCCACGGCGCGGGTGATGGTGGTGACCTGCCCCAGCGGCAGCTCTCCTGCCGCCCAGCGGCGCGCTGTTTCGGTCAGGCGGTGGTGCTGGCGGGCCAGGGCGAGGCGCTCGGCGGCGCGGGCGTCGGTCATGCCCAACCCGGTGCACAACCACGCCTTGGGCGAGGCCAGCCCCCACCGGGCTTGTTCGCTGGTGGCGTCCACCCGCCCGACCAGACCGGCCATCACATACTCGGCCTGGTCCTGAGCACGGCTCAGCGTCTCGGCGATTTCCTTGCACACCGCACCCGACTCGGGGGATTCACGGCGGGCCAGTTCGGCGGTCACCACGGCCAAAGTGGCCACCAGATCCCCGCTGGGGATCTGGGCCACTTCTGCCGGATCCAACACCGAACGCATACACAAATAATATCGAACACACGGTGATCGTGATACTACTCACCGCATTTCTTTACCTTCTTTCTCTGGCACTCGAGATCGCTCGCCGGGCCAGGCGAATCCATCGCCTTGCGAAAGAGGTGGAATGCCGGATTGATCCGCCCCTCGCCAGTCAATGCCCGAATTGTTTTCGCATTAATTGCGACCCCCGCCGGCAGTACGCGCCAGGTCTCCATCGGCCTCAGCCGACGGCCCACGTTCACCGTCCACCCACCCGCACCCCGACAACCCGCCGCACCGCCGCACCGCCGTCCGGCTGGATCTTCCTTCAATTCGCATCGCGGCGCCACGCACACGCCCCGCAGCCCGGCCACCAGCCGGAAACCGAACAACAAGCCCTCAAAACACTAACCGCAACGCCCACTAACACCAACGCTCACCGCAGCCCCCTACCACCGCATCCCCTCGGCGCCGCTTTTCCACCGGCAGAAAACGAAACGTCCCCGCAAGCCCCAAGCCAGCCGGACGCATTAACTTAAACCGGCCCCATTGGCACCCTGATCACACACCTCGCACCAAACTCGACCTCCCTCAGCAGCAGCTTGCCGAATAAACCAACGACCTCAACGGCAAAGCCCTGACACCCTGGGGCATCTCCCATTGAGGAACCGGCCGCCGCGTCCCTGCCACCGACCTCCCCGCCCTCGTCACCGCCTCCACCCCAACTCCCCCTCCCGGAGGAGGCAGCAGAAAAACCAGACAACGACACCGTCTGCAGGTGGATGAGGCGGACGAGCCGGTCAGCTGGCCAGCCTGTTAGGCACGGTCCGCAGGCTGGGGTCCTCCGAGCGCAGAGCCGACGCGGCATACGTCGTACAGCTGTGCCTGACCGGTAAGACGCTGATGTTGCTGGTATCGCCTGCTACAACGACCAGGTCCACCTGCTGAACGAGCTGACCCACGTGGGGTCATGGCAGAAGGCGGAACCGGTCCTGAACGAGATCGCCGGGCACGCCGGCGAAGTCGGCTCGGGCAGAAGGACCAACCTGCTCAGCCGGGCGGCCGAACGGATCGCCCGCGCCGACGCCCGTCCACAGTGAACAACGCCGCCCACGGCCTGCTCACCCTCACCCTCACCCTCACCCTCACCCTCACCCTCACCCTCACCCTCACCCTCACCCTCACCCAATGCTGACCTGGCATGGACGTTCGTCTCTGACCATGGCCGAAGTCCGCGCTCAATCCCCTTCGGCGGATCGACGCACCACAAACCTGATCAACGATGGCGACCATCGAGGCCAGGCCGCTGGCGGCCCAGATGATGGCGTTGCCAGGCATGTTTTCCATGGACGGTCATGCGGCGGCCGGTCACTTGCGCAGCGCCCCGGCGCGATGGGGAAGGTGAGACGGCGAACGGGCCTTCTGCGAAGGCGAACTCCCCGATCGCCTCTGCCAGGAGCGCCGTTTAAGACAACCCAGCGGGAAGAACGCATATCGCTGGATGCGCACCATGGAGAGGCCGTCGGGTGTACACACAGGACTAGCGCGACTGGGCCGTCCGGCGCTCAGCCGGGGCCACTTTACCGGCATATCCGACGGGTAGCGGCGCAGCGGCAGCCCCACCTGGCCAGTGGCGGCGACAATGATGGCCTCTTTCGCGAGGCGTTCTCATTTATTGTCCACGCCTTGACGATCGACCCTGCTTTGAGCAGGCCATCAGGCGCATCTTGCAGATTACGAGAGTGCACCGCCGATGCCCCGACCATCAATTACGTTACGACTATCGCCCACTGCCCATAGCCGGAAGTTTTCAATCCTTTCTCCTTCCACTTCGATGGATCCACGTATAAGCCGCAGCACCTCCAAATGCAAGCAATCCCACAGAAACTCCGATCCACGAAGGGATCGAATTTCCGGCTGCTCTGGCAGCAAAAGGAGCTCCTGCTAAAACAAAAAGGAAGACCACACCTGCGACATAGAAAAATCTGCGCATCAATCCAGGCCTTTCGGATTCCATGAAGGCGATGGATGCCACTCCGACCTGACCAAACCGGAGTGGCATCCATCTCCCTACCTGGAAGTTCTCCTTTTTTGGGCCATGACTTCTTTGATCATGCCGCCAATGAACCCCACTGCGCCAAGAGCTACTACTGCTTCAAGGGCGTGGCGCCACAAACCCAGCAGCCCTGCCACGAGGCCGAGTGCCGCCATAACGAGAGCAGTGCATATCCCGGCGAGCGCGATTCTTTTCATTGGCGTTTCCTTCGAGGTAATCAGATAGGAACCTAGATGAAGGTTCCTGCATAGCCGAGCCCCGCCGAGAGCATTCCTTCGTAGGTGTCGTCAGCAACCGCGCTTCCAGAGTTGCCCTTCATGACCGACCCGAGTCCCCCAGCGACAGCGCCTCCAGTAAGGGCGACTGCGGCGCCAGCCGCGATGCATCCCACGCCGAGAGCGCCCGCGCACAGGACGGGGGTCATCAGGCCGGCGCCGATGCCGACGCCGGCGTTAAGGCCCACATTCGCGAGGTTTCCGAAACCGAACTGCCCGGTGGGGTCGGTGTAGTTGATGGGATCGCCGCCGACGTAGGCGTAGAGGTTGCCGTTCTTGGGGTCGACGGGCTGGTTGATGGTGTCCTGCTGGGTGAAGCTGCCCTACTTGGGGGCGTAGTAGCGGTGGGACAGGTACAGGTTGCCGGTGGCCGGGTCGGTGAGGGCGCCGGTGTAGCCGACCAGGTTGGTGTCACCTGCAGCCTTGCCGGACTGCTCGCCTGAGGGGGTGTAGGTGTAGCCGGTGGCTTTGGCGCCGGCCTGGTCGACGGTGGCGACGGCCGATCCCAGGCCGTCAGTGGCGTAGGCGGTAGTGATGCCATTGACGAGCCCAACGGAGTCCCCGAGTCGCCAAGCAGGATGTGCACAGTGATAGTGCCGGCTTTACCGGCCTTCATCTTCTGGGCGGCGTTGCAGGTCATCTGACTCACGCCGGGAAGGCCGGCCACCTTCTATTGCCGCACTGAAATCCGCCGTATTCTCACCTGGGCGAGTCGCCGCTCTTACCTTTCGAGTTTCTCTTAGAGTAGATGACCATGCCCACGAAAATGATGATCAGGGTTACTACTCCCAGTCCAGCGACCCATGGTGGTGCGTCATAACTGGCCCTTCTGCTATAGGCCATATAGAGTCCGAACGACAGACCGATGGTGACGATGATCGCGACTACCGATTTAGGCATCTGCACTTGCAATCCTTTCCGCCCGTCATGGACTTACCATCGGGACGGCCGCACATAGTCCCCGGACCCTTGTTCCGCCTACCCAGTGATGGCTCCAGCAATCTGATTCCCCAGGAACGCCCCTCTGACCTGGAGTACGGCCGGAACGCGGTGGAAAGGAATCACCCAGGCCCGCCAGAGAGACCGACGGGAGCGCCAAGGCTGAACGGCCGCCCAGCAGGGCGGCGGACGGGAGCTGGGCGCCCACTTCCTGCCCGTCTGCGGTCGCCGTTGCGACGGTAGGGCTGCGGCGACGGCCGGGCAGGATTGCCGGGTACGCCGCCGCATGGTCCAGGGCAGGGGCTGATGAGGGCCGTCGCCTGGGTATCAGCACTTGATGGCCCGGCCGCGTCCCAGTAGCCGCCTCGGCACAGGCGCACACGACAACTATGCGCCGCCAGAGCGGCGTGGACGTCCAATCAACGTCCGACTTGCACTGTTCTATGCTGAGGCTATCTCCTTTTGCGACGCTTCTTGCACCAGTCATTGAAGGTAGAAGTGTAGAAAATATGCTTTAAGATCGCCGAAACAAGCAGCAGGGCAGCGACAATGGCGACCTCTTTCACGGAGCGATCTCCTCTGCATCCTTTGGTATCTTGTCCTGCCATTCCCATGACACAGCCGGCAGCAAAAGCACCGATTGCACCTACTCTGCTTCCGCGACTCTGACTGCCGGCCTAATCAGCAATCCCTTTGGACCTCTCGCCGGGCACCAGGTGACGCCTTCGATCACACTGGGACCGCAGGGCCTGCATAGGCACAGAGATCGCCGCTTTTGAGTTCGGCGGGCCCGTCGCTTACAGGTTACTGCACGCTGATCACGCTTGGCGAACTTATCCTCACGACCACATCCACTCTCGTAAACGACATCGTGGCCGCCACCACCATTTACCTGGAGGCGACAGCCACGGCTCATGCACCCCTGCGGAGACGAATTCGTCGATGATGTGCCGACGCCGGCAGCGACCGTTAGATCATCGCTTTCCTTTGTGACCTCTACTTCCGATCACCATGGTTCGGATGAACATAACGGAGAGAGCGCCTCCGAGGAGGACACCTACAACACAGATCGCGTCGATCACGACGTTTCCGCCCTTGAGCCAGCCAAGGCGAGGAGCGATAAGGAACTAGATACCCAGGAGCGTCAGCGCCATGAAGAAGACAGCAAGGCCGGCCAAGCCTCGCATGGTCCGACCGTCCATCGCCGAGAAGTCCCCTTCATCCTTCTGCATCGTCCTCCCTTTCCTTTCTGCCGGTTACCTCCGCTAGGGAGTACCGGTCATGGCGTTCATGTCCAGGTACCACGGGCTCGCTGCGGCGATAGCGCATCCGCCTCCTGCGGCGATTCCCTCCATAGCGACTCCCGGAAGACCACCGGTCGCAGCTCCGGACATCGCGGCGCAGGG
Source organism: Actinomadura macrotermitis (assembly GCF_009604375.1). GTDB lineage: Bacteria > Actinomycetota > Actinomycetes > Streptosporangiales > Streptosporangiaceae > Spirillospora > Spirillospora macrotermitis. The sequence goes on from NZ_WEGH01000003.1 coordinate 1,067,121, forward strand.
AGATGTCACCCTAGGGGGCGACCAAGCCGCCTTCGATGCATGTGGCGCCTGCCTGGACGGCATTGCCGAAGGGGAGCCGGCCGGTGAGATCGGTGTAGTCGATGGGGCTGTCGCCGGCGCAGGCATAGAGGTGCCGTTTTTGGGGTCGGCGAGTTTGGTGATGGTGTCTTGCTGGGGGAAGCCACCTTGCTGGGGGCGTAGTAGCGGTGGGACATATACAGGTTGCCGATGCCCGGGCCAGTGAGGGTGCCTATGAGGACAGTGGGCAGCAACTCCCTGCAATGCGTTGAGCGTGGCGAAACGCCTTCGGGAGGCGCCGACTCCGGGCAGGCCGCGCCACCTTCCGGCGTTAGCTAGCATTCGCCCCTTCTAGCAGGATCAAAGCCTCTCAATATTACTTTTCCCTAGATTTCCTATTCGAGTAAATTATTGCCGACACAAGAAGGGTGATTGCATAAATGCCTCCAACAACGTAAAGCCATCCAGGAGTTGAGACCTTTCCGCTAATGCCTTGTCGAAGGTAGACCATGAGAGCTACTCCAATGACACAGGCAACGACCGACATCACTTTTAGCATATTTAATTCCACCTTAGGAAGTCTAAATATTGCACCGACCCGGAGAGGGGATTTCCCCCTTCTCTGCACTATCGCCAGTTATGCTATGGAGACCCACCCCGATGAGGCGCGACACCGCCGCTCTGCCCACCGACCTTCGCCACTGGGTCGCCCGCCACCTGCCGGACGTCACCACCGCAGTCGATGTGTCCTGGGGCCGTGAGGACTCCCAGGTCTGGCGCCTGGACGGCGACACCACCGCCTACGTCAAGCTCAGCCCCTCGCCGCAAAACTACGGCCGCGAAACCTACGCCTACCGGCATGCCGCCCGGCTGGCCCCGAGCAGGCACCGCGACTGCTGGCCGCCGACCCCGACCTGCAGGCCGCTCTGACCACCGCGCTACCCGGCAGCGTCGTCCGCGACCTGCCCCGAAAGCCGGGGAGGACGAGCAGGACGCCGGTGAGGTGCGGCGGCGGATCGCGAACTTGACCGTCCCCGGCCGCTGGCGCTATTGGCATCCGTACTGATGCGGCATTCCTGCGGGTGGCATCCGCACGAAGCCTGCCGCGCAGAGCCGGCCGCGCAGGGGGCCGGTACGGTCGAGCGCGATATAGGGGGACTGAGGTCGGGTGAGTGCAGAACTGAGATCGTATGGCGTTGCCTGCGCCCGGCTGGATGCCGGGCGCAGGCAACGCCATACGGGTGGGTGAGGGTGCTCAGCCGATCAGGTTGGTGGTCCCGATGCCCGCGAGCAGCAGCCCCCAGAAGATGACGACGAGGCGGTACAGGCCGACCCGGTGCGCCGTCGGGTCCTTGAAGGTCTTCTGCTTGCGCTCAAGGAGGCGGGCGACCGGTCCGTTGAGCAGCACGACCGCAGCGCCGACCGCGATCGCAATGATCCACAGGAGTGCCACGTTCTACCTTCTCGTCCTCTTGACGAAGTAGCTCAGTGTTATCGCGATGAGCACACCTACGATCATGATGACGATCTGAAGGGGATGCATGACTCTCCTCTCGTTCTTGCGCTGTGCCTGTTGGCACCCTCTCTATGTCCTAATAGACGGTCTTGATGCCACCGCTGAGCATGGGGTCGGTGCTGTACTCGGTGCCGACGCCACCTCCGACCTCTCCCTGGTTGTTGATCGTGGCGGCTCCGTAGCCGTAAGCGCCTTCGACTTCCAGGGTGTTGCCGGATTCGACGTTGCCGGTGCTGGTCTGGGCACCGCCGCTGAGGCCCGGGCTTCCCACACCGAAGAAGCTGGTGGGCGCCCAGTTCCCTTGGTCGTCGGCGGCGAGGCCCACGCCCACGCAGACGTAATAGCAGGCTTTACCGCTGACTTCGCTGGTCAGCATGCCGGTGGTGTCGACGTTGTTGATCGGGTCGTCTCCGGCGTAGCCGTAACGGTTGCCGTTCTTGAGATTGCCGACGGAGTTGACAGCGTCTTGCTGGGTGAAGCGTCCGCGGCCGGTGTCGTAGTAGCGCTGGCCGAGTTTGAGCAGACCGGTGCCGGGCTCGTGGAAACCGCCGGTGTAGCGGATGAGGTTAACGCCGGCTTGCGCTCCGGAGTTGGGAGTGGTCTCCCCGTAGGGGCCGTAGGTGTAGGCGGCGTCCTGAGTTCCGGCCAGGGAGATGATCGAGGTGGTGGAGCCGAGACCATCTACGCCGAAGGCGTAGGGATTCTGGCCGTCGGAGTAACCGATCGGGGTACCGGAGCTGTCGTGGATCATCCAGACCGAGATCGTGCCCTGGGTGTAGGAGATGATTCCGGCGCTGGTGGCCCCGGACCTGCCGTAGACGATCGAGGCGCCCTTGGTGGTGACCATCTCGGCCTGATCGGTTCCCGCGTAGGTGAGACCGATCGTCGTTGACCCCTTGGTGAACTGCGAGGTCTGTCCGGCACCGTTGTAGGTGCCCTTCAATCCCCCGCTCCCGGTGGTGGCGGTCAGGTTGCCGGCGGCATCGTAGGTCTCACCCGAGGTGGTGGCCTGGTTGCCGGAGTTGTAGGTCAGCGACTGGGTCTGAGTGCCGTCGGTCTTGACCGTCAGGCGGTTGCCGCGGGCGTCGTAATCGTAGGTGTAGTCATGGCCTGCGACGTTGGTGGCCTTGGTGAGCCGGTTGCTCTTGTCGTATGTGTAGTCGCTGATGGTGTCTGAGAGGTTGTTCTTGCTCCACTGCCGCAGACCGGTGTCGTTGGCATTCGTTGTGTCGCAACTGGTGGCCGAGCCGCGTTTGGAGTAGCAGTACATCGTGTCGGAGACCACGGTGGAGTCGTTGCCGGCACGCGAAGTCACAATGCGGGTGATGCGGCCTGAGTCGTCGTAAGTGTTCTTGGTGTGCATCGACCAGGCGGTGTCGGAGGTCTTGTTGAACCAGGTGTCGGTGCGGTTGCCGTCGTCGTCGTACTTGAACTCCCACTTCTTGCCGAAGTAGTCGGTCATGTTGGCCAGCAGGTTGCGGGAGCTGTGCACGTAGTGCAGCGTCCCGGCGGTGGTGAGCTGGTTGACCAGGTTCCCGGCCGCGTCGTACTGCCAGTCGATCTCCCCGCCACCGGAGGTGGACTGGCGCCCGGCCATCAGGTTGCGGGCGGTGTAGGACCAGGTCGTCATGCCCGTCGCCCCGGTTCGGGTGAGGACATTGCCGGCCTTGTCGTAGGTGAACGTCACGGTCGGGGTGCCGTCGGAGTAGGCCACGGTCAGTACCCGGTCGTTGTCGTCGTAGGTGTAGGTCGTCTTCTTGGTATTGCCGTCGGTGACGGTCGCCAGCCGCCCATACCCGTCGTAGGTGAAAGTCTTCTTCTTCAAGGTGTTGCCGGTCGGCGGCGTCACCGAGGTCAGCTGGCGGTTGCTGTCGTAGCCGTAGGTGGTGGAGTTGGAGCCGTTGTCCGGGTCGGTGGAGTCTTTGACCGTGCCGTCGCTGTTGTAGGACAGCTTGGCCTCGGCGGCCAGCGCGTTTTTGGATGATGACAGGTTGCCCGGGCCGTCGTAGGTGAACGCGGTCGAGTTGCCCTGGGTGTCGGACCCGGCTGACGCTTGGTAGGCGGCCGTCGGATTCTGGCTGGTGGCCGAGTTCCCGTAGGTCATCGAAGCCGAGGAACCTGACGGTGAGGCTGATTTGGTCTGAGATTCACCGCCGTTGGCGCCGAAGGTGTTGGTTGTCACCCCCTGGTTGCCGTTCTCATACGACTGGACGTCACTGAAGGGGGTGTAAGACTTGGAACGGGTCTTGCCGGCCGGGTCGACGGTCTTGGTGACCCGGTCGTTGGAGTTGAGGGTGTAGGTGGTGTGCGGAACGTCCGCGACCGCCTTGGCCTGGTCGGTGTTGGCGTCGGCGACCTGGGACTCGGTCTCGGAGGTGTAGGCCAGCCGCGTCACCTGGTTGCTGCTGGCCCCGACCCGGGTCACCGACAGCACCCGGTGGTTGCCGTCATAGGCCAGCTGGGTGACGGCACCCTTGCCGTTCTTGATCCAGTTGAGGTTGCCGGCGGCGTCGTAGTTGAACTGGGCGACTTCGCCGGAGGCTTCCTGGATCTGCGCCAGCCGGTTGGAAGCGTCGTAGGTGTAGACCACGGCGCGGCCCGCGCCGCCCGAGACGCTCTGGCTGTACTTGGTGATCTGGTTGCCGTTGTACATCTCCACCTTGATGGAGCGGCCGGTCGTGGTGCCCTTGGGCTTGTAGGTGATGCTGGAGACGTTGCCCGAGGTGTAGCCGTAGTCGGTGGTGTTGCCGTTGCGGTCTTCGATCTTGGTCGGCAGCCCGGCGGAGTCGAAGTACAGCTTGCGGCCCGAACCGTGGTCGGTGTACTTCCAGCCGCCGCCGGTCTGGGTGACCAGGTCGCCCTTGAACTCCTTGGGCGTGGTGTAGCCCGACCCCGAGGTGGTGAACACCCCGGAGGTGCCGTCGGGGCCGGTGAAGGTGACCGAGGAGTCGCTGTTCTTGCGCAGCCGCACGTCCTGGCCGACCCGCGTCGTCCACCCCGGCGAGATGACACCGGTGGGGACATCGGCGGCGTGCAGCAGGCTGTTGTAGGCCGCCCCTACCGTCACGTTCCCGCCGATGCCCGGCAGCGACATGTCGGTGGTGCGCACCATCGCGTTGCCCGACCCGACGTTCACCTTGAGCTGGAGGTAGTCGGCCAGGTTGAACGACAGGAACGTGCCGTTGCGGACCGGGCCGATGCCCACCGGAACCGATGCCGCCGCCACCGCGGCCGTGCGGCTCTGCCCGGGCGCCGGAGGTTTGGTCGTCGCACCGGACGGGGCGTACTTGGGGATGCGGGTCTTGGACGGGTTGCCGACCGTGCCCGGGCTGACCAGCCGCACACCCTTGCGCTTGGACGGCCCCAGCTTCGGATGGGCCGCATTCGGCGAACCGGGCTCAGGGAACAGGTGCTGGAAGGTGTAGGGCTTGGAGCTGGGACGGGGTTTCGCCTCGGCCGCGCCGGGCGCGGCGAAGGCGGCGAGCACCAGCGCCGAGGCGGCGGCCAGTGCGACGGAACGTTTTGCCACGAACATTCTTCCTCTCACATGGGCATGCGGAATTACCGTCCCTCGCCGGGCCGGACGGCCTGAAGTGATCGCCTTTCATTCGCAGGGCATGGCGAAGAGAACTGCGGGGTGTGTTAAGCGCCTGCTGTAAGGGCGCCTGAGGAAACCAGGACCGGTGGTCCTGGTCAGGAATCTGTGACTGTCACCAATGTGGCGGGGAGCGCGCTCGGCGGCACGGTGATCAGGGGAGCGCACTCCGTGCAGGCGTTCACCTGGCCTCCAGCAGGCGTGAAGCCCACCGGAACCGACGGCGGCGGGAAGCGCTCATCACATGGTGCGCAGGCGAATCCTCGCCGTTGAAAGTTGTCGATGATCCTCGGCTCGAAGTCGCGCACTAGGGGTCGCCGGGCTTCGCGGTCAAGCGGGAGCCAGATATGACAGCCTCCTTTCTGCCTGTTTAACCTTCGGTTAATTTCCTCATGACATAGAGTCCTACGAAGAAGATCTTGCTGCACGAATCAAGGGCAGTAAAGAGTCTTTTCAGTGAGAGTTGATCACCCGGCGTGATCAACTGAACGATGACCAGGGGGAAAGCAGATGTCATGGAGCGGGCAGGCCGGATCGTTGACGGCCGCTTCACCGGCCGTCCGTCAGGAGGAGCGGCGGCGACGGTGGCCGAAGCGCCCCTGGGTGTGGGGGTGGGGCTGGGCGGCGTCATGGACGCTCGTGCACGAGCCCAAGGCCGGCGGGTCGTGGCACTACTTCGACCTCGGCGGGCGGCTCCTGTTCGGGAACGGTCCCGGGACGGGCCTGCACCTCTACGCCGCGCACCCCGAGCTGCAGTTCGGCCCGCTGTCGCTGCTGGCCGCCGCCCCGCTGTCGGCGCTGGGCCTGGTGCCCGGCAGGTTCGCCGCGGTCGCGCTGCTCGGCTTGTCCGGCCCGCTGATGCTGGCGGCGGTCTGGGCCCTGGTCCCGCCGGCGGTGCGCTCCCCCGCGCGGCTGCTGTGGGCCGGCGCGTTCTTCCTGCCGGTCTGGGCCGAGGTCGCGACCCAGACCGCCCATCTGGACGACGTGCTGGCGCTCGGCTTCACGCTCGGGGCGCTGCACGCGTTGCGGCGGCGGTGGCCGGTGCCGGCGGGGCTGTTATCGCCGCTGCCGGCGATGCCAAGCCCTGGGCGCTCGCCTTCGCGCCGCTGCTGCTCGTTCTGCCCTGGCGCATGTGGTGGCGCGCGGGTGCCGCGTGCGCCGCCGGGGTGGTGCTGGTCTGGGCGCCGTTCCTGATCGCCGAGCCGGGCACGTTGGCGGCGGCCCGCTTCGGCGTCCCCGTCGCCGCCGCGTCGGGTCTGCACTTTCTGGACGTCGCTGCTTCCGCGACGCCTTCATGGGTGCGGCCGGCGCAGTTCCTGCTGGGCGCGGCGCTCGCGGCGGCCGCGATCGCGCGCCAGGGGTGGGCCTCGGTGATCCTGCCGGCCCTGGCCGTCCGGATCCTCCTCGACCCGGCCGTGCACGCCTACTACACCTCCGGGATCGTGCTGGGCACTCTCGTCCACGACCTGGCCGGGAGCCGCGCACGGGTGCCCCGTCTGACCATGCTGGCCGTGGCCATGCTGTATTTGCCGCAGGTCGCCGCCAAGTTCCTGGGCGCTCCGCCCTTGCTGCTGGGCGGGTTGCGCGTGGGATTCGTCCTCTGTGCCGTCGTCGTGGTCCTGTGCTGCGCTCGCCAGGACGCCGTGGCGCAGCGCACGCCTCTCGTCAGTCGTCAGCCTGGTACGGCCAGTGCGGGTCGTCCCAGCGGGTGGGAACGGGGACGCCGAACAGCCGTATCCGTTGCAGCCGCTCTTCGGGAACGCCATGGACGCGGAGGCGCGGGGACGCGTGCCGGAGGAGCCAGGCCGTGAGCTCGATGCACCTTTCCTCATCGGTCCGCTGGTACTCCCAGTTCTCCCATGGGAGCTCGTCGACCAGCAGGTCGTACTCCCACTGTTCGACCGCTTCGGCCAGATGGACCTGAGACGCAGGCCACTGCCGCCATTCCCCCAGGGCGATGTAACGGCCGGCGTCGTCCGAGGGCAGGTGACCGCTCACCAAGGCTCTGGCGCACTGGGGCAGGATCCGGCGCAGCACCAGCGCCTGGTGGTCCCAGTCGGTGGTCTCCCAGGTGCGGCGCAGCAGGTCCGGGGCCAGTTCCACGTCCGGTGTCTTCAGCAACGCCGGCTCTTCGGCGCTGCCCCAGTGGCACACGCAGTTGTACTCGTCCGGGTGGGCCGTCATCCCGCGGAAAGTGACTGCCAGACCGGCCAAGGCCGCGTCGAGGCGTGCCGTCGCCTGGGGAAGGTTCGTCATGGGCGGTCGCCTTCGGGACTCCGGGGGGCTCGCGCCGGCCCGAAGAGAGTGACCTTATCGTTCGCGCGGAGCGGCTCGGGGGGCGGTGCGGCTCGCCTACCCTTGGGGCCGTGAATACGAAGACCGTCGCGATGCGGGTGTTGCGGATCCTGCTCGTCCTGCTCGCGCTGGGCTTCTGCGCGTGGAGCCTGGTCTCGCAGTGGGACCAGACCGTCAAGGCGTTCGAGCAGATGTCGGTGCCGACGCTGCTCGGGTCGCTGGCGGCCGGGTGCGCGGGCCTGTGGACCTGGATGGTCGCCTGGCGGATCTTCGTGCGGGGCATGGGGTCGCCGCTGCCGCTGAAGGCGGCGTTCCGGATCGCCGCGATCTCCGCGCTCGGCAAGTACGTGCCCGGCAAGGTGTGGGCGCTGGTCACCCAGATCGAGATGTCGCGCGAGCACGACGTGCCGCGCGAGCGCAGCTTCAGTGCCACGATGCTGGCCGTCGCCACGTCGATGGCGTGCGGGCTGGCGGTCGCGGCGGCGACGCTGCCGCTGACGTCGCCGGCCGCGCGGGAGCGGTACTGGTGGCTGTTCCTGCTGGCGCCGGTGCTGCTGGCCTGCCTGCACCCGAGGATCGTGACGTGGGCGATCAACCTGGTGCTGCGGCTGGCCCGGCGGGAGCCGCTGGAGCGGCCCGTCGGGCTCGGCGTGACGCTGCACGCCATCGCCTGGACGATCGTGGCGTGGGCGCTGTTCGGCCTGCACATCTGGCTGCTGTGCGTGGCCGTCGGCGGGTCGGGCGGCGGGCTGCCGTTCATGGCGACCGGCGCCTACGCGCTGGCGTTCGTGGCGGGCTTCCTGGTGTTGATCGCGCCGGGCGGGCTCGGCGCGCGGGAGGCCGCGATGGTGCTGGTGCTGACGCCGGTGCTGCCCGCCGGGGCGCCCGCGGTGGTCGCGGTGGCCTCGCGGGTGCTGCTGACGGTCGCCGACCTGCTCGGCGCGGGCGTCGCGGTGGCGATGGGACGAAATAAAACCGCGGCCCCGATGCTTGTCCCCGACAGGCAGCCGACGAAGGAGCGACCGTGACCGCCCCCATCACCGTGACCGACGAGACGTTCGACGAGCAGGTCCTGCAGAGCGATATCCCCGTGCTGGTGGACTTCTGGGCGGACTGGTGCGGCCCGTGCAAGATGATCGCGCCGGTGCTGGACCAGATCGCGGCCGAGTTCGACGGCAAGATCACCATCGCCAAGCTCGACTACGACGCCAACCCGGTCACCCCAGGCAAGTACAGCGTGCTCGGCCTGCCGACGCTGCTGCTCTACAAGGGCGGCGAGGTCGTCGAGCAGGTCACCGGCGCCAAGCCGAAGCGCGCGCTGCTGAAGGTCATCGAGCCGCACCTGTGAGCGCGGTGACGTAAGCGTCCCAGCGGGGGCCGTGGTCGGCGGGTTCGACCGCGGCCCTCAGCTTTTCCGCCTGCGTGTAGAAGAGGTCCAGGGCCTCGGTGAGGGACGCGGCGTCGTCCGGTTCGCAGAGCAGGCCGTCCACGCCGTCGCGGACCTGCTCCGGGAAGCCCCCGACGCGGGTCGCGATGACCGGGACGCCGTACTCGTGGGCCATCCAGACGTTCTGCGACGCGGTGGCAGTCCGGTAGGGCAGGACGAGCGCGTCGGCGGCGGCGAACAGCTCGGGTACCTCGGCCGCCGGGACGTAGCCGGGGCGCAGTTCGACCCGGTCGGACAGGCCCAGCGAGGCGATCAGGTCTTTCGTCTCCTCCAGGCCGCTCCAGAACTCGCCCGCGACCGTGAGCGTGGCCTTGGTGGAGCTCGCGGCAAGCGCGCGCAGCAGGACGTCCAGGCCCTTGTACGGGCGGACCATCCCGAAGAACAGCAGGTGGTCGCGCACTCCGTCCGCGCGCTGCAGCGCGCGCGCAGGAGTGGGCAGGTGCGCGGGCATCTCGGCCACCGAAACCGGCTTGGACGTCAGGTCGCGGGCCAACGCCGCCTGCTCCTCCGAGTGCACCAGCACCCCGTCCACCCGGTTCAGCAGCGCCTTCATCAGCGGCTTGTCGTAGGGCTTGCGCTCATGCGGCAGCACGTTGTGGCAGAGCGCCACAGCGCGCGCGCCGCCACGCAGCCCGGCGAGGATGCCGAGGTAGGCCGGCACCTGCACCGGGCTGAGGACGGCCAGCACCACCAGGTCGGCCGACCGCAGCGCGCGCCCCGTGCGCCACCAGCCGTCCGGGCGCCGCCAGTCCAGCGCGCGCGCCGTGTTGGGGAACGGCTCCCCCTCCGGCTCGTCGATCGTCTGCTGTCCCGGATACAGGAATCCCGGGTACTGGGCCCGCCAGGACTCGATCCGCACCTCGTGCCCGGCGGCGGCCAGGCGGTGCGCCAGCTCGGTCGTGTGGTGCGCCCCGCCGCCCTTGTAGGGGAAGGCGGGCCCGACGATCGCGATCCGCATGCTCGTCACCACGGGCTAGACGTCCCCCCGGGATCTGACGATCAGGTCGGCGAGCAGCGCCATCGAGGCGATGATCAGCCCCGTCACGAAGATCATGATGGTGTTGTTGGCGAAGTAGCCGAAGTGCACGGCCATGTCGTAGACGCCCTTGGCCAGGCCGATCCCGACCAGCCAGAGCGCCGGCGGCAGCAGCACCTTCAGCGGGTTGAAGTACATCACCATCCGCAGCACCTGCAGGATGTAGCGGTAGGCGTCCTTGAAGAAGTGGAACTTGGACTTGCCGGCCCGCTTGGAGTAGGCGATCGGCTCGTAGCGCACCGGGTGCTGGTTCGACAGGAACGCGATGGTGATCGTGGTGACGCAGGAGAACCCGGGCGGCAGCAGCCGCAGGTAGGGCAGCGCGACCTCGCGGCGGAACGCGCGCAGCCCCGAGTTCAGGTCGGGGATCTTGGAGTTGGTGAGCCGCTCGGCGAACTTGCGGATGAACCACTTGGCCGGGACCCGCAGCACCTTGTGCGTGCCCTCCTCGGACGTGCGCGCCCCGACGACCTGGTCGACCGCCGGATCGTCGTCCAGGATCTGCACCAGCTCGGGGATGCGCTCGTTGGGGTAGGACATGTCGGCGTCGGTCCACACCACGATCTCGCCGCGCGCCTGCTGGGTGCCGATGCGGCGGACGGTGCCCGAGCCGCTGTTGTGCTGGAAGCGCATGATGCGCATGTTGGGGAAGCGGGGCGCCGCCTCCTCCAGCCGGGCCAGCGTGGCGTCGGTCGAGCAGTCGTCCACGGCCAGCAGCTCGTAGGTCTGGCCGCTGTTGTCCATGGCCTTGGTGATGCGCTCGACCTCGTCGATGACGTGGTCCTGCTCGTTGTAGCACGGCAGGACGATCGTCACGTGCACGGGCGCGGTCGAGATGGGGTCGGTGCTCACGCAGCGCGAGAATACCCGTCCCGGCGGCCGGATGCGGCCGGTCACCGCGCGGGCGGCTCCGCGATCCACACCGTGATCGCCAGTCCCCAGGTGCTGGAGGGCGGCCGGTCCAGGGTCCGCTCGTCCTGCCGGGTGCGCAGCGCCATGACCTGGGCGACGGGCCCGTAGGGCAGCACCTGGGCGGCCTGGGCGCCCAGCACGACGGGGCGGCGGCCCGCCTTGTAGACCTTGGCGGCGACCCGCCGCACGTCCTCGGTCCGCGCGCCGGGGGCGGTCCGCGCGGCGGGCAGCCCGCACATGCCGCGGATCACCGGCAGGAATCGGTCGGCGGTGTCGGCGTCGACCACGATGACCGACCGGCCGGGCCCGCCGAGCCGGGCGCACAGGCCGCGCACGGCGGCGACCTCGCCCTCGTCGGTGCGCGAGGTGAGCACGCCGTAGGAGGAGACCGCGACCGGCACCGCCAGCGCCGCCGCGGTCACCACGGCGGCGGTGCGCACCACGGCGGGCCCGTAGCCGGCGCGGCGGACGCGGCGCATCGTCCACGCGGCGGCCCACAGCGCCATGAGCAGCAGCCCGGGGATCACCACGGTGATCAGCCGGCGGGTCGCCCACGGGTGGTCGGGGGTGATCGCGGGGCGGATCAGCGTCGTCGCGGTCGTCCAGGCGATCACGGCGTAGGGCATCAGCCACTCGGGCGAGCGGCCGCGCAGCAGCCGCCGCGCCAGCAGGGCCGCGCCGAAGACGGCGAGCAGCAGCGCGGGGACGCCGATGTACCAGGCCACCCAGTGAAGCGACAGCTCCGAGTACTGCCGGGTGCCGTCCAGCGGCAGGTGGTTGATGCGCTGCACCTCTTGCAGGAAGTGCGCGTTCAGCTTGTCGTCGGCGTTGGCGGGGACGCGCCGGACCGTCTGCACGTAGGGGCGGACGGCGAACGCCGCCATCACCAGCAGCGTCAGCAGGGCGGCGATGTTCGGCAGCGGCCCGCGCGCGACGGCCTGCCCGGCGCGGGCGATGCGGGGCGCGGTGACGTGCCAGCGCAGCAGCAGGACCAGCAGCGCCGTCGCGGCGATCGCCAGGGCCGTCAGCAGCAGCAGCGGGTTCACCGAAGCGTGCAGATAACGCAGGTACGGCCGCGACAGCACGAACCCCTCCAGCAGGCCCGCGCCCGCGCCGACCGTGAGGCCGGCGGCGAAGGGGTAGCCGGTGCGGCGGCCGCGCGCGACGAGCAGCCCGGCGAACACCACGAACGGGATGAGGTCGCGCAGGGCGTCGATGCGGGTGAGGACGATGAGGCCGAGCGTCAGCCCGGCCAGGAACGCCCGCGCGCGCGCGGCGTGCCGCCGGTCCGTCCGCACGTCGTAGAGAAGGGCCAGCCCGCCGAGCAGCATGACCAGGGCGGGCAGCTCGCTGAGCGTGGTCCGCGACACCCAGATCATCGGGGTGGTCAGCGCGAGCAGCAGCGCCCCGGCGGGCGCCCAGCGCGGGCCGACGTAGCGGGCGACCAGGCCGCCGAACGCCAGCACCGCGCACGCGCCGAGCAGCGGCGCCATGCCGAGCAGCCCGTAGGTGCCGCCGAACCAGGCGCCGAGCGCGAGGATCAGCGGCAGGCCCGCCATGAACTGCGGGACGATCGTCTGCCCGGGCTCGGCGTAGAAGGCCGGGCTGCCGTAGGCCAGGGCCGGGTCGCCGCCGCCGAACGCCGCGCGGTTCTGCGGGATCGGCAGCGAGCCGTGCTCGGCGAGCCAGGTCGCGAACTGCACGTAGGAGGCGGGGTCGCGGCGGACGATGACCTGCTCGGAGCACATCCAGACCTGGACGGCCAGGAAGGCCAGCGCGACCGCGATCACGCCGCCGGCCGACCACCAGGAGACACGCCCGAGCGGGCCGGGAACGTCCGCGCCGTCGCCGCTTTCCCCACGGGGGGCGCCGTCGCGCAGCCCGAGCCAGAGCACCAGGGCCGCCACGGGCAGGAACAGCACGAAGGCGGGGCCGGGTTCGAAGGAGCCGGCGAGCAGCAGCGGCAGGGACACCGCGAGCCACGCGACGATCAGCAGTGCCGGGGCGACCGTGAGCCGCGCGAGCAGCCGGCCCGCGCTCACATTTCCCCCCGGATGGTCGAGTGCATCGCCCCGCGCCGCCCGGCGGGCGGCGCTCGCCGCCCCGGGGCGTCCGGAGGCCGGTGCGGAGCGCCGGACGTCCGGCCGATCGTACTCACGCGCGATGACCTGGGCAAGCAGTGCGCGTGCGGGCGGAAGCGGGCCGCGCCGCGCCGTCCGCGGGGCCTGCTGGGCTTACGCTCCTCCCTATGGAGGACATGGGGCCCGCGGGGCTGCTGCGGCGCCGGGTGGCCGACGATCCGTCGCGGCCGCTGGTGACGTTCTACGACGACCGGACCGGCGAGCGGGTGGAGCTGTCGGCGCGCACGTTCGACAACTGGGTGGCCAAGACCGCCAACCTGCTGGTGGACGGGTTCGGCGCCGAGCCGGGCACCCGGGTGGTGCTGGCGCTGCCGCCGCACTGGCAGACGGCGGTGTGGCTGATGGCGTGCTGGTCGGCGGGGCTCGTCGCGCAGCCGGTGGAGCCCGAAACGGTCCGGCCGCAAAGCGGGCCGGATGCGGTCGAACCCGGCGCCGGCACCGCGCCGTACCTCCTGGTGGCCGCGGAGGAGGTGCTGGCGGACGTGCTCACCGACGAGGACGCCGACGAGATCGTCGGGCTGTCCCTGCACGCCCTCGGCGGGCCGCTGGCCTCCTGCCCGCCCGGCGTCACCGACTACGCCACCGAGGTCCGCGGCTACGGGGACCGGTTCGTGCCGCCCGCGGGAACGTCCGCGGACATGCCCGCCCTGAGTGTGACAAAGGACACACTGACGGGTGCCGAACTCGTCCGCGAAGCGGTTGCGGCCGCCACGAAATGGGGCCTTGACGCCGACGATCGCCTTCTGGTTGGCGTGTCCTTCGCCACACTGTCGGGGGTTCTGGCGGGTCTGCTTGCACCACTAGCCTCGGGAGCTTCCGTCATAATCCAACGAAACTTTGACAAAGCACTCCTAGATCGTCGCCTCACCCTGGAACATGTGACCGTGGTGGCCGGAGTGCCCGGATGGAATGACACATCCGGGTCCGTACACCGGGTCCCCTGACCTAACCTCTGTGTCCCGACCCCCCATGAAAGCGGGCCCCACGCCCTGCCTCGGAGCCGATGAACAGCAACCCGTTGTACATGGAGTACGTCGACGACGCCGACCCTCAGCCGGCGCGGCGCCGCGGCTGGCGCATCCTCGGCTGGGTGTCCATCGGCCTGTCGGTGGTCCTGGTCGCCACCGCACTGACCGCCTACGGCACCTACCTCAACGCGATGGGCAACATCGGGCGCGATGACGTCAACGCGCAGATCGGCACCAACCGGCCGCAGAAGCTGAACAACGCGCTGAACATCCTGATGCTGGGGTCCGACAGCCGGGCGGGCAAGAACTCCAAGTACGGCCGGAAGATGAAGAACGAGCCGCCGCGCTCGGACACCATGATCTTGATGCACCTGTCGCCGGGCGGCGGCCAGGCCATGGGCATCAGCTTCCCGCGCGACCTGATGGTGCAGATGCCCCCCTGCAAGCGCAAGGACGGCACGATGACCCCGGGCTCGTCCCGGGCGCAGATCAACTCGGCGTTCACCTTCGGCGGCCCGGCCTGCGTGATCAAGACGATCGAGGGCATCAGCAACATCAAGATCGACCACTTCATGGAGGTCAACTTCGTCGGCTTCAAGGCCATCACCGAGGCCGTCGGCGGAGTGGACGTGTGCCTGCCCAAGGACGTCAACGACAAGCTCTCGGGCCTGCACCTGTCCGCGGGCAAGCACACGATCAAGGGCGAGACCGCGCTCGCCTACGTACGCAACCGGCACGGCCTCGGCGACGGCTCCGACACCGACCGCATCAAGCGGCAGCAGAAGTTCATGGGCGCCCTCGCCAACAAGGCGATGAGCGCGGGCACGCTCACCAACCCGCAGAAGCTGTTCTCGCTGATCAGCGCGGGCAGCAAGTCGCTGCGCACCGACAGCGAGCTGACCACCGAGGAGATGATGAAGATCGCGCGGGGCATGTCGGGGATCTCCTCCGGCAAGCTGCGCTTCGTCACCGTCCCCTCCGGCCCCGACCCCCTGGACAAGAACCGGGTCGCGCTGACCTCGGCCGCCGCGCCGTTCTTCTCGGCGATCCGCAACGACAAGACCGTGCCGCCGGCCGCGCCGAAGGCGGCCGCCGCCAAGATCCCGCCGAACCAGGTGCGGGTGCGCGTCTTCAACGCCAGCGGCATCTACGGCCAGGCCGGCCGCGTCTCCCAGGACCTGGAGACGCAGGGCTTCCAGGTCGCCGGCACCGGCAACGCCGCGACCAGCGCCACCACCAAGGTGCTGTACGGCGCCGGTGCCGAGCAGCAGGCGCAGACGCTGGCCAAGATCGTCAACGGCACTCCCAAGCCCGCCCCCGGCCCGAAGCTCGCCCCGGGCATGGTCGCCCTGGTCATCGGCCAGGACTTCACCAACCTGCGCACTGCGGGCAGCGGCGGCATCCCCAAGCAGACCGGCGAGATCCGCGCCAGCGACGACGTCTGCAAGCAGCCCTGAGCCGGTGGCCCGGCCCCCTCGCGGGCCGGGCCCGGCTCCGTTTCAAAGCCGACCCTCCGGAAGGCCCATGTTCCCCACCAGCAGTCCCCCCGCCCAGCAGCCCCGTCCCCCGTGGCCGGCGCCCCCGGTGGACACCCCCGGCAGCGCCCCCCAGGCCGCCGGGAACGCTCCAACCCCCCGCCGCAAGGAACGCGACCCGTTCTTCGACAACGCGAAGTTCCTGGCCATCTTGCTGGTGGTGGTGGGCCACTCCCTGGCGAACCTGCTGGACGTGCCGCTGGCCAAGGGCCTGTACATCTTCATCTACATGTTCCACATGCCGCTGTTCATCGTGATCACCGGCTACTTCTCCCGGAACTGGACGTTCTCCGGCGGCAAGGCCCGCAAGCTCATCACCAACGTGGGCGTCCCCTACGTGGTCTTCGAGATCGCCTACTCGCTCTACGACTGGCTGGCCGGCCGCAACGAGCTGGAGATCAGCCTCCTCAAGCCGTACTTCCTGACCTGGTTCCTGTGCGCGCTGTTCATGTGGCGGCTGTCCACCCCGGTCTGGCAGCAGATCCGCTGGCCGCTCGCGGTCGCGATGGTGTTCTCGCTGCTGTCGTACATGAGCGACCTCGGCTCCACCTTCAACATCCACCGGGTGATCGGGCTGCTGCCGTTCTACGTGCTCGGGCTGATGCTGAAGCCCGCGCACTTCGAGCTGCTGAAGCGGCCCGCCGCGCGGATGGCGGGCATCGTCACGCTGGTCTGCGGCGCGGGCGCGGCGTTCGTGGTCATGAACCACATGAACAAGGACTGGATCTACTGGAAGGACCCGCACGACGAGCTCGGCGTCGGCAACCTGGTCGGCACCCTCATGCGCCTCGGCATGTTCGGCTGCGCGATCGTGCTGGTCGCGGCGTTCCTGACGATCGTGCCGCAGCGCCGCACCTGGTTCACCGGCCTCGGCGCGACCACCCTGTACGCCTACCTGCTGCACGGGTTCGTCACCCGGCTGCTGCAGTTCACCGACTGGTGGGGCGCGGCCTGGATGCACACGGTCCCGGGCGTGCTCGCGGTGATGGCGGGCGCCGTGGTGGCCGGGACCTTCCTGTGCTCCAAGCCGGTGGTCCGCTGCATGAGCTGGGCGCTGGAACCCAAGATGACCTGGGCTTTCACCGGGCTGCGCCGGCCGGGCGCGGCGCGGCCGGTCGGCCGCGCCGACCAAAGGTGATCAATCGGACGACGCACGACAAGCTCGTCGGCTAGCCTGAGGAACAGCCGCGTCCACGCGAAAGGCGGGCACCCCCACTCATGATCATGATCATGAGTGGGTAGGGAACCACCCCCGACCGGCCGCCGTCCCGGTCCGGTCACTCCGCAAGCCAGCCGTTCCCCTACGCCGCTCTCCGGCGGGGGCCAACCACAGACGGCGCCGCAGGCGCCGGTGCGATCGGGAGAGCCGTGTCACCGTTGCTGAGCGTCATCGTGCCGTTCTACAACGTTGAGGACTATCTCGAAGCCTGCCTGGAGTCGGTACAGCAGCAGACGCTGCGCGACGTCGAGGTGCTGATGGTCGACGACGGCTCTCCCGACGGAAGCGCGACCATCGCCAAGGGGTTCGCCGAGCGCGACCCGCGCTTCCGGCTGATCGAGCAGCACAACAAGGGCCTCGGCCCAGCCCGCAACACCGGCGCGGCACAGGCCACGGGCACCTACCTGACGTTCCTGGACTCCGACGACCTGGTACCCCGCTACGCCTACGAGATGATGGTGGGCACCCTGCAGGAGACCGGATCCGACCTGGTCTGCGGCGCGGTACGGCGGCTCACCTCGGCGGGGCCGCGGCCCTCGGGCATGCACACCGAGATGTTCCGGGTCACCGAGAAGCGCACGCACATCTCCAAGCGCCCAGACCTGCTGGGCGACCGCACCGCGTGGAACAAGGTCTTCCGCCGGTCGTTCTACGACAAGCACGCCTTCGCGTTCCCGGGCGGCCTGTACGAGGACGCGCCGGTCACCATCCCGGCGCACTTCCTGGCCGCGTCGGTGGACGTGCTGAGCGACGTCGTCTACTACTGGCGCGAGCGCGAGGGCGAGTCCCAGTCGATCACGCAGCGGCGCACCGAGCCGGGCAACCTGGAGGACCGGGTCCGCAGCATCCGCTCGGTCACCGCGTTCCTGAAGAAGCACTCACCGCGGTTGTGGCGTGCCCACCTCGCCCTGGTGCTGTCGGACGAGCTGCCGTTGTACATCGACGTGGCCGGCGACGGCGGCCCCGAGTACCAGGCCCGGCTGCGGTCGCTGGTCAACGACGTGCTGGCCGAGGCCGACCCGTCCCTGCTGACCGAGCTGACCGCGCTGAAGCGGCTGAAGTACCACTTCATCTCGCACGGCATGATCGACGAGCTGCTGGTCATGCTCGCCTACCAGCAGGCACAGATCTTCTCCGCCGACGCGGTCCGCAAGGGCGACCGCTGGTACGGCGCCTACCCGTTCTTCGGCGACCCCGCCTACGACGTCCCCGACGAGCTGTACGACATCACCGACGAGGTCACCCTCCGGGGCCGCGTCGACAACGCGGGATGGCGGGACGGCCGGCTGCACATCGCCGGGCACGCCTACATCACCCGCATCCCGATGACCAGGCCGGGCGACGCCCCCGGGGCACCCGGCCTGCGGGTCTGGCTCCGGCACGTACGCAACGGCGCCACGGTCGAGCTGCCCGTACGGCGGGCGCACCGGCCCGACGTGTCCGCCGACGCCACCCGCGCCGCCGCCGACTACGACTGGGCCGGGTTCGAGGTCGAGATCGCCCCGTCCGCGCTGCACGTCAACCGCTACCGGTTCCTGCGCGTCAGCCGGCACCGCATCCTGCAGGCACTGCGTTCGGCCAGCTGGGAGCTGCATGCCGAGGTGACCGCGCCCGGCGGGCTGGTGCGCTCGGGCCCGCTCGGCGGCCCCCGCCGCAGCGACGTGCGCTGGGCCAACGCCTGGCAGGCCGGCCCGGACGTGACGATCCGGCCCGTCACCGCCGCCGGCGACCGGTTCACCATCCAGGTCAAGCAGCTCGCCGCGCAGGTCGGCGCCGCCCGGATCGAGGCCGGCGAGCTGGTGCTGCAGGGCCGCAGCGCCAAGGGCGCCGCCGCGTCGGGCCGGCTGCTGCTGACCCGCCGGCAGGGCATGGCCAAGGCGCAGTCGCCCGTCAGCCTGGACGCCGAGGGCGCGTTCACCGCGCGGATCCCGCTGAACGCGCTGGTCTCGCACGCCGCCGAGACCGGCGTGGCGCTGCACACCTGGGTCAACGAGGGCCTGGACTGGGACGCCTCCCTCGAACTCGCCGGGCACGCCAAGCCGATCAGGCTGTCCGTCCACGACGACGTCGAACTGCGGCACCCCCTGGGCGCCGACGAGATCGTGGTGACCCGCACCAAGTTCGGCAACCTGCGCATCATCGAGCGGTCCCGCCGGCCCGCGGTGACCACCGCCGAGTGGACCGGCGACGGGCGGCTGCTGCTGCACGGCGAGATGGCCGGCACCGACCGGCCGGACCGGCTGGTCCTGCGGCTGCGCAACGGTGGCGACACCGCCGTCTTCCCGCTCACCTGGAGCGGCGAGAACTTCACCGCCGAGCTGGCGCCGACCCGGGTGAAGGTCTTCGGGCAGCCGCTGCCGCTCGCCAGCGGCCTGTGGGGCTTCTTCGTGCCGATGGCCGACGGCGAGGTGCCCGTCGCGGTGTCGCGCAGCTCACTGTCGGGACTGCCGCCGCAGGAGATCGTCGGGCTGCACGAGCTGCGGCTGCACACCTACCAGGCCGACTCGCTGCGGCTGGAGGTGCGCACCGCGCTGCCGGACGAGGAGCGCGGCGTGTACGGCCTGAAGCGCCTCGCGCAGCGCGACTACCCGGCCTTCCGCCGGGAGCCGCTGCGCGACCTGGCGGTGTTCGAGAGCTTCCGCGGCCGGCAGTACTCCGACAGCCCGCGCGCCGTCTACGAGGAGATGGCGCGACGGCACCCCGACCTGGACTACGTCTGGGTCACCCTCGACGGCCGGTTCCAGGCGCCGCCGGGCGTGCGGACGGTGCTGTACGGCAGCCGGACCCACTTCGAGACGCTCGCCCAGGCCAGGTACCTGGTCGGCAACGACCCGATGCCCGAATGGTTCGTCAAGCGCGAGGGGCAGTTCTACCTGCAGACCTGGCACGGCACGCCGCTCAAGCGCATCGGCTACGACATCGAGCGGCCGCAGTTCAAGAACGCGCAGGACTACCTGCGGCGGTTCAGCGCCGACGTCGCGCAGTGGGACGCGCTGGTGTCGCCCAACCCGTTCAGCAGCCCCATCCTGCGGCGCGCGTTCCGCTACGACGGCGAGCTGCTGGAGTCGGGCTACCCGCGCAACGACCTGCTGGTGCGCGGCGACGCCGAACGCGCCGAGCGGGTCCGGTCGCTGCTGGGCATCGCCCCCGGCAAGAAGGTCGTGCTGTACGCGCCGACCTGGCGCGACGACCAGGCGCGCAGCGGCGGCTACAGCATGGAGCTGAAGCTCGACCTGGCCGCCGCCCGCGCCGCGCTGGGCGATGACCATGTGCTGCTGGTCCGGGGGCACTTCAACCTGGGCGGCGGGGTGGAGGGCGCCGACGGCGAGTTCACCATCGACGTCAGCCGCTATTCCGACATCGCCGAGCTGTACCTGATCTCCGATGTTCTGATCACCGACTACTCGTCGGTGATGTTCGACTTCGCGGTGACCGGCCGCCCGCAGATCTTCTTCACCTATGATCTGGAGCGTTACCGTGATCAACTGCGCGGCTTCTACTTCGACCTGGAGGCCGAGGCGCCCGGACCGCTGGTGGCCACCTCGGCCGAGGTGATCGCCGCCATCCGCGACGCCGGCGCGTCCACCGGTGCCTATGCCGCCCGCTATCGGGCGTTCCAGGAGAAGTTCTGCGCCTGGGACGACGGCACCGCCGCCGCTCGCGCGGTGGATCGGATGCTGCTCCGCGGCTGACCGTTATGTGATCACTTGATCACGAACCGGCCACGATGCGAAGGTCTCGCGGCGGACACCCGATACCATCGGAGCGGTGCTCTGGGGGACGGCGTGCAGCCGGGCGACGCGAGCCGCACCCCACGACGGCTTCGAGGTCGGCGGACTCCGCGACCGGGTAAGCCTCTTCAGAACGAAAGGACAGCTCTCCATGGCGAATTTCACGCTCGACGACGTCCGGCAACGGACGTACAAGGCGCGTGACGCATGGTGGACGGTGCTGCTGGTCGATCCGCTCGCCTCGCGGCTGGTGCGCGTCACGGCGAACCGCACGAACATCACGCCGAACCAGCTCACCGTCGGCGCACTGCTGCTCGGCCTCGCCGCGGGCGGCTGCTTCGCCGTCGGCTCATGGCCCTACCTGCTGCTCGGCGCGCTGCTCTACCACCTGTCCTTCACGCTCGACTGCATGGACGGCAAGATCGCCCGGCTGAAGGGCACCGGCTCGGTGTTCGGCGCCTGGCTGGACTACATCTTCGACCGCGTCCGCGTGCTGGCCTGCGCGATCGCCCTGATGGGCGGCCAGTACGCCATCACCGGCAACGTCGCCTACGTGTGGACCGCCGTCGCCGTGGTGTTCCTGGACATGCTCCGGTACATGGACGCGCTGGAGATCTACAAGGTCCGCAACCAGATGCGCGCCAAGCTGGGCGCCGCCCGCGAGGAGGCGCAGACGCTGGAGCTGGCCGTCCGCCGCGCGAACGGCGAGACGCCGGTCGCGGTCGGCGACGAGCTGCGCTCGGCCGAGGGCGCCATCGGCGCCGATCCCGAGGCCGACATGGAGGAGCAGGTCGTCGGGGACAACCCCAACGCCCAGCTGCAGGCCGGCTTCAACAAGCAGTTCCCCTGGTACGCGCGCATCCGCAACGTGCTGAAGCGCGGCCGGATCCGCCCGCACCTGATCAGCGGCATCGAGTTCCAGATGGGCGTGTTCATCGTCGCGCCGCTGGTCGCCGCGCTGATCCCGGGCGCGATCATCCCGGTGACGGTGCTGTCGGCCATCGGCATGCTGGCGTTCGAGTTCATCATCATCTACAAGTTCTGGCTGTCCAGCCGCGACTACAGCCGCAACCTGGCCAAGCTGCAGACCAAGATCGACAGCCTGCGCGCCCAGCTGCCGGCCGAGGAGTTCGCCGCCAGCAGCGGCTGACCGCTCCGCCTGCCGAACGAAAAGGCGCCCCCGGCTTCCGGGGGCGCCTTTTCGTCTCTCCAGAGGTCAGCCGCGGCGGAACAGGCGGCGCAGCCGGCCGCCGGCGCTCTTGGCGCCGCCGTGCTCCAGCGACAGATTGCCCTTGACCGTGCGCAGCACACCGGGAACGCCGGCGGCGGACTCGGCGGCGGGAGCGCGCAGCCTACCGTGCGCACCGGCCAAGGTGATCTCGTAGGAGACGTCCCAGACCCCCTTGCGGCCGCTGATGGGGGGCAGGTCGGCCGTGACGCGTACGGCGCCGTCCAGAGGCTGCAGGGCGGCCGGGACGGTGTGGACGGTGTCGTCGCCGCGGTGCCGCAGCAGCACCGCGACGGTGACCGGCGCGTCGCCCGCCGTGGCCAGCTCGGCCGTCAGCCGCAAGCCGTCACCGGATGCCTCGATCCGCGCGGGGGCCGCAGGTCCGGCCAGGCCCCCGGTACCGCCGGCGTGCAGGGCCAGGGCGCCCGCGTTCTTGGTCAGGTAGGGGGTGAGGACGGGCAGGCCGGAGGCGACCGGCGCCACACGGGCGCCCGGCAGGACGTCCTGCGCGCCCTCACGCGCGACGATGCGGCCCTCGTGCGTGCGGCCCTGCACCTGGACCACGGCGAAGGCGTCCCAGCGTCCCGGCGGGAGCGGGGCGCCGCCCGCGACGGTGGCCGGGTCGATCTCGGCGGTCAGCTGAGGGCGGCCCTCGGCGGACGCGGCGGCGCGCACGAACGGGATGCGGTACTCGCGCTCGCCCTCGCGCTCGCGCAGCACCAGCTCTTCACGCTGCTCGGCCCGGTCGACGCGCTCGACGAAGGCGTAGCCGTGCACCAGCAGGCGGCCACCGCGCCATTCCAGGCCGGTCAGGCCGTGCCGCCAGCTCAGCGGGCCGTTCAGCCGGAAGACCTCGTCGGGGATGCTCAGGGCGGCGTCGCGGAAGCCGGGGTAGGCCAGGTAGGCGTGCTCGCCGTCCACGACGATCGGCGGCGGGTCCTCGGCGTGCACCCGGGCCGCCTGGTCGATCAGCGCGTCGTGCCCGTGCCGCAGCAGATGGTCCAGCAGCCGCATGTAGGGCGACAGCCCGCCCATGATCGTCGGGTTGCCGTACCGGCGGACCAGGTCGCGCACGGCGGCCTTGGTCGCCTGCCGCTCGGCCTCGGTGAAGTGCTGGTAGCGCGGGTCGAAACGGGAGAAGATCTCGATGGCGAAATGCCGGCGCAGCAGCCGGTCGCGGACGGCGCCGGGCTCGGTCCGCCCGGTGACATAGGCCAGCAGCGTCTCGATCTCGGGGAAGTAGTGCTCGGCCGGCGCGCCGCCGAGCTGGAGCGCGCTGGTGCCGTCGTCGCGGTCCACCCAGTAGTAGCAGTCGTAGTCGGCCAGCACCGAGACGCCCTTGGCCTCGAAGTAGGCGCGGACGGCGAAGATCTGGTCCTCGCCCGACAGCACGTTCTCGGGGAAGCGGATGCCGTGGTGGTCCAGCAGGCTGCGCCGGTACAGCTTCAGCACGGTGATGCTGCCGTACAGGTTCGGGACGGCGTCCTGGATGGTGGTGAACGGCACGGTGCGCCGGAACAGGTGCGGGTTGACCTTGCGGCCGATGCCGACGTACTTGGGCACCACCACGTCGGTGCCGTTCTCGTCGGCCATCGCGACGCAGCGGGCCAGCGCCTCGGGGGCCAGGTGGTCGTCGGCGTCCAGGAAGAAGACGTACTCGCCGGTCGCCGCCGCGAGGCCGGTGTTGCGCGGCTTGCCGGGCCCGCCCGAGCCGGTCTCGTGGTGCAGGACGGTGAAGCCGGGGTGCCCGGCGGCCAGCCGCTCCAGCTCCTCGCCGCTGCCGTCGGTGGAGCCGTCGTCCACCGCGATGATCTCGACCTGCCCGGCGGGCAGCGTCTGGTCCAGCACCGAGCGGAAGGTCCGCTCCAGGCTCGCCCGGCAGTTGTACACCGGCACGATCACACTGACCTTCGGATTCGCCATGTGGCTCCACGTCCCCGTCCGTGACTGGCCAAGCGTCTCTACCCACACCTGGAAGCGGCGACGCCGGTCCCTCTGCGGGCATCGAGCGGGGATCCGCAGGGGGCGTCGCTCAGGAAGGCGGGTGGGAGACGGTTGACGGCCCGCCGCTCATTCGACAAACCTGAATAAATTCTACATAGATTCCGAAACGGGCTGGACGGCTTCGCCGCTCCCGGCTTCCGCGGGGACGTCCTCCCCCGCCCCGCCCCGGGCGCGCCCGGACCCGGACAGGACAGTGGCCAAGGGCAGCGCCAGCATCCCGATGAGCATCGGCCCCGGCATGTAGCGGAACAGCTGGGCGGGGTTGGCGGCCAGCACCGACAGCTGACCGGCGACGATCATCGCGGTCAGCCCCCAGGCGCCCGGCGTCCGCCGTCGCCAGGCGAACAGGCCGATGGCCACGATGCCCGCGTAGCACCAGATCGGCGCCCGCCAGAGCAGGAACTCCAGCTGTGGGATCCGGCTGACCCGCCAGGCGAACGAGAGCGCGCCGTGCAGTGGCCGCCACAGCGGCCGGGTGCTCAGCTCCGGCAGATAGGGGTTGCCGTCCATCCGGGCGCCGGGCAGTGCCCAGGAGAACCGGTCGCCCGGGACGTCACCGCCCGCGATGAGCGTCTGGCCGTCCAGGGCCCGCGGACCCGGCCAGATCGCCCAGGCGACGGAGCCCCGGCAGATGCGGGCGCCGATGGCCAGGTCGGGGGTGCGGTGCAGGGTGCGGAACCACAACGCCATCAGCTCATCGGTCCGCCGGTCGGCGACGGACTTCTTGAACTGCGGCCGGTTGGTCAGCCAGTCGGCGCTGTAGCAACTGGTACCCGCCTGGTCCCAGTGCGAAAGCGGTGCGACCTCGCGCATGACCTTGCGGTCCTTCTTGGAGAAGCTCTCGGGGCGCTCGTGGTAGGCCACCGCGACATCGGCGTAGGCCGAGGCGTAGGTGAGGCTCGGCCGCGCCGGTTCGATCTTCAGCGCGGGATAGACGACCGAGGTCAGCACGAACGAGAACGCGATCGGCACCAGCGTCAGCGCCAGCACCCGCCGGCGGTACCCGCGCAGCGCCACCACCAGCACCGGGACGGCGATCAGCGCGGTCAGGAAGCCGTTGTTGCGGAACAGCACCAGGCCGAGGAAACCGAGGCCCAGCAGCCAGAACAGCCGGGCGGGCGCCGGCTCCCCGGCGAGCCGGCGGGCGATGATCCGGCCGGTCGCCGCGAAGACCAGCACGGCCGCGATGGTGAACGGGACGTCCTTCCAGACCCAGGAGGGGAACTGGCCGAGCGCGGGCAGCAGCACCGCGGCCAGCGCGGCCAGCGCCGCCCAGCGGGCCCGCACGCCCAGGTCGTGCAGCACGTCGGCGGTGTAGGCCAGCACCACGGCCCACAACACGACCTGCAGGAACGTCAGCGCCGCCAGGCCGCCGGTGGCGTTGAGCGACAGCCAGACCAGGCCGTCGTAGGGCACCGAGTGGTTGGCCATCCAGTGGCCGGTGGTGACGTGCCAGACGTAGGAGATGGAGTCATAGCTCATCGCGCCCGGATAGTAGGCGGCCCACCACAGCAGCAGGACGAACTGGCAGACGGCGTAGACCACCAGCGGAAAGCGCAGCCGGACCGGGACGCGCCGTCCCAGGGAAAGCTTCAACGGGTCATCACTCCATCTTCGAATCGCCCGGCCGGAACGGCGGCGCGGGCCCCTTCCCGGAGCCAGGCGCCCAGCAGCACCGCGGCCGCCGCGCAGGACAGCACCAGCGCCAGCTCGACGCGCGCGAGCACGCCCATCGGCAGCAGGCAGGCCAGCACGAACACCAGCAGTGCGATCGCCCAGGCGAGGCCGTTGGCGCGATGCCGCCCGAGCGCCACCAGTCCCGACTGGAACACCTGGGCGATCATGTACAGGCCGGTGGCGGCGGCGAGCACCACGATGTCGAGCCGGCCGAGGTGGAAGGCGGCGCCGAACGCCAGCCGCAGCACCTGCGGGCCGAGCAGCGCGGCGCCGAGCACGCCCGCCAGGCCGACGCCGGCCGTCGCGGCCAGCACCCGGCGCAGCTCGCGGCCGAACGCGGCCCGGTCACCGGCGGCCAGCGCCCGCGACAGGCCCGGCAGCAGCACCGCCTGCACGGCCTGGAACAGGAACAGCGGCACCCGCGCGACGACGAAGGCGGCCAGGAAGCGGCCCGCCGCGTCACTGCCCGGTGCCAGCAGCCGGATCGCGACCATGGCGGCGTTGGCGACGCCCTGCGCGCACACCGTGGCCAGCAGCAGCCAGCCCAGGTTCGCCGAGATCTCGCCCCAGCCGGCCGGCGGCCCGGGACGCAGCGCGGCGCGCACACCCGGCGCGGTCACCAGCACCGACAGCAGCGGCGCGGCCGCCAGCAGCCAGGCGTAGGGGCCGATGGTGTGCACCCCGGCCAGGAAGAGCACGGCGCACCCGGCGATGCGGGCTCCGCCCTCCAGGCCGAGCTGCGCGGAATACCAGCCGAACCGGCCGGTGCCCGAGAACGCGCCGCGGGTCACGTACTGCGCGGCCATCGCCACCAGGGTGACGGCCAGCGCGAGCAGCGGCGCCCACGTCCCGCCGAACAGCCGGTCCACCAGCGCGGGGGCCAGCAGGCCGCCCGCCGCCAGCAGCACCGCCAGCACGACGGCGGCGGCGACGGCGGTGCGGGCCAGTACCGGCGCACCGCCCCGGCCCAGCTCGCCCCGGTGCGCCAGCGCCCGGCCCAGCTCCTGCTCGAACGGCAGGAACGCGCCGATGCCGAAGGTGTAGATCAGCGTCCACAGCGTGGACACCGACGCGAACTCGCGCGGCCCGACGGCGCGCGCCGACAGCACCAGGTAGACGCTCGCCGAGACGCCGAGCAGGACCAGCCCGGCCCCGACCGTCAGCGTGCCGCGCCCGGCGGCGGGTGCGCGGACGGCCTGCTCCTCGGTCACCGCCGCTCGCACCGCCGCTCGTGCTCCAGCCGCTCCAGCCGCTCCAGCCCGACGGACTCGGCGAGCGTGCGCACCTTCTCCTCCAGCCGGCTGACCTCGGAGCTGAGCTGCACGTTGACCGTCAGCAGCACCAGGCTGGCGCCGAAGAACAGCAGGTTGGCGGGCACCTGCACGCCGGTGACCCGGGCGGCGAAGACCAGCACCTCCGGGAAGATCGCCAAGACGGCGATGGCGACGGCGACCAGCACCCACACCACGGCGTACTTCTCGCGCAGCCGGCGGCGGCGCAGCATCTCGAAGATGACCAGCATGGAGATGGCCGCGCCGAGCAGGCCGAGCTGGTAGACGGTCATGCCAAGCCCTTCTGCGGGCGCACCAGCGCCATGCCGAGCGCGACCACGGCGCGGAACAGGTAGATCGCCGCGCGGACCGGCGACTGGCTGGCCTGCCCGGCGGCCCGCGGCCGCATCGCCACCGGGATCTGGCGGACGGTGCAGCCGGACCGGATCGCGATCACCAGGGTCTCCACGGTGTCGCCCAGGTACTCGGCCGGGTAGTGCTCGGCGAACAGCGCGATGGCGCGCGGCCCGGCGGCGCGGAAACCGCTGGTGGTGTCGGTGAGCCGGGTACCGGCCAGCCGCGACAGCACCAGCGACAGCATCACCATGGCCCAGCGGCGCGGGCCGCGCCCGGCCGGGTAGGCGCCCTCGCCGGCGAACCGGGCGCCGACAACCACGTCCGCGTCCGCCAGCGCGGCGACCAGGCGCTCGATGTAGGCCGCGTCGTGCTGGCCGTCGCCGTCCACCTGCACGACGGCCCGGTAGCCGTACCGCAGCGCGTACCGGTAACCGGCGCGCATCGCGCCGCCGACGCCGAGGTTGAACGGGAGCTGCACGACCGGCGCCCCGGCGGCCTGCGCGGCGCGGACGGTGCCGTCACTGGAGCCGTCGTCGACCACCAGCACGTCCACCGCCGGATGGCAGGCGGCCAGTTCCGTGAGCACCCCGCCGATGGACGCCTCCTCGTTCAGCGCGGGCACCACGACGAGCGTGCGGGCCCGGGGCGGCCCGGTGACGTCGTCGGGCAAGGTGCCCGTATCGATCTCGGAAATGGCATGGCCCCCTGTTCTGCGTCCCGGCCCGCGGCCGATGCGGTCCCTTCCACGGAATGCGCCACACGCAAGGCAGGACACCTTTTGGCGGGTTAACTACCGTAGGCGCAACCTCTTCTTCTGTCGCGACCATTCGGACCGATATAACCGGAACGGCCCTCGCGCGGGCATCGGTCCCCGGCCGCACTCACCGGACGGGCGGGCGACGCGCCGGGTCCACGGGCCGTGGCCGGCCGGCGTTCCGGCGACACCCATGACAGCGACCCGACATGTCCCATACCGTTCCGACGGTACCTGACATCGAATGTTTGCGCCGTCTGCCCGCAGATACCACTGAGCATTCCGAACGTCCCGGTCCGATCACCCATTGCGTTCATGGCGCTTACGTACCCGATCACCCTGCCGCATCGACCAGGGCAAATGCCCGCTGCATACCGGTAGATCAGTCTTCCGCCGGACCACCCGCCGCATTCTTTACCCCGCACAGACCATGATCGAGGCCGGCGCTCCCGCCGGGCGGCGCCGGATCCCGGCGAGAAGGATCCGGCGGCCTGCGGGCAATCAAGGGTGTGCCTCCTCCCGTACACACCCCACCAAGGAGTCCCGATGGCCGGATCCAGGGCGCCGCGGGCCCGGACATGACGGCGGGACCACCGACCGACGCCGAGATCATCGCGGCCTCGCGGCGCCGCCCCGAAGGCTTCGCCGCGGTCTTCGACCGGTACTACGCCGAGATCCACCGGTACGTGGACCGCCGCCTCGGCGCGGACGCCGCCGACGACATCGCCGCCGAGACGTTCCTGATCGCCTTCCGGGGCCGGGCGGCGTTCGACCCGGCGCACGCCTCGGCGCGGCCGTGGCTGTACGGCATCGCGACCCGGCTCGTCAGCCGGCACCGGCGCACCGAGCTGCGGCGCTACCGGGCGCTGGCCCGGCTGCGGTCGGCCGAGGCCGTCGAAGGGCACGAGGACCGGGTGCTGAGCGCGGTCGCCGCGGCGGACGGCCCGCTGAGCGCGGCCCTGGCGGGCCTGGCGCACGGCGACCGCGACGTCCTGCTGCTGGTCGCGCTCGGCGACCTCGGATACGCCGAGGTCGCCGAGGCCCTGGACATCGCCTACGGCACCGTGTGCTCGCGGCTCAGCCGCGCCCGCCGCAAGATCAAGGCCGTGCTGCCCGACGCCCACCTGGGGGACACCCGTGGATGACCTGGACCGGATCGCCGGACTGCACGCCGCCGAACGGCCCCCGTCGCCGGCCACCACGGCGGCGGCCCGCGCCCGGCTGCTGGCCGAGGCGCGCCCCGCCGTGCGGCGGCCGGGGCCGATGGCACCGCGGACGCGGGTGGCCGTGGCCGCCTTCCTGGCCGCCGCCGTGGTCGCGACCGCCTGGGGGCTGTACGCCTGGCGCACCCGCCCGCTCTACGGGGTCGAGCCGCTGGCGGGGCAGAGCGGCCCGGCGGCCCGGTTCCTGCTCGCGGCGGCCGACGGGCGAGCCCGCAACCCGAGCGACGGCGAGGTCTGGTACCGCCGGTCGACGGTCGGCGGGACCGTCCTGGTGACGTCTCCCTACCGGCCCGGCGTCCGCTACGCGATGGAGGTCGAGCAGGACGACTACACGCTCACCGTGGCCCACGGGACACTCCCCCGGCGCCGTTTCTCTCACGCGGCCACCAGCAGAGGATGGCAGGGGAGGCGGATCGATGTCCGTCCCGCGACGCCCGTCGACCGGACCATCTGGAAGGCCGACCTCCGCCCGGACGCCGCCACCTTGGGCGTTAATGCTCCCGAACGCGCCATCGGACCGGAGATGGGCAATGGCCCGGTTCTGGACTTCGGCGACGAGGACGCCCGCAAGCTGCCCGCCGATCCCGCCAAGCTGCGCGCCTGGCTGCTGAACTACGCGACCCAGTTCGATCATCAGCGACTGCCCGACCCCGACCGCTACCTGTTCGGGAGCGCCTCCTTCCTGCTGGTGGACGCCCCCGTCAGCGACGCGGTGCGGATCGCCACCTACCGGGTCCTCGCCAGCCTGAAGGGCGTCCAGGCCATCACCGCCACCGACGCCGCGGGCCGCATCAGCAAGGGCGTCGCGATGCGCGAGACGACACCCGAGAACGGGACGGTCGAGCTGCAACTCCTCGTGGACGCCCGGACGGGCCGGCTCACCGCGAGCCAGACCGTCATCATCACGCCCGGCTCCCGCAACGCCGGGCTGCGCCCCGGCTCCCGCTGGTTCTATGAGATCGTCCGCCAGGCCGAATGGACCAGGACCCCACCGGAGAAGCTGTTGCCCAAGCCCGACGAGGAGGACGACAACGTGGAAAGAGGGATGGTCGAGATATCGCCGCCCAGTGAGTGAGCCTTCAGCGCGATCCGCGAAGTTTTCCCGACCCTGGGGGTAATCCGGCGCGTCCTTCTCCGACTTCCCGGTGTATCGGCTCCGAGAAGGAAGGAGGTGGCATGGACGAGCGAGAGGCCCGCTTCACCCGCCTCTACGAGAGGTACTACCGCAACGTCTTCGGCTACGTCGTGCTGCGGGTCCCGCCCCAGACGGCCGAGGACCTGACCGGTGAGGTCTTCACGGTCGCCTGGCGGAAGATCGACGAGATCCCCGAGCAGGCGCTGCCGTGGCTGCTGGGCGTGGCCAGGAACCTGGCCCGCCAGTCGCACGGCGCGGCCGGCCGGGCGCGCGGCCTGGTCGACCGGCTGGCCGGCCTGACCACGGACGCCGACCGGCACGCCTGGGACGCCGCGGACCACGTCATCGCCCGCGACCAGGCACTGGCCGCCTTACGCACCCTGTCGGCGAAGGAGGCCGAGGCGGTCACCCTGACCGTCTGGCACGGCCTCGAACCCGCCGAGGCGGCGCGTGTCGCCGGCTGTTCCCGCACCGCCTTCGTCGTCCGGCTGCACCGCGGACGGCGCCGGCTGGCCCGGGCGCTCGAGGCGTCCCATGAACCCGGTGCACGCGTCCTGCGCCCTCAAGTCGTCCAGGAGAAGCAGTGAAGAACGACGAACTCGACCGCGTGATCGACGGGCTGAAGCCCGCCCTGGTCGCCGAACTCGCCGACGCCGCCTACGCGCGGCGCCCCGAGTTGGCGCAGATCCAGGCGCGGGCGTCCACGGTGCAGAGACGGCGGCCGGTCCGGCTGCTGGCCCTCGCCGCCGGCGCGACCGCGGTGGCGGCGGCGCTGGCCGTGAACGCGCTGCCCAGCAACCCCCGGCAGAACGGGACGATCGACACCCGCACGTTCCTGCTGTCCAGCGCGGAGACCGCCGCCAAGCAGCCCGCCACCCACGGGACCTGCTGGTACAGCCGGACCCGCATGTGGCAGGACCTGATGCCCTTCAAGGCCGGCCCCGGCCTCCCGACCCCCGCAGGCAAGCGGCGAACGTTCCAGGCACAGACCGCGAGCAGCGCCGAGAACTGGGTGTGCACCCGGTCGGGCGGAACCGGCATGAGGTTCCGCATGCACGGCCCGCTGGACATCACGGCCACCTTCCCCACCAAGAAGGACGAGGCGGCCTGGAAGGCGGCGGGTTCGCCGCCGCTCGACATCAACGGCGGCACGACGGCCTCCAAGCCGGCCACGATCACGTACGACAAGCCCACAGGCAAGGAGTACAAGTACAAGGCCTCGCACCTGGTCAACCCCAGCATCGGCTCGCACGAGATCGAGTGGACGACCATCGCAACACTGCCGGCGACCAAAAGCGGCCTGGAGGGCTACCTGCGGAAACTGTGGCAGCAGGACCGCAAGGGCGGCGCGAACGGCTACGTCGCCCCCGCCGACTTCGGCCGGTACGTCTTCGTCAGCGCCTGGGACCTGTTCATGGCCCCGACCACCCCCGGCACGCGGGCGGCTCTCTACCGGATCCTCGCCGACTCCCCGTCCGTCCACGTCACCGGCCAGATCAAGGACCGGCTGGGCCGGACCGGCATGGCCGTCACCGCGCAAGGCGTCGACGGCGTGCGGCTCGTGGTGGACCCGGCGACCGCCCGGTTCCTCGCCTTCGAGCAGCTGTCCAGCGACCCCGACCCGCAAACGGGCCGCGGCCCGCAGGTAGGCGACTACTACGCCTTCGAACGCCAGGGCTGGGTGAACAAGATCGGCGCCGTTCCCACCCCCTGACCCGCACGGACGACGGCCGCGCACCCCTCAGACCTCACCGGTGCCGGTTTGCGGTGTTGATCGCGTGAATACACTGTGCCGC
Source organism: Actinomadura macrotermitis (assembly GCF_009604375.1). Taxonomy (GTDB): domain Bacteria; phylum Actinomycetota; class Actinomycetes; order Streptosporangiales; family Streptosporangiaceae; genus Spirillospora; species Spirillospora macrotermitis. Next base: position 1,098,979 of record NZ_WEGH01000003.1, read on the forward strand.
GGCACCCCCGCCCCCGTCCGGTGGTGCCTCCGGCACGGCCCTCGTCGCATGCGATCGGGCACAGAGCCTCGGGTGAAGGGGACGCTCTGCGCCGCTGGCCTGGCCGCTTGTCCCCGTGCCGGTGATCATCCGGATTGAAGTCAGCGAGGACACATGCCGACGCACGAGTGGACGCTTGCCCAGGATCCCCACGGCCCGGGTGGCCGACAGCGGCACCGGAAGGCGCTCCTCATCGCCGTGATCGTGGCGGGCGCCGTCGGCCTGCTCTACCTGCTCGTCCCTGCCCTCACCGGGAAGGACACGCCCCGTCTCGGCCACCGGACCTACAACGCCCAGGTCAGCTGCCAGGTGGAGACCACCGGGGGCGTCGGGACGGTCACGATCGACGGCACCATCAAGGGCGACTCGAACCGCTTCCAGGTGACGGTCGAGGTGCTCGACGCCGCGACCAAGCAGCGCATCGGAGAGCGCACGTTCGACGTCCGCGACACCACGACCTTCAGCGGCACCACCCCGGCCCAGACACCACCCGGCCCGGCGGGCATCGACTGCCGCATCACCAAGGTCGTCTGACTCGTATTCCCCCTGACCTGCACGAACGGCGGGCCTCCCCCACCGGCTCTACGAGATCAGGCAGATGCCCCACCGCCTCCACCACGCCTGCGCTGGCCGTGCTCGCATGATCCAGTCGGCAAGGGCGTCGGCCTCGATCAGAAGCCCGAGCCCCCGCTCACGGCCCTCCGCTCCCGAACGTGATCCAGTCTCAAAGCAACTGTGAGTGACCACGGCTGCTTTTCGTGTTGGAGGTGCCGCCGGGAAGCCGACACCCGGCGTCATCTGGCATCCGTCCGCGTCGTCACGGTGGTCACGATCAGTAGCCGCGCCAGGTAAGAGGTGACCCAGAATTCCAAGCTCGCTGCCAGGCCTCGGCGCTCCCTGGACCGGGCGGTCTTCTCTGAATCGAGGGCAATTCTGGTGCTTAACCGACGTTCGGGAGTACTGAAGTTCTGCCATTCTTCGCGCTCATCCTGCGGTGTGACGGAATGTCTGAACTCCCCTGCATCCTGGCCATGCCACCAGCGCCGACGCACGCCGTCGGGATCATCCGACCGCACTGCGCCCGAACCATCCCGGTTCACCCTGGGCGTGTCCGCAACCACCTGCTTGGAGCGCGCGCGGCAGACACACCGCCGGCCACTGCCCACGGGCCGACGCTTGGCGGAGCCGGACCAATGGTGGATGATCACGTGTACGACACATCGCATTTGGGGGCTTTTCGGGTGAAGTGTTTTCGAAGCACGAGCCCGTGGAGGCGGAGCACTCTGCCGACGGCCGCCGTCGCTGTGGTGACCTTGTTCGCTGCCGCCGGTGACGTCATCCCCGACGTTCCGGTCACGCGGAGCGCCAAGCCCCAGCCGGGCTGCGCCTCTGCACTACCCCACGGCAGAAGCTCCTCAGCGCCCACGCCCGGCGCAGCGGCGTCGCGCGAGGCGAGCCGCTCCGTCAAGGGAGCCGGCGGCCATGGTGGTGACTTCAACGGCGACGGTCGTCGCGACATCGCCGTCTCGGTTTCTTTCCGCATGGCGGACGCGCCCGGCAAGGTCCTGCCCGGAGAGTGGTCGGGCGCCTATGTCGCCGTATTCCCAGTGATCCGCATGCTCCGGACCCGGCCAGACGGCAGATCATCACCCATGGCTGCCTGGACGTGCCGACCCGCGGCAAGCCGAACTACACGTTCGGCACGATGCTGGACTCGGCCGACTTCGACCGCGACGGCTACGACGACCTGGTGGCGGCCGGGCAAGACGGGGGCTGCAACGGTCTCGGGGACGCCGCCGTGACGATCATCTATGGCGGTGCGAACGGGCCCACCACCCGTGCGGTGGAACTCGTCTCACCAGGAACGAACGGGGTCTTCGACAAGGTGGCGATCGGGGATTTCGGCGGCAACGGCGAACTCGACATCGTCGCCACGACAGGAGCGTTCAGCGCTCTGTACCTGTTCCGCAACGTGGTCGACCGGCCCGTCCCCGTCGAACGCAGCAGGCTGATCAGGAAACCGCCGCATGGACGTGGCGCCGAGGATTCTTTCGAGTCTCTCCAGGTCGCCGACTTCAACGCCGATGGCCGCTCCGACCTCGCGGTGATGGTCAAGTGGAGCACCCAAGGCGAAAGAAGCCATGACTGGGGCGAACTGCGGCTCGGCGGCCCGCGTGGCCTGAGCGAGCGGGCCACTGTGTTCGGCCGCGGCCGGGTAGGACTGGAGTCGATGGCTGGCGACGTCACCGGCGACGGCCGGCCCGACCTGGTCATGCGGGACACCGGCAGGGCGATGACGGTGGTGCCGGGAACCTCCACCGGACTTGGAGCCCCGCAGAGCCTCCCCCTTCCGCCCACCCTCGAGCCCCTTGACCCCGACCCCGGAGTGCCCCTGAACTCGGGCACAGCACCCGGATTCACCGTCGGCGACGTGACCGGCGACGGCACTGCGGACGTCACCGTCACCGAAAACGGCAAGGTCGCCGTCCTTCCCGGCGGCGTGCGGCCCGCCCAGGCCGAGACCATCGATGAGGACAGCCTGCCGCAGCCCGCCAGCAGCGACCCGCGGCAGATCGGCGGCTTGTCCGTCGCCGATCTGACCGGGGATGGCACACCAGACCTCGTCATCGGGGTCCCCGAGTGGTCGACCCGGGCGGGAGGGCGCCTCTACATCCTCCCCGGCGGCCGGCCCCGGGACGCCACGACCATCAGCGGCACCCAGCTGGGCCTCACCCAGCGGCCGAACGGCGGTTTCGGCCTGGTCCTCCTGCCCTGACCTGCACGAACGACGAGCCCCCGCCAGGCGAACACCTCATCGCCTCCAGCGCGCCTGCGCCGACCGAGCTCGCAAGATCTGACCGGCAAGGGCGTCGAAGGCGTCGGCCTCGCTCAGACGACCAAGCCCGCCGCCGGGAGGTAGGCCCACCGCCCTTCCCCGTCAATGCCTTAGGGCCTTCCGGCCGTCCGGCGATCCCACTGGGGCCATAGGCCGTAGCCGTCCATGATGGCCTGGTGGACCTGCCGGGACGCGCGTTCCAGCCCTTCGGCCATGCCCAGAAGGCGAGCCCGCTCGACGGGATCGCGCACCTTTCCCAGGTCGTCGTGCAGTTCGTCGGCGACGGCCTGCAGGGCGTGGGGCTGAGCGGCCACGCGACGCATCGCCCGGCGCGCGCCGGAAGTCTTGAGCAGGACCATGTAGACCGGGTAGCCGCTCATGACGCCTCCGCCCGCAGGACGGCGTACACGCATTTCCCGCCCCCCTCTAGGACGTTGACGCCCCAGCGGAGGGCCAACTCCCCCACGATGGCCATTCCGCGGCCGTTCTCGCGGGAAGGGTCCGGCGGCAGCGCGTACGGGTGTCCGTCGCCGCGGTCCCATACCTCGACGACCGGCCCGTGGTCGGAGATGTAGAGCCGGAGGATGATCGGCTCTCCGGCGGCCGTGCCGTGGTGGAGTGCGTGGGTGGCCAGCTCGGAGACCACGAGCACGGCCGTGAACGTGTCCATTCCGTGCCGCTCGCACCCTTCGGTGGTGAAATCACGCGCCTTTTTGATCGCCCCGGCTTCCGCCGGAAGCATGATCGCGCTACTTCCGCTCCGGCCCGCCTCCGCCGACGGCGGCCCGCCGCTCGCTCTGATCATCGTCTGACCTCGGTTTCGAGTGCCTGGTAGGGGCTTCATCCAGCCAGGGTCCGGCGTAGCGCGACAGCGCACCTACACAGAGTGTCGACTTCTGGTCAGTTCGGTTCATCGGTGGTTCAGTTGAGTTCATCCGGGAGCGCACATGAGCAAAGTGCAGCCGACAACCGAGTCGCTACATTTTGGCGCCATCGTCAACGAGCATCGAGAGCTCGCGAAGATGACCCGCGCTCAACTGGCAAGCAAGTTCCCGGTGAGCCCCAGCTACATCGGCCGCACCATCAAGGGAACGACGAGGTGCTCCTACGAGAACGCCGAGAAGCTTGACGAGCTGCTCAACGCCTGTGGCCACATCACCGACGCATGGAAAAAGCTCAACAGCGGTTTCCCGGCCTACTATCAGGACTTTCAGGCGAAGGAGGCGACAGCTTCCCTCCTTCGAACCTACTCGCTTCTACTCGTAGACGGACTGTTCCAGACAAAAGAGTACGCCTTTGAGCTGTTGAGAGACGACAAGGCAGTGGCGAACAGGCTCAAGCGGCAAGAAGTCCTACAGCGTATACCGACACCCATGTTCTGCCTCGTTCTCGACGAAGGAGTCCTGTACCGGAGGATCGGGAGCAAGGAAACAATGCGCGAGCAACTACAGCACCTCGTCGAGGTGTCGCAGCGGGACGGGGTGTTCGTGCAGATCGCACCCTTCGCCTATCACCGCGGAGCTCGGTCATCGTTCTCGATCGCAACGCAGGGCGATGACTCCAGCACCGTGTACATCGAAAAGACCACGAACGGCGAGACCACTACACTTCCCGCCCAGATCGGCGAGTCCGTGCGGGTCTTCGCTAGACTACAGTCTCAGTCCCTATCTCCAAATGCGACGCGCGATCTTCTGCGAAAGGCGATAGAAGAGAAATGGACCTGAGCATCGTTGAATGGCACAAATCTCGCCGCAGCAGCGAGCAAGGCGACCAGTGCATCGAACTCGCCGCCATCCACGGTGCCGTCGCCGTCTGCGACTCGAAGGACCCTGCCGGCCCCAAGCTGCTGATCGAGCGCGCCGACTTCCGCCACTTCGGGAACGCGCTGAAAAACATCTAGCACAACGCAGACCCCTGTCCCGCGCGAGGTGGTCCCGCCGCATCCGGGCGGGACCACCTCGCGTTCCCAAGCCGATCGCCCCGTTGTGAAGCCGGCCCGTCACCTTCACCGCTCGACGGCATCTGCGACCGAACCGTCCGGGCGCTCTGACCGGCCCAGCGGACACCTCCTCGGCGATGGCCCCGCTGGGGTCGGCCCGGAACGCCTTGCCTCTCGAAGATCACCGTTAAATCGGACACGGACCCCATGGCCATCAAAAGAACCTGCATCCGCGCGCCCATCGAAGTCGGAAACGCCAGGGCCGCCAAACAGTGATCCACATCACAGAAAAGCCGGGTAAACGTCCAAGTCAATCGAGGCGTCCCGCAAGGGAAGATCGACAAGTCGACAAGTCGGTTCCCCCGTCACCTAGAGCGAACTTTCTCAGGGGTCGCTCACCAGTGGAAAGAACGCGTCGCGCCAGGTCAATGCCTCATTTCACAAGTACTCGCATGTGTGCTCTCGCGGCCCCGGGCACACCGCGGACACGAAGCCGGTGGCCCCTCGGCAAGAGAGCCGTCACAGCCCGCCTCGCCCAAGGCTCCCGGGCAGCAGTACGCCGCCCCCTCCAGAGACGGCCGGTGCACGCCGCTACACCATTCCCGCTTCCCTGATCACCCGTCGAGCCGTCGGTCGGCCAAGCCGCTCACCAGCAAGAACCCGTTGACTATCCACAGGAAACAATCGTTATGAAAAGCCTCGTGCGCAAGCGAGCAAGGATCGCCGCTGTGGCGGCCGGTCTTGCGAGCATCGGTGTTCTCACTCCCATCGTCGTCTCGCACGCGGCGGTGGGGCACACCAAGTCCTATGCCTACGGATCGCACAAGCGGCAGGCGCTGGACGCCTACTGGAACGACCCGAAACCGGGCAGCTCCCAGCCGGGCATCGTGATCCTGCACGGCGGCTACTGGCAGACGGGCAAGAAGATCGACTGGAAGGCCAACGCCGAGTGGTTCGCCGGCCAGGGGTTCGCGGTGTTCTCCGTCGACTACCGGTTCAACACCGATGCCCCGTGGCCCGCACCTCGCGATGACGCCATGGCGGCCGTGGCATGGATCAAAAGCCACGCCTCGTCGTTCAGGCTCGACCCCGGCCGGATCGCGGTCATCGGCTCGCAGTCGGGCGGGCAGCTGGCCGCCCACCTGGGGACCTCCGGCAGCGGCGGCGCACGGGTGCGGGGGGTGGTGGGCCTTTCCCCCATCGCCTCACCGCGGCTGGCGTACGACTCGGCGCAGACCTCGGCGTCCACCACGTCCCAGCGCAAGGCCCGTGACCAGACGGTGCTGCTGGCCAACTGCTCGCCCACCTACTCCGAGCCGGTGTGCGCCGCCCGCTACCAGGACATGGCCGCCGCCACCGGAGCCTCCGCCGACGATGCCCCCATGCTGCTGGTCCACTCGGCCGGCGACATGTTCCCGGCCCTCCACAGCGAGCAGCTGCGCACGGCCCTCACCGCTGCAGGCGACGGTGACGTCACCGTCAGGACCGTCACGGGCTCGGCCAGCGGCGGCCCGTTGCTCACCACGGGCGAGCGCGACCAGGTCCTCGCCTGGATCCGAGCCCGCACCGCATCCCGCGCAGCGGTATCGGCCACCACCCCGCGGCCGGGCGACACCACGGGGAAAAGGCCGCCCGCGCTGGTGCCCTCCAGACGCACCACCGACGACGGGACCGCGGCCGCCCCCAGGATCTCTGCCCGCACCACCGCGTCCCGTATCGAGCAGACCGGCTTGGCCTACGGCACCGACGCGCGCCAGAAGATCGATGCGTACTACCATCCGAGCGCCGCCCGGCGCCCGGCGATCCTGATGATCCACGGCGGCTACTGGTACGAGGGTGACAAGTCCTCCTGGGCCGGGCAGGCCCGCTGGTTCAGCGACCACGGCTACGCCGTCTTCGCGGCCGGCTACCGGCTCAACACCCAGGCGGCCTGGCCCGCGCAGCGCACCGACGTCATCGCCGCCGTCAACTGGATCAAGGTCCGCGCCGCCACCTATGCCGTCGACCCCAAGCGCGTCGTCCTGCTCGGCTCCTCCGCCGGCGGGCACCTGGTCACCAATGTCGGCACCTACGGCACGGGCACCGGCACCGTGAAGGCCGTCGCCGCGGTCTCGCCCGTCGCCAGCCCCTACAAGGCCTACTACGACGGTGAAGCCGCCGGCGCCAAGAACAACCGCCACAAGCTCCGCGACACCGCCGTCCTGCTGACCCGGTGCACCCCGGAGAAGGCCGACACCGCCTGCTGGAACCGCTGGGTCGACGCCGTCAGCTTCAACCACGCCAGTGCCGGCGACACCCCGATGTACCTCGTCCACTCGGCAGGCGACTTCGTCCCCCCGCAGCACTCGGTCAAGCTGTGCCAGAGGCTCGCCGCCGTCAAGGTCTCCTGCACCGCCCGCACGATCACCGGCAGCGCCCACGGCATGGACGTGCTGGCCTCCGGGACCGTCCGCGACGACCTCCTCAAGTGGATTCAGGACCACGATTGATCGCCCCGCCGGCAGACGCGGGCGCGCCCTCCGCCGGGGACGGCTCGGCTTTCAGGAGCGACACCTTCGCCGCTTCGGGCGCCGGCGTGGTCGCGCGGCGGGACGGCCGGAAGGCGAAGGTGAGCCCCGCGGCGAGCATGGCGAAGGGGATGGCGGGCAGCACGTATCGGTAGTCGAAGTCCGCCGTCGCGGCCGGGACGACCAGCAGGGCCAGCGCGGTGGACCAGGGCAGCAGCACGTCCCCGCCGAAGCGCCGGGCCCGCAGCAGCACGCCGGCCAGCCCGATCGCCATGAAGGCGCCGAGGGCGGGGCCCGGCAGGTAGGCCCAGTCCTGGTAGTCGCGCATGGTCTGCCCGTAGGGCTCGACCACGCGGGCGGCGGCGCTGGAACCGCCGTACATGCGGCCGAGTACGGCCTCACGGTCCCGGATGGAGGCGCCGACGGGGAACTCGTACTCCGCGGCGGTGTCCGGCGTCGGATAGGGGGCGCGGCCCGGTTCGAAAGCGCGGAAGGTGTCGCGCCAGATCACCTTGACGTAGTCACCGGGCTGCTTGGTGATCGCCGCCGTCGCGAACTCGCCCGCCAGTTCGTTGGCCTGCGGGTCGTACAGGCGGGCGGGCAGCTTCGCGAACCCCGAATCCTCGCCCCACAGCGCCTGGAAGGCGGGGGCGACGGCCGGGTCGCGAGGCAGGCCGTCACGGCACAAGATGGCGACCTCCGGGCGCGGCTTGATGACCGTGCACTTGGCGAAGTCGACGGTCCGGCCGTAGAGCCAGATCTTGTCGGTGCTGGTCAGCGCGTAGGTGCCGTAGGCCGAGTGGAACCACGTCATGTAGGCCGCGATCGGGAAGACCGCGGCGCCCACCGCGGCCGCCACCGGCCGCCACCCGGCCCGCCTGGCGGCCATGCAGACCAGCGCGACGGCGAGCATCGGCAGTCCCACCGAGCGGACCAGCGCCGCGCAGGAGAAGATCAGCCCGGTCAGCGCGCCGGCCCACCAGGGCATGCGCCGCCGCCACATGATCACCGCGACGCCGAGGACCAGCATGCAGGTGAACAGCGAGTCCGAGAGCAGCATGTGCTCGAGCTGGACGACGTAGGCGTCGTAGAGCACCGGGACGGCCGCCGGCGCGGCCACGAGCCCCGGAACCCAGATCCGGCCCGGCCAGGCCGCCCGGACGCCGCGCCACACCAGGGCGTACACCACGGTGCCGGCCAGCAGGCCGAGCGCGTGCTGGACGGTCAGCACGACGGTGAAGTCGTGGAACGGCCGGAGCAGCCGCAGGAAGATCGAGTAGCCGCCGGGGCGCAGCTGCGACGGCGTGTCGTCCAGTGCCGTCCGCAGGTAGGTGGGCGAGTCGCCGAACAGCAGCATCGACGGGAAACCGCGGATGGCGGTCCAGCGGAGCCCGCAGGCCCCCAGCAGGAGCAGGGCGAACAGCCCGTGCCCGAGCAGCAGTCCGCCCGTCCGACGGGCCAGGCGCCGGCCGGCCCCGTCACCGCGATCTGTCGTTACGAGATACCGCGCTCCCCGTGACACAGCTCGCATGGCTGCAGCATAGTGCCGGGAAGGTCATCTTCCCGGTCCGGCCTCGGAACCAGGCCGGCGACCGGGCCGCAGGTCCGGCGCCCCGCCCCGCCACCGGACTTCCCGGCCGGTCCCCGCTTAGTGCCGCTCTCCCTGGTCGGAGGCGTTTATCTCAAAGGCAGCGAAAGTTCATATACCCTGACCCTGGTGAAGATTTGGGTAAATCGGGATTGATGGGGGTTCGGTGACGTAGGACACTGCCACCGAATCACCCCCGGTGATCGTCCGTACCTCCCAGACGTGCCGGCGGAGCCAGGACCGGCGGCCGCGCACCTCCCTCACCAGCCGAGCCCGGCGGCGACGCCGGCGGTCACCGCGGTGACCGGCGGGGACCCGGCACGGCTCCTGACCGCCGCTTCCGACCGTCCGACCCGAGCACCTTTCCGCACACCTCCCTATGCGTTGACTGAGTGGGGCCATGTCACCAAAGATCAGTGTCGTCGTTCCGTTCCACAATCTGGAGCAGTACCTCGGAGATTGCCTGGAGTCGCTGGGCCGGCAGACCCTGCACGACCTCGAAGTGGTCATGGTCGACGACGGCTCCACCGACGGCGGCACGATCATCGCCAAGGAGTACGCGGCCCGCGACCCGCGCTTCGTGCTGGTGCAGCTGGAGGAGAGCCAGGGCCCCGGCCCGGCCCGCAACGCCGGCATCAAGCGGGCCGCCGGGGAGTACCTGGCCTTCGCCGACGGCGACGACGTACTGGCCCCTTACGCCTACGAGCTGATGGTCGGCTCCCTGGAGGAGACCGGCTCCGACATCGTCTCGGGGAACGTGCGGCGGTTCGACTCGGCCAAGAGCTGGCCCTGCTGGCTGCACGAGGAGGCCTGCGCCACCACCCGGCTGCGCACGCACATCCGCAAGCACCCCGCCCTGCTCCAGGACCGGACGGTCTGGAACAAGGTCTTCCGGCGCTCCTTCTGGGACCGGCACAAGCTGACCTACCCGCACATGCTCTACGAAGACCCGCCCGTCATGATCGCCGCCCATGTGCTGGCCGAGTCGGTGGACGTGCTGTCCAGCACGGTCTACTACTGGCGCCGCCGTGAGGGCTCGATCACCAGGCGGCGCGACGAGCTGGCGAACATCACCGACCGCATGAAGTCGGTCGAGATGGTGCAGGTCTTCCTGAAGGAGCACGCGCCGGACCTGAAGACCAAGTTCGACGGATACGCCCTCGACGTCGACCTCGGCATCCTCACCGAGAGCCTGCTGGCCGCCGAGGGCGACGCCCAGCAGCAGATCTACGACCTCGGCGTGGCGTGCCTGCAGCGGTCCGACCTCGAGGCGCTGCGGCACCTGCCGGTGAACCGCCGGCTCACCTTCCACCTGCTCGGCCGGCACCTGCTGCCCGAGCTGGAGGAGGCCGTGGAGTTCGAGAAGCGGCAGGCCAAGGACGTGCGCATCGTGCGGCGCGGGCGGCTGCGCAAGCGCTGGTACGCCGAGTACCCCTTCTTCGAGGACCCCGCCAAGAACGTGCCGCTCGACATCTACGAGGTCACCGACGACCTCAAGCTGTGGGCCCAGGTCGACGAGGTGAGCTGGCAGGGGGGCCGGCTGCGCCTTGAGGGGCACGCCAACTTCGAGCGGCTGCAGGTCGCCGGCCCGCAGGACCTGGACATCCGGATGTGGCTGGAGGCGCCCAAGCGCGGCAAGCGCATCGCCCTGGACGTCCAGCGGGTGCGGCGTCCCGACGTCACCGCCGACTCCTGGCAGCGGGCGGTCAGCTACGACGGGTCGGGCTTCGCCGTGGAGATCGACCCCGAGCAGCTGAAGCACACCGGCAAGTGGCGGCAGATCACCTGGCAGCTGCACATCGAGGCCTCGGTGCCCGGGCTGAAGCGCAGCCAGGCCGTCGACAGCCCCGCGCAGGCCCGGGTGAAGTGGGCCCCGGACCGGCAGGTGGCCGCGCACACCCGGGTGCAGCCGGTCGCCGCCCCCGACGGCTTCCTGGTGCAGGTCCGGCGGGACGAGGCCGTCGTGACCGGGCACCGCCAGGTCGACGGGGAACTGCTCCTGGAAGGCGTGCTGACCAGCGACCCCGGAGCCGGCGTGCGGGTGCAGGCCTCGCGGGTGCACGCCGGCGACGACACCTCCGTGCAGGGACCGGTGGAGATCGTCCCGGCGGTCGACGGAACCTATGGCTTCACCGCCCGGCTACCGCTGGACGAGCTGGTCTCGGGCCCCGAGGGGCCGGCCGCGGCCGGCGGGCTGTCCCAGATCCGCGACAGCGTCGACTGGGACATCCGGCTGGCCGTCGGGGACAAGCTCATCAAGCCGGCCACGCCGGGCGGCTTCCCCGAGGGCCGCTACCCCACCCCGGGCCAGGAGTTCGCCGTCACCCGCACCCGGTACGGGAACCTGCGCGGCGTCGAGCGCACCCGGCGGCCCGTGGTCACCGACGTGCGCTGGGCCGACGGCGACCGGCTGGTGCTGAGCGGCGACCACTGTTCCCCGGTGGACCGGCCCGAGCGGCTCATGCTGCGCCGGCGCCGCTCCAGCGAGACCTACGACTTCCCGCTGGTCTGGGACGGCGACCGGTTCACCGCCGAGTTCCGGCCGGGCGCCATCTCGGTGTTCGGCACCACGCGCGCCCTCGGCAGCGGCGTCTGGGAGATGCTGGCCCGCACGGCCGCCGGCGAGGAGACGCTGGTGGCCGTCGAGCGCTCCGCCCTCGCCACGCTGCCCGAGCCGCACGTCGCCGGCGTGCACCGGGTGACCGTGGACGCCTACCAGGTCGACGCCCTGCTGATGCGCATCCGGGCGGACCAGCCCGACGAGGACCGCGGCGCCTTCGCGCAGCGGCGCATCCAGGAGAACGACTACCCGGCGATGCGGCGCCTGCCGCTGCGCGAGATGGTGGTCTTCGACTCCTACGCCGGGGCCCAGTACTCCTGCAGCCCGCGCGCGATCTACGAGGAGATCCGGCGCACGCGCCCCGACCTGGAGTGCGTCTGGGCCTCCAAGGACGGGCGCTTCGAGGTGCCCGGCGACGCGCGCGTCGTGCTGTACGACACCCGGGAGCACTACGAGGCCCTCGCCCGGGCCCGCTACATCGTCGCCAACTTCGGCGTGCCGCCGTGGTTCGTCAAGCGCGACGACCAGTTCTACCTGCAGACCTGGCACGGCACCCCGCTGAAGAAGCTCGCCTTCGACCTGCGCGACATGGCCTACCGGCGGACCGAGTCGCTGGACTGGATGGACCGCGAGGTGCCGGCCTGGGACATCCTGGTGTCGCCGAACCCCTTCACCACGCCGATCATGCGCCGGGCCTTCCGCTACGAGGGCGAGATCCTGGAGGCGGGCTACCCGCGCAACGACATCCTGCGCGCCCCCGACCGCGCGAGCCGCGCGGCGCGGGTGCGCGAGATCCTCGGCATCCCGGCGGGCAAGCGGATCGTGCTGTACGCGCCGACCTGGCGCGACGACCAGCACCTGGCGCCCGGCAAGCGCGCCTTCTCGCTGGAGCTGGACCTGGCCGAGGCGCACGCCGCGCTCGGCGACGACCACGTGGTCCTGGTCCGCGCGCACTACCTGATCACCGACCGGACCTGGGCCCGGTCGGACGGCTCGGTCATCGACGTCTCGCACTACCCCGACATCGCCGACCTCTACCTGGTCGCCGACGCGCTGGTGACCGACTACTCCTCGGCGATGTTCGACTTCGCCGGCACCGGCAAGCCGCAGATCTTCTTCACCTACGACCTGGAGACCTACCGCGACCACGTCCGCGGCTTCTACATGGACTTCGAGTCCGAGGCCCCGGGTCCGCTGGTGAGCACCTCCGCCGAGGTCTTCGCGGCCATCAAGCGGATGGACGAGCTCACCGCCGAGTACGCCGACGCCTACCGGGCCTTCGTCGCCAAGTACTGCCCGTACGACGACGGCCAGGCCGCCGCACGCGCCGTCGAGCGCGTCTTCGGCTCGAGCTGAGCGGACAGAGGGGAACCGGCACCGCCGGCGGACCGCTTCGGTCCGCCGGCGGTGCCGGTTCCCCGCCTCAGATCCCGGGCGCCGCGACCGGGGCGCGGACGGCGAGCAGGTCGGTCCACTGGCGGCAGACCTCCGCCAGGCCGTAGTCGCGCCGCACCTGCTCACGGGCGAGCGTCCGGTCGGCCTCCCAGCGGTCCAGCCGGACGGTGTCGGCGATCGAGGCCGCCATCGCCGACGTGCCGGTGTGGATCCACCGCGTGTCGTAGATGGTGTCGGCGCCGGGCCAGTTCAGCAGCGCGGGCACCGCACCCGAGGCCATGCCCTCGGCGGGCGCGAGGTGGAAGCTCTCGTCGTCGCTGGTCGACAGGACGAACCCGATGCGCCGCAGCCACGCGGCCACGTCGCGGCCGTAGTCGTCGAAGACCACGCCGCCCGACAACAGCGGCGAGCGGCGGATGCGGTGGAACACCTTCTCGTAGTGCGCGCGCTCCTCGGGCTTCTGCCAGATCCACCAGTACTCCCAGGGGAGCTTGGACTTGACGAAGAGGGTGAAGCGCGGGTCGTCGCGGCGCAGTTCCTCCACCACGTCCAGGGCGAGGTCCAGGCGCTTGCGCGACGGCGCGATGCCGATGAACCCCAGGTGGTGCTCGGCGCCGGCGAGCTTCGGCCGGTCCAGCTGCCGGTCGTCGACCCAGTTGGGGATGACGGTGACCTTCTCCTTGGGCCAGCCGGTCTTGGCCAGGGTGAGGTCGGCGTAGTGCGGGCTGACGCAGATGACCTGGTCGACGCTGTCGATGTCCAGCTTGCGCGGCCAGTCGGCGTACAGCTCGAACCGGTGCAGCCGGACGACCAGGCGCTGCCCCGGCCGCTTGCGCTCGGCGTACCACAGGGCGTTCGGGCCGCACCACTCGCAGATGATGACGTCGGCCCAGTCGAGCAGCTCCTGGCCGCGCTCGGGGTCGTGCGCCTTCAGCGCCGCCCAGTGGTCGACGCGGACCTCCATGTCGGGCCGCGACCTGAGGTAGTCCAGCAGGCGGGTGAAGAACTTCAGGTCGTGCCCGGCGACGCCGACGCGCAGCTTGCGGCCTCCGGCGGCGGCGAGGACGGCCGGGTCGGGCTCGGGGAACACCTCGGCGAGGTAGCCCTTCACCCGGCGCGCGGCGGCCTCCAGGGTGTAGTCCTCGGCGGCGGCGCGGCAGCGCTCGGCGGCCAGCTCGTACAGGTCGGGGTTCAGGCCGATCTTGTCCAGGGCGGTGACGACGTCGTCCTCGGTCGCCACGAACAGCGGGTAGTCCACGCCGAACAGCCGCTCGTGCATGGGGGTGCGGTTCAGCACCACCGGCACGCCGAGCAGCCCGCACTCCAGCAGCTTGGTGGACAGCTCCAGGCTGGCGTCCAGCTCGGGGTGCCGCCACGACAGGCCGATGTCGCAGGCGGCGGTCAGCCGCATCGCCTCGGCGCGCGGGTGGCCGCCGTGCCAGACCACGCCGGGCGCGGTCTCCAGCGCGGCCTGCATGCGCGGCGCGTAGCCGGGGTCGCCGGGATCGTCGTGGACCTTGTCGCCGACCATGTGCACCTCGGCGTCCACCGACAGCAGCCGGGGCAGCCGGGTCATCTCGTAGGTGTTCCAGCGCGGCGCGAACTTGCCGGTGTAGACGAGCTTCAGCGCGCGCCCCTCGGGCGCTCCGGCGGCGCGCGGCTCCAGGCCCTCGGGCAGCACCACGACGGGCGGGAACAGCACGCTCTTGCCCGCCGTCGCCGGGACCGCGCTCTCCAGGAAGCAGCGCAGCTCCTCGGTCTGGCAGAGCAGCAGCCGCGAGGCGTCGGCGATGCGGCGCAGCTCGCCGAAGGCGTCGCCGTCGAAGTCGCCGGCCTGCTGCGGGACGTCGGTCAGGTACGTCCACAGGCGCCCGGCGAGCGGCCCGGCGGCGAGTTTGCCGGCGAGGCGGCGGCCGCGCACCACGATCAGGTCGAACGGGTCCTCGGCGTCGACCTCGGCGAGCACGGTCGCGGCCCAGCGGACCGGCATCGGGATCTGCGCGGGCAGCCGGCCGTCGGCGTGCGGGCTGCGCACGGTGACGTTCGGCAGGGCGCGCAGCGGGTCGACGAGCCGCCCGGTGCGCACCGGGGCCTTCAGGACCAGGGTGACCTCGCACCCGGCGCGGGCGAGGGTCTGCACCATGCCCTGGGCCCAGATCGCCGAGCCGTCGATCAGGTTCAGATCGACGTCGCCGTAGACGAGGGCGCGCTTCCGCAAAAGGGGTCCCACGATTTTTCCTTTCACGGGACGAGCAGTTCGGTGAGCTGGGCCGGGGTGGTGACGACGGCGTCCCACTCCAGGATCGCCAGCGTCGGCGGCGGCGCGGCGCCCCACAGCACGACGGGCAGGTCCCGGGACCGGGCCAGGCGCCGCAGGTCGTGCAGGGCCCGGTCGCGGTCGTACATGCCGGGCTGGCCGAGGTAGGCCCAGGGGCCGCCGGGCGCGCCGGCGGTGGCGTCGACCAGCAGCGCGTCCACGTCGGCGGTGCCGAGCACGATCTTGGCGTCGTGCGGGTAGAGCGGCATGACCTTGGCGTGCGAGGCGATCAGGTCGGCGGTGCCGTGCCCGAAGATCCCGGCGACGACCGCGGTCTCGCACGGGCCGGCGACCAGCAGCCGGTCCTCGGGCCGGTCGGTCTGCTCGATGTGCACCGGCTTGCGGTCGCTCTTGGCGGGCGCCGCGGTCGGGCTGTGCCGGTCCTTCCACAGCTGCATCAGCTCGCGGGGCAGCCGGGCGCCGCGCTTGGGGTTGCGGGCGGTGCCCGCCATCAGCCGCCCGACCCGCCAGGTGGTGGACGCCTCCAGCGCGGCGAGCCGCTGCTCGGTCTCCTTCAGCCGCTCCTCGCGGTCGCGCAGCGCCGCGCGCAGCCGCGCGGTCTGCTGGTGGGCCTTGGCGAGGGCGGCGGCGTCGATCGGGTCAGCCAACGAGGGACTCCATGATCACATCGGCGATACGGGGGCCGGCCTGGCCGTCCCACAGCGGCGGGGTCGAGTCATTCATGGGGGACGACCCCCCTGTACCCCCCGCGTCAACGGCAAGCGCCTTGCGTGCGGCGGGGACCAGCTCCTCGAAGGTGACGAGCCGGTTCGTGCCGTGGGTGATGGTGATGGGCCGCTCGGTGTTCGGGCGGACGGTCAGGCAGGGGACGCCGAGGATCGTCGTCTCCTCCTGGAGGCCGCCCGAGTCGGTGACGACCGCCGCCGCGCCGCGCACGGCCGCGATGAAGTCGATGTAGCCGAGCGGCTCCAGGACGTGCACGCGCGGGTGGTCGTCCAGCCCGGCGGCCAGCAGGGTGGCGCGGCCGCGCGGGTGCACCGGGATGACGACGTCGGCGAGGTCGGCGACGCCGTGCAGGTGCCCGACGAGCGCGGCGGCGGTGTCGGGGTCGTCGACGTTGGCCGGGCGGTGCATGGTCGCCAGGACGTACCGCTCCGGCAGCCGGTGCTCGGCCCGCACCCGCTCGGTGTCGAACTTGTCGAGGTTGGCCAGCAGCGTGTCGATCATCGGGTTGCCGACGAGGTGCACCCGGTCCACGTCCACGCCCTCGCGGGCCAGGTGGCCGACGGCCTCGGGGCTGGTCACCAGGCACAGGTCCGACAGCTGGTCGGTGAGGCGCCGGTTGACCTCCTCGGGCATCGTCATGTCGAAGCTGCGCAGCCCGGCCTCCACGTGGGCGACCGGGATGTGCAGCTTGGCGGCGACGAGCGCGGCCGAGATGGTGGAGTTCACGTCGCCGTACACGATGACCAGGGCCGGTGAACGCCGGATGAACTCGTCCTCCAGCCCGGTCAGCAGCGCGGCCGTCTGCGCGGCGTGCGAGCCGGACCCGACGCCCAGGTTGACGTCGGGCTCGGGCAGCCCGAGCTCGTCGAAGAACACCTCGGACATGGCCCGGTCGTAGTGCTGGCCGGTGTGGACCACCACCTGCTCGACGCCCCGCCCGGCGAGCGCGCGGATCACCGGCGCCGCCTTGACGAAGTTGGGGCGCGCCCCGAGGACGTGCACGAGCACGCGTGAAGCCGTCATGATTTCCCTTCTGTTCATCGGGGTCGCCTACGCTCGCCCGCCGTGCCGACCAAACCCACACCGAAAACGGCGGTCTACCTGCTGGGATCCGCCGGCCGCCAGCTCCGCGACGACCCCGCGCGGGCGCCCCGGCTGGCCGCCCGGGTGCTGCCCGTCCCCGCCCTGCGCCGCTCGCGCCTGGCGCTGCCCCGGCCCCGCGACCCGCGCCGCGAGGCCGCCGACCTGCGGCTGCTGCTGCGCGAACCGGCCGCGCCGCGCGCCGTCCGCCCGGCCGGGACCGAGCGGCGCACGGTGCTGCAGTTCGTCACCAACGCGCTGCCGGTCACCAACGCCGGGTACACCGTGCGCACCCACCGGATCGCGCTGGCCCAGCGGCGGCTCGGCTTCGACACCCACGTGGTGTCGCGGCTCGGCCACCCGCTCGGCCAGGGATTCGGCGACGCGCGGGCGCGGGTGGACGTCGACGGCGTCCCCTACCACCGGTTGCTTCCCTGGCTGCCCGCCGCCAATCCGGTGCGGGACGTGATCAAGGGCGCCGACCTGGCCGAACGCGTCGTCGCGCAGGTCCGCCCGCAGGTGCTGCACGCCGTCAGCAACCACCTGAACGCGGCGGTCGCGCTGGAGGTCGGGCGGCGGCACGGGCTGCCGGTCGTCTACGAGGTGCGCGGCTTCCTGGAGGACTCCTGGCTCTCGCGTGACCCCGCCCATACCGAGACCGACGAGTTCTACCGGCTGACCCGGGCGCTGGAGACGCGCCGGATGCTGGAGGCCGACGCCGTCGTCACCCTCGGCGAGGCGATGCGCGCCGAGATCGCCGGCCGCGGCGTGGACCCCGCCAAGATCTTCACGGTGCCGAACGGGGTGGACGAGGAGTTCCTGGAGCCGCTGCCGGACGGGGCGGCGCTGCGCGCCGGGCTCGGCATCGCGCCGGACGCCGTCGTCGTCGGACTGACCTCGTCCTTCTACGGGTACGAGGGCATCGACACCCTCATCGACGCCGCCGCGCTGCTGCGCGACCGGGGCGAGCCGGTGACGCTGCTGCTCGTCGGCGACGGCCCCGAGCGCGGCGCGCTGGAGCGCCGCGCCGCCGGGCACGGCGTGCACGCCGTGTTCACCGGCCGGGTGCCGATGGCGTCGGTTCGCAGCTTCCACGCGGTCCTCGATGTCTTCGCGGTCCCCAGGAGGGCGGACCGGGTTTGCCAATTGGTGACGCCCCTAAAACCTCTGGAGGCGATGGCAGGGGGAATCCCTGTAATAGCAAGTGATGTCAAGGCTCTTCGGGAAATCGTGGAACCGGGCGTGACAGGCACGTTAACTCTTCCCGAAGACCCGGATGCCTGGGCGGATTCCCTGTCCCGGCTGATTTACAGTCCCGAACTAAGACGAAAAATCGGACAGGCCGCACGGGAGTGGGTCGGCGCGGAACGCACCTGGCGGGCCGTCGCCACCCGGTACCGGCAGGCGTATTCGAAGCAATGATCATCAACGTGAACTCGCGAAGGGAGCCACCGGGTGGATCTGGTGGTCATCGGGCTCGGCTATGTCGGGCTGCCGCTGGCGCGTGAGGCCAGCGCCGCCGGCCTGAAGGCCGGCGGCCTGGACCTGGACGCCGCCGTCGTGGAGGGCCTCGCCGCGGGCCGGTCGCACATCGACGACGTGGCGGACGCCGAGGTCGCGGCGATGCTGGGATCGGGCTTCACACCGAGCACCGACGAGAGCGTGCTGGACGGCGCGCGCACCGTGGTGATCTGCGTGCCGACGCCGCTGTCGGAGGACGGCGGCCCGGACCTGGCCGCGGTGAAGGGCGCCGCCGGGGCGATCGCCCGGCACCTCAGCCCGGGGACGCTGGTCGTGCTGGAGTCGACGACCTACCCCGGCACGACCGACGAGGTGCTGCGGCCGATCCTGGAGACCTCCGGGCTCACCGCCGGCGAGGACTTCCACCTGGCGTTCTCGCCCGAGCGCATCGACCCGGGCAACCCGGTCTACGGGGTGCACAACACCCCCAAGATCGTGGGCGGCCTGACGCCGGCCTGCGCGTCGGCGGCGGCGGCGTTCTACGGCAAGTTCGTCGAGCGGGTCGTGCAGGCCAAGGGCACCCGCGAGGCCGAGATGGCCAAGCTGCTGGAGAACACCTACCGGCACGTCAACATCGCCCTGGTCAACGAGATGGCGGTCTTCTGCCACGAACTCGGCATCGACCTGTGGGACGCCATCGACTGCGCCGCCACCAAGCCCTTCGGCTTCCAGGCCTTCCGGCCGGGGCCGGGGGTGGGCGGGCACTGCATCCCCATCGACCCCAACTACCTGTCGTACAAGGTGCGTTCGCTGGGCTACCCGTTCCGGTTCGTGGAACTGGCCCAGGAGATCAACGACCGGATGCCCCGATACGTCGCCGACCGCGCCCAGCAGCTCCTCAACCGCGAGGGGCGGGCGCTGAAGGGCGCCAAGGTGCTGCTGCTCGGCGTCACCTACAAGGCAGACATCGCCGACGAGCGCGAGTCGCCGGCCCGCCCGGTCGCGCGGCGGCTGGCCCGGCTCGGCGCCGACCTCAGCTTCCACGACCCCTACGTCACCGAGTGGCGGGTGCGCGACACCGAGGTCCGCTTTGCCGGCACCGACCTGCCCGCGGCGCTGGAGGAGGCCGATCTGGTGGTGGTGCTGGCCGACCACGCCGAGTACGACGCGGCGCTGCTGGCCGGCCATTCCCGGCTCCTCTTCGACACCAGGGGACGAACCCGGGGAATTCAGCAAGAAACCGTTGAACTACTGTGACCGGCCCTTTGGTAAGCGATTCCACGATCGGCGACGCCATGCGTACGCCCGTCGTTAACCCGCCGGGCACCTGGAATTCTCCCGTCACGGGCAAGAAGGACTATCGGCACCCTTCCGGAGTGAGTGGAATGCGGGTCTGCGTTTGCACCGTCGTGCACCATCCCGAGGACGCCCGGATCCTGCACCGCCAGATCCGGGCGCTGCTCGACGCGGGCCACGAGGTCACCTACATCGCGCCGTTCCGCGCCTGCAACGTGACGCCGTGGCGTGAGATCAGCCCGGTGGACGTGCCGCGCGCGACCGGCCGGCACCGGCTGCGGGCGCTGCGCGCCGCGCACCGGGCGCTGGTCGAGCACTCCGCCTACGCCGACCTGGTCCTGCTGCACGACCCCGAGCTGCTGGTCGGCCTGCCCAAGCAGGTCAGCCGCCGCACGGTGGTGTGGGACGTGCACGAGGACACCGCGGCGGCGCTCTCCGCCAAGGGCTGGGTGCCCGGCCCGGTCCGGCCGCTGCTGCGCCCGGCCGTCCGGCACCTGGAGAAGCGCTCCGAGCGGCGGCACCGGCTGCTGCTCGCCGAGGAGGGCTACCGGGACCGGTTCGGCGGCGAGCACCCGGTGGTGCCGAACACCACCTACGTCGCCGACCTGCCGCCCGGCCCGCCCGACGACCGGCGCGCCGTCTACGTCGGGCACCTGTCGGTCGCCCGCGGCGCACTGGACATGATCGAGATGGCCCGGCTGCTGGCGCCCGAGGGCGTGCAGATCGAGCTGATCGGGTCGGCCGACGCCGACGTGCGGCCCGCGCTGCGCGACGCCCAGCGCGAGGGCGTCCTGCGCTGGTACGGGTTCGTGCCGAACGACCGGGCGCTGCGCATCGCCGAGGGCGCGATGGCGGGCCTCGCGCTGCTGCACGACGAGCCGAACTACCGGCACTCCATGCCCACCAAGGTGGTGGAGTACATGGCGCACGGCATCCCGGTCGTCACCACGCCGAACCCGCCGGCGGTCGGCATCGTCGAGCCGGCCGGCTGCGGCATCGTGGTGCCGTTCGGCGACCCGGCGGCGGCGGCCGACGCGGTGCGCAAGCTGCGCGCCGACGCCGAGCTGCGCACCGGCGCGGGCAAGCGCGGCTACGAGGCCGCCCGCGCCCGCTACCACTGGCCGGTGCACGCCGAGCGGTTCGTCGCGCAGCTGGAGACCTGGGGCGGCCGCTCCCCGGCGGGGCTGCGCGAACCGGTCTAGAGCAGACTGTCTCCATGCAGCTGTTCACCGACTGGCGGACCTGGGAGCAGGCCCGCGCCGGCCTGGCGGCGGACGGCCGCCTGGACCAGGCCGCGCTCGCCTTCCTGGACGCCGCCGCGGCGGCCGCCCGGCGCTGGCACGGCGACCAGGAGCGGCCCACCGGCGCGCCCTACACCGAGCACCTGCTGGAGGCCCTGGAGGTGCAGGCGCGCGGGGCCGGCGTCACCGACCCGGCCGTCCTCGCCGCGACCCTGCTGCACGACGTGGTGGAGGACACCGCCGCGACCGTCGCCGAGGTCGAGGCGGGGTTCGGGGAGCGGGTCGCCGAGCTGGTCGACTGGGTGACCAAGCCGCCCGCCGCCGGGCAGGGGCGGCAGGCCAAGCGCGCCGCCAAGGCCGCCTACCTGCGGCGGCTCCGCGACGCCCCGCCCGACGCGATCCTGGTGAAGCTCGCCGACCGGGTCAGCAACGTGCAGACGCTGGACGCGATGCCGCGCGACTTCCAGGGCCGCTACTACGCCGAGACCGTCACCTACATCATGCCGCTCGCCGCCGCCGAGCCCTGGTACGCCGCGTGGTACGCCGACTGGGCCGAGCGGTTCGCGCATCTGCGCTGACAAGATGCCGCCATGGAACGCGAATGGGTCGTGGAGGAGAGCGTGGCGGTCGGCGCCGCGCCTGAGGAGATCTACCGGGCGCTGCGCGATCCGCGCCGGATGCGCCAGTGGAGCCCCGAGCTGTTCGCGGTGTGGGTGCGCGGCCGCGAGGTGGTGGAGGGGACCCGGTTCGTCGGGTTCAACCGGCTCGGGTGGCGGGTGTGGTTCACCAACTGTGAGGTGACGGCGGCCGTCCCCGGGCAGGCGTTCGCGTTCCGGGTGTCCAGCTTCGGGATGCCGGTCGCGCTGTGGGGCTACCGGATCGAGGGGACGGGCGAGGGCACCTCCCGGCTCGCCGAGTACTGGGAGGACCTGCGCCGCGACCACCGGGGCGCGGGGCTGGTCTCGCTGCTCGGCAAGGTCTTCACCGGCGTGCCGGCCGCGGAGCGGGCGCGGGTCAACCGGGCCGGGATGCGCGCGACCCTGGCGCGGATCAAGGCGTCCCTGGAGTCGCCGCGTGACGGAACACGCGGATGACAACAAAATAGGTACCTGTTCTAATAACCGGGTGACGACCGAACTCCACACGATCCAGGGGGAAAAGGTCGCGTTACCGCTCGCGGTGCGCGACGCCTCCGTCGCCTCGGCCATGTTCGCCGTGCCCGCGCGCGCCGCGCAGGCCGTCATCGCCTACTCCGGCCTGGAGGCCGCCGCGTGGCGCGGGCGGGCGGTCTGCTCCCTGGCCTTCGTCCGCTACGCCGACGGCGACCTCGGCGCCTACCACGAGTTCGCCGTGGCGTTCCTGGTCCGGCACCCCGACCGGGAACGCGGCGTCGGCGCGTTCATCCACTGGCTGCCGGTCAACCAGGAGTTCACCCTGGAGGCGGGCCGGTCGATCTGGGGCTTCCCCAAGGAGCTCGCCGACATCCCGATGGACCTGTCGAGCCGGATCAAGCGGTGCGCCGTGCGGATCGGCGGCCGGACCGCGATCGAGGTGGCCGTCCGCCCCGGGCCGCCGATCCCGGCCCGGGGCGGCGAGCCGGCCGTGGACGCCTACTCCTGCCTGGACGGCGTCACCCGGCGCATCCCGTGGAGCCTGCGGCCCGGCGCCGTCCGGACGCGGCCCGGCGGCGCGACCGTCCTGCTCGGCGACCACCCGGTGGCCGAGGAGCTGCGCGGCCTCGGCCTGGACCGCGCCCGCGCGCTGACGAGCAGCAGCGTCGGCCGGCTGTCGATGACCTTCGGCGGCGCCGAGGAGGTGCGCGCATGACCCGCCGCACCGCCCTGGTCACCGGCGCGGGCAGCGGGATCGGCGCGCTGGCCGCCCAGCGCCTCGCCGCCGCCGCGTGGGACGTCGTCGCGATCGACGTGGACGAGGCCGGCCTCGCCCGCACCGCCCGCCGCTCCCCCAACGTGCACGTGCGCGTCTGCGACGTCACCGACGCCGCCGCCGTCGACAAGATCGCCGCCGAGGCCGGGCCGGCGCAGCGGGTGGTGCACGCCGCCGCGATCAGCCCGCTCGCGCCCGCCATGGACCAGCCGCTGGAGGAGGTCGAGCGGGTGCTGCGCACCAACCTGCTCGGCACCCTGCACGTCGTCCGCGCCACCCTGCCCGCGATGCTGGCGGCCGGGCGCGGCGAGCTGATCCTGTTCTCCTCGCTGGCGGCGATCGCGCCCGGCCGGATGACCTCGGCCTACGCCGCGGCCAAGGGCGGCATCAACGCCTACGCCGGGTCGCTGGCGGTGGAGTACGGCGGCCGCGGCGTGGCGATCCGCTGCGTCTGCCCGGCCCAGGTCGACACCCCCGCCTACCGCCGCCAGGCCGCCGAGCACCCCGCCGCGACCGGCAACGCCCGCGGCATGCACGCCGGCGTCGTGCTGGACGCGGTCGACCGGTCCCTGGCCCGCGACGAGCTGTTCGTGTTCCCCGGCCCGACGGCCCGCTTCGCCTCGGTCGCCTCGCGTCACCTCCCGCGCACGTTCCGCTGGATCCAGGACCGCTACACCGCCCCCGCGGACTGACCCGCGCGGGCCGGCCCGCCCGGAGCGCCCGCGCCCTGGCCTGTTCAGGTCAGGGCGCGGGCCGTTTTTTCTTCCGCAAGTCACCGGAAGGCTGTCATCACATGATCGATTTCTGAGATGCTCGTGAGGTGATTCGTGGTGATGTGACCGCAGTGCAGCAGGCCGCGCCGGATCGCGGCGCCGGCCAGTCCTGACCTGATCCGACCCGCGACCGGAAGGGACCCCCCGTGTCCGTTCCCGACCCAGGTGCGAACGCCGGGCCCGCCCCCGGCGAGGCCCCCCGGCCCTTCACCGGCCCCGTCTACCAGGCGCCGCCCGAGCAGGACGAGCCCTGGCTGAGACCGGCCCCGCCGCCGGCCCGCCCGGCCCGCCCGGCCGCCAAGGTCCCCGGGACGCGGCGCCGCTTCGAACGGCGGGTGATGCTGCTCGGCGCCGGCTCCGCGCTCGCGGTCAGCGTGCTGGTCGCGGGCGGGTTCAGCCTGCTGCGGGACGACGACGGCGGGCGGCCCGCCCCCACGGCCGCGCCGTCCCCGTCGGCCACCGCCCGGTTCAACCGCCAGGTCCCGCCCGGCTGGTCCGACCGCGCCGCCTGGCAGGCCGCGATCCGCCCCGGCACCCGCCCGGCCATCGCCGACGGCGGCATGGTCGCGCTCGTCACCAACGACCGGCGGCTGCAGCTGCGCCACGGCGCGACCGGCGCCGTCATCTGGACCACCGCCGCCGCGCTGCCGCCCGACGCCGCCGGCGAGCCGGTCGCCACCCACGCCGACGGGCGGCCCGTCATCGCCGTGCAGGCCGGGCAGCGCCTGCTGCTCTGGCCGGTCAACGGCACCGGCGCCGACCCGCTGACCCTGGACCTGCCGGACAAGGCCCGGCTGAGCTGGGCCGGGGACGGCCCGCTGCTGACGCTGCCGGGCCGCGAGGCGGCCCTGGTCAGCGGCGGCCGGATCGTGCGGGTCACCCTGCCGGGCCAGGCCGTCGCCATGGCCGTCGACGGCACCGGCGTGCTCGCCGCGACCGGCAAGGGGCTGTGGTGGCGGGTCGCGCCCGGCGCCGCCCCCGTCAAGATCGTCCCCAAGGCGCCGGCCGGGGCGCGCGCCGTCACCCGGGTCGCGGCCGCCGGGCACGGCACCGTGGCGCTGGTGTGGTCGGCCCGCAAGGGCGGCGACGCCGTCGCGGCCCTGCACGACGCGGTGTCCGGGCAGGTCAGGGCTGCCGCGGCGGCGCCCGCCGCGCAGCTTCGGGCCCCGGTCTGGGCGCGCGGCGCCGACGGGGCCGCCGCCGCCCTCGGGCCGGTGCTGTTCGACCTCGGCCGCCCCGCCGCCGTCGCCCGGCCCGGGTTCAGCCCGCTGACCGCCGCCGGCCCGACCCTGTACGGGCGGATCGGCAAGCGCCTGGTCGCCGTCCCCGCCGCCGCCCCGGCCGCCCCCGCCGACCTCCCCCAGGGCACCGCGCTGCCCTGGGGCATCGCCGCCGAACGCGTCATCGTCGCCGACCGCACGGCCGACGGCGTCGCCCTGTTCGCCCTCCCGCCCCGCTGAACCGAACGAGAAAGGAACCTGATCCCTCGTGTCTGCACTCAGCTCGACCAGGCGAGGCCTGGCGATCGCCGCGCTCAGCGCCGGCCTGGCGGGCCTCGGGCTGCCCGCCTTCGCCGACGCCGTGGTGGCCGCGCCGCACACCGCCGCCGCCCCCGCCCAGTTCGGTGTCGTCGACCCGCTGATCGACCCGCTCCCGCCCGCCTTCCCCACGCCCTACGGCCTGTCCCCGGTGCCCGGCCCGCTGCCGGCGCCCGACCAGGGGCCCGCCGGGCCGGGCGCCACCGCCCCGCCGGCGGCCGGGACCGACCCGACCGTCGACCCGACGCTGCCGAGCACCCCGAGCCCGGTCCCGCCGGTCCCGCCGGCCGAGCCGAAGCCGGTGGAGCCGAAGCCGGCCGCGCCCGCGCCGACGGTGCCGTCCGAGCCGGCCACGCCCACGGTGCCGACGGCGCCGAGCGAGCCCGCGCCGACCAAGCCGGCCGAACCCTCCGGCAAGCCCGACAAGCACCCCAAGCCGCCCAAGACGGGTAAGGACCCCAAGCCGAGCGAACCCACCACGCCGCCCGAACCCGCCAAGCCGAGCGAGCCGGCCCGGCCCGCCGAGCCGGAGAAGCCGGCCGACCCCAAGCCCGCCGAGCCGCCCGCGACGCCGGCCGAGCCCGCACCGGCCGAGCCCGCGCCGACCAAGCCGGCCGAGCCGACCGAGCCGAAGCCGGGCGAGCCCGCGCCGGGCGAGCCCGCGCCCGCCCCGAAGCCGGACCCCAAGCCGGACCCGGAGCTGCCGCCGCCCCCGGCCCACGAGCACCCGCCCGCGCCGCCGGCCGAACCGCCGGCCCCCGCCCCCGTCCCGGACAAGGGCGGCGACAAGCCCACGCCCCCGGCCCCCGACCCCGCGCCCCACGCGCAGGCCAAGCCGAAGGCGCCCGCCAAGCCCGCGTCCAAGCCCGCCGTCAAGCCCGCCGTCAAGCCCGCCACCGGCCACAAGGCCCCGGCGAAGCCCGAGCCCAAGCCCGCCAAGGTCACCAAGGTCGCCAAGACCGCCTGACCGGCACCCGGAGCCCCGGCCGTCCGCCGGCCGGGGCTCCGGCACGTCCCGGCCCCCTGATCGGGATGTCACCCGAACGGCATAAGCTGTCCCTTTCCGTCAGCCGCGAGGAGCAGCCCGCATGTCGTCCCCGGTCACCGGCCGGCCTTCCAGCGTGAAGGACCAGGAGATCGCCGCCGAGCAGCGCTACGTCGACGTGGCCTACGGCCGGCTCGAGGAGATGCGCGCCGACGCCCAGGCGATGCTGCGCGAGGGCTTCCGGCAGGCACAGGCCGGCACCAAGGCGTCGCTGGTCGACCGCGACGCGATGGTGCACCAGGCCGCGCTGCGCGCCCAGGCCCTCGACATCGCCGACGACGGCCTGGTCTTCGGCCGCCTCGACCTGTTCCCGCGCCCGCCCGAGAACGGGCAGGAGCCGTCCGGCCGGGTGGAGAACGGGCGCGAGGTCCGCTACGTCGGCCGGATCGGGGTGCGCACCCGCGACCACGACTCCCTGGTGATCGACTGGCGGGCGCCCGCCGCCGAGGACTTCTACCGCGCCACCCCCGAGGACCCGCGCGGGGTGATCCGCCGCCGGGTGCTGCACTCGCGCGGGCACGCCGTGGTCGACCTGGAGGACGACCTGCTCGACCCGGCCGCCGCCGACGGGCTCACCGTCGTCGGCGACGGCGCGTTCCTGGCCTCGCTCGCGCGCACCCGCGAGGGCGCGATGCGCGACATCGTCGCGACCATCCAGCGCGAGCAGGACGAGGTCATCCGCGCGCCCGCCGACGGCACCGTCCTGGTGCGCGGCGCCCCCGGCACCGGCAAGACCGCCGTCGCCCTGCACCGCGTCGCCTACCTGCTGTTCCGGCACCGCCGCCGGTTCGGCTCCCGCGGCGTGCTCGTGGTCGGCCCGAACCGCCGCTTCACCGCCTACATCGAGCGCGTGCTGCCCTCCCTCGGCGAGGGGTCGGCGACGCTGCGCTCGCTCGGCGACCTGGTGCCGGGCGTCACCGCGACCGGCCACGACACCCCCGAGCTGGCCCGGCACAAGGGCGCGGAGGCGATGGCGGCGGTGCTGCGCCGCGCCGTCGCCGACCACGCGCCCGGCGCGCCGAACGAGCTGCGCGTGGTGTTCCGCGGCGTCGTCGTCCGGCTGGACCGCGGCGCCCTGGACAAGATCCGCGCCGAGGTGCACCGGCGCACCCGCGGCAGCGTCAACGCCGGCCGCGGCCGCGCCGCCGAGGCCCTGCTGGACGCGCTGTGGCGGCGCTTCACCGACACCGGCGGCCAGGAGGCCGAGGAGGTCGACGGCCAGACCGGGCTGTGGAACGCGATCCTGGCCGCCGACGGCCTCGGCGAGCTGGACAGGCCGGGCGGCGATTCCGCGCAGACCGACCGCGGCCGCTTCGACACCGTCGTCCGCGAGCAGCGCGCCTTCACCGACTTCCTGATCGCCTGGTGGCCGATGCGCCGCCCGCAGGAGGTGCTGTCGGCGCTCGGCGACCCGGCCCGGCTGCGCCGCGCCGCCGCCCGCGACCTGGACCCGGCCGCGATCGGGCCGCTCGCGGCGTCCTTCGCCGGCCCCGGCGTCTCCTACCAGGACGTCGCGCTGCTCGACGAGATCGACGCGCTGCTCGGCCCGCCGCCGCGCCCGTCCCGCCGCCGCGCCCGCGAGGACGACCCGTTCGTGGTGGACGGCGTCAACATCCTCACCGGCGAGGAGGTCGCCGACGAGTCGTGGGAGCCGGAGATGCAGGAGCTCACCACCTCCATCGAGCGGCTGGAGCGGGCCCGCCGC
The DNA here is from genome assembly GCF_009604375.1 of Actinomadura macrotermitis. Taxonomy (GTDB): domain Bacteria; phylum Actinomycetota; class Actinomycetes; order Streptosporangiales; family Streptosporangiaceae; genus Spirillospora; species Spirillospora macrotermitis. The sequence goes on from NZ_WEGH01000003.1 coordinate 1,126,873, forward strand.
GTCGACGACGGCGTCGTGGAGGAGCGCCCCGAGTACGCGCACATCGTCGTCGACGAGGCGCAGGACCTGTCCCCGATGCAGTGGCGCATGCTCGGCCGCCGCGGCCGCCAGGCCAGCTGGACGATCGTGGAGGACCCGGCGCAGAGCGCCTGGGAGGACCTGGCCGCGGCGCGGCAGGCCATGGACGCCGCGCTCGGCGGCGAGCCGCCCCGCTCCCGCGGCGGCCGGGGGCGCCGCCCCCGCAAGCCGCCCGCGGCGGCCCGCACCGTCCGGCACGAGTACGAGCTGACCACCAACTACCGCAACTCCACCGAGATCGCCGCCGTCTCGGCCCGGGTCCTCGCGCTGGCGCTGCCCGAGGCCCGGCCGGCCCGCGCCGTCCGCGAGTCCGGCATCGACCCGCTGGTCGAGCTGGTCGCCCCGGGCGGCCTCATGGCGGCCACCCGCGCCGCCGCCGAGACCCTGCTGGACCAGGTCGAGGGCACCATCGGCGTGATCGTCCCGCTTCCGGACGGCGGCTCCTGGACCGCCGCCGACCGCGACCGCCTCGCCGCCGGCCTGCCCGACCGCGTCCAGGTCCTGGACGTCCTGGAGGCCAAGGGCCTGGAGTTCGACGCCGCGGTCATCGCCGCCCCCGAGACCGTCGCGTCCCAGTCCCCCCGGGGCCTGCGCGTCCTGTACGTGGCCGTCTCCCGCGCCACCCAGCGCCTGACCGTCCTCACCGCCGACCCCACCTGGCGGACCACCCTGACCGCCTGACCGCCTGACCCGCCGGAGCGCCCGCGCCCCGGCGGGTCAGGCGACGGCGCGGGGCCCGGCGGCGATCCGTACGCCGCTGCGCGCCGTGGGGCGCTCGGCGCTCAGGTCGAGGGCGTCGCGCCGGGCGGTCGTCCACTCGCCGGTGAGGTCGATCTCGGCGCCGTCCGCCCGCTCCCCGGTGAGATCGCAGCCCGCCCGGGGGGCGGAGCGCTGCTCTTCGGTGAGGTCGAGCTCCGGGCCGGAGGCGCCGGTCCGCCGTTCCGTGTGCCGCATCATCGCTCCCGACCGGTCCCGCTTCGCGCGGCACAGCATGTGGGTCTTCATCGGCTTGGGCCTCTTTGTCGTTCGGGAGGGGCCACCGCGCGGCGTTCCGGCCGTCCGGCCGGGCCGTGGACCGGGATGGTGTCGGTTCGCATTCCGATCACGCCCCGCCTTTCCCTTTTGCGGATTTTCAGATCTTTTGTTACTTGTGAGGCTTCTGAGGCGCGGCACACCATTTCCAGGGTCTTCCGTCAGGATCTGGCAAACCTTCCCCGGCTATCTCGTTGGTGCTGGTGACTTATTCAGCTCAGGCGGCTAGGCTCGGTCTCGCAATCCAGGCTGTCTAGACAGCTCAGCTACCTTGACCATTCCACGGATACTGGCCAGTAAACTTTTGATCATGGAAAATGGAGGTGATTAAGTCAGGTGACGCAAGAGGCCTACGCCATACCCTTCGTTTAAGCCATCTGGACGTTTGGGACCGCCGGGAGGCAGCACCGTGGCCAACACGCCGCGCTACATGGAGATCGCCAACGAGCTGCGCCAGCAGATCACCACCGGCAGGCTGCGGCCCGGCGACCAGCTGCCGACCGAGGCCGAGCTGGCCAAACAGCACGAGACGGCGCGCAACACCATCCGGGACGCCATCGGCATCCTCAAGAACCTGCGCCTGGTCGAGGCCCGCTCGGGCATCGGCACCTTCGTGGCGATCCCGCCCGTCCGCTACAAGGTCACCCTGACGCCGGACGAGCGGACCGGCTTCGGCGGCGGAGAGGGCAAGGCGTGGGTCGCCGAGGCCGAGGCGAAGGGGCGCACCGCGCGCACCGGCGACACCGAGGTGCACATCAAGGTCGCCACGCCGGTCATGGCCGAGGCGCTGAACGTCAGCACCACCGAGTCCCTGGTCGGCCGGCACCAGGAGCGCTACATCGACGAGGTGGCCTGGTCGCTGCAGACCTCCTACTACCCCATGGACTTCGTCACCAGGGGGGCGACGGAACTGCTCCGCAACACCGACATCGACCAGGGCACGATGGACTACCTGGAAGAAAGCCTGGGCATCAAGCAGGTCGGATACCGGGACGAGATCGTGGTGCGTCCACCCGACGCCCGCGAGGTCGACTTCTTCAACATCCCGGACAGCGGTGCCGTGCAGATCCTCGAACACCGCCGCACCGCCTTCGACGCGCACGGCCACCCTTGCCGTTACACGGTCACCGCCTATCCCACGGACCGCAACATCTTCGTCATCGAAGCCATGCTTCCCGTGCCCGACGAGACCGCGTGAGCGGCGAACATTCTCCGCACGGCCTTTTCCTCTCTTCGACCACTCCTGTCTTCACCACTAGGGGCGGCGCAGGGCGCGTCGCCTGTTTCCCATAGTTGGAGTCCACATGTCCATCGACATCACACCGGCACCGCACGAGGACCCGGCTCTCGAGCTCCTGCGGCCGTACCTCACCGAGGCGGTGCTGGCCCTGCACAACGCCGGCGTCACCGTCGTGCGCAGCTGGCTCGACCCGAGCGGCCCGCGAGACGCCACCATCGTGCTCGCCGACGGCCGCGCGCTGGTGTGGGACGAGGAGACGGGCTGGCGGGTCGGGCCCTACGTGGCCGGCGAGCAGGGTGTTCGCACCGTCCTCGCCGATGCCGTCCACCTGGGCGGGGGTGTCCTGCCCGTGCCGTCCGAAGTCGTCTGGCGGCTCCTGGCGGGCATCACCGGGTCCTGCGTGAAGTACCGCGCCCACGACGAGAACCCCGCCGCGTTCGACGCCGTGGTCCGCGCTCTCGCACCGGCCCGCGTTCTCGCCTAGGTCCCGCGACGGCTTCTGCCGCGACGCCGCCGTGCCGCTCCACCGGTTCCCCGGGGTGGCACGGCGGTCGCGCATCCACGCTCCGCATGTCTATTTCGACCGGCTTGTCTGAGTTAACGTAAGGGTTTGACCGGCAGCGGGCGCGCGTGAGGCTTCGGCACGGCGCTGTGAGTGAGTGTGTGTTTCGTCGTCGCGAACAGGACCGAACGTGGTATCCAGCTTTCGGCTTCGCCCGGCCTTCGCCGGGGACTGCGGCACCGTCCTCCGGCTCATCTCTCAGGCGTCCGCCTGGCTGCAGAGCATCGGCAGCGACCAGTGGCAGCGGCCCTGGCCCACCCGGGTACAGCGCGACCAGCGGGTGTGGGACGCCCTGCTGCGCGGGGAGACCTGGATGCTCTGCGACGGGCTCGCCCCGATCGCCACGGTGAGCGCCACCCTGAAGGCGAACGAGGACCTGTGGGGCGAACCCGGGGACACCGCGATCTACCTGCACCGGCTGGTGGTCGACCGCCGCTACGGAGGACAGGGCCTCGGCGCGCTGCTGCTGAACTGGGTCGGCGAGTGCGCCCTGCACGAGCACGCGGCGCACTGCCTCCGGATCGACGTGTGGTCCAAGAACACAGCGCTGCAGCGCTACTACCACGAGCAGGGCTTCACGCGGGTCCACCGGGAGATCAAGATCCCTGACTACCCCGCCGGAGTGCTGCTCGAACGGGACATCCGCGCGTTCCGGGCCGTCCCTTCGACGCCGTTCCTGGTGGAGCCCTCGTTGGGCACGGTGCTCAGCGGGCGCCCGGTCCGGCAGGGCGGGTGGCTGGAAGAACCGGTGCCGCAGACGCCCTGGGCCTCATGACGCCGCGGCCGGCACCCGTCAGATGATGGGGGGGCGGCCGGTGCGGGTCATGCGCCAGGCCGTGCCCCAGGAGATGGGGCGGCGCGGGCCCGCCGGCTTGCGCCAGCCCTCGGCGAAGCCCTTGAACCACGGCTTCAGCGCGGCCGGACGCCGTTCGCGCAGCAGGGTCATGCCGACCCAGACCGCCAGGTAGGTGAGCGCCAGCGGCCACGGCAGGTTGCGGCGCGCCAGCCACACCCGGTTGCGGGCGTTGTAGCGGTAGAACATCTCGTGCCGGGTCGGCAGGACGGCCGGGTGGAACATCACCGCCGACGCGTCGTACACGATCCGGTAGCCCGCGTTCAGGACCTGCCAGGCCAGGTCGGTCTCCTCGTGGGCGTAGAAGAAGTCCTCCGGCAGGCCGCCGCCCGCGTCCCAGGCGGCGCGGCGCACCGCGCAGGCGCCGCCGAGGAACGTGGTGACCTCCGAGGAGCGCTCGGGGTCGCCCGCGCGCAGCCGGGGGACGTGCCGGCGCTCGCCGCGGCCGCCCTCGGGGTCGCGGACCCGGAACGAGACGATGCCGAGGTCGGGCTCGGCGGAGAACCGGTCGCGCAGGTGCGCGCCGAGCCGGTTGGAGCGGTACCAGCCGTCGTCGTCGAGGAACAGGATCACATCGCCCGAGGACGCCTCGACGCCCCGGTTGCGGCCGGCCGGGATGCCGACGTTGCGCGGCAGCGCGAGCGTGCGCACCCGCTCGTCGTCGAAGGGCGGCAGCCCCGCCCGCTCACCGGCGGGGTCCGCGCCGTTGCCGACGAGCACGACCTCCACGTCCACGTGCTCCTGCTCCAGCGCACTGTTGATGGCGCGGGCCAGCTCCTGCGGCCGGTTCCCCATGGTGAGGACGACGACGGACAGTTTCATTTACTTGAGTCTCCGGGAGGCGATGATGCTGATCAGGTGCAGCAGCGTCTGCAGCACCGCGACGGCGGCGACCGCGACGGCCAGCACCCGGGTCGCGGCCGGGGTGCCGGTGCCGAGCGCCACGTCCAGACCGGCGGCGAGCAGGATCAGCAGTGACAGCTCGACCGCGCCGATGATGCGGTGGAAGCGCAGCATCGAGGCGGCCTGCCGGGCCAGCGCGATGCGGGTGGAGCGCGGGCGCAGCGCCCGGTCGCCGCCCGCGGGGTCGGCGGGCAGGCCCGACTTGGCGCGGGCCACCACCACGTTGTCGGTCTCGGCCTTGATCAGCGCGGCGCCGAGCGCGGCGACCAGCCCGAGCTCGACGTAGCCGCCGCTGTGCCAGCCGCCCTGCGCGGCGAAGCCGAGCCCGATCAGCAGCGACACCTCCGACAGGTAGTGCCCGATGCGGTCCAGGAACACCCCGGCGACCGAGGTCTGCCGCAGGTAGCGGGCCACCTCGCCGTCCACGCAGTCCAGCAGCAGGTAGACCTGGATGAGCACGGCGCCGCCGAGCGCCGCCCACAGCGCGCCCATGCCGGCGAGCGGCAGCGACACCACCACGCCCGCGACGATGCCGCTCAGCATCATCAGGTAGGTGAGCTGGTTCGGGGAGAAGCCGAGGCGCAGCGCGAGCCAGGAGAAGTACGGCGACAGGTCGCGCATGTAGATGCGGCCGGCCCAGTGCTCCTCGTTGCGCCGGTCCTTCAGGCCGGGCGGCTGCCCGTGCCGCCGGACGTCGGCGACCTTGGCCTGCTTGCGCGAGGGCCGCAGGTCGTCGCCGGCGCGGATGCCGCCGCCGGGCGGGGGGCCCGGCTCGGGGGCCTCAGCCTCCATGGGCCTGGACATACTCTTGCACCGCCTTGCGGGTCGCGTCCTCGTCGAGCCCGAGATGTTCCAAGATCGTATAGCGGCCGGGACGGGTGCGCGGGGCATACAGGACAGCCTCGGCGAACTGGTCCACGCTGAGGCCGACGTCGCCCGGCAGGCACGGCAGGCCGTGCCGGCGCAGGCAGGTCAGGATCTCCTCCAGCCGCTCCGCGCCGTCGCCGAGGTGCGTGGCGCGCAGGTGATAGCAGAACGCCGCGCCGATGCCCGCGAGTTCCCCGTGGTTGGCGGTGCCGGGGAACAGCTGGTCGATGGCGTGCAGGATCTCGTGGTCGCCGCCGGACGCCGGCCGCGAGTCGCCGGCGAACGACATCGCCATGCCCGACAGGACCAGGCCCTCGGCGAGCACGGTGAGGAACCGGTCGGAGTCGATCGTGCCGGGCTGGTGCAGCAGCGCCTCGGCGGCGGTGCGCGCGACGGTGAGCGCCATCCGGTCGACCTTCTCGCCGCACTCCTGCGCCGCCAGCAGCCAGTCCTCGACGGCGGAGAAGTTGCTGACCACGTCGCCGACGCCGGCGCGCACCAGCCGCGGCGGCGCGGCCCGCACGTAGTCCAGGTCCACCACCATCGCCAGCGGCATGACGACGCCGAACGAGCCCTTGCCCTTCTCGTGGGTGAGGGACGCGACCGGCGAGCAGATCCCGTCGTGCGACAGGTTCGTCGCGACCGACACCATCGGGATGCCCGACAGCGTCGCGGCGTACTTGGTGGCGTCGATGGTGCGGCCGCCGCCGATGCCGACGACCGCCTCGTAGGAGCCGGCGCGCAGCCGGGAGCCGAGCGCGACGGCCGCGTCCACCGTGCCGTCCTCGACCCGGAACACCTCGCACGCCTCCAGCGAGGGGCGGACGTGCTCGGCGATCTGGTCGCCCTGGCCGGGACCGACCGCGATCGCCACCCGGCCCTCGGTGGCGATGCGCCGGTCGGCCAGCAGCGTGCCGAGGTCGGCCACGGCTCCGCGGCGTACGTCGATGGACAGCGGTGCGGTCAGCATCCGCGTCAGCAGGGGCATGGGCCTTCCTCGGCAGGTCGTCGGACGGCGTGCTCCCGGAGGGGGAGGTCGTTCGGGGGGAGACCGCTCAGTAGGTCTTGGCGATCTCGCGCGCCTTGGCCAGGTCGTCGTGGTTGTCGACCTCGACCCAGGCGACGTCGCCGATCGGCGCGACGGAGATCTTGGCGCCGCGGCGGACCAGCTCCTGGTAGCCGTCCTCGTAGTACTGGTCGGGGTCGGCCTCGAAGGTCGCCTTGAGGGCGTCGGCGAGGGCCTCGGCGGCGGCCGGCTCGATCAGCGTGGCGCCGATGTACTCGCCGGCCGCGTCGGCCGGGTCCATCAGCTTGGTGATGCGCTCCAGGTGCCCGTCGGCGTCGAGGATGACCTTCATCTCCTCGTCGGCGAGCTTCTTGACGTCGTCGACGGCCAGCAGGATGTCGGGGCCGCGGTTGCCCAGCAGGGTCTTCTCGACGCTGACGGGGTGGACGGTGTCGCCGTTGACCATCAGCACGCCCTTGGCGAAGTGCTCGCGGGCCAGCCACATGGAGTAGGCGTTGTTCCACTCCTCGGCCTTGTCGTTGTGCACCAGGGTGATCGTGACGCCGTAGCGCTCCTCGAGGGCGGCCTTGCGCTCCTCGACGGCGCCGGCGCAGTAGCCGACGACGATGACCACGTCGGTCAGGCCCACCTCGGCCAGATTGGACAGGGCGATGTCCAGGATGGTGGTGTCACCGTCGACCGGCACCAGGGCCTTCGGCAGTGTGTCGGTGTACGGCCGCAGCCTTCGCCCCGCACCCGCGGCCAGCACCATACCGATCATGCGTTCCCATCCTCCAGGTCGACCATCACGCCGCTGTCGCGGCCGGTCCGCGACCACGTCGCGGCGCTCTCGCTCACGAACAACACGCCAAGGTAGGCGGCGAGCGCAGCGTACGCGAACGGGAGGAGCCCGCAGAGGCCCGCGAAGGCCACAATGAGCATCCGGCCGTCCCAGCCGAGACCGGCGCGAAAGAGCTGCTCCGGCGGCCACAGTCCCTGGCGGGCGCGGTACACGGTGTCGTAGTGGTGGTAGGCCAGGACCGCCACGAGCACGTAGACCAGCGGTGCCGGGACAGCCTGTGCGAACCCCAATACAGCGAGGTAACCATACTCGATTGAGCGAATGATGGGCGGGACAAGCCAGTCCAACCGGCCGTTATGTGGATGGAGCGCAGCCGGGCAGGTGAGCAGCAGCGCCACCGCGGGCGCGAACAGCGCCGGGCTGCGCTGCTCCCCGACGCCGGTGACCAGCAGCACCGCGGTGATCGCGAGGGCGACCAGGGCGCCGGGCAGCGGCGGCAGCTGGCCGCGCACGAAGCCGCCGACGGCCCGGCCCACCGGCCCGTCGTCGCGGAAGGCCTGCAGCTCCCGGGTGCCGGCCGGGACGGTCCCGCTCATCGGGCCCTCGCCCGCAGCACCCGTCCGGCCAGGGTGTAGGCGGCGGCGACCGTCCCCCACGCCAGCAGCGCGGTGAAGGTCAGGCGGGCGTCGCCGAACGCGGCGGTGAGGGAGATCAGCGCGAACCGCTCCCCGATCGGCAGCACGACGATCTTCTTGGCCCAGTGCAGCGCGCGGACCCGGCTGGTGGCCGCCGACAGCCGCGCCGCCCGGCCCGCGGGCTCGGGGGCGGGCGGCCGCTCGGCCGGGGCGTCGTCGCCCGCCGCCGACAGCGGGACGACCGCGGGCGGCTCCGCCCCGTCCTGCCCGGGACGGGCCGCGTAACAGAAGTCGATCATGTGGCGGACAGTCTGCAGAGCCAGCGCGGCGACGGCGAGCGGCCACACGTTCCCGCCATCCACGCCCGACCCGGCGACCGCGACGGACGATCCGACCGCGAGCCCGGCGAACACCGCGTACTCCTTGGCCCGGTCGCCCACCGCGTCCAGCCAGGCGCCGAGCGCGCTGAACTGCCGGGTGTAGCGGGCGAGCTGCCCGTCCACGCAGTCCAGCACGAACGACAGGTAGAACAGCACCGCGCCGGCGACCATGCCGGCCCGGGTGCCGGCCGCGAACCACACCGCCGCCAGCAGCGCGACGGCCAGCGAGACGCAGGTGACGGCGTTCGGCGTGAGGCCGCGCCAGGCCGCCAGCCGGACCAGGTACGGCGAGTAGCTGCTGACGGCGTAGGTGGCGAAGAAGCCGTCGTCGCTCTTGACGGCGTCGGCCAGCCGGATCCGGTCCTCGTCCACCGCGTCCACGGCGGCGTGCGCGGCGTGGGCGGCGGGTCCGGAGGCGGCGCGCAGGCACGGCAGCCGGTCGTCGCGGACGGCGGTGACCGGAACACCCGAGCGCACCAGGCCGACCAGCAGCAGCCCGGCGGCCTCCGCCTCCTGCCCGCCGTGCGGCTCGGGGAACGCGCCGGGCACCTCCAGCAGCAGCGCCAGCTTCTCGGCGACGCCGGCGAGGTCGCCGATGCCGGTGCTGTCGACGCGCAGCACGCCGGGGAACGCCGCGTCCGGCGCCGTCACCCGGTGGTACGGGGACCCGGCGGAGTCGATCAGGCCGGCGCGGGTGCGGACCGGCGCCAGGCCGCCGTCCGGCGCCGGGGGCGGCGCGACGGTGAGCGCGGCGGCCGGGGCGCGGACGTCGCGCAGCAGCCGGACGAGCTGCTCGTCGCCGATCGCGACGTCGCCGGGCAGCAGCAGGAGCGGGCCGCCGTGCCGCCGCGCCAGCCGGGCGATCTCACGCAGGTCGGCGGCCGGATCGGCGCACTCGACGACGTCGTGGCCGTCCTTGCGCAGCAGCGGCGCCTGCTCGGGACGGGCCACCACGTACCGGTCCGGTACGTTGAGCCTGCCGAGCCGGCCCTGCAGCCGCGCCAGCTGGGTGGGCGCCTCCGGGTCGTCCGCGCAGCCCAGGGCGGCGGCGGGACCGGGCTCGGGGCCGCCTCGGGTCCATCCGGTCGCAATGATTACCGCAACGGTCATCGGCGCCTCCGCCACACAGGGAACCGAGCTGGAGAATGCACACAGTAGCGGCTCGGCCACCGACCGCTACGGAAAGAGGAGTACGACGATGCGAACGGTCGCGGTGGTGCTGGCCGGCGGGATCGGCCAGCGTGTCGGCGCCGGCCGGCCCAAGCAGCTCATCGAGGTCGGCGGCCGCCCGATCCTGGAGCTGGCCGTGCGGGCCTTCGACGACCACCCCGGCATCGCCGAGGTCGTGGTGGTGATGGCCGCCGGGCACCTGCGCGCGGCCGCCGCGATCGCCGCGCCGTTCGGCAAGGTGACCGCCGTGATCGAGGGCGGCGACACCCGCACCGCCTCCACCGTCGCGGCGCTGCGGGTGCTGGCGGACCGGCCGGACGGCACCCGGGTGCTGTTCCACGACGCGGCCCGCCCGTTCGTGGACGCCGCGGTGATCGGCCGGGTGCTGGACGCGCTGGACGCGCACGAGTGCGTCGCGGTCGGCATGCCCGCCTCCGACACGATCGTGGAGGTCGCCGGCGGGTTCGTCGCCGCGATGCCGCCGCGCGAGTCGCTCAGCCGGTTCCAGACGCCGCAGGGGTTCCGCCTCGGCGTGCTGCGCAAGGCCTACGAGCTGGCGCTCGCCGACCCCGCGCTGCGCGCCACCGACGACTGCGGCATCGTGCACCGCTACCTGCCGGACGTGCCGATCCGGGTGGTGGCCGGCAGCGAGCGCAACCTCAAGGTCACCCATCCCCTCGACGTCGTCGTCGCCGAGCACCTGGCCACCGAACCCCTGGAGCAGTCGTGATCTTCGATCGTCCCCCCGTCGTCATCGGCCACCGCGGCCTCGGCTCGGGCGAGGTGCTGCCCGCCGGGACCGACGTGCCGGTCGCCGAGAACACCCTGGAGTCGATGCTCGCCGCCGCCGCGGCCGGTCTCACCTGGATCGAGATCGACGTGACCCGCACCGCCGACGACGAGCTGGTGCTGCGGCACGACCCGACCGGCACCGACGGCGCGTTCCTGATCGAGGGCACCGCCGCCGCCAGCGGGCTGCCCCGGCTCGCCGACATCTTCGACGCGCTGCCGCCGGAGATCGCGGTGGACGTGGACGTCAAGACCATCCTGGAGGACGCGGTGGACGCCCCGTCCCGCCGCACCGGCGCGCTGCTCCTCCCCCTGCTCGCGCGCGAGGCGCGGCGCCGGGAACTGCTGGTGACCTCGTTCGACCCGTCGCTGCTGACGTTCCTGCGCGACGAACTGCCGCAGGTCCCGGTCGGGCTGCTGACCTGGCTGCGGTTCCCGATGTGGCACGCGGTGCCCGCCGCCGCCGGGCTGGGATTCCAGGCGGTCGCGGTGCACACCGCGACCTGCGGCTTCGAGCACCCCGACACGCGGCTGCGCCCGCTGGACCAGTGCGTGGACGCCGCGCACAAGGCCGACCTGGAGTTCATGGTGTGGTGCCCGAAGGCGGACGCCGCCCGGGACTACGCGGCGGCGGGCGTCGACGCCATGGTCGTCAACGAGGTCCCGGGAGTCCTGAAGGCCCTGGCGGACTAGCCCTTACCGCCGAACATCTGCGTCCACTCGCCGCCTTCGCCGTCATGGCGCGGTGCGGACGGCTGCGGGGCCGGCGGCTGGGCGGGCGCCTGCGGAGCCGCCGGGCGGGGCTGCGGGAGAGGCGGGGCGTCCTGCGGCATCGGGGCGGGACGGCCGGGGCCGGGCATGGGCGCGCCCTGGTACGGCGGCGGGACGGCGCCCTGGCGCGGCGCCTTGGCCTTCCACCGCGACGGCGGCAGCGACGCCACCAGCAGCGCGCCGCCGATGACGATCAGCGCGCCGTTCGTGGCGAGGGTGGTGTACCCGAAGCTGATGTTGGAGGACAGGCCGTGGCCGCTGTGGAGCATCGCCCAGCGGGGCGCGAGCAGCCACAGCAGCCCGAGGCCGCCGAAGAGGACGCCGGGCACCAGCGAGGCGAGCGGCGAGACGCGCGAGCCCATGAGCAGGCCGAGCAGCACCGCGACGACCAGCAGCACCACCAGGCCGGCCAGCCCGCCGGAGTCGTCGTGCCTCAGCACGCCGACCTGGTAGCGCATGCGCCACCACCAGCGGTAGGAGCCGTACGCCAGGCCGGCCGCGACCAGCGGGGTCGCGACCAGGCCGAGCAGCAGGCCGAGAACATGCCGGACCGTGTTGGACATGGCCACCCTCCTCGAGGACGGGTGGCGTGATCCGCCCGCCCGTCCCTGAGACGCGCCGGCCCGGCGTCCGGTTCGCCCCGCCGGGTCAGTGCTTGGCGGGAGTGGGCTGGCCGAGCCCGGGCGGGCTGGTCAGGAACCCCACGCCCCACGACACGTGCATGGTCGCGAACACCAGCGGCAGCCGCACCCAGGCGGCGAGCGGCAGGCCGCGGCCCTCGACGGCGGCGCCCGCGATCATCGCCAGGGCGTAGCCGCCGGGCAGGACCCAGCCGGGCCAGAACCCGAACGCGCCGGCCACCACGCCCGCCGTCATCGCCACCACCGCGAGCGGCGGCGCCAGGTAGCGCAGGTTCAGCGTGCCCTGGTGCTCGCGGCCGACGACGCGGCGCCAGCGGCCGGTGTGGAAGTACTGCTTGGCCAGGGCCCGCAGGTTCGGGCGCGGCCGGTAGGTGACCCGCATCCGCGGCGTGAAGAAGATCCGCCCGCCGGTCTGCCGGATGCGGTGGTTCATCTCCCAGTCCTGGGCGCGCACGAACGTCTCGTCGTAGCCGCCGACCCGCTCCAGCGCGCTGCGCCGGAACGTGCCGAGGTAGACGGTCTCCACCTCGCCGGCCTCGCCGCCGGTGTGGAAGCGGGCGTTGCCGACGCCGAGCTTGGAGGTCATCGCGCGCGCCACGGCCTGCTCGAACGGGCTGACGCCCTCGGCCGCCATGATCCCGCCGACGTTGTCGGCGCCGGTCGCCTCCATCGTCTCCACCGCGGCCCGCACGTAGTCGGCGGGCAGCAGCGAGTGGCCGTCCACCCGCACGATGATCGAGTACTGGGACGCCTTGATCGCGATGTTCAGGCCCTGCGGGGTGCGGCCGGTCGGGTTGGCCACCACCACGATCCGCGGGTCCTCGGCGGCGAGCCGGGCGGCGATCTCCTCGGTGCGGTCCTTGGACGGGCCGATCGCCAGCACCAGCTCCAGCTCGCCCGGGTAGTCCTGGGTGATGATCCGCCGCACGGCGTCGGTCAGGTGGCGTTCCTCGTTGAGGACCGGCATCACCACCGAGACGGCGGGCCAGGTGCGGTCGGCGGGCTGCGGCTCGCGGGTCCCGAGGCCGTCGGGGGCCTCGTGCTGCTGGGCGCTGTGTGCGTGGGGAGACGGGTTCATCGCTCACGGGCCGCGCCCCGGCTCGCCGGAGCAGGACCCCTCTGTCCTCTCTTACTCGCTGCCTGTGACACGCCCGGACGACCCGGCTGCGGGTACCGGGACGGAGGTCAAGACGGCGCCACGTTACTGCAAGGACACGAGGGCCCGGTAGCGAACGATCCGCCCCGCACCACTTTAGAGTGGTGGAAACTCGCGTGGGTAACGCCGGATCGTTCTTTGGGGAGGCGGCGGCCAGCATGGCAGACGGGCAGGACGCGGAGGGCGGCAAGGACCCGCTGGAGCACTACTTCCGCCCGCGCCCGGGCGCCGCGTCCGGCGACGGCGACGGCGAGGTCGAGGGCGTCAAGGTCGACGGCGTGCCGGCGCCGCGGGTGACGGTGCAGGCCCCGCGCGGCCCGCGCCGGCCGGCCGCCGCGCTCAGCCCGCGCGCCGCGCTGAACGCCCGCCGGCAGCGGCGCTTCCTCATGTTCACCGGCACCATGTCGGCGTTCGTGCTGCTCACCTCCGGCGGCGCGTGGGCGTTCCAGAACTACGTCACCGGCGCGATCGACAAGGTCTCGGTCGGCGGCCTGGGCAACGGCAAGGACGGCCCGAAGGGCGCGATGACGATCCTGGTCGCCGGCGTCGACCGGCGCGAGGGCCTCACCCCCGAGCAGCAGCGCGCCGCGCACCTGGGGCACGAGGCCGGCGAGCGCTCCGACACCATGATCCTGCTGCACGTCTCGCGCGACCACGACCGGGTGACGATGGTCAGCCTGCCGCGCGACTCGCTCGTCACCATCCCGGCGCACAGGTCCAACGGGGCGGAGGCGCCGAAGGGGCAGCTCGTGCCGAGCCGCCAGGGCAAGCTGACCTGGGCGTACCAGTTCGGCGGCCCCGACCTCACCGTCGACACGATCAAGCGCTCGACGGGCGTGTCCATCGACCACTACGTCGAGGTCAACTTCTACGGGTTCGTGAACATGGTGGACGCGCTCGGCGGCGTCGACGTGTGCTCCGAGCAGGCCGTCGACGACCCCAAGAGCGGGCTGCGGCTGCCGGCCGGCAAGTCCCACGTCGACGGGCTGAAGGCGCTGGCGTTCGCCCGCGCCCGCTACACCCTGACCGGCGGCACCGACCTCGGCCGCATCGACCGCCAGCAGCAGTTCATGGCGTCGATGATGAAGCAGGCGCTGTCGTCGCGGACGCTCAGCGACCCGGTCAAGTCGACCCGGTTCCTGAACGCGGCGCTGAAGTCGCTGCGGGTGGACAAGGACCTGGCCCGCGACCTGCCCAAGCTCGCCGACCAGATGAAGGGGCTGTCGACCGACAACCTCACCTTCGCCAAGCTCCCCCTCGCCGATCCCGGCCACAACGTGGTGCTGTGGAACTCCGGGTCGCCGCAGTCCACGGTGCTGTGGGACCAGGAGCGGGCCGGCGACCTGTTCTCCAAGATCCGGCACGACGAGCCGGTCACGCAGAAGAAGAAGGAGGAGTCCCCGGCGCCGGCCAAGTCCCCCGACGACCCGAACGCGCCGACGGTCGCGCCGGCCGACATCTCGGTGCGGGTGCTGAACGCCATCGGCACCCGGGGCCTGGCCACCAAGGCGGGCAAGGACCTGCGCGAGGTCGGCTTCAACGTCACGGTCGTGCCGGGCGTCGCCCGCCGCGGCCTGCAGACCACCCAGATCCAGTACGGCGGGAGCCGCGAGGACTCGGCGAAGACGCTGGCCGCCGCGATCCCGGGCGCCAAGGTCAAGAAGGTCGCCTCGCTCGGCGACCGCATCCAGGTGCTGGTCGGCGCCGACTGGGACGGCGCCCAGAAGGTCAAGGTGAAGAAGAAGAAGGAGCAGGACTCCTCCACCGCTCCGGGCCAGGAGCTGGAGACCGGCACCGCGACGCAGAAGCTCTGCACCTGATCACTGCGACAGGGGGAAGGCGTGCCCCCGCTCGCAGCGGAAGATGCCCAGATGGCTGTGCCGGGCGATGCTGAGGCCGGTGGGCTCGGCGTCGTCGGCGTCCTCGACCGGCCGCCAGCGCCCTGCGCCGTCCCACTCGGTGCTGTCGAGCTGCAGCAGCAGCCCGATCGGCCCGGCGCAGTGCGGGCATTCCTGCGGCGGCATGTCGGTGACGGGCCAGGCCATGCCGCCGCCGACCTTGCAGCCGGGCACCACCGACAGGTCCGACTGGTAGTCGGCGGGCTCCTCCCTGGTCTCCTCCCAGGCGTGCAGCCGTGCCCGCAGCTCGCCGGGCAGCTCCTCGTGCCAGGGGTACTCGGTCACCCGCTCGGGATGCAGGACGCAGGGGCGGGGGACGTAGCCGTCCTCGGCGCGCGCCGGTGCGGGCGGGGCGGCGAGCACGTCGGTGACGTCCGCGCCGCGCCGCCACACCACGCGCACTTCGGGCTGGTAACCGTTATGCGGGTGGAAAGTGGGGCACCAGAGGATCTGCAGCAGATCGGCCCCGTCCGGAAAGGCGAGCTCCGGGAAATCAGCGGCCCGTAACTGGGCGACCGAAACCAGGGCGTTCGGCGCGTCAAGTCCCTTGATCCAGGGCGGCCGGTCCTCGGGCTCGGCGCAGTGCGGCCAGGGTTCGCCGGCCGGCCACAGCAGCGGCCCGCCGATATGGCTGTCGCGCGCTCCGGGGTTCCCCGGCCGGGGGTGCAGGCGTACGGCCGTCCGCGCGTACGCGCCGAGGCCGGGCACCTCGGCCGCCATGTCGACGGGCGGCGGCGGTGTCGTACGGGGTGCTGCGTCCACCCGCCCCATGATGCCGCGGACGTACGACAATCCCGCCGCGGGCCAGGTCAGACGATGGTGTGCAGCTCGCCGATCACCTGCGGCCACCGGTCGTTGGTGACGGCCGCGCGCGTCGGCGGCGACTCCTCGATGATCTCGCGGCCCCGCTCCCGCCGGATCCGGCGGATCCAGCGCAGGCCCCCGGCCGCGAGCAGCTGGTACTGGACGGTACGGCGCGGAGAGGTCTCGGCGATCACCCGGGCGTCGGGCACCGGCCCGCGCACGGTGCGCCACTCGATGGTGTCTGACACGTCATATCCGTTCGATCGGCCCGCCGTTGGTGGACGGATGCACTGACCTTGACACAACTATCCACCTGTTCGGGCCACCGCAGTAGAGGCTCGGCAGATTCGTCTCAGCCGCCCCACCGATAAACCCCGGGAAATAACCTCATATAAGACCGAATCACGCCCGGTTCCCGCCGGCCCGTAATCCAGTCCGGCGCGCCCGCCGCATCCATCGCGCATCACGATCGTTCCCATGACGAACATGCGTTGGACTCATAGATCACCCGGCCGCCATGCTGGGGCCATGAAGATCACCGTGTTCGGGGCCGCCGGCAGCGTCGGCGCCCAGGTCGTCACCGAAGCCCTGTCCCGGGGCCACCAGGTCACCGCCGTGGTCCGCGACCCGGCCCGGTTCGCCGAACTGCCGCCGGCCGCCGCCCACCGCGCGGGCGACGCCGCCGACCCCGCCGCCGTCGCCGCGCTCGCCGCCGGCCAGGACCTCGTCGTCAGCGCGACCCGCCCGCCCGACGGCCACGAGCACGACCTGGTCACGGCCGCCAAGTCCCTGCTGACCGGCCTCGCGGGCACCCCCACCCGGCTGCTCCTGGTGGGCGGCGCCGCCACCCTGACGACGCCGAACGGCCTGCGGGTGCTGGACGACCCGCAGTACATGCCGCCCGCCTACCGCCCCATCGCGCTCGCCTGCGCCGCCCAGCACGAGGCGGCCCGCGAGGTCCCCGACGTCGACTGGACCTACCTGAGCCCGCCGGCGCTCCTCCTCCCGGGCGAGCGCACCGGCCACTACCGCCTCGGCACCGACGCCCTCCTGGTCGACGCCGAGGGCGTCTCGCAGATCTCCGTCGCCGACCTGGCCGTCGCCGTCCTCGACGAGGCCGAGCACCCCCGCCATTCCCGCACCCGCTTCACCGTCGCCTACTAGCGGTCAGCGGGCGCGGTCAGCGGGCGGTGCGCGGGCGGTCAGCGCGGACCGCGATGGTCGTCTCGTTGGCGGGCCGCAGGGGTCCGCCGGGCGGGAGAACGAGATGAGCACGCTGACGGGCAAGACCGCGCTGGTGACCGGCGGATCGCGCGGGATCGGCCGCGCCGTGGCGCTGCGGCTGGCCGCGGACGGCGCGCGGGTCGCCGTCCACTACGGCGGCAACAAGGTCGCCGCCGACGAGACCGTCGGGCTGATCGAGGACGCGGGCGGCCGGGCGTTCGCGGTGCGGGCCGACTTCGCCGCCGCGGACGCCGCCGACCGCATGTTCGAGCAGCTCGTCCCCGCGCTGGACGGCGCCGGCCTGGACATCCTGGTCAACAACGCCGGTATCGGCTCCACCAATCCCGTCGCCGGGGTCACCGCCGCCGAGTTCGACGAGCTGTTCACCGTCAACGTCCGCACCCCGTTCCTGGTGGTGCAGCGCGCCCTGCCGCTGCTGAACGACGGCGGCCGCGTCGTGCAGATCGGCTCCGTCGCCTCCACCCGGATCGCGGTCTCCACCCAGATCGCCTACACGATGACCAAGGCCGCCCTCGACGCCATGACGCCGTCGCTGGCCAACGAGCTCGGCCGCCGCGGCATCACCGTCAACACCGTCGCCCCCGGCGTGATCCGCACCGACCTGACGGCCGGCCACACCGCCTCCCCCGAGGCGGTGGCGGGCCTGTCCGCCATCACCGCCCTCGGCCGGCTCGGCGAGCCCGAAGACGTGGCCGGCGCGGTCGGCTTCCTGGCCGGCCCGGACGCCGCCTTCGTCACCGGCCAGACCCTGGACGTCTGCGGCGGCAACTGGCTCGGCCCGATCATCCCCGCCTAGCCGCGATGTGGGCGGGCAGGGCGATGCCCTCCCTGAGGGCGGGGTCGGCCTCCGGTTCGCCGAAGACCGCCGACATCGGCAGGACGCCGGCCCAGACGTCCAGGCCGGCGTCCGGGCCGTCGCCGTCGTCGGGCGGCCCCACGCGGATCTTGACCGACGCCTCGTCCAGGGGCAGGGCGAGCAGCGCCGTCGCCGCGAGCTCCTTGCGGTCGGGCCGCCGCGCGTAGTCCCACTGCCCCGGCGCCGACTGCTCGGTCAGGAGGCGCAGCCCGGCGAGCTTCTCCGCCGGGTCGGTGACGAGCCGGGGCACGCCGTAGACCATCGCGCTGCGGTAGTTGACGCCGTGCTCGAACACCGACCGCGAGAGGACCAGGCCGTCGACGTGCGTGACCGTGACGCAGACCAGCGCGTCCGGCGAGGCGACCAGGCTGCGGCTGGCGACGGAGCCGTGGAAGTACAGGTTCGTCCCGTCGGCGCCGTAGACGGTGGGGACGACCATGGGGCAGCCGTCGACGACGACGCCGAGGTGGCAGACGAAGCCCGCGGCCAGGATGGCGTCCAGTTGGGCGCGGTCCCGGCTCCCCTGCTCGCGCAACCGGCGATGACGGGTGCGTTCGGTCTCCGGCAGCGGGCTGTGGCTCACGGCGCCCCTTCCCCGAGGCATGCTGAAAATGATCAGCAGCACGCTACCGTTACCGCAGCCTGGAAACCACTTCTCAACGAAAACAGTTGCGATCGAACCATCTCACAACGAAAACCATCTAGATCCACCATGCGGGCCGTGCAGCGGGCAGACTCCCGGCATGAACGAATCGGATCCGAAGGCCGCCCTGCAGCGCTACCTGCAGAACGCGCGCGGCGCCCTGCTGTGGAAGCTCGACGGACTCTCCGAGTACGACGCGCGCCGTCCCCTCACCCCGACCGGCACCAACCTGCTGGGCCTGGTCAAGCACCTCACCAGCGTCGAGCTGGTCTACTTCGGCGAGACGTTCGGCCGTCCCTCCGGCGAGCCCAAGCCGTGGGAGGAGGAATGGGACACCGACCCCAACGCCGACCTGTGGGCCCACGCCGACGAGGCGCGTGCGGAGATCGTCGACGGGTACCGGCGGGCCTGGGCGCACACCGACGCCACCGTCGCCGCGCTGGAGCTGGACGCGCCCGGCCGCGTCCCGCACTGGCCGGACGACAGGAACGAGGAGGTGACCCTGCACCGGATCCTGGTGCACGTGATCGCCGAGACCCACCGGCACGCCGGGCACGCCGACATCGTCCGCGAGCTCATCGACGGGGCCGCCGGGATGCGCGAGGACAACGACAACCTGCCCGAGCAGGTCGCGTGGCGGGAGCACTGGCAGCGGGTGGAGCAGGCGGCGAAGGACGCCGCCGGCGGGTGACCCCGCCGGGGCCGGCCGGCCCCGGCGGGACGCACCGTCAGGCGGCGCAGTACTGGGCCTGCTTGCCGATCGCGCGGTAGGGGCAGTCGGCGTACTCGGTCAGCGTGAGCAGCGAGTCGCGGGTGCCGGCCACCAGGGAGTCGATCCGGGACGGCGAGGGGTAGAAGCTGCCGCCGCCGAGCTCGAAGGTGAACGAGAAGATGCGCTGGTCGCCCCACGTCCAGTCGTCGGTCGTGCCGTCGGTGATGTAGAGGTCGCTGGACTGCTGCGGGGTGAAGCCGTTGCTCGCCGCCAGCGTCCGGCCGATGGTGCGGTGCGTGGCCTCCTCGTCGGTGGACATCGAGCCGGGGACGGTGTCGTTGTAGGTGTAGCCGAACGGCCAGAGCACCATCTCGGCGTCGGAGTGGATGTCCAGGAACAGCTTGATCTGCTGCACGCCGCCGACGATCCGGCTCCGCACGAAGTTCGTCAGCACCTTGGTCTCCGGCGCGGACTCGGGGCTCGGGCCCCGGTAGGTCTCGCTGGACACGTTGCCGGACGAGCCGCCGCAGCAGCCCCACTTGTAGGGGAAGTTGCGGTTCAGGTCGGTCGGCGCGGGCTGCCGGTTCTTGCGCCACATCCGGCCCGGCTGGGTGTCGGACGTCATGTCGTACACCTGGCCGTCCGGGTTGACCATCGGGAAGATCCACATCTCCCGGGAGTTGACCAGGTTGGTGATCCGGGTGTTGCTGCCGTACCCCCGGGTCAGGGTGCCGATCAGGTCCAGGGTCTGCTCGGCGGTGAGCCGCTCGCGGGCGTGGATGTTGGAGATGTAGAGCGTCTCGGGCTCGTTCTCGTCGACCGCGACGTTGTCGCTGATCTTCACGCCGACGATGTCGCGGCCCTGGTAGGACTTGCCGATGACGACCTTGCGCGCGATCTGCGGGTAGGCCGCGACGACCGCGTCCAGCTCGGCCTGCATCTCGGCGAAGGTGTGGTACGAGGTCGCCAGCCGCTGGTACGGCTGCGGCGAGGGCAGCGCCGCCACGGTGTAGCCGAGCTTCTTGATCGCCTTGAGCTCGGAGGCGATGGCGCTGACCTCCAGCGACCCGTCCTTGCGGACGGCGTCGATCGCGGCGCCGGTACGGGCGACCTGGCTGCGCTGCTGGGGCGTCTTCGGCCCGCTGACCAGGTAGCGCTGGGACGGGGGCTCGGGTGCGGCGGCGGCCCGGGCCGGGCTCGTCACCGCCAGGACGAGGAGGAGTGCCGACAAGACGGCGACGAACGGTCTGGAAAGCTTCACCATGGGAGGGACACCTGCCGTTCGGAGAGGCGCTCGTGGTGCCGTCACGATGACCCCTGGCCAGGCACCCGGCAATGGGCACCGGCCGGCCCGCCCGGCGCCGCCCCGAACGCCGTTCTCCCAGCTCGGAGCGCATCTGGCGGCCCGCCGTCCAGGCCGGTCCGGCGCGCCGCCGAAATTTCACCGCCCCTAATCGATAAGCGAACGCGCCCGGCGGCATAGATCGCGGCCCGCCCGAAGTCTGAGGGGGCGGAAGACAAGGGGGAGGCCGGTGTGAACCAGGAAGCACGCGAAAGCTTCACCCGGTTCGTCGAGTCGCGCTCCGCGGTCCTCGTCCGGACCGCCTACGCGCTGACCGGCGACCAGCACGCCGCCGAGGAGCTGCTGCAGAACGCGCTGGTCAAGACGGCCGCGCGGTGGCGCCACGTGCACGGATCGCCCGAGGCGTACGTGCGCCGCGCCATGTACAACGAGCAGGTCGGCCGGTGGCGCCGGTCCCGGCGGGAGACGGCGGTGGCGGCGCCGCCCGAGGTCGCGCAGCCCGACCGCAGCGGCGAGGTCGCCGAGCGGCTGGCGCTGCGGCACGCCCTGGCGGCGCTGCCCGCGCGCAAGCGGGCCGTGCTCGTCCTGCGCTACTTCGAGGACCTCTCCGAGACGGAGGTCGCCCAGATCATGGGCTGCTCGGTCGGCACGGTGCGCAGCCAGACCCACAAGGCGCTGGCCCGGCTCCGCGAGCTGGCGCCCTCATCCGAACACGCGGGAGGACGGACATGACCGATCCCATCCTCAAGGAAGCGCTCGCCGAGTTCGCCGGCCAGGCCGCGCCGGTGCCCGGCCTGGCCGGGCGCGTCCTGCGGCGGCACGACCGCAGGCGACGGCGGCGGATCACCGCCGCGGCGCTCGCCGCGGTGGCGACCGCCGCGGCGGTGGTCGTGCCGTTCGCCTGGCCGCAGGACGAGGGGCGGACGGCCGCCCTGCACACCTCGAACGGGCTGCCGGCCAACACCCCGGACGAGGTGGCCGACGCGCTCAGATGCCTGCGCAGGAAAGTGCCGCGCGACCCCGTCGCGGCGACCGACGCCCGGCTGCTCGCGCGGATCCACCTGGGCAAGGACCTCTTCGTCGCGGCCGTGGGCAGCCCGCGGGACCTGGTGCTGTGCGCGGCGTCCCCGAAGACCGGCAACACCGAGGTGCCCCAGCCGATCCCCTGGTATCCGGCGGGCCCGGCCGACCCGAAGGCGCTGCGGCACCCGCTGCGGGTGGACGCCGCCGCCTCGGTGACGGCGCCCACGAGGTCGGGGACGGTGGAGTACCGCAACGGCCGGGCCGTCCACGACGACCTGGTCTTCCTGGTCTCCGGCCGGGCGAGGCCGGAGGTGCGGCGGGTCGAGGTCACCTGGTCGGACGGCCGGACCGTCCGGGCCGTGCTGCGCGACGGCTTCTTCCTGGCGTCCCACACCGGCCGCATGGAGCCCGACCCGACGGCGACCGGCGCGATGTCGCGCGGCGCGATGCGCACCTCGGCGGACCGCCCGACCCGAATCGTCGCCTACGGCGCGAGCGGCGTCCTGTACCGCCTGGCGCCGCGGATCGCCCCCCGCTCGCTCTACGACAACTCCCAGTGCGTCGACACGATCTCCCTCCCGAGGCACTACCTCTGCAGCGTGTGACCGCCCTGGACGCGCCCCCTCCCGGACCCCGGGAGGGGGCGCTTTCGTGTCGGCCGGGCGTGGCGCGATGGGTCCCCGGTGCCCCGCAGCGGCGGCCCTGGCGTTGGTGACACGCCACCGCGGAACTTCAAGATTCCTTGGAATCCGGGAATCACCGGCGCACTTCTAACCTTCAACTAGATGATGATCAGTTAAGTCGGCACGGAGCCCGCCGCCGGCACTGATCGCCTCCTCCCCCCGAAAGGAACGGCCATGAACGGTCACCGGACCCTCGCGATCTCCGGCAGCCTGCGCACCGGCTCGCACAACACCGCGCTGCTGCTCAGCGCGCTCAACGCCAAGATCGACCTGGTCGGGGCCGCCGCCCGGTGACCCGCGGGCCCGTCAGGACGTCGCGCGGGAGTAGTAGGCGCGGGCCTTGGCGCGGTTCCCGCAGGCCGCCATCGAGCACCAGCGGCGGCGGCCGTTGCGGGAGGTGTCGAGGAACCACAGGACGCAGCCGGGCCCGTCGCAGTGGCGGATCCGGCCGGGCGGGGCGGACGCGACCAGGTCGGCGAAGGCCCGCGCGACGGTCCAGGCGGGGAGCAGGCCGGGGTCGTCCAGCTCGACGGTCTCCACCGGCCCCGCGGCGTCCAGGCCGAGCCGGATCCGGCCGTGCGCGAGCACCTCGCCGATCGCGGTGAAGTCGCGGCGCTCCAGCGCGGCGCGGATCGCGCGCCGGACCTGGAGCAGCGGACCGGGGTCGCCCGGGGGCAGGCCGTGCTCGGCGAGCCAGGCCTCGACCGCGCCGGGCCCGGCCAGGCCGTCGACCGGCTGCCCGTGCTCGCGCCACTCGGTGTCGACGAGATCGAGCGGGAGGGGTTCGCCGAGCAGGGGTCGGATGGCCATACCCCATGTTAACCGATCACAGCAAGCTAGACAGTTAGGAGATGTCCATGCGCAAGGAACACGTGGCCTGGGCCGGGCTCGCCGCCATGACGGTCTCGTTCGGCCTCAACTTCTCGATGGGCGTGTTCTTCACGCCGACGGCCGCCTCGTACGGGGTGAGCACGACCGCGCTGGCGGTCGCCGCCGCGCTGAGCACCCTGCTCACCGGCCTCGCGCAGCGGCCGATCGGCGGGCTGCTCGACCGGGTGGGGGCGCGGGCCGTCCTCGCCGGCGGGCTGGCCCTGATCTCCACGAGCTACCTCGCGCTCGCCGCCGTGCGGGAGACCTGGCAGTTCGTCCTCGCCTACATGGTGCTCGGCGGGCTCGGCTTCGCCGCCTCCTCCAGCCTCACCGTCACCACGCTGATCGGCCGCGTGCACGGCGACCGGGCCGGCCCCTCCCTCGCCCGCGCCGCCCTCGGCATCAACCTCGGCCAGCTCCTCGGGCCCTGGGCCGCCACCGCCCTGTTCGGCCCGATCGGCGTCCGCGCCACCTACGCCGTCCTCGGCGCCGCGGGCCTCGCGGTCACCCTCGCCCTCCGCCTCCTCCTGCCCGCCGATACCGCCGCGGTCAAGGCGCCCGCCCGCGGCGGGGAGCCGCTGCGGGGGCGCGGACGCGTGCTCGTGTCGTTCGGCCTGCACGCGGCGACCCTCTACGTCGTCATCCTGATGCTGCCCAAGCACGCTGTGGAGGCCGGCTGGTCGGTCGCGGGAGGCGGGCGGCTCGTCGCGGTCGCGGCGGTCGCGGCCGGCCTGACCTCGGCGGCCGCGGTCCGGCTGCTGCGCAGGTACCCGCCGGAGACGCTGCTGCGGGTGCTGTACGCGGTGCGCGGGACCGCGCTGCTGATCGCGGTGGCGGTGCCGGGCCGCTGGGCGCTCATCGCCGTCGCGGCGCTGTTCGGCGCCTCCTCGTTCCCGGTGATCCCGCTGACCATGGCCGTCCTCTCGCGGGGGCTCGACCCCGCGCGGATGGGCCGCTCGCTCGCCCCCGCCTGGGTGATCCACCAGCTGTCCGCCGCCGCGGGGCTCGGGGTCGCGACCCTGATCCACGCGTCGACCGGCGGCTACCGGGGCTACTTCGCCCTGACCCTCGCCTTCACCGTCGCCGCGGCGCTGCTCGTCGCCCCGGCGCGCCCCCGCCGGCCCCTGCCGGCCTGACCACCATGAGCACCGTTCACCACCGGACGGCCGTCATCGACGGACACGAGATCTTCGACCCCGACGGGCCCGCGCCCACCTCAAGGACCTGGCGGACAGCGCGACCCGCGCGATCGGCCGGCTGCACCTGATCGGCGCCCCGTCCACCGAGAAGATCATCCTGCACCGCGAACGCGAACGCGCCCCTTCCCTGGGGTCGGGAAGGGGCGCGTTTCTGTCGGCCGGGGCCTACTTGAGGAGCTGGCGGGCCATGACCATGCGCTGGATCTGGTTGGTGCCCTCGTAGATCTGGGTGTTTTCAGCCGGGCCGAATCCCACCTTGATCAGGACCATCGAACCCGCTTCTGAGCTGCAGCGGAGCCACCCGTCATCACACGTCGCCTTTCATCCTCTTCAGACGTCTCACGGAGCACAGACGGAGCAAGCGAAGCTCAGCATCCAGGGGACCAACCGGCCCGCCTGCCTGAGGCGTGGATCGCTGCTGCGCTGAACTTCATACCTGCGGATCTTCAGGTGACTCGATAGCGGGCTTGCCGGCGAGGTCACTGGATAAGGCCAGGTCGGCCTACAGCACCCGAGCTCTGGCAGGGTGCTCGATGACCCCCTCCAGGCCAGGACCTGAGCCTCGCTTCCAGCCTCCACCTGATGACCGCTCGAAAAAATCTTGAGAATCCGTTGGACGGAGCGCCATCCAGGAGCGGCGTTATGAGTGAAAAGTGACCATGACGGGAGGTAGGGACATGCATGGAAGAGACCCGCTCCCCCAACTAGCGATCTTGGTGGGATGAGCTTTGGCTGCAGCCGTCGACGCGTGCCCACGCGCCTCCTGTGTCTGCCTGTTGAACGGCCTAGCACCCAGCCCGCTATGTCAGGACACCGATGAGATCGCACCTTCCGGCAGCCTGCTGCCTCAGGAGTTCGTGGCGTTCAACCGGGAGCACCAGGTCAGATTCGTCATGTACGTGCGGCTGCGCGGCTTGTCACATGAGGATGCCGAGGATGTCGTAAGCGAAACCTTCCTGACCCTTTACCGGGTGAGGAAGCGCCTGTTCGCGAGCGACAACCCGGTGGCGTTCGCCTTTAAAGTCCTCCGTGACACCTTCGCTAGCCACTGCCGCAAATCCGACCGAGCCCCCGCCTCGGCGACCATAGACGGCGACTCCATTGACGCTTACCACCACGCCCCGGACGCCATAGAGCCCTCACTACGCATGCTCGACGTCACTCGGGCGATCGACAAACTCCCCGAACGACAAGCCGAATGTGCCCGACTCTCCCTCATCTTCGACTACGAGACCGCCGAAATCGCCCGTTATCTCGGCATCAGCCCATCAACGGTGACCTCTCACCTGGCCATTGCCAGATCGAGCCTGAGGTCTCTCCTGGGGGACTACCGCGAAGGAGGTGCGGAGGCATGAACACCGATAGGAGCCCACTGGAGAACTTCGCAGCGAAGTTCCGCGAGCAGTACGCTGACTACGACACCGATCAAGCTCTGCGCCGCCTCGAAAGCCGGATCGTCAACGCCGAATCCGAACTTTTCACCCGGCATCCCTCGCGTGCATTCATCATCATATCGGGTGGGGCATTGGATGAAGAAACCCCACCAGAAAGCGAGCCAAAGCCTACAGAAAGCAGTGTATGGATCCTAGACTGGACGGCCAGAGCTGCCTGCCGAAACGCCGATCCGGATGCGCTCTTTGTTCAAGGCGCGGCCCAGAATCGGGCAAAATTGATCTGTCGAGGCTGCCCGGTCAGGGCTGAATGCCTTGCCGATGCTTTGGACAATAGGATCGAGTTCGGTGTTTGGGGTGGCATGACCGAACAGGAGCGGCGCGCACTCCTGAGGCGACGCCCTGATGTCACCTCGTGGCATGAACTACTGAAGAGCGCCAAAGTGGAATATGCCAAGGCGGAGCACGAGCGCGAGCCAGAGAGTTCTCTCGACTGGCTCACGGCCTGATCTCCCCTTTTCTTGGGCGTGGGTGGCCACGACGCCCAAGAACGAAAGGAGGAGAGATGGAGAATTTCAAGAAGTGGAAGCGAGTGTGGTGGCTGGTGGTTCCGGCCCTCCTGACATCGATCACTGCACTTGCCCAACTGACCCAAGTCCTCATCGAGTCCTATCGCCGATAGGAACTGTTCCAATGAGGCGCAGACATCAGATCGCGCTCGCTTCGACTCCTATGCTCACGTTGTGCTTTAGAAATCAGTTGGCGCTGCCGCTGAACTCAGCGAGCCCTGGAGGGGGCATTGAACGAGACTGGCGCGAGGGGAGTACGAAAGATGAGTGATAGCCCTCTAAGGAACACTGATCCATCTCATGGCTAGCAGAGCTATTTATACTTGATCAGAATCATGTCCGTCTGAGACAGAAAAGCAGAAGCCAGCCACTACTTCAGGATCGAAGGGATGCAGCAGAACTCCACACACTCAAAGTCAAACAGATAAACGAAGTGGCCTGCACGCCCATAGGCGTGCAGGCCACTTCGTGGTGCAGCGCAAGTTAGCGATGGGTGATCCACCAGAACAGCAGGCCGATGAGGCCGGTGCCGGTGGCGTGGGCGGCGCCGCGGGCGAGGGCGAATCCGATGGTGCGGCGGAGCCGGCGGGTGGTGGAGCGGCGCTTCGTAGTGGGGGTGGTCGGGCGGAGCTTGGGGGTGTTGGTGTGTGTCATGGCTGCATGACATCGAGGATGGCGATGATGTTGCAGATATGCCGGATGGGTCCGGAACCGTGGGGCTACGCTCCTGGTGGGCGGGGATCCGGGTCGGTCCGTCCCGGATCCGGATAGCGGTCTTTCGGGGGCGAGGAGGCGGTCGTCGTGGCGGAGTTCCGTCCGAAGGACTCGACTTCCCAGGTCTTGGCGGAACTGGCACGGCTGTGGGACCAGGCCCGCGTCCGCCAACCTGGCCAGGTGTCCCAGAAGAAGCTCGCGACCGCTTCGGGTGTGCCGTATTCAACGGTGAACGGGTGGGCGAAGGGCACGGCGGTGCCGCGTGTTCTGGATCAGCTGGTCAAGGTCGGCGCCACTTTGGCGAAGTGGGCGAACGAGCGGCCTCTGTCGACGCACGAGTGGGATCGGCTGATGATCGCTGACCGCAGCCGTTCGTCCTCCTGCCCGTCCGAACCAAGCACGATGGTGGAACAGATCCGGGTCGGGGTGATCCCGCGGCCAGCCGATTGCTTCCAGGAACGCCAGGTTGCCGAACAGGTACAGACAGCGGTCAGTGAGGGCGGCACGGTGGTGCTGACCCAACCAGAACCCCAGGCGCTGACCCAGGTGTTGGCCGGGATGGGCGGAGTCGGCAAGACCCAGTTGGCCGCCGCGCACGCCCGCCGCGCCTGCCAGCAGGGGGTCGGCGTCGTGTTGTGGGTGAACGCCGCCACCCGCGACAACATCGTCTCCGCCTACACCGCCACCGCCCAGCGCCTAGGTCTACCGCTGGCCGATCACGATGACCCAGAACATGCGGCCGAACAATTCTTGATCTGGGCTGAGACCATTGATCAACGGTGGCTGGTGGTGCTGGACGACGTGCAGCTCCCTCGGGACCTGAACGGTTTGTGGCCGCCGACCACGGCCTCGGAGACGGGTAGGCAAGTACTGGTCACCACCCGGCTACGGGAAGCGGCACTCGCCGGGGCGGACCGGCGCACGGTCAATATCGGCACTTTCACTCCAGCCGAAGCCCGCTCCTACCTGGCCGCCAAGCTAGGTGACCATGCGCTGGCCTCCGAGCTAGATGCCCTCGCCGAGGAACTGGGGTTTCTGCCGCTGGCGCTGGCACAGGCCACGGCCTACATCAACAACGCCGACATCACCTGCGCGACCTATCGGCGACGCATTGCCAGCCGGCTGCTGGCCCATGCCGTCCCTGGCGAGGACTACCTGCCCGACGGGCACCAACGGGTTGTCACCGCGACCTGGGAACTGTCCGTCGAGCATGCCGACCAGGCCGCACCTACCGGGCTCGCCCGTCCGGTACTGGAACTGATCAGCGTCCTGGACTCGGCTGGCATCCCCCAGGCCGCACTGACCTGCCCGCCCGCCCTGGACTACCTCACCACCCGTCTACTCGTACCCGCTTCCGACACCACGAGCCCGCAGGTAGATGCAGACATGGTGGACGACGCATTACGGAACCTGCACCGGCACAGTCTGATCGATCACGACCGGGCCGCCGACCAGCGCGAGGTTCGCGTACACCAGCTCGTCCAGCGCGCTACCCGCGAGAATCTCACCCTCCAACCCCAACTTGACCCAGACACGTTTACCGATCTCGCCCATGCCGCAGCTGGCGCCCTACTGGAGATATGGCCGCAGATCGAACGCGACCAGATCGGCCAAATCCTGCGCGCCAACACCACCGCCCTCCAGCACGCCACCGGCGCTGCCCTCTACAGCTCTGACGCCCACACCCTGCTTTTTCGGGCCGCTGCAAGTCTCGGCGAAACCGGGCAGGTCGCCGCCGCCATCACCGCCTCCGCCAACCTGCACATCGCTTGCCTGCGCCACTTCGGCCCCGACCACCCCGACACCCTGGCTGCCCGCAATCGCCTCGCTTCCTGGCGAGGTGAGGCAGGAGACGCCGCAGGCGCCGCTGCCGCATTCGAAGAACTCCTGACCGACCAACTGCGGGTGCTCGGCCCCGACCACCCCGACACCCTGGCCACCCGCAACAACCTCGCAACCTGGCGAGGCCGGGCAGGGGACGCCGCAGGCGCCGCTGCCGCATTCGAGGAACTCCTGACCAATGTCTTGCGTATGCTCGGCCCCGACCACCCCGACACCCTGGCCACCCGCAACAACCTCGCTTCCTGGCGAGGCGAGGCAGGAGACGCCGCAGGCGCCGCCACCGCCCTCGAAGAACTCCTGACCGATCGGATACGGGTGCTCGGCCCCGACCACCCCGACACCCTGGCCACCCGCAACAACCTCGCTTCCTGGCGAGGCGAGGCAGGAGACGCCGCAGGCGCCGCCACCGCCCTCGAAGAACTCCTGACCGACCAACTGCGGGTGCTCGGCCCCGACCACCCCGACACCCTGGCCACCCGCAACAACCTCGCAACCTGGCGAGGCCGGGCAGGAGACGCCGCAGGCGCCGCCACCGCCCTCGAAGAACTCCTGACCGACCTACTGCGCGTGCTCGGCCCCGACCACCCAAACACCCTGGCCACCCGCAACAACCTCGCTTCCTCGCGAGGCGAGGCAGGGGACGTCGCAGGCGCCGCTGCCGCATTCGAGGAACTCCTGACCAATGTCTTGCGTATGCTCGGCCCCGACCACCCAAACACCCTGGCCACCCGCAACAACCTCGCAACCTGGCGAGGCCGGGCAGGGGACGCCGTAGGCGCCGCCACCGCCCTCGAAGAACTCCTGACCGATCGGATACGGGTGCTCGGCCCCGACCACCCCGACACCCTGGCCACCCGCAACAACCTCGCTTCCTGGCGAGGCCGGGCAGGGGACGCCGCAGGCGCCGCCACCGCCCTCGAAGAACTCCTGACCGATCGGATACGGGTGCTCGGCCCCGACCACCCCGACACCCTGGCCACCCGCAACAACCTCGCTTCCTGGCGAGGCCGGGCAGGAGACGCCGCAGGCGCCGCCACCGCCCTCGAAGAACTCCTGACCGACCTACTGCGCGTGCTCGGCCCCGACCACCCAAACACCCTGGCCACCCGCAACAACCTTGCATTCTGGCGGGAGCGATGAGCTAGTTAGAAGTAGACACCTGAAACGTGGTGCTAGCCTCGCTGCCTGCTCGTCACCCGAGGAGGTTCACGCCGTCGTGGTGGCGGATCTTGGGGTGCTCGGCCTGCATGGCGTCGAGGACGCGGACAGCGTAAGCCTCGTCGAGCATGGCCGTGACTTCGTCCTTCGTGGCCCAGTGGAAGCTTTTGACCTCATCGTTCGTCAGGAGGTTGCCGGCGACCGACCGGCATCGGAACACGAGGGCCACGATGCCGCGCGTCATGTTCTTGTAGACGCCGGTCAGGGCGATGGGCTCGACGGTCAGTCCCGTCTCTTCGCGGACCTCGCGGACCAGGCCGTCGGTGATGGTCTCGGCGACTTCGAGGACTCCCCCGGGCGGCTCCCAGTGGGCGTTGTCCCGACGCTGGACGAGCAGGGCCTTGTCGCCGTCGACAACGACGCCGGCGACGCTCACTGAGTGACGGGCAGAGTGATCAGGCATGTGCTCCCCTCCATCGGTAACCTGACAGTAGTAGACGTCTGGACAAGTTGTGGAGTCGCGCTTTGAACGCTGACGGAGTACTTACCGGCGAGCTCGATCCGCACAGTGATCGTGCCGTCTTCCGTCAGATCGCCGACCACCTGCGTGACGCCATCCAGCGGGGCCGCCTCCCGGAGGGGGCGAAGCTGCCGTCCGAAGCCCAGCTTGTCGAGCATTACAAGGTCGCCCGCATGACGATCCGCAGCGCTCTTCAGGAGCTGCAGACGGAAGGGCTGGTCGTCTCCGAGCATGGGCGGGGCGTGTTCGTTCGCCGCCGGCCCCCGGTTCGCCGCCTTGCCTCCGACCGGTTCGCCCGCAGGCACCGCAAGGAGGGGAAGGCCGCCTTCCTCGCCGAGTCGGCACAGGTGGGGGCCAAGTCCGAAGTCGACATGATCGAGATCCGCGAGCAGGCCACGACGGCCGAGGTTGCCGATCGGCTCTCCCTCGAAGCCGGCGACGAGGTAGTCGTCCGCAGTCGGCGGTACTCACTCAACGGCCACCCTGTTGAGACCGCCGTGTCGTACATCCCTGCCGACATCGCCAGAGGTACTCCGATCACGGATCCCAACCCTGGCCCCGGTGGGATCTACGCCCGCATCGAGGATATGGGGCACACCCTCGAACGGTTCGAGGAAGAGGTGTCGGCTCGGATGCCGACCCCCGATGAGGCGCGCATCCTGCAGCTTCCCGCCGGCACGCCGGTCTTCCGGCTCGTGCGGACGGCGTTCGACACCGAGGGGCGCGCCGTCGAAGTCTGCGACACGATCATGTCGGCCGACGCGTACGTCCTGTCGTACGAGCTTCCGGCCCACTAAGGCAAAGCGTTGACAGACGACGCGCACACATCTATACAAGTGATGGAACTCATCTAGACGTGTAGGCATCCTGTTGATCGTTCAGCGAGTCTCCTCACAACTTCATACGTGGTGCTCCACCGGCGGGATGACGAACAACGAGGTCCCCGCACGGACACCACGGTTGATCGCAAGCTCGCAGCGTTCGCGCTGCCCATGCGCCATCGTCCGGTTCGCAGGAGGTGGCGGGTGGAGTGCGCGAAACCGCGTTCCCTCTCACGAGGAGCTGCCCATGCGTCACAACGGCCGTGACCCGATCTCGCTCAGCGACCTGCTTCCCTCCCAGATCGACATCCCCGCCCCGGTCCCCGAGGACGTCCACCCCAAGCCGCGGACGCTGGTCACCTGCCTCGACTGCGGTTCGTTCCAGCCGATCAAGCGGCACATGATCCACCCGCACCGGCGGTCGCGTCTGTCCGAGAGCGAGGTCCGTGCTATGCCTTCGGCCGCAAGACCGCTCCGTTGGAGCGGTGGGCGACCCAGCCGCGGTGCCCGGGGTCGGGTCAGCGCGTGATCGTGAACCTGTCCTACGAGATGTGGCGGCAGCGCCTGTCCGAGGCCGTCGCCGACGCCGACGCCCGCCGCAGCGCCCGGCAGTTCACCAAGCCCCGCCCGCCGGTGCCGCCGGCCGTGCACCAGATCGCTCAGGCCCGCGCCAAGACCCTGGCCCAGTCCGAAGGCGCAGCTCTCGCGCAGACGGCTCGCCTCTGACGCCTCTCCCTTCGAGATTCCTCGCTCTCCACGCCCCGGCCGGTTCGGCCGGGGCGTTCTCGCATGCCCTTCATCCCTTCTGAAAGGAGTCCGCCGATGGGCAGCAACGCCTACCTGGACGCATCCCTGATCCATCCGCACCCGGCCAACGTCCGCGAGGACCTGGGCGACCTGACCGAGCTGATCGATTCGATCCGCGCGAACGGTCTGCTGCAGCCGCTGGTGGTGCGTCCGCACCCGACCCGGGACGGGCACTTCGAGCTGCTGGCCGGCCACCGCCGTCACGCCGCCGCCCTGCAGGCCGGCCGCCACGGCGAGCGGCTGCCGGTGGTGGTGCGGCACGGCGTCAACGACGACGGCCGCGCGATCGAGGTCATGCTGATCGAGAACTGCCAGCGCCGCGAGCTGACGCCGATGGAGAAGGCCGAAGCGCTCGGCGCGCTGGTCAACCGCGGCTACTAGGCCGCCGACATCTGCCGCGCGACCGGGCTGGCGTCCTCCACGGTGTCGCACCACTTGGCGCTGCTGGAGCTGGACGAGTCCTCCCGCGCACAGGTCCGGGACGGCAAGGTGTCCGCGACCGACGCGGTCGCCGCGGTGCGGCGGGCCCGCCGCAAGTCCCGGGCCAAGAACGGTTCGACGGCCACTTGGGAGTGGGAGCCGGACTTCCTGGCCGCCACGCACCCGCTGGCCGTCAAGGCCCGCCGGCTGTGCGACGCCCGCGAGCACACCATGCGGCGCCGGATCGGCAAGACCGCCTGCGGGCAGTGCTGGGAAACCGTCATCCGCCAGGACGAACGCATCGTCATCGCCGCCGAGGGTGTGAGCGCGACCGCCGTCACGCCGATGCGCCCGCGGGGGAGCGCCGCGTGAACCGCAGTTCCCGGCCGGCCGTCCCGGCCGCGCCCTGGAACACCCGCCCCGAGGCAATCGCCGACCTGTCCGCCTCCTGATCCCTTCCTTCCCGCTGTCCAAGCTGACCGGCCTCGCTTCCCTCATTCGTCCCGGGGAGCGAGGCCGGTCTTCCTTCACGCCCAGGACTCCCCATGCAGCACCCGATGATCATGCGCCTGGTGGAGCGCAACTGCCGCGCCTCCGAGCTCACCGCCCGCGCCCGCCGCGCCACCACGACCCCAGCCGCCGACAGCACCGCCACCCCGCGCACCGCCGCCAACCCGGCCCGGCCGCCCGACCGGCCGTGACCGGCTCGCCCGCCCCCGTGGTCGTGATCTGCGTCGGCTGCGTCGGCACCCGCACCGACCCCGCAGGTGGACCCTGCCTGCGCTGCCGCGGTACCGCGATCGACCCCAACCCGACCGACCTCGCACCGCCCGGCCCCGGCCCGGCGGAGAACGGAGACCTGCCCATGCCCGATACCGCTACCTTCACCGGTCCGCTGCGGACCGACGCGTCCGACGGCCGTCAGGCGACCTCCCGGTATGGGGAGTACCTGAAGCAGCACGTCGAGTTGTTCGAGGACGACTTCGAAAGCGTCCCGATCACCGGCGACGCCGTCCGGTTCGCCGTGGCGGCCTGGCAGGTCGCCTGCGGCCCGATCATGTCGCCCAGCTACGTGCAGTGGGACGAGCCCCGCCTGCAGTCCGTGCACTGCGTGCGGTCGCAGTGGGACGGTTCCCTGCTGGCCAGGGCCGCCCTGGCGGTCCCGCCGCCCGCGCCGCTGGCCTACCGCCGGCTGCCGGGGCGGTGGAACGGCTGGGAGCACGACCGGTTCACCGACCGGTACTGGGAGCCGCTGGGAGAGCGCCTGGTTGACCGGCCGACGCTCCTGACCACCGCCACGGTGGTCCTGCCGTTCACTGCGGAGGAGCTGCCCGCGCCGGTCACCGCGCACAAGGTGACGCCGCTGCCCCGCAGCGGGGAGGCGATGCTCACCCACGACGCCAAGGCCGCCGTCACCGCCCTGGTGGGCCTGATCAACCGGCAGCTCGCGCCTCTCATCCAGGCGCTGAACGAGCCGAGCCGGGGCGCCTGGTGATCAGGCTCGTCAAGGTCCGCCTGTCGGGCGACCCGGCCGACGTGGACGTGCTCGCCGAGCTGATCGGCGAGCACGCCGAGGTCGTCGACGTCTCCACCGACTACGCCAACCGCCGCGCCCCGGGCGTTCGCCGCTACCTGACCATCGCGGTCACCGGCCAGGCACCCCCGCCCGCCGGCTGATCTGGTGCGGCCTGCCCTGCGGTTCGGACACCTCGGCGGTACCGCCGCTGTGTGTCCGCTGCGGACGGCCTGCCCCTTCGACCTTGAGCCGGGCCCCGACCGGTGCTCCAACACCGGCCGGGGCCCTTGACCGATTCCTCACAGATACGACCTGGAGGACCGACCCATGTCCATCCTCGCGCGCCTGACCGGCCGCCGCGCCCGCCGCACCAGGCGGCGGTGCGGCGAGCCGTGCTGGACCTGCCACGGCACGGGCCGGGTGTGGAACCCGCCCGTCGGCGCCATTATCTGCCCAATCTGCCCGCCGACCGCCGCGCGGCCGGTGCGACTGCGGGCGGGGTGATCCCGGTGATCATCCCGCTGCGCGACGCCCACGGCGTCCCCGACCTGGCCCGGCTGGACCAGTGGACGGCCACCTGCGACCGGTGCCCGGCCAGCACTCTGCTGGCCGACATCGCCCCCTGGCTGATGGGGATGCACCAGGACCAGGCGGTGTACTGCCCGGCCTGCACCCGGGCGCTGGCCGCCCGGCTGATCGACTCGGCGTTCCGGCCCGCCGGCCTGCCCGGCCTGCTCTACGACACCCGCCGTGCTCTGATCCGCGCCCTGCCCGACCACACCCACCGCGCGGCCCGCCAACTCGCCTGCGCGCTCAAGCGCAGGCCCGGCACCCCGCGCCTCTGATCCCTGCGTCTCGATTCCCCCGCTTCTGCCAGGCCAGGCCGGGCGCCGCTGCTACACGGCGCCCGGTCTGGCTCCCTTTCCCACATCTGCGAGGTATCCGATGATCCTGAACGCACTTACCGCGCCCCTGGACTGGCGGCCGGTCGACCGCTCGCCCAAGCCCGACGGGCTGGAGCTGGCGATCAGCCACTACGAGTCCGCGCGGTGCGCCGAGCGGCAGCGCCGCCACCAGGCCGCCGTCACCGACGTCGCCGCCCTGACCCGCAAGCTCACCGAGCTGAACATCTCCCCGATCCTGGCCGGCGCCCCCAAGGCCGACGACTGGGACGAGCCGTTCGACGTCGAGGCCGACGGCACCGTCACCGTCCTGATCGCCCACCCCACCTGGAGCCACGGCGGGTCCACCGCGGTGCGCCGGTACGTGTGGGCGTGCGCCCGCCAGGGCTGGCTGTGGCTGCGCGCCTCCCACCGCATCGGTGAGGGCCCGGGCGGCTTCGTCGGCGAGGCCGGCCCGCTGGACACCCTCGCCGACGTCGGCCGCGCGGTGCTGGACGGCCCGATCACCATGCCCGTCCCCGCCACCGGCGACCACGCCGACGAAGCGCTGCAGGTGGCCGACCGCGACCTGGACCCCAAGGCCTCCGTCGACGCCCGCGAGATCTGCACCTCGTTGTCCGGCCTCACCCACGCGGTCCTGGCCCTGGCCGAGCAGGTCACCGAGCAGCTGGACGCCGGTTCCGGCGCCCTGTCGGGCGACCTGGCCGAGCTCGCCACCGCCGCCGAGACCGCCATCACGGCCGGAGCGCGGCCGCGGTGGCGGCGCAGGTGAACACCCCCCGCCCCCTGACCGCCGACCTCACCCCTTCCTGAAGGAGTCACCATGACCCACCTGGACCACATCCGCCCGGCTGTCCCGGTCCTGGCCGCCGAGCCGGCCACCGGCGAGTCGGCCGACATCACCGACCTGCTGCAGCTGCAGGCGATGGACGACCGCGGCCGCCGCATCACCCTGCTGACCCGGGCCGTCATCGGCGTCGTCATGCTGGCGGGCATCGTCGCCGTGCTGCTGGACTCGCCGCTGCCCCACCATTTCCTGCTGATCGGTGGCATCGGCCTGCTGGCGGTGCTGGGCGCCGCCGCGGTGCTGGAGCAGGCGGCCCTGTGGGGGCACGTCCACTTCGCCCTCACCAGGTCCTCGCGAGGCCGCTACCACCTCGCCCGCCGCTGGTATGCCCCTGGCACCATCGTGCTGACCGGCCCCGGCTTCGACCGCCCGGCCGTGGTGCTGGACTGGCTGAGCGACCCCGCCCTCGCCCAGCCCTGGGTCCTGATCCACGACGGCGACAACCCCGCCCAGGTCGTGCCGCTGAACCAGCTGGCGCCGCTGCCGACGGCGACCGGGGGCCGGCGCTAATGCCGATCCGGCTCACCAGCTGACCGCCCAGCGCAAAGCGGCGGCTCGGGAACGCCGGAACGGTAACGATTGCTGACCCGGTCGCTGTGATCGATTCGCCTGCTGCCAGAGTGGCTGGGCAAGGAGCTCCGCTGCGCTGTTCGCCCGGCCGCTTCCTGGTCGCCCCAATCTGCGAGGGACTGATGTCGAAGATCTCCAACGACAACACGACCCAGTCGCTGATGGAGCACGCGGCGGCCCTGTTGGGCTGGCCTGGCATCCTCGCCGAAGTCGATCTGCTCGGCTGCCATTTGTGGGTGGCTGCTCGACTTACCGAGGCTGGCCAGAGCCGACTGCAGGGAGAACAACGCCCGGTCACCGACCCGCTGTCCCTGCGTTTCGCACTGGCCACCGATACCGCCTTCGCTAAGGCTTCCGCGCCCGTGCAGATCGATGGGGCATTGTCAGCTCGGCGGACCTGGCGTGGGGCGCTGGCCCCGCTCGGCGGATTTGTGGCGTTCGGAGCACGGATGGCGATCGTCCCACCCTCCCAGGCCCGCTCCAGCCACCTGCAGATGCTCGCCCTAGTAGAGGGATTTGGGGTTATCGCCCATCATCCCCAACCGGATCCGCCGGCGTCCCAGACACACGACGGCCAGGGCAACGGCTGGACCCGGGATGGATCAGGCGGATGGCTGCAACTGGTGCATCCGCCTGATCAGCGCCCCACCGGCCGCGCAACCTGGGTGCACCGGCTGGTGGAGGAACAGATCTTCCAGGCTCTGCTGGTCAGCCAGCAGACAGTCACCGCATCGAGAGACGCGTCGGTGTCTACACCGTCTTCCACGCTCTGAGGAATCCTGGGGACGTCCATCGGTGCCGCGTCAACAGCCGTAGGTCTTCGTAGTTCCACAGTGCGTCGCTGCAGCGGTTCTGCCACCAGCCTCGGCGGCGTTCGCCACGAGGGATCGATTCCAGCTCTTCACGGCGCGCCAGCAGCGCGGTGAAGCTGTGGTGGTTAGCCTGCACCTGCCCGGCAGTGGCCAGCCAGGTCAGGTCCCGACCATGGCAGTGCTCGCAATAGCACTGCCACACCTGGTTGTCAGGGTCTGCCGCGTAGGCCGCCGCGATCTTGTTGGTCGACACGATCGACAGCACCGGGTCCACCAGCGCACTGACCACCCCAGTCGGCCGGCCACCTCCGGCATCTTGGGGATACAGGTGCCGCAAGCTAGTACGCACTCCGACCGCGGCAAACACCGCACCGAACGCCAGCGCTCCTAGCGCCGACACGTCAGTGCACAGCAGCGCGACCGGCACCGGAACGGCCAGTATCTGCATCAGTCCCTGCACCGCGATCTGAGTTCCCAGCGGATCACTGGCATGTTCCAGCACCAGCGCTACCGGCGTCCGATACTGACGCAGATAGCCGGTCAAGATCGACACGTGTTCCCGCAGCCAGGACTGGTGCAGGGGCAACACCGCCCACACCGTCGCCTCCCCAGCCCGTTCTCGCTGATAGAAGGCGGCCTGACTGAGTATGGCGTCCAACGCCGGCTCATCACCGCGGCCGATGTAACCCGAGTCGGTCAGCAGCACCGTCGCGCCCGCCGCATATTGCTGTTCCAGCCATGAGGCCGTCAGCGGTGCGGTCCCTGGCATCCGCCTCCTACCGGCGTAACGGCGCCGGTCGACCAGCACTGGCGAGGACACTCCGGCCGCCCGAGCCTCCCGCAAGCCGCGGATCGCGTCCCGGCCAGTGACCACCAGCCCGCATCCAGCCTGCACAGCCAAGTCACGGTAATCATCCAGCTCATCAGCACGCGCCTGCACTAGCACCGCATCGGTCAATGCGCGGGTCGCTGCGGGAGAGAACTCGGGTTCCTGGTGCTCCACGAGCCCACCCCTCAAACCGGCAAACATCCCGGACGGTCTCGAACAGGGCAATCAACGGGCAGATACCGCCACCGTCAACGCCTGAACCGTCTCTGTCCGCCATCGGCCGCCCAGTGCCCGACCGAGTTCCACCGGCTCTCTTCAGCTCTGCGCCATCACTGTCACATTCCGCACCCTTCGCGCACCTCCTCTGGGTGCTCCACTTCTTCACCCTCGGCCCGGCCGTCTGCATGGGCGGCCGGGCCCTGTCCCCGTAAGGAGGTTGCGCCCATGGACATCCCCACCACCACGGGGATTCCCGCGACGAAACCCGCCGCCCTCGCCAGGGACTCCACCGACCACCACGCACCGACGTTCGCCGCACCCAGCGCAGCCGGAGCCGTGAACACCGGCCCGGCGGTGAACACCGGCGTGAACACCCCGGCCCGCCGCGTTCACGCCGACCCCGTTCACCCCGCACCCGTTCACCGCGATGTTCACGCCGAGCCCGTTCAGGAGAGCGGCGTTCACCACGGCGACAAGCAGATCCACAAAGCCGAGCGGGCACTCTCGATCGGCACCTGGCTGATCGTGTTCGGCGCGATGCTCTACTCGGTGCTGACCGTCACCCCGCTGATGGCTAAGCACACCCCCGACGGATGGGAGTGGACGGCGCCGATCCTGCCGCTGGTGGTGGATGCCGCGGTGGTGATCGTGGTGCGGCTGGACTCGGTCCTGGCCCGCCTGGACGGCGACGGCGGCGGCTGGCCGGTGGTGCTGCGGTGGATGACCGGCATCATGACGCTGGCTCTCAACACCGCCGATTCGGCGCTCAAGCACGACAAGGCGGGCGTCGCGGTGCATGCGGTCGCGCCGCTGCTGTTGATCGTCACCGCCGAGACCGGGCTGGCCTACCGGCGCGCCATCACCGCGGCCCTCACCACCGCGCAGACGGCCGAACAGACCCGCCGGCAAGCCGAGCACGCCGCCCGGCAGAAGGCCGCGCGAGAAAGCGCCCTGGCGGCCGAGCGCAAGGAGCAGGCCGAGCGTGAGGCGCGCGAACGCGAACTGCGTGAGCAGCGCGAGCATGCCGAGCGGCTGGCGAGCGAGGAACGCCAGCGCGCCGAACTGCAGGCCGAACAGGCCCGCCACGAGGCCGAGGCCGCCGCGCAGCAGGCCGAGCTGGCCCGTCAGGAGACCCAGCGCCAGGCCGAGATCACCCGCCAGGCCGAGATCGCCGCTCACCTCCAGGAGCTGGAGTTGCAGCAGCAGCAGGAAGAGGCCGCCGCCCGCGAGCGTGAACGCCACGAGCGCGAGCGTGAACAGGCCCGCGCCGAAGCTGAACGCCAGCAGGCCGAGGCTGAACGCGTCACGCGCGAGCGTGAACAGCGCCAGGCCGAGGCCCACCGCCGTGAACGCGAGCGTGAACAGCAACGCACCGAACAGGTCCAGCAGCAGCGCGCCGAGTTGCTGGCCGCCGCCCCGGTCACCGACAAGCTCCCTGAGGACCAGGCCCTGCGCGTGGTCCAGGCGGCGTTCGAGGCCGGGTTGTCGGTGCGGGCCGCCGCCGCACGTTGCGGTTGGTCGATCGGCTGGGTCAACAACCGCTTCCAGGAACTGCGCAACGCAGCCTGACCCGTGCTCCGGACTGCATATCCGGTCTCCCTACTCCTTCCGTCCGCTCCGCCGGGCCCTGCCTGCAGCTGCAGGCAGGGCCCGGCGCCGTTTCCCCTCTGGAGTCGCCGTGTCCGACCTCACCGACCTGAACTACCCGCCCACCGACACCCCAGCCGACCACGTCCGCGACGTGCGGAGCGAGATCGCCCGGGTGGAGAACCGCTGCCGCCAGATCATCGCCTGCACCGTCGCCCTGGTCTTCGTCCTGACCGGCCTGATCGGCCTGCCGACCGGGTGGCCGGGCCGGCTGATGGCGGTCCTGGCGCTGATGCTGATGGCGGCCGTGGCCCTGCTGCGGCTGGCCGCGCTGCAGCTGCGTCCCGCTCCCACCTTCACCGCCCGCCCCCGCTCCGCGGCCGCGACCAACCGCGCCGACGCGAAGGCCTCGCCGTGGAACCTGCTGCACCGCAAGCAGCGCCTGTGCGCCCTGGCCGACACCGTCCTGGTGATCGGGCTGGCCTCGCTGCTGGGCGCGTTCCTGGGCTCACTGCTGCCCTGACCTACTGCCCCTGACCTGTCGCCTCACCGGCCCGGCCGCCCCCGCGCGGCTGGGCCGGCCGCTTTCTCAAGGAGGGTCTCGATGACCTTGCTCGCCCTGCTCACCGGCGTGCTGTTCATGGTGTATTACAGCCGCCTGGTCCAGATGTTCTTCCTGATCACCCTGCCCGCGTGGGGTCTGCTGGCCGCCAGCACCCCGCTGGGGTCCAAGATCCTGCCGGTCCTGCACCAGTTGTCGGGCGCCCTGGACGGGTGGCTGCGATGACCACCCCCACCTCCCCGCCCGCCGGCACGTCGGCCGTCCGCCGGGCGGTGGCGTATGGCTGGGCCAACCGTCCGTCGTTGGGTGCCTGGGCGTTCCTGCTGGGCGTGCCCGGCAGCACCCAGGTGGTGTTCGGCCAGCCGTGGTGGCTGGCCGCCGCCGTGCAGTGGCCGCTCTACGCCCTGCTCTGGCTGGTCATCACCGTCATCGACGTCCGGCGCAGCGGACACGAGTTGCCCGCCGACTTGGCCGAGACCGGCAAGGGGGCGCGGCCGTGATCGAAATGCTGTTCCTGGGGTCGGCGGCGTTCGCCGGCGGCGCCCACGCAATCCGCAAGAACCGCACCCAGCACCACCCGCCGCGCCGCCCGGCCCGCACCGATTCGCTGCTGGTCAAGGCGTGGAAGAGTGCCGGTGCCCCGCACACCGATGAGACGATGCTGGCGGATGCGGTCGCCGATCTGGGCGGCCGCGCGATCGGCAAGGGCGTGCGCGGCGCCGCGCAGCGTGGCCGCCGGATGAAGCCCTGGGCCGAGGCCCGCTGGCAGCGTCGCCAGGCCAACGGCGGCACCACCAGCTTCATCCGCCGACCCCGCACCAACCCGGGCAACGGTCCGGGTGCCCCGGGCGATAACACCGCGCAGCCCGGTCAGCCCGCACGGCCGGCGCAGGCGGTGCAGTCCCCGAAGGCTGCGCAGCCTGCGTTGAACGGCCGCACCATGCCGCAACTGCCCGCCGGCACCGGCGGGCAGCCGCGCAGCCCGATCCCCATGCCGTCCGGCGGTCCGGTGCCGCAGCCGGGCACCGCAGGTCCCGCGCGCCGGGCCGCCGGTCGCAGTGCAGGCCGGGGCGGGGGCCGGTCGGCGGCGCGGCGGGCGCGGCGGGCGCAGCCGCGGATGCGCATCACCGGTCCGCTGAACCTGGACGCCCCCGAGACCGATGTGGAGTTCCTGGAGTCCTGCCAGGAGCTGCAGCAGATCCTGCGCGGTATCGGGGTGGCGGTGGAGGACTGGACCGATGAGGTCATCGTGCGCCGGATGCCGCCGATCGTCACCGCTCCGCTGAACAACGTCAGTGAGGGCCTGGTGGACGCCGCCGCCTGCACCGCCTTGGCATCGATGCTGTTCGAGGCGTGGTTCGCCGAGGCCCGCGCGGTCGCCGAGGCCGGGATCCACTTCACCGGCGACGACCCCACCTGACCCCGTCCGCTCCTCTCGTGAAAGGAGGTCGTGATGCGTTCCCGTGCCCGCCGCTACCTGGTGGAGTTCGAAGCGCCCGACTCCGACGGCGAGTTCATCGCCACCTGCCTGGCCATCGGTGACCTGCTCGCCCTGGCTGCCGACCGGATCGACGACTGGGTTCAGGACCTGGCCGCCCGAGGCATCCCCGCCCCGGTCATCGCCCAGTTCGAGCAGGTCGTGCTCGACCTGGACGCCGCCGCCGGCGACGCCCGCCGCTCGGCCGCCAACTTCGCCGACTACTTCGAGGACGCCCGCGCCATCGCCGCGCGCGGCATCCGCATCATCGGCACCTCACGCCGCCGCGCCGCCTGACCCTCATCCCTTCACTCGCCTTCTCACCGGCCGCGTCGTCCTCCAGGGCGGCGCGGCCGGTTGCCGTCGTTGGAGTTGATCTGCATGTTCAATCGTCCCGCCCGCGGCTTCGTCCGCGCTCCCAACCAGCCCCGCGGCTTCGGCGCCCGCCCGGGTGGTCGCCGTGGCGGCCGACGCGGCCGGTACGCCGAGACCGACCTGATGGACCCGCTGGCCCCGATGGCCGCGCTGGCCTCGGCGGGTTACCAGGCGCCGCGCCGGGCGCCGGCGGGACGGCTGGCCCGCGCTGCGGTGCGCGAGTACGCCCGCTGGGTGATGCGGGCCCCTGACACCCGCGGCCTGGGCACCGGCCTGGCCGCCCTCTACCCGGTCGGCGAGCTCGCCCACCACTACGCCACCGGCCCGATGGACCCGATCATGCTGGGCGCGTTCGGACCGCCGGCCGCGCTGGCCGCCTGGGTGTCGACCTACAAGGCCCACGGCTCGCCCCGCTACTCCGGAGCCGTCGCCGCGATCGTCGCCGCGCCGCCGCTGTGGCTGGCCACCGCCGCGGCCACCGGCATCACCAACCTGCCCACCCTGCTGGCCTACACCCTCGCCTCCACCGGCCTGTGGTCGGCCTACACCTGGTCCGACGTGCTGAAGGCCCGCCGCCGCGCCGCCGAGCTGCAGGCCCGCTGGGAGACCATCGCCGGCCTCACCGGGCTGGAGGGGTCGCGGTTGCTGCGCACCGAGACCACCAAGGTCGGTGTCCGGTTCAAGGTCGATCTGGGCGTGGACGGCCCGTCGGTGACGCGGCTGGAGCGCGGTGACCTGGGTGAGCAGATCGCCCGCTGCTACGGCATCGGTGCCGATCAGGTCCGCATCGAAGGGCAGCGCAAGAACGCCCGGATCCTGTGGATCACCCTGCAGCTGCGGGACCTGTGGACCGATGAGGTCGCCCACCCCGCGCTCACCGTCCCCGAGGGCAGCCAGAGCATGGAGCACGCGGCGGCAGGCAAGGGCCAGCGCTCCATCCTGGACGGCCCGTTCACCATCGGCACCGCCCCCGAGAGCGGCCAGGACCTGGAGCTGGTGGTGTTCGACGCCGGCGGCGCCCGGCACGTCGACATCGTGGCCAGCAACGGCGGCGGCAAGTCCAACGTGCTGTCCAACATCGTCCAGCAGTCCGCCGAATGCTTCGACGTGCTGGTGGTCGCCATCGACCTGGGCAAGGGCGTCATCCCCAGCCTGTGGGGCGACTACCTGCACGAGGCCGCCGGTGTCGACGAGGAGGACAAGGCGCTGGCGATCCTGGCCTGGATCGACGCCCTGGTCGACGAACGCGCCATCGACTGCGACGGCGGCACCCACCGGCCCTCCGCTCAGGCGCCGGTGGTCATCCTGATCATCGATGAGCAGGACACCGCCACCGGCATGGAGTCGGCCGTCGCCGCCGACATCAAGCCGGTCCTGAACAAGGTCCACCGGCGCGGCCGGTCCGGCGGCGTGGTCGCCGTCACCGCCAAGCAACGCGACGTCGTCCAGCACACCGGCTCCAAGGAGGGCAAGGCCAACGCCTACACCACCATCGTGGGCCGGGTCGCCAACGCCGGCGAGATGACCAAGGCCGTCCCCGGCTGGGAGGCCATGGGCTGCCCCGACATGTCCACCTACGGCGGCGGCGCCGAAGGCGTGGTGCTGCTGGTCCGCCAGGGCGGCACCTGGCAGGCCGGACGCACCCGCGCTCTGTACGACCGGGACACCGTCAAGGCCCTGGCCGCCGCCTACGGCCCCGCCGAGGCGCACCTGGAACCCCACATCGCCGCTACCCTGCCCGGCTACGCCGACCGCCACCCCGTCCCCGCCGCCAAATCGGCGCGGCCAGCCTCGCCCAGCCCCTCGCCCGGCACCGGGCCGGACACCGGCACGGGCGGCGGGAGCGGTACTCCCGCCGGCCAGCCCCAGCCCGACAACGGCGGCGGCCAGGACTGGGACTTCGACGTCACCGACGAATCCCAGATCGACAAGGCCGCCCAGGGGCTGGTGGCGCGCCTGGACGAGTTCATCAACGAGACCGCCACCCCGCCCGAGGAGGCCATCCCGCTCACCCACCTGCAGGACGCCCGGCGCGCCATCGACAACACCACCGTCCCCGCCGACGCCGCCCGCGCCGTGATCGCCTTCCTGGGCGACCGCGGCCCCAAGGGCGCCCGCCGCGACGAACTGATCACCCTCCTGGACAAGCCGACCTCCACCGGCGCGCGCTGGCTGGGCCGGCTGGTCAAGGACCAGATCATCGTCAGCGTCGGGAAGGGCAAGGCCAACCGGTACTACCTGCCCGACCACGACCCCACCGCCGATCACACACCGTGACCGAAGGTCGGGGCGAACTGTCTCACTGAACTGTCTCGCCAACTGTCTCAACGAACTGTCTCACCGGCCCCTACGCGCGCACACGTGGACGCATCCCGCGTCCGGGCGAGACAGTTGGGACAGTTCGGGTGAGACGGTTCCCGCCCTCACAACGCGTGATCACCACACGCGATCCGTCCCCTTTCCGATCGCTCCATCCAGCCGCCCGGCCGCCACTCGGCAGCCGGGCGGCTGGTCTGCTCTGGAACGGACCTTCTCCCCCATGACCCACCGCTTAGACCCCACCGTCTTCCTTCCGCACCCCGGCGTTCTGTTGCCGGCCACCGTCCCCTCCAGCGGTCCGCCGTCGCCCACT
Source organism: Actinomadura macrotermitis (assembly GCF_009604375.1). Lineage (GTDB taxonomy): Bacteria > Actinomycetota > Actinomycetes > Streptosporangiales > Streptosporangiaceae > Spirillospora > Spirillospora macrotermitis. The sequence goes on from NZ_WEGH01000003.1 coordinate 1,171,564, forward strand.
CCCACCGGCCCGCCCGGCACCCCGGGCGGCGAGCACGGCCAGGGCGGCCTGATCGTCGTGGCCCTGCTGTTCGGCCTCATCTGGGCCCTCGGCTACCGCGTTTCGATCCGGCTGCACCCCTTCAAGTCCTGCGGCCGGTGCAGCGGCAGCGGCAAGCACCGCGGCACCTGGTTCACCGGCGCCTACCGCGCCTGCGACCGCTGCGGCGGCACCGGCCGCGAACATCGCATGTTCGCGCGTGACCCCTACAAGCAGAACCCCAGCAAACGCCGCCGCCAGGAGTAGAGCCCGCCCCTGGCAGGAAGCGAGGACACCCGCCATGTGCCTGCTGCCGCTCGACGACGCCCCCGACCCCCGCGATGAGGCCATCGCCCAGATCGGCACCGACCTGGCCGAGGGGTACCTGGACAGCGAGGAAGCCTTCCAGCGCCTCCTGGACCTCGGCCACACCCCCGCCGGCGCCCAGCGCCGCATCACCGACTGGCTGACCTACCGCCCCGACCCCGCGCAGGAGACCTGACATGCCCACCGACCCCTACGGCCTCACCCCGGTGCCGCTGGCCGCGCTCGCCGCCCAGATCACCCAGCGGCTGCGCGAGCACTTCCCCGCCCGCAAGGAGCGCGACCGCCAGGTCCTCGCGCTGGCCGAAGAGACCGGCGAACTGATGGGCGCCTACCGGCGCTGGACCGGACAGGCCCGCCGCACCGGCCCCTTCAGCGACGTCGCCGCCGAACTCGCCGACGTCGTCATCACCGCCTACATCACCGCCCACGTCCTAGACCGTGTGCTGCCCGAGCCGCCCGACCTGGCCGAACTGATCGACGACCACACCCACCCCGGTGGCGACGAACAGGTGATGCACCTGTTCACCATCACCGGCCGCTTCGTCCAGGCCCACCTGGCCGGCCGCACCAACGCAACCGGGCCGGCCGACGAGGTCGCTACCGCCCACCTGGCCGACGTGGTCGCCGCCGCCTACGCCACCGCCACCGTGCACGGCATCGACCTGGCCGACGCCATCACCACCAAGACCGCCGTGCTGTTCACGCGCGGCTGGCGCACCCCCCGCACCTGACCGACCCGCTCAGTCCAGCCCGGGCGGCCCTCACCGGCCGCCCGGGCTTTTCTTCGCCCTTCCCTGTCCCACCAGCCTCACAAGGAGGCCCCCATGGTTTTCGGCGACACCCCCCATCACCCTGATCGGCAACCTCGTAGAGGATCCGGATCTGCGGATCACCCCCAGCGGCCTGAGCGTGGCGTCGTTCCGCGTCGCCTCCACCCCGCGCTACTTCAACAAGGCCGCCAACAACTGGACCGACGGCGAGGCGCTGTTCCTGACCTGCACCATCTGGCGGCAGGCAGCCGACAACGTCGCCGAGTCCCTGCTTATGCGGGGTTAGCGTGAAGATCGCGTAGTTGACCTGTGGTGTTGTGTCGAAGACATGTCCATGACGAGTGCGGCATCGTCGTCCGGTTGCTCAGATCGCGATGGGAAGCTGCTCGATCCAGCAGTCGGTGACGCGCTCCTGGATGAGGGCTTTGAAGTCCTCGGCGTCCGCTCGGGAGAGGAAGACGCCGGCGCCAGAAGACTCCGTCTCGCCCTTGGGGTAGGTGACCTTGGTCATCACGACGTAGACGGCGCGCCAGTGGTCCCTGCGTTGGCCGGGCTCGGAGTCGGAGAGGGAATTGATGAGCTCCTCGGCGGAGGCGATGGTGAATCCCGCGTCCGCGCCACCGAGCAGCGTTCCGGGCCAGCGTGGTTCGTAGGGGTCAATGGCGGCGTAGAAGCTGAGGCGGGTTGGGCTGAGGATGTCCTCGTGCCAGCCGACTGCCATGGCGATCACGTAGTCGGTCTCGCCCTGGGTTTCGAGAGCGAAGACGCGGTCGTCGCGGAGGAACTCGATGCTGGGGGTCGATGTTTTGATCCGCTCGGCTTCCTCGGGGGTGGCGCAGCGGATGGCAAGCCCGTTGTAAGCGTCTCGGATCTTCACCGTAGTGACCGGCTTGAACATCACCTCAATGGTCGTCTCGTGGCTGCATCCTTGCCGGTCCTCACCTGCATTGCTGCGTAGGAGCAGCTGGCTGTGGCTGACCGAGTAGGCCCAGAGCTGGAACCGGCGGTCGCTGCGGAACACCTCCAGGCCAGGAATCAGCTGGTGATCGGTGTTGAGCCAGTCCCGGTTCGTCATAGAGGCCAGGCTCTCGATCTTCTCGGCTGCTGGTCAACCGACCCGGTCGTGTTGCCCGCGGCCGATCACGTCACGCAGGTAAGGTTGTCAGCGCTCGCCCGACCCTTGCCAAACCCGCCCTGGCAAGGAGAAATACGCACGGCGAGCAGACTGCCCATGGAACCTGCCGCGCCACCGCCATCGGTACCAGTGGCGCCACTGCCGACGACCTCCACCTTGATTGCCCTGCGGGCGCAAGATGTGCGATACAGGGCCCTGTATCGCGAACGGCCGTGGGCGGCCTGGAACGTTGGCGGGTCATCGATGAACCGATGCGGCCACGTCCTGCTTGCCCTGTGGGAGCAAGATGTGGCATCAGGGCCCTTGATGCCGACGGCCGAGGACGGCCTTGGCCCTCTTCCCGGAACACTTCGCCAGCTTGCCCACGGCCAGGAGGCCGCGGCTGAAGCTGGGCTCAAGAAAGATCTTCGTTCGGTGTCACACGGTCGCCGCGCTCCGCACCTCCCCTGGGTATGCGCGATCACTCTGACCAGCCCCCGGCCGTCGGCCCTCGCTCCGCCCGTCTACGTCTTGCCGCCCCCGCGCCGCCGGCGGTACTGCCCGGCCTGGGCGCCGTCTCCCAGGCTCGGCAACCTTCCGTGGTCCGCCCGGGCAAGGTCGGCACCAGGGTGGGCAACCTTGCCCACCCTGGTGATCTGCTGATCAGTTTGGCGGCCGCGCAGGCCTTGACCGTGCTGTACCGATGCCGTCTGGCCACCGCGGACCACCTTCAGGCTTTGATCACTCCCCACGCCGCCTCCTCCCGCTATATCCGCGCCGAGCTCGGCAAGCTGGAGCGGGCCGGGCTGGTGGGTGCGGTGCGACGGCGCGGCGCCCACCGCCAGCGCGTGTGGTTCCTGACCCGCTCCGGGGCCACAGCTGCCGAGGCATCCCCCGACATCCAGCCGCGGCCGTACCGGATGACCGCGCCGCTGGCCGCCGGCCCCCTGCAGGCGCACGCCCTGGCCGTCACCGACCTGCTCACCGCTCTGCATGTCGGTGGCTGGGCCGCGCTGGAGGACTGCGCGGTGGAGGTCGCCCACGGCCCGGCCGGATCACCAGGAACAGCGACCGGTTCGGCGCGGGCAATGGTCATCACCGACGCGGTCATCCGCCTGCAGCCCGACGCCGTCGCCGCCGGGCTGCCGCCGGTGCTGTTCGTCGAGCTGGACCGCGGCACCACCAGCGTCCACACCCTGGCCACCAAGCTGGCGGCCTACGACGCCTACCGCCAGCACCGGCCCGCCACCCGAGCCGCCGCCGGCGCGCCGCCCAGCTGGCGCACCCGCTACAGCCCCGGCGACCGCAGGACGCCGTTCCCGCTGGTGCTGGTGGTCATCGACACCCCCGGCCCGGTCGCGCTTCGACGCGTCGAAGCCGTGCGCCGCGTGCTGGCCACTCAGCGGCCGGTTGAGGGACTGGACGAAGGGGAGCTGGCGGTCGCCGTGACCACGCTGGGACTGCTGCAGCGCGACGGCCTGGCCGTACAGCAGATGCTGCCGCTCAATCCCCATGCCCCGGTCCGCAAGGTCGCCCTGACGCAGCTGTACGCCGCGGTCCGGCCGGCCCGGTACCGCTACTGACCCGCACCGCCGTTCCCGTCCACCGACATGCCCCGCAAATGCAAGAAGGCCCCGGGCGAGGGGGCCTTCTGCAACACACGTAATCGAGAAAGAGGGTCGCATATGAGCACACGTGATCACAACGATGACCACCCCGACGACCTCTCTGACGATCTCCCCGCCACCGGCCACGACCCCGCCGAACAGCCGCCCGCGGACCGTACCGACCACGGCCGCGACGGCAACGGCGGCGATGGCGGCCAGGACCACGAGCCCGACACCGACGACAGCGGCAAGGGACCTTCAACCGCGCAGCTGCTGATGCAGTACGCCGAAGAGGGCTACCGGATGATCCGCTCCACCGACGGCCGTACCTACGCCGTGCCCAAGGACGGCCCGAACCTGGCGTTGCCGCTGGCCTCGCGCAGCGGTTCGGGGTTGCGCGCCAAGCTGGCGATGTCGCTGCTGCGCCGTACCGGCAAGGTCGCGCCGTCCTCGGCGCTGGCCGACTGCATCAACATCCTGGACGGCGAGGCCTCCGAACAGCCGCCTGAGCCGGTGTTCCTGCGGATGGGCCGCCACACCATGCCCGACGCCCCTGAGGAACGCCGGCACTCGGTGGTGGTCGACATGGGCACCGAGACCGGCCAGGCCTTCGTCATCACCCCCGACGGATGGACGCTGGCCTCCTCTTCCCCGGTCATCTTCCGCCGTTCCGAGCTCATCCACCCCCTGGCCGTTCCCGAGCGCGGTGGCACCCCCGACGACCTCGGCGGGCTGCGCGAGCTGATCAACCTCGCCGAGGAGGACTACCGGCTGGTGGTGGCGTGGGTGGTGGCCGCCTATCTGATCGACATGCCGCACCCGATCCTGTTCGTCCAGGGTGAGCAGGGCACCGCCAAGTCCTCGCTGGTACGCACCTTGCTGGCGCTGGTGGACCCGCAGCCGGCCGCCGACCGCGAAGCACCCTCCGACAAGCGCGAATGGGCGATCTTCTCCCGCGCCTCGTGGGCGTTCTCCTTCGACAACGTCACCGAGATCGCCCCGTGGCTGTCCAACTCGCTGTGCAAGGGCGTCACCGGCGATGCGGTGCTGCAGCGCGTGCTGCACTCCGATGAGGACATCGCGGTGTTCTCCTTCCAGCGCGTCATCGCCATGACCACCATCGGGCTCAAGCACGAGCTGGCCGGCGACCTGGCCGACCGCATGATGCTGGTCGAACCCGATGTCATCGACACCCGCCTGCCCGAAGCCGAAGTCACCGCCCGCCGCAATGCCGCCGTCCCGCGCGCCCTGGCCGTCGTGCTGGACCTGGTCGCCGATGTCCTGCGCGAGCTGCCCACCGTGCAGGTGGCCGAGCTGCCGCGGATGGCCGACTTCGCGCGCGTGCTGGCCGCCTTGGACACCGCCACCGGCTGGACCACCCTGGCCACCTATCGCCGCAAGGTCGCCGCGATGGGCGCCGAACTCATCGAGGGCGACCGGCTCGCCCAGGCGCTGTACCTGTTCGCCGAACACCACCACGCCCAGCATGGCGGCGCCGCTTGGGAAGGCACCGCCCGCGAACTCATCCCGCACCTGCAGGACGCCTGCCGCCGCAAAGGCATGCCCGCCGGCGAGCTGCCCACCGACTACCGCGTGGTGGGCCGCAAAGTCCGCGAGATCGCCCCGACGCTGCGCAAGGTCGGCATCGACGTGCGCGCCCAACGCAGCAAAAAGAGCCGCACCCTGCTGATCAGCAAGATCGACGCCGGGCCGCAGGACAACAGCTCTTCTTCCTCTTCCAATTCCAAAGAGGAGAACGCGATGTCACTGATGTCACCCGGCGGTGAAACCGCAGGTCGGCCCGGTGACATCAACGCTCTGCTTGATGTCACCCCGTTGTCACCGATGTCACCCGGCCCGCCGCCTTGATGTCACCCGGCCCGGTTGATGTCACCCCTGGGTGACATCAAAACCGGCCTGATGTCACCCGCATTCGCGCAGGTCAGCACCACTGGCAAGCGGTCGGGTGACATCAGCGACATCACCGCCGGGTCATTCACACCTCAGTCAGCCACCGGCGCCCACCGACACCCGGGCGCGGGGGATGTCTCGTTTCCTCCGCCCCGGCGAACCGGCTCGCGGACGCGCCCGCCCAATCGCCGAAACATCCCCCGCGCCCGCTGTCACTTTCAGCGCCCCGAACGCACTTCTCCTATCTGACGCCGCCACATCGACCGCCCCGGAAGGAGCCGCCATGATCAACCTGAATCAGGCCACGGTCCCGGCCGTCCAGCTCGCCCTGGACCTGGCCGCCATCGGCTGGCACGTCTTCCCGCTGTCGCCCCGCGACAAGCGCCCCCTAGCCAACTGCCTGCATTGCCGCGACAACCCCACCTGCTCACGCGACGACTACGCCGCCTGCCCCTGCCTGCCCGCCGGGCAGTGGTGCCACGGCGTGCGCGCCGCCACCACCGACCCCGACCGCATCCGCACCTGGTGGCGACGCACCCCCACCGCAGTCCCCGCCGTCGCCGCCGGCCCCTCCGGCCTGGTGCTGATCGACCTGGACAACCACGCCCCCGCACCGCCCGCCGATCCGGCGACCGAGCTTCTGCCCGGCTTCACCCTCACCGCTGAGCAGCTGCACGAGCCGTCCGCGGTCCGTACCGGCGCCGACGTGCTGCGCCTGCTGGCCCACCTGCGCGGCGGCCCCCACCCCTGGCCCACCGGCCCGGGCCACCAGCCCATCGCCGTCGCCACCCCGTCCGGCGGCCGCCACCTGTGGTACCGCGCACCCCAGGTCGCTGGCGGCGGCCGGCTCCGCCAGGCGCTGAGCGAGCTGGGCTGGCAGATCGACATCAAGGCCGGCTGGAACTACGGCATCGCCCCTGGCGCGGCCGCTCCTGCAGGCGCCTATCGCGTTCTCACCGGCACGCCCGCCGCCCCCGGCCACATGCCCGACTGGCTCGCCCGCGAAGTCCTGCGCGTCGCCACCGACCGCCCCACGACCTCGCCGGCCCGGCTACCGGCCGCGCCGGCGACCGGCCAGGAGCACCGGGCCGCCGCCTACATCGCCGCCGTGATCGAAAGCGGCGCCGCCGAGCTGGCATCCCTCACCGACGGCCGCCAGCGCGCCCTGTCCGCCCTGGCCTACAAGGCCGGCGGCCTTCTGAGCTGGTCCGGTCTGAGCCGCGGCGACATCGAAGACCGCCTCATCCACGCCGGACTGGCCAGTGGCCTGCCCGACCGCCTCGCCCGCCGCATCGTCGACCGTGCCCTGGCCAACGGCCTCGCCAGTCCCCTGCCCGCACCCGGCGACCGCAAGGCCGGCTGACCACCACCCATTCCAGGACGGCCCCGGCGGCGAACCGCCAAGCACCCCGCCGGGGCCGCCACCTCCCACCTAGAGAGGTTCTGTTCATCATGGCCACGCCCATCACGTCCACGCAGGCCGACGACAAGTTTTCGCTGAGCGACGACCGCCTGTGGAGCCCCGAGGACGTCTCCGCCTACCTCGGCGTCCCGGTCAACACCCTCTACATCTGGCGGCACCGCGGCACCGGACCGCGCGCCCGCCGGGTCGGCAAGCACCTGCGTTATGACCCCGCCGACGTCCGTGCCTGGTTCAAGGAGCAGGACTGACGTGGGCTACACCAAGGACCTGTGGACCCGTCCGGAGGAGACCTCGGACGGTAAAACCAAGCGCGTTCGCAACGAGCGGTGGGGCAAGGGCAAGCGCTGGCTCGCCTGCTGGACCTCTCCTGAGGGCAAGGAGCAGTCGAAGGCGTTCCAGAAGAAGGAGGACGCCAACAGGTACTGGAAGAGCAAGGAGACCGACAAAGAGCGCGGCGACTACATCGACTCCAAGGCCGGCGAAAAGCTCTTTGAGGACTACGGGCAGCGGTGGCTAGAGACCCGGGTCGTCGATCCCAGCAGCGCCATTCAGTACGAGTCGAAGTACCGCCTGCACGTCGCGCCCACCTTCGGCAAGCGGAAGATCAACCAGATCAAGCCCTCCGAGATCCAGCAGTGGATCAGCGGATTGCGCGAGCGCTACGACACCTCGACGGTCCGAGCCGCGTTCCTCGTCCTCCAGGGCGCGCTGGAGCTGGCCGTCGCGGACGGCATCATCAAGACCAGCCCCGTCCAGTCAAAAGCCGTCCAGGTCCCCTCCGCTCCGCCCAGGGAGGTGGAGGCCTGGGCCGACGAGCGGGTCTTCGCAGTGATCGGCGCGCACCCCGAGCGGTACCGGATCGTCCCGGTGCTCGGCGCGGCATGCGGCCTGCGCGAGGGCGAGGTGTTCGGCCTGGCCGAAGAGGACATCGACTTCGACGAACAGGTCATCAAGATCCGCCGGCAGGTCAAGAAAGTCGGCAGGGAGTGCATCTTCGCGCTGCCCAAGAACGACCGGAGCCGGATCGTGCCCCTGCCCGACTGGGTGGCCGACTACCTGCGCGAGTACATGGAGGCGTTTCCGCCCCGGCCGTACACGCTGCCGTGGGAGAAGGTCGGCGGGAAGCCACACACCTGCAGGATGCTCCTGCGCTGGCACACCGACGACCTCCACGTCCGGGCGCGCAACTTCAGCGAGAGCGTCTGGAAGCCCGCCCTTGTCGACGCCAAGGTGATCCCGCCGGCGGAGCCGGTGAAGGACGAGAAGCCCGGCAAGGACGGCAAGCGCAAGACCCGGATGCGGTACGCCACCACGCGCAAGGAGGGGACGCACCAGATGCGCCACTTCTACGCCAGCGTCACGCTGGCCGAGGGCGTGTCCATCAAGGAGCTCGCCGAGTACCTCGGCCACCACGACCCGGGCTTCACCCTGCGGACCTACGCGCACATGCTGCCGTGCTCCCACGACCGCGCCCGCAAGGCCATCGACAACCGCATGAGCCGCCTGCCGAAACCGGGCTCACGGAGCAGGGACGGAGCAGACGGCCCCTGACCCCCTCCACAACTCCGAACGCCCCCTTTCCCGGTCACCGGGGAAGGGGGCGTTTTCGCATTTCAGGGGCCTACTTGAGGAGCTGGCGGGCCATGACCATGCGCTGGATCTGGTTGGTGCCCTCGTAGATCTGGGTGATCTTGGCATCGCGCATCATGCGCTCGACCGGGAACTCGCGGGTGTAGCCGTAGCCGCCGAGCAGCTGGACGGCGTCGGTGGTGACGTCCATCGCCACGTCCGAGGCGAGGGCCTTGCAGGCCGACGACACGAAGGTCAGGTCCGGCACCTTCTCGCCGTGGAAGGCGCGCTCGGACTTGATCGCGGCGTGGTAGGTGAGCTGCCGCGCGCCCTCCAGCCGCATCGCCATGTCGGCGATCATGAACTGGACGCCCTGGAAGTCGGCGATGGCCTTGCCGAACTGCTTGCGCTCCTTGACGTACCCGATCGCGTAGTCCAGCGCGCCCTGGGCGATGCCGAGGGCCTGCGCGGCGATGGTGATGCGGGTGTGGTCCAGGGTGGCCAGGGCCGTCTTGAAGCCGGTGCCCTCGGCGCCGATGATGCGGTCGGCCGGGATCCGCACGTTCTCCATGATGACGGTGCGGGTCGGCGAGCCCTTGATGCCGAGCTTCTTCTCCTTCTCGCCGAAGGAGACGCCCTCGTCGGACTTCTCCACCACGAACGCCGAGATGCCGCGCGCGCCCGCCGCCGGGTCGGTCACCGCCATCACGGTGTAGTACTCCGACACGCCCGCGTTGGTGATCCACATCTTGGTGCCGTTCAGCACCCAGTGGTCGCCGTCCCGGACGGCGCGGGTCTTCATGCCCGCCGCGTCCGAGCCCGCCTCGGCCTCCGACAGGGCGTAGGAGAACATGGCGTCGCCCGAGGCCACCCGGGTCAGATACTTTTTCTTCAGCTCCTCGGAGCCGGAGAGCAGGACCGGGACGGTGCCGAGCTTGTTGACCGCCGGGATCAGCGAGGACGAGCCGCAGGCGCGCGCGACCTCCTCGATCACGATCACGGTGGCCAGCGCGTCGGCGCCGGCACCGCCGTAGGACTCGGGGACGTGCACCGCGTGCAGGTCGTTGGCGCGCAGCGCGTCCAGCGCCTCCTGCGGGAATCGGGACTCCTCGTCCACCGCGGCGGCGAACGGGGCGATCTTGGCATCGGCGAGCTCACGCACCGTCTGCCTCAGGAGCTCGTGCTCCTCCGAGGGGGCGTACGTGGGAAAGTCGGCACTCATATCGCGAATGCTACCTGCCGGTACACTTCGCCCGGCCGTGCAGGTACCCGTCCCGGACGGGCAGGTCTACTGGAGACCGCCGAGAAGAGAGGAAGACGCCTTGAGCCACCGTCTGACGGTGATCGGGACCGGCTATCTGGGCGCCACGCACGCCGCCTGCATGGCGGACCTGGGTTTCGACGTGCTCGGGCTGGACGTGGACGAGGCCAAGGTGGCCCGGCTCGCGGCCGGCGACCTGCCCGTCTACGAGCCCGGCCTGGAGCCGGTGCTGCGCCGCGGCCTGGAGAGCGGCCGGCTGCGCTTCACCACGTCCTACGAGGAGATCGCCGAGTTCGGCGACGTGCACTTCGTCTGCGTCGGCACCCCGCAGAAGGCCGGCGAGTACGCCGCCGACCTCACCTACGTGGACGAGGCGATCAGCTCGCTGGCCCCGCTGCTGCGGCGGCCCGCGCTGGTCGTCGGCAAGTCCACGGTGCCGGTCGGCACCGCCGCCCGCCTGGCCACCCGCCTCACCCGGCTCGCCCCGGCCGGCGGCGACGCGGTGCTGGTGTGGAACCCCGAGTTCCTGCGCGAGGGCTTCGCCGTCCAGGACACGCTGCAGCCGGACCGCATCGTCGTGGGCCTGCCCGCCGAGCCGGGCGCCGCCGAGCACGCCGAGAAGGTGCTGCGCGAGGTCTACGCCTCGATGCTGGCCGCCGGCACCCCGTTCATCACCGCCGACTACCCGACCTCGGAGCTGGTCAAGGTGTCGGCGAACGCCTTCCTGGCCACCAAGATCTCCTTCATCAACGCGATGGCCGAGGTCTGCGAGGCCGCGCACGCCGACGTCACCAAGCTGTCGGAGGCGCTGTCCTACGACGACCGGATCGGCGGCAAGTTCCTCGGCCCGGGCCTCGGCTTCGGCGGCGGCTGCCTGCCCAAGGACATCCGCGCGTTCATGGCCCGCGCCGGCGAGCTCGGCGTCGACCAGGCGCTGACGTTCCTGCGCGAGGTCGACGAGATCAACATCCGCCGCCGCATCCGCATGGTCGACCTGGCCCGCCAGCAGCTCGGCGGCTCGTTCATCGGCCGCACGGTCGGCGTCCTCGGCGCGGCCTTCAAACCCAACTCCGACGACGTGCGCGACTCCCCCGCCCTGGACGTCGCGGCCACCATCCGCGCCCAGGGCGGCAAGGTCACCGTCTACGACCCGCAGGCCATGGCCAACGCGCGCCGCGCGCAGCCGTCGCTGGACTTCGGCGACTCGGCCCTGGACGCCGCCCGCGACGCCCACGCCGTGCTGCTGCTGACCGAGTGGGCCGAGTTCCGCGAGATGGACCCGTCCGCGCTCGCCGAGGTCGTCGCCGAACGCAACATCGTCGACGGCCGCAACGCCCTGGACCCCGAGACGTGGCGCGCGGCCGGCTGGAACTACCGCGCCCTCGGCCGCCCGTAGCCTCCCTCGCCGATCTCGGCCGGCCGAGATCGGCGAGGCTTGTCGGCCGTTCCGGGCGCCGCTACCGTGCCGCAGTGGACCTTTTCTCGCGCTCCTGGTCGGCGTTGCTCACGGCGGTCGCCGCGACCCCGGACGAGGACTTCGCGCGGCCGTCGGGCTGCGCCGGCTGGCTCGTCCGGGACCTGGTGTGCCATCTGGTCATCGACGCCCAGGACGTCCTGATCACCCTGGTCACGCCCGCCGACGCCGAGCCGACCGTGGACGCGACCACCTACTGGCAGCTGGTCGAGCCGCCGACCGGCGAGGACCCGCTGGACGCGCTGATCCCCCGGCTGGCCGCCGCGTACGGCGAGCCGCGGCTGCTCAGGTTCCACCTGGACGACGTCGGGTCGGCCGCGGGCCGCGCCGCCGTCCTCGCCGACCCCGCCGCCCCCGTCGGCACCCGCGACGAGGTGCTGACCGCCGGCGACTACCTGACGGCGTACGTGCTCGAGTGGACCCTGCACCATCTCGACCTGATCGCGCACCTGCCGTCGGCCGCCGGGCCGCCCGCCGAGACCCTCGCGGCGTCCCGCGCGGCCCTGGAGCGGATCGCCGGGACCGCGTTCCCCGCCGCGCTCTCCGACCGGGACGCGCTGCTGGTCGGCACCGGGCGCCGCGCCCCGACCGGCGCGGAGAGGGCCGCCCTGGGGGACCTCGCCGGAAAGCTCCCCTTCATCCTGGGCTGACCAGCCGTGGGTTCCTCCCCCCGCCGGCCTCGATCAGCCAGTACAGGGAGCCCGACCCGAACGGCCAGCCGGTGGTGGCGACATCCACCCACCCCCCGCCGGACGCGTCGACCCCCGCGTCCCACCACCACCAGCTGCGGTCGTCGCCCTGGCCTTCCTCCGTCGGATCGAAGTAGAACAGCCAGTCCGAGAGCCGCCACGGCCCTGCACAGGCCGCCGCCTTCTCCTCCGCCGACAGCCCCTGCCACCAGGCCGTCCACTCCGCGACGGCCTGCGGCCCCGCGTCCTGCTCCGGCTCCTCGGGCTCGCAGCGCTCCACGAACTCCGCGGGCAGCACCTCGGGCCACACGTCGTCGTCCGGCCACGCCCCGACCCGTTCGATCACGGCCGCGAGGGCCTCCCGCGCCACCGCCAGGACCGCCGAGGCGTCCTCGGCGTCGAAGACGACGCGGAGCAGGAACAACTGCGGACTCTGCGCACGCTCACGAGCGGACGGCCCTGACCGGATCCGTCTCAGCTCCCCCTCGATCTCCACGCGCCCTAGTCTGTCCGGTCGCAGGGCGGCGGCCTTCAGAGGCTGTTGAAGGCGGAGACGAGGCTGGCCACGGTGATGGTGTTGAAGACGAACGCGATGACCGAGTTCACCGCCACCGTCCGGCGCATCTCCCGTGACGTCACCGTGACGTCGGTCGTGCCGAACGTCGTCATCACCGAAAGGGCGAAGTACATGTAGTCGGCCCAGGCCGGCGTCGCGTCGTCGGGGAAGGACAGCGCCCGCTCGTCCTCCACGAGGTTGTCGGCCTGGAAGGCGACCGCGAAGCAGACGGCCACGCAGATCCAGCAGCCGGCCACCAGGACGAGCGCCACCGCCGTCCGGGGGAAGGGAGGGATCGCGGAGCCGATGTGCCCGGGGAGCCACACCATCGCCACCACGAGCGCGGCGGCCGCGATGAAGATCGAGACCCCCGGGCCGGGGGCCGTCCCGTAGACGTAGCGCTGCAGCACCGTGCCCCGGGCCTCCCGCCGGGCCCAGGTGCGCACCCGCTCGGGCGAGGCCGTCGTGAAGGCGACCGACGTCATCACCAGGTAGGGCAGGAGGTAGGCGAGCAGCACCAGCACGCACGCGTCCGCCCCCGTGATCTGCGTCCGGTCGTCGTCGAGGAAGAACAGGACCACCGCGGTGGCCACGGCGATCAGCGCGCTCACCGTCGACCGGCGGGGCTCGGAGAGCCAGTGGTTCACGGTCGGGCGGTCCGATCAGGCGCGGGGCGTCCGAACGCCAGCCGGACGAGCCGCCGCCAGTCCACCGGCGGGGCGGGGACGGCGGCGCCGGGGCGGTCGCGCGGCAGCAGGACCCGCAGCGCCCCGGGCCGCAGCGTGCACACGACCGGGGTGGGCATCCGCAGCGCCTCGCCGTCCACCGCCACGGAGATCTCGCCCGCGCCGGAGGTCACCTCGACCCGCCGGGCGGTCGCGACGGTCAGCCCCGCGGACCGCGCGCCCCGCACGGCCAGGGCGGCGGCCTGCGCCGCGCCCTCCACCCGGATGCCGAGCACGCCCAGCTCGCCGCCGTCGAGCCGGGGCCGGCGGCCGACGTCGGGGGAGACGTAGGGGTTGTTGCTGACCAGCAGCGCCTGCTGGGAGGAGAGCGCGGCGCCGTCGACGCGGGCGTCCAGGCGCCGGCCGCTCTCCCTGGCCAGCAGGTCCGGCATGAGGGCGAGCGCCGTGCCCGCCTTGTCGTCGCGGTACTCGGGGCGCTGCACGACGTCGGCGTACACGCCGAACGAGACCGTGTTGACGAAGGCGCGGCCCGCCACGTCACCGAGGTCGACGCGCAGCTGCTCGCCGTCGGTCAGCGCGTCCAGGCAGCGGGCGGGGTCGGCGCGGTCCAGGCCGAGGTCCATGGCGAAGTGGTTGCGAGTGCCGGCCGCGACGACCAGGAAGGGCAGGTCGTGCTCGGCGGCGACGGCCGCGACGAGGGCCTGGGTGCCGTCGCCGCCCGCCACCCCGAGCAGGTCCGCCCCCGCGGCGACGGCCCGGCGGGCCAGCCCGGCGACGTCGGCCGGGGCGGACGGGTCGAGCATGATCACCTGCGCGCCGAGCTCCCGCGCCCGCTCGGCCAGCCCGAAGCGGCCCACCTTCCCGCCCCCCGACCTCGGGTTCATGATCAGCACGGGCCGCCGGGACGGGGGCGCGGCCGTGGCCCGTCCCGGCCGCCGCGGATCCGACCGGCGCAGCGCCGCCCGGGCGCAGGCGAGCGTCGCGGCCCAGCACACGCCGAGGAACAGCGCCATGAGCCACAGGCCGTCGACGACGAACAGCACCAGGACGGCGACCGGCGCCCCGACCGCGACGATCGCCCCCAGCAGCCGCGTCACGCCCCGGTGGGCCAGGAACCACCACACGCCCGCGGCGCAGACGGCCAGCCCGAGGAACCCGGCCCCGAGGATCACCAGGCCGGCCCTTCCCAGCGCGAGCACCAGCACGACCACGATGCCGACCGCCGCCAGCACGGCCAGGCGTGCCAGCAGCCGCGCGGTCCGGTCCCCTTCCGGCGTTCCGTCCTGCCCCATGCGCGTCCCCCTCCCCCCGTCCGTCCCACCGACCCGCCCTCTCTCAAACCTGGGCTTCACGACGGGCTTGCCCATATCGAAAGTCGATAGTATCGTTTTTCGTTAATAACGAGATTCGATATGGAGAGCCATGCGGACCAAGACGGCCAACCCCCTCGCACCCCTCGGCACACTGGTCTCCCTGCTGGCTCCGATGGCGCTGCTGTTCACCGTTTTCGGCGTGCTCGCTTCCGGCGGCCGGGACGTGTGCGCGGTGAACGACTCGCTTTCGATCGGGGGGCCGGACACCGTGTCGGGGATCTTCAAGCCCGGGGTGTCCTACAGCAATTCAGGTGTGTCCATGTGCGTGCACCACGCCGGGCCGGGCCTCCGGTTGCTGGACCGGATGACCGAGGTCCCCTCCTACCTGCTGTACGGCGGCGCGGCCCTGCTGCTCTGGCTGTTCGTCCAGAGCGCCAGGCGGCACGGGCCGTTCGCCAGGTCGAACGCCCGCTGGCTGCGCTCCCTCGGCTGGTGGCTCGCGGGCGGGGGCGTCCTCGCGGCGTCGGCGGAGGCGTTCGCGCACACCTCGCTCCTGCGGGCCATGCTCCTGCCCGACAGCGCTCCGGACTGGAGGGGCGTCGTGGAGGCGTTCCCGGTTCCCCTGGTCGTCACCGGGCTCGGGCTGCTGACGATGGCGCGGATCCTACGCGTCGGCACGGCGATGCACGAGGACCTCGAGGGGACGGTGTGAGCGGCGACGAACATGCCGTCGAGGTCCACCTGGACCGGCTGCTGGAGGCGCGCGGGATGACCCTCGCCCAGCTGTCCGAGCTGGTCGGGGTGACCGTGGTGAACCTGTCGATCCTGAAGAACGGCCGCGCCAAGGCGATCCGGTTCTCCACCCTGACGCGGATCTGCGAGGCCCTCGGCTGCCAGCCCGGCGACCTGCTCGGCGTGGGAACGAATCGCCGCGGCGAAGGGTTGTGACGGGCATGACCGATGACGTGATCGAGCGGCTGCTGGACCACCGGGTGTGGGCGTTCGTCGGGCTCGGCGACAGCCCGGACCGGGAGGTCCACCGCCAGGCCGGCCTGATGAAGCAGCGCGGCAAGACGATCGTGCCGGTGCACCCGGACGGCGCGGAGGTGCTCGGCGAGCCCGGCTACCGGTCGCTGGCCGAGGTGCCCGGGGAGATCGACGTCGTGGGGGTCTACCGGCGCTCGGAGTTCGCCGGCCAGGTCGTGGACGAGGCGATCGCGGCGGGCGCCAAGGCCGTCTGGATGCCGCTGGACGTGGTCGACGAGGCGGCGGCGCAGCGCGCCCGCGACGCCGGGCTGGACGTGGTCATGGACCGCTGCCCGGCCGTGGAGTGGGCCCGCCGCCGCTGACCGGCCGGGCCGCCGCCCCGCACGGCGGGTAAGTGAACCGCCGCTCCGCGCCCTCTTGCGGGCGGACGCCGCCGGGGAGAGCGTGTGAAGCATCGCTCCACCCCGGCGGCATCAGGAGGAACCGATGGGCGCTTCCGACGACAGCGGCCCGTTCGTCATCGACCCCAGCGGCCGTGACCTGCACGGCGACGCGGCCCGATTACGCGCGCGTGGTCCCGCGACGCGCATCGTGCTCCCCGGCGGTGTGGGAGCGTGGGCGGTGACCGGTCCCGCGCTGCTGCGCCGGCTGCTGACCGACGACCGGGTCTCCAAGGACGCCTACCTGCACTGGCCGCCCCTGGCCAACGGGGATGTCGGCCCCGGCTGGCAGTTGTTCCCCTGGGTCGCGGTACGCAACATGCTCACCGCCTATGGCGACGACCACCGGCGGCTGCGGCGGCTGGTGTCCAGCGCGTTCACCCCGCGCCGCACGGCCACGCTGCGGCCCCGCGTCGAGGCGATCGTCGCCGATCTGCTCGGCGAACTCGGCGCCCTGGCCGCCGGCGGGTCGGTGGACCTGCGCGACCGCTACGCCTATCCGCTGCCGATCAGGGTGATCTGCGAGCTGTTCGGGGTGGCGGACCCGGACGCGCGCGAGGAGATCCGCCGCTGCGTGGACGCGTTCTTCCGCACCACCGCCGGGCCGGAGGAGGCCGCCGCGGCGTTCCCGCGGATGCAGGAGATCATCCGCGGCATCGTGCGGGAGAAGCGGGCGCGTCCCGCCGACGACCTCTCCTCGGCCCTCATCGCCGCCCGCGACGAGGGCTCGCCGTTGTCGGAGGAGGAACTGGTCGGCACGCTCATGCTGTTCCTCAGCGCGGGCCACGAGACGACCGTGAACCTTCTCGACAACGCGATCCACGCCATGCTCGTCCACCCCGGCCAGCTCGCGCTGGTCCGGGCGGGACGGGCCGCCTGGGACGACGTGATCGAGGAGACGTTGCGGGCCGAGCCGCCGGTGGCCAATCTGCCGCTGCGCTTCGCCGTCGAGGACATCGTGCTGGACGACGGCGTCGTCATCGGCAAGGGCGAGGCGATCCTCGCCTGTTACGCGGCGGCCGGGCGCGACGCGGCCGCGCACGGCGACGACGCCGATCTCTTCGACGTCACCCGCGCGGACAAGGAGCACCTGGCGTTCGGCCACGGCGTGCACTACTGCCTCGGGGCGCCGCTGGCCAGGCTGGAGGCGGCGATCGCGCTGCCGGCCCTGTTCACCCGCTTCCCCGGCATGGCGCTCGCGGTGAAACCGGACGAACTGCGGCCGCTCGACTCGTTCATCTCCAACGGCCACCGCGCCCTGCCCGTCCTTCTCATCCCCGGATGGTGAACACATGGCGAAACCTTGCCAGTGTTCACTGGCATGGGCGATAGTGATCGTTCATGGCCCCTCTGCTCGCCCGCGCGGCGGCCGCCGCGTCCGCTGCGCTCGCCCTGATCGCCGCCGCCCCCGCCGCGCACGCCGCCCCCGAGCCGTTCCGGGTGGTGCCGCTGCCGTTCCTGTGGCCCCGCGCCTACGTCGGGTCCACCGCCGCCGACTCCCCGACCAGCGTGTGGGTGAGCGGGAAGCAAGGCATGTACTGCGTGCCGGTCGGGTTGTCCTGCGCGCTGTCCAGCGACGGCAACCCCGTCGTCCGGCGCTGGACCGGAAGCGCCTGGAAGGAGTACCCGCTCGACGGCTGGACCGGCCAGGGCGGCATCACCCAGGTCCGCACCGGGACGGGCGGCACCTGGATCGCCAACGCGACCGGCCGCTACCTCGCCCGGTTCGACGGCGCCCGCTTCACACCGGTGCCCGCGCCGGACGCCGGCGCGATCGCCGTCCTCAGCAGCGGACCCGCCGGGACCTGGGCGGTCACCACGTCCCTGTACCACCGCGACGGCGACGGCTGGACGCCCGCCGCCGTCCCCGCCAACCTGCGCCACATCGCCGACGTCAAGGCGCGCACCGCCACCGACGCGTGGGCGGTCGGCGTCCAGAAGTGGGCCGACAGCTCCACCCTCGAACCCGACGTCCCGGCCATCGCCCACTTCGACGGGACGTCCTGGCAGGCCGTCCCCAACCCGGCGCAGGCTCCCGCCTCCAGGGAGCGCTTCCTGAAGGTGTCGCCGACCGGGGCGAACGCGATGTGGGCCATCACCACCCGCTCCCTGGCCGGATGGGACGGCTCGTCCTGGACGGTCGTCCCCGCGCCGCCCGGCGTGGTCAGGTTCACCGACCTGGCCACCGGCGCCGACGGCTCCCCCTGGGCCATCGGCGTCCCCGCCAACGGCGTCGGCGCGCTCTACCACTACACCGGCGGGGCCTGGACGAACGCGGCGCTGCCGGTCATGGGCGTCACGTCCCTCACCGCAGTGCCGGGCGGCGACGCCGTCTGGGCCACCGCCTACCAGGGCGACGACCCGCGCGTGATCACCGGGAGCGGATGACCGCGGGCCGGGCCCGGCCCGCGGTCAGCGGGTCACTTCGCGGCGAACACCAGGTCGTCGTCGATGTACTGCGAGGCCGTCGAGGCGTGGATGAGCTGGTTGACGGTGATGTTGTGCACGCCGCCGCGCGCCGGGTCCCAGGCGGCGAAGTGGTCGACGAGCAGGCCGCCGTTGAGGTTGGTGTCGGAGGTGGTCTTCCGGGCGGCGAAGCCGTACAGCAGGATGTAGTGCCGCACGTTGGTGCCGGTCGGGTTGCTCGACCACGGCAGCTTGGACGGGTCCACCAGGTACACCACAGGCTGGCCCGCGCTGATCGAGCGGTGGATCTGCCGGAACGCCAGCTCGACGGACTGGCCCGACGAGCCGTAGTCGTACACGTGGTACTTGCCCACCGAGCCCGGCTTGTAGCGGTTCAGCGCGTCGTCCAGCCGGCCCGGGTAGGTGAAGCCGTACCGGTTGGTCTGCAGGTTGCTGCTGTTGGCCAGGGTGTCCTGGGACGGCGCGGAGCCCTTCATCGTCCACAGCGCCGCCTGCACGGTCGCCGGGCCGCAGTACTTGGCCGAGTTCTCCTGCTTCTTGGCCGACAGGTGCATGCCGCGCGTCACCTGGTCGGCCACCCGGTGCCCGGCGACCCAGACCGCCGCGTTGCCGTCCTGGAGGATGCGGTTGGCGTTCAGCCAGGCGGTGGAGCACTGCTTCTTGGCGCCGCTGGCGAGCGTCCCCGAGCAGGACGGCGCGCTGACGTTGTGGGACCGCCCGGGCACCCTCAGGTACGGGGACCCCTTGACGCTCCGCCTGGCGGAGGTGCTCACCTTCACCACGACCCGGACCTTGCCGTACCCGGCGCTGTGCTGGATGCAGGTGTAGTAGGTGACCCTGTTGTAGGTCTTGGCGTCGGTACAGGTCTGATACGGGGCGCCGCTCTGGCCGCCCCAGCTCGCCGCCTCGGCGGCGGGGGCTCCGAGCAGGGCCGTCGCGGAGACGGCACCGGCCAGCACCACAAGAGCTCGCATGGCTCTCCTTCGGGGGGAGTGATCAAGAAGTGCTCACGCTAACCCCGAAGATCATCACCTGTCCCGATCTTGCGCAGAACCGCCGCCCGGCCCCTGGGTCCGCCCCTGTTGACCGGCGGTGTTCCCCGCTGTAGGGATGATCCCTGGCGAACCCCCCTCACCTGGCCGAACGAACCGCGGGTCCGGGAAAGCAGATCAGGAGCAGGCCGATGACGGAAGGCAGCGGATCCGCTGAGGGCCAACACCCGAAGGGGGCCCTGAAGATACGCTCGAACCAGTCGACCGCCCTGGGATGCGTTTTCGTCCTGATCGGCATAGCGGTTTTCCGCGAAATGCTCGATCTCTCGCTTTACCTCCACAAGGGGGACCCCGCCGAACTCGCCCTCGCGATCGTGCGTTCTGCCGCTTGGCCCGCCCTGATCAGCGCCGCAGGGGTGCTCTACATGCGGCCGCAGATCGTCATGAGCGAATCCGGGCTGCTCGTCCGCCAGTACCTGAGAGACCACCTGATCCCCTGGCAGGCCCTCAAGGACGTGAACACGGACAGCAAAATAAGAATCACCTACGGGACCTCCGACGGCGAGTCCGAAGAGGTCACTTCCCCTTTGTTCGGTTTCAGTGCCGGAGGTCTCTCAAAGCGGGAGCGGGTCACCGAGGAGATCGAGCGATACCGCTCCTTCTACAGCACAGCGAATCCCTCCGCCGGCCCGTGCCGCCTCTGGGCACGCCTCCCGGTCTCGGTGCTCGGCTTCGCGGTCGCCCTGTTCGTCACAGCGGCCATCGTCACCATCGCCGCCAGGCCCTAAGCCCGTCTAGAAGTCGACCTCCCAGCCCGGCGCCCCGCGACTGGACCACGCGCTTGCGGCGGCGTTCCGCCGGGCTCAGCCGATGACGCGGTCCAGCGGGGCCGGGGCGATCGTCGGGTGCGCCTTCAGGTAGGCGATGAACGCCTCGTGGTCGGCGGGCTGGTTGCGGTACGCCTGGCGGAACCCGGCGAACGCGGGGTATCCGTCGGCCCCGATGAGCGTGTACGCCAGGGCCGCCAGCCGGTAGTCGCGTCCGAGGTCGAGCGGGCGCCCGCCGACGAGCACATCTTTGGGGTCGACCCGGTCGCCTTCGGGGCGGGCGGCGTCGTAGCGGTAGCGCACGTTGGCCGACACCGCCAGCGGGGCGAAGCGGCCGCCCTGCCACTGCTGCTCGAGGGCCTGGTGGATCTGCTCGCCGGTCACGGTGACGGTGAGCACCGGGTTGCCGTAGCCGTAGGCCGACCACGCCTCGCCGAAGGTGATCGTCCCGTCGGCGTCGCCCGGCGCGGTCCCCTTGGCGAACGGCAGGTCCCGGCCGAGCGGCGTCGAGCCCTTGCGCGGCCTGGTCGCCACCAGCGCGAGGTCGGCGCGGCCCGCGCGGGTCCGCCCGGCCGTCCACAGCTGCACATCGGCGGCCAGGTCGCCGAGGGTGCTCTCGCCGTGCGCGTCAGGGGTGCGGGTGAGGTCGCCGGTCTGCCGGGCGACCGGCTCGGCCGCGCGCCGGTCGCCGCGCGCCCGCCAGTAGTCGACGATCCCGGCGACGGCCGGGGCGGGCGCGATGTCGCGGGTGACGGGGTGGTTGACGGCGGTGGTGCGCTCGCGCAGCACCTCCCCGCTGCGGGGGTCGATCTTCAGCCCGAGCTCGCTGATCAGGCGGCCGTGGTTCAGGCCCTCCACCACGGGACGGGGATGGCCGGCCGGGTCGGGGACCTGGCAGTTGAAGCCCGCGTGCCAGTGGCCGGTGACGATCGCGTCGATGTCGGGCGTGGCGGCCCGGGCGAAGTCGATCACGGGGCCGGACGGCTTGTTGCAGCCGTTGAAGCCCGCGCCGTCGGCCTGGCCGCCCTCGTGGACGTTGGCGACGATCGCCTTCACGCCCTTGCGCCGCAGCTCGGCGGCGTACTTGGCGGCGGTCTCCACCAGCGGCAGCGCCTTCAGGCCGGGCTGGTAGGAGGTGGAGCCCACCGGCGTGTCGGTGACGGTCAGGTTGATGAACCCGACCGGGATGCGGCGGCCCCCGTTCCCGCGCACCCACTCGACGTTGTAGGGCTTGAGGATGGGGCGACCGGTCCGCGCGTCCACGATGTTGGCGCTCAGGAAGGAGAAGTCCGCGCCCTTGAAGCGCCGCCCGGTGGAGTCGGTGAAGCAGCTGTCCACGTCGACCTCGCCGGAGCAGCGGCCCCGCATCATGTGGTCCTTGAGGAACCGCGGCGAGACGTCCAGCTCGTGGTTGCCGGTGGCGGAGAACCGGACGCCGAGCGCGTTGAGGACCTCGATGGTGGGTTCGTCCTGGAAGGCGTCCACCTCGAACGGCCATCCGCTGAAGTTGTCGCCCGCCGAGAAGGTGATCGAGTTCCGCTTGCCCGCCCGGAGCCGCTTCAGGTGGGCGGCGTTGTAGGCGGCCCCGCCGACCTTGAGCACCGTTCCGTCGGGCAGCTTCACCTGCCCGTTGGCGGCGTCGTCGTAGGGCCGCAGGTATCCGTGGAAGTCGGTGATCGCCAGCAGCTGGACGTCCACCGGGGCGGGCCCGGCCACCGCCGTCCCGCCGATCCCCGCCAGCACGGCCCCCGCGGTGAGCAGGGTCACCGCCGTCCGTCGCACCATCACGCCTCTTCCCTCGCGCCTGTCACGGTCGACAGAAGACGATCATGGGCGGGTGGCCGCCCGGTGAGCGGAAGATGCCTAGATGGGGAGAACTGCACCCGTTTGCAGCGGCCGCGCCGGCCGTTCCGCTGGCCGCCGCGCTCGGCACCGCCGCCCCTGCCTCGGCCGAGCCACGCTGCGAGATCCGCTACCGCCGGAACGGCAGCGGCAACATCTCCAGCACCGCCTGGGTCGACGCCAGCACCTGCGGACGCCGGTCGCACATCAAGGTCACCTGCATCGGCGCCCGCCACAGCCGGGCCGTGGAGGGCAACGTCGTCACCACGGGCACGACCAAGGCCGGCTGCACCGCCATCCTCGAGGCCGTGTACATGCAGTACAAGGTCGGCGGCACCTGATACACCGCCAAGATCCCCGGCAGGGGGTCGCACACCATCACCGGCTAGCGGCGACGCCCGGCCTCAGGAGGCCCGGCGGAGCGGCGCAGCATGGTCCACAGCGCCCACAGCGTCTCGGCCCCGCTGATCACCGCCACGACGAGCCCCACCTTGTGCAGGGAGACGACCGGGGTGTCCACTCCCCTGGCCGCCAGCCACAGCACCAGCCCGGCGACGGTGAAGACCGCGCCGACGATGAACTCCCGCATTGCCGCCTCCCTTGTCCGGCTCGCCTCCGACGCTATTGACCGGCCACCGGGGACGGCATCCTGCCGGTGGCCCGTCCGGTGCGGCGGGTGTCGTCCCTTCGCAGTACGCCGCGCGGAGGGTGGCACCGGTCAGGGATCTTCCTCGGCTTCGAGGGCCTCCAGGTTCTGCTCGGCATAGGCGTGGACGACCGCGATGGCGGCCGGGAGCATGCCGTGCCTGATGAGGGCCTCTTCGTAGGCCGCTTTGGCGATCTCCAGGGCGCTGGACAGCGGGAGCAGGTCACAACCCTCCCCCAGGGACGCCCACGCGGATGCGGGACCGGCGCTCATGCGCGTACCTGCCCGATGTCCATGCGCGCCCAGACGACCTTCCACATCGCGCCGTTCGGGTCGCGGTGGTAGCGGTGGCCGTCGGCCTCCGTCAGGTACTTGATCAGGTGCAGTCCCCGGCCGGACTCGTCGGTCTCGGCCACGTCACGCTGCACGGGCGGAAGCATGCACTGGTCGGCGACCTGGAGCAGCAGCGCGGAGCGGGTGCGGACCATGCTGATCCAGATCAACCGCCCTGGGCTGTGGACGATGGCGTTGGCGGCCAGCTCGTTCAGCACGACGATCGCCAGGTCCGCGCGGTCGGGCGGGACGCCCCACAGCGCGAGCTCCCGGGCGGCGAGCCGGCGGACGAGCCGCGCCGCCTGCGGCACCCCGAATGCCGGGAATCTCCATTCCTGCCGCGTTTTCCTGATGACTGTGTCGCCCATTGCGCCTCCCTGGAATTGCGTTTCCAAGACAAGCGTGACCGGCTGCGCATAACTTGTCGTGTGTCGATGACACATCCGACACACCGGAGCGTGACGCGTGGCACCGCTGGAGTCGCTGAACCCGGACCTGTCCTTCAAGCATTGGATCGCCTCTGACCTGCGCTTCTTCCGTGAGCGCGAAGGACTCTCCCTCGCACAGCTCGGTCAGATCGTGAAGGCCAGTCGCCACACTGTTTCGAACATCGAGCACGCCCGCGACGCATGGAACATGAACGAAGATCAGGCGGAACGCCTTGATCGTTATTTGCGCCTCAATGGCCACTTCCAGCGCCTCGTGCGATACGCGC
Source organism: Actinomadura macrotermitis (assembly GCF_009604375.1). Classification (GTDB taxonomy): domain Bacteria; phylum Actinomycetota; class Actinomycetes; order Streptosporangiales; family Streptosporangiaceae; genus Spirillospora; species Spirillospora macrotermitis. The sequence continues at coordinate 1,195,491 of NZ_WEGH01000003.1, forward strand.
GCACCGCCCATGATCCGGACTGGTTCGCCGAGTACACCAAGCATGAGGCCAAGGCGCTGGAGATCCGCTTCTACCGGCTTTCGCTGCTACCCGGCCTCTTCCAGACACCCGGGTATGCCCGGGCCCTCATATCAGGCGCCCGCTTCGTCCAGGACATCGAGGCCGCCGTCGAAGATCGGATGCAGCGCAGGGAGGTGCTCACCCGGGAAGACCCGCCGTTCGTCTGGGTCTTGCTCGACGAAAGCGTCCTCTACCGACCGGTTGGCGGACCGGAGGTGATGCGTGAGCAACTAGCGTTTCTTCGGGACGCAACTGACATGCGCTCTGTGACGATACAGATCACTCCCCAGACCACGGGCTACTACATGGGCCTGGACGGATCTTTCAACAGCCTGACCATGGAAAGCGGAGGGCTGACTTTCGTAGAGGCCCCTGGCGGTGGCAGGCTGATACAGGGAACTGCGGAGCTTCGCGAGTTCGGGGTCCGTTGGGCCCGGATCGGCGCAAGCGCCCTGCCCTGGGATGCCTCGCGTGCTCTCATACTACGAGCGATGGAGCGATTCGAATGATCGTTTGGCGTAAGTCCAGCTACAGCGGCGGCGGCAACGTCGGCGGTCAGGACTGTGTCGAGGTCGCCGAACTGACCAAGGCCATCGGCATCCGGGACAGCAAGGCACCCGAAGCCGGCCACCTGTCCCTCCCCGCCACCGGCTTCACCGCACTCGTCGCCCGCATCAAGCAGGGCGAACTGGAACTCTGACGAACAACGCCTCGATGTAGGGGCTGCAACCGCCTTGCATCAGGGGATTCTCCAGGGGACGGCAACCCATGCGAGGAGAGGGCAGGAGATGATCAATTGGCGCAAGTCCAGCTACAGCGGCGGCGGCGGGGCTGGCGGGCAAGACTGCGTCGAGGTCGCCAAGCTGACCGGGGCCATCGGCATGCGGGACAGCAAGGCCCCCGAAACCGGGCACCTGTCCCTCCCCGCCACCGGCTTCACCGCACTCGTCGCCCGCGTCAAGCGGGACGAGCTGGACCTCTGACGGACAACGCCCCGATGCAGTGCTGCAACCGCCCTGCACCAGGCACCCCTTCAGCGGAGACAGGGAACCCGTACGCGGAGAGGCCAGGGAATGATCAACTGGCGGAAGTCGTCCCACAGCGACATGCAGGGCCAGGAATGCGTCGAGGTCGCCGAACTGACCGGGGCCATCGGCATCCGAGACAGCGAGGCACCCGAAGCGGACCAGATCACCCTCCCCACCACCGGCTTCACCGCGCTCGTCGCCCGCATCAAGCAGGACGAGCTGGAACTCTGACGAACAACCTTTCCACGCGGGCATGCAACCGCCCTGCTCCAGGGAATCTTTCAAGCAGACAGAAGTCCCTGCATCGAGATCTTCATGCAGGCCGAACCCATCGGCGTGAGAGACAGCAAGGCTCTCGGTGCTGAGGTGGCCTCACTGGCTTTTGGGTAAGTGGCCGCGTGTCCCCAGCTCTGCCGCCGCCGGAGTGGGGTGAGTGATCTGTCTCCAGCCAAGGTCATTGCCTGCTGGGGAGGGTGATGTGCCAGGTTCCGGCGGGGGTGATCCAGATCAGGACGCCGGGCCAGGGCTGGAACAACCGCCACCCGGCCGTCTCGTTGGTCCGGGTTGTTTGTTTGGTCCGGTGGTGTCGCCTGCACACCGGGGCGAGATTGCATCCGCAGGTCGTGCCGCGCACTCCGTAGGGAGTGGTGTGGTCGATGTCGCAGTGTTCGGAGCGCCGGTTGCAGGTGGGGAAGACGCAGGTGGTGTGGCGGGCTTCGATCTGGTGCCGTAGTGCGGTGGGTGGCCGGTAGCCGGGCTTGCCGTGCCCGCAGGCGGTGTCGCGCAGCGGGGCCAGCCGCTCGTGCAGTTCTTCGACGGCTCGTGCGGCCAGTCGGGGCAGGTCGGCCAGCCGTCCATGAAACTCGGCGTGCGCGCGCAGTTCCTCCAGCCTGCGCCGCGCAGCGTGACCGACCATCTCGGCGACCGAGTCACCGATCTCTTCGGCCATGTCCGCGACGACGGGCGCCGGGTCCGTGCTCTTGGCCTCTGCTGGGGGCGCGTGGACGGCTTCGGGGAGGGGGACGCCGCGCAGGAGTTGCAGGGCCAGGTCGGCGCGGATCTGGTCGATCAGCCGGGCGTCGCCGTCCTGTTTGAGGCCGTGCGCGGCGGCGGTGAGCTTGTTGTGCACCGCTGCCGCGTCATCGGCGGGGATGTCGATCAATGCCAGGCCGGCGGCGCCATGCCCGGACTCCCACAGCTCCAGCCGCCGTCCCTTGACCGTCTTGCGGGTCTGCTCCTCGAGCTCCGCAGGCGCCAGGCGGCGCACCAGGCGCTTGATGCGGCCGCGCAGCTGACCCGTCGTGCGCTCCTCCACCCCGTCCAGCACGGTGTCCTCGACGCGGGCGCACAGCGAGTCGGGCAGGTGGTCGGTGGCATCGCTGATGGCGCGGGCCTTGGCCAGATCGATGCGCCCCGCCTGCAACGCCTCCCGCGTCCCAGGCAACTGATGCGCCAGACGTTCGGCCAGATGCACCAGCGTCGCCGCCGCGTTCCCCGTCACCGCCAGCGCGACCGACACCTCCTCCAACAGCGACTCACGCGCCGACAACACCCGGTAGTCGGGATCGTGGCGCTCGTCCTGCGCCTGGCGGCGAGCCGCGAGCTCGGCGATCGCCGCCAGCTCCTGCGCCTGGGCCCAGGAGGCCTGGCGCCGCGCCGCGGCCATCCGCTCACACAACTCCGCGTCACTCAGATCGGCCAGCCGGTTCTTATCGCCCGACAGGCACACCGCCAACTGCGGACCGGGCGGGAACCACGAACGCCCCTCCCACTCCCGCTCCTCACCGCGAAACGCCTTGACCTCAGCCAGAGAAGCCATTCCCGCCTACCCCCTTCCACGTCCATCTCCATTCTAAAGACGGCGAAGATCATCCACAATAAACCGGGATGCCGAATAGCATTCTTTACCATCGATATTTTGTCGGTTTTATGCAGTGACCGCAACCGGACCACCCACCCCGGCCGCCGCCCCTCCCTGGCTTTTCCTTCATTCCGCAAAGCGCCGCGTCGCACCGCCGCACCAGGACCCCAACGACCAGGCCACCGACCAGCCCTGCCAAAGGCGCCAACCCGCAAAGAGCGGCCACCCATGCGCCCACCCCCTACCCCGCACCACCCTCGCCGAGTCTTTAACGGTCACCAACCAAAGACCTCAGCATGCACGCTCGACAGCAGCCGCTGCCCAACCCCAGACCCCAACCCCCGGCGTGCAATCCCCGGCGTGCAATCCCCAGCGCGCAACTCCCAGCGCGCAATCCCCGAAAGTAAGTCCCAACCCGCCAGGCCCGGCCAGCGCGCCGCAGACTGTCTTTTTCATTACTCCGCAAAGCGCCGCGTCACGCCACCGCAACCTAACCGCGAAGGCTGGCCAGTCGACCCGCCCAGCAAGCCAGAACGCCAAGCCGCAACAAGCCGCCACCCATGCGCCCCTACCTCACCCCGCACCGCCCTCGGCGAGCCCTAGCGGTCACCAGCCAAATGTCGCAGCATGCGCGTCCGGCAGCGACTGCCATCCCCAGCTGCCCAGCGAGCCAATCCCGAAGGCCCCGAAACCGAAGCTCAACCCACCTACTCCGGCCACCGCGCCGCAAGACGGCACTTCATCACTCAACAAATCTTCGCGTCTCACCACCACACCACGGCCGTTACCCATCAAGGGATGTTGTAGTGGTCCATGTACTGGCGTTCTGCGGGGGCGAGTCCGACGGCTGGATCGCCGTGGAGCTTCGTCCAGATGCGGTTTTCTATCCAGAAGCGGTAAGCGAACTGCTCAAAGCTCGGGGCACACCAGTAGATCTTTGTGGCGAGGTCGACGGGGTCGAGTTCGGGAGGGTCTTCGTCGTCGGAGCCGAAACCCTCATCCGGCTCGAGGTAGTCGAGATGTTCGGCGAGTTCATAAGAATGCACGACGAAGGCTTCAGCGGAGGGCCGTAGGTAGAGGTACCAGAAGGCGCAGTCCTGTTGGTCACGTAGAAACCGGACGAGATATGCGCCTGGCTCGACCGGGCTGGCCATCGGCCGGGACAGACTGCTCCAGCAGCAGGTGACCGAGACCTTGTCCAACATCCGGCTCAGCTTGGCGTGGGTCTGGAAGGTCACGAAGTCGCGTGGGAGCGCGAGTCCGTACTGCGCCAGGCCCGCGGCGAAGAGGTTCATCACGGCGACCTGCTCGTCGACGATGGGCCCCAGGTCGCCGAACCAGGCGAAGGAACCCGTGAACGCTGAGGCGTCCAAGGCCGGCAGGCCCTCGTAGGGGTAACGCTCGTAAGTCCCGTGGCTGGGCCGATGAACGCCCAGATCGGTCGCGCACCACGTGGCGGGGAACCGCAGGCTCAAGCGCGTGCTCCGTCTCGGACCGGGAACTCGCCGGTCACCTGGCAGGCCCCGGCGTGATCATGCATGGATACATCGTGAGCACGGCCTGGTCCGTGCAGAGATGAGTTTCCTGGTCACATCTCCTTCTGTCGATCCTCTTGGCGCGTTGCTCACCAGAACCCGGTGGGGATCGCTGCCGCAGAAGCCGGGGCCGGGGCAGGTATGACGTGCCGCGACGCCTGGCCGAGCAGCATTTCGCGGTCCTGGCTGCTGTTAGGGGAACTGCGCGCTGCGAGCACTGGCCTGGTCCAGGGCGGTGATGGCGGCTCGCACCTCCGAGCCTTGAAAGGGGAGCCAGAAAGCGGCCCGAGTCCGGCCGCCCGCGGTCGGCGAGCTCAGAACACCATGTGCCGGCCGACGACCACGACACTCCGGCTCGCCCTGGCGTTGATCAGCGGCGACCGCCGGCGATGTCACTTGGCCGATGTCGCTGCTGGAGCGATGCCACCGATCCGCGCGGATCGACCGGCCTTGTTGAAGACTCGGGCGACCGATGATCTATCTGCGCGACGACCACGATAAGTACCGGCGCCTGATGTGTTCCTAGAGCATCAGCCGGTCATCGTCCATCGCGGCACTCCGCACAGGACGGAAGGTGAAGCCGAGGGGATCGCTCCAGAAGCCCGTGGCCTTGCCGGGGCCGGAAACCGTAATGCCGGTCTGTTCCACCGCGTTGACAGCGAAGCCGTCGGCGTATGGGTCGGCAAGGCGCCCGAGGCCGAGGCACCTCACCTCTCCCGCCGTTGTCTTTGCTGTGCCAGCGGACCGGATCAAGTGGGGCGAACTGAGCTGCTGACGTTCCACTGAGGAGAAGCCGCCTCTCGCGTGGGCCCGGTTGCTGGTGATTCTTCGCGATAATCGCCTCCACCATGATCACTGGGATGCCCCGAGAGGCCGCCGATGCTCGCCATCCATGACTTCGCGACCTGGGAGCCGCTGCTGCGTTCCCTGGCGGTGGACCAGACGGGCGGCCTTCCCGCTTCCGGGTGCCATCTGGCGGGACGGATGGGCTCCTACGAGGCGAGCTTGCCCACATCTGTATCGCGGCCTCTGTACTTTTTATTCGAGGGTCGGCAAGAACGAAGCGATGCCATGGAGCGCGTGCGGAGCGCACTCGCCGACATCGGCAACATCAGCGTCCCGTTCGCGGCGGAGATCGATCCGTCCGGGCAGACCGTCCTTCGCCTGTTCACTCCCGGCCCCGCTGTGGGCGACTGCTTCGGGCCGCGTGACGGGACGATCATTCTGGTCGAGGGTGCCGTTCCCGAGCCTTGGCGCCGTCTGCCCGATCCGACGCCCGGGGCGGTGCCGGCCCCGTCGGCGGACCCGGCGCTGGTGGAGCGGACGCTCCGCGCTTTGCTCCCAGACGCCATCGGCGCCACCGAAGCGGAGATCGCCGCCGCGGAAGCGCGCCTCGGCATCACGTTGCCCGCCGAACTCAAAGCGGTCTACCGGGTGACGCGGGAAGGGGACGAAGACACACTCAGACGCACCTTCCATGCGTTCGGCTGCGAGTTCCTCCCACTGGACGAGCTGCACATCGCCGACGCCCTGTCCCGGCCGCGCCCGTGGCAGCAGGCCGCGATGACAGCGGTGATCACCCCGCCCGACGCCGCAGTGCAGGGACTGGTCGGCTCACCGGGCTGGCTCGCCTTCGGCGACAGTGGCGGCGGCGACCGGATCGCGCTCGACCTGACTCCGGGGCCGCGCGGGCACACGGGCCAGGTCATCATGCTCAGCCACGAGGAGGAGATCGGCGCCTATCTGCTCGCCGACTCCCTCACCGATCTGGTGACGGCCCGGCGCAGGGATGACCAGCCCTTCTACCAACGCGACCGGCCGCCGGTCGTGGTCTGGGTCGGCGGCCAGGATCCGGTCGGTGTCCAAGCCGCCGCCCATCCCGAATTGGAGGTCTTGTGGATCCAGTCCCGGAAGGATGAACCGCTCAGCCTCGCCCCCGTCATCGGGCTGCCCCGCCTGCGCTCCCTCAGCGCCGAGCCCGGCACGCTCGCCGACCCGCGGGAGATCGCCGTGCTGACCGGGCTGGAGTTCCTGGCGCTCGGTTCGGAGGAGTGGCGCGTCCTTCTCGACGCCGGGGCCGTCCCGCGCAGCCTGTCGGCCGCCGCCATCGAGACGCGCGGCAACGGGAACCTGCTCCAGGTCGTGGCCGTCGCCAACGAGCTCCTCGCCCTCTGGGACCGCCCGCTGATCACCGAGACCGTCGTCGAGGGCCGCCTCGCCCTGTGATCGCTGGACCGTCCGACCCCGTTCGTACGATCGGCGCATGCCTGATGCCTTCACCGTCCTGTGGACCCATGACACGTGCCGCGCGCTGCGCAAAGCGGGGCGTGTGGGTGAGCGGCCGCCGGTCGCGTTCAGCGGGGTCCACTCGTCTCTGCCGGCCTGGTCGGGGGCCCGCGCGGGGGACGAGGTGTACGCCCTGCACGTCAACCGGGGCACCGTGTTCGTCGTGAGCCGGATGCGGGTGGACGGCGTCGGGCGGCGCGACTGCTGCGGCGCCGCCCCCTCGACATGGCAGGACCCGGGATTCCCCGGGCACGGCGACTGGTCGATGCTCGGCGCCGGCGGCTGCGGTGCGACGGCGGTGCACGTGGACGCGACGCCCGTGCGCTTCGACGTGCCGATCCCCGGCGATCTCCTCGGGCGGCTGACGTGGCGCAACCGGCGAGGGCAGACCCGCGGCCTGAAGCATGTGGTGGACGGCCGCCTGGAGCACGTGATCAGCCTCCAGGGCTTCTACCGCTTGACCTGCGAATCGGCCGAAGAGCTGGCGGAGGTCGCCGACAGCCCTGCACCCGGCCTGGAAGCGTCAATGTGGACGGCGTCCACATAGGTGTGCCATGATCCTGCCACTTATCCCGGCATCGGAACGGAGCCGCAGCGCATGACCACCCCCGTCAAGGGCCCCGCCAGTTACTTCCCCTCGATCGAGGCCAAGTACGGCCGTCCCGTCCAGGACTGGATCGACCTCATCGACGCCTCGCCCCTGACCAAGCACATGGAGCTCGTCGCCTGGCTCAAGTCCGAGCACGGCCTCGGGCACGGCCACGCCAACGCCCTGGTCGCCCACACCCTCGCCGGCCGGAAGTAGGCCGCCGGCCGGGAGGGCGGATGTATCGCGGGCGTATCGAAAAACGCATACGCCACCGCAACGGTCATCCGGCTTCGATGGAGGCATGCCCGAGGATGCAGCAGTGACCGACAGCGAGCCAGGATCGACGATGACGCAGGTGGAGACGGTCGAGGCCGCCCAGGGCGACGCCGGTGCCCGGCGAGCGGGCTTCCGGGTCTGGAAGCGCGGCCCGGTGCTCGCGGCGTCGGCGTTGCTGCTGGGCCTGTCCATGCTGCTGCACGCGTGGATCCCGAACCGGATCGGGAACCTCGGCAGCCTCGTGGAGACCCTCCTGCCGTGGTCCGGCCTGTTCGTGCCGGTGCTGCTGGCCGGGGCGCTGTGGCGCCGCTCGGCCGCCGCGGTGGTCGCGCTGCTGCTGCCGGTCACGGTGTGGCTGTGCCTGTTCGGCGGGCGGCTCGGCGACAGGTCCCACCCCGGCGGCGATCTCACCCTGGTCAGCCACAACGTCGGTGCCGACAACCGCGACCCGGCCGGCACCGCCCGTGGCCTGGCCGCCTCCGGCGCGGACGTGCTGGCCCTGCAGGAGATGACCGAGCAGGCCCGGGGCGCGTATGAGAAGGAGCTGGCGAAGGCGTATCCGTACCACACGGTGCAAGGCACGGTCGGGCTGTGGAGCAGGCTGCCGCTGTCGGACATCCGGCCGGTCGACACCAAGATCGACGCCGGGCCGCTGGCGGCCACCAAGCCGGACCGCGCCAAGATGGCCTACAACCGGGCGCTGCGCGCCACGGTGGCCACGCCGCACGGGCCGCTGGCGGTGTACGTGGCCCATCTGGGGTCCGTGCGGGTGAACCCCCGGGAGGGCTTTTCGACGGGCCACCGCGACCGGGGCGCGCGGGCGCTCGGCGAGGCCGTCGCCGCCGAGCGGAACGAGCGGGTGGTGCTGCTCGGCGACCTGAACGGCACCATGGACGACCGCGCGTTCGCCGGCCTCACCGCGCAGCTGCGCTCGGCCCAGGACGGCTTCGGCTTCACCTGGCCGGCGTCCTTCCCGATGGTGCGGATCGACCAGATCCTGGTCCGCGGCGTGAAGCCGGAGAGCGCGCGGGTGCTGCCGGCCACCGGCAGCGATCACCGGCCGGTGGTGGCCCGGATCGGCTGGTGAGCACGCTCAGTAGCGGTCCAGGCGGTGGGCGTACGGGGCCGGCAGGGTGGGTGTGCCGCCGCCGGGGAACCAGGCCGTGCAGATGTCCTGGTAGGGGGCGGGGATCGATGTGTCGTACGCGTCCTTGAGCGACCAGTGACCGAGGAGCAGCCGGATGAGCGTCCGGTCGTCGGGGATCAGGGTGCCGCGTCGTAGGGCGGCGAAGGCCTCGTCGTGGCTCTGGCCGGCGCGGCGGCGCAGTTCCGGCTCCAGCCGGTCCAGCAGGGGCGCCCGGTTCAAGATGGCGGCCATCATTCCGCCGCTCGGCGGGGTGCTCTGCCGGTACGTGCAGCCCATGCGGCGTGCCACGCGGCCGATGAGGCCGTCGGCCGGTTCCCTGATGGTGAACTCGGCGAGGCGGCGCTGCCAGCACAAGCGGGCGAGGGCCACCAGGAGGTGCCGGGCCGCGGCGGCGTCCTCGGCCACCGCCTCGTCCACCGTCACCGTTCCCAGCGGGTCGCCGAAGGCCCGGCCTTCGAGCACCGCGTAGCCGCCGGTCGGCAGGACGAGGGTGCGCGACCCGGGCTTCCAGGTGCTTTGGGGGACGAGGCGGTTCCAGCCGGGCGCGCGCTCATGGGTCCAGGGCCGTTGCGCGTGCGCGGTGTTGTACAGCCGGATCATCGCCGGGAGGTCCGCCACAGTGCCGGCGGGGACGTCCCCCTCCAGATCGGCCCCCGTCACGGACTCGACGTTGCGCACGGGCACCGTCAGGCCGCCCTCGGCGACCGCCCCGGCGAAGCCGAACCTCTCGTACACCCCCTCGATCCCGTCGGACACGAAGGCGACGTCCACGCGTTGGGCCATGCCGGTCAGCGCCCGGCGGAGGAGGTCGCTCATGTGGCCCTGGCGCCGGAACCGCGGCTCGGTCTCCACCCCGCCGATGCCTTCCACGGGGACGGCCACCGCGCCGAACCGCATCCGGAAGGACACCGCCTCCAGTTCGGCGACCGGCTCGCCGTCCTGCGTGCGCAGCCGGCAGTACCGCGTCCGCAGGCTGCGCACGTCCTGGTCCGCGACCTCGGTGTAACCCGGCACGGTCCGCAGCCTAGAACGGGGCGGGGGCGAGCCGCTCGCCCCCGCCCCGGGTCTCAGCCGTTCCGGGCGACGACCGGGACGTTCTTGGTCTTGCCGACGGCCCAGAGCACCGGGCTGCCCGGGACCGACGCCACGTCCGTCAGGTAGCCGTCGGACGGCACCGGCACCGTGACCTGCGTCCAGGAGTCGCCGTCCAGCCGGTACAGGCCGCCCCAGCGGTTGGGGATGAACTTCCACACCGCGCCGTCCGAGCTGTGCAGCAGCTTGCCGTAGCCGCCCTCGGCCTTCAGGTCCTGCCAGGTCCTGCCGTCCCAGTGGCGGAACATCGGGTTCTGGCCGGAGGCGTCGGTGTACTTGCTGCCCGCGATGTAGACGTCGTCGGCCGCGATGGCCAGCACCTGCTCGACGATGACGCCCTTCTCGACCTCCTCGACCTTGGCCCAGGCGCTGCCGGTCCAGCGCCGCAGGCCCCAGGTGGTGCCGGCCCAGGCGGAGCGGTCGGGCGCGACGGAGATCTCGTGGACGCCGATGCAGCACCGGTCCGGCGGCGCCCCGGCGTCGTGCTGGGTCCACTTGCCGTCCTGGTAGCGGTAGGTCTGCTGCCAGCAGCCGACCCAGAGGCCGTCGCCGGCCGGGTCGGCGACGGGGGTGGTCGGCAGGCACGTCTCGGGCATCGTGACCTTCTTCCAGGCCGTGCCGTCGAAGTGCGCCAGGTAGGCGGCGGAGTCGTTGCTGCTGTTCGGGCGCAGCCGGCCGACGGCCCAGACGTTGGACGGCGAGCCGGCGGCGATGTCGCTGACGACGCCGTCGCCGCCGAAGTCCGGCAGGTCGTAGTTCTTCCACGAACGGCCGTCCCAGCGCGACACCGCGGCCTTCGGCGGCAGGACGTGGACGGTGCCCGCGCCGAAGCCCGGGATCGACCAGTCGATGCCCTGGTAGCCCTGGTAGCCGGAGGCCCACACGTCGGCGGGACCACTGGCCGACACCGCCTCCAGGCCGCTGCGCGGCCAGAAGAACGGGGCGGGCGCGGAGGTGAAGCCGGTGGTCGCGGCCTCGGCCGGGGCGGCGACGGCGGCGGTGAGAAGCAGGGCGGACGCGAACACGGGGGTGGCGAGTCTCATCGGTGCCCTTCCTGAAGGGGGGACCCCGATTCAACAATGCCAGTGATCACTGGCGCAATAGGGCCGGGACGTCAAAGACCGGCCAGTGCGGCGCCGATCGCGGCGGCCACCTCGGGCCGGGCGGTGCGGGCCAGCTCCTGCCAGCCGCGCAGGGCACGGCGGTCGGCGGCCGCCCGGACGGAGTCGGCGGCGGCCGCGGCGTCGGCGGCCCCGAGATCGGCCGGGTCCATCAGGTCGCCGGCCTCCCACTCCAGGCCGGGGGAGAATCCGGGCAGGCCGGTCCGGGAGTTCGCGGGACCGGCGGCGCGGGGGGCGAGCGGGACGAGCAGCCGCCGTGCCGCGCCCGCCCGGTCCCGGTACCGGATCCAGACGACGCGCAGGCGGTCGACCGTGCCGCCGACCTCCAGGACGGGGGCCCGGCCCGCCGGGTCGTGCAGGACGAACAGCACGCCGTTCGGGGCCGCCACCGCGTAGCCCCCCGTGGCGGCGGCGACCACGTTCGTCTCGACGGCCGGCATGGGGAAGGCGCCGGGCCGGGAGTGCGCCAGCAGGTCGAAGGTCCAGCGCCCGGCGGGCAAGCCGGTGAAGACGGCGACGCCCTGCCGGGTGAGCTCGCCGAGGTAGCGGACGGGCAGGCGTGCCGCCCGGGCGCCGGTCGCGCGGGCGGTCAGCCACAGGCCGGCCAGTTCGCCGAGGACGGGATCGGCGGCGTCCGCCCGCAGGGTGACGGTGAACCTGGCACCGGCGGGCCGGGCGGAGGCGGTCAGCGCGATGGCGCCGGTCTCGATCCGGGCGTCGGGCCCGTCCGGCGACAGGCCCCGGGTGCGCAGCCCGCTCAGCGCGTCCCGCATGGCCGCGCGGGCGTCCTCCCGTGCCGCGTCGGCGTGCCGGTCCGCCAGGGCCACCGCGCGGTCCGCCGCGGCCACCGCGCTCGCGGTGTGCTCGTCGAGCCACTGGGCGTCCGCCTCGGGATAGGCGGCGGCGAGGAGTTCGCGGCAGAGCCGCTCGAAGCCGCCGGGCACCGGTTCGTGGGCGTTCATGGCACTCTCCGTCCGGCTCGGCAGTGGGGGCAGCGGGCCAGCAGCGGGGTGAGGTGCAGTATCGCGCCCGACGCCGCCACCGCCTGCTGCATGGCCCGCCTCGACGTCGCCCGCGATTCGACCTCGCGGCAGTCGAGCACCCATCGCACGACGCGTTCCCAATGGTCCTGCGCCCGGTGCCAGTCCTGGTCGTGCAATTTCACATAGGACTCGACGAAGCCGTCCGGGACGGTGAACCCGCAGCGCGCGTAGAGAAGATCCGACAGCAGGGGAATGAGCTCAGCCATCGTCGTCTTCGGGGAAGAGTTCGTCCAATGGCCTGGTGCGCCGGGACGTGATCGCGTTGCTGACCGCGTAGCCGGCCACCGCGCCGACGATTCCGGGGACCAGCAGCCATCCGGCGACCGACAGGAACCAGGCCGGGACCGGGGCGGAGGTGTCGGCGGGCGAGGTGATGCCGATGCTGACGTCATAGGCGCGCCGCCAGCCGATCAGGAAGCCGTTGCCGGTGAAGAGCGCGGCATAGCCGAGCAGCACCGGGATCCCGCGGGTGGACAGCCAGTGGCGCAGGCCGTTGTGCCTTCCCACCGAGCGCAGCCGGCGCCGGACGGCGTGCCGCAGTGGCTCCCTGGGCGGCGGAACGAGATCGGTTCCACCCTGGTGCTCGCCGGTCGGCGTTGGCATGGCCACAGGTTATCGCCTGCCCGCCGAATCGGTGGGCGCATTCACGGGACAATGCCCGGCCGGCCTCCTTACCGTTGTCTCACCCTTATCGTTTTCGGACCCGGGAACAGGTGATCACCGAATATGGCGCCAGCAGGGCGGTGGGCGTTCTGGTCCGGCGGTAAGAACGTTTCCGGTCTCGATTCCCTTCATGAGCTCGAACGGCGCGACAGGAATGGCTCGGTCGACGCGGAGAACAGGCCGCGCGAGCACGAGGTGTGGATCGAGCTCACCGGCGGCCTGTGGTGGGACGCGTGCCGCGACGCCGCCCGTGCCCGCCGCGACCTGCTCGGGGAATGGACGGGCGACCCGGCCGCCTGCTGGGCCCTGCAGCGGCTGGGCGAGGACGATCCCGCTCCCCCCGGCCACGGCGCGGGCGCCGCCGACCGGGCCCTGCACCTCGCCCGCCTCGCGGCCTTCGTGACCGGCGACGGCCCGGAGGACGGGCTGCTCACCGCCATGGTGCGCTCCTGGTCCCAGGCCGCCACCCTCCCGGCCGGCGGGGTGCCCGGCGGCCTCCCCCGCGCCCCCCGGTACCCCCGGGTCCAGCGGGTGGCGGACCTGCTCGCCCCCATGGAGGCCGGGGCGGCGGGGGCCATGGTGTTCTTGCAGGCGCTGTGGCTGGCCGAGGGCCGCCCGCCCGCGGCCCTGCAGCGGCGGGAGATCAAGGTCCTGCTCGCGCCGCAGTGGCCGGACGGGACGGGACTGGTCGGGCGCCTGGAGCTGGAGCTCATGCCGGACGGGCCGCCGGGTTTGTTCCCCGACCCCAGGACCATGGGCATGTTCACCGCCGACGAGGACTTCCAGGAGGCGCTGACCGCCGCGTGGAAGTACCAGACCCAGAACCGGCGGCGCGTCCCGTGCGTGGTCTGGCGGCTGGAGATCGCCGGATATTCCGGGCGGCGGGTCGTCGGGGCCTCCCTCGGCGCCGCGTTCGCGGTCCTGCTGCGCGAACTGCTCGGCCCGCCCCAGCCCGGGACCGTGGCGCTCTCCCGCCTGGCCGCGGCGGGCCGGCTCCTGACCGGCCTGCTGCGCCACCCCTACCCGGGCCACGCCGTCACCGGGGACGTCACCGAGCAGGGCGGGCTGGAGCGGGTCGGCGGCCTGCAGGCCAAGGTCGACCGCGCCGCGGCCGCGAAGCTGACGGTCGTCGCGCCGGAGGCCAACGAGGGCGAGGTGGCCGGCGAGAACATCATCTGGGTCGGGACGGCCGCGCAGGCGCGGCGCCGCCTCTACCGGTTCAACCGGCTGCGCAGCGCCGTCGTCGCGTTGGTCCTCATGGTCGCCTTCGCGGCGACCGCCACCGGCCAGTGGGCGGCGCAGGTCGAGCGGGAGCGCGCGCGGGACGACCAGGACCTGTCGCGGCGGCTCGCCGCGCAGTCGGTCGGCCGTTTCGGCGCGTCGCCCCGCGACTCCATCGCCCTGGCCCTGGCCGCGTGGACGGCCGCGCCCACGCCGGAGGCGCGGGGAGCCCTGCTCACCGCGCACGGCCGCCTGGTCAACGACCGGCTGCAGCGGACCGGCCCCGTCTCCTCGGTCGCGTTCAGCTCCGACGGGCGCCTCCTCGCCACCACCGGGGAGGACCGCTCGGTGCGGCTGTGGGACATGGCCGGCCGCACCCTGGCGGCCACCCTCCCCGGCCGCAGGGTCGCGTTCAGCCCGGACGGCTCGATGATCGCCACCGGGGACGAGACCCGCACCGTCCGGCTCTGGAACGCCGCCGACGCCAAGCCCCTGGCCACGCTGACCGGGCACCCCGGGCCGATCACCTCCCTGGCCTTCAGCCCGGACTCCCGGCTTCTGGCCAGTGTCGGAGGCGACGTCCGGCTGTGGCGGACCGGCGACCGCCGCCTGGCGGCGGCCGTGCCGGTGAAACGGGCGACCGAGGCCGTCTTCGGCAAAAGCGGCCTTCTCGTCGTCGCGGGCGGCCGGGTCGAACTGTTCGGCACGCGCTCCCTGCCAGAGGTGCCGCGGCTCAGGACGCTGTACCACGCCACCGGCTCGCCGGGCATCCTCATCAGCCCCGACGGCCTGAACATGGCGATCACCGGGAACCCCCTGGTGGCGGAGACCACCTGGCTGCGCAGCGCCGAGGACGAGTCCACCGGGGTGCGGCTGGCCGGCGGGCCGGTCACCGCGTTCGCGCCCTCCGGCGACGTCGTCGCCCTCGCCAGGTCCGCGGCCACCGGCGGGCCGCCCATCACGCTCTGGTCCACCGCCGACGGCAACCCGCTCGCCACGCTCGGCGGATTCGGGGAAACGGTCGAGTCGATGGCGTTCAGCCCGGACGGCCGGACGCTGGCGATCGTCGACCTGCACGCCACCGTCACCCTGATCGGCACCGGCCGCCCGCGGGCCGCGGCCGCCCTCGGCGCCGCGATCAACGCCGTCGCGTACGGGGCGGGCGGGCGGATCGCCGCGGCGGGCAGCGGCGACGGCACCGTCACCTGGTGGAACCCGGCCGACCGGGCGGCCGGCGCGGTCCGGGTCGCCGCCCACCGCCACGGCGTGCGGGCCATCGCGATCAGCCCGGACGGCACCACGATGGTCAGCGCGGGCAACGACCGGACCGCCAAGGTCTGGGGCTTCGCCGGCCGCCGCCTCAGGGCGACCCTCACCGCCCACGCCGAACCCGTCGTCGCGGTGGCGTTCAGCCCCGACGGGCGCACCATCGTCACCGCCGACGCCTCCGACAACGCCGTGCTCTGGGACGCGCGCACCTTCCGCAGGCTCCGCGTGCTGCCCCACGCCTTCGGCAACTGGTCCTGGCCCCTGGTCCTGTCCGCGATCGCCTTCAGCCCCGACGGGCACTCCCTCATCGGCGCCGGCGCGGGCGGGGCCATCGACTTCGTCGACGCCGACGGCCACGGGGTGTACGGCCAGTTCAGCAACCCCGGCGGCTTCATCAAGCGGATCAGGGACATCGCGGTGAGCCCCGACGGGAGGACCATCATCAGCGCCGACGCCGACGGGGGGATCACCCGGTGGCCCGTCGGGTCCGTCTATGACGGCGGCAGCCGGACGGGCAGCGGCACCCTGGTGATGAGGGGCGCCGACGCCAACACCGTCGCCTACAGCCCGGACGGCCGGACGATCGCCCTCGGCGGCAACGACCACACGATCCGGCTCCTGGACGCCGCCACCCGCCGGACGACGGGGGTGCTGCAGGGCCACCGCGGCGAGGTGCTCACCCTGTCCTTCCGCCCGGACGGGCGCGGGCTGCTGGCGGGCGACTCCAGCGGCGACGTCCGCGAATGGAACCTCGACCCCGGCCGGGCCGTGCCCGAACTGTGCACCGCCCTCAGCAGGGACGCACGGTCCGGCCTGAGCTCCGGCCTGCCCTACAACCTGGCCGACGGCTGGCAGGAGTTCCTGTCCCGCTTCACGCTGACGGGCACCTGCCACCGGCCGCGGCCAGGTGGGTGAGGCACCAAGGGCTCAGGCCCACTCGCGCAGCTTCGCGCCCTTCGCCTTGGCCTGGTCGTACAGGTCGCGCTGGAAATCGCGCATCTTCTCCTGCAGCACCTCGTCGGAGGCGGCGAGGATGCGGACGGCCAGCAGGCCCGCGTTGCGGGCGGCGCCGACCGCGACCGTGGCGACCGGCACCCCGGCCGGCATCTGCACGATCGACAGCAGCGAGTCCATGCCGTCCAGGTACTTCAGCGGCACCGGCACGCCGATCACCGGCAGCGGGGTGACCGAGGCGAGCATGCCCGGCAGGTGCGCCGCGCCGCCCGCCCCCGCGATGATCACCTGCAGGCCGCGGGACGCCGCCTGCTCCCCATAGGCGATCATGTCGTGCGGCATCCGGTGCGCCGAGACCACGTCGGCCTCGTAGCCGACGCCGAACTCGGCCAGGGCCTCGGCCGCGGCCTTCATGACGGGCCAGTCCGAGTCGCTGCCCATCACCACGCCGACCCGGGTCGTCATGCCTTCTCCTTCATGGCGTGGTCCTTCATGGCGGGGCCCCAGCGCAGGTAGTCGGCGGCGTGCCGGGCGCGGGCGCGCACCTCGGCCAGGTCGTCGCCGAGCGCCGTCACGTGGCCGATCTTGCGGCCGGGACGGACGTCCTTGCCGTAGAAGTGCACCTTGACGGCCGGGTCGTGCGCCATCACGTGCAGGTAGCGCGAGTACAGGTCCGGGTCGTCGCCGCCGAGCACGTTGGCCATGACGGTGACGGGCGCGGCCGGCTCGGTGGCGCCGAGCGGCAGGTCCAGCACGGCGCGCAGGTGCTGCTCGAACTGGGAGGTGCGCGCGCCCTCGATCGTCCAGTGGCCCGAGTTGTGCGGGCGCATGGCCAGCTCGTTGACCAGCAGGCCCTGATCGGTGTCGAACAGCTCGACGGCCAGGAGCCCGGTGACGCCGAGCTCGTCGGCGATCTCCAGGGCGAGGCGCTGCGCCTCGGCGCGCACGTCGTCGGGCAGGTCCGGGGCGGGGGCGAGGACCTCGACGCAGATGCCGTCCTCCTGGACGGTCTCCACGATCGGGTACGCGGCGCCCTGCCCGTGCGGGGAGCGGGCGACCAGGGCGGCCAGTTCACGGCGGAACGGCACGAACTCCTCGACCATCAGCTCCAGGCCCGCAAGCTCCTCCAGCAGCGCGCGCGCTGCCGGGTCGCGCGGGTCGACCACCCAGACGCCCTTGCCGTCATAGCCGCCCCGGGTGGCCTTCAGCACGACGCGTCCCTCGGCGAAGTCCTGGAGGAACGGGATCGGGTCGGCGGCGGGGACGGGCGCGTACCGGGGGCAGGGCGCACCGAACCCGCTGAGGCGGTTGCGCATGACGAGCTTGTCCTGCGCGTGCGCGAGCGCGGGGGCGCCGGGACGGCACGGGACACCGGCGGCGGTGACCGCCTCGATGTGCGGCCCGGGCACGTGCTCGTGGTCGAAGGTGACCACGTCGCAGCCCTTGGCGAACGCCAGCAGGTCCTCCAGGGAGGCGTCGTCGCCGAGCCGGGCGTCGGCGACGACGCGGGCCGCGGAGTCCTCGGCGGTCTTGGCGAGCACCCGCAGCTGCACGCCGAGGGCGATCGCGGCCTGCTGGGTCATCCGGGCCAGCTGGCCGCCGCCCGCCATCCCCACAACCGGCATCTGAGCTGGATCTCTCACGTGCAGAAGGTTAGCGGCCGGGCGGAGGTGAACGGATACCGGCGTCGCCGCGTCCAACCGGTGTGCGCCCGGCCGCTCTGAGGAGGGAGGGAACACCGCGGGTACCGTGGGACGTTCATGTTCCGGCGCCGGGCACGCCTCGTGCGTCTATCCTCGTCGTACCTCCGCACCACCCCGCGGGCGTTCGCCGCGGGTCACCCACCTGGAAACGCACCCGCGCCCTGCCCGCCGGTGCCCGGAAGGACGGTTCTCCTTCGTGAGCCTGGTCGCCAATCTCTACCGGCGGTTCGCGCACATCGTGCACGAGCTCGTGAAGTTCGGCAGCGTCGGCGCGATCGCCTTCGTCATCACGCTGGCCACCGGCAACGTGCTGCACGTCGGCCTCGGGCTGGGCGAGCTGACCTCCACCGGCATCGCGACGGTGATCGCGGCCACCTTCGCCTACCTGGCCAACCGCTTCTGGACGTTCCGGCACCGCGACCAGACCGGCCTCGGCCGCGAGTACGTGCTGTTCTTCGCGCTGAACGGCGTCGGCCTGGTGATCACCTGGCTGTTCCAGGGCGTCACCAAGTTCGGCCTGGACCTGCGCGGCCCGATCGCCTACAACGTGTCGCTGATCCTCGGCACCGCCGTGGCCACCCTGTTCCGCTACTGGTCGTACAAGAAGTGGGTGTTCCTGCCCTCCGACGCCCCGGCCGTCGACCCCGCCTCGGGACTGCCCGAGGGCGAGGGCCACCACCCGCGGGGCGCCCGCCCCCAGCAGGCCGAGGGGGCCGGCGGCTACGCCGAGTTCACCCGCTCCCCCGGCTCCTGAACCACCGGCTCCTGAACCGGCGGCTCCTTGACCACGGGCTCCTGAACCACGGGCTCTTGGACCACGGGCCTCAGGTCGGCCCGATGACGACGCGCTCCTCGGCCAGCCGCGCCTCGGTGGCCGGCCGCAGGAACACCCCGAACACCGCGGGCCGCGAGCCGATCAGCTCCAGCCGGCCGCCGTCGACGGCGGCCAGCGACCGGGCCAGGTAGAGCCCGAGCCCGGTGCCGTTGCCGCTGGACACGCTGCGCTCGAAGATGCGCGGCTCCAGCTCGGCCGGGATCCCGGCGCCCTGGTCGCCGACCTCCACCACGACCGAGCCCGCGCCGGGCTTGGTGTTGATGGTGACGGTGCCGCCGCCGTGCACCAGCGAGTTGTCCAGCAGCGTGGCGATGATCTGGGACAGGCCCTCGGGGTTGGCGACGCCGGCCAGGCCGCGCTCGCCGGTCAGCTCGATCTCCCGGCCGTCGCGGCGGAAGATCGGCCGCCACTCCTCCACCTGCTGGGTGATGATCTGGTCGATGGGCGCCGCCACCGCGGCGCCGGTGCGGTCGTGCTTGGCGCGGGCCAGCAGCTGCTCGACGACCGCGACGAGCCGCTCGGTCTGCGCGATGGCCGCCGCGCCCTCCTCGCGGACGACGTCGGGGTACTCGGCCGCCTCGATCATCTCCTCCAGCCGCATGGACAGCGCGGTGAGCGGCGTGCGCAGCTGGTGGCTGGCGTCGGAGGCGAACTCGCGGCTGGCGGCCAGCAGGTCGGCGATGCGCACGGCGCTGCGGTCCAGCACCTCGGCGACCCGGTCGACCTCGGCGATGCCGTAGCGGCGGCGGCGGGGCCGGGCGTTGCCGGTGCCGAGCCGGTCGGCGGTCTCGGCGAGGTCGATCAGCGGCAGCGTCAGCTTGCGCGCCTGGAACATGGCGAGGCCGACGGTGACCGCGACGCCGAGCAGCGCCAGGCTGCCGATCAGCAGCAGCTGCCGCAGCGCCTCGTCCTGGACGCCGGCCGCGGGCCGCGCCACCTCGACGCGCACCCGGTTGGCGGTGCCGCCGGCGGTGAGCAGCGCGGCGCCCGGCCGCGGCCGCGGGCCGGCCGTCACCCGCCGGCCGTCCGGCAAGGTAATGGAGATGTAGCGGCCGGGATAGGCCTGGGCGATCTTGCCCGGGTCGACCTGGGCCCGCGACTGCAGGTCCAGTGCGACGCCGCCGAGGATGGAGGCGGCCTCGCGACCCAGCGACTGGCGCGCCTCCTCGTAGATGAGCTTGTGCGTCGCATAGGCGAGGGGCACGCCCAGCAGCAGTATCGCCACGACCGCCACCGCGAGCGTCGACAACAGCAGTCGGCGCCTCATCAGGGCTCCTTAGGGATACGGCGCCACGACCATGGCGGACTCGCCGGAGGGCCTCTCGGGGGCCCGCCGGCGGCCGCCGGGCCGTGGCGGACGGGGCTAGTCGCCGCGTTCGAACCGGAAGCCGACGCCCCGCACCGTGGTGATGTAGCGGGGACTGCCGGCGTCGTCGCCGAGCTTGCGGCGCAGCCAGGAAATGTGCATGTCGAGCGTCTTGGTGGAGCCCCACCAGTTGGTGTCCCACACCTCGCGCATGATCTGTTCGCGGGTCACCACCTTGCCCGCGTCGCGTACCAGCACGCGCAGCAGGTCGAACTCCTTGGTGGTCAGCTGGAGCTCCTGGTCGCCCATCCAGGCGCGGCGCGACTCGGCGTCGATCCGCACCCCCTGGACGATCGGGGTCTCGGTGCTGCCGCGGCGCAGCAGCGCCCGGACCCGGGCCAGCAGCTCGGCCAGCCGGAACGGCTTGGTGACGTAGTCGTCGGCGCCCGCGTCGAGCCCGACGACGGTGTCCACCTCGTCGGCGCGCGCGGTCAGGATGAGGATCGGCACCCCGTGCCCCTCGGCACGGACCCGGCGCGCCACCTCGAGCCCGTCGAGCTCGGGCAGTCCGAGATCGAGGACGATGAGATCAACGCCGCCTCCGAGCGCCCGCTCCAGCGCCTGCGGACCGTCCGGGCTGACTTCGACGGTGTACCCCTCGCGCCGCAGCGCACGGGCGAGAGGCTCGGAGATGGACGTGTCGTCCTCGGCGAGCAGTACTGAGGTCATGAACCGATCGTATGACCAATCATGAACGTTTCCTGGCACCCGTCGCGCTCTTGACCTGCGATTTGCAACTCGGTGTACATCCACGAATACGCATGTACACCGATGAAGCCGGAAATAACGGCCCGCAGTATCCGCCCGGCGGCGCGCCTTTTCCGCGCCGGGCGGAATCGGGGCGAAGCCGCCGTCAGGCCAGTACCGCGGCCGACGAACCGGCCAGATTGAGACGGCCGTCCACCAGGTGGACGAGCGGGTCGGCGGCGAGCCGGAGCGACACGCCGTCGGGCACCGGGACCAGCACGGACTCGTGCCCGAGGTTCACCGCCACCGTCACCCGCCCGCGCCGCATCGTGAGCCACCGGTCGCCGGTTTCGACCCGGGTGCGGTCCAGCCGCGGATCGGTCAGCTCGGGCCATTCGCGGCGCAGCGCGATCAGCGCGCGGTGCCAGGCGAGCAGGTCGCGATGCGGTGCTTTATCCAGCTCGCCCCAGTCCAGAATGGAACGGCGGAAGGTGTCGGGATCCTGCGGATCGGGAACGTCGCCCTTCCAGCCGTGCCGGGCGAACTCGCGGCGGCGCCCCTCACTGACGGCACGGGCGAGATCGGGATCCTGGTGGTCGGTGAAATAGCACCACGGCGTCCCGGCGGCCCATTCCTCTCCCATGAACAACATCGGGGTGAACGGGCCGAGGAGGAGGAGAGCCGCCCCCGCTTTGAGCATCCCTGGGGACAACGCGGACGCGATCCGGTCCCCCGACGCCCGGTTGCCGACCTGGTCATGGTCCTGCAGGAACGTCACGAAGCGCGATCCGGGGACGCGCCGCACGTCCACCGGCCGCCCGTGCCGGCGGCCCCGGTAGGACGACATCGTCCCGTCGTGGACGAACACCTTCGTCAGCGCCTTGGCCAGGGTCCGCATGGAGCCGAAATCGCAGTAGTAGCCCTGCCGCTCGCCGGTGAGGGCCGCGTGCAGGGCGTGGTGGAAGTCGTCGCTCCACTGCGCGTCCAGGCCGTAGCCGCCCGCCTCGCGGGAGGTGACCAGGCGGGCGTCGTTCAGGTCGGACTCGGCGATCAGGAACAGGGGGCGGCCGAGGTGCGCCGACAGGGCGTCCACCGCCTCCGACATCGCCTCCAGGACGTGCGTCGCGCCGTGGTCGTTGATCGCGTGCACGGCGTCCAGCCGCAGGCCGTCCACGTGGTAGTCGCGCAGCCACATCAGCGCATTGTCGATCACGAAGGCGCGGACCTCGTCCGAGCCGACCTGGTCGAAGTTGACCGCCTGCCCCCACGGCGTGGAGTAGGCGTCGGTGAAGTACGGGCCGTAGGAGGCGAGGCGGTTGCCGTCCGGGCCGAGGTGGTTGTAGACGACGTCCAGGACGACCGCGAGGCCGCGCCCGTGCGCGGCGTCGACGAAGCGCTTCAGGCCGTCGGGGCCGCCGTAGGGCTCGTGCGGCGCCCACAGGTGCACGCCGTCGTAGCCCCAGCCGTGCCGCCCCGGGAACGCCGCGACGGGCAGGATCTCGACCGCGTCGACGCCGAGGGACACCAGGTGGTCCAGCCGCTCGATCGCGGCGTCGAAGGTGCCTTCGGGCGTGAAGGTGCCGATGTGCAGTTCGTACAGGACACTCCCGGGAAGAGGCCGCCCGCGCCAGTCATCGTCGGTCCAGGCGAACCGGTCGTGCGCGTAGACGCGGCTGCGCCCGTGCACGCCCGCCGGCTGCCAGGGCGAGCGCGGGTCGGGCAGCGTCTCGCCGCCGTCGAGCACGTAGCCGTAGTCGGTGCCGTGGCCGGCGCCGGGGATCTCGGCCTCCCACCAGCCGGGGCGCTCCGCCCGCTTCATCGGGCAGCGCTCCGCTCCCGCGGCGTCGACCTCGACGCGCTCGGCCTCCGGCGCCCACACCTCGAACCTGGTCATCGCGTTTCCTCGGTTTCTTCCGGGACGAGCAGGGCGACCGGCAGCGTCGAGAGGATCTCGCCGAGGGACCCGTCCTCGTGGACGACGCCGGTCAGCACGTCCCGCCAGGCGTGCTCTCCGTCAAGCTCCAATGAGGTGCCGTCCCAGCCGCCGCGCTCCGCCAGCCCGGCGGGCAGCCGGGTCGCGACGGTGACCGCGTCACCGCGCCGGAACGCCACCGCGTGCCCGGCGGCCGGGCCGCGCGCGGCGACCGGCGTGTAGCCGCCGTCCGGCCCGAACCACTCGGGATGGGCGCGGCGCAGCCGCAGCGCCCGCGAGGTGACCAGCAGCTTCTCGTCGTCCAGGTCCTGCGGCTCGCGGCCGCTGTCCAGGCGGGTGAGGCGGGCGCGGCGGCGGCCGTAGTCGACGATCCGCCGGTTGTCGGGGTCGACCAGCGACAGGCCGGTCAGTTCGCAGCCCTGGTAGACATCCGGGACGCCCGGCATGGTGAGCTGGACGAGTTTCTGGCCGAGCATGACCGCGCGCGCGTACGGCGCGATCAGCGCGCCGAAGCCCTCGATCTCCGCGACCAGCCCGGTCTCCTGCAGCACGCGGGACGCGAAGTCGAGCACGGCCCGCTCGTAGTCGGCGTTCTGGTCGATCCAGGAGGTGCTGGTCTTGGCCTCGCGCATCGCCTTGACCAGGAACTCCCGCAGCCGGCCCTCGCTGATCGGCCAGGCGCCGACGAGGGTCTGCCAGAACAGGTACTCCAGGTCGGGTTCGAGCGGGGAGCCCTCCGGCCACCACGACGTCCAGCGCCGCACCGCCTCGGTCCAGGGGCCCGGCAGCTCGGCCAGCACCGCGAGGCGGGCGCGGACGTCCTCCTGGCGCTTGGTGTCGTGGGTGGACAGCGTCGTCATGGCGGCGGGCCAGTCGCGCAGCATCCGCTCGCAGTAGGCGTGGAAGTCCTGCGGGCTGACCGCGAACCGCTCGGGATCGCCGCCGACCTCGTTCAGCGCCGCCATGCGGTTCCAGCGGTAGAAGGCGGTGTCCTCCACGCCCTTGGCGGCGAGCGGGGCGGCGGTTTGCTGGAAGCGGACCACGAATTCGGGCGTCGCGTCGTCCAAGCCGAGGGCGAGACGAACGAGCGCGTCCAGTTCCGGGTGCGCCTCTTCAGGCAGCCGCGCGCGCGCTCGGCGGGCCGCCTCGTCCAGGATCTTGACCGCCTCGGCGGAAGGCTCCTCCCCCGGCACCACATACGCCCGGTAGACGGGCATGGCCGCGAGGAGCTCGATCAGCACGCGCTCCTGGTTCGGGGTCTCCCCCTGGAACGAGCGCAGGACGCGCAGCAGGCGGTCGGTCTCGGGACGCAGCGCGTTCTCGGCGGCGTAGCGGCGCGCGGTGTACTCGACCTCCCCGAAGTCGGGCGGGCCGCCGGTGAGCGCGACGTAGGCGTCGGTGAGCGGCCCCTCGCCGGCCGGGTCGGCGAACAGGCCGCCGACCATGCCGAGCGCGTCATAGCCGGTCGTGCCGGCGCACCGCCAGTCCGCCGGCAGCGCCTCCTCCCCCGTGGTGATCTTCTCGACGAGCACCCAGGCGGGCGGCAGCGCGGCCAGGTAGCCGCGCGGATCGGTCAGGCCGTCGGGATGGTCGATGCGCAGGCCGTCGACCAGCCCCTCCTCCAGCAGCGCGAACAGCACGGCGTGCGTGCGCTCGAACACCTCCGGATCCTCCTGGCGCAGCCCGATCAGGCCGGAGATGTCGAAGAAGCGGCGGTAGTTCGGCTCGCCCTGGCCGGGCAGGACGATCTTGCCGCCGCCCGCGTCCCAGTCGACGTCGAACCAGGGGGCGTACGGCGATTGCGGGCCGTCCGCCAGGACGCCCTCCAGGGGGCGGTTCAGCTCGGGCGGGTCCGGGATCGCCATGTGGTTCGGCACCACGTCCAGCAGCACCTTCAGCCCGGCCGCGTGGAACTTGGCCGCCATCGCGCGGAACGCGTCGGGCCCGCCGAGCTCGGCCGACAGCCGGTCGTGGTCGACGACGTCGTAGCCGTGCGTCGAGTCCGGCGCGGCCTGCAGGACCGGCGACAGGTAGACGTGCGACACGCCGAGCGCCGCCAGATAGGGCGCCAGCGCGCCGGCCTCGCGGAACCCGAAGTGCGCGAGACCCGAGGGGCCGCGCAGCTGCAGGCGGTAGGTGCCGGCGGGATATCCGGAAGTCTCGTCGCGGAGGTCAGACACGGCGCAGCACCTGCACCGAGCGGGCCTCCACCAGGATCTGCTCGCCCGACTTCACCACCGGCGACTCGGCCTCGGCGAGCATCGGGTCGGCGGTGTCGAGCACCTTGGTCCACATCCCTCCGTAGCGGGCGGTCGGCAGGCCGAACCGCAGGTCGCCGTCGTGGGCGTTGAACAGCAGCAGGAACGAGGCGTCCTGGATGCGGGCGCCGCGCCGGTCGGGCTCGCTGATCGCGTCCCCGTTCAGGAACACGTACATCGACTTGTTGTAACCGGCCTCCCAGTCCTGCTCGCCCATCTCCCGGCCGCCCGGGGTGAACCACACCAGGTCGGGCAGCGCGGACGCCCGGTTGCCGTCGCGGCCCTGGAAGAAGCGGCGGCGGCGGAACACATGGTGCTCGCGGCGCAGCTTGGACAGCCGCTGCACGAAGTCCAGCAGCGGGAAGTTGTCGCGCAGGCCGTCCCAGTTCACCCAGGCCAGCTCGTTGTCCTGGCAGTAGGCGTTGTTGTTGCCGCCCTGGGTGCGGCCGAGCTCGTCGCCGTGCGACAGCATCGGCACGCCCTGCGACAGGAACAGCGTGGCCAGGAGGTTGCGCTTCTGCCGCTCGCGCAGGGCGAGGATCTCCAGGTCGTTGGTCGGGCCCTCGAACCCGCAGTTCCAGGACCGGTTGTCGTCGCTGCCGTCGCGGTTGCCCTCGCCGTTGGCCTCGTTGTGCTTGACGTCGTAGGAGACCAGGTCGTGCAGCGAGAAGCCGTCGTGGCAGGTGACGAAGTTGATCGAGGCGAGCGGCTTGCGACCGTCGTCGGCGTACAGGTCCGAGGAGCCGGTGAGGCGGGAGGCGAACTCCGGCAGCGAGTCGGGCTCGCCGCGCCAGTAGTCGCGGACGGTGTCGCGGTACTTGCCGTTCCACTCGGTCCACAGCGGCGGGAAGTTGCCCACCTGGTAGCCGCCCTCGCCGATGTCCCACGGCTCGGCGATCAGCTTGACCTGCGAGACGACCGGGTCCTGCTGGACCAGGTCGAAGAACGCCGCGAGCCGGTCCACGTCGTGCAGCTCGCGGGCCAGGGTGGCGGCGAGGTCGAAGCGGAAGCCGTCGACGTGCATCTCGGTGACCCAGTAGCGCAGCGAGTCCATGATCAGCTGCAGCACGTGCGGGGACCGCATCAGCAGGCTGTTGCCGGTGCCGGTGGTGTCCATGTAGTAGCGCGGGTCGTCGTCGACCAGGCGGTAGTAGGAGGCGTTGTCCAGGCCGCGGAACGACAGCGTCGGCCCGAGGTGGTTGCCCTCGGCGGTGTGGTTGTAGACCACGTCGAGGATCACCTCGATGCCCGCCTCGTGCAGGGCCTTCACCATCGCCTTGAACTCCAGCACCTGCTCGCCGCGGCCGCCGCCCGAGGCGTACTCGTTGTGCGGGGCGAAGAAGCCGATGGTGTTGTAGCCCCAGTAGTTGCGCAGGTCGCGCTTGACCAGGAAGTCGTCGTGCACGAACTGGTGCACCGGCATCAGCTCCAGCGCGGTGACGCCGAGCCCCTTCAGGTGCTCGATGATCGCCGGATGGCCGATCGCGGCGTAGGTGCCGCGCAGCTCCGCCGGGATGTCGGGGTGCCGCTCGGTGAGGCCCTTGACATGCGCCTCGTAGATCACCGTCTCGTGGTAGGGGGTGCGCGGTGGGCGGTCGTCGCCCCAGTCGAAGTAGGGGCTGACCACGATCGAGCGCATCGTGTGCGGGGCCGAGTCCAGCTCGTTGCGGGTCCACGGCTCGCCGAAGTCGTAGCCGAAGCACGCCTGGTCCCAGTCGACCTGGCCCTCGATCGCCTGCGCGTAGGGGTCCAGGAGCAGCTTGGCCGGGTTGCAGCGCGCCCCCTTCGCCGGCTCGTAGGGGCCGTGCACCCGGTAGCCGTAGCGCTGCCCCGGCATGACGCCGGGGAGGTAGGCGTGCCAGACGAACGCGTCCACCTCCGGCAGGACGATCCGTGTCTCCTTGGTCTCGGCCGCCTCGGCCGGACCGTCGAACAGGCACAGTTCCACCTGTTCGGCGGCTTCGGCGAATACTGCGAAGTTGGTGCCCGCCCCATCGAAATGCGCCCCGAGGGGATAGGCGTCTCCTGGCCAAATCTGCGCCACAGTGCGATTCCTTCCCGTTGCCGCGAGAGTTTTGCTTCCCCGTGAGGGGTCGCTCACACCGCCCGGACACCACTGGCCAGATCGGACATCGTCGGTTACCTTAGGGGAGCCTTACCTTATTGAGGCTGCCCTAAGTGATCATCGTCGCGCCCGGAGGTCCGACCGGATGTACGTCTGCGTCTGCAACGCCGTCACCGAGGACGACGTGCGCGGCTGCCTCGCTTCGGGCGCCTGCTCCACGGCCAAGGACGTCAAGGAGGCGTGCGGGATGAAGCCCGGCTGCGGCTCCTGCACCAAGCGCCTGTACGGCCTGGTCAGCGAGTACAAGACGGCCAGCGAGCTCGCGGACGCCATGACCGGCGGCCCGCTCCCGCTGGAGGTCGTCACGCCGGCCCCGGCCGACCCGTGGACCGTCCAGACCGGCCGGTCCGGCCCGGAGAGGGACACCGGGAAGCAGACCGCCGCCTGACCGGGCCCCGCCGCCGCCCGCACCCCGCGTAAAGGACACGCGCCGTGCGGGGGTTAGTGCTGTCCCGACGCCCCCGGCCATGCGAGCATGGGTCGATATGGAAGGCGACAAGGACATCATCGCGCTGCTCAACGAGCAGCTCACCGCGGAACTGACCGCGATCAACCAGTACTTCCTGCACTCGAAGATGCAGGAGAACTGGGGCTACATCCGCATGGCGCGGCACACCCGCCATGAGTCGATCGACGAGATGAAGCACGCCGAGCGGCTCACCGACCGCATCCTGTTCCTGGACGGCCTGCCGAACTACCAGAAGATCGGCACGCTGCGGATCGGGCAGAACATCCCCGAGCAGCTCGAGGCCGACATGGCGATCGAGCAGGAGGCGGTGGCCCGGCTGCGCCCGGGCATCGAGCTGATGCGCTCGCGCGGCGACGTCACCTCCGCCCGCATCTTCGAGGACATCCTCGCCGACGAGGAGCAGCACATCGACTACCTGGAGACCGAGCTGGCGCTGCTGCGCTCGCTCGGCGAGCAGAACTACCTGCTGCGCCTCACCGAGGCCCCGGGCGAGGGCGGCCCCTCCGCGAACTGAGGCCCGGACGCGCCCGTGCCGGCGGCGGCCCCGCGCCGCCGCCGGACCAGGCCGCCCGCTAGGTCGCCCTGCGCAGCACCGAGGGCTGGATGATGCCGAGGCCGCGGACCGGGCGCTTGACGATCGTGGTGCACTCCAGGCCCGGCACGTCCGCCAGCAGCGCGGCCAGCTCGGGGTCGATCACCACCGTGCCGGGCCGGGCGAGGGAGGTCAGCCGGGCCGCCAGGTTGACCGTGGTGCCGAACACGTCGCCCATCAGCGGCAGCACCGGCCCGTGGGCGACACCGACCCGCACGTCGGGGATCTCGGTCTCGTCCTTGATCTGCTCGGCGATGGTGAGCGCGATCTCCGCGCCGACCCTCGGGTCCTCGGCGCAGAACAGCACCTCGTCGCCGAGCGTCTTGACCAGGCGGCCGCCGCACCCGGCGATGATGTCGGCGGCGGTCTCCTCGAACCACTCCACCACCCGGGCGAGCTCGATCTCCTCCAGCTCGCGGCTCATCTGGGTGAACGACACCATGTCGGCGAAGCCGACCGTGGTGGCGGTGCGGCCGGGGACCGGGCCGTCGCGGGTCGCCGCGGCGGCCATCGCGCGGGTGCCGGCGGCGGCGAGCTGGCGCCGCCAGGCGTGCACCACCAGCGGCTCGAACTCGTCGATGTGCTTCTCGGCCACCTCCATGATCGCCTCGACGGCCGCGGCGCTCGGCGGCTCCTGCGCGCCGCCGCTCAGCATGCTGCTGAGCAGGTTGACCTGCCACTCGGCGAGCCGGGTCATGGTCTGGCCGAAGGCGCGGACGAGCCGGATGACGCCGTCCTCGTCGAGCACGCCCTCGTCCATCAGCCGGCGGATGCGGCAGAGCGCGGCGATGTCGCCCTCGGTGTAGGCGACCGCGTCGTCGGGCATCGAGGGGTAGCCGAAGGCGCGCCACAGGCGGCCGGAGAACTCCCGGGTGACGCCGGACAGCCGGACCGCGTCGACGCGGGTGTAGCGGAGCGCGCCGCCGAGGAGGAGTTCCTCGATCTCCTTGGGGTCAGGCAACCCTGCTGACATTCCCCAGCCCCCCTCGCGGCGGCGACGTTGCGCGACATAGCGTGACAGATCCGGCGTGACGCAGGTTACCCGGGGGCCCTGCGCACATGGACGACATCGCCGGCGCTCACCGCCTGCTCCCCCGCCGGCCCGGCGACGACCAGCCGGCCCGCGGCGTCGATGTCGCGGACCACGCCGCGCACCACCCGCTCGCCGGGCAGCTCCACCCGCACCTCGCCGCCGAGCGTGGCGCTCAGCTCCTTGTAGGCGGTGCGCAGCCCGCTCGTCTCCGGGTCGCCGCCGAGCGCCGTCCACTCCCGGTACCAGGTCTCGAACTCGCGCAGGATCGCGCGCAGCAGCGGCGCCCGGTCGCTGAGCGGGGCGCCCTCGACCGCGAGCGAGGTCGCGGCCGGCACCGGCAGCTCGGCCGCGCGCAGCCCGACGTTCAGGCCGACGCCGACGACCACCGCGCCGTCGACCTTCTCGGCCAGGATCCCGGCCAGCTTGCGGTCGCCGACCAGCAGGTCGTTGGGCCACTTCAGCCGCACGTCGACGGCGGCGTCGCCGTGCGCCTCGCCGAAGTCGCCGGCCTCCACCCGCTGCGTCATGCGGCGGACGGCCGTGGCCACCGCGACGCCGGTGAGCAGCGGCAGCCAGCCGATGTTCGCCGCCGGCACGCCGGGGCGCAGCAGCAGCGAGAACATCAGGCCCGAGCGCGGCGGCGCGGTCCAGGTCCGGCCGAGCCGGCCCCGGCCGGCGGTCTGCGCCTCGGTCACCAGGACGGCACCCTCGGGGACTCCCGCGCGGGCGGCGCCCGCGAGGTCGGCGTTGGTGGACCCGGTCTCGGGGACGACCCGGACGTCCTGCCACAGCCCGCCGTCGCGGACCAGCGCGCGTTGCAGGGACCGCTCGTGCAGCGGCGGACGGTCGAGGTCGGCGTAAGGTGACTCGCTCACCCGTCCATCCAACCTCACGCGGCGTCCGGCTTCATGCCCGCGTCCGCGCGGCGCGCCCGCCGGAGGACACGGGGCTCCTGATCACCGGCTCGCGCCGCCGCCTTAGAGTGCGGCACATGGATGGTGTGACGCTACGGCGCGACGAACATGTGGCCGAGATCGTGCTGGACCGGGCGGAGGCGCTGAACGCGCTGTCGACGGCGATGGCGCGGCGGCTGGCCGCCGTCTGCGCCGAGGTGGCGGCGGACGCGTCGGTGCGGGCGGTGGTGTTGTCGGCGGCCGGCGACAAGGCGTTCTGCGTCGGCGCCGACCTCAAGGAACGCAACGCGATGACCGACGACGAGATCCTGGCGCAGCGGCCGGTGTTCCGCGCCGCGTTCGCCGGCGTGCTGAACCTGCCGCAGCCGGTCGTGGCGGCCGTGCACGGCTACGCGCTCGGCGGCGGCTGCGAGTTCGCGCTGTCGTGCGATCTGGTCGTGGCCGATGAGTCGGCCGTGTTCGGGCTGCCCGAGGTGAGCGTCGGCCTCGTCCCGGGCGGCGGCGGCACGCAGCTCGCGCTGCGCCGCCTCGGCCCCGGCCGGGCCGCCGACCTGGTGCTGACCGGCCGCCGCATCGGCGTCGACGAGGCCGTCGCCTACGGCCTGGTCGACCGCCGCGTGCCCGCCGGGTCGGTCCGCGAGGAGGCGCTGGCGATCGCGTCGACGATCGCGGGCAACTCCCCCACGGCCGTCCGCGCCGCCAAGCGCGCACTGCGTCAGGGCGCCGCCGTGGCCCTGGACGCGGCCCTGGACATCGAGGACAACGCCTGGCGCACCGTCGCGTTCTCCGCCGACCGCCGCGAGGGCATCGCCGCCTTCGCCGAAAAGCGCAAGCCGAACTGGCCCTCCTGACCACCGGCCCTCCTGACCACCGGCCTGCCGCCCTGAGGGCGGCAGGCCGCTCGTGCACGGCCCCTCAGGCCGACCGGTGTTCGGCAGGTCCGTCGTGGCCGGCCATCATTAGTCGTTGCTGACCCAGTAGGTGCTGTTGGGGGTGTTCACGGTGAACTGGAGACTGGGGTTGTTGCAGCCGCCGTAGTTCGGATCGAGTGTGGACGGGGCGGGAATGGTGGAGTTCGCCGACGTCGCGGAGCTCCAGGCGCCACCGGAGGTCAGCTGGTACTGCAGGCCGCCTACGAACCACAACGAGCCCCGGGTCTCCGTGCAGTAGTACCCCTCCCCGGTGTTCGGGTTGGTATTCGTGTAGGGCTCGAACGCATCCCACCCACCGCCGGATTCGCTCAGCTTGCTGGTGTTGGCGCTGGAGTAGAAGGTGTCCCAGGAGTTGGTGTTGTAGTTGAACAGGTATGACGTCCAGCGGTTGGTCGCCGCGTCCGTTTGGACGTCCCGCACTTGATAGGCGGGGAATCCCATGCTGTCGCGGGTGTAGGTGGCGAGAAAGTTCGCGTCCATCGCGATGCCCTGACGCCAGCCGGGCTGGGCCGCGCACCAGTCCCAGGCGTAGACGCCCTTGCCGCCGCCGCCCCAGTAAGCCGTCGTCATTTCGATACAGGTGAGGGCGCTGGGGTCCAGCGTCGGCGCATAGATGATGTCGGGGTTGCCGGCCGACAGGTTGATCGAGGGGTTCACGCTATGGACGGCGCTGGCTCCATAGACCGTCTGCTTCGGCGCGGCGGCCCAGAAGAGGTGCTGCGTGTCCGAGAGCCGGGTCCGGGTGGCGGTCTTCTTCGCGCCGGGGTAGCCGTGGCGGGGGCCGTTCATTTCCATGAACCGGTCCGAGACCGCAGCCGGTATCGAACGCCGAAGGGCCGCTCCGGACAGGCCGGGCACCTGCTTCCCGCTGAGAGGAGCGTGCGTTGCGAGGTCGGTGGGCGGGCGCGGGTCGGTGCGGGCGGGAGCGGCGGGGGCGGCCTGGGCCGGGCCGGTCACCGCGGCCAGCGCAGCGCAGGTCGCGGCCGCGGCCGCGGCGAGTAACTTCCGAGTGTGTCGGGTCATGCGGCGATCATGATCAATCGCGCGACCGGGCACTAGAAAGGATCTTTATGACTTCGCGCCCCGAAAACTCACCGGCCGCCATACCGATTTCTGAGATGACTGGAATAGTGACTGAAACGAAACTCGCTGTTAACGACTCTTCGTGGAATCGGCGGATGAGTCGGCGCACACCCTAGAAACAGCCGTCGCTGCGCGCCGTGCCATCGGGCTCATCAGGGCCGGCACGAGGCTCGGCAAGGCGATCCCCGCGTTCACGGCCGGGACCGCGACGGAGCAGGAGATCAACGGGAAGGCCTACGACTCCGACGCGCTGCGCAGGCCGCAGAGCGAGAATCCCGTCCATGAGTGACCGGCCACGAGTGTCAGGGGACGACGCGGTGAGCGAAGGCGGCCTGGAGAGCGCCCGCCGTCTGCTGGAGGCGGTGCGGGATCTCCCCGCGACCCCGGCGCGGACGGCCGACGTCCTCGGCGTGCTCGGGCTCTGCGCGCGCGAGCTCGCCGCTGGTTCCGGCGCCGCCGCGCGCGACCTGGCGTGGCGGGCGGGCGCGTGGCTGAGCGACCGGCTGCGGAGCGCCGGACCGGAGCAGGCCGAGTATTTCCGGCTGGTCGGGGAGCTGGTGCCGCTCCTCGGCGCGGACGGGAACTCCCTGCTCACCCAGCTGGCGCTGACCCGGACGACCGACGCGGTCCCCTGCCTGACGGCGATCGCCCGCGACCCCCGCACCCCCGAGCCGACCCGGCGGCTCGCCCTGGAGCACGCGGAGGAGATCGCGTGGACCGCTCATCCCTCGGCCGGCCACTTGCCGATCGAGGTCTGGCGCTGCCTGGGCAAACGGCTCGCCCGGCTCCAGCGCGACGCCGTCACCGACGATGACGGGAGCCTCCTCGACCAGGCCGTGGTGCTGACGTTCGAGGACGGCACGGTGATCCAGCTCTGGGCCGGGCACTACCGGTCCTTCGTGGAAGGGACTCCCCTCGAGGACGACTGGCTCGTCCACGACGACGACACGGCCGTGGGGCAGGTCCTGGCCGGGGCCGAGGCCGCGGACAACGGGCTCACCCTCCGGTTCGAGCGCGCCACCCTGTCCCTCACGGTCGTCGAGGACGTGCACTTCAAAGCCACGTGGAGCTAGGGGGTTCCGCCGAGCGGCCTGCCGCCCCGGAGGCGGCAGGCCGCTCGTGCGCGGAGTCGCAGGTCAGCCGGTGTTCTGCAGGCCCGCGGCGACGCCGTTGACCGACAGGAGCAGCAGCTCCTCCAGCCGGTCGCGCTCGGCCTCGTCCTCGACGCCCGCGCGCAGGGCCGTCAGCGCGCGCAGCTGCAGGTGCGACAGCGCGTCCACGTACGGGTTGCGCAGCTCGACAGCGCGGGACAGGACCTTGCGGTTCTCCAGCAGCCGCTCGTGGCCGGTCACCGCGAGGACGAGCCGGCGGGTCCGGTCGTACTCGGCCAGCACCGTCTCGGTCAGCTCGGGCCGGTCGCCGAGCTCCAGGTAGCGGGCCGCGATCGTGCGGTCGGACTTGGCCAGGCTCATCTCGGCGTTGTCCAGCAGCGCGGCGAACAGCGGCCAGGACTCGTAGGCCTCCTGGAGCCCGGAGAGGTCGGCGCCGTCGCCCGAGACGGCGGCCAGGCCGCTGCCGAGGCCGTACCAGCCGGGCAGGTTGACGCGGGTCTGGGTCCAGGCGAACACCCATGGGATGGCGCGCAGGTCCTCCAGGCCGCGGGCGGCCTTGCGGCGGGCCGGGCGCGACCCGATGCGCAGGTCGGCGATCTCGGCGAGCGGGCTGACGCGGGCGAACCACTCGGCGAACCCGTCGGTCTCGATCAGCGAGCGGAACGCGGCGCGGGCCGCGTCGCTGATCTTGTCGGCGAGCGGGCGGAACCGGTCGGCGGCGGCGCGGGCGCGGTCCTGGACCGCGTCGGTGGACGCCAGCAGCACCGCGTTGGTGACCTGCTCGACGTGCCGGCGGGCGATCTGCGGGTGGCCGTAGCGGGCGAAGATGACCTCGCCCTGCTCGGTGACCTTGAAGCGGCCCGCGACCGAGCCGGGCGCCTGGGCGAGGATCGCGCGGCCCGCCGGGCCGCCGCCGCGGCCGAGCGACCCGCCGCGGCCGTGGAACAGCGTCAGCGTGATGTCGTTGCGCGCGGCCCAGGCGGTCAGCGCCTCCTGGGTGTCGTACAGGCGCAGCGTGGCGCTGGTCGGGCCGAGCTGCTTGGCCGAGTCGGAGTAGCCGAGCATGACCTCCAGGCGGCGCCCGGTGTCCTCCAGCCGCTTCTGGACGGCGGGGATGGCCAGCATGCCCTCCAGGACGTGCGGGGCGTTCTCCAGGTCCTCGCCGGTCTCGAACAGCGGGATCACGTCGAGCACGGGCGCGTTGTCGCCGAGCGACGCGGCGAGCTCGTGCACGTTGGCGATGTCCTCGGCCGAGCGGGTGAACGACACGATGTAGCGGTGGCAGGCGCGGACGCCGAACCGCTGCTGGATCCACGCCACGACCCGCAGGGTGTCCAGGATCTCCTCGGTCATCTCCGACAGCGGGCCGCCGGCGCGGATCTCCTTGAGGGCCTGCTCGTGCAGCTCGGAGTGCTGGCGGATCTCCAGCTCGGCCAGGTGGAACCCGAACGTCTCGACCTGCCAGACGAGCTGCTGCAGCCGCCCGTACGCCTGCCGGACGGCCCCGGCGGCGGCCAGCGACTCCTGCACGGTGCGCAGGTCGGCCAGCAGCTCCTCGGGCGAGCCGTAGGCGAGGTCGGCGTTGCGGTCGCGGGTGGCGCCGATCCGCTTGGCCGCGTACATGAGCAGCTGCCGGTGCGGTTCGTGCGGCGACCGCTTGAGGATCTCGGCGATGCTCTCGGGGTGCGCGGTGCGCGCGGCGGCGAGCGTCTCGCGCAGCGCGTCCGACGGCGGGGTGGTCTCGTCGTGCACGGTCAGCTCGCGGCCGACGCGGGCGCAGGTGGCCTCCAGCGCGCGCAGCACGTGGTCGGCCTGGATCAGCACGGCGTCGCGGGTGACGGTGGCGGTGACGAACGGGTTGCCGTCGCGGTCGCCGCCGATCCAGCTGCCGAACCGCAGGTAGGGGCGGGCCTGCGGGGGCCGGGTGCCGGTGCCCTCGGGGTCCAGCGCGCGGTCCAGGGTGCGGTAGATCTGCGGCACCACCCGGAAGATCGTCTCGTCGAACGCGGCCATCGCGGTGCGGACCTCGTCCAGCGGGTCCATCTGCGCCTGCCGGCGCAGCGCGGTGCGCCAGAGCAGGTCGATCTCCTCGCGCAGCCGCCGTTCGATCTCCTCGTGCTCGCTCGCGCCGGGCCCGGCGTTCAGCGCGGCCAGCAGGTCGCTGATCCGCTGGATCGCGGTGACGACGGCGCGGCGGCGCGCCTCGGTGGGGTGCGCGGTGAAGACCGGCCGGAACTCAAGGCCCTCGACCGCCTCGGCAAGGCGGTCGCCGGTCGCGGCGCGGACGGCCTCGACGGCGGCGGCGACCGAGCCGGCGACGGGCTCGTCCCCGGCCACGTCGCGTTCGCGCAGCGTGCGGATGCGGTGGTGCTCCTCGGCCAGGTTGGTCAGGTGGAAGTAGACGGTGAACGCCCGCGCCACCTGTTCGGCACGTTCCAGCGACCAGCCGTCGACGAGGGCGGCCACGTCGGCGCCGGGCACCTCGCCGCGGCGGGCGCCGATGACGGCGTGCCGGAGCCGTTCCACGTCGTCCAGCAGTTCCTGGCCGCCGTACTCGACCAGCCCGTCGCCGAGCATGGCGCCGAGCAGCCGCACGTCGCGGCGGAGCGGTTCGGGCATGTCCTGCCTGAGGGAATCGCGCGTGTTGGTAGCCACGGCACAAGCGTAATGAGCAGGGCGGAACCGGCATGACACCCGGTCCGCCCACCCGGTCGCCCGGCCGCCATCAGCGGGTGGTTACGCTGGCCCGCATGGCGATGGAAGCTCCTGAACCCCCCGTGGACTTCGACATCCACACGACGGCGGGAAAGATCGCGGATCTGGAACGGCGCCGGCATGAGGCCGTGCACGCGGGTTCGGCGCGTGCGGTGGAAAAGCAGCACGCCAAGGGCAAGATGACGGCCCGCGAGCGGATCGGCGCGCTGCTGGACCCCGGCTCGTTCGTCGAGTTCGACGAGATGGCGCGGCACCGGTCCACCAACTTCGGCATGGAGAAGAACCGGCCCTACGGCGACGGCGTCGTCACCGGGTACGGCACCGTCGACGGGCGCCCCGTCGCGGTGTTCAGCCAGGACTTCACCGTGTCGGGCGGCTCGCTCGGCGAGGTGTTCGGCGAGAAGATCTGCAAGGTCATGGACCACGCGGTCAAGACCGGCTGCCCGGTGATCGGCATCAACGACTCCGGCGGCGCGCGGATCCAGGAGGGCGTGGTCGCGCTCGGCCTGTACGCCGAGATCTTCAAGCGGAACGTGCACGCCTCGGGCGTCGTCCCGCAGATCTCGCTGGTCATGGGGCCGTGCGCGGGCGGCGCGGTGTACTCGCCGGCGATCACCGACTTCATCGTCATGGTCGACCAGACCTCGCACATGTTCATCACCGGCCCGGACGTCATCAAGACGGTCACCGGCGAAGAGGTGACCATGGAGGAGCTCGGCGGCGCCCACGCGCACAACTCCAAGTCGGGCGTGGCGCACTACCAGGGCTCCGACGAGGACGACGCGATCGAGTACGTC
Source organism: Actinomadura macrotermitis (assembly GCF_009604375.1). Classification (GTDB taxonomy): domain Bacteria; phylum Actinomycetota; class Actinomycetes; order Streptosporangiales; family Streptosporangiaceae; genus Spirillospora; species Spirillospora macrotermitis. Next base: position 1,232,190 of record NZ_WEGH01000003.1, read on the forward strand.
AAGGCGCTGCTGTCCTACCTGCCGTCCAACAACCTGTCCGAGGCGCCGTCGTTCGAGGCGCCGGCCGACCCGGCCGAACTGGACGACGAGCTGGATGCGCTGATCCCCGACTCGCCGAACCAGCCCTACGACATGCACACCGTCATCGAGCACGTCCTCGACGACGGCGAGTTCCTGGAGGTCCAGGAGCTGTTCGCGCCCAACATCATCGTCGGCTTCGGCCGGGTGGAGGGCCACTCGGTCGGCGTGGTCGCCAACCAGCCGATGCAGTTCGCCGGCACGCTGGACATCGACGCCTCGGAGAAGGCCGCCCGGTTCGTGCGCACCTGCGACGCCTTCAACATCCCGGTGCTGACGTTCGTGGACGTCCCGGGCTTCCTGCCCGGCACCGGCCAGGAGTGGAACGGCATCATCCGGCGCGGCGCCAAGCTGCTGTACGCCTACGCCGAGGCGACCGTCCCGCTGGTCACCGTGATCACCCGCAAGGCCTACGGCGGCGCCTACGACGTCATGGGCTCCAAGCACCTGGGCGCCGACATCAACCTGGCGTGGCCGACCGCGCAGATCGCGGTGATGGGCGCGCAGGGCGCGGTGAACATCCTGTACCGGCGCGAGCTGGCGGCGGCGGACGACCCCGACGCGCGCCGTGCCGAGCTGATCACCGAGTACGAGGACACCCTCGCCAACCCCTACATCGCGGCCGAGCGCGGCTATGTCGACGCGGTGATCAAGCCGTCGGAGACGCGCGGCCAGGTGGTCAAGGCGCTGCGCGCGCTGCGCGACAAGCGCCGCACGCTGCCGCCCAAGAAGCACGGCAACATCCCGCTTTAAACCATTTCCTCCGGTCCAGCATTCCGCCGCGGTCCCGGGTTTTGACCCTTGATCGCGGAGGTATTGGAGATTTTGTGAACGCCGAACGCAAGCCTTACCTGCAGATCGTCCGGGGCGATCCGGGGCCGGAGGAGATCGCCGCGCTCGTCGCGGTGCTGGCCGCCCGGGCGCAGGGCGCCGCGGCCGGCCGCGGCGCCGGGACACGCCGGGCGTCGCGCTGGGCCGACCGGTCCCGGCTGGTCCGCGGCGCGGTGGCCGAGGCGCCCCGCCCGAGCGGGCCCGGCGCGTGGCGGGCCAGCGGGTATCCCCGCTGACGCCCGCGGGCGCGGACGCGCCGGGGGCGCGCGCCCGGACATGCCCGAGGGACATGTAACCGTGGTTCGCGCCCTGTAAAGGGCCTTGCACGAATAAGGTGAAAGGCCATGGCCACCTCGGAGTTCGTCCCACAGCCCGCGCGCTATGCCGTCTTCGTCGACGCGGGATACCTCTACGCGGCCTCCGGGGCGCTGCTGCTCGGCTGCAGTTCGCGACGCGAGTACCGCGTCGCCGCCGAGAAACTGATCAAGGCGCTGACCAGCCGGGCCGCCGACGACATGCACGGCGAGCTGCTGCGGCTGTACTGGTTCGACGCCGCGCCGAAGCGGCAGCCGACCGTCGACCAGCGCGTCATCGCCAACCAGCCGCTGGTGAAGCTGCGGCTCGGCAACCTCAACGCCCAGGGCCAGCAGAAGGGCGTGGACGCCCAGCTGCGCGCCGACCTGGAGGCCCTGGCCCGGCACCGGGCGATCACCGACGCGGTGCTGCTGGCCGGCGACGAGGACATGCTGCCCGCCGTCGAGGCCGCGCAGCGCTACGGCGTGCGGGTGCACCTGTGGGGGGTGGAGCCGACGCACGGCTCCAACCAGGCCGAGTGGCTGGTGTGGGAGTCCGACACCGTCACCGTGCTGCCGTCGGACTTCCTGCGCCCCTACTTCACCAAGGCCAAGGTCGTGGTGCCGTCGGCGGGCAGCCCGGCCGCGGCCGCCGCGATCCGCGAGGCCGCCGCGGCGGCGGCCAACCACCGCACCCCGGTGCCCTCGCCCGCGCAGGTCTTCGCGGGCCGCGCGCCGGCGCCCAAGCCCGCGCCCGCCGCGGCCGCCGTGCGCTCCCCCGCCGTCACCCCCGCCACGGTCGCCGCCTCGCTGCACGCCGCGGCGACCTCGCTGGCCGACGCCCGGCTCGGCCCCGACCGCGACCACATGCTGGAGATCGGCGAGCACGTCGCCCAGAAGTGGATCTTCGAGCGGGGCCGCGACAACATCCGCGACCTGCTGCCCGGCCCGACGCTGCCGCAGGTCATCGACAAGGAGCTGCTGATCGAGGCGGAGAAGGAGCTCGGCTCCTCGCTGCGCCCCTACCAGGAGGCCCGCACCTGGCTGCGGGACGGCTTCTGGGAGCGCGTCTACCGCGAGTTCGGCATCGGCATCGGCACCTCCGACTAGGGCATTCGCGTGATTGGGCGGACACCCGGCGTGACCGGAGGGTAATCTCCGGCGCGTGCGGGGAACACGGCGGGGCGAACGCGCCGTCCGGCTGGCCGGGGCGGTCATGGCGGGCGTGCTCGCCGTGGGCTGCCGCTCGCCCGTCCCGTTCTACCGGCCGGGGCACGGCGCGGCGGACGCGCCGGCGGCGTCGCTCGGCGGGCCCGCGCCCTACGTCGACCTGCGGCACGCGCCCGAGGCCCGGCGACCCGGCCCGCCCCGCGTCGACGTGTACGCGCAGACGATGCGGGGCATGCTCGCGCCCGCCGCGCGCGGCGCCCCCGAGCTCCTGTACGTGCCGAACACGCGCGGCACCGTCGACGTCGTCGACCAGCGGACGGCGCGGGTCGTGCGGCGCGTCCGGGCCGCGGGCGCCGCGCGGATCGTCCAGGCGTGGGACCTGCGGCGGCTGTGGACGACCGGCGCCGGGCTCGGCGCGCTCGGCCGGCCCGCCCTCGCCGGGCGGGTGGACGCGCTGTACTTCACCCCCGACGGCCGCGAGGCCCTCACCTTCACCGCCCGCCCGCCGCGCGCCGACTTCCGCGACCCGGCGACGATGCGGCCGCACGCGTCGCTGCGGCTGCCGTGCGCGGCGCGCCACGCCGACTTCTCCGCCGACGGCACCTACCTGCTGGCCACCTGCGCCGCCGGGCCCGTCCTGCGCATCGACCCGGCGCGCCGGCGGATCACCGGGACGGCCGCGCTGCCCGCCGGCGCCCGCCCCGGCGACCTGCGCCTCGCCCCCGACGGCACCGCGTTCCTGATCGCCGACGCCGTCCGCGGCGGCCTGTGGGCCGTCGACGGCATCGGGCTGCGCCCCACCGGCTTCGTGCCGACCGGCGCGGGCGCCCGGGCGCTCACGCTGAGCCGCGACGCGCGGCGGCTGTTCGTGCTCGGCACCGAGACCCTCACCGCCGTCGACCTGGCGACCCGGCAGGCCGTCACCCGCTGGCCGCTGCCGGCGGGCGGCCCGGCCGTGCCCGGCGCGCTGTCGGCCGACGGCGCGCTGCTGTGGCTCGCTGTCCCCGCGCGCGGCGCCCTCTACGCCCTGTCCACCGGCGACGGCCGGACGCTGCGCCGGGTGCGGGTCGGCGGCACACCGCGCTCGGTCGCGGCCTACCCGCAGCCGGGCCGCCACTCCCTCGGCGGGCCCGGCCTCTACCGCTGACCCGTCAGCGCAGCGCGATGCGCCCCCGGGCGGGCACCAGGTCCTCGATCAGCGACTCGGTCTCGGGCTGCAGCCGGTCCAGCATCGGGTCGCGGGCGAGCCGGCCGCGCAGCTCGTCGACCACCACCTGCACCTGCGCCGGGTCGCCCAGCGCGGCCGTCGCGCGCAGCAGGTCGCGCCAGAGGCCCTCGTCCTCGGGGGCGAGGCGCAGGCCCGCGCGGGCCGCGCCCACCGCGGCGCGCGCGTCGCCCTCGTCCAGCCGCAGCACCACCAGCCGGTGCGCGACGTCGATGACGCGGGCGGTCGCCTCGTACTCCAGCTCCGCCGTGGCGAGCCACCCGTACCGGCCGCGGGCCCGGCCCGCCAGCAGCGGGCCGCGCACCAGGTCCAGCGCGTACGACATGTAGGCGGCCTCGGACGCCGGTTCGGCCGCCGACCGCCACACCAGCCAGCGGAACACCGCCCAGTCGACGCGGACCTCCGAACCGAGCCGGATGCGGCCCCGGTCGTCGTAGTACAGGTTCGGGCGGCCGCGGGCGTCGCGGCCGAGCCAGTCCGAGACGCGCGCGACGGTCGCGTCCCGCACGCCGGTCGACACCCCGCGCGGCCAGATCGCGCCGCCGAGCACCGTCGGGTGCACGCCGTTCGGGTGGGTGGCCAGGAAGACCAGCACCTCGGTGCACAGCTCGCGGCGCGCGTCCTCCATCGGGCCCGGCGCGTCCACCTCGATCGGGCCGAGCAGCCGGATGTCGGCCGACGACTGCTGCGCCGACGGCGGCTCGGCCTCGTCGTCGCGGCGCGCCGGCAGCGGCACCGACTCCAGCTCGCCCGCGGTGCGGAACAGCTCGAAGACACCGCGGTAGTGGTCCTCGGGGACGAGCTGGGCGTCGACCTCGAAGCCGAGCACACCGGCCTGCAGCCGGCCCTCGTCGTCGACCTCCCAGGTCCAGGTGGCGCCCTGCACCGGGCCCGGGACCAGGTAGCCGGCGGCCATCCGGGTGCCGGTGCGGGCGAGCGCGACCAGGCGGTCGGCCGCCCGCTCGCCCGGCTCGTCCGCCATGATCAGGTAGTGCGGCATCCACGCCTCGCCGAACACGCCGCGGCAGCGGCCGGTGAGGACCGAGTCGACGCCGCTCGCGGCGAGCGCCTGCCGCACCTCCTCGCTGCGGCCCTCCAGCTCGGGCAGCGCCTCCTCCAGCGTCGCCACCGCGCGGATCCGGTCCGGCGCGACCGAGGCCAGGCCCTCGCCGAGCTCGGCGCCGAACCCCACCAGGGTGATCCGCATGTGGTCGGACCAGCGGTTGGTGGCCAGCTCCAGGGCGAGCGCGGCCAGCACGGCGCGGCGGGTGCCGCCCGGCCCGTTGACCGCGATCAGCCCGTGCGCGGCCTCCAGGTCGACCAGGATGCGGCCGTTGTCGTTGGTGCCGATCGACACCAGGCCCGGGTAGGGGGCGAGGACGTCGGACAGGTCGGCGGCGTCCAGGGCCGGCAGCGCGGACGCGTCCAGCCGCCACACCTGGCCCTCGTCGTGGGCCTGCCAGGGCGTCGGCGGGTTGCGGTCGGCGGGCGCGATCCACAGGTCCAGGCTGCCGGGTCCGAGATGCACGCCGTAGACCGTCGGCAGGGCGCGGCCGCCGGCGGCCATCTGCTTGGACAGCTGGCGCAGGCCGAGGTCCAGCAGCCGCGCCGCGTCCGGGTCGGCGCCGGCCCGCAACGCGTGCTCGGTGGCGGCGGCCTGCCCCGCCGGGCGCCGGATCATGTGCCCGAACGCGCGCTCCCACATCTGGGTGCGGCGGCGGCGGCCGAGCGCGCTGAGCAGGCCGGCGGCGAGCAGCGACGCGGCGGCGAGGCCGTGCGGCCACTCCAGCTTGACGTGCATGGGCGCCTCATGGCGCGGGGCCGGAACCGTCGCGCCGCCGGTGCCGGCGTCGCCGCCGAGGGACGGCTTGGGGGCCGGTTTCGGCGCCGGGGCGGGGGCCTCGTGCCTGGGCGCGGGCACCGGGGCGGGTGCTTCGTGCTTGGGCGGCGGCTTGGCCTCTTCGTGCTTGGCGGGCGGCGGCGTCTCCTGCTTGGCCGGCGGAGGCGTCTCCTGCTGCTTGGGCGGCGGCGGGGTCTGCTGCGCGGGCGGCGGGGTCTCCTGCCGCTTGGGCGGCGGCGCGGGCTGCTCGTGCCGGGGCGGCGGGGGCGTCTCCCGGTGCGCGGGCGGCGTGTCCGGGACGGCGTGCCCGTGGCGGAAGTAGTCGTCGAGATCGGCGACGGGCACGACCTTGGCGCCCTTGGCGTCGGCGGGCATCTCCAGCACCCAGCCGGGGCGGATCAGGCTGGCGATGTGCAGCCTGGTGCCGTCGGGCTGCACCCGGCCCTTGTTCAGCTCGAAGATCTCCTTGTACCGGCGGCCCTCGCCCAGGCACTTGTCGGCGATCTCCCACAGGCTCTCGTGGTGCCGCCCCTCGGGCGGGTGCACCCGGTAGATCTTGGTGGTGCGCTCCTTGGCCACCGGCTGCTCGGCCAGCTCCGCCGCCATCAGGTCGGCCGTCTTCTGCTGCGGCGCCTCGGCGGGCACCTGGTGGAACTCCTGCGACTGCGGCTGCATGACGGGCGCCTGCTGGTAGAGGCCGCGGCCGGCGAACGCGGGCATGACGGCCGTCGTCGCGGTGAACAGCAGCAGCGCCGCCACGACGAGCCGGTGCACCAGCGACTGCGTGCCGCCCGCGAGCGGCACCCGCGCGGGCACCCCGACCCCGCGGATCCCGGCGTACACCTCCACCACCACGCAGAGCGCGAGCTGCAGCCACGCCAGCCAGACCAGGCCGACCAGCACCGGGATCAGCGCGCTCGGCCCGACCTGCCCGGTCAGATCGCCCATGCTCGGCAGCTCGTCGGGAACGGGCGAGCCGAACAGCGTCAGCAGCGCGTACGGCACCCCGAGGAGCAGGGCGGCCAGCGCGGCGATGGCCCCCACCCCGGCGAGCACGTCCGCCGCGCTGCGGTGATGCCGGATCTTCACTGGCTGTCGGGTCGCCATCACATCCCCGCCGGTTTCCGATGAGCGGACGTCTTGGGGGACATCGTAGACGTGTCACCCCCGGCCGCAATGCCAAGCTGTCAAGCACCCCATTGCGAACCTGTCACGCGCCCGTTCAGGGGCGGGAAATATCGCCCTTGACACGAGATGTTCACCTGTGAAATTTTGCCAGTCGTCAAAGCACGTTCCATCACCCCGCCCAACACTGGGAAAGAGTCGATGCGTTCGTCCTTTCATGGCCATGCTTTCCGTGCAGCCACCTCTGCCGCCGCCGTTCTCGTCACGCTGGCCGCCGCTGCTCCCGCCTCGGCGTCCGCCGCCGAGCAGCACGCCAAGACAGGCTGCTGTGAGGCCTACATCTCATGGTTCGGCGCTACGGGCGAGCTGCAAACACTTCCTGATCGCTCTTTCCTTAAGAAAAGCGTCCCTCCCGACTGGTTCGCCGCCCCGTATACGCAGCGCTACTTCCTCCCCAGCCGGAAGAACGTACACCTGCAAACAACGCTGTCCGTCGGGTCGACGTCCCGCCCCAGTCGCATCCGGTACCGCTGGGACATCCACTGCTTTCTGCCTGCCGAGTACGTGAAGGCGACCGCTTGGACCTGGGTCAACATACGTGGTGCGGTGAACCACGACCCGGCATCGCTTCCAGTACCGGTCAAGACGCTCTATGGGGCCAGGCCGACAGATAATTGCACGAGCGGCTCCATGGCCTTCCAGTTCGACCAGGGAGACAGCGCTTATGGTGAGGCTTCACTCTTCCTGTTTAAAAATGGCCGCAACCACAACGCGCCCCGCACGCTGAAGGTGTGGAAGTGGGTGACGTCAGCCCAGGCCAAGAGCATCAAGAAGACCAAGAAGTTCCCCATGCCGAAGGGGGCGGCGTACGGCCAGTACTTCATCACCGACCGCGCATACGCCGACAAGGTCGCCAAGCAGTTCCGTGGCTACCGGCTGGCCCAGGGAACACTCTCCGGAAGCGACCTCCTCTTCTACTTCAACGAGAACAAGAAGAGCGACACCGGGATCGTCGGCGCCTTCTTCCGGAAGAAGCTCTCCCAGCCCAAGGGCACCTTCAAGATCGTGAAATAGCCGAGGTGCCGCCCGCGCCGGCCGGCGCGGGCGGCACTCCGGGTGCCCGGCTCAGCGGTTCGTGAGCGAGGCCGCGTCGATCACGTCGTCCAGGACGTCGCGGGAGCGGACCAGGTCGGCGATCATCCGGTCGATGCGGTCGCGTTCGCCGGTGAGCTCGTCGACCAGCTTGGCGTCGGCGAGCTCGGAGGGGCCGCCGTCGGCGTCGCGCATGCAGGGCAGCAGCTGCACGATCTTCGTGCTGGTCAGGCCCGCGGCGAAGAGCTCCTGGATGCGGATGACGCGGTCGACCGCGGCCTCGGGGTAGTCGCGGTGGCCGCCGGGCGTACGCTGGGCGGCCAGCAGTCCCTGCTGCTCGTAGTAGCGCAGCGAGCGCTCGCTGACGCCGGTGCGCCGGGCCAGTTCGCCGATCCGCATGATCCACCTCACAGGCACTTGAACCTGACATTGATGTCAGGTTCTACGGTACCGGCATGACGAACGCAGCGACCACCCCCGGCCTCTTCGAAACCGCCCGCCTCGGCTCCCTGGACCTGCCCAACCGGTTGGTGATGGCGCCGATGACCCGCAACCGCGCCGGAGCCGACGGCGTCCCACGACCACTCATGGCCACCTACTACGCGCAACGGGCCTCCGCCGGACTGATCATCGCCGAGGCCGCCACCCCGAACGCCGTCGGGCAGACCTATCCGAACATCCCGGCGGTCCATGCCCCCGAGCACGTGGCCGGCTGGCGGGACGTCACCGACGCGGTGCACGCGGCCGGCGGCCGGATGTTCCTGCAGCTCCAGCACGGCGGCCGGGTCGGGCATCCCGACAACAGCGGGCTGACGCCGGTCGCGCCGTCGCCCGTCCCGCTTCCGGGCACGGTCCACACGGCTGACGGGCCCAAGCCCGCTGTCGTGCCCCGTGAGATGAGCGCCGAGGAGATCCGCTCCACCGTCGCCGACTTCGCCGCCGCCGCGCGCAACGCGATCGAGGCGGGGTTCGAGGGCGTCGAGGTGCACTCGGCCAACGGCTACCTGCTGCACCAGTTCCTCTCCGGCCACACCAACCGCCGCACCGACGGTTACGGCGGCTCGGTGGCCGGGCGCATCCGCTTCACGGTCGAGGTGGTCCGGGCCGTCGCCGCCGCGATCGGCCCGGAACGGGTGGGCCTGCGCATCTCCCCCGGAGGCACCGCCAACGCCATGCGCGAGGACGACATCGAGGACCTCTACCCGGCACTCGTCGACGCCCTGGCCGATTCGGGGCCGGCCTACCTGCACGTCGTGCACGCCGACCCCGGGCAGCCGCTGTTCCGGCGCATCCGCGCGTCCTGGCCGGGCACGCTGATCGCCAACCCGGCGCTGCCGTGGCCGGGGCCGCTGCCCGCCGACGGCGGGCGGAGCGAGGGCGAGCGGCTGCTGGCCGCCGGAGCCGACCTGGTGGCGCTCGGCCGCGCGTTCCTGGCCAACCCCGACCTGGTCGAGCGCCTGCGCGCGGGCGCGCCGCTCAACCCGGTGCGGGACGCGTACCTGATGTACACGGGCGAGGAGACCGGCTACACCGACTACCCGGTGCTCGCCGACGCCGCGCTGGCCGCGTCCTGAGCGCCGCGCGAAAGGAGGCCCTGCCGCAACGGCGGCGGGCCTCCTTTATGTGCCGTCCAGCTCGGCGGCGGGGAAGAGCTCCTCGTAGGGCTCAAGGCGCTCGAAGGAGCGGCTGTAGAGGTCCACGTCCTGCGACAGGTCCTCGTAGAGGGTCTCCCGGATGTCCACGAGGCGCTGGAACCGCCAGGTGACGTTCTCGCCGTCGATGTTCGGATAGGTGACCTCCTTCTCCTTCGCGGCCTCCTCCGCTCTCGCCCGGGCCCCGGCCTCGGACGCCGCGTAGATGAGCATGGTCTCCTCGTTGAACATCAACGGTTCCCACTGCCGGTCCGAGGTCACCTCGAACAGCATGATCGCAATGAACGGCCGTCGTTCCTCCATATCCCGCCTTTCCCCCACGGTCTCTGCGGAGGATCCCAAGCCCTGCCCCAGGAAACTTGAGCATCGGTACCCATGCGCCGGCCGCGGCGGCCGAGAACGATGGCGCCCTACCGCTTCGCCACCTGCCGGCCACTCTCATCGTGCCTACGCCGCTTGCGGCGTTCCGCCTTCGGCGGCAGCGACTCGCTGCGCTCCCCAGACTGCCGGGCACGATCCACTGAGACTGCTCGCCCTATGCACCTGCTCATCACCACGTGCCGCGCTACATACGCATTTGTAAGCCTTTTAGCGTTCATGACACACCGTCGCCCTCCAAGCTTCGAGGCACGGCCTAGCGGACCTTGAGGGTGGCTGCTCGGGTGTGCGGACAAGTGTCGGCTGCGATGGTGCCCCGGTGGCGCAGGCGGCGGTCGCCGTGGTGCACCAGCCAGGCGACGGCGCGTTCGACCGGTGGTCGCCAGCGGTGGTAGTCGGTGGCCGGCCAGGAACGCGAACACGCTCCCCGCCGAGGCCAGCTCCCGGCCCGCTCACCCGTCACCACACTGGCCCCGCCGCATCCACGGCGGGGCCAGAACCCAAGATCTTCAGCGGTCTTCCAGCGCCGAGATGTGTCAGGCGGTGGTGCGGGTGATGGTGACGGCCTGGTCCAGCTTGAAGCCGCCGGTGAGGGTGAGGGCGTCGCCGACCTTGACAGTGCCTCCGAAGCAGCCGGCGGTGACACTGCCGGCGGTGCCACGGGTGAGCTTCAGGGTGTGGGTGCTGTTGGTGTAGGTCGCGGCGAGCTTGGTGAGGACGATCTGGCAGTCGGGGGTGCTGAACACCACGGTGATGGGGATGCCGCTGGTGTTGGCGGCGGTGAGGGTGGTGGTACCGGTGGTGGCGTTGTAGCCGGTCGCGGTATAGCCGATGGTCCCGTAAGCGCTCGTGCCGCCGATGACGACACTCCGCACGCCACTGGAGTCCGTGCATTCGCCGGTCACGGCACTGGTCTGAACGACGACCGGGCTGGCAGCGGTGGACGTCAGGCTGGGAACGGTGCCGTACTGGCTGGTCCTGGCGCAGGTGAACAAGGTGGCGCCGGTTGCCGTGCGCAGTGTCACGTCGGTGGCGGCGGCGTTGAATCTGGCGTCGGCAGTGGTGGTGACGTGCCATGTGCTGGTGGCGGCGTGCGCGGCCGGTGCGGCCAGCGCCATCGGTGCGACGGCCGCGGCGACGGCGGCCGGCAAGGCGCGGCGCGCCAGGAAACGGCGCGGGGACGTGGTGCCCGAGGGCAGAGAAGGGGAGGGCATGGGGGTGGAGCCTCCTTGGATCCGCCCTGGCGACCGGACGCCCCGGAAGATCCACAGGCGGATGGGCACACAGTAAAACGATCACTGACCAAGATCAATACTCGGTTCAGGGCCACTGAGGTTTTCTCGTTGACTTCCCATGTGGCTCTGCGGTGTTCGCAGAAGACGAGCGCGTGGGTGGCGCAGGTCGGCCCAACGGCCGGTGAGCAGGGCGAACCCGCGCTCGCCCAGGCAGCGCAGGGCCGACCGCTGAACGTCAAGTCAGCATGTCACGCCAGAGATCCAGGAAACGCGCCCTAGCCGTGCTCGGGCCAGACCGGGCCCTGGTCGGTCCACGTGACGCCCTTGTTGCGGCACAGGCAGAACGGGTGGCCGATCGGGTCGGTGTAGACGCGCCAGCCGTAGCCTTCGGGGCCGATGAAGTCCTGCTTCAGCGTCGCACCCAGGTCCAGGACGCGGCGCTGCTCGGCCTCGATGTCGTCCACTTCGAAGTCGAGGTGGAACTGCTTGGGATGCTCGCTGCCGGGCCACTGCGGAGCCCGGTAGTCGTCCACCCGGATGAAGGCCAGCTCGATCTCGCCGAACTTGATGCCGGCCCAGTCCCCGTGGCTGCCTTCCTTGACCGGCCGCCCCGTGACCTCGGCGTAGAAGGCCGCCAGCTTCATCGTGTCCGGGCAGTCGATGATGAAATCGGTCAGTCGCAGCATTCTGCGATCCTGCCACAGGGTTCAGACGCGGAATCCTGTCGGATGGCGATGTTGCCAGGCAGGGGGCTTCCGGGGCGCCTTGAGCGCTGCGCGGAGCGAGGCTCCTTGTCGCCAGCGCGTCGTCCCGGTCGGCCGACCGGACGACCGGGACGACGGCGGATCAGAGGGCGGGGGCGCCGAACCAGCGGGCGAGGTGGGTGTTCAGGTCCTGCTGGTCGTCGCCGAGCCAGGCGATGTGGCCGTCGGGACGGAGGAGGACGCCCGGGGCGGCCAAGGGGGCGGTCGGGTCGGGTCGGTGGTCGACGCGGTCCGACCAGGCGCCAGCGGACAGGCGTTCGGTGCGGTCCAGGATGAGGGGGCGGCCGCGGTGGAGGATGTCGTAGAGGTGGCCCTGCTTCAGGGGGATGTCGGGCTGGCGGCGGCCCAGGAGGTCGGGGCCCTCGCCGAAGTCGTAGCGGATGCCGATCGCGCTGATCTTCTCGGTCAGGCGGCGGTTGACCTCGTCGATGCCCATGAGCTCGGTGAGCAGCCTGCGGACGGCCCGGGCGTCCGGGTCGGCGGACATCAGCCCCATTTGGGCGCGGGTGTTGTCCAGCACGTCCGCGGCGACCGGACGGCGTTCGGCCTGGTAGGTGTCCAGCAGGGTTTCCGGGGCCCGGCCGCGGATCTGGGCGGCCAGTTTCCAGCCGAGGTTGAACGCGTCCTGGATGCCCAGGTTGAGGCCCTGGCCGCCGGTGGGCGGGTGGATGTGGGCCGCGTCGCCAGCCAGGAGGACCCGGCCGGCCCGGTACTGTTCGGCCAGCCGGGTGGCGTCACCGAAGCGGGACATCCAGCGCGGGGAGTGCACGCCGAAATCGGTTCCGGCGACGGCACGCAGCCGCTCCTTGAAATCGTCGAGGGTGGGGGGCTCGGAGCGGTCGCGGACGCCCGCGGCAGGGACCAGGACGCTGTAGATCCCCGCACCGAACGGCCTGAGCCAGAACCGGTGGTGGGGCTCGCCGAGTCCGGCCACCGTGGCGGCGACCTCCTCCGGCGGCACGCCCACTTCCATCTCGCCCATCAGCGACTCGGTCCGCGACGGTTCGCCGGGGAAGCCGACGCCGAGCAGCTTGCGGACCGTGCTGCGCCCGCCGTCGCAGCCGACGAGATAGCGCGAACGCAACCGCTCCCCGGTGGACAGCTCGACCGTCACGCCCTCGTCGTCCTGCTCAAGGCCGGTCACCGTGCGGCCGTGCCGGACCAGCGCGCCCAGCTCGGCCGCGTGCTCTTCGAGCAGCCGGACGATGTCCGGTTGCCGGATGCCCAGCAGGTAGGCGTGCGCGGAATCCAGGCCCGTGGGCGCGGGTGCGGCGATGCCGGCGAAGTAGGCGCCCGCCGGGCGGCGCCGTCCGTGCTGGAGCACACGGTCCAGCAGCCCGCGCATCGCCAGCAGCTCGAGACTGCGAATGTGCAGGCCGACGATCCGGACGAACGACGCGGGCTCGGACTCCTTCTCCAGCACGAGGACCCGCACCTGGTGCAGCCGCAGCTCGGCGGCCAGCGTCGCGCCGGTCGGCCCGCACCCGGCGATGATCACATCGAAGTCGTTCGACGACTCGGGAGAACGCGGAGAATCCATGGGTCTTGCCTTTCGGGAGTGCTCGTGACGGCGCTCCCGGGCGACCTATCGCCCGACCGTGGCCCCAGAGGGGAGCACCCATGACGAAACTGTGTTCACGGGTACCACCTCCTCGGTCTCTCGCACGGCCTCGCGAAAGCTACCAGCAGCCGTTCAGGCCCGCCAAAGGGTTTTCCCGGGCTGTGCCGCTGGTGTGGGGTGGGGCTCCGATACATGAGCATCAGCGCGGCCGCGATGATCGGGAGCGGGCTCAGCGCGACGCCGGCCGCCGAGGGCAGCAGGTCGCCGAGCCGATGCCCGAGGTCATGCCTGTACCGGAGTGAGGGGCCGGGCGCGGAGCCTGTCGAAGTACTGGCGGGTCTGTTCGGCGTCCAAGGGCTGGTACAGCCCGATGCCGTAGTAGAACTGCTCACCTTGGGTCGTCTCGATGACGTTGGGCCGGCCGGCGACGCGTTCGTCGCCGAACCACACACTGATCGTGCCGTCGTCGTTGCGGACCAGGTCGCTGCCGGGCAGGTACGCCTTGGCCACGTACAGCCGGCCCAGCTTGTCGTACTTGATGATCGAGAAGTAGCCGCTGTGGTCGTAGTCCAACGGGGGGACCTCCAGAGTCCACACGTCGGCGCCCGTGCTGGTGGCGAACATCTGAAAGTACTGCGCGTGCTCGGGAGACAAGCCACCCCAGCCCAGCCGCGCGGCCAGCAGATGCTGGTAGGGGTCGGTGGACTGCGGCGTGCCGAAACCCTTGCTGAAGTCGGCCTCGGCGGCGTGGGTCTCCAGTTCCTCGCCGACCGCCTGCCGGCTCGCGTCGTCGAAATCGCGGCTGATGTAGGGATTGGCGGTCTTGGCCGAGATGGTGCGCAGGTCCTGCAGTTCGTGCGCCCGCTCCAGGCCGCCGGCCGTGGTGGTGCGTCCCAGCACGTACACGTGGCTGCCACCGGTCAGGTCCGAACGCCGGACCGTCCGGGTCTGGCCCGGGTAGACCACGTCGACGATGTAATGGTTCTCGTCGATGATCTGGGCGACTTGATACTCCTGGGAGGCCGCGAGCGAGAACGTCGCCTCCTCGGTGACGTCCACCACCGCATAGGAATGGATCAGGTCCACGTTCGACCTGGCGATCACCTGGTTGTCCACATTCACCGGGATCCGGTCGTGGTACTACTCGTTGACCGGTGCCTTCTTCAACTGCTCGTTGAAGTAGTGCGCGGTCTCGGCCTCCACGAAGTTGTCCCGCGTCACGATCTCTGCCATGCCTGCCCCCGATTGCGCCCGAAGCCGCCGAACAAGCCCCCTGCCAGGCGCCTCCAACGTTGTGATCTCCTACCCGCCGCGCCGAGCGCGGACACCCGGCCGCTCACGGATCACCAGGCCGGCCACCGTGCGATCGTCGTTGAGCGGCCTGCGAGGACGACAGGAACCTGAGGCTGACCGGGATGACATCGCCGGGCTGGACGAACTCGATCCCCTGGTCCGGCTTGCACGGCTCTTACCGAGACCCCAATGTGGTGCGACGGTCAGGGCAGGTCGTGCTCGCCGCGCTTGATCGCGGCCACCAGCGACTGGAAGCCCACGGGAGGCAGCGCGAACTTGGGCCCGTCAGGGTTCTTACCGTCGCGCATGCCGATGAGTGATCTCATTCCGGCGGAGGCAAGGAGTGCCCCGCCGTCGGGGCCGCCCTTGCTCTCGGCATTCGACGCCCAAGGACACGAAGCGGGCTTTTGGTGTTGGCCTGAGTGCTCATATTGCGGGGATGAGCAGCGACTGCTTGAGCGCTTGGGCTGAGTTTTTTGCCTCACGGGAGCCGAAAAGCTCACCGAGGGCCGGTCATGGCTAGGGCGAAGCGCCGAGGATTCGCTTGTTGCGCCTTGGCGGCCATGCCTTGGTCGGTAGGCGATTGGTCGTTGCGGTCATGCCGCACTTGGGCGAGTGCATCGCTTTGCGGAGTGATGGAAAAGTCAGCCGGCGGCGCGGCGGCCGGTGCTGGCAGGCCGAGTTTCGCTTTCTCGCCTGGCGGTGGGGCGGATCACCGGCGCACGGCTGAGGCGTTTTGGACGCGATACATAAAGCCGACAAAATGACAAAGGTAAAGAATGGCACTCGCCAGGGTGATTGATTGTGGATGATCTTCGCCGTCTTTAGAATGTAGATGGACGTGGAAGGGGGTAGGCGGGAATGGCTTCTCTGGCTGAGGTCAAGGCGTTTCGCGGTGAGGAGCGGGAGTGGGAGGACCGTTCCTGGTTCCCGCCCGGTCCGCAGCTGGCGGTGTGCCTGTCGGGCGATAAGAACCGGCTGGGCGACCTGAGTGATGCGGAGTTGTGTGAGCGGATGGCCGCGGCGCGGCGCCAGGCCTCCTGGGCCCAGGCACAGGAACTCGCGGCCATCGCCGAGCTCGCCGCTCGCCGCCACGCTCAGGATGAGCAGCAGGATCCCGATTACCGGGTCCTGTCGGCGCGCGAATCGCTGCTGGAAGAGGTCTCCGCTGCGCTGGCGGTGACGGGCAATGCCGCAGCGACCCTGGTGCACCTGGCCGAACGTCTGGCGCATCAGTTGCCTGGGACGCGGGAGGCGTTGCAGGCCGGACGGATCGATCTGGCCAAGGCCCGTGCCATCTGCGATGCCACCGACCACCTGCCCGACTCGCTGTGCGCCCGCGTCGAGGACACCGTCCTGGACGGGGCCGAGGAGCGGACGACGGGACAGCTGCGCGCCAAGATCAAGCGCCTGGTGCGGCGGCTGGCACCCACCGAACTGGAAGAGCAGACCCGCAAGACGGTCAAGGGACGGCGGCTGGAGCTGTGGGAGTCCGGGCATGGCGCCGCCGGCCTGGCATTGATCGACATCCCCGCCGATGACGTGGCCGCGGTGCACAACAAGCTCACCGCCGCCGCCCACGGCCTCAAACAGGACGGCGACGCCCGGCTGATCGACCAGATCCGCGCCGACCTGGCCCTGCAACTCCTGCGCGGCGTCCCGCTCCCCGAAGCCGTCCACGCGCCCCCAGCAGAGGCCAAGAGCACGGACCCGGCGCCCACTGCCGCGGACACGGTTGAAGATCTCGGTGACTCGGTCGCTGAGATGGTCGGTCACGCTGCGCGGCGCAAACTGGAAGAGCTGCGCGCGCATGTGGAGTTCCACGGGCGGCTGGCCGACCTGCCCCGCCTGGCCGCACGCGCCGTCGAAGACCTGCACGAGCGGCTCGCCCCGCTGCGCGACACCGCCTGCGACCACGGCAAGCCCGGCTACCGGCCACCCGCCGCACTACGCCGCCAGATCGAAACCCGCCACGCAACGTGTGTCTTCCCCACCTGCAACCGGCGCTCCGAACACTGCGACATCGACCACACCACCCCCTACGGCACACACAGCGCGCAGGGAACAACCTGCGGATGCAACCTCGCACCGCTGTGCCGACGCCACCACCGGACCAAACAAACAACCCAGACCAACGAGACAACCGGATGGCGCCTGTTCCAGCCCTGGCCCGGCGTCCTGATCTGGATCACCCCCGCCGGAACCTGGCACATCACCCTCCCCAACCGGCAATAACCCCTGCCGGAGACAGATCACTCACCCCGCCCCGATGGCAGCAGCCCTGAAGGGACATGGCCACCTACCTAAAGCTCGATGAGATCAGCTCGATGTTGCGTGGGAGCGCTGCAACTTCTACATAGTTGGAGTTCTCCGAGGTAGTGCTCCGGCTCGGCTTCCTCCGTAGGATCACGCCATGCCTGCTGACGAACCCGTGACCCGGTCCGCGTTCTCCGGTGGTGTACAGCCGATATCGGTTCCCCGGCCGATGCCGCAGTTGCCGCAGCGGATCTGGTCGGATGAAGACTGGAGGCGGATCCGGCTTGGTTACGCGTCGCAGGACATGGACGAGAAGTGGGACGTCTTCGCGGAGGGCGAGGTTGTCTTCCTGCACCGCAGCTGGACCGGTAACGGTGTCTTCGCGGCGACCTTCGCGCCGGTTGCCGACGGCGGATGGCGGATCGTCAGCGCCATGGTCGAACGTGATGCCGAGCGCTATCGAGGCACCGACGATGCCTACGACTGCGTCATGCTCGAGTTGGTGATCAGCGCCATCGTGCTCGGTGAGCCGGCGGCCGACCTCCGCTCGAAGCTGGTGGAGTTGACGCGTCGGGGGTCGGGTGCCACCGATGCCCCTGCCGGCCTGATTCAGCACAGCGCCTTGGGGCTGCGCTCGAACTCCTGATGATCGCTCGGGGCCGCTCGAACCGGTGCAGCCATATGAAGGCACGCTCGGCGGAACGACGCCCAGCAGTCGCTCCGGCTCGACTTGCGCCACTCCGTCATCGGTATATCTCCATGGCTCGAAGGATCGCCGCTCGCGACGGACCGACGGGGACGGCGATGTGGCCGATGCGGTCATTTCCTCCGACGGCGCTCCGCACACCTTGGGGAGGCTGGCCACCAGCCTGTCCCCAAGGCCTGGGATCCGTGACGGTCAGGACAGGTCGTGATCGCCGCGCTTGATCGCAGCCACCAGCTCACGGAAGCCCACGGAGGGCAGTGCGAGCTTGGGCCCGTCGGGGTTCTTTGAATCGCGCACGCCGATGTTGCGTGCAAGGTTCGCAACTTCCACACAGTCTCCGCCGGATGTGCCGCTCCGGCTCGACTTGCGCCACTCCGTCATTGGCACATCTCCATGGCTCGAAGGACCACCACTCGCGACGGACAGACAGGAACGGCCATGCGGCCGAGACGGTCATTTCCTCCGACGGAGCTCCATACACCTTGGGGAGGCTGACCACCAGCCTGTCCCTAGGCCTGGAATCCGTGACGGTCAGGGCAGGTCGTGGTCGCCGCGCTTGATCGCAGTCACCAGCGACTGAAAGCCCGTGGAGGGCAGCGCGAGCTTGGGCCCGTCCGGGTTCTTGCTGTCACGCACGCCGATGTTGCACGCGAGCGCTGCAACTTCTACACAGTTGGTGTTCTCCGACGTAGTGCTCCGGCTGGACTTGCGCCACTCCGTCATTGGTACATCTCCATGGCTCGAAGGATCACCGCTCGCGACGGGCCGACGGGGGCGGCGATATGGCCGATACGGTCATATCTTATCGCGAAGTCCTCCACCTCCTTGGGGTCGGTCACCAGTTCGCCGCCATGGGTCGCGTCGGCGTATGCGATGTCGCGCGCATCCACCGTAAGGATCACGAGCGACCCGTCATAGCCGACGTGAACACCCGCACTTTTCTCCACCACCCGCACGTTGACGTGCGGAAGTTCGCTGATTTCCACCAGACGCGCGAGTTGCTCGCGCATGATCTCCGGGGAGCCGACGAGCTGCTCCAGGACGACCCAGTTGATGATCACGGAGAATTCCGGCGGCCGGTCCTTCTCGAAGACCGCCGCCTGCCGAGCCAGGCGCTTCTCGACCTCCGCCTCCAGATCTCTGACGAGCCCCACGGAGAACACCGCCCGGGCGTAGGCCGGCGTCTGGAGCAATCCAGGAACCAGACCGACCTCCCACGTACGGATGCGCGTTGCACGCTCCTCCTGCTCTGCCAGGTCTCCCAGCTGCCATTCGTCGCCTTTGCGTTCCTTGGCGAACTTCACCAAACGCGTGAACAGCCGATCCAGCCCCCATTCACGATCAATGGTCTCCGCATGAACCAACTGCAGGGGGATATGACCGGATTCGATGCGTGAAACGATCGAACGATCACGGTCGATAAGCCGTGCCAGGTCGGACCCGGAGACGTTCCGCGCTCGGCGCTGTCTTGCCAGCTCAACGGCTATGAAGTCCCACATCGACCGATCAGGGTCCAGCGGGTCGTAGCCTGCCATCGATCATCCTCCGTTCCATGCATTTGATTCGCGAACGTAGCGAGCCTAATCCGCAGAGTGCACGCTGGAGGCATGGATTCACAATCGATCATTCCGGAGAGGCACGGCAATGGCAACCACCTTCAAAAGGCCTGAAAGGCCGCAGACCACGCCAGAGCAATGCGAACGGCGGCTGCGCGCGCTTGATTCCGTGATGGCCGCTCATCCGCTGCTCGCGGGCGGCGTGGTCCACGCGGACGGGCACGTCTTCCTCAGCGTGGTGCGTTACGGCTCGCCCGCGCACCTGGTGCGGGTGGCGGTGGTGATGGCGGACGGAGCGCCGCACTACGCGTGGCACACCGGCGAAGACCACGGGCGGATCATCGGGCCGGCCGACGATCCCGTTGGGGCCGTGGGCGTACTCGTCCGCGTGCTCGTGGGCAAGGCCGGGACATGCCCGGGGTAGCCCCTGTGACCGGACATGCTGTGGCGTGGCTGGCGCTGGCCGCGGTGGCGCTGCTGCTGCTCGGGGCCGCCCTGGGGGCGTACTTTGCCGCGCTCACGCTGCGTCCTTCATCCAGAAAGAGGGGGCGGCATGAGATGCGCGTGGGCTCTGTGCGACGGCCCGCTCGCAGACGCATGCGCGAATCGAGCGGTGCTGCCCGATGGACCGGCAGGTGATGGGCGCATGAGTCCCACCATGATGCGGCCCGCGCGGCTTGCGCAGACCGCTGTGGCGGCGTTCGAGGAGGCCATGGCCCTTCAGGGGCGGCCTGCGTCGATGATCCGTTATGTCGCGGACACCGCGCGTGGGGAAGCCGAGGAAGCGCTTGCGGATGTTCCGGTGGCGCCCGCCCGGGAGGCGCTGGATGCTGCTTTCAGCGTGGTGAGCGGCATCGTCCGCCGGCTGCTGGGCGAGACGGAGCACTTGCCGGACGCGGTCAACGCCATCCGGGACGAGGCACACAAGCGCGCTCGTCAGGTGGACGCCGTCGATGCGCCGGATTCCCGCTTCGTGCGCGAGGCCCGGCGGCTGATCTGTGGTGAGGCCGCGCAGCCCTAAGGGGCCGGGGCGTTGCCGGTGATGGGGGCGGCGGTGGCGCTGCCCTTCATCGTGAAGGAGCCGAGGCCGGGGATGATGCCCAGGATCTGGGGCTTGACGGTCAGTTCCACCTGAACGTCGACCGCCTGGTCGGTGGCGTCGCAGCGGCTGGCGGTGATCTTGTCGTCGTAGTCGTCCAGCAGCGCGCAGGCGGCGGCGCGGGCGCGGGCGGGGTCCAGGATCGGCTTGCCGGTCTCGCGCAGGCGGTCGGTGTCGATCTGGTTGGCGCCGGCGCGGGCGGCCTGCTCGGCCATGTCGGCCGCGCGCTGGCGGGCGTGGATCGCCAGGCCGCCGTCCACCAGCAGGCCCGCCAGCATGAGGACGGTCGGGGTGAACAGCACCACGTAGAGCGCCATGGCGCCCCGGTCACGGTTCATCGGCGGTCTCGGTTCCGCGGTAGGTGTAGAAGTCGATCGGGGCGAGGGCGTCGCCGGTCAGTTCCTTGGTGCCCGGCAGCCCGATGAAGGACATGTCGGAGAGGTCGACGTCGCAGAACACCTTCACCTTGACCGTGCCGCCCGGGCGCCAGTTGTAGGTGTCGGCCTTGACCTGCGGGCCGCCGGTACACCAGTTGCGGCCCTTCAGGCTGGCGTCACCGGCCTTCTCAGCCATGTCGACGGCGTCTCTTTCGCTGCGTGCCAGGGACGCTGCGCGGGCGGCGTCGCGGGCCGCCCCGTCCACCTGGCTCTGCGCGTCCACCATCCGGCCGACGCCCGCCAGGAAGAGCAGGAAGATCACGAAGAGCGGGGTGACCAGCACCATCTCCAGCGACATGGAGCCGTCGTCGCGCCTCATTGCGCGGCCCCCTCGCAGGCGGTGCCGGCACCGACGTCGGGGCGGAAGCACTCGATCGGCCCTTCCGAGCGCTGGGACACGTGGAAGGTCATGAACGGGATGACCCTGATGGCCTCGCCGCTGACCTGCACCCAGCGCTGGTCGCCGCCCTCGCCGGACCGGACCTGCAGGCCGGTGATCAGGTTCCGGCCGATCTGGACGACGTCGCGGCGGGCCTTGCCCTCGGCGGCGTCCTGCCAGCCGCCGCCGACCGGCGCGGTGCGGGCGACGCGGGCGCCGGACTGCGCGGCGGCGAGCGCGACGTGCCGCGCGTGGAAGACCATCGTGAACTGCACGACCGCCAGCAGGACCAGGATGATGATCGGGGTCAGCAGCGCCAGTTCGATGGAGGAGGCCCCCCGCTCGTCCTGGAGCCGCTGGATCATCCGTTCTTTCCGTTCACGTCGATGCTGTGCGCCTTGTCCATGATCTTTTGGGTGATGATGATGCCGATGCCGAGGGCGATGGTCGCCAGGACGGCGGTGATGATCGCCCACTCGATGGCCGAGGCACCGCGGGACAGGTCCTCGTCGCGGGCCCGGTCCAGCCGGACGCCGAGCATGGCGCGCAGATAGATGATCGCCGGGTTGTCCAGGGGATTCACGGGGGCTCCTTCGGGGTCATGACTCGAGCATTCTCATCAGGGCGGGGAAGACCAGGAACACCAGGAAGGCCAGGCAGAACATCAGCTGGGCGATCATCATCGACTGGGACCGTTCGCCCGCCTTGCCCTCCAGGTCCGACAGTTGCCGGCTGCGCATCGACGCGGCGCGGGCCGCGAGGGACTTGCGGATCTGCGCGCCGTCGTCGGCGACCAGGGAGAGCGCTCCGGCCAGGTCCTTCAGCTCCGTGACGCCCAGTTCGTCACCGAGCCGGCCGAGCGCCTGCCACGGAGTCTGACCCGTGATGCGGGCGTTGGCAAGGGTGTCGCGCAGCCGGTGCATGCCCCAGCCCTCGCCGACGGTGGACGCCGTCATCAGCGCCTCGGGCACGCCGCGCCCTCCCGACAGGTTCATCGAGACCAGGTCCAGGAACGCGCCGACGACGTGCCGGAAGTCCTGGCGGCGCGCGTTGGCCTCCTGGCGGAGCTGCAGGTCCGGCAGGAAGAAGAACACGCCGGCGAAGATCAGGCAGATCCATGCAGGCGCTTGGATCGAGACGCCAAGGCCGAGGAAGGCGAAGTAGGCGACCAGGACCGGCAGGAACAACAGGGCCGCCGCCGGCAGCAGGAACTTGGTGGCCAGGAACCCGTCCAGCGACCGCTCCGTGACGGCCAGGTCCGCGCGCACCGACCGCAGCTGCCACCCGCGGGCCTCGCACAGCCGCACCAGTTCCCGCCCCACGCGCGCCCGCAGCCCGCCGACCTTCTCCAGCGTCGGGGACAGGCGGCCCGCCTGGGCGTCCTCCAGGTCGCGGCGGCGGGCGGCGTCCAGGGTGGCCAGGCGCGCCGACAGGCCCGGGCGGGCCGGGAACAGGGCGCGGACCAGCAGGTACAGGCCGAGGCCGACGACGGCGCCGGCGATCATCGTGCCGGTCATGAGCCGCCCCCTCCGCCCGCGTCCATGGTGTGCCGGCCGCGCAGCGCCGTCGCGCGGCCCTGCCAGCCCGCGACGGTGGTCGGGACCTCGGCGGGGACCCCGGGCCGGTCGCCGGGGTCGGTGAGGAACCGGTTCGGCAGCTCGTAGCGCGACAGCCGCCGCAGCCACAGGAACGCCAGCGCGTACAGGGCGATGACGACGCACAGCATGAGCTGGCCGAGGACGCCGTCGTAGGGCTCGACGTAGGAGTGGTTGAACACCGCCAGGCCGAGCGCGGTGCCGACCGACACCGCGACGACGATGCGGACGCTGCGCCGGGTGGCGCGCCGCTCGGCCTCGACGCGCCGCCGCATGTCCAGTTCGGCGCGGGCCGATCCGGCGAGGGCGCCGAGCATGTCGCGCAGGCCCGGCCCGCGCAGCTTGGCGTTCAGGATGAGCGCGGCGACGACCAGGTCGGCGGAGGGGTCGTCGAGCTCGTCGGCGAAGCGGCGCAGGGCGTCGGGCATCGGGACGCGGGTGTGCAGCCGGTCGACGAGTTCGCGCAGCGGCTGTTTCAGCGCGGGCGCGGCGGCCCGCTGGGACGCCGGGATGGCCTGCTCCAGGCCGACGGCGCCGGCGATGGTGTCGCGCAGCGACTCGGTCCAGGCGGCGAGGGCCTCCAGCCGGGCCATGCCGCGGCGCTCCTCGGCGGCGCCGCCGGCCAGGCCGTTCCAGCCGAGGACGAGCACGGCGGTGCCGGCGGCGGCGACCGGCCAGCGGGTGACGACCAGCACCAGCGCGCCGGTGATGGCGGCGAGGGCGCCGCGGGTCGTCAGGGTCTTGATCACGTCCTCGCGGCTGCGGCGCCGCCGGGCCTGGCGGACCGGCATGCCGCGCAGCGCGGCGATCAGCAGCAGCACGCCGCCGCCGGCCAGGGCGCCGGTGAGGACGGCCGCCAGCACGTCGGGGGCGATCACCAGGAGCCTCCGAGGGAGGTGTCGTAGCCGTACTCGGCGAGCTCGTCGGCGCAGGCGATGGGCGCGGCGGGCACGACCGCGCCGGTCGGGCCGGGCGCGAACACCTCCGACGACAGGACGCGGCCGTCGCAGCCGGTGACCTCGCGGATGCTGGCGACGTAGCGGCGCAGCCGGCCGCCGCGCGCGTACTCGTTGCGCTTCTCGATGAACACCACGAAGTCGATGGCGCCCGCGATGAGCATGTGGGTGGCCTCGACCGGCAGCCGCTCCTCGGCCTGGATGGCGTAGGTGGCGATGCGGTTGAAGACCTCCATGGAGGAGTTGGCGTGGATGGTCGACAGGGAGCCGTCGTTGCCCTGGGTCATCGCGTTCAGCATGGTGACGATCTCGTCGCCGAGGACCTCGCCGACGATGACGCGCGAGGGGTTCATGCGCAGCGAGCGGCGCACCAGCTCGGCCATGGAGATCTCGCCCTGCCCCTCGGAGTTGGGCAGGCGCTGCTCGAACGCGACGCAGTTGGGGTGCAGTTCGGGGAAGGCGTCCAGGCCGAGCTCCAGCGCGCGCTCGACGGTGATGAGGCGCTCGTGCGGCGGGATCTCGTTGGCGACGGCGCGCAGCAGCGTGGTCTTGCCGGCGTTGGTGGCGCCAGCGAACATGATGTTCTTGCGGGCGTGCACGGCGGCGCGCAGGAACCGGCCGACGTCCTCGCTGAAGGTGCCGGTGCCGACCAGGTCGGACAGGAACACCTTGCCGAGGCGGGCGCGGCGGATCGACAGGGCGGGCCGGACGGTGACGTCCATGACGGCCGACAGGCGCGACCCGTCGGGCAGCCGCAGGTCGAGCTGGGGGTTGGCGGTGTCGAAGGGCCGCGAGGACAGGCCGCTGTAGGCGGCGAGGATCTGGATGAGCTCGACGAGCTCCTCGTCGCTCTCGGCGACGGGCTCGCCCATCACCTCGCGGCCGTCGGCGTAGCCGATGAACACCCGGTCGCAGCCGTTGACGTCGATGTTCTCGATCTCGGGGTCCTCCAGCAGCGGCTGGAGCCGGCCGACGCCGAACAGCGCGGCGTGCACGCCCGCGGCGAGCGCCTCCTCCTCTTCGGCGTTGGGCGGGCGGCGGCCCGCGGTGATCTCACCGCGGGCGAACTCCTCCAGCACCTGGCCGATGAGGGCGCGCGCGAACTGCCGCTCGTCCTCGCCGGACATGGGCGCGAGCCCGTGCGCGGCGTCGAGGCGGCGCTGCTGGGCCAGGCGGTCGCCGACCTCCTGGCGGAGCCGTTTGACGAGGCCGTGGTCCACCTACAGCCTCCCTTCCTCCAGCAGCCGGACGGGTGGGGGCTCGGCGCCCGCGGGGGCGCGGCCGGGGCGGGCGGCGAGCCGGCCGGCCAGGTCGCCGGCCACCTCGCGGGCCGAGCGGATCAGCAGCGACCGGTCGAGCTTGCCGCCCCACTGGCCCGACAGCAGCGCGGCGCCCTTGGGGTCCAGGGCGAGGCCGCCGATGACGCTGACGGGCGGCGCGGGCGGGCCGCCGGGCGGCGCGGTGTCCAGGCGGCGCTGCTGCGCGCCGGTGACGATGCGGTCGACCTCGGAGATGGAGGCGCGGAAGTCGCGGGGGTCGGCCAGCACCAGCACCCCGATCGGCGGGCCGCCGCGCAGCTCGCCGCTCAGCGCGGCGATGCGTTCGCGCAGGTGGGCGACCTGTTCGAGGGTGGCGCGGGTGACCAGGACGACCATGTCGGCCTCGCGCATCAGGTCGGTCAGCGGACTGGCGGCGCCGAGCCGGCCGCAGTCGGCGAGCACGTCGACCTGGCCGAGGCCGGCGAAGGCGCGGCCGAGCGGCCCCCACAGCCAGGTCATGCCCTGCGCCTGCTCGGCGCTGGTGATGCCGACCAGCACGTCCAGGCCGCCGACGAGGCGCTGGCAGTGCTCGGCGACCTGGTCGGGGCGCAGGCCGCGGCGGGCGGTGGCGGCGAGGCTGAGCAGGCCGCGCGAGGGGTTGAGCATGCCGCCGGGGCCGGCCGCGTCGCCGGGCTCGCCGGCCGCGGCGGGCAGCCGGTAGACCAGGTCGCCGCCCGCCTGGTCGCACTCGGCGACCAGCACCGGGCGGGGCCACACGGCGCCGAGGGCGACGGCGGTGGTGGTGACCCCGGGCGCCCCCTTGTCCGCCGCGAGCGCGATGAGAGCCACGGTCAGTTCCCGCCCGTGCCGGTGGTGGGCGACGCCGGGACGGACGGCGGCGCGCCGCCCGCCGGCACCTTGGTGCCCTCGGGGATCAGCGCGACGGCCACCGATCCGGCCGACGCGGCCTGGGTGACCTGGGGCGCCTCGGCGGGCGGGACGGCGACGTCGACGGTGGTCTGGTCGCCGCGCAGCCGGTCCCGGTCGCCGCGCGACACCCCGACCACGATGGCGTCGGCCGACAGCACGCTGCCCGGGCGCGGCCCGCCGCCACTGCCCGACCCGCCGGAGCCGACCGCGTACAGGCCGACGTGGCGGCCGATGCCGAGGCCGGCGGAGGGGAACTGGCCCGGCTTCAGCGCGAGGCCGACGACGACGCGGCCCTTGGCGGCGTTGCTTCCGGTGCTGACCATGGAGCCGGTGCTGACCATGGAGTTGGTGAGCAGCGCGCCCTTCACCAGCGGGACCGAGGCGTAGTAGTTCACCACCTTGGCGCGTTCGGACCAGCTGACGAACTGGATGCCGGTGTCGCCGACCTGCACCTCCTCCAGGGCGTCGGCCGGGATCTGCTGGCCGGCCGCGACCGGCCGCGCGATGGCGATCGCCGACACCCGCTGGCCGCTGGCCATCACCAGGTAGGCGCTGGTCAGCGCGCCGCCGAGGATGAGCAGCACGGCGAGCGCGGCGAGGGCGGGCTTGCGTTCGCGGGGCGCGGCCGGCAGCCGCTGGCCGCCCGCCGAGCCGAGCCCGGGCCGGCCGGGGCCGGCGCCGCCTGCCGGGGGCGCCGTCGAGACGCCGCCGGCGGAGTGGTTGGACTTCATCGCCTTGGCCACGCGCTCCCTCCACGAGATCCCCGGAACGACCGGAGCGATCCATGCTCGCCGGGCCGGTGAGGCCGCGTCAATGGATTCGGGCGGTTGAAGCCGTCCCGTGACTCCCCGTGTAAGGATGACGGGAAAATTGGTGGATCAACCACATTATGGCCAGTGATCTAGTGAACGTCTGACAGAACGCGCCTCAGGGGCGCGAAATGGCGCGCGCCGATCCGCCTCCGGCATTCGCGCGGCGGCGGGCCCCGGCGGCGGGCGCGGCGGGGCATACGCCAATAAGCTGGCCCGGGCATCCGGGCCAGGGCGGCCGGACGCGTGCGGCGGCGCACGGCGGCGCGAAATGAAGGGGCTGGAATGCGGATCTCGTGCACGGCGCTCACCGGTGAGGGCCCTCGTGACGTCGTGATCGATATCGATTCCGAAGTGACCGTCGGCGGGGTCGCACAATCGCTTTTCCGTGCTTTGGACGGCTCCGCCCCGCCGAACGACGCTCCGCACGTTCCGGCGCCGCGGCTTTCGAAAGGCGAGCCGCTCCCGCTCTGGCTGGACGGCCGGATGCTCGACCCGCAGGCCCCCGCCGCCAAGGAGCTGCGCGACGGCGCCCTGGTCGCGGTCGACCGGGGCGCGGCCGCGGCGACCGTGCTCGGCGAGCCGTCCGGGCTGGTGGAGATCCGCGCGGTGGGCGGCCCGGCGGCCGGGCCGGTGCACCGCCTCAGCCTCGGCTCGACCACGCTCGGGTCGGGCTCGCAGGTCGACATCACGCTGGACGACCCGGCCGTCCCCGAGGTCGCGCTGCGCGTCACGGTCGCGCCCGAGGGCGTCCAGGTCGAGACGGCGACCGGCACGGCCGCGACGCTGGACGGCGACCCGCTGGAGGGCCCGGTGCCCTGGCCGCCGGGCGCGCTGCTGGCGATCGGGTCGGGCGTGCTGACGCTCGCGCCGAGCACCGCGCCCGACACCCACCTGGAGCCGCTGCCGGGCGGCGGCCTGGCGTTCAACCGGCCGCCCCGGCTGCGCCCGGCGCGGCGCGACCGGCGGCTGGAGGTGCCGAAGCGGCCCGTCCGCGACCCCAAGGAGCGGCTGCGGCTGTTCGGCGCGCTGCTGTTCTCGGCGTTCGGCCTGGTCATGGCGTTCGGGCTCGGGCAGTGGTGGTGGGCGCTGTTCGCGCTGGCCTGGCCGGTGATGACCGTCGGCGAGTGGCTCGGCGACCGGCTGCACGGCCGCAAGTCCTATCGGAAGGCGCTGAAGGAGTACGAGGAGAAGACGGCGCGGTTCGGCGGCGAGCTGGACCGGCTGCGCCGCGGCGACGAGGCCGAGCGCCGCACCCTGTACCCCGATCCGGCCAAGGTGCTGCTCACCGCGACCGGGCCGCGGCGGCGGCTGTGGGAGCGGCGCCCCGCCGACGCCGACTGGCTGCACCTGCGCCTCGGCCTGGCCGACCTGCCCGCTCGCGTCGAACTGGTCGGCAACGAGCCGGGCGAGGACCGGGTGGAGCTGCCGGCGGCGCGGCTGGTGCCGGTCGCGCTGCCGCTGGCCGAGCTCGGCGTGCTCGGGCTGACCGGGCCGCGGGACGCCTCGCGCGGCCTGGCCCGCTGGCTCGTCGCGCAGGCCGCCGCGCTGCACAGCCCGCGCGACCTGGCCGTCGTCGTGCTGACCGCGGGGCCGGAGGCGGGCGAGGAGTGGAACTGGGTGCGGTGGCTGCCGCACTGCGCGCCGCGCGAGGGCGAGGAGTGCACCGCGCTCGTCGGCGGCGACCCCGAGTCGGTCGCGCACCGCGTGACCGAGCTGGCGATCCGGCTGACCGAGCGGCGGCGCGCCGCGCAGGCGCAGGCCGGTTTCTTCGGGCGGGACAAGGCGGCGGAGTCCGTCCCCTACAACATCCTGATCGTGCTGGACGGAGCGCGCGCGCTGCGACGCGTCCCGGGCATGCCGATGCTGCTGTCGCGCGGCGCCGAGCACGGCATCTACGCCATCTGCGTGGACGACGAGGAGAAGCTGCTGCCGGAGGAGTGCAGCGCGGTCGCCTCCCTCGGAACCGGGGCGATGCGGCTGCGAGGCGAAGGGCTGGACGTCATCGGCCCGGTG
The DNA here is from genome assembly GCF_009604375.1 of Actinomadura macrotermitis. Lineage (GTDB taxonomy): Bacteria > Actinomycetota > Actinomycetes > Streptosporangiales > Streptosporangiaceae > Spirillospora > Spirillospora macrotermitis. Next base: position 1,260,725 of record NZ_WEGH01000003.1, read on the forward strand.
CTCCCCGACCAGGTCTCGGTGTCGTGGGCGGACCGGGTGGCGCGCGCGCTGGCACCCGTCCGGGACGTGTCGCGCGAGGACGCCGAAGAGGCCATTCCCAGCGAGGTGCGCCTGCTGGACCTGCTCGGCATGCCCGACCCGACCGCCGAGCACGTCCTGCAGTCGTGGGCCCGCACCGGCGGCCGCAGCACCCGCGTGCCCATCGGGATCGGCACCGACGGCGTCCACGAGGTCGACCTGCAGTTGGACGGCCCGCACGGCCTGATCGCCGGCACCACCGGCGCGGGCAAGTCCGAGCTGCTGCAGACGCTGATCGCGTCGCTGGCGGTGGCGAACCGGCCCGACGAGCTGACGTTCGTCCTCATCGACTACAAGGGCGGCGCGGCGTTCAAGGACTGCGCGCGGCTCCCGCACACCGTCGGCATGGTCACCGACCTGGACGGGCACGCCACCGAGCGCGCGCTGGAGTCGCTCGCGGCCGAGCTGCGGCGGCGCGAGGAGATCCTGCTCGCCGCCGGCGCCAAGGACCTCGACGACTACAACGACCTGCGCGGCGCCGGCGGCGACCTGGCCGTGGTGCCGCGCCTGCTGCTGGTCATCGACGAGTTCGCCGCGATGGTCACCGAACTGCCCGACTTCGTCACCGGCCTGGTCGACATCGGGCGGCGCGGCCGGTCCCTCGGCGTCCACCTGCTGCTGGCCACGCAGCGGCCGGCCGGCGTGGTCACCGCCGACATCCGCGCCAACACCAACCTGCGGATCGCGCTGCGCGTCACCGACCCCGACGAGTCGACCGACGTGCTGGACGCCCCCGAGGCCGCGCAGATCGCCAAGTCCACGCCGGGCCGCTGCTACGTCCGCTCCGGCGCGTCCTCGCTGCACGCCGTCCAGTCCGCGCGGATCGGCGGCCGCCGGCCCGGCGCGCAGACCGCGCGCACGCTCGTGCAGCCCGTGCCCTGGCAGGGCCTCGGCCGCCCGCTGCCCGCGCCCCGCGACGCCGCCGACGACCAGGCGATGGTCACCGACCTGGCGGTGCTGGTGCAGGCCGTCGACGAGGCGGCGCGACGCTCGGGCATCGCCCGGCAGCCGTCGCCGTGGCTGACGCCGCTGCCCGAGCAGGTCCGGCTCGCCCCGCGCACCGCCGCGGGCGGCTCGGTCGTGGACGTGCCGCCGGTCGCGTTCGGCATCACCGACCTGCCCGCCGTCCAGTCCCGCGAGCCGCTGGCGCTGGACCTGGCCGCGGGCGGGCACCTGTACCTCGCCGGGTCGGCGCAGTCGGGCCGCTCGACGGCGCTGCGCAGCATCGCCGGCTCCCTGGCGGGCGGCTGCACCCCCTACGACGTGCACCTGTACGCGATCGACTGCGGCGCCAACGCGCTGCTGCCGCTGGTCTCGCTGCCGCACACCGGCGCGGTCGTCGGCCGCGACCAGCTCGACCGCTGCGAGCGGCTGCTGACCGCCCTGTCGGCCGAGGTGTCGCGCCGCCAGCAGCTCCTGGCCGGGGCGGGCTTCGCCTCCCTGGCCGAGCAGCGCGGGGCCGTCGCCGCCACCGACCGGCTGCCGTGGATGGTGCTGCTGCTGGACCGCTGGGAGGGGTTCCTCGGCGCGTTCGAGCACTACGACTACGGCCGGCTCGTCGACACGTTCCTGCGGCTGCTGCGCGAGGGCGCCGCGGTGGGGCTGCGCGCCGTCGTCACCGGCGACCGGTCGGGGCTGAGCGGGCAGGTCTCCACCGTCTTCGACCGGCGCCTGGTGCTGCGGATGGCCGACCCGAACGACTACGGGTACGCGGGGCTGCAGGAGAAGCAGATCCCGGCCGCCATGCCGCCGGGCCGCGCCCTGGAGGTCGTCGCGCCGGGGCTGCCGCCGCGCGAGTCGCAGATCGGGCTGCTCGGCGACGACCCGTCCGGCACCGCGCAGGTCGCCGCGCTGCAGGAGATCGCGCGCGGCTGCGCGGCCCGCTACGGGCGGCTGCCGCGGGCGCGCCGGCCGCTGCACGTCGACGAGCTGCCGGTCCGCGTCACCTACCGCGAGGCGATGACGCTCGACCCCGACTTCCTGCCGCCGTCGGCGCTGTGGGCGCTGGTCGGCGTCGGCGGCGACACCCTCGCGCCCGTCGGCGTCGACCTGCTCAACGAGGGGCCGGGGTTCATCGTCGCCGGGCCGCCGCGCTCGGGCCGCTCCACGACGCTGCGCACCATCGTGCACTCCCTGCTGGACCCGGCGGTCGCGGGCGGCCTGGTCCCGGTCGTGCTGATCACCCCGCGCCGGTCGCCGCTGCGGCTCCTGGCGGGCCGGCCCGGCGTGCTCGGCGTGCTGAACGCCGACGCCGAGGCCGCCGACCTGGAGGCCGTCATCGGCGACGAGCACCGCTACGCCGTCATCGTCGACGACGCCGAGCTGCTCGACGAGACCGAGCTCGACGACGCCCTGCGCGACGTGCTGCGCACCGCCCGCGACGGCGAGCACGCCGTCGTCCTCGGCGGCACCACCGAGGACCTGGCCCGCGGCTACCGCGGCTTCATGGCCGACACCCGCCGCTCCCGCTCGGGCGTGCTGCTGTCGGTGGACTCCCCCGACGACGGCGACCTGTTCGGCCTGCGCCTGCCCCGCAACGCCCCCCTCGGCGGGCCGACCGGGCGCGGCCTGTTCGTCATCGCGGGCGCCACGACCCAGATCCAGGTGGCGCTGCCGCCGCCGGTGAGCGGCGCCTGACCGCTCAGACGCTCCTCAGGCAGGGCGACCGGACGGTCACCACCACGCCCGTGTCCCCGTCGCCGGGGAGCAGCTGGACGACGAAGCCGTCCCGGCTCTGGAAGGCGGCCTCGTAGCTGCGCCCGGTCGGCTTGTGGTCCCGCGCGAGCCGGCGGGCGATGCGGTCGACCTCGTCCTGCCCCTGGCCGGGCGGCGTGGGCAGCGTGGCGCGGTACTCCAGCATGCCGCTGCCGGGGGGCTCGACGAGGCCGCGGCGCCCGCCGTCGTAAGTCCAGCAGCCGCCGACCCGCGCCTTCTGCTCCGGCAGGTCCCTCCCGGTGGCGCCCCTCAGCTCGGCCTGCGCCCGCTGCGCCGCCTCGTCCACCGACAGGGCGCTGAACGGATCGGCGTAGGCCCGGTACATGCCCTCGGGCGCGTACAGATCGGGCGCCAGCCCGGCCAGCCACCCGCCGCTGAGCAGCACCGCGACGCCCCACCCGCCGGCCAGCCCCGCCCCGGCCGCGAGCGCGCCCCGCACGACCAGCAGGACCCCGCCGCCGAGGCACACCGCGGCGCACGCGACCGCGACCGCGACGACCAGCCCGAGCGAGGGCGGCCCCGGCATCCACCGCCGGTCGGGCGCCATCCCGAGGCCGACCGGCCACAGCAGCAGCGGCACCGACAGCACGCCGCAGACCAGCAGCGCGAGCACGGCCCCACCGGCGACCCGGACGACGTGGCGCATCCTGCCTCCCGCCGACCATCATCCGCCTCGGGCCGGCCGCTGTCAGGACGCGCCGCGAACCCGGCGCCGGAAAGCTCCAGTGAACACTGGCGTTTTTTGGGAGATCGTTGAATAGTGCTCCCCATGAAACGTGTCCTCGCGGTCGCCGCCACCGCCGTCGCGCTCGTCTCGTCCCCCGCCCCCGCTTTCGCCGCCGCCTCCGAGCTGCGCCCGGTCGCGCTGCCCTTCCTGTGGTCCAAGGCCGAACTCCTCGACGTCACCGCCGACGGCGCGGGCGGTGTCTGGATCGGCGGCGCGCAGGGCAGATACTGCCTGCGCTGGGCCGACTACTGCCCCGTCTACAGCGCCGGGAACCCGGTCGTCCGGCGGCGGGTGGGCTCGTCCTGGAAGGAGTACCCGATCAACGGCTGGACGGGCCAGGGCCAGATCCGGCAGATCGCCTCGTCCGCGGGGCAGACGTGGATCACCGGCGGGTCGGACAGGAACTCCTACGTGGCGCGCTTCGACGGCTCGGCGTTCCAGAAGGTCGCGATCCCGATCGACCAGAACGACACGCTCACCATGCTCGCCACGAGCCCGGCCGGCACCTTCATCGCCCGCTGGGTCCCCGACCCCGCGCAGCGGCTGCTCAAGCGCACCGGCGACACCTGGACCGCCGTCGAGACGCCCGGGATCGACGTCCTCGACCTCCAGGGGCTCTCCGCCACCGACGCGTGGGCGGTCGGCTCCCAGAACGACCCCGGCTCGATGCCCGCCGTCGCGCACTACGACGGCACGGCCTGGAAGCAGGTCCCGCTGCCCGCGGAGACGGGCCCCGGGTGGTTCCTCAAGGTGGTCCCGGTCGCCACGGACGACGTCTGGGCCATCATGCAAAAGCGCCTGCTGCACTGGAACGGCTCCGCCTGGACGCTGGTCGCGCTCCCGGCCGGGCTCCCGGACCTCACCGACCTGGCCGTGGACGCCTCCGGAACCCCCTGGATCGCGGCCTACCACTCTGCCCCGTACCGCTACAGCGGCGGCACGTGGGAGAAGGTGACGGTCCCGGCCGGCGCCACCGTGCACGACCTCGCCGCCGTGCCCGGCAGCGTCTGGGGAACCGGCGAGCAAGGAGAAAATCCGGCGGCCTTCAACGGCTCCTGAGGCCTGCCCCGCGTAGTCCCAGGGCGGCGGTGGCGCCGAGCGCGATGGTGAGGAGGGCGCACCCGAGCATGGTCTCGCGTGCGCCCACGGCACCGACCGCGACGCCGCCCAGCATGGTGCCCAGCGGGAGCGACAGCGTGCCCACCGTGCTGTTGGCCGCCAGCACGGAAGCCAGCGCCTCCCCGCTCGCACGCCGCTGGAACAAGGCGATCGACAACCCCATGTACGGCCCCCAGGCCAGGCCCGCGAGGGAGAAGGAGAGCAGGCTGACCGAGACCGGCACGGCCAGGCCCATCGGCACCATGGCGCCGCCGAACCCGGCCACCAGGGCGATGATCGTCGGCCACAGGCGCCGGCGCCGCATGTGGCCAGCGGCGAGACCGCCGCCAGCCGCGCCGAGACCGAACGCGGTGTAGTAGAGGCCGAGCAGCGTCGCCGACCCGTGCAGATCCTCGGTGACGTGCAGCGGCAGGGCCACCATCACCGGGCCGAAGAGCAGGAAGAACCCGAAGGTGAGGGCCAGCAGCCCGGCCAGCTCGCCGTCCCGCCGGATCACCGCGAGGGCGCCGGCGGCGCGTTCGGCCACGGCGTCCTTGGCCGGGCCGGTGCGCGGCACCGCGAGCAGGTAGGTGGCCGCCATCACCGCGAACGTCGCCGCGTCGATGGCGATGACCGCGGCGCCGCCCCACCAGGCGATGAGCAGGCCGGCCAGCGGCGGCCCGATCACGGTCGCCGCCTCGGTCAGGACGGTCAGCACGGCGTTGGCGGGCAGATGCTGCTCGCCGGGCAGCAGCTCCGCGATGACGGTGTACCGCCCGGCCGAACCCCACGAGCGCAGCAGCGACGACACGGCCAGGAGCACGGTGTAGAGCCCGATGCCGAGGACGTCGAAGGCGTACGCCACCGGGATCGCCCCGAGCGCGGCCCCGCGCAGGGCGGCGTCCCAGCCCGCGAGCCGCGCCCCGCCGCGACCGCGCAGGAAAGGGGCGAACAGCACCGCCCCGGCCACGGCGGGCAGGCTGTAGGCCGCGACCGCGACCGCCACCCAGGTGCCGTGGTGGGACCTGGGGGCGAGCTGCAGCGCGAGCCAGGTGACGGCCACCAGGGACATGCCGTCGCCCAGCGCGGACACGGCGAGCGCGGGGAGGATCCGCCGGAACCGCGGATGGGCGAGCACCGGCCGGTAGGGCGATGACCACATGGGGATTCCTCAGCGGGAGGCGACGGATCAACCTATCGCGGGCATCCGGCCGCGCTGGATCATGGAAACCCACCGTGTGCTCCCGACGGCGGGCGCGTCAGGCGGCGGCGGTTCCTTCGAGTTCGACCATCAGGGTGGGGATCGCCAGCCGGGTCACCCCGAGCATCGTGGTGGCCGGCGCCACCCCGGCGGCGCCGAGCCGCGACGCCAGCACGCCGTAGTGCTGGAACAACAGGTCGACGTCGGTGGTGTAGACGTTGAGCCGGACCAGGTCCGCCAGGGACATGCCGCCCTCGGCGAGGACGGCCTCCAGGTTGTCCAAGCTCAGCGCCAGCTGCGACGCCATGTCGCCGTCGTGCTGGGGCTTGCCCTCGGCGCTCATCGCGGTCTGCCCGGAGCAGTACAGGGTCCGGGTGCTCCCCGAGACGGCCTCACCCTGGTTATATCCCATCTCCACCGACCACGCCCACGGGTTGACGGCCGTTCGCTCCATCGCCACTTCGGCTCCGTTCGATTCGTCGAGATTGCGTTGCAGGAGCAGCCTCCCGGCAAATCACGACACCCTCTGTCGTGTATTCACTAGGGTTTTCGCATGCGCGCCGACCGGCTGGTCTCCCTGGTGCTGCTGCTGCGGCAGCACGGCCGGTTGTCCGCGTCCGCGCTGGCTCGCGAGCTCGAGGTGTCCACCCGCACCGTGCTGCGCGACATCGAGGCGCTGTCCGCGGCCGGCGTCCCGGTCTACGCCGAACGCGGCCGGCACGGCGGGTTCGCGCTGCTGCCCGGCTTCCGGACCGAGCTCACCGGGCTGAACCACGACGAGGCGCTCGCCCTGGTGATCGCCGGATCGCGGCGCGGCGCGCAGGCGTTCGGCCTCGGCTCGGCGCTCGCCTCGGCCGTGCTCAAGGTGGTCGACGCCCTCCCCGAAGGGCATCGCGACATCGCGGCCGGCGCGGCGCAGCGCCTGCTCATCGACCCCGAGATCGACCTCCTGTCGCGCCGGACGGCCGCCGAGGAGGTGCCCGGCGCCGTCATGGCCGAGGTCCGGCGCGCGGTGCTGGCCGGGCACAGGCTGCGCATGTGCTACACGGCCGCGGGCCAGGACCCCCAGTGGCGCACGGTGGACCCGGTCGGCCTGGTCACCGTGCGGGAGCAGGGCTACCTGCTGGCCACCCGGTCCGGCGAGGACCGCACCTACCGGCTGTCCCGGATCACGGCCGCCGAGGAGCTCCCCGAACCCGCGCAGCGGCCGGACCGGGTCGACCTGGACCGGGCCTGGCAGGCGCGCAGCACCCGGTTCCGGACCGGCGGCGACCAGGTCGCCGTGCTGGCGCGGGTGAACCCGGCGCGGCGGAAGGAGCTGGTGGACACGGCGCTGGCCGTCCTCGGCGAGGAGGCCGAAGCGGACGGCCGGCTGCGGATGGAACTGACCTTCCAGGACCCGCGGCATGCCGAATGGGCGCTGTGGCAGAGCGCGACGAACGCGGAGGTCCTGGCCCCGGAGTGGCTGCGCGCCTCCCTGCGCGACCGCGCGGCGGCGGTCGCCGCCTGCTACGGCGCGGATTAGCCGTACATGGCGGCGATGAGGGCGGCCAGAGCGTCGTACTTCTCGTCCTCGGTGCAGCCGGTGATCTGCTCCAGCAGCAGGTCGCGGACGTAATCGGGCTCCAGCCGCCATTGCCGGTGGCGTTCAGCGAAGTCCAGCAGCGTGGTGTCCAGGTCGGGTTCGGGGAGGGTCACGGCGCCCCGGGCGAGGTCGAGCTGCCGGTGGTGGTCGTCCTCCCAGAACTCCCAGCTCCAGCCGGGCCACCGAGGGAAACGGTCGTCGTGGTGAACGGGCAGGCTCGACAAAGTCGTCCAGTAACCGCCGGTGCGGGCGGGCAGGTCCAGATGCATACCGTCCACGGGCATCGCCTTCCTGGAGCCGCACAGCGCTTCCTCCGGCAGACGGGCCAGGATCTCCTCTCCCGAAGCCAGGCGTTCCGGCAGCCTCCTCCTGAGCGCGTAGGCCCGGACTTCGGTGCCGTCATCGACGGTCAGCAGGCCCGTGTCGAGCTCGTTTCTGGCCACGTATGTCTTCTCCACCTCCGGCTCCGGGTGCTTGTTCTTGGGGCGGCGCCGACGCAGATGGCGTGGTGGGCGACGGTGAACGCGGCGGGTCGGCGGCGGAGGGACGTACGGCGGGCAGACCTCCGCCGGCTCCAGACCCAGGTGGTGCAGCATCTCCTCGGTGCCCGCGTAGGCCCAGCCGGTCCGCCAGTCCGGCCACATGTGCTGCAGCACCCGCAGATAGACGCGCCGGTAGGAATCCCAGTCGTCATAGGCGTACGAATGGGAGAACTCCACCAGCAGCCGGCGCTCGTCATGGTCGATCAAGAATGCGGCGTCGGGTCCGGGATGGAAGCGGTCCTGTCCCCAGTCGTCGAACTCCTCGATCGTCGGCAGCGGGGGGATCAGCACCCACCGTTCGGCGTCGGCCTCGCCACCGCCGGACATCCGGCGGAAGATCACCGTGCCGCCCTCGCGGATCACGAACTGGACCGGACTGGACATTCCGCCACGCTAGCGGGGCGGGTCCGGAAACTCCGCTGATATATGCGCGGCCGGGATCAGGCCGTGTCGGCGTCGGCGCGGATGGGGAAGACGCGGTCCAGCCCGACGATGGTCAAGACGTTCAGGGTGCCGGCGGGGACGGCCGCCAGGGCGATGCCGGCCCCGGCGGCGTGGGCGTGCAGGCGGGCGGCCAGCAGGGCGGTGATGCCGGTGGAGTCGCAGATTCCCAGCCCGGACAGGTCGATGACCAGGCACTGGCCCGCGCCGAGGTCGAGCCGCTCGACCTCCCGGCGCAGGGCGGCGGCCTGGCCGTAGACCAGGTCGCCGGCCACGTGCAGGACGGGGCCGGCGGCGGCGTCGCGGCGGGTGATGTTCAGCGGGGTCATCGCGGAAGTTCCGTTGTCGGGCGGGCGGCGGGGACGCCGAGTGCGAGCAGGGCGGTGTCGTCGTCCAGGCCGTCGCCGAAGCCGTCCAGCAGCCCGGTCAGCGCGGTGATCAGCTGCTGCGGGGAGGCGGGGGCGCGGCCGGCGGCGAAGGCGCGCAGGGCGTCCTCGCCGTACCGGTCACCGGGGCCGGTGCGGGCCTCGGTGAGGCCGTCGGTGTAGAGCAGGAGCGTCTCGCCGGGGGCGAGGGTGGTGCGCACGGAGCCGACCGGGGCGTCGGGCAGGACGCCGACCAGCAGCCCGCCGGGCGTCGGCAGGAGCTCCACCCCGCCGTCCGCGCGCAGGACCATGGCCGGCGGGTGCCCGCCGGAGGCCAGGTGCACGGTGGCGCCGGCCGGGCCGGGCTCGACGACGCCGAAGATCGCGGTGCAGTAGCGGGGGTCGCCGCCGACGGCGTACCGCTCGTACAGGACGGCGTTCAGCGTGGTCAGGGCCGCCTCGGGCGCGGGATCGTGCAGGGCGGCGGCGCGCAGGGTGTAGCGGGTCAGCGACGTGAGGGAGGCGGCCTCGGGCCCCTTGCCGCACACGTCGCCGAGGAAGAACGCCCAGCGCTCGCCGTCCAGCGGGAACAGGTCGTAGAAGTCGCCGCCGAGCCGGTCGGCCGAGGCGGTGTGGTAGTGGACGGCCGTCTCCAGGCCGGGCACGTCGGGCAGCGAGTCGGGCACCAGGGACCGCTGCAGCACGGCCAGCGCGTCGGCCAGCCGGGCCCGGTCGGCCTCGGCCTCCCGGCGGGCCCGCTCGGCCTCCGCGCGGGCCTGCTCGGCCTCCCGGCGGCGGCGCAGCAGTTCCTCTTCGTAGGCGCGGCGGTCGGCGGCGTCGAAGACGGTGGTGCGGATCAGCAGCGGCTCGCCCTGGCCGCCGCGCTTGACCACCGAGGAGACCAGCACCGGGAGCCGGGCGCCGGCCTGCGTCTTCAGCTCCAGGGCGATGCCGCGCAGCTCGCCCTGCATCCGCAGCAGCGGCGCGAAGTGCGTCTCGTGGTACAGCTTCCCGCCGACGGTGAGCAGGTCGGCGAAGCGCCTGCGCCCCACCACGGCCGTGCGCTCCAGGCCGAGCCACTCCAGCAGGGTGTCGTTGATCTTGGCGATGGTGCCGTCCATGAGCGTGGACAGGTAGCCGCAGGGGGCCGACTCGTACAGTTCCTCGGCGCTGTCCTCCAGCAGCGAGGTGAACGCCGCGTTCGCGCCGCCTCCGGCGCCGGAAGGGGCGGGCTCCTCGCCCAGGCGGCGCATCAGTGCCACGCCGCGAGGAAGTCCAATATCGCTTCCGCGGTGGCCTCGGGGGCGCTCAGCTGGGGGCAGTGCCCGGTGGCCTCCAGCGTGACCAGGCGGGAGGAGGGGATGGCGGCGTGCACGTAGGCGCCGACCTCGCGGGGCGCGATGACGTCCTCGGTGCACTCCAGCACCAGCGTCGGCACCGTCACGTCCGCCAGGTCCGCGCGGCTGTCGGTCAGGAAGGTGGTGCGGGCGAAGACGCGGGCGACGTCGGGGTCGGTGGCGCAGAAGCTGTTGGTCAGCTCCCGTCCCAGCTCCGGCCGGTCCGGGTTCCCCATGATCACCGGCGCCATCGCCGAGGACCAGCCGAGGTAGTTCGACTCCAGCGACTCCAGCAGCTCGTCGATGTCGGCCGCGCTGAACCCGCCGCGGTAGCCGTCGTCGTCGAGGTAGCAGGGCGAGGGCGCCACCATCACCAGCGCCCCGATCCGCTCCGGCACGGTCCGGGCCGCCAGCACCCCGACCATGGCGCTGACCGAGTGCCCGACGAACGCCGCCTCCTTGAGGTCCAGTTCTTCGCAGACCTCGACCACGTCGCGGGCGTAGCCCTCCAGGGAGGAGTACCGCTCCGGATCCCAGGCCGACGGTTCCGAGCCGCCCGCCCCCACATAGTCGAACAGCACCACCCGGTACCGTTCCTCCAGCGCCGGCACGATCAGGCGCCACATGTTCTGGTCGCAGCCGAACCCGTGCGCCAGGATCACCGTCGGCGCATCGGCGAGCCCGGTGATCGTCACGTTGTTCCTGCTACGAATATCCATATTTGTCATACTGCCACCTGGGCGAACATGCTCCGGTATTCACGATCACCGAATGCCGGCGGGAAATTCAGTTCCGCTGCGACCAGGCGAGCGTGATCCGGTACTCGCGGAGCCGCCAGCCCGCCGGCGTCCGCACCGCGACGCAGGCCAGCCGCAGGCCGTTGGTCAGGTAGGGCGCCTGGCCGTCGCGATAGAAGTGCACGATCGAGTTCGCCGAGACGGCCGCCCGGTCCCCGTCGACGTCCACCAGCAGATCGGTGGTCAGGTGCTGGGTGTGCTCCCCCGCGGCCTCGGACCGCCGCAGCCGGCCGACGGCCTCGTCGATGCCGTGGATCTCGCCGCGCGGCGAGTAGATCGCCACGTCGTCGGCGTGGACGGTGGCCGCGTCGTCCCACCGCTTCTCGTCGAGCAGGTGCGCGAGGCGGGCGAACAGGTCGGCGATCTCGACGCGGTCGGCGAGCAGGGTGTCCGTGGGCATGGCGACCTCTTTCGTTGGGCACTCCAACATTGGTATCGCCAACTATACGCAACTTCATTGGTCGCGCCAACGATATAGGGTGATCTCCGTGGATCCGGTGGCCCGACGGCAGGGGTGGCGATGGAGTACGTCGATCTCAACGCGACGCTGGGCGACCTGACCGGCGTCATCGACCCGACCGGCTACCTGGACCGGCTGCCCGAGCTGGCCGCGTCCCTTCCCCCCGGTGCCCGCGCCTTCGCCACCGACCGCGATCACTACGACTTCACGGCCAAGCGCTGCGTCAAGGACCTGAAACTCAGCCACATCATTTCCGAGGAGCAGCGGGACTCCGGGATCGAGCTCCGCTTCCGCCACAACTGCTGGAAGCACGACGAGGACCTGACCATCCGCTACGAGGGCGTGACCGGGTTCGGCATCGAACTCGCCGACGGGTCGGTCTGGCAGCGACTCGGGAGCGTGATCCTCGACGAGGTGCTGCCCCACGAGGACGGCTGCGCCCACGAGATCGCCTTCTGGGAGGGGACGCTGCACGTCGTCTGCCGGGACCTCACCGCCACCTGGACCGAGACCGACTGCCCGGACGCCCCGGGGAACGCCGCGAAGGACGGCCGATGACGACGGAGCTCGCCGAGCGCCTGCGGCTGTTCGAACCGCTGCTCGACGACCTGGCGGCCGTGTTCCTGCCCGGCGAGGAGCGGCCCGCCGACCCGAGCGACGACCCCGCCTTCAACGCCTACCACCGCTGCGGGGTCATGCGCTTCAAGATCGGCGAGGCGTGCGGGAGCGCCCCGGAGGCCGTGCGCGAACATGCCGACCAGATCATGTACGCCATCGCCCACGACCACTGCCCCAGCGGCAATCGCCGGCTGATCGAGCCGCTCGTGCTGGGCATCGGCGCGCGGCAGGTCATGGAGCGCGTCCTCTGCTACCTCGAAACCGGCTCGTCCGCCGAGAAACTGGGCGCGGCGATGGCCTGGTACTGGGCGTCGCCTTCCGTGCGGTACGCGACGATGGAGGAGTTACGCGCCGACCGGGATTCCGGCGAGGGCCCGCTCCGGATCTCCCTCAGCCCGGGGACACCGACTCCAGCGGACGCCAACGCGGAAGCCCACGCCCTCCACCGCGAACTGGAACCACGCTTCCGGATCGGCTGCCTGCGGGCGTTCATCGCCTCCAACGCCCCGGGGGAACGCCTGTACCTCTCCTATCGGTTCACGCTCGACCCCGCCGATTACCCGCCTGAAGCGCATGCCGAGGTGGAGGCGGCCGCCCGGATCGCCGCGGCCGCCCCAGAGTGCTACCGCCAGGGGAACCACCAGCCTTAGGACGGCTTGGGGGCGCACTTGTGGAGCCGACCGAAGCGCTGCTCGGCGATGCGGATGAAGCCCACCAGGTCCGTGAGCGCGTCGCGGCCCCTGACGACGGGGGCGAAGTCGATGCTGATCCACGGCTGCCGCTTGCCGCAGCGAAAGAGCGCAATGACGAAGTTGGGTCTTGGGTCCGCGCCTGCGGTCGGTCGAATCACCGCAAGTCCCCGCCCGAGATCGGCCGGGAGCTTACGCGACGAATTGTCCTCCCACATCCGCTCCTGCCGACGAAGCGCCTGCTCACCCGCATTGAAGGACCAATCCAGCCCAAGCGGAGCTTCACGCCCTGACGCGTAAGCCAGGCAGAGCCCGTTGCCCCTCTGAGGACCATCCCACTTGCCCCTCAGAGGGATCGACAAGCCAGTAACACGACGAAAGGCCTGCTCAGGAACCAAATCGCACAAGTATGGCGCCGATTCGGCCACCGCGATGAGGTCCGGGCGGCGCGGAGGGCGCTGCTGGCGGTGATCACAGCCGGCGAGCAACAGGGCGGCCGCCAAGAACGCAATGCGCGCGATACGGAAGTCAATCATCGCCGGAAACTCGGAATCACGTTGGTGTGCTCGTTCCGATAGTGCCCTGCGGTCTCGATCATTCCGTTCTGCGTCGAGGAGACCACTCGATCCCGCAGGTCGCTCAGACCGGCATGCGTGGTCGCCCAGCGCAAGAAGAGTTCCCGCTGCTCAGGCGTCATCGAGGCGATGGGGCGGATCTTGGGATGGGGCCCCGGCGTCACGAAGGACCGTCCCTTCAAGTCCTGGTGGCTGTAGCGGCCATGCGTGACCAGCGAGGTGGCGATCATCTGGTTGAACAGCCTCTCCAGCGTCTCCGTGCTCGTCGTCGGCGCCATCACCGACTCGTCCGGCCGCTCCGCCATCCGCTCGGTGATCCAGGCCGAGACCTCCGCCCGCAGCTTCTCGATCAGCAGGGAGTACGCCTCCCCCGCCAGGGGCGCGCCGCCGATCTTGTCCTCCATCGCCGGGATCTGGCCCACCCCCTTCTCCACCCAGTTGCGCAGCTCCTCGTTGGACGCCTCCAGGCGGCTCTCCTCGGCCGGCAGGTTCTGGTTGCGCGCCTCCAGCAGGTGGCCGAACATCCAGCCCTCGGCGACGATCACGCTGTCGAGGTGGGACGAGCCGTGCGCGATGGCCTGGTCCACCACCACACGGGAGTGGGCTATCTGGGCCTTCAGCAGCGCCGTGTAGGAGGCGGCGTCGCGGGTGATGTCCAGCAGCAGGTAGTCCAGGTCGTGGTCGTTCATGGCGGTGCTCCCCGCGCGGGTGCCGAAGCGGAACGACTGGTGGATGTCGTTGACCTTGGCGATGTGGGCGGCGAGGGCCTCGGCGAGGGCGGGGCGCAGGCCGGACAGGGCGTCCAGGGACGCGACGTCCTTGATCTCCAGCTTCCGGTCCTGGGTGACCTGGTAGCAGGGGCGCGTGTCGTCCGCGACGATCTTGCCGGCGAGGAAGGCCAGCCGGATCGACTCGGCGTCCTGCCCGGAGGTGGCCGCCTGGACGGTGCGGCCGAGGGCGGTGCCGTGGTCGGTGAGCGCCCACAGGTCGCGGCGGTCGTGCAGGAGGTACTGCAGGTTCGACCCGGTGACCTCGGCGGGCCGGCCCGGCGGGTGCGGCCCCATCGGGCGGTGCGCCAGGAGCGCCTGCGCCGCCTCGCGCCCCGAGGCGGCCGCGGCGTTCAGCAGGTGGGCCAGGTAGTCCCCGGTCCCGGTCAGGTCCGGGAGCGGGCGCGGGGTGTGCAGGGTGCTGTCGAAGGCGATCATGTCGCTGCCGGCGGTCACCAGGAAGTAGGCCGAGAAGCGGGTGTCCGACGCGCCGATCAGCGTGGCGAGGGACTGGTAGCCCGCCGTGCCGTGCGGCGGGCGGCTCAGCTCCGGCGTGTTCGTCCGGCCCAGCACGAGGAGGTCGTGGACGAAGGACCGGCCGAGGTACGCCGGGCGGGACGGGTCGGTCGTCAGCGCGAGGCCGCGGCCGAGCAGGGCGAAGACGTCCTTGGTCCGCCGGGCGAGGCGGGCGTCGTCCGGGTTCGCCCGCATGTGCAGGGACAGCGTCATGGGCAGCCGGAGCAGGTCGCGCGGCCCGAGCGACTCCAGCAGCGCCTGGGCGAAGGCGGGGGTGACGTCGGCGGCGGGGACCGGGGGAAGCCCGCCCTTCTTGAGGCGGGCGGCGAACAGCAGCCCGTCCGCGTAGGCCGCCTGGTCGCCGTAGCGGTCCGGCAGGGTGAGGTAGGTGCCGTCCGGCGTGGAGATCCCGAAGGCCGGGTGCTGCCGGTCCAGGTCGTGGGCGAGCAGGTTGCGGCGCCGCAGGTCGGCCGACGCCTCGGCCGCCCAGGACGCCAGCCGCCGGATCCGCAGCGCGGGCCCGGTGTCCACGCCCGCGCCGTGCAGGGCCTGCCAGAGCTGGTCGGCGAGGTCGGCCAGCTCCGGCCCGGCCTTGGTCATCTGCCGGGTGAGCCGGTCGAACTCGGCGAGCCTGACGCCGCAGGTGCCCGGGCCGGGCCAGGTGCCGCCCATCAGATCGGCGTGGCCCGGTGCAGCCTGGCCTCCACCAGTGCGCGGGCCTGGCCGAGCTGGGCCTGCAGGTCCCGGTCGGCGCCGGCGAGCCGGCCGGCGAAGCCGGTCGCGGACGGCCCGACCCACGCGTGGTCGTCCATCGCCCGCCGCGGCCCGGTCAGGACGTGCCGGTGCTGGTCCGACAGGGTCTGTATGCGGGTGAGCAGCAGTTGCAGCCGGAACTTCTCGTCCACGTCGCCTCCGTGTCCTGGTGGAGGCGAGCCTGCCATCGCGCGAGAGAGGAGTCACGGACAGTGGCCGATTCGTGACTCAACGGTGAAGGCCCGGAAATGGCGCGGGTCCCGGCCTCGGGGGGATGGGCCGGGACCCGCGGTCCAGGGGAGGGCGTCAGCGCGTGGCGGCCTCGATGTTCTGCTGGGAGCGCTTGATGTCCTGGCTGCCCTGCTCCAGCGCGAGGGCCATCTTGTCGAAGGCCGTCTTGGCCTCGGCCCAGGCGGAGCGGAACCGGTCGGCGCCGGGCCCCCACCAGGCGGCGCTGCTGCTCACCGTGCGGCCGTTGAGGTCCTTGATGAGGGCGTCCAGGTTCTTGGAGTGCTTGCTGAACATCCGGGAGAGGTCCTCGAGCTCTCCGATGTTCGCGCCCCGCTTGTCACCGCTCATCGCTTCGACCTTCCGATCCCCGCCCGCTCGGCGGGCGTCTCATGACTGGTCTTGCACTTTCGCAGAATGGCGCCAGCCTACGCCTCACCGATCACAAGAATCCAGATGCGGCCGCGGCGTCATGGGCGGATTGACGTGTTGGTGACGTGGCCGGATCCGGCCACGGGCAGGGGCGGACGTCACTGTGCGCAGCGCTCTTACCCTCGTTAATAACGGCGCGTCAAGGAATTCGCAGGACCGAATCGGCGCGTTCCGAAAAAACGCGGGCTCAGCGGTTCGGGTCCGCCGGATCGTTCAGCGGGTGCGCGGCCGGGTCCAGCACGCCCTCGCGCACCAGGACGATCCGCGGGCCGAGGGCGGTGAACTCGAACCGCCGCCGCACCGACTGGGTGAGCGCGCCGGTCTCGTAGCGGACCTCGGTGTGCTCGGTGGCGTCCAGGGTGATCCGGTCGCCGAGCCGGACGGCCCGGTCGGGGTCCAGCCGGGTGCGCGCGGCGGTGTAGACGGGCCCGCCCGCGACCGGGGCGCGGTTGCGGTTCTCCAGCTCCTGGACGGCCCGCTCCTGCCCGCGCGCGACGCCCGGCGAGATCAGCACGCCGAGGATCTCGGCCGGCGGGCGGCGGTCGCGGTGCCCGCGCTGGACCAGGGCGGCCGAGCGCAGCTGGATCAGGGTGCGGGCGGCGGCGGTGAGCTGCCGGGTGGTCTCGGCGTCCACGACGGGGCGGCCCGGGTGGACGGCCGAGGACGGCAGCAGCGCGCCGCAGGCGGTGACGACGGCCGCCGAGGCCGCCCAGATGCGGAGTCTCATGCCTCTCCCGCGGGGGTCGGACCGATCAGTGGCGAAGATACACCGGCCCGGCGACCGGACCGGGAATGGAAACGATTATCACTGTGTTACACCCACCGTACGACGACGCGAGACCTACGGAGGACCTCATGAAGAAGAACATCCACCCGCAGTACCGCCCCGTCGTCTTCCGCGACCGCGGCGCCGACTACGCCTTCCTCACCCGCTCGACCGCGGTCACCGACCGCACCGTCGAGTGGACCGACGGCAACACCTACCCCGTCGTCGACGTGGACGTGTCCGCGGCGAGCCACCCGTTCTACACCGGGAAGAGCCGCCTGATGGACACCACCGGCGCCGTCGAGAAGTTCAACCGGCGGTACGGCCGCTGAGACAGCACGGCGAGGCCCCGCAGCGCACGCGCTGCGGGGCCTCGCCGTTTCTCAGTCCCGCTGGCTCTCCAGCGCCGCGACCCGGGAGCGGGCCTGCGCCATCGCCTCGTGGTACCTGGCCTCCCAGTCGGCGTCGTCGTCGGGGATCTCGGCGATCGTCTGACGCCCCGTCTCACGCTCCCCGGTGAGCTGCCGGACGGCCACCGTGGTGACGCCGCCGGCGGACACGGTGTGGGTCTCCCAGCGCGCCGCGGCGGGCCTGCCGCGCACCGCGTACACCACCAGGACGACGACCACGGCCAGCACCGCCAGCATGGCGAGGACGATCAGGAACCGCACGCTCCCCTCCTTAGTTCTTGGGCAGGAGCGCGCCGTTGGGGTTGCCCGGCGCGTAGACGGTGATCCCCTGCGGGAGCGCCTTCAGCTCCTCGATCCTCGCGCAGGTCGGGCACTTGTTGTAGCCGTCCTGGCGGGCCTTGTTGGCCGCGGCCTCCGCCTTGGCCGAGGCGACCTTCGCCTGCGCCTCGCTGACCTGCGCGAACGCGGCCTGCGCGCGGTCCACCGCGTCCTGCACCTTGTCCGGCAGGGTGACCCGGACCAGGTTGAAGTGCAGGTTGGTGAGGAACTTGCCGCCGAGCGTGGTCTCCAGGTCCGCGGCCAGGCTGGTGTTGATCGCGTCCTGCACCTTGGCGATGTTGCCGTTGTTGCTCTGCGGCTGGTTGTTCTGCGGGCCCTTGGCCGGGCGCTGCTGCGCGGTGTTCTGCACCAGCGCGCAGGAGGAGACGAGCTCGGCGCAGCGGAAGCTGTTGATCTGGCCGCGCAGGTCGTTGTCGATCACCGGCCGGACGATCTGGTCCAAAAAGCCCGACCAGCCCTCGTCGCCCTCCCAGGCGTACCGGGTCTCGCCGTCGCCGCCGCGGAACTTGCGGGTGCCGTACTTGTCGTCGAAGGCCCGCAGCGCCTGGTGGTCGAGGTTGAGGGTGAAGTACAGCGTGCCCTCGATGCCCATGCTGACGCCGTCGGAGCTCGGCACGGTGACCACGTCGACGCCGGTGCGCTCGCCCTTCTTGGCGTCCGAGGTGATCGTGTAGAAGCGCTGCTGCGCCGGGTACTTGTGCACGGTGGAGTACAGCCCGACCCAGGTGCGGCCGGATCCGGGGTCGATGAGCTGGCGGATCTTGTTGTTGTCGAAGAAGCCGCCGTTGCGCACCACCGCGACCTCGCCGCCGCCCGTCCGGGAGAAGCCGCCGAGCAGGGCGGTCAGCACCGGCACGCCGACGACGACGAGCAGCACCGCCGCGATGATGGCGGTGCGCCGGCTCGGCATCCTTGTCAAAACCATGGGCCCGTACTTCCTTTCGGCCGTCCGCAGGCGCCCCGGCCTGGTGCCCGCCTGTACGGATCATCTAATTCAGGAGGGGCTTACATTACGTCGGAGGGCGGTTATCTAGACTGCGTGCGAGGTTGAGGGAGGAGACCCAACGTGCGCAAGGTCCTGATCGCAAACCGTGGCGAGATCGCGGTCCGTATTGCCCGCGCCTGCCGCGACGCCGGGCTCGCCAGTGTCGCGGTGTACGCAGAGCCGGATCTCGACGCGCTGCACGTACGGGTCGCGGACGAGGCGTACGCGCTCGGCGGGCGTACGGCGGCCGAGAGTTACCTGGACATCGAGAAGCTCTTGAAGATCGCGGTGGAGTCCGGCGCGGACGCGGTGCACCCCGGCTACGGCTTCCTGGCCGAGAACGCCGCGTTCGCCGAGGCCGTCGGCGCCGCCGGGCTGACCTGGATCGGTCCGCCGCCCGCCGCGATCACCGCGCTGGGCGACAAGGTGCAGGCCCGCCACATCGCGCAGAAGGTGGGCGCGCCGCTGGTGGCCGGCACCAAGGACCCGGTGTCGGGCGCCGACGAGGTGATCGCGTTCGCCGAGGAGCACGGCCTGCCGATCGCCATCAAGGCGGCGTTCGGCGGCGGCGGCCGCGGCCTGAAGGTCGCCCGCAAGCTGGAGGAGGTCGCCGAGCTGTACGAGTCGGCGGTCCGCGAGGCCGTGGCGGCCTTCGGCCGCGGCGAGTGCTTCGTCGAGCGCTACCTGGACCGGCCCCGGCACGTGGAGACCCAGTGCCTGGCCGACAAGCACGGCAACGTGGTGGTGGTGTCGACCCGCGACTGCTCGCTGCAGCGCCGCCACCAGAAGCTGGTCGAGGAGGCCCCGGCGCCGTTCCTGACCGACGAGCAGGTCGAACTGCTGTACACCTCCTCCAAGGCCATCTTGAAGGAGGCCGGGTACGTCGGCGCCGGGACGTGCGAGTTCCTGGTCGGCCAGGACGGCACGATCTCCTTCCTGGAGGTCAACACCCGCCTGCAGGTCGAGCACCCGGTCACCGAGGAGGTCGCCGGCGTCGACCTGGTCCGGGAGATGTTCCGGGTCGCCGATGGCGAGGAGCTCGGCTACGGCGACCCCGAGCTGCGCGGCCACTCGATCGAGTTCCGGCTGAACGCCGAGGACGCCGGCCGGGGCTTCCTGCCGGCGGTCGGCACCCTGGCCGCCTGGGAGCCGCCGTCGGGTCCGGGCGTCCGCCTGGACTCGGGCTACGTCTCGGGGCAGACGGTGCCGCAGGAGTTCGACTCGCTGATCGCCAAGCTGATCGTGACGGGCGCGACGCGCCGCCAGGCCGTCGAGCGCGCGCGCAGGGCGCTGGACGAGTTCGTCATCGACGGCATGCCGACCGTGCTGCCCTTCCACCGGGTGGTGCTGGACGACAAGGCGTTCGTCCCCGACGGCGACGAGCCGTTCTCGGTCCACACCCGCTGGATCGAGACCGAGTTCGACAACACCATCGCCCCCTACCAGGCCGCCGTGGCCGACGAGGAGGAGCAGGGCGAGCGCGAGCGCGTCACCGTCGAGGTCGGCGGCCGCCGCATCGAGGTCGTGCTGCCCGCGGGCCTCGGCGCCTCCGCCGCGGCCGGCGCCGGCAAGGCCGCGGGCCCGGCCAGGCGCCGCACCGGCAAGAAGGGCGGCGGCGCGGCGGCGTCGGGCGACTCGCTGGTCAGCCCGATGCAGGGCACGATCGTCAAGCTGGTCGCCGAGGACGGCCAGACCGTCGCGGCGGGCGACGCCATCGTGGTCCTGGAGGCCATGAAGATGGAGCAGCCGCTCACCGCGCACAAGGCCGGGACGATCACCGGCCTGTCCGCCGAGGTCGGCCAGACCGTCTCCAGCGGCGCCGTCATCTGCGAGATCAAGGACGCCTGACCGGACGCCGGACGGCGGACGGTGCCCGAACGGGCGCCGTCCGCCGTTTTCGCAGCCTGTGACCGTTGTGTCGGCCCGGTGCCCTACGATCAGGCGTCCCCATCCTCTTGATCATCGAAGGCGGCCGCATGCGGCGTACCTCCCTCGGCGTCCTCCTGCTGACGCCGGCCATGCTCCTGCTCCCCGTCCCCGCCGCGTCGGCGGACGTCCAGGGCCTCAGGATCACCCTCGACCCGATCGCCCGCTCCGCCCCCGGCGCCCAGGCCGTCCTGGCGGGCAAGGTCGAGAAGCTCGAAGACGGCGTCTGGAAACCCGGCGACAACTCCATCGGCCTGGGCTTCGAGGCCGACGCGCTCACCCAGACCATGTCCGGGGGCCTGGCGGTCAACGACGCCGACGGCCGGTTCTCCACAACGTTCGCCTTCACCCGCACCACCAGGTTCAAGGTGCACGCGTCGGCCGACGGCAAGTCCGCCGACGCCCAGGTCACCGCGCTGCCCACCGCGCTGCGGCCGCTGACGCTGACCATGAGCAAGTTCTCCCTGCCCCCGTCCGGCCTGCTCTCGGTGAGCGGCCGGGCCGGCGACGTCCCGTGGGGCAGCCTGGAGCTCCAGCACGCCTACCGGGGCAGCAGCACCTGGAAGACCGTCCGCAGGTTCCCGGCCCGCAGCGTGACCGCCGAGCTCAAGAACTACTACTACGCCGACTCGGGCTCCTATCGCCTGTACTACAAGGGCGACAGCGACTTCAAGGCCGCCGCCAGCAGCAGCAAGAGCGTGCTGCGGTGGAACACCCGCCTCTCCGCCAAGTTCTCGCCGCGCAAACTGCACGTCGGCAAGAAGGTGAAGGCGACCGGCACCCTGCTGCGCTATTCGCCCTCCAAGCGCAAGCACGTCGGGTACGCGGGCCGCAAGGTCCAGCTGGTCTTCCGCTGCAAGGGCGCCAAGACCTGGTACAACGGCGGCTGGGCGAAGACCGACAAGAAGGGTCACTACACCCGGTACTCCAAGACCTACTGCGACAGCTACTGGGCCGTCGTGTTCTGGGGCGCCACCGACACCTGGTCGACGGACACCGCCGACACCTACGTCAACACCTACGGCCGGCTGCGTTCGAGCGGCGTCCGCGCGACCTCGGCCGCCTTCCCGGGCGCGGTGGTCCGCCCGGCGCCGCTGACCGCCCCCGCCGCGGGCCCCGCTTCGCAGGGCCGCTGACCCACGATGACGGACGCCCCCGGCCGCCGGCCGGGGGCGTCCGGCGTCCGGCGGTGATCTCCGCATCCGGAATGTTCCGGCAGGGAACGGGGCATCCGACTCAGCCGTCCTAACAGCTGAGGAGGCAGACTGTAATCATGAGAACCGAATCCCGGCCCACCCGGATGGCGCGCGGTGGAGCCCTGGCCGCGGCTTTGGCCGCCATCGCCGTGCTGCTGTTCGGTTTCGCCGCACCCGCCCAGGCCGACGACAATCCCGGGCAGATCGCCAAGGGGCTGCTCGGCTCCCGGCTCTACCTGACCAGCGAGGCCGGGCCGGCGCTGTCGCCCGGCGACCAGGCGGCGGTCCGCAGCGCGCTGGACAAGGCCAAGGACGCCGACATCCGCGTGGTCGTCGTCGGTTCCGACGTGAAGGCGTCCAGCGTGCGGCCGATGCTGGCGCAGGTCGCCGAGCGGGTCGGCAAGGGGAAGATCTACCTGGCCGCGACCGCCGACGGCAAGCGGCTCGGCGGCATCGTCAAGAAGGACGGCCCGATCTCGGGCAGCGAGATCTCCCAGATCACCACCCGGTCCAACGGCGACCCGCTGAAGGACCGGATCATCGCGTTCGCCGACCAGGCCGAGAAGAAGGCCGACGACAAGGCCCAGAGCAGCATGATCGGCGGGTTCGTGGTCGTCGGCGTGCTGGTGCTGGTGGCCGGCGGCGTCGTCGCCGCGCTGCTGGTGGCCCGCAGGCGCCGCCGCGCCCGCGAGGAGCGGCGGATGGCCGAGCTGCGCGAGGGCGTCCAGGAGGACGTGACCATGCTCGGCGAGGACATCGCCGCGCTCGACCTGAACGTGATGGACCCCGAGCTGGACCCGGCGGCCCGCACCGACTACGAGCGGGCGCTGAACTCCTACGACGCGGCCAAGTCCGCCACCGACAAGGCGGCCCGGCCCGAGGACATGACGGCCGTCACGACGGCGCTGGAGGACGGCCGCTACTACATGACGGCGACCCGCGCGCGCCTCGCCGGCGAGCCGGTGCCCGAGCGGCGGGCGCCCTGCTTCTTCAACCCGCAGCACGGCCCGTCGGTGCAGGACGTGACCTGGGCGCCGCCCGGCGGCGTGGCGCGGTCGGTGCCGGCGTGCGCGGCCGACGCGCAGGCGGTGCTGAGCGGCGCGACCCCCGACTTCCGGATGGTGCCCTACGAAGGCGGGCGCCGCCCGTACTGGGACGCCGGGCCCGCCTACGCGCCCTACGCGGGCGGCTACTACTCCTCCTACGGCGGCACGGACCTCATCGGCGGCATGATGATCGGCACCATGCTCGGGTCGATGATGGGCGGCGGCTGGGGCGGCGGCTACGGCGGCGGGGACGGTTTCGACGGAGGCGGCGGCTTCGACGGCGGCGGTGACGGCGGCGGCGGAGGCTGGGACTTCGGCGGCGGCGACTTCGGCGGCGGGGGCGACTTCGGCGGAGGCGGCGGCGACTGGTGATCTTCGCGGGTGCCGAGCCGGCATGACCCGGCTGCCGGGCGATCCCGGTCCGCTGCGGCGGACCGGGTACGTCCTCGGCCTGCGGCTCCCGCCGGAGAACCGCGACTGGGTCCGGCACGACCTGACCGACGCGGGCTGGCGGGGCCGGCTGCTGCTGCGGCACCTGATGCTGATGGTGCCGTTCTGCCTGCTGCCGGCACTGCTGCCGGCGTCCTGGCCGGTCCGGCTGATGGTGGCCCTGCTCGCCTTGCTGACCAGCATGTTCGTGGTGGCGATCGGCTCGGACGACCTACGCCGCTCCCGCCTGCGCCGCCACGGCCTCACCCCGCCGGAGGACCGCCGCTAGTACGCGTGCTCGGTCATCAGGCGCCGCGACGCCTCGGTGATGCTGCCCGACAGGGACGGGTAGACCGCGAAGGTGTGCGCGACCTGGTCGACGGTCAGGTGCTGCTGGACCGCCAGCGACACGCCGAGGATCAGCTCGCTGGCGCGCGGCGCCACGATGACGCCGCCGAGGACGATCCCGGTGGAGGGCCGGCAGAACAGCTTCACGAAGCCGTCCTCGAAGCCCTGCATCTTGGCGCGCGCGTTGGTGAACAGCGGCAGCATGACGGTGCGGGCGTTGACCTCGCCGGAGTCGACCATGTGCTGGGTGACGCCGACCGAGGCGACCTCGGGGTCGGTGAAGATGTTGGAGGACACCCAGCCGAGCTTCAGCGGCTGGACGGCCTCGCCGAGCGCGTGCCACATCGCGATGCGGCCCTGCATGCCGGCGACCGAGGCGAGCATCAGGATGCCGGTGCAGTCGCCGGAGGCGTAGATGTGCGGGACCGAGGTGCGCGAGACCTTGTCGACCTCGACGAACCCGTGCGCGCTCAGCTTGACGCCGGCCTTCTCCAGGCCGATGCCGCGGGTGTTGGGGACCATGCCGACGGTCATCAGGCAGTGCGAGCCGTGCACCTTGCGGCCGTCCTCCAGCGAGACGATCACGCCGTCGCCGGAGCGTTCCACGCCGGCGGCGCGGGAGCGGGACATGACGTTCATGCCGCGGCGCAGGAAGACCTCCTGCAGCACCGAGGCGGCGTCGGCGTCCTCCGACGGCAGGATGCGGTCGCGCGAGGAGACCAGGGTGACGTTGGAGCCGAGCGACAGGTAGGCGCCGGCGAGCTCGGCGCCGGTCACGCCGGAGCCGACCACGATCAGCTCCTGCGGCAGCTCGGGCAGGTCGTAGAGCTGGCGCCAGTTCAGGATGCGCTCGCCGTCGGGCTCGGCGCCGGGCAGCACCCGCGGGGTGGCGCCGGTGGCGATGAGGATCACGTCGGCGCGGATGTGCCGGTCGCCGACGGCGACCACGTGCGGCTCGACCAGGCGCGCCTCACCGCGGACGATCTTGACTTCCTCGTAGGCGAGCCGCTCGGCGACGTCGAAGGACTGCGCGCGGGCCAGGTCCTTGACGCGCTTGTTCACGGTGGCCATGTCGGCCTCCAGGCCGCCGACGATGCCGTCGGGGCCGCCGTTGAAGCGCAGGCCGAGCCCGGCCGACTCGCTCATCACCGCCATCCGGGTGGAGGTGGCGATGAGGGTCTTGGAGGGCACGCAGTCGGTGAGCACGCAGGCGCCGCCGGGGCCGTCGCGCTCCACCACCGTCACGTCCGCGCCGAGCTGCGCCGCGACGAGGGCGGCCTCGTAGCCGCCGGGGCCTCCTCCGATGATCACAATGCGCATCACCCCTCCATTGTTCATCACGCGCGGGGGTGACCCGGCCGCCGGTGGCGGCGCGGTGTCGCGGCGGGCGGAGCGGGCCCCCGGCGGCCGCGTGCCGTACGCTTGACGATCGTGGCTCTGTACGCGGCGTACGCCTCCAACATGGACCCCGAGCAGATGGCTCTCCGGGCGCCCCACTCCCCCATGCGCGGGACGGGGTGGCTGACCGGCTGGCGGCTCACCTTCGGCGGGCAGGACAAGGGCTGGGAGGGCGCCCTCGCCACGGTCGTGGAGGACCGGGACGAGCAGGTCTTCGTCGTCATGTACGACGTGCCCGACTGGGACGAGCAGGAGCTGGACGCCTGGGAGGGCGCCGCGCTCGGCGTCTACCGCAAGATCCGGGTGCGGGTGCAGACGCTGGACGGCGAGCCGCTCTGCTGGATGTACGTCCTCGACGACTACGAGGGCGGGCTGCCCTCGGCCCGCTACCTGGGCATCCTCGCCGACGCCGCCGAGGCGGCGGGCGCGCCCGACGACTACGTCAAGGAGCTGCGCAACCGGCCCTGCGCCTCATTGGGTGACTGATCCGGCCGCAGGCCGGCGGGGGGCCTGGGGGGTCGTCCCCCCAGAGTGACGCTGATCAGGCCCGGTAATGTCGGGTGCGTGAGCAACGACGCTTTTGCACTCGCCCAGGAGGCCGCGGACCGGCTGCGCGCCCGGACCGGCTTCGACGCGTTCGACGTGGCCCTGGTGATGGGGTCGGGCTGGGTCCCGGCCGCCGACGCGCTCGGCGACCCCGTCGCGGAACTGCCCGTCACCGACCTGCCCGGCTTCGCGCCGCCCGCGGTGGAGGGCCACGCGGGCCGGATCCGCGTGGTGGAGGTCGGCGGCCGCCGCGCCCTGGTGCTGCTCGGCCGGACGCACCTGTACGAGGGCCGCGGCGTCGACCCGGTCGTGCACGGGGTGCGCACGGCGCTGGCCGCGGGGGTGCGCGCGTTCGTGCTGACGAACGCGGCGGGCGGGCTGCGGCCCGAGCACCAGCGGATCGGCGACCCGGTGCTGATCAGCGACCACCTGAACCTGACCGGCGCGAACCCGCTGACCGGCGCGACGTTCCTGGACCTGTCCGAGGCGTACTCGGGGCGGCTGCGGGCGCTGGCCAAGGAGGCCGACCCGACGCTGGCCGAGGGCGTGTACGCGGCGTTCCGCGGCCCGACCTACGAGACGCCCGCCGAGATCCGGATGCTGCGCACGATGGGCGCGGACATGATCGGCATGTCGACGGTGCTGGAGACGATCGCGGCCCGCGAGGGCGGCGCGGAGGTGCTCGGCATCTCCCTGGTCACCAACGTCGCGGCGGGCCTGTCGGACCAGCACCTGGACCACGAGGAGGTGCTGGCCGCGGGCAAGGCCGCCGCCTCCCGGATGGGCGCGCTGCTCGGCACCGTCCTGCCCAAGATCTGATGGCCGGGAACACCGCCGGGTACCGCGCGGCCGCGCTGGCGTGGCTGGAGCAGGACCCCGACCCGCAGACCCGCGCGGAGCTGCGGGCGATCCTGGACGACGAGGCGGCGCTGGCCGGCCGGTTCGCGGCGCGGCTGGAGTTCGGCACCGCGGGCCTGCGCGGCGAGCTCGGCGCCGGCCCGAACCGGATGAACCGGGTGACGGTCATGCGCGCCGCCGCCGGCCTGGCCGCCCGGGTGCTGCGCGAGGGCCGCCCGGACGCGGGCGTGGTGATCGGCTACGACGCCCGGCACGGCTCGGAGCAGTTCGCGCTGGACACCGCCGCCGTCGTCACCGGCGCGGGCCTGCGCGCGTGGCTGCTGCCGCGCGCGCTGCCGACGCCGGTCGTGGCGTTCCTGGTGCGGCATCTCGGCGCGGCGGCCGGGGTGGTCGTCACCGCCAGCCACAACCCGCCGCGCGACAACGGCTACAAGGTGTACTGGGGCGACGGGGCGCAGATCGTCCCGCCGCTGGACGCGGAGATCTCGGCGGAGATCGACGCGGTCGGGCGGGTGGACGGGCTGCCGCTCGGCAAGGACTGGACCGTTCTCGGCGACGACGCGGTGGACGCCTATCTGGACGCCCTGGCGGGCCTGCCGCTCGGCGCGGAGCGGGACGTGCGGGTGGCGTACACGCCGCTGCACGGCGTCGGCCGGGACGTGCTGCTGGAGGCGTTCGCGCGGTCGGGGTTCCCGGCGCCGGACGTGGTGGGCGCGCAGGCCGAGCCCGACCCCGAGTTCCCGACGGTGGCGTTCCCCAATCCGGAGGAACCGGGCGCGATGGACCTGGTCCTGGCGCTGGCGGCCGACTCCGGCGCCGACCTGGTGATCGCCAACGACCCGGACGCGGACCGCTGCGCGGTGGCCGTCCCGGGCCCGGACGGCTGGCGCGCGCTCACCGGCGACGAGCTGGGCGGGCTGCTGGCCGAGCACGTGCTGCGGCACACCTCTGGTGACGACCGCCTGGTGGTCACCACGATCGTGTCGTCGTCGCTGCTGGCCCGGATCGCCGAGGCGCACGGCGCCCGGTTCGCCACCTCGCTCACCGGCTTCAAGTGGATCATGAAGGCGGGCGGGCCGGGCGACCGGCGCGTGTTCGGCTACGAGGAGGCCCTCGGGTACAGCGTCGGCGACGTGGTGCACGACAAGGACGGCGTCGGCGCCGCGCTGACCGCCGCCGCCCTCGCCGCCGAGGCCAAGCGGGACGGCCGCACCCTGGGCGACCTGCTCGACGACCAGGCCCGCCGCTACGGCCTGCACGCCACCTCGCAGCTGTCGTTCCGCGTCGCGGACCTGGCGCTGATCGCGGGCGCGATGGCGCGGCTGCGCGCGGCCCCGCCCGCCGAGCTGGCCGGGCGGCCGGTGGAGGCGTTCGAGGACCTCACCGCCGGTGTGGACGGCCTGCCGCCCACCGACGGGGTGCGGCTGCGGCTCGGCGGCGACGGTCCGGCGCGGGTGGTGATCCGGCCGTCCGGCACCGAACCCAAGCTGAAGTGCTACCTGGAGGTCGTGCTGCCGGTGGCCGAAGATGTGGCTCCGGCCCGCGCGCGCGCAGCCGCTGACCTGGACGCTTTGAAAAACTCGCTCTCCAGTGTCCTGGGGCTGCCGCGCTCATAGGGTTGGGGGCATGACCGAGCGCGGCACGGAGTTCGAGGACCATCCGCCCCGCCTTCCCGCGAGTGCTGCCGTCCGCGCCGACAGCACGGTGACGCTCTGGTGCGGCCGCTGCGCGGCCGCCACCGAGCAGCGCGTGACGCACCTGGGCACCGCCGAACTCGGCGCGCCCCGGTGCGCCGAGTGCGGGCGGTGGCTCGGGTTCGCGTGCACCGCCTGCGGCGCCACCGGCGAGGAACGCCGGCGGCCCCCGAACCGGTAAGGAGTCCAGTCCATGGGCGATGTGACCCGCTGCCCCGAGTGCAACCAGACCGTCTCCGTCGTCAACGGCAAGATCCAGACCCACAACCGGGTGCTCGGCGGCAAGGGCGTCCAGTGCGCCGCGAGCGGGCGCGCCACCTAGAACACCCGGCCGCCCGCCACGTAGGTGGCCCCGACCCGCGTGGCGGCGATCTCCTCCGGCGGGACCGCGGCGGGGTCGCGGTCGAGCACGACCAGGTCGGCGAGCATGCCCGGGCGCAGCGTCCCGGTGTCGTCGTGGCCGTTGACGTGGGCGGAACCGGCCGTGTACGCCGCCAGCGCGACGTCCACGGCGAGCCGCTGGTGCGGCAGGAACGGCGGCAGGTCCTCCCCGGGCGCGACGCGGTTCACCGCGACGTGGATCCCTTCCAGCGGGACGGGCGAGCTGACCGGCCAGTCGCTCCCGGCGGCCAGTTCCGCGCCCGCGCGCAGCAGGTCGGCGAAGGGGTACTGCCACTGCGCGAGGTCGCCGCCGAGGAACGGGATGGTCAGCTCGTCCATCTGCGGCTCGTGCGCGGCCCACAGCGGCTGCAGGTTGGCGATCGCGCCGAGCCGGGCGAAGCGCGGCACGTCGTCCGGGTGCACCACCTGCAGGTGGGCCAGGTGGTGCCGGTTGCCGCGCGGGCCGTTGGCGGCCAGCGCGGCCTCCACCGCGTCCAGGGCCTCGCGGACGGCGCGGTCGCCGAGGGCGTGGAAGTGGACCTGGAAGTCCAGCGCGTCCAGGGCGGTGACGTGCCCCTTCAGCGCATCGGGGTCGACGAAGCTGAGCCCGGCGTTGGCGGTGGAGCAGCCGCAGCCGTCGGTGTAGGGGACCGACATCGCGGCGGTGAAGTTCTCCGCGATGCCGTCCTGCATGATCTTGACGGTGCCGGCGCGGAAGCGGCCGGCGCGCAGCCGGGCGCGGCGCTCCACCAGCTCGGGGATCTGCTCGGCGCCGCGCTCGCGGTCCCACCACAGGGCGCCGTTGACGCGCGCGGTCAGCAGCCCCCGCCCGGCGGCCTCCAGGTAGGCGCCGGACACGTCGGGGTGGCCGCCGAACTCGCCGAGGATGGCGTCCTGCCAGCCGGTGACGCCGAGCGAGTGCAGCAGCTGCTGGGCCCGCAGCAGGGCGGCGACCAGCTCCTCCTGCGTGGCCTGCGGCGCGTGCCGGCCGACGAGCGCGGTCGCGCCCTCCTGCAGCATGCCCGACGGGCCGCCGTCCGGCTCGCGCTCGATGCGGCCGTCGGCGGGGTCGGGCGTGGCCGCGGTGATCCCGGCCAGCTCCAGGGCGCGGGTGTTGGCCCAGGCGCCGTGGTGGTCGCGGTTGGCCAGGAAGACGGGCCGGTCGGCGACGATCTCGTCCAGCATCTGCCGGGTGGGCAGCCCGCCGGGGAAGCTCTCCATGGACCAGCCGCCGCCGGTGATCCACGCGCGCTCGGGGTGCGCGGCGGCGTAGGCGGCGATGCGGCGCCGGTACTCGGCCAGGTCGACGGTGCCGGTCAGGTCGCAGGCGTTCAGCTCCAGGCCGCCGAACACCGCGTGCACGTGCGCGTCCTGGAAGCCGGGCAGCAGCGCGCCGCCGGCCAGGTCCACCACCTCGGTGCCGGGTCCGGTCAGCCGCTCGGCGTCCGCGCGGCCGACGGCGGTGATCCGCTCGCCGGTGACGGCCAGGGCGTCGGCCCGCGGCCGGGCCGGGTCCATGGTGAGCACGGTGCCGCCGGTGAAGACGAGGTCGGCGTGGTCCATCGGGGTGTTCTCCTTGACGGGGCGGTTACGGCTGGACGGGGGACGGGAGCAGGTCGGGCGCGCCCGGGTCGGCGGGCTCGCCGGTGGTGAAGTACGGGGAGCGGCGGACCCACTTGGCCCAGGCGGCGGCGACCACCCCCGAGACGATCATCAGGACCGGCATGGTGAGCTGGAACCAGCCGTTCTGGGCCGTCAGCGCGAAGTGGTCGGCCGACCGGTAGAAGGTCCAGCAGAGGTAGCCGCCGAGGCCGAACAGGGCCGCTGCGCCGAGCAGCGGCAGCACCACCGCGCGCACGCCCTCCAGCGGCGCGGTGCGCAGCAGGCCGCGGAAGCGGACGGCGGCGGCGAGCGCGGTCAGGCCGTAGTACAGCGCGACCACGATGCCGATGGCGTTGACCGCGGCGCTGATCAGCTCGTGCACCTTCGGGATGACCAGGGACAGCAGCGCGATCACCGCGGCGATCGAGCCGACCAGCACCGTCCCGGCGGCGGGGGTGCCGAAGCGCGGGTGGACCCGGGTCCAGACCGGCCCGAGGGTGCGGTCGCGGCCCATCGCGAACATCCCGCGCACGGTCGGGATCAGGCCCGCCTGCAGCGAGGCGACGGCCGAGAGGGTGAGCGCGATCAGCGGCAGCACCGCCAGGGGCTGCCCGGCGAGCCGGTTGCCGAAGAACGCCAGCCCCTCCGCGCCGTGGTCGGCGAGCTCCCCGGCGGACAGCACCCGCTGGAAGGCGACCGCGCCGAGCAGGAACAGCGCGAGCATGGTGAACAGCGCGACGAACCCGGCGCGCGAGGCGTCGCGCGAGTCGCGGACCTCCTCGCTGACGCTGAACACCGCGTCGAACCCCCAGTAGCAGAAGACCGCCAGCACCATGCCCTGGGCGAGCGCGGCCGCCGAGGGCATGCCGAACGGGTTCAGCCACTCCAGGCTGAACGGGTGCGTCCCGGCGAACAGCCCGTACCCGCAGAAGCCGAGCAGCACCAGGTACTCGAAGACCAGCAGCCAGCGCTGGAACCGGGCGGCCAGGTCCACGCCGGCGACGGCGGTCGCGGTGACGGCGAGCAGCACCGCCATGCCGAGCACGGTCGCCTGCAGCGTGGAGTCGGGGTTCAGCGCCAGCGGGCCGAGGTCGCGCAGGTGCGCCTCGCGGGCGAGCTGCAGCAGCGCCGAGCCGGTGACGGCGGTGGTGTAGGACAGGAAGACGATCGTCCCGACCAGGTTCACCCAGCCGGTGAGGAAGCCGAGCCAGGGGCTGAGCCAGCGGCCGACCCAGACGTAGGCGCTGCCGGCGTTCGGCTGCACCCGGTTGAGGCGGGCGTAGGCGCCGGCGATGCAGAGCACCGGCAGGAACGCCAGCGCCATCAGGATCGGCAGGTGCAGCCCGACGATGCCGGCCATCAGGCCCATCCCGATGCCGATGCTGGTGGTGGCGGCGGTGCTGGACGCGGCGATGACCGCGCCGTCGAGCAGGCCGAGGGAGCGCGGCAGAACGCCGCCTGTTCGGGTGTCCGTGCTGGTAGAGCCGTTCGGATCGGTCATCGGGGACCGCCTTCCGGGAGTGCGCCGCTGGTTGCTGCGCTATGAAATCCGTCACTCCCTGTTCAGGTCAATGGTGTTGACGTAAGGTGCCCGCATGACCGAGGGACGTGTGGCCGCCGGGCCGCGCCGGCGGCGGCGGCCGACCAAGCAGGGCGTCGTGCTGTCGGAGGAGCTGATCGTGGAGACGGCGCTGCGGCTGATGCGCGAGCACGGCGCCGGGGCGCTGACGGCCCGCCGCCTCGGCGCCGCGCTCGGCGCGGACCCGAGCGCGCTGTACCGCTACTTCCGGGGGACCGACGATCTGGCGCTCGCGGTCGCCGACGAGCTGATCGGCCGGTCCTTCGCCGGGTGGCGGCCGGCCGGCGACTGGCGGGCCGACCTGCGCGACCTCGGGCGCCGCATGTACGAGGGCTACCTGGCCCACCCGCAGGCCGCGGCGCTCGCCACCTACCGGGTCACCGGCCGCCGCCACGAGGCGCGGGCGATCGAGGCGATCCTCGGCGTGCTGCTCGGGGCGGGCTTCCCCGGCCGCGAGGCCGTCCGGTTCTACCACCTGTTCGTGGACCAGGCCCTGTCGCACGCCGCGATGGACGCGGCGTCGGCCGCGCTCCCCCGCGAGGCCCGCGAGGCCGAGCGGCGGGTGTGGGAGGAGACCTACAGCGGGCTCCCGGCCGCCACCCACCCGAACATGGCCGCCATGGCGGGCCTGCTGCGCGCCGAGATGCGCAACAGCTGCTACCCGCACGCCCTGGAGGTCTTCCTGGACGCCGCGGCGGCGTGCCTGGCGGGCGTCCGCCGCGGCTAGCCGGGGCCCGCGCTCAGGCGAACCCCGTGCCAGACGAACCCCGTGCCAGGCGAACCCCGTGCTAGGCGAACCCCGTGCCAGGCGAACCCCGTGCTAGGCGAACAGGGCGGCCAGCACCAGCAGCACCAGCGGGACGGCGAGGGCCGCGATCGCCTCGGGCGACCACTCCACCGTCCCGGTGCGCGGCGCGTCCGCCGCCGCGGCCTGCGCCGCCTTGCCGGGCGCGCCGGACCGCGACGGCGCCCGCGCCCGGTCGCGGGCCTCGTTGAGCTGCTGCGCGGCGTGCCCGGCAGGCGTGCGGCCCTTGGCGTGCACGGCCGCGGCGCCCTCCTTCTTCAGCCGCTGCTCGGCCTTGGCCTGCGCGCGTGGCGAGGTCTGCAGCAGCCAGGCGCGGGTCTTCAGCTCCCGGCCGTCCGGCCCGGCGAACCGGACCGTCAGCGCGCTGTCGCCGGCGATCTCGCGGACCGAGCCCCACGGCGCCCGCACGTCGCGCAGCGGGTTGCGGACGGTCACGCCCTCCTCGTCGCCGCGCACCAGCGGCCGGAACCCCAGCACGTAGGCGATGCCGCAGCCGAACAGCAGCAGCGCGCCCATGACGGCCGTGGTCCGGTCGAACCGGGTGCGGCCGGTCAGCCCGAACGCCAGGTCGAGCAGGTTGAGCAGGGCGAACACCAGCCACGCCCAGGCGGCGACGCGTCCGGCGGTCGAACGGAA
The DNA here is from genome assembly GCF_009604375.1 of Actinomadura macrotermitis. GTDB lineage: Bacteria > Actinomycetota > Actinomycetes > Streptosporangiales > Streptosporangiaceae > Spirillospora > Spirillospora macrotermitis. The sequence continues at coordinate 1,293,593 of NZ_WEGH01000003.1, forward strand.
CGTGAGCATGCTCAGATCATCCCAGGGTCGGTTCGGGCGGGCCGGGTCAGGCGACCGGACGGGCGCCGCGCCACTTCAGCTGGGCGAACCCCGGCTTGATCACCCCGTTGATCAGCTCCAGCCGCTCGGGGAAGGACACGAACGCCGACTTCATCGCGTTCACCGTGAACCACTGCAGCTCGTCCCAGCCGTACCCGAACGCCTCGACCAGCTTGGCGAACTCCTCCGACAGCGAGGTGCCGCTCATCAGCCGGTTGTCGGTGTTGACGGTGACGCGGAAGCCGAGGTCGCGCAGCAGCCCGATCGGGTGCTCGGCGATCGACTTGGCCGCGCCGGTCTGGATGTTGGAGGTCGGGCACATCTCCAGCGGGATGCGCTTGTCGCGCACGTAGGCGGCGAGCCGGCCGAGCACCGGCGGGTCGCCCGCCTCGATGTCGTCGATGATCCGCACGCCGTGGCCGAGCCGGTCCGCGCCGCACCACTGGATCGCCTGCCAGATCGAGGGGAGGCCGAAGCCCTCGCCGGCGTGGATGGTGAAGTGGGCGTTCTCGCGCTGCAGGTACTCGAAGGCGTCCAGGTGGCGGGTGGGCGGGTAGCCGGCCTCGGCGCCGGCGATGTCGAAGCCGACGACGCCCGCGTCGCGGTACCGGACGGCCAGCTCGGCGATCTCCATCGACCGCGCCTGGTGCCGCATCGCGGTGACCAGGGCGCCGACCCGGATGCCGAAGTCCCGGCCGCCCTGCGCGAAGCCCTCCAGGACGGCCTCCACGACCTGGTCCAGCGACAGCCCCTCGGCGGTGTGCAGCTCGGGCGCGTAGCGGACCTCGGCGTACACCACGCCGTCCTTGGCCAGGTCCTCGGCGCACTCGTAGGCGACCCGCGTCAGCGCCTCGGTGGTCTGCATGACCCCGACGGTGTGCGAGAACGTCTCCAGGTACCGCTCCAGCGACCCCGAGTTGGACATCTCGGCGAACCAGGCGCCCAGGCTGTCGGGGTCGGTGGTGGGCAGCCCCTCGTACCCGTTCTCCCGGGCCAGGTCCACGATCGTCGCGGGCCGCAGGCCGCCGTCGAGATGGTCGTGCAGCAGCACCTTCGGTGCGCGGCGGATGTCGTCGAGAGTCGGGCGTTCGTCCATCTGCAGAAGATACCCGCAGGACACGCCCCTGATCTCCGGCAAGTTCCGCCAACGGCGGCGCGCGGGCCCGCGCGCCGCCGGGCGGGTCAGCGGCGGGCGGTGATGCGGGTCGGCAGGGACGCGAAGCCGCGGTCGTTGGTGGAGTGCACGCGCTGGGCGGCGTCGTCGTCGATCTCGTAGTCGGCGACGACGGCGGCCAGCTCCTGGAACGCCACCCGCGCCTCCAGCCGGCCGAGGTTGGCGCCGAGGCAGTGGTGGCGGCCGCCGCCGAACGACAGCGAGGCGCCGGTGTCGCGGTCCAGGTCGAACCGGTCGGGGCCCGTGAACACGCGCGGGTCGCGGTTGCCCGAGCCGACCAGCAGCAGCACCCGCGAGTCCGCCGGGATCCGCACGCCGTGCAGCTCGACGTCCTCGGTGGTGGTGCGGGCGAGCGACTGCGACGGCGGGTCGTAGCGCAGCGTCTCCTCGATCCAGTCGTCGATCCGGCCGCCGAGCGCCGCCGCGCGCTGCTCCGGGTGCTTCCAGGCGGCGTGCCAGGCGTTGCCGAGCAGCAGCATGGTGGTCTCGATGCCCGCGCCGACCAGCAGGATCAGCACCCCGACGATCTCCTCGGGGGACAGCTTGTCGTCGCCGTCGGCGGCGTCGAGCAGGCCCGACAGCAGGTCGTCCTGGCGGCGCCCGGCGCGGTCGATCGTCAGCTGCGTGTAGTAGCCGACCAGCTCGCCGATCGCCTGCAGTGCCTGCGGCGGCAGGTCGGTGACCGGGCCGGTGTCCTCCTCGTCCCGGTACATGATCGCCATGCCGAGGTCGCGGACCCGGTCCCGGTCGGCCTCGGGCACCCCGACCAGCTCGGAGATCACGTCGGTGGGGAAGCGCGCGGCGAAGTCGGCCATCAGGTCGAACCGCTCGCCGTCCAGCGCGGGCTTGAGGTAGCCGCGGGCGATCTCGCGCAGCCGCGGCTCCAGGGCCTGGACGCGGCGCTGGGTGAAGGCCCGCGACACCAGGCCGCGCATGCGGGTGTGCTTCGGCGGGTCCATCGCCACGAACGAGAAGAACCGCTCGGCCTGCGGGCCCCAGAACGCCGGCTCGATGCGCAGCCCGTTGCGGCTGGAGTAGCGGGCGGTGTCGCGCAGCGCCTCGGCGATGTCGGCGTGCCGCGACAGCACCCAGATGTCGTCGGCGTCGTTGCGGTAGACCGGCGCCTCCTCGCGCAGCCGCGCGTAGACGGGGTAGGGATCGTCCTGGATCCCGAAGTCGTACGGGCTGTAATGCAGGTCCATGTCCCGGCCCCTCCACGTCGTCGCGCCACCGCAGCGATCATGGCGTGATTCAGCGCGACATACCAGCGATTCCGCCCATACGACGGCGGATGTCACCGATGACCTGTGAACCATGTTCATAATGGGAGCGATCTCCCTCTTCCCCGCACACCCGAGGTGATCGTGACCACTCCGCAGGTGCCGCACGGGATCGACCCGAGCAAGGCCCACCCCGCCCGCCGCTACAACTACTGGCTGGGCGGCAAGGACAACTACGCCGCCGACCGCGCGTCGGCGCAGGTGGTCGCCGACGCGTTCCCGACCGTGGCCCTGGCCGCCCGGGAGAACCGCGCCTTCATGCGCCGCGCGGTCACCTACCTGGCCGGGGAGGCGGGCGTCGACCAGTTCCTCGACATCGGCACCGGGCTGCCCTCGGCGGGCAACGTGCACGAGATCGCGCAGGCGATCACCCCGGCCGCCCGGGTCGTCTACGTCGACAACGACCCGATCGTGCTCGTGCACGCCCGCGCGCTGCTCACCAGCTCCGCGCAGGGCGCGACCAGCTACATCGACGCCGACCTGCGCGAGCCCCGCAAGATCCTGGAGCACCCCGACCTGGCCCGGACGCTGGACCTGTCCCGCCCCGTCGCGCTGATGCTGGTCGCCGTCATGCACTTCATGACCGACGACGACGACCCCTACGGCCTGTTCCGCACGCTGGTGGACGCGCTCCCCTCCGGCAGCCACGTCGTGGTGACGCAGGCGACCGGCGACTACCTGACGCCCGAGCAGTACGCCGAGAACGTCGCGGCCAACGAGCGCAGCGGGGTGCCGTTCCGGCTCCGCTCGCGCGAGGAGTTCGCCCGCTTCTTCACCGGCCTGGAGCTGCTGCCGCCGGGGATCACCTCGGTCGTGGAGTGGCGGCCGGAGCAGGAGCCGCAGGACCGGCCGAGCGTGGCGGACGTCTCCATGCTCTGCGCCGTCGCCCGCGTCCCCTGACCCGGCCGCCCGTCGGTCAGGCGATGCGGTCGATGACCAGCGGGAGCAGGTCGGGCCTGCCGTCCTCCTCGACGCCGATGGCACCGTCCAGGGCCTCCAGGGCGCGCTCGAAGCGGGCGGCGTCGTCGGCGTGCAGGGTGAGCAGCGGCTGCCCCGCGGTGACCCGGTCGCCCGGCTTGGCGTGGCACATGATCCCCGCGCCGGCCGAGACCGGGTCCTCCTTGCGGGCGCGGCCCGCGCCGAGCCGCCAGGCCGCGACGCCGACGCCGAACGCGTCCAGGGAGGTCAGCACGCCGCCGGCCGGCGCCGTCACGGTGTGAGTCTCGGCCGCCACCGGCAGCTCGGCGTCCGGGTCGCCGCCCTGAGCGGAGATCATCCGGCGCCAGACGTCCATGGCCGAGCCGTCGCGCAGCGCCTCGGCGGGGTCCTTGCCCGCGATGCCGGCGGCGTCCAGCATCTCCCGGGCGAGCGCCACGGTGAGCTCCACGATGTCGGCCGGGCCGCCGCCCGCCAGCACCTCGACGGACTCGGTGACCTCCAGGGCGTTGCCGACGGCGTTGCCGAGGGGGCGGTCCATCGCGGTCAGCAGCGCGACGGTGTTCAGGCCGTTGTCGCGGCCGATCCCGACCATCGTCTCGGCCAGCTCGCGGGCGTTGCCGACCGTCTTCATGAAGGCGCCCGAGCCGACCTTGACGTCCAGCACCAGCGCGCCGGTGCCCTCGGCGATCTTCTTGGACATGATCGAGGAGGCGATCAGCGGGATCGACTCCACCGTGCCGGTCACGTCGCGCAGCGCGTACAGCTTGCGGTCGGCGGGCGCCAGGCCCGAGCCGGCCGCGCAGATCACCGCGCCGGTCGAGGCGAGCACGTCCAGCATCTCGGCGTTGGACAGCGCCGCCCGCCAGCCCGGGATCGACTCCAGCTTGTCCAGGGTGCCGCCGGTGTGGCCGAGGCCGCGGCCCGACAGCTGCGGGACGGCCGCGCCGCACGCGGCCACCAGCGGCGCCAGCGGCAGGGTGATCTTGTCGCCGACGCCGCCGGTGGAGTGCTTGTCGGCGGTCGGGCGGTCCAGCGCGGACCAGCCCATCCGCTCGCCCGAGCGGATCATGGCGTCGGTCCAGCGCGCCACCTCGGCGCGGTTCATCCCGTTCAGCAGGATCGCCATGGCGAGGGCCGACATCTGCTCCTCGGCGATGGCGCCGCGGGTGTAGGCGTCGATGGCCCAGTCGATCTGGGCCGGGGTGAGCTCCAGGCCGTCGCGCTTGGCGCGGATGACGTCGATGGCATCCATGTGGGCCTTCCTTAGGCTCGGGTGATCAGGTCGTCGGGGCCGAACGCGTCCGGCAGCACCTCCGACATCGGGCGCACGCCCGAGACGGTCTCCACCAGCAGGTCCGGGCCGCCGTGCTCCCACAGCAGCTGGCGGCAGCGGCCGCACGGCATCAGCGGGGCGCCGTGGCCGTCCACGATCGAGATCGCCACCAGCCGCGGCCGGTCGCCGGACTTGCCCTCGCCGTGCAGCGCCGACACCAGGCTGCACTCGGCGCACAGGCCGACGCCGTAGGAGGCGTTCTCCACGTTGCAGCCGGTGACGACGCGGCCGTCGTCGGCCAGGGCCGCGGCCCCGACGGAGAAGTTCGAATAGGGCGCGTAGGCGCGGGTCATGGCGGCCCGCGCCGCGGTGCGCAGCGCGGGCCAGTCGATGTCGCTCATCAGGCCATGATCTCAGCGGGCCTCGCCGCGCCGGTACCGGACGCCGTCGGCGGCCGGCATCCGCAGCCGCTGCGACGCCAGGGCGAGCACCAGCAGCGTCGTCAGGTGCGGGGTGAAGGAGACCAGCTCGCCGGGCACGGTGTCGCTGAGCAGGAACCACACCACCAGCGCCGCCGCCGCGACCAGCGACAGCACGACGCCGATGTAGGCGCCGCGGACGGCGCGGCGCTCCACACCGCCGCTGTTCTCGATCGCCAGGTCGGGCAGCGTGCTCAGCCGGCGGGCCCGCAGGAACTGCCGGACCCCGACCGCGACCAGGATGATCGCGACGAACAGCAGCAGGGCGTGCACCGCCTCGCCGCCGCCGCGCACGTTCATCGCGTCGGTGTAGCCGAACAGCAGCGACCCGGCGGCCAGGCCGACCGGCCGCCAGTTGCCGAAGATCATCGCGGCCAGGCCGATGAAGCCGCGGCCGCCGGTCTGGCCGTCCTGGTAGAGCGGCGCGGCCACGGTCACCAGGAACGCGCCGGCCAGGCCCGACAGGGCGCCGGAGATGACGACGGCGATGTACTTCATCCGGTACACCTTCACGCCGAGCGACTCGGCGGCGTAGGGGTCCTCGCCGCAGGAGCGGATGCGCAGCCCGAACGCGGTGCGCCACAGCACGAAGACGCTGACCGGCACCAGCAGGATCGCCACCAGGGTCAGCAGCGACATCTGCGAGGTGAGGCCGCGCAGGATGCCGGCGATGTCCGACACCAGGAACCAGTGGTGCTTCTCCAGCGCGCCGAGCCAGTCGGGGCTCTGCCAGTCGCCGATCTTGCCGCCGGACAGCACCGGCAGCGTCAGCGTCTGGATCGCCTCGACCGGCGGGGACTGGCGCGGGCCGCCGCCGAGCGCCTTGGCCTCGCCGGTGTTGAAGATCAGCCCGGCCAGGAACTGGGTGAGCCCGAGGCCGAGGATGTTGATCGCGACACCGGACACGATCTGGTCGACGCCGAACGACACCGTCGCGACCGCGTGCAGCAGCCCGCCGAGGGCGCCGCCGATGACGCCGGCCAGCACGCCGATCCACGGCCCCCACTGGTAGCCGGCCCACGCGCCGGTCCAGGTGCCGAGGATCATCATGCCTTCCAGGCCGATGTTGATCACGCCGGCGCGCTCGGCCCACAGGCCGCCGAGGCCCGCCAGGAAGATCGGCACGGCCAGGCGCAGCGCGGCGCTGACGGTGCCGCTGGAGGTGACGTCGTTGGCGCCGTCGATCACCCGCACCAGCGACAGCAGCACCAGCAGCGCGGCGGTGAGCAGCAGGTAGTGCGGCAGCCGCAGCCCGCCGGCCGGCTTCAGCCCGCCGGCCCGCACCTTGTCGAGGACGGCGCTCATGAGGTCTCCCTGGCCAGGTCGTGTCCGGTGGCCAGCTCACTGGCGACGGCCCGCTGCTGCAGCCGGATCTCCCAGCGCCGGACGAGCTCGTAGACGATGACGACGGTCAGCACGACCACGCCCTGCATCACCCCGACGATCTCCTTGGGGACGTCGACCTCCTGCAGCACGTCGGAGGTCTGGTCCAGGAAGGCGAACAGCAGCGCGGCGAGCGCGATGCCGACCGGGTGGTTGCGGCCGAGCAGCGCGACGGTGATGCCGGTGAAGCCGAGCCCCGCGGGGAAGTTCAGCGAGTACTCGTAGGACGCGCCGAGCAGCTCGGGCATGCCGATCAGGCCGGCCACCGCGCCCGAGGCGACCATCGTGATGACGATCATCCGGGCGGCGCTGACGCCGCTGGCCTGCGCGGCCGTCGGCGACAGGCCCGACACCTTCAGGTCGAACCCGAACCGGGTGCGGTTGATGACGACCCAGAACACGATGCCGACGACGATCGCCAGCGGCAGCAGCCCGTACACCTGGCCGGGCAGGTCGATGCCGATGGAGGCCAGGAACCCGTTCAGCGGCCCGACCCGCCCCGACTCGGGGATCTTGGGGGTGGCCACGTTGTTGCTGCCGGGCCGCACCTCGGCGAGGCGCTTGTCGTTCAGCAGGTAGGCGATCAGGCCGGTCGCGATGGCGTTCAGCATGATCGTGGACAGCACCTCGCTGACCCCGCGGGTCACCTTCAGCACGCCCGCGATCGCCGCCCACAGGCCGCCGACCAGCATCGCCGCCACGATGGTGAGCAGCTGCCCGAACGGGGCGGGCAGGGTGAGCGCGCCGCCGAGCGAGGCCGACAGCATGGCCGCCATGCGGTACTGGCCGTCCACGCCGATGTTCAGCAGCGCCATCCGGAAGCCGATCGCGACCGCGACCGCCGACAGGTAGTAGCGGGTGGCGCGGTTGAGGATGTCCACGACCGAGTTCGGCGTGGTGCCGTAGTCGATCATGCTCTGGATCGAGCTGACCGGGTCGGCGCCGGTGATCCGCAGCAGCCCCACGGTGATCAGCAGCGAGATCAGCAGCGCCAGCACCGGCGCGCCGACCTTCAGCGCGAGCGCGCGCGGGCCGAGGCCTTGCAGGACCGCCTTCCAGGACGGCACGTCCTCGGTGCCGGCGGGCGGCCCGCCCAGGGACTCGGGGCTCTTGCCGGGCTCGCCGGCCGGCGTGGTCGGGTCGCTCATCCGGCGTCCCCGGCCCGGCCGGCGCCGGTCATCGCCGAGCCGAGCTCCTCGGGCGTGACGGTCCCCGGATCGACCTGCGCGACCAGCCGGCCGCGCAGGATCACATGCAGCGTGTCGGACATACCGATGAGTTCCTCAAGATCGGCGCTGATCAGCAGTACGGCGAGGCCGGCGGCGCGGGCGCTGCGCAGGTAGTCCCAGATCGCGGCCTGCGCGCCGACGTCGATGCCGCGGGTGGGATGCGCGGCGATCAGCAGGCGCGGCTCGCCGGACATCTCCCGGCCGACGATCAGCTTCTGCTGGTTGCCGCCCGACAGGGCGGCGGCGGGCACGTCGATGCCGGGCGTGCGCACGTCGTACTCGCGCACGATCCGGGTGGTGTCGCGGCGCGCGCCGCGCTTGTCGATCCACGGGCCGCGCGAGTTCGGGCGCCGCGTCTGGTGCCCGAGCATCCGGTTCTCCCAGAGCGTGCCCTCCAGGATCAGCCCCTGGCGGTGCCGGTCCTCGGGGATGTAGCCGATGCCGGCCTCGCGGCGGCGGCGCGTCGGCCACCCGGTGACGTCCTCGCCGCCGTAGACGATGGTGCCCGAGTCGGCCGGCCGGATGCCCATCAGGGCCTCGATCAGCTCGCCCTGGCCGTTGCCCTCGACGCCGGCCAGGCCGACGATCTCGCCGCGGCGGATGCGCAGCGACACCTCGTCCACGACCGCGCGGCCCTCGGCGGTGCGCACGGTCAGCCCGGCGACCTCCAGCTGGACCTCGTCGGTGACGGTCGACTCGCGCAGCTCCGGCGTCGGCAGCTCCGAGCCGACCATCAGCTCGGCCAGCTGCGGCGCGGTGACGCCGGAGGCGGGCAGGCCGGTCGCCACGGTGGTGCCGCGCCGGATGACCGAGATGGTGTCGGCGACCGACAGCACCTCGTCCAGCTTGTGCGAGATGAACAGCACCGTCAGGCCCTCGGCGCGCAGCTCGCGCAGGTTGGCGAACAGCTCCTCGACCTCCTGCGGGACCAGCACCGCGGTCGGCTCGTCCAGGATGAGGATCTTGGCGCCCCGGTACAGGACCTTGAGGATCTCCACCCGCTGCCGGTCGCCGACGCCGAGCCGCTCCACCAGCACGTCGGGGTCGACGCGCAGGCCGTACGCCTGCGACATCTCCCTGATCCGCGCGCGGGCCGCGGCGAAGTCGATCCGGCCCAGCCGGGTCGGCTCCGCGCCGAGGATCACGTTCTCCAGCACGGTGAGGTTGTCGGCGAGCTTGAAGTGCTGGTGCACCATGCCGATGCCGCGGGCGATCGCGTCGGCGGGGCTGCGGAAGGAGACCTTCTGCCCGTCGATCTCGATCTCGCCCTCGTCCGGCCGCTGCATCCCGTAGAGGATCTTCATCAGCGTGGACTTGCCGGCGCCGTTCTCGCCGCACAGCGCGTGCACCTCGCCGCGCGCGATGACGAGGTCGATGTCGCGGTTGGCGACGACGCCGGGGAACCGCTTGGTGATCGATGACAGCCGGACGGCCGGCACCTGGTCAGGCACGAGTGCCCTCCTGGATCGGGGTCGAGTGGAGCGTGCGGCGCGGCGCGCGGCCGGCGTCCCCGGCCGCGGGGATCACCGGACGCGCGCCGCGCCGCGCCGGACCGCTCGTCAGGACGTCGGGACGGTGATCTTGCCGCTCGCGATGTCGGCCTTCAGCTCGTCCAGCTTCGCCTTGATGTCGTCGACCTTGCCGCCGGAGGTGGCGTAGCCGACGCCGTCGTTGGACAGGTCGTACTTCTTGGTGCCGGCCTTGAACGTGCCGTCCGACACCGACTTGACGAAGTCGAAGACCGCGACGTCCACGCGCTTCAGCATGGAGGTCAGGATCTGCTCCTTGGCCTCGGCGACGGCGGGCAGGTTGTACTGGTCGGAGTCGACGCCGATGGCCCACTTCTTGGCCGCGCCGACGGTCTTGATGACGCCGATGCCCGCGCCGCCGGCCGCGTGGAAGATCACGTCGGCGCCCGCGTCGAGCTGGCCCTTGGCGGCCTCGTTGCCGAGCGCGGGGTTCTTGAACCCGTCGAAGTTCGGCGGCTGGGTCAGGTACTTGGCCGGCAGCACGGTGACGCCCGGCTTGGCCTTCTTGGCGCCCGCGGCGTACCCGGCGTAGAACTTGTGGATCAGCGGCACGTTCACGCCGCCGATGAAGCCGATCTTGCCGGACTTGGACTTCAGCGCCGCGGCCGCGCCCACCAGGAAGGAGCCCTGCTCCTCGGCGAAGCACGCGCCCTCGACGTTGGCGCCCTCGACCTTGCACTGGTCGGCGTCCACGACCAGGAACTTGGTGTTCGGGTACTCCTTGGCGATCTTGTTGACGGCGTTGGTGTAGGCGAAGCCGACGCCGATCACCGGGTTGTAGCCCTTGCCGGCCAGCAGCTTCAGCCGCGCCTCCTTGTCGGCGTCCGGCTCGTCGGGCTTGGCCGAGATCTCCTCGGTGGTGATGTTGAGGTCCTTCTTGGCCTTGTCCAGGCCCGCCGCGGCCGAGTCGTTGAACGACTGGTCGCCGCGGCCGCCGATGTCGAAGGCCAGGCCGACCTTGACGGTCTTCTTGCCGCCCTCGTCACTGCCGGAACTGCTCTTCTTGCCCCCGCAGCCGGAGGCCCCGAGCGACAGCGCGGCGCCCGTCAGCGTGACGAGCGAGATCTTGATTGCACGGCGCACGTGGCGCTCCCTTCGTTCCCCGCCCCAAGGCATGGCGGCCCCCTCCGGCCGCTGGAATCGATCGGAAGTTACCTCGTCAGTGACACAAAACGGTCCACATGCACCGTTTCGCAACGCGTCCGTTAGCGTCCGTTACCAACGCGTAGTCATATCCCCGCAGGTCAGAAACGCGAAACCGGCCGGTCCGCGGACCGGCCGGTCACCCGGCGTGACGACGCCGCGCGGCAGGTCACGCCAGGGAGGCGTCCTGCACCGGCTCGGCGTCGCCGGGCCGGCGGCCGTCCCACAGCGCGGTGAGCGCGGTGGCGGTCAGCACCCGGACGCCGACCGCGATGCAGCTCTCGTCCACGTCGAAGTCGCCGCGGTGCAGGTCGTACTCGACGGCGGAGCCGGGCGTGCGCACGCCGAGCCGCGCCAACGCGCCCGGCACCGACTCCAGGTACCAGCCGAAGTCCTCGCCGCCGAGGCTCTGCGGGGTCGGCACCGCGCCGTCCTCGCCGAGCACCTGCGCCGCCGCGTCGCGGAACATCTGCACGCTGGCCGCCTCGTTGACGGTCGGCGGGACGCCGCGCACGTAGTCCAGCGTCGCCTCCACCTCGTAGGCCGAGGCCACCGACGCCAGCAGCGACTTCATCATCTCCGGCGCGCGGTGCCAGGCCTCGTCGTCCAGGCAGCGCACGGTGCCCTCGGCCACCCCGTCGTCGGGGATGGCGTTGGCGACCGACCCGGCCGACACCCGGCCCCACACCAGCGACAGGCTGGAGCGCGGGTCCACCCGGCGCGACAGGGCCGCCGGCAGCTCGGTGACGATCTTGGCCAGGGCGTAGACGAGGTCGGCGGTCAGGTGCGGGCGGGCGGTGTGCCCGCCGGGCCCGGTCACCTTCACGTACACCTTGTCGCAGGCCGCGGTGATCGGCCCGGTGCGCAGGCCGAGCCCGCCCACCTCCACCCGCGGGTCGCAGTGCAGCGCGAACGCGCGGTCCACGCCGACCAGCCCGCCGGCCGCGATCACGTCCAGCGCGCCGCCGGGGGTCTCCTCGGCCGGCTGGAACAGCAGCCGCACCCGGCCCGGCAGCAGCCCCGCCTCGGCCTGCTGGGCCAGGAACAGGCCCGCGCCGAGCACCATCGTGGTGTGCACGTCGTGGCCGCACGCGTGCGCGACGCCCGGCACCGTGGACCGGTAGGGCACGCCCTCCTTCTCGTCCTGCAGCGGCAGCGCGTCGATGTCGGCGCGCAGCGCGACGGTGTGGCCGTCCTCGGGCCCGATGTCGCAGAACAGGCCGGTGCCGCCCGGCAGCACCTGCGGCTTCAGCCCCGCCGCCACCAGCGCGTCGACGATCCGGCCGGTGGTGCGGTACTCGGCGTAGCCGAGCTCGGGGTGCATGTGCAGGTCGCGGCGGAAGCCGATCAGGCGTTCCTCGTGACGCGCGAGGAACGCGTCGAGCTGCGGCTGCAGCGCCGCGCCCGCGGGCTCGCCGGCCCGGGGCGCGGGCGCCCCGCCGGCCTCGGCCTCGAGAGCCGCTGGTTCAAGGCCGGGCATCACCCCGGGTCCTGGATGGGTCATGTGCGCCCCCTGCGCGAGGGCGGAGCCGAACGGCGCCCGCCCGCTGGTCTGGTCGTTGCCTGGTTCGCCGGGCTCCGGCGAACCGCCGCTTCCCGCCGGCTCGGCGGGCCCCTCAGCGCCCGCCATGGGCGGCCTCCCCGAAGGTGACGAAGCGGTCCTGCGCGAGCTCGGTGATCGCCGCGTCGATCACGTCCTCCAAGCTGCCGCCCTCGGCGCGGATCGCGCGCTGGCGTTCGTAGGGGGCCCCGTGTTCCAGGACCTCCCCGGCCACCTTCAGCTCCTCGGCGCAGCCGAGCCGGTCGGCGACCGGCTCCAGCTCGCGGACCAGCTCGTACACCTCGTCCCGGAGCGGCGCGGTGCGCCCGGTGTCGTCGGTGATGACGACGGCGTCGAGCCCGTACCTGGTGGCGCGCCACTTGTTGTCGCGCACCACCCAGGCGGCCGGCCGGGGCAGCGTGTACCCGCGGTCCAGCTGCTGGTCGAACAGCGTCACCAGGCTCTGGCAGAGCGCGGCGGCCATGCCGACCTCGCGCAGGGTGGGGATGCCGTCGAACATCCGGATCTCGACGGTGCCGAAGTCCGGGTGCGGGCGGATGTCCCACCACACCTCCTTGATGCTGCGGATCGTGCCGGCCCGCAGCAGGGTGGCCATGTACTCCTCGAACGCCGCCCAGTCGTCCAGCGAGTGCGGCGGGCCGGCCGTCGGGAGCTGGCCGAACACCACCGCCCGGCTGGACGCCAGGCCCGTGTCGGCGCCGCTCCAGAACGGGCTGGAGGCGGTCAGCGCGAGGAAGTGCGGCAGGTAGGCCGACAGGGCGTTGACGATGGGGATCGCCTTGTCTGCGCCGGTCACCCCGACGTGCACGTGCACGCCGAACGTCTGGATGCGCCGGGCCAGCCACTGCATCTGCTCGACCAGCTCGGCGTAGCGGCGCATGGGCGCCATCACCGCGTCGCGCCAGTCGCTGATCGGGTGGGTGCCGATGCACGCCAGCGTCGTCTCGCGGGCGGCGGCGGCGGTGCGCAGCTCGGCCAGCGTCGCGGCCAGGTCGTCCTTGGCCTCGCCGACCGTGTGGCAGATGCCGGTGACGATCTCGACCGTCGACTCCATCAGCTCGTGCCGGATCCGCGGGTTGTCGCCGCCCTCGCTGAGCGACGGCAGCGCGGCCAGCACCTCGCGCGCGTCCTGCCGCAGGTGCCTGGTGCGCTCGTCGACGAGCTGGAGCTCCCACTCGACGCCGAGCGTCGCGCCGCGAGATGGGTTGAAGTCAATGGCCACGGCCAACCTCCGTCCGCAATCCTTCCAGGTCGATGCCTGGCACGTGGGGCGATTCGGCCAGCGGGTCCCTAAGCCTGGACAAACGCCGGTTCAGGCGCCGTCCCCTGTCCCCATCATGCCGTCCGGCGTCCGCCGCGCCGCGAGATTGCATGCCCTTGAAGGATCATTTGACTCGCACGGACCGGTAACGATCATTTTCGGCCATCGGTTCCGGTCACCGGGTGTCATTTCCCAGTCATCCGAAATGACCAGCGTCCGGTGGTCATCCCGGCGGCCGCGCCGATCGGCGGCGGCTCCGTCGCGCCGGCCGGCCGGCGGGCGGATTCCGGCAGGCGCCACGACCAGTGTACCGAGGCCGGCGCCGGCCCGCCCTTCCGGTGCGCCCGGGCCGGGCGGCCGCGGCGGCCCGGCCCGGCCCCCTTAACGGACAAATCAGACACCGGGGGCGCGGGTTCCGATGTCATGAATGGGTCGCCTACTCTTCGGGAATCATGACCCGTGCGCGCAGGGGCGCGGCGGCCGGAGTGAGGGGTGCGGGGAGCTTGCGACCAGAACGACACCGGGCACGGCCGGGGGCCGTCCGCCGTACCGCCGCCCTGCTCGCCGTGCCGGCGCTCGCGACGACCGCCGTGCTGCCCGCCACGCCCGCGCTGGCCGGGCCGCGGCACCACGTCCCGGGGCCGGTCGGCGGTCCGCAGCTGGCCGGCAAGGGCATCGTGGTCAACGGCGCGCCCGGGGTGAAGGCGCCGCCGAACATCAAGGCGTCCTCCTACCTGATCGCCGACATGGACACCGGCGAGGTGCTGGCCGCCAAGGACGCGCACGGGCAGTACCTGCCCGCCAGCACGCTGAAGACGCTGACCGCGCTCACCCTGGTGCCCAAGCTGGACCCCAACCGGCTGGTGCGGCCCTCCCAGGCGGCCTGCGACGTCGAGGGCACCAAGGTCGGCATGACGCCGAAGATGCAGTACAAGGTGTCGGACCTGTTCCACGCGCTGATGATGATGTCGGCCAACGACGCCGCCGTCACGCTCGCCGAGGCCGACGGCGGGGTGCACAAGACCCTCGCCGACATGAACGCCGAGGCCAAGCGGATCAACGCCCGCGACACCCTGGCCGGGTCCCCCAACGGGCTGGACGTCGACCTCAAGCTGAACATCCGGACGCAGCACACCTCGTCCTACGACCTGGCGCTGATCCTGCGCGAGGGGCTGAAGAACCCCGACTTCCGCAAGTACGTCGCCACCATCGACTTCCCCTTCCCCGCGCCGCCCACCAAGCAGGAGCGCAAGAAGGGCAAGAAGGTCGGCGGCTACCCGATCCACACCCACAACCGGATGCTGCCGGGCCAGCCGCACGCCTACGCGGGGATGATCGGCGGCAAGAACGGCTACACCGTCGCCGCCGGGCAGACCTTCGTCGCCGCCGCCCGGCGCGGCGGGCACACGATCATCATCTCGCTGATGCGCGCCGACCAGCCGCCGTCGCCGTACGCGGCCAAGCTGCTGGACTGGGGCTTCGCGGCGCGCGGCAAGGTCAAGCCGGTCGGCACGCTGGTCGCGCCCGGCGACGAGGCGTCCCGCAAGGACGGCAAGGACGACGGCCACGGCCTGCTGCCGGGCGGCCCGCTGGGCAAGAAGGACGCGGGCGGCATGTGGCTGATCGGCGGCGGCGCGGCCGGCGTGCTGCTGGCGATCGTCGCGCTGTTCCTGGTGCTGCGCCGCCGCCGGCCCGCCGCGCGGCCGCCGGCCCCCGAGATGCCCGAGGTGCACGGGGCCCACGCAGTGCGCACGGCCCCGGAGGCGCCGCCGGCGGACGCCGAGGACCGTCCGTAAGGGAGCCGCCGCTGGCCTCGGCGCGGACCCCGGCATACCCTCGCGAGTGGTGCCGGTCACCGCGTCGCCGCCGGACGGCGGGCCGGCGCCACGGGAGGAGGTCCCGTGAACCCCGCACCCGCCCGCCCGTCCGTCGAGCACCCCAACACCTCCCTGCTGTGGGAGGGGTACACCGCCTTCGCCAAGGGCGACATGGACCTGATCCGCGCCCTGCTCGCCGACGACGTGGTGCACCGGGTGCCGGGCCGGGGCCCGCTCTGCGGCGTGTACCGCACCGCCGCGGAGGTCCTCGGGTTCTACGTCCGGCTGTTCGAGCTGTCGGGCGGGACGTTCCGCACCGAGCCGTACGCGGTGATGGCGGGCGACGACCACGGCGTCGCGCTCGTGCACACCCGCGCCGCCCGCCCCGGCAAGGTGCTGGACGGCCGCGCGGTGGACGTCTTCCGCATCCGCGACGGCCGCATCACCGAGATCCGCTCGATCGCCGAGGACCAGTACGCCGACGACGCGTTCTGGTCCTGAGCCCGGCCCGGAGCGCTCAGGCCGTGCCGACGGCGGTGGCGCCGGTGCCCGGGGCCTGCTCCGGCGCGGCCTCGTCGGCCTTCAGCACGACGCTGCGGGTGGCCGTCCAGGCCGCGACGTACAGCATGAACCGCGAGACGATGTTGATCCACACCATCAGCCCGACCAGCACCGCGAACGAGGCGTAGACCGGGTTCTGGGTGGTGCGGGCCAGCAGCAGGGTGGCGACCTGCTTCAGCAGCTCGAAACCGACGCCGCCGAGCAGCGCCCCCTTGATGATCCGCCGCCACGGCGCGCGAGTGCCCGACAGCCGGGTGAACAGCACCAGGAAGATGATCGTGTCGAAGGTGCCCGCGACGGCCAGCGACAGCAGCCAGAGGCCCGTACCGGCACCGGGAACGTCGGCCATCCCGAACCAGCCGAGCACGGTGTGGGTGGCCTGCCCGGCCAGGCTGGACACCGCGACGCTCATCATCAGCATGCCACCGAGGAAGGCCAGCACCCCGGCGTCCCAGAGCTTCAGCACGAAGAAGTTGCCCTCGGGGGTCGGCTCGTTGCCCCAGATGTCGCGCAGCGACTCGCGCAGCACCTGCACCCAGCCGAGCCCGGTGATCAGCAGGCCGGCCAGGCCGATCAGCCCGGCCGTCCCCTTGGACTGGGCGATCTGGTCGACCTGCAGCTTGTCCGACAGCCCCGGCAGGATCGACGCGACCGCCTCGACGAAGTAGCCACGGGCCTGCCGGCTCACCCCGACCAGGTAGCCGAGCAGCGAGTAGGCGAGCGCGAGCAGCGGGAAGAACGACAGGAAGCCGTAGCAGGTGAGCGCGGCGGCGAGGCGGTCGCCGCGCCGGTCCTGGTAGCGGACGTAGGCGCGGGCCAGATGGTCGAACCAGCGCCAGCGCGCCCGCGCGGCGCGCAGCACGCCCTTGCCCGCGTCGGTGGCGTCCTCGATCCGGTGCTGGACCTTGCTGATCACCTCGGGCATGTACGGACCGTACCCGGACGGGGACGGGCGATGCACACCCTTGCCCGCACGCCCGCGGGCCGCTACCCGGCGGCCGCGAAGGCGAACTCGCTGCGCGGCCGCCAGACCCCGTCCCGGCCGTGCTCGTACAGCGAGAACCCGCGCACCTCGAAGTCCGCCCGGTACCCGGCCAGCTCCTTGAACGCCCGGTCCATGAGCTCGTCGGCCAGGTGGTGGGCGACGGTGACGTGCGGGTGGTAGGGGAAGCGCAGCTCGCGGGCGAGCGGCCCCGACAGGACGCGCTCCTGCAGCCGCTCGCAGTCGCCGATCCCGTCGGCGAGGGCCACGAACACCACCGGCGACACCGGCCGGAACGTTCCGGTGCCGCGCAGCCTGATCCAGAACGGCCGCTCGGTGCCGGCGACCGCGGTCAGGTGGTGCTCGACGCCCGGCAGCGCGTCGTCGCCGACCTCGGTGGGCGGCAGCAGCGTGATGTGCGTCGGGATGGCCGCCGCCAGCGGGTCCCCGAACGACTCGCGGGTGCGCTGCAGCCAGCCGCCGAACGGCTCGGGGACCTGCACGGCCACCCCGATCGTGCGCGAGCCGGCGGGCGCTCGCGCGCCCGCGGCCCCCGTCGCGTCCGCTCGGTCAGCGGCCACGTCCCACGAATCCCACCCGATCGCGCACGATCTCCATGTTGCGCCGCGCGACGGCCCCGGCCCGCTCCGCGCCCTGGGCGAGCAGCCGGTCCAGCTGCTCCTCGTCGGCCAGCAGCTTCTGGGTGCGCTCGCGGATCGGCGTGAAGGTGTCCAGCACCAGCTCGGCCAGGTCCTTCTTGAACTGGCCGTAACCCGACCCGGCGTAGCGGGCCTCGATGTCGGCGTACGACGTCTCGCCGAGCGCGGCGTAGATGCGCATCAGGTTGGTGACGCCGGCCTTGTTCTCCTCGTCGTAGCGCACCTCGGTGCCGGTGTCGGTGACCGCGCGCATGATCTTCTTGCGCATCGGGCCGGGCTCCTCCAGCACGTCCAGGATGCCCTGCGGCGAGGACGCCGACTTGCTCATCTTGGCGGCCGGCTCCTGCAGGTCGGTGATCTTGGCGGCGGTCTCGGGGATGTAGGCCGCCGGCGGCACGAACGTCTCGCCGAAGCGGTGGTTGAACCGCTGCGCCAGGTCGCGGGTCAGCTCCAGGTGCTGGCGCTGGTCCTCGCCGACCGGGACCTGGAAGACCCGCTCCCCCGGCCCCGCCTCCGGCGAGTACAGCAGGATGTCGGCGGCCTGCAGGATCGGGTAGGTGAACAGCCCGACGCTGGCGGCCGACGCGCCCTGCTTGGCCGACTTGTCCTTGAACTGGGTCATCCGGCTCGCCTCGCCGAAGCCGGTGAGGCAGCTCAGCACCCAGGCCAGCTCGGCGTGCTCGGGGACGTGGCTCTGCACGAACAGGGTGGAGCGGTCCTGGTCCAGGCCCATCGCCAGCAGCTGCGCGGCCGACACCCGGGTGCGGCGGCGCAGCAGCGCCGGGTCGTGCTCGACGGTGATCGCGTGCAGGTCGACCACACAGTAGAACGCCTCGTGGGAGTCCTGCAGCGCCACCCACTGCCGCAGCGCGCCCAGGTAGTTGCCGAGGTGGAAGGAGTCGGCGGTCGGCTGGATGCCCGACAGGACGCGCGGCGTGACGGGGCCGCCCGGGACGGGCGCTTCGGGGCTGGACGCTTCAGGCATGTGCACGGTTCGATTCTCTCAGGCCCCGTCCGGGGCGGCGTCGCCGGTGGCGGGGCCCGCCGCGGCGGGCGGGCCCCCCTCTGCTGTGACGCCCCCGCGCACGGGGGTGTTCGTACCGGCCTTGGGCGGCGTGACGCGCACGCGGGCGATCCGGCGGCCGTCCATCCGGGCGACCACCAGGCGGCGCCCGGCGGCCTGCACCGCGTCGCCCTCGGCGGGCACCCGGCCGAGCACGGCCATGATGTGCCCGGCGACGGTCTCGTACGGCCCGGCGGGCAGCCGGAGCCCGGTCTCGGCGGCGAAGGCGTCCAGGTTGAGCAGGCCGTCGACCTCCACCACGCCGTCGTGCAGGCGCCGCGCCTGCGCGTCCTGGACATCATATTCGTCGCGGATGTCGCCGATCAGCTCCTCGACCAGGTCCTCCAGCGTGACGATCCCGGCGGTGCCGCCGTACTCGTCCAGCACGATCGCCAGGTGGCACTGCTCGCGCCGCATCTCCGACAGCACCGGCAGCACCCGCTGCCAGGCGGGCAGGAACTTCACCGGCCGCACCAGCTCCCCGACCGGGACCTGCCGGTCGGCGACCTCGGGCACCAGCAGGTCCCGGATGTGCACGAACCCGATCACCTCGTCGTGCGAGCCGCGGCACACCGGGAACCGCGAGTGCGGGCTGCCCGCGGCGATCCGGGCGGCCGCCGCCAGCGGCAGCTCCGCGTCCAGGAACTCCACCTCGGTGCGCGGCACCAGCACCTCGCGCAGCGGCCGGTCCCCGGCGGCGAACACCCTGCCCACGAGCGCGCGCTCCTCGGCGGTGAGGCGGGTGTTCTCCGCGACGAGCGCGGCCATCAGCTCGGCGGTCGGCTCCTCGCGCAGCGCCCGCGGGTCGCCGCCGCCGAGCCGCACCGCCAGGTCGGTGGACCGCGACAGCAGCCACACCAGCGGGACGGCGGCGCGCCGTGGCCTCTGCTCCATGAGGCTTTTCTTCCCCGTGGAGCCGGGCCGATAGCCTGGACGCCTCCCGCGCACGCCCTTCCCCAGCATCTCGATCTCTCGGAGGTTCGCCTGTGAAGCTGCTCGTCACCGGAGGCGCCGGCTACATCGGCAGCGTGGTCTCGGCCCAGCTGCTGGCCGCCGGCCACGAGGTGGTCGTCCTGGACGACCTGTCCACCGGGCACGCCGACGCGGTCCCGCCGGGCGCGCGGCTGGAGCGCGGCACGCTGCGCGAGCGCGCGTCCGAGGTGCTGGAGGGCGCCGGGTTCGACGCGGTGCTGCACTTCGCGGCCAAGTCCCTGGTCGGCGAGTCGGTGCAGAAGCCCGGCCTGTACTGGGACAAGAACCTCGGCGAGTCGCTGGCGCTGCTGGACGCGATGCGCCGGGCCGGCGTGGACAAGATCGTGTTCTCGTCGACGGCGGCGACCTACGGCGAGCCGGAGTCGACCCCGATCCTGGAGACCGACCCGACCCGCCCGACCAACCCCTACGGCGCGTCCAAGCTGGCCATCGACACCGCGCTCACCGAGTCGGCGCGGCTGCACGGCCTCGGCGCGGTGTCGCTGCGCTACTTCAACGTGGCGGGCGCGCACGGGGCGCAGGGCGAGCGGCACGCGGTGGAGACGCACCTGATCCCGAACGTGCTGAAGGTCGCGCTCGGCGAGCGCGCGTCGGTGCAGCTGTTCGGCGAGGACTATCCGACGCCCGACGGCACCTGTGTCCGCGACTACGTGCACGTGGTCGACCTCGGCGCCGCACACCTGCTGGCGCTGGACGCCTGCGCGCCCGGCTCCCACCAGATCTTCAACCTCGGCAGCGGTACCGGCTACTCGGTCCGCGACGTGGTGGAGGTGTGCCGGCGGGTGACCGGGCACCCGATCCCGGCCGAGGTGAGCCCGCGCCGCCCCGGCGACCCGGCGGTGCTGGTGGCCTCGTCCGCCAAGATCGAGGCGGCGCTCGGCTGGAAGCCCGAGCGCGACCTGACCGCCATGGTCACCGACGCCTGGGCCTTCGCGCAGTCCCGGTGATGCGGTTCCTGCGCCGTCCCCGGCCCGCGCCCGAGCCGCGCCGGGCCCCCGACCCTGTCGACGCCGACACGCTCGCCGCCGCCTTCACCGAGGCGTATCAGCGGCCGCCCGAGGGCGTGTGGCGCGCCCCGGGCCGGATCAACCTGATCGGCGAGCACACCGACTACAACGACGGGCTGGTGCTGCCGTTCGCGCTCCCGCGCGGCGTGTGGGCGGCGGCGGCCCGGCGCGACGACGACGTCGTCGAGGTCCGCTCGCTGCAGGCCGCCGGCCAGGGCGCGGCGGCCGGTCCCGGCGACCGCGTCACCGGCTGGGCCGCCTACCCGGCCGGGGTCGCCGAGCTGCTGCGCGAGCACGGCGTGCGCGGCGCGTCGCTGCTGTTCGACTCGGACCTGCCGCAGGGCGCGGGCCTGGCGTCGTCGGCGGCGCTGGAGTGCGCGGCGGCCGTCGCGCTCTGCGACCTGTACGGGATCGACCTGGAGCGGGCCGAGCTGGCGCGGCTGGCGCAGCGCGCCGAGAACGACTACGCCGGTGTGCCGTGCGGGCCGATGGACCAGGCGGCGTCGCTGCTGTGCGAGGCGGGCCGCGCGCTGCTGCTGGACTGCCGCAGCGGCCTGTCGGGGCGGGTGCCGTTCGACCCGGCGGCGGCGGGGCTGACGCTGCTGGCCGTCGACACCGGCGCCCGGCACGCGCTGACCGGCGGCGAGTACGCGAACCGCCGCGCCGAGTGCGAGCGCGCCGCCGAAGAGCTCGGCGTCGCGGCGCTGCGCGACGTCACCGACCTGGCCGGGGCCCTGTCGACGCTGGACGATCCGGTGCTGCGGCGCCGCGTCCAGCACGTCGTCACCGAGAACCACCGCGTCGAGGCCGCCGCGGGCCTGCTGCGGGCGGGCGCGGTCGCCGAGCTCGGCGCGATGCTGACGGCCTCGCACCTGTCGCTGCGCGACCAGTTCCAGGTGTCGTGGCCCGAGGCGGACGCGGCGCTGGACGCGGCGCTGCGCGCGGGCGCCCGCGGCGGCCGCATGGTCGGCGCGGGCTTCGGCGGCTCGGTGATCGTCCTGGTCGCCCAGGACCGCGCCGACCGGGTCCGCGCGGCCATCGCCACCGCCTACACCACCCGCACGTGGCCGTCGCCCCTCTTCCTGGAGGCCCTGCCCTCCGCAGGGGCCGGCCGCGTCCGCTAGCCCTTCAGCTCGGTGGTGGCGGTGTTGTTGGCGGGCTCGGTGTCGCCGGTGTCGGTGTCGACGGCGGCGACCAGGCGCCGCGCGACCGGGGCGGGCAGGACGACCGTGCGCACCATGCGGGTCTGGCCCGGGCCGAGGGGGCCGAGCTCGCAGCGCTGGAACTGGTCGTGGCCGGTCTCGCGGACGGTGCGGCAGTGGTCGGCGGCCGAGGTCATCAGCCGCGCCCCGTACGCGCCGAGGTTCAGCACGACCTGCCCGGCGGGGTGGCGGCCCTGGTTGCGGACGGCCAGGTGGACCGGCCTCGGCCCGCCGCGCTGGGTCGGGCGGCCCACGGCCGGCCGGACGGTCACGTCGGTGCCCGGCGCGAGCGGTGTGCTGAGGGCGGCGCGGTCGTTGTGGGCGGCCGGGTCGGCGGTGGCCGACCGGACCCGCGCGGTGGCGCGCAGCGGCCCGGTGGCGTCCGGCGCGACGATCCCGCGGACCTGCACGGCGCGCTTCTCCCCCGGGGCCAGCGCGGGGAACCGGCAGCGCAGCCGGTTGCCCGGCCGCTCCCGGCAGTCGGGGGTGTCCAGCCCCATCACCTCGACGCCGCGCGGGAGCGCGAACGTCGCCGTGACGTCGCGGGCGCCGGCCGGCCCGTCGTTGCGGACGGTGAGGGTGTAGTCGGCCTCGCGGCCCGCCGTCGCGCTGCGCGGCCCGGCCAGCGAGACGCCCAGGTCGGCGCCGCGGCCGAAGGCCTGCGCCGGATCCGCCGCGGGCAGGAGCACCGCGATGGCGGAGCCGTAGACGGCAAGAAGGCGAACGGCCAGAACCCGACCCATGGTGAACGTCCCCGAAATGAAGGGGGCGCGTCCGAGACGGGACGCGCCGCAACCTCTGAATCCCGTATGCGGAACGCAGTGTACCGGTTACAGAGCGCCGTTTCCGGGAGACACGCGGTCAGCCCTCCAATGCCTCCCGCAGGTTCTCGCGCAGGCCGGACGCCTCCTGCACCGCGCCGTCCTCGCCCAGGGACGTGAAGCCCGCGATGGCCCGGTCCACGAGCTCCAGGGCCTCGGCCAGGTCGCCGGCGTTGGCCAGCAGGCGCGCGTTGTCGTAGTCGACCAGCGCGGTCTCCCAGGTCAGCGCGGGCCCGTTGTCGCGCGGCAGGTCGTCCAGGGCGGTGCGCGCGCGGGCGATCTGGTTCATCGCCTCGTCCGGCTGGTGGCTCCACCACCGGCACATCGCGCCGCGCCGCAGGGCACGGACGGCGCCGTAGGGGTCGCCGCCCTCGGCGAAGCGCGCGGCGGCCTCGGCGAACCGCTCGGCGGCCTCCTCGTCCTTGTCCAGCCGGGTCAGGACCTCCGCGGCCAGTTCCAGGAAGCTTCCCTTGCCGGCAGGGTGTTCTTCCGCCTCGGCCAGCGCGGCGAACGAGTCGGCGGCCTGCGGCTCGCCGAGCTCGCGCTGGGCGTGCGCGACGATCAGCCGGCCGCGCCGCTCGGTGTCGGGGTCGCCGAGCGCGGGCAGGTCGGGCAGCGCCTGCTCGGCGACCTCGGCCGCCTCCAGGTGGCGGCCGGTCCCGTAGTAGGCGGCGGCGAGCTCCACGCGGGCGTGCGTCGCCTGCGGGGCCGCGCCGAGCGCGGTGTAGCCCGCGACGGCCTCGGCCAGGTCGGCGGCCGCGTCCGCCGGGCGGTCCAAGGCGAGCAGCAGGCTGCCGCGCTCGGCGTGCGCGATCGTGCGGAACGGGCCGGACGCGTGCGCGACGGCGTCGTCGAGGGCGGGCAGCGCCTCGGCGCGATCGCCGTCGGGGTGGCGCGCGTGGAGCTGGCCGAGCAGCAGGCTCGCCTCGGCCATGGTCTCCTCGTCCTCGGCGGCGGCGCGGCACTCGCGCAGCACGTCCATCGCCTCGGCGATCTTGTCCAGCTCCAGCAGCGCCTTGCCGCGCAGCAGCAGGACGGCGGCCCCGTCGGCGCCGTCCAGCAGGCCGAGCGCGTCGGCGGGGCGCTGCTGCGCCAGGCGCGCGGACGCCAGCCGCAGCCGGGCCGCCTGCGCGCGGTCGGCGTCGGCGGCGTGCTCGTCCAGGTAGGCGACGGCCTCTTCCATGAGGGCCGTGCCCTTCTCGTCGTCGCCCTCCTGGAACAGCAGCATGCCGAGCCGGCCGCGCACCGAGTGCAGGCGCTCGGAGTCGCCCATCACCTCGAACAGCGCGATGGCGCTCTCCCAGGAGGCCGCCGCAGCGGCGGGCTCGCCGCGCGAGAGCCACTCGATGCCCTGGCCGTCGAGCCGGCACGCCCGCTGGTGCATGGTGGGCTCCGCGCCCGCCGCCTCCAGCTCGTCGTAGCGGGCCCAGGCCGCCAGCGCCGCCGCCATCTCGCGCGCCTTCCAGTGCGCGTCGGCCAGCTCCAGCGCCGCGCCGAGGTCCTGCACGGGCGCCAGGTCGGGGACGACCGGCTCGGGGCGCCGCTGCGGCGCCGGCCGGTCGCCGGTCAGCGGCAGGTGCGCCACGTACGGCTCGGCGTCCAGGATCTCCCGGATGATCTCGCCCTGGCGGGGCGTGCCGTTGCGGGCGTCGAACCGGCCCGCCAGCTCGGCCGCCCGCGCCGCCAGCTCCTCGCGCAGCGCCCCGGCCGTGGTCTTCTCACCGGGGCGGCGGGTCAGCGGGTGCGCGCCGTCGACCCGGCCGAGCAGCAGCGCGGCCGACGCGGCGAACCGCATCGCCGCGTGCGGGCTCGGCGCCCGGTCCAGCCACGCCACGTGCCGCTGGACGATCTCCAGCCCGCGCGCCTCGTTGCCCGTCCGGGCGCAGAACTCCACGTGCTCGCCGATCGTGCCGAGCTCGCTCAGCTGCGTCCGGATCTGCCGGTAGGCGCGCAGGTGCGCGACGCGGGCCTCCTCCAGCCGGCCGAGGCGCAGGTACACCGGCAGCAGCGTGGTGAGGATGTCGGCCGGCTGCTCGGTGCAGCTCAGCTCCTCGCTCAGGATCGGCTCGGCGACGGCCAGCGCGTCGTCGTCGCGGCGCCGCCAGGCCAGGTAGTCGGCCTTGGCGCTCGGGTCGCAGCCCGCGCAGTCCGACAGCCGGTCGCGCGGGGTGGCGTGCCACAGGCCGTACCAGCGGTCGGCCTCGGCCTCGTCCCCCAGATGCTGGGCGACGCGCGTCCGGCGGGCGTGCACGGCCTGCAGGCTGTGCCCGCCGAGGCGGTAGCGGCGCTCCATGTCGTCCAGCACCGCCCGGGTGCGGTCCAGCGGCACCTCGGGGAACAGCGTCATCGAGTGGACGATCCACTTGAACTGCCACAGCAGGTGGTGCTCGGCGTGCTCGCCGACCTCGCCGGGCGCGGCGTCGAAGTCGGCCAGGCACCGGCTGAACGTGGTGAACGTCTTGATCGGCTCGCCGCCGTACTGGTAGGCGGTGCCGAGCTCCATCCGGGCCCGGAAGACCAGCTCGCGGTCGCCGGTCTCCTCGGCGCGGCGCACCGCCTCCTCGGTGAGGACCGTGCGGGCCTCGCCGTAGGGCAGCGCGTACGCCCGCTGCATCAGCTCGTCGACGCTCATCGGCCCGCCTCCGGGGAGTGCACGGCCCACTCCAGCAGGCCGAGGAAGGAACGGTTCAGCACGGCGGTGTCGGCCGCGCGCAGCGGATGGTGGCCGAGCAGCAGCGCCTGCCCGTACAGGCCCTGCACCGCCAGCTCGATCAGCCCGTCCTCCGCCAGCGCGGTGATGCGCCTGGTCAGCGGGTTGCGGTGGTTCAGCACCAGCTGCGGCCGGTCGGCCTGGACGGCGCCCTGCAGCGCGCCGAGCACGTCGGCGAACAGGTCGCCCGCCAGCTCGCGGGCCTCGGCCATGTCGGCCCGGTGCTGCGCGGCGCGGCTCGTCAGGTACAGCGCGGGCAGCGACGCGGGGTCGAAGTCGCGGATCACCACCTCGCAGCCGAGCCTCTCCACGGCCCGCTGCGCGGCGGCCAGGAACGGCCGCAGCGCCAGCTCGGCCTGCGGGTCCAGCACGCCGAAGTGGGTGGTCAGCTCGGCCGCGTCCAGCGGGCGCAGCGCGATCTCGGGGTCGATCGCCGGCAGCCGCTCGATGATCTCGGTGTCGTGCACGTAGCCGCCGTTGACCAGCCCGACGCCCTGCGCGGCCGACACCGCCGACAGCCGCCGGAACTCCTCCACGCTCGTCACGTACCGGGCGCCCGGGTGGCGGCGGCGGAACTCCGCCAGCGTCATCGGCCCGGCCGAGGTCTCGAACTCCAGCCAGCGGTCGACCAGGCGCAGCATGTCGTCGTCGTGCAGCGCCATCGCCTTCACGCCGAGCTGGTGCAGGCGCAGGAACCCGCGCAGCCGCGCCGGGTCGGTCTCCGACAGGCGGACGAGCCACTGCCGCAGCCGGTCGCCCAGGGCGTCCCGGGTGGACTCCAGCAGCTCGTCCTCGTACAGCGCCTCACGGCTCGCCGTAGGACGCAGCTCACCGGCGTCCACCACGCACCGGACGAAGAACGCCCACTCGGGGAGCAGGCCCTCCACGCCCTCGGCCAGCAGCATCCGCTTGAGGTAGACGCGGTGCGCCCCGCGCGCGCTCGGCGCGACGGGCTGGGGCAGCACGAACGCCACTCCCGTCAAGCCCGCCTCGGGCACGTCCAGGTCGATGACGTCGAACGGCTCGAAACCGAACAGCTCCTTGCAGTAGGCGTCCAGCGCCCGCCGCCGCCGGGCCGGGTCCGGATACGACCCCTGCCAGGGCGGCCCGTCCCCCGTGACGGCCTCGCCGTCCACGGTCAGCTCGATCGGCAGCAGGCTCCCGTAGGCCGCCGCCAGCTCCCGCACCACCGGCGGGGACAGCAGCTCCCCCGCGTCCTGCCGGGCTCGCAGCGACACCGTCGTGCCGGGCTCGTCGCGCTCCCCCGGCTCCACCCGGTAGCTGCCGCCCGCCAGGCCGACCCACCGGACGGCCGCGCCGCCCTTCGCCGACCGCGTCACGACCTCGATCTCGTCGGCGACCAGGAACGCCGACAGCAGGCCGATGCCGAACTGGCCGAGGAAGTCGTGCCGGGCGAACCCCAGCTCGTCGCGCTTGGACGACCGGCCGATCGTGGCCAGCAGCCGGTGCACCTCGTCCTCGGTCAGCCCGACACCGTCGTCATGGACCCGCAGCACCCCGCCGCCGGTCTCGATCCGCACCCGGCCGCCCGCACCCCGCGCCGTGATCGCGTCCACCGCGTTCTGCAGCAGCTCCCGCAGGTACACCCGCGGGCTCGAGTACAGATGCCGGCTGAGGAGATCGACCACACCCCGCAGATCGACCTGGAAAGCCTGCTCCGCCAAACCCGCCCCTCCCGTCGCAAACGACGGCAGCCTATCGGGGCGGGTCCGACAAAACCTCCCGCTTTCCGGCGCCCCGGCTACGGCTGCTCCACCTGGACCGGCGTGCCGTAGTCGCTGAACCCGATCCGGAACGACCTGGTCACCGGGTTGCGGTCGGCCACGCCCGGCGCCGGGGACGCCGGCGTCGTGCTCAGGTCGATGACCTTGACCTGCCCGCCGGCCACCTCGACCGAGCCGCTCACCCTGTTGCCGCCCGGCTCGTACGCCAGGTTCGGGTCACCGGGCCTGGCGGTGTAGGCGAACCGGTACCGGCCGGGCGCGCCCGGCACCTGCTTCACCGCGCCGAGGTGGTCCAGGACCTTCAGCAGCCGCCCCGGCCCCGACCACAGCAGCTCCGTCGCCAGCAGGGATCCGGCGGGCCCGTTCAGCGCCGCCTCGACGAAAGCGGTGTACGCGGCGTCTTGCGTCGTCTCACTCACGTCCCTCGAACGCCACGGCCCCGCGAAAAGGTTGGCAGCGAACGGATTTCTCCGAACCATCGAACACCCACGGCGATCATTGCTAACTTTCCGTGACATGCCCGGACGTCAGCATGACGCGATCAACGACCTGATCCGCACCCACCCCGACCTTGCCCTGTGGGCACTGCGCACCGTGGCCGGCGCGGACGTGGTCACCTCGGGACGCCTGAGAGTCCACAAAGGAGAGCTCAACGACCGCATCTCCACCGACCGCCAGGCTGACACCCTCTTCGTCGACGGCCCCTTCCACTCCCCCCATCGGCTCCTGATCAGCGAGGTCGAGACCAGGCTGACGAAGGCCAAGCTGGAGCAGTGCGCCCGCTACGGGGCGATCCTCCTCGTCCAGTACAACAAGCCGGTCCACGTCGTGATGTTCACCCCCGACCCCAGGGCCGACCGGTTCTCCGCCCCCGTCACGATCACGCGCGGCGACGTGAGCGTCGCCCTCAAGCCCGTCATCGTCGGCCCGGCCCAGCTCCCCGTCATCACCGAGCCCGCCCAGGTCGCCGCCGACCCGGCCCTGGCCACCCTCGCGGTCATGGCCCACGGCCTGGAGAAGGACGTCGGCCCCGCCTACCTCGAAGGGCTGGACGCCATCGAAACCGAACACGCTATGCGATACTTCGATTACGCGACCAACATGTCCGCCGTCTCCGTCCGCACCCAGCTGGAGCAGCTCATGACCACCACCGACCTGCCCCTCCGCAGCGAATTCGCCAAGCGCCACATCGCCCAAGGCAAGGTCGAGGGCGAGGTCATCTGCCTCTTCGCCGTGCTGGAGGCGCGGGGCCTGACGGTCTCCAGCGCAGCCAAGGACCGCATCAACACCTGCGACGACCCCGACCAGCTCCGCGCCTGGGTCCAGCGCGCCGCCGTTGCCGAGACCACCGACCAGATCTTCGACTGAACCACGCCCCAGGCGCTCACCATCTGCGCTGCGGCAGCGAAAAGCCCCGGACCGCTGCGCGGTCCGGGGCCTTCTCGGCTAACGGGTCAGATCAGGCCGAGCTTGCGGACCGCGTCGCGCTCCTCGCTCAGCTCCGCCACCGAGGCGTCGATGCGGGTGCGGGAGAACTCGTTGACCTCCAGGCCCTGGACGATCTCCCACTTGCCGTCCTTGGTGGTGACGGGGAAGGAGGAGATGAGGCCCTCGGGCACGCCGTAGGAGCCGTCCGACACCACGGCCATGGACGTCCAGTCGCCCTCGGCGGTGCCGTTCACCCAGGTGTGGACGTGGTCGATCGCGGCCGACGCGGCCGACGCGGCCGACGACGCGCCCCGCGCCTCGATGATCGCGGCGCCGCGCTTGGCGACGGTCGGGATGAAGTCGTCGGCCAGCCACTGCTGGTCGTTCACCACCTCGGCGGCGTTCTTCCCGGCGATCTCGGCGTGGAAGATGTCGGGGTACTGGGTCGCCGAGTGGTTGCCCCAGATGGTGAGCTTCTTGATGTCGGCCACCGACACGCCGGTCTTCTTGGCCAGCTGCGCGAGGGCGCGGTTGTGGTCCAGGCGCGTCATCGCGGTGAACCGCTCGGCCGGGACGTCGGGCGCGTGCTGCTGCGCGATCAGCGAGTTGGTGTTGGCCGGGTTGCCGACCACCAGCACCTTGATGTCGTCGGCGGCGCCGGCGTTGATCGCCTCGCCCTGCGGCTTGAAGATCCCGCCGTTGGCCTCCAGCAGGTCGCCCCGCTCCATGCCCTTGGTGCGCGGGCGGGCGCCGACCAGCAGCGCGACGTTGGCGCCGTCGAAGGCCTTGGTGGCGTCGTCGAAGATGTCGACGCCGGCCAGCAGCGGGAACGCGCAGTCGTCCAGCTCCATCGCGGTGCCCTCGGCGGCCTTCACCGCCTGCGGGATCTCCAGGAGCCGCAGGCGTACGGGTACGTCCGCGCCGAGCAGCTGCCCGGACGCGATGCGGAACAGCAGCGCGTAGCCGATCTGGCCGGCGGCTCCGGTGACGGTGACGTTGACAGGGGTGCGCGTCATTGTCTGAATCATCTCCATGCAGTGACCTGACGGGGCTCAGGCGGCCATCCTTGGGGACCCGACCGCCCGAGAGGAGCGCCGCCATGCGGGTCTCTCGTCGTCGAGATATCCACCCGCCAGGCTATCGCGCGCCGCCGGTGCCGGACGCGCCAGGTACGCGGACCGGCATATCAGCGCGTCGCGGCCGGAAGCACGAAGGCCGCCCCGGGGTGGCCGGGGCGGCCTTGGGATCATGCGGGCGCGGTGCGGCGGGTGAGCCGCGTCACGCCGGGGCGCGAAGCGGCCGTCAGCCGTTGATCTTCTTCTGGAGGTTGGTGTCCAGCGCCTCGAGGAACTGCTCGGTGGTCAGCCAGGGGGTGTCGTTGCCGACGATCAAGGCCAGGTCCTTGGTCATCTGGCCGGCCTCGACGGTCTCGATGCAGACCTGCTCCAGGGCCCGGGCGAAGCCGATGACCTCGGGGGTGTTGTCGAGCTTGCCGCGGTGCTCCAGGCCGCGCGTCCACGCGAAGATGGACGCGATCGGGTTGGTGGAGGTCGGCTTGCCCTGCTGGTGCTGCCGGTAGTGGCGGGTCACCGTGCCGTGCGCGGCCTCGGCCTCCAGGGTCTTGCCGTCCGGCGTCATCAGGACCGAGGTCATGAGGCCGAGCGAGCCGAAGCCCTGGGCGAGGGTGTCGGACTGGACGTCGCCGTCGTAGTTCTTGGCCGCCCAGACGAAGCCGCCCTCCCACTTGAGCGCGGCGGCGACCATGTCGTCGATGAGCCGGTGCTCGTAGGTCAGGCCCTTGGCCTCGAAGTCGGCCTTGAACTCGGCGTCGAACACCTCCTGGAAGATGTCCTTGAACCGGCCGTCGTAGGCCTTGAGGATGGTGTTCTTCGTCGACAGGTACAGCGGCATCTCGCGCTCCAGCGCGTACCGCATGCTGGTCCGCGCGAAGTCGCGGATCGAGTCGTCGTAGTTGTACATCCCCATCGCGACGCCGCCGCCGGGGAAGTCGGCGACCTCGAACTCCATCGGCTCGCCGCCGTCGGCCGGGGTGTAGCTGAGCGTCACCTTGCCGGGGCCGGGGACGACGAAGTCGGTCGCCTTGTACTGGTCGCCGTGGGCGTGGCGGCCGATGATGATCGGCTTGGTCCAGCCGGGCACCAGGCGGGGCACGTTGCGGGCGATGATCGGCTCGCGGAAGATCACACCGCCGAGGATGTTACGGATCGTTCCATTGGGGGAACGCCACATCTTCTTGAGGCCGAACTCCTCCACCCGGGCCTCGTCGGGGGTGATGGTGGCGCACTTCACGCCGACGCCGTACTGCTTGATGGCGTTGGCGGAGTCGATGGTGACCTGGTCGTCCGTGGCGTCACGGTGCTCGATCCCGAGGTCGTAGTACTTCAGATCGACGTCCAGGTACGGCAGGATCAGCTGGTCCTTGATGAATTTCCAGATGATCCGCGTCATTTCGTCCCCGTCGAGTTCGACGACGGGGGCCGCTACCTTGATCTTGGGCATGTGTTGCTGTCCCTTTCCTACACCGGCCAGCAGTCCTTGTAAGGCTCACTGGGAGGCTATCCGAGCGAGGCCAAAGGTCTAGACCTCGCCCCACCAATTTGGATCTATCGCCATAAAGGCCGCAGGTCGGGGCCCGCGGCGCGGGGGGTCATCGGTGCGGCGGCACGACCCAGGCGACCACCGCGATGGCGACGGCGAAGGTCGCCATCGTCGTCACGTCCAGCCATTTCTTGCGGGTCTCCAGCATCCCGACCTGGCTGGGCGGCAGGACGAGCCGGGCGAGCGCGCCGAACAGCACGGCGGCGGCCATCAGCCCCGAGCCCTTGCGGAAGTAGTCGAGTGCGCAGAGCGTCAGCCCGCCGGCGACGCCGCACAGCACGATCAGGTAGGGCAGCTGGCCGAGCCAGTGCGGCGCCGCTCCCCGGCGCCGGGGTGCCCGGCGCCGTCGCCGGTGCAGCTCCGTGCTCATGCCTCGCTCCGCTCGCAGGCCCGCGGGCGCTGGTCGGGGGCCGGTCACGCGGGGTGCCGCGCGGCGGGCGGTCCCCGCGCTCCGCTCAGTTCCGTCCACTTTCTACGTTAGTGGGAATCGGGACCCGTCACGACATCGCACGACCGCGCGGCGCGCCGGCACGTGCCGCCTCGGCCCGGGGCACGCATCCGGACGAGGCGGGACAAGTGGGGCGCGGCAGCTGTCCCGAGGCGCGAGAACCCTTATGCCACAGTCCCTACTCGCCAGTAAGAGGGTGTGATGGGTGGCGACCCGGGTAACTCGGCAGACAGGGGTCGCTAACTAGCTGGGAGGACTGCCGTGGAGGGGCCGTTCATGCGGATCGAGGACAGCGGGCTGGTCATACCGCTGCGCCCCGACGTCACGACGGTCGGGCGAGGGAGAGGAGTTGACGTCCACCTCGACGACCCGAGTGTGTCCCGTTTGCACGCAGAGATTGTTCGGCGCGGCCCGTACGTGTACGTCGTCGACATGGGGTTGTCCCGCAACGGGACCCGTGTCAACGGCCGGCCGATCGCGCGCCGCGTCCTGGAGGACGGCGACGTCGTGAGCTTCGGCACGGCGCGCTGCCGGCTGGGGGGCATCCCCCGCGAGGAGGTCGATCCCGACGTCGAGCTGCGGCGCGCGGTGGCGCCGGAGCTGACCCGGCGGGAGGTCGACGTGCTCACCTCGCTCTGCCGGCCCGCCCTGTCCGACGAGGCGTTCGTGGCACCCGCCACCGCCCGTGACATCGCCGGCGACCTCGTGGTCACCGAGGCCGCGGTGAAGCAGCACCTGCTGCGTCTCTACCAGAAGTTCCGCATCCCCGAGGGACCCAACCGGCGCACCCGGCTCGCCAACGAGGTCATCGCGATGGGGCTCGTCCGGCCGCTGCCGCCGGTGCACGTGCCCCAGCAGGGCCGGCCGCTGGACGGCCAGCCGGCGGGCGGCGTGCGCCGCCCGGCGCCACCGGGCGCCGCCGGGCACGGACCGGGCCGCGTGCCCGGCCCGCGGCCCACCACCACGGCGGGCCGCCGGGCGAGCTAGCCCGGCACGTACGGGGCCGCCCTCCCCCGGCAGCGCATCGGGAGGGCGGCCACCCGGCCGGGCCTAAAGCGACTCCGCGGCCTTCTCGGCCGCCTCGACGACGTTGGCCAGCAGCATCGCGCGGGTCATCGGGCCGACGCCGCCGGGGTTCGGGGCCACCCATCCGGCGACCTCGCGCACGTCGCCCGCGACGTCGCCGGCGAGCCTGCCGTCCACCCGGGACACGCCGACGTCCAGCACGGCCGCGCCGGGCTTGACCATGTCGGCGGTGATCAGGCCGGGGACGCCCGCGGCGGCCACCACGATGTCGGCCTGGCGGGTGTGCGCGGCCAGGTCGCGGGTGGCGGTGTGGCAGAGGGTGACGGTGGAGTTCTCGCTGCGCCGGGTCAGCAGCAGCCCGAGCGCGCGGCCGACGGTGATGCCGCGGCCGACCACGGTGACCTCGGCGCCCTTCAGCGGCACGTCGAAGCGGCGCAGCAGCTCCACGATGCCCTTGGGGGTGCACGGCAGCGGGCCGGGCTGCATGAGGACCAGGCGGCCGAGGTTGACCGGGTGCAGGCCGTCGGCGTCCTTGGCCGGGTCGATGCGCTCCAGCACGCGCTGCTCGTCCAGGCCCTTCGGCAGCGGCAGCTGCACGATGTAGCCGGTGCAGGCCGGGTCGGCGTTCAGCTCGGCGACGGCGCGCTCGACGTCGTCCTGGGCGGCGTCGGCCGGCAGGTCGCGGCGGATGCTCTCGATGCCGACCTCGGCGCAGTCGCGGTGCTTCATGTTCACGTAGGCCTGGCTGCCGGGGTCGTCGCCGACCAGGACGGTGCCGAGCCCGACGCCGACGCCGCGGTCGCGCAGCGCCGCCACGCGGATCTTCAGCCTGGCCCGGATCTCCGCCGCCGTCGCCTTGCCGTCCAGGATCTGTGCCGTCATGTGCTTCCTCCGCGCCAATCCCACCGGGGCCGTGCCCACGGCTGCGATGCCGGTCACCCAGGCGCGCGGTGTCCGGACTCGGTTCGCTCCCCGGTGGTCGAGCCCACCTTGACCGCGCCAGTCGCGTGTCCGCCCATGCTAACGGCCGCTATGCGGCGGCGAGCGCGTGCAGGGCCTCGATGCGGGGGCGGCGGCGGGCGCTGCTGTCCAGGCCGCTGCCGGGGGCGTCGCCGAGCTGGACGCGGACGAACTCCTCGGTGCGGGCGACGGCGGCGCGCAGCGCGTCGTCCGGCGGGACGAACGACGCCCAGGCGATCTCGGCGGCGCCCGGGTCGTACTCCCACAGTCCGACCACCCGGCCGCGGTCGACGATGCCGTGGGCGGGCAGCTCGCCGAGGCCGCTCAGGGTGGAGCGGGCGAGGGCGGGCGGCAGCGGGCGGGCGGCGTCGGCGGGGCCGAGCAGGGACGGCAGGTCGCGGCGCAGCAGGACCAGGGCGTCGAGCCAGCCGACCAGGGTGCAGGCGGGGCCGGGCGGCGGGGCGAAGTCGGCGAACGCGGCGGCGTCGGCGGGCAGCGCGAGCAGGCCGGTGCCGGCCAGCGGGACGAGCCCGAGGGGTTCGACGGCGGCGCGCGCGTCCTTGGCGGTGGCGGCGCAGAAGCCGCGGAACTGGGCGAGGGTGGCGCCGCCCGTCCACGTCCAGTAGCGGCGGGCGAGCGCGGCGCGGGCCTCGTCGGCGCCGACCGGGGGCGGCGGGGTCCAGCGGACGTAGGCGTGCTCGCGGGTGTCGAGGCGGCCGTCCACGGGCACGCGGCGGATCTCGCCGGCGGACTGCAGCAGGCCGAGCGCGACCGGCAGCGTGCTGGCGAGGCCCTTGCGGCGGCCCGCCTCCCCCAGGTCGCGGACGAGGCCGCCGAGCAGGACCCGCAGCTCGCGCGGCCCGAGCGGCCTGGCGTTCTGCTCCAGCACGGCGAGGACGGCCTCGGCGACCCGGTCGATCTCGGCGCGGGGCGCGCCGAGGCGGGCCGCGGCGGCGGCCTCGGCGAGGGCGCCGCGTTCGGCCGCGCGCAGGGCGATCGCGTAGTCGGCGGCGGGCAGCAGGTAGCAGCAGCCGCGGGCGGCGGGCAGCATGTGGATGCGGAGGTCGGCGGCGGCCCGGTCGGCGTCCTGGCGGGAGGTGCCGGCGCGGGCGAACAGCTGCAGGTAGGGGTTGGCGCCGCCGGCCGCCCGCGCCCAGCCGGTGCGGGCGAGCACCTCGGCGGGCGGCGCGCCGGCCAGGGTGCCGTCCAGGCCTTGTTTGTGTGCCCACCAGGCGAGCAGTTTCTCCCCGTCCATACCGTTCAGTGTGACGCACGCCACTGACGTTTCGCGGAGGGAGGGTGGGTGGTTCCCCGAAAACGGCCGCGAGTGGCCCTGCTGGAGCACGGGCGCGGGCTCCTACGGTGAACGCCATGACCGATGCATGGTTCGAGCGGCCCGTCCTGACCGGCCGTTACGTGCGGCTGGAGCCGCTGGCCCCCGGGCACGCCGAGGGGCTGTTCGAGGCGGGCAAGGACCCGGCCATCTGGACGTGGAAGACCCAGCGGCCGCCGGCCGACGTCGCCGCGGTGCGCGCGACCGTCGACGCCGCCCTCGCCACCGCCGACCGGGCGCCGTGGGCGCTGGTCGACGCGGTGACCGGCGAGGTCGCCGGGACGACGTCGTACTACGAGATCGACCCGCGCAACCGGGGCCTGTACATCGGCCACACCTGGCTCGGGACGCGCTGGCAGCGCACGGGCGTCAACACCGAGGCCAAGCTGCTGCTGCTGGAGCGGGCCTTCGAAAAGCTCGGCGCGCTGCGCGTCGGCTGGCACACCCACGCGCGCAACGAGCGCTCCCGGGGTGCCATCGAGCGGCTCGGCGCGTCCTTCGAGGGGATCCACCGCAACCACCGGATCATGCCGGACGGTTCGCTGCGCCATACCGCCACCTACGCGATGATCGACACCGAGTGGCCGGACGCGCGCGCCGCACTGCGCGCGCGGCTGCGCTAGCCCGTGGTGGTGGCCCGTGGTGGTGGCCCGTGGTGGTGGCCCGCGTCAGTCCTCGTCGGGGCGGCCGCGCCAGGCGATCAGGCGGTCGGTGCCGTGCCACCCCAGCTGCCCGGCCAGCACGGCCGCGAGCACGGCCGCGATCAGGCCGATGACCTGGCGCGACTCCATCAGCAGGGACGAGGTCTGCACGGTCACACCGGTCCACAGGGACAGCATGAAGTCCACGGGGCCTCCCAAAGGAAAGGCCGCACCAAGGTCACAGAAAGGTCAAGGGGTGCGACCCGGCCGAGGCTACCAACGCCGCAGAGTAAAACCCTCCAAGATCTCTAAACCTCACCTGGGAGTGACAAAGCCCTGCCCCCGGTCGCCGGGGGCAGGGCCTCGTCCGCCCGTCAGTGGAAGAAGTGCCGCACGCCGGTGAAGTACAGCGTGATCCCGGCCTGCTTCGCCGCCTCGATGACGTCGGGGTCGTTGACCGACCCGCCCGGCTCCACGATCGCCCGCACGCCCGCCTCGGTGAGCACCTGCAGGCCGTCGGGGAAGGGGAAGAAGGCGTCGGAGGCGCCCACCGACGCCGCGGCGCGCTCGGCGCCCGCGCGGGCCACCGCCAGGCGCGCCGAGTCGACCCGGTTCACCTGGCCCATG
The DNA here is from genome assembly GCF_009604375.1 of Actinomadura macrotermitis. GTDB lineage: Bacteria > Actinomycetota > Actinomycetes > Streptosporangiales > Streptosporangiaceae > Spirillospora > Spirillospora macrotermitis. Next base: position 1,329,525 of record NZ_WEGH01000003.1, read on the forward strand.
CCGACACCGGTGGTGCCGCCGTCGTGGGCCAGCAGGATCGCGTTGGACTTGACCGACCGGCACGCCTTCCACGCGAACGCCAGGTCGCGCAGGGTCGCCTCGTCGGCGGCCTCGCCGGTGATCAACTCCCAGGTGGCCGGGTCGTCGCCGTCGGCGTCCACCCGGTCCACCGTCTGCAGCAGAACACCGCCGTCGACACGCCGGAACTCGGTCGCGTTCGCCGGGCCCTGCGGGCACTCCAGCAGCCGGATGTTCTTCTTGCGGGTGAGGATCTCCAGCGCGTCGGCGTCGAACGCCGGCGCGACCAGCACCTCGGTGAACACCTCGGCGACCTGCTCGGCCATCTTGGCGGTGACCGGGGCGTTCACCGCGATCACGCCGCCGTAGGCCGACACCGGGTCGCAGGCGTTGGCCTTGCGGTGCGCGGCGGCCACGTCCGCGCCCACCGCGATGCCGCACGGGTTGGCGTGCTTGATGATCGCGACGGCGGGCTCGGCGAAGTCGTAGGCGGCGCGGCGCGCGGCCTCGGCGTCCACGTAGTTGTTGTAGGACATCTCCTTGCCGTGCAGCTGCCGCGCCCCCGCCAGGCCCTTGGCGGCGCCGGTGTCGGTGTACAGCGCGGCCCGCTGGTGCGGGTTCTCGCCGTAGCGCAGCACGTTGGAGCGCTGCCAGGTGGCGCCGAGGAAGTCGGGCCAGCCCGTCTCGGCCGCGTCGGCGTCCTTGGCGTAGCTGCTCGCGAACCACGACGCCACCGCCACGTCGTAGGACGCGGTGTGGCTGAACGCCTCGGCGGCCAGGCGGCGCCGCTCCTCCAGCGTGAACCCGCCGCCCTGGACCGCCTCCAGCACCGCGCCGTAGGCCGCCGGGCTGACCACGACGGCGACGCTGGCGTGGTTCTTGGCGGCGGCGCGGACCATGGTCGGGCCGCCGATGTCGATCTGCTCGACGCACTCGTCCGGCTTGGCGCCCGAGTCGACGGTGTCGGCGAACGGGTACAGGTTCACCACCGCCAGGTCGAACGGCTCGACGTGCAGGTCCTCCAGCTGCTGGACGTGGTCGTCCTTGCGCCGGTCGGCCAGCAGGCCCGCGTGCACCTTCGGGTGCAGGGTCTTCACCCGGCCGTCCAGGCACTCGGGGAATCCGGTGAGCTTCTCCACCTTCATCACCGGCACGCCGGCCGCGGCGATCCGGCCCGCCGTGGAGCCGGTGGAGACGATCTCCACGCCGGCCGCGTGCAGCCCGCGCGCCAGCTCCTCCAGCCCCGTCTTGTCGTAAACGCTGATCAGTGCGCGCTTAATCGCGACCCGACTCACCGGTCGAGCTCCCCTCATCGTCTGCTGTCGTGGTGCAGGTGCGGCATTTCATGGAGACCCGCCGTCCCCGCGCGGTCCAGCCGTCGCGGGCGAGCCGGCCGACGACGTCGACCAGGAGGCGGCGCTCCACCTGCTTGATGCGCTCGTGCAGGGAGTCCTCGTCGTCATGCCAGCCCACGGTCACGGCCTCCTGGGCGATGACGGGTCCGGTGTCCACTCCTTCGTCGACGAAGTGCACGGTACAGCCCGTCACCTTCACGCCGTACGCCAGGGCGTCCCGGACGGCGTGCGCGCCGGGGAACGCCGGCAGCAGCGCGGGATGGGTGTTGACGGTCCGGCCGCCGAACCGCTCCAGGAACCGCGGCCCGAGGATCTTCATGAACCCGGCCGACACGACCAGGTCGGGCTCGTGCGCGGCGACCGCCTCGGCGAGGGCCGCGTCCCAGGCCGCTCGGTCGGGGAAGTCGGGGATGCGGACGGTGAACGTGGGCAGTCCCGCTTCGCGCGCGCGCTCGGTGCCGGCGATGTCGGACCGGTCCGCGCCCACGGCCACGACTTTCGCACCGTAGGCTGGATCTGCGCACGCGTCGAGCAGCGCCTGTAGGTTGGTCCCCGCGCCGGAGACGAGGACGACGAGCCGGGCGGACACCATGACTCCCTGCTGTGGGGTTGGGGTTCGGAGGCCGCGGCGTCTCCCGCGGCAAGCCACCACGAAGCCTATCGGCCCAGCTCGGCCCCATCGCACGACACCAGGAGGAATGACGTGAGTGAGCAGCCGGGCCAGGGCAACGGCGTCGGGACGCCCGAACGGCCGCAGCCCGCCGGGCGGCCCCCAGGGGACAACGCCGGCCGCCGCGCGGCCTGGCTGGGCGTCGGGGGCCTCGTCCTCACCCTGTTCTTCTGGCCCCTCGGGCTGGTGCTGTCGATCGCCGGGATCATCGTCGGCCTCCGCGCCCGCCGCCGCGCCGCCCACGCGCCCGGCGCGATGGCCGGCATCGTCGCGGGCGGCATCGGCGCCGTCCTCGCCGCCATCGGCGTCGCCAGCCTCATCTACGTGTGGCCGCAGGCCAACGACATGACGCGCTGCCTGGACTCGGCCAACACGATGACCGACGAGCAGGCCTGTAAGGACCGCTACATCCCCCAGATCGAGAAGAAGTTCGGCGCCAAGCCGGGCAGCCTGGACTGGATGTTCTAAGAGCGCGGGGCTGTCTCTATGGGAGGCCTCCCTTAGTCCCTTGGGTCGTTCCTTAGGACGTAGATGGCTCCACCTCGGTTTTCGGTGGGGCCGTCGCCGTTAGGGGCCGGAGCCTCCGCAGGCAGCGGTTCGGTGAGTTCCCTTACTTCTTCGGGCTCCGGCGCTTCCGGGGTGGCCTCGGTCTCGGGCTCTGCCGTTTCGGCGCGCGCCTCTTCCTGCGGGCGGGGGCGGCGGCGGGCTTGGCGGCGGGGGGTGAGGATCGGCTCGGCCTCTTCGAACTCCATCAGGGGCGGGGTGTAGGGGCCCGTCTGCTTCGGCTGGGTTCGCGGGGCCGGTGCCGGGGCCGGGGCGGGGGCCCTCGGCGGGACCGGGCGGGCCGGGGGTGCTTCCGGGCGGCGCTGGATGCGCCAGTTGGTCAGCCAGGCGGCGAGGGCCGCCGAGATGCCGACCTCCAGGGCCGCCAGCAGACCGACCTGCCAGGCCGAGGGGCCGACGGTGGCCATCCGGGCGCCGCCGAGGGGGCCGCCCGACAGGGCGGCGAGGACGGCGGCCACGCCGCCGGTCAGCGCGCCGGTGGCGAAGCCCCACAGCGGCGCGATCTCGTAGCCGCGGGTCGGCAGGGCGCGCATGGTGAGGGTGCCGCCGATGATGCCCGCCAGGAACGGCGCGGCGAGGGCCACCAGCGACAGCGCGGGCGCGGGGCCGGGGTCGGGCAGGGCGGCGAGGGGCGGGAAGACCGGCACCGAGTCCAGGAAGACGCCCGTCGCGGACACGCTGCTGCCCGCGCCGACGGCGAAGCCGGGGCCGATCGCGTAGGACGCCCCCCAGATGACGGCGTTCGGCAGGTACGCCAGCTCGACCACCAGCAGCAGCACGGTGCCCACGATTCCGGGCGCGAGCATGTCGTACTGCCGGGTCGCCTCGGACATGTGCAGGGCGAGCGAGGCGCCGACGAGGATCGCGCCCGAGCCGAGCAGGACGGCCAGCGCCCCCGTGACCCCGATGACCAGGGAGCCGGCCCGCGGCGGCAGCAACCGCAGGAGCGCGCCGAGGCCGGAGCGCACCCGTCCGCGCGACGCCACCAGCGCGCGCGCTGCGCCGAGCCCGCCCGCGATGGCCGCCACGAGGAAGCAGGTCAGCAGCGCCTGCCAGGCAGAGGGTTTCACCCGCGGGGAGGACGCCGCGAGCGCCAGCAGCCCGGCCAGGGCCGCATAGGGCACGGCCAGCGCGATGGCGACGTGCAGCACGCCCCGGCGCGAGGACCGTGCCGCCCCGGCGGAGCGGATGATCCAGCCGCCGCTGCGGTGCAGCAGCACGCCGGGCAAGACCAGCAGGCCGAGCGGCAGCAGCCCGATGCGGCCGCCGCCGTAGGAGAACCCGGCGTGGTGGGAGACGAGCCAGAAGTTCACCGCCGTCCGGAACACCCCCGGCAGGCCGTGCCCGAGGGCGGTGCGCGGCGCGGCGATCCAGCCGGCCAGCGTGATCGTGACGAGCACGGCGAGCCCGATGCCGACGCACCACAGGGCTCCCACCAGCCCCGACACGTACAGCGGCCGCTGCGGGCCGGTCGGCCGGGGCGCGGGTCGGGCCGGGCCGGTGGTCGCTCGCTGTCCTCGGGTGTCGTCGCTCACCCGTCCCATGCTGGCACCGGGCCGCGCCCGAACGGCCCTGCCCGTCCGGCGTGTCGCCTTTGTCGTCACCGTCACCCTCTTGACGGAACGGTCCACCGCCCCCGTTACTGGGGCGATGCTCACCTTCTCCCTCGCCGCGCTGGTGCTGATCATGATCCCCGGCCCGGACCAGGCGCTGATCACCAAGAGCGCCCTCACGGGCGGCCGGCGGGCGGGCCTGCTGACCACGCTCGGCGGTGTCCTCGGCCTCGCCGTGCACGCCACCGCCGCCGCGGCCGGCCTGTCGGCGCTGCTGCTCGCCTCGGCGACCGCGTTCACCGCCATGAAGATCGTCGGGGCGGTCTACCTGGTGTGGATGGGCGTGCAGACGCTGCGCGCGGCGGCCCGGGCGCGCCGCGAGGGCGCCGCCGAGGAGCCGGTGGAGCGGTCCAGCCTGAGCGGCCGGACCGCGCTGCGGCAGGGCTTCCTGTCCAACGCCCTCAACCCCAAGATCGCGCTGTTCTTCGTGACGTTCCTGCCGCAGTTCCTCGACCCGCACGCCGCCGCCCCCTGGGCGCGGGCGCTGCTGCTGTCGCTGGTGTTCGCCGTGCTGTACCTGGCCTGGTTCACCCTGTACGTCGGCGCGGTCGACCGCCTCGGCCGCTGGCTGCGCCGCCCGAAGGTCAAGCGCGGCATCGAGCGCGTGACGGGCGTCCTGCTGATCGGCTTCGCCGTCCGCCTCGCCACCGCCCACCAGGGCTGACACCACGGGGCCGAACGCGAAAGACGCCCGCGCCACCCCGAAAGGGGCGGTGCGGGCGTCTTTTCAGGCGGACCGTCAGAGGTTCTTCATGATGTCCCGCATGAGGCGGGCGGTCTCGCTGGGGGTCTTGCCGACGCGCACGCCGACCTTCTCCAGCGCCTCCTTCTTCGCCTGGGCGGTGCCGGCCGAGCCGGACACGATGGCGCCGGCGTGGCCCATCGTCTTGCCCTCGGGCGCGGTGAACCCGGCGACGTAGCCGACGACCGGCTTGGTCACGTGCTGCTCGATGTAGGCCGCGGCACGCTCCTCGGCGTCACCGCCGATCTCACCGATCATCACGATCGCGTCGGTCTCGGGGTCGTCCTGGAACGCCTGCAGCGCGTCGATGTGCGTGGTCCCGATGATCGGGTCGCCGCCGATGCCGACGCAGGTGGAGAAGCCGATGTCGCGCAGCTCGTACATCATCTGGTACGTGAGCGTGCCCGACTTCGACACCAGGCCGATGCGGCCGGGCGAGGTGATGTCGGCCGGGATGATGCCGGCGTTGGACTTGCCCGGGGACGCGATGCCGGGGCAGTTCGGCCCGATGATCCGGGTCTTGTTGCCCTTGTCGCCCGCGTACGCCCAGAAGTAGGCGGTGTCGTGCACCGGGATGCCCTCGGTGATGACGACGCAGAGCGGGATCTCGGCGTCGACGGCCTCGACGACGGCGTCCTTGGTGAACTTCGGCGGCACGAACACGACCGACACGTCCGCGCCGGTCTGCTCCATGGCCTCCTTGACGGTGCCGAACACCGGCAGGCTGGTGCCGTCGAAGTCGACGGACTGACCGGCCTTGCGGGCGTTCACGCCGCCGACGACCTGCGCGCCGGAGGCGAGCATGCGGCGGGAGTGCTTCATGCCCTCCGAGCCGGTCATGCCCTGCACGATGATCTTGCTGTTCTCCGTGAGCCAGATGGCCATGCTCATGCACCTGCCGCAGCGAGTTCGGCGGCGCGCTTGGCCGCGTCGTCCATGGTGTCGACCTGCTGGACGCCGGGCAGCGCCGCGTCGGTCAGGATCTGCCGCCCCAGTTCGGCGTTGTTGCCGTCCAGGCGGACCACCAGCGGCCGGTTCACGGTCTCGCCGCGGTCGCCGAGCAGCTTGTAGGCGGACACGATGCCGTTGGCGACCGCGTCGCAGGCGGTGATGCCGCCGAAGACGTTGACGAACACCGACTTCACGTCCGCGTCCGACAGCACGATCTCCAGGCTGTCGGCCATGACCTCGGCGGACGCGCCGCCGCCGATGTCGAGGAAGTTGGCCGGCTTCTGGCCGCCGAACTCCTCGCCGGCGTAGGAGACCACGTCCAGGGTGGACATGACCAGGCCCGCGCCGTTACCGATGATGCCGACGCTGCCGTCGAGCTTGACGTAGTTGAGGTCCTTGGCCTTGGCCGCCGCCTCCAGCGGGTCGGCGCTGGCCTTGTCCTCGAGCTTGTCGTGCTCCTGGCGGAACGACGCGTTGTCGTCCAGGGTGACCTTGCCGTCCAGCGCCTTGACCTCGCCGTCGGCGGTGAGGATCAGCGGGTTCACCTCGACGAGGGTGGCGTCCTCGTCGGTGAAGACCGCCCACAGGCGCTCGATCAGCTCGGCCGCGCCGTCCAGCGCCTCCTCGGGGAGGCGGCCCTGCTCGGCGATCGAGCGGGCGGTGGCCCGGTCGATGCCCTGCAGCGGCGAGACGGGCACGAGGGCCAGCCGGTCGTGCGGCACCTCCTCGATCTCCACGCCGCCCTCGACGGAGCAGATGGAGAGGAAGGTGCGGTTGGCCCGGTCCAGCAGGAAGGAGAAGTAGTACTCCTGCGCGATCGCGCTGCCTTCCTCGATCAGGACCTTGTGGACCGTGTGGCCCTTGATGTCCATGCCGAGGATCTGGTTCGCGAGCGCTTCGGCCTCGGCGGCGTCGTCGGCCAGCTTGACGCCGCCCGCCTTGCCGCGGCCCCCGGTCTTCACCTGGGCCTTCACGACGACCTTCCGGCTACCAGCGGCGAAGAGTTCCTCCGCGATGGCCCGGGCTTCCTGGGGAGTATGGGCGACCTTGCCGGTAGGCACCGGTACCCCGTACTCGGCGAAGAGTTCCTTCGCCTGATGTTCGAACAGGTCCACGAGGCGTCCTTAACGGATTGACAGCCAATGACCACTCGAGTGGGGGGACACGGGTCTTTCCGTGTGGCCGCCACTCTGCGGTCCGCTCCGTCGACGCAGCCTAGTCCTCCCAGTTCCATGGTCATGCCGCCGGGGCCGGGTCGGGTGTGGGCGCGGGCCGTGGACGGGGTAGGGCGACTCTGTGGATACCGTTCCGCTTGGAGGGTTTTATTCGGTTTAGTGGCGCCCCGTAACGCTTTTGGGGCGATGGGGGGCAGGCGACGGTGGGCGTCGGCGGGGGCCGGCGCGCGGCGGACGGGCCGCGCGCGGTGCGGCGGATCACAGTGTTCGTGCTGGTCGCCGTGCTCCTGACGACGTTCGGCGCGGTCAACATGCCCCGGCGCGGACGGCCGGAATGGGCCAGTCCCGGGCTGGTCGGCGGCGGTGGGTGGCCGTTCGCCTCGGCGCCGCTCGATCCGGCGGACGCGGCGGGCGCGGTCTACCTGCCCGACAGCTCGGTGGTGCGGCTCGGCGACGGGCGGGTGCGGCTGATCCCGTTCGGCGGCGATACGCCGATCACGGTGGCGGCGTCCGACCCGCGCGTCGGTGCGGCGGCGGAGGCCGACGCCGCGTGGCTGGCGCGCGGGAGCGTCCCGGGCCTGCGGCTGCCGGTGCTGCCCGAGAACGTGGTGACGCCGCCGCGGCCGCCCGCGCAGCTGGGCTCTCCCGCGACGCGGCCGCCGAAGAAGGTCGTCACGCAGTCGAACCAGCAGTACCGGGACATGGCAGCGCGCGCGCTGCTCGACCTGCGGTTGCTGACGCAGCCCAACGGGGCGTCGCTGGCGTCCTGGTACGGGCTGTGGCGGTATTCGTGGCCGCGCGACTCGGCCTTCGCCGCCGCCGCCTTCACCGTGACGAAGCACCGCGTCGAGGCCCGCCGCGTCCTGGGGTTCCTGGCCCGGGTGCAGCATCCCAACGGCATGTGGGCCGCGCGTTACAAGCCCGACGGGACCGCCGTCGCCGACGGCCGCGCGCCGCAGCTCGACTCGCTCGGCTGGGTGCTGTGGGCGGCCTGGCTCTTCCACGAGCTGGACCCGGACGCGGCGGCCGAGATGCCGGAACTGTGGCCGATGGTCCGGCGGGCGGCGGGCCGGCTCGCCGCCTCGCTCGGGCCGGACGGGCTGCCGCCGCCGTCGTCGGACTACTGGGAGCGCAAGCCGTCCAGCGAGGAGGCCCCGGACCGGGCGACGCTCGGTGTCGTCGGGCCGGCGCTGGCGGGGCTGCGCGCCGCCAGCGCGTACGCGCGCGAGACCGGGCACGGCGGCGAGAGCGCGCACTGGCAGGACGCCGCGCGGACGCTGTCGGACGCGGTGACGCGGCGTTTCGCCCCGTTCGGCTACCCGCGCTCGCCGGTCCGGGGCGGGCTGATGGACACCTCGGTGACGTTCCTGACGCCGCCGTTCGCGCCCGCCGACCCGTCCGTCACCGCGGCGGTGACGCGGGCCGCGGGCCGGCTCGCGCTGCCGAACGGCGGGGTGCTGCCGGGCGAGCGCTGGTCGGGCAACCAGAAGGTCGCCTGGACGCCGGAGATGGCCCTGTTCACGCTGTCCGCGGCGGCGTCGGGGCGGACGCGGGAGGCGGTGGGGCGCCTGGACTGGCTCGCCGGGCACCGCACGACGCTCGGCGCGCTGCCCGAGAAGGTGGACGAGAACGGCCGCCCGGCCGCGGTGGCGCCGCTCGGCTGGACGGCGTCGCTGGTGGTGCTGAGCCTGGCCGCCCTGGAGCGCCCGCTGCCGGTCCCCGGCGTCTAGCCGAACTGCTCCCAGCCGAGCTTGGCCACCATCGCCGTCACCACGCACAGCAGGACGGCCCGGACGAACCCGGCGCCGCGGCTGATCGCCATCCGGGCGCCGAGCTGCGCGCCGACGACGTTGCAGGCCGCCATGCCGAGCCCGATCGCCCACAGCACGTGGCCCTGCGCGGCGAACACCGCCAGCGCGCCGAGGTTGGTCCCGGTGTTGATGATCTTTGCGTTGGCCGAGGCGTTGACGAAGTCGGCGCCGAGCAGGCCGGTGAAGGCCAGCACCAGGAACGTCCCGGTGCCCGGGCCGACCAGGCCGTCGTAGAAGGCGATGGCCAGGCCCGGCACGAGCACGGCGGCGGCGAGCCGGCGGCGGGTGCGCAGCACCAGCCGGGGTGTGCGGCCGAGGCCCGGCTTGAACACCACGATCGCCGCGACGCCGAGCAGCACCACCATGATCAGCGGCTTGAGCACGGCGGCGGAGATCGCGGCGGCGCAGAGCGCGCCGACCGCGGCGAACACCACCGCCAGGCCACCGGCGGGCAGCGCGACCTTCAGGTCGGGCTTGGCCTTGCGCAGGTAGGCGACGGCCGCCGAGGACGTGCCCGCGACGGCGGCGAGCTTGTTGGTGGCGAGCGCGGCCGCGACCGGCTGCCCGGGGTTGAGCAGGAGCAGCGCGGGGAGCTGGATCAGCCCGCCGCCGCCGACCACCGCGTCCACCCAGCCCGCGGCCGCGGCGGCCACCAGCAACAGCACCACATGCTCGACCTGCAAGGCGGCTCCCGGGGGGTAAGGAGTCAAACAACTTGTCGCGCGTGACCCTACCGCCCCGGGGAAAGGCCGCTCTCCCCCAGGAGCCACCCGGCCGTCACCTTGCCCGCACCCCGTGCCCGCCGAAGGGTGAAGGGCATGGCCTTCGTGGTGCTCATCGGGACGCTCGACACCAAGGGCACCGAGTACGGCTGGCTGCGCGACCGGCTGCGCGCGCTCGGCGCCGACGTCGTCCTGGTGGACACCGGCACCCTGGACGCGCCGCGCGTCGTCCCCGACGTCCCGCGCGAGGAGGTCGCCCGCGCCGCCGGGCTCGATCTGGCCGCCGTCGCCGACCGGGGCGCCGCCGTCGCCGCGATGGCGCGCGGTGCCGCCGCGGTGCTGACCCGCCTGCACGCGCGGGGCCGCCTGCACGGGGTGCTGTCGGTCGGCGGCAGCGGCAACACGGCCCTGTCGACCGCGGCGATGCGGGCGCTGCCGGTCGGCGTGCCGAAGCTGATGGTGTCCAGCATGGCCTCGGGCGACGTCTCCCCCTACGTCGGCGGCCACGACGTGACGCTCATGTACAGCGTGGTGGACATCGCGGGCATCAACCGCGTCTCCGCGCGCGTCCTCGCCAACGCCGCCGACGCCGTCGCGGGCATGGCCGCCGGTTACGCGGCGGGGCGGGAGGCGCCCGCCGAGCGGCCGGTGATCGGCGCGACGATGGCGGGCATCACCACCGGGGGCGTGGACGCGGCGCGCGGCCACCTGTCCGCCCTCGGCTACGAGGTGCTGGTCTTCCACGCGAGCGGGGCCGGCGGGCGGTCGTTCGAGGCGATGGCGGCGAGCGGCCTGCTCGTGGGGGTGCTGGATGCGACGCTGCTGGAGGTCTCCACGGGCCTGCTGGGCGGCGTCGGCCAGGCCGGGCCAGAGCGCCTGACGTCCGCGGGCCGGGCGGGCGTTCCGCAGGTGGTCGGCCTCGGGGGCCTGGACATGGGCAAGTTCGGGCCGTCGGTGCCCGAGCGCCTGCGGAACCGGCACGTCCACATGCACAACCCGTCGGTGATGGTCGTGCGCACCACCCCGGCCGAGTGCGCGGAACTGGGCCGCCTGGTCGCCGCGAGACTGCGCGCCGCCACCGGGCCGACCGCCCTCTACCTGCCACTACGCGGCTTGTCGTCGCTGGGCTCACCGGGCGGGCCGTACCACTGCCCGGCGGCCGACGCGGCGCTGTTCGACGCCGTCCGCTCAGGCCTGGACGGATCCGCCGTCGAGATCCGCGAACTGGACACCGACGTCAACGACCCGGCCTTCGGCCAGGCGATGGCCGCCCGTCTGCACGCGATGGCCCGTCAGGCATGACGGGCGCGGAACGCGGCGGCCTTGGCGCGGTTGCCGCAGCCGCGCATGTCGCACCAGCGGCGGGTGCGGCGCTGTGAGGTGTCGACGAACAGCCGGGTGCAGGGGGACGCCTCGCACTCGCGAATCAGGGCCGCCTCGGGGCCGCCGAGCAGGTCGATCGCGGCACGGGCGGCGGCGGACAGGGCGGCGGGCAGGTCGCCGGAGCGGACGGGGCCGTCCTCGGTGAGGGCGACGGCGGGTAGCGCGGGGACGGCGGCCCGGTTGAGCGTGCCGAGGTCGGCCGGGTCGAAGGAGTCGCCGGTGGCGAGGCGGTAGATCGCCTCGCGCAGGGCCTTCGCGCCGGCCAGGTCCTCCATGGTCACCGGGGGTTCGTCGTCGAGCAGGCCCGCGGCGACCGTCCAGCGGGCCAGGTCGGCCGGCGCCGGGAGCAGGTCGATGCGCGCGCCGCGCCGGTGCCCGACCGTGCCGGCCAGGTCGAGGCCGACGTTGCCGCTGACGAAGGTGAACTTCATGGGCCAATAGTAACCGGCTTGACGGGTTATTTCATGCCGTGCCACCCTGCTAACCATTCCAGCCGGTTACTTGGAGGGTCCATGGCGATGACGATGACGATCCCGGCACGGCGCTTCGGCCCACGGCACCGCTGGACGGTGCTGGCCGTCGGCGTGGGGGCGCAGGCGAGCTTCTCGGCGATGTTCTCCGGCCTCCCGGTCACCGCGGTGGTGATGCGCGCGGACTACCGCCTGTCCACGGCGGCGCTCGGGCTGGTGCTCGGCTGCCTCGGGCTCGGGACCGCGGTGTCCGACATCGTGTGGGGCCTGCTGACCGACCGGTTCGGCGACCGGCGCATCCTGCTGACGGGGCTGGTGTCGACCGGCGCGCTGCTGCTGGGGATGGCCGCCGTCGCCGTCCCATCGGCCGGGGCCGGGACCGCGACCCTGGCGGCCTGCCTGCTCGTGGCGGGGGCGCTCGGCGGGAGCGTCAACGGGTCGTCCGGCCGCGCGGTCATGACCTGGTTCACCGACGGGCAGCGCGGGCTGGCGATGAGCATCCGGCAGACCGCCATCCCGGCGGGCGGCGCGGTCGGCGTGGCCCTGCTGCCCGTCCTGGCCACCACCTGGGGATTCCGGCCGGCGTACGCGACACTCGCGGCGTTCTGCCTGCTCAGCGCCCTTTCGGTGGCCTGGTGGCTGCACGCGCCGGACGCCCCCGCCGCAGCCGCCGCGCCGGAGCCGGGCCCCTCTCCGCTGCGCCGCTGGAAGGTGTGGCGGCTCGCGCTGGCCAGCGGGCTGCTGACCGTCCCGCAGTTCGCGGTGCTGTCGTTCACCGCCGTCTTCCTGCACGACGCGCGCGGCGTGGGGGGCGCCGTGGCGGCGGGCGTCGTCCTGGTCGCGCAGCTGGGCGGCGGCGCGGCCCGGATCTGGACGGGCCGCCGCACCGACCGCGGCGCCGACCGCCGCACCTGCATCCGCGTGATCGGCCTGCTCACGGCCCTGGCCATGGCCGCCGCCGCGGTGCTGACCCACGCGCCGCTGCCCCTGACCGCCGCCGCGCTCGCCCTCGGCGGGCTGCTGGCCAACGCCTGGCACGGCGTCGCCTACACCGAGATCGCCGTCATGGCGGGCGCGGACCGGGCGGGCGCGGCCCTCGGCCTGGAGGGCACCACGATCTTCGCGGCGGCCTTCGTCACCCCGCTGGCCGTCCCGGCCCTCCTCGACGCGGCGTCCTGGCCGGCTGTCTGGGCCTTCGCGGCCCTGACGCCGCTACTGGCCGCGGTCCTGTCCCCCGCCCCGTCCGCCCGGTCTGTGCCCGCGCATCACGATCCAGCGACCGAAGGGCACGGAAGGCGGTGACGGCCTAGCCGTCCGCGTCGGCCGGGCGGAGGCGGTGGGCGTCGTCGAAGAGGGCGCGTTCGGCCAAGCGGGCCGCGATGAGGGCGGCCAGGGCCGCCGCGGCGAGCAGCATGTACATCACCACGATCTGGTAGCGGATGGCGGTGAGGGGGTCGACGCCGGCCAGGATGAGGCCGGTCATCGCGCCGGGCAGGCTGATCAGGCCGACGGTCCTGGTGGCGTCGACCACCGGGATGAGCGCGGTGCGCACGGTGGTGCGCAGGTGCGGGGCGAAGGCGTCGGCCGAGCTCAGGCCGAGGGCGAGGCGGGCCTCGATCGCCGGGCGGGCGGTGCGGACCTCCTCGCGCAGCCGGGTCAGCACCAGGGCGGTGGCCTGCATCGCGCCGGAGACGACCATGCCGCCCACCGGGATCACCACCCGCGCCTGCGCGGAGACCACCCCGAGGGCCAGCAGGACGCCCAGCGTCGCGGCCGTGCCGGCGGCGATCGCGGCGGTGGCCACCGGCAGCGCCCGGGGCAGGCCGGCGGCGCGGCGGCCGGCGACCCGCCCGGCGATCAGAACCATCACCACCAGCCACCCGGCAGCGCCCGCCAGGCCGGTGTGCCGCAGCACCAGCAGCAGCACCGCGCCGACCGCGGCCAGCTGGATACCGGCGCGCAGCGCGGCCACGGCGATCTCGCGCGCCAGGTGCAGCTGCTGCCGCCAGGCCACCGCGACCGCGACGGCGACCAGGACGAGCGAGGCGCCCACCCCCGCCCAGGTGGGGACGGCGGGGTTCATGGTCCTTCGTCCAGGTAGGCGATCCGGTCGATCGCGCCCGCTGCGGTCAGCCGCCCGTGGTCCAGGACCAGGGCGTGGCCGGCGATGCGGCGGGCCTGCGCGGTGTTGTGGCTGACCAGCACGGCCGTGGTGCCGGCGGCGACCAGGTCGCGCACGGCCGTCTCGACGGCCTTGGCGCTGACCGCGTCGAGCGCGGAGGTGGGCTCGTCCAGCAGCAGCACCTCGGGACCGACCGCCAGCGCCCGGGCCAGGCAGACGCGCTGCGCCTCCCCGCCCGACAGCCCGGCCGTGGCGCGCTCCAGCATGCCCGGCGGCAACCCGACCCGCTCCAGCAGCCCGGCGGCCTGTTCGGCGTCCAGGTCCGGGCGGCCGACGCGCAGGTCGTCCAGGATCCGGTCGGTGAGCAGGACCGGCTGCTGGCCCACCAGGCCGACGCGGCGCCGCACCGCGAGGACGTCCAACTCCGGCAGCGGCCGCCCGTGCAGGCGCACCACGCCATCGCTCGGTTCCTCCAGCCGGTTCAGCAGCCGCAGCAGCGTCGACTTGCCCGCACCCGACGGCCCGACCAGCGCAGTGCAGGACCGTGCCGGGATCCGGCAGCTCACGTCGTCCAGCAGCAGCGCGCCACCGCGCTGCACCGTCACCCGCTCCAGCCCGAACACCGTCTCGCCGGTCGTGAGCATCCTCCTGATCGCTCTCCTGTACGCCTATGCAACCACGCACCTGCCGCAGGTCCCCAGTGGAGGGGGGCGGGGACACTGGGATTGATTTCAGCTCCGGGACTGCGTCCGGGAACTTACTTTGACCCGCCCCCCTTGAGCAGCGGGCTCGGATGAGCGCTCTGACCTGTCTCCACTGTGCGGGGAGGGTAACAACGGGGTCCGTCAGTATTCGGCCGGGTCACTCGGTGCCGTCCGCAGCGTGCCGCCGGTAACCGGCGGGTTCGCGGAATTCATGACCATTCGTCGGCGAGGAGGGCCCAGACCTGCTCGTCGCGGCGCTCGCCGTCCATGACGAACGCCGACCGGAGGGTGCCCTCGTGGACGAAGCCGAGGCGCTTGGCGGTCGCGACGCTCGGCGCGTTGCGGGGGTCGCAGCGCCACTCCACCCGGGCCATACCCCGCTCCCGCACCGCCCAGTCGATCATGTGGCGGACGGCCGTGGTGACCAGGCCGCGGCCCTGGTGGGCCTCGTCCAGCCAGACCCCGACCTCGCAGACGCCGAGCGCGGTGTTGAAGACGCGGAACAGGACGCCGCCGGCGAGGACGCCGTCCACCCAGATGCCGTAGAGGCGGCCCTCGTCACGGGCCTGCCGGTCGGCGTAGTTCTGCAGGTACTCGCGGGCCGACGCCTCGTCGACCACGGTCCTGGCCCACGGGATCCACGGCATCAGGATCCGCCGCACCCGGTCGGCGTGCGCGGCGAACTCCGCGGCGTGCCAGGGCTCCAGCGGACGGAGTTCGGCGCCTTCCCCCAGTGCGAGCGAGAACATAGGACCTCCCCATACATACCAAACGTTCGTTACGTACCATAGCGGCATGCCCGCCCGAGGTGATCATGAGGCCCGCCGCCGCGACGTGTCGGCGGCCGTCTGGCGCGTCCTGGCGTCCCGCGGCTTCGACGGCCTGACCCTGCGCGCCGTCGCCGCCGAGATGGGCGCGTCCACCGGCCTGCTCACGCACTACTTCCCGAACAAGAAGGCGCTGCTCACGCACGCCCTGGACCTCGCGGACGAACACACCGAGGCCCTCGCCCGCCGCACCCCGGCGGCCCCGGGAGCGGCGGCACTGCGCGCGGCACTGCTGGACGTCCTGCCGCTCACCGAGGTCTCGGCGGCGATGAACCGCGTCTGGGTGAGCTCCTGGGACGGGGCGCTCGGCGATCCGGACCTGGGGACACGGGAGACGGCCCGGTACGAGCGCTGGCGCGGGCGCTTGCGGGTGCATGCCGAGGCGGCGCGGGAGCGGGGGGAACTGCCGGCCGATGCCGATGTGGACGACATCGTGGCGACGGTCGCGGCCTTCACGCATGGCCTGGTTGTCCAGGCTTTGTTTGATACGGTCCGCTTTCCGCCAGAACGGCAGATCGCCCTGCTGGACGACCTCCTGAGCCGCTACTTCATAACCCCGGAACGCTGAACATTCAGCGTTTCTCGTGATCAGTAGCGCAGCGTTCACACATGTGCTCAGACTGTTGCCATGGCCTCTCCCCCTGCGCCTTCGGCCCGGCTACGGCGCATCGGCATGGAGCTCCGGCGGCTGCGGATCGAGGCCGGCCTGTCCCAGCGAAGAGCGTCCATTCTCCTCGACCGGTCGCCCAGTTCGATCAGCCACCTGGAGAACGGCCTCTGCGAGATCCGGCCGCGCGAGCTGGACTTCATCCTCCGCCAGTGCAACCAGCCCGAGGGAGCCTTCAAGGAGGCCATGCTCGAGCTGGCCCGCGATGGCAGGAAAAAGGGCTGGTGGCGCAGCTACACAGGAGTGCTGTCGCCGGAGCACATGGACTTCATCTCCCTGGAGGACGACGCCAGGCACATCCGCACCTACGAAACTCTGATCATCCCTGGCCTGCTCCAGACCCCGATGTACGCACAAGCCGTTTTCCGCGACGCGACGCCTTCAATCGCGCGCGGTGCACTCAAAGTACGCTTGGCCCGCCAAAGCGTGATCCATAAGCCTCATGCGCCACAACTGGATGTGATCATCAGCGAGGCGGCCTTGCGGCAGATGGCAGGCGGATCCACCACGATGCAAGGACAGCTCGATCACCTCATCACCGTATCCGAGCGAACGAACGTCAACCTACGGACGCTTCCCTTGGGCATCGATTTCCACCCGGGTCTCCTCGGCCCCTTCACCATGCTGGAGATCGGCACCGTAGGCAAGTTGACCGTCGTGATGATCGAGGACCATCGAGGTATGTCGTATGTCGAGGACGGAGATGAGGTCCGAGGCTTCGCTCGCGTCTTCACCGAACTCAATTCGCTTGCCTTGGACGAGGTCGACTCACGGACGCTAATCCAGCGACTACGATCAGAAATATGAACACGTGGCGTAAGAGCACCTACAGCAGTGGCAGCGACCCAAGCTCCTGCGTCGAGGTCCGCGGCCTTGACGAGGCCATCGCCGTCCGCGACTCGACCGACCCCGAAGGCCCCCGCCTCGATCTGGCTCCCCACACCTGGCGCACCCTCCTCGAAACCATCAAGACCCAGCGCTGACCACTGCCGCTCAGTTACGGCATCGGCGCAGCCACCACGGCTGATCCAGGTCGGCGAACGGATCAGGGCTCGTCCGCGTCAGCTAGAGCTCATCGAGCGGCCGGATCATCTCCCGCAACTCCCGCGTAACGCGCCGGGGCAAGACGTTCAGGGCTGGAGGGGCTGAGGGTCGTCACCGAGGGAGGACGGGTCGCACATCGGACAACCGCCCTCACCCACCAGCGGATCAGTAGGGGCGCGGGCAAACCAGGCCCAGTCCGAAGCCTCTGGTGTCGAGCGACCGAACCAGCTCCCGCAACTCCCGCACAGCACGCCGAGGCAAAACGTCAGGGCTGGAGGAGCTGAGGATCGTCACCGAGGGAGGACAGGTCGCACATCGGACAACCGCCCTCACCCACCAGCGGACCGACAGGAGCGCGGGCAAACCGCGCCGTCCGAAGCCTCTGGTGTCGAGCGGCCGGACCAGCTCCCGCAACTCCCTCGCAGCGCGCCGAGGCAAGACGTCCAGAGCGATCTGGAGGGTCTGCCGGTCGTCATCGAAGAAGGACGGGGCGCACATCGGGCAAACCACGCCCAATCCAAAGCCCCTGGTGATGACAGGTTGTGCTGGGTCGTTCAACCCGTCCGCTAGGGCGTGTATCGAAAGCGCCGGTCACAGCCCCGTTGTTCTGAGGCAGGAATAAACCGCTACTTCAGCGGTGGATGTGGCGAGTACGGTGTGGCTGTGGGCCGGGGATCGCGTGCAGCGGCGGCTCACGGAGACGGATTCGCGGACGCGAAGGGGCGAATAGTGCCAGGTGCTGAGCTGCGAGGGGTGACTTTGGACTGTGCCGACCCGCAGACGCTGGCGGGCTTCTACGGTGCACTGACCGGGATGCGCGAGCTCTTCAGTACGGGCGAGTTCGTCGCTCTGACGAACGGCTCCGGCTGTGATCTGGGATTCCAGCGGGTTGACGGATACCGGGCTCCGCAGTGGCCGGGTCAGGACGTGCCACAACAGTTCCACCTGGATTTCCGCGCTGACGACCTCGATGCGATGGAAGAGCTGGCGCTGGAACTCGGCGCGACCAAACCAGACCATCAGCCCGGCGACGGACGCTGGCGGGTCCTCCTGGATCCGGCTGGTCACCCCTTCTGCCTGACGTCTTCCTGACATCGTCGGCGTGACAGGAACCCCCCGTCAGATGCCATAGCGCTCAGGCTTGGGCGAGCTGTTCATCAGCTGCTGGCCGCCTCGGAGAGGGCATGGCGTCGAATGTGCTGGTCACAGCCACTCGTTGATGGCCGCCACCAGGACGGTTGCCTCGTATCCGACCGCGAGTTCGTCGTACCTCGTGGCCACGGCACGATGTCCCTTGAGGCGATTGATGCCGCACTCGACTGCGTTCCGAGCCTTGTAGCCCCCCAGGACGAACTTCGGTGGACGGCCGCCGCAGAAGCCAAGTTTCCTTCGCTTGCGGGCCTGGTCGGCCTTGTCCGGGATGGTGCACTGGATGCCGTGTCTGCGCAGGTAGGAGCGGTCCTTGCGGAAGGCGTACGCCTTGTCGGCACGTACTCGGTTCGGCGTGGTGCGTGCTCTGGCCGGCCCCAGGCGACGCACGCGGATCTTCTTCAGGACGGGTTCAAACTGCGGGGAATCGCCACGCTGCCCGGCCGTGATCACGATCGACATGGGTTTCTGGCCCTGCTCGACGGCCAGGTGCAGCTTGGTGGTCAGGCCGCCACGCGAGCGTCCGTGCCCGTGGTCGTCCGGCTCGGTGGCGACACCACCGGGCGATTCGACCCGCAGGCCCCCCTTTTCCGCGCCCCGGCGGCATGCTGGTGAGCCCGGCAGACGGTGGAGTCGACGTTGATGTCCCAGGTGATCAGCTGCTTCGCGTCAACCTGGGCCTGCAGCTCGGCGAGGATCCGTTGCCAGGTGCCGTCCCGCTGCCAGCGTCGGAACAGGTCGTACATCCGACCCCAGGGCCCGTACCGCTCCGGCACATCCCGCCACGGCGTCCCGGTTCGCGTCCGCCACCGTATGCCGGCGACCAGCCTCCGCCTGGCCCAGATCGGCGACCGGCCCGGCTTCGCGCCCATCGGCAACAACGACTCCAGCCGGGCCCACTGCGCATCCGTCAGATCTCCACGTGCCACAGGACACAAGATCTACTTCCGGGACAACACACCTAGGGTGTGTCCGGCGTGACCTCTCCTGGGCCGGGCGCTTTGCACTGGGGGGTGCGCGCCTCCCGGCGGCACACTCGTGCGGCCCCGATTCCTCGCCCGGCACTCGGGGCCCGTTCATCAGCGGCGGGGTGCTGTCCCGGTGGCCGGCGCCCGTCCGTCTGTCCCCGCGTGAGCTGGCCCCGGGCGGCAGCGCGCCGGCCGTGCCTGCGGCGCACTGTTGGTTCTACTGCTTTGTGGCCCGCCGCCGTTGCACCACGCGGGGACGGACCACATGGGAGGGGCATGTCAGATGGTGTATCGCACGTAACGCTCGCCCTTGAACAGGTAGACGTCCTTTCCGCTGCCGGGGCCGGCGCAGCCGGCCTGGAGGTTATAGGCGAACTCGGTGTCGGCCAGTCGCGGCCAGCCGGTGATGATGTTCTGGACGCCGTTGCGGATCCGTTCGTTGCGGCAGTCGTAGCGCACGTACTTGTCGCCTTTGAACAGGTAGACGTCGGTGGAGCTGCCGGGGACGCTGCAGGCGGCCTCGAGGTCGCTGGTGAAGTTCGTGCCCCTCAGGCCAGGCCAGCCGTCGGAGAGCCTGCCGATGCCGGCCCGCTCGTTGCGGCAGTCGTAGTTGACGTACTGGTCGCCTTTGAACAGGTAGACGTGGGTCGTACTGCCCGGAATGAGGCAGGCGGCGTCGAGGTCGCGGGTGAAGTTCGTGCCCCTCAGACCAGGCCAGCCGTCGGAGAGCTTCTTGGTGCCGTAGCCGATGTCCTCGCTGCGGCAGTCGTAGCGGACGTACTGATCTCCTTGGAACAGGTAGACGTCCGTAGGGCTGCCCGGAGCGAGGCAGGCGGCGTCGAGATCGCGGGTGAAAGAGGAGCCGAGCAGCCCGGTCCAGCCGGTGGCGAGGAACTGGAAGCTCCCCTCCGGAGGAGGTCCCGGAGGGGTCTCGCCCGTGTACTTCACGTGCAGGGCGAAGTGGCCCATCCCCGAGGAGCGCGCATTGAACTGCAAGGTCATGCGCTGGCCTTCGGTGTAATACAGCGCCTTCAGGTCCGATCGGTTGAGGGCGAAGCCGCGGGTGAGGACCATGTCGTCGTGGTTGCGCAGGGCTTCCCAGAACGTCGCCAGGAGGTCCATCGCGACGATCATGTAGCCGAGCATGTCCGCACCGGGGACGAAGTTCAGCGCGAAGTCGACCAGGCTCAGCGAGTCGACGGCGTCCCCGAGCGCCTTCCCGAGCGCGGTGTACCACGCGTCGTTGGACTGGTCGGCCTCCCAGCACGTGATCATCAAGGCGCTGAGATTGCCGGTGAAACCGGCGTCGAAGAACGCCATCCTCCCGGTGCCGTGTTCGCCGGGGATGGGGTAGTCGTTGTTGCCGGACACCTGGCGGGTCTCGCCGGTGCGCGTGTGGAACTTGTAGTTGTGGGACTGACAGGCCGCGGTCCAGTAGATCTCGTCCCGTCCGCCCCACTGGTCGCCGGCCGCCTGGCGGCAGCGGAACCCGGCCCACTCCAGCTTCGCCCTGAACGGCGTGTTGGATGCCGCCTCATCCGTGGGCGCGCTGCCAGCTGTCTGTTCCTGAGCAGCGGTACCGAACTGGGCGCCGTTGAACAGGGTCAGGCCGTAGCCGTAGGCATCGGCTGCTTCGCTGAACGCATCTGTCTCCAACTGCTCCCCCGCCAGCAGGCGGGTGCGGTTGACCCACGCGACGTTGGGCTGGTCGGCCGCCAGTTCCCCGACGGCCCGGATGCGCTCAGCGACGTCCTCGGGCGTGAACGGCTCGTCGAGGCCACGCCGCACGACCGCCTGCGGCACCAGCGCCACCGTGCCCGCATCCCGCTGCTCACGGTAGGCCTGACCCAGCGCCCACACCTCGCCCTCCCCCAGCACACCGACCAGCGGCGCCAGGAACGACTGCTCCCACTCGGTCAGCTCCCGCCCCGTCTCCGCGCGCGCCGCAGTGTGCAGCCACACCCTGTCGCCACATTCGTTTCCGGGTTCTGGCGCCGCTGCCGCCGACGTGACGCGACAGCCGGCGCTCCCGCCAGCATCCGCCGCCATCGGTCCAAGCGCTCCTGCCCGCCCTCGACAGATGCTTGCCACGTGCTGGTGTTCGCCGTCATCTGGTCTCCATCTCGAAGCACTTCAGCCGTGGCATGAAGGCGTGTCGGGCGAGCCCGAACCACCCCATATCGCATGAATATTCGGTTTTGCGGCATGTCGGGCTGTGAACCCAAAGATCTCGATGCTGCCCCGGCAACGGCCTCTACAAAAGGACAGCGGTTGGCGCTAAGCGTCCTGTGCCATCGATGTTCGAGCGCCACCTGCCCGGGGGATGCCGGCTGGTTCGTGTAGTCGCGCCCGAGCGGAACCCGCAGGCGCGACCACGCTACAAAAGCTATTCGGGACGGACCTGCGCGGCCTGCATGCCCTTTTGGCCTTGTTCGGCGACAAAGGACACCTTCTGCCCCTCCTTGAGGGCCTTGAAGCCGTCAACCTCGATGGCCTTGAAGTGGACGAACAGGTCCTCGCCCCCACCGTCAGGGGCGATGAAGCCGAACCCCTTCTCATCGTTGAAGAACTTCACAGTGCCGGTCTGTCGGTTGCTCACGCTGTCGCCGATCTCTCCAAGGGGGTGATAATCAACCCCAATCACAGCACCCTTGCCCCTCCGAGGTATTGCACTAACCGCTGACGTGCCCTCGGCCGCTGATAGCTGGATGCCGTTCGAGGACGAAGCCGACGCGCAGAAATCCGCGTCGCTGATGGCGACGCACAGCTCGCCCTGGCCGCGCACATCCCCGGCCTGGCCACGGCCACTACCTGGAACAAATCCGGCAACGGCTGGGCCTCCACCGTGCACGCCGCCGGCGCCGCGGACTACGACGTCGTCCAGCACGACGACCGGAACCTGTGGGACGAACTCGAGAGCGCCTACCGGTGGTGGCCGGCCTGCGGCCGTCCCGGTCGCGACCGCTACGACCTGACCGTCACCCCCGACCACAGCCGCATCTGGCTCGACCACACCGGCCGCCTCATCGCCTGCTGGCCCATCCGACAGCTTCAATACCGCACGATTGTGGTGTTCAGGATCGCCCTGGCTGGAGGGACAGTTTCAGCATCAGTACGTTGAAGAGCGGGGCGTCGGGGCGCAGTTGTCCTTGCTGTTTCCAGCCCCAGCCGGTGTAGGCGGCGGTCGCAGTGTTGTCCGGCCGCACGAGCAGCGTGGCCCGTTCCTCTTGGCGGGGGGCGAGGAGATCTTCGCGCAGGGCGTGGCCGATGCCGCGCCCGCTGTACTTCTTGTCGACCATGAGTTCGGAGACCGCAGCGTGCTGATGCGCCCGCACGATCGTGGAACCCACGCTGACGGTCCAGTCGAGCCGGCCGATCGTCCCATCGGCCGCCCACCCGCGGTAGCGCTCGTAGACCGACTTCCAGTTGCCATACCGCTCCGGCAGATCCCGCCACGGCGCACCCGTCGCCGGCTCCACAGGATCCCGTTCAACACCGTCCGATGATCCAGCCAACGGGCACCCTGACGCGGCTGACCAGGAAGAAGAGGCCCGATCCGCAACCACGCGGCATCAGTGAGCTCATGACGACGCACCATGCTCACCTTCACAACCCAGCCAACAGATCGACCTCAGCCAAACACCAAGATCTGCCGGACACGACCTAGGAGTTCACCGCGTTCAGCGCCAGACCGATGGCCGGGGTCCAACCGGTGATCGCAGACTGCTCCCACCAGGTTGAAAACGCTCACTGCCTGCTGGGGAGGGTGATGTGCCAGGTTCCGGCGGGGGTGATCCAGATGAGGACGCCGGGCCAGGGCTGGAACAGGCGCCATCCGGTTGTCTCGTTGGTCCGGGTTGTCTGCTTGGTCCGGTGGTGGCGTCGGCACAGCGGTGCGAGGTTGCATCCGCAGGTGGTGCCGCGTGTGCCGTAAGGCGTGGTGTGGTCGATGTCGCAGTGTTCGGAGCGCCGGTTGCAGGTGGGGAACACACAGGTCGCGTGCCGGGCTTCGATCTGGCGCCGCAGCGCGGCGGGTGGCCGGTAGCCGGGCTTGCCGTGCCCGCAGGTGGTGTCGCGCAGCGGGGCCAGCCGTTCGTGCAGGTCTTGGACGGTGCGTGCGGCGAGGCGGGGCAGGTCGGCCAGTCGCCCGTGGAACTCCACGTGCGCGCGCAGTTCTTCCAGCCTGCGCTGTGCGGCGTGGCCGACCATCTCGGCGACCGAGTCACCGATCTCTTCGGACGTGTCCGGGACGGCGGGCGTCGAGGCCGGAGGCTCCGCATCCACCGGGGGAGCGTGGAGGGCCTCGGGAAGCGGGATGCCGCGCAGGAGTTGCAGGGCCAGGTCGGCGCGGATCTGGTCGATCAGCCGGGCGTCGCCGTCCTGTTTGAGGCCGTGCGCGACAGCGGTGAGCTTGTTGTGGACGGCTGTGGCGTCGTCGGCGGGGATGTCGATCAGGGCCAGGCCGGCGGCGCCGTGGCCGCTCTCCCACAACTCCAACCGCCGCCCTTTGACCGTCTTGCGGGTCTGCTCCTCGAGCTCCGCAGGCGCCAGGCGGCGCACCAGGCGCTTGATCTTGCCGCGCAGCTGACCCGTCGTGCGCTCCTCCACCCCGTCCAGCACGGTGTCTTCGACGCGGGCGCACAGCGAGTCGGGCAGGTGGTCGGTGGCGTCGCTGATGGCGCGGGCCTTGGCCAGGTCGATCCGCCCGGCCTGCAGTGCCTCCTGGGTTCCGGGAAGCTGGTGGGTGAGGCGTTCGGCCAGGTGCACCAGCGTCGCCGCGGCGTTCCCGGTCACCGCCAGCGCGACCGAGACCTCCTCCAACAGCGACTCGCGCGCCGACAACACCCGGTAGTCGGGATCGTGGTGCTCGTCCTGGGCGTGGCGGCGGGCGGCGAGCTCGGCGATCGCCGCGAGCTCCTGCGCCTGCGCCCAGGAAGCCTGGCGCCGCGCCGCGGCCATCCGCTCACACAACTCCGCATCACTCAGGTCGGCCAGCCGGTTCTTATCGCCCGACAGGCACACCGCCAACTGCGGACCGGGCGGGAACCACGAACGGTCCTCCCACTCCCGCTCCTCACCACGAAACGCCTTGACCTCGGCCAGAGAAGCCATTCCCGCCCACCCCCTTCCCTTCTCCCCACTATTCTAAATCCAGCGAAGATCGTCCACAATCAAGCGCCACCCGCGAAACCATTCTTTACCATCGGCAATTTGTCGGCTTTATCCAATGCGGCCAGACGCATCGACCATGTGCCCAGCGAACCCGCCCCCGCTTCCCCGACGAAAAGCGGAACTCGACCCACCAAGCCCAGCCACCGCACCGCGCCGCAGGCTATCTTTTCCCTCTCTTCGCAATGCGCCGCGCCAGCAATGCGCACCATGAACGCGACGGCCAACCACCGGCCAGCCAGGCAAGCCCGAGCGCCAAGGTGCAACAAGCGGCCACCCAAGCACCCCGCCCCCAACCCTCACCACCCTCGCTGAGTCTTAAGGGCCACCGGCCAAAAACCGCAGCATGCGCACTCGACAGCGACTACTCCGACCACTCCCGCCAACCACCCGCCGCAGCCGCGCAGCGCGCAAGCCTCGAAGCTCCCCAAAAGCGAAGCCCAACCCACCCAACCCGGCCAGCGCGCCGCAGGCTGGCTTTTCCATATCTTCGCAATGCGTCGTGTCGCCAATGCGCAATATGACCGCACCGCCTAGCCACTGGCCGGCCCAGCAAGCCAAGATGCAGCAAGCGGCCACCCACGCACCTCGCCCCCCAACCCTCACCGCCCTCGCTGAGTCTTAGGGGTCACCAGCCAAAAACCGCAGTATGCGCACTCGACAGCGGCCGCTTCCACCCAACCACCAGCCGCAGCCGCACAGCCACCAGATGCCCAGCTCGCAAAACCCGCAGCCTCACAAAAGCGAAGCCCAACCCACCCAGCCCAACCACCGCGCCGCAGGCTGGCTTTCCCTCACTCCACAAAGCGCCGCGCTCCCCAAACTCACCATGACCGCGACGGCCGACCACCAACCCGGCAAGCCCGAGCACCAAGATGCAACAAGCGGCCCCCAAGCACTCCGCCCCCAACCCCCACCGCCCTCGCCGAGTCTTAGGGGTCACCAGCCAAAAACCGCAGTATGCGCACTCGACAGCGGCCTCTTCCGCCCAACCGCCAGCCGCAGCCGCGCAGCCGCCGGCAGCCCAGCACGCAGCCCCGCAGACTCACAAAAGCGAAGCCCAACCTGGCAAGCCCGGGCGCCAAGGTGCAGCAAGCGGCCATCCAAGCTTCCCGGCCCCAACCCTCACCATCCCCGGCGAGCGCTTTCAACGGCCACCATCCAAAGCCTCATCGCAAGCGCTCTGCCAACAGCGCTACGCCCAGCCGACCAACTCACGACCGCCAGCCATGTCACCCACCCCAGGGTTCCTGGCACAACAAACAGACACTTGCTAGTCGTTTCAGAACGAAGAATGGCTGCCGGGAGATCTTCAGTCGTCGAGGCGTTGGAGGATGCGCGTGAACTCGTCGTTTTCAATCAGGCCGATGAGAACCCGGGTCATGCTACTGACACCGGCGTCACGGACGATGAGTCCGTCCGAGACCCAGAAGTAGCGGCCTCCGAGGGCTTCCCCGCTGGCGGCCCATCGCTTCATGAGGATCTCGACCTGGGCGAGGGTGATGCTGGTCGCGCTCCATTTGGAGCCGTCTTTGAGGTCCACGAAGACATCGACGTTGTCCACCATCTCGGGATCTTCTCCGGCGCCCGGCAAGAACGCCGCCTCGAACTGCTCCGTATGGACGCGATACCAGGGTCGGTCCCAGGTGCCGTCCCAGGTGCCGGGTGCGGTGCTGTGGCTCATCAGACGAGAGTGACGGACCAGTTCGCCCACCTCAATCGCTTTGCTCTGCCACTCTTCCGGAAGTGAACAGCGACCTTGTGCCTGGTGGTCGGCGCGTGGGAGTGGCCTGGGCGGACGTGCCGGCTGGATGGTTTGGCCGCTCCGTGATCACCTGCTGGCGGCGGCTGCGGACTGGGCCGGAGCCGGAGTGTGGCCCCGCCTCGCCGCCCTGGCCCCGCACCTGCCCCCCGCCCCGCACTTGCGCCCCCTCCTCGAAACCATCAAGTCCCAGCGCTGCCCTCTCTCCTGGCCACCACCGCTCAGTCGCGGTATCGGCGCAGCCACCACGACCGGTTCAGATCGGCGAACGGATCCGGGCTCGTCCGCGCCATGTAGAGCTCGTCGAGCGGCCGGATCATCTCCCTCAACTCCCTCGCAGCGCGCCGAGGCAAGGCGTGCAAGGCGGTCTGGAGGGTCTGGCGTCCGTCATCGAGGAAGAACGGGTCGCACAGCGGGCAACCGCACGCCCCTACTTGGGGGCCATCAGGGTCGCGGGCAAACCACGCCCATCGACGCAACGCCTGTGCGATCGCCCCCGGCCAGAGGCGTTCCTGCTCGACCCTGGCGAGTGCCGAGATCAGGCCCGCCGACCCCGAAGGCAGACCGGGCGCGCGCCGGGCGGGGACTCCGATGACTCTGGGGGCACGGCGACGGGTGGAGGCCCGCACCTGCGATGGCCGTCTACGCGGCATCGGCCTTTCTGATCAACGCCATGGCGGCACGATACCTCTCAAGAGCACCTGGAACATCGCTCAAAAGCACCTGGAACACCGCTCAAGAGCATCTGGACCCCATAGAGCGAAGCGGATGCCGTGCGGCCGCCCTCGTCAGCCGGCCCGGCCCTTGAGGTAGCAGGCGATCGCCAGCGGCACGATCACCAGGTCCAGCACCACGTGCCAGACGCTGAACGGGTTGTTGTGCAGGAACAGGAAGCGCAGGACGCCCAGGGTCCCTCCGATCGCCGGCAGCACGATGGACGCGGGCAGTGCCCCCGGCCAGCCGCGCAGCAGGCCGGTTCCGAGGACGGCGTAGACGACGCCGAACCCCGCCGCTCCCAGGACGTTGCCCTCGGTGCCGTAGACCGGGACCTGGAGGACGTGGGTGACCGCGGAGAGGAGCAGCAGCCAGGCGGCGGTCTGCCGGGCGCGGGCGGTCCATGCCGGGGGCCGGGGCGGCGCGGCCTGGTCCATGGCCTTCATGTCATCACCGTTCATCTGCTCATCTGCGGAAACGGCCACCGGCGGAGGCGGCGCGATGGCGCCCCCGGCTCCCGATTGGTACGGTGACCTGACTAATTTTCCGAGATGGTACGGTGACCTGACTAACATGTCAACGACTCCTCCCGTCCCCGGGCCGGACACGCTCGCCGACAGCGCGGTGGGGCCCGACTCGCGCATCGGCGCGCTCGCGCGCAGGCTCGCCGCCCTCGTCACCCACCGCGTGCAGGAGGGCCTGGCGGAGGCGGGCATCACCGACGTGCGGCCCACCCACCTGCGGATCTTCGCCGCGATCGAGCAGGGCCCGGCCCGGATCACCCGGATCGCCGAGCGCCTCGGCTCCACGAAGCAGACGGTGGGGCCCCTCGTCGAGGAGCTGGTCAGACTCGGCTACCTGTCCCGCCTGCCGGACCCCCAGGACGCGCGGGCGAGGATCGTCGACTTCACCCCGGCCGGCCTGGCCGCCGCGACCACGGCCCAGCGGTGCGCCGACGCCATCGACCGGGAACTGGTCGAACAGGTCGGCCACCAGCGCGCGCAGCACTGCCGCTCCGCGCTGTGGGAACTCATCACCGGCCTGGAGTAGGCGCGGCCGTCACTCGCCGGTCCGGTGTCATTCACCGGTCCGCCCCTCCATCACCGGTCCGGCGTCATTCGCCGGTTCGGCCCCCATCACCGGTCCGCCCGCCACTCACCGGTCCGGCCCCCCACCACCGCTCCGCCCGCCACTCACCGGCCCGGCCCCCCCATCACCGGTCCGGCCCCCCATCGCCAGTCCGCCCGTCACTCGCCGGTCTGGCCGTCCACGGCTTCCCGGAGGAGGTCGGCGTGCCCGTTGTGGCGGGCGTACTCCTCGATCATGTGGCACAGGATCCAGCGCAGGCTCGGCACCTGCCCGTCCGGCCAGCTCCAGCGGGCCAGTTGCTCCAGGCCGCCGTCGCTCAAGGCCGCGCCGACCACCGCGCGGGAGCGGTCGGCCGCCTCCCGCCACAGCGCGAACAGCTCCTCGGGGCTGTCGTCGGCCGCGGACCGCCAGTCCCAGTCGGGGTCGGTCCGCCAGTCCACCTCCTGCCACGAGGACGGCATCCCCTCGCCGCGGAACCGCTGGGTGAACCACTCGTCCTCCACGTAGGCCAGATGCTTGAGCATCCCGCCGAGGGTCATCGACGAGGCGCCGACGGTCGCGCGCAGCCCGGCGGCGTCCAGGCCGCCGCACTTCCAGGCCAGCGTGGCGCGCTGGAAGTCCAGGAAGCCCAGCAGCGTGGCGGTCTCGTCGCCCGCCGGCGGCGGTTCGGGGCGGCCCTGCTCGTCGGTGTCGCTCATGCGCGGCAGCGTACCGGCGGGCGGCCGTCGCCTCGTAGGGTGTCGATCATGGCTTGCCGTATTTCCGAACTGTTGATCGACTGCCACGATCCGCAGCGGTTGGCGGACTTCTGGTGCGAGGTGCTGGGCTTCAGCGTGCTCGGTACCGACGTCGACGGCTCGATACAGATCGGGCCTCCGCAGGGCGCCGGCGGGGTGCAGCCGACGCTGCTCTTCAGCCCCACCACCGACCCGAAGGTCGGCAAGCTGCGGATGCACTTCGACGTCAACGCCACCGACCGCGACCAGGACGCCGAGCTCGAGCGCCTGCTGGCCGCCGGGGCGCGCCCGGCCGACGTCGGCCAGACCGGTGAGGAGAGCTGGCACGTCCTGGCCGACCCGGAGGGCAACGAGTTCTGCCTCCTGCGGTCCCGCCTGGACTGACTCACGTCACGACCGCGTCGTCGAGGTACCAGCCGTAGGGGCTCGGGCGGCCGGCGGCGCGGGGCGAGTAGTGCCGGGTGTACAGGGCGGCCACGAGCTCGGCGCGGCTCCGCACGCCGATCTTGGCGTAGGTGGCCTTCAGGTGGTCCTGGACGGTGAAGGGCGACAAGCCGAGGCGGGCCGCCATCTGGCGGGTGGTGCGGCCCTGCGCGGCGAGCTCGGTGATCTCCCGTTCGCGGGGCGTCAGCCCGTACGCGCGGGTGATCACCTCGCCGATCACGGCGGGGCGCGCGCCCTCGACGATGACGGCGGTCTGGTCGCCGGCGGCGGAGCCGTGCAGCACCACCCAGCGCCCGTCGCGGGCGGGCAGGGCGGCGCGGGCCAGGCCGTCGCCGCCGCGCACGGCGGCCGCCACGGCGCGGACGGCGCTCGGCAGCCGGTCGCGGTCGTCCAGGGTGGCCAGCCAGCGGCGGGCGTCGTCGGTCACGGTGCGGGTCTGCCCGGACGGCCCGACCAGCAGCAGGCCGGGCGGGCCGGTGAGGTCGCCCGGCGCGGCGAGCGCCGCGCGCAGCAGGGTGAGGCGGAACAGGTCCGCCGCGGGGCCGCTGATCTCGGCGAGCAAGGCCAGCTCGGCCGGGGAGAACGGGGGCGACGGCTCGGTCCGGTAGAGGGTGAGCGAGCCCCAGCAGCCCGTCCGCGTCCGCAGCATGACGCGGGCCTCGTCGCTGACGCCGAGGTCGTGCAGCAGCTCCCGGTGCCGCTCGGCCCGGGAGATCCGGCCGCCGGTCGCGGCGTGCAGGCCCGCGACCGGGACGGGGGCCGCGGCCAGTTCCCGGTACCCGTTGACGTCGGTGCCGCGGAACTCGATGTCGAACAGCACCCGCTCGCGGTCGGCCGCCCCGGCGGCGTCGGCGCCGCTGACGAAGCAGCTCGTCCACAGCAGTGTGGACGGGTCGAGCGTGGAGACGGCGGCCATGTCGTAGCCGACCGCCGCGCGCAGCAGCCGGTCCAGCCGGACGCGCACCTCGGTGAGGCCGAGGTCCTCGGCGGCCAGCCGCCGGACCTGCGCGGGGAGATCCATGCCCTCAGGATGGCCCGGCCCCACCACCGCTCGGTACCCCCTCGAACTGGGGATATCGCCGCCTTGCCCGGCCCGCCTACGTTCGGGGCGCCCGACCGAACACCAAGGAGCCGGCATGGAACGCGACGATCTGTTCACCCTCATCCACAAGGCCCTGCGCCGGGGCCTGTTCCTGGTCACGATGCGGGCCGGGGCCACCGACTGGACCGACCCGGAGCAGGTCGCCGGGCTGCAGGCGGAGTGGCGGCCCCTGCTGGCGCTGCTGCGCGTGCACACCGAGCACGAGGACGAGCACATCCTGCGCGTCCTGGACCCCTACGAGCACGCGGCGACCGATGTCATCGCCGACCAGCACCGCGACCTGGACGACCTGCTGGAGCACCTGGCGGAGTCCTTCGACAAGGCGCCCGGCGACCCGGCCGCGGGCCTGGACCTCTACCGCGACCTCGCCCGGTTCGTCGCCGCCTACCTGCCCCACCTGCACGAGGAGGAGACGGGGGTGATGCCCCGGATCTGGGCGCACTGCACCGACGCGGAGATCGCCGCCGCCCGCGCCGCCTTCATGGCCGCCACCCCGCCGGGCGTCCAGGCCACCACCCTGGAGCTGGTGCTGCCCGCGGTGGACCCGGCGACCCGCGCCGCCCTGGTCACCGGCATGGCCCGCACCGCCCCGCCGCCCGTCGTCGACGGCGTCCTCGCCATCGCCGACCGGGTCCTCGACGCCCCCTCGGCCACCGCCCTGCGCGACCTTGTGGCGGTGCCGCCCGCGGTCCACGCCACGGAGTGAACCGGGTCAGCGGACGGGCAGGGCGACCCAGCTGGGGTGGGCGGGGTCGTGCCAGATCTTCAGGGCGCCGGATCTGCCCAGCTGGGGCAGGTTGGGGAACAGGTGCGGGAAGTCGCCGGTCTGGATGGACACCCGCAGCCTGTGGCCGGGGGCGAGGGTGCCGGCGAAGCCGTAGATCTCCACGTCGACCGGGACGGGGACGCCCGGCTTCATCGCGGCGCCGGACTTCCTGGTGTACGGGTGGTACGGCTGGATGATCATGCCGTTGCGGCGGACGGTCCGCTTCTCGTCCAGGGCGCGCAGGGAGGCGACCTGCCAGCCGGCCGACAGCTGGGTGACCTTGCCGTCCGGGGCGACGTCCTCCAGGCGGACGGCGAGCTGGCCGTCGCGGGCGGCCGAGCTCACCCACAGGTGCGCGTTGACGGCGCCGGTCAGGCTGAGGGGCTTGGTGACCGGCAGGTCGTAGACGATGCCCTGCCTGTCGTTGTCGCGCTGGTCGGTGGCGCACGACAGGCCGAGCAGGGCGCCGACGCCGATCGTCCACTGGACGGCCGAGCGGCTGCACAGGCCCGCGAACGGGGCGAAGGGGACGGTGTCCGGTTTCCCGGCCGAGGCGGTCCAGGACAGGGAGCGGCGGTCGCCCAGGTACAGCTTGCGGTAGGTGACGGCGGGCGGCCAGGTGGCGGAGGTGCGCCAGGCGCCCGGGCCCTGCTCGTAGTAGGTGACCGGCGCGATGGGCCGGCCGGTGTCCTTGAGGCCCTTGACGTGCTGGTCGAACCAGCGCAGGGCCAGCTCGGGCAGCGTCATGCCGGGCGGCGTCTGGGCGTTCGGCAGCGGCAGGCCGAGCGCGGGCGCGGCGCCGTCGATGTGGTACCAGGGCCCGTAGACGAAGCGGGACGGCACCCCGCGCGCGGCGAGCCGCTGGTAGAGCAGCGGCTCGCTGCGCTGGAAGATGTCGAACTGGCCGCCGACCAGGAAGGTCGGCACGTTCACCTTGTCGATGACCTCCAGCGGCGAGCGCAGCCGGTAGAAGGAGGAGTCGAACGCCTTGTCCCCGCCGGTGAGGGCGTTCAGGATCATCCTGATCTCGAAGTCGGGGATGTTGCCCAGGTGCCGGCGCAGCACCTGCTCCGCCTTCTTGGGGTCCTTGCCGGCGTAGGTGGGCGGCAGCAGGCCGAGGGCGCCGACGCCGGTCATCCACAGCGGCACGAACGCCAGGCCGAGCTGGCCGCCGGTGCCGACGACGTCGCGGTAGGCGTCGCCCATCGGCACCACCGGGAAGATCGCCTTCAGCCCGCGCGGGTGCTGCGCGGCGGTGAACAGCTGGTTGATCGCGCCGTAGGAGGCGCCCATGAGGCCGACGCGGCCGTCGCTCCAGGACCGGGCGCGCGAGGACGCCCACTCCACCAGCTCCTTGCCGTCCTTCTGCTCGCGCGCCCCGAACGCGTCCCAGGCGCCGGGCGAGCCGCCGGTGCCGCGCACGTCCGCGACGACCTGCACGTACCCGTGCCGGACGAGGAAGTCGGCCTGCATCGAGGCGCCCGGGACCGACTTGTTGTAGGGGGTCTGGCTGACCACGACGGGGAAGCGGCCGGCCGCCGCCTTGCCGCCGCGGGCGGGGCGGTAGACGTCCACGACCAGCTCGGCGCCGTCGCTCATCCGGACCATGACGTCCTTCTGCACGACCACGTCGTAGGCGGCGGGCGCGGCCTGCGCCCGGGCCGGTGCGAGGACGCCCGCGGCCAGCAGGGCCGCGGCGGCGAGACGTCTCATGGGGTCTCCTGGGGGAAGGGAGGCTGAGCGCGATCAGTGTAAGTGATTACTTGCACCGTGGTCACTCGGCCGGGTGCACGATTTCCCCGGAGATGTGCTGACGCCCGGCCGGCGGCGACGCGTCGGAACGCGTCGCCGCCGGCCGCCGGATCAGGTGGGCCGCTGCGTGAGCAGGAACACCGGCGACAGGCCGTAGTGCTGGGTCTCCAGCCGGGCCTCGAGGACCGTGTTGCTGGTCCAGCCGCTGTAGGAATTGACGCCGGTCGGCATCAGGGTCCATTCGAGCCGGACGGTGATGCCGTTCCAGGCCGGGAAATTGCAGTCCCGGGTGACGTATTCGGCGGACCCCTTCGCCGTCCCCCAAAGCCCCAGGTTCGCGCTCACCGACCACCAGGCGCCATCGCTCAGGCGGCCGACCGTCGTCGGCGGCCGCTGCACCCAAGCGGCGCGCGTGCCCCCGGGGTCGGCCGCCGACAGGTCGAGCACGCATCCCAGCTCGTTCTTGAACTTCGCGTTCATGACGCGCGTGCTCGCCTGCGCCGTCCCCGTGGCGGCGCCCGTGGCGAGAACCGCCGCGGTGGCCACGCCGATCGCGGCCGTCCGCCGCTTCCATCCGATTGCCATTCTCGGCCCCCTTGCTTTCTGCCCCCCGGCGTTTCAGCAACGGGGAAAACGTTAGGCGGGGGCCGCCCTGCGGCGGCAGGGAGCGGCGTCCTGTCGTGTCCGGGACCGGCGTCCCAGGGCCCGGTGCTCAGATCAGGTCGGCGTCGTGGGCGAGGAGGGCCAGCTGGGTGCGGTTGTTCAGGGCCAGCTTGGCCAGGATGCGCGAGACGTGGGACTTCACCGTCGGGACGCTCATGCCGAGGGTGCCCGCGATCTCGGCGTTGCCCTCGCCGCGCGCCACGGCCAGGGCGACCTCGTGTTCGCGCGGGGTGAGGGCCGCCAGGGCGTCCACGGCGCGGCGGTAGGCGTCGGCGCGGGTGGTGACGCTCTCCATCAGGCGGCGGGTGATCTGCGGCGACAGCATCGGCTCGCCCGCCGCCACCCGGTGGATCGCCGCGACGATCCGGGCGGGCGGCGAGTCCTTCAGCAGGAACCCGCCCGCGCCCGCGCGCAGCGCCGCCACGACGTTGTCGTCGGTGTCGAAGGTCGTCAGCACGATCACCTCGGGCGGGCGGGGTAGCCGGCGCAGCCGGCGGGTCGCCTCGATGCCGCCGACCCGGGGCATCCGCAGGTCCATCAGGACGACGTCGGGGAAGTGGGCCGCCACGGCGTCCGGCACCTCGGCGCCGTCGCACGCCTCGGCGACGACGGCGATGCCCTCGGCGCCGTCCAGCATCATCGCCAGCGCGGACCGGACGAGGGCGTCGTCGTCCACCAGCAGGACCCGGGTCACGGTGCGCACTCGGGGAAGGGTAGCCAGGCCCGCAGGCCGAAGCCGCCCGGGGTCGCCCCATGGTCGAGCGCGCCGCCCGCGAGGCGGACCCGCTCGGTGAGGCCGATCAGGCCGGTGCCCGAGCCGGGGATGGGCGAGGCGGTGTCAGCGGGCCCGGGTCCCAGGGGGTTGCTCAGCTCGACCGTCAGCCGGCCGCCGGGCTCGCCGTCCAGGACGATCCGGACCCGGCTGCCCGGCGCGTGCTTGCGGGCGTTGGTCAGCCCCTCCTGCACGACCCGGTAGACCGTGCGGGACAGCGTCGGCGGCAGCGTCCCGGTGCCGGCCGTCCGGTCGGTGAAGGCGACCGGCGTCCCGGCGTCCTCGGCCTCGGCCAGCAGCCGCGGCAGGTCGGCGAGGACGGGCTGGGGCGCGGCGTCCTCGGCGTCGTCGGCGCGCAGCACGGTGAGCACGTCGCGCAGCTCGCCGAGGGCCTGGTGCGCGCTGGAGCGGATCACCCCGGCGGCCCGGGCGAGCTTCTCGGGCGACGCGTCGGGCCGGTACTCCAGCGCCCCGGCGTAGGTGGCGAGCAGGGAGAGCCGGTGCGCGAGGACGTCGTGCATCTCGCGGGCGATCCGGGCGCGCTCCAGCGCGCGGGCCTCGGCGACGCGGCGGTCCCGGTCGGCCTCGGCGCGCTCGGCGCGGTCGCGCAGCGACGCGATGAGGGCGCGCCGCGCCTGGATCAGCGCGCCCCACCCGATGAGCGCGGCGTGCGCGATGGCCACCAGCAGCAGCCACCAGCCGAACGGCAGCGGGATCGGCTGGACCAGCGGGCGCGCCGCGTGCGCGGCGATCCCGGCGAGGCCGACCGCCACCGCGACGCGGACGCTCCGCACGCCCGCGACCTGCAGCGTCCCGACGGTCGAGGCGGGCGTGGCGGAGGGCGACAGGACCGCCAGCACGTCCAGCACGAGCGTCACCGCGACCGGGCGGCGGACCAGCAGCGGCAGCAGCGCCCAGGACGCCAGGCCGGCCGCGGCGTCCAGCAGCAGCAGGTCGTGCCGCCCCCAGAGCGTCAGCGCGATCGGGACGCCGACGGCCGCCATCAGCACGGTCGTGCCGCGCGCCCGCGGGGTGCCGGAGGTACAGGCCGGGGAGAGGTTCACGGGAGCGAGGCTACGGACGCCGCCGCGAGGGCGACAGCTACCAAAGTTGGAAGCCGCGGTATCCGTCGGCCGATGTGGCGGCGGGGCCGTGGCCCGCACTCTTGCGGGCATGACGACTCTCACGCAGACCACGTCCTCCCGCGCGCTCACCGTCGCCGCCGCCGTCCTCGCCCCGGTGGCCCTGTGGATCGCCGTCGTGCCGGTGGCGGGGATCGACCTCGAGGCCCAGGGGCGGCGGGTGGGCGTGGCGCCGGTGATCATCGGCAGCCTGCTCCCCGCGCTCGCCGCGTGGGCGCTGCTCGCGGTCCTGGAACGGCGCACCGGCCGCGCCCGGGCGATCTGGACCGCCGTCGCGGTGCTCGCCCTGGCGTTGTCGCTGGGCGGCCCGCTCGGCGCCGCGACGGCCGCCGCCGGCGCGGCGCTGGCCGCCATGCACCTGCTGGTCGGCGCGATCGTGATCCTCGGGCTGCGGCGCCGCTAACGGCGCAGCATCAGCTGCCGCATCATGGCCTTGGCCTGCTCCTGGAACTGGGCGGTGTCGTTGACCCGCGGGAACGGCTCGTCCGGCACCGGGACGCCGAGGAACGCGCAGAGCGGCTCCCAGCCCTGCGCGACCTCGAACACCAGCAGCCGGGACGGGTCGACGCCGGCCCGGACCTCCTCGGTGTGCCGTTCGAAGGCCTTGGCGAGCTCCTCGTCGGACAGGTCGGCGAACCCCGGCACCTCGGGCATGTTGGAGGTCATCTCGATGAACCTGGCGAGGTCGGTGCCGAGCAGGGCCGACAGGCCGGTCAGGGCGCGGCCCGGCAGCGTCCGGCCCCGGCGGTGGTGGGCCAGGATGGTCGCGCGCATGCTGGCCGCCCAGCGCCCGGGATCGCGGACGCTGAGGACGACCTTGGCGGCGGGGTAGTGCTCGGTCAGCTCGCGCCAGTAGGCCGCGGCCGGCCAGTCGACGCAGGACTCGTACCCGCCGAGCAGCCTGTCCCAGGGGACGGGCCGGCCCTTGGTCTTGGCGAGCCAGCCGCCGAGCTGTTCCTTTCGGACCGCCTCGGTCATGTGGTGGCACGGCCCGAACCCGAGCCGCTCGATGGCCGCTTTGAGGGACAGCGTCCCGGTACGTCCGTAACCTGCGCCGATGATTTTCACGACGCGAACATCGCACCGGTCAGGGAAGCGGTCAAGCCCTGTCAGGCGGGGCCTTTCGTGCGGTCCGCCAGGGCGCCCTCCTCGCCGAACAGCCGGTTCTTCCACTCCTCGATCAGCGCGGTGTTGTCGTGGTCGTCGGGGTGGAAGCCGGGCCGGTTGTAGTCGCGGATGCGGCGGGCGACCTCGGGCTTCAGCCAGGGCGAGTGCCGCAGCCTGCGCAGGCTCTCGGCCAGGCGGGGGCCGTCGTAGGTGGCGCGGTCGAGCAGCATCGAGAAGATCGTGTTGCCGACAGTCGCGGCCAGGAACCCGGCGGTGGTGAACCGCATGACCCAGATGCGCAGGGCCTGGTCGCCGCTGACGGTCTGGAACACGTCGAACGCCACCGACTTGTGCTCGCTCTCCTCCAGGGCGTGCCACTGCAGCATCGAGCGGACCTCGTCGACGTCGAACAGGGCCTGCGCCTCCGGGTCGGTCAGCAGCACCTCGGCGAGGGTGGCGGTGTAGTGCTCCAGCGCGGCGGTGACCGCGAGCTGGACGGCCTTCGGCAGCACCCTCTCGCCGAACCGCAGGCCGTGGTGCAGGCGGCGGTCGATGTTGCGGGTCGGGTAGCCGAGCGCGGCGAGGCGGCGGTTGAACGCGCGGTGCTCGCGGCCGTGCGTGACCTCCTGGCCGATGAAGCCGGCGACCTGCTCCTTCAGTTCGGGGTCGGTGATCCGGTCGCGGTAGTTACGGACGGTGCGGATGAAGAAGTCCTCGCCCTCGGGGAAGAACGACGACAGCACCGAGACGACGTGGCTCATCACCAGGTCGCCGCTGACGTAGTGGCGCGGCAGCGTCTCGGCGGGGTAGTCGAAGGCGATCCGGCGCGTCCGCACGCTGCGGGGGCGGATCAGGGGGCGGGGGCGGGCGGCGGCGTGGCTCATGGGGCTCTCCTGCTTCGGGGAGACTGCACCGGCGTCGGGGGACACTTACTGGCGCCTTGTCC
This sequence comes from Actinomadura macrotermitis, assembly GCF_009604375.1. Lineage (GTDB taxonomy): Bacteria > Actinomycetota > Actinomycetes > Streptosporangiales > Streptosporangiaceae > Spirillospora > Spirillospora macrotermitis. The sequence continues at coordinate 1,366,645 of NZ_WEGH01000003.1, forward strand.
GAAGGTACGAGCGCCCGCATATCCAAGCAACCCTGCTTGTATGTGCGCCGGGTCACAATTGGACTACGAGTCCAGTTGCCCGGACGCACGAAGGCCCGCCCTCCCCCGTGCGGCGGAGAGCGGGCCTGCCTCGAAGGCTAGAGCTTCTCCAGGGGCGCGTACTTCACCACGACGACCTTGATCTCGGACTCGCCGCGGAAGTCGATGCTGGCGCGCATCTTGTCGTCCTGGCCGTCGACCGACACCACCGTGCCGAGCCCGAACGAGTCGTGGGTGACCTTGTCGCCCGGCCGCAGGTTCGGCACCGCCTTGCCCGACCGGGCCGCCGGGCGGCCGCCGCCGCCGAGCCGGCCGCCGGGCCGCGACGCCACCGACGTCAGCGCCGACCCCGACAGCGAGGAGCCCTCGCGCTCCCAGTCGATCAGCGTCGCGGGCACCTCGCCGAGGAACCGCGACGGCGGGTTCACCTGCGGCGCGCCCCACGACGAGCGCATCGTCGCGCGGCTCACGTACAGGCGCTGCCGGGCCCGGGTGATGCCGACGTAGGCCAGTCGGCGCTCCTCCTCCAGCTCCTTGGGGTTGCTCATGGCGCGCAGGTGCGGGAAGACCCCGTCCTCCATGCCGGTGAGGAACACCACCGGGAACTCCAGGCCCTTGGCGGTGTGCAGGGTCATCAGCGTGACCACGCCCTGGTCGGCCTCGGCGGCGGCCTCGTCGGCGGGCGCGGCCGGGTTGCCCTTGGCGCCGCCGGGGATGGAGTCGGCGTCGGCGACGAGCGCGACCTGCTCCAGGAAGTCGACCAGCCGGCCCGCGGCCGACTCGCCGTCCAGGCGCTCCTCGTACTCGCGCGCGACCGCCTCGAACTCCTGGAGGTTCTCGATGCGGGTCTCGTCCTGCGGGTCCTTGGACGCCTGCAGCTCGGCCAGGTAGCCGCTCTTGACCAGGATCTGCTCGACCAGCTCGCCCGGGGTGAGCGCCGCGACCTGCTCGCGCAGCTCGTCCAGCAGCGCCACGAACTCGCGGACCGCGTTGATCGAGCGGGTCGCCATGCCCGGGACGTCCTCGGGGCGGCGCAGCGCCTGCCAGAACGAGATCCGCTCGCGGGACGCGTACGCCTCCACCACGGCCTCGGCGCGGTCGCCGATCCCGCGCTTGGGCACGTTCAGGATGCGGCGCAGGCTGACGGTGTCCTCGGGGTTGCCGAGCACGCGCAGGTAGGCCAGCAGGTCGCGGACCTCCTTGCGCTCGTAGAAGCGCACGCCGCCGACGACCTTGTAGGGCAGGCCGACCCGGATGAACACGTCCTCGAACACCCGCGACTGCGCGTTGGTGCGGTAGAAGATCGCCACGTCGCCGGGGCGGGCGTCGCCGGCGTCGGTGAGCCGGTCGACCTCGCGGGCCACGAACGCGGCCTCGTCGTGCTCGTTGTCGGCCACATAGCCGATGATCTTGTGGCCGGCGCCCTGGTCGGACCACAGCCGCTTGGGCTTGCGGTCGGCGTTGCGCTCGATCACCGCGTTGGCCGCCGACAGGATCGTCTGGGTGGAGCGGTAGTTCTGCTCCAGCAGGATCGTGGTGGCCTCGGGGTAGTCGCGCTCGAACTCCAGGATGTTGCGGATCGTCGCGCCGCGGAAGGCGTAGATCGACTGGTCGGCGTCGCCGACCACGCACAGCTCGGCCGCGCCCACGCCCTCGACGGGCGCGGTCAGCTCGCGGACCAGCTCGTACTGGGCGTGGTTGGTGTCCTGGTACTCGTCGACCATGACGTGCCGGAACCGGCGCCGGTAGTGCTCGGCGGCCTCGGGGAAGACCTGCAGCAGGTTGACCGTCATCATGATCAGGTCGTCGAAGTCCATCGCGCCGGCCTGCGCGAGCCGCGCCTGGTACATCTGGTACGCCGAGGCGAGCGTCTGCTCCATGTGGGTGGACGCGCGCGCCTTGAACGTCTCGTAGTCGATCAGCTCGTTCTTGAGGTTGCTGACCTGCGCCGAGAACGACTTGGGCGGATAGCGCTTGGGGTCCAGGTCCAGCTCGCGGCAGACCAGGGCCATCAGGCGCTGCGCGTCGGCCTGGTCGTAGATCGAGAAGCCGGTGGGGAAGCCGAGCCGCCCGGCCTCGCGGCGCAGGATGCGCACGCACGCCGAGTGGAAGGTCATCACCCACATCGCGCGCGAGCGCGGGCCGACCAGCGCGTCCACCCGCTCCTTCATCTCGGCCGCGGCCTTGTTGGTGAAGGTGATGGCCAGGATCTGGCCGGGGTGCACGTCGCGCTCGGCCAGCAGGTGGGCGATGCGGTGGGTGAGCACGCGGGTCTTGCCCGAACCGGCGCCCGCGACGATGAGCAGGGGGCCGCCGGCGTGCTCCACGGCGGCGCGCTGCTGCGGGTTCAGCCCGTCCAGCAGGGGGTTCACTTCGGTCTTCGACATCACGTGCGAGTGTACGTGGCGTGGCCGACGAATACGGTCGGCTCCGGGCCGATGCGCGCCACGACAGCCCCGCCTTTGCCCCACAAGAGGACAAAAGCGGCGGGGTTGACCGATCCCCGCGCCGGACGGACCGTGGACCCGGAGGTGGGCGGATGCGGGTGAAGATCGAGAGCACCGGCGGGTTCGCGGGCGGCGAGAACATGGTGGCCGTGTACGACACCGCCGATCTGCCCGGCGACCAGGCCGGGCGGATCGAGCAGGCGGTGAGCGCGCTGGCCGGCACGGACGCGTGCGCGGAGGCCGGGGAGACCGGCGGGGACGGGGACGCCGCCGGCTACCGGATCACCGTCGAGGACGACGGGCGGGACCCGCGCGTCTTCGCCGTGCCGGCCGACCCCGGCGAGGACATCGACGGCCCGATCACGACCCTGCTGCAGGGCCCGGTCGAGCCCGAGGAGCGCCCCGAGGACGAGGGCCGGCAGCAGGCCCCGCCCAGCCCGTCGGGCCTTTAGGACTTGTCGGGGCTAGGTCTTACGGAAGCCGTGGGCGGACTCGGCCGCGGCGACCACGGCGGCCATGTCGGCACCCGCCGCCGCCGCGGAGGCCGCCGCGATCGCGCCCTCCACCAGCGGCGCGTCGGCGAGCACGACCTCGCCGCCCGCGTCCTGCACGACCAGCTTCGCGGTGAGGACGGAGCTGCCGACGTCGGCGAGCAGCACCACGCCCGCCCCCGCCGACACCGTCGCGACCGCCTCCTCGATCAGCTCGGCGCTGGTGCCGAGGCCGCCGCGCCCGTCGCCGCCGGCCGCCGCCACGGCGGCCTCGCCCGCGCCCATGGTCGCGGCCAGCTCGGCGACGCCCTCGGCGAGCGCCCGGCTGTGCGACACGATCACGATGCCGACGCTCACGCCACGTCCGCCAGCGCGCGCAGGAGCAGGGCGGTGGAGGCCGCGCCGGGGTCCAGGTGCCCGGTGCTGCGCGGCCCGAGGTAGCTGGCGCGGCCCTTGCGCGCCTGCATCGGCACGGTCGCCTGTGCCCCCTGGTCGGCCGCTTCGGCGGCGGCCGCCGCGCAGGCCGCCAGGTCGCCGCCCGCCGCCAGGGCCTCCTCGTAGGCCGCGACGGCCGGCGCCAGCGCGTCGACCATGGTCTTGTCGCCCTCGCCGGCCTGGCCGAGCTCGCGGACGCCCTCCAGCGCGGCCTGCAGCACCGCGCCGAGCCCGGCGGCGTCCAGGTCCGGCGTGTCGCCGAGGGCCTTGCCCGCGCGGCGCAGCGCCGTCCCGTACAGGGGACCGGACGCGCCGCCGGTCTTGGCCACGATCGCCCGGCCGGCGGCGAGCAGGACCTTGCCGGGCGGCGCGTCGCCCTCCGGCAGCGCCGCGACCGCCGCGGCGAAGCCCCGCTCCAGGTTGTGGCCGTGGTCGCCGTCACCGATCGCGGCGTCCAGCCGGGACAGGTGCGCCGCGTCGGCGGCGATCCGCTCGGCGGCCAGTCTGATCCACTCGGCCGTGTTCACTGCTCTCAGTCTCCCGGTGCGTTCATCGGCCCCACCTGAGGGCCGGGGTCTCGACGGGCGCGTCCCACAGGCGCAGCATCTCGGGCGTGGCCCGGCAGACGCTGATCATGACGCCGGCCATCTCCAGGCTGGTCACATAGCCGCCGACCAGCGGCCGGGCCACGGTCGCGCCGCGCCCGGCCAGCCAGCGCTCGGCCGCCCCGTAGGCGATGTACTGCTCGATCAAGGGGGTGCCGCCCATCCCGTTGACCAGCACCAGCAGCTCCTGGCCGGCCAGCGGCATGTCCTGGTCGATCGCGGTGAGCGCGGCGGCGACGATCTCGGCGGCGGGCGCGGCGGCGGCGCGCTCGCGGCCCGGCTCGCCGTGGATGCCGACGCCGAGCTCGATCTCGCCCGGCCCGAGCTCGAACGTCGGCTCCCCGGCGGCCGGGACGGTGCACGGCGACAGCGCGACGCCGAAGGAGCGCGTCCGCGCGACGACCTCGCGGGCGACGGCGGCGACCGCGTCCAGGCCGGCGCCCTCCTCGGCCAGCGCGCCGGCGATCTTCTCGGCGAACAGGGTGGCGCCGGTGCCGCGGCGGCCCGCGGTGTAGGTGCTGTCGCGCACCGCCACGTCGTCGTCGACCAGCACGGTGGCGACCTCGATGCCCTCGTCCTCGGCCAGCTCGGCGGCCAGCTGGAAGTTCAGCACGTCGCCGGTGTAGTTCTTGACGATCAGCAGCACGCCCGCGCCGCCGTGCACCGCCATCGCCGCCGCGACGACCTGGTCGGGCGTCGGGGAGGTGAAGACCTCGCCCGGGCACGCCCCGTCCAGCATCCCGAACCCGACGAAGCCGGCGTGCAGCGGCTCGTGGCCGGAGCCGCCGCCCGACACCAGGGCGACCTTGCCGGGGCGCGGCGCGGCGGCGCGGACGACCGTGCGGGTGTCCACGTCGACCCGCAGCGAGGGGTGCGCGGCGGCCAGGCCGCGCAGCGCGTCGGCGACGACGTCCGCCGGGGCGTTGATGAGTTTGCGCATGTCCTCAGCCTTACCCCGCGACGGACTGCCCTCCCAGACCCAACCGGGCCTCCTCCCCGCCGGGCCCGGCGAAGGTGCCGGTGCGGCGGATCGTCTGCCAGCGCAGCCGCGCGCCGAGGACCGCCGTCACCGCCGACTGCAGCACCACCAGGTACATCAGCTGGCGGTAGACGACCTGCTGGAGCGGCAGCGTCCACAGGGGCCGGACGGGCTCGTGGTCCAGCCAGAGCGCGTAGGCGCCGGCGGCGGCCTGCGCGGCGGTGAACGCCGCCCACATCAGCAGCGGCGCGGTCGGGTCCAGGAACGCCAGCCCGAACAGCGCGAACAGGTCCACCGCTGGTGCGAACAGCGGCAGCACCACCTGGAAGACCGCCAGGTAGGTGAGGCAGCGGCGGCCGAACCGGCCCGACCGGCCGCGCTCGACGACCGAGCGGCGGTGCTTCCACATCGCCTGCATGGTCCCGTAGCACCAGCGGTAGCGCTGCCGCCACAGCTGGCGCAGCGAGTCGGGCGCCTCGGTCCAGGCGAGGGCCTTCTCCTCGTAGACCACGCGCCAGCCCGCGCGGCAGATCGCCATGGTGAGGTCGGTGTCCTCGGCGAGGGTGTCGTCGTGCACGCCGCCGACCTCCAGCAGCGCGGCGCGCCGGAACGCGCCGATCGCGCCGGGGATCGTCGGCATGCACTGCAGCACGTCGAACATGCGCCGGTCCAGGTTGAACCCGATCACGTACTCGATGTGCTGCCAGCGGCCGAGGACGCCGCCGCGGTTGGCGACCTTGGTGTTGCCGCTGACCGCGCCGACCCTGGGGTCGTCCAGCGGCGCGACCAGGTGGCGCAGGGTGTCGCGCTGGAAGACGGTGTCGCCGTCGACGAGGACGAGCACGTCGGTGCGCGCGGCGGCGGCGCCGGTGTTGAGGGCGCTCGGCTTGCCGCCGTTGGGCTTGCGGATCAGCCGCACGCCCGGCAGCGCGAGGGCCTCGACGATCTCGGCGGTGCGGTCGGTGGACCCGTCGTCCACCACGATCACCTCGAACGGCGCCGGGTAGTCGGTGTCCAGCAGCGAGCGGACCGTCGCGGCGATCCCGGCCTCCTCGTTGTAGGCCGGGACGATCACCGACAGCGGGGGCGGCTCGCCCTGCGTCCGGCGGCGCTGCGGGCGGCGCACCGCCCGCATGTGCACGTGCGCGAAGACCAGCAGCACGCCGAGGCGGATCGCGCAGAGCATCCCGGCGAGCAGGAACAGCAGGCCGAACCAGCCGGTCAGCCAGCCCGCGGTGCGCTGCGCGGCGACCAGCACCGTCCCGATGGCCTGCTCGCCGCCGCCGACCTTGACGGTGGCGGCGGGCAGCCCGAGGCCCTCGGCGACGCCGGTGAACCGGTAGCCCTGCGCCTGCAGCCGGACGATGATCTGCTCCAGCGCGGCGACGGTCTCGGTGCGGTCGCCGCCCGCGTCGTGCAGCATCACGATCGCGCCCTCGCCGCGCCGCCCGGCCGTCGTCGCGTCGCGGACGATCCGGTCGACGCCGGGCCTGGCCCAGTCCTCGGTGTCGCGGTCGGTGAGGACGGTCAGGTAGCCGTCCGCGCCGGCCAGCCGCGCCGCCCTCCACTCCCCGGCGGTCAGGCCGTCGGGGCGGGAGGAGTAGGGCATGCGCATCAGCCGGGTGTGCACGCCCGCGGCGCCGGCGAGGGCGCGCTGGGTGAGGTCGAGCTCGAAGCGGGTGCGCCAGGCGGGCGAGGCCGCCATGTCGATGTGGGTGTAGGTGTGCGAGCCGATCTCGTTGCCCTCGCGCAGGATGCGCCGGGTCAGCGCGGGCTGCTGGGCGATGTGCGCGCCCATGGAGAAGAACGTGGCGTGCGCGTTGTGGCGGCGCAGCACGTCCAGGATGCGGGGCGTCCACTCGGGGTCGGGGCCGTCGTCGAAGGTCAGCGCGACGGTCTTGGCGGGCATCCGGCGGCTCTGGGTCTTGCCGCCGGCCAGGTTGATCACCGGGCCTGCGGAGGTGGCCTCGGCGGGCGCCGCCGCCGGGTGGGCGGGCTCCTTACGGGGCGCTTCGCCGACGGCGCCGTTGGCGAAGCCGTCCAGCAGCAGCAGGACGGTCAGCGCGAGCGCGCCGAGCGCGAGCAGGAGCCAATGGCCCTTCGGTTCTCCGCGTCCCATGTCAGCGGTTCTTCTTGGCCCGCCCGGGCGGGGTCGCGCGGCCGTGGCCGGGGCGCGTGGCCGACGGGGTCGGGGTGGGGACCGCCGTCGGCGTGGTGGCCGACGGGGTGGGGGTGGGGGTGGGGGTGGCCGAGGCGTCGACGGGCGCCGGTGTCGTCCGGCCGCGCTCGGTATCGGTCGGGGCGGGAGCCGGGGGCCCCGAGCGGCGGGCCGCGGGCGGGGTGACCGGGGCGCCCGGGCCGCTGATGACGCGCCCGTCGGGGCCGCGGTGGATGCTCTTCAGGCTCGGCGGCGGCTCCGGCTTGGCGGTGTGCCGGGGGCCGTGCCCGCTCCAGGGTGTCAGGGGGACGGACGCGCCGGTCGCCACGATGATCCCGATCGAGCCGAGGAAGCTCACCAGCAGCCCGGCCAGCACCAGGCCGACGCGGCGGCCGAGGCGGGCGCGGCGGCCGGTGGAGTCGACGAAGACCGGCGGCCGGAGCGGGTCGCCGGGCGGCGCGGGGGCGTCGAGCGGCGGGGCCGGGACCGCCGGGGCGCGGGTGCCCTCGGGCTCGCCGGTGGTCGTCAGGGTGTCGGTGGTCATCTCGTCCATCACTGGTCGGGGAGATCTCGACCGTTCAGCGCCACCATCCCCGGAAGTGTCACACCACCCGGAAAATGCCTGCAAAATGGCGGGCGTGACGGACGCGGCGGACGACGACCTCGGTCGCGCCCTCCGCGCCGCCCAGGGCGGTGACGAGGGGGCGTTCCGGCTGCTGTACCGGGACCTGCAGCCCCGGCTCGTCCGGTACGCCGCCTCGCTGGTCGGCACGGACGCCGAGGACGTCACCTCCGAGGCGTGGCTGCAGATCGCCCGCGACCTGGCGGGGTTCCGCGGCGACCTGGAGGGGTTCCGCGGCTGGGCCGCCACGATCACCCGCAACCGGGCGATGGACCTGCTGCGCCGCAGCGCCCGCCGCCCGGCCGCCGGGCCCGACGCCGAGGCGCTGCTGGCCTTGCCCGCGCACGGCGACACCGCCATGCTCGCGCTCGAGGGCCTGGCCACCCGGGAGGCGATCGCGCTGATCGCCGAGCTGCCGCGCGACCAGGCCGAGGCGGTGCTGCTGCGGGTGGTCATCGGGCTGGACGCCCCGGCGGCGGCGCGGGTGCTCGGCAAGCGCCCCGGGGCGGTGCGCACCGCCGCCCACCGGGGCCTGCGGCGGCTGTCGGACAGGCTGGGCGCGACGGAAGGGGCGCGATGAGCGACGAACGGGCCGGGCACGGCCCCGGCCCGCAGGACGCCGAGCTGCTGCTGGCGGGCGGGCGCGTCCCGGGCCACGAGCGGCTCGCCGGGCTGCTCGCGGACGCCGCCGCGCCCGCGCCGCCCGGGCCGGTCCCGGGCGAGGACGCCGCCGTCGCGGCGTTCCGCGCGGCCCGGCCGCTCCCGGCGCGGGCCGCCCGGTGGGGCGGGCGCCTGGCCGCCAAGGTCACCGCGGTGGTGTGCGTCACGTTCGCGGCGGGCGGCGTCGCGGTGGCGGCGGGCACGGGCAACCTGCCCGGCCAGGCGCCGGAGCCGTCCCACGGGCGGCGGCACACGCCGGCGCCGGGGCACGGCGCCGGCTCGGGCCGGGCGCCCGAGCCCGCTCCCCGGCCCCGGGTCACCGGCACGGCCCCGGCCGGCCCGCCGCCGTCCCCCGGCCTGGCGCCGTCGCCCTCCCCGCATCCGGGCTGGAAGGGGAAGGACCGGGAGAACGCGCATCACCCGGGGGGTCCGGCGAACCCCACGAAGAAGCCCAAGCGCAGCCACAAGCCGAACAAGCCGGATTCGGACGACAGGCCCGGCGGCAGAAGAAAAACGCCCGATCCGCATAAAGTGAGGCCGTGAGCGACGTTCTGGACGACAGCGAGATCGAGCGCATCCTCGTCGTGATGGCGCACCCCGACGACGTCGACTTCGGCTCGGCCGGCACGGTCGCCGGCTGGACCGACCGCGGCATCGAGGTGACCTACCTCATGGTCACCGACGGCGACGCCGGCGGCTTCGACGACGGTGTCACCCGCGAAGAGATGGCGGCGCTGCGCCGCGACGAGCAGCGCGCCGCCGCCAAGTGCGCCGGCGTCACCGACGTGCGCTTTCTCGGCCACCCCGACGGCCGCCTGGAGGCGACGCTGGACCTGCGCCGCGACATCGCCCGGGTCATCCGGCAGGTCCGCCCGGACCGGGTGCTGACGCAGTCCCCCGAGCGCAACTACGTGCGCATCGCGCCGAGCCACCCCGACCACCGCGCCGCCGGGGCGGCGGCCCTGGACGCCGTCTACCCCGACGCGCGCAACCCCTACGCCTTCCCCGAGCTGCTCGCCGAGGAGGGGCTGGAGGCCTGGACCGTCCGCGAGGTGTGGCTGTCGGGCGGGCCGGCGCCGGAGCACTACGTGGACGTCACCGGGCAGTTCGACCGCAAGGTCGCGGCGCTGCGCGCGCACGCCAGCCAGACCGGGCACATGGGCGACGGGCTGCCGGAGATGCTGCGCGGCTGGCTGTCGGGCAACGCCCGCGCCGGCGGCCTGCCGGAAGGGCGCCTGGCCGAGGTGTTCCAGGTCGTCGACACCGCCTAGCCGGGACCGCCGCCGCTGCTGCTACCGTGCGCGGATCCGACCTCCCCGGGAGCCGTCCATGCCGTACCGAGTCCAGGCCACCGCCACCGTGCGCGGTTCCGCCGAGGCGATCTTCAACCACATCGCGGTCGCCGAGGCGTGGAACGTCTGGGGCCGGTTCCCGACCCGCGCGCACCGCGAGCGGGACGGCGCGCCGGAGCCGAACGGCGTCGGCGCCGTCCGGCGGATCTTCCCGGCGCGCGAGCGGGTGGTGGCGTACGAGCCGTCCACCCGCTACTCCTACGTCGCGCTCGCCGGGCTGCCGCTCCGCCGCTACCGGGCGGACGTGACGCTGGAGCCGCGGGGCGAGGGCACCCGCGTGGAGTGGTCCGGCTCGTTCGAGCCGCTGGTCCCCGGCACCGGCCCCCTCGCCAAGGTGGTCATGGGCCGGATGCTCGGCTCGTTCACGTCCGGCCTCGCCCGGCACATGGAGCGCTGCGAGCCGGGCTGCCCCGGCCGGCTGAACTGAGTCTTTCCTACGGGAATAGTCGCCAATTCGGCGGGGTTGCCGGGGGCATGACAATCGGAGTCGCCCTCTCCCCTCCCCCGACCGGAAACGCCGTGGACGCGGTGGCCGCGCAGGCGCGCGAGGCCGCCGACGCCGGCCTGCGCTCGGTCTGGTTCGGCCAGCGCTACGACTACGACGCCATCGCCCTCGCCGGGCTCGTCGGCCGCGAGGTGCCGGAACTGACCGTCGGCACCTCCGCGGTGCCGATCTTCCCCCGGCACCCGCTGGTGGTCGCCGCCCAGGCGCAGACGGCGCAGGCCGCCACCGGCGGGCGGCTGCAGCTCGGCCTGGCGCTCGGCGCGCGCGTCTCCGTCGAGCCCGTCTACGGCGTCCCCTACGACCGGCCGGTCGCCCGGCTGCGCGAGTTCCTGACCGTGCTGCGCGGGCTCGCCGCCGACGGCACCGCCGCCTTCGAGGGCGACACCCTGACGGCCGCGCCGCCGCTGCCGACCACGCTGGCGGGCGCGACGCCGCCGCCGCTGCTGGTCGCCGCGATGGGCCCGAACGCGCTGCGCGTCACCGGCGAGCTGGCCGACGGGACGCTGCCCTACCTGGCCGCCCCGCGCGCGCTCGGCGAGCACATCGTGCCGCAGCTCACCGCCGCCGCCGAGGCCGCCGGACGGCCCGCGCCGCGCGTCGTGGCGCTGGTCAGCGGCGTCGTCACCGACGATCCGGCGGCGGCCCGCGACGCCGTCGCCGAGGCCACCGCGATCTACGACCGGATCCCGTCCTACCAGCGGGTCATCGCGCTGAGCGGGGCGGAGCGGGCCGCCGACCTCGCCGTGGTCGGCGACGAGGAGACCCTCGCGGCGGCCGTGCGCGCCCACTTCGACGCGGGCGCGACCGAGGTGGTGTTCACCGGGACCGGTCTGCTCGGCCCCGCGGCCCGCGCCCGCACCTGGAAGCTGCTCGGCGAGCTGGCCGGGGCGTAGCGCCGGCCGCTTGGAAGCGGGCCGGGACGTCTGCGATGATCACCGCGATGATCTGGATCCGGGTGCTCGGCCCCGTGGAGGCCGAGACCGGCGGCGCACCGGCCCGGCTCGGCGGGCCGCGCCAGCGCACGGTCCTCGCCCGGCTGGTGGCGGCGCGCGGCGAGGCGGTGCCGGCCGAACGGCTGGTCGAGGACGTGTGGGACGGCGCGCCGCCCGCCCAGGCCCCGGCCTCCCTCCAGGCCTACATCTCCAACCTGCGCAAGCTGCTGGAACCGGACCGTCCCCCGCGCGCGCCCGCCCGGCTGCTGGTATCGGCCCCGCCCGGCTATGCGCTGCGTCTTCCCGAGGACGCCGTGGACGCCTGGCGCTTCGAACGGCTGCTCGCCGAGGCGCGCAAGGCCCCCGACCCGCGCGCGCTTGTGGACGAGGCGCTGTCGCTATGGCGAGGCCCAGCGTTCGCCGAATCCGCGGACTCCCCCTGGGCCCAGGCCGAGATCGCCCGCCTGAACGAACTCCGCCTGGCCGCCCGTGAACTGCGCGCCGCCGCCGCGCTGCGCCTCGGGGACCCCGGCGCCGTCCTGGAGACCGAGCGCCTGACCCTGGACGCGCCGCTCCTCGAAGAAGGCTGGCGGCTGCACGCGCTGGTGCTGTGGCGCACGGGCCGCCAGGGCGACGCGCTGGCGACGCTGCGCCGGGGCCGGGCCGTCCTCGCCGAGGAGCTGGGCCTGGACCCGAGCCCGGCGATCACCGACCTGGAGCAGGCGATCCTGCGGCAGGACACCGACACCTTCGACCCGCCGGCCCCCGGCACGCCCCACCCGGCGGAGGCCTGGGCGCTGCGCGAACCGCCGATCGTCCGGCCCGAGGAGGAGCTGTTCGTCGGCCGGGACGCCGAACTGGCCGTGCTGCGGGGCGTCGCGCGCGAGCCCGGGCCCCGGGTCGTGCTCGTCACCGGGGAGGCCGGGCTCGGCAAGTCGTCGCTGCTGGCGCGGTTCGCCGCCGGGCTGCGCCGCGACGGCGGGCTGGTCGCCGCCGGCGCCTGCCCCGAGGATCCCGGCGCGCCGCCCGCGTGGGCGTGGGCGGAGGCGCTGCGGACCGTCGCCGCGGCCGTCCCGCCGCCGCCGGAGGCCGCCGCGCTGCTGTCGGACACCCCTCCCCCGGCTTCGGCGGGCGGCCGGTTCCGCATGCACCGCGCCGTGTGGGACTGGCTCGGCGAGGCCGCCCGCCGCCACCCGCTGACGATCATGCTGGACGACCTGCACTGGGCCGACGCCGAGACCCTCGCGCTGCTGGCGGCCGTCACCGACGCGCCGCTGCTGCTCGTGGCCGCCTACCGCGCCGAGGAGACCGGCGACCGGCTCACCGGCGCCCTCGCCGTGCTGGCCCGCCGCGCCCCCACGCGGATGGCGCTGCACGGCCTGGCCCCGGCCGCCGTCGCGCGGCTGGTCGCCGCCGAGACCACCGCCCCCGTGGACGGCGCGACGCTCGCCGCGCTCGCCGAGCGCACCGGCGGCAACCCCTTCTACGTGCGCGAGAGCGCCCGGCTGCTGGACAGCGAGGGCGGCCTCGGCACGGTGCCCGAGGGCGTGCGGGACGTGCTGCGCCGCCGCCTCGCCCGGCTGCCCGAACCGGCCGTCGCGGTGCTGCGCCTGGCCGCGCTCGCCGGGCCCGAACCGGCCGTCGAGCCGCTGGTCGAGGCCGCCTACACCGACGAGGACAGGGTGCTGGACGCCCTCGACGCGGGCCTGGCGGCGGGCCTGCTCACCGAGCCCGCGCCGGGCCGGATCCGGTTCGTGCACGCGCTCGTCCGCGACACCATGACCGCCGACCTCAGCGCGCTGCGCCGCACCCGCATGCACGCCCGCCTCGCCGCCGCGCTGGAGCGCCGCACGCCCGGCGACGTCACCGCCCTCGCCCACCACTACGCGCGCGCCGCCGTCCCGGACAAGGCCGTGGAGTACGGCGTCCGCGCGGCGGCCCTCGCCGAGGACCGGTACGCGCACGAGACCGCCGCCCGGCTGCTCGCCCAGGCCCTCGCCGCGTTCGAGACGATCCCCGGCCGCACCGCCGCCCGCCATGTCGAACTGCTCGGCACGCTGCTGCGCGCGCAGGTCCGCGCCGGGGACGTCGCCGCCGCCCGCGCCACCCGCCGGCGCGCGATCGAGGCGGCCGCCGGGCGCGACGACCTGCTGATCGCCGCGTTCACCGCCTGGACCGAGCCGACGCCCTGGCAGACCCGCCCCTACGGCCGGATCGACACCGCGACCGTCGCGCACCTGGCCCGCCTGCTGCGCCGCGAGGACCTCGCCCCCGCCGACCGCTGCCTGCTGCTGGACGCCTACGCCGGCGAGCTGTCCGGCGAAGGCGACCCCGCCGCCCGCGCCGCCGCCGAGGAGGCCGTCGCGATCGCCGGCGACCTCGGCGACCCGCGGCTGCGCGCGCTGACCACGCCCACCCTGCTGCGCGAGCTGCCCTACCACGACACCGCCGCGCGCGCCCGGCTCGCCCGCGAGCTGCTCGCCATCGACCTGCCGGCGGCGCGCTGGGCCGGCACGCTGAACCTGGCGGGCGCCGACGTCCGCGACGGCGACCCGGACACGGTGCGGCGGCTCGTCCGCGACGCCGAGGAGACCGCGCGCCGCCACGGCATGCCCGAGGCCGCGCTCGTCGCCGAATGCGCCGTCGCCACGCTCGCGCACATCGAGGGGCGCCCGGACGAGGCCGGGCGCCGCTACACCGCCGCCACCGAGGAGATGGCCCGCCTCGGCTCGCTGCACGCCACCGCGTTCCTGCGCCTGGCGCGGGCGACGCTCGCGGTCTCGGCCGGCCGCCTCGCCGACTTCGCCGGCGGCCCCGTGATCGCGGGCGACGCCGACCTGCGCGCCGCCGCGCTCGCCGCCGCCGGCCGCCTGGACGAGGCCCGCGCCGCCTTCGCCCGCCTGGAGCCGATCCGCCCGGACTTCTTCGTCACCCTGTTCGCGTCCTTCCGCACGATGACGGCTGTCGCGCTCGGCGACCGCGCCGCCGCCGCCGGGCTCTACGAGCTGCTGCTCCCCTACCGGGGCGGCCCGCCGGCCGGCCTGGAGAGCCTGTCGCTCGCGCTGCACCCGGTCGACCACGCCCTCGGCGGCCTCGCCCGCCTGCTCGGCCGGGACGCGGCGGCGGACGCCCACTTCGCCCGCGCCGCCGAGATCGCCGGCCGCTGGGGCGCGCCCCACTGGGCCGCCGACTCCCGCGCCGCGCTGTCCTAGCCCGGCGGTCCGGTCCCGCCGGCCCCGGCCCGCGCTAGACCAGGCGGCGCGCGGCGGCCCAGCGCGACAGCTCGTGCCGGTTGGACAGCTGGAGCTTGCGCAGCACGCTCGACACGTGCGTCTCGACCGTCTTGACCGAGATGAACAGCTCCTTGGCGATCTCCTTGTAGGCGTAGCCGCGGGCGATCAGCCGCAGCACGTCCCGCTCCCGCTGGGTGATCTGGTCCAGCTCGGGGTCGACGGCGGGGACGTCGCTGGCGGCGAAGGCGTCCAGCACGAAGCCGGCCAGGCGCGGCGAGAACACCGCGTCGCCCTCGGCCACCCGGCCGATCGCGTCGGTCAGCTCGGGCCCGGAGATGGTCTTGGTGACGTAGCCGCGGGCGCCGCCGCGTACCACGCCGATGACGTCCTCGGCGGCGTCCGACACCGACAGCGCCAGGAACCGGGCCTGCACCGTGCCGTGCAGCCGGCGCAGCACCTCGATGCCGCCGCCGCCGGGCAGGTGCACGTCCAGCAGGACGACGTCGGGCTGCACGGCCTTGATCACCGCGACGGCCTCGTCCACGTCGCCGGCCTCCCCGACGATCTCCACCGACCCGCCCAGCTCGGCCTTCACGCCGGTGCGGAACATCTGGTGGTCGTCCACGAGGACTACACGGTTGCTCACTTCTTGATCTCCAAACGGACCTCGGTGCCCTCGCCGGGGGCGGTGCGGACGGTGGCCTTGCCGCCGTTGCGCTGCATGCGTCCGATGATGGACCCGCGCACCCCCATCCTGTCCTGCGGGACGGCGTCCATGTCGAAGCCCTTGCCGCGGTCGCGCACGAAGATGGCCACCTCCTCGCCCGCCACCTCGGCGAACACCGACACCGAGGGCGCGCCGGAGTACTTGGCGGCGTTCACCATCGCCTCCCGGGCGGCCTGCAGCGCGGCGCCGACGGGCTCGTCCAGGACGGTGTCGCCGACCACCACGACCTCGATGGGCACGCCGTGCTGGTCCTCGACCTCCCCGGCGGCCTCGCGGACGGCCGCCGCGAACGTCCGGTCGGGGTCGGCCTTCGGCTGGTAGAGCCAGGTCCGCAGGGTGCGCTCCTGCGACCGGGCCAGGCGCTGCACCTCCTTGGGGTCGGCGGCGTTGCGCTGGATCAGCGTCAGCGTGTGCAGCACCGAGTCGTGGATGTGCGCGGCGAGCTCGGCCCGCTCCTGGGAGCGGATCCGCTCGTGCCGCTCGGCGTCCAGGTCCTGCCAGAGCCGGACCACCCAGGGCGTCACGATCACCGTCACCCCGGTCAGGATGATCAGCGTGGCGATCACCACGAACCGGGCCTGGCCGGGATCGACCTGCCGCGCCACGAACCCGCCGATGCCGCCGACGACCAGCAGCAGCCCGAACACGCTGCGCAGCCACATCCGCCGGAGCGGCACCACCCACCGCTGCCGCTGGTCGCGGTCGGCCTGCTGCCACAGGATCGCGGCGCCCACGCCGCCGACGATGAACGGCCAGAGCGCCACCTCGGCGATGCCGGCGCCCGACGTCAGGCCCGACAGCCCGGCCGCGACGGCCGCGTAGGCGAGCAGCTGGCCCCAGTCGCGGCCGCGCACCCGGGCCGGCTCGGCGGCGTCGCGGGGCACCAGCACCCAGAACGCCCCGTACGCCGCGAAGCCGAGGCCGCCGGCGGCCGCGAGCAGCACGAACGCCGACCGCACGATGAGCACGTCCAGGCCGAGGTGCGCGGCCAGGCCGCGGCACACCCCGGCCACCAGCCGGCCCTCGCTCCGCCGTTCCAGCGGCGGCACCGCCTCGGCGGTCATCGATCGATCCCCACGTCACCGATCGTCACACGCCCGACCGGCGAACGCATCAGGGGCCGCCCCCGATCTCGTCTCAGGGTCGCCAGAACGCCAGGCGCCACCCGTGCCGCGAGGTGGCCTCGCTGCGGGCGCGGGTCAGGGGATCGGCGTCACTTCGGGCGTGGCCGGATCCGGGCGGTCGAACGCGGCGGTGGGGCGCCCGCGCAAGTGCAGGTCGAAGAAGGCGGCGAGACAGGCGCGCTGGACCGCGACGGAGCGCGCCGGATCGATGGTGCCGACGAGATCGGCCAGCGGCAGGCCGGGCAGGCGCCGGGCGAGCTGCGGGAGCATCGCCTGCAGGTCCATGAAGGACAGGTGCCGGGTGCCGGCGATCCGGACCTCCCGCTTCCAGCCGGTGGAGTGCGCCCGGAAGTCCCGCCAGGACGGCTCGGTCTCCCGGGTCGTCGTCTCGCCCGCGACCTGGAGGAACGGCTTGGTGACGCCCGTCGCCACGACCGGGCCGACCAGCCTGCCGTCGAGGTTGGCGCCCGCGTCGACACGGGGGTCGTCATGGACCGTCTGGGCCGCCGCCGCCCCGCCGAAGGAGTGGCCGAACACGCCGACCCGGGACAGGTCCATCGTGCCCGCCAGGCGCGCCCTCCCGAGGGGCGTGGCCGCGGCGGCGGCGCCGCGGTCGATGCGCGCCAGCCGGTCGAGCACGAAGCCGATGTCCGCCCGCCGGGTGGCGAAGAGGGTCTTCACCAGCGCGTCGAACTCCTCCTCGGTGGGGTCGTCCGGGAGCCTCCCGCGCTCGACGCGGCCGCCGGGGAACTCCACCTGGTCGGGCTGGTAGGTGTGGTCGACGGCGACGACGACGTACCCGCGGGAGGCCAGGTCCTCGACCAGCACGGTGCCCAGGGTGCGGGGACCGTCCAGGCCCGGCGAGTACACGATGACGGGCCGCCTCCCCCGGCGCGCCGGGACGGCCGTCCGCGCGTGGGTCCGGGTGGCCGCCCAGTCCACCCGGCCCGGTGCGATGCCGAGGTCGGAGGCCGTGTTCCGGTCGAAGTCGGCCGCCGCCCGCGCGGGCATCTGCGGGGCCGCGGGGCCCTCGCGGGGGCCGCGCGCCGGGTACCAGAGGCTCACCATCAGCTCCCGGTAGGGCCGCGACGGGCGCAGCGAGTCGTGCCGCGACCGGTCCACCAGGCGCAGGGGGAGCGTCCCGACCGGGTACCGGCCCGTCGGCGCGGGCAGCGTCATGGTGAGCGCCCGTGCTGGGGGACGGAGCGCCGGAGGACGGAGCGCTGGGGGACGGGGCGCTGCGGACGCGGGCGCCACCGGGAGGAGGGCCAGCGCGGTGGCCATCACGGTGACGCGGCGGAGAACGGGCATCGGGCCTCCCCGGCCAGAGGGTTCGCGGGCTGGGACGACCCTTTCGCGAATCGGCCCCGGGCACGTCCGCCACAGGGCCGATCCCGAGTGCGCCTCCGTCGGCCTCAGGGCATACCCGCGTCAGACTCAAGGACCATGCACTGGCCGGGCGGGCGGCCCGGGGCGGCGGGCCGCGTGTCCGTCCGCGGTCACCCGCCGCCCGTCGCCGCGGTCCTGCTCTTCTCGGCCGTCAGCGCTCTTCCCGGTAGAGCACGTGCTCGCGGGCGACCGGGTCGTACTTGCGCAGGGTGAGGCGGTCGGGGTCGTTCCTGCGGTTCTTGCGGGTCACGTAGGTGTGGCCGGTGCCGGCGGTGGACCGGAGCTTGACCACGGGACGGAGTTCGTTGCGGGCCATGAGGCCTCCTTTCGACCTGCCCAACAATAACGGTAACCATTTTCATTCCCGGGCATGCCTGCCGAGCCGCGCTAGGATCGTCCCCGTGACTGCCGGGTCGGCCATGGGCCACGCACGAGTGAGGCGCCCGGCCCCCGCATGAGCCCGGGGCGGGCGCGAGGCCCGCCGCTCCTCTCCGCTGTTTCCCCTTCCCACCGAAACTCCGGAGAGGCACCTTCATGCAGCATGTCCAGCTGAACCACACCGTCGTCCACGCCCGCGACAGGCGCGTCTCGGCCGAGTTCCTCGCCGGGATCCTGGGCCTGGAGGTCGGCGCCCCGTTCGGGCCGTTCCTGCCGATCGACCTCGGCAACGGCGTGACGCTCGACTACTACGAGAAGACCGACGAGCCCATCCAGGGCCAGCACTACGCGTTCCTGGTGCCCGAGGACGCCTTCGACGCCATGATCGCGCGCCTGGAGCGGATCGGCGTCACCTACTACGCCGACCCCCACCACACCGAGCCCGGCCGGGCCAACACCCTGTTCGGCGGCCGCGGCGCCTACTTCGCCGACCCCGACGGCCACAACATGGAGATCATGACCCGCCCCTACATCCGCCCCTGACGTGCCGTCGGTTCGGGCTCGCACAGGGGGCTCCGCGATGAGTTCCGGTGGGGCCGGTGGTCTGCGTTCATGACGGATCCGAACGAGGGGGAAGCATGAACTCACCGGCCATCGGCAGCATCCTGCTGGCCAGCACCGATCCCGGACGCCTGCGCGCCTGGTACGAGAAGGCGTTCGAGGCGGAGGCCGACGGGGACGGGTTCCTGCGGCTGGGCGGGGTCGGCCTGCTGATCGACGGCCGCGACGACATCGCGGCGACGGCCGCCGAGCCCGCCCGCGTGATCATCAACCTGCACGTCGGCGACGCCAGCGCGACCGCCCGGCGGTTGGACGCGCTCGGCGCGACCTGGGTGGCCGCGCTGGAGTACCGGGAGCCGGCCGGCGCCTGGTTCGCCACGTTCGCCGACCCGGACGGCAACCACGTGCAGATCATCGAGCTGACCCCGGCCTACTGGGCCGCCCGCCGGAAGCGGCTCGGCGGCCCGGTGCTGGCGGCGGCGTCCGTCACGACGCGGCTCCCGGCCCAGGACCTGGAGCGGGCCCGGCGCTTCTACGCCGAGAAGCTGGGGCTGGAGCCGCTCGAAACGCGTCCGGGCGGCCTGCGCTATGAGGGCTTCGCGGTGTTCCGGTCCGCCGGCAAGCCGTCCGGGGAGCACACGCAGATGGGATGGCACGTCCCCGACCTCGCCGCGACCGTCGCCGAACTGCGGGAGCGGGGCGTGGAGTTCGAGGAGTACGACCTGCCGGGGCTGCGCACCGCCGGCGGCATCGCCGAGGTCGCCGGCAACTACCCCTCCGCCGGCGGGTTCGGCGAACGCGCCGCGTGGTTCCGCGACAGCGAGGGCAACCTGCACGGCATCGGCCAGACGCTCCGCGGCTAAGCCGGGCTCGCGCGCACCCGGGCCTTGTCGCCCCGGGGGCCGTGGATGTGCAGGATCTCGACGGTGCGGTCGCTGCTCGGGCCGAACCAGTGCGGCTCGGCCGTGTCGAACTCGGCGACCTCGCCGGGGCCGAGCGTGATCTCGCGCTCCCCCAGGACGAGCAGCAGCTCCCCCGCCAGGACGAACAGCCACTCGTAGCCGGGGTGGGAGACGAGCCTGCGCGGCTTCGGCGCGATCACCTGCTTGAAGACCTGGAGGCGTCCCGGGTACTCCGTCAGCGGCACCAGGACGCTGCCGTCGCGGTGCCGGCGCGGGGTCAGGTGGACGCGCGGGTCGCCGGTGGCCGGGGCGTCGATGAGCCGGTCGAGCGCGACGCGGTGGGCCCGCGCGATCGGGATGAGCAGTTCCAGGGTCGGCCGCCGCTTGCCGGACTCCAGCCGGGACAGGCCGCTGACCGAAATGCCCGTCACGGCCGACAGCGCCTCCAGCGTCATGCCGCGCTCATGGCGCAGCGCGCGCAGCCGGGGGCCGATCGCGGCGAGCAGTTCGTCCAGTTCGGCGTCCACGCCCGCCAGTGTGGCCCTCTTTGCGGTTTCTGCAAATTCCCTCACGCCCCGACAGGCGGCGGCCCGACAGTGAGGCCATGAACAAGGACCCAAGACGCTGGACGGTATTGGCGATCTGCAGCCTGAGCCTGTTCCTGGTCGGCCTGGACACCACGATCGTGAACATCGGCCTGCCCGCGATCGGCGCCGGCCTGCGCGTCGGCACCCGCGGCCTGGAATGGACGGTCGACGCCTACACGCTCGTGCTGGCCGGCCTGCTGATCACCTCCGGGGCGCTGGCCGACCGCGTCGGGCGGCGGCGCGTGTTCCGGCTCGGCCTGGTCGTGTTCGCCGCCGCGTCCGTGGCGTGCGCGGTCGCGCCGTCGATCGGCGTGCTGGTCGCGGCGCGCGTCCTGCAAGGGGTCGGCGGGTCGATGCTGAGCCCGGTGGCGCTCGCGATCGTCGTCAACGTGATGACCGACCCGCGGGAGCGGGCGCGCGCGATCGGCGTGTGGGCCGCCGTCTTCGGCGTCAGCATGGCCGCCGGGCCCCTCGTCGGCGGCGCGCTGGTCGCGGCCGGCGGCTGGCGCTCGCTGTTCTGGGTCAACGTGCCGGTCGTCGCGGTGGCGCTGGCGCTGACGGCGCGCTACGTCCCCGAGTCCCGCTCCGAGCGGCCGCGCCGCCTGGACGTCCCGGGGCAACTGCTGCTGATCGTGCTGGTCGGCGGCTCGGTCGCCCTGCTGATCGAGGGGCCGCACCTCGGCTGGGGCTCGCCCGCCGCGGTCACGGGCTACGCCGTCGTGGCCGTCGCCGCGCTCGCCTTCGGCCGGGTCGAGACCCGGCGGGCCGAGCCGCTGATCGACCCCCGGCTGTTCCGCCGCCCGCCGTTCGCCGCCGCCGTCGCCGGCGCGGTCGTGGTGTTCGTCGCCCTCAGCGCGACGCTGCTGCTCAACACCCTCTACCTGCAGCACGCGCGGGGCATGACCGCGCTCGCGGCGGGGCTCGTCACGCTCCCGATGGCCGTCGCCGCGACCGTCTGCGCGCCGCTCTCGGGTGTGCTCGTCGGCCGCGTCGGCCCCCGCCCGCCGCTGCTGCTGGCGGGCGCCTTCATCGCGGCGGGCGGCCTCTGCCTGCTGGGCCTGGACGACGGCACCGGGACCGCCTACCTGT
Organism: Actinomadura macrotermitis; assembly: GCF_009604375.1. GTDB lineage: Bacteria > Actinomycetota > Actinomycetes > Streptosporangiales > Streptosporangiaceae > Spirillospora > Spirillospora macrotermitis. The sequence continues at coordinate 1,387,860 of NZ_WEGH01000003.1, forward strand.
CGCTGGCCTACCTGCTCATCGGCGTCGGGTTCGGGTTCGCGAACGCGCCGATCACCAACACCGCCGTCAGCGGCCTGCCGCCCGCCCGCGCCGGCGTCGCCGGCGGGATCACCTCCACCGCCCGCCAGCTCGGCTCGGCCCTCGGCATCGCCCTCGCGGGCAGCCTGATCGCCGGCACTCCCCCCGCCCGCCTCGCCGAGGCGTCCCGCCCCGGCTGGCTCCTCGTCGCCGGCTGCGGCCTGCTGGTGCTGGCCGTGGCCGCGCTGGCCCCGGCCAGCCGACGGCCGGAACTCATACCGGCGGTGAAGTAGAGCACACCCTGATTAAGCGCTCTTTCCGAGGGGATATAGCGGCCCCGGTCGCCACGCGTGAAAAGAGAACAGACTTGAGCATCACGCATTCCGTGGAATCCCCCGCGTTCGGATACGGACGATGGCAGCAGCCGCTTCACACCCAGCGCGATCGTGACGCCGAGACCATCCGCAAGGCGCTCCGCAAGGCCGGATGCCCGGAGTTCCGGCACCCCGGCGACGGTTTCTACGTCGACGGCGGCCATGACGACGGCCCGTTCCTGGTGGGGTGCGCCAGCCGGACGCGCCACCGGCGCCTCAGCCCGGCCGCGCAGCTCGCCGCGTACACGATGGTGCTGACCGCGGCGGGCATGCTGGTCGAACCGCAGACCGGCCCCGAGGCCAGCGCGTCGGTCCTGCACGTCCGGCTGCCCTGACCCCAGGGTCAGCCGCCGGTGAGGGCGCGCAGCTCCCGCGCGGCGGGCAACGCCCGCGCCGGCCCGGGGAGTGCCTGGATGATGCGCTTTGTCTGGTGGCCGATCAGCGTCGTGCGCTGACCCGCCTCCACGACGGGCGCGAGAGTGGCCAGGGCGTGGCGCAGGCCTTCGCCGACGTCCCGCCGCTGGATCAGCGCCATCGCACGGTATAGGGCGGTCTGCGCCCGAGCGTGGGTCAGCTCGGCCGGGTAGCGGGCCAGCGCCCGGTCGAGCGCGTCGGCGGCCCGCGCGTCGCCGATGCGCGCCAGCGTCGCCCCCTGGACGGCCCACAGCGTGGACTCCGGCCATGACCAGGCGGGGATCTGGTCACGGGTGTCGGCGTCCGGCAGCGCCTCCGCCACCCGCTCGACGGCGTGCAACGCGGCCTGCGTCGCGCGGGCGTCGCCGACCTCGGCGGCCAGGTAGGCCCGCGCAGTCAGCGCCCGCGCCAGCCCGACGCCGGGCCGCCCGCGCGCCAGGGTGACCGCCTCGTCGACCAGCCCCGCCGTGACCGGCAGGGGGCGCCCGCCGTGCAGCGACCGCAGGCCCTCACGGGCCCGCACCCACACCGCGAGGTCGCGGTCCCCCGAGGCGTCGGCGGCCCGGCGGCTGGTGCGCCACCACCGCCACGCGGCGCGGTACTCGCCGAGATCGCACAGGTCCTCGGCCAGCAGCGCCGACAACCGGGAGGCGACCCGGCACAGGCCGGCCCGTGTCGTTTCCGGCAGATCGCGCTCAAGGACATCCCGCAACTCGCCCAGTTCGACCGCCAGCTCGGGGGCGAGGCGACCGGTGACCCCGGTCCAGTACGCGTGACCGTACTCCTGAACGGTGCGCTCCCAGCCGTCGAGGTCGGGCATGTCCCCGAACATCCGCCCGAGTCCGGCGCGCAGCTCTTCCAGCGGGGCCAGGACCGGTGCGACCGTGGCGCCCAGGGCGACGGCCGCGGCGTCCTGCATGAGCCGGCGCCGTCTCACCTCGTCCTCGCTTTCGGGGGAGGCCGTTTCCTTCAAGCTACCCGGCGGCGGCGCGGGGAAAAGGTCCGCTTCATTCAGCGTGAACGCGGTGGCGTAGGCGGACGCCCAGTCGCGCGGGTGGTGCCTGCCGCGCTCCCAGTCGAGGATCTGCCGCACCAGCGACGAAACGCGCCTGCGCTCCGGCGGGGCGCCGATGGCCTTCAGCAGCTCGCGCGCCATGCGGTGCTTGTTCCAGCCGCGTTTCTCACGCTCGGCACGCAGGCGCGGGCCGGTCTCGGTGGTCGTCACACTCACCTCGCTACACCCGGAGGACCCCGGACGCTCAACCCTCCGGGCGGCCTCTTCAGTCTCCGCCTTCCGGGCGCTCCGCGCAGCCGATGAGCTGGACTTCATCGACCCAGCGTGAAGGAGTGGCTACCGGATGGATGTGCCTCGGTTGTACTCGTGGGACGTCGAACAGGGCGGGGCCGGGGGCGTGACCGACGATCCGGTGCGCGCCATCGACCATGTGAACACGGCGCTGGCCTCTTCTCCCCCGGGCACCTGCGCGGTCGTGAAGCGGGTGCAACTGTCCATCGGGCTTGTTCCCGGTTACCTGCTGGTCGCAGAAGTCGGGCGGGCGCGGCGCGATCAGGTCACCGGGCACGTGGTGTGGGAGGTCGTCCAGGTCCCGCCGATGCGGCTGAGAAGATAAGGCCAGGTGAAGGGATCGAGCGGTGGAGGTTGCCGGGCATGTTGTGGCCGCCGTATGACGCGGGCTCGCTGGAGCGGCTGGGGCTGGGCGGCGAGGCGGCGTCCGCGCTGGGCGGGCAGGGGCTGCCGGCCGACTGCAACCGCATGTTCGTGCGGGACCCGGCCCGGGAGCTGGAGGTCCGCGATCTTCCGCAGGGCCGGGCGGCGTTCCTGGGCGCGTTCGAGGACGGCGTCAACACGTACTGGCTGCTCATCGACAGCGGCGAAGTCTGGATGGCCCGCGGCTATGAAGGCCGGCAGTACGGGCTGGTCAACTCGTCGGTCGAGGGCCTGCAGCAGATCCTGGCGGCGTGGGTGGCGTTCACCCGCTCGGGCAGGAGCGACGAGGACGACGACTACGAGGACTACGTCGAAGACGTGATCGAGCGGGCCCGGCAAAGCGATCCGCGCGTGTTCGAAGACGAGGATTCTTGGTGGTCGCGCGTCTTCGAGGAGGTCGAGCTCGGCGTCCTCGCCCCGGAAGAGGCGTAGGCGGCTAGGGCGTTTCTGCTGGATCTCGGGTCATGCCGGGCACATCAAGCGCGACTACGTCTTCAACCGCACCCTCACCATTGCCGCGATCAAGATCGGGCTCCGGTCGCCGTCCGCGTTCCACCGCCCGCGGGCTCAGCGGTGGGCGCGCAGGATCGGGGCCCAGGGGTCGCGGGGTGCACTGCGGGCGAACTCGGCTGCGGTGTCGGGGGACGTGCGGTTGGGGAACGTGGGCTGGAGCCAGGTCACGGTGACGTAGTGGCCGAGGCCGGTGACGTGCGCGCGCTCCCACCTTGCCCCTTTGGGGAAATTGACGGTCATCGGAATCCTCACGAAGCCGGTCTTGCGGGTGAGCGCCTGGCGCAGGCGTTCGGCGGACTTCTGGTCGCGTACGTCGATCACGGCCAGCAGCGCATGGTAGGAGCCGTCGGTGCTGTGGTAGACGGTGCGGGCGACCTGGGTGCAGCCGGTGCCCGGCAGTACCTTGTCGAGCTTCCAGAGCATGTCCTCGCAGGGGGCCCGGACCCGTTCCACCTGGCGGTAGGTCAGCTTGCCCGACCTGCTCTGGACCTGCTTGGCCCGGTCACCGGACAGTTCCGCCTCAGTGAGGACACCCGACTTCGCCGGGCGGATCGCGAGCTTTTCGTCCCGGACCACGGGGCTGCCCTCCAACGTGGAGGGCAGCACCTTGTCCTCAGGCAACCGGTACGTCTTCATATGCCTCCCGGGCTTTTCGGGAAGGGACCTGTAACCGAAGCGGGGCTGGAACCCGCAGGTGCCGACGAGGAACGCGAGTGCGACGGCGATGGCGGCACCAAGGGCATTGCGCTGGAAGGTGGTCATGACGCGCACGCTAAGCGGGAACCCCACCCGCCCAGGAGGGCTCCGCGTCCCCCTCCCAGCGGGACAGAAAACGGGACGGGAGCGGGGACCCCTGCGCCTGGTTCCGGGGATTGGAAGAACTCTCCGGCCACATAGTGACCGCGTTTCACCAGGGTGATCCGACATGCCTCGGAGCACCGCGCCGCTTCCCGGAGATCCGCGGTCGCACCGGTCGCGCTCCCCGAGTCCGCCCGAGTTCCGCCCGAAACGGCCTTAGTCGGCGCGGCGGTAGTGGCGGGCGGCGCGGGCCCGGTTGCCGCAGGCCACCGAGCACCACTCCTGGCGCGGGTGCCGCTTGATGAAGTACAGGACGCAGCGGGGCGCCGGGCAGGCGCGGACCCGCTCCACCTCCGGGCCCGCGAAGAAGTCGATGGCCGCGTGGGCGAGCCGGGCGTCGGCGGCGGTGTCCTGGGTGCGCTCCTGCCAGCCGTCGGTCCAGTCGAGGCGGCGGACGACGGGTGCCGCAGCGGCGTTGACCAGCGCGAGCGCCTCGGGGAACGGCGGCAGCCGTGAGGCGTCCGCCGCGCTCGGCGGGGCCGGGGCGACGGCCCGCGCGAACAGGGCCCGGACGGCCTGGCGGAGCGCCACCATCCCGGCGTGGTCATCAGAGGGGGGCAGCCCCTGGGCCTGCAGCCAGGCAGCGAGGCCCTCGGGGGTGTCGAGGGCGTCGGTCAGGCCGCTCCGGGTGGCGCGGATCGTGCTCGCGAAGCGCAGGGCCAGCGGATCGTCCATGCCCCCATTCTAACGGATGGACGATGAAAGTTCCGTTGTGTTATAACGGTATCCGTCGCAAGGTTCCGTTATAAGGATCAATGATGATCAAGCCCGTGCAGGACGACCCCAAACTGGACGACCTGGCCAAGCGCCTCCCCCGGGTGCCCAACATGCTGCGCGTCATGGCCAACTCCCCCGCCGTGCTGGACGGCTACCTCGGCCTGTCCCGCTCGCTGAAGAAGGGCACCCTGCCCGCCGCCACCAGCGAGCGGATCGCCCTCACCGTCGGCGCCGCCAACGGCTGCGGCTACTGCGTCGCCGCGCACACCTACAGCGGCAAGAAGGCCGCCGGCCTCAGCGACGCCGAGGTCGAGGCCGCCAAGGCCGGCGCCTCCGCCGACCCCAAGGAGGCCGCCGCCGTCGCCTTCGCCCGGGAACTGACGGAGTCGCGGGGCAACGCCGATCCCGCCGCGGCCCGCGCCGCCGGATGGAGCGACGAGCAGATCCTGGAGATCATCGCGCTGGTCGCCCTGCAGACCCTCACCAACTACGTCAACAAGGTCGGCGGGACCGAGAACGACTGGCCGCCGGCGTGACCGCCCTGCTGCGCCCGGCCTGGACGACGCTGGTCTTCCTGGTCCCGCTCGCCGTGGTGCAGGCGGTCGCCGCCGAGCCGCTGCTCGCGCCGCCGCTCGCCGCGTCCGCCGCGCTGGTCGCGACCACCCCCGACGCGCCGCCCGCCCGGCCGTCGGCGGTGCTGCTCGGCCATCTGGTGTCGGTCGCGGCCGGGCTCGCCGCGGCGTTCGCCGCCGGGCCCGGCCCGCTCGCGGCAACGGTCGCGGCGGGCGTCTCGGTCGCGGCGATGGTGGCGGCCAAGCGCTTCCACGCCCCGGCCGTGGCGTCGGCGGCGCTGGCCGGGATCGGCGGCGCGCTCATGCCCGCCGCCGCGCTGCTCGCGGGGGCCGCGGCGATCGTCGGGCTCGCCGCACTGCCGAGGCTCCTGCCTCAATCCGGGTAACCCCAGGGTCGGGTCAGGGGCGTCCCCGATACCGCGCGGGGTGCCAGGGCCACCACCATGGTGGACATGGCCGAGCAGCCCGTTAAGGAAGAACAGACCTACAAGCGGATCGCCCGCGTCCCCGAGGGGCGCATCATCGCCGGCGTGTGCACCGGCCTCGGCCGGTACACCGGGATCGACCCCGTGGTGTTCCGGGTCGGGTTCGGCATCCTGGTCCTCGCGCACGGGCAGGGCATCCTGCTCTACATCGCGGCCGCGCTCCTCATGCCGGCCGCGCCCGACACCGGTTCCCTCGCCGAGCAGCTGTTCAAGCGCTGGTTCGACGGGAACGCGGTGCTGGCCCTCCTCGGCGCGCTGCTCTGCCTCGGCGTCGCCGGGACGCTGGTCGGCGGGGGCGTCTCGACCGACTCGATCGCGACGCTGACGGTGTTCGGCCTGGTCCTGCTGGTCGCCCACGCGCGCGGCGTCGACCTGGCCGGCGTGGCGCGCGGCCTGCCCGAGCGCATGCAGGGGCATCCGCCCACGCCGGGGGCCGATCCGGATCCGGCCCCGGGGCCGATCTCGCTCGACAAGTACGTCCCCTCCGGCGGCGGCGTGCCCGACGGGATGATCGACCTGGCCGCCTACGGGGCGTCCGACACGCTGACGCGGCCGCCGGCGGCCCCCCGGAAGGACAAGCGGTCCCCGCTGACCTTCTTCACCGTCCTGGCCGCCTGCGGGGTGGGCGCGGCGACGGTGCCGCTGGCGCGCAGCCACCCGGAGCCGCAGGCGCTCATGATCGTGGCGGCGGCCGCCCTCGCGGTCGTCGGCGGCGGCCTGCTGCTCGGCGGTTTCTTCCGGGTCCACGGCCTCGCCACGGTGGGGACGCTGCTGACCTTCACACTGCTGGCGGGTGGGGTGGCGAACGAAGTGCCCAAGGGAAGCCGTTTCGGCGACGTCGAGTGGAGGCCCGTCGACATGACCAGCGCCCAGCAGGCCTACCGGCTCGGGGTGGGGACGGCGACGCTGGACCTGACGGCGCTGCCGGTCCGGTCCGGGCAGCGGGTCGTCGTCAGCGCCGAGGTGCTGTTCGGCGAGCTGAACGTGCGGCTGCCCGCCGGCGCGCGGGTGGAGCTGAACGCCCAGGTCGGCCTCGGCGACCTGAAGGTGCGCCAGCGCACGTTCAGCGGCCCGAACGCCCGGACGACGCAGGTGCTGGAACCCGAGGGCGGCCCGGCCGACCCGCCGGTGATCGAGCTGCGGGTGCGCGGCCGGTTCGGTGACGTGGAGGTGTCGCATGGCTAGGCGCGGATTCGACGCCGGCACGGTGGTGACCGGATTGTTCTTCCTGGCGGTGGCCGGGATCTTCCTGGCCGGCGGCCTGGCGGGGCGGCTGCCGGTGCGGCTGGAGATCCTCGCCCCGGCGGTCGTGGTGGGGCTCGGGCTGACCGGGTTCGTGCGGATCCTGACCCGCCGCTTCCGCAGGTGACGCGAATCACTCCGCGATCGGGAACAGTCGAAACGGACACCGGGGTTGAATGTCCCCGTGAGGTTCTCCGCGAAGTGGGTATGGCTCGTCGCCCGGCTGCACATCGATCTGTGCCGCCTGGCGAGCGTGCTGTGTCGGGGCTGACCGCTCCCCCCTCTTCCCCGCGCCGTCCGTGTCGTGCCCGGACGGCGTCCCTCTGACCTGCGGAGTCCCTACCCGTGAACCTGCGTGTCTGGCAGTGGCAGTTCTGGCAGCAGATCGTGCTGTCCCTCGTGCTCGGCGTGGCCGCCGGCGCACTGATCAACAACCTCGGTGACGGCGAGAAGATCGCCACCGACTGGCTCGACCCGTTCGGCGGCGTCTACACCAGCCTGCTGAAGGTCGTGGTGGTGCCGCTGGTGTTCGCCGCGATCGTGGTGAGCATCGGCCGGCTGCGCGGCGTCGGCGGCGTGGCCCGGCTGACCGGCAAGACCCTCGGCTGGTTCGTCGTCACCTCGGCGATCTCCACCGCGGTCGGCCTCGCCGTCGCGCTGCTGGTCGACCCCGGCAAGGGCGTCGGCAAGCTGGCCAGCGAGAGCGCCGAGACCGAGGCGGTCACCTGGACCCAGATCCTGCACAACCTGTTCCCGTCCAACATCGTCAAGGCGATGGCCGAGGGCAACGTGCTCGGCGTGGTCACCTTCGCCGTCCTGTTCGGCGCGGCGCTGGTCGCGCTCGGCGAGCGCGGCGAGCGGCTGACCGCCCTGGTCGACGACGTCTACGCCGTCATGCAGAAGATCGTCTGGTGGGTGGTGCGGCTCACCCCGATCGGCTCGTTCTTCCTGATCGCCTCGGTGGTGGCGACCTACGGCCCGAGCACGCTGGCCCCGCTGGCCAAGTTCACCGGCGCCATCTACCTCGCCGTCGCGATCATGCTGGTCGTCGGCTACCCGGTGCTGCTGCGCGTCTTCGGCCGCGTCTCGCCGCTGAAGTTCTACCGCAACACCTGGCCGGCGCTGCAGTTCGCGTTCGTGTCGTCGTCGTCGCTGGCCACGCTGCCGATCGCGCAGCGGGTGCAGGTCGAGCGCAACGGCGTGCAGCGCGAGTACGCCAGCTTCGTCCAGCCGCTCGGCGCGACCATCAAGTTCGACGGCTGCGGCGCGATCTACCCGGCCGTCGCGGCGGTGTTCGTCGCGCAGTACACCGGCGTGCACCTCAGCATCGGCCAGTACCTGCTGATCGCGCTCGCCGCGGTGATCGGGCAGCTCGGCACCGGCGGCACCCCCGGCCCGGCGCTGGTCGCGCTGACGCTGACGCTGACCACGGTCGGCCTGCCGCTCGCCGCGGTCGGCTACCTGATCGCCATCGACAAGGTGATCGACATGGCCCGCACCACGCTGAACGTGACCGGCCAGCTGGCCGTCCCGGTGATCGTGGCGCGGTCGCAGGGGCTGCTGGACGAGGACGTCTACAACGGCGCGCCCGTCGAGCTGACCTCCGCCGAGGCCGAGGCGAAGGAGGAGGCCGAGCACAAGGTGCCCGCCCTCGCCTGACCCCCGTGAGGAACGCCCCCGCGCAGTCCGCGCGGGGGCGTTCCGTCGTTCCTAGGCCGGCAGGCCGGCGTGCAGGGTGATCGCGTAGCCGGGGCCGGGGTTGGCCAGCCCGTGGGTGTGCCGGCCGCCGTGCACCCGGACCCGGTTGGTGCGCAGCGGCCGCCCGGTGACGCCGTCGGCGGAGATGACGGTCTCGGCGAGCTCGCCCGAGGTCAGCGCGCTGACCTCGGTGCCGGAGTGGTCGTGCAGGGACGTGCGGTGGCCGGGCGGCCAGGTCGTCAGCCAGAGCCGGACGCCGTCGACGTCGCCGATGCGCACCCGCACGGGCGCGTCCGGCTCGAACCGGGCCAGCGCCCACCAGTCGCCGGGGCGGGCGGCCAGGTCGAGGATGCGGGCGGCGAGCTGGCCGACGGTCGGCGGGCGGCGCGCCAGCACGCGGCCGTGCGGATCGTCCTGGCCGCGCATGGTGAGGTCGGGAACCATCACAGGTCCTTCGTGTGTCAAGACGGAAGAGAACGGCGGGGAGACGTCACCCGCGGAAGATCGCCGAGGTCAGCGACAACAACAACACGAAGGACACAGCGCGCTGGCCACGCGGCGCAGGGCCACGGGGCTGCAGACGGAAAGACGCGCTGGCATACGCCTAGGAGACACTCCGTCACCGAGCGCTGTCAAGTCGGACACGGAAGGACCATCCTCCTTCCGTTCACTCCACGGCCGGTTCCGGGCCGCCCGCCCGCCGTCGCACGCCGAGATCCTGCGGACGCCGAACCTTGCTGAAACGGAGTGATCGATGGAGCTGGACCGGCGGAGTGTGCTGCGCGGCGGGATGATCGCGGGAGGTGCGGCGCTGCTCGGCGGCACCGGGACGGCGGCCGCGCAGGCCGCGCCCGCGCTGATCCGCAGCCGCCCCGGCCTGACGCACGGCGTGCAGGCGGGCGAGGTGACGGCGCACGAGGCCGTCGTGTGGGCGCGCGCGGACCGGCCCGCCCGGATGCGGGTCGAGGTGAGCCGCACCGCCGACTTCCGGCACTTCCGCACCTACGCCGGGCCCTACGTCACCCCCGAGACCGACCTGACCGGCAAGACGTTCCTGCGCGGCCTGCCCGCCGGGGAGGAACTGCACTACCGCGTCCGCCTGGACGACTCCGAGCCCGTCACCGGCCGGCTGCGCACCGCGCCCCGGACCCGTAGCGACGTCTCGTTCGTCTGGTCGGGCGACCTGGCCGGGCAGGGCTGGGGCATCAACCCCGAGCTCGGCGGCTACCGCATCTTCCGCGCGATGGAGGCCGTCGACCCCGACTTCTTCCTGTGCAGCGGCGACTACGTCTACTCCGACGGGCCCCTCGCCGAGACGGTCAAGCTCCCCGACGGCCGCACCTGGCGCAACATCGTCACGCAGGAGAAGACCAAGGTCGCCGAGACGCTCGCCGAGTACCGGGGGCAGTTCCGCTACAACCTCCAGGACACCGCGCTGCGCGCGTTCAACGCCAAGGTGCCGATGCTGTACCAGTGGGACGACCACGAGGTGCTGAACAACTGGTACCCGGGCGAAATCCTGGACCTGGCGCAGTACACCGAGAAGCGCGTGGACGTCCTCGCCGCCCGCGCCCGCCGCGCGATGTTTGAATACACCCCGACGGCCGTCAAGGCCACCAAGGGCGGCCGCGTCTACCGCAAGGTCTCCTACGGCCCGCTCCTGGACGTGTTCATGCTCGACATGCGCACCTACAAGGACGCCAACGGCGCGGACACCTCCGCCACCCAGCGCGACGGCCTGCTCGGCGCCGAGCAGACCGCCTGGCTGAAGCGCGAGCTGCGCGCCTCCAAGGCCACCTGGAAGATCATCGCCAACGACCTGCCGCTCGGCCTGGTCGTCCCGGACGGCACCGCGCTGGAGGCTGCGGCGCAGGGCGACAACGGAGCGCCCCTCGGCCGCGAGCGCGAACTGGCCGACCTGCTGTCCTACGCCAAGAAGCACCGCGTGCGGAACATGGTGTGGCTGACGGCGGACGTGCACTACACGGCGGCGCACTACTACGACCCGTCGAAGGCGGCGTTCCAGGACTTCGACCCGTTCTGGGAGTTCGTTTCCGGTCCGCTGAACGCGGGCGCTTTCGGCCCCAACAAGCTCGACGGCACCTTCGGCCCGCAACTGAAGTTCCAGCAGGCGCCGCCGCACGCCAACACCTCGCCGGCGGAGGGCTTCCAGTTCTTCGGCCAGGTCCAGATCGACGGCGAGAGCGGCGTCCTGACCGTCAACCTGCGCGACATCGACGGCAAGGTCCTGCACTCGACCCCGCTCACCCCGGCCCGCTAGCCATCCCAGGAGCCGCAGCCCCCGGCCCGGACCGGGGGCTGCGGCGTTCCGTCAGGCCGCTTCGCCGAGGTGGCGGGCGAAGAAGCGGACCGCGCTGTCGGCCTCGAACCGGGGCAGCTCCTTGTGCCCGCCCGAATTCACGTGCAGGGACTTCTCCTTCGAGGCGAAGGCGTCGAAGAGCGCGAGACCTTCCTCGCGCGAGATGTGCTCGTCGTCCCACTGCAGGTCGAACTCGATCGGGACGGTGATCTGCTTCGCCTTCTCGGCCAGCGCATCGGGCCAGTGCTGGCCGAAGACCGCGGCCGTGATCCTGGGCTCGGCCGCCACGAACGGGATGCCGATCGCGGTGCCCATGTTGATGCCCCAGTAGCCGGCCGGCCCCTCGATCTCCGGCAGTTCCTGAAGGGCGTCCAGAAGCGTCCGGTACTCGGGGACGGCGAGCCGCGCCAAATGGTCGTTGTAGCGGACGACGATCGGGCCTTCCGGCTCGCCGGCGGCGCGCGCCCGGAACAGCTCGGCGATTTCCGCCTCGTCGTGCGCCGTGCGCGGGCGGTCGCCGTGACCGGGCGCGTCGAGGACGGCGACGTGAAAGCCGCAGCCGTCCACGAGAAGACGAGCGCGGCCGGACATCGCCGGGTGCTTCTTGTGGGTGCCGCCGCCGTGGCCCATCAGGACCAAAGGCGCGCGCTCGGCTCCGGAAACCGGCGACCAGAGAACCCCGGGAACGTCGCCCAGGATGAAATCGCGCTCGACCATGCCGTTCGACGACGACACTGAAGTGAACTGAAGAGAATGCATCGGTGTTGCCTTTCGGGAGAGCCTTGTTGTCGAGGCGCTCCCGGCGACACCTACATCAATCGCCCGGCCGTGACGGAAGGGGGAGCACCCACAGAGATACAGCGTTCATGGGGGTCTCACCTCCTCAGGCGGTGTCACGAGCAACTGGAAGCTAGCAGGCTGATCGTCTCCTCTTCAAACCCTTTCCAGTGCCGCGGCATCATGAGCCGCTCAGTACGAGCCCGGATCTCAGGAGCTTTCCACAAAGCGCGCCCCCGGTCCGGGCGTGCGGCACACGTCTTCCGGGGCGAGATGGCCGTGCCCCGCAGCGCACTCGAGGACGACCTTGACCGGCTCGTCGCAGGAGCCCGCATCGTCGGCGGGCCGGTGCCGGACGATGACCGACGGGCCCTGCGGGTCGGCGAGGTAGGTGTCGCCCCATTCCAGAAGCGCCACGAGTGTGGGCCGCAACGCCCGGCCCTGCTCGGTGAGCTCGTAGGCGAAGCGCTGCCGGTCCCCGGGCTCCTGATAGGGCACGCGGCGCATCACTCCCGCGGTCACCAAGGTCTCGAGCCGGGTCGCCAGGAGGTTTCTGGCGATCCCGAGGCGGGAGTGGAACTCGCCGAACCGGCGCGCGCCGTCCAGCGCTTCACGAACGATCAGCAGCGACCAGCGCTCCCCCACCACCGAGAGGGCGCGCGCCACCGAGCAGTTCACCGGGTCGATCCGCCGCGTCTCCATGGGGCGAGTGTACCCATCTGGGTTTACAAGATGTACTCAGCCTGCGTAGGCTCCGGCCTGAGTTGAAAAACTAAACTCAAAAGGAGATCGCCCCATGCCCATGCTCGACGTGTACATTCCCGACGGCGCGCTCCAGCCGGACGCCGAGGCGGCCCTGCTGGACCGCATCACCGAGATCCTGATCCGCAACGAGGGGTTCGACCCCGCCGACCCGGTGACCCGTTCCGTCTCCTGGCTCTGGCTGCACCGGCCCGCCGCCGTCTATGTCGGCGGAGAACCCGCGGACGCGCCTCGCTACAAGGTCGTCCCGTCCGTCCCCGAGGGCCAGCTCGACGAACGGAAGCGCGCGAGCGTCATCGCCGAGGTCACCGAGGCGATCCTCGACGCGGAGAACGGCGCCTGGCCGCGTGACGCCGGCCGGATCTGGGTGTTCCCCACCGAGATCCCCGAGGGCCACTGGGGCGGCGGGGGCCAGAGCAGGCCGCTCGCAACGATCCTCGCCCGGCTCACCGGCGACGACACCGAGCGGGCCCGTGCGCTCGCGCGTGAGCGGATCGCCGCCACCCGAGCCGAACACGCCCGCCTGCCCTGACGAGCGGCGTGCCGCTTCCGCCGGATGACGTAACGGCGGATCATGCCGCCCTGCTCTTTTATGCGTTGAAACGACACGCCCTCCTCCCGGAGCAAGCCCCGCCGGCCCTCGTGGCCGATCTCGTCGACCACCCTCTCGGCGGCCAGGAAGCCGGCAGCTTGGCCAGGCTCCAGGTCGAGTACGGCAGGCCGTGCTCGGCCGGCTTGGACTTGGCGATCTTCTTGATCTCGCGCCGCACGGACCAGCATCCGAGCGGCGCGCCACGTCACTACGGGCAAAGGTTCTCTGATGCGGTACTAGCTTCCGGCCCGGATCAGATTGCGGGGCGAATCGAGCCAGACGTACTGCTCTTCCGGGGTGACGGTGAGGCCGTAGCGGTCGAGTCCGGGGGTTCCGGCGTCGATCCACCATTGGTGGGCAGCGGCGACTTCGTCCCAGAGGCGACGGGAGCCGTACTGCTCGACTTCGTAGGTGGCTTGGCCGGGGACGTATTCGACCACGGCCCAGGAGTTGTGGGTGACGAGCCAGTACGTCATCTCGCCCGAGCCGTTGTCTGCTTCGCAGAGCCGGGCCTGGCAGCCGGGGACGCGGGCGCCGATGGCGATTTCTGCGGCATAACCGGCCTGGCCGATGGTCCGGGGATCGAGGGTGGTGCGGGTTTTGTCGGCGTCGTCCTCGTGGTGGAGGTAGGACGCCAGGGGGCGGGGGTCGTAGCGCTGGCCGCGGAGCATCATGAAGCTCGCGACGTGCGGGAACCGCCCGGTGGCGGTCCCGTCGTCGCCGACCTCCAGGCAGGCGAGATGGCCGTCGCCGTCGCTGAACTCGTTGACGCAGGGGACGACGATCACTCCGCCGGGGCGGGTCTGCTGCACCCATGCGTAGGGGATGCGGGCCACCGAGCACGTGGCGTGAATCCGGTCGAAGGGGGCCATGGCCGGCAGGCCGTGTTCGCCGTCTCCGACGATGAGGTGGGGCGTATGACCGGCTGATTCGAGGTTGTCTGCCGCTTGCTTCGCGAGCGATTCGTCGACCTCGATCGAGGTGACGTTCTCCGCACCGACGCAGGATGCCATGAGCCCGGCGGTCCAGCCGGTTCCGGTGCCGATCTCTAGAATCCGGTCGCCGTCCGCCACGGAGAGGCATTCCAGGAACTTGGCCACCAGGCTCGGGGCCGAGTTGGACGAGGTGGGCATCGTCCCGCCAGCGGCCAGGCCCCTCGCGCCGTCGTCGTACTGGGTGATCAGGACGGTGTCGCTGTAGACCGCCTCCCACCAGGCCACGGGGTCGGCCGCCCGGTCTACCAGGTACGGGCTGCCGGGGCCGTTGGGGGACGCCCAGGCGACGTCCGGCACGAAAAGGTGCCGGGGGACGGCGGCGAAGGCGTCCCGCCACTCGTCCTGGGTGAGTGCGCCGATCGCGGACAAGTGTCTGGCCAGGCCGTTGACATACTCGCCTGGGGTGGGGACGCTCACTTGCTCGGCTTCCCGTCGTCCTTGTTGTCCTTGGTGGACTCGCCCGAACCACGCTTGCCGCCCTGCGGCGAGTCGCCGTCGACCGGGGTCTTGCCGTCGCCGTCCTTGCCACCGTGCCTGGCCATGTCGGGTTTCCTTTCACGAAGAGAGTTGTGCCGAGCCGTGCAGCCCCCGCCATGCGCCCGCGCCAGGTCCAGAGGACGCGCGGCCTCCCAGCCCCGCAGCACGAGGTCCGGTGCGAACGGCCCGCGCCGTTGCGTCCTGGCCGGCCAGTGGATGGGCGGCTGCACGGCGTTCATGCGCGCCCGCTCAACTCATGAGCGGGCGGTGTCGCTCCATAAGCAGCAGCCACGTGCTTGCGGAGGGTTCGGACGATCAACGTGGTCGCGTGGTCATAGAAGTTCGTCGGACAGATCGGGATCACGGACCCGTCGGGCAAAAGCCAGCTCCACCAGGACAGATTCCCGTGCGGCGTGACCATAGTGATCCGCAACTGCCCGCCGGGAACCTGCAGGACGAGCTCATGCCCGACCTGCCTGGCCTCCCAGCCCGCGTTCCCCAGCAGGTAGCCCAGGACACCCGCGTCACCACGCGGCTGGCCGCTCACGGCGCCTCGTCCGTCCGCGCCTCAGCCGCTCGAACCCAGCCGGCTTTGATCCGCTCGGCCGCACAGTTCAGAGCCAGATCCTCGGGGCTTCCCCCGTGGACGGTCCCCTGGCAGCCCACGCTGGCCATGAAGTCGGTGAGCTCGTAGCGGGTGGTCGCCCGCCAGCAGTCTTCACCGAGTTCCTCAACGTCGAACCCAGGGATCGAGAGCGGAGACCGCGCGTTGGTTGCTGTGCTGTACGGGTCGAAACGGTGATCCACAGCCGGGGCTCCCTTCCTGGCAGGGTCCCGGCTCATCAGGCCGGACCGCATCATCTGAGTGGGCGGATGCCTACATCAGCGACGCTAAGAGCATGGGCGCGCCAGGCTCCAGGGACTTGCTTCAGCTTCCTCGAAGTGCCCGGATTGCGGCGGTCATCAGCTCGCGAGCCGCCTTGCCATAGACCGCAGATTCAGCCAACACTGTGAATTCCTGGACATATACCGCGACCTCGCGTGGTTGCGTGATGGCCAGTTCGGCGGCGGCAGTGTCGACGAGCACCAGGCGGTCGTCAAAGATCCAGAATCCCGAGTGCGGCGCCCTGCGGTGCCGAGCACGGGTCGGGATGATTCCCAAACTTAGCCTCGGCATGATCGACAGAGTGAGAAGCCGATCCAGTTGTTCGGCCATCACCTCATCGTCGGCGAGTCCGATCGTCAGGGCGACCTCGCACACCAGCATGTGGAAGCGGCGGTCGCGGTCGCCTCTGCGCAGCACATCCTGGCGGTCCATGCGCGCCTGTACGGCCTCCTCGACATCGCCGCCGATGCCGTGGAAAGCGATGTTGTCGCGGAACCGCGCGGAGGCGTACGCACGGGTCTGGAGAAGACCAGGGATGACGAACGGCTCGAAGACGCGGAACAGCGTGGTATCGGCCTCATAGGCACCGAATGCCTGTTGTCCGCGGCGGGCACCCGCGCGCCACTCACGTCGCCATTCCCGGTACTGCGAGTCGATGTTGCGGATGGTGGCGATCAAATCCGGCAGGTGTTCATCAGCACCGACCAGGCGGCACCAGACATGGACGTCATCCTCTGATGGCGTTTGTGTGCCGTGCTCGATCTTGGAGACCTTGGACTCGTGCCAGCCGGCCAGCTCGGCGAGCCGCCGCTGTGTCAGGCGTGGCTGTGCGTCCTTGCGCAGTTCGCGCAACCGCTGCCCGAAGTCCTTGCGTGCCTGTTGGTGAGAGGTGGGCATTGGATGCAGGCTTACAGGCTCCGCAGGAATTCGTCTCGGCTGAGGGAGGCCTTCCAAGCCGTGTCGCGCCAATGACAGTGCTGCTCGGCCGTCGCCGAGTCGTCATGCAGCTCGGCGCCGAGCAGCCGGTCATTCTCGTCGAACCGCAGGATCGCGACCCGCTGTTCGTCCAGCAACCATGCGTCATGCGGCGGGTGAACGGGCAGGCCGAGCGCGGCGGCGCGGCCCCGGTCCAGGTAGCGGATCTCCTCGCCCGAAGCGATGTTGCCCTGCGCGGACCACAGCGCGTACCGCGAGTAGTCCCCGAGCGGGACCGTGACGATGCGAACGCGCGTGAACGGGCGTCCTTCTGCCGCCGCGGACCGGGTCATGTCGTTCCAGGCGTGCGAGCCGAGGTAGTCCTCATCGGGATCGCCGGCCAGAAACCGGCGGATGGGCTCCTGCTCGGTGGGTGAGTTGTACCGGTCGCGGGTCTCCAGCCGGAACGCTGAGTGCCGGACGGCGCGGAACAGTTCGTTGAACTGCTCTCCGGTCAGCAGGTCGGCCACGGTCAGCCCTTCGCGTGGTGGTCGCTGTAGTGCTCGATCAGATGCCGGACCAGTGAAGGCTCGATCTCAACGACCGTCTCATCGTCGGCAAGGTCGCGCACGTCTGCAAGGGCCGTGTCGTCGATGACACGCTTGCCCTGCACGACGTAGGTGCCGCGGTCAGTGGCGTACATCGCTGGGCAACCGCCCTGATCGGAATCCGTTCCGAGAAACCGTAGCCGCATGATCCCGTCCTCCCGCAGGCCCTTGCCCGGACTTGCTCTAACGGGAGCTTCGGCCGACCCGAGCGCTTCGTCAAGGCTGGTCAGTACAACCGCGCGGTGAGGACAGTCGTACTGACCTCGATTCCCATCGGCGCCGAAGCCACCTCCGCGCGGCCCCGTCGACGTGTGGCCGCCGTCATCGAGCGGGCTACGACGTCGTCTCCCGCCTGAGCCACTCCAGGTACCGCGCCGACCCGCCGTCGATGACGGTGTACGTCACCTCGGGGTTGTCCCACGGATGCTCGTCGACGAGATGCTTCTCCAGCTCGGAATAACGGTCCGAAGTGGTGCGCAGGAACACCTGCCACTCCTCGCCCGTCCCCAGCTCGTCAAGGTGCCGGAACACCGACCCAGCCGGGCCGAACACCTGCCCGGACGCGGCGAGCCTGGCCTCGACCGCGGACCGGATCAGCGCCATGCCCGCGTCACGGCTGTCGACGGTGGTGGATACCTGGAGGTAGTCCGTCATGCCGGCGACCCTACCTACGCCCTGAGAAACGCAGCTTCATCCTGCCGAGCCCGTCCTGGCCGCTTGGCGCAGGCAGCAGCCACCGGCCGTAATGGTCACCGGCGCCCTGTCAGAGGGCGCGACCTTGAGGTTCACCGGGCTCATCTCCGCGCGGGTCGAGCAGCGGGCGCCCGCGCTGCAAGTGCGTGGAGAATGCCCATGATCGTGGCAGCGCCGACGATCTCGCCCTGTTGGATGAGCCGCTGTGCTTCGCCCAGCGGAACCCAGCGGACGGCCTCGGCCTCGTCGACATGGGGTTCGCCGACCAGGTCGGCACCGCGTGCGAGATAGAGATCCTGAGGCGCGTCGGCCGACCCGATCATCGGCTGGAACGAGAACAGGAACTCCAGGTTCCGGGGACGCCAGCCCGTTTCCTCTTCGGCCTCCCGCGCGGCGGCCGCGGCGGGATCCTCGTCCGGGTCGACGTATCCGCCCGGTACTTCCCACTCCCATTGGTCGATGACGAACCGGTGCCGCCAGATGAGCAACACGTTCTCGCCAGAGTCGTCCAGCACAAGCGTCATGACGCATCGCGGGATCCGGAAGACGTACTGCTCGAACTCGACTCCGTTGGGCAGTTCGACGCTGGCGACCGAGAGGCGGATGTGTCGGTTCTCGTCCACCACGCGCTCACCATGGATCGTCCACTTGGTCCGTTCGGAGGGAGGGCGCGTCACCCGACAGACGGTACCTCTGTCCTCATCCGCCGTCCGGGCTCGATCTTGAGTGGCTCACGCAGTCGCGCATCGAGCGTCTTGCGAGCTGCTGATGAGGGGTGGCCGTGGACGCGGGTCACAGGCTCCGCATGAACTCTTCCCGGCTGACCGAGGCCTTCCACGCGGTCTCGCGCCACTGCCGGCACTGCTCGATCGTGGCCGCGTCATCGATGAGCTCCGCGCCGACGAACGCGTCGTCACCGTCGAAGTGGAGCACCGCGGCGCGTTCGTCGTCGAACAGCCAGACGTCCAGCGGCGGCCGGGCGGGAAGTCCGAGCTCGGCGGCATGTTCGCGGTCCAGGTAGCGGATCTCTTCGCCGGCCTCCAGATTTCCCTGGGCGGCCCACAGGGCGTAGCGGGAGTAATCCCCGAGCGGCACCGACACCACCCGCACGCGGGAGAAGGGCCGCCCTTCTGCGGCGGCCCGGCGCGTCATGTCATGCCAAGGCCGGCCGCTGACCGAACGCAGATCAGGGCTTCCTGCCATGAACCGCTCGAACGAGTCGCGTTCACCGGGAACGTTGTAGCGATCACGTGTCTCCAGCCGGAACGCCGAATGCCGGACGGTGCGGAACAGCTCGCCGAACTGGTCACCGGTCAGCAGGTCGGGCATGGTCGGCCCTTCGCGTGATGGTTCTGGGCCGTCATGCCAGAAGGTAGTCCTGGTGCGGGATCGCTCGCTGCCATACGGCTTCGAATGCCGTCCCGCACAACGCTGCGGCGCGGGGGTCTGCGGTGATCTCGTTGGCGGCCCATTCGCCGTCGCCGGTGAAGTGGTTGAACACCACGGTCGCCGAGTCGATCAGCCAGAAGTCGTTGCCGGGCAGGGCCAGGTCCGAGGCGTGTCTTCGGGGAAGCCAGCGCACCTGCTCGCCGGCGGCGATGTTGAAGGCGGTGCCTTCGTGCTCGTAACGGATGTAGTCGGTGACCGGCTCGGACACGATCCGGGCCCGTCGCACCATGCGGCCCGAGCCGGTGATCTGCCCGATCATGTCCGTCCAGTCCGCCCAGTACTCCTCGTCCTCGGCGGGAGTGGGCGGACGTCCGGCCTGCCAGCGGGCGAAGCGGTCCTTCTCGTCGGCGACGGCGTAGACGTCGCGCATCTCGAGATGGACCGCCTCCCGCCGGCAGCCGGTCAGCAGACGCATCCAGTCTTCGGGGGCGAGCAGTTTCACCATGGTCCTCCGGCGAACAGCGTCGGACGCTCTGCCGGGCGGGTCAAGGACCAGGGCTCTCTCGGTTCGGCCACCGCGTCCTGGCTCGGGGTCAGACCAGTTCGAAGTACTCGTCGTGGTAGGCGGCCTCGGGGGTGCCGAAGGCGACGGTCCTGGAGCGGTAGACCGCCTGCACGGTGTTGAGCCAGCGGAGTTCCTTGGCGCCGGTCTCGAACAGGCAGGAGCCGACGGCCAGGGCGCCGGTGCCCTGGGTGGTGTCCATGCGGCCGGTTCCGTGGAGGTAGATGACCGCCCCCTCGTCGGTGACGAGCTGGCCGCGCCAGTCCAGGGTGCCGATGCCGTCGGGGGCGACGGTGAGCCAGTCCGCCGCGGGGCCGGTGAGGCGGGCGGTGAGGCCGCGGCCCTGGATGACGCCCTCGGTGATGCCGATGATCACCCGGGGGCCGGCCGGGAGGGGCGGCGCCAGCCGCCAGACGCCGCGGAACAGGGGCTTCAGTCCCGCCGGCTCGGGCGTGGCGGGCAGCTCGGCGAGGATCTCTTCGGTGGTCGGCATCTCGCGTCCCTTCGCAGTTACCTTGGAGCCTCAATGTAGCGCGCTACTTTGAGATGTCAAGGTATGGTGGGCGCCATGACACCACGCGTGCGGCGGGACCCGGCGGAGGCCAGGCGGCTCATCCTGGAGGCGGCCGAGCGGCTGCTGGCCACCGGCGGGGTGGCCGCGGTCCAGGTCCGTGCCGTCGCCGCGCGGGTCGGCATCACCGACGCCGCGGTCAACCACCACTTCGGCAACCGCGACCGGCTCCTTGAGGCGCTGCTCAAGCATGGCGGCGTCCGACTCAAGGAGCGGCTGGAGAAGGTCGGCGGCGACGACATCGGGCAGATCGTGGGGTCGCTCGCCGCGGTGTACGCCGACGGGTACGCCGAACTGGCCCTCGCGCTGCACCAGTCGGGGTGGCGCGACCCCGGCAGCGGGATGCTGTCGCCCGTCGTCGACGCGCTCTGCGCACGGGGGCAGGTCGACCGGCGGCAGGTCCAGCTCGCGGTGGCCGCGCTGCACCAGGGCGTCGCGCTGGATCCCGTGGTGGGCGCCGAGTTCCGGCGTAGTGCGGGCTTGGAGGACGCCACCTCGGCCGACACCTTGGCCTGGTGGACGGAGGTGTTGGCCCGGACGCTCGGGCGGTGATCCGGGACACATGTGTCACAGCGGGCGGATACGCGGTGTCCTGTGGTCGAAGCGGAGGAGAGACCATGGCTGAGAACACCGGAGCCGGGCCGGACATGAGCGATCACGCGACCGAGGTCTTCGTCGCCCACCGCAATCTGCTGTTCACCGTCGCCTACGAGATGCTCGGGTCGGCGGCCGACGCCGAGGACGTGCTGCAGGAGACCTGGCTGCGGTGGGCCGGGGTCGACGCGGCGCAGGTGCGGGACGAGCGCGCCTACCTGGTGCGGATCACGACCCGGCAGGCGCTCAACCGGCTGCGCACGATGAAGCGGCGCAGGGAGTCGTATGTCGGCCCGTGGCTGCCCGAGCCGCTGCTGACCTCGCCGGACGTGGCCGAGGACGCCGAGCTGGCCGAGAGCATGTCGATGGCGCTGTTGCTCGTGCTGGAGACGCTCGCGCCGACCGAGCGGGCCGTGTTCGTGCTGCGCGAGGTCTTCGACGTGGGCTACGACGAGATCGCCGAGGCCGTTGGGAAGTCGCCCGCCGCCGTGCGGCAGATCGCGCACCGGGCCCGCAAGCACGTCGATGCCCGCCGGCCGCGCGCGGCGGTCGCGCCGGGGCAGGCGCGGGCGGCGCTGGAGTCGTTCCGGCGCGCCCTGGAGACCGGGGACCCGCAGGGGCTGCTCGACGTGCTCGCGCCCGATGTCGTGCTGGTGAGCGACGGCGGCGGGATCAAGCAGGCCGCGCCGCGGCCGGTCGTCGGCGCCGAGAAGATCGCCCGTTTCATCGTCGGCGGCATCGCCAAGCACGGCCTGGAGTTCACCGCCGAGCCCGCCGAGGTCAACGGCGGGCCGGCGCTCGTCGTCCGCGTCGACGGCGAGGTCGACGGCGTCATGGCGGTCCGCGTCGAGGGCGACCGCGTCGCGGGCCTCTACTACGTCCGCAACCCCGCGAAACTGTCCCGTATCGTCGCCGCGCTGCGGTGATTCAGCGCAGGAGGCGGTCGACGACGCGGGCGGCGGCCCGGCCGTCGTCGTGGGGGGCGAACTCGGCGGCGAAGGCCGCCAGGCGGCCGTGGTCGGTGAACGGTCCGGACAGGGCGGCGATCAGCTCGGCCGAGGTGCTCAGCAGCGGGCCCGGGCGCTTCTCGGTGAGGTCGAAGGTGAGGCCCCGGATGCCGGTGCGGTACTCCTCCAGGTCCGGGGCGAACAGCAGGATCGGCTTGCCGAGGCCCGCGAAGTCGCACATGGCCGAGGAGTAGTCGGTGACCAGGGCGTCGGCCGCCAGGTAGAGGCCGGTGACGTCGGGATAGGCGGTGACGTCGATGAGGAAGTCCTGAAGGTCCGAGGGGATCTCGGCGTTCAGCAGGTGGTGCAGGCGCAGCAGGATCACGGTGTCGGGGCCGAGGGCCTCGGCGGCGGTGTGCAGGTCGAAGGACAGGTCGTGCTCGGCGATGCCGTACCGGTCGGTCTGCAGGTGGTCGCGCCAGGTGGGCGCGTAGAGGATCGCGCGCTTGCCGTCCGGGATGCCCAGGCGGTCGCGGACGGCGGCGCGGAGCTCCTCGTGGCCGGGGCGGTGCGCCGGGTCGGTGCGCGGGTAGCCGCTCTCCAGGACCTCGCCGTCGTAGCGGAACGCCCGGCGCAGCACCTCGGTGCTGAACGGGTTCTGGGAGATCAGCAGGTCCCAGCGGGACACGTCCTCGGCCAGCTCGCGGTGGCGCTGGTCGCGGCACTCGACGCGGGACCAGTCCGTCTCGAAGCCGACCTTCTTGATCGGCGTGCCGTGCCAGGTCTGCACGTAGAGCTGGCCGGGCCGGGGCCGGTAGCAGGGCGGCTGCGCCACGTTGTTGACGATGATGGAGGCCGTCGCGGTCAGCTCGTAGTACTCGCGGGAGAAGCGCTGGACGGTGCGCGTCCCCTCCGGCAGCGCGAAGTGCCGGTCGCCGCGCACCCAGACGAGCTCGTGGCCGGTGCCGCGCCGCCGGAACTCCTCCCAGATCTCCCGGGGATTGCATGACCCCTGCCAGCCGAAGTAGCTCTCGAACAGCACCAGGTCGCGGACGGGGCGGCGGCGGTGCGCCGGGTAGTGGTGCTCTTCGAGCATCCGGCGGGCGTAGCGGCCCTGCTCGTCGGCGGCGCGTGCGACCTGGGCGTGGATGTGCAGGCCGTCGCCGCCGCCGCGCGTCGGCCACACCCGGTAGCGGAACCCCGCGACGTCGTGGTCCGGCGGGAGCGCGGCCAGGCAGGAGCGGGCGGCGAGCATGTCGAGCGGGGCGCCGTCGGCGTCCTCGGCGTGGATCTCCCATTTGCCGGTGAAGAGCGGCAGGACGCCCGCCTGCGAGGGGATCGCGCCGAGCGGGAGGCGCAGGGTGAAGCGGGTCCCGTCGCAGGTCATCGGGAAGGTGTACCGGTCGCCCGCGCGGCGCCGCTGCAGGGTCGCCCGTGCGGGACGGGCGCCCGTGTCGCCTGAGACCACCAGTTCGTCGCCGTCCCACTCGACGTGGGTGATCAGGAGCTGGGACGGGCCCTCCACCAGTGTGAGGTTGCCGTAGCGGGTGGCGGTGAGCGCGAGCGGGCCGAGGGCCTGCTCGCGGAAGGCGTCCCCGGCGGCCAGGCGGATCTTCCGGCCGCCCGCCACGATCCACACGTCGTGGTGGACCTGCCCGGCCGGGTCGCTGAGCGGCGGCCGGAAGCGGAAGGTCCCGTCGTCGTCGTATTCGAGCGGAACGCGTGCTTCGGTGCCCCGCTCGCGGCAGGTCAGCAGCGCGGCGTCGTCCGGCCCGGTCGCACCGCGCACCGTGCCGCGGACGCACCCGTCGGCCACGTCGGTGGCGACGGCGCGCGGGTGGCGGAACCGGACGACGACGCCGCCGTCCGCCGGGACGACCTGCACCCGCACGCCCTCGAACAGGTGCCGGTAGGGCGTCCACTGCGCCGCCGGGCCGCAGCCGCGCACCTGCTGCGACATCCGGACGCCGTCCGCGCGGACCGCGACGCACACCTTCCAGTCGGCGCCGCGCCACTTCGGCACGCCGCGCAGCGCGGCCGGGTCGACGCGCACCGCGAAGCCGGAGTGGTCGTAGGAGACGGCGGGCTGCCCGGAGGCCGCGGTGACCTGCGGGACGCGCACCCGCCGCACCGGCAGCTTGACGCGGCGCCCCGACAGGGTGTGCTCCAGCCAGACGTCGATGCGGGCGGCGGGCGTCATCGGCAGGCCCGGCACGTAGGCGTGCCCGGTGAGCTCCAGTTCGTCGCCGGCCCAGGCGACCGTGTCGATCTTCGCGTCCAGCCGCAGCTCGTCGGTGATGTCGTAGATCGAGTCGGGGATGGCCGGGTCGCCGCGGAAGGGGTGGCCCGCGTACCAGCGGCGGCGGAGCAGGCCGCGGCGCTCGGGGCGGCCGGCGGGCAGGCCGGTGCGCTCGTACTCGCGGACGGCCACCAGGTCGGCGTGGCGGCCGAGGTAGGCCAGCCGGTACTTCAGCCGCTTCAGCGCGGGCAGCCGGCGCATCAGCCGCGGGTTCACGCCGCGGACGTGGTCGCGGACGAGCCGGCACAGCTCGGCGCGGTAGGCGTCGTCGGCCTCCTCGACGACGTCGATGTAGAGCATCACGTCGTTGCCCAGGGCGGTCAGGTCGTAGGCGTCCTTCAGCCGGGGCGCCTCGGCGCGCAGGAACTCCGACACCCGGTGCACCGAGTCGAGCCGGTCGCGCAGGTTGCCGAGCTCGGTGCGGCGCTGGGTGATGGAGCGGTCGGCGGTGGTGCGGACGCGGTAGTGGTAGACGACGTCGCTGATCACGTCCACGCTCGCGGCGCGGACGTGCGCGGGGATGGTGACGGGGGCGTCCTCGTAGGCGCCCGCCGGGAACGCGAAGCCGTGCGCGTCCCAGAAGGAGCGCCGGAACACCTTGTTCCAGGCGGTGCGGTCGTTCAGCAGTTCCAGGTCGCGTGAGACGTGGGTGCGCAGGCGGGTGCGGCCGAACGCCTCGCCGTAGAAGCGGGCGCGGGTGCGGCGGCCGGCGGTGAACCGGTCGACGGCGCCGCTGACCAGGTCCGATCCGGTCTCCTCCAGCGAGGCGATCATCCGCTCGTAGGCGTGCGGGGGGACGATGTCGTCGCTGTCGGCGAACGCCAGGTACCGGCCGTCGGTGTGCCGGACGCCGGTGTTGCGGGCCGGGCCGAGGCCCTGGTTGTCCTGCTGGACGAGCCGGAACCGCGGGTCGCGGGCCGCGAACGCCTTGGCGATGACGGCGGAGCCGTCCGGCGAGCCGTCGTCGACCATGACGACCTCGAAGTCGGCGAAGGTCTGCGCCGCCAGGGACTCCAGGCACTGCAGGAAGTAGTCCTCCACGTTGTGGAAGGGGACGACGACGCTGAGCGTGGGTGCCATTTCACTTGCCCCTTTAGCGGTAGAGGAGGTCGAAGAGCCCTTCCCAGCGGGCCGCGACGAGGTCGGGGGCGAAGCGCTGCACCGAGTCGCGGGCGGCGCGGCCCATCTTGCGGCGCAGCTCGCCGTCCTCGATGAGGGTGTGCAGCGCGGCGGCGAACGCGGTGATGTTCCCGGCGGGGACGACGAGGCCGTCGACGCCGTCGGTGATGAGCTCGCCGACGCCGGGCGCGATGTCGAACGCGACGCACGGCACCCCGTAGGCCATCGCCTCCAGGATCGCCATGGGGAAGCCCTCCTCGCGGGAGGTCAGCGCGAAGACCGACCCGGCGCACAGGGCCGTCTCGATGTCGCTGGTGGGGCCGGGCCATTCGACGCGGCCGGCCAGCCCGAGCTCCTCGGTCAGCGCGAGCAGGCGCCGCTCCTCCTTGCCGCCCGACTTGTCGGCGCCGTGGATGCGCAGCGTCCAGTCCGGGCGGTCCGGGGCGATCCGCGCCCAGGCCTCCAGCAGCAGGTCCTGGCCCTTCTCGTAGTCCAGCCGGCCGAGCCGGACGACGACGGGCGCGTCCAGTTCGGCGTACCGGCGCGGCACGACGTGCAGGGGGTTGGGGATGAAGTCGGCGTTGGTCATGCCGTCGCGGGCGAAGTCGTCGGCGTCGGCGCGGGTCAGCGCGAGCAGCCGGTCGGCGCCCGCGAAGTGCCGCAGGATCCGCGGATGCCGGCCCGCGATCTTGGACGCCTGGTACGACTCGTGCACCATCCCGACGACCTTCAGGTGCTCGGGCAGGGCGCGCTGCACCCACTCCATCGCCCACACCTCCGCGCAGACGACGACCCCGCCGGGCCGCGCCTCCCTCAGAATCTCGGCGAGCCGCCGGACGCCGCGCCACTGCTCGGCGTGGGCGGCCCGCTTGCGCCGGCTCGCCCGCGCCCGGACGCCGCGCAGCTCCCACCTGCCGCCCGGTGGCCGCTCGTGCAGGACGGTCCGCGCATAGGGGAAGTCCGTGCCGTGGTCGTGGACGCGCTTCGGGCGCACGATGCCGATGAGGTGCACGCGGTGGCCGCGCCGGGTGAAGAGCCGCGCCATGTAGTGCGCCCACGTCTGCACGCCGCCGAGGACCTCGATGTTGTTGCAGACCAGAAAGAGATCGCGCCCCTCCTCCATCCGCACCCCTCCCCCGGCGAACCCCCCGAAGCGGCCGTTGCCCCCTTTCAAGACATGGGCCGCGGAAAGGCGCTTCTAACTCCACTTGATCGAGTAGGGGCCATCCTTTGCCGGATCCTGGACGCTTGCCTTGGCACGATCCCGGCTAGAAGCACTCCGTGCCACGATCCGGCGAACCACCTCTCGTCCAGCCCGTCACTGCGCCGCCGACCACCGGACCGGCGGACACCCGGACGCTCGTCCAGCGGCTGGCGCGCGTGCTGCGGGCCAATGTGGCCGTAGATCCCGTCCCGGCCCCAGACCAGGAAGTCCTCGTGCGCGGCGACCTCGGCCCGCACGACGTCGCCCGCCTCAACCTGGAGACGGTCTCGGACGTGCTGGACGCGGCCGGCGTCCCCTACCTGCTGGTGCGCGACCCGGAGGTGCGGCACCGCATCGCCGTCCGCCGGGAGCGGCGGGCCGACGCGCTGGCCGCCATAGCGCGCGCGCTGGCGGACGCCCCCGTCTACGCCGAGCCCATCGGACGCGGCGCCCCACCCGGCGGCCACGCCCGCGACGTCACCGGCTGGCCCGACCACGACATCCGGCTGTACCGGCCGGTCACCCAGCCCAGCGAGGCCCTGCGCTTCGCCGCGGACTGCGGCTGCGACCTGGAGTTCTGGGAGTCCACGCCGGCGGGCGGCCTGCGCGCCACGCGCCCCACCCTGGTGGGCCGCGACATCCCGGCGAGCGCCCTGGAACCGGCCGAACTGGCCGTCGGCGGGCGCCGCCACCCCTCGCTGGCGGTGTTCACGCAGACGTTCACCGACGAGCCCGACTTCCCCGTCGACGCCGTCTACACCTGGGTGGACGGCGCCGACCCGGCGTGGCGGGAGCGCCGCGCGGCCGCGCTCGGCGAGCGCGTCCCGCACCCGGCCGACGGCGGCGAGAGCCGCTACCGCAGCCGCGACGAGCTGCGGTACTCCCTGCGCTCGCTGGCGATGTACGCGCCGTGGGTGCGCCGGATCTGGATCGTCACCGACCGGCAGGTCCCGGCGTGGCTGAACATCGGGCACCCGCGGATCGCCGTCGTCGATCACCGCGACGTCTTCACCGACGCGGACGCGCTGCCCACCTACAACTCCCACGCCATCGAGACGCAGCTGCACCACATCGACGGCCTCAGCGAGCACTTCCTGTACCTCAACGACGACTTCTTCCTCGGCCGGCCGCTGACGCCGGGCCGGTTCTTCCACCCGGCCGGGCTGACCCGCTGCTTCCCGTCGCCGACCGCGATCCCGCAGGGGCCGCGCGACGACCGCGACCCGACCTGGATCGCGGCGGCCAAGAACAACCGGGAGCTGATCCGGCGCGCGTTCGGGCGCGGCACCGTGCACGCGTTCAAGCACGCCCCCTACGCGCTGCGGCGCAGCGTCCTGGACGAGCTGGAGCGGCGGTTCGCGGCCGAATTCGCGGCGACGGCGCGCAGCCGCATCCGGTCCGGCCGCGACCTGTCGGTGGTGTCGTCGCTGTACCACCACTACGGCCTGTGCACCGGGCAGGCCGTCGCGGGCGAGCTGTCGGCCGACACCGTCCCGCTCAGCCGCGGCAGCGGACTGCCCACGCTGGCGCGGCTGCTGGAGGCCCGCGACCGCGAGGTGTTCTGCCTCAACGACATGGCCTCCGGCGACCTCACCGAGGAGCAGAAGGACGAGGCCGCAGCGGGCTTCCTGGAGCGCTACTTCCCGGTCACCGCGCCCTGGGAGGCGGCCGGGCCGGACCGGACGTAGAGGGTCAGCTTCATCCGCTTGGCCCGCCACTGCCCCGCGCGGACCGTCAGGCCCGCCGCGCGGAACTGAGCGACGCGGGCCCGCGCGCGCGCAGCGACCTGCCGGTTTCCGTTGTAGCGGCGGATCATCCACACCCGATCGACGCCGCGCAGGCGCTGCGCCAGCACGCGCGGACCGACCTGCGAGGCCAGCAGCGCCGCGCGGTCGGCGGCCGGGACGGCGAGCGTCAGGTCGACCAGCGGGCGGAACACCTTGGGGTAGGCCGATTCCAGTCCGCGCGTCACCGACGGCTCCATGACGAGGCCGTCACCGGGCCGCGCGTTCTGCGCCAGCGCCCGCACCACCGGGGTGACGTCGTGGTATTTGCTGTCGGGCCGCCGCAGGCCGGGTTGCACGGACATCACCAGCAGCAGCAGGACGACCCCGGTCGGAACCGCCACCAGGCGGGGGCAGGACGTCAGGCCCGCCGCCACCAGCAGCGCCAGCGCGGGAACGCAGAACAGCAGGTACCGGTTGACGAACAGCGGTTCCAGCTCCGACAGCGTCAGCAGGATCACCGGCGGAAGTACCAGCCACGGCACGGCGACCTTGGGCAGCTCCCCCGCACGCCAGTGCACCAGTCCCCACACACACAGCACCCCGGCCAGGCCGGTCGCGGCGACGCCGCCGGTGATGGAGACCACCGCGTGCATCAGGTATTCCATGTCGCGCGGCTGGATCCACTTCACGGCGCCCCGCTGGCCTGCCGCGACGTAGGCGAGCGGGGCGATGGCCCCGCAAGCCGCCGCGACGGCGGCCGTCCACGCGGCCAGGACGCGGCGGCCGGGGCGCAGCGCCAGCACCGTCACCAGATGCGCCGGGATCAGCAGGACGGCGAACAGGTGCAGATAGCCGAGCAGCACCAGCGCCGGCGCGTAGCCGGCGAACCAGCGCGGTGAGCGCACCGCGCGCACCAGCGCCAGCGTCGCCAGCACCGCGACGGCCGCGACCATCGCGTACGAACGGGCCTCCAGCGCGTACTGGCCGGCGACCGGCAGGCACGCGTAGACCAGCCCGGCGAGCAGGCCGGTGCCGGGCCCGGCGAGCGCGCGGCCGAGCAGCCCGATGCCGGCCGCCGTCACCGCGACCGCCAGCACCGACGGGACCCGCATCGCGGCCGGCGAGAAGCCCGCCGCCTGCACCCAGCCGTGCATCAGCAGGTAGTACAGGCCGTGGACCGCGTCGATGTTGCCGAGCAGCTCCCAGATCCGGCCGGCCGGGCGGCGCGCGACGTCGATCGTGACGATCTCGTCGGTCCACAGCGAGGGCCGCCCGGTGCCCCACGCGCCGAGCAGCAGCGCGGCGAGCGCGGGCACGGCGGCGACCGCGAGCCGCCCCCTCATCCCCCGTCCTGGAAGACGCGGCGGACGATCGTCTCGGCGGCGGCGCCGGTCTCGTAACCGGCGTAGCGGGCGGCGAACGCGCGGCGGGCGTCGCGGTAGCGCTCGGCGATCTCCGCCCGCGCGCGGACCGCCTCGCTCAGCTCCTCCAGGTCGGCCACGAACGGGCCGGGCGCCTCGGCGGCCAGATCGAGGTAGGCGCCGTGGCGGTGGCGGTGCCCGGCCAGGTCCGGCGCGTGGAAGATCATGGGGCGGTCCAGCAGCGCGTACCGGAACAGCAGCGGCGACCGGTCGGTGACCAGGACGTCGGCCAGCCGCAGCAGCGTGGCCAGGTCGTGCACGCGGCTCACGTCGGTCCAGGTGCCGGGCCGGGCCGCGCCCTCGCAGCGGGCCAGCAGCGCGACGTCGTCGCCGAGCGCCGCGGCGAGCGCGCCGAGGTCGGCGGCGGGGCCCCGCGGCGCGTACAGCACGCACGGGCGGCCGTCCAGCCCGAGGTCCCAGGCCAGCCGCCGCACCCGGTCGGGCTCGCGGTCCTCCACCAGCAGGTCGTTGCCCGGCCGCCCGACCCGCAGCAGCTCGGCCCGCACGCCGAGGGCCGGGACGAGCGTCTCCTCCTCATAGGCCGAGCCGACCACGAAGTAGTCGAAGCGGGCCGCCGCGCGCCGCATGCTTTTGCGGGCGGCGCGCGACGCCAGCTTCGCGGCGGGCGCGTCGAGCCCGGTGTACTCGACCGGTGCGCCGTGCCAGGTCTGCAGGTAGACGGTCTCGGGGCGCTTGGCGAGCGTGGGCGGCAGGCCGTGGTCGTCCACCCAGTACCGCGCCCGCGCCAGCGCCCGGTAGTGCGCCCAGGAGAACCGCTCGACCAGGTCCGCGCCGCCGGGGAAGCCGTCCGGGGAGCCGGTGTAGGCCCAGGTGATCCGGCCCCGGTGGCCGGACGCGCGCAGCTCCTCGTAGATCGCGCGGGGGCAGCCGCCGTAGGCCCGGCCGCCGTGGCTCTCGAACACCGCGCTGCCCTGCCGGACCGGCAGCCGCATCAGCACCTGGCGGTAGGCGACCCGCTTCAGCCGCTCGACGTCCAGCAGGCGCGCGCGGCGCCGCGGCCGGCCGGCGGGCCGGTGACCGCCCGGGTACCGCACGATCTCGTGCGGCAGCACCAGGACGCGGTCGGCCATGAGGACGGCCTTGGCGGCGTGCTCGTCCTCGACCGGCCAGAGGCCGAGGTCGGACAGCAGGTCGCGCCGGTACAGCCGGGACGCCGGGAAGCGGTCGGCGTCCCCGCAGACGATCTGCGCGGTGCCCCGCTCGGCGGCCGAGAGCAGGGTGAGGCAGCCGTGCCGGTCCAGCACCTGCCCGGCCCGCACGAACATCAGGTACTCGCCGGCGGGCTCCCCGCCCACCGCCACGCGCGGGTCGTCCCGCCACTCCCCCGACGCGGGCGGTTCAAGTGCGGTGGAGTCGAGCACGGCCTGGACGCCCGCCAGCGTCTGGCCGAGCACCGAGGCGACCGTCGCGGACAGGTCGGGGCCGGTCCCGGTGACGACCACCGAGACGGCCGTGTCGTGTTCGCTCACCCGTCCAGCATTGATCTCTCTTCGGCCCCCGAACCCGTTCCTGGGCGAGTCGAGCCGAAGTTTTGAACCGCTCCGGCCGGTTCCCCGGCAGGACGCGCCCCGCGGGGTAAACTGGAGTCGCCGGTGGGAGGGGAAGCCCATCCGGTGCGAGCGCCCCGTCCTCTTCGCGAGGCCGGGGCGTTCTCGTTCCCGCCTCCGCGGGTCACTCCAGCAGGCGCGGGACGGAGTTCGTGCAGGCCGCGATGATGCGGTACGTGCCGTCCGCGCCCCGGAACTCGATCGCGACGCGCGCGCCCGGGCCGGGCTCCCGCGGCAGCCCGGCGTAGCCGAGGCCGGGGCTCCACCCGGCCAGCACGATGCGGTCCCGGCCCACGCAGCGGACCAGCACGCGCCCCGCGCGGGTCGCCATGAAGTGCGTCCGGCCCGCGCCGGGGACGGGCGAGGCCGCCGGGGTGATCTCGGGGCGCCCGCGCAGCCCCCGCTCGACCTGGTCGTGGCCCAGCGGCCGCAGCAGCGGCCCGGTGATCGCCTCGGTGGCCACCCGGATGGTGATCGTGCCCGACACCACGGCCAGCCCGACGGCGCCGATCGCGATCAGGGCCAGCACCACCCGCCTGTCCGTCATCGCGCCAGCGTGCCACGCCGGATCCCGCCCGCAGGTCAAGCGAAGGCCATGAAACCGCAGGTCGGTTAGGGTGCGGAGGGAGAGCCGGGAGGGGGAGAGCGTGCGGCGCACACCGATCAGGCGCGAGCTGGTCATGCTGGTCGGCGGGACCGTCGCGCTGGTGCTCGTCGCCTTCCTGGTACCGCTGCTGCTGGTCATGCGGACGATCTCCGCCGACGACACCGTGATCGACACCGCCGTGGTGACGCAGCCCCTGGTGGTCGCCGTCGCCGGCGAGGAGCCCGCGGTGGTCGGGTCGTCGGTGCGCGACCTCAACCTGCGGCACGTCGGCGACTTCTCGGTGCGCTACTCCGACGGGGCCGTGCTCGGCCCGTACTTCGCGCGCACGCCCGCGGTGCGGCTGGCCGAACGCGGCCAGAGCCTGTCCACCGAGGTGGACGGCGGGCGCGAGGTGCTGATCGCGGTCGTCACGCGGGAGGGCGGCACCGCGGTGATCCGCGCCTACCTCAGCCAGGGCCGCCTGTACGAGGGCATCTGGCCCGCGCTGACCGCGCTGACCCTGCTCGGCGTGCTGCTGCTCGGGCTCGGCGTCGCGGTCGCGTCGGTGCTGGCCACCCTGCTGGCCCGGCCGATCCGCGAGGTCGCCGACGTGTCGCGGCGCCTGGCGTCCGGCGACCTGTCCGCGCGGGCGCGGGGCGGCGGCGCGGTGGAGCTGGTCGACGTGGCGGGCGCGCTCAACTTCCTGGCGCGCCGGATCGGCGCGCTGGTCACCGGCGAGCGGGAGCGGATCGCCGACCTGTCGCACCGGCTGCGCACGCCGCTGACCGCGCTGCGGCTGGAGGCCGACCTGCTCACCGACGACGGCGAGCGCGCGCGGCTCAACCGAGCGGTGGACGCCGTGGAGACCACCGTCACCGAGGCCATCGCGGCCGTGCGGGCGGCCGGGCGCGAGCGCGGCACCAGCGACGCGTCGGCCGTCGTGGCCGAGCGGATCGAGTTCTGGAAGCCGCTCACGCACGCCGAGGACCGCCCGATGACGACCCGGACCGCCGCCCGGCCGCTGCCGGTGGCGGCCCCCGCGGCCGAGCTGCGCGACGTCTTCGACGTGCTGGTCAGCAACGTCTTCCGGCACACCCCGCCGCGGACGGCCTTCACCGTCGAGCTCGTCCCCCGCGACGGCGGCGGGGCGGTGCTGACCGTCGACGACGAGGGCCCGGGCCTGCCCGACACCAGGCTGATCCGGCGCGGCCGCAGCGGGGGCGGGTCGTCCGGGCTCGGGCTGGACATCGTGCGGCGGCTGGCCGAGAACAGCGGCGGCGCGCTGGAGCTCGGCCGGTCGCCGGCCGGGGGCGCGCGGATCCGGATCGAGCTCGGCCCGCCGGCCGAGGACCGGTAGCGATCGAGGACCGCCAGGGTCTGGTCGATCGGGCATGTCCGGCATAACGTGCGTTAGTGGCCGACATGTGAGTCCGGTCACAGCACGGCAGGCCGACAACCGAGACGTCCCAGGGGGACGACGCATGCCACGAATCCGGATCGAGGTCGACGGCACCACCTACGAGGACGAGGTCGAGCCCCGGCTGCTGCTCGTCCACCATCTGCGCGACCGGCTCGGGAAGACCGGCACCCCGATCGGCTGCGACACCTCCAACTGCGGCGCCTGCACCGTCCTGATGGACGGCCTCAGCGTCAAGAGCTGCGCCGTGCTCGCGGTGCAGGCCGACGGCCGCGCGATCACCACCGTCGAGGGCCTCGGCCTGGACGGGACGCACCACCCGATGCAGCGGGCCTTCCACGAGGAGCACGCGCTGCAGTGCGGCTACTGCACCCCCGGCATGATCATGGCCTCGATCGACCTCCTCCGCGAGAACGCAGACCCCGCCGAGGACGAGATCCGCGCGGGCCTGGAGGGCAACCTGTGCCGCTGCACGGGCTACCAGAACATCGTCCGCGCGGTCCGCCGCGCCGCCGCCGAGATGCGCGCCCCGGCGCCGGGGCAGGAGGTGACCCCGTGACGGAGGTAGGCACCCCCCGCCGCCGGTCCGAGGACGCCCGGCTGGTCACCGGCCGGACCCGCTGGACCGACAACCTGCAGCCCGCCGGGACGCTGCACGTGGCGTTCCTGCGCAGCCCGCACGCGCACGCCCGCATCACCGGCGTCGACACCACCGCCGCCCGGGAGCGGCCCGGCGTGGTCGCCGTCCTCTCCGGCGCCGACCTGGCGGCGGAGCAGGGCTCGCTGCCGTGCGCCTGGGTCGTCACCGAGGACATGAAGCACCCCGCGCACCCGCCGATGGCCGTGGACGAGGTCCGCTACGCCGGCGAGCCCGTCGCGTGCGTCGTCGCCCGCGACCGGTACGCGGCGTTCGACGCGCTGGAGGACATCGACGTCGACTACGCGCCGCTGCCCGCCGTCGTCGACATGGAGCGGGCCGTCCAGGACGGCGCGCCGCTCGTGCACGAGGACCTCGGCACCAACCGCAGCTACCGGTGGGTGTTCGAGAACGGCGACCTGGACGCGGCGTTCCGCGACGCGCCCGTCACGCTGGAGCGCCGCTACGTCCAGCAGCGGCTCATCCCGGCCGCGATGGAGCCGCGCGCGGTGCTGTGCGAACCCGACGGCGAGGAGTTCACGCTCTACTCCGCCACCCAGATCCCGCACATCCTGCGGCTGATGCTGGCGACCGTCACCCAGATCCCCGAGCACCGCATCCGGGTCGTGGCGCCCGACGTCGGCGGCGGGTTCGGCTCCAAGCTGCAGGTCTACGGCGAGGAGGTGCTCTGCCTGCTGCTCGCGCGGCGGCTCGGCCGCCCGGTGAAGTGGACCGAGTCGCGCAGCGAGGGCAACATGGCCGCCCACCACGGCCGCGACCAGATCCAGCGGCTCGCCCTGGCCGCCGAGGCCGACGGCCGGATCCGCGGCCTGAAGGTCGACCTGCTGGCCGGCATGGGCGCCTACCTGATGCTGGTGACGCCCGGCATCCCGCTGCTCGGCGCGTTCATGTTCCCCGGCATCTACAAGATGGGCGCCTACTCCTTCACCTGCACCGGCGTGTTCACCACCAAGACTCCCACCGACGCCTACCGGGGCGCCGGCCGCCCCGAGGCGACCTACGCCATCGAGCGGCTGATGGACGAGCTCGCCGCCGAACTGGGCCTGGACCCGATCGAGGTGCGGCGCCGCAACTGGATCGGGCACGGCGAGTTCCCGTACGAGACCGTCGCCGGGCTCACCTACGACTCGGGCAACTACGAGGCCGCGACCGAGCGGGCCCTCGCGCTGTTCGAGTACGACAAGCTGCGCGCCGAGCAGGCCGACCGGCGCGAGCGGCGCGACCCCGTCCAGCTCGGCATCGGAGTGTCGATCTTCACCGAGATGTGCGGGCTCGCGCCGTCGCGGGTGCTCGGGTCCCTGTCGTACGGGGCGGGCGGCTGGGAGCACGCCGCGGTGCGGATGCTGCCGTCGGGCAAGGTCGAGGTGATCACCGGGTCGTCCGCGCACGGGCAGGGCCACGAGACGGCGTGGGCGCAGATCGCCGCCGACCGGCTCGGCGTGCCGTTCGAGGACGTCAAGGTGCTGCACGGCGACACCGCGGTGTCGCACAAGGGCATGGACACCTACGGGTCGCGGTCGCTGGCGGTCGGCGGCGTCGCGCTGTTCAACGCCTGCGACAAGGTGGTCGGCAAGGCGCGCGTGCTCGCCGCGCACCTGCTGGAGGCGGCCGAGGACGACCTGGAGTTCACCGGCGGCCGGTTCAGCGTGCGCGGCGTCCGGGAGGCGGGCGCCACGATCCAGGAGATCGCGCTCGCCGCGTTCGCCGCGCACGACCTGCCCGACGGCGTCGAGCCGTCGCTGGACTCCGACGCCACCTTCGACCCCGGCAACTTCTCCTTCCCGCACGGCACGCACCTGTGCGCCGCCGAGGTCGACACCGAGACCGGGAGGGTGCGGCTGCGCTCCTACGTCGCGGTCGACGACGTCGGCAAGGTCGTCAACCCGCTGATCGTGGAGGGGCAGGTGCACGGCGGCCTCGCCCAGGGCATCGCGCAGGCGCTCTACGAGGAGGCCGTCTACGACGAGGAGGGCAACCTGACGACCACCACCATGGCCGACTACCTGGTGCCGGCCGCGCCGGACCTGCCGTCCTTCACCACCGACCGCACCGAGACGCCCGCGACCGGCAACCCGCTCGGCGTCAAGGGCGTCGGCGAGGCCGGCACGATCGCCTCCACCCCGGCGGTGGTCAACGCGATCGTGGACGCGCTGCGGCCGTTCGGCGTGTCCGACGTCCCGATGCCGTGCACGCCCGAGCGGGTCTGGCGGGCCTTGAATCAGCGGGCCGAACCCGAGGAGAGCGCGGAACCGGGCGCGGGCGGCGGCCTCGGCTCCGCCGGAGGTGCCCGATGATCCCGGCGACGTTCGACTACGTCCGGCCCGCCACGATCGACGAGGCGGTGGCCGCGCTCGCGGACGCCGGCGAGGACGCCGGCCAGGACGTCAAGGCCATCGCCGGCGGGCAGAGCCTCATGCCGCTGCTGCGGCTGCGGCTCGCCTACCCCGAGGTGCTGGTCGACCTGGACCGGATCGAGGCGCTGCGCGAGATCCGCGACGACGGCGACGCCATCGTCATCGGCGCGACGGCCACCCACCACCAGGTGCTGCACGACCCGCTGGTCGGCGAGCACCTGCCGCTGATCGCGCGGGCCACCGCCACCGTCGCCGACCCGGCCGTCCGGCACCGCGGCACGTTCGGCGGGTCGCTCGCGCACGCCGACCCGGCCGGCGACCTGCCCGCCGTCGCGCTCGCCCTGGACGCGGTGCTGCACGTGCGGTCCGCGCGCGGCGAGCGGGAGATCCCGGCGGCGGAGTTCTTCGTGGACTGGATGACCTCGGCGCTGGAACCGGACGAGCTGCTGGTCGCGGTGCGGGTGCCCAAGCTCGCCGGGCCGGGCTGGGGCGTCCACTACGAGAAGTTCCACCGCACCGCGCAGGCGTGGGCGGTCGTCGGCGTCGCGTGCGCGGTGCGGCGGGTGAACGGCGCGGTCGAGGACGCCCGGGTCGCGCTCACCAACATGGGCCCGGCGCCGGTGCGGGCGTCGGCCGTGGAGCGGTTCGCCGAGGGCCGGACGATCTCGCGGGACGCGTTCCGCGCCGCCGGGGAGCACGCCGCGGCGGGCACCGATCCCCCCGCCGACCTGCACGGATCATCGCAATACCGGGCACACCTGGCGAAGGTGCTCACCGCGCGGGCGCTCACGGCCGCCGCGGGCGGCTGACCGGGGACCGCCTGGCGGCCGCTCCGGCGCCGGTCGTAGGGTCGCGGGAGCAGGTCCCGACGAGAATGGACGGAAAACCATGGAGCTCGACCACGAATTCACCGTCCCGGTGCCGGTGGAGCAGGCCTGGTCGGTGCTGCTGGACGTGCAGCGGGTGGCCCTCTGCGTGCCCGGCGCGACGCTGGACTCGGCCGAGGACGGCGAGTACGCGGGACGGTTGCGGGTGAAGGTCGGCGCGATGACCATCACCTACCGGGGCACCGCGCGCATCACCTCGGCCGACGAGGCGGCCCGGACCGTGACGATCGAGGCCGCCGCCAAGGAGGCCCGCGGCCCGGGCACCGCGGCGGCGACCGTGCAGGCGAGGCTGCACCCTGTTGCCCGAGGGGGGACGCCCCCCCACGCCCCCCGGGAGCCCGAGGGGCGCGCTTCGCGCGGTTCTACGGCATCTGAGGGCGACTCCACCCGCGTCACCGTGCACACCAAGCTGAACGTGACGGGTCGGCCGGCGCAGTTCGGCCGCAACATCCTGGCCGAGGTCGGCGCCAAGCTGATCGCGCGGTTCGCCAGGAACCTGGCCGCCGAGCTGGAGTCCCCGGCCGCGGAGAAGCCGGACGTGACGCCCGCGCCGACGGTGGTCACGGCCGCCGCCGCCCGCGTGGAGGAGGCCTACGCCGTCGACGCCGAGGAGGCCAGAGAGGTCGCCGAGGCCGTCGTGGAGGCCGTCACCGAGGCCGTCACCGAGGCCGCTCCGGCGCCCGCTGCGAAGCCCGAGCCGAGGGAGGCGCCCGCGCCGACGGTGGTCACGGCCGCCGCCGCGCGCGTGGAGGAGGCCTACGGCGAGGACGCCGAGGTCACGGAGATCGTCACGGAGACCGTGGTGCTGGAGCCCGTCGCCGAGCCTGCGGTCGAGGAAGAGGCCGAGCCCAGGCTCGCGCCGGTGACGCCGATGCGGCGGCGCACGGACGACGACGCCATCGACCTGCTGCAGGTCGCCGGGCCGTCCGTCGCCAAGCGGGCCCTCCCGGCGGCCGGTGCGCTGGTGGCGCTGCTGCTCGTCCTGCGGTTCCTGGCCCGGCGCCGCAGGCGCTGAGCGCGCGGGCCGCCCGCCCCCGCCGTTCGCAAAAGACCGGTCAATCATTGGTGTCGGCGGTGACTGAGCGCGACGGACCGGATGCACTGGGCGCGTGGAGATCGCAGAGCTGCAGCGGATCACCGGCGCCGGGCCCGACCACTGGTGGTACCGGGAGCGCCGCGACCTGGTCGCCCGCGAGCTGCGCCGCCTCGGCGGCCCCGGGCACGCGGTGGACATCGGCCCCGGCACCGGCGACGGGTGCGCGGTCCTGCTCGCGCACGGCTGGTCGGCCACCGCGGTGGACCCCGTCGAGCGGGCGGTGGAGCTGTGCCGGGCGCGCGGCGCCGAGGCGTACTGGGCCGACCCGCGCCTGCTGCCGCTGCCGTCCGGCGCCTACGACCTGGCGCTGGCGTTCGACGTGCTGGCCCGCTACGACGACGACCACGTCGCCGCCGCGCAGCTCACCCGGGTGCTGCGGCCGGGCGGCACCGCGCTGATCACGGTGCCGTGCGACCTGACGCTCTGGTCGGCGCACGACGTGGCGCTCGGCCGGGTCCGCCGGCACAGCCGCGACACCCTCGCCGCGCTCATCGCCGGCGCCGGGCTCAGCCTGGACGCGATGTGGAGCCGCAACGTGCTGCTGCGGCCGGTGGTGCGGCTGCGGCGGCACCGGGTGGACGGCTGGGAGACGCGGCACCGCGGCCCGGTCGCCAACCGGGTGCTGGGCTGGATGATGGCGGCCGAGCGGCGGCTCCCGGCGGCCGGCGGGCTGCCGGGGACGTGGCTGGTCGCCCGCGCGCACCGGCCCGCGGAGTGAGGGCCGCTCAGGAGCCGCCGGTGATGCGGCGCACCGCGCGGGGCGTGGCGGTGAGGACGCGCCCCATCCGGTAGCTGTGCGACCGGCGGATCGCCCGCACCTGCCGTTTGCGGCTGCGCAGCTCCCCCTCCAGCCGGGCCACCTCGCGCCGGTAGGCGTCCAGCCGCGCCTTCAGCCGGGCCAGCTCCCGCTCGGTCTCGTCCCCGCCGTCCCCGTGCTCCAGCTCCAGCGCGGGCTCGCTGACCCGGATGACGGGGTGCTCGTCGATCTCCTCGACCCGGTGCCGGACGCCCTCGGCCGCCAGGTGCTCCAGCAGCTCGGCGCGGAGCGGCTCGGGGTCGCCCCAGGTGCCGTAGAGCTTCTGGTCGGTGACGCAGACCGGGTTCAGGTCGTCGGAGTCCACCGCCGCCCACACCGCGGAGGCGATGCCGGGCGCGTGCGCGGGGCCCCGCACGTCGCAGACCACGATGCCGTCGGCCTGCAGCGCGCTGCGGGCGGCCGCCAGGTCGGCGATGACGTGCCGGTGCAGCCGCGAGGCGTCCACGTGCGCGAAGCGGCAGCCGTCCGGGCGCACGTAGTCGGTGATCACCGAGGTGGGGGCCTGCACCACGACCGGGAGCCGCTCGTGGAAGGCCAGGTAGTTGCGCTCGAACGCGGCGCGGGTGAGTTCGGGGTAGGCGCGGGCCACCTCGCGGTCGTTGGCGTCGTCGGGCGCGGGCGAGCCGAACAGGTCGCAGACGGTGAACCGCTCGCCGCCCCGCAGGTGCCGGCCGAGCAGGACGGCGCTGCGGCCGAGGTAGACGCCGAGCTCGAGCAGGTCGCCCTGCTGGTCCAGGCGTTCCTGGCGGTCCAGGAACCAGGTGAACAGGTGCTGGTCCAGCGCGGTGAACCAGCCCTCGACGTCGTCGGGCGTGGTCGGCGGCGCTGGCTGTGCCGGCTCGGACACGGTGGTGGTCTCCTGTCTGTCGGTCGGGGCCGCGCTCATGCGGGCCGCCCCGTGCCCGCGTCGGGGCCGAAGACCAGGTCGGCCACGCGGGCGGCGGCGTGCCCGTCGTCGGCCGCGCAGAACCGCGCGGCGAACGCCCGGCGGGCGGCGGTGTGGGCGCGGGCGACGGCGTCCAGGTCGCCGATCGCGTCGGCGAGCTCGCCGCAGGTGCGCAGCAGCGGGCCCGGCGCCTCCTTGTCCAGGTCCACGATCAGGTCCCGGGGCGTCTCCCGCCCGAACAGCAGGATCGGGCGGCCGGTCCCGGCGAAGTCGGCCATGACCGGTGAGTGGTCGGTGACGAGCACGTCGGCGACGGCCAGCAGGTCGGCCATGTCGCCGTGGCCGGAGACGTCGACGACGGCCTCGCCGTCCCCGGGGGCGGCCGGGCGGGTGCGCAGCAGCAGGACGTGGTCGTGGCCGAGGGCGCGCCGCAGCAGGCCCAGGTCCAGGTCGGCGGGCGGCCCGGCGGGCGCGTACAGCACGGCCTTCCGGTCGGCCGGCAGGCCGAGCCCGGCGCGCACCCGCGCCGCGGTCTCGGCGCGGTCGGGCCGGTGCAGGACGTCGTTGCGCGGCGCCCCGGTCACGGTGATCGGCCCCGCGTACCCGTACCGGGCGGGCCACACCTTTGCGGCGAACTCGTTGGGCGCGACCATCAGGTCCCAGCGCGCCGGCTCGCCCGACGGCCACCGGCCGGGCCGGCCGCGCTCGAACGGCGTGCCCTGGCCGCACTGCGCGTAGAACTGGCCGGGCCGCTTGACGAACCACTCGGGCAGGCACCAGTTCCCGACGATGTAGCGGGCGGTGGCGAGGATCTCGTAGGACTCGCGGGTGCCGAGCAGCACGGTGCGGCCGCCGTCGGGGACGGTGAAGTCGCCGCGCCGGCTCAGCCAGACGCAGTCCAGGTCGGTGCCGCGCCGCAGCAGTTCCTCGTGGACGGCGCGCGGGTCGCCCGCGTACCGGGCGAAGCCGTCGGCGTCGAAGACGACGGTGTCGCGCAGCGGCGTGCCGCACAGCACCGGGTACAGGCCCCGCTGGATCAGCCCCTGCGCGTACCGGCCGCGCTCCTCCTCGGGCAGCGCGGGGCGGACGGTGAGCCGCAGCGCGTCGCCCTCGCGGACGCCGGGTTCGATCTCGTGCCGCTCGCCGGTCCGGGGGGCGGGCAGCGCGGCGATGCGGTCGCGCGCGACCATGACGGGCCGGCCGTCCAGCGCCGCCTCCCAGGTGCCCGAGGTCAGCACCGCGTGCGGTGCGAACTCGGCGGTGAAGGCGGCGCCGTCCCAGCTCAGCGGCACCGTGCGGGTCTCTCCGGTGCGGCGGCGCAGGGTGAGGCGGGCGGGCCGGCCGCCGAGGTGGTCGCCGCCGAGGTGCAGCGTGCCGTCGGCCAGCCAGGCGCAGTCGCGGACGACGGGCCGGTGCGCGCGTTCCACCGCCCGCAGGTTGCCGTAGCGGGAGCGGGTCAGCACGATCTCGCGGTCGGCCACGGTGAAGCGGTGCTCGCGGAGCGCGGGATCGAGGGTCAGCGGCAGGTCCTTGGCGCCGTCGTGCAGGGTGATGCGCCAGTACACGTCGTCGACGCAGCGGGGCACCTCGTCCTCCGCCGCGTCGCCGCCGGAGTGCAGCGCCGCCGCCGGGAGGACGGCGTGGAAGGCGTGGGTGCCGTCGCCCGCCGGGATGCAGTCGAGCTCGGCCGTCGCCGCCTCGCCGCCCCGGACGCGGCGCGCGGTCAGGCGCGCCTCGGGCAGCGGGGCGAACCGGGTGAACCCGGTCAGTTCCACGGTGCCGTCCGCCGTCCGCCAGCCGGTGACCATCGCCCTGACCGGGCGGACGTCCAGCCGGAAGCCCGCGCCGGGCTCCGCGACCGGCTGCAGCAGCACACCGGGCGCGACCTCGGTGGCGGGCGGCCAGTGCCCGCGGCCCCGCACCGGGTTGCCCAGCCGCCGCTCGCCGCGCCGCCCCGGGACGGCGACCTCGGCGTGCAGCTCCCAGCGCGCCTCCCGCCAGGCGCCGCCGACGCGCAGCGCGTCCGGCTCCAGCTCGGCGGTGAAGCCGCTGCCGTCGTAGCAGACCAGGGCGTGCCCGGCGCGCGCGGTGACGTCGGACCGCACCGTCCGCCGGACCGCGAGCGGGACGCGCCGCCCGGACCGGCGCTCGCGCAGCCACACCTTGACGGTGTGCTGGTCGCCCGGGGTCATCGGGACGCGGTCCAGGTAGGCGTGCCCGCTGATCCGCAGCCGGCCGCCGGACCAGGACACCTCGTCGACCGCGCCGCGCGCCTCGATCTCCGCGGTCACCTCGAAGGCGTCCTGCGGGACGTTGCGCTCGGCGTCCTCGAAGAGCGGGTAGGCCGCGTACCAGCGGGGGCGGAACAGGCCGCGGCGCACGTACCGCAGGTCCTGCATGCGGTGCCGCCGGAAGTCGTGGAACTCGGCGAGCTCGTCGAGCAGCCCGGCGGCGAACAGCCGGAACCGGATCCGGTCGTGCGCGCGCTGCGCCGCCAGCGCCTCGGGCGCGACGCCGTGCAGGAGCCGCTGCCCGCACGCCATCACCGCGTCCCGGTCGGGCCCGGCGGGCATCCGGCAGACGGCCTCGGCGAGCGCCCCGAGGTCGGTCCGCAGCGCGTGCGTCTCGTAGGCGGTGAGCAGGTCGGGCGCCAGCCCGGCGAGCAGGTCCCGCACGGCGCACACCGACGCGGCGCGCAGCTCCAGCTCCGCGCGGGTCCCTTCCGGCGGTTCCGCGCGCCGGTAGCAGACGGTGTCGGCGAGCACGTCGACGGCGCGGGCCCGCACGTGCGTGCGGATCGCGACGGCCGCGTCCTCGTGCGGGCCGCCCGGGAAGGCGAACCCGTGCTCGTCCCAGAAGGAGCGGCGGTAGACCTTGTTGCCGACGATGCCGTCCTCCACCAGGGCGGGACGCCGCCGCACGTGCGTGCCGACGGCCGTCTCCCGGTACGCGCCGGGCACCAGCGGGCGGCCGT
Source organism: Actinomadura macrotermitis (assembly GCF_009604375.1). Lineage (GTDB taxonomy): Bacteria > Actinomycetota > Actinomycetes > Streptosporangiales > Streptosporangiaceae > Spirillospora > Spirillospora macrotermitis. The sequence continues at coordinate 1,430,581 of NZ_WEGH01000003.1, forward strand.
CCGCCGGCCGCCGCACCCCGCCGCCGGCCAGGTCCGAGCCGCTCAGCCGGAGCGAGCCGACCAGCAGCTCGAGGGCGTGGCGCGGGACGACGTCGCCGCCGTCCACGAACGCCAGGTAGGTGCCGGAGGCGTGCCGGGCCCCGAGGTCGCGGGCCGGGCCGAGGCCCTGCCCGCCGTCCGGCCGGCGGTCGCGCTGCAGGAGCGTGAACCGGGGGTCGCGCGCGGCCCGGGCCTTGGCGACGACCGCGCCGCCGTCCGCCGACCCGTCGTCCACCATGATCACTTCAAGGTCGCGCAGCGTCTGCCGGGCCAGCGACTCCAGGCATGCGGCGAGGTGGGGCTCGGCGTCGTGGAAGGGCACCACGACGCTGAGCTCCACAGAACCACGGGGCTCCACGGAACGGCTGGGTTCGACGGGCACGGGTCCCTCCCGGGGCCAGGAATCAGAGCCAGGGCTCAAAGGACGCGGTCGAGCACCCGGGCGGCGGCCCGGCCGTCGTCGTGCGGGCAGAACTTGGCCTGGAAGGCCGCGTAGGCGTCGCGGTGGCGCGCGCGCACGCCGTCCAGGTCGCGCAGCGCCGCGATGACCTCGCCGGAGTCCCGCAGCAGCGGCCCGGGCGCCTCGGCCTCGAAGTCGAAGTAGAAGCCGCGCACGTGGTCGCGGTAGCGCTCCAGGTCGTAGGTGTAGAACAGCATCGGCCTGCCGGTGACGGCGAAGTCGAACATCGACGACGAGTAGTCGGTGACGAACACGTCCGTGATCAGGTACAGATCCGCGATGTCGGGGTAGTCCGACACGTCGATGACGAACGGGTTCTCGCCCCGGCGCGGCTTGTCGGTCACCAGGTAGTGGGTGCGCAGCAGCAGCACATGGTCGTCGCCGAGCTCGGCCGCGGCCCGCTCCACGTCCAGTTCCAGCTGGAACGCGCGCTTGCCCACCTCGAAGTGGAAGTCGTCGCGCCAGGTCGGCGCGTACATCACCACGCGCTTGCCGGGCGGGACGCCGAGCCGCTCACGCACCCGCGCCGCGATCTCCTCGGTGCCCGGCCGCTTCAGCAGGTCGTTGCGGGGATAGCCGCTGACCAGGATCTCGCCCTCGTAGCGGAACGCGCTGCGCAGCAGCGGGACGGAGAACTCGTTCTGCGCCAGCAGGAAATCCCACTGCGGCACGTCGTCCTTCATCCAGTCGACGCCCTCGGTCCGCTTGTAGGGCATCTCCTTCAGGTCGTAGCCGACCTTCTTGAGCGGGGTGCCGTGCCAGCACATCACGTACGTCTGGCCCTCCCGCTTGGCGAACCAGGGCTGCTGCCGCCAGTTCCCCACGATCAGCCGCGCGCGCGCAAGCGCCTCGTAGTGCTCCCGGCTGTCCGCCAGAACGGTGCGTGCGCCCTCGGGCGGCGGGAACTGGCCGTCGCGGGTGACCCACACGCACTCGGTCCCGGTCTCACGGCGGCGCAGCTCCTCGAACACGCCGCGCGGATTGCACGACAGCTGACGGCCGTTGTAGGCGTCGAACAGCACCATGTCGCGCACCGGGAGCGTCCGGTAGTACGGATAGTCGACGGTCTGCAGGCGCTCCTGCGCGTACGGGCCGCGCTCGTCGTCGGCCAGCGCGACCTTCACGCGCAGCAGCAGCGCGTCGGTCTTGGTGGCGTGCACGTCGATCTCGTGCAGCCCCGCCACACGCGGCTCGGGCAGCTCCCGCATCGCCGCACGCTCCACCAGGACCGACAGCTCGCGCTCACCGGCCCGCGCGAACACGTACCAGTGGCCGCGGCCGAGCGGCAGCTCCACGCCCGCCACCGGCAGCCGCCCGGTGTACAGCACCGCCGAGAAACGCTCGCCCGACCAGCTCAGCGGCAGCACATGCTCCTGGCTGGAACGGCGGCGCCGCAGCACCAGCGTGTCCGGCCTGGGATCCCCGCCGCTCCAGGTCCCGGTCAGCGCCAGCGTCTCGCCCGGCTCCCAGCGGGCCCGCACCAGCACCGGCATGACGGGCCGCACCACCGCCGACAGGTTGCCGTGCTTGGTGCGGGTCAGCGCCAGCTCGCGGCCCTCGCCGACGAGGTGGCGCGCGTCGGACGGGCCGTCGTCCAGCAGCAGCTTGGTGCCGTCGGTCAGCTCGAACGTCCAGGTCGTCTCGCGCTGCGTCCCCGCGCCCTCTGTTCTCCCGCACTGGCCCGCCGCCGCCAGCATCGCCAGCGGGAACCGCGCGGTGAAGCGGTACCCGCCCTCCGGCAGCGGCGCGAGGGCGGTGAGCCCCGCGACCGTCAGGTTCTCCTTCGGCGCCAGCGCCACCAGCGCGACGCCGCGGCCCGGGCCGTCCGGCAGCACGCCCGTCAGCTCCAGGTCACCGCCGTCCCGCCGGTGCCCGGTCAGCACCGCGCCGTGCCGGCGCACCCGCAGCCGGAACCCCTTCGCCCCGATCGCCTGCACCCGCAGCCCGCCGCCGATCTCCCGCTGCAGCGGCCACCGGTACCGGGCCGCGCGCGGCGCGGCGACCGCGGTGCGGCGCCGCACGCCCCGGCAGGAGATCTCGGCGACCAGCCGCCAGTCCACCTGCCGCCGCCGCCCGAACACCGTCAGCGCGTCCGGATCGATCTCCGCGGTGAAACCCGCCCACTCGTGCGACGCGGTGGACCGGCCCGCCGCCGCCGTCACGTCCGGGCGCCGCACCCGCTGCGCCGGGACGCGCAGCAGGCCGCGCCGGTCGTCGGCCACCAGCCACAGCCGGACCCGGCTGTCGGACCGGTCCGGGGCGTCCAGGCCCTCGATGTAGGCGTGGCCCTCCACCCGCAGCCGGTCCCCCGCCCACTCGAACCGGTCCACCCGCGCGACGGCCGCCAGCTCGTCGGTGACGTCGTACAGGTCGGCCGGAACGCCCCGCTCCCGGTCCTCGAAGAACGGGTACTCGGCGTACCAGCGGGGCCGCAGCCCCCGCCGCACCAGCCGCGTGCGCTCGGCGCCGCCCAGCTGCAGGAACCGCCGGAACTCCAGCAGCTCGGCGGTCATCCGGCGCTCCAGCAGGTGCAGCTGGACGCGGGTCAGCGACGGCAGGCCGTCCACCACGTCCTCGCCCGGCAGCGCCGCCAGCGCCCCGCCGAGCTCCACCAGCCCCGCCAGCTCCTCGTCGGGGACCCGCGGCAGTCCCTCCAGCAGCACCCGCAGCTCCACGTCGATCAGGACGTGCTCGTCGTAGGCGGGCAGCAGGCCCGGCGCGGCCTGCTTCACGTGGTCGCGCACCGACAGCGCCGTGTCCGTGCGCTGCCGGTAGTTGTCCAGGCCCGAGCGGCCCTCGGTGATCGACCCCTCGCGCTTGCGCCAGTGGTAGACCACGTCCTCCAGCACGTCCACCGACGCCGCGGCCAGATGCGCCGGCAGCACCACCGGGGAGTCCTCGTACAGGCCGGACGGGAACACCAGGCCCTGCTCATCCCAGAACGACCGGCGGAACACCTTGTTCCAGGCGCAGCGGTCGCGCACCAGCAGCGGGCGGCGGGTGATGTGGGTGCGCTCCTCGGCCGTCTTGAAGACGTTCTCGTGCAGGAACGACTGCCAGGTGCGGTCCCCGTCCATCCGCAGCACGTTGCCGGTGGCCAGCGCCGAGCCGGTGCGCTCCAGCGAGGACACCAGCAGCTCGTAGGCGCCCGGCGGCACCACGTCGTCGGAGTCCACGAACGCCAGGTACTCGCCGCAGGCGTGCTGCACGCCGGTGTTGCGCGCGCCGCCGAGGCCCTGGTTCGGCTGCTGGACGAGGCGGAACCGGTCGTCGCGGGCGGCGAAGTCCTTGGCGATCGTCGCCGAGCCGTCCAGCGACCCGTCGTCCACCACCACGACCTCCAGGTCGCGCAGCGTCTGCCCCGCCAGCGACTCCAGGCACTCGCGGAGGTACTCCTCGACGTTGTACACGGGCACGACGACGCTGAGCTTGACGGACATGGCACCCTCCAGGGGTCCGGCGCGGGGTACGGCGGCGCTCGGGGAACGCCGCACGCCCGCAAGCATGGACACACAGGGTCACACGCCGGACACGCATAGAGATTGCCGGGCCATCGCCTGACCCACCCTTGACGCCCGGACACCGACGATTTACACGGTCATGACCGGACCGGGCGCACATCGGGGATCTCGGCGGCGACGGCCTCGCGCACCGCCCCGGCGAGCAGCTCGAACTCCCGGGCGCGCGGCGACGACGGCCGGAACCCCAGGCCGATGCGCCGGTACGGCGCGGGCGCGGTGAACCGGTGCGCGGCCAGGCCCGGCGCCCGCCGCGTCTCCACCCCGAGCGCCGTCTCGGGCACCAGCGTGACGCCGAGCCCGCCCGACACCAGCTGCACCAGCGTCGCCAGGCTGGTGGCGTAGGTCGCGGCCGCCGCCCGCGCGCCCACCTGCCGGCACACGTCCAGCGCCTGGTCGCGCAGGCAGTGCCCCTCGTTCAGCAAGATGACGTCCAGGTCGTTCAGCACGTCCCGGTCCAGCGGGCCCGCCAGCCCCGCCCCGGCGGGCGCGACCAGCACGAAGTCCTCGTCGTACAGCGGCAGCTCGGCCACCCCGGGCGCCGGGACGGGCAGCGCGAGCAGCACCACGTCCAGCCGGCCCGCCAGCAGCTCGGCGGTGATCTGCTCGGTCTGCTCCTCGTGCACCGACAGCTCCAGCTCGGGGAAGTCGGCCGCGAGCCGCGGCAGCACCGCGGGCAGCAGGTACGGCGCCACCGTCGGGATCACCCCGACCCGCAGCGGCCCGGCGAGCACGCCCTTCACCGCGTGCACCTCGTCCACCATCCGGTCGATCTCGGCGATGACCGCCTCGGCCCGCCGCGCCACCCGCTCCCCCGCCGGGGTGAGCAGCACCTTGCGCGTCGTCCGCTCGACCAGCTGCGCGCCGAGCGTCTCCTCCAGCGCCGCCACGGCCCCCGACAGGGCGGGCTGGCTCATCCGCAGCGCCGCCGCCGCGTCCCGGAAGTGCAGATGCTCGGCCAGCGCCAGGAACGCGCGCAGCTGAGCGACGGTCGGCCTACTGATAACAAACCCCTATCGACGAACGGATCGCCAATATACCCACCACCCTGCGCGGACGCCGCGCGCACAGCATCAGAGAATGTCCGCTGAGCCCGGAGAAGAACCCCGCCCCCGGAGGCGCCATGACACCGCTGATCATCGAACTGGAACCCCTGCAAGGCGCAGGCCCGATCCCCCTGGGCGCCCCGTTCGAGGAGGCCGGCCGCGCCCTGGCGGCCTGGGGCACCCCGCAGCCCTACGCCCCCTACCCCGGCGCCGAACCACTGGACTGGCGGCTGGCCGACTCGGCCGTCGGCGCCCACGTCCACTGCGGCTCGAAGGGCACGGTGCAGACCATCGAGCTCTACCGCCACCCCGAAACCACCCCGCAGGCCCAGGTCCTCCTGCTGGGCCTGGACGTATTCGCCACCCCCGCCGAACAGGTGATCGCCCACCTGCGGGCCCACCACGACGTCGTGGACGAGCACGACGGCCACGACCTGGCCGTGCCGTCCCTCTCCATCGGCATGTCCCGCCCCATGGTCCCCGACCCGGACGAGGACGACGAGGAGACCATCGCCCGCTACACCACCTTCACCACCGTCCTGCTCGCCGGCCCCGGCTACTACGACCCGCCCCCAAGGCGGTGAAGGAACAAGCCGCCACCCGCGAGGCCGCTGCTCCTGGGCATGCCGAGCGGTGGTCCGCAACGAACGGCGGGGAGCCGAGACCAAGGGCGGCGTTCCTCCGCGTCCTCTTCCGAGCTGGTCCCGCCCGTTCTGCGGACGCCGGCGGAGACGGATCGGTTCGGTCTTCGGCGTCACGAAAGGAAACCGGGACGCGCGTCCCGGGAAGGGCGGGATCGACGCCATTCTGAGTCCCGTTTCGGCAAGGACCAGCGTCCCTTCTGCCTGTCTGCCGGGTCGGCGAATCTTTCTTTCGTAGGCGAACGGAGAAGCCGGTCGCCACGGGGAAAGGAAAAGCCGATGACGGTGGACACCACGGTGCGGCCCGCGATCTACGTGGGGCAGGAGCGGATGGCGCTGACGCCGGCGCCGAAGCTGGCCGCGTGGGAGCGGGAGCTGATCGGGCGGCTCGAGATCGAGTGGGACCTGCACACCATCGAGTCGATGCACCCGAACGAGACGATCAGCGGCTCCGGCGACGGCTGGGACGACTGCGACTACGCCCGCTGACCTGGTCGCCCGTAACTGAGTAGAAGGAGGGTCGCGCTCATGCGTCGCCACGAAAGTCCCGCCCGGATCGCCGTCGTCACGCATGAGCGCGACCTGCACGCCTATGCGGTGAAAGCGGAGCTGGAACGCCGCCACCCGGCACAGGTGCACATTTTCGAATGCGACCATTTCAGCCGTGCGCCCGGCTTGAGCTGGTCGCCGGCGGAAAAGGACGTGTCGGTTTTCCCGGCCGCCGACGGAACGGCGGTGAATCTGCGGGAACTCGACGCGATCTGGTTCCGGCGGCTCCGCAACCAGCGCACGTCCGCCAATCCCGAGGTCACCGACCCGGTCCACCGGGAACTCATCTCCACCGACACCAGCGCCGCCGCGCTCGGCATGCTCACCACCGAGTTCCACGGCCGCTGGGTCGACCACCCCGACACCTGCTGGACGGCGCAGAACAAGGTCGTCCAGCTCCGCGCGGCGCACGAGATCGGGCTCCGCCTCCCGGCGACGCTGATCAGCCAGTCGCCCGAACGCATCCGCGCCTTCTGCGACGCGCATCCGAAGGCGATCGTGAAGGCGGTCGCGGGCGTCATGCAGGCCCCGGCGGCGACCGTCACGGTCGGCGCGGAACTGCTCGCCGACGACGCCGCCATGCGCGTCTGCCCGGCGATCTACCAGGAGTTCGTGCCGGGACGGCGGCACGTCCGGGCGCAGGTCTTCGGCGACCGGGTGCTGGCCGCGCTGCTGGAGTCCGAAGACCTGGACTGGCGCCCCAACCTCGACATCCCGGCCGTGCCGCACGAACTGCCGTCCGGGATCGAGGACGCGCTGCGCGCCGTCCTGCGCCGCCTCGGCCTCACGATGGGCATCTTCGACCTCAAGCTCACCGACGACGGCGAGTACGTCTGGCTGGAGGTCAACCCGCAGGGGCAGTGGCTGTTCGTCGAGGGCATGACCGGGCTGCCGCTGATCGACGCGTTCACCGACTTCCTGTACGGGCGGGCGGTGCGGTGAACCGCCGCGTCCTGGCGCTGTTCCGGCCCTACCGGGGCCGGATCGGCGTCATCACCTGCCTGATCCTGGTCGCGGCGCTGCTCGGCGCGGCGCTGCCGTTCCTGACCCGCGACCTGATCGACGACGGGCTGTTCGCCCCCGGAGGCCCGCGCATCGGCCTCCTCTGCGGGCTGCTCGCGGTGATGATCGCGCTCGCCGCCGCCGCGGCCGGGCTCGGCGTCCTCCAGTCCTACCTGGCGAGCCGGATGGGCGAGGACGTCATGGAGCGCCTGCGCGGCGACCTGTACGCGCACCTGCAACGGCTGCCGTTCACGTTCTTCACCCGCACCCGGACGGGCGAGGTGCAGTCCCGCGTGATCGGCGACGTGGGAGAGGTCCAGTCGACCGTCAGCAGCACCGTCCCGACGATCCTCGCGAACGCCGTGACGTGCCTGACGACGCTGGCGGCGCTGTTCGTCCTGTCATGGCGGCTGGCGCTGGTCACCGTGGCGCTGCTGCCGGTGACGGCGTGGCTGACGGCGAAGGTCGCCGTCCACCAGCGCCGCATGATCGGCGCGGTGCAGCGGTCGCGGGCGGAGATGAACGTCATCGCCGAGGAGACGCTGTCGGTGTCGGGCGTCCTGCTCGCCCGCGTCTTCGGCCGCGCCGACCACGGCGCGCGGCGGTTCCAGGGCGAGAGCCGCCGCCTGTCGGGCCTGCAACTGCGGGCGGCGATGTCGGCGCAGGCGCTGACGACGGCGCTCCAGGCACTGTTCCTGGTCATGCCGCTGGTCGTCTACGTCGCGGCCGGCTTCACCGGCGCGGTGACGGCGGGGACGCTGCTGGCGTTCACCTCGTTGCAGGCCCGGCTGTTCCTTCCGGCGGGCCAGCTCCTCCAGGTCGCCGTGCAGTACCGGGCGGCGATGGCGGTCTTCGAGCGGATCTTCGAGTACCTCGACCTGGCCCCGGCCGCGCCGGACCGGCCCGGCGCGCGGGCCGTCGGCAAGGCGGACGTGCGCGGCGAGATCCGGCTGGACGGCGTGACGTTCCGGCACGGCGACCGGGCCGTGCTGGACGACGTGTCGCTGACGATCCCGGCCGGGCGGTTCGCCGCGATCGTCGGCGGCAGCGGCTCGGGCAAGACGACGCTGAGCCACCTGGTCCTGCGGCTGCACGACCCGGACTCCGGCCGCGTCCTGCTGGACGGCGCCGACCTGCGCGACCTGCGCCGCGCGTCGCTGGCCACGCTGTTCGGCGTCGTCACCCAGGAACCCGTGCTCCTGCACGCCTCCATCGCCGACAACCTCCGCTACGCCGCGCCGGACGCCACCGACGCGGAACTGGAGGCCGCCTGCCGGGCGGCGCGCATCCACGACCGCGTCGCGGCGCTCCCGGACGGCTACGCCACGATCGTCGGCGAGCGCGGTTCGCGCCTGTCCGGCGGCGAGAAGCAGCGCCTGGCCATCGCCCGCGCCCTCCTCACCGACCCGCGCATCCTCGTCCTGGACGAGGCGACGTCGTCGCTCGACACCGAGAACGCCCACCAGGTCCAGGACGCCCTGGCCCCGCTCCTGCCCGGCCGCACGACGATCGCCATCACCCACCGGCTGGAGACGGTCCGCGACGCCGACGTCATCTTCGTCCTGGACGAGGGCCGCCTGGTCGAACAGGGCACCCACGACGACCTGGCCGCGCGCGGCGGCCGGTACGCGGCCCTGCTCGCCGACCACGCCCGCACCCCCGTCTAGCCGGAACCGGCCGATCAGCCCGGGACGGCCGTCACACCACCGCGTACCCGTACTTGTCGGCGAGCGGGGCGAGGTCGGGCAGCCCGAACACCTCGCACATCCCCCTGAAGGCCGCCTCCTTCGCCTCTCCGAAGCGCCGGACGTTGCCGGCGTACGTGTCGGCGGAGACGAACGTGGGCGGATCGGTCTTGCTGTGGAACTTGTCGGCGTACATCACCAGCTCCTCCTCACCCGACTCCGCCACGTAATCGGCCACCGGCAGCGGAAGCCCCTGCTCCCGCACGTCCTCCCGCGTGATGCCCACCCCCGTATGGCAGGAGCAGAACCGGCAGAGGATCTCGGGGAACCCCTCCGCCTGCAACACCTCGTAACCGAGCACCCCGTGCCGGATGTAGCTCGCGTGGTCGAGCCCGCCCGCGGAGTCGTACAGCCGGTAGACGCCGATGTCGTGCAACAGGCACCCGGCCCGCACCAGCTCGGCGTCCAGGCTCAGCGCGCCCTGCTCCAGGAGCTGCTCTGCGACTTTCCACACGATTTCGCAGTGGGTGTGGACGATGTCGAACGCGTCGGGGGTGGGGGCGTACTTGAGGTGCAACGCACGGATCTGCTCATCAGTAGGGATCTGCACGCCCGGAGTGTAGAGCGCACCCGGAGGCGCTTCCAGCCCGCATCGGCCAACCGATCATGGCCAAGGTCAATGCCGCATTTGCCCTAAAAGCAGGTTTCGGGTTATTAAATCGAAGGCGCACAGCGTTCCGGATTCCGCCGAACAAGGACACCGCTCGCGCAGTACTTTGATTCCCATGCCCCCCGATAGCGCAATCCTCAATACCTCCCAAACGAATCGAACTCCTGCCGGCCTGGTTCCCGTCGGGGCTTATGTGCGCCTGTCGGAGGACAAGGCGCTCAAGGCCAACGCCGCCTCGTGGCGACGCGAAGGCGACCAGGTGGCCGTTCAACTGGAAGAGATCGGCGGCTTCGCCGCCGCGCAGGGCTGGTACGTCGCCAAGGTCTACAACGACAACAACACCCCGGCGTCCGATCCCCTGCTCGTCCGCGCGGGCTTCGAGGAGATGCTCCGAGATCTCGAGGCCGGCGTCATCCGGGGCATCTGCTTCTACCATTCCGACCGCATCGCGCGTCTCGAGTACGACGCGGCCCGGATCAACCGCCTCTACGCGATCGACCCCGGCCTGGCCGGCAGGGCGGTGACCGGCGGGACCGACCTGCCCACGCAGGAAGGCCGCTCCCTGTTCATGATGCAGGCCACCATGGGCGGCATGGAGGTCCACCGGAACAAGGTCCGCGCCTCCGCCGCCAACAAGCGCCTCGCCAGGGCGGGCGTCATGCGCGGCGCCCCGCGCCCCTTCGGCTGGGACGAGGACCGGCTGCACCTCCATCCCGAGGAGGCCGAAATCCTCGCCGCCGCGATCCGCGCCGTTCCCGGCGGAAAGAAGGTCGGCGCCGTCCGCAAGGAATGGATCGCCGAGGGCTACGCGCCCAAGCGGAACAAGAACAGCGCGTCCAGGCACAGCCTTTCGCACTCCACCGTTGAAGCCCGGCTGGTGAACCCGCGCAACTGCGGTTATGTCACCCACCTGCCGCAGGCGGACCGGCAGGCCGGCGGGCAGCCATGGATGCCCGATCGCATCGTCTACATGGACGGCAAGCCGGTCATGGGGCCATGGGAGCCGATCGTGACGCCCGCCGAGTGGGCGGCCTGCGTGGAGGTGATCAAGGAGCGTAAGGCGGGGCACAAGGCCGCGCTGAGCAGGCCGCACGAGACCGCGGTGAAGTACCTGCTGTCCGGTATCGCCCGGTGCGGGAAGTGCCTCTTCCCGCTGACCGCGAACCAGTACCCCAAGCGGTCCCCCTCCTACGAGCGCTACGGCTACCGCTACGCCTGCCTGAGCAACCTCGGTGGCTGCGGCGGCGTCACCCGGGTCGGCCCGCCCATCGAAGAACTCGTGGTCGATGCCTTCCTCGGCGAGGTCCGCCGTTCGCTCGGCGCGACGGTCAAGGCCGACGCGGTCCACGTCGAGCGCCTGGCCGAGGTCGAGCGGGAGATCGCCGAGGTCAACCGGCGGCGCCTGGCCAAGCGCATCACCCTCACCCTGGCGCTCGATCTAATGGAGGAACTGGAGACGGAACGGGCAGAACTGATGGACAGGTGCGTGCCGCCGAAGGTGCAGCGCAGGACCGGCCACCCGGCTCTGCTCAAAGAGTGGGAGGGTTACTCGGCCGGCGAACGCAAGCACCACCTCAGGCAGGACGTCCGCGCCGTGGTCGTCCATCCTCAGGGCCGCGGGCGCCGGCCGTTCGACCCGGGCCTGATCGAAATCGAGTGGACGGCACGGGAACGATGAATGGCGCATTTCTGACTTGAACTCGTTTTCACGCTCTTTTGTCGGGACGGTGCGGCCGCGGTGTGACTTTCGTCATGCGGCCGGCGCCCTGGGGGCCGGAAGGCCCTGCCGCAAGGGCTGATAGGCATCACCTATCAGACTCATGTGGATAGTTGATTTCTCTTTTCAATGCGGGTGCGGCACTCTGAGTCACGGAGGCCGCAGCAGGCGCTTCGCGCCGCCGCGGCGCCTCCCACCTCACCTGCCCCGTCCGCCGGGGCGACAGACTCGCAAACCAAAGGAGCCGTGCGTGCTTACTGTCGGTGACCAGTTCCCCGAGTTCGAGCTCACCGCCTGCGTCTCGCTGGACCCGGACAACGCGTTCGAGACGATCAACCACAAGTCCTACGAAGGCTGGAAAGTCGTCTTTTTCTGGCCCAAGGACTTCACGTTCATCTGTCCGACCGAGATCGCCGAGTTCGGCCGGCTCAACGAGGAGTTCGCCGACCGCGACGCCCAGGTGCTCGGCGCCTCCGTCGACAACGAGTTCGTCCACTTCGCGTGGCGCAAGGACCACCCGGACCTGCGCGAGCTGCCCTTCCCGATGCTGTCGGACCTCAAGCGCGAGCTGTCCTCCGCGCTCGGCATCCTGACCGAGGACGGCGTCGCCCAGCGCGCCACCTTCATCGTGGACCCGAACAACGAGATCCAGTTCTCCATGGTGACCGCCGGTTCCGTCGGCCGGAACGTCAAGGAGGTCCTGCGGGTCCTGGACGCGCTGCAGTCCGACGAGCTGTGCCCCTGCAACTGGAACAAGGGCGAGTCGACCCTGGACGCCACCAAGCTGATGGCCGGCGCCTGATCCGGGCTCGCACCACGGCAACTCCGACGGCCGGCCGCGACGCCGCGGCCGGCCGTTCGCACGAAAGGACCACAGCATGAGCGTTGACGCGCTGAAGTCGTCCCTCCCGGACTACGCCAAGGACACCAAGCTGAACCTCGGCTCGGTGACCTCCACCTCGCAGCTCACCGAGCAGCAGCTGTGGGGCACCGTGCTGGCCACCGCGCTGGCCAGCCGGAACCCGGTGGTCATCCGGGAGCTGGCCGAGGAGGCGGGCGACTACCTGTCGGCCGAGGCGTTCGCCGCGGCCAAGGGCGCCGCCTCGATCATGGCCATGAACAACGTCTACTACCGCTCCACGCACCTGCTGAGCGACGAGACGTACGGGACCCTGCGCGCCGGGCTGCGGATGAACATCATCGGCAAGCCGGGTGTGGACAAGGTCGACTTCGAGCTGTGGTGCCTGGCGGTGTCGGCCATCAACGGCTGCGGCATGTGCCTGGACTCGCACGAGAAGGTGCTGCGCGAGGCGGGCATGCCGCGCGAGCAGATCCAGGAGGCCATCAAGATCGCCTCTGTGGTGCACGCGGTCGCCCTCACGCTGGAGGGCGAGGCGGCGCTGGCTCCGGCCACCGTCTGACGCACGGACGCTGCAGGCCCGGTCGCTCATGTGGAGCGGCCGGGCCTTGTGCTTTCCCGGTGGACGACGGTCCAGGGCGCGGGCCGGGTGTCTGTTCTGCGGCCGAGGACGGCGTGGGCGCAGGCGGCGCCCTGGTCGCGCAGTGACTGCGCGACGGTGGTGAGTCCGAGTTCCGCCGCTGTCGGGGAGTCGTCCCATCCGGTGACCGCGATGGTGCGCCCGGCCGCGCGGACGACGCCGGCGGCCTGCTGGTCGCTCATCGCGGCGATCGCGTCGGGTGGTGCGGCGGCGGCCAGGAGGGTCGCGGTGATCCGTTCGGCCTCGGCGGCGTCGTTGCGCGCGCACACCGCGACGGTCACGTCGTGCCAGGCGATGCCGGCGTCTTCGGCCGCCTGCCGGTAGCCCGCCAGGCGGGCGCGGGTCACCGGGAAGGCGACGCCGGTGATGTCCGCGCCGGTGGTGATCATGCTGGTCCGGTCGCGGGAGAGCGGGAAGCTCACCACCGCCGGGCGGCGGGCGCCCGCGAACGCGGCGGCGCCCACCGCGTGCGCCGCCGCGCGGTCGTCGATGCCGACCAGGCCCATGCCGGGGACGGCCGGTCCGCCGTGGACCACCGCGGGGCGCTTGGTCGCCCGGACGGCCTGCAGGATCGGGTCGTCGTCGGAGGTGGTCCAGACGATGAACCCGTCGACGGCGGCCGTGGTCGGCGGGCCCGTGGCCGGCAGGATCGTCATGCCGTAGCCGCGGTCGGCGCAGACGTCGGCGATGCCGGCCAGGAAGGACGCCGCCGCGGGGTCCTCGAACGCGTAGCTGAGGTGTTCGCCCAGCACGACGCCGAGCGTGCGGGTGCTGCCGCGGCGCAGTGAGCGGGCGCTCGGGTCGGGGCCGGCGTAGCCCAGCCGGTCCGCGGCGGCGAGCACCTTCGCGCGGGCCCGGTCCGAGACGCGGTCGGGCCGGTTGTAGGTGTAGGAGGCGGTCATGACCGACACGCCGGCCAGTTCGGCCACCTGGGCGAGGGTGACCCGCCTCGGTTCCGCGGACGGTTCCATGGGGTCAGCCTAGCGGGCTTGTGTATCGTTACACATATGCCCCCGACCCGCCGCCTGCTCGCTTCGACGGTCATCGTCTTCGCCGCCTTCGGCGCGTTCTGGGGGGTGTGGGGCGCCGCGGTGCCCCGGGTCCAGCACCAGGCCGGCATCGGGGACGGCCGGCTCGGCCTCGCGCTGCTGTTCGTGGGCGCGGGCGCCCTGCCCGCGATGCCGCTGGCGGGCCGGGCGCTCGACCGGTGGGGGCCGCCGGTCGCGGCCGTGGCCATCGCCGCCCTCGGCGGCGCCGGCGCCGTCGTGGCGCTGACCGCGGTGGACCTGCCGAGCCTGTGCGCCGGGCTGGCCCTCGTCGGCGCCACCAGCGGGGCGGCCGACGTGGCCATGAACGCGGTCGCCGGGCGCGCCGAGAAGACCGCCGGGCGGCCCGTCATCACCCGCGCCCACGGCGTCTTCTCCACCCTGGTGGTCCTCGGGAGCCTCGCCACGGGGGCGGCGGCGTCGCTGCCGCTCGTGGTCCCGTTCGCGGCCGTCGCGGTCCTCGCGGCGGCGGCGGGCGCCTTCCTGCTCACAACGCCGCCCGCCGGCGACGTCCGGGAGGACGGGTGCGCCCCGGCGCCGCTCGGCCGGCGCGCGGCCGTCCCGTTCCTGCTCCTCGGGGTGCTGGGCGCGCTCGCGTTCGCCGGCGAGAACGCGCACCAGAGCTGGAGCGCGGTCTTCGCCCAGGGCGAGCTCGGTTCGGGCGCGGGGCTGAGCGCCGTCGCCCCCGCCGTCTTCGCCGGGGCGGTCGCGGTCACCCGGTTCTCCGCCGGCGGGCTCACGGCCGCGCACGCGCGCGCCGTCCTGCTCGCCGGCGCCTCGGCCGCCGCGGCCGGCACGCTCCTCATCGCCGCCGCGCCCACGCTGCTCGTCGCGGGTCTGGGGCTGGCGATGGCCGCCGCCGGGACGGCGGTGCTGTTCCCGACGCTGCTCGGCATCGTCGCGCGCAACGCCCGCGAGTCCCGCCGCGGCCGCGCGACCTCGATCGTGACGACCGTGTCCTACCTGGGGTTCCTCGGCGGGCCGGTCTATGTCGGGCTGTGGGCCGACGCGGTGGGATTGCGCGGGGCCATGGTCGCGGTCGCGGCCCTGGCGGCCGCCTTGTTCGTCCTCGCGCCGGTGCTGCTCCGCCTCAGCGGTTTCGGTGCCGTGGGGCGCGGGAGAAGCCGGCGGTGAAGCGGCCCCGCCCTCACGCCGCGACGACGCGGCGGCCGCTCGCGATCTCGCCGGTACTGCGCTCCCGGTCGGAGCGGAACAGCAGCGCCATCCAGCTCCGGTAGGGCGCCCACCCCTCGGCGATGCGGGCGAGCGCGGCCGTGTCGCCGGCGGGCACGCCGTAGGCCGCCGCCATCGAATCGTGCAGGCGGCGCTCGGTGGCGGCGAACCGGTCGGGCGCGCCCGCGCCGCGCACCAGGATCAGCTCCGCCGAGAACGGGCCGATCCCGGGGATGCGGCACAGCCGTGCCAGCGCCTCGCCGCCGTCCAGGGAGCGCAGCGTCGCCGCGTCCAGTTCGCCGTCCAGCGCGGCGCGGGCGACCGCGTGCAGCCGGTCCGTCTTGAGCTGCGGCAGCCCCGGGAGCGACGGCAGCGCGAGCAGCCGGTCCGGTGCGGGGAACGCGGCGACCTGGGCGCCGCCGACGTCCACGGCGGTGCCGTGCTCGCGGCTGATCCGGGTGCGGATCGCCGCCGCCTGGACGATCCGGATCCGGTGCCCGATGACCGCCCACGCGGCCGCCTCGTACGGCGAGTTGAAGCAGACCGGGCGCAGCCCCGGGTACCGCCGCTGCAGGTCGCCGGCGACGGGGTCGCGTTCGCCGACCGCGGGGAAGCCGGTCCCGTCCACGTCCAGCGACAGGATGCGGGCGACCTGGGCGGCGACCCGCTCGGGCGCGGCCTCCCCGTACGGCTCGACGAGCACGCGCGCGCCGTCCGCCCGCACCACCGCGCCGCCCGGCGCCCAGCCGGACTCCTCGGCGAAGGCGAAGCGCAGCGTGCCGTCCGTGCCCGCGACGCCGGCCGAGCAGGCCGGCGCCGCGCCGTTGTTGCGGTAGTCGGCGGGCGCGAAGCCCTCCTGGAAGCGCCGGGCCGCGTCCAGCGAGAACGGGCCCCGCGGCGTGATCGGGATCTGCATGACGGCTCCTCGGTCAGCCCTTGTCGTGGACGGTGATGGTGTAGCCGTCGGGGTCGGCGAAGGCGAACATCCGCCCGAACGGCCCGTCGGCCGGCTCGGTGACGACGGGCCGGCCCGCCGCCACCACCCGCGCGTGGACGGCGTCGGTGTCGTCGGCGCGCAGCCAGAGCCCCACGCCCCAGCCGAGCCGGTCCACCGCGTCCAGGTCCACCAGCGGCGTGCGGACGGCGAACGGGATCGGCTCGGTGGCGAACACCACCGCGCCCGGGGGCGAGGCCGGCGCCCGGACCAGGCCGACCACGTCGGTGTAGAACGCGGCCGAGCGCTCCAGGTCACGTACCTGCAGGGCGGCGAAGTCCAGTCCCTTGACATCGGTCATCGCGCTTCTCCTCGTTCGTGACCGGCCGCCGGCATCCCTATGTGCCGGTCGAGTGATAATCAGCTTTACTGAGCATCACTCTAGATGATTGTCAGCGGGTCCGCCACCATGAAGCCGGGAATCCTTGAGCAGGCCGGTCGGTCACAAGTGCCGAAGCAGGGCGCGCCGGGCGTTCGCCGCCGCCCCGCCGCCCGGGTTCTAGAAGAACCTTGATAATCACCTATACTGAGCATCACTAAAGATGACGGTTTTCTGGAGGCGAGCGTGAGACCGCCGAGGCCGACCGGAGGACCCTCCTCGGCGGCGCGGTGCGCTTGCCCATGCGGGACCCGCGACGAGCGGCCCGCCACGACTTTTGAGGAGCTCGATGAAAGCGGAACCCACGGCCCGCCCCACGCTGCGCGAGGAGCTGCTCTCGCCCGAGTTGTCGGGGTCGGTGGGCTTTCTGCTTGCCAAGGCGGCCGAACTGGTCACCGCCGACTTCGAGCACGCGCTGCACCCCTTCGGGATCCGGGCGCGCGACTATGGGGTGCTGTCGCTGCTGCACCGGCGCGGCGCGCTCTCCCAGCAGCAGATCGGCGAGGCGGTCCGGATCGACCGCACCACGATGGTCTCGATCATCGACGACCTGGAGGGCGCGGGCCTGGTCGAGCGCACCCGCGACCCCAAGGACCGCCGCCGCTACGCCGTCACCCTCACCGGGAAGGGCGAGAAGCTGTTCGCGGGGGCGCTGACGCAGGCGAACGCGAAGGTCCACGAGGAGTTCCTGGCGGCCCTCTCGCCCGCCGAGCGCGACAGCCTGGTGGACATGCTGGTCCGGCTCACGGTCGAAGACCGCTGAACGGCCGGCGCATGCGAAAGCCCCACGTGGATTCCACGTGGGGCTTTCGTTCGGGCTCTCACTCCTGATCGAGCATGCCCGGGCAGTGCAGCCTGGCGATACCGGCTACCCCTGCTCGACAGAGCCGGGCGGCACAGCCTCGGGGTACCGACTACCCACGCTCGAGGGAGCCCTGGCAGGGCACCCTCGTGTTGTCGGCTACTCCCACTCGATCGTGCCCGGGGGCTTGCTGGTGATGTCGACGGTGACGCGGTTGATCTCGCGGACCTCGTTGGTGATCCGGGTGGAGATCTTCTGCAGCACGTCGTACGGCAGCCGGGCCCAGTCGGCCGTCATGGCGTCCTCGCTGGTCACCGGGCGCAGCACGATCGGGTGGCCGTAGGTGCGGCCGTCGCCCTGCACGCCGACCGAGCGGACGTCGGCCAGCAGCACCACCGGGAACTGCCACACCTCGCGGTCCAGGCCGGCCCGGGTGAGCTCCTCGCGGGCGATGGCGTCGGCCTCGCGCAGGATGTCCAGCCGCTCGCGGTCGACGGCGCCGATGATGCGGATGCCGAGGCCCGGCCCCGGGAACGGCTGCCGCCACACGATCTCGGCGGGCAGGCCGAGCTGCTCGCCGAGCGCGCGGACCTCGTCCTTGAACAGCGTGCGCAGCGGCTCGACCAGCTGGAACTGCAGGTCCTCGGGCAGGCCGCCGACGTTGTGGTGCGACTTGATGTTGGCCGCGCCGGTGCCGCCGCCGGACTCGACCACGTCGGGGTACAGGGTGCCCTGCACCAGGAACTGCACCGGCTCGTCGGACTCGCCGACGATCTCCCGCTCGGCCGCCTCGAAGACCCGGATGAACTCCCGGCCGATGATCTTGCGCTTCTCCTCGGGGTCGGTGACCCCGGCGAGCGCGGCCAGGAACCGCTCCTGGGCGTCCACCACGTGCAGGTTGACGCCGGTGGCGGCCACGAAGTCCTTCTCCACCTGCTCGGCCTCGCCCTTGCGCAGCAGGCCGTGGTCGACGAACACGCAGGTGAGGCGGGAGCCGATGGCGCGCTGGACCAGCGCGGCGGCGACCGCGGAGTCCACGCCGCCCGACAGGCCGCAGATGGCGCGCCCGTCGCCGATCTGCGCGCGCACCGCCTCGATCGACTCCTCGGCGATGTTGACCATCGTCCAGTTCGGCCGGCAGCCCGCGCCCTCGTACAGGAAGCGCCGCATGATCTCCATGCCGTGCTCGCTGTGCAGCACCTCGGGGTGGAACTGCACCCCGTACAGGCCGCGCGCGCGGTCCTCCATGCCGGCGACCGGCGTCACGTCGGTGCGCGCGGTGACGGTGAACCCGGTGGGCGCCTCGGACACGAAGTCGCGGTGCGACATCCAGACGGCCTGCTCGGCGGGCAGCCCGTCGAACAGCATGCCCGGGTCGGCGAGCGCGACGGTCGCGCCGCCGTACTCGGCGATCTCGGAGTTGGCCACGGTGCCGCCGAGCGCGCGCGCCATCACCTGGTGGCCGTAGCAGATGCCGAGCGTCGGCACGCCGAGCTCGAACAGGCCGTCGGCGACGTCGGGGGCGCCCGGCTCGTACACCGACGCGGGGCCGCCCGACAAGATGATCGCCTTCGGCTTCCTGGCGAGGATCTCGGCGGCCGGCATGGTGGACGGCACGATCTCGCTGAACACATGACACTCCCGCACGCGCCGCGCGATCAGCTGCGCGTACTGCGCGCCGAAGTCGACGACGATGACGGTGTCAAAGGACTGGTCTACGGCCACCAACAAAGCCTTTCGCAGGACACGAGCCGGAAACCCCAGTCTATGGTGCCCCTGCCTGCGCCGACGCGCCGATCCCGGTGGCGGTCGACACGCGGCGGTAACGGACCTCTCTCTGTTTCGGCGAGCCGCCGCGCGAGACGGTGTCGCTCTGGTACCTGTTGATGACGCTCTGTGTCGCCTCAGGGGAGTGTCGTGAAGCCGTTCGCCGCCGCCGTCCTGCTCGCCGCCGCGCTCGTGCCCGCCGCGCCCGGCACCGCCCCGCCCGCGGCGGCGGGGCCGGCCCGGGGCTGTGACGCGGCGCGGCTGCGGCACCCGGGGGCGCCGGGCGTCCGGGAGCCGAACGAGCTGACGGCCGCCGAGGTCGACCTCGCCGAGACGCAGCTCGGCCAGGTGGACCAGCTGACGAGCGCGCTGCGCACGCGCGGGTTCAGGGTCAACATCCCGGTCTACTTCCACGTGCTGCGCGACGGCGCCAGGGGGAACGTCTCCGACGCCGCGATCCGGCGCCAGATCGCGGCGCTGAACACCGCGTACGGCGGCGGGTACGGCGGCGCCGGCACCGGGTTCTCCTTCACCCTGAAGAAGATCACGCGCACCGCCGAGGGGTCCTGGTTCCGTGAGCCGGAGAACCACGAGAAGGCGTTCAAGAACCGGCTGCACCGCGGCGGCCCGGGGACGCTGAACCTCTACAGCGCCAACGTGGGCGACGAGCTGCTCGGCTGGGCCACCTTCCCGTGGAAGTACCGCGGCGCGCCGCGGATGGACGGCGTCGTCGTGCACTACCAGAGCCTGCCCGGCGGCCCGATCGCGCACTTCGACCGCGGGTTCAGCGCGGTGCACGAGACGGGCCACTGGCTCGGGCTCTACCACACCTTCCAGGACGGCTGCGACCGGCAGGGCGACCACGTCGCCGACACCCCGGCCGAGCGCGACCCGACCAACGGCTGCCCCGGCGGCAAGGACACCTGCCCGCTGGCGGGCGGCGACCCCGTCCACAACTTCATGGACTACGCGTGGGACACCTGCATGCGGGGGTTCACCTCGGGTCAGGCCGCCCGGATGCACCGGGCGTGGACCGCCTTCCGTTGACGAACACCGCGCGGACGGCCCGCTCGTCCCCCAGGACCATCAGCGCGAACAGGCGTTCGCGCAGGTCCGCGGCCGCCTCCGTGCGGCGCTTCAGCACGGGGGTGGCGGCGAAGTCCAGCACGGCGAAGTCGGCCTCGGCGCCCGGGTGGAACCCGCCGATCCGGTCCTGCAGCGACAGCGCCTCCGCGCCGCCCCGGGTGGCGAGGTAGAGGCCGCGCAGCGCGTCGAACGGCTCCCCTTGCAGCGCGGCGACCTTGTACGCCTCGGCGGCGGTGGCCAGCAGCGAGTAGGACGTGCCCGCGCCGATGTCGGTGCCGAGGCCGACGCGCACCCCGGCCCGGCGCGTCCGGGCGAAGGGGAACAAGCCGCTGCCGAGGAAGAGGTTGGAGGTGGGGCAGAAGGCGACGCCTGCGCCCTTGTCGCGCAGCACGTCCCAGTCGTGTCCGCCGCCGGTCCCCCGGTACACGTGGTCGGGCCAGACGCAGTGGGCCCACACGCTGCGCGGCCCGACCATCCCGCAGCGGTCGTAGACGTCCAGGTAGGAGCGCGGCTTCAGGTCGGCGAACCGGTCCAGGACCTGGTCGACCTCGTCGCGGGTCTCGGCGAGGTGGCTCTGCATCCACAGCCCGGGGTGCTCCTGGTAGAGCCGGCCGGCCATCCGCAGCAGGCCCTCGGTGGAGGTGGGGCCGAACCGCGGGGTGACGGCGTAGAGGACGCGGCCGCGGCCGTGCCAGCGCTCGATCAGCTCCCGGCAGTCGTCCTCGGCCTGCCCGACGCTCGCGTCCAGGTATCCGGCGGGGGCGGCGCCTCCGCCGTCGTCCATCAGCACCTTGCCGGCCACCACCCGCATGTTCCGGGCGTGCGCCTCGGCGAAGAACGCGCCGGTCGCCTCTTTGGAGGTGGTGGTGTGCACGCAGGCGGTCGTGGTGCCCGCCGCGAGCATCGTGTCCAGGAACGCGCCGGACGCCCGCCGCGCGTAGCCGGGGTCCTGGAACCTCATCTCGGCCGGGTAGACGCTCTTGGTCAGCCACGCCATGAGGTCGCCGCCGGGGCTCGCGATCGCGTCGATCTGCCCAGAGTGGGCGTGGGCGTCGACGAAGCCCGGCACGATCAGGTCGTCGCGGAAGTCCTGCACGGCGCCCGCGCGCTGTTCGGCGGTGAGGGCGGCCCAGGGCGCGACCCCTTCGACGTGCCCGGCCGGGTCGACGAGCAGCGCGCCGTCCTCCACCAGGTGGACGTTGCCCTCCTCCTCCGCCGGGTCGCCGCTGAAGTGCAGCACCGTCCCCCGGTACGCCGTCATCAGCGGCTCCGGTGCGCGGCCCGCAGCGCGGCGGCGTCGGCCTCGGGCAGGTGGCGGACGGCCTCGCGCAGGGTGACGCCCGACATGACGCCGACCCGTGCGGCCGTCCAGTCCCGCACCCAGGCGGCGTCCTTCTTGGACTGCTCGCGCAGCACCCAGCCGAGGGCCTTGCGGATGAAGAAGTCGGTCTCCAGCACCAGCCGGTCGCCGTAGCCGGAGATGCGGGCCAGGTCCGCCTCGCCCCGGCGGACGCCGGGCAGCAGCGCCAGCAGGGCGGTGCGCCGGATCCACAGGTAGGGGTCGTCCACCCAGGCGTCCAGGTCGCGGGCGAGCTCGGGGTACCGGCCGACCAGGGCGCCGACGACCTTCTCGGCGAGGCCGTCGACGTAGACCCAGCTCGCCGAGGCGCGGATGAGGCGCTCGGCGAAGGCGAGGTCGGCGGCCTCCAGCACCTCGGCGCGGCGGACGAGCAGCTCGATGGCGGCCATCCGGGTCTCGTGCACCGGGCGGCCGTCATCGGTCACCGCCCACAGCGCGGTCGCGAGGGCGAGCAGGTCGGTCCGGCCGGGCCGGGTGCGGACGGCGGACAGGGCCGCCTTGCGCAGCACAGGAAGAGGCACTCCGAAGTGGGAGAAATCGCTCTTCAGATAGCGTTTCTCGTTCTCGGCGCGGACCGGATCGCCCAGCGCCCGCAGCTCCGCCTCGATGCGGGCGGCCTCCTCCGCGACGTTCATGGGAGCAAAGGTACGCCGGTGTCGCCCGCGATCGGACGTAGCCCGACATGCGCAGTTTGACGGTAGTTGCACGATTCGTCGGGGCGTAGGCAGGATGCAGCAGGTTTCGGATCTTCCATCGCTCCCGAGGAGTCCTGTGAAACGAGTCCGGATCGTCATCGCCGCCACCGGATTGCTCATCGCCGTCACCGCGGCCGCGCCCACCACGGGCCCCGCCACCGCCACTCCCGCCGCCACGGCCTGCGCCGCGCAGAACGCCCGGGTGCGCGCCGGGACGGGCACCGTCGAACGCAACCAGCCGAGCGCCGCCAAGGCCGCCGCGATGGAGAAGGACTTCGCCAGGAAGGCCAAGGCGCTGCGCGCCGCCCGCACCGACCCGACGAAGCCGCTGGTCGTCCGCGTGCACTTCCAGGTCGTGCACGACGGCGCGGCCGGCAACGTCCCGGCGTCGCAGCTCCTGCGGCAGCTCGCCGTCATGAACAAGGGCTTCGCCAAGCACCGCATCTACATGGTGCCCGCGTCGATCAGGCGGACGAACAACCCCGCCTGGTTCGCCGACCCCGAGGGCAACGAGGCCGCGATGAAGAGGGCGCTGCGCCAGGGCGGCAAGGCCGACCTGAACCTCTACACCGCCGACCTCGGCGACCAGCTGCTCGGCTGGGCGACGTTCCCGAGCGACTACGCCTCGGCGCCCAGGCTCGACGGCGTCGTCGTGCACTACCAGAGCCTGCCCGGCGGGACGATCGCCAACTACAACGAGGGCGACACCGCCACCCACGAGGTCGGCCACTGGATGGGGCTCTACCACACCTTCCAGGACGGCTGCGGGACCGCCGGCGACCGCGTCGCCGACACCCCGGAGGAGGAGAGCCCCGCATCGGGCTGCCCGGCCGGCCGCGACACCTGCCCGGCGCCCGGCACGGACCCGATCCACAACTTCATGGACTACTCCTACGACTCGTGCATGTACCAGTTCACCAAGGGACAGGCGCAGCGCATGCGCGAGCAGTGGGCGGCCTACCGCGCCTGACCTAGGACCAGTGCCCGGGGTGCCAGTGGTCGGGAAGCACGAGGGGCGGCGTCACCTTCGTGGTGGCGTCGCCCCGCGCCGCGTCCAGCTGCGACTGGACCAGGAAGATCGCCCCGGTCAGGTCGGCGCCCCGCAGGTCCGCCCCGCGCAGGTCGGCGCCGATGAGGTCGGCGTCCCGCAGGTCCGCGCCCCGCAGGTCGGCCCCGATCAGGTAGGCGCCGCGGAGGCCGGCCCCGCGCAGGTTCGCGCCCTTCAGCCGCGCCCCCATCAGGTCGGCGCCCCGGTGGTCCTTCTTCTTCCCCCGCACCCGGCCCCGGACGGCCTCGCTCGCGCGCAGCAGCAGCGCGTTGACCTTGCGGTGGTGGGACGCCACGTCCAGCGCCGACAGCTCGTCCGGGGACAGCCGGGTCAGCGCCTCGGTCTCGTCGCGGACGGCGGTCAGCTCCGCGCGCAGCGCGGGCACGGCCGCGAGGGCCTCGGTGGCGTAGTAGAGCAGCTCGTGCAGGTCCCGCATGACGGGGAAGACGTCGAACATGCGGCGCGCGGTGCCGGGGTCGTCCCGCCAGTCGCGGCCGCCGAAGGTGACCTGGGAGACCTTTTGCCCGGCGCCGAAGCAGTCGTAGACGGTGCAGCCGGTGAAGCCCCGCCCGCGCAGCCCGGTGTGGATGCCGCAGCGCGAGTCGGCCAGCAGGTTCGGGCAGGGCGTGCGGGCGGGCTTGTCGATGGCGAAGTCCGCCGACGCGGCGAAGGCCGGCACGACGCAGCAGAGGCCGAAGCAGTTCGCGCAGTCCCCGCGCAGGTCGGCGTTGTCCACAGGCTCCCTTTCCTAAGCCCGGCGGGCCGGGCTTAGGAAAGGGTAGGCCAGGGGAAGGAGGGACCGGGTCAGCTGATGCCGACGATCGGCAGCCGCAGCGCGCCGGGGGCCTCGGCCGGGACGGCGGGGTTCTTCGGCGCGACCGGCTCCAGCCGCCGGTACGCCTCGCCGAGCGCGGGGCGCTGGTCCGGCTCGCCCTTGTTCGGCCACAGCGAGAGGGCCCGCTCGGCCTGCGCGGTGATCGTCAGCGACGGGTTGACGCCGAGGTTGGCCGACACCGCCGAGCCGTCCACCACGTGCAGGCCGGGGTGGCCGAAGACGCGGTGGTAGGGGTCGATGACGCCGCGCTCGGGGGTGTCGGAGATGGCGCACCCGCCGAGGAAGTGCGCCGTCATCGGCACGTCGAACAGGTCGCCCCACGTCCCGCCGGCCACGCCGCCGATCTCCTCGGCGATCAGCCGGGTCGCCTCGTGCCCGTCGGGCAGCCAGGTCGGGTTCGGCTCGCCGTGGCCCTCGGTCGCGCGCACGTCCCAGCCGAGCGGGCCGCGCTTGGGCTTCAGCGTGATCGAGTTGTCGCGGGACTGCATGACCAGGGCGATAACGGTCCGCTCGGACCAGGTGCGCACGTCGAACAGCTGCACCAGGTCCTGCGGTTTGCGGGCGACCTCGCCGAGGAACTTGGCCCAGCGCGGCCGGTGCTTCTCGCCGGGGCGGTCGCCGTCCACCAGCAGGGTCTGCAGCCCCGCCAGCAGGTTGGAGCCCTTGCCGTAGCGGACGGGCTCGATGTGGGTGTCGGGCGTCGGGTGGAACGAGGAGGTGATCGCCACGCCCTTGGAGTAGTCCGGTCCCGGCACGCCGTGGCGGCGGCCCGCGCCGAGGATCGCCTCGGAGTTGGTGCGGGTGAGCGCGCCGAGCCGGTCGGAGACGCGCGGCAGCCGGCCGGTGCTCTTCAGCTTGTGCAGCAGCTTCTGGGTGCCGTAGGTGCCGGCCGCGAAGACGACGTGCTCGCTGGTGAAGGTCTTGCGGTTGCGGCCGAACGAGCCGGTCCGCACGATCTCCACCTCGTACCCGCCGCCCGCCAGCGGCGTCACCTGGGTGACGCGGCTGAGCGGCATGATGCGGGCGCCGGCCTTCTCGGCCAGGTACAGGTAGTTCTCGGTGAGCATGTTCTTGGCGCCGTGCCGGCAGCCGACCATGCACTCGCCGCACTCCAGGCAGCCGCGGCGGCGCGGCCCGGCCCCGCCGAAGTAGGGGTCGGCGGACTCCACGCCGGGACCGTCGCCGAAGTGCACGCCGACCGGCGTCTTGACGAACGTGCCGCCCTTGCCCATCCGGTCGGCGACCTTCTTGATGACCTCGTCGGCCGCGGTCGTCGTCGGGTTCTGCACCACGCCGAGCATCCGCTTGGCCTGGTCGTAGTACGGCGCGAGCTCGGCCTGCCAGTCGGTGATGTGCGCCCACTGCCGGTCCTTGAAGAACGGCTCCGGCGGCACGTACAGGGTGTTGGCGTAGTTGAGCGACCCGCCGCCGACGCCGGCGCCCGCCATCACCATGACGCGGCTGCCCTTGGCGCCGCGGATCAGGTGGATGCGCTGGATGCCGGTGAGGCCGAGGGCGGGCGCCCACATGTAGCGCGACACCCGCCAGTTGGTCTTCGGCAGCTCGGGGTAGCGGGCGCCCGGGCCGGCCGACGGGGCGGTGTCGAAGCGGCGCCCCGCCTCGATCACCCCGACCTTGTACCCCTTCTCGGTCAGCCGGAGCGCCGAGACGCTGCCGCCGAAGCCCGAGCCGACGACCAGCACGTCGTAGTCGAAGGTCATGTCCGCCGCCCGCCTACTTGATCCGGAGCTTCTTCATCGTCTTGATGCCGGTGGCCATGAGGTCGGCGAACTTCTCGTAGCCCATGGAGCCGGGGGGCTCCAGGTCCATCAGGTGCTGGCTGGCCACGGTCTGCACCTCGGTGAACTTCAGCAGGCCCTCGGTGCCGTGCCGGCGGCCGACGCCGGACTGCTTGAAGCCGCCCATCGGCGCGTCGTAGGAGGCGTAGGCGGCGCCGTAGCCGTCGTTGATGTTGACGGTGCCGGCCTGCAGGCGGGCGGCGACGCGGCGGCCGCGGGCGACGTCCTTGGTCCACACCGAGGCGTTCAGGCCGTACTCGGTGTCGTTGGCGCGGGCGATGACCTCGTCCTCGTCGCGGAACCTGTAGACCGACACCACGGGGCCGAACGTCTCACTGGCGCACAGGTCCATGTCGGTGGTGACGTTCTCCAGCACGGTCGGCTCGAAGAACTGCGGGCCGACGTCGGGCCGGGCCTTGCCGCCCGCCAGCACGGTCGCGCCGGCCGCGACGGCCTGGTCGACGTGGGCGGTGACGGCGGCCAGCTGCCGGGCGTAGGTCATCGAGCCCATGTCGGCGTCGAAGTCCAGGCCGGCGCCGAGCTTCATCGCCCGGGTCAGCTCGGCGAACCGCGGCACGAAGCGGTCGTAGACGTCCTCGTGCACGTACAGCCGCTCGATGGAGATGCACAGCTGGCCGGCGTTGGTGAAGCAGGCGCGCAGCGCGCCGCGCGCGGCGCGCTCGACGTCGGCGTCCGCCAGCACGATCATCGGGTTCTTGCCGCCGAGCTCCAGCGAGTAGTTCACCAGGCGCGGCGCGACCTTGGCGGCGATCGCCTTGCCGCCGCGGGTGGAGCCGGTGAAGGAGACGTAGTCGGCCTCCTCCAGCAGCGGGTCGCCGATCTCGGCGGGCTCGCCGACGACGATCTGCCACACGTCCTTGGGCAGGCCGAGCGCGGTCAGCAGGTCCAGCACCCACAGGCTGGACAGGCAGGTCTGGGTGTCGGGCTTGTGGATGACGGTGTTGCCGGCCAGCAGCGCCGGGACGATGTCGCTGGCGCCGAGCGCGAACGGGTAGTTCCACGGCGAGATCAGCGCGACGACGCCCTTCGGGTGCCGCAGCTCGCGCACCCGGGTGAGGCCGGGCATCATGCCCTGGCGGCGCTTCGGCTTCAGCATCTTGTCGGCGCGGCGCGCGTAGTAGAGCGAGCAGAGCGCGACGTCCAGGAACTCCTCCATCGCGTGGCGGCGGGCCTTGCCCGTCTCCAGCTGGATGAGGTCGAGGATCTCGTCGCGGCGGTCGACCAGGGCCTCGGCGAGGCGCAGGAACGGCTTGGCGCGCTCGGAGACGGGCCGGGCGGCCCAGGCGCGCTGCGCCTCGCGCGCGCGCTCGTAGGCGGCCTTGACGTCGTCCGCCGTGGAGACGGGAAGGGTGGCCAGGGGCTCGCCGGTGAAGGGCGCCGGGATCGTGGTGGTCTCCGACCCGCCGGAGGCGATGTGGGAGACGAGCTGCTCGATCACGTTCTGGGGGAGCCGGTGCTCCGCAGCGCCTTGGGTGGGGGTCGGAGTTGCCATGCACGCAGACTATGACCAGGCGGCCACCACTCGCTACCCGTTGGTAATGACCTACTTGCGGTGATTGGCCACACTCTCGTCACTTTTTCGTCGCCCGGCTCCGGCCCCCGGGCACATGGGACCGTTCCAGCCGCACCGAGTTGCCGAACCGGGGGATCGACCACGCCCTTCCGGTGTATTCCGGATACAGGAGGAGTCGAGGGCGCCGAGCCCCGCCATGACGGCCCCGGGTGTCCGCTGCCGCCCGCCCGGGCCCGTCCCGGCGGGCCCGGCGCCGTGACGGAGGGAGCCCCATGATCAACGCCCGCAGCGGCCTCGGACCCGGTGGTCCGAGGCACGGCGGTACAGGGCACAACGGCGGCGGCCGCCCGGTCGCCGCCCCCAAGGGCGGCAGCAGGCAGGAACGGCGGGAGCGCACCAGGACCGCGCTGCTGCGCGCGGCCGAACGGCTGTGGGCCGAACGCGGCATCCACGGCGCCTCGCTGGACGACGTCGCCTCGGCCGCCGGCCTCACCAAGGGAGCGGTCTACTCCAACTTCGCGGGCAAGTCCGACCTGCTGCTCGCCCTGCTGGAGCGCTACACCGCCGACCGCGTCGGCACCGAGGTCTGCGACGAACTGCGCGACACCTCGCGCCCCCTGCGCGCGCGCTTGGAGCGTGCCGGACGGGCCTACGAGCGCCGCGTCACGGGCGAGGGCGCGCGCCTGCGCCCGCTGCTGCTGGTGGAGTTCTGGCTCTACGGCATGCGCGACTACGCGGCGGGATGGCGGATCGCCGACTGGTTCGCCGAACGCCGCGACCACCTGGCGGCGGCCCTGCCCGACGGCGACGGGCCGGACGGTGCGGGGACCGGCCCCGTCGAAGCCCGCGACCGCGCCGCCCTGGCGATGGCCCTCGACCTCGGCCTGGCCTTCCAGCACCTGCTGGACCCCGACCGGGTGTCCCCGGCCCTCTACGAGACCGGCATGCGCCTGGTCCTCGGCACCTCGCTCCCCGACTGACCGGCGCGAACGGGTCCGGCCCGGCGCCGATGGCGCCGGGCCGGACCCGTGGTGCTCGATACGCCCGCTTACTGCGGGGTGGTGCCGTCCGCGTCCGGAGGACCGTCCACGTCAACGTCCGGGAGGGACGCGTCCGGGTCCCCGGTCGAGGGCGGCAGGCCCTCGTCCGGCGTGGTCGGGGTCGCGGTCTCGGTCGGGGTGGGCGCCGGCGGCGGCGTGGTCGGTGTGGTGGGCGTGGTGGGCGTGGTCGGCGGGGCCTCGCCGTCGTCGTCCTTCGCGTCGTCGTCGACGGGCTTCGGCTGCGCGAGCGGGCTGCCGGTCAGCTTGCCCTTGGCCGCGGCGAACACGCTGTCGAAGTTGCGCATGTAGGCGTCGAACGTCGCACGCTCGTCCAGGGTCAGCATCGACTCGTCGTTGTGGCGCAGCGCGTCGACGGTGTAGCTGTGGCTGCCGGTGAAGACCAGCCGGCGGTACCGGCCCTGGTAGGTGCCCTGGATGAGCAGGTACTTGGAGTGCGCCCGCTTGGGCTGGGCGCCGACGAAGTAGTGCACGTCCGGGCCGTTGTTCTTGCCATGGGGCTTGGTCAGCGCCTTGGTGGTGCTCTCCCCGAGCGACCCGCTGACGATCCGCACCTCGCAGCCGGCCTCGTCGAGCTTGAAGAGCCGGCTGGCGACGCCGTACCGGGTGAACATGCCGCTGGACAGCCGGATCTTGGTGCCGGGAGTGCAGCGCACGCGGTCCAGGATGTCGGCCACCGGGTCCCCGGAGGCCTTCGGGAAGTGGCTGACGGCGCGGTTGCCGTAAGTGGACGTCCGCCAGTAGTCGGGGTTCGGGCGCCGCTTGGCCAGGTCATAGAAGTAGCGCCGGTAGGCGTCGTACAGCTTGCCGGTGGCGGTGTAGGCATCGTTGTACTGGTTGTACATGCCGCCGGTCGCGTTGCCGGAGGTCTGCACGACGACCTTGCGCGAGTCGTAGGTGTGGGAGAAGGCGTAGAACTTGTTGTGGTTCTTGCTCCACTGGCCCTGCACCGACGGCGCGATGCAGCCG
This sequence comes from Actinomadura macrotermitis, assembly GCF_009604375.1. Lineage (GTDB taxonomy): Bacteria > Actinomycetota > Actinomycetes > Streptosporangiales > Streptosporangiaceae > Spirillospora > Spirillospora macrotermitis. The sequence goes on from NZ_WEGH01000003.1 coordinate 1,459,952, forward strand.
CGGTTCTTGCCGCACAGCAGCACCCACGACGGCTTGCGGGTGTCGGCGCCCAGGTGGCGCTTCAGGTAGTTGTAGACGCCCGGCCGGCTGTTCAGGGAGTCGGAGTCGAGGACGATCCGGACCTTCACCTTGCGCTTCTGCGCGCGCACCAGCTCTTTGGCCATGCCGGCGGTCTGCAGCCGGAACAGCGAGACGTCGATCTCCGAGCCCTTCGGCGCGTGCCGGATGAGCTTCTTGAGATACAGGTCGATCGCGCCGGCCTGCTGGGTGTTGCCGGTGGGCAGGTTGAAGCGGGCGCCCTGCTTGACGTAGTAGCGCTTGCGCTTCTTGGCCTTCTTCTTCTTTTTCTTCTTCGGCTTGGCGGCGAGCCGGACCGAGGAGGCGAGCCGGACCCCCACGGCCTGCTGCGCCGAGGCGGTCTGCGAGGCCGGAGCTACCCGTCCGGGAGTCTGCGCGATGGCCGCGCCGGCCGTACCGGCGTCCACCGACGCCACGGCCAACGCGATGAACAAGCCCCCGGCCACTGTTGCGAAACGCCGCACTACCCAGCCTCCCCGCCCCGTCGATCACCATGATCGAAGAGAGGAGATTACCAGCTATTCCGACATTCGATGCTTTGTTTTCATTCGTGTCATTAGCCACATGAGGCCACATGACCCATTTTGTGGTGTCCCCTCACTGTGCGCAGGGATTCGTGGTCAGGGCGCCGTGGCGCGGGCGCGGCGCGGTCAGGGCGCCGTGGTCAGGGCGCCGTGGTCAGGGCGCCGCGGTCAGGGCGCCGACGTCGGCACGATGTCGGGGGCGCCGCGCCGCCGCGCGTCGGCCTCCTGGTCGTCCTCCTGCGCCTGCGACGCCCGCTCGGCCTCGATCCGCTTGCGGTAGTACTCGATCTCCCGGTCGCGCTGCTTCTTGGACCAGCCGAGCACCGGCGCGATCAGGTCCGCCGCCTCCTGCGCCGCGCCGACGCCGCGGTCCCAGGTCTCGATCGAGATCCGGGTCCGCCGGGCCAGCACGTCGTTGAGGTGCCGGGCGCCCTCGTGCGACGCCGCGTAGACGATCTCGGCGCGCAGGTAGTCCTCCGCGCCGCCGAGCGGCTTGGCCAGGTCGGGCCGCTCGGCGATCAGGCCGAGCAGGTCGTCCACCAGCGTCCCGTAGCGGCGCAGCAGGTGCTCGATCCGCGCCACGTGCACCTTGGAGCGGGCCGCCAGCCGGTGCCGGGAGTTCCACATCGCCTGGAACCCCTCCCCGCCGACCAGCGCGACCCGGTCGGTGCACGACTCGGCGACCTTGCCGTCCAGGCCGTGCGCGACGGCGTCGATGGCGTCCTTGGCCATCACCCGGTAGGTGGTGTACTTGCCGCCCGCCACCAGCACCAGGCCCGGCACCGGGTGCGCCACCACGTGCTCGCGCGACAGCTTGGAGGTCTCCTCCGACTCCCCCGTCAGCAGCGGCCGCAGCCCCGCGTAGACGCCCTCGACGTCCTCGTGCGTGAGCGGGGTGTTCAGCACCGTGTTGACGTGCTCCAGCACGTAGTCGATGTCGGCGCGCGACGCCGCCGGGTGCACCTTGTCCAGGTCCCACGCGGTGTCGGTCGTCCCGATGATCCAGTGCCGGCCCCACGGGATGACGAACAGCACCGACTTCTCGGTGCGCAGCAGCAGCCCCGTCGCCGAGTGGATGCGGTCCTTCGGCACCACCAGGTGCACGCCCTTGGACGCCTTGACGTGGATCTGCCCGCGCCCGCCGACCAGTTCCTGGATGTCGTCGGTCCACACCCCGGTCGCGTTCACCACCTGCTTGGCGCGCACCTCGGCCGTCGTGCCGTTCTCCAGGTCGCGCACCCGCAGCCCGGTGACCCGCTCGCCCTCGCGCAGGAACCCGGTGCACTGGGTGCGCGAGGCGATCTGCGCGCCGTAGGCGGCGGCGGTGCGCAGCGCCATCATGACGTAGCGGGCGTCGTCGACCTGCGCGTCCCACAGCTGGATCGCGCCGGTGAAGGAGGACCTGCGCAGCGCCGGCGCCAGCTTCAGCGCGCCGCGCCGCGACAGGTGCTTGTGGTGCGGGACGCCGCGCTTGCTGCCCATCTGGAACGCCAGGGCGTCGTACAGCGCGACGCCCGCGCCGAAGTAGCCGCGCTCCCACACCCGGTGCGTCGTCGGCAGCAGGAACGGCACCGGCCGCACCAGGTGCGGCGCGATCCGCTGCAGCAGCAGCCCGCGCTCGGTGAGCGCCTCGCGCACCAGGTCGAAGTTGTACTGCTCCAGGTACCGCAGGCCGCCGTGGATCAGCTTGGACGACCGCGACGAGGTGCCGGAGGCGAAGTCGCGGGCCTCCACCACCGCCACCGACAGGCCCCGGGTCGCCGCGTCCAGCGCGGCGCCGGCACCCACGATGCCGGCGCCCACCACCACGACGTCGAACTCCTCGCCGGCCATCCGGTCCAGCGCCGCGGCCCGTTCGGCGGGCCCGAGGCGCGAGCTGCCGAGGCCGGTCACCGGTGATCCCGTCATCGCGAACTCCCCCTGTCGGGTAGGTGTCGACTACTGCCTACCCAACAGTAAGGAGAGACCATCCACCCCGTGCGGGTGAGACCCGGTGCGCGGTTCAGTGCGCCTGCGGCGCCACCACGACCTGCACACGCTGGAACTCCTTGAGCTCGGTGTAGCCCGAGGTGGCCATCGCGCGGCGCAGCGCGCCGATGAGGTTCATCGAACCGTCGGCGACGTGTGAGGGTCCGTACAGGATCTGTTCCATCGTGCCGATCGTGCCGAGGTCCAGCCGGGCGCCGCGCGGCACGTCGCCGTGGTGCGCCTCGCTGCCCCAGTGGTAGCCGCGGCCCGGCGCCTCGGTGGAGCGCGCGAACGGCGAGCCGACCATCACCGCGTCCGACCCGCACGCGAACGCCTTGGCGATGTCGCCGGAGTTGGTCATGCCGCCGTCGGCGATGACGTGCACGTACCGGCCGCCGGACTCGTCCATGTAGTCGCGGCGGGCCGCGGCGACGTCGGCGACGGCCGTGGCCATCGGCACCGCGACGCCGAGCACGGTGCGGGTGGTGTGCCCCGAGCCGCCGCCGAACCCGACCAGCACGCCCGCCGCGCCGGTGCGCATCAGGTGCAGCGCCGCGGTGTAGGTCGAGCAGCCGCCGACGATGACGGGCACGTCCAGCTCGTAGATGAACTGCTTGAGGTTCAGCGGCTCGGCCCGGCCCGACACGTGCTCGGCCGACACGGTGGTGCCGCGGATCACGAACAGGTCCACCCCGGCGTCGATGACGGCCTTGTGGAACTGCGCGGTGCGCTGCGGCGACAGCCGCGCCGCGACGGTCACCCCGGCGTCGCGGATCTGCTGGATCCGCCGCCCGATCAGCTCCTCCTTGATCGGCGCGGTGTAGATCTCCTGCAGCCGCTGGGTGGCGCGCACGTCGTCCAGCGAGGCGATCTCGGCCAGCAGCGGCTCGGGGTTCTCGTAGCGCGTCCACAGCCCTTCCAGGTCCAGGACCGCCAGGCCGCCGAGGTTGCCGACGGCGATCGCGGTGGCCGGGCTGACCACGCTGTCCATCGGCGCCACCAGCAGCGGCATCCCGAACCGGTAGGCGTCGATCTGCCAGGCGACGCTGACCTCCTCGGGGTCGCGCGTCCGGCGGGACGGCACGATGCCGATCTCGTCGAACGCGTACGCCCGGCGCCCGCTCTTGCCCCGGCCGATCTCAACCTCAGCAGCCACTGCGCTTCTTCCTCTTCCTCGACCGCACACCACGAACAGATGGAGAGTGTTCCCGCCACGGCGGCGAACAAGCCCCACAGAGCCTACGGCCGGGGGTCAGCGACCCTGGTAGTTGGGTGCCTCCACCGTCATCTGGATGTCGTGCGGGTGGCTCTCCTTCAGCCCCGCCGAGGTGATCTGCATGAGCTGGCCGCGCTCCTGCAGCTCGGGGATGGTGCGCGCCCCGGCGTACCACATCGACTGGTGCAGGCCGCCGACGAGCTGGTGCGCCACGTTGGCCAGCGGGCCGCGGTAGGGCACCTGGCCCTCCACGCCCTCGGGGATCAGCTTCTCCTCGCTGGCCACCTCGGCCTGCGCGTAGCGGTCCTTGGAGTAGGACTTGCCGCGCTCGCGGTTGCGCATCGCGCCGAGCGAGCCCATGCCCCGGTAGGACTTGTACTGCTTGCCGTGCACGAAGATCAGCTCGCCGGGGGACTCCTCGATGCCGGCCAGCAGGCTGCCCAGCATCACGGTGTCGGCGCCCGCCACGATCGCCTTGGCGATGTCGCCGGAGTACTGCAGGCCGCCGTCGCCGATCACCGGCACGCCCGCCTCGCGGGCGCCGCGGGCCGCCTCGTAGATCGCGGTGATCTGCGGGACGCCGACGCCGGCGACCACCCGGGTGGTGCAGATCGAGCCGGGGCCGACGCCGACCTTGATGCCGTCGGCGCCCGCCTCGGCCAGCATCCGGGCGCCCGCGTAGGTGGCGACGTTGCCGCCGACCACGTCCACCCGCGCGTTCGCCTTGATCTTGGCGATGGTGTCGGCGACGCCCTTGGAGTGGCCGTGCGCGGTGTCCACGATGATGACGTCGGTGCCGGCCTCCACCAGCGCCTGGGCGCGGCGGAACGCGTCCTCGCCGACGCCGACCGCGGCGGCCACCAGCAGCCGGCCGTCGGCGTCCTTGGTGGAGTCGGGGTACTGCTCGCTCTTGGTGAAGTCCTTGACGGTGATCAGGCCGCGCAGCCGCCCCTCGCCGTCCACCAGCGGCAGCTTCTCGATCTTGTTGGCGGCCAGCAGCGCGAACGCCTCGTCGCGGCCGACGTCGACCGGCGCGGTGACCAGCGGCATCGGCGTCATCACCTCGCGGACCGGCCGGGTCAGGTCGGTCTCGAAGCGGATGTCGCGGTTGGTGACGATGCCGACCAGCACCCCGCGCACGTCGGTGACCGGCACCCCGGAGATGCGGTAGCGGCCGCACAGCTCCTCGACGTCGGCGAGGGTGGCGTCGGGCAGGCAGGTCACCGGATTGGTGATCATCCCGGCCTCGGAGCGCTTCACCCGGTCGGCCTGCTCGGCCTGCTCCTCGGCGGACATGTTGCGGTGCAGCACGCCGATGCCGCCCTGGCGGGCCATCGCGACGGCGGTGCGCGACTCGGTGACGGTGTCCATCGCCGCCGACAGCAGCGGGATGCGCAGGGAGATGTTGCGGGTCAGCCGGGTCGTGGTGTCGGCCTCCCCCGGCTGCATGTCGGAATAACCCGGCAGCAGCAGCACATCGTCGAAGGTCAGGCCCGGCGGCAGGATCTTGGCGGGCTCGGCTGCGGGGTTCATGGCTACCTTCCGGCGTGGTGGTGGCGTCTGACCAGGTCACAGCGACCTTGCCTCCATGGTAGGCGCGACCGCCCCGCGGGGTGGCCCGTTCTCGCCGGCGCGGGAGTGGTCTTGCCGACACCGGCGCCCCCGCGCCGGTCACCCTCCGCGCCTGTTCGCGCACAGAAGAGAGCGGGGGGTGCACCTCGCGGGGTGAGGGGCAGTAGCGTGGGGGTGTGCACGATGACGCCCCGCTCGACCCGTTCGCCGGGGATCCCGACGATCCCGCGGCGTCGCTCGGCGACCCTGACGAGGACACGGCCCCGCTCAGTGTCACCGAGCGCGAGGACGTGCTCGCCGACCTGGCCGACCTGGAGGTGTTCCGGGCCCTGCTGGAACCGCTCGGCGTGCGCGGCCTCACCGTCGACTGCGGCGACTGCGGCAAGCTGCACTACATCGACTGGGACCTGCTGCACGGCAACCTGCGGCACCTGCTCGACCAGGGGCTGCCCCGCGTCCACGAGCCCGCCCTGTCGCCCGACCCCGTCGACTACGTGAGCTGGGAGTACGCCCGCGGCTACGTCGACGGCGTCATCGACAGCGAGGAAGGGCGCGAGGGCTAGGGCAGCCGCGGCCGGTGGCCGCGGCCGTGGGGGCCGCGGTAGGTGGGGAGCAGGTTCTCCAGCCGGCGCCGCAGTTCGGTGATGGCGTCCCTGGGGGGCTTGCGGGACGCCTTGCGGCGGTTCGGCCGGGACGTCTTGCGGGCCGCGCGCTTGGCCGGCCTCGGCTTGGCCCGCGGGCGTTCCACGACGGTCTCGGCGGGCGGCGCGCTCGGGCCGGGCCCGGCGGGCGTCCCCTGCGCGACGGCCGGCGCGGGCCGGCGCTGCTCGATGATCCCGCTGCCCGCGGCCGCGACGCCGGTGGTGGCCAGCACCGCGCCGACGATGCCGAGCGCGACGATGGTGCGGCGGCCGCGGCGGCTCTTGGGGGCGCCGGGCACCCCGCCGGGGATCAGCCGCAGCCCGCCCGGTTCGTCCACGTCGTCCAGCAGCGCGCGCAGCGCCTGGACGGCCGGGTCGCCCTCGTCGGCCTCAGTGGCGGCGGACCGGGCCGCCAGGGCCTCGATGATCGCATCGGTGCGGCGCAGCAGGTCCGGATCGGTCGGCGGTTCGGCCGGGGCATCGCCGGAGTGCGAAGGCTCGGCCGGATCCGGGGCGCCAGGGCTCCGTCCCGTCAAGCGATCGACTCCTCTCTGGCCATCGCCCGGAGCCGGGCCAGGGCCCGGTGCTGCGCGACCCGTACCGCCCCCGCGGACATGCCCAGTACATTACCGGTCTCCTCCGCCGACAATCCGGCCACCACCCGCAGCAGGACCAGCTCGCGCTGCTGCTCGGGCAGCCGGGTCAGCAGGTCCCGGGCGCGCTGCGCCTCGATGTAGCGGACCACCGTCTCCTCGGGGCCGGGCCGGTCGTCGGGCCCGTCGGGCAGGTCCTCGGTGGGCACCGCGGCGCGCACCGCGCTGCGCAGCGCGTCGGCGATCTTGTGCGAGGCGATGCCGAACACGAACGACGCGAAGGGCCGGCCCATGTCGCGGTACCGGGGCAGCGCGGACAGCACCGCGATGCACACCTCCTGCGCCACGTCGTCGGCGATGTGGTACTGCCCCGACACCCGCCCGAGCCGGGCCCGGCAGTAGCGCACCACCATCGGGCGGATGTGCCCGATGAGGACCTCGATGGCCCCGTCGTCGCCGGCGACGGCGAGCCGCGTCAGTTCCCGCAGGTCGTTCTCGTCGTCCTTGGCCGCCCGCAACCGCCGCACCCGCCCCGCGTCGGGTGATGGGTTCGCCATGTCGTGGAGAACAGAGCCTGCGCCCAAGGAACCGGTCACGTAGAGCATGATGCCCAGCGCGCTACGGCCTGTCTCCACCACGCGTGACAACGGAATGGTCACAGTGCCGGAACGGTCCCCCTAAAATCCCCCAAAGCCCCCACCGAAACCCCGGCACCCGCCCCAAGGGACAGCAAAGGCCCCCGCCCGAAGGCGGGGGCCCTGCCGCGACGAAGGTGCCCCGAAGGCCACCCTCGGATACGCCTAGTGGCCGTGCCCGTGACCGTGGCCGTGACCGCCGGCGGCGGCCTCGTCGGCCTCCTCCGGCTTCTCCACGACCAGGGCCTCGGTGGTGAGCAGCATGCCCGCGATGGAGGCCGCGTTCGTGACCGCCGAGCGGGTGACCTTCACCGGGTCGATGACGCCCTGGGCGACCAGGTCGCCGTACTCGCCGGTGGCGGCGTTGTAGCCGTGGCCCGGCTTCAGCTCCTGCACCTTGGAGACGACGACGTAGCCCTCCTGGCCGGCGTTCTCGGAGATCCAGCGCAGCGGCTCGACCAGCGAGCGGCGGACGGCCTCGGCGCCGGTGGCCTCGTCGCCGGTGAGGCCGAGGGCGTCGAAGCCCTCCTTGGCCACGTGCACCAGCGCGGAGCCGCCGCCGGAGACGATGCCCTCCTCGATGGCGGCGCGGGTCGCCGAGATGGCGTCCTCGAGGCGGTGCTTCTTCTCCTTCAGCTCCACCTCGGTGGCGGCGCCGACGCGCAGCACGCAGACGCCGCCGGCCAGCTTGGCCAGGCGCTCCTGCAGCTTCTCGCGGTCCCAGTCGGAGTCGGAGTTGTCGATCTCGACCTTGATCTGGCCGATCCGGCCCGCGATCTCGTCCTGGTCGCCCTCGCCGTCGACGATGGTGGTGGCGTCCTTGGTGACGGTGATGCGGCGGGCCTTGCCGAGGTCCTCGATGCCGACGCCGTCGAGCTTGAGGCCGATGGCCTCGCTGACGACCTGGGCGCCGGTGAGGACGGCCATGTCGCCGAGCATCGCCTTGCGGCGGTCGCCGAAGCCGGGCGCCTTGACCGCGACCGACAGGAAGGTGCCGCGGATCTTGTTGGCGACCAGCAGCGCCAGGGCCTCGCCCTCGACGTCCTCGGCCACGACCAGCAGCGGCTTCTTGGTCTGGGCGACCTTCTCGGCCACCGGCAGGAACTCCTGCACGTTGGAGATCTTGCCGTCCACGATGAGCACGTAGGCGTCCTCCAGGACGGCCTCCATGCGCTCGGGGTCGGTGACCATGTGCGGCGACAGGTAGCCCTTGTCGAACTGCAGGCCCTCGGTGAACTCCAGCTCAAGGCCCATGGTGTGGGCCTCTTCGACGGTGATGACGCCGTCCTTGCCGACCTTCTCGAACGCCTCGGCGATGAGCTCGCCGATCTGGGCGTCCTGCGCGGAGATGGTGGCGACGTGCGCGATCTCGCCCTTCTCCTCGACCTCGCGGGCCGACTTCAGGAGCTGGTCGGACACGTACTGGGCGGCGGCGTCGATGCCGCGCTTCAGGCTGAGCGGCGAGGCGCCGGCGGCGACGTTGCGCAGGCCCTCGCGGACCAGCGCCTGCGCCAGCACGGTGGCGGTGGTGGTGCCGTCACCCGCGATGTCGTTGGTCTTGGTCGCCACCTCCTTGGCGAGCTGGGCCCCCAGGTTCTCGTAGGGGTCCTCCAGCTCCACCTCGCGGGCGATGGTGACGCCGTCGTTGGTGATGGTGGGGGCGCCGAACTTCTTGTCGATGACGACGTTGCGGCCGCGCGGGCCGATCGTCACCTTGACGGCGTCGGCGAGGGCGTTGACGCCGCGCTCGAGGGCGCGGCGGGCGTCCTCTTCGAATTCCAGGATCTTGGCCATGAGAAAAACTCCTCCTTCACGCGACCCGCCCCGGACCCGCCCCCATCAGATGGGCGGTGCCGGGGCGGCGCATCACGTACGGGTGATTACTTCTCGATGACCGCGAGGACGTCGCGGGCCGAGAGGACGAGGTACTCCTCGCCGTTGTACTTGACCTCGGTGCCGCCGTACTTGCTGTACAGCACCACGTCGCCGACGGCGACGTCGAGCGGCACGCGGTCGCCCTTGTCGTCGACGCGGCCCGGCCCGACGGCCAGGACGGTGCCCTCCTGGGGCTTCTCCTTGGCGGTGTCGGGAATCACCAGACCCGACGCGGTGGTGGTCTCGGCCTCAAGCGGCTGGACGACGATGCGGTCCTCGAGCGGCTTGAGCACAACCTTGGTGGCGGTCGTCATGATCTGACCTCCCCTTCGATTGGTCCTCGGACGGCCTGGTCGGCCGTCCGGCACATGTGACAGAGAAGGCGACCTGGGACCGGCCTGTCGTCGCGGGTGCCAGACCGAACCTGTGTCGCGCTGATTGGCACTCTACCGTGGAGAGTGCCAGTCATGGACATTATGCCGCGCCCGCTAGCCCGTCAACACGGGAACGGTCAACCCGCGGCATGGTCCGGCGGTCGCTAACGTCCAGCGTATGGACATCGAGGGGTTCCGCGCGCTGCTGACACCCGAGGGCGCGCGAGTGCTCGCCGAGGCGGCCGGCGCGGACGTGACCGAAGGCGGCCTGCTGGCCACCGCGTCGCGGCTGCGGGAGCGGTATCCGGCCGGCCTGGTCGCCGCCGCGCTGACGCAGGTGCGGCTGCGCGAGCGGGCCCGCGCCAAGTTCGGCGACGACGCGGCGCGGATGTTCTTCACCCCGGCGGGGCTGGAGCAGTCGACCCGGTCGGCCGTGGCCGACCACCGGGCGCGCCGGTTCGCCGCGCACGTGACGGGTCCGGTACTGGAACTGGGCTGCGGCATCGGCGGCGACCTGCTCGCCCGTGCGCGCGCGGGCCTGCGCGGCGAGGGCGTCGAGCTGGACCCGCTGACGGCCGAGGTCGCGCGGGCGAACCTCGCGGTCTTCGGGCTGGAGGACCTGGCGTCGGTCCGGGTCGGCGACGCGACCGAGCAGGATCCGGCCGGCTTCGGCGCGGTCTTCGCCGACCCGGGCCGGCGCACCGCCCGCGGCCGGGTGTTCGACCCGCGTTCCTACGAGCCGCCGCTGGACGTCGTCCTCGACCTGGCCGGGAAGGTGCCGGCGGCGTGCGCGAAGGTCGCGCCGGGCATCCCGCACGAGGCCGTCCCGGACGGCGCCGAGGCCGAGTGGGTCTCGGTCGGCGGCGAGGTGAAGGAGGCGGCGCTGTGGCTCGGCGGCCTGGCCGGCGACGTCCGCCGCCGCGCCACCCTGATCACCGCCGGCGGGACCGCCACCCTCACCCCCGACCCGGCCCTCGGCGATCCGGACGTGCGCGGCTGGGGACGCTACCTGTACGAACCGGACGGCGCCGTCATCCGCGCCCATCTGGTCGCCGAGGTCGCGGCGGCGGTGGGCGGCGGCCTGGCCGACCCGCGCATCGCCTACGTCACCTCCGACGAGCTGCGCCCGACGCCGTTCGCCGCCGCCTACGAGGTCGAGGACGTGCTGCCGTTCTCGCTGAAGCGGCTGAAGGCCGAGCTGCGGCGCCGCGAGGTGGGCGTGCTGACGATCAAGAAGCGGGGGTCGGCGCTGGAGGTCGACAAGCTGCGCCGCGACCTCGGCTTCGCGCGCCGGGCGCCGCGCGGCGCCACCGCGATGACGGTGGTGCTGACCCGGGTCGGGGAGGCTCCGGTGGCCCTGCTCGCCCGCCCGGCCCGCTGATCGAGCCCAAAGATCTTCGCGACCGCGCCGAACGCCAAGCCCGGCCCTGGAACCCACCATGGACGCGCAAATCAAGCCGCTTTCCGGCATTGCGTTGACCAGTATTTACAGCGGTCCGGCAAGGCCGTATAGGCGACGCCAATCCGCGCCTCAGCAGGAAAGCACGGCGCCGACCGGCACATAGGGTCCGCCGCCGGAGGGTGAGCGCCCAGAATGCGACCGTGAAATGGTTCGAACGCGCCCCGGCGGGCAATATTCGATCATGGCCACCGGCATGACCGCGACCATCCCGCCGCGCGCCAACTGGTGATCTGCCGCCATATATCGGCACCTGGCGCCGCCGTCCCGCCCGGACGTGCGGCCGCCATCACCGCATATGCTCGATTCCCCCGCCAACCCGGGGAAACCGGTACCCCGGCGGATCATCGCCACGTCCCGCCCCTCCGGGATATCAAGCGCATTCCACCGAACTCGTAATGTTCCCTGCTCCGTCTTATAGCGGTGCTCTGCACGCACTACAGTGAGCCCTTCACGATTCATTGCCGCGCGCCATTTCATCGCGTCGGCACACGAAGGAGCATCGGGTGGAAACGAATCACAACTTCCTGCAGACGGGGGGTCAACCGGTCTCGGACCGGATGCGGGAGTTGCTCGCCCGTGCGGCGCAGGACCACGTCTATGAACAGCGCACACAGGGTCAGGTGCTGGACGAGATCCGCCAGCGGCTCGAAGGCATGGAGTGGCTTCTACGCGAGGTGCGGGAGCGCGAGCTCACCGGCCTCACCGGCCAGCTGGACGGCGTCCGGGGCGTGGTCGACGAGCTGACCGGCAAGCCCCCGGAATGGGCCCAGGGCATCGCCGAGCATCTCGACGCGGTGAGCGAGCGGGTCAAACCGGTCGCCGAGCTGCCGGCGCTGTGGGCCGACGTCGGCGTCGTCTCCGAGCACGTCGACGAGGGCCTGAACCGCATCCAGCTCGTCCTGGACTCCGCGCAGCACATCACCGACGCCACCCACCAGGCGTCGCAGCGCATGGCGGAGATGACCAAGCGCCTGGACAAGCTGCAGGGCAGCATGGAGGCGGCGTCGGTCCGGTTCAACCGGCTGGACAAGTCGCTGGCCGACCTCGGGCACCACTCCGAGCGGCTGGAGCACTCGATCACCGGGATCAGCACCCGGGTCGACCAGTCGCTGAGCGAGATGGCCGAGCGGGTGGAGCAGGGGCTGGAGGCGGTCAACGGCCGGGTCGAAGGGGTCGGCGGCCGGCTGGACGGGCTGGACGGAAGGCTGGACGGGCTCGATGGCCGCCTCGAGGGGCTGTCGGGCAAGCTGACGGGGCTGGACGGCCGGTTCGTCCGCATCGACGAGCGGATCGGGCAGCTGCCCGCCACCTTGGAGATCACCGAGCTGCACCGCAAGCTGACCGAGCTGGCCGAGCGCCCGCAACTCGACCACAGCGAGCGCTTCGACGCGCTGGAACGGCGGGTCGGCCAGGCGGTCGAGCCGCTGGTGGAGGAGCTGCGCGCGCGGCCGGACCGGGACGAGGTCAAGGCGACCATGTCGCAGATCGCCGAGACCGCCTACAGCGACGTCGCCAAGCGGATGGACGAGTTCTCCCGCCGCTTCGAGGACGTGCACGACGACGTCCGCAAGCGCATCGAGGGCATCCACGAGGAGGTCACCAAGAAGGTCGACGACGCCCTGGAGGAGTTCACCAACCAGGTCGACATCGTGTCCCGCCGGGTCGAGTCGGTGCACGTGGACGTCACCAAGCAGGTGGAGTCGGTGCACAACGAGGTGTCCCGGCAGGTCACCGGCGTGCACAGCGACGTCAGCAAGCGCATCGACGTCATCCACGACGACGTCACCCGCCAGGTGGCGGGCCTGCACGAGAACGTCACCAAGCAGGTCGGCAGCATCCAGCAGGACGTCTCGCGCCAGGTCGACGGCGTCCAGGAGGAGTTCGGCAAGCGCGTGGACGGTGTCCAGGACGAGGTGACCCGCCGCGCCGAGGCGGTGCAGGCGGCGCTGAGCGGCCGGTTCGAGGACGTGCAGGACGAGGTCGGCCGCAAGGTCGACATGGTGCACGACGACGTCACCAAGCAGGTCACCGCGGTGCACGAGGACGTGCTGAAGCGGCTGTCCACGCTGGAGGAGACGATGCTCGCCCTGGCCGAGGCGCTGCTGCGCCCGCGCCGCGACGGAAAGGAATGACCGGCGCCGCGTGAGCGGTGCCCGGGCCCGCAGGGCGCGGGGCGCCCCGACGAGCAACCCCCTCGGGACGCCCCGCCCTCTGCTCTGTTTTGTCCCGTGAACGCCCGGCACGCCCGAAGCGGCCGCCCAACGGTCGGCGATGACGTGCACTTTGTTACGTTCCGTCTTCGCAAAATCACTCCCAATACCCATGGGGATCCGTTTTGATGGATCTCGTGACCGAGTCAGCCTTCCGCCTCCCGCCGAGCCCCGCCACCCTGCGCTGGGTCGAGGAATGCTTCGGCCGGGGCGCCGAGGTGCGGCTCGTCCGGCCGCTGGCCGGCGGCACCGGGCACGCCAACCACGCGCTGCTGGTGGAGAGCCGCACCGGCAGCCCGCACCGGCTGGTGCTGCGCCGCTGGCTCCCCCACGACGGCGGCCTCGCCGCCGCCGAGTTCTCCCCCGAGCGCGAGATCGCCGCGCTGGCCCTGCTGGCCGGCGCCCAGCTGCCCACCCCGGCGCTGGTCGCCGCCGACCCGGCGGGCGCCTACTGCGACGCGCCCACGCTGCTGATCACCCAGCTGGACGGGCACCCGCCCCGCCCCTCCCCCGGCGACCTGCCCGAGTACCTCATCCAGCTCGCCGCCGCGCTGCTGTCGGTGCACGCGCTGCGCGGCGCGTCCTCGATGCCGCCCTACGTCCCCGCCAACCGCCTGGACGAGCGGCGCCCGCCCCGGCACGCGCTGCGCCCGCAGTTGTGGGACCGGGCGTTCGCGACCGGCGCCGGCCCCGCCCCCGAGGCGCCGTCGCGGTTCATCCACCGCGACTACCAGCTCGACAACACCCTGTGGTCCTACGGGCGGCTGAAGGGCGTGGTCGACTGGTCCGACGCCTCCTACGGGCCGGTCGCCGTCGACATCGCCGCGATGCGGCTCAGCCTGGCGCTGCTGTACGGCACCTCGGCCGCCACCCGCTTCCTCGCCGCGTTCGACCAGGTCTCCGGCGGCTACGCCCACGACCCCTACTGGGACGTGCGGGCGCTGCTGGACCTGCTGCCCGAGCGCGACGGCGCCGTCATCGACGAGGTCCACGTCCCCCTCTACGAGGACTACCTCGCCGCCCTGCTGGCCGAACTGGGCGCCCCCGCCACCGGGTGACTACAGGGTGATCTGCTGCACCGGCAGGCTGGAGTCGGCCGGCAGCGCCAGGTCCGACGGCGGCAGCCCCGCCGCGACCAGCTCCGAGCCGAGCGCCGCGACCATCGCGCCGTTGTCGGTGCACAGCTTCGGCCGCGGCACCCGCAGCCGGACGCCCGCCGCGTCGCAGCGCTCCTGCGCCAGCGCGCGCAGCCGCGAGTTCGCGGCCACCCCGCCGCCGATCAGCAGGTCGTCCACCCCGTTGTCCTTGCAGACCTTCAGCGCCTTGGCGGTGAGCACGTCCACCACGGCCTCCTGGAAGGACGCCGCGACGTCGGCGACCGGCACCGGCTCGCCCGCGCGCTGCCTGGCCTCCACCCAGCGCGCCACCGCCGTCTTCAGGCCCGAGAACGAGAAGTCGTAGGTGCCGTCGGCGTACTTGCCGCGCGGGAACGCGATCGCCGCCGGGTCGCCCTCGCGGGCGGCGCGGTCGATGTGCGGGCCGCCGGGGAAGCCGAGGTCCAGCACCCGGGCGACCTTGTCGAACGCCTCGCCCGCCGCGTCGTCCACGGTGGAGCCGAGCGAGCGCACGTCGCTCGCCACGTCCGGGACGAGCAGCAGCGAGGAGTGGCCGCCCGACACCAGCATCGCCACGCACGGCTTCGGCAGCGGCCCGTGCTCCAGCTGGTCCACGCACACGTGCGCGGCCAGGTGGTTGACCCCGTACAGCGGCTTGCCGAGCGACAGCGCGTACGCCTTGGCGGCGGCGACGCCGACCATCAGCGCGCCGGGCAGCCCGGGGCCCGCGGTGACGGCGAACGCGTCCACGTCGGCGAGCGCGATCCGCGCCTCGGCCAGCGCCCGCTCCACCGTCGCGGTCATCGCCTCCAGGTGCGCGCGCGAGGCGACCTCGGGCACCACCCCGCCGAACCGGGCGTGCTGCTCGACGCTGGAGGCGATCGAGTCGGCCAGCAGCGTGTGCCCGCGCACGATGCCGACGCCGGTCTCGTCGCAGGAGGTCTCGATGCCGAGGACCAGCGGCTCCGAATCGATGATCATTGTTCCCCCCGGCCGAATCCCACGGCCCGCCGGCCGCGCGGCCGGCGCATCACGATGGCGTCCGTCCCCGACGGCTGGTAGTAGCGCTTGCGCAGGCCGACCCGCGCGAACCCGAACCGCTCGTACAGCCGGCGGGCCGGGTCGTTGTCGGCGCGGACCTCCAGGAACACCTCGCCGCAGTCGCGGCGCTCGGCCTCGGCCAGCAGCTCGGCCAGCAGCGCCGCGCCGAGCCCGGCGCCGCGCAGGTCCGCGCGGACCCCGATGGTCTGCACGTCGGCCTGCCCGCCGGCCGCGGCGAGCCCGGCATAGCCGACGACCTCCCCGTCCCGCTCGGCGACGACGTAGTGCCGGGTGCGCGGCTGGTCGGCCAGCTCGCCGCGCAGCATCTCCACCGTCCAGGCGGCGTCGGGGAACAGCTCCTGGTCCAGGGCGTGCACGGCCGGCAGGTCGTCCCAGGTCATCGGGCGCAGCTTGGGCTCGGCGGCGCTCATGGCCTCGCCTGCGCCCGGCCCCTCCTCGGGCTCGCTCACGCCGGCATGACCTTCTTGCGCGGGCCGGGCTCCTTGGCGTCGGGCCGGCGCAGGTACAGCGGCTCGGGCGGCAGCAGGTCGGGGCCCTTGCGGCCGGCCAGCCGGGCGATGGCCACCTCGGCCAGCGCGGCCGCGGACGGCAGCAGCGGCTCGGGGCCGAGCCCGGAGGTGCCGAGGACATCGGGGTACAGGGCCGCGCCCTCGCCGATGACCGGCAGCCCGCCCTCGGCCCCGGCCAGCACGTCGGCGGCGGGCCCGACGGCCGGGGCCGTCGTGCGCTCGGCCGCCGAGGCGTAGCGGGCCCAGTAGACCTCCTTGCGGCGCGCGTCGGTGGCGACCGCGAACGGCGCCTGCCGGGCCGACGCCCAGGCGATGACGTCCAGCGTGCACACGCCGTGCACCGGGATCTTCAGCGCCTCGCCCATGGCGCGCGCGGTGACCAGCCCGACGCGCAGACCGGTGTAGGGGCCGGGGCCGGCGCCGACGGCGATCGCGCTGAGGTCGGCCGGGACCGCGCCCGCCTCGGCCAGCACGGCCGCGACGGCCGGCACCAGCAGCTCGGTGTGCTTGCGCGTGCCGGCCTCCTCGGCCACGGCGCGGCTGCGCACGCCCTCTCCGGGCGTCCACTCGTACAGCGCGACGGAGACCGCCGCGGTCGCGGTGTCGAAAGCCAAGACCAGCACGTCAGGGAAGCCTAGTCCAGCCGGGCGGGTGCGGGCGCCCGATCACTGCTTGTTCAGCGCGTCCACCATGCTGCGGGCCGCCTCGACGGCCCCCTTGGTCGCCTCGTCCGAGCTCAGCGGGTCGCCGTCGTTGCCGCCGGAGTAGTGCACGGTGACCAGGACGTTGACGACGCGGACGTTGGCGATCGCCTCGCCCGCGCCGGCGCCCTTGTCGACGCTGTAGATGACGTAGCCCTCGTCGCCCAGGTCGTCCGGCCGGGACTTGCTGGTGAGCTCCTGCCCCGACAGCAGCGCCTTGCCGGACTCGTCGGCGCCGCGCTCGCTCTCGAAGGAGCGGTGGGCCACGTCGGTCGGGGTGCGGCCGGCGGTGCCGGCGAGCGCGCGGACCTCGACGGTGAGCTGCCGCTTGCGGTCGCCGGTGTAGGCGCCCCACACGCACTGGTTCTGCCGGTCGTTGCTCTGGTAGTTGTCGGCGGGGGTGCGGTCGGCGTTCGGCGCCAGCCGGCCGGCGACGGCCGCGGGCAGCGTGTCGCAGGCGTCGGGGACGCTGGTGCGCTCGGACTGGGCGGTCGGGCCGGTCCCGGCGGCGCCGGCGGCGCCGCTGCTGCCGACGATCTGCCCGGTGTCGTGGCGGCCCACGCCGGTGCCGCTGAAGATGGCGAACGCGGCCAGCACGCACACGCCGATGCCGGCCGCGAGGCCGCCGATCAGCAGGCCGAGGCCGCGGCCCCTGCGGCGCTCGCGCATGACGCGGTGGCTGCCGCTGCCGGTGCGGCCGCCGGTGGAGCGGCGCGAGCCGGCCCGGCGCTGCGGGCCCGTCCCGTGCTCGCCGGACCTGTATTCGCCGGAACCGTGTTCGCGGGAGCGGTATCCGCCCGTCGCGGCGCCGGTGCCGTACTGCCCCGACTCGGGCCGGACGGTCCGGTACCGGTCCGTCTCGTACTGGCCGGAACCGTACTGACCCGAGCCGTACTCGCCCGACCCGTACTCGCCCGACCCGTACTGACCGGACCCGTACTGACCCGAGCCGTATCCGCCGGGGCCGTGCTCACCGGGCCCGTACCCGCCGCTGCCCTGCTCCTCTGGCCGATACGCACCGCTGCCCGTGGGGTGGCCGTCGCCTGAAGGCTGGCCGCCGCTCGGACCGCGGTAGCTGTCCGTGCGGTGACTTCCGCTGCGATGGCTACCACTCACCGGATCCACTCCCGTTTCGAGAGAACGTGTTGACACCGCGAAGGTGAGGTTCGCTCCGGCAAAGATACGACATCCGGCCGTAATGTGGTCTCTCGCACTTATAGGAAAAAGGCGAGAATTTTTCGCGTTTCAGGAAAGATCAGCGGACAGCCCTGACCACCGGGAACCCACGCCGGTAAGGGCTACCGTGCGCTCCTCGCCCGCGTCCTGCGCCCCGCGCGAAATGGTCAGCTCGAGTCGATCTTCGGCCAGGCCCTCGGCCAGGCCCTCGCCCCATTCCACGATCGTTACCGAATCGGTGAGCGAGGCGTCAAGATCAAGGTCGTCCAGCTCCGCGAAACCCCCCAGCCGGTAGGCGTCCACGTGCACCAGGCCGGGCCCGCCCGCCAGCGAGGGGTGCACCCGCGCGATGACGAACGTCGGCGAGGTGACCGGGCCGCGCACCTTCAGCCCCTCGCCGATTCCCTGGGTCAGGGTCGTCTTGCCCGCGCCGAGGTCCCCGGTGAGCACCAGCAGGTCCCCCGCCCGCAGCAGCCCGGCCAGCCGGACGCCGAGCGCCCGCATGTCCTCGGCCGTCGGCACCGTCAACGTGATCACGCCGGTCCCCCCGGTCACGCGCTCTTCTCCTTCGGTTCGGCCCGGACGCGCTCCACCAGCCGGCGCACCGCGCCGGTGACCACGCCCGGGTACTCCAGCGGCAGGACGTGCCCCGCCATCTCGATCTCGGTCAGCTCGGCGTCCGGCAGCGCCTGCGCGATCCGCCGCCCGTGCACCGCCGGGGTCAGCCGGTCCTGCCCGCCGGTCAGCACCGCCACCGGCACCTTGGCCAGGACCGGCAGCGCGTCCGCCTTGTCGTGCGCCATCAGCGCCGGGTAGAACTCGGCGATCACGTCGATCGGGCAGGCCCGGATCATCTGCTCCAGGAAGTCCACCACGGTGGGGCTGACGTGCTTGTCGGCGAAGGCCATCCGGCGGGTGACCACGAACGCCAGGTCGGCGCCGAGGCCGCGGGCCCGGTCCACCAGCGCGGCGCGGCGGCCGAGGCCGCGCAGCGCGCCCGGCGCGAGCGGCCGCAGCACCTTGGCCAGCACCAGCGGCAGCCCGAGCGTCATCTCGCGCAGGTCGCCGGCCGAGGTGTTGACCAGCACCACGCCCGCGACCTGCCGGCCGAACAGCTCGGGGTGCCGCTCGGCCAGCGCCAGGATCGACATGCCGCCCATGGAGTGCCCGACCAGCACCACCCGCCCGCGGCGGGGGACCGTGGCGCGCAGCACCGTGTACAGGTCCGCGCCGGTCTGGTCGATGGTGGCGTTGGCCAGGTCGCTGCGCCCCGAGCGGCCGTGGCTGCGCTGGTCCCAGAACACCAGCCGCACGCCCGGCACGCCGGCCAGGTCGCGGCGCTGGTAGTGCCAGGTGTGCTGGGTGAGGGTGTAGCCGTGGCAGAACACGATGGTGAGCGGTGCGTCGTCGGGGCCCTCGGTCTCCACGTGCAGCGGCAGCCCGTCGTCGGCGGTGATCGCCAGCGGACGGCCGCGCAGCCGGCCGAACGGCTCGCCGCGGTCGGGGTCGGGGCGCAGCCGCACCCGGCCGACCAGCAGGTGCCGCGCGCCGACCGCCGCGCCCACCCCGGCCGCGCCGACGCCCGCGACGGCGCCGGCGATGCCGATCCTGCGCCTGTGCCCGCTATTCATGGCCCTCCCTCTCCGCGAGCCGCCCCGTATAGACCCGGGGCACCCGTGCACCGATCCGGGTGACGATCTCATACGAGATCGTGCCGAGCGCGTCCGCCCACTCCTGCGCGGTCGGCTCGCCCCGGTCGCCCGGCCCGAACAGCACCACCTCGTCGCCGGGCGCCAGGGCGCCGTCGCCGAGGTCGATGACGAACTGGTCCATGCACACCCGCCCGGCGATGCGGTGCCGGCGGCCGCCCGCGAGCACCTCCAGCAGGTTGGAGCCGTGCCGCGGGACGCCGTCACCGTACCCGGCGGGCACGACGGCCAGGGTCGTCTCCCGCTCGGTGGTGTAGGTGTGGCCGTAGGAGACGCCGCTGCCCGCCGGGACCCGCTTGACCAGCGCGGTATCGGCGACCAGCGTCATCGCGGGCCGCAGCCCGAAGGTGCCGAGCTGCGGCGCGGGCGTCAGGCCGTAGGTGGCGATGCCGGGCCGGACCAGGTCGAAGCGCGCCTCGGGCCGCAGCAGCGCGCCGGCCGAGTTGGCCAGGTGCCGCACCTCGGGCCGCAGCCCCGCCTTCTCGGCGTGCTCGCTCATCTCCACGAAGGCGCGCAGCTGCCGCTCGTTGGCGGGGTGGTCGGGCTCGTCGGCGCAGGCGAAGTGCGACATGATCCCGGCGACGCGGACCGTCCCGGCGGCCTCGGCGGCGAGCGCGGCGCCGACCAGCGCGGGCCAGTCGGCGGCGGCGGCGCCGCCGCGGCTCATCCCGGTGTCGGCCTTCAGGTGCACGCGGGCGGGCCGGCCGGCCCGCTCCGCCGCCGCGGCGACCTCGGCGAGCAGCGGCAGCGAGCCCACCGACAGGTCGACGTCGCGCGCGACGATCTCGTCGTAGGGCTCGCCGGGCACGCTCAGGCAGACCAGCACCGGCACGCCGGTGACGCCGGCGTCGCGCAGCCGCAGCGCCTCGGCGGTCCGGGCGACGCCGATCCAGGTCGCGCCGCCCGCGAGCGCCGCCCGCGCCGCCGGGACCAGGCCGTGCCCGTACGCCTCGGCCTTCACCATCGCCATGACGGCCGCGCCGCCGGCGCGCTCGCGCAGCAGCGCGATGTTGTCGCTGATGGCGTCGAGGTCGACGCGTGCCTCCGCAGGACTCCTCATGGTCACCCAGTGTGCCCGCCGTTGGGCGGTGACCGGGGCGTTCTCCGCCCGGCCGGTCCGCCCGCCATACCTTTTGGACGCATTCGCCGGGCGCCGGGTTCGCCCTACCCGAGGGCGCGGAAGGCGTCCGGCAGCGCGGTGATGACGTCGGCGGCGCTGATCGGCGCCTCGCCGCGCCACTCGCCCTCCTCCTTGCCGCCGGCGGCGAGCCGCGCGGCCAGGCCGTGCAGGTAGGCGCCCGCCGCGGCGGCGTCGAGCGCGGCCATCCCGTTGGCCAGCAGCGCCCCGATGAGGCCGGACAGCACGTCGCCGGTGCCGGCGGTGGCCAGGCGCGGGGTGCCGGTCGGGTTCACCCGGACCGGCCGGTCCAGCTCGGCGACCAGCGTGGTCGAGCCCTTCAGCAGCACCGTCGCGCCGAGCTCGGCGGCGGCGCGCCGGACGTGCTCCAGCCGGCGCGCCTCGATGTCGGCGCGGTCGGCGCCGAGCAGCCGCGCCAGCTCCCCGGCGTGCGGGGTGAGCACGGTCGGCGCCTCGCGGCGCAGCAGGTCGCGGCGGCGGGCGAGGACGGTGAGCCCGTCGGCGTCCACCAGCACCGGCAGGTCGGTGCCGAGCGCCGCGGTGAGCAGCCCCTCGGCCTCGGGGCCG
The DNA here is from genome assembly GCF_009604375.1 of Actinomadura macrotermitis. Taxonomy (GTDB): domain Bacteria; phylum Actinomycetota; class Actinomycetes; order Streptosporangiales; family Streptosporangiaceae; genus Spirillospora; species Spirillospora macrotermitis. Next base: position 1,481,077 of record NZ_WEGH01000003.1, read on the forward strand.
GTGCCGAGGCCCGGGCCGACGACCCACGCCTGCACCCGGCCGACCTTCTCCAGCGCCTTCGGGCCGGGCTCGATCACCGTGGTGACGGCCTCGGGCCAGCGGTGCCGGACCAGCTCCACCGGGTGCGGCACCGAGGCGAACCGCACCATGCCCGCGCCGCCGTGCACCGCGCCGCCGGTGCTGAGCACGGCCGCGCCGGTGAACTCGTCGCTGCCGGCCAGGATCCCGACGACGCCGCGCCGGTACTTGTCGGACTCGGGGCCCGGCTCGGGCGGCAGCACGTCCACCGGCCACGCCGCGACCACGTCGGGGTCGGGCAGGTCGGCGCCGAGGCCGATGTCGACGAGCTCGACCACGCCGCAGTGCGCGGCGCCGGGGTCGATGAGCAGGCCGGGCTTGTAGGTGCCGAAGGTGACGGTGACGTCGGCGTGCACGGCGGCGCCCTCGACCCGGCCGCTGCCGGCGTCCACCCCCGACGGCACGTCGCAGGCGACGACGGTGCCGGGCGCGCGCGAGGCGAGCCCGGCCAGCGTCGCGTACGGCTCGCGCAGCGCGCCGGTGCCGCCGATGCCGGTCAGCCCGTCGATGATCAGGTCGGCGGCGTCGATCGCCGCCGCCGCGCCGCCCGCGTCCGCGGCGTCGGCGCGGACCCGGCCGCCCGCCGCGCGCAGCGCCGCCAGCCCCGCCTCGTGGATCTTCCCGCCGGCCCGCACCACGCTCACCCGCGCCCCGCGCCGCGCCAGCCGCGCGCCGGCGAACAGCGCGTCGCCGCCGTTGGAGCCGCCGCCGACGAGCAGCACCACCTCGGCGCCGTAGACGCGCGGCAGCAGCGACGCGCAGACGGCGGCCAGCCCGGCCGCGGCGCGCCGCATCAGCGCGCCCTCGGGCAGGCGCGCCATCAGCGCCTGCTCGGCCGCCCGTACCTTGCCGACCTCGTGCGCGTACCGCATCGGGCCCCCTAAAGGCTCTCGGCGATCACGACCGCCGTCGCGATGCCGCCGTCATGGCTGAGCGAGACATGCCAGTGCGTGACCCCGCGCGCGGCCGCGGCCGCCGCGACCGTCCCGCTGACGTGCAGGCTCGGCCGCCCGTCGTCGCCGCGCCGGACCTCGGCGTCGGTCCACAGCAGGCCGCGCGGCGCGCCGAGAGCCTTGGCGAGCGCCTCCTTGGCCGCGAACCGGGCGGCCAGGGAGCGCCCCGGAAGGCCGCTCTCACCCGCGGTGAACAGCCGCGCCCGCAGCCCCGGAGTGCGCTCCAGCGCCCGTTCGAACCGGGCGATGTCCGCCACATCGATGCCCACACCCACGATCACATACCCAGGGTGCCACGCCCGTCACCCCTCAGGCCGCCGGATGCCCCGCGCCCACCCGCCGCAGCGGCGTGACGGTGGCGGCGGGCCGCGGCTCGTCCACCTCCACGGCCTCGCCCGGCACGTGCACCCAGCCGAGGCGCCGCCGCCCCGCCACCTGGACCCGCACGGCCTGCCGGTAGGCGCCGCACGGGATGCCCTCGTACCCGTGCTTGACGACGCCCTGGTAGATCTCCTCGCTCACCACCAGCGCGAGCGGGCCCGCGGCGTCGCGCAGGCACTTCTTCAGCTGGGGCGCGTCCAGCAGCCGGCACGCGGTGTCGACGGCCTCGCCGAAGCAGCCGTAGGCGTCCCGGTGCACCTCGCCGGCGTGCACGACGGCGCGCAGCCGCAGCCCCCGGCTCGGCCACTGCTCGGGCGGCAGGGCCAGGTCGTACTCCAGCAGCAGCCGGCCGAGCTCGGGGACGAGCCGGCTGAGCAGCCGCGACTTCGGCACGTCGTCGGCGGGGTGGATCAGCGCCAGGACGCCGTCGCCGCGGTCCTCCAGCGGATCGCGGCGGTCCGGCCCGACGCCGGCGTGCGCCATCGCCGCGCCGAGCATCTCGTAGACCAGCCGGCGCAGGTCGCCCTTGATGGGGTTGGTCCGGAGCGGGCTCGTCGACCTCTCCATGTCGACGGCGAGGATGCTCCGGTGCAGGGGAAGGTTGTCCACCGGACCCCTCCGTTCTTCCGGCGCGCGGGCCGGACCCTCCTGCCGGGTGGGGCAGGACTCGGGGAAGGAAGGCCACGGGTCGGCGTGGCCGGGAGCCGGGCGCCGCGTCGTCGGGGCGCCGGGGACTGTGCGCGCACGACCGCCCCGCACCGGCGCGGGGGCCCGGCGCGGCGGATCGCATGAGGATGCAGGGACTCTGGCCGCTATCCCGAGTGTGCGTTAGCGTAGGTTGCTCTGCAAGTTTCACCGAGATATTCGGCCTTGCCCACCCGACACTGTCTTGTCGACCGCCCGATCAGGAGCGACGCTAGGGAGCACCCTGATACCCGGCATCGTGCCTCCTCGCGGCGGGCCGCCCACCGCCCCACCGCGTGGCGCCCCTCCGGCACCCGTCACCCCCTGTCCCCCTCCCGGCAGAGGTCGGAAACCATGAGCACCTCCCGAGGACCCACCGTCCGCCAGCGCCGTCTCGGCATCGAGCTGCGCCGGCTGCGCGAGCAGAACGACCTCACCGGTGAGGAGGTCGCCGCGCGTTTCTCCTGGTCGACGGCCAAGGTCAGCCGGCTCGAGAATGCCCGCACCGGCATCCGGGTGGACGACGTCGTGGAGCTGCTGAAGCTCTACGGGGTGGTGGGCGGCCGGCTGGAGGAGCTGGTCGCGCTCGCCCACGACGCCACCCGGCGCGGCTGGTGGGAGGAGTACTCCTCGCTCGGCGCCACCTACGCCGAGCTGATCGCCCTGGAGTCGGAGGCCAGCGCGGCGCTGCAGTGGGAGAACCTGGTCGTCCCCGGCCTGCTGCAGACCGAGGCCTACGCCCGCGGCGTCCTCGCGGGCTGGGAGGTGGTGGCCACCCTCACCGACCAGGAGATGAGGGAGAGCTTCGAGGCCCGCATGCGGCGCCAGGAGGTGCTGCGCGGACCGCAGCCGATGGAGCTGTCGGCCGTCCTGGACGAGTCGATCCTGCAGCGGCGGGTCGGCGATCCGGCGACCATGGCCGAGCAACTCGACCACCTGTGCCAGATCTCCCGCCTGCCGAACGTTTCTTTGAAAATCCTCCCGCTGGATACCCCCAGGGCGCTGCTTGCTACATCTTTCACGCTCTTGAAATTCCCACGCGCGCACGATGTGCAGTTCCCCGACATCGTCCATACCGAGAGTCTCACGCTGTCCTTCCACAAGGACGACAAGGAGACCGACAGATATAAGCGCGCCTTCGGACAACTCGACGAGGAGTCGCTCGGCGCGGCGGAGACACGCGAACTGCTGGCCGAGGCCCGCGACCACTGGCTTTCCCGCGGCGGTGTTTGAGCAGGCCGAACAAGTGACGACCGCCTTCCAGGCCCTTCGCGTTCACGCTGCTATCGTCCAGATAGCGCAGGACGGAACCGGCCACCGCATTTCCTGACCCATGTCCGGGTAATGTCGGCAGGGGCGGTCCGGACCTGCGCCTCCAGAAACCCATCACTCTTGAAGGCGGCAAGCATGCCCTCTATCCCTGCAAATAGCACCGTTTGGCGCAAGAGCTCGCAATGTGGTGGAAATGGGACATGTGTCGAGGTCGCACGCCTCGGCTCGGCCAAGATCGGCGCCCGCGACACCAAGCGGGGAGAGGACGGCCCGGTGCTGCAGTTCAGCACCAGCGACTGGAGAACATTCACCGCTCGCATCAAGAACGGTGACCTGGACTGCTGAAGTCCGACCGCTCCTCCAGCAGGGCGATCCCAGGGACATAACGAAGCGGGGGTGCCACCGGAGGTAGGTTCACATCCGGTGACGCCCCTCCGCCTCTCTAGAACGCCCGCCCCACGCGGGCTTTGAGAAGGGAAGGTAAGAAATGCCAGAACCCGACAACAACTGGTGGACCAGCATGGTGCGAGCAGGGGAGCGTACGGTCCGGTATGCCTTGGCAGACGGAGACCGGACCGTACGCCTGGCGCTGTTGGCGATCGTGATCGCCATCGCCATCACCCTGGTACGCAGCTAGCACGACAGGGCAGATGAGGGGTTGCCGCCCCTCATCTGCCCACATTAGGCAGTCCTGCCACATGATTGCGAATCGACAGGCAGTCCTGCCGCATGTTTACCAGCCGACACGAGAGACGTGACCGCTTGGATCCGGCGCGGATCCGATCCAGGTGAAGTTACCGGCAGTGGGTACAACCTAGGCGGCACCGGCGCCGTCCATCCCCTATCACCGCGCCAGTAGGAGGTGGGATGCGAGTCGGCAATGCATCCGCACGCCCCTGGATCAAGAGCAGTCGCTGCGCATCGAACACCGCGTGCGTCGAGGTCTCCCGCCTCGCCGCCGAACGGGTCGGCGTCCGCGCCAGCGGACCCGGCGCTCCCTCAGCCGTCCTGACCTTCGGCCCCCGGGCATGGGGCCGCTTCCTGAACCGGGTGAAGGCCGGCGAGCTCGACCTCTGAGCCGCCGGCCTGCACGGATCCGTCCCGCCCGCGCCGCCGTCGCGGTGGCCGGGCGAGGCGGATCCCCTCGGGCACCCCGGGAAACGGGGCGCGGCGGCTACTCGACCGTGACGGACTTGGCCAGGTTGCGGGGCTGGTCCACGTCGTGGCCCTTGGCGGTGGCCAGCTCGCAGGCGAACACCTGCAGCGGCACCGTGGTGACCAGCGGCTGCAGCAGCGTCGGCACCGCCGGGACCGTGATCAGGGTGTCGGCGTACGGCTCGACCGAGGTGTCGCCCTCCTCGGCGATCACGATGGTGCGGGCGCCGCGGGCGCGGATCTCCTGGATGTTGGAGACGATCTTGTCGTGCAGCACGTCGCGGGCGAGCGGCGGCACGATGACCACGACCGGCAGCCCGGGCTCGATCAGCGCGATCGGGCCGTGCTTCAGCTCGCCGGCGGCGAAGCCCTCGGCGTGCATGTAGGCCAACTCCTTGAGCTTCAGCGCGCCCTCCAGCGCCACCGGGAAGCCCACGTGGCGGCCGAGGAACAGCACGCAGCGCTCGCCGGCCAGGGAGCGGGCCAGCTCGCGCACCGGCTCCATGGTCTCCAGCACCTTGTCCACCTTCTCCGGCATCTGCGCCAGGAGCTGGATCATGGCGAAGACCTCGTCGCCCCACTTGGTGCCGCGCACCTGGCCGAGGTAGAGCGCGATCAGGTAGACCGCGACCAGCTGGGTCAGGAACGCCTTGGTGGAGGCGACCGCGATCTCGGGCCCGGCGTGGGTGTACAGGACGCCGTCGCACTCGCGCGGCAGCGTGGAGCCGTTGACGTTGCAGATGCCGAGCACCTTGGCCTGCTGCTCGCGGGCGTGCCGGACGGCCATCAGGGTGTCCATCGTCTCGCCCGACTGGGAGACGGCGATGACCAGCGTGCCGCGCGACAGGATGGGGTCGCGGTAGCGGAACTCGTGCGCCAGCTCGACCTCGCAGGGCAGCCCGGCCCAGTGCTCGATGGCGTACTTGGCGATCATCCCGGCGTGGTTGGCGGTGCCGCACGCCACGATGACGACCTTGTCGACCTCGCGCAGCTCCTGGTCGGAGATGCGCATCTCGTCCAGGACGAGCCGGCCGCCCGCGCCGATCCGGCCGAGCAGGGTGTCGGCGACCGCGCGCGGCTGCTCGGCGATCTCCTTCAGCATGAAGTGCTCGTAGCCGCCCTTCTCGGCGGCCGAGACGTCCCAGTCGACGTGGTACTCGCGCACCGTGGCCGGCGCGCCGCCCAAGTCGGTGACGGTGACGCCGCCCGCTCGCAGCTCCACGACCTGGTCCTGGCCGAGCTCGATCGCGTCGCGGGTGTGCTCGATGAACGCGGCCACGTCGCTGGCCAGGAAGTTCTCGCCCTCCCCGACGCCGACGACCAGCGGCGAGTTGCGGCGGGCGCCGACCACCAGGTCGGGGTCGCCGGTGTGCACCGCGACGAGGGTGAAGGCGCCCTCCAGCCGGCGGCAGACGCGGCGCATCGCGTCGGCGAGGTTCCCGCCGGACTTCAGCTCGTCCTCCAGCAGGTGCGCGACGCACTCGGTGTCGGTCTCCGACACCAGCTTGTGGCCGAGCTCCTCCAGCTCCGAGCGGAGCGCGGCGAAGTTCTCGATGATGCCGTTGTGCACGACCGCGACCGACCCGGTGCAGTCGGTGTGGGGGTGGGCGTTGCGGTCGTTCGGCGCGCCGTGCGTCGCCCACCGGGTGTGCCCCATGCCGAGCGTCCCGGCGGGGGGCGGCTCCTCGGCCAGCGCCTCCCGCAGGTTCACCAGCTTGCCCGCCCGCTTGGCGGTGACCAGCGTCGCGTCCTCGGCCAGCAAGGCCACCCCGGCCGAGTCGTAGCCGCGGTACTCCAGCCGCGCCAGGCCCTCGACCACCACGTCCAGCGCCGGCCTGGAGCCGACGTAACCCACGATTCCGCACATGGTGAGCAGCCTATTCGGTCGCCTCACCCCGACCTACCTGCGAGGGCCGCCTTGACGGGGATATACCGTGGGCCGTCGGCGAAACGGAACCCATGGCCGCTCCCGGTCATGACGAGCGGATGGACAGCGTGCCGAGCCCTTACGTGGAACTCTCCCGCGACTCCTGGCGCGCCCTGCGCGAGAACACCCCGCTGCCCCTCACGCCCGGTGAGCTCGACGCGCTGCGCGGGCTGCGCGACCCGATCGACATCACCGAGGTCGAGGAGGTCTACCTGCCGCTGTCACGGCTGCTGAACCTGTTCTTCCTCGCCGACGGCGGGCTGCGCGACACCGTCGGCGGGTTCCTCGGCGAGCCGGTGCAGCCCACGCCGTTCATCATCGGGGTGGCGGGCAGTGTCGCGGTCGGCAAGTCGACGACGTCGCGGCTGCTGCGCACGCTGCTGGCGCGCCGGCCCGAGCACCCGAGCGTGGAGCTGGTCACCACCGACAGCTTCCTGTACCCGAACGCGGTGCTGGCCGAACGCGGCCTGATGGACCGCAAGGGCTTCCCCGAGTCCTACGACCGGCGGGCGCTGGTCCGGTTCGTCTCGGAGATCAAGTCGGGGGCGGAGCAGGCCGAGATCCCGGTGTACTCGCATCTGGAGTACGACATCGTGCCGGGCGCCCGGCAGACGGTCCGGCGGCCCGACATCCTGATCGTGGAGGGGCTGAACGTGCTGCAGGCGCCGCCGCCCGGCTCCCTCGGCGTGTCGGACTTCTTCGACTTCTCCATCTATGTGGACGCCCGGGTGGAGGACATCCGGCAGTGGTACGTCGAGCGGCTGTTCGCGCTGCGCCGCACCGCGTTCGCCGACCCGCGCTCCTACTTCCACCGCTACTCCCGGCTGGACGAGGACGAGGCGGCGGCGTTCGCGCAGCGGGTGTGGCGCGACATCAACGAGATCAACCTGGTGTCCAACATCCTGCCGACCCGGGCCCGCGCGACGCTGGTGCTGCACAAGGGCCGCGACCACAGCGTCCAGCGGGTCCGGCTGCGCCGCATCTGACCCGGCCGGGAGCGGCCCGCTCAGTCGGCGCCGGCCACCGTCAGCGAGCGCAGCCGCAGCACCGCCAGCAGCGTGCCCGCGGCGGTGACGAGCACCAGCAGCACGACGGCGACCGGCAGGTCGACCGTCGAGCGCACGTACGACGCCGAGGTGAAGGTGTCGGCGACCGACAGCGCCCACTGCTGGACCGACGCCGACTTGGCGCCGGGCGCGAAGTTGCCGAGCAGCGCCTCCCACACCAGCGCGTACAGCAGCCCGATCACCACCGCGTTGCGGCTGACCACCGCCAGCGCCACGAACACCGCGCCGTAGGCGATCCCGCCCGCCAGCATGCCGATGCCGAACGCCAGGGCCAGCTGCGCGGTGGTCCCGGCGAGCAGCAGGCCCGCCACGAACGTCGGCAGCACCGCGAACACCGCGATCAGCGCGATCGCCACCGCCAGCTTGGTCAGCACGACCACGTGCCGCGGGATCGGCTTGGTCAGCACGTACATGATCTGGCCGTCGTCGATCTCCGGGCCGATCACGCCGGTGCCCGCGACGAGGGCGACCAGCGGCAGCAGCGTCGCGATCGCGAACCGCTGCAGGACCAGCGAGGAGATCTCCAGGTCGGCCACGCCGGTGACCCGCAGCGCGACCGCCAGCACCACCAGCAGCAGGGGAAGCGCGAACAGCAGCAGCGCCCGGCGCCGCCCCAGCATGGCGCGGAACGTGATCATCGCGATCGTGGGATTCATCGGGCCACCAGGTAGGAGAAGACGCTTTCCAGGGACTCGTCGGAGGGCGCGACCTCCCACAGCCGGACCTGCGCGTCGCGGGCGAGGCGCGGCAGCAGCAGGGTGAAGCGCCGGAAGTCGACCGCCTCGACCTCCAGGCCCTTCGGGGTGAGCCGGACGCTGCGCGCCGACCCGTCGGCGATGATCGCGGCGGCGAGGGCCCGGTCGTCGGCCGAGCGGACCAGGAACAGGTGCGGGCGGTCGGTCATCAGCCGGCGGATCTCGCGGAAGTCGCCCGACGCCGCGTGCCGGCCCGCCACGATCACCTCGATGTGGCTGGCCAGCCGCTCGACCTCCTCCAGGATGTGCGAGCTGAACAAGATCGTGCGGCCCTCGGCGGCCATCCGGCGGATCAGGTCCATCAGCTGGAGGCGCTGGCGCGGGTCCATGCCGTTGAAGGGCTCGTCCAGCAGCAGCACCGCCGGGTCGTGCACCAGCGCCGAGGCCATCTTGATGCGCTGCTTCATGCCCTTGGAGTACTGGCCGATCGGCCGGGACGCGGCGTAGTCCATCTCGACCAGGTCGATGGCGCGCTGCGCGGCGGCGCCCGGGTCGGGCAGCTTGTGCAGCTTGGCCATGGCGAGGATGAACTGCCGGCCGGTGAGGAAGTCGTAGGCGGCCTCGTGCTCGGGCACCAGGCCGAGCACGCGGTAGATGCCGGGGTTGCGCCAGATCGGCGCGCCGTCCAGCGTCACGGTGCCCGAGGACGGCTCCAGGAACCCGCCCATCATGTGGATGAGGGTGGACTTGCCGGCGCCGTTCGGGCCGAGCAGCCCGGTCACGCCGGGGCCGATCGTCATCGACACGCCGTTGACCGCCACCACGTTGCCGTACCAGCGCGACACCCGGTCCAGCCGCAGTTCGCTCACGAGAGGCCCGCCTTCCGGAACCGGCTGTACAGGACGGCGATCGAACCCGCCACGATCGCGGTGCACAGCGCCAGCGCGATCAGGCCGCCGGCGATGCCGGGCGGGACGCCGACCGCGGACCTCTGCGCGCCGAGCAGCCGCACCTGGACGATGTCGACCAGGTTGAACGGCGCGAACAGCCCCATCCAGCCCTGCAGGGTGAACTGGGTGCGCACCTCGGCGATGCCCTGCACGATCAGCACGAACGTGGTGGGCAGCAGGTACACCGCGATGACGGCCGCGACGCCGAACCCGCGCCGCGGCGTGAACGCGGCCACCGTCAGCCCGATTCCGGCCAGGACCAGCGCGAACACCACGCACCCGACCAGGGCGCCCAGGTAGCGCAGCAGCTGGTCGGCCGAGCCGGGCACCTTGGCGATCAGGCCGCCGACGTACAGCACGGTGACCGGCACCGCCATCAGCGCGAACAGCGAGGTGACCAGGGCGGCGAACTTGGCCAGCACGAAGTCCAGCGGGCCGACCGGGCGGGAGAAGTACAGCGGCACCACGTGGAAGCGCAGCTCGCGCGAGGCCAGCACCGGCGACTGCGCGGCCAGGAAGATCGCGATGATCACCTGCAGGGTGACCGCGTAGGAGGAGTAGCGCATCAGCGCGCCGGGCTCCTTGGTGAAGGCGACCACGCCGACGTCCACCACCGCGGGGATCAGCATGATCAGCGCGAGGATGGACGGCATCACCTTGGCGCGGGCGGGCCGGCCGAAGCCGTGGCAGGCGCGCAGGTTGTGCACGTACAGCGAGCGCAGCACGTAGCCGCGGCCGAGGCGGCGGCCGTCGTAGTGGCGGTAGCCGATGTCATGGATGGTGCTTCCCACCGTCATCGCGGCACCCCCTTCGTGATGGACGGCGGCTGCGGCGGCACCGGGTCGGTGAAGACCTCTTCGATGCGGTGCCGGCGCTGCTCCAGCCGGATCAGCCGCAGCTCCAGTTCGGCCGCGCCGTCGCGGATGCGGTCGTAGGTCTCCTCGCCGTCTATCTCGACGATGAGGAAGCGGCCCTCGGGGTGCACCTTGACGCCCTGGTCGTACAGGTGCCGCCCGAGCACGTCGCGGCCCTCCTCGACCTCCACGGTCAGCACGCCGCTCATCCCGGTGTAGGCCTCGACGGCCTGCGAGCGCAGCAGCTTGCCGCCGTCGATGATGACGACGTGGTCGCAGACCCGCTCCAGTTCGCCGAGCAGGTGCGAGGTGACCAGCACGCTGATGCCGAACTCGGTGCCGATGCGGCGGATCAGGTCGAGCATCTCGTCGCGGCCGGCCGGGTCCAGGCCGTTGGTGGGCTCGTCCAGGAACACCAGCTCGGGGTCGTGCACCAGGGCCTGGGCGAGCTTGACGCGCTGGCGCATGCCGGTGGAGTAGCCGCCGATCGGCCGGTAGCGCTCCTCGTACAGGCCGACGTGGCGCAGCGTGTCGGCGGCGCGCTCGCGCGCGGCGGCCGGCGGCAGCCCGCACATGCGCGCCATGTGCACGACGAACTCGGTGGCCGACACGTCCGGCGGCAGGCACTCGTACTCGGGCATGAACCCGACGCGTTCGCGGATGCGCAGGCCGTCGCGGGCGATGTCCAGGCCGAGCACGCCGGCCCGCCCTGACGTCGGCGGCAGCAGCCCGAGCAGGATCTTGATGAGGGTCGACTTGCCGGCGCCGTTGGCGCCGACCAGACCGACGACGCCGGGGGGCACCGACACCGTGAGGTCGTCCAGGGCGGTGACCCTGGGGAACCTCATCGTCAGCCCCTCGGCAGCGATGATCGGCGGCATGCCCCGAACCTAGCGCCTCGCGGCGCGGCGCGCGTCAGCCTTGAGGCCGAGGCCCGGCGGCCCGCCTGCCCCTCCTGCGGAGGACGAGCGTCCACACGCCGTGCTGCAGGAGGAGCGTGGCGACCCCCGCGATGATCATTCCGGCCAGGTTGACGCCGAGCTGCAGCAGCGATCCGTCGATCTCGCTGCGGTGCTTCAGCGCCAGCGCCACCGCCAGGTTGCCCGCGGCCGGGACGGTGGTCACCGAGATGAACACCCCGACCAGCGCCGAGGACTTGCCCGCCGTCATCGACAGCACCCCGGCCGCGCCCGCCAGCAGCGCCACGATGAACGACCAGCGGTCCGGGCTGTAGATGAACGCGGTGAGCGGCCGCTCGGCCGGCAGCCGGTCCAGCTCGATCACCCCGATCCACCGGCTGACCAGCGCGCACACGTAGGTGACGGCGATCGCGACGGTGAAGCCGACCAGCAGGGTGCGCAGCGCGACCACGACCCGGCGCCGGTTCCAGCAGAGCCCGAAGCAGATGGCGGCGATGGCGCCGAACTCGGGGCCGACGACCATCGCGCCGACCACCAGGATCGGCGAGTCGATCAGCGCGGCGATCCCGGCCAGCTGGGTGGCCAGCGCCAGGAACGCCACGAACGACCAGGTCAGCGCGGCACCCTCGGCGGTGAGGTGGTCCAGCTCGTCCCAGATCACCGCGTCGTCGCCGGCGCCGGGCGCGCGCTGCTCGGCCTGGTCGGCGCCCACCGACAGCGACAGGTCGATGTGCTCCATCGCCACCGACCCGTCGCGTTCGATGTGCAGCTCGCGCAGGTCGCGCAGCACCTCGTTGGCGGCCTCGCGGGCGACGTCGGCGGTGACCAGGTCGCCCTCGGGGACCCGGGCGGCGCCGGGCACCACGACGATGTTGGTGACGCCCGGATTGCCGGCCATCGCGGCGCAGGCGCGCTCCGTCCGGTCCGCGGGCACGATCGCTCTCAGGTGCAGCACGCCCTCATGATCTCGTATCCGGTGCGGTGCCACCTGTGTGGCGTCGCCGTTCGATGCCGTTTAATGCGGGTGCCGGGGGGATATTTCCGTCGGCGACGACAGAGGGCGGTGGCGGAATGACGGGTAGCGGGTCGGCACGGAGAAGGACCGCGATGGCGGTGGCCGCGCTCGGGGTGCTGGCCCCGGTCGCGCTCGGCGGCTGCAACGGCGACAAGAGCGCCTCCCCCTCGGCCGGCGGCGGGGGCGGCGGTGGCGGTGGCGGTGGTGCGGCGGGGTCCAAGCCGCCCGCGCAGAGCGTCGCCCTCGCCCGCAAGGACCTGTCGGGCCTGCGCGTCGGCGCCGAGGGGGCCGGCACCGGCTACACCCGCCGCCAGTTCGGCGTCGCCTGGAAGGACACCGACCACAACGGCTGCGGCCAGCGCGACGACGTCCTCGCCCGCGACCTGAAGGACGTGGAGAAGCGCGGCCGGTGCATCGTCGTCGCGGGCAAGCTGAACGACCCCTACAGCGGCAAGGACATCGCCTTCACCAAGGCCAAGGCCATGGAGGTGCAGATCGACCACGTCTACCCGCTGGCGCTCGCCTGGCGGATGGGCGCCTCCAAGTGGCCGGCCGACCGGCGCGAGCAGTTCGCCAACGACCGCGACAACCTGCTGGCGGTCTGGGGCGTGCCGAACCGGCAGAAGAGCGACTCGGGGCCGGGCGAGTGGAAGCCGCAGAAGGCGTTCCAGTGCGCCTACGGCGTCAAGTACGTCGAGGTCGCCAAGAAGTACGAGCTGCCCGTCACCCGCGCCGACCACGACGCCCTGCAGGACTTCCTCGGCCACTGCTGAGAACGGACGGGCCGCCTGGCCGGGCGGCCCGTCCCCGCGCTCAGCCCAGGTGGGTGCGCACGGCCTCGGCGAGGCGCTCGGCGAGCTCGCGCGCCCGCTCCTCGTCGGCGGCCTCCACCATCACCCGCACCATCGGCTCGGTGCCGCTCGGGCGCAGCAGCACCCGGCCGGTCTCGCCGAGCTCGGCCTCGGCCGCGGCGACCGCGGCGGCCAGCTCCGGCGAGGTCTTCGCGCGGGACTTGTCCACGCCCTTGACGTTGATCAGCACCTGCGGCAGCCGGGTCATCGCCTTGGCCAGCTCGTCCAGCGGGCGGCCGCGGCGGGCCATCGCGGCCAGCAGGTGCAGCCCGGTCAGCACGCCGTCGCCGGTGGTGGCGTGGTCCAGCATGATCACGTGGCCGGACTGCTCGCCGCCGAAGTTGTAGCCGTCGCGCTTCATCGCCTCCAGCACGTACCGGTCGCCGACCGCGGTCTCCAGCACGGTCAGCCCCGCCTCGCGCATCGCGATCTTGAAGCCGAGGTTGGACATCACCGTGGCGACCACGGTGTCGCGGGCGAGCCGGCCCGCCTCGCGCAGCTCCAGCGCCAGGATCGCCATGATCTGGTCGCCGTCCACCTCCTCGCCGGTCGCGGTGACCGCCAGGCAGCGGTCGGCGTCGCCGTCGTTGGCGATGCCGGCGTCCGCGCCGTGCTCGCGGACGGCCGCCTTCAGCGCGTCCAGGTGGGTGGAGCCGCAGCCGGCGTTGATGTTCAGCCCGTCCGGCGCCGCGCCGATGGTGATCACCTCGGCGCCGGCCCGGCGCAGCGCCTCGGGCGCCACGTCGGCGGACGCGCCGTTGGCGCAGTCGACCACGACCTTCAACCCGTCCAGCGACACCGGCACCGACGACAGCAGGTGCGCCACGTACTGCTCGACCGCGCCGTGCGCGTCGCGGACCCGGCCGACGCCCGCGCCGGTCGGCGGCTCCCAGTCCTGCCCGAGCGCCGCCTCGATCCGGTCCTCCAGCTCGTCGGGCAGCTTGTGCCCGCTGCGGTCGAAGAACTTGATGCCGTTGTCGGGCGCGGGGTTGTGCGACGCCGACAGCATCACGCCGAGGTCGGCGTCCAGCGCGTGGGTCAGGTAGGCCACCGCCGGGGTCGGCAGCACGCCGAGCCGCAGCACGTCCACGCCGGCGCTGGCCAGGCCCGCGACCACCGCGGCCTCCAGGAACTCGCCCGAGGCCCGCGGGTCGCGGCCGACCACCGCGACGGGGCGGTGCCCGGCGAACGCGCCGGTCGAGGCCAGCACCCGGGCGGCGGCGACCGACAGGTCCATGGCCAGGGGGGCGGTCAGATCGCGGTTGGCCAGCCCGCGTACGCCATCGGTCCCGAACAGACGACCCACAGTTGCTCAACTCCCAGAGACGAAAAAAGGCCGCGCGGACACTTCGAGAGTCCCCTTACCGCTGGGACGGCCCCCGAACGCTCCGCGCAGCCGAAAACCGCTGCACAAAACCACTGACATACCAAAAACGCTGGCAAAAGCGGACGAGCCGCCGCACCCGGGTGCCGCCGACCGGAGGGGTCGGCGGCGCGTGCTTCGGGTGCGGCGGCTCGTGCCGGCGATCAACGCTTGCTGTACTGCGGCGCCTTACGGGCCTTCTTCAGACCGGCCTTCTTGCGCTCGGGCACGCGCGCGTCGCGGGTCAGGAAGCCCGCCTTCTTCAGCGCGGGGCGGTGCTCGATGTTGGCGAACTGCAGCGCCCGGGAGATGCCGAGGCGCAGCGCGCCGGCCTGGCCGGTGACGCCGCCGCCGCCGACGCGGACCAGCACGTCGAACTGGTCCTCCAGGCCGAGGAGGACGAACGGCTCGTTCACGATCTGCTGGTGGACCTTGTTCGGGAAGTACTGGTCCAGGGTGCGGCCGTTGATGGTCCACTTGCCGGTGCCCGGGACGATGCGCACGCGGGCGATGGCCTGCTTGCGGCGGCCGGTGCCGGCGGCGGGGCCGGTCGCGATCGGCTGGCCGAGGGTGGCCTCGCCGGCGATCTCGGGGGTCTCGGTGGTGTACTCCGAGGGGGCGTCCTCGTACGAGTCGAGCTCGGCGCCCTCGGCGGGCGTCTCCGTACCGGTGAACTCGGTCACGGTTCTCCTTGTTTGGGTCTTCTAGCCAGGGCGGCTGGCCCGCTCGCGCGGGTGCCCCGGCGGCCTCTGTACTGCGCTGCGTACGGGGTCGTACGGCTTGGGGTGCTGCTGGGTGCTACTCGCCGCCTGCTACTGCGCGACCTGGGTGATCTCGAACGGCACCGGCTGCTGGGCCTGGTGCGGGTGGTTCGGGCCCCGGTAGACCTTCACCTTGCCGAACATCTGGCGGCCGAGGGTGTTCTTGGGCAGCATGCCCTTGATCGCCTTCTCGACGGCGCGCTCGGGGTTCTTCTCCAGCAGGTCGCCATAGGCGACCGAGCGGAGACCACCCGGGTAGCCCGAGTGCCGGTAGGCGCGCTTCTGCTCGCGCTTGTTACCGGACAGGGCGACCTTGTCGGCGTTGATGATGATCACGAAGTCACCGGTGTCCAGGTGCGGCGCGTAGATCGGCTTGTGCTTCCCCCGCAGCAGCTGCGCGGCCTGGCTGGCGAGCCGGCCCAGCACGACGTCGGTGGCGTCGATGACGTGCCACTGACGCTGGACGTCAGCGGGCTTAGGGGTGTACGTGCGCACGGTGGTGGCCTTCGTTTCTTGTCGACTTCTCAGCGGATATCCTGCTCGCGCCGATCAGATCTCGCTCCGAGATGGCGCTCCGGGAGGCCGGGCCCGGCAGATTGTGCGTCGCGGACGCACGACCGCGCGGGAACCTTGCGTGAGTGCTCACCTGGTTCTCGCGCCGCCCTGGGACCGCTCCGGGCACCGACACTGGTTGCGATCTTCACCGGCCCCGGAGGGCAGGCGTCGACACATACCACGAACTGGCAGGATACCCAGCCGCGCGGGCATGGGTCAAAGCGGCTCGTTGCGGCAGTCTCCCGGCCACCGTCCAGTATGCCGCAGCGACCGGGATGCACGGGCAGAGACCGGCCGCCCGGGCGGGACGGCCCGCCTCGCCCCACGCCCCCTGCCCCCCGCCCGGCGCCGCGGATTTCTGCTGGTCACAGCGGTGCCGTGACCGGTCTCGCTGTCGTTTCCGCCCATGTCACGGCCACCGTTAGGTAAGGTCCAGGTCATGGGTTACCCGGGCGATCAAGGCAAACCTGGCGGCTGGCCATCGGCACAGCAGCCGCCGCAGGAGCCGTACGCACCCGGTGCTGAGTGGCATGACGCCGCCTCGCACGGCACCGACAAGGAAGAGGCCCCGTTCGCCCCCCGCGGGGAGGCGCCCGGCGGCCCCGGCGGCATGCCCCCCGTCTCCTGGGACGAGGAGGCGGCCGGACGGACGGCGCCCGCCCCCGGCGGCGGCTTCGGCCCGCCGTCCTTCGGCGCGGCCCCGGCCGGACCGCAGGACGGCGAGGGCGTCCAGGTCGCGGGCAGCTACGGCCTGCAGAACCAGGACGGCTCCCCCTACAACGCCGGCGGCGGCTTCGGCAACGGCGGATTCGAGGGCGGCGGCTTCGGTGACGGCTCCGGCCCGACGCCGCCGCGCCGCAAGCGCAACCTGCCCCTCATCATCGGCGGCTCGCTGGTCGCCGGGGTCGTCCTCATCGGCGGCGGCTTCGGCGCGGCGGCGATGCTCAAGGACGACCCGAAGCCCAAGGACGGCGCCAAGTCCCCCGTCGCCGCCACCAGCAAGCAGCCGAAGGTCAAGGCGCAGACGTCGGCGCCACCGCTGAAGGCGGATAAACTCGGCAGTCGCGCCACCGACCCGACACCGCTGTCGCTCAAGGAGGCGTTCGGCAAGTCCGCCTTCAGCGCCGAGGGCAAGAAGTACACCCGCACCGGCTGGAAGGCCGACCCCTGCACCGGGGCCGTCTCCGGCGCCAAGCTCGTCGCGACCGTCAAGAAGGCGGGCTGCAGCCAGGCGCTGCGCGCCACCTACGTGCGCAGCGACGGCAAGCTGCTCGGCACCGTCGGGGTGCTGAACCTCAAGACCGAGAAGGCCGCCAAGGCCGCCGAGAAGGTCGCCCTCGCCAAGGACGCCTACCTCAAGCCGCTGCCGGGCACCGGCGCGAGCAAGGGCATCGGCAAGGCCGAGGCGGTCGGCACCGCCCAGGCGCGCGGCCACTACCTGGTGATGACCTGGGTGGAGCGGCCGGGCGGCAAGAAGATCCCCGACTCCGCCCAGAGCGCGGCGCAGGGGTTCGCCCAGCAGATCATCAAGGGCAGCAACCTGACGTTCGCGCTCGCCTACCGGGAAACCGAAGGGAAACCCTTCAAAAACTGAAGGGTATGAATACTCTGACTGCTTATGTCTGGATCTGACGAGGCCCGGGAGCCCGCGGTGGACGACGCCGCCGCCCCCGGGCCCGCGGCGCCGCCCAGCTTCGGCAAGCCGGCCGCACCCAAGGACGAGCCGGCCCTGAAGCTGCCTCCGTTCGGCCTGCAGAAGCCCTGGTGGGCCTCCGCGTCCGAGACCGAGGCGGGCGGCGAACCGGAACCAGCCGCCGCTCCCGCTCCGGCCGAGGCCGAGGCCGAGGCACCCGAACCCGCCGAACCCGCCGCGCCCGCGCCGGCCGCTCAGCGGTCCGCCGGGATCACCGACCGGCTGGTCGCCGGGCCGGGCGTCGGGCACGTCGACGGCCGCCGCGCCGTGCCTCCCACCGCCGTGCCTCCCACCGGCGAGCCGCCCGCCGCCGCTCCCGGCACGCCGGCCGGGCCCGCCGCCGCGCCGCGCTCCCCCGCCGACACCGACCCGGACGGCATCCCGGTCGTCACCGCCGCGTCCACCCCCGGGCCGGACGCCACCGCTGCGTCCGCCCCCACCGGGCCGGACGCCACCCGGCCCCAGCCCGTCCTCCTGCCGGACGCGATCCTGCCCGCGGGCACCACCCCGCCGCCGGCGGGCGCCGTGCCGGCCCCGGCTCCCGAGGAGGACCCGGCCGCGCCGGAGCCCGCGTCCACCAAGGACACCGCCCCGATCGTGATCACTCCGCTGTACCACGCGGAGGGCGGCCTGCCGATCGACGCCGAACCGGCCGCGGCTCCCCCGCCGCAGAGCGGCACGCCGCCCAAGGGCGGCACCCCGCCGCAGGGCACCGGCATCCCCGCGCCATCCTACCGGCCGGCCCAGCCGCCGCCCTTCGACGACGCCCCCGCCGCGCCCCGGCCGAACGGCGAGCACCGCGGCAACCGCGTCCCGCTGCTCGTCGGCGGCGGCCTGCTGGCCGTCCTGATCCTGGCCACCGCCGGGTTCTTCCTGGTCGGCGGCTCCAGCGACAAGCCGGCCGCGGCCAGGCCCGACCCGTCCCCGGCGGCGTCCCAGACCCCGGCCGGGCCCGCGACCAAGGCGCCCGGGCCCGTCGACATCACCGACGAGAAGTCCGACACCCGCCCGCTCGCCCTCACCGAGGCGTTCCCGTCCTCGACCCTCCAGCTCGGCGGCCGCACCTACCTGCGCGACCGCTCCTCGGTCAACCACAAGTGCGCGCTCGCCGCGCGCGGCGCGATGGCCAAGGCGCTCACCGAGCAGGGCTGCCGCAGCATCGTCCGGGTCACCTACATCGACCAGGGCAAGTCGCTGGCCGTCACCACCGGCATCGCGGTGCTGCCGCGCCAGGACGCCGCGCTGAAGGTCAGCCGCGCCGGCGACCCCAAGCGCTACGAGTGGTTCCGCGGCATGGAGGGCAAGCGTTCCCAGCAGATCGACCAGGCGGGCGGGTACGCCGCCGGGACGGTCCGCGGCCGCTACGTCATCTACGCCTACGCGCAGTTCGCCGACGGCAAGCCCGGCGGCGAGGCGGCGCTGAAGAACGTCACCCAGCAGTTCCTGGACTACGGCATCCGCCCGATCGACGCCCGCGCCCGCGGCTGACGCCGCGCCGCGCTCAGCGCTCCCCGGCCGCCGCGCCCGCGGCGTCCGGGGCGGCGTCGGCGGCCGCGCCCAGCGTCCGCACCCGCCGGGTCTGCTGCGCGCGCAGCGCGAGCCCGCCCGCGTCGGGGTAGTAGATCTCCTCCAGCGTCAGGCCGTGCGCCGGGGCCACGTTCACCGCCGAGTCCCGGGTGCGCGCGGCCAGCACCTGCGCGGGCCAGTCCACGTCGCGCCGCCCGTCGCCGACGACCAGCATCGCGCCGACCAGCGCCCGCACCATCGAGTGGCAGAACGCGTCGGCCTTGACGGTCGCGATCGCCAGCCGCGGCGACTCGCGCTCCCACCCGAAGCGCTGCAGCTCGCGGATCGTGGTGGCGCCCTCGCGCTTGCGGCAGTAGGCGGCGAAGTCGTGCTCGCCGACCAGCAGCGCGGCGGCCTCGTTCATCCGGCCGATGTCCAGCGGCCGCGGGTGCCACAGCACGTCGTGGCGGCGCAGCGGGTCCACCCCGACCGGGTCGTCGCACACCCGGTAGGCGTAGCGGCGCGCCAGCGCCGAGAAGCGGGCGTCGAAGCCCTCGGGCGCCACCGACACCCGCCACACCCGCACGTCCGGCGGCAGCAGGCCCGCCAGGCGCCGCGGCATGGTGCCGTTCAGCGCCGAGTAGGCCGCGACGGGCAGCACCACGTGCGCGACCTGGCCGCGCGCGTGCACACCGGCGTCGGTGCGCCCGGCGACGGTGAGCATCGGGGCCGGGTCCAGCCGCAGCAGCCGGCCGAGGGCGTCCTCGATGACGCCCTGCACCGTGCGCTGCTTCGGCTGGCGCGCCCAGCCTGCGAAATCCGACCCGTCGTAGCCGATGTCGAGCCGGAGCCTTACCAAAGCCGTCATGTCAGCGGGGTCGTCCTTGTCCGTTCGCGGTCGGTTCGGTGCTTCCTGTGGTGCCGCCTTGCCCATCCGGACACCACCTTGACGCGCTCCCCGGCGGACCGCCGCCCCCCTGACCCGACCATGCCCTAAGTCTGGCAAAGATGAGGCCCGCCGTCCCCTGCGGAACGGCGGGCCTGCACGCGTGACGCGGCGGAGCGGCCGGATTACTCGGCCTTGGCCTCCGCGGCCTCGCCGGTCTCGGTCTCGGCCGCGGTGTCGTCCGCGGCCTTGTCCTCCGCCGGGGCCGGCTTCTCGGCCGGCTGCTCGGCCTTGGCCGGGGCGGTGGCCGCGGCCAGCTGCTCCTGCACCAGCTCGATCACGGCCATCGGGGCGTTGTCGCCCTTGCGCGGCCCGATCTTGGTGATGCGGGTGTAGCCGCCGGGACGGTTCTCAAAGCGCGGCGCGATCTCGGTGAAGAGCTCGTGGATGACGCTCTTGTCCCGGATCACCTGGGCCACCTGGCGACGGTTGTGCAGGTCGCCCTTCTTGGCCTTGGTGATCAGCTTCTCCGCCAGCGGGCGGACCCGCCGGGCCTTGGCCTCGGTGGTGGTGATGCGGCCGTGCTCGAACAGCGCCGTGGCCAGGTTGGCCAGGATCAGGCGCTGGTGCGCGGCGCTGCCGCCGAGGCGGGCGCCCTTGGTGGGCTGAGGCATGGTGCTTCCTTCCTGCGCCGGCCGTGTCAGGTACCGGCGTCAGCCGAAACCCTGGACCGGAAGGCCCGGTCCAGGGCGGGTACGCGGATCAGTACTGCTCGGTCTCCGCGTAGGACTGGTCGTCGTCGCCGTAGTTGTCGGCCGCCGCGCTCGGGTCGAACCCGGGCGGGGAGTCCTTCAGCGAGAGGCCCATGTCGTTGAGCTTCTGCTTGACCTCTTCGATCGACTTGGCGCCGAAATTCCTTATATCCAGAAGGTCCTGCTCGCTGCGGGCCACGAGCTCGCCCACCGAGTGGATGCCCTCGCGCTTCAGGCAGTTGTAGGAGCGGACCGTGAGGTTCAGCTCCTCGATCGGCAGGGCCAGGTCCGCGGCGAGCGCGGCGTCGGTCGGCGACGGGCCCATGTCGATGCCCTCGGCCTCGACGTTGAGCTCCCGGGCCAGGCCGAACAGCTCGACCAGGGTCTTGCCGGCGGAGGCCACCGCGTCGCGCGGCAGCATCGCGTGCTTGGTCTCCACGTCCAGGATGAGGCGGTCGAAGTCGGTGCGCTGCTCGACTCGGGTGGCCTCGACCTTGTAGGTGACCTTCAGCACGGGCGAGTAGATGGAGTCGATCGGGATGCGACCGATCTCCTGGCCCGGCTGCTTGTTCTGGGCGGCCGAGACGTAGCCGCGGCCGCGCTCGACCGTCAGCTCCATCTCCAGCTTGGCCTTGTTGTTCAGCGTGGCGATGTGCAGGTCGGGGTTGTGCACCTCGACGCCCGCCGGCGGCGCGATGTCGGCGGCGGTCACCTCGCCCGGGCCCTGCTTGCGCAGGTACATCACGACCGGCTCGTCGTGCTCGGAGGAGACGACCAGCTCCTTGAGGTTCAAGATGATGTCGGTGACATCCTCCTTGACCCCGGGAACGGTCGAGAACTCGTGCAGCACGCCCTCGATGCGGATGCTGGTGACAGCCGCGCCGGGGATGGACGAGAGCAGGGTACGACGCAGCGAGTTGCCGATCGTGTAGCCGAAGCCCGGCTCCAGCGGCTCGATGGTGAACCGCGAGCGGAACTCGTCGACCTGCTCTTCGGTGAGAGTGGGACGCTGAGCGATGAGCATGGGTGTTCCTTCTTCCAGCGGCGACCGCTATTTGACGCCGCGTGTCATCCCAGTATCGCCGAAGACCCGCGGAAAGATTCCGCGGATCTCCGGCGACGTTGGTGAGCCCTTACTTGGAGTAGAGCTCGACGATCAGCTGCTCCTGGACGGGAGCGTCGATCTGCTGGCGGACCGGCATGGAGTGCACGAAGATCCGCATCTTCTCGGAGTCGACGCCGAGCCAGGCCGGAACCTGGCGCTCGCCGGACTCGGCCTTGGCGACCTGGAAGGGCGTCATCTCCAGCGACTTGGCCTTGACGTCGACGATGTCGTCCACGCGGACCAGGTACGAGGGGATGTCGACCTTCTTGCCGTTGACCCGGATGTGGCCGTGGCGGATCAGCTGGCGGGCCATGTCGCGGGACTTGGCGAAGCCCGCGCGGTAGACCGCGTTGTCCAGGCGGCGCTCCAGCAGCGTGAGCAGGTTCTCACCCGTCTTGCCGCCCTGGCGGTTCGCCTCGACGTAGTAGTTGCTGAACTGCTTCTCAAGGACGCCGTAGATGCGCTTGGCCTTCTGCTTCTCGCGCAGCTGCAGCAGGTACTCGGTCTCCTTGGGACGACCGCGACCGTGCTCACCCGGGGGGTAGGGACGGATCTCGATCGGGCACTTGGGGCCCTCGCACTTGCTGCCCTTGAGGAACAGCTTCATCTTCTCGCGACGGCAGAGCTTGCAGTCGGCACCGGTGTAACGAGCCATGATTCCTTTTCCTCCGGCCTCAGACGCGGCGGCGCTTGGGCGGCCGGCAGCCGTTGTGCGGGACGGGGGTGACGTCCTGGATCGAGCCCACTTCCAGGCCGGTCGCCTGCAGCGACCGGATGGCGGTCTCGCGGCCCGAGCCCGGGCCCTTCACGAAGACGTCGACCTTGCGCATGCCGTGCTCCATCGCACGCCGGGCGGCGGCCTCGGCGGCCTGCTGCGCGGCGAACGGGGTGGACTTGCGCGAGCCCTTGAACCCCACGTGGCCCGACGAGGCCCAGGAGATCACGTTGCCGTTGGGGTCGGTGATCGAGACGATCGTGTTGTTGAACGTGCTCTTGATGTGGGCGTGCCCGTGAGCGACGTTCTTCTTTTCCTTGCGGCGCACCTTCTTGGCGCCGACGCGGCTCTTAGGAGGCATCTGCTCTCTCTACTCTTGAGGTCATCGATCCGGACGGACCGAAGAGGTCCGGACGGACTACTTCTTGCCGGCCTTCTTCTTGCCGGCCACGGTCTTCTTCTTGCCCTTGCGGGTGCGCGCGTTGGTCTGCGTGCGCTGCCCGTGCACGGGCAGGCCGCGGCGGTGCCGGATGCCCTGGTAGCAACCGATCTCGATCTTGCGGCGAATGTCCGCCTGGATCTCGCGGCGGAGGTCACCCTCGATCTTGTAGTTCGCCTCGATCCAGTCGCGGAGCTTGACCAGTTCGTCGTCGCCGATCTGGTGCACCCGCAGGTTGCCGTCCACACCGGTGCCCGCGAGGGTCTCCAGCGCGCGGGTCCGGCCGATGCCGAAGACGTAGGTGAGAGCGACCTCGAGGCGCTTGTCGCGCGGGAGGTCGACGCCGAGGAGGCGTGCCATCGTGGGCAGTTCCCTTCATATCGCGGAGGTATGAGCACGTCGCGTCCGCACACACCCTGCCCGGGTGGCGGCCTCGGCCTCCGTCTGTCCGAGGGTCCCCTTCACACGACCGTGCCGTACGGGCCCAGCGGGTCCGTACGGCCACCGTGTGAAGGACTTGCGATGCGCGTGTTATGTGGTGCCGGGGCCTGCGATCAGCCCTGGCGCTGCTTGTGGCGCGGGTCGGAGCAGATGACCATGACCCGGCCGTGCCGGCGGATGACGCGGCACTTCTGGCAGATCTTCTTGACGCTCGGCTTGACCTTCACTGGGTCTCCTAGATGTACAGGGTCACCCCCGCGCCGCCACGCGCAGGAGAGGCAACCCCAGTGGGTGTTACTTGTAGCGGTAGACGATCCGACCGCGCGTGAGGTCGTAGGGGCTCAACTCCACGACGACGCGGTCGTCCGGCAGGATCCGGATGTAGTGCATCCGCATCTTGCCGCTGATGTGGGCGAGCACCTTGTGCCCGTTGTCGAGTTCCACCCGGAACATGGCGTTCGGCAGGGACTCGATGACGGTGCCCTCGATCTCGATGGCGCCTTCCTTTTTGGGCATGTCCTCCGCGCTTCGCTGATCGGCTCATTGGACTCGGCCCGAAACGCCCGAGGGACCCGGAGGGGCCACCGAGGGAACCCGGCCGCACCCACGCCACGACGCCGACGGCGATCGGGCGGGATGAAGGCGGCCGAAAACGGACCGACAAAGGAGTCTACGCCACCGCAAGGCCGAACGTGAAATCGGCACACGGTACGGCTGCGGAGACGTCTCCCGATAACAGCATACCTCGCCCGCGCGTTGTACCTTTCCAAGAGAGAAACGTCAGAGGAGGACCGGCATGCCGAGCTATGACTTCGCGCTGCTGCTCAGCCGTCCCCTCTACGAGGAGGAGCTCGACCCGCTGTTCGACCGCACCGGCGGCATGGTGACGGTCTCGATCATCAGCGAGCCGCAGCACGCCGAGCGCACCGGCAACGCCTCCTGCACCTGGCAGGGCGGCACCCTCGCCGCGGCCATCATGGAGGTGGTGGCGCACCTGGAGACCAGCGCGCCCGGCCTGCACGTGCAGCGGGTGGAGGTCGACCCGCTGCTGACCATCCGCGACATCGCCGAGCGGGTGGGCCGCTCGGTCGACTCGGTGCGCATGTCGATCACCGGCGCCCGCGGCCCGGGCGGCTTCCCGGCCTCGGAGCTGTCCACCGGCGGCCACCGCCTGTGGCGCTGGTCGAAGGTGGCCGCCTGGTACGGCGTGGAGGACCCGCAGCTGCGCGAGGCCCGGCCGACCGCCCAGGCGATCAACGGGTGGCTGGCGCTGCGCGACGTCGTCCCCGACATCGCCCCCACCCCCGAGGACGTCACCTCGGCCCTGTCGGCCGTCCTGCACGTCGCCTAGCGCGTGGGCGCGGGGTCGGTGAGGCGGTAGGCGGCCGCGAGGCCCGCGTAGACGATGAGGTCGTCGGCGTAGGCGCCGCTGGCGGCGTCGTAGCGGCCGGCGCAGGTGATCAGGCGCAGCTCGGGGCGCTCCCCCGCCGCGTGCACCCGGGCCGCCGGGAAGGCGTGCTTGGGCGCCTGCTCGGAGCCCGACACGCGGAACACCGCGACGGTGTCGTCGGCGCGCACGATCCCGACCAGGTCGCCGGCCCGCAGCTCGCGCAGCCGGGCGAACACCGCCGGGCCCGCGCCGGTGTCGCGGCGCCCGACGATCACCGCGGCGCCGGGCCGGCCGGGCGTCGGGCCCCCGGCGAACCAGCCGGCCAGGCCCGGCTCGTCCGGCGGCGGCGCGGCGATGGCGCCGCCGGCCTCCCGGCCGAGCGGGGCGAGCGGCGCGCTCACCCCGATCCGCGGGATGCTGACCGAGGCCGGCAGCGCCCGGCCGAGCCCGCCGCCGAGCGGCACCGGCCCGCGTCCGGCCGGCGGCGGCGCGGGCCACGGTGGCGCGGGCAGTGGCGCGGGCAGTGGCGCGGGCGGCGGCCCGGCGACGGGGCGCGGCACCGACGCCGGGACGGCGAACCCGCAGCCGGGCACGATCTGGCCGGCGGCCGGTGTGCAGCGGCCGCGGCGGTGGCGCCGCTGCGGGCACGGGTCACTCATCGGCCTTCCCCCCGCGCCGGCGGCGCTCGGCCAGCAGCACCGCGCCCGCGCCGGCGGCCAGCAGCAGGCCCGCGGCCGCCAGCAGCCGGGCGGCGGCGCCCGGGCGGCCGTCCTTCGCCGGGCCGGTGACCACCACCGACGTCGGCACGGTGGCCACCGGTGACGCGCCGGCCGAGACGGTGATCTCGGGCACTACCAGGCGCGGCGCGGGCGTTCCCGGCACCGGCCGACGTACGCTGATGTCGCCGCCGGGCCCCCGGCCGTTCGCGCAGTGCACCGCCGCGCGCAGGCCGGGCCAGGCCCGGTTCCGCCACGGTACGGACGGGGCGCCGCAGGCCGCGGCGCCGGTCCGCGCGCCGTCGCCGTGCGCCGCGCCGGCGGGCGGCGCGGCGACCGCCACCGCCAGGACGGCGGGCACCGCCACGGCGGCCAGCCTGTAGACCATCGATCCCTCCCGGGCCGGCCCCGGGACCGACCGGGACCACCACCAGGTTGTCCCCGGGCGGGTCGACAGTGCGGTCAACCGGGCGCAAAGATCGTTCCTGCGCTTCACGGCACCGGGGACCGGCGTGCCCCGCCGGGCGGTCCATGATGTGCTCGACCAAGGGGGTAGGGATCAATGGCGATCATCGCGCAGCTCAGTGACATCCATCTCGCCGCGGGCCGCGACGGCCGGGTGGACGACGCCTCCGGCCCGGTGCGCGCGCTGCGCACGGCGGTGTCGAGCCTGCTGTCGCTGCCCGAGCGCCCGGACGCGGTGGTGCTCACCGGCGACCTCGCCGACGGCGGCCTGCCCGCCGAGTACGCCCGGCTGCACGCGCTGCTGTCGCCGCTGCCGATGCCCGTCTACCCGATGCCCGGCAACCACGACGACCCGGCCGCGCTGCGCGAGGCGTTCGCCGACCATCCGGCGCTCGCGGGCAGCGGCGACGGCCCGGTCCAGTACGCGGTGGACGTCGCCGGCGTCCGGCTGGTGTGCTGCGACAGCACCGTCCCCGGGCAGCCGCACGGGGCGATGGACGCCGGGCGGCTGGCCTGGCTCGACGAGGCCCTGGCGGCGGCGCCGGACGCCCCCACCGTCGTCGCCACCCACCACCCGCCGTACCCGATCGGCATCCGGTTCATCGACGACATGCGCTTCCTGGACCCCGCCGGGTTCGCCGAGGTGGTCGCCCGGCACCCGCAGGTCGTCCGCATCATCAGCGGGCACGTGCACCGCGGCTCGGCCGGGTCGCTCGCCGGGCGCGTCGCCACCACCTGCCCGAGCACCTACCGGCAGCTGTTCCTGGACCTCAGCAAGCCCGGCCGCGCCGCGGTCACCGGCGAGCCGGCCGGATTCGCGGTGCACCTGGTCACCGGCGACGGCCAGGCCACCACGCACTTCGTCCCGACCGGCAACTACCGCCCGCTGATGGACGTGGAGTAGTCAGTCGCGGCGCCGGCCGAACAGGAAGCCGACCAGGATGAGGACGCCCCAGGGGCCGGCCACCCAGATCGGCCAGAACCCCTGGAGCCCGCCGCCGGTGACGACGGTGATCAGCCAGATCGTCGTGCAGACGGCGCTGACCGACGCCCAGCCCGCCCAGGCCGTCCGCATGTCGTGCCGGGGGGCCACGCCGCCGCCGCGCCGCGCCGCGACGGACGCGCTCCCCGGGGTCCGCTGCGACGCCGGGACCGGCAGCGTGTGCAGGTCCTCCTCGGGCAGGTCGTGGGTGACCGCCTCCAGCTCGCCGAGCGTCTTGGCCGAGTACACGGCCTCGATGCGCTCCTGGAGCTCCTCGGTGGTGATGCGCCCCAGGGCGCAGTGCTCGCGCAGGCTCGTGGCGACGCGATCACGATCGGCGTCGGAGGCCCGGATCTCGGGGTTGGGAGCCATGCCGATGTCCTTCGGTCAGGAGGAAGTGTGCAATCCCAGCTTGGCGAACCACTCCCGGCCCTCGTCAAGGGCGGTGAGGACGCGGGGGCCGTCCTCGGTGACCGCGAAGGTGTGCTCGAAGTGGGCCGAGCGGCGGCCGTCGGTGGTGACGACGGTCCAGCCGTCCTCCAGCTCCAGGGTGTCGGCGGTGCCGAGGTTCACCATCGGCTCGACCGCGAAGCACATCCCCGGCTCCAGGACGGGTCCGTGCCCGGGCTCACCGTGGTTGGGGATCAGCGGGTCCATGTGCATCTCGGTGCCGATGCCGTGCCCGCCGTAGCCCTCGACGATGCCGTAGCGGCCCTGAGAGCGGATGTAGGACTCGATCGCGTGCGACATGTCGGTCAGCCTGGCCCCGGCCACGCCGGCCGCCAGACCGTGCCACAGGGACGTCTCGGTGACCTCCAGGAGCCGGGTCAGCTCCGGGGTGATCTCGCCGACCGGCACGGTGACCGCGGCGTCCCCGTGCCACCCTTCGACGATCGCGCCGCAGTCGATGGAGATGACGTCGCCGTCCCGCAGCACCTTGTCGGCCCGCGGGATGCCGTGCACGATCTCCTCGTTGACCGAGGCGCAGATCGTGCCGGTGAAGCCGTGGTAGCCGAGGAACGACGGGATGCCGCCGTTGTCGCGGATGTGCTGCTCGGCGATCCGGTCCAGGTCCAGGGTGCTGATCCCCGGCTTGACCGACGCGCGCAGCAGCTCCAGCGTGCGGCCCACCAGCAGGCCGGCCGCACGCATCAGCTCGACCTGCTCGGCCGTCTTCACCTGGACGGCAGGCCTGCGGCGCTTGAACATGTGCTCCCCCTCGAAGGAATCAGGACCGAGGGGGTCACTTCTCCAGCGGGCGCAAGGCTGCGAGCGCGCGGTTGGTGACCTCCTCGACGGGCCCCGTCGCGTCGATACCGACGAGAATGCCCTCATCGGCGTAGAACTGAACCAGCGGAGACGTTTGTTCCGCGTACACCTCGAGCCGGTGCCGGACGACCTCTTCCTTGTCGTCGTCGCGCTGGAACAGGTGACCGCCGCAGTCGTCGCAGATGTCGTCCTGCTTGTCGTCGAAGTCGACGTGCCAGATCCGGCCGCACTTGTCACAGGTGCGGCGGCCCGACAGCCGGCGGACGACCTCGTCCTCGTCGACGACGAGCTCCAGCACGATGTCCAGGCGAAGATCCCACTCGGCGAGCATCTTCTTCAGCGTCTCGGCCTGGGGCACGTTGCGCGGGAAGCCGTCGAGCAGGAAGCCGTCCTGCGCGTCGTCCTCGCCGAGCCGGTCGCGCACCATCGCGATGGTGACCTCGTCGGGGACCAGGTCGCCCCGGTCCATGTACGCCTTCGCCTGCCGGCCGAGCTCGGTGCCGCCGCTGACGTTGGCGCGGAAGATGTCGCCTGTCGAGATCTTCGGGATCGACAGATGCGATGCGATGAACTGGGCCTGCGTCCCCTTGCCCGCTCCCGGGGGGCCCACCAGAACGATGCGCATCTACCGGAGGAAACCCTCGTAGTTGCGCTGCTGCAGTTGGGATTCGATCTGCTTCACGGTATCCAGTCCGACGCCGACGATGATGAGGATGCTCGTGCCGCCGAAGGGGAAGTCGTTGGTCGCCTTCAGGAGTGCGAACGCCACCATCGGGATCAGCGCGACGAGCCCCAGGTAGAGCGCACCGGGAGTGGTGATCCGGGTCAGCACGTAGTCGAGGTACTCGGCGGTCGGCCGGCCCGGACGGATGCCTGGGATGAACCCACCATACTTCTTCATGTTGTCGGCCACTTCAGTGGGGTTGAAGGTGATCGCCACATAGAAGTACGTGAAGAAGATGATGAAGACGAAGAACACACCCATGTGCCAGGGGTTGTCCTGCTGCAGGTAGGGCTGCACCTTCTGCAGCCACTTGGTGTTCGGCCACAGCTGCGTCGCCAGCACCGGCAGGTACAGCAGCGACGAGGCGAAGATCACCGGGATGATGCCGGCCTGGTTGACCTTCAGCGGGATGTAGGTCGAGGTCCCGCCGTACATCCGGCGGCCGACCATCCGCTTGGCGTACTGCACCGGGATGCGGCGCTGCGCCTGCTCGACGAAGACCACGCCCGCCATGATGGCCAGGCCCACGATGATCACCAGGGCGAAGACGAACGCGCCCTTGGACTTGTAGATGCTCCAGAACTGCGCCGGGAAGACCGCGACCACCTGGGTGAAGATCAGGATGGACATGCCGTTGCCGACGCCGCGGTCGGTCACCAGCTCGCCCAGCCACATGATCGTCGCGGTGCCCGCCACCATGCAGACCACCATGGTGACGATCGGGAAGATGCCGGTGTCGTACAGGATGTCGTTGCCACCGGACACCCCCTGGAACAGCTGCCCGGTGCTGGCCATCGCCACGATGCCGGTGCCCTGCAGGATCGCCAGGCCCACCGTCAGGTACCGGGTGTACTGCGTGATCTTGGTGGTGCCCGCCTGGCCCTCCTTCTTCAGGGCCTCCAGCCGCGGGATCACCACCGTCAGCAGCTGCAGGATGATGCTCGCCGTGATGTAGGGCATGATGCCGAGCGCGAACACCGAGAGCTTGAGCAGCGCGCCGCCGCTGAACAGGTCGACCAGACCGTACAGCTTGTTGGAGTTCTTGGCGGCCTGCGCGGTGTCCGCGAGCACCTTGACGTTCACGTTCGGCAGCGGCAGCACGCTGCCGATGCGGAACACCACGATCATGAAGAGCGTGAACAGTAGCTTTTTACGCAGGTCAGGCGTACGAAAAGCCCGAGCGAAAGCGGTCAGCACCATTCCTCCTGCGCGACTGACGACAACATGACAGCCGAGGGGCCGGTTTCGGTTCCAGGTACGGCGAAGTGCCCAGGCAGGGCCACTATCGCCGGTGTGACTCTAACAGCAGATGAGACCGGGGCCGCCCCGCCGAGCGCGCGGACCTTTCGGCCCTCAGCGCAAGGCGGACACGGCCCCGGCATCGGTCTTCCCGCTTACAGCTCGTCGGCGGTCCCGCCGGCGGCCGCGATCTTCTCCTTGGCGGCACCGGAGAAGGCGTGCACCTTCACCTGGACCGCGACGGAGATCTCGCCCGTGCCGAGGACCTTCACCGGCTTGCCACGGCGCACCGCGCCCTTGGCCGCCAGGTCCTCGGCCGTGACCTCGCCGCCCTCGGGGTAGAGGGCGCCGAGCTTGTCCAGGTTCACGACCTGGAACTCGACCCGGTTGGGGTTCTTGAAGCCCTTCAGCTTCGGCACCCGGCGGATGAGGGGCATCTGGCCACCCTCGAAACCGACCGGAACCGTGCTGCGGGCCTTGGTGCCCTTGGTACCGCGACCGGCGGTCTTGCCCTTGGACGCCTCGCCGCGGCCCTTACGGGTCTTGGCCTTCTTGGCGCCGGGGGCCGGACGCAGGTCGTGCACCTTGAGGGGAGTGCCCTCGGTAGCGTCCGCCATGTCAGTCGACCTCCTCGACGGTGACCAGGTGGGCCACCGTCCGGATCATGCCGAGCACCTGCGGGGTGTCCTCGCGAACGGTGCTCTGACCGATCTTCTTGAGGCCCAGGGTGCGCAGCGTGTCACGCTGGTTCTGCTTCTCGCTGATCACAGACTTGATCTGCGTGATCTTCAGCTGGCTCATGACGAGGCGACCTCCGCCCGCGGCTCGCTGCCGGCGGCGCGCGCCCGCAGCATGGCGGCCGGCGCGACGTCCTCGATCGGCAGGCCGCGCTTGGCCGCGATCTCCTCGGGACGCTTCAGGCCCTTCAGGCCCGCGACGGTCGCGTGCACGATGTTGATCGCATTGTCGGTGCCGAGCGACTTGCTCAGCACGTCGTGGATGCCGGCGCACTCCAGCACGGCGCGCACCGGGCCACCCGCGATGACACCGGTACCCGGGCTGGCCGGGCGCAGCAGGACGACGCCGGCGGCGGCCTCACCCTGGACGGTGTGCGGGATGGTGCCCTGGATGCGCGGCACCTTGAAGAAGTGCTTCTTGGCCTCCTCGACGCCCTTGGCGATCGCCGCGGGCACCTCCTTGGCCTTGCCGTAGCCGACGCCGACCGTGCCGTTGCCGTCGCCCACGATCACCAGGGCGGTGAAGCTGAAGCGACGACCGCCCTTCACGACCTTGGCGACGCGGTTGATCGCGACGACCTTCTCGATGTACGACTGGCCCTTGTCGGCGCCACCACGACGGTCGTCGCGGCGGCCGTCGCGACGGTCGCCACCCTGACCGCCACCACGCCTCTGCGCTGCCATCAGTGGTTCCTCTTCT
Source organism: Actinomadura macrotermitis (assembly GCF_009604375.1). Taxonomy (GTDB): domain Bacteria; phylum Actinomycetota; class Actinomycetes; order Streptosporangiales; family Streptosporangiaceae; genus Spirillospora; species Spirillospora macrotermitis. Next base: position 1,512,317 of record NZ_WEGH01000003.1, read on the forward strand.
CGTTGGTCGGGGCCATCAGAACTCCAGCCCGCCTTCGCGCGCACCGTCCGCCAGGGCGGCGATGCGGCCGTGGTACTTGTTGCCGCCACGGTCGAAGACCACCGCGGAAACGCCGGCCTCCTTGGCCCGCGCGGCGACGAGCGCGCCGACCTTGCGGGACTTGGCCGTCTTGTCGCCGTCGTCGGCGCGCAGGTCGGCCTCCATGGTCGACGCGTAGGCCAGCGTGTGGCCCTTGCTGTCGTCGATGACCTGGACGAACAGGTGCCGGGTGCTGCGGGTCACGACCAGGCGCGGCCGCGCGGCGCTGCCGACGACCTTCTTGCGGACCCGCAGGTGCCGGCGCTTGCGGGACTTGGCCCGCGCCGACGTGGCCTTACCGGCCAGGGTCTTGGTGCCTGCCATGACTACTTACCAGCCTTTCCGACCTTGCGGCGGACCTGCTCACCCTGGTAGCGAACGCCCTTGCCCTTGTACACGTCGGGCTTGCGCAGCTTGCGGATGTTGGCGGCGGCCTCGCCGACCTTCTGCTTGTCGATGCCGTCGATGTGGATCAACGCGTTGATCTGGTCACGACGCACGTTCTCGACCCGCAGGGTGATGCCCTCGGGGGCGTTGAAGATGATCGGGTGGCTGTAACCCAGCTTCAGCTCGACCTGCGTCGGGCCCTTGGCCTGGGCGGTGTAGCCCACGCCGCGGATCTCCAGCGTCTTGCTGTAGCCGTTGGTCACGCCCTCGACCATGTTGGCGACCAGCGCCCGCGACAGGCCGTGCAGCGCACGCACCGTGTTCACGTCGTTCGGGCGGGTCAGGGTGAGGGTGCCGTCCTCCTGCCGAACCTCGATGGGCTCGGCGATGGTGTGCGACAGCGTGCCCTTCGGCCCCTTGACGGTGACCTCACGGCCGTCGATCTTGACCTCGACGCCACCGGGCACGGCAACGGGGAGACGTCCAATGCGAGACATGTTGTGAGCCCTCCCCTCTACCAGACGTAGGCGAGGACTTCGCCGCCCACGCCGCGCTTGCCGGCCTGCCGGTCGGTCATCAGTCCGGAGGACGTCGAAATGATCGCGACGCCCAGTCCGCCCAGGACCTTCGGCAGGTTGTCCTTCTTCGCGTACACCCGCAGACCCGGCTTCGAGACGCGCTTGATGCCGGCGATGGAGCGCTCACGGGTCGGACCGAACTTGAGCTCGACAACGAGCTTCTTGCCGACCTCGGCGTCCTCCACGCTCCAACCCGAGATGTAGCCCTCCTGCTGGAGGATCTCGGCGATGTGCGCCTTGATCTTCGAGTACGGCATCGCCACGGTGTCGTGGTACGCCGAATTCGCGTTACGCAGACGCGTCAGCATGTCTGCGATCGGGTCGGTCATCGTCATGGCCTACAGGCCCTCCCTCGCCACGGTTTCCATGCGCTCGTACCACGAGACGCTGGACCTTTGGCGCGGTCATGGGCACCTTCGACAGGTGCCCGGTGGTTATTACACAGGCCGGGAAGGCCGCGCCCCGCCAGGGGCGCGGTCCTCACCAGCTGGACTTCGTGATGCCGGGCAGCTCGCCCCGGTGCGCCATCTCGCGGAAGCAGATACGGCACAGGCCGAACTTCCGGTAGACGGAGCGCGGACGCCCGCAGCGCGAGCAACGAGTGTACGCGCGCACGCCGAACTTGGGCTTCCGGGCCGCCTTGGCGATCAGCGACTTCTTCGCCATGCTCAGTTCTCCTTGAAGGGGAAGCCCAGGAGCTTCAGGAGCGCCCGGCCCTCGTCATCGGTCTTGGCCGTGGTCACGATCGTGATGTCCATGCCACGCTGCCGGTCGACCTTGTCCGGGTCGACCTCGTGGAACATGACCTGCTCGGTCAGACCGAAGGTGTAGTTGCCGTTGCCGTCGAACTGCTTCGGCGACAGGCCGCGGAAGTCGCGGATGCGCGGGAGGGCGGTCGCCAGCAGGCGGTCCAGGAACTCCCACATCCGGTCGCCGCGCAGCGTGACGTGGGCGCCGATCGGCATGCCCTCGCGCAGCTTGAACTGGGCGATGGACTTGCGGGCCCGGTTCACGGCCGGCTTCTGACCGGTGATGTTGGTCAGGTCGCGGACCGCGCCCTCGATCAGCTTGGCGTCCTTGGCCGCGTCGCCGACACCCATGTTGACCACGATCTTGGTCAGCCCGGGGATCTGCATCACGTTGGCGTAGCCGAACTGCTCCTGCATCGCCTTCACGATGTCCTCGCGGTAGCGAAGCTTGAGCCGCGGCTGCGGGATCTCACGCTCGGTGGCGGTCTCGGTCATCTCAGATCTCCTTGCCGCTACGGCGCGAGACCCGGACCTTGGAGCCGTCCTCGTTCACGCGGTACCCGACGCGGACGGGCTTGCCGTCCTCGACCAGCGCCACGTTGCTGACGTGCAGGGCCGCCTCGACGGTGACCCGGCCGCTCTCCTTGCCGGCACGCTGCGCGTCGGCCTTGATGTTCTTGGTGATGAGGTTCACGCCCTCGACGACGACACGCTCGCGGCGCAGGTCGACGCGCAGGACCTTGCCCGTGGCGCCCTTGTCCTTGCCCGCGATGACGATGACCTCGTCACCCTTCTTGATCTTCATCACAGCACCTCCGGCGCGAGCGAGATGATCCGCATGAACTTCTTCTCGCGCAGTTCGCGGCCCACCGGGCCGAAGATGCGGGTGCCCCGGGGGTCGCCGCCGTCCTTGATCAGGACGGCCGCGTTCTCGTCGAAGCGGATGTAGGAGCCGTCCGGACGCCGGCGCTCCTTGCGGGTGCGCACGACGACCGCCTTGACGACGTCACCCTTCTTCACGCCGGCGCCGGGAAGGGCGTCCTTCACCGTCGCGACGATGACGTCGCCGACTCCCGCGTAGCGCCGACCCGAGCCGCCGAGAACCCGGATGCAAAGGATCTCCTTCGCACCCGTGTTGTCGGCGACCTTGAGTCGCGACTCCTGCTGGATCACAACATCTCCTGTTCGTCACACCGGTTCTGAGTCCGCGGACTCAGCCTGGTGGAACCATTAATTACTTGGCCTTCTCGAGGATCTCGACCACGCGCCAGCGCTTGCTGGCCGACAGGGGCCGGGTCTCCATGAGACGGACGCGGTCGCCGACGCCACACTCGTTGGCCTCGTCGTGCGCCTTGTACTTGGTCGTGCGGCGGATCACCTTGTGGTACTTGGCGTGCTTGACGCGGTCCTCGACGGACACGACCACGGTCTTGTCCATCTTGTCGCTGACCACCAGGCCCTCAAGGACCTTACGGCTCGACCGCTGCTCGGTCTGCTCGGTCTGCTCGCTCATCAGCTCTCGTCCTTCGCGGAATCGTCGTCGGCGACCGTGACGATGCCGAGCTCGCGCTCGTTCATCACGGTGTAGATGCGAGCGATCTCGCGCTTGACCGTGCGCAGCCGCCCGTGGCTCTCAAGCTGACCGGTGGCGGCCTGGAAGCGCAGGTTGAACAGCTCCTCCTTCGCCTCCTTCAGCTTGGTGACCAGCACGTCCTGGGGCTCGGTCCGCAGGTCGTCGGCGGTAAGACCCTTGGCCATCAGGACTCACCAACCTCTCGCTTCACGATCTTGCACTTCATGGGGAGCTTGTGGATCGCGCGGGTGAGCGCCTCCCGAGCGACCTGCTCGTTCGGGTAGGAGATCTCGAACATCACGCGGCCCGGCTTCACGTTGGCCACCCACCACTCGACCGAGCCCTTGCCGGAACCCATGCGGGTCTCGGCCGGCTTCTTGGTCAGCGGGCGGTCCGGGAAGATGTTGATCCAGACCTTGCCACCACGCTTGATGTGGCGGGTCATGGCGATACGGGCGGCCTCGATCTGCCGGTTGGTCACGTACGCCGGCTCGACGGCCTGGATGCCGTACTCGCCGAAGGTGACCTTCGTCCCGCCCTTGGCCTTGCCCGACCGCTTCGGGTGGTGCTGCTTGCGGTGCTTGACCTTACGAGGGATCAGCATCGGATGTCAGCTCCCCTCACCACTCGGAGCAGCGTCGGCGGCCGGGGCCGAAGCCGGGGCCTGCTGCTCGGAACTCTGCTGCTGCCTGGGGGCGCCACCGCGCTCGCCGCCGCGGCCGCCACGGCCACCACGGCCGCCGCCACCGCCGCCGCCACGGCGCTCGCCGCCGCCGCCACCGCCGCGCCGGTCGCGGTCACCGCGACCGCCACCGCCGCCGGCCGCGCGCTGCTGCGCCGCCTTGGCCTCGCGCTCGGCGCGCGTCGCCGCCGCCTCGCCCTTGTAGATCCACACCTTGACGCCGATGCGTCCGAACGTCGTCCGGGCCTCGTAGAAGCCGTAGTCGATGTCGGCGCGCAGCGTGTGCAGCGGGACCTGGCCCTCGCGGTAGAACTCCGAGCGCGACATCTCGGCGCCGCCGAGACGGCCGCCGCACTGCACCTTGATGCCCTTGGCGCCGGACTTCATCGCGGACTGGATCGCCTTGCGCATGGCACGGCGGAACGCGACACGGCTGGACAGCTGCTCGGCCACGCCCTGCGCGACGAGCTGGGCGTCGATCTCGGGGTTCTTGACCTCGAGGATGTTCAGCCGCACCTGCTTGCCGGTGAGCTTCTCCAGGTCGCCCCGGAGGCGCTCGGCCTCGGCGCCGCGCCGGCCGATCACGATGCCCGGACGCGCGGTGTGGATGTTCACCTCGACGCGGTCACGGGTGCGCTCGATCTCGACCTTGGAGATGCCCGCCCGGTCCATGCCCTTCTGCAGCATGCGCCGGATCTGGACGTCTTCCTTGACGTAGTCCTTGTACAGCTTCTCCGCGAACCACACGGACTTGTGGTCGGTGGTGATCCCGAGCCGGAACCCGTGCGGGTTGATCTTCTGACCCACTACCGGGCCCTCCTCGTCTTCTTACCGCCGGAAGAGGCCTTGGCCTCGTCCTGCGACTCCACGACCACGGTGATGTGGCTGGTGCGCTTGTTGATGCGGTAAGCACGACCCTGGGCGCGGGGGCGGAAACGCTTGAGCGTCGGCCCCTCGTCCACCCACGCCCGGCTCACCACGAGCGAGCCGGTGTCGAGCTTGAAGTTGTGCTCGGCGTTGGCGATGGCACTCGCCAGCACCTTGCCCACAGGCTCGCTCGCCGTCTGGGGGGCGAACCGCAGCACCGCCTGAGCCTCCGCGGCAGGCAGGCCGCGGATGAGGTCCACCACGCGGCGGGCCTTCCTGGGCGTGACGCGGATGAACCGCGCCTGGGCCCTGGCTTCCATCGCTGTTCCCTCTCTCCTACGTTCAGATCCTCGCCCGCCCTCCGGGGCGGACGCCTCTGCCTGCTCAGCCGCGGCGGCTGCGGCGGTCTTCCTTGACGTGGCTGCGGAACGTGCGCGTCGGCGCGAACTCGCCGAGCTTGTGTCCCACCATCGCGTCGGTGATGAACACCGGCACGTGCTTGCGGCCGTCGTGCACGGCGATCGTGTGACCGATCATGTCCGGCACGATCATGGAGCGCCGGGACCACGTCTTGATGACGTTCTTGGTGCCCTTCTCGTTCTGGGCGTCCACCTTCTTCGCGAGGTGGTCGTCCACGAAGGGGCCCTTCTTAAGGCTACGTGGCATATCGAGCGACTCCTACCGCTTCTTCTTGGCGCGACGACGGACGATCAGCCGGTCGCTCGCCTTGTTCGCCTGGCGAGTGCGGCCTTCCTTCTTACCGTTCGGGTTCACCGGGTGACGTCCACCACTGGTCTTGCCCTCACCACCACCGTGCGGGTGGTCGATCGGGTTCATGGCCACACCGCGGACGGTCGGGCGCTTGCCCTTCCAGCGCATGCGGCCGGCCTTGCCCCAGTTGATGTTCGACTGCTCGGCGTTGCCGACCTCGCCGACGGTCGCCCGGCAGCGGACGTCCACCATGCGCATCTCGCCGGAGGGCATGCGCAGCGTGGCGTACTTGCCCTCCTTGGCCAGCAGCTGGACGCCGGCGCCCGCGGAACGGGCGATCTTGGCGCCGCCACCGGGCTTCAGCTCGATGGCGTGGATGACCGTACCGGTCGGGATGTTGCGCAGCGGCAGGCAGTTGCCCGGCTTGATGTCGGAACCGACACCGTTCTCGACCCGGTCGCCCTGCTTCAGGCCCTGCGGGGCGAGGATGTAGCGCTTCTCGCCGTCCGCGTAGTGCAGCAGCGCGATCCGCGCGGTGCGGTTCGGGTCGTACTCGATGTGCGCGACCTTGGCCGGCACGCCGTCCTTGTCGTGCCGACGGAAGTCGATCACGCGGTAGGCGCGCTTGTGGCCACCGCCCTGGTGCCGGGTGGTGATGCGGCCGTAGTTGTTACGGCCGCCCTTCTTGGGGAGCGGACGCAGCAGCGACTTCTCCGGCTCGCGGCGCGTGATCTCGACGAAGTCGGCCACGCTGGAGCCGCGACGACCCGGGGTCGTCGGCTTGTACTTACGGATGCCCATCTTATTCGTTCATCCCTTGTCTGCTTCGGGGACCGGGCGTCAGCCCTGGCCGCCGAAGATGTCGATCCGCTCGCCCTCGGCCAGGCTGACGATGGCGCGCCGGGTGTCCTTGCGCTTGCCGTAGCCGAACCGGGTGCGCTTGCGCTTGCCCTGCCGGTTGATCGTGTTCACGTTCGTCACCTTGACGCCGAACACCGCCTCGACCGCCTGCTTGATCTGGGTCTTGTTGGCGTCCAGACGGACGAGGAACGTGTACTTGTTCTCGTCCAGCAGCCCGTAGCTCTTCTCCGAGACGACGGGCGCGAGGATGACGTCACGGGGGTCACTGATCTTGTTCATGCCGGACCCTCCTTACTTCTTCGCCGCGCGCGAGACGAACTCGTCGTAGGCCTTCTGCGTGAAGACCACGTCGTCGTTCACCAGCACGTCGTAGGTGTTGAGCTGGTCGGAGACGATGACGTGCACGCTCGGCTCGTTGCGCAGGCTCTTCCAGGTCAGCTCGTCCTCACGGTCCAGGACCAGGAGGACGCGCTTGGCCTCGGTGATGCCGCGCAGCGCGGCCAACGCCGTCTTCGTCTTCGGGGCGTCGCCGTCGATGAGCCCGTCCACGACGTGCACCCGGCCGAAGCGGGCGCGGTCGGACAGGGCGCCGCGCAGCGCGGCGGCCTTCATCTTCTTCGGCGTCTTCTGCGTGTAGTCCCGCGGCTGCGGGCCGTGCACGATGCCGCCGCCGGCGAACTGCGGGGCGCGGGTCGAGCCCTGACGGGCGCGGCCGGTGCCCTTCTGCCGGTACGGCTTCTTGCCACCGCCGGAGACCTCGCCCCGGGTCTTGGTGGCGTGCGTGCCCTGGCGCGCCGCGGCCAGCTGCGCCACCACGACCTGGTGGATCAGCGGCACGGAGGTCTTCGCGTCGAAGATCTCGGCGGGCAGGTCGATGTCGAGCTTGGAGGTCACTTGCCCGTCCCCTTCACTGCGTCGCGGACGAGGACAACGCCGCCGTTCGGACCGGGAACCGCGCCCTTGATGAGGAGCAGGTTCTTCTCGGTGTCGATGCCGTGGACGGTGAGGTTCTGCACCGTGGTGCGGGCGTTGCCGTGCCGTCCGGCCATGCGCAGGCCCTTGAAGACACGACCGGGGGTCGCGCAGCCGCCGATCGAACCCGGCGAGCGGTGCTTGCGCTGGGTGCCGTGCGAGGCGCCGAGGCCCTTGAAGCCGTGGCGCTTCATGACACCGGCGGTGCCCTTGCCCTTGCTGGTGCCGGTCACGTCGATCTTCTGGCCGGCCTCGAACACCTCTACGGTGATCTCCTGGCCGAGTTCGTACTCGGTGGTGTCGTCGGCGCGCAGCTCGACCAGGTAGCGGCGCGGGGTCACGCCGGCCTTGTCGAAGTGGCCCGTCCGCGGCTTGTTCACCTTGCGGGGGTCGATCTGGCCGTAGCCGATCTGCACCGCGGTGTAACCGTCGGTCTCCTGCGAGCGGAGCTGGGTGACGACACACGGCCCGGCCTGGACGACGGTCACCGGAACGATCCGGCCCTCATCGTCGAAGACCTGGGTCATGCCGAGCTTCTCGCCCAGGACGCCCTTTCTCTGCGTACTCATATCTGGGTGCGTCCCTTAGAGCTTGATCTCGATGTCAACGCCGGCCGGAAGGTCGAGGCGCATCAGCGAATCGACCGTCTTGGGCGTCGGGTCGATGATGTCGATCAACCGCTTGTGCGTGCGCATCTCGAAGTGCTCGCGCGAGTCCTTGTACTTGTGCGGCGAGCGGATGACGCAGTACACGTTCTTCTCGGTCGGCAGCGGCACCGGGCCCGCGACCTTGGCGCCCGTCCGCGTCACCGTCTCAACGATCTTCTTCGCGGAGGTGTCGATGACCTCGTGGTCGTAGGCCTTGAGCCGGATGCGGATCTTCTGTCCCGCCATGGTGGCCTCGGTGTCCTTTGCTGGTAGTGCCGCTGTTACTGATCTGGTTCGTGCCGCGGCGGCCGGGTTGCGCGAGGCATTGCCCGGCCGCCGCGGCGACGAAGGGGTGTTACTTGAGGATCTTGGTCACTCGACCGGCGCCCACGGTCCGGCCACCCTCGCGGATGGCGAACTTCAGGCCGTCCTCCATGGCGATGGGCTGGATCAGCTCAACGCGCATCTCGGTGTTGTCGCCCGGCATGACCATCTCGACACCCTCGGGCAGGTGCACGACGCCGGTCACGTCCGTGGTACGGAAGTAGAACTGCGGGCGGTAGTTGTTGAAGAACGGCGTGTGGCGGCCGCCCTCGTCCTTGGACAGGATGTAGACCTGCGCCTCGAACTCGGTGTGCGGGGTGTTGGTGCCCGGCTTGATGATGCACTGGCCGCGCTCGACGTCCTCGCGCTTGATGCCGCGCAGCAGCAGGCCCACGTTGTCGCCGGCCTGGCCCTGGTCGAGCAGCTTGCGGAACATCTCGACACCGGTGACCGTGGTCTTGGTCGCCGTGTCCTTGATGCCGATGATCTCGACTTCCTCGTTCACGTTGACCACACCGCGCTCGATGCGGCCGGTCACGACGGTGCCGCGGCCGGTGATCGAGAAGACGTCCTCGACCGGCATCAGGAACGGCTTGTCGGTGTCGCGCTGCGGCTCCGGCACGTTCTCGTCGACGGCCTTCATCAGCTCGAGGATCGACTCGCCCCACTTGGCGTCGCCCTGCAGCGCCTGGAAGGCGGACACGCGCACGACCGGGACGTCGTCGCCCGGGAACTCGTACTCCGACAGCAGCTCGCGGACCTCGAGCTCGACGAGCTCCAGGATCTCCTCGTCGTCCACCATGTCGCACTTGTTCAGCGCGACGACGATGTAGGGGACGCCGACCTGGCGGGCCAGGAGCACGTGCTCCTTGGTCTGCGGCATCGGGCCGTCGGTGGCGGCCACGACCAGGATCGCGCCGTCCATCTGCGCGGCACCGGTGATCATGTTCTTGATGTAGTCCGCGTGACCCGGGCAGTCGACGTGGGCGTAGTGACGCGACTCGGTCTGGTACTCGACGTGCGCGATGGAGATGGTGATACCGCGCTCGCGCTCCTCCGGCGCCTTGTCGATGTCCTCGAACGGCGTGAAGGGGTTGATGTCCGGGTACGCGTCGTGCAGCACCTTGGTGATCGCCGCGGTAAGGGTGGTCTTACCGTGGTCGATGTGACCGATGGTGCCGATGTTCACGTGCGGCTTGGTCCGCTCGAACTTGGCCTTCGCCACTGTTGCTCCTTGTTGCGATCCTCGGCCGGCTTGCCGACCGCTTCATGTCCGTCTGAGTGACCTTGGCAGGCCGGGAGCTACTCGCCCCGCGCCTTGGAGATGATCTCCTGTGCGACGTTCGAGGGAACCTCGGCGTAGGAGTCGAACTGCATCGTGAACACAGCCCGGCCCTGGGTCTTGCTGCGCAGGTCGCCCACGTAGCCGAACATCTCGGACAGGGGGACCAGGCCCTTGACGACCCGCATGCCCGCGCGCTCGTCCATCGACTGGATCTGCCCGCGACGGCTGTTGATGTCGCCGATCACGTCGCCCATGTTCTCCTCGGGCGTGGTGACCTCGACGGCCATCATGGGCTCCAGGATGGTCGCCCCGGCCCTGCGGGCGGCCTCCTTGAACGCCATGGAGCCGGCGACCTTGAACGCCATCTCCGAGGAGTCGACCTCGTGGTAGGCGCCGTCTCGCAGCGTGACCTTCACACCCACCATGGGGTAGCCGGCCAGCACGCCGAACTCGGCGGCCTCCTGGCAGCCGGCGTCGACCGAGGGGATGTACTCCCGCGGGATGCGGCCACCGGTGACCTTGTTCTCGAACTCGTACCCGTCGCTGCCCTCGCCGAGCGGCTCCAGGTCGATGATCACGCGGCCGAACTGGCCCGAGCCACCCGTCTGCTTCTTGTGGGTGTACTCGACCTTCTCGACCTTCTTGGTGATGGTCTCGCGGTAGGCCACCTGGGGCTTGCCGACGTTGGCCTCGACCTTGAACTCGCGCCGCATGCGGTCGACGAGGATCTCCAGGTGCAGCTCGCCCATGCCGGCGATGACCGTCTGACCGGTCTCCTCGTCGGTGCGGACGGTGAAGGAGGGGTCCTCCTCCGCCAGCCGCTGGATCGCGGTGCCGAGCTTCTGCTGGTCGGCCTTGGTCTTCGGCTCGATCGCCACGTGGATGACCGGCGCCGGGAAGTTCATCGACTCGAGGACGATGGGGTCCTTCTCGTCGCTCAGCGTCTCGCCGGTGGTGGTCTGCTTCAGACCCATGACGGCGACGATGTCGCCGGCGCCCACGCGGTCGATCTCCTCGCGCTTGTTGGCGTGCATCCGGTAGATCTTGCCGATGCGCTCCTTGCGCTCCTTGACGGAGTTCAGGACCGCGGTGCCGGTCTCCAGCACGCCCGAGTAGACGCGCACGAAGGTCAGCTTGCCCAGGTGCGGGTCAGAGGCGATCTTGAAGGCCAGGGCGGAGAACGGCTCGTCCTCGCTCGGCTTGCGGATCAGCGCCTGCTCCTCGTTGCGGACGGCGTGGCCCTCGATGGCCTCGACGTCCAGCGGCGACGGCAGGAAGCGCACGATCGCGTCCAGCAGCGGCTGCACGCCCTTGTTCTTGAAGGCCGTGCCGCACAGCACCGGGGTCGCGTTGCCGGCGATGGTGGCGCGGCGGATGGCCGGGTAGAGCTGCTCCACGGTGGGCTCGTTGCCCTCCAGGTACAGCTCCATGACCTCGTCGTCGGCCTCGGCCAGCGTCTCGATCAGCTTGTCGTGCCACTCGCGCGCGGTGTCGGCGTGGCTGTCGGGGATGTCGACGACGTCGTACATCTCGCCGAGCTTGGCCTCGTCGTTCCAGACCAGGGCCTTCATCGTCACCAGGTCGATGACGCCCTTGAAGTCGGCCTCGGCGCCGATCGGCAGCTGCAGCACCAGCGGGGTCGCCTGCAGGCGGTCGCTGATCATGTCGACGCAGCGGTGGAACTCCGCGCCGACGCGGTCCAGCTTGTTGACGAAGCAGATGCGGGGCACGTTGTACCGGTCGGCCTGGCGCCACACGGTCTCGGACTGCGGCTCGACGCCGGCGACGCCGTCGAACACCGCGACCGCGCCGTCGAGGACGCGCAGCGAGCGCTCCACCTCGACGGTGAAGTCGACGTGGCCCGGCGTGTCGATGATGTTGATGGTGTGCTTGACGTCATTGACCGGCCAGGTGCAGGTGGTGGCCGCGGAGGTGATGGTGATGCCCCGCTCCTGCTCCTGCTCCATCCAGTCCATCGTGGCCGCGCCGTCGTGGACCTCGCCGATCTTGTAGCTCATCCCGGTGTAGTACAGGATGCGCTCGGTCGTCGTGGTCTTGCCCGCGTCGATATGGGCCATGATCCCGATGTTGCGGACCTTGGCCAGGTCTACACCGGTTTTGGTAGCCACTGTGTCCTCGCGTCGTCTCGTCGTCAGTCGTGTTCCGCCGGATTACCAGCGGTAGTGAGCGAAGGCCTTGTTGGACTCCGCCATCTTGTGCGTGTCCTCGCGCTTCTTCACAGACGCGCCGAGGCCGTTGCTCGCGTCGAGCAGCTCGTTCATCAGCCGCTCGGTCATGGTCTTCTCGCGACGCTGCCGGGCGTAGAGCACCAGCCAGCGCAGCGCCAGGGTGGTGCTGCGCGCCGGCCGCACCTCCACCGGGACCTGGTAGGTCGCGCCACCGACACGGCGGCTGCGGACCTCAAGGGTCGGCTTGACGTTGTCGAGCGCGCGCTTCAGCGTGACGACCGGGTCGTTGCCGGTCTTCTCGCGGGCGCCCTCGAGGGCGTCGTACACGATGGACTGCGCGATGGAGCGCTTGCCGTCCAGGAGCACCTTGTTGATCAGCGCGGTGACCAGCGGCGAGTTGTACACCGGGTCAGCGATGAGCTGGCGCTTGCCAGCGGGGCCCTTGCGCGGCATTAGCTCTTCTCCTTCTTCGCGCCGTAGCGGCTGCGCGCCTGCTTGCGGTTGCGGACACCCTGGGTGTCGAGCGAGCCGCGGATGATCTTGTACCGAACGCCCGGGAGGTCCTTCACTCGGCCACCGCGCACGAGCACGATCGAGTGCTCCTGCAGGTTGTGCCCGACGCCGGGGATGTAGGCCGTGACCTCGATCCCGCTGGTCAGCCGGACACGAGCGACCTTGCGAAGCGCGGAGTTCGGCTTCTTGGGCGTCGTCGTGTAGACGCGCGTGCAGACACCCCGGCGCTGGGGGCTGCCCTTAAGCGCAGGCGTCTTGTTCTTGGTCACCTTGTCCTGGCGGCCCTTTCGGACCAGCTGCTGGATCGTGGGCACCGCGTCTCCGTCTTCCTCGTACCGAGCCGGTAAGTCTTGTTCTGTCAGGGTTCCACTCACGTGGGACCCGTCATCACCACCTCGTCTGAGGCTGTGACCTGCCGGTTTCCCGACCTCTCCGACCCACGCGGTCGGGCGTGTCGTCCTCACCGGGACCGACACAGACCGCCCGGCCCGCAAAAGGGCCGAATCAAGCCGGGGAGTGATTGCGGCGCCGGCTCCCATCCCTCTACTACAGGGACTCGCCGGAGCGCACGCAGAGCGGCCCGCATAGTGCGGGCACAAGGACAGAGATTACCGACCCCCGGGCGAAAGGTCAAAGCGAGCGGCTCACTATCGCGCCCACCCCCTCCGGCGCAAGCCCGCGAACCTTTCGCGAGCCGCCCCGCCCAGGCGGTTTCCGCCGGTCCGGCGTCCTGATCCGCGGCGGACGTGCCGTAGGACACGTCCCCTCCCACAACGGCGGAATGCCGACGGATGTTCCGTCGCGGGACGGTGCATCCATCGGCATTCCGTCCCGGCCCGCCCCTGCCGGGGCGGAACCGGGCGAACCCTTCGCTCCCGCCGGCTACATCATCATGACGGCGATGATCACGATGATCACCACGACGGCGACGACGCCGGCGGTGATCAGGATCAGGTTCTTGTTGCCCTTGCCGCCGCCCTCGGAGGCACCGTAGGCCGCGGGCTGCTGGCCGTACGGCTGCTGCTGCTCGCCGCTCTGGCCGTACTGCTGCTGGCCGAAGCCGCCCTGCTGCTGCTGGTCGCCGTACCCCTGCTGACCGAAGCCCTGCTGGCCGTGGTCGCCCTGCTGCCCGTACTGCTGCTGCTGACCGTAGGCCTGCTGCCCGTACTGCTGCTGGTCGCCCTGCTGGCCGCCGTACTGCTGCTGGGCCTGCTGCCCCTGCTCGCCCTGGCCGTACTGCTGCTGGCCGAAGCCACCCTGCTGCTGCTCGCCCTGCTGGCCGTAGGCCTGCTGACCGTACTGCTGCTGCTGGGCCTGCTCGCCGTACTGCTGCTGACCGAAGCCGCCCTGCTGCTGGGACTGGTCGCCGTAACCCTGCTGACCGAAGCCCTGCTGCTGCTGGCCCTGGCCGTACGCCTGCTGCCCGTACTGCTGCTGGGACTGGTCGCCGTAGCCCTGCTGACCGTAGGCCTGCTGACCCTGCTCGCCCTGCTGGCCGTACTGCTGCTGGCCGAAACCGCCCTGCTGCTGGCCGTAGGGCTGCTGCCCCTGGTCGGGCGACTGCCACTGCTGCTGACCGACGTCCATGCGGGTCCGGTCGTGCTGGTCGCCACCGGACTGGGCGGACGGGTCGAACGCCTGCGTCGGCCGGACGTCCTCGCCCTGCTGCTGGGAGGAGGCGCCGTAGGAGGGCTCCTCCGCCGGCGCGGGCGCGCCGAAGCCGGAGTCGGGCGGCGGGACCATCATCGTCCGCTCGTGGTCGCCCTGCCCCTGCTTCGGCTCGGCCGCCCAGGGCTCGGGCGTGGCCGGCGGCGTCGGCGTCTGCCACGGCTCGGCGGGCGGCTCGGGCTGCCGGCGCTCGGGACCCGAGGCGACCGGCACGTCGGGGCCGGGCGACCAGTGCAGCGTCGACTGGTCGTCCACCGGGGGCCGCTGCTGCTGCTCGGGCTGGGCCGGGGTCGCGCCGGGGCCGGGGACGATCAGCGTCCGGTCGTTCCCGCCGCTCTCACCACCCGCTGAGGGCTGCTCAGCCGGCGGCTGGAAGCCCGGGGCGGAGTACTGGTCCTGCTGCTGGCCGTACTGCTGCTGCTCGGGCTGCTGCCCGTACGGGGCCCGGGAGACCTGCCCGTAGTCCTGCTGCTGCTCCGGGGGGCCGTACTGCGGCTGCTGCGGGTACCCGCTCTGCTGCTGCTGCTGTTCAAAAGGCTGCTGGCCGTACTGCTGCTGCTGGTCCTGCTGCGGCGGCGCGTACTGCTGCTGCTCCTGCTGGCCGTAACCCTGCTGCCCGAAACCACCCTGCTGCTGGCCGTACTGCTGCTGCTCGTACGGCTGCCCGTACTGCTGCTGGCCGTAGTCCTGCTGCTGCTGGTAGGGCGGCGCGGGCGGCTGCTCCTGCTGGAAAGCCGACAGCGGCTGCTCGACCATCGTCGGCGGTGCCGCCGGCGGGGTGGGCGGTGTGGGCCGCTCCCCCTGTGGGGGCGTCTCCTGCTGCGGCTGCTGGGCCGGGGCCTGGCCGCCGAGCTGCGGAGCGCCGAAGACCACCGTGCGGTCCCCCATGGGGCGCGCGGGAGGCTCCTGCTTCCGCTGCTCCTCGGCGGGCTTGTCCTTGTCGTCAGGCAACGGCCACTGCGGACCCTGCGTGCCGTCATTCTCGGTCATCGTCGGGCTCCTTCAGCGCCGTCGTCCCGGACGCCGCGCGCCCGGTTCCGTGCCTGTTCGCTCGAAGGCGCGCGGCGCATAACGCGGCCTCCAAGCCATGTCACCGACTCCCCCGGGACACGGCGGCTCCGCTCCAAGGGGAGTTTCGCCACCAAGCCTGCCCCGATCGCCGGTGGTATCGCAAATCACCACCCTTGATAGACGCCGAAACTTCCTGGCACGTTCCGTCCCCGAACGCGCCCCTCACAAACGGAAACCCCTGGCCCGCAGCGGCCGTCCGGCCGGTCACCTCCCGGAACGATCAGCATGTCCCCGGCCGCGGGACTCCGGTGCGGCGCGCGGCGCCGCGCGTCCCCGCGCCCCTTTGGCCCGGAACGCCGAGAGGCCCCCTCCGGGTGGTGGAGGGGGCCTCTCGGTGGTCGCGGGTCAGGAGTAGGTGTG
This sequence comes from Actinomadura macrotermitis, assembly GCF_009604375.1. Taxonomy (GTDB): domain Bacteria; phylum Actinomycetota; class Actinomycetes; order Streptosporangiales; family Streptosporangiaceae; genus Spirillospora; species Spirillospora macrotermitis. The sequence goes on from NZ_WEGH01000003.1 coordinate 1,527,832, forward strand.
GCACTCGACTTCGGCGCGGCGGTCCGTCATGCCCTTGGCGACGCTCTGCTGCACGCACGCGCGCTGCTGGTCGGTGAGCTTGAGCCCGCCGCAGACCTCGGTGCCCGAGTACGTCCGGCAGTCGGCGCCCTGGGTCTGGTGGACGGGCGCTCGCGGCGGCGCCGCGGCCGAGGCCGAGATCGAGGCCCCTCCGGCGGCCAGTGCGAGCGTCATGACGGTGAGAACTGCGAGAAGTCTGTTCATGTAATCCCCCTGCTCACAGGCTAGTCAGCGTTGCCTTTGCGCAAGGTGATGGACGGCTAAAGCTAAGCAAAAGCCGCCAAAGGGGCGGTCATGCCGGGTCATGCGGAGGGGCCCCCGCCGACCAGTGGTCGGCGGGGGCCCCTCGGCGCGCAGGTGTTACCGGTTGTACTGCCCGAAGTCGTACTCCTCCAGCGGCACGGCCTCGCCGGAGCCCTGGCCGAAGGCGTACTCGGCGCCGTCGTCGTAGGACCCGACGGAGTACACCGCCGCCTTGGCCTCCTCGGTCGGCTCGACCCGGACGTTGCGGTACTGGGGCATGCCCGTACCGGCCGGGATGAGCTTGCCGATGATGACGTTCTCCTTGAGGCCGAGCAGCGGGTCGCTCTTGGCGTGCATCGCCGCCTCGGTGAGCACCCGGGTCGTCTCCTGGAAGGACGCCGCCGACAGCCACGACTCGGTCGCGAGCGAGGCCTTGGTGATGCCCATCAGGACCGGACGGCCGGCCGCGGGCGTGCCGCCCTCGGCCACCACGGCCCGGTTGCGCTCCTCGAAGATCGGACGCTCGATCAGGTCGCCCGGGAGCAGGTCGGTGTCGCCCGACTCCAGGATGTTCACCCGCTTGAGCATCTGCCGCACGATGATCTCGATGTGCTTGTCGTGGATCGACACGCCCTGCGAGCGGTAGACCTCCTGCACCTCGTGGACCAGGTGCAGCTGGACGGCCCGGGGGCCGAGGATGCGCAGCACCTCGTGCGGGTTCTGCGCGCCCTTGATCAGCTGCTGGCCGACCTCGACGTGGGCGCCCTCGCGGACGCCGTCCTCCAGGCGCGAGCGCATGGGGACCTGGTAGGCGATCTCCTCCGAGCCGTCGTCGGGGACGATGACGACCTTGCGGGTCTTCTCCGTCTCGTCGATCTTGACCCGGCCGGCGACCTCGGAGATCGGGGCCACGCCCTTGGGGATGCGGGCCTCGAACAGCTCCTGGACACGCGGCAGACCGTGCGTGATGTCGCCACCGGCCACACCACCGGTGTGGAAGGTGCGCATGGTCAGCTGGGTGCCGGGCTCACCGATCGACTGCGCGGCGATGATGCCGACGGCCTCGCCGACGTCCACCCGCTTGCCGGTGGCCAGGGAGCGGCCGTAGCAGGCGGCGCAGACACCGATCTTGGCCTCGCAGACCAGCGCGCTGCGGGTGCGGACCCGCTCCACGCCGGCCTCGACCAGGCGGGTGACCACCGCGTCGGACAGGTCGGTGTCGGCCGGGAAGATGACCGTCCCGTCGACCACGACGTCCTCGGCGATGGTGCGGCCGATGAGCATCGTCTCGGTCGTCGCGGGCTTGACCAGCGTGCCGTCGGGCAGCTTCTCGGCCACGTCGAACGGGATCGTGCGGTCGGTGCCGCAGTCCTCCTCGCGGACGATGACGTCCTGCGCGACGTCCACCAGACGACGGGTCAGGTAACCCGAGTCGGCGGTGCGCAGCGCGGTGTCGGCCAGGCCCTTGCGGGCGCCGTGGGTCGAGATGAAGTACTCCACGACCGACAGGCCCTCGCGGAAGGAGGACTTGATCGGACGCGGGATCGTCTCGCCCTTGGGGTTGGACACCAGGCCGCGCATGCCGGCGATCTGGCGGAGCTGCAGCGGGTTGCCGCGGGCGCCCGACTGGATCATCATCCAGATCGGGTTGGCCTTCGGGAACGCCTGCTCCATGTCCTTGGCCACGTCGGCGGTCGCGTGGTTCCAGATCTCGATGAGCTCCTGCTTGCGCTCATCGTCGGTGATCAGACCGCGGTTGAACTCGCGCTGCACCTTGTCGGCGCGGGCCTCGTAGGACGACAGGATCTCCGCCTTGTTCGGCGGGGTGATCACGTCGTCGATCGAGATGGTCACCCCGGACCGGGTGGCCCAGTGGAAACCGGTCGACTTCAGGGCGTCCAGCGCGTTGGCGACCTCGACCTTGGGGTAGGTCTCGGCCAGCTCGTTCACGATCGCCGAGAGCTGCTTCTTGCCGATCTCGTCGTTGACGAACGGGAAGTCGGCGGGCAGCGCCTCGTTGAACAGCGCGCGGCCGAGCGTGGTCTCCAGGCGGTAGGCCTGGCCCGGCTCGTAGCCCTCCGGCGCGGTCCACGACCGCGGCGGCGGGACGTCCTTCAGCCGGATCTGGATGGTCGCCTGCAGGTCCAGCTCCTGGCGGTCATAGGCCATGATCGCTTCGGAGATGGAGCCGAACGCGCGGCCCTCGCCGGGCGCGCCGTCCTTCTGCGTGGTCAGCCAGTACAGGCCGATCACCATGTCCTGGGTGGGCATGGTGACGGGCTTGCCGTCCGAGGGCTTGAGGATGTTGTTGGTGGACAGCATCAGGATCCGCGCCTCGGCCTGGGCCTCGGCCGACAGCGGCAGGTGCACCGCCATCTGGTCGCCGTCGAAGTCGGCGTTGAACGCCGTGCAGACGAGCGGGTGGATCTGGATGGCCTTGCCCTCGACCAGCTGCGGCTCGAACGCCTGGATGCCGAGGCGGTGCAGGGTCGGCGCGCGGTTCAGCAGCACCGGGTGCTCGGTGATGACCTCTTCGAGCACGTCCCACACGACCGGGCGGGCGCGCTCGACCATGCGCTTGGCGGACTTGATGTTCTGCGCGTGGTTGAGGTCGACCAGCCGCTTCATCACGAACGGCTTGAACAGCTCCAGCGCCATCTGCTTGGGCAGGCCGCACTGGTGCAGCTTCAGCTGCGGGCCGACGACGATGACCGAACGGCCCGAGTAGTCGACGCGCTTGCCCAGCAGGTTCTGGCGGAACCGGCCCTGCTTGCCCTTCAGCATGTCGCTGAGGGACTTCAGGGGGCGGTTGCCCGGACCGGTGACCGGACGGCCGCGGCGGCCGTTGTCGAACAGCGCGTCGACGGCCTCCTGCAGCATCCGCTTCTCGTTGTTCACGATGATCTCGGGCGCGCCGAGGTCGAGCAGGCGCTTCAGCCGGTTGTTCCGGTTGATGACGCGGCGGTACAGGTCGTTCAGGTCGGAGGTCGCGAAGCGGCCGCCGTCCAGCTGCACCATCGGACGCAGGTCCGGCGGGATCACCGGGATGCAGTCCAGCACCATGCCGAGCGGGCTGTTGCGGGTGTTGAGGAACGCCGAGACGACCTTCAGCCGCTTGAGCGCGCGGGCCTTCTTCTGCCCCTTGCCGGTGCGGATGATCTCGCGGAGCTTCTCGGCCTCGGCGTCCAGGTCGAAGTTCTGCAGCCGCGCCTGGATGGCCGCGGCGCCCATGCCGCCCTGGAAGTACTTGCCGAAGCGGTCGCGCATCTCGCGGTAGAGCAGCTCGTCGCCCTCCAGGTCCTGGACCTTGAGGTTCTTGAAGCGGCTCCACACCTCGTCGAGGCGGTCGATCTCGCGCTGCGCGCGGTCGCGCAGCTGCTTCATCTCCCGCTCGGCGCCGTCGCGCACCTTGCGCTTCTGGTCGGCCTTGGCGCCGGCCTCCTCCAGCTCGGCCAGGTCGCCCTCCAGCTTCTGCTGGCGGGCCTCGACCTGCGCGTCGCGGGCCTGCTCGATCTGCTGGCGCTCCACCGAGATGTGCGCTTCCAGCGTCGGCAGGTCGCGGTCGCGGCGCTCGGTGTCCACGCTGGTGATCATGTAGGCCGCGAAGTAGATGATCTTCTCGAGATCCTTCGGGGCCAGGTCCAGCAGGTAGCCGAGGCGCGAGGGGACGCCCTTGAAGTACCAGATGTGCGTGACCGGCGCGGCCAGCTCGATGTGGCCCATCCGCTCACGGCGCACCTTGGCGCGGGTCACCTCGACGCCGCAGCGCTCACAGATGATGCCCTTGAAGCGCACCCGCTTGTACTTGCCGCAGTAGCACTCCCAGTCCCGGGTCGGACCGAAGATCTTCTCGCAGAAGAGTCCGTCCTTCTCGGGCTTGAGGGTCCGGTAGTTGATGGTCTCGGGCTTCTTGACCTCGCCGTGCGACCACTGCCGGATGTCGTCGGCGGTCGCGAGGCCGATCCGCAGCTCATCGAAGAAATTTACGTCGAGCACTTGCATATCCCCTTTTGGATCAGACCTCGTCGACGCTCATCGCACCCTCATTGGGGCGCCGGGACAGGTCGATGCCGAGTTCCTCAGCCGCGCGGAAGACGTCCTCGTCGGTGTCGCGCATCTCGATGGACATGCCGTCGCTGGAGAGCACCTCGACGTTGAGGCAGAGCGACTGCATCTCCTTGATGAGGACCTTGAACGACTCCGGAATGCCCGGCTCCGGGATGTTCTCGCCCTTGACGATGGCCTCGTAGACCTTCACGCGGCCGAGCACGTCGTCGGACTTGATCGTCAGCAGCTCCTGCAGGGCGTAGGCGGCGCCGTAGGCCTCCAGCGCCCACACCTCCATCTCACCGAAGCGCTGACCGCCGAACTGCGCCTTACCGCCCAGCGGCTGCTGGGTGATCATCGAGTACGGGCCGGTCGACCGAGCGTGGATCTTGTCGTCCACCAGGTGCAGCAGCTTGAGGATGTAGGTGTAGCCGACCGAGATCGGGTCCTTGTACGGCTCGCCGGTGCGGCCGTCGAACAGCCGCGCCTTGCCGCCGGGACCGACCATGCGCTCGCCGTCGCGGTTCGGCAGGGTCGACTCGATCAGGCCGGTGACGTCGTCCTGGTGGGCGCCGTCGAACACCGGGGTCGCGGTACGGGTCCACGGCTCGGCCTTGTCGGCGCCGATCTCGCGCAGCTGGCGCTTCCAGTCGGCGTCGTCGCCCTCGATCTGCCAGCCGCGGCTGGCGACCCAGCCCAGGTGCGACTCCAGGATCTGGCCGATGTTCATCCGGCCGGGCACGCCGAGCGGGTTCAGCACGATGTCGACCGGGGTGCCGTCCTCCAGGAAGGGCATGTCCTCGGCGGGCATGACCTTGGAGATGACGCCCTTGTTGCCGTGGCGGCCGGCGAGCTTGTCGCCGTCGGTGATCTTGCGCTTCTGGGCCACGTAGACGCGGACCAGCTCGTTCACGCCCGGCGGGAGCTCGTCGCCCTCGTCG
>NZ_WEGH01000004.1 GCF_009604375.1 Actinomadura macrotermitis
GCTCACGTGTTACTCACCCGTTCGCCGCTCGAGTACCCCCGAAGGGGCCTTTCCGCTCGACTTGCATGTGTTAAGCACGCCGCCAGCGTTCGTCCTGAGCCAGGATCAAACTCTCCATTAAGGTCCATCGCGACAGCCCAGGGGGCGAACCCCGGAACCGCCAAACCTTGAAAGGATCGAAATCCCAGCAAATGCGACCACCGATATGGTGGCCGACTTGCCTCAAAGAAATCCCCACCGACACTCGAAAGCGCCGGCACGGGGTGATCGAGTCTGTGCTCGATCGTTAAAGGCACTGGCTTTTAACACGCTGTTGAGTTCTCAAGAAACGGACACCCACCGCGCCTGTTCCGCTTACGCGGCCCCAGGCTCCGGGGCGACTCATTTACTTTATCAGTTCCGGCCGGTCTGTCAATTTCACCGGCTTTTCCCTGATCCGCCCCGGCCGACGTTCGCTTTCGCGGCGCCTTTCGGAGCGGTGTCGCTATTTCACCAGATCCGGCCCGTTTCGCAAAATCGGGCTTTTTCTGGTCCCGGCACAGCACAACAGGCACGGCGAAATCCGTGTCGGTTGAGACAGTGAGGGTTCCCCATGGGCCGGCCACCACCAACGGCGTCCTGCATCCCTCCGGGGACGAGGAGACAAACTATGCCTTCGCGGAGCGCCCGTCAAATCGACGGGCCGGGATCCACAGAGCCGGTCATCTCCCCTGCTTGAGCGAGGTTACCTGCCCTGCAGCCCTCTTGCACATGAAACGCCATCTTGTGTTCCACGCCACTGGGGGCATCCCGGCCATGCCGCGCGTATCCCTCTCTCCCTTCGGACCGTTGGGGTGCCGGCCGACAGGCAGCTCGTGGCGTGGCGGCGCTTCCTGCCGTGCAGAGATCGGCCCTGTGCACTGCGCACGCCCGCCGTCAGGGACAGCCAGGTGAGCGCCTTGGTCCCAGAGCACACTTAGGACCGGCAGCACCGGCTTCGGAAGGTGATGGTTCAGGTCGAGCGTCCCGTGCCGGTGAAGGTGGCCTGGCCTGGGCGGGATGGCGGGTCAGGGGTTCGCTTCATGCGGGTAGCCGATTCGAGCGGTGTCCTCTTTGAGGTCTGAGAGGGTGATGTCCGGGTTCAGCGATGCCACGATGCGCTGAGTGAGCGGTTGCAAGGCGTAGACGTGGTGCACGGCCTCGATGTCCACGGTGACCTCGTAGTTCTCCTCGGCGTATCGCTGGTATGCCTCGGGCCGGCCGTCGGCCAGGACGTCGAACAGCCACTCGGCGCTTTCGTCGTCGTCCGGCAGGGCCTCCATGGGGCTGGACTTCCACTCGGTGTCGGCGTGTTCGCGCCAGAAGCACACCGTTGCCAGCGGTGTTCCGTCCGGTTCGCAGAAGGCGGGCTCGGTGACATGGGCGCGGAACGCCTCAGGCACTGCGTCGAACAGGCCAGGCCATGGCGCCAGGGGCGTCACCCGATACGGGCTCATCGGCGACTCGTGGTCGAAGCCACGGGCGTAGGCGCCCGCCGGTGAGAAGACGATCGAGTAATCGTTGCCGCATCCGTCGCGCATCGAGGCTATCTCCTCCGTCGGCGACCAGCGCGAGTCGAAGGAGAAGAAGCGGAACTCCCAGTCCGGGCACAGGATGGCGTCCAGCGTCGCCATGGCGCGGGAGCGATCTCGAACCGCGGGGATGCCGGGGAGCCCGCGGATCAGTTCCTCGGTGGACATGCCGCTCAACCTACGAGTACGGCGTCGAACCGGTCTGCCAGGTCAGCGGCATGCACGCGCGACCGCGTTATGGCGGCACTTCCAAGGCCGGTGGACCGTCTGACGGGCAGGATGAGCGGAAGCCGGTGAGGCAGCTGTAGGTCAGGGCGGTCGGCGGTGAGCAGGGCGGTCCGCTCCCTCGCTCAGTTCTCTTGGGCGCACCAGCGGCGGGTGGCGGGGAGCATCGCCAGTACCAGCGCGCCCACTGCCGGAAGGGTCATGAGCGGGCCGATCACGAGGTAGGTGATCGCGCTGGAGGCGTGCTTCCATGACCCGCCGGTGATGATCATGAACACCACGACGGAGATCGTCGCCTGCAGCGCCAGGAGGAGGGCGCCGTAGAAGACCAGCCAGCGGCCGTCCTCGCGGCGTTGGAGCAGGTGCGGGATGCCCACGCCGAAGAGGACCCCCTCGACCACGCACACCGTGCCGTGCAGCCACCATGTCCAGGCGATCGAGTCCCGCGGGTATTTCAGGATGAACTGGACGTTCATCGCGATGCCGTAGAACGCCCAGAGGAAGCACAGCGAGGCGAGTGCGGCGGCCACGTGCGCGGTGGCGCCGCCGGCCGGCCTGGTCCGCGCGGGTGCGGCGCCGGGCTGGGTGCCGGGCTGATACGGATACGGCGCGTGGGCGGCCATCCAGGGCTGCGGTTCGGCGAACACCGCGGGTGGGGGCGGAGGCATGCGCGATGGCGGGGGCAGGTGCGGCGGCTCGGCCGGGGAGGACGGCGGGGTGGATTCGGCCGGCGAGGCCGGCGGAGCGGCCGGCTGCGGTTCGCGGGGGCCGGGGCGCAGGCGGGCCGAGACGGCGGCGGCGTCGGCGGGCCGGTCGCCGGGCTGTTTGGCCAGCAGGTCCATCACCAGCGCGTCGAGGTGCTCGGGGATCTCCGGCCGCAGCGACCGCGGCGGTTTCGGCGTCTGCTCCAGGTGCTGGTAGAGGATCGCCCCGGCGCCCGTCCCGCGGTCGACCCAGGTCTCGCCGGTCAGCAGCTCGTAGAGCACGCAGCCGAGGGAGTACAGGTCGGTGCGCTGGTCCACGTCGCCGCTCTGGATCTGCTCGGGCGCCATGTAGACGGGGGTGCCCGCGATGCTCCCGGTAGCGGTGATCTTGGTGGCGTCGGCCAGCCGGGCGATGCCGAAGTCGCAGATCTTCACCTTCCCGTCCGGCAGCAGGAACAGGTTGGCCGGCTTGATGTCGCGGTGCACCACGGCCCGCCGGTGCGCGGCGGCGAGGGCGTCCGCGAGCTGGGCCGCCAGGTCCGCCACCTGCTCCACCGGCAGGGCGTCGCCGGCCGCGAGGACCTGCGCCAGGTCGCGTCCCTCCAGCAGTTCCATGACCAGGAACAGCAGGCGGTGCCCGTCCTGCTCGTGTTCGTCGATGTCGAACACCGTGGTGATCCCCGGGTGGTTCAGGGACGCGGCGATCTCGGCCTCGCGGCGGAACCGCGCCACCCCCGCGGTGCCCGCCCCGGCCGTCACCGGCAGGATCTTCACGGCGACGGGGCGCCCGCCGAGGCGCAGGTCCACCGCCCGCCAGACCTCGCCCATCCCGCCCCGGCCGAGGACCGCCTCCAGGCGATACCGGCCGGCCAGTTCCCATCCCTGCTGCACCGTGTCTCCACCCGTCGCGAACACCAGTGCCGCACATTCCACCAGAAAGCGCCTTCTTACACCGGTGATCGCCGACGAGTCGCTCGACACATCGCCGGGTTAGGCCAGCACCCCGTACGGCTCGGCGGTGTCGTGCATCCGCCAGAGGCGATCGGCGACGGTGCCGGGTTCGTGGTGGAGCCCGTCCCCCACCGCGCCGACGACCACGAGGTGGGCGGCGTGCAGCGGGGTGCCGGCGAGGGCCTGGGACAGCAGCGCGGTGTAGGCCCGCTCCGCCGCCCCGGCGACGGCGCTCGCCGCGCGGTCGGGGTTCGGGCGTTCCACGGCCCCGCCGGTGACGAACAGCAGCGTTCCGCGTCCGGCCGCGCGCATGGCCGGCAGGACGGCCCGCACCGCTGCGGCGGCGCCGACCACGTTCAGCGCCAGTGCTCCTGCCAGGTCGCCGGCTCCGGTCTCCAGCACCGGTTTGATCAGGCCGATGTCCGGCAGCGGGCTGAAGCACAGCACCTCCGCCGGGCCCTGCCGTTCGGCGAGCGCCGCCAGCGCCCGTTCGACAGAGGGCGGGTCGCCGGCGTCGGCTGGGTGCGACTCCACCGGGATGCCGTCCCCGGCCAGGTCTTCGGCCAGGGCGGCGAGCCGGCCGGGATGGCGGGCGACGAGCCCGACGGCGTGGCCGGCGCGGGCGAAGCGCCGCGCCACCGAGGCACCCACTCCGGGGCCCGCGCCGACGATGTGCACCGGTCCGGGATTGTGCATGTCCGCTCCTTTGCTCACCGGTCACGCCTTGGGGGAAGAGGGCTCCGGGCCGGTCGGCCGGCCCTCTGGGCGAGCGCCTTGCTCATCTCCTTGGAGGCGCCGCACAGCCCGAGGCCGGACATGCGCCCGCTTTCCGGCGTGATCGTCCAGGTCTTCATGCCTCAACCCTGCGCGGGCCTCCGTCCCGGGACCAGCACCCTCCCAGGGTTACCCTCGGGCCATGGCGACCGACGGGCTTCTCGGAGAGTTCCTCAAGGCCCGGCGAGGACGGGTCCGGCCCTCGCGTGCGGCCCTGCCCGCGTCCGGGCGGCGCCGCGTCCCGGGGCTGCGCCGGGACGAGCTGGCCCTGCTGGCCGGGATCAGCGAGCCGTATCTGACCCGGCTGGAACAGGGCGTCGACCGGCACCCGTCGCCGCAGGTGCTGCGGGCGCTCGCGCGGGCGCTGGAGCTGGACGCCGACGCCACGGCGCACCTGTTCGCGCTCGCCGACCCCGATCCGGTGCGGCTCCCCGGCGACGAGGTCGCCCCGGACGTCCGGCGGCTGCTCGACACCTGGGCCGAGAGCCCGGCGTACGTGCGCAACCGGCGGCTCGACGTGCTGGCCGCGAACAAGCGGGCCCGCGCGCTCGCCCCCATGTACGAGCCCGGACGCAACCTGGCCCGCGGCGTGTTCCTCGATCGGGAGGCCCGCCGGCTGTTCCCGGACTGGCCTGCGATCGCCGCGCAGACCGCCGCGGCCCTGCGCGCCGAGGCCGGCCCGCGTGATCCGGAAACCGCGCGGCTCGTCGCCGAACTGGAGGCGGACGAGGACTTCCGCCGGCTGTGGGCGCGGCACGACGCGCGCCCCTCCCGCGACGAGCTGAAGCGGTTCGCGCATCCGGTCGTCGGAGAGCTCGCCCTGCGGCGGCAGTCGCTCACGGTCGGCGGCGCCGAGCAGCAAGTGATCATCGTCTACCAGGCGGAGCCGGGAAGCGCGTCCGAGGCGGCCCTCGCCCGGCTGCTGTGACCTCAGCCTCCGGCGAGGGCGATGAGCTTGATGAAGACCAGCTCGGGGTCGGTGGTGAGGTCGACGGTCTCGTCCAGGGACTCGGCCTGGCGGTCGCCGACGAGCATGAAGAAACCGTTGCCCTCGAAGGCCCGTTCGGCGAGGTCGGCCTGGCGCTCCCAGTCGACGCGGTGCGGGTCCGGTTGGACGAGCCGGTGCGCGTTGGCGCGGGCGACCTCCTCGCGGACGCGCAGCCGGATGAGTTCCCGGACGGTCATCGCCGCGGGCAGGTCCGCGACCTGGAACTCGGCCAGGGGCTTGCCGGAGGGGGTCTCGTCGCGGAAGGTCACGGCGGGCATCAGGCGCCTCGTTTCAGCTGGGTCAGGATCGTCTCGTCGGTGATCGTGGTGTCGGCGGCGAGCAGGAACGCCTTGCTGAGGATCAGCGACAGGCGCTCGTCCTCGAACGGCAGGAAGACCTTGCCGGGTTTGCGGCCGGGCGCCTCGACGATGCACAGGTAGGTGTCGTCGGGCTCCATCAGGATGTTCGCCGAGCCCAGGTGGATCCGGTAGGTGCGCAGGTCGCCACGGACCACCAGGAACCGGCCGTCCAGGGTGCAGCGGTCGGCGATGCGGGTGCGCGGCAGGAGACGCGCCAGCACGTCGCGGCGGGATTCGGCGGACGGGGTGAGCGGCCCGAACGACGCCGTCCGCCAGTAGTCGTGGTGGCGGCGCTCGCCCCGGTCGATCCAGTCGGGGTCGGTGGCGATGGAGGTGACCGCGATGAACAGGTCGATGTCGCGCATCGCCTCGCTGAACACCTCCGCCGGGACGTCGGCGAGGGGCGCCTCCGCCCAGCGGTTGCCGTGCGCGCGCTCGAAGCGGACCTGGTCGGTGACGGCGTAGGCGGGGCGCCAGTCCCGTTCGTCCTGTTCGGCCGCCTCGTGGTGGAGGCAGGCGCGCCATTGCCCGTCGCCGAAGACGCCCCGCGCGGTGCCGTCATGGCCGCCGTCGTAGCTGCCGAGGTGGTTGGTCTGCCAGTCGCGGCCCTTGATGAGTGCGTAGAGCTGCGGGTAGCGGACGATGTGCGCGGCGAACCGGTTGGAGTAGACGCGGGTCGCCTCCTCGGCGGGGGTGAGCAGGTAGATCTCGCGGAACGCCTGCTTGAAGGGCTGGCGGACCTCGTGGACGGTGACGATGGTGCGCCAGGCGCGGACCTCGTCGGTGGTGGCGCGGATCGGGTGCCACAGGCGGACCTCGGCGCCGGGCGGGACCTCCTTGAGGGCGGGCAGGACGGCCTCGCCGTCGATCTCCCAGATGAGCGCGCGGGCGACGGCGCCGACGACGGGATGCTCCAGGTAGTGGCGGCGCCATTCGTCGTAGGTCCAGGTGTGGGCGGTGGACAGCACGGCCTCGATGCGGGCGCGGGCCGCCGACAGCGTGCCGCGGACCTGCTTGGCGAGGGCCTTCAGCTCCCGGACGCCGGCCGAGTCCTTGATCGCGGCGGGCGGGGTGCGGGTGGTGCGGCCCTCGGCCGAGGTGTAGGTGAGGCGGACGGTGTGGGCGTCGGCGATCGCGAGGGTCGCCTGGTGGCCGTCGACCTGCCTGGTCAGGGTGCCGTCCGCGGCCAGGCCGTGCGTGGGGACGCTGCGTTCGGCGAGCTGGCGGGGCGTGATGCCCTGCCGTTCGGACGCCGCCCGGATCGCGGTGTCGACCTGCTTGCGGACGCCCCGGTGCCGGAGCGTCCCGGCCAGCCGCGTCAGCGCCGCGAGGGCGGCCGGGTCGTCGATCGCGCCGAGCGCGTTGGCGGCGGCCGAGGCGAGCTTGGGGTCGGTGTAGACGTAGGGCGGGGTGCCCGCGCGGACGACCAGGGCGTGCAGCAGCTCCACCGGGGCGGTGCCGAGCGCGGCGGCCCAGATGGCGCCGCGCGCGACATCGCTGTCGGCGTCGTGCACGAGGTAGGTGTACTCGTGGTCGCCGTACCAGGGTTTGTCGACGCCGTCGGTGACGGAGGAGCGCGGCTCGTCCTCGGCGAGGCGCCGCACGACCTCGGTGAGCGCCTCCGCCGCGCCCGTTTCCTCGATCAGGTCGGCGCAGCGGGCGCGCCAGCGCTGCGAGGGGCGCGGGGAGGTGAGCGACTTCAGGTGCCAGAGCAGGTCGGCGGCGCCGGTGAGGGCGAGCAGCGGCTCGGCCCACGGGCTGCGCGGCGCGACGAACCCGTCCGGCAGGTCGGTGCCCTCGGCGATGACGCGGAGTTTCAGCAGCTCCTTGGCGGCGGCGTCATCGCGGATCGCGTCGTGGGCGGCGCGCAGGGGTGCGGCGAGCTCGCGCAGGGTGGCGGTGTCGGCGGTGCGCAGCGCGGAGCGGGCGACGTTCAGCGGGAGCCGGTAGGACCAGGAGCCGTCGTCGCGCTCGGCGATCCGGCGGAGCAGCAGGGCGATCTCGCGGGGCGTCCAGCCGCCGACGCGGTCGATCAGCGGCCCCGCGGCCGGATGCGGCCAGTCGCCCTGCAGGTCGAAGATGTGGTCGGCCAGGACCAGGAACAGCAGCGCGGCCTTGCGGTCGGCGTCGCCGCCCTCGATGAGGCGCTCGTCGATCTCGGCGGCGCGCACCCGCATGACCTCGGTCAGCTCCTCCCAGCGGGCGCGGCGCCGCCCGGTGAGGGGGTAGCAGGCGTCGCGCCGGGCGGACGTCTCGCGCTGCAGGTCCAGCAGGGACGACAGCCAGCGGGTGCGGTCCAGGGCGGCCAGGCGGAGGTCGTCGAGGCCGTCGCCGCGGAGCGTCTCGCGGGCGAGCAGTTCGTGCAGCATGGAACGATCCTGGCAGCGGGGTCGGACATCTGGCCCGCTGACCCAATGGTCACTTACGCTCGGACCGACGGCACACGGCGATCACTCGGGGACGGCAGATGGGCACTGCGCACAGCGTTGTCATCATCGGGGCGGGATTCGGCGGCATCGGCATGGCGATCCGGCTGAAGCAGTCCGGCGTCGACGACCTGGTGGTGCTGGAGAAGGCCGGCGGCCTCGGCGGCACCTGGCGCGACAACACCTACCCCGGCGCGGCCTGCGACGTCCCCTCGCACCTGTACTCCTTCTCCTTCGAGCCGCGGACCGACTGGAGCCGCCGCTTCCCGCAGCAGCCGGAGATCCTGGAGTACCTGTGGCACTGCGCCCGCAAGTACGAGGTGCTGCCGCACATCCGGTTCGGCACCGAGGTGCTCGGCGCGCGGTTCGACGAGGACGCCGCGCTCTGGCGGGTGTCGACCGAGGACGGCGAGCTGACGGCGCGGGTGCTGGTCTCGGCGTGCGGGCAGCTCAACCGGCCCGCGCTGCCGCCGATCCCGGGCCGGGACGGGTTCGCCGGGGAGTCCTTCCACTCGGCCCGCTGGGACCACGGCGCCGACCTGGCCGGCAAGCGCGTCGCGGTCGTCGGGACGGGCGCGAGCGCGGTCCAGATCGTCCCGGAGATCGCCGGGACGGCGGCGTCGCTCACCCTGTTCCAGCGCTCGGCGCCCTACGTGATCCCCAAGCCGGACCGGCCCTACCGGGAGTGGGAGAAGGCGCTGCTGGCCGCCGTCCCCGGCGCGCACGCGCTCAGCCGCGCCAAGGTCTACGCGCTGTACGAGTCGCGCGCGCTCGCGTTCGTGAAGTACCCCAGGCTGATGTCGGTGATGAACCGGCAGTTCCTCAGGTCGCTGAAAGCGCAGGTCGGCGACCCGGCGCTGCGCGAGGCGCTCGTCCCGGACTACCCGATGGGCTGCAAGCGCATCCTCATCTCCAACGACTACTACCCCGCGCTCACCCGCCCGGACGTGGACGTGGTGACCGCGCCGATCGAGCGGATCACCGCGGACGGGATCGTCACCACGGACGGGACCCACCCCGCCGACGTGATCATCTATGCGACCGGGTTCGAGTCCACCGGCTTCCTGGCGCCGATGCGCATCACCGGCCGGGACGGGCGCGAGCTCAGCGAGGCGTGGCGAGGCGGCGCCGAGGCCCACCTCGGCATCACCGTCAGCGGCTTCCCGAACCTGTTCCTGCTGTACGGGCCCTACACCAACCTCGGCCACAACTCGATCATCTACATGCTGGAGTCGCAGTTCCGGTACGTGCTCGGCTGCCTGGAGGCGCTGCGCGCGCACCGGCTGGAGTGGATCGAGGTCCGGCCAGACGTGCAGGACGCGTTCGGCCGCGAGATGCAGGAGCGGCTGCGCGGCACCGTGTGGGAGGCCGGCTGCGAGAGCTGGTACATGACGGCCGAGGGGAAGGTCGTCAACAACTGGCCCGGGTTCACCTTCGCCTACCGGCGCGCGACCCGGCGCCCCGACCCCCGCCACTTCCGGGCCCGCCGGGCGTCCTAGTCTCGGGGCATGCCCACTGCTCTCATCACCGGCGCCACGGCGGGGATCGGCGCCGCCTTCGCCCGCCGCCTGGCCGCCGACGGATTCGACCTGGTGCTCGTCGCCCGCGACAAGGACCGGCTGGCCGAAAGCGCCGCCGGCCTGCACGACCGGTACGCCGTGCGCGCCGAGGTGCTCGCCGCCGACCTGTCCACCGACGCCGGGATCGGCGCCGTCGAGGAACGCGTCCGCGCCGGCGTCGACCTCGTCGTCAACAACGCCGGCTTCGGCAACAAGGGCGCGTTCCTGGACGTGCCGGTCGGCGACGAGACCACCATGCTGAAGGTGCACTGCGAGGCGGTGCTGCGGATCACCTCGGCGGCGCTGCCCGGCATGCTGGAGCGCGGCCGCGGCGGGATCGTCAACGTCTCGTCGGTCGCGGCGTTCGCGACGCGCGGCACCTACGGCGCGTCCAAGGCGTGGGTGGTCAGCTTCAGCCAGGGCGTCGCGCAGGACATCGCCGGCCGCGCCGGGGGCCGGGTGCGGGTCATGGCGCTCTGCCCGGGATTCGTGCCGACCGAGTTCCACCAGCGCGCGCAGATGGACGTGTCGGGCGTCCCGTCGTTCATGTGGCTGAAGCCGGACTACCTGGTCGACCACGCCCTGCGCGACCTGCGGCGCGGCGTCGTCGTCAGCGTGCCGGGGCCGCAGTACAAGGCGCTGGTGGCGGCGGCGAAGCTGATCCCGGCGGGTCTGGCGGGCCGCCTGTCGTCCCGGACCGGCCGCCGCTACGACTGAGCGGTGATGCGGTCCTGGGGCCCTTGTGCGGGAGTGCCCGGCACGGCAGGGTGACAGGTCGCGCCGGCGGGCGGGCGTGCCGGCGCGCCCGCCCCCGCCGTCCGCCGAGAGGACGCTGCCCGTGGGTCATGACCTGGGCCACGCCGCGCTGGCGCTGCTGGCGACCAGCACCTACTACACGGCGTTCGTGATCTTCCGGGCCGCCGCCCTGCGGATGCCGCCGCTGCGCGGCAGCCGCCCCTTCCACGTCGCCCGGCACATGCTGACCAGCCCGGTGTGGCTCGCCGGCGGTCTCATCCTGTTCCCCGCGCTGGTCTGGGAGGTCGTCGCGTTCACCGCGATGCCGCTCGCGGTGGCGCAGCCGGTGTTCGCCGTCGGCCTGGTGCTGCTGGTCATCTACGCGGTGTGGGTCCTCGGCGAGCGCCTCGGCGTCCGCGAGTGGGCGAGCGTCGCCCTGTTCGTGCTCGCCACCGTGCTGATCGGCCTGTCGGCCGGGTCCGAGGACGGGCTGCGCGCCGAGCCGTCGCTGCGCGCGGCGCTGCGGGAGCCGTGGCCGATACTGGCCGTGCTCGCCCCGGCGGTGATCGTCGCGGGGCTGGTGTGGCTGGTCGGCGACCGGCGCGCGGGCGGGCGGCACGCCCGCAAGCTGGCCGGCGTCGCCTACGGGATCGGCGCGGGCGCCTGCGCCGGGCTCGCCGAGGCCGGCATCCGCGGCATCGCGATCGTGTACGAGCGGACCGGCGACGTGCTCGCCGTCCTCGGCTCGCCCTACCCCTACCTCACGCTCGGCCTGGCCGCGATCGCGCTCGGCCAGCTCCAGGTGGCGCTGCAGCGCTGCCGCATCGCGATCGTGGCGACCGTCATCACCGTGATCGGCCGGTCGTACCTGCTGGTCAGCAGCACCGTGCTGTTCGACGAGGCGTGGCCGCGCGACCCGGTGCCGCTCGCGCTGCGCTCCACCGGGTTCGCGCTGGCGCTCGCCGCGCTGGTGCTGTTCCCGCGCTACGAGCGGGCCGGTGCGCCCGATGTGACGCCGCGGCCCCGTGCGGCGCGCAGGGCGAACGTCTAGATTGCCGGGCATGTCCTTCTCCCCCCTCGGCCGGGCCGCCGCGGCCGCCTCCCTCGCCGCCGCCTGCGTGCTCGTCCCGGCGCCCGCGCGGGCGGTCGTCGGCGGCGCCCCGGTGAGCGCGGCCCGGTATCCGTGGCTGGGCGCCGTCGGCTCCCCGCTGTTCTTCCTGCGGCCCGCCGGGCAGTTCTGCGGCGGCGTCCTGATCGCACCCGACAAGGTGCTGACGGCCGGGCACTGCGTGGCGATGCTGCGCGGCCTGCCCGGCGCGCTCACCGTCACCTTCGGGCGCTCGGACCTGCGCGACCGCACCGGCGAGCAGGTGTCGGTGCGGTCGATCCGGCTGCACCCGCACTACCGCGAGACCGAGTTCAAGGGCGAGACCGTCCTGCACCACGACCTCGCCGTGCTCACGCTGACGCGGCGGCTCGGCCGGTCCGTCGCCAGGCTCGGCGCCCCCGGCCGCGCGACCCGCGGGCAGGTCGCCGGGTGGGGCACCACCTCCGAGGACGACCTTCTCAACACCCGGCTGCGCGCCGCGGCGGTCCCGCTGCCCGGCGACCGGGCCTGCAAGCGCGCCTACGGCGGCTCCTACGACGCGGGCGACATGGTGTGCGCGGGCTCCCCCAAGGCCGACACCTGCCAGTTCGACAGCGGCGGGCCGCTGCTGGCCGGCGGCAAGGTCGTCGGGCTGACGTCCTGGGCGCTCGGCTGCGCCCGCCCCGGCTACCCCGGCGTGTACGCGGCCGTTGCCGACCTGCCCTGACGCCGGGATCCTGGCCCCATGCGAGTCTTGGTGACGGGCGCGGCGGGATATGTCGGGTACGCGGTGGGGCGGCGGCTGATCGCCGCCGGCCACGAGGTCACCGGGCTGGTGCGCGACGCCGGCCGGGCGCTGCCGCCCGGGGTGCGGCCGGTGATCGGCGACCTGCTGGACCCGGTCGCGCTGCGCGCCGCCGTCGACGAGCCCTACGACGGCGTCTGCCACCTGGCGGCCCGGACCCGGGTGCGCGAGTCGTTCGCCGACCCCGCCGGGTTCTTCGCCGCCAACGTGCAGGGCACCGTCGAGCTGCTCGGCGCGCTCACCGGGCAGCCGGTCGTGGTGTACGGATCGACGGCCGCGGTGTACGGGACGCCCGAACGGCAGCCGATCCCCGAGTCGCAGGTGCCGGACCCGACCAGCCCGTACGGGGCGTCCAAGCTGGCCGCCGAGCACCTGCTGCGGTTCGCCGCCCGCGCCGGCCAGGTCGGCGCGACGATCCTGCGCACCTTCAACGTCGCGGGCTCGGTCGACGGCCGCCCCGACCCCGACACGACCCGGCTGATCCCCAAGGCCCTCGCCGTCGCCGCCGGGCACGCCCCGCACCTGGAGATCAACGGCGACGGCGCGGCGGTGCGCGAGTACCTGCACGTCGACGACCTGGCGGCGGCGTACGTCGCGGCCCTGGAGGCGGCCCGGCCCGGCGCGGAGCGCGTCTACAACGTCGGCAGCGGCACCGGCTCGCCGGTCGCCGAGGTCGTGGCCGCAGTGCAGGAGGTCACCGGCCGCGGCGTCCCGGTCGTGCACCGGCCGCCGCAGCCCGAGCCGCCGCTGCTGATGTGCGACGCGTCCGCGATCCGCGCCGATCTCGGCTGGCGGCCCGCGCGCTCCTCCCTCACCGAGATCATCTCCGGCTCGTGGGCGGCCCTGCGGCACGAGGACGGATAAACTTCCACCGTGTCCGAGGCCAAGTTCGAAGTCCAGATGCTCCACGACCGCGTCATGATCCGCAGCGAGAAGGACAGCGGGGAGCGCCGCAGCACCGGCGGCATCGTCATTCCCGCAACGGTGGAGCAGACGAACCGGCTGCACTGGGGCGAGGTCTGCGGCGTCGGGCACCACGTGCGCACGGTCAAGGTCGGCGACCGCGTCCTGTTCCACCCCGACGACCAGTTCGAGGTCGAGATCCAGGGCGAGAACTACCTGGTCATGCGGGAACGCGACCTGCACGCCGTCGCCAACGAGCGCCCCGAGCACGGCACCGGCCTCTACCTCTGACCCGGGAACCTCGGCCGGCACGAGGCAAGGAAGCGCCGCCGCATCCCCGTCGCGGTCGGCCGACGGTGCCCGCACGCGCCGGCTCAAGGGGCACTCCAGTCGGCATGGCCCGGTTCCACCGCCACCGGAGGGATGAGGACGGCGGCGTCATCCCGGCCGCGTCCGCCGGTCAGTCCTGATAGCCCGCCGCGGCCGGCGCCTGCACCGCCAGCGCCCACCGGGTCTCGGCCACCCGCGCCGCCGCCCTGGCCTGCGCGACCGCAAGCTCACCCCACCCCAGCACCTGCGGCGCGTCGGCCAGCGACGTCATCAACCGCCGGTAGACGCGCCCCCTGTCGGGATCGGGAGCCCGCTCCTGGAACGCCCCGATCAACCCCACCATCCGCACCTGCGCGTACGGAGCGCGACCGGGCTGCTGCACCTCCTGGTACCCCAGGTAGACCGCATCGGTGACCACGACCTGGTTCTCCTCCATCGCCTCCCGCACCAAGGTCCGCACCAGATCACCCCTGTCCGCCGGCTCGGGCTTGCCGCCCGGCAGGTTGAACGCCCCGGCGTCGTCTTGGACCAGCACCCGCGCCGTACGCGGACACAGCAGGTATCCGTACACCTGCGTGACCGACAGCCCGTCGGGGACCGGCGCCTCACGCCAGAAGTAACGCACGTCCTCCATCTCCATCGGACCGACGGTAGCGGTCGGCTCCGAGCGGCAGGTCACCACGCGCGGTCGCGCAGGCCACCGACACCTCACCTCGCCGCCGCATGTCGCGCCCCGCACACCGCGCGCCGCGGCGGCCATGCTGAAGCCCACGCCCCTGCCCCGCCAGGAACGGCTCCCCCTCAGGAGGTGCGCATGATCCGCCACTTCACCGCGTCCACCGTCGTCCTGGACGACCGAGCCGAGCGGGTACTGCTGATCCACCACCGCAAGAGCGACTGCCGGCTGTATCCCGGCGGACACCTGGAGCAGGACGAGGGCCCCGCCCAAGCGGCCGTCCGCGAAGTCCGGGAGGAATGCGGCATCGACCTGCTGCCGGCCGTACCGCCGTTCACCCACCCCAAGATCCGTCCGGTGCCGGTACCGCTGGCGATCACCGACGGGCCCGTTCACGACGCCCGGATAGGACCGCACCGGCAGATCGACTTCGCCTACGCCGATCCGCCCGGCCTCCCCGAGGAGTTACCCGGGCTGATCGCCCTGGCCGCCCGCCACGCCCGCACCGCTTGAGAGAGGTGAGCCATCGCCGTGACCGAACCGACGACCACCCAGCCGTCCCCCGGACCATCCGCCGCCGGGCTGGCGGACGCGGGCTGGTACGCCTCCTGGGTCGCTCCGCACATGCTGCTGCGCCGCCTCGACGGCGCGGTGCTGCTGATCCGCCGTGCCGGCACCGGCTACCGCGACGGCTGGCTGGCACCACCGGCCGGGCGGATCGAGCCCGGCGAGGACGTGCTGACGGCCGCACTGCGCGAAACTCGCGAAGAGATCGGCGTCCAGGTCGACCCTGACGACGCGCACTTCGTCCACGTGATGCACCGCCGCTCGGACGGCCTGCCCGGCCCGTGCCATGCGATCAGTGACTTCTACTTCACCGCCGCGCGCTGGGCAGGTGAGCCGTATATCGCCGAGCCGGACAAGTGCTCGGAGCTGGTCTGGGTACATCCCGGCGCGCTTCCTCCCCGGGTGATCCCGCACGTGGAGCAGGTGCTGGCGGCCATCGAGCAGCGCCGGCCGTTCAGCATCCGCAATTGGCAGTCGCCGCAGAGCAGATGAGCGTCGGCGGCAGGGTGCGGGACGCCGTTGCTCCGTTGCGCGGCAACCCCCGATACCGGCGGTACTGGCTGGCCGGGGTGGCGTCCTCGGCGGGGACGGCGATGGCGACCGGCGCGGTCGCCGCCGCGGTCCTTGGCCAAGGCGGCGGCGCGGGGGCCGTGGCGATGGTGTTCTTCGGGCAGATGCTGGCCGGGGTGCTGGTGCTGCCGGTCGCCGGGGCGCTGGCCGACCGGTGGCCGCGCGTGCGGCTGATCGTGGCGGTGGAGCTGACGACCGGTGTCTTGGTGGCGGCGCAGGCGGGGCTGATCGCCGCCGGGCACGCGCGGGTGCTGTACCTGTCGCTGATCGCCGCGGCCGTCGCGGTCGCCTCGGCGTTCGCCCAGCCCGCCCGCGTCGGCCTGCTCACCCACCTGGTGCCCGACCGGCACCGGCCGCAGGCCAACGCGCTGAACAGGCTCACTCACTACGCCGTCATCACCGCCGGCCCCGCCCTCGGCGGGCTGGTCGTCGCCACCGCCGGTCCCGCCACCGGCATCGGCATCAACGCCGCCAGTTTCCTGGCCTCGGGGCTGTTGATGCTCCGCATCCCCGCCCCGCCCGCACCGGCCCCGGCCGGGTTCGTCGACGAGCTGGCGCAGGGCTGGCGGCTGGTGGTCTGCACGCCGTGGATCGTGTGGTCGCTGGCGGGCAGCACGGTCGTCGTCAGCGGCTGGACCGTCGCCTACGGCATCGCCGGCGCCACCTACGTGCAGACCCGGCTGGGCGGCCCGGCCGCCTGGGGCCTCGTGGCCTCGGGCCTGGGCGCGGGCATGGTGGCCGGGGCGGCGATCGCCCTGGTGTGGACGCCGCGCCGCGCGGCCGTGGTCAGCAACGCCGCCACGCTGCCGATGGCGCTGCCCGGCGCGTGCATGGCCGCCGCCGCGCCGCTGCCGGTGATCGTGGGCGCGGTGGCGGTCGCGGCCGCCGGGGTGTCGGTCGCGGCGGTGGCCTGGCGCAGCCTGATCCAGCAGCGCATCCCCGAACACGTCCAAGGCCGGGTGTCGGCATGGGTGACGCTCGGCGAGATCGGTGTCGCACCGCTGTCCTACCTGCTGGTCGCACCCGCCACAGCGGCGCTCGGGCTGCGCGGCACGCTGGCGGCCTGCGCCGCACTCATCGCGCTGGGATCGACCGCGCCGCTGCTGCACCGCTCCATCCGCACGCTTCGTCTCCAACGCAACGAACCCGAACCGACAGGGAAGGTGTCTCATGGAGCAGCCGCCGCAGGTGCATCCCAGCCGTCTGGTGACCACGCCCGCAGGTGAGCGGGTCGACGTCGACGAGGGGATCTGGCCATTGGTCAGCGCGCTCTGGGCACGCGGCTGGACGACCGTGGGGTCGTGCCAGGACATGGGTGAGGCCATCGGCCGCGCCGGTGCCGCGCCGCCCGCGCTCGCCGAGCTGCAGCGCGGGAGAGCGTGGCTGAAAATGCCCAACGCCCATGCCGACGCGTTCCTCGCCGCGGCCGCCCAGGATCCCGAGCTGGCCGTACTGATCCGCCCCCGGCTGGACCGGCCCGACCACTGGCACTGCTACACCCAGCGCGGCCCGGCCGGACTCCTGCCCAACGCCCAGATCTACCTGCCCGCGTCGCAGATCGGCCGGGTCGTCGCCGTGCTGCGGGCCGGTGCTTGACACCGCCCCGGCGGCGCGGCTGTCGGTGCGCGGCCGGCTGCGGCGGGCGGTGGCGCCGATGCGCGGCAACCGCGACTTCGTGCGGTACTTCACCGCCTCCAACATCAACTGCCTGGGGTCGACGATGGCGACCGGGCGGCGCGGGCAACAGCGTCAGCCGCGACCTGGTCCCGCCCGCGCAGCGGCCGGCGGCGATCGCGCTGAACCGCCTGACGCAGTACTCGATCAAGATGAGCGGCCCGGCGGCCGGCGGCGCCCTGGTCGCCGGAGCGGGCCCGGCCGCCGCCATGGCGGTCGACTCGGCGCTCACCGGGATCTCGGTGCTGGTCCTGATCCGGGTCGTCGCGCCGCCGTTCACCCGCGACACCGCCGGGTTCTGGACCGACATGGCCGAGGGGTGGGCGGTCATCGCCGGTGCCCGCTGGCTGCGGTGGACGATCACGGCCTAGGCGGTCGTGGTGCCGCTGTGGCAGGTCGCGTTCTTCGTCACCGGGCCCCTGCACGCCCGCGACCACTTCGGCGGCGCCGCCGCCTGGGGCCTGGTCACCGCGGCGTTCGGCGCCGGAATGGCCACCGGCGCGGCGATCAGCCTGCTGGCACAGCCACCCCGCGCGGCGCAGATCGCAGCGGTCGGCTCGGCCGCCCTGGCACTGCCGCCGCTGGCGATGGCGGCCGGCCTGCCCTTGCCGGTGGTGATGGCGGCCACCGCGCTGGCCGCCACCGGCCTGGCCATGGCCCAGATCGCCATGCGCGCCGCCATGCAGCACCACATCCCCCACAGCGTCCAAGGACGCGTCGCGGTCTACAGCGACGCCGCACTCGTCCTGCTCGCCCCGCCGCTGTACCTGGCGGTCGGCCCGCTGATGCACGCCGCCGGGCCCGCCGCACTCCAGACCGGATGCGCCGCCGTCATCGCCGTAGCCAGCCTGGCACCGCTGGCCTCCCCCACCGTCCGCCGCCTGGCCCTGGCCCAATGAAGCCCCGAACCGGGCGGCGTTCCAGGTTCTGTCGTTAGGACGTGACCACAGCGGGGTTTCCCTCACTCCAGACGCTGGTGATCCTGCGGTGGATGAACCGCCAGCCGTCGGGTGTGCGGCGCAGCCGGTCGTCGTAGCGACCCCCGCCAAGGAACTTCTCGCCATCGGGCAGCCCCAGACGGACATGCTGGGCCTGGTAGTAGCACGTGTGCTCGGCCTCGTCACCGTGCACGGTGACGACATGGTTGCCGTTCAGGTGATGAGTGGCGTCGAATCGCGCCAAGCTGGTGCTGATCCTGGCAACGATCGCCTCACCCCCGAAGATCCGGTCCTCCGAACCGCTGTACTCCCAGCAGGCGTCCTCGGCGAACAGGCCGCCCAGCGCCTGCCAGTCCCTGGTGTCCAGGGCCGTCGCGTACGCGATGGCGGCGTCCACGATCGCGGTGCGGTCTATGAGTTCCTGGAGCATCGGGCCGCCTTCCGGTTGGGTGCACGATTTGATACGGAGTACATGATCAGTGACCATCAGGGCCGGCGGAAGAAGGCACTTTCATGTCCCAGCGTCACATCGATGTGTCAGTCCTGGCCAGCGAGGCGTGCCCGGTCTCAGAGGTCCTCGACCACGTTTCCGGGAAGTGGAGCATCGGCATCCTGGTGGCCGTTGCGCAGGGCCCGGTCCGGTTCACGGAGCTGGAACGTTCGATCACGGGAATCAGCAGGCGCATGCTCACGCTCAAGCTGCGCAAGCTGGAACGGGACGGCCTGCTCGTGCGAACCGTCCATCCGGTCGTTCCGCCCAAGGTCGAGTACACGCTGACGGAGATGGCCCGAGAGCTCCACACGTCGCTGCTGGAGCTCACCGACTGGGCCAAGCGACACGGCGGCAACGTCGCCGCCGCCCAGGCCGCCTACGACCACGAACACAACGGCTAACGGCGGCCGTCACCCGGAACCGTCCACGTGGGTGATCGTCGGAGGCGATGTGGCCGCGGCCTGGGCACGGGCCGAGGAGTGCATGAAGATGCGCCGCAGCTGCAGCCGGAGGGCATCCAGGACATCGACGCCGCATGCAGATCCGCGACGGATCCCGATGCGCGGTCCCTGGCCGTGCTGTTCGCGGCCCGGTCGGCGTCACGTGGCCGCGCCGGCGCGGCCTTATCGGACCGAGCGCGGCTGGTCGTTCCAGTAGCGCTCCCGGAGCTCGCGCTTGAGGATCTTCCCCGTGGGCAGGGAGGGCAGTTCCTCGATGAACTCGGTGCTGCGGGGGGCCTTGTATCCGGCGATCGTGTACTTGCAGTAGTCGCGGATCTCCTCATGGCCGAGGGTGTGGCCCGGCCGGCGGACGATCACGGCGTGCACCCGCTCGCCCCAGGTCTCGTCCGGCACGCCGATGACGGCGCACGCGGCGACGGCGGGGTGCCGGGCGATGACGTTCTCGACCTCGACGGAGTAGACGTTCTCCCCGCCCGTGACGATCATGTCCTTGAGGCGGTCCACGATGTGGACGTAGCCGTCGTCGTCCATGTAGGCGCCGTCGCCGGTGTGCATCCAGCCGTCCCGGACCGCGCGGGCCGTCTGCTCCGGTTCCCGCCAGTAGCCGAGCATGACGTTGGCGCCCCGGACGGCCACCTCGCCGACCTGCCCGCGCGGCACCTCCGCGCCGTCGCGGTCGACGATCCGGACCTCGGTGTGCGGGGCGGCCCTCCCGCACGAGCGCAGGCGCCGCCGCGCCGCGTGGTCGGCCGCGGGCAGGAGGGTGGCGACGGGCGCGAGCTCGGTCATCCCGTAGGCCTGGACGAACGCCGTCCCGGGCAGCGCCGCCATGGCGCGTTCCAGCGTCTCCTCGGGAATGGGCGAGGCGCCGTAGACGATGGTCCGGAGGCTGGACAGGTCGCTCGCCGCGAGCCCCGGGTGCTCGACGAGCGCCCGGATCATGATCGGCGCGAGGAGCGCGGAGGTCGCCCGCCGCGCGGCGACCGCCGCCAGGGCCGCCGCCGGCTCGAAGGCGGGGATGATGACGTGGGCGCCGCCGACGAGGCACTGGGCCACCCAGGCGGCCAGGTCGGCGAGGTGGAACATGGGCGAGGCGTGCAGGAGCCGCCCGCCCGGGACGACGAAGTCCACCGCCGCCTGGCTGCCCATGGCCGAGACGAGCAGGTTGGCATGGCTCAGCATGACGCCCTTGGGGAAGCCCGTCGTGCCGCCGGTGTAGAAGATGCCCGCGAGCCGGTCCCCGCCGTACCGCCCGTCCGGGACGGGGTCGTCGCCGGCGAGGTCCTCGTAGGCGAGCATGCCGGGCGGCGCGGGTCCGTCCGCGCAGTGGACGACGATGTCAAGGTCCTCGCTCAGATCCGGGACCAGCGGGGCGAACGCCTCGTCCACGAGAAGGACCCGGGCCCCCGACTGCCGAAGCGCGTAGAGGTTCTCCGGCACGGCCCATCTGATGTTGAGCGGAACGACCACGGCGCCGATCCACCAGGTGGCCATCAGGTACTCGTGGAAGCGGTCGGAGTTGAACGACAGCATCGCGATCCGGTCGCCCTCCGCCACGCCGAGCCGCCGGAGCGCTCCCGCCAGTCCCGCTATCCGGTCCGCGCTCTGGCGGACGGTGCGCACCCGGTCGCCGAAAAAGGTCATCGGCGCGTCCGGGTCCTGTTGCAGCGCCCGATGGATTCCCTGGGTCAGGTACATTCGGCCCTCCTGTCAGCCGTGGTCGATCTGGTTCCTTCTCCGCGTGCTCGCCTCGTCGTTCGTCCAGGCGAGCGCCGCCTCGGTGCGGCTGCGCACGCCGAGCTTCCGGAATATCGAGTAGACATGGTTCTTCGCGGTCTTCTCCGCGATGTCGAGGGCGCGGGATATCTCCCGGTTGGAGCTGCCCCGGCTGAGCAGGTCGAGGACGCGTCTCTCCTGCCTCGTCAATGCCCCGGCGGAGTGCCCGCCGTCCGCGGGGGCGGAGCTCTGCTCTGTCCGCGTTTTCGGCGCACCGCCGCGTGCCAGTCCGGACCGCGCGCTTTCGAGCGATCCGAGCAGGTGCTCCTGAAGGGAGAGCGCCTTGCGGGTCGATTCGATGGCGTCGTCGAGTTGGGCGATCATGTTCTCGGCGGCCGCGCCGGCCTGCGGAGACCGGCAGCGGCCGCACACCGGGCGGAGGAGCGGGTCCGTCACCGCGCCCATGGCGGCACGCGAAACCGAATCTTTCATCTTTCACCGTGGCCCGGAGCGATGAGGGCATCAGATTCAGTGACCACTTTTCCCGTCCCGGCATTCATTTGTTCATGACTAGCTGTCAAAGCTCATGTTATCGACGAGCGGCGGCGGCACAATGCCCAGTGCGCGACAACGGTCTTTGGTGACTATCTTCTGTCCGCCCGTATCGCGCGCCGGGCACCTTCCGGCCGTATTACGGTCGCCCCGGCAGGCACCGCGTCCTTCCAGGTAGGACGCGCCGCAGAAAAAACGATCTCACCACCGTCATCGCTATTTGGGCGCCCGAATTCAGTGGACGACATGGCCGGGCGAGACCCATACGGACGCCGCGCCAATTAGGGATAAATGCCCAGACTTGCCATGAAATCCATGGGTATCAACGACCAAGACGATCGGGCGTGAAGCGATCACCCGGCCGTCCTCCCCCGAAATCCTGGAACGGAGCCACCGTGGCCTTCTCACCCCGCGTCGACGGATGGGGCCTCGACCCCCTGATGAACGGCATGGAGACAGCGATGTGGCGGATGGACTCCGACGCCGCGCTGCGCACCGACGTCGTGATGATCTGGATGCTGGACCGGATGCCGGAATGGGACCGGTTCCTGGTCTGCTGCGCATGGCTGACCCGGGTGCTGCCGCGGCTGCGGCTCCGGGTGGTCGAGCCGCCCCTGCGGATCGGCCCGCCGATCTGGGAGGTGGACGAGCGGTTCGACCTCTCCTGCCATGTCCACCGCGCCCGGCTGCCCTCCCCGGGCGGCCGGCGCGAACTCCTCGACCTCGCCGAGAGCGTCGGTTCCTCGGTCTTCGACCCCGCCCGCCCGCCGTGGCACGCGGTGCTCGTCGAGGGAGGCGGGGGCGAGGGAGCGGACGGGGCCGCCATCGTGATCAAGCTCCACCACTGCATCGCCGACGGCGCCGGGCTCCGGCAGGCGATGCTCGCCCTGCTGCCCCGCTCGCGGCAGGCGTCGCTGCGCCCGCTCGGCCCGGCGCCCGCCGCGCCCCGCCGGGTGGCCCCCTGGAGGCTGTCGGCGCAGGCGTTCGCGAGCGGCCTCGGCGCCGCGCCCGGACGGGCCGGCCGCGGCGGGGCGCGGCTGGCGGGGGACCTCGTGCGCGCGGCCGCGCCACCGGCGGCCGTGCCCATGAGGATCCGCCGGCTGGCGCGTTCGCTGGGACAGGCGGCGACCGTTCCCCAGGCGTCCCCCCTGCTCGCCGGACGCAGCCGCGAACGCCGTTTCGAGGCGGTGGAGATGCCGCTGGCCGAACTGAAGGCGGCCGGCAAGGACGCCGGCGCGTCGGTCACCGCCGCCTTCATCACCGTCCTGCTCGGCGCCTTCTCCGACTACCACCGCCGCCACGGGAAGGACGGCGGCCCCCTGTCGATCGTGGTGCCGGTGGACGTGCGCGGCGGCGGCCAGGCGAACGGCAACAACGTCGTCGGCGGGCTCCTGCTCGGCGCGTCCCTGGAGGACATGGACACCCACGAGCGTCTCGCCGGGGTCGGCGCGCTGCTGCGCGAGGCGCGGGAGAGCCCGCTCGCCGGCTGGACGGCGGCGCTGACGTCCCTGATCCCGCTGGCGCCCCTTCCGGTGCTGCTCCGGGCGACCCGCCGGCTGGGCGGCGCGCACGACCTCACCGCCAGCAGCGTGCCCGGGGTGCCCTACCAGGCCTACATCGCCGGGGCGCGGCTCGTGTCCTCGCTGGTCTTCGGACCGCGCGCCTACGGCGCCTGCACCGCCGTGCTCATGTCCCAGGACGAGACGCTCGGGCTCGGCCTGAACATCGACCCGGCGGCGATCACCGACGCGCCCGCGTTCGGCCGCCTCGTGCACGAGAACGCCGGCAAGGTCCTCGCCCTGGCCTCCCGGACGCGTCCGGCGCCGCTCGCGCGCACCTGACCGGCCCGGCACCGACATCCGGTAACGACACTGTGGAAGGCATGCCATGCATGAGGAGATCCGGGTGGCCGCGGGCCGCCTCCGGCGAGCACCGCTGGTGCTGTCGGGTTCCGGCGCGACGCCGCTGAGGTCCGCGGCGTCGGCATTGGCGCGTGAGATCCGCGCGGCCGGGAACCCGAACATGGAAGAACTGGCGCGCGGGCTCGCCGCACGCGACACGGCGGGCGGCCATCGCGCCGTGGTCTTCGCGGCGGACCCGGCGCAGGCCCTCGACGGGCTGGACGCGCTGGCCGCCGGGCGCCCGTCGCCGGCGGTCGTGAGCGGCGAGGCCCCGTCCGCGCGGCACCCGATCCTGGTGTTCCCGGGGGCGGGCTGCCAGTGGCCCGGCATGGGCCGCGCGCTGCGGGAGACCTCCCCTCCGTTCGCGCGGCGCCTCGACGAGTGCGCGAAGGCGCTGGCCCCGCACACGGACTGGTCGCTGCAGGAGGTGCTGGAGGAGCCGGCCGGCGCCCCGGTGTGGGACCGCGTCGAGGTCTTCCAGGCCGCACTGTTCGCGGTGGAGGTCTCCCTCGCGGAGCTGTGGCGGACGTTCGGCGTCGCGCCCTCGGCCGTGCTCGGGCAGTGCGTCGGCGAGATGGCGGGGGCGTACGTGAGCGGCGCGCTCTCCCTGGAGGACGCCGCCCTGGTCGCCGTCGCGGCGGCCAAGGCTCAGGCCGAGGTGGCGGCGTTCGGGGACATGGGCGCGGTCCGGCTGCCCGCGGCGTCGCTCTCCGCGCGACTGGAACGGTGGAACGGGCGGCTCTGGATCGCCGGGGCCAACGCGCCGGAGTGGACACTGGTCTCCGGCGACCGCGAGGCGCTCGACGCGCTCCTCACCGGCCTCGACGACGAGGGCGTGTTCGCCATCCCCGTCCGGGTCGGGGCGCCGACCCACACCGTCCACATGGACAAGGCCCGCGAGGGCATGCTCGACCGGCTCGCCCCGATCGCGCCGCGCGCCGGCCGGGTCCCCCTGCACTCGGCCACCACGGGGGGCCGGATCGGCGGGGCCGGCCTCGACGGCGGCCACTGGTACCGCAGCCTGCGCGAGCCGATCCGGTTCGAGGAGGCGACGAGGTCGGCGCTGGCCGGCGGCCCGGTCGCGCTGGTCGAGGTCGCGCCGCACCCGGCGCTGCTGACGGCGATGCGCGACACCGTGGCGGCGTCGGCGCGGACGGACGCGGTCGTGCTCGGTTCGATCGACCGGGACGGCGGCGGCCTCGACCAGTTCACCCGTTCGGTCGCGCAGGCGTACTGCCACGGCGTCGCCGTGGACTGGAAGGCCGCGCTCGGCACCGCCCACGAGGGGACGCGCGTCACGACCCCCGCCGCGGCGGCCCCCGCCGAGGAGGCTCCGGCGGCCGTCCGCGAACCCGACGAGCCGGGCACGCCCGGCGAGCCGATCGCGATCCTGGGCATGGCCTGCCGCTTCCCCGGCGGGATCGAGTCCCCCGAGCAGCTGTGGGACGCGGTGGTCAAGGGCCGCGACCTGATCGGCGCGCTGCCCTCCGACCGCGGCTGGGACACACAGAAGCTGTACTGGCCGGATGCGGCGAAACCCCGGACGGCCTACGTGCGGGAGGGCGGCTTCCTCGCCGGCGCCGCGGAGTTCGACGCCGAGCTGTTCGGGATCGCCCCGCGCGAGGCGCTGGCCATGCACCCCCAGCAGCGCATCCTCCTGGAGACCGCCTGGGAGGCGTGCGAACGCGCCGGCCTGGACCCCCTGTCGCTGCGGGAAAGCGACACCGGGGTGTTCATCGGCTCCTTCGCCACCGAGTACGGCCCGCGCATGCACGAGGCCGGGGCCGGACCCGGCGGTTACGTGCTGACCGGCACCACCCTCAGCGTCCTGTCCGGCCGGATCGCGTACGTGCTCGGGCTGGTCGGGCCGGCCGTGACGGTCGACACCGCCTGCTCGTCCTCGCTCGCGTCACTGCACCAGGCGGTCGCGTCCCTGCGGGCGGGCGAATGCTCCCTCGCGCTGACCGGCGGCGTCAGCGTGCTCGGCACCCCCGGGCTGCTGGTCGACTTCAGCCGCCAGCAGGCCCTGTCGCGGGACGGCCGCAGCCGGGCCTTCTCGGCGGACGCCGACGGCTTCGGCATGGCCGAGGGCGCCGGGATGCTGGTCCTGGCCCGGCTCTCGGACGCCGTGCGCCGCGGGCACCCGGTGCTCGGGGTCGTGCGGGGTTCCGCGCTCGGCCAGGACGGCGCGAGCCAGGGCCTGGCCGTCCCCCACGGCGGCGCGCAGGAGCTGGTCATCCGGCGGGCCCTGCGGGACGCGGGCCTCACCGCAGGCGACGTGGACCTCGTCGAGGCCCACGGGACCGGCACCAAGGTCGGCGACCCCATCGAGGCACGTTCGGTGATCGCGGTCTACGGACGCGACCGGGCCGGCGGGCGCCCGCTGTACCTCGGGTCGGTCAAGTCGAACATCGGGCACACCATGGCGGCGGCGGGGGTCGCCGGCGTCATCAAGGCGGTGCTGGCCATACGCCACGGCGTGCTGCCCAGGAGCCTGCACGCGGAGCGGCTGAACCCGGACGTCGACTGGTCGGGCGGGCAGGTGCGCGTCCTCTGCGAGAACCGGGAATGGCCCGGGACGGGACGGGTCCGCAGGGCGGGCGTGTCGGCGTACGGCATCAGCGGCACCAACGCGCACCTCATCCTGGAGCAGCCGCCCTCGGACGAGCGGCCGGACGGGTCCGGGCCCCCGCCCGGGACCGGCCAGGCGCTCCCCTGGGTGATCTCGGCCAGGTCGCCGTCGGCGCTGCGGGCCCAGGCCGGCCGGTTGCTGCGCCACGTCCGGGCGAACCCGGAGACGCGGGCCGCCGACGTCGGCTGGACCCTGGTGACGTCGCGGGCGCGGCTGGAGCACCGGGGCATCGTCGTCGGACGCGACCGCGGCGAGCTGGTGGACGGCCTGCAGGCGCTGGCCGCCGGCGCCGACGCCCCCAACCTGGTGCGCGGCACCGGAGCCTCCGGCGCCCGGAGCGTGTTCGTCTTCCCGGGCCAGGGGTCCCAGTGGGCGGGGATGGCCGCCGAACTGCTGGAGCAGTCGCCGGACTTCGCCCGGCGGATCTCCGAGTGCGCCGACGCGCTGGCGCCGCACACCGACTGGTCGTTGACCGGGTTCCTGCGCGCCGGGCCCGGCGCGTCCGAGCACGAGCGGGTGGACGTCGTCCAGCCGGCGCTGTTCTCGGTGATGGTGTCCCTCGCCGCGCTGTGGCAGGCCCACGGCGTCGTGCCGGACGCGGTGATGGGGCACAGCCAGGGCGAGGTGGCCGCCGCCGTCGTGGCGGGCGCCCTGTCGCTCGAGGACGGCGCGCGGGTGGTGGCGCTGCGCGGCAGGGCGCTGCGCGCGCTGGCCGGGACGGGCACGATGGCCGCCGTCGCGCTGACGCCCGAGGCGGTGGCGAAACGGCTCGCGGGCCGGGAGGGCCGGCTGTCCGTCGCGGCCGTCAACGGCCCCGCCAAGGTCGTGGTCTCCGGCGACACCGAAGCCGTCGCCGCCCTGCTGGCCGAACTGGAGGCCGAGGGTGTCTGGGCGCGCCGGATCGCGGTGGACTTCGCCTCGCACACCGCGCACGTCGAACGGATCCGCGACCGCCTGCTCGGCGACCTGGCCGGGATCCGGCCGGGGCCGGCCGAAATCCCCTTCTACTCGACCGTCACCGGCGGCCTCCTCGACACGACGGCTATGGACGCCGGCTACTGGTTCGCCAACCTGCGCGACCCGGTCCGCTTCGACCCGACGCTGCGCGCCGTGCTCGCCGCCGGGCACCGGGCGCTGATCGAGGTCAGCCCGCATCCGGTCCTGACCATGGGCATGCAGGAGACCGTCGAGGACACCGGCGCCGACGCCGCGGCGCAGGGGACGCTGCGGCGCGGCGAGGGCGGCCTGCGCCGGTTCCGGCTCTCCGTCGCCGAGGCCGACGCGCACGGGGTCGCCGTGCCCTGGGCGCGGTCCTTCGCCGGCACCTCGCCGCGCCGCGCCGACCTGCCCACCTACGCCTTCCAGCACAGGCGGTACTGGCTCGACGCCGACGCCTCGCGCTCCGCCGACCTGGCGACGGCCGGCCTCGAGGACGCTGGCCATCCGCTGCTCGGCGCGGCGACCGAGCTCGCCGGCACCCCCGAGCTGCTGCTCACCGGGTCGGTGTCGGCGCGGAGCCACCCCTGGCTGGCCGACCACGCGGTGCACGGCACCGCCCTGCTCCCCGGCACCGCCCTCCTGGAGATGGCCCTGCAGGCCGCCGACCGGGCCGGGTACGACGGCGTGGAGGAACTGATCCTGCACGCCCCTCTCGTGCTGCCCGCCGACCAGCCGGTGCGCATCCAGGTGCAGGTGCGGGAGCACGGCTCCCTGGAGATCTTCTCCCGGCCGGAGGCGGCCCCGGCGCAGCAGCCGTGGACACGGCACGCCACGGGCACCGCGGCCGGCGGCGACGCCGAGAGCGCCGACGCCGGCGGCGACCTCACCGCGTGGCCGCCGCCGGGCGCCGTCCCCGTCCCGCTGGACGGCTTCTACCGCCGGCTCGCCTCGGCCGGCTACGAGTACGGGCCCGCCTTCCGCAACCTCCAGGCCGCCTGGACGCGCGGCGACGAGGTGTTCACCGAGGTCGCGCTCGCCGAGGACCGGCAGGACGAGGCCGCCGCGTACTCCCTGCATCCGGCGCTGCTGGACGCGGCGCTGCACGGCGCCCTCACCGGCGAGCCGGACCGGCTGCGGATGCCGTTCTCCTGGCAGGGCGTCCGGCTGCACGCCGAGGGCGCCGTGATGCTGAGGGCCCGGCTGGCCCGGACGGGGCCGGACACCATGGCCGTGACGGTCGCCGACTCCGCCGGCCGTCCCGTCCTCACGGCCCGGTCGCTGACCCAGCGGACCGTGGAGCGCGAACGGCTGCGCGCCGTGCGGGGCACCGGCCGCGGCGGCCTGTTCCACCTCGGCTGGCCTGCCGCGTCACCGGACGACGGCGGGCCCGACGCCCGGACGTGGGCCTTGATCGGCGCCGACCGGGACGGGACGGACCCCGTCCTTCCCGGCGACCCGCCCCGCCACCGCGACGTCGCCTCCCTGCTCGCGTCGATCGCCGTCGGCGGCTCCGTCCCCGACGCCTCGGTGCTGGTCTGCCCCCGCACCGGGACGCCCGACAGCGCCGCGCCGCTCCACGCGACGGTCAACCATGTGCTGGCCGAGGTGCGCGACTGGCTGACCGACGAGCGGACGGCCGCGGGCGTCCTGCTCGTCCTCACCCGGGGAGCGGTCGCCGTCCACCCCCGCGACCCCGTGACCGACCTCGCGCAGGCGGCGGTGTGGGGCGCCGTCCGCACCGCGCAGACCGAGCATCCGGGCCGGCTGGTGCTGGTCGACGTCGACGGCCACGAGGCGTCGCTCGCCTCGCTCGCGCCGTCCCTGGCCACCGGTGAGCCGCAGCTGGCGCTGCGCGCCGGCGCCCGCCACGTCCCGCGGCTGCTTCCGGCCGCGCCGGGCGGCACCGGGGCGGCGGCGGACGGGCGGCCGTGGCGCCTGGACATGGAGCCGGGGGACATGGAGAGCCTGCGCGTCACGCCGGCGGCCGAGGCGCCGCTCGGCCCGGGTGAGATCCGGGTGGCCGTCCGCGCCGCCGCGCTGAACTTCCGCGACGTCGCCGTCGCCGCCGGGATCGTGGACCGGCACCGGGTCTGGCCCCTCATGGGCTTCGACGGCGCGGGCGTCGTCGCCGAGACCGGGCCGGGGGTGACGGGCGTGTCGCCCGGAGACCGGGTGACGGGGGTGTTCACCAAGAGCACCGCGTTCGCCTCCACCGCGGTCACCGACCACCGCCTGGTGATCCCCCTGCCCGCGGAGTGGACCTTCCCGGAGGCCGCCACCGTCCCGGTGGCGTTCCTGACCGCCTGGCACGCGTTCGTCGAACTCGCCGAACTGCGTCCCGGCGAGT
The DNA here is from genome assembly GCF_009604375.1 of Actinomadura macrotermitis. Lineage (GTDB taxonomy): Bacteria > Actinomycetota > Actinomycetes > Streptosporangiales > Streptosporangiaceae > Spirillospora > Spirillospora macrotermitis. The sequence goes on from NZ_WEGH01000004.1 coordinate 28,863, forward strand.
CGGTGCTCGTCCACACCGGGACCGGAGGCGTCGGGCTGGCCGCCGTGCAGCTCGCCCGGCACCTGGGCGCCGAGGTCTTCGCCACCGCCTCGCCCGCGAAGCAGCCGGCGCTGCGCGCGCTCGGGCTGGACGACGCCCACATCGCCTCGTCGCGCTCGACCGCCTTTGAGCGGCACTTCCGCGAGACCACCCGCGGCAAGGGCGTGGACGTCGTGCTCAACAGCCTCAGCGGCGACGTCGTCGACGCGGGCCTGCGGCTGCTGGCGCCCGGCGGGCGGTTCATCGAGCTGGGCCGGACCGACCTGCGCGAACCGGACGACGTCGCCCGCGACCACCCCGGCGTCGCCTACCGGGAATTCGACCTCGGCATGCTCGACCCCGGCCGGCTGCACGCCATGCTCGGCCCGCTGCGCGGCCTCTTCCACCGCGGCGTCCTGCACCCGCTCCCCTGCGCCGCCTGGGACGTCCGGCACGCCCGGGACGCCTTCGAGCACATGCGGCGGGCCGAGCACACCGGCAAGATCGTCCTCACCGTGCCGCGCCCGCTCGACCGGGACGGGACCGTGCTCGTCACCGGCGGCACCGGCACGCTCGGCGCGCTGCTCGCCCGCCACCTGGTCACCGGGCACGGCGTGCGCCACCTGCTGCTGACCGGCCGGCGCGGGCCGGACGCGCCCGGGGCGGACGCCCTGCGCGCCGAGCTGGCGGACCTCGGCGCCGAGGTCGCCGTCGTCGCCTGCGACGCGGCGGACCGCGAGGCGCTGCGGCGGGTGCTCGCCGGCGTCCCCGCCGAGCACCCGCTGACCGCCGTCGTGCACACGGCGGCCGTGGTCGACGACGGCGTCATCACCTCGCTGACCCCCGAGATGAACGACCGGGTGCTGCGCGCCAAGGCCGACGCCGCGCTCAACCTGCACCTGCTCACCCGGGGATCGGACCTCGCCGCGTTCGTGCTGTACTCCTCCCTGGCCTCGGTCCTGAGCAACGGCGGGCAGGCGAACTACTCGGCCGCCAACGCGTTCGTGGACGCCCTGGCGTTCCACCGCGCCCGGCACGGGCTGCCCGCCACGTCCCTCGCCTGGGGGCTCTGGGAGCGGGCCAGCGAACTGACCGGCCGCCTCGGGCAGGCCGACCTGGCGCGCCTCGCCGGCAACGGCATGCTGCCCCTCAGCGACGAGGACGGCCTGGCGCTCTTCGACGCCGCGCTGGCCGACGGAGGGCCCTTCTTCGTCGCGGCCCACATCGACCTCCCCACCCTCGGCGGGCGGCCCCTGGACGCCTCACCGCCCATACTGCGCCATCTCGTCCGCCCGAAGCGGACGCGGGCGGGCGCCCGCCGCGCCGACCCGGCCGCCGCCGCCGACCCCGCGTCGCTGCGCGAACGGCTCGCCGCGCTCCCCGCGTCCGACCGCGTCCGCGAGCTGCTGCGGCTCGTCCGGACGCACGCGGCGTCCGTGCTCGGCCACAGCCGGGCAGAGGCGATCGACGGCGACCGGCGGTTCCGGGACATGGGCTTCGACTCCCTCGCGGCGGTGCAACTGCGCAACCGCGTGGGCAAGCTGACCGGGCTGAAACTGCCGACCACCGTGGTCTTCGACCATCCGACACCGCTGGCCTTGGCCCGCCTGCTCGACGCCGGTTTCGCAATGCCGGCGGAGGCGGCGGCCGACGGCGGCACCGCCACGCGCCTCCACCGCGTCCTGGACGGAGCGGAGACGAACCTCGACGAACAGGTCGCGCTCATGCGGGAGGCCCTCAACGCGCGCACCGAACCCCGTGCGGACGACCCCGCCGGACTCACCGTCCAAACGGTGCGCTTTTCCGACGGGTGTGCCGCACCGCGCCTGTTCTGCGTGCCGTCGCTTCTGGCGCCCTCGACTCCCCTCCAGTACGCCGAGTTCGCCCGGCACTTCGACGGGGACCGCGACGTCCTCGCGCTCACCGTGCCCGGCTATGCCGACGGCGAGTCCCTGCCCGGGACCCTGGAGGTGTTCGGCCGCGCCGCGGCCGCGGTGGTGCTCGACCAGGCGGACGGCTCCCCGTTCGTGCTCACCGGGCACTCCTCCGGCGCGTGGCTGGCGCACGCCATCGCCGCGCGGTGCGAAGAGGAGGGGCACCCTCCCGCGGGGCTCGCCCTGCTCGACCCGGCCGACATCGCCCGGCACGGCCCCCGCGAAGTCGCCCGGAACGCCGGCCGCCTCTGGGCGCGGCTGGAAGTGCGCGCGCTGCTCGACGAGGTGGGTGTGTCCGCCATGATGCACTACGCCGATCTCTTCACGGGATGGACGCCCCGCACGCTCCGGTGCCCCGTCCTCGCGCTGCACGCCGAGGAGGCCATGGACAGCGTGGGCGCCGGATGGGCGCGGCCGGGCTCCACCGCCACGGTGCCCGGCGACCACCTGACCATGATGACGACCCACGCCGCGGCGACGGCCCGGGCCGTCGGGAACTGGATCGGGGGGCCCGGCGTGAGCCGCCCGGTCGGCGGGAGCAGGTGAAGATGGCATCCGGACCGATCGCCTTCGTCCTCAGCGGAGGCGGCAAGATGGCCAGCACCGAGCTCGGCATGCTCGCCGCCCTCACCGAGGCGGGCATACACCCCGACCTCGTCCTCGGCAGCTCCGCCGGCGCGATGATCGGCGCGGTGTTCGCCGACCGCGCCGGCCGCGCGGACACCACCGGGCTCGACGCGGTGTACGAGTGCTGGACCGAGATCCTCACCGCGCGGCCGCTCAGGTGGTCGGTGCCGCACGGCCTGTACCGGCTGGTCTCGCCGGCCGCGCGGGCCAGGGCGCGGGAATGCCTGCGCACGATCCTGGAGCGCCACATCGGCGCCCGCACCTTCGAGGAGCTGGGGGTGCGCTTCGAGTGCAACGCCCTCCAGCTGAACACCATGAGCGAGCACTGGTTCGGCTCCGGGCCGCTCGTCCCCGCCGTGCTCGCCGCGGGCGCGGCGCCGGCCATCCTCTCGCACACGAGGGTCGACGGGAAGGTCTATCTCGACGGGGGGTTCCTCGACCCCGTCCCGCTCGACCGGGCCCTCCAGCTCGGCGCCCGCACCGTCTACGTGCTCCAGGCGAGCGACTTCGCCCACGCCCGCCGCTTCCCGCGGGCCCTCTGGGAGGCGGGCATCGCGGAAGGGACCTTCCGGATCATGTTCAGCAGCCTGCTGGACAACCTTCCCGAGGGCACCGAAGTGCACCTGCTGCCCATCGGACGCCGCAACACTCCGCACGGCGTGAACATGATCCGCCAGATATACGGATTCGACGCCGGGCGGGCCCGGGACGAAGGCGAACGCTATATGGAAGCGGCATACCGGGCGACGGCGGCCTACCTCCGCTTCGAGAGCCAGACCGGCAGGTCCGCCCGCAAGAGAACGGGCCCCCGCAGACCCGGCCCCTGACCCGGAGGGGCCGGATTCGAGGGCTTGGCCGCGGCCACGGCAGCCGGCCCGCCACGCCGCGCCCCATTGACAAAGAAAATTTTTATGTACAAACTGATTTTTGCGATGAGAGACGTCCTGTACCTGGAAGAGATCGAGCAGGCCGAGGCCCTGCTCAAGCCGCAGCGGATCGAGGTGCTGCGGCAGCTGGCCGAGCCGCGCAGCTGCACCGAGGTCGCGGAGCGGCTGGACCAGACCCAGCAGCGGGTCTACTACCACGTGCGCAAGCTGGTGGAGGCGGGCCTGGTGGCCAAGGTCGCCGAACGCAAGGTCCGCGGCATCCAGGAGGGCGTCTACCAGGCGAGCGCCCGCTCGTACTGGCTGTCGCCGCGGCTGGTCGGCCGGATCGGGCTGCGCCGCACCCGCGACACGCTGAGCCTGGGGCATCTGCTGGACCTGATGGAAGAGGTCCAGGCCGATGTCGCCGCGCTCGACCCGGCCACCGGGGAGCTGCCCTCGCTCGGCGTGTCCGGGGAGATCCGGGTCCCGGCCGAGCGGCGCCAGGAGTTCCTGACCGACCTGCAGACCGTGCTGCAGGACCTGTTCACGCGCTACGGCGGCGCCGAAGGCGATGCCTTCAAGCTGGCCGTGGCCTGCTACCCGAAGGAGAGCACCCCTGATGACTGAGACGATGACGTTGCGCGCTCGGGTGTCGGCGCCGCTCAAGTCCGTCCGGCACGCCCTGACCGACGCCGCCGAGCTGCGGGTCTGGCTGGCCGAGTTCGCCGAGGCCGACCTGCCGGGCCGCTTCGAGTTCTGGGGCCGGCACACGCCCGAGGGCGACGCCCCGCGCCAGCGGGTCCTGCACGCCGACGACAGCACGCTGCGGTTCGTGTGGCCGCTGGACGGTGTCGACACGACCGTCGAGATCTCGCTGGCCGAGGAGGGCCCCGACAGCACGATCGTGACGCTGACCCAAAGCCACTACGACCGTGAGGAGCAGATGACGGGCTCCAGCATCCGGGGCGTCATGCAGACGTTCTGGTGCCTGTCCCTGGCCAACCTCGTCGACCACCTGGAGGGCCGGGCGCTGAGCGCCAAGGCCGACTTCACCTCGCCGGTCATGCGCGACGAGGCCGTCATCGACGCTCCGCGCGAGCAGGTGTACCGGTCGCTGATCGACTCCGAGCAGGTCTCCACCTGGTTCGGGTTCCCGATCGACATCGAGCCGTGGGTCGGCGGCCGCTACGCGATGGGCGGGTTCGAGTCCGGGTACGCCGCGAAGATCGTCGACCTGGAGCCGGGCAGCCGGGTGGCCGTCGACTGGGGCGGCCCGGGCGTCACCACCTGGGAGCTGGCCGACTCCGACGGCAAGACCCGCCTGACCATCGTGCAGAGTGGGTTCGACGAGCAGAACCCGCCGTACGCCGGCTGGCTGGGCAACGTGTCCGGGCTCGCCGAGCTCCGCCGCTACCACGACCTCGCGGACTGGCAGCCGATCTGGGTGCAGACCGCCTGACCCGCTCGCCGAGGACCGCCGTCGGCTGACGGTGGTCCCAGGAGACGGCGTCCCTGGAAAGTTCTTCAAAGAAATCCGGAAGGAGGTGTCGGATCGGGGCCGCGGTGTTCGTAGCTAGGACGAGAGGCCGCCCACGGGGGCGCTGCCGCGACCGAAGGAGATGCCGACCGATGACGCACCCACTGGCCAAGGTCCGCCGTATGTTCGAGTTCGTCGAGGCGATCGGCACCGTCACCTTTTCCGAGGTGCCGAACGAGGCGTTCCTGGCCCTCGGCATGCGCAACTACTGGGACGGGTACTTCGCGGGCCGGGCCGCGCCGCTGGGGCGGGCACCGGCCGAGGTGGTGCACGCGGTCTTCTACAACTTCGCCGACGGCGAGGTGGCGCGCCACATCCCCTGGGTCTGGGGCAAGGTCTCCCCGCAGGAGGCGATCGCCGTGCGCGAGCGGGGCAGCACCGCCGCCCTGCGGCAGATGATCGGGGAGCTCGCCGACTCCCCCGCCCTGGCGCGGCTCGCCGACCTCGCCACCCGGGCGGCGGTCAGCGCACCGACCGAGGGCCGGCCCCTGTACGCCGGGCTCCGGGCCCTCGATGTGCCCGAAGAGCCGGTGGCCCGGCTCTGGCACGCGGCGACGATGCTGCGCGAACACCGCGGGGACGGCCACAACGCCGTCCTGGTCGCCCACGGCATCGGCGGGACCGAGGCCCACGTCCTCATGGCCCTCTCCCTCGGGATGAGGGCGGAGGAGTTCGGCCGGATCCACCACCTGCCCAAGGCGCAGCTGGCCGCCGTCGTCGACGGGCTGCGCGACCGCGGCCTCGTGGACGACGACGGGGGGTTCACCGACGCCGGCAGGGAGACCAAGGAGCGGATCGAGGCCCGCACCGTCGAACTGGCGGCACCGCCCTACAACGCGCTCAGCGCGGACGAGTTCGACGAGCTGATCGCGGGGCTCGAGCCGATCGCCGCCGCGATCCAGGCCGCCGGCGACTGAGCGACGAACCAGGCAACGGCCACAGCCGCCGGCTCGACCAGGGCGTTGCGCAACGTCCCGGCCGGGCGCGCCTGCGCCCGGCCGGGTGCGGGTCAGCGGTTGAGATAGGCGGCCAGACCGCCGAGTTCTTCGTTGGCGATGAAGGCCGACCGCACGGTGATGAGGGCTTCCTCGACGTGGGCGGTGCAGCCCCACGCCGAGACGCCCCACGAGTCGGCGACCTTGATCTCGGCCGCCGCCTCGCAGCCGGAGGTGCCGCCGAGCTGGCAGTGCTCGGGGGGCGCGGCGGGGGCCTGCACGGCGGCGGCGACGCGCATCTGGGCGGCGAGCTCGGCGGCGGCGGAGGCGCGCTGCTCGGCTTCGGCGCGCAGTCGCTGCTCGGCGCGGACGGCCTTGGCCAGTTCCTCCAGGGCGGACCTGGCGCTGGCCTCGGCGGCGAGCTTGGCCTGTTCGATGTGGTGGCGCTCGATCGCCAGAGCGGCGGTGTCGGTGAAGACCCGCGCCAGGGCCAGGTCGGCCTCCTGCGGCGCGCGCGGGGTGCGGTGGTACATGGCGAAGGTGCCCAGCAGGCTGCCGTCGCGGGCCAGGATCGGCGTGGACCAGCAGGCGGCCAGGCCCGCCGGCTCGGCCAGGTGGCGGAAGTCGTCCCAGAAGGGGTCGGTGGCGATGTCGGTGACGATGACCTGGCGGCGCCGGTGGGCGGCGGTGCCGCACGAGCCGACGCCTTCGCCGGTGGCGATCCCGTCGATGGCCTGGTTGTAGAACTCCGGCAGGCTGGGGGCGGCGCCGTGGCGCAGGTGCCGGCCGTCGGGGTCGGCCAGCAGCACCGAGACCAGCACCTCGTCCGGTGCCAGCTCCTCGATGCAGCGGGCCATGCCCTCCAGCACCTCGGCCAGGGGCTGCTGGCGGGCGATCTGCTCCACCAGGGCCCGGTGCTCGACCATCAGCCGCTGGGCGTGCTTGACCTGGGTGGTCTCCACGCCGATCAGCCGGATCCCGATCACGTTGCCTTCGGCATCGCGGCGCGGCTCGTAGGTGAAGTCGAAGAACATCTCCCGCGCCCGCGCGCCGGTGCCCAGCACGACCCGGGCGTCCCGGCCGGTGTAGGGCTCGCCGGTGCGGTAGACCTGATCCAGCAGCTCCATGAAGCCCTGGTCGATCAGCTCGGGCGCCAGCTCGGCGACCGGAACCCCGATACGGGCCCGTTCCTCGCCGATGACGGCGAGGAAGGCCGGGTTGGCCGTCTCCACCACGTGCGCCGGGCCGGTGAGGGAGGCGAACACCGCGGTGGACTGCCCGAACAAGGCCCGCAGGTCTTCCTCGCCCGCCTGCCCGGCCACCGCCGTCGCCGCAGGAGCCGGTCCTGCGGCCTCGGGCTCCTGCTCTGATACCGCCGTCATGGTCTGGTCGGCCTTTCCGTTGAGAGATACCGCAGGGTGGGCGGCGGTGTCCGCTGGTCACGGTCGCGCCGTCGCACGACCTGGGCCACGCGACCCACCGGTACCCGATATCGACATGAAATATCCTATTGATCCCGATAATCGGACCGGACTTCGCATCGGCGGCAAGGGCGCCTTCAGCGGAGAGCGGAGCGGGCCTCGGCCATGGCCAGGATGCGGTCGGTGACCAGGCCGGGATGGTCGGCGGGCAGGGCGTGGCCGGCGCCGGGCACCACCTCCGCCCGGCCGTCCGGCACGGACCGGGCGATGCGGCCGGCGGCCTGGCGGCTGTCGTGCAGGGTGCTGCGCTCGCCGAGCAGGAACAGCGAAGGAGCGCCGATCCGGCGCAGCTGGTCATCGGTGAGGACCTCGGCCGGCGGCAGACCGCGCCGGAAGGTCATCGCGGGGCGCACCAGGCGCATCAGGTCGCCGTCCAGGATCGTGCGGTTGTCCAGCAGGCGGGCCAGCAGAGGACGCAGCGGGCGCGGCGCCAGGCCCGCCAGCCCGCCGGCGATCACCCAGGCGAAGAACCTCCGGCCGGGAGCGGCGAGCCCGGCCGGGTCCAGCAGGGTGAGGGTGGCGGCGCGGCCGGGATGGCGGAGGTGATGGTGCAGGATCAGCCAGCCGCCGTAGGAGCAGCCGACCAGATGGGCGCGCTCGACCTGGAGAGCGGTCAGCAGTTCCTCCAGCCAGGCCGCGGCGTCCCGGCCGTCGCCGATCGGGGCGGTCTGCCGGCTGGCGCCCGGCTCGCCGACGGTGTCCACGGCGATGACCTGGTGGCGCCGGCTCAGCGCGCTGATGTGGCGGTGCCACATCAGCGCGTTGCCGCTGCCGCCCGGCAGCAGCACGATCGGCGCGCCGCCGCCCCCTTCGACGGCCGGTCCGGCCGAAGGGCCGGCGCGGTAGACGCGGGTGGCGCCGAAGGTGGTCGCGATGTCCAGGCCGGTACGCGGCTGCGGCCATAGCTTCTCCAGCACCTGGGCGTAGACGGCGTCGAAGCGGGCCTGGGCTCGTGCGTTCCTGAACTGTCCGATTTTCATGGTACACACGTATCATGGTACATATGTATCAAGAAAGGGGGTGCGCCGTGCCCACCCGGGTCGATCACGAAGAGCGCCGCAGGACGATCGCCGAGGCCCTGCTGCGGATCGCCGACGCCCAGGGCCTGCAGGCGGCCAGCATGCGCGCGGTCGCCGCCGAGGCCGGCGTCTCCCTGCGGCTGGTGCAGTACTACTTCCACACCAAGCAGGCGCTGCTGCTCGACGCGCTGGAACGCCTCGGCGCCCAGATCCAAGGGCGCATGCTCAGCTGGATCCAGGCGGCCGGCCCCTCCCCCTCGCCTCGTGCGGTGGTGACCGCGGTACTGGGCTGCATCCTGCCCACCGACGACGAAAGCCGCCGCATCGCCCGCACCTACACCGCCTACTACACCCTGCTCCTGAACGATCCCGACCTGCCGGCCCACCACGCCACCGCCCACCCGGCCGGGCTGGAGTCCTTCCTCGCCAAGCAGATCCACAGCGCCCGGCGGTCCGGGCAGGTCCCCGCCGGCACCGACCCCGAGATGGCCGCCGCCGGGCTGCTGGCCATGGTCAACGGCCTGGGCCAAAGCGTCCTGGCCGGGCAGCGCACCGGCGCCGACGCCCAGACCGTCCTCACCCACCACCTGGACCGGCTGTTCGGCCCCGCGGCCGATTGACCCGAGGGTCGCGAATGCCGGGCCGGGCCGTTTCCGGCCGGGCCACCTTCGGCCGGGACGACGCGCGGGCGCGCTGGGAGAACAGGGCTCAGGGTGGAGCAGAGCGGCATCTGGCAAGCGGACGGTCTTCCGCATCGGCAGGTGTCGCGGCTGTGGGAAAGGCCGCGTCGTCCGCGGTGGGGAGGGGCCCGGCCGGACCCCGGCCCGGCGGCGCGGAGGAACCGAAACGGAGACCCTCTGTGGATTGTCGTTTATGCCCGCCGCGCCGGACGCCGGCGCTGCTGACCGTGCTGTCGCTGTCCCTGTGGGCGGTGCAGGCGATCGCGCCGGCCGCGGCGCACGCCGCGTTCCCCGGCGCCAACGGCAAGATCTACATCGTCGACCAGGCCACCGACCCCGACAAGGAGATCTACTCGATCGACCCCGACGGGACCGGCCTGGCCAAGGTCACCGACAACGACGTCGACGACGGCAACCCGGCGGTGAACGCCGCCGGCACCAAGATCGCCTTCACCCGGTTCACCGACACCCAGCACCTGTGGACGATGAACATCGACGGCACCGGCCAGACCCAGGTCAGCCCCGAGGGCATCATCGACAGCCGGATCGACTGGTCCCCCGACGGCACCAAGATCGTCTACAGCACCCCCGGCGGCCTCAAGACCGTCAACGCCGACGGCACCGGCGCCACCGCGCTGGGCGTCGACGGGCAGGTCCCGGCCTGGTCGCCCGACGGCACCAGGATCGCCTACGGGTCGGGGGCGAACGTCTTCACCGTCCATCCCGACGGCACCGGCGTCACCCAGATCACCGCCGCCCCCTCCGGCCAGGCGGCCCGGGGGCCCGACTGGTCCCCCGACGGCACCAAGATCGCCTTCACCCTCGGGCCCCTGCAGGGCGGCACCCCGCAGATCCACACGATCAACGCCGACGGCACCGGGCTCGCCAACGTCTCCAACGACACCGTCCCCGCCGGCGCGCCGCTGTGGTCGCCGGACGGAACCAAGATCGCCTATAGCGCGAACCAGGACGTCTACACCATGAACGCCGACGGCACCGGAAAGACCCTGCTGTCGGGCGTGCCCGGCTTCCAGTTCGCCACCGACTGGGCCCCCGGCTCCGCGCCCGCCGCCGCCGACATCGACGTGGACCTGACCGCCCAGCCCAAGCTGGGGATCCTGGTGCCCTACCTGAGCTACACCCTCACCGCCCGCAACACCGGTCCCGGCGCGGTCACCGCCGCCACCGTGAAGGCGTCCCTGCCGCCCGGCGCGACCGCCACCGGGCTGTCGACCGGGTGCAGCACCGCCGCCGGGACGGTCACCTGCACCTACGGCGCCATCGCCAATGGAGCCAGCGCCGACAAGAGCTTCCGCGTCCCGCTGAACCTGCTCTCGCTGGGGCAGGTCTCGGTGACCGGCACCCGCACCGCCAGCACCCCCGCCGACCCCGTCAGCGGCAACGACTCCGCCACCGCCACCTGCAACGTCGTCTCCGTCGTCCTGGCCGCCTGCCCCTGAAGCCCCCGGGGCGCCGGTCGCGGTCCTCATGCGGCCAGCCGGTGCTCGCCGTCCGCGTCGCGCTTCATCGTCTCCACCGGCGCCTGGACGGCGAGCACCTCGCCGTGGCCGCTCGAACCGGCCGGCCACAGCACCCGGGCCGCGACGGCGGCGAGGAGCCCGATCGCGGTGAGCGCGCCGGCGGCGGCCGTCATGCCCGCCCCGGAGGCCAGCCAGCCGGCCAGCGGATAGGTGAGCAGCCAGGCGGCGTGGGACAGGGAGAACTGGGCGGCGAACGCGGCGGGCAGGTCGGCCGGGGCCACCGACCGGCGGATCAGGTTGCCGGACGGGGTCAGCACGGCGGAGGTCGCGGCCCCGGCCACCGCCCACGCGGCCGGCAGCATCGGCCAGGAGAAGGCGCCGGCGGCCAGCGCGGCGGTGAGGACGGCCGGCACCGCGACCAGCACACCGGCGGCGGGCAGCATCACGGCGCGGGCGGAGAACCTGTCCAGGACGCGGGGCAGCAGCAGGGCGACGACCATCGACCCGGCCCCGAACGCGCCCAGCGCCAGGGAGACGTCGCCGGCGGCGCGGCCGAGGTGCTCGCGGACCAGGACCACGGTGTTGACGACGACCATGGCGCCGGCCGCGGCGACGGCCACGTTCAGCGCGAGCAGGGCGCGCAGCGCCGGCGTGGCGCCGAACAGCCGCGCCCCGTAGGTCGCCTTGGCGAGCGGGCCGCCGCTGCGGCCGGCCGGCGAGGGCTTGGGCAGCACGGCCGAGACCACCAGTGCGGCCGAGGCCAGGAACCCGGCCACCGTGCCGAAGAACAGCAGGTTGTAGCTGATCAAGGTGAGCAGGGCGGCGGCGAGCGCCGGGCTGAACAGGCTCTCCAGGTCGTAGGCCAGCCGGGACAGCGACAACGCCCGCGTGTAGTCGCGCTCGGCCGGGAGCACCTCGGGGATGGTCGCCTGGAACGTCGGGGTGAAGGCCGCCGAGGCGGACTGCAGCAGGAAGATCAGCACGTAGATCTGCCACACCTCGGTCACGAAGGGCAGCGCCAGCGCGACACCGCCCCGGACCAGGTCCGTTGTCACCATCAGGGCCCGGCGCGGGATCCGGTCGGCGACCGCGCCGACCGCCTGGGAGATCACGACATAGGCGACCATCTTGATGGCCAGCGCGGTGCCGAGGACGGCGGAGGCGTCCGCGCCGGCCAGATCGTAGGCGAGCAGGCTCAGCGCCACGGTCGCCAGGCCGGTGCCCACCAGGGCGATGGCCTGCGCGGCGAACAGGTGCCGGTAGGTGCGGTCGCGCAGAACGGTGAACATGGCCTCGCCTCTCCGTGCTCATGTGCTTACTTGCGCACATGTTAACCGAGAGGGTCGTGCCGGCATTCCCGCACGGGGCAGGGGGTTCAGGAGTGCCAGGGTTCGCCGGTCACCTTGTGGTCGGCGTGGCTCAACGCCTCCAGGACGAGGCTGCGCAGGTGGCCGTCGCGCAGCGAGTACACCGCGTGCCGCCCTTCCTTGCGGAACTGGACGAGCCCCGCCAGGCGCAGCTTGGCCAGATGCTGGCTGACGGCGGGCCGGGCCGCGCCGCTGGCCTCGACCAGCGTGGTCACGTCCGCCTCCCCTTCGGCCAGCAGCCACAGCAGGTGCAGCCGGGTCGGATCGGACAGCAGCGCGAACACCGCGCTGGCCGCCTCCAGCTGCTCCCGGTCCGCAACGAGCTCGTGCCGGTGAACGACCGGAGACGACGGACGACCACGCTCTGACATGAGGCCATCGTAGGTCCCGGGGACCGCCCCGGCGGGCACGGGAGGACCCGCGCGGCCGGCCGGCCGGGGCCGCCGCACGGTACGGGGCGGGGCTGTTACGTTGGCCGTGGCGCGGCCCGGAAGAGGAGAGCACATGGCAGCGGAACGGGTACTGGTGCTCGGTCTCGACCCCGCCAGGCTCCAGGGCTGGGACCCCGGGCCGGTCCAGGCGGCGCTGGCACGTGGCCGGGCCCGGTTCGACGACCTCGGCATCGAGGCCGACTGGTGCCTGGTGGACCTGGACGAGGATCCCGAAGGCGCGATCGTGGCGGCCCTGACCGGCGGGGACCACGCCTGCGTGGTGATCGGCGGCGGCATCCGCACGCACGAGCCGCTGCTGGAGTTCTTCGAGCGCGTGGTGAACCTGGTCCGGCGGCACGCGCCCGGCGCCGCCATCGCGTTCAACACCTCCCCCGAGGACTGCGCCGACGCCGCCCTGCGCTGGCTGCGCCAGCCGATGCTCGACGAACACCCCGCTGAACGCGAGGCTTCGCAGAAGGGCTGACCGGGGCGGTCAGGGCAGCTGGAAGGTACGGGCGATCCGTGCGGTGCCGCCCAGGACGACCGTCGGGCCGGGGCGTGTGGCGGCGGTGATCGTGGCCGGGCTGCCGAGGGAGTCGCCCATGTCCACGGTGATGCCTTGGCCGGCCAGGTGCGCGGCGAGGCAGGCGGTGCTGTTGGCGTTGGCGACGTCCTCGGGGACGCCGATCGAGGGGGCGAACATGCGGGCCGCGACCCGGCCTGAGTGTTCCGGGGCGGAGTAGACGTAGCAGCCGAGGAGGCCCAGCTCGTCGCAGGCGGCGCGGAGCCGCTCGAAGTCCGGGGCGAGTGCGGACAGGGCTGCTCGCGTGGCGACGGGGATCAGCAGACGCGGCCGTCCCATCGCGGCGACCCGGGCGCCGTGGGTGAGGACGCCGGCGCCGAGGGCGGGCAGGACGAGGTCCAGCTCTGCCGCGGTGGGTTCGCGCAGGTCGACGGGGCCCGCGTCGAAGGAGGCCGTGATGTGGTCCTTCTCCTGGTCGGCCCGGCCGGTGAAGGTGCGCCGCGAGGTGCGGAGTGTCGTCCGGTGCACCTGTGCCTCGGCGAGGAAGGCCAAGGCCGCGATCGTCCCGTGGCCGCACGCGGGCAGTTCCCCTTCGGTGGTGAAGAAGCGCAGGGCAGCCTCGGGCGCGGAGACGAAGACCGCGTGCGAGGTTCCCGCCAAGGCCGGCACGCGGCGGCGCTCGGCGTCGGTCAACGGCGCCTCCTCCATCACGGCGGTGGGGCTGCCGCCCCGGCCGTCGCGTAGGCACGCGTGGACGATCGTGACCTGCATGGGCACTCCTTGCGGCCGGTCGGTCAGGGGTGCAGGACGATCTTGCCGTGGGTGTGGTGTCGTTCCAGTTCACGGAAGGCGTCCTGTACCTGCGCCAGAGGGTAGGTGCGGGCGATCGGCACCTCGAGGTCGCCGCGGGCGGCCAGGCGGGCCAGTTCGCCGAGCACGACCGCGCAGGCCGCCGCGCTCTCGCCGTAGGTGCTTGCGCCGACCCTCGCGGCGGCCTCCCAGGCACGGATCGTGTTGATGCGCTCGGGGCGCACGCCCAGGTCCACCGCCATGTCCACGTAGTCGGCGCCGAACGTGTCGATGAAGGCGTCGACCCGGCCGCCGGCGGCCTTGCGGATCCGTTCGGCGGCTCCTTCTCCGTATGCGACCGGGATGACGCCGTGCCCGGCCAGCCAGGCGTGGTTCGGCTCGCTCGCCAGGCCGATCACCGTGGCGCCGCGCCGGCGTGCGAGCTGCACGGTGAGGGAGCCGACGCCGCCCGCCGCGCCGGACACCACGACCGTGTCGCCCGGTCCGGGGTCGACGGCGAACACGCCGGCGTACGCGGTCGTGCCGGCCACGTACAGCGATCCGGCCACGTCCCAGGGCAGCCCTTCCGGGCGCGGCGTCAGGTTCACGTCGTCGACCACGACGAACTCCGCGTGGCTGGCCCTGTTGTGGGTGAAGCCGAGGACCTCGTCCCCCACCGCGACGCCGCGCACCTGCGGGCCGGTCTCCACCACGACGCCGGCCAGGTCGCTGCCCTGGCCGGAGGGGAACGTCGCCGGCCAGCGTTCGTGCAGCGCGCCGATGCGGATGTGGGTCTCGCCGGGCTGGACGCCGGCCGCGCGGACCTCGACCAGCGCCTGCCCCGGGCCGGGCACCGGGCGCGCCACCTCCTCCACCCGCAGGACGTCGATGCCGCCGTACTCGTGGAAGCGCACTGCCTTCATCGTGTGATCACCGTTCCTCTGTGGTGGGACGGCCCCGACTCTGCCCTCGGCTGCGGCGGTCCGGAAGCGGAGCGCTCTTCCTAGGACCGGCGGTCCGACGATGCGCGCGGCGAACGGTGATATCACTGCCGATATGGGGATGCACCGCGACGACCTCGCCGATTTCCTGCGCCGGTCCCGGGAGCGGCTGACGCCACGGGACGTCGGGCTGACCGAGGGGCCGCGGCGGCGCACGCCGGGGCTGCGCCGCGAGGAGGTCGCGTCGCTCGCCGGGATGTCGACCGACTACTACATGCGGCTCGAGCAGGCCCGGAGCCCGCAGCCCTCGGTGCAGATGCTGGCCGCGCTGACGCGGGCGCTGCGGCTGACCGCCGACGAGCGCGACCACCTGTACCTGCTCGCCGGGCACCGCCCCCCGGAGGGGGCGCGGGCCGGGGAGTACCTGCGGCCGGGCATGCTGGCCCTCCTGGACCGGCTGGACAGCGTCCCGGTCCAGATCCTGAGCGACCTGGGCGACCTGCTGGCGCAGAACGACATGGCGCAGGCGCTGTTCGGGTGCGTGTGCACGGTGGCCGAGGACGACCGCAACATCGTGCTGCGCTGGTTCACCGAGCCGGACGTGCGGAACCACTTCGCGGCCGAGGAGCGCCCGGAGCAGGCCCGGCAGCTGGTCGCCGACCTGCGCGCCGCGGTGGCCCGCCGCGGGGACGACCCGGCGTCCCGCGCGCTCGTCACGCGGCTGCGCGCGGCCAGCCCCGAGTTCGCGGCGCTGTGGGACCGGCACGAGGTCGCGGTGCGCAGGTCGCACCCGTACCGGCTCGTGCATCCCGAGCTCGGCCTGATCGAGTTCGACTGCGAGGTGCTGGCGACGCCCGCGGCGGACCAGCGGCTGCTGGTCTTCACCCCGCCGCCCGGCGGCACCGAGGCGCTGGACATGCTGCGCGTGCTCGGCCCGCAGCACCGGCACGGCACGTAGGTCAGGACGCGGCCGCCGCCGCGTAGCGGCGGGCCAGCCGCGCGAAGGCGTCCTTGAGCTCGGGCGGCCCGACCACCTCGATGCCGGCGTCGAACCTGCCGACGGCCGCGGCCAGCCCGGCCCATGACCACGAGCCGAGGACGAGACGGCAGCGGCCGGGGCCGAGGGCCTCGACGATCCCCTCGCGGGTGTGGCGGGACACCTCGGCGGCGGGCAGGCCGAGGATCACCTCGCCGCGGCAGGGCCAGTCGCCGGCACCGTCCGCGCCCCGGAACCTGCCGGTCACGAAGGCGGCCACGTCGCCTCCGGGCACCTCGCGCGGCTGGAAGCGGGGCCCCGCGGGGGTGCGCGGGGTGATCCGGTCGGCGCGGAAGGTGCGCCAGTCGTCGCGCTCGAGGTCCCAGGCGACCAGGTACCAGCGGCCGCCCCAGGTGACGAGGTGGTGGGGCTGCGCCCGGCGCGGCTCCTGCCGGTAGTCGAAGCGCAGCACCTCGCGGGCGTGGACGGCCGCGCCGAGCGCGGTGAGCACGCCGCCGTCGATGTGGGGCGCGGGCCGTTGGACGGCGGTGACTTGGAGGGTGTCGACGCGGTGGCGCAGCCGTGCGGGCATGACCTGCCGGACGGTGTTCAGCGCGCGCGCCGCGGCCTCCTCGATGCCGGCTCCGGTGGCCGCGGCGGTCTGGAGCGCGACGGCCAGGGCGACGGCCTGCTCGTCGTCGAACAGCAGCGGCGGCAGCCGCGTGCCGGCACTCAGCCGGTACCCGCCGTCGGGGCCCTTGATCGCGGCGATGGGGTAGCCGAGCTCGCGCAGGCGGTCGACGTCACGGCGCACGGTGCGCGGGCTGACCTCCAGCCGCTCGGCCAGCAGCGCGCCCGGCCAGTCCCGGCGCGCCTGGAGGAGCGAGAGCAGGGTGAGCAGGCGCGCTGAGGTCTTCGGCATGCCCCCATAGTGCCCGGAGAAGCGGACACTACCTGGCCTCTTCTGCTGCGACCGTAGTCCTAGGCAGCACGGAAGACGCCTGGACCATGACGCTTCAAAAGACAAGGAGCCGACCATGTCGGTCAGCACAGTGACCCACCTGAACTTCCGAGGTGACGCCGGCGCGGCGCTCGGGTTCTACCGGTCGGTGTTCGGAGGGGACGCGGTCGTGATCACCTACAAGGACGCCGGGAACGTCCACGACCCGGCCGAGGCGGACCAGGTGATGTGGGGCCAGGTCGCCGCTCCGAGCGGTTTCCGGGTGATGGCCTACGACGTGCCTTCGCACACGCCCTGGGACCAGGGCCAGAACGCGTTCTTCGTCTCGCTGCGCGGCGACACCGCCGAGGAGGTCACCGCCTACTGGGAGAAGCTCGCCGACGGCGCGACCGTTCTGCAGCCTCTCGCCCCTGCGCAGTGGGCGCCGCTGTACGGGATGCTCAAGGACCGGTTCGGCGTCACCTGGGTCGTCGACGTGGTCAGCGAGTACGCCTCCGCCTGATCGCCGAGTCCGGGCGGCGGGGCACCCCCGCCGCCCGGGCGCGGCGTCGGCCCGGTCAGCCGGGCGGGCGGGTTCCGGCCTCGCGTAGGCGGCGGGCGGCCTGTTCGGGCAGGACGTCGTTGATGAAGGCGCCCGCGCCGGACTCGCTGGCCGCCAGGTACTTGAGCTTGCCGGGTGCGCGCCGGGAGGTGAAGATCCGGGCCGACAGGTGCGCCAGGCCGGCGTCCGGGCCGGCCGGGGCCTGCTGGAAGTGGGCCATGTAGGGGGCCGGGGCGTCGAAGAGACGGTCGAAACGGGCCAGGACGTCCCGGTAGAGGGACATGAGTTCTGCCTGTTCGGCCGGTTCCAGTTCCGGGAGGCCGCCGACGTGGCGGCGCGGGTAGATGTGGACCTCGTACGGCCAGCGGGCCGCTTCGGGAACGAACGCGACGAACCCGTCGGTGCGGGCGACGACCCGTTCGGCGGCCTCCTCGGCGGCGACGACGGAGCAGAACAGGCAGGAGCGGTGCTCGGCGCGGTATGCGCGCGCCATGTCCAGCGCGCGCGCTACCCGCGCCGGCAGGTAGGGGAAGGCGTAGATCTGGCCGTGCGGGTGCTGCAGCGTCGCCCCGATCTCGGGGCCGCGGTTCTCGAAGACGAACACGTACTCGACGCCGGGCAGCCGGGACAGCTCCACGGTCCGGTCCGTCCAAGCGCGCGCTACCGTCTCCAGCCGCCGGTCGGTCAGCCGGGAGAAGGACGATTCGTGGTCGTCGGTGAAGCAGACGACCTCGCATCGACCGCCGGCAGGCGGGCCGCCCAGGGTGGGGAAACGGTTCTCGAACGCGACCACGTGATAGCCGGAGGCCGGGATCTCGGTCTGCCGTCCTGGCGCCGACGGGCACAGCGGGCACTCGCCCGGCGCGGGCAGATGGGTGCGGTCCTGGCGGTGCGCCGCGACGACGACCCACTCCCCCTGCACCGGGTCGTACCGCACCTCCGACCGCGGGGCGTGCGGGGGCAGGACGCGCTGGTCGGGCGCCGAGCGGTCCAGGCCGGGCACGTCGTCGAAATAGAGCAGCTCACGGCCGTCGGCGAGCTGCACGGCGGTGCGGGCCGGGCCGGGGCCCCGCCGTGCGGCGGCCGCCGCGTGGTCGGTCTCGGTCGGCATCGGACGCCGTCCCTCCGTGCGGCCGGTGCGCGCTGGCCGCTCACTATCGATCATTTTCCGTCAACTTCGCTCACCATAGCAGGGCAGCAGCCCCTATTGTGACAGCTATTGATCGGTTCTGACAGAATCCCCTGGCCGTCCCCGCCGCCCCAAGGAGGCCCTTCGTGTCGCTCATCGCGGAGTTCACCGCCGTCCACGGCCGGCCCCCGTCGGCCGTGTGGCGCGCGCCCGGCCGGGTGAACCTGATCGGGGAGCACACCGACTACAACGACGGCCTGGTGCTCCCCTTCGCCATCGGCCTCGGGGTGACGGTGGCGGCCGGCCGGCGCGACGACGGCATGCTGGAGCTGCGCTCGCGGCAGGCCGGCGGTGCGACGGTCGCCGTCCCGGTGGCCGGGCTGGAGCCCGGCCGGCCGGGCGGATGGGCCGCCTACCCGGCGGGCGTCGCCTGGATGCTGCGCGACCACGGCGTGCGCGGGGCGAGCCTGCTGGTGGACGCCGACCTGCCGCAGGGCGCCGGGCTCTCCTCGTCGGCGGCCCTCGGGTGCGCCGCCGCGCTCGCGTTGTGCGACCTGTACGGCGTCGGCCTCGGCCGCCCGGAACTGGCGCTGCTGGTGCAGCAGGCCGAGAACCGGTTCGCCGGGATGCCCTGCGGAATCCTGGACCAGACGGCGTCCCTGCGGTGCGAGGAGGGGCACGCACTGCTGCTCGACTGCCGCAGCGGGGCGGCCGAGCCGGTGCCGCTGCCGCTCGCGGGGCTGTCCGCGCTGGTCGTCGACACCCGCGCCGCGCACGCGCTGACCGACGGCGGGTACGCCGCCCGCCGGGCCCAGTGCGAGCGGGCCGCCGGGCTGCTCGGCGTGCCCGCGCTGCGCGACGTGACCGACCTGCCCGCCGCCCTGGCGGCGCTGCCGGACGCCGCGCTGCGCCGCCGGGTCGCCCACGTCGTCACCGAGAACGCGCGCGTGGAGGCGGCCGCGGGGCTATTGCGCGGCGCGGCCGGGGACCCCGGCGCACGGCTCGGCGCGCTGCTCACCGCCTCGCACGCGTCGCTGCGCGACCGGTACGAGGTGTCCTGGCCGGAGGCGGACGTGACCGTGGCGGCCGCGCTGGAGGCGGGCGCCCTCGGCGGCCGGATGGTCGGCGGCGGCTTCGGCGGCTCGGTGCTGCTGCTCGCCCGGACCGATCGGGCGGACCAGGTGCTCGCGGCGGTCCGCGCCGCCTACGCCGGCCGGGGCTGGGAGCCGCCGCGGGCACACCGGGTCGCGCCGGCGGCCGGCGCCCGCCGGCTCAGCTGACGGGCGCGACCCGGACGCCGACCCCGGCGTCCGCGAACGCGGCCAGCCCGGCGGCGGGCGTGCGGGCATCGGTCACCAGGTGCGCGATCCGCTCGACCGGGACGGTCTGGAACATCGTGTCCACGCCCACCTTGGTGTGGTCGACCAGCGCGACCACCTCCTCGGCGGCGTGCGCGAGCGCCCGGTCCACCCCGGCCACCATCATGTTCGGCGTGGACAGCCCGCGCTCGGCGGTCAGCCCGTTGCCCGACAGGAAGGCGCGGCGCACCCGCAGGGCCGCCAGCGACTGCTCGGCCGCGCCGCCCACCAGCGCGTGGATGGAGCCGCGCAGCGAGCCGCCCGTCACCACCACCTCGACGCCGCGGGCCTCGGCGAGCTCGCCGGCGACCAGCAGCGAGTTGGTGACGACCGTGAGCGTGCCGAACCCCGCCAGCGCGCGGGCGAGCTCGCGGGTGGTGGTGCCCGCCCCGACGACGATGGCGTCGCCCTCGTCGACCAGCTCCACCGCCGCCCGCGCGATCGCCGCCTTCTCCGCCGCGGCGACCGCGGCCTTCTGCCGGTGGGTCGGCTCCCGCGACAGCCCGCCCGGCGCCATCGCGCCGCCGCGCGGCCGGTCCAGCAGGCCCTCGGCCTCCAGCGCCCGCAGGTCGCGGCGGACGGTCGCCTCCGACGCCTGCAGGGACGCCGCCAGGTCGCGCAGCGCCACCGCCCCGTTCGCGCGGACCAGCTCCAGCAGCCGCCGGCGGCGCTCGGCGGCGAACCCGGGACGTGGTGGCATGCCCCCGATGATGCCAGAGACCGGCCGGGCGGCACGCGGTCAGGTGGCCGTGGGGAAGGCCATCGCGCCGGCGCCGGACAGGGCCGTCTCGCGCGGCCAGCGGGTGGTGACCGCCTTGGCGCGCGTGTAGAAGCGCACGCCCTCGGGCCCGTGGACGTGGGTGTCGCCGAACAACGACGCCTTCCAGCCGCCGAAGGAGTAGAACGCCATCGGCACCGGGACCGGGACGTTGACCCCGACCATGCCGACGTGGACGGCGCGCTGGTACCGGCGCGCGGCCTCGCCCGACGAGGTGAAGATCGCCGTTCCGTTGCCGTGCGGGTTGGCGTTGACCAGCGCGATGGCCTCCTCCAGCGTCTCCGCGCGCAGCACGATCAGGACCGGGCCGAAGATCTCCTCCTGGTAGGCGGCGGTGCCGAGGCCGACCTCGTCGAGCAGGCAGGGCCCGACGTAGAAGCCGGGGCCGGGCAGCCCGCGGCCGTCGACGACGACCTTGGCCCCCGCCTTCTCGGCCGCGTCGACGTGCCCGGCGACGCGCGCCCGCGCGTCCCGGCTGATCAGCGGGCCCATCTCGGTGGCGGGGTCGGTGCCGGGCCCGACCTTGATCGCGCGGGCCCGCTCGGCGAGCCGGTCGACCAGCGGGTCCGCGGCCGCGCCCACGGCGACCACGACCGAGATGGCCATGCAGCGCTGCCCGGCCGACCCGTAGGCCGCCGCGGTGATCTGGTCGGCGGCCTGCTCCAGGTCGGCGTCGGGCAGCACGACCGCGTGGTTCTTGGCCCCGCCGAGGGCCTGCACCCGCTTGCCCGCGGCGGTCGCGGTCGCGTGGACGTGCCGGGCGACGGGCGTGGACCCCACGAACGACACCGCCGCCACGCCCGGATGCGTGATCAGCGCGTCGGCGGTCTCCCGGTCGCCGTGCACGACGTTGAACACCCCGTCCGGCAGCCCCGCCTCGGCGTACAGGTCGGCGATCAGGCCGGACGCCGACGGCACCCGCTCGCTCGGCTTGAGCACGAAGGCGTTCCCGCAGGCGATCGCGATCGGGTGCATCCACAGCGGGACCATGACCGGGAAGTTGAACGGGACGATGCCGGCGCAGACGCCGAGCGGCTGCCGGAACGAGAACGCGTCGACGCCGGAGGAGACCTGGTCGGAGTACTCGCCCTTCAGCACCTGCGGGATGCCGCAGGCGAACTCCACCACCTCCCGGCCGCGCACGATCTCGCCGCGGGCGTCGTCCAGGACCTTGCCGTGCTCGGCGGTCACCAGCCGGGCCAGCTCGTCCTCGTGCCGTTCGAGCAGGTCGCGGAAGGCGAACATGACCCGCGCCCGGCGGGACAGCGACACCTCCTGCCAGGTCGCGAAGGCGCGCGCGGCGGCGGTGACGGCCGCCTCCACCTCGGCCGCGCGGCCGAGGACCACCTCGCCCGCCGGCGCGCCCGCCGCCGGGTCGTGGACGGGCAGGGTGCGGCCGCCGCCGACGGGGACGCCGCCGATCCGGTGCTGAATCAAGCTCATCGGTTTCCTCTCACAGGTAGCGGCGCTGGGCCTTCTTGCCGTCCTCGTACCGGGTGCGGGCCCGCCGCGTCTCCGCGCGCCCGGACACCTCCGCGACCGGCACGTCCCACCAGGCGCCGCCGCCGGGGGCGGGGGCGAGCGGGTCGGTCTCCACGTGGACGACCGTCGTGCGCGGCGCGGCGATCGCCTCGCGGAGCGCCTTGCGGAACCCGGCGGGATCGGACGCGCGGAGCACGTCCGCGCCGAGGCTGGCCGCGTTGGCGGCCAGGTCGACCGGGATGGGGTCGCCGTCGAGCCCGGTGCCGGTGCGGACCCGGTGCCGGGTGCCGAACCGGTCCGCGCCCACCGACTCCGACAGGTTGCCGATCGAGGCGTAGCCGTGGTTCTGGACCAGGACGATGACGAGCTTGATCCCCTCGGCGACGGCCGTGGTCAGCTCCTGCGCCATCATCAGGTAGGACCCGTCGCCCACCAGCACGAACACCTCGCGGGACGGGTCGGCCATCTTGACGCCGAGGCCGCCGGCGATCTCGTAGCCCATGCAGGAGTAGCCGTACTCGACGTGGTAGCCCTTGGGGTCGCGGGTCCGCCAGAGCCGGTGCAGGTCGCCCGGCATCGAGCCCGCCGCGCACACCACCACGTCGCGGGGGCCGGACTCCTCGTTGAGGATGCCGATGATCCGCGTCTGGGCGGGGGGCGCGCCGTGGTCGTGCCGGTAGGCGTCGTCCACGACGGCGTTCCACCGCCGGGCCAGCTCGCCCGCGGCCGCGCGGTGGCCGGCCGGGGCCGTCCAGCCGCCGAGCGCCGCGTCCAGTGCGCGGACCGCTTCCCGCGCGTCGGCGACGACGGTGGCGCCGCCGAGCTTGACCGCGTCGAAGCGGGCGACGTTGACGTTGACGAACCGGACGGAGGGGTGCTGGAACAGGCTGTGGGACGCGGTCGTGAAGTCGCTGTAGCGGGTGCCGATCCCGACGACGACGTCCGCCTCGCGGGCGAGCGCGTTGGCGGCCGTCGTCCCCGTCGCCCCGACCGCGCCGACGGCGCACGGGTGGTCCCAGGGCAGCGAGCCTTTTCCGGCCTGCGTCTCGGCCACCGGGATTCCGGTGCGTTCGGCGAACGCGCGCAGTTCCTCGGTCGCGCCGGAGTAGATGACGCCGCCGCCCGCGATGATGAGCGGATGTTCGGCGGCCCGCAGGAGCGCGGCCGCCTCGGCCAGGTCGTCCGGTTCGGGCAGCGGCCGGGGAATCCGCCACACACGCCGCCGGAACAGCTCCTCCGGCCAGTCCCACGCCTCGGCCTGGACGTCCTGCGGCAGGCAGAGCGTGACCGCGCCGGTCTCCGCCGGGTCGGTGAGGACGCGCATCGCCGCGAGCAGCGCGCTCGGCAGCTGATCGGGACGGTTGACGCGGTCCCAGTACTTGGAGACGGGCTTGAAGCAGTCGTTGACCGACACGTCGTAGGACCGCGGGTCCTCCAGTTCCTGAAGGACGGGGTTGGCGACGCGCCCGGCGAAGACGTCTCCCGGCAGCAGCAGCACCGGGAGCCGGTTGATGGTGGCCAGTGCCGCACCCGTGACCATGTTGGTAGCGCCCGGCCCGATCGACGTGGTGCAAGCCAGGGTGGAGAGCCGGTCGTTCATCCGCGCGTGGGCCGCGGCGGTATGCACCATCGCCTGTTCGTTCCGCGCCATGTGGTACGGCAGGTCTGCGTCGTACTCCAGCAGCGCCTGCCCGATCCCGGCGACGTTGCCGTGCCCGAAGATGCCGAAGCAGCCCGCGAAGAACCGCTGCTCCCGGCCGTCGCGCTCGCTCCACTGCGCCGCCAGGAATCGCACCAGCGCCTGCCCGGCCGTCAGTCTCATGATCGTCCTTCCGGTGAGGTCAGCGGCAGCCGGGGATCCACCGGCTGCCCCGGCCAGGTGTCCCGGATCCAGGCGTGCGCGGGGTCGTCGCAGATCCGCCACGCCCGCTCCGGGCCGGGCCCGGCCATGACGTTGAGGTAGTACAGGTCGTGGCCCGGCGCCGCCATCGACGGGCCGTGCCAGCCGCGCGGGACCAGCACCACGTCGCCGGACCGCACCTCGGCCAGCAGGTCGGGGCCGCCGTAGACGCGCTGGTAGGCCATGCCGGTCTCGCCGGCGACCTCGAAGTAGTAGATCTCCTCCAGCACCGACTCGCCGGGGCGGTCCTCGTCGTGCTTGTGCGGCGGGAACGACGACCAGTTGCCGCCGGGCGTCAGCACCTCGCACGCGATCAGCCGGTCGGCGAACGGGAACGCCGCGGGCGAGCCGAAGTCGTTCACCTGGCGGCTCGCCGGGCCCGCGCCGCGCAGCTCGACCGGCACGTCCCCGGCGGCGCCGTAGCGCGGGACGAGCCGCCGCTCGCAGCGGGCGGCCGCCAGCGCGAACCGGCCCCGGCCCCCGATGGTGACGCGGGCGTCGCGCGGGACGTAGGCGAAGTCGCTCACCCGGCTGAAGACGTCCCGCCTGCCCCGCAGCTCGAACCGCTCGCCGTCGCACCCGACCGTGCCCGATCCGGCCAGCGGCAGCACGATCATCTCGAAGTCGCCGGTGTCGAACCCGTGCTCGCCGCCGCCCTCCGGCAGTTCCAGGACGCGCAGCCCGCAGTAGGTCCAGCCGGCGTCCTCCGGCGTGACCCGCAGCGCGTACGGCGGGGCCGCCGCCGTGCCGGCCGGCAGGTGCAGTCGTGTGTTCACAGCACCTCCACCGCCGCGTCCACGGCGCCGGCGACGTCGCCGTCCGCCGGGTAGAGCAGGGACCGGCCGACGACCAGGCCGCGCACGGTCGGCAACCGCAGCGCCCGCCGCCAGCTGTCGAGCGTGGCGCGCGGGTCGCCGGAGACCTCGCCGCCGAGCAGCAGCGCGGGCATCGTCGAGGCCGCCATCACCCGCGCCATGTCGGGCACGACCGGCACCTTCAGCCAGGTGTGCGCGGACGTCGCGCCGAGCCCGGCGCCGATCGAGATCGCCCGGATCATCGCCTCGGGGCTCAGGTCGTTGCGGATCCGGCCGTCCACGCGGCTGGAGACGAACGGCTCGACCAGCGCCATCAGCCCGTGCCCGGCGAGCGCGGTCACCGCCCGCGCGCAGCCCTCCAGCGTGTCCGCGGTGGCCGGGTCGGCGTGGTCGATGCGCAGCAGCACCTTGCCGCCGTCCAGCCGGGCCGCCGCGATCGCGTCCGCGTCGTAGGCGGTGAACCGGTCGTCGATCTCGAACGACGCGCCGATGAGCCCGCCGCGGTTCATCGAGCCGATCACGATCTTGTCGTGCAGGACGCCGAGGAGCAGCAGGTCGTCGATCACGTCGGGGGTGGCCAGCAGGCCGTCCACGCCGGGCCGCTCCAGCGCCGTGCACAGCCGGTCGAGCAGCTCGCCGCGGTCGGCCATCGCGAGCGGGTCGCCGCCGGCGGCGAGCGCGCCGCGCGCCGGGTGGTCGGCGGCCAGCAGCATCAGCCGGCCGGACGGCCCGAGCAGCGCCGGGCGGCGGATCCGCGCGGCGGCGGCCTCGGCGACCGCCCCGGGGCGGAAGGCCCGGGTCTCCGCCAGCTCCGCGTACCGGCCGGCGGCTGGGGGCGCGGCCGGCGGCCCGGCCTGTCCGTCGCCGCTGCGCCGTGTGTCCACGCTCATGCCTTCGCTCCGTTCATCAGTGCCGTCACCTCGTCGCTCGCGGGCATGGCCGCCGCGCAGGCCAGGCGCGAGGCGACGAGCGCGCCGGCGGCGTTGGCGAACCCGATGACGCGGGGCAGCTCCCATCCGGCCAGCAGGCCGTGGCAGAGCGCGCCGCCGAACGCGTCGCCGGCGCCGAGCCCGTTGACCACCGGGACGGGCACCGGCGGCGCCTGGACGGTCTCGCCGTCCGCGGCGACCGCGAGCACGCCCTCGGGGCCGCGCTTGACCACCGCGAGCCGCACGCCCCGGTCGAGCAGCGCGCGGGCGGCGCGCACCGGCTCCCGCTCGCCCACCGCGACCTGGCATTCGGCCAGGTTCCCGACGGCCACCGTGGCGTGCTCGAGCGCCTCGTCCGCCCAGCGGCCCGCCTCCTCCGCCGATTCCCAGAACATGGGCCGGTAGTCCAGGTCCAGGACGGTCAGCGCGCTGCGCGGCCGGAGGCCGAGGGCCGCGAGCGTCGCGGTCCGGGACGGCTCGGCGCACAGCCCGGTCACCGTCGCCCACATCACGCCGGCCGCCTCGATCGCGGCCCGGTCCAGCTCGTCCGCGCGGATCTCCAGGTCGGGGGCCTTGGGGAAGCGGTAGAAGTAGAGGGGGAAGTCGTCGGGTGGGAACAGCTCGCAGAAGGTGACCGGGGTCGGCAGGCCGGGGACGTCGGCGACGAACCGGTCGTCCACCCCGTACTCGGCGAGCGCCCGGCGCACGAAGCGGCCGAACGGGTCGGCGCCGGTCCGGGTGATCACCGCGGCGCTGCGGCCGTGCCGCGCCGCGGCGACCGCGACGTTGGTGGCGCTGCCGCCGAGGAACCGGCCGAACGTCTCGACCTCTTCCAGCGGGACGCCGGACCGCAGCGGGTAGAGGTCGACCCCCACCCGGCCCATCGTGATGACGTCCAGTGCGCCGGTCATGCGCCGATCCCGGCGAGGAAGTCCAGGCAGGCGCGCACGTCCGCGACCGGTCCGGCGCCGGGCCCGGGCTCGCGGTCCAGGACGGTGTCCTGTTCCAGCACGTACCAGCCGCGGTAGCCGGCCGCCTCCAGGGAGCGGACGGTGCCCGCGATGTCCACGTCGCCGCCGCCGAGGGGGCGGTAGACGCCCTTGCGGACGGCGTCGGTGTAGGACAGCCGGCCGTGCCGGACCTCCTCGGCGAGCCCGGCGTCCACGTCCTTGAGGTGGACGTGCGCGATCCGGCCCGGTTCGCGCGCCGCCAGCTCGGCGGGGTCGGTGCCGCCGATCAGCAGGTGGCCGGTGTCCAGGCAGAGGGGGATGCCCGAGCCGTCGAGCACCCGCCGCACCTCGCCCGACCGTTCCACCATGGTCCCGACGTGCGGGTGCAGCACGGCCAGCACGCCGGCCGCCGCGGCGAGCCCGGCGATCCGGTCCAGGTTGGCCAGCAGCGCGGCCCAGCCCGCCTCGTCCGGCTCCGGGCGCTCGTCGTAGCCGTCCAGGCCGTGCGCCGCGGCGAGCACCAGCACCGGCCGGACCGAGTTGGAACGTTCCATGTCAAAGCCTTCAAGCGCCCGCCGCACCTCGGGCAGCGGGTCGCGGCCCGGATCGTGCAGCACGACCGGGACGAAGCCGCCGACCGGGCTCAGCCCGTGCGCGGCCAGCAGCGCGGTCCGGTCCGCGGCGGCGGCGGGCAGGAAGCCGTCGGGCCCGGACTCGGTGGCGGCCAGGCCGAGGCCCGCCATCTCCGCGAGCACCCGGGCGGGCTCCATCTGGTGGCCCCAGCCGGGGACCTCGCACACTCCCCAGGAGATCGGGGCTCCCGCGACGCGGTCTTCGATCATCGGCACTCCATCCCGCTGAAAGGCGACGCCGGCGCCGGCCGGCCCCGCCGAGTCTGCTGAAGGCCGCGCGGCCATGTCAATACTTTGTTAGGACATACTGAGGTAAGAACGTGTGATCAAACGCGGGGTACCATCGTGCGCAGGGCCCGACAAGGAGACGATGGATGTACCGACCTCGTGTGATGGTGGACCGCAGCAGCCCCGTCCCGCTGTACTACCAGCTGGCCAAGCAGCTGGAGGCGGCGATCCAGTCCGGCGAGCTCTCCCCCGGCACCCGCCTGGAGAACGAGCTGGAGATCGCCGAGCGGTGCGGGCTGTCGCGCCCCACGGTGCGCCAGGCCATCCAGCACCTGGTCGACCGGGGCCTGCTGGTCCGCAAGCGCGGCGTCGGCACCCAGGTCGTGCTGTCGGAGATCCGGCGCCCGGTCGAGCTCACCAGCCTGCACGACGACCTGGCGGCGGCGGGACAGGACCCGCACACCGAGGTGCTGGAGCTCGGCCCGGTGGACGCCGACGATAAGGTCGCCAAGGAGCTGGGCGTCCCGCCGGGCACCACGGTGGTCCGGATGCGGCGGACGCGCTACACCGGCGGTGAGCCGCTGGCCCTGCTGACCAACTACCTGCCGGCCGGCCTGATCACCGTCAGCGCGGCCGACCTCGCCGCGCACGGCCTGTACGAGCTGCTGCGCGCGAACGGCGTCAACCTGCGCATCGCCAACCAGTCCATCGGCGCGCGCCGCGCCACGGCGGCCGAGGCCAGGCTGCTGGACGAGCGGCGCGGGGACCCGGTGCTCACCATGACCCGGACCGCCTACGACGACAAGGGCGGCGCGGTCGAGTACGGCTCCCACGTCTACCGGGCCAGCCGCTACTCCTACGCCCTCACGCTCGTCGAACGCTGACCGCCGGCCGGCCGGGGGCGGCGCCGGCCGCCATGATCGATTAGAGCGCTCTATTGAATTAGAGCGCTCTAACGCTTACGGTGCAGGGCATCCCCCCGAACACAGGAGGCACCCTGATGTCCTTCGCCCCCACCCGCCCGGTCCCGGCCGGCAGATCGCGCCTCACCGCCGCGGCGGTGACCGTGGTGCTCGCCACCGCCGTGCTGCCCGCCGTCCCCGCGGCGGCGGACGACGACGACCTCGCCCAGCTGCACGCCCGCCTGGAGACCCCCGCGTACTTCGACGACAAGGCCGGCGGCAAGGCCAACGCCGACGACCCCGCCATCTGGAACCACCCCTCCGACCACCGCGGCGACCTGGTCGTCGGCACCCTGAAGCAGGGCGGCCTGGCGGTGTACGACGCCGCCGGCCACGAGATCCAGCACCTGGCCGCCCCCGCCCCGCCGCGCCCCGGTGACGAGCCGGGCCGCTTCAACAACGTCGACCTGGTCTACGGCTTCCGGCTGGGCGGCAGGAAGGTCGACCTCGCCGTGGTCTCCGACCGGGGCCGCGACATCGTCCGCACCTACGCGATCGACCCCGGCGGCGCGCTGCGGCACCAGGCACCGCTGACCGACGTCACCGACGCCGCCGCCCCGACGGTCTTCGCCGCGTCGCCCGACGAGGTCAACGACCAGAAGACCTCCTACGGGCTGGCCTCGTGGACCGGCGAGGACGGCGCCGCCTACGCCGCGGTGAGCCGGCGGCACACCACGCGGGTCGGCGTCGTCCGCCTGGAGGCCACCACCGCCGGCAAGATCACCTACCGGCGGGTCCGCGACGTCGACCTGCCCGCCTCGTTCCCGCTGCCGGGCGGGAAGACCTGGTCGCCGTGCGAGGACCCGGGCCGCGGCCCGCAGGTCGAGGGCATGGTGGCCGACCAGGAGCACGGCGTGCTGTACGCCGCGCAGGAGGACGTCGGCATCTGGAGGATCCCGCTGAAGGGCGGCGCGCCCAGGCTCGTCGACCGGGTCAAGGACTACGGCGTCCCGGCCGCCTACAACCCCGAGACCGACCGGTGCGAGGTCACCGGCCCGGACCCGGGCTACGGCGGCAGGCACCTGACGGCCGACGCCGAGGGCCTCACGATCTACCACAAGGACGACGGCGAGGGGTACCTGCTGGCCTCCAGCCAGGGCGACAACACCTTCGTGGCCTACGACCGCGAGGACTCCAACGACTACCTCGGCCGCTTCCGGGTCGCCCCCGGCGGCACCGTCGACGGCTCGGAGGAGTGCGACGGCGCCATGGTGACCAGCGCCCGCGTCGGCGACTTCCGCGACGGCCTGCTGGTCGTCCAGGACGGCTACAACGCGCCCGACTCGGTCGACGAGAACGGTGAGGTGCGCACCAACACCAACTTCAAGTTCGTCGACTGGAAGCTCGTCGCCGAGCCCCTCGACCTCGACGTGACGCCGGGCGGCTGGGACCCGCGCGACGACTGACCCTTTCCCCCTCGACGGCGTGCGGCGGGCTGCTGATATAGATGGCGGCCCGCCGCACGTCAGCGTCTGGAGAACCTCCCATGTCCCATCCGACCCTGGAAGACGTCGCCGCCCGCGCCGGGGTCTCCCGCGCCCTGGTGTCCCTGGTGATGCGCGGCTCCCCCAAAGTCGGCAAGGAGCGCCGCGAGGCGGTGCTGAAGGCGGCCCGCGAGCTGGGGTACCGGCCCAACGTCATGGCCCGCGGCCTGGCCGCGGGCCGCACCGGCATCGTCGGGGTGCTGCTCGGCGACCTGCACGAGCCGGTGTACGCCGCGATCCACGACGGGCTGGCCGCGGCGGCCGCCCGGCGCTCCGTCCGGGTGCTGCTGACCACCGGGGGCGGGCGGCCGGCCCGGGAGCGGGCCGCGGTGGAGCAGCTGCTCGACCTGCGGCCGGACGGGATGGTGCTGGCCGGGCCGCGGATCGCCGCGGCCGAGATCGAGCGCGCCGCCGCCGGCTGCCCGGTGGCCGTGGTGGGCCGCTCCCTGCGCTCGGACCGCGTCGACCAGGTGACCGGTGACGACGCGGCGGCGGTGGAGCGGGCCGTGGCCCGCCTGGTGGCGCTCGGCCACCGGCGCGTCGCCTGCCTGGACGCCGGTCCCGGCTCCGGCCGCCCGGCGCGCGACGCGCTGGAGCGCGCCTACCGGGCCGCGATGGAGGCCGCCGGCCTCGCCCCGGCCGTCCGTCCGCCCGGCGAACCGGCCGGCCCCTGGCACGGGCCCGGGGCGCCGACCGCCGTGCTCGCCCTCGGCGACTCCACGGGAACGGCGGCGCTGGCCGCGCTGTACCGCGCCGGGCTGAGCGTCCCCGGCGACGTGTCGCTGATCGTGCACGGCGACCCGCCGGGCGCGGCCGCCGCCGGCGTGACCACGGCCGCGCCGCCCCCGCGCGAGCTCGGCGGGCTGGCGATGGGGGCGCTGCTCGACCGGATCGACGCCGGCACGACGGCGGGGGGACGGCGGATCACCGTCCCCCCGGTCGTGACGGAGCGCGCCACGACGGCCCCGCCCCGCGGCACGCGAGGGTGACGCGCGCCGGCCCGGGGCGGGCCGGGCGCGCCGGCCCGCCCCGGGCGGATCAGGGCCGCGGCATGACGCGGTCGACCAGGTCGGCGACGGCGCCCAGGGCGCAGTCGGCGACCACGATGTCGGCGGCCGCGCGGACCCCCTCGTCCCCGTCGCCGACGGCCGCGCCGAGCCCGGCGGCCTGGATCATGTCCAGGTCGTTGGGGTTGTCGCCGATGGCCGCGACCCGCTCCATCGGCACCCCCTGGGCGGCCGCCAGCTCGCGCAGCGCCGTGCCCTTGGTCGCGCCCGCGGGCAGGACCTCCAGGTAGGTGCTCTCCGAGCGCACCAGCGTGACGCCCGAGCCCAGCACGCCGGCGAACCCGGCGAGGACGGCCTCGGCCGCGCCGACCTGCGCGGGCCGCTCGCAGATCAGCATCACCTTGATGATCTCGTCGAGGGGCAGCTCGCCCCAGGAGCCGATCCGGACCAGGCCGATGCGGTCCCGGCGCGCGTACTCGCGCAGCGCCGCCGAGTCGGCCAGCACGTGGGCGCGGCCGTCGCTGAACACCACCGGCCACACCCCTGCGGGCAGCTCGTCGAACAGCAGCGTCAGCCGCGCCCAGGCCGCCACGCTGAGGCAACGCCGGTACAGGACCGCCCCGCTTGCGAGGTCGACCACGCGGGCACCGTTGTAGAGGATCGCCGGGGTGGCGAGGCCGAGCTCCCGGTAGTACGGGAGCGCGGACTCCTCGCCGCGCCCGGTGGCGACCACCACGCTGCCGCCGGCGTCGGTGAAGCGGCGCAGCGCGGCCAGGTTCGGCTCCACGATCCGCAGGTCCCGGCCGACGAGGGTGCCGTCCAGGTCGGTGACGATCCACTCCACCGTCCGCACGCCGGTGGCGCTCATCGCGGGCCCCCCGCCGCCTCCAGGCCGGCGATCTCCGCCAGCACCGAGCCGGCCAGGTCGAACCCGCCGACGCACGCCACGTAGCCGGGCGCGTCCCACTCGTCCCCGCCGGGCGCACCGCCGAGCGGCAGGTAGGTCCCGCCCGCCTGGCGGACGATCAGCAGCGCCGCCGCGACGTCCCAGGCGTTGACGGAGTTGCCGTAGGCCGCGTCCGCCCAGCCCGCCGCGACGTGCGCGAGGGACAGCGCGGCGCTGCCGGGACGGCGCAGCGTGGCGAAGGCGTCGACCAGCGTCGCGTAGCGCCGCAGCGCCGCGTCGCCGTTGCGGCGCAGCTCGCGCGCGTTGGGGTAACCGGTGACGATCACGCCGGTGCGGTCCCGCGCCGCGCCGGTGCTGCGGAGCGGCTCGCCGTTGCAGGAGGCGCCGGCCAGGTCGGCGGCGAACATGTCGTCGCGGACCGGGTCGTACACCGCCCCGGCCACCACCCGGCCGCCCGCCACGGCGGCGATCGAGGTGCAGAAGAACGGCAGGCCGGCCGCGAAGTTGGCGGTCCCGTCGATGGGGTCGACGTACCAGCGGACGGCCGCGTCCCCGCCCTCCCCGCCGCGGGAGCCGCCCTCCTCGCCGACGACGACGCTGCCCGGGCTGTGCTCGGCGAGCACCTCCCGGATGGTCTCCTCGGCGGCGCGGTCGTGCTCGGTGACCGGGTCGTGGAAGTCGCGCTTGAGGTCGACCGGGGGGCGGGACCGGAACGCCCCGCGCAGCCGGTCGCCGGTCGCGCGGGCGGCGGCCTCGGCGATCCGGGCCAGCTCCCGGGACTCCGGGACGTCGATGGCCTCGGTGTTCATCGTTCTCCTTCGGCTGCGTCGTTCAGCAGGGCCAGCAGGCCGTGGCCGTCGTCGACGACGGCGTCCGGCAGGCAGCGGGTCTCGTAGGGGATGTCGTAGGTGTCCTCGGCGACCATCAGCACGTTGCCGCCGACACCGGCGCGGTGCCCGCACAGCACGTCCCGGTCGAAGTTGTCGCCGACGTACCAGACGTCCCCGGGCCGGACGCCGAGCGCCCGGGTGGCGATCCGGATCATCTCGGGGTTGGGTTTGCGCACCCCGGCCTCGTCGCTGTACACCTCCAGCGCCAGCCTGCCCGCCAGGCCGGTCGCCGCGGTGTAGTCGCGGTGCACGGCGCCGGACAGGGCGTTGCTGACCACCCCGCAGGGGATGCCGAGGGCGGCGGCGCCGTCCAGCAGCTCGGGGATGCCGGGGCGGGTGCGGCGATCCTGCCGCAGCTCCCCCATCCGCTTGCACAGCGGGGTGGCGTGCGCGATGACGAGCTGGCGGGCGGACGCGGGCCAGTCGGCGGCGACGTAGTCGCCCCAGAACCCGGTGTGGGTCATCTCCGGCGGCGCGTACGGACGCGACATCGCGTCCTTCCAGCACTTGTCCGCCGCGGCGCCCGCCCTGATGTCGATCTCGACCGCGGCGGCGTCCAGCTCACGGCAGCCGGCGCGGGTGAGCAGCGCGTGCACCTCCTTGGCCAGCTCGGCGCACCAGCCCGGCCGCATGCCGGTCTCCACCAGCACGCCGCCGAAGTCGAGCAGCAGCGCCCGCGGCAGGCGCAGCGCCCGCCCCGACAGCCGGGGCCCGGCGGCGCTCACGAGGCCACCCCGCCCACCGGCGCGGACGCCTCGTCCCAGGCGCCGATCCGGGTGCCGTCGGCGCCGAACAGGTGCAGGCACTGCGCGGGCGCCCAGCAGCGCAGGGCGTCGCCGGGCCCGGCCCCGGGGTCCTCGTGCGTGATCGCGAACATCCGGGTGTCCAGGACGCGCAGCTGGACGGTCCAGCTCGCCCCCGTCGGCAGCACGGTCTCCACCACGGCCTCCTCCGACCAGGCCGGGTCCGGCGCCGCCTCGCCCGCCCCGGCCAGCCGGAGCGCCTCGGGGCGGATGCCGACGCAGCCGGGCTCGCCCAGCTCGCCGCGCTTGCCGGCGTAGCGCAGCAGCGCCCCGCCGAGGTCGCTCATCGCCGGCTCGCCCGCCGGCACGATGTTCATCGGCGGGCTGCCGACGAACTCGGCCACGAACCGGTTGGCCGGCCGCCGGTACATCTCCATGGGCGGCGCGACCTGCTGCAGCTCGCCGTCGCACATGACGGCGATGTGGGTGGCCATCGTCATGGCCTCCATCTGGTCGTGGGTGACGAACACGATCGTCGCGCCCGTCTCGTCGTGGATGCGCTTCAGCTCGGTGCGCATCTCCAGCCGCAGCCGGGCGTCCAGGTTCGACAGCGGCTCGTCCAGCAGCAGGACGCCGGGGTCGACGGCCAGCATGCGGGCGAGCGCCACGCGCTGCTGCTGGCCG
The DNA here is from genome assembly GCF_009604375.1 of Actinomadura macrotermitis. Classification (GTDB taxonomy): domain Bacteria; phylum Actinomycetota; class Actinomycetes; order Streptosporangiales; family Streptosporangiaceae; genus Spirillospora; species Spirillospora macrotermitis. Next base: position 62,848 of record NZ_WEGH01000004.1, read on the forward strand.
CCCGACAGCTGGGACGGGTAGCGGTCCATGCAGTCGGCCACCCGGACCTTCTCCAGCGCCTCCTTGGCGCGGGCCACCCGCCTGGCGGCCGGCACCTTGCGCATCCGCAGCCCGAACTCGGTGTTCCCGCGGACGGTGAGGTGCGGCCAGAGCGCGTAGTTCTGGAACACCAGCCCCATGTCGCGCTTCTCGGGCGGCACGTAGACGCCCCGCTCCACCGAGTCGAGCACCCGGTCCCCCACGGTGATCTCACCGAGGGTGGGCTGCTCCAGGCCCGCGATCATCCGCAGGGTGGTCGTCTTCCCGCACCCGGACGGGCCGAGCAGGCAGGTGAACGAGCCGTCGGGGACGGTGAGGTCGAGGTCCTTCACCGCCGCGTGCCCGCCGGCGTAGTTCTTGACCACTCCGCTGAGGGTGATGGTCGGCATTGATCAACCTCCGATGCCCGAGGCCAGGCTGCTCTTGGTGAGCCGCTGGGCCAGGTAGGTCATGGTGAACGACAGCAGTGCGATGACCAGCACGACGCCGTTGGCCAGCTGGGTGTAGCCGTAGTCGACGAGCCCGATGGACAGCGTGGTCAGCAGCTGGGTGCCCGAGGTGGTCAGCATGATCACGATGCTGAGCTCCTTCAGTCCCGAGATGAACGGCAGCACCACGCCGGTGACCAGCGGGCCGCGCTGGATCGGGATGATGATCCGCACCATCCGGGTCGGCCACCGGGCGCCGCTGATCTGCGCGGCCTCCTCGGGTTCGCGGCCGAGCTGCATCATGGCCGAGATGCCCGACCGGGACGAGTACGGCAGATGGGTGATCACGAGCACCAGGACCAGCAGCGTGATCGTCCCGTAGAGGGCCGGGACCGGCCCGCGCCGCACCGCGAACAGCGACAGGCAGGCCGCCGCGAACGCGATGCCGGGGACCAGGTAGGGCAGGAACGACACCTGGCGCAGGAAGGCCGAGACCCGGCTCCCGTCGCCGCGCACCACCACGTATCCGATCAGCAGGCCGAGCAGGCCGCAGACCAGCGACGCCGAGCCGACGATCCGGATGCTGTTCCAGGCCGCCTCCCACAGCTCGCCGCCGCGCAGCACCCCGTGCGGGAAGCCGACGGCGCCGGGGATGTCGGTGCCGATCCAGTACTTGAGCGTGAAGTTGCCGGCGCTGAACACGCCGGGCGTCTTGGTGATCGTCGACAGCAGCAGCGTCAGCACCGGCACGACGACGCCGGCGGCGAACACCGCCAGCGCCGCCGCGCAGGCCGGCCAGCGCCAGCGGCGCAGGTCGGCGCGGCGGTCCATCGCGCCCTTGCCGCCGACGGTGACGAACCGGCGCTGCTCGCGGACCAGCCGGGTGTCGACCAGCACCACCAGCACGCCGACCAGCACGATGACGCCGGCGAGCGTCGAGGCGACGCCGGTGCTGCGGTCCCGGATGGCGTGGTAGAGGCTGGTGGACAGCACGTGGTAGTCGCTCGGCAGGCCGAGGATGTAGGGCGTGCCGAAGGTGCCGAGCACCCGGCCGAGGACCAGCAGCACCGCCGACGACAGCGCGGGCATCATCAGCGGCAGGGTGACGCGGCGCAGCACCGTGCGCCCGCCGGCGCCGAGGATGCGGGCCGAGTCCTCCAGCTGCGAGTCGATGCGGCGCAGCGCGTTGCCGAACAGCAGCAGCACGAACGGGTAGTAGTGCAGCCCGAGCGTGACGATGATCGGCAGCGGCCCGTAGGCGAGCCAGTCGGGGGTGTGGATCCCGGCGCCCTGCAGGTATCCGACCTGCCCGCCGGAGCGCTGGTTCTTGAACAGGGCGAGCCAGGCCAGGGCGAACGTCCAGGACGGCAGCATGTAGGGCACCACCAGGGCCGCCGCCAGGAACGTGCGGCCCGGGACGTTGGTGCGCGTCACCAGCCACGCCATGGAGCCGCCGACCACGAGGGCGAACGCGATGACGCCGAGCGCGACCACGGCGGTGTGCCACAGCGGCTCCCAGAACAGCAGCCGGCTGACGGGCGAGCGGAACACCCGCCACAGGTAGTAGCCGGTCCACGAGCCGCTCCGTTGCCCCGAGCGCGCCTCGTCCCCGTACTGGACGCGGCCCGCGTCCGAGACCACCGAGACCAGGGGGGCGATGACGAGGTAGAGCAGGGCGAGGCACATGACCACGCCGAGCATCACGGTGGGATCGCGCAGGAGCACGCGGGCCCGGTACAGCACGCGCCGGCCGCGTGACGCCGGCCGTGCGGGGGCGGCGACCGCCATGGGCACTTCCTCCAGGGGTGAGGGGCCCGGCGGGTCGTGACCACGACCCGCCGGGGCGGGATCAGCGGTGGTTGACGCGCCAGAAGTCCTTGATGTCCTGCCGGGCGCGGAAGTCGGCGATCAGCTTGTCGGAGGAGAAGAGGAAGAGCTGGCCGTTCCAGTCGGTCAGGCCGGGCGGGTTGTGCGGGCTCTTGCCGACCGCCTTGTTGCCCGAGACCCCGCCGCTGCCGGACTCGAGGTCGAACCCTTCCTTCTCCATCGCGAAGTGCACGAACAGCTTCGCGGCGTTCGGGTGCTTGGACCCGGTCGCGATCGTGGCGTACTTGGGGTAGGCGAAGCCGGTCCACGGGGTCAGGCCCGCGCAGACCTTCATGTCGTACTTCTTCTCCTCGACGTCCCGGAACTTGGCGATCGACATGAGGCCGATCCTGTTCTCGGTCTGGTTGGACGCCGCGACGCCGGCGACGACGTCCTCGTCCTCGGTGGTCAGCACCGGGGCGTTCTCGGCCAGCCGCTTCACCCACTCGTGCGCGGGGTCCCCGGCGCTCAGCTTGAGCTTGCCGCGGCCGAGCCGGTCATAGGCGGCGGTGAGCTTGTCGCCGCCCTGCTCGGCCATCTGCGTGAACCACTGGGTGAAGACCTCCTTGCCCAGCGGGTCCTGCATCATCACCTTGCCCTTCCAGCCGGGGTCGGTGAGCTCCCACAGGTTCTTCACCGGGCACCCCTGCGGGTTGAGCCTGGGGTTGTAGACGAAGACGTAGGCCTTCTGGATCATCATCAGCGGGCTGCGGTCGGCCTGGTCGATGTCCTTGGCCAGGTCCGGCGGGATCCAGGTCTTCACGATGTTCTGCGGAAGGAGCTGGCCGACGAGCATCGGGCCGTCCTCGAACAGGCTCACGTCGATCGTGACGTTCTTGGCCTGCGCCTCGCGGGTCATCTTCTCGGCGGTGCCGGCGGCCTTGGACTTCACGCCCTCGGCCTTGATGCCGTACTTCTTGCCGAACGCCTCCGCGAGGTCCTTGACGTCGCCGCTGCCGTCGTAGGCGAGGACGCCGCCCTCCTTCTTCGCGGCGGCGATGAGCGCGTTCAGGTCGAAGGTCGCGGCGTCCTCCACCGTCACCGACGGCTGGGGCTGCGCCTCCTCGCGGACCTGGCCGCCGCTGGAGGGCGCGCAGGCGCCGAGGAGCGCGGTGGCCACGGCGACGGCGGCCGCCGCGCCGGCCCGCGCGCGGGGGCTGACGAGTCTCGTGCGGATCATGGTGGGTCGTCTCCTTGTCATCGTGGTGCCCGCGGGCCCCCGGAACCTGCGGCTCCCGCCCGGGAGGGGGGTGGGTCAGTGACTGCGTTTGAGCATCGCGTCCGACAGGGCGTCGGCCGACTCGCCGATGCGCCGCCCGACCGCGTCGAGCCGGCCCAGCAGCTCGCGTGCGCGCAGGACGTCGATGTCCAGCGGCCCGGCGAACAGGCGGGCCAGCGCGGCCTGCCTGGTCTCGCGGACCCGGTTGCGGGCCTTGCGTGCGGCCAGCGACGCGATGGTGACCGCGGCCGGCTCGGCGAGGACCTTCCGGACGGCGGCGTCGAGGGCGTTCAGCCCGTCGAGCACCGCGTCCAGCAGCGGAACGGTGAAACCGAGGTCCGGCGGGCCGAACAGGTCGGCCTCCCGGACGAAGTCGCGCAGGTTGTCCAGGACGTCGTCGACGGAGCGGGAGAGCCGGTAGAGGTCCTCCCGGTCGATGGGGGTGGCCAGGACGTCGCCGAGCATCTCGGCCAGGGCGGCGCGCTCGGCGTCGCCCACGTGCTCCAGCTCGGCCATCCGGCTCCGGGCCGAGGCGGGCGTCCGCTCCCCCGCGGCCATCTCGCGGGCCAGTTCCGCGCCGGCGCGGACCGCGCGGATCTGCCGCGAGACCTGCTCCATCACCCGGTCCCCGGAGCGGCCGCGCAGGTCGTCCCAGACCAGCCGCAGGCGCCGCGCCGGGCGCGTCGCGGCGCTCACAGGGCCCTCATCGCCACGCCGCCGAGCGAGCCGGCCGCGAACGCCAGCGGCAGGGTGAACACCCACGCCGCGCCGATCCCGATCACGTTCTGCCAGCGCACCCGGGACGTGCCCTCGCTGGCGGCCACGCCGACCACGCCGGCGGTCACCGACTGCGTCATGCTCACCGGGGCCCCGGCGAGCGAGCTCGCCGTCACCGACGCCGCGGCCGCCGCCTCGGTCGACACCACGTGCAGCGGCCGGGCGAGCACCAGCCCGCGGCCGAGCCGCTCCCCCGTCCGGTGCACCGCGCTCAGCGCGCCGGCGCAGAACACCACCGCGATCAGCAGCATCATGAGCGGGGCGGGCTGGATCGGGCCGACCGCGCCGAGCCGCCGCGTCGACACCACCTGGCGGGCCACCCCGACGACGGCGAGCATCTTCTGGCCGTCGTTGGCGGCGTAGGCGGCGCACTGGGCGCCGTAGGCGAGCACGTGGGCGGTCCGCACCGCGCCGGCCATGCCGGCGAACGAGGGGACGCGCCGCGAGGCCAGCCCCAGCCCGTAGCCGACGGTCATGCCGATCAGCGGCGCCACCGCCCCGAAGGCCAGGACGCCGGCCAGCGCGCCCCACGACACCCGCAGGCCGAGGCCGAAGCAGGCCCCGCCGATGCCGCCGAGGACCGCCAGCGTCAGGCTCGTCGGCAGCCCCTTGCGGGACAGCAGGACGACCACGGCGAGCGCCACGGTCACCCCGGTCAGGAAGGCCAGCGCGCCCCGGCGGTCGCCGAGGTCGGCCAGCCGCTCGGTGAAGGTCCGCGCGACCTGCGTCCCGACCAGCTGCGGCACCAGCACGATCGGCACCAGCGCCGGCAGCGTCAGCAGCAGGCCCGGCGACCGGGGGAAGCGGCCGCTCAGCCCGAGCAGCGCGCCGCCGTCGTTGACGCCGGTGACCCACACGAAGGCCAGCGCGACGGCCCCGAAGGCCACGGCCCAGATCATCGCAGCTCCGCCAGGCGGACCCGGCGATCCTCGTGCAGCGAGAGCGTGGCCGCCTCGGCGATCAGCAGGGCCTCCAGGGCCTCGTCCACCGTGCACGGGCTCTCGGCGTGGCCTCTGGCCACATCTAGGAACGTTCCAATCTCGCTCGCGTAAGCGGGCTCGAAGCGCTCCCAGAAGTTGGCCCACGCGTCGCCGGAGGGCCAGTCGACGCCCGGCTCGGCCGACCGCAGCGCCGCCCGCTCGTCCAGGCCGACCACCCAGGTCCCGGCGGTGCCCGACAGCTCCATCCGGACGTCGTAGCCCGCGCCGTTGTAGCGCGACCCCTGCATGGTGGCGACGGTGCCGTCGTCCATGACCATGACGGCGGCGCTGGTGTCCACGTCCCGCGCGGCCGCGAAGTAGCCGTCGCCCCGGTTGGCGCCGACCGCGGTGACCGACTCGACCTCGCGGCCGGTGACCCAGCGCAGGATGTCGAAGTCGTGGATGTGGCAGTCGCGGAAGATGCCGCCGGACGACAGGACGTACTCGGCGGGCGGCGGCGCCGGGTCGGCGGTGACCAGGTGCACCCGGTGCAGGTCGCCGAGCCGGCCGCCCAGCACGGCCTGGCGGGCGGCCGCGTAGCCGGCGTCGAACCGGCGCTGGAAGCCGATGTGCACCGGCACGCCCGTCCGGGCGGCGCAGGCGCGCACCTCCAGGGTCGTCTTCAGGTCGGGCGCGACGGGCTTCTCGCAGAAGGCGGGGATGCCGGCCTCGCAGGCCCGGATCAGCAGTTCGGCGTGGGTGGCGGTGGGGGTCGCGATGACGACCGCGTCCAGACCGGCCTGGAAGACCTCGTCCGGGGCGGCGGCGCGGGTGCCGAGCGGGCCGGCCAGGGCCTCGGCCCGGCGCGTGTCGGCGTCGCCGATCACCAGCTCGTCCACGAGGGGGTGGCCGCTCAGGAACCGGGCGTGCCAGGCCCCGATCCGCCCCGCGCCCAACAGTCCGACCCGCATGGTGTGCCTCCAGTGGTCCGTCGACGAGAGGGCGGGACAACAGGGCTGTTCAGAAACTGGACACCCTCTGTTCACCTGCTCGTCACCTATGTGGCCTGGGGCACATTTCTAGCCCTACCGGGCGGACCCGTCAATACTTTGTTCTTACATATGTACGTACTGACGTGAAGTCATGGAATCGGCAGGCACCGCGGCCGGTCCGCCGGGCGGGTGCGTCGCATCGTGTCGTCCGTACGCGCTCGTACCGCCGCACCTGGGGAAATCCCGCTGGTCACGGCATTGACCGAAAGTCAGGAGGAGGCGGGGCCGGGCCCGGAGAGGGCGGTCGCGTGATCACGCGGCGCGCGAGAACCGTGACCCGCCGCAGGCCCGCAAGGACCGCGCCGGCGACAACCGGCCACACCGCCGGACACGAGAACCGCCCCGGGCCGGGGCACCCCACGTGGGGTGCCCCGGCCCGGGGCGGTTCGGGTGCCGGCCGGCGATCAGTGCTTGAAGGTGTCCTTGACCTTCTCGCCGGCCTGCTTGGCGTCGCCCTTGACCTGCTCGGCCTTGCCCTCGGCCTCCAGGCGCTCGTTGCCGGTGACCTTCCCGGCGACCTCCTTGGCCTTGCCCTTGATCTTGTCACCGGTGTTGGCGGCCTTGTCCTCGGCGCTCATGGCGTCTCCCTTCGTCGTGTTCTCGCTGTCTGCCGCCCCCCTACCCGGCGAACCGCCGGTAATGCACGCCCGTCCGCGTGGGCGCGCCCACACCGGGCCGCCGCCTCAGGCCCGGGGCGGCCGGTAGCCCAGCTGACGGAGCTGATCGGGGGTGAGCCGGGAGACGTTGTGATCGTGGTCGGTGGACTCGTATTGGTGGATGGCCCACTGCTTCCACGGGGACGGCGGCGTGACGCGTCCCGGCGCCTTCCCGTAGTGCGCGACCCACAGCGGATAGTCGCCGAGGCCGGCGCCGCGCTGCTGCGCGAAGGACCACGAGCTGTAGAAGAACGCCTTCACGCCGGTCTTCTCCTTGACGTGTTCCAGCCAGCGCCTCGCCCAGTCGTTGACCTGGCGGTCCGACCGGCCGTCGGTGGTCTCCAGGTCGAGCATGAGCAGGTCGCCGGGCTGCAGGCCGGCCGCCGCCACCACCGACAGGAAGTGGTCGGCCTCCCGCACCGGGTCGTTCTTCGGGTGCCCGTAGTGGTAGGCGCCGCGGACCAGGCCGTTCTGGCGGATCTTCGCCCAGTTGCCGGCGAAGGTCGCGTCGTCGCGCGCGGTCCCCTCGGTCGCCTTGGCGATGCCGAACGCCAGGCCCTTCTGGCCCCAGTCGAAGCCGCGGTCGTAGGTGGACACGTCCACGCCGTGAGCGAGGGGCGCCTTGACGGTCTCGGCGGCCTCGGCGACCTCGGAGCGGGCGGGGGGCGTCCCGGCGGCCTCGGAGTGGGCGGCCAGGTTGAGCAGGGCCCCGCCCCCGATCGCCGCCGCCGCCAGCAGGCTCGTGAGGGACTTCATCGGGTCTCCTTGCGGGTGAGGCGGTGCTTGAGGAAGGCCGCCAGCACCAGCGCCGTGAGGACGAGCGCGCCCGGCGTGGGCATGGTGTCCCACGCCTTGTTCTTCTTGAACCACGCCGCGCGGGAGGGGGTGTAGGCGAACTGCCCGGCCTGCGCGGTGACGCCGGCCTGCGCGGCTCCCCAGCTGAGGAACATGTCGCACCAGGCGGCATTCGAGAAGTCGTGGGAATCGTCGACGTTCGCGGAGTACCAGTCGCCGAACTTGGTGTAGCCGCTTCCCTTCTCCGTGTACCCGAGCTGCGACTCGAGCGCCTTGATCATTTCTTGGATGCCCGGCTGCAAAGGGCTGTCCACCTCTCCTTTTCCGCCTACCGGGTTAGCTGACGGGTTCGGGCCAGGAGATGGCCCTACCGCTGACGAGCAGCGGATTCACCCCGGAGGAACCTGGGTCCCCGGCTCTCCCGCAGGAGATTCGGCGTCCGGCCGGACTTCGGCCGGTGCAGCGGAGATTAAGCAAGAAAAGGGATCGCCACCAAACCTTGACGGTAAATAAATTATGCGTGAGAAGGCAGCTCCATCACCCCTTTCCTCGGCTCCTGCGCCATTGCGGGCCACTCCTTCCCATGCACGGCCGGCGAAAGCATCAACCGATCGGTTGATACGGGGCATCGTCCTATCGGCCCGCGCCTGTCCGCCCTCCATCCGATGGAGACGGGCCGTCCGGCGGCGACGGTGGATTCCACAGGGCCGGAACCGAGCACGAGGAGGAACCCTTGAACGAGTCGATCGGCGCAGCGGTCCGCCTCCGGCGCCGCGCTCTCGGCCTCACGCAGGCCGGACTGGGCGAACGGGCGGGCCTGACGCAATCAGCGGTCTCCCGGCTGGAGGACGGCACCCGCCTTCCACCGCTTCCCGCGCTGGAGCGCGTCGCACATGCCCTCGGCCTCCGCCTGAGGATCGGCCTCGACGGGCCCTGAGGAGACTTCGGGAAGGATCATGTTGCGAAGGACGAAGAGGGCCGGAGCCCTCGCCGCCGCCGGGCTCGCCATCGCCGCCGGCCTGTCGGTCGCCGGAGAGGCGTCCTTGCCGGCGCGAACCGCGAGCGAAGCGAAGGAGACGAGGATGAGCGACCAGGAACTGCTGCGGAGCGCGCGTGAAGGCGACGCGGCCGGGGTCGGCGCCGCCTTGCGGGGCGGCGCGTCCCTCAAGGCCCGCGACGAGCACGGGCGGACCCCGCTCCAGCTCGCCGCCGAGGGCGATCATGTCGAGGCGGCCCGCGTCCTGGTGGAGGCCGGCGCCGACCCGAACCTGCAGGACGACCGGCGCGACAGCGCCTTCCTCGTCACCGGGGTGACCGGGAGCGTGGCGATGCTGCGGACGCTGCTGCCCGCCGGGCCCGACCTGAAGCTGACCAACCGGTACGGGGGCGTCGCGCTGATCCCGGCCTGCGAACGCGGCCATGTCGACTATGTCCGCGAGGTGCTGAAGACCGGGATCGACGTCGACCACGTCAACCGGCTCGGCTGGACGGGCCTGCTGGAGGCGGTCATCCTCGGCGACGGCTCCCACCCCTACCAGGAGATCGTCGGACTGCTGATCGACGCGGGCGCGGACGTGAACCTGGCCGACGGCGACGGCGTCACCCCGCTCCGCCACGCCCTCGACCGCGGCGCGGCCGAGATCGCCACCCGCCTCCGCGCCGCCGGCGCCCACCCCTGACGGTGGGCGCGCCGGCTGCCCAGCGTCCGCACGCTGGCGGACCAATACGACGTCAGTCACATCACCGTTGGTGACGCGCACGCGAGCTTTCGCAGCGGGGTCTCGTCATCCACCACACAGGGCCGCGGGACGTTCCACGTTCCGCCCCCGGCCACCGATTGACCGGCGCTTCGCGCCACATTGGGCATAAGTTCATGTCATGACGGCTGGCGCCGCGTTGTGGGACGGCGTGTCCCTCAAAGCCCGCATCGAGCACGGGCCCACCCCGCCTCGCCACGCCCTCAGCCGCGGCGCGACGACAGTCCACAGCTCGTGCCCGTGTTGGAGGCGATTCGGGTGCCCCGCCCGGGTGCTGGCCGTCCTTGCTGCTGCCCGGATCGGGAGCAGGCCGACAAGGCGTACTACTCAAGGCCAACCGCGTCTACCTGCGACGTCGGGGCATCCGGGCCACGATCCCGGAGTGCCACGACCAGATTGTCGGGCGGAAACATCGCGGCAGCGCCGACGGTCGACCGCCGGTATTCGACCGGGAGGACTACAAGCTGCGGCACGCCGTGGAGTGCGGAATCAACCGGCTCAAGCGGCACCGGGCCGTGGCCACCCGATACGACTGTGAGGATGTGAGGGTGCCGCCTCGGGCGGTGGTCTGACCCGCGTTACGACTGGCCAGGGTGCCTTGAGTTTGATCTGTCGGCCACTGTTCGGGGCGGTGCTTGCTGTCACCGGGCCGGGCGGGCGTGTCCCGATAGGGGCCTTGCTGCGAACAAGAGCGCCATCACAGTCCTGATCGCTCCACCTCGGCCGGATACCGCGACCTGCTGGACTGGGCCGAGGGGTTCGGTGTCCTGCGACGGGCCGGAGTGGAGGGCACCAGCTCTTATGGCACCGCTCTCACCCGGTACCTGCGCACCGCCGGCATCGGGGTCCTGGAGGTCAACCAGCCCGACAAGGCCGAACGCCGACGCCGCGGCAAGACCGACGCGATCGACGCCGAGGCGGCAGCACGGGCGGTGCTTTCCGGCAGGGCCACCGCGATCGCCAAGACCGGCGACGGGCCAGTGGAGATGATCCGGCTGTTCAAAACGGCCAAGCAATCAGCGATCAAGTCCCGAGCACAGGCCATCAACCAGCTCAAGGCCGTCTTGATCCGCGCCGACCCAGCCCTGCGTGAGCAGCTGACCGGCCTCAGCAACCCCAAGCTCATCCGGGCCTGCGCCGCCCTTGCCACCGCAACGGTCGCCACGGCCGCAGCCGCTGCAGCCCACACCCTCCGGTCGCTCGCCCAGCGAATCGCCTATCTCACCGACGAGATCACCACAGCGATCAACAGCCACCGGCCGCAACTGCCCAACTGCTATGGAGTCGGCCCCGACACCACCGCCGCCTTGCTCATCGCCGCAGGCGACAATCCCGAACGACTCCATAGCGAAGCACCCTTCGCCGCGCTCTGCGGCGTCAGCCCTATCGAAGCATGCTCGGGGAAAACCCAACGCCACCGTCTCAACCGCGGCGGGGACCGCCAAGCCAACTCCGCTCTCTACACCATCGTCATCGCCCACCTGCGCTGGAACACCGCCACCCGCGACTACATCGACCGGCGCCAAGCCCAGGGCAAGACCCGCCGCGAAGCCATCTGCTGTCTCAAGCGCTACATCGCCCGCGAAATCTACAAGATGATCACAACACCCTGCTCTGCTTGACATCCATAGGGGCATCAAGCTCGCCGCCCGCTACTTGGCCACCGTGCAGATCGCGGCGATCGGTGAGTGGCTGTGATCCCGGCGAACGGCTCCGCCGCCACGCCGGCCTCGAACGCCTACTCGAAGTCGATCTGGGCGGTCGGGTGTGCGGCGGTGATCCGGTCGCGGACCGCCCTTGGGAACAGGTTGCCGTACAGGTTGGCCACCGCCAGATCGGGGAGCGTGTCGAAATCCGCCGGCAGGTCGTTGAGCTGGTTGAACCTCAGGTCGACGATCCGCAGCCGACGAAACGTCCCGATCCCGGCGAAGTGCTCAGGCTTGAGCTTGCGGCGCTTGGTGTTCCGCTGCCACTGGCCGATCCGGAGCTCCTCCAGTCCGGGCAGCTCCATGGCGAACAGCTCCCGCAGGAAATCGTGCGACGGCAGGGGCGTGCTAGCGCGGCGGCTGTTTCCGCCGAAGCCGAGGACCCGCAGCGCGGGCAGGCGGCCGAGGTCGGGCAGCGGGTCGCGCAGCAGGCCGAGGCTGTCGCCGAGGTCGAGCTCTTCGAGGCGGGTCGATCGCAGCAGGCTGTCGGGGACGGTGTCGAAGTAGTTGCCGCTCAGGTCGAGCCGGCGCAGGTTCGGGAAGGTGGTGACGGCCTCGGGGAAGGTCCGCAGGAAATAGTGGCTCCCGCCGGACATGGACACCTCCTCGACGGCGGCCAGCCCGTGCGCGGAGCCGGGGAACACGACGTCGGTGCCGTCGGCGACCAGCTTGCGCAGCGTGGCCAGATCGCCGAAGGCGTCCGGCAGGACGAACCGCGACACCTCCGGCAGGTCCCACTCCGACCCCGGCTCCGTGTCGACGGAGACCGACAGGTAGGAGATGTCGAGCTCCTCCAGGGCGGTGAGCCGGCCGATGGCGGCCGGCAGGGTGAACTCGACCGTGTCCAGGTCCGTGTCTCGGTTGCCGGCGACGCACAGCACCCGGAGCGCGACCAGGTCGCCGATCGATTCCGGCAGGGCGGTCAGCCCGCAGTTGCGCACCGACAGGTGCTCCAGCCGGGTGAGCGTCCCGAGCGCCTCGGGCAGCTCGCCGATCGGGTTGCCGTCCAGGATCAGGGTGCGAAGCCACGGCATCTGGAGCACCTCGGCGGGAAACTCCTTGAGGTTGCGACCGGTCAGGTCGAGGTGCTCCACCCGGTCGGCCCGGGACCGGGACACGTCGGCTTCGGCCGACTCGGCCGCCGTCCGGGCTCCGGGCCGCAGGACCGGCAGCCCGGCCCGCAGCCGGTCCAGGAACGCCTCGACGTCCAGACGGCGGTCCTCCGCGTCGACGACCTCGGGCACGAACGCCTCGACGATGCCCGGCCTGACGTAGTCGGCGTTCTTGGCGGCGCCGACGTTGTCCACCCAGCGCCCGCCGACGGCGTGCACGTCCATGGCGTGGTCGAAGTCGATCACCCAAGGGGTCTCGACGGTCCCGGTCCGCAGCCGGCCGTGGTTGTAACAGCCGTAGACGAGGTGCGTGAAGGCGCCGTCGTGGAGGTGGATCTCGCAGTCGCCGGCCTCCAGGGTCTCGGCCTCGGTGCGACCGCCGACGTAGAGTCCGGGCCGGTCCTCATAGAGCGCGATCGGGCCGTCGACCGTCAGATCGCCGGTGATCACGATCAGCTCGACGTCGTCCTCGCCGCCCCCGCTTCGCAGGGCATTGACGGCGTCCAGGAAGTCCCCGTCGACCGCGAGATCGCCGTCGAAGAACAGCACGCTGCCATAGTCGGACGACTCTCCTTCACTCTCGAACGCGGCGGACAACGCGCCGCTCAGACGGGCGTCGGCGTCGGCATAGGACAGGGATTCGGGGGTGGCGGATATCGACATGGCGACGAGCATAGGTCCGCGCTGTGACAGCCCTACGGGAAAGTCCAGCGCCGTCGTGAGGCTGCCGGCCGCCCCGCCGTCGATCCCAGTAGCAGAAGTTCAACACAGCCCACTGCTCATCGGTGAGATCCTCACGCGCCACACCAGGATCATCCCAGCGCGGCACGATCAACGCGACAGCGTTCTCAAACACGCCCTAGGAGACTGCTGAAGATTTTGTGGAGAGGCTGTCCGGCCGTGGGCCGGACAGCCCTGTGTGGTCATGCTTCGGCCATGGACAGATGCCAGATGTCGTTGCTTCGGGTGAGTCCGAGGTTGATCAGTCGGCGGAGGTCGAGGGCGGCGGCTCGGGTGTGCAGCCAGGCGTCGCCTGCGATGGTGCCGCGGTGGCGCAGGCGGCGGTTGCCGCGGTGGACGAGCCAGGTAACGGCGCCGTTCGACCGGTGGTCGCCAGCGCCGGTAATCGGCTTGTCAGGCTGGATCGGTGGCCGCCTGACGGTGAGCGGCCGCCTGGAGATCATGATGAGGGCGCAGAGTCAGGTCTCGGGTTCGACGGCCAGATGGGCCTTGAACCCGTCCTGGTGGTGGGCGCGGGTCTTGTGCATGTGCCTGGCTTCGGGGTCGACGGTCGAGATCACCCGGTCGGGGGCGGTGCCGTCGGTGATGCGCCAGCGTCCGTCGCGTCCGTTGGAACCGTCGGCCGGTTCGACGTCCTGCCCCGGCGCTGCCGGCCCTTGAGCACCCCGGTCGCCCGCACCACCTCCCGCACCGCCTCGAAGATCCGGTTCGGCCGGGCCGAGCGCGCGAGCCGCCGCCGGAAGCAGGCCAGCAGCGACGCATCGAACGCGGTGTCGTGCAATCCCAGCCCGCAGGCGGCCTTCCACCGCAGGTCACACCGCAGCTCCTGCACCGTGTCAAAGTCCGACAGCCCGTGCAGGGCCTGCAGCACGATCGCGCGGCCAGGATCTGCGGCGGCATCGACGGCCGCCCGTTGGCCGAGAGATGCATATCGGCGAACATCCCCGCCGGGAACAACGCGCCCCGCTGCTCGGCAAGCAACGCGAACATACTCCCGGCCGGGACCAGCTCCCGGCACGTCTCCCCCACATCCGAACCGACCGTCTCCCCCGCCCACTCACCCGTCACCACACTGACCCCGCCACAACCACGGCCGGGCCAGAACACCAAGCTCTTCAGCAGTCCCCTAGGACCTGCTCCAAAGTTGATCAACAGTTGATCCTTCAATCGGCGGGCCGGGGACGGGGCGCCGCCGAGCCGCCGCCGACCGCCTCGGCCTAGCGCGGCCCTGCAGCGGCGGCGGCCGGTCCAGAGTTTTCGATCTTGTGAAGGGAGCAGGGAGCGGGGAAGCTCAACACTGGGGTACCGCTGCCGATCAGATCAGGTGAGGTTCCATGCCCGTGCCCTTCGATCGTCTGGTCACCGTTCCCTTCCGGCGCTTTGCTCCCCGCTTTGCCCGCGACCCCTTGAACGGGATCGAGCTGGTCGAAAGTGCGTCGGCCGGCGGTGACATCGTCCGCCTCGGCCTGGGGCCGCTCCGGCCCTACGTGCTGTCGCGGCCCGAGCACATCGAGCACGTCATGGCCGCCAACCCCGGCAACTACGTACGGGAGGGCTGGTTGTGGGAGCCGCTCAGCCGCTTGGTGGGAGACACATCCGGCAGCGACGGGCTGTGGTGGAAGAAACGCGAGGTCTACCAGCAGCTGGTGAACGGCCCGGCCCTGCGGGGGTTCGCCGATGACCTGGCCGCCACCGTGGTCGGGGCCGTGGACGAGCTGACCGACCGGGCTCGCGGGGGCGCGCCGATCAACGCGAGCGAGGAGATGCCCCGCATCGTGTACCGGGCCATCACCAAGGTCCTGCTGGGCAGCCGGATCAGCATCCCTCACGCCGACCGGCTCGGCGACGCGTTGCGCGTGGCGTCGCGAGCCATGCAGCCGCGGCTGCTGGCGCCGTTCGTGCCTGCCCGGATGCCCTGGCCGAAGGACCGCGAGTTCACCCGCGCCCTGGCCACGGTCAACGGCATCGCCTACCCCATCGTGGAACAGGCCCAGGCCGACGCCGACAAGGACGGCTCCCCCGAGGGGACCGACATCGTGTCGCGCCTGCTGCGCGCCCGGACCGACGACGGGCAGAGGTTCACCCGCACCGACCTGCGCGACGGCATGGTCGGGCTGTTCACCGCCGGTACCGAGACCACCGGCGTGGCCATGGCCATGGTGTGGGCGGTCCTGGAGAACAACCCCGATGTCGCCGCCAGGGTGTACGACGAGGTCGGCCGGGTCGTGGGTGCCGGTCCGGTCACCGGCGCGCACCTGCCCGAGCTGGTCTACACCCGCCAGGTCGCGCTGGAGATGCTCCGGATCTACCCGCCCGGCTGGATGCTGCCGCGCATGATCAAACAGGACGACGTGATCGGCGGCGTGCCGGTCAAGGCCGGCGGCCTGATCGTGCTCAGCCCCTACCTCACCCACCGGCTGGCCGACGTGTGGCCTGACCCGCACCGGTTCGACCCCGACCGGCACACCCCCGGCTCGACCGTGGTCAGGGAACGCCACCGCTACGCCTACCTGTCGTTCGGTGCGGGACCGCACGCCTGCGTGGGCCGCCAGTTCTTCCTGCTGGAGGCCGTGGCGATCATCGCGGCCCTGGTCAGCAGGTTCCGGCCTCGTCTGGCCGAACCCGTCTCGTCCAAGCCGCGACTTGGCCTGACGCTCGGACCGAGCACACCGGTCCGGCTCATCCTGGATCCACTGCCGGCATCGGCCTGACCGCCTCGGTGATCGCAGCGATCGCCGCCTGGCTCTGGCAGGCTCCCCGGGGCGGCCAGGGCCAGGCGGCTTCTGGGCCGCGCTGAAGCCCTCCTTCGGGCCTGAGAATGACACACCATGAGCTGCCGTTCGTGGACGCCGGAGCGGTCGGCTGCCCGCACCGCGGCGTCGAATGGCTCTGATCAACTTTGGAGCAGGTCCTAGGGGACTGCTGAAGATCTTGGTGTTCTGGCCCGGCCGTGGTTGTGGCGGGGTCAGTGTGGTGACGGGTGAGTGGGCGGGGGAGACGGTCGGTTCGGATGTGGGGGAGACGTGCCGGGAGCTGGTCCCGGCCGGGAGCATGTTCGCGTTGCTTGCCGAGCAGCGGGGCGCGTTGTTCCCGGCGGGGATGTTCGCCGATATGCATCTCTCGGCCAACGGGCGGCCGTCGATGCCGCCGCAGATCCTGGCCGCGCGATCGTGCTGCAGGCCCTGCACGGGCTGTCGGACTTTGACACGGTGCAGGAGCTGCGGTGTGACCTGCGGTGGAAGGCCGCCTGCGGGCTGGGATTGCACGACACCGCGTTCGATGCGTCGCTGCTGGCCTGCTTCCGGCGGCGGCTCGCGCGCTCGGCCCGGCCGAACCGGATCTTCGAGGCGGTGCGGGAGGTGGTGCGGGCGACCGGGGTGCTCAAGGGCCGGCAGCGCCGGGGCAGGACGTCGAACCGGCCGACGGTTCCAACGGACGCGACGGACGCTGGCGCATCACCGACGGCACCGCCCCCGACCGGGTGATCTCGACCGTCGACCCCGAAGCCAGGCACGTGCACAAGACCCGCGCCCACCACCAGGACGGGTTCAAGGCCCATCTGGCCGTCGAGCCCGAGACCTGACTCTGCGCCCTCATCATGATCTCCAGGCGGCCGCTCACCGTCAGGCGGCCACCGATCCAGCCTGACAAGCCGATTAAGCGACGGGCCGGGGCGGGTCCGTTGCGTGCCGCTTGGCGGGGGCAGAGTGGGCTGGAAAAGCTCAGCTGCCGCCTGCCCACTGCGGGTGGGCCGTCGGCGTCCGCTTCGGCGAAAGCTGGGGTTTCCCGTCGTCTGCCTGGTGGGAGCGAGGTGTTCGGGTTCCGCTTCGTTGACAGCGGGGCTTCAGACGCGCAGCGAGGAAGTGGTGGAGGCGGGGCAGAGCGCCGAGCGTCGCTTGATGGGGGCGGGGCCTGGGAAAAGCTCAGCTGCCGCCTGCGTGGTGTGGCTGCTCCGCTGGCGGACGTTCGCTCTGGTGGTGGCGGGTCGTCTGCGCGTAGCCGGCGGCGAGATGTCAGGTGTCGCTTCTTCGACGGCTGAGACTTCAACCGCGCAGCGAGGGGTGGTGGGTGCCGGGGCGGGTCCGCCGGGTGCTGCTTGGTGGGGCGAGCCCTGGTGGCGGGCAGGCCCGGGTGGAAGTGCTCCGCTGCTGGCTACGTGGCGTGGGTGGTCTGCCGGCGTCCGCTCTGGCAGTGGCTCGGCTTACCCGCGTGTCCCGGGGTGGTTGGCCGGGGTTTACTGGGCGTGGTCGAGCCAGGCGTTGTGCCGCTGGCGACGGTGGCGGGCTGGGCACGGGTGGGCCTGCGCGGTGGCGCGGTGCTGCCTGCTGGGGCCGGGGGTTTATGTCCGGCGGGGGTGGTTGGTGGCCGGAGGCGGCGGGGGTGGGGTCCGGCGGTGTGGCCCGGTCCGCTGCTGCCGGGCCTGCCGGGTGTGGCGGGTGCGGGTGAGTGTCGGCACGGGGGGTGCGGAGCCGAGCCAGGGGTTGTGATTGCTGGTGTCCCGCTCGGTGGCCTCGTGTGTGGGCGCGGTGCGCGGGCGGTGGCCGGGTGGCGGCAGCAGCCGGTACACGTACCGCCCGGTGTTGTCTCGGGTGATGTGGATTTGGTCGGGGTGGGTGTGCTTGAAGCGGTTGTGCCAGCCGCAGCACAGGGCGAGCCGGTCGATGTCGGTGGGGGCGTTGCCGAGGGCCCAGCCGGTGATGTGGTCGACCTCGCACAGCGCGCCGGGGATCTCGCAGCCGTGGACGGCGCAGGTGTCGTAGAGGGTCTCCAGAACCTGGCGTTGTGCGGTGGTGGCGAAGCGGGCGGTGCGGCCCAGGTAGAGGGGGGTGTGGCCGCGGCCCAGCAGCAGCGGTGACACCCCCGCCGACAGGGCGATGCGACGGGCGTGCTCAGCGGGGATCGGGGTGCCGTCGGCGAGGCGGGCGGGGGCTTGGCCGCCGGTGAGGGTGTCCAGGTCGCAGATGACCGTCACCTTGGTGGCGCGGTGGCCGCCTGCCAGCATGGTGGACAAGGCGGCAGCGGTGCGTTCGGTGACGTCGCGGGTGTCCTCAGGCCCGGCAGGCTTGGCCAGCGGGGCGAGGGTGCCGTCCCAGACGGCGGCGTCTTCGGGGTTGAGCCAGCCTTTGAGGTAGCGGCCGCCGTCCAGCGACGGGGACACCGCGATCCACGACTTGTCATAGCCGCGGGCGGCTTCTTTGGGTTCGCCGGTGTCGTCGCGGTCGGCGATCACCTCACGGATCCGCTGCCCCAACCGGCCCACCAGCCGCGCCGACCAACCCTGATCGACATACTCCAACAGCGCTTCCTCGGCCTTGGCCACGTCCTCGTCGTTGAGCTTGGCCACGGCGCGGGTGATCGTGGCGACCTGCCCCAACGGCAGCGTTCCATCGGCCCACCGCTGGGTCGTCTCCGGCAGCCGACGGCGCTGGCGGGCCAGCGACAGACGCTCGGCGGCGCGGGCGGGCTGCATTCCCAGCTCACCGCACAACCACGCCTTGATCGAGGCGAACCCCCATCGGGCCTGTTCACCGGTGGCGTCCACCCGCCCTACCAGACCGGCCATCACATATTCGGCCTGGTCCTGCACCTTTCCCAGCGTCTCGGCGAGCTCTTTGCACACCGCACCCGACTCGGGGGATTCACGGCGGGCCAGTTCGGCGGTCACCACAGCGAGAGTGGCCATCAGATCCCCGCTGGGGGTCTTGGCCGCCTCTGCCGGATCCAACACCGAACGCATATATAAATAATATCGAACGCAGAGTGATTGTGGCGCTGCTCACCGCATTTCTTTACCTTCTTTCTGTGGCGCCCGCCAAGGTGGCAGACATCCCGCCCTTGAAAAGAAGGGGATGTCGGATTAATCCGACCACTTGCCAGTCAATGCCTGATTCTATTTCGCGTTGATTGCAACGTGGTCGAAGACCTTGCAGGACCTCTGCCGGAGAAACTCTTGTTTCCTGCAAGGCGGCGCCCTGGGGGCTCAGCCATCCAGTGATTGCAACCGACAAAGAAGGCGTTGCCGCCACCACTGGCCCGGAGGCGGAACGCCCCAACTGCACCGGTAGGCGGCAGGCGGCAGTTGAGCACTTCCACTCCGCTCCGCCGCGCCGCCAGCGGTATATCGCTCATCTGCCCCGGCCCCGGCCCCGCACTCGTCCTCGCCGAGGCTTTCCCCGTTGGCGGAATGCGCCACGCCCCCACTGGCCTCAGCCGACCGTCCGCCTCCACCGAGCATCGGCCCGCACCCCGGCAACCCGCCATACCACCGCATCGTCACCCGGCTGGCTCTTCCATCAAATTCGCATCGCGATGTCGCGCACATCCTGCAGCCCGGCCGCCAGCCAGAAACCGAACAACAACCCCAGAAAGCACTAACCCGAACGACCATCAACACCAGCGTCCACCGCAGCCCCCTACCACCGCATCCCCTCGGCGCCGCTTTTCCACCGGCAGAAAGCGAAACACCCCCACCGACCCCAGCCAGCCGGACACATTCACCGCCACCGACCATCCACCTGCACCCCGACAGCCCGGCAACCCGGCACACCACCGCATCACCGCCCGGCTAGCCTTTTCCACCAATCCACATCGCGGCACCCGCACACACCCCGCAGCCCAGCCACCAGACAGAAACCGAACAACGTCCCTCAAAGCAGTAAGCGGAACGCCCGCCAACACCAGCGCCCACCGCAGCCCCCTACCACCGCGCCTCCTCGACGCCGCTTTTCCATCGAAAGAAAGCGACGCGTCTTTGCGGATTCAGCACGCGAAACTGAGCACCGCGCGCATCGCGGACGGGACTTAGACGTGGCTTATCCGCCTCGATCAGCTAGCCCGCCCGGCGATGAACTCGCAGCGGAGCTCAGCTTCTGGGGCGTTGTTTCAGGCGAGTTCTTCCAGACCAGGGAGAGGCAGCCCTACGTAGTTTTCCGCCAGGGATGTTGATGCTGCCCTAGAACTGGCCGTGTAGCTCAGCTGGGCGAACTGCAGGCGGTGGTCGAAGGGGTCCTGGTCTGGCGGGGTGTGCAGCATCGTGGTCATGGAGTAGGAGAACTGCTCGGCTCGCCAGACGCGTTGCAGGGCGGTCGCCGAGTAGGCGTCCAGCAGGGTGGTGTCGCCGGCGCGGTGCCAGCGGGTGAGCGCGGCGGCCAGCAGGGTGACGTCGGCGGCGGCGAGGTTGAGGCCCTTGGCGCCGGTCGGCGGGACGATGTGGGCGGCGTCCCCGGCGAGGAAGAGGCGGCCGTGGCGCATGGGCTCGGCGACGAAGCTGCGCATCGGGGTGATGCTCTTCTCGGTGACGGGGCCGGTGGCGAGGGTCCAGCCGGGGACGGCCATGCGGGTGGACAGTTCGTCCCAGACGCGCGAGTCGGGCCAGGCCGCCAGGTCCTCGTCAGGCGGGACCTGAAGGTAGAGGCGGCTGATCTGCGGGGTGCGCATGCTGTGCAGGGCGAAGCCGCGGGGGTGGTGCGCGTAGATGAGCTCATCGCAGGACGGCGGGACGTCGGCGAGGATGCCGAGCCAGGAGTAGGGGTAGACGCGTTCGAAGGTGCGCAGCGCCGAGGTGGGGACCGAGCGGCGGCCGATGCCGTGGAAGCCGTCGCAGGCGACGATGATGTCGCAGGTCAGGGTGTGTTCGGCGCCCTCGTGGCGGTAGCGCAGCGTCGGGGCGTCGCCTTCGATCCCGTCGACGGCGAGGACCTCGGCCTCGAACAGCAGGGGCGCGCCGGTCTCCAGGCGGAGGGCGATCAGGTCCTTCACGACCTCGGTCTGGGCGTAGACCATGACGGACCGGCCGCCGGTCAGTGTCGGGAAGTCGACGCGGTGCGACCCGCCGTCGAAGCGCAGTTCGATGCCGTCGTGGCGGAGGCCGGCCTGGTCCATGCGCTCGCCCGCGCCGCTCGCGCGCAGGACGTCGGCGGTGCCCTGTTCCAGGATGCCGGCGCGCTGGCGCCGCTCGACGTAGCCGCGGTCGCGGCTCTCCAGCACGACGGTGTCGATGCCCTGGCGGTGCAGCAGGTGGCCGAGCAGCAGGCCGGCGGGGCCCGCGCCGATGACGGCGACGCGGGTGCGGTGGGGGGAGGTCATGGGTTTCCTCGGGAGATCTCGTCCAGCACGCGCTGGGCGACGGCGAAGGCGGAGTTGGCGGCGGGGACGCCGCAGTAGACGGCGGCCTGGAGCAGCACCTCCTTGATCTCGTCGGTGCCGAGACCGTTGGTGAGGGCGGCGCGGACGTGCAGGGCCAGCTCGTCGTGGTGGCCGAGCGCGGTCAGCGCGGTGAGGGTGACGCAGCTGCGGGTGCGGCGGTCCAGGCCGGGGCGGGTCCAGATCTCGCCCCAGGCGTAGCGGGTGATGAAGTCCTGGAAGTCGGCGGTGAACGCGGTGGTGCGGGCGACGGCGCGGTCGACGTGGGCGTCGCCGAGCACGGCGCGGCGGACGGCCGTGCCGGCGGTGCGCCGGTCGGGCTCGCCGAGGTGGGCCAGGAGCGCGGCGGCGACGGCGTCGGGCCGGTCGGCCGGGGCCAGGTGCGCGGCGTGCGGGATCTCCACGAGCGTCGCGCCGGGGATGCCGTCGGCCAGCTCGCGGGCGTAGGCGGGCGGGGTGGCCGGGTCGGCGCGCCCGGCGACGATCAGCGCCGGGGCGGCGATGTCCCCGAGGCGGTCGCGGACGTCGTACTCGGCGAGGGCGTCGCAGCAGGCCGCGTAGGACTCGGCGTCGGCGGCGGCGAGGTCGTCCAGCAGGCGGGTGCGGGGCTCGCCGGCGAACCAGCGGCCCGCCGCCGGCACGAGCAGCGGGCCGGTGCCCTGCTCGCGGACGAGCGCGGCGCGCTCCTTCCATCCGGCGGGCTCGCCGAACCGGGCCGCCGAGCAGATCATCGCCAGCGACGCGACGCGCCCGGGGTGGTCCAGCGCGAGCCGCGCGCCGATCGCGCCGCCGAGCGAGACGCCCGCGTAGTGGAACCGGTCGAAGCCCTCCCGGTCGGCCAGTTCCAGGACGAGCCCGGCGAGTGCCACGGTGTTCGCCGCGCCGGGCCCGGCGGGCGAGCGGCCGTGGCCCGGCAGGTCGAAGCGGAGCACCCGGCGGGTGGCGGCGAGCCGGTCCAGCACGCCGTCCCACAGGTGCAGCGAGGTGCCGAGGGACGGGCCGAGGATCAGCGGGACGCCGGCGGCGGGGCCGTCCAGTTCGTAGTGGAGGGGCATCATCGGGCGGCCTCGCGGGTCAGGGCGGCGTCGACCAGGGCGGGCGCGGCGCCCAGGTAGGTGGCCGGGTCGGGGTCGAAGGGGTGGCCGGCGAGCGTCTCGGCGAGCGGGACGCCCTCGGCGGCGGCGCGGCGCGCCGCCTCGTCCAGCAGCGCGCGGGCCTCGTCGCGGCCGAGTTCGGCGGCGAGTTCGGCCGCGGCCCGCTCGGAGACGATCAGGCCGTGGGTGAGGCCGAGGTTGGCGCGCATCCGGTCGGGGTGGACGACCAGGCCGGCGGCCAATTGGGCGGCGTCGCGGGCCGCTCCCCCGGTCAGGCGGAGCGCCTCGCGCAGCGGCTGCCACTCGGCGTGCCAGGCGCCGGCCGGGCGCTCGTCCTCGGCGGCGAGCGAGCCGAGCAGCACCGCGGCGAGCGCCGGCACCCGCCGGGCCGTCGCCGCGATCAGCGTGGCGCGCACCGGGTTGCTCTTGTGCGGCATCGCCGACGATCCGCCGGGCACCCCCTCGGCGACCTCGCCGATCTCGGTGCGGGCCAGCACCAGCACGTCGGCGGCGATCTTGCCGAGGGCGCCGGCGGTGAACGCCAGCGCGGCGCCGAGGTCGGCGACCGGGGTGCGCAGGGCGTGCCAGGGCAGCAGCGGCGCGGCGAGGCCGGCCTGCTCGGCGTAGGCGGCGATCAGCCGCGGGTCGGCGCCGAGGGCGGCCAGGGTCCCGGCGGCGCCGCCGAGCTGGACCGGCAGCGTCCGGTCCACCGCGGCGAGCCGGTCGCGGGCGTCCAGCACCAGGTGCCGCCAGCCCGCGGCCTTCAGGCCGAAGGTGGTGGGCACGGCGTGCTGGGTGAGGGTGCGGCCGGGCATCGGGGTGGCGCGGTGCCCGGCGGCCAGGCCGGCCAGCACCTCGGCGGTGCGGTCCAGGTCGGCCAGCAGCGGGGCGAGCGTGCGGCGGGCGACCAGCATCAGCGCGGTGTCCAGGACGTCCTGGCTGGTGGCGCCCCGGTGCACGTGCTCCCCGGCCGGCCCGGCGAGCGCGGTCAGGTCCTTGACCAGCGGGATCACCGGGTTGCCGCCGGCGCGGGCGCGCCGGGCCAGGTCCGGCGGGTCGAAGGCGTCGGCGCCGATCGCGCCGATCGCGTCGGCGGCCCAGGCGGGCGCCAGGCCGAGGGAGGCCTGGGCGCGGACGAGCGCGGTCTCGGCGTCGAGCATGGCCTGCAGGACGGCCCGGTCGCCGGTCGTCGCCTCGGCCGCCGACCAGGCCGAGCCGGGCGACAGCAGCCCGAAGTCGGTACCGTCAGGCGAAGTCAAGGAACACCGTCTCCTCCCCCGCCCCGCCCTGCAGGCGGATGTCGAACCGGTACACCCCGGGCCGCTCGGCCGCCGCCAGCAGGGTGGCGCGGCGTTCGGGCGGCAGGGCCGCGAACTGCGGCGCGGCGTCCAGCGCCGCGGCGTGCTCGGGCAGGTGGATCCGGGTGTACAGGTGGTGCAGCAGGCCGCGCGCGAACACGCACACCGCCAGGTGCGGCAGGGCGCCGGGGCGGTGCGGGGCGGGCGGCAGGGTGCGGACGTGCCAGTGCCCGTCGGCGTCGGTGGCGGCCCGCGCGAAGCCGGTGAAGTCGATGCCGGTGCGGCCGATGGCCTCGCCGGCCACCGGGTCGCGGCGCATCGAGCCGGGGGCGCCGCGCAGCGAGCCGTCCGGGGCGGCCTGCCAGACCTCCACGAGCGCGTCGGGGACGGGGGCGCCCGCGCCGTCGTACACGGTCCCGCGGACGATGATCGCGTCCGGGTCGCCGGCGGCGGCCAGGTCGCCGCCGCCGCGGAACGGCAGCGCGTAGCCGTAGAACGGGCCGACCGTCTGCGACGGTGTCGGCTGCAGCCGCGTCGGTTCCATCAGCGTCCCTCCTCGATCC
Organism: Actinomadura macrotermitis; assembly: GCF_009604375.1. Taxonomy (GTDB): domain Bacteria; phylum Actinomycetota; class Actinomycetes; order Streptosporangiales; family Streptosporangiaceae; genus Spirillospora; species Spirillospora macrotermitis. The sequence goes on from NZ_WEGH01000004.1 coordinate 87,013, forward strand.
AGGTGGCGGCGGGCCCGTCCAGGACGATGTCCCACCGGTAGCCGAGCGACCATTCGGGGACCGACAGGTCGTGGTCGTAGGCGGCGACGAGCCGGTCCCGGGCGGCCTGGTCGGTGACCGACTGCAGGATCGGGTCGCGGTCGAACAGCGGGTCGCCCGGGAAGTACATCTGGGTGACCAGCCGCTGGGTGAAGGCATGCCCGAAAAGCGAGAAGTGGATGTGTGCGGGCCGCCACGCGTTGACGTGGTTGCGCCACGGGTAGGGGCCCGGCTTGATCGTGGTGAAGGAGTAGCGGCCCTCGCCGTCGGTCAGGCAGCGGCCCGCGCCGGTGAAGTTGGGGTCGAGCGGCGCGGGGTGGGCGTCGCGGGCGTGCGCGTACCGGCCCGAGGCGTTGGCCTGCCAGATCTCCACCAGCTGGCCGCGCACGGGCCGCCCGGCGCGGTCCAGGACGCGGCCGGTGACGGTGATGCGCTCGCCGAGCGGCTCGCCGTGGTGCCGGCGGGTCAGGTCGTTGTCGAGCTCGCTGACGTCGGTGACGCCGAAGACGGGCCCGGTCAGCTCGACGGCCTCGGGGTCCTGCACGACGACCAGTGCCTGCTCGGGGTGGCGCAGGATGCTGCTGCGGTAGGGCGGGTAGCCGCGCGGCGGGTGGGCGAGGCCGGGGCGGGAGCCGTCCAGCTCCGCGATCTCCTTGTCGATCTCGGCCTGGGTGGGGGGCCGGGGGGATGGCACGGTCATGCGGGGTCTCCTTCCAGGACCGCCGGGACGCGCACCGGCGCGCCGGTGCGGGCGAGGACCTCCCCGGCCGTGACGCCGGGGGCGGTCTCGGCGAGGACGAGCCCGCCGCCGGTGACGTCCAGCACGGCGAGGTCGGTGATGATCCGCTGCACGCAGGCCCGGCCGGTCAGCGGCAGCGTGCACTCCGCGACGATCTTCGGGCTGCCGTCCTTGGCGTTGTGGGTGGTGAGCACGATGACCCGGCGCGCGCCGTGCACCAGGTCCATCGCCCCGCCCATGCCCTTGACCAGCGAGCCGGGAACGGTCCAGTTGGCCAGGTCGCCGCCCGCCGAGACCTGCATGGCGCCGAGGATCGCCACGTCGATGTGGCCGCCGCGGATCATCCCGAAGGACAGGGCGGAGTCGAAGAAGCTCGCGCCCGGCAGCGTGGTGACGGTCTCCTTGCCCGCGTTGATCAGGTCGGGGTCCACCTCGTCCTCGGCCGGGTAGGGGCCGACGCCGAGGACGCCGTTCTCCGAGTGCAGCACCACCTGCACACCGGGCGGCACGTGCCCGGGCACCAGCGTGGGCAGCCCGATGCCGAGGTTGACATAGCCGCCGTCGGTGAGCTCGGCGGCCGCGCGCGCGGCCATCTCGTCCCTGGTCCAGGCCATCAGCCCCGCACCGTCCTCTTCTCGATCCCCTTGGCGGCGGCCTGGTCGGCGGTCAGCGCCACGACCCGCTGGACGAACACGCCCGGCAGGTGCACCTCGCCCGGCGCGATCTCGCCGGGCTCCACCAGTTCCTCCACCTCGGCGATGGTGATCCGCCCGGCCATCGCCGCCAGCGGGTTGAAGTTGCGCGAGGACCCGGCGAACACCAGGTTGCCGTGCCGGTCGCCGCGCGCCGCCCGCACCAGCGCGAAGTCGGTGCGGATGGCGTGCTCCAGCACGTGCGGGACCCCGTCGAACTCGCGGGTCTCCTTCGGCGGCGAGGCGACGGCGACGCTGCCGTCGGCCGCGTACCGCCAGGGCAGCCCGCCCTCGGCGACCGCGGTGCCGACGCCGGCGGGGGTGTAGAACGCCGGGACGCCGCAGCCGCCGGCGCGCAGCCGCTCGGCGAGCGTGCCCTGCGGGGTCAGCTCGACCTCGACCTCACCGGCGAGGTACTTGCGGGCGAACGCCTTGTTCTCCCCGATGTAGGAGCCGGTGACGCGGGCGATCCGGCCGGCCTCCAGCAGGACGCCGAGGCCGCCGCCGTCCACCCCGCAGTTGTTGGACACCACGCTCAGCCCGCCGGGTCCCGCCTCGTGCAGCGCCCCGATCAGCACGTTCGGCACGCCGCTCAGCCCGAAACCGCCCACGGCGAGGGACGCGCCGTGCCCGATATCGGCCACGGCCGCCGCCGCGCTCCCTGCAACCTTGTCCATCCACCGACCCCGACTTGTTCGTCTAGTGAACTTAAGTTCATAATGGCGCGGTCAGTGTGCGCTGACCGACCGGCGCATGTCAATGGCCCGTATGTCGATGGCCCGCATGTCGGCAGCCCGCATGCCAACAGCCCGCAGGAGGTTCCGATGGGACAGGTCACGGCGGACTCCGGCCCGCTGGAGCGCGGGCTGGAGGTCCTGGAGGCGCTCGGCCGGGCCCCGGCCGGGCTGCGCCCCGCCGATCTGGTGAAGACGACCGGGCTGGTGCGCTCGACCGTCGACCGGATCGTCGCCACGCTGGTGCGGATCGGCTACCTGCGCTGGCAGGGCCGTGAGGTGGCCGCGACGCCGCGGCTGATGGAGCTCGGCAACGCCTACCTGGCCGGCGGCGGCGTCGCCGGGCCGCTGGCGCCGCTCGCCGCCCGGCTCGCCGACGCGCTGGAGGAGTCGGTCTCGCTGGCGGTGCCCGACGGCGACGGGGTCCGCTTCGTCGGCCAGTCGCCGCGGCGCCGGACGATGTCGGTGGCGTTCCGGATCGGCGACCTGCTGCCCGCCGAGCGCAGCGCCCCGGGTGCGATCTTCGCCGCCGGGTGGGACGCCGCGCGGTGGGAGCGCTGGGAGCGGCGCGTCACCGGAGGCACCGACCGCGTCTTCTCCGTCCCGCCCTCCCAGGACCCGGGCGTCCTCGGGCGCTTCCGCGAGCGGGTGCGGGCGTTCGAGGAGACGGGCCGGTCGGTGGACGACCAGCTCGTCGAGCCGGGCCTGGTCGCCGTCGCCGTCCCCGTCCGCGACGCCGCCGGCGCGGTCGCCTGCGCGCTGAGCGTGGTCAGCCACACCAGCAGGCACAGCGCCGCGTCGCTGCGCGAGCACGCCGGCCCCGCCCTGGCCGAGTGCGTGGCCCGCATGCAGGAGGCCCTCGCCGCTCCCCCGGCGGCGCCGGAGCCCGCGCCGGGCCTGGACCGCAGCCGGGACCTCAAGCGCGAGCTCGGCCCCGGCTTCCTGCAGTCGCTGGACCGGGGCCTGGCGGTCCTCGCCGCGCTCGGCGGGCGGCCCGGCGGGATGACGATCTCCGAGGTCGCCGCCGCGACCGGCCAGCCGCGCGCCACCGCCCGCCGGTCGCTGCTGACGCTGTGCGAGCTCGGCCACGCGGCCGCGGCGGGCCGCCGGTTCGTGCCGCTGCCGCGCGTGCTGGACCTCGGCTACGCCGCCCTCGGCGGCCTGTCCTTCGAGGACGTCGCCCGCCCGCACCTGCGCGACCTGGTGGAACGGGTGCACGACTCGGCGTCGCTGGCGGTCCTGGACGGCACCGACATCCGCTACGTCGCCCGCGTCGCCACCTCGCGGATCATGCGGGTCGCGATCCACGTCGGCACCCGGTTCCCCGCCTACGCGACCTCGATGGGCCGCGTCCTGCTCGCCGGGCTTCCCGAGGACCGGGCCGCCGGGCTGATCGCGCGGAGCGACCGCCGCCCGCTGACCGCCCGCACCCGCACCGACCCCGCCGAGCTGGCCGGCCTGGTCGCGGACGCGCGCCGGGACGGGTTCGCGCTGGTCGACCAGGAGCTGGAGGAGGGGTTGCGCTCGCTGGCCGTCCCGGTGCGCGACCGGGCGGGGCGCGTCGTGGCCGCCCTGAACGCGGCGGGCCACGCCGGGACCGAGCCCGCAGGGCGGACGTGCGAGCGCTTGCTGCCCGCCCTGCGGGAGGCCGCGGCCGCCATCGAGGCCGACCTCGCCGTTCTCGGTGCCTACCAGGAGCTGCCCGGCGTCAGCCGACCGTGAAGGTCTTGGCCGCCTCGGCCGTGAAGGGGCCCTCCACGGTGGTCAGGCCGCCCGCCGCCTTGGCGTCGGGCTTCTGCACGAAGGACTCCAGCGTCCCGATCTTGCCCACCTGGGAGAAGTCGAGCTTGGGCGCGATCCCGTCGCTGTCGAACGCGGCGTGGGTGCGGTGCGCGGCCAGGATGCCCTCGCGGGTGAGGTCCTTGGCCTTGCAGGCGTCCTTGAGCGCCTCCCCGAACACCTTCGCGGAGACGTAGCCGAAGCTCACGCCGTTGTCGATCGTCTGCCCGGGGTACTTCTTGCCGTACGCGGCGACGAGCGCCTTGATGCCGGGCACGTTGGAGCTGGACGCCTGCAGGCCGTTGACGAGGTAGAAGTTCTTCTGCAGCGCCGGCCCGGCGGCCGTGCCGAGCAGCTGCGGGGCGAAGCCGGGGTTGTTCGACACGATCGGCACGTCCAGGCCCGACGCCGCCGCGACGCCCGCGAGCGAGGCCGCCTGCTTGGGCCCGGCGCTCAGCACGATCGCCTTGACCCCGGCCGCCTTCAGCGCGCTGACCTGCGAGGTCATGTCGGTGTCGGTCGGCTTGATGCGCTGCTCGACGATGGTGAGCCCGGCCGCGGCGGCGGCGTGCTTGGCGCCCTTCAGCGCGCTCTCGCCGTACTCGCCCTCGAAGTAGACGTGGCCGACCTTGGCGCCCTTGGCCAGGCCCTTCTTGCGGACCAGGAAGTCGATGCCGTTGATGACCTCGATCTCGTAGGTGGAGCCGACGACCTGGACGTACTTCTCCTTCAGCACCGACGACGGCCACGCCGCGGGGATGACGAGCAGCTTGTCGCGCTCGAGGTTCGGCAGCACGGCGCCGAGCACCGGCGAGCCGATCAGCTGGGTGATCCCGGCGACCTTCGGCTGCACCTCGCTGTAGGCCGAGACGCCCTTCTGCACGTCGTAGCCGTGGTCGCGGACGAGCAGGTCGACCTTGCGGCCGCAGACGCCGCCCGCGGCGTTCAGCTGCTCGAAGTAGAGCTGCTGCGCCTGGGTGATGCTCTTGCCGAGGGTGGCGTACACGCCGGTCAGGTCGGTCAGCGCGCCCAGGGTGATCTTGTCCTTGGTGACGCCCTTCCCGGTCTTGACCCCGTCGGCGCCGGTGCCGTCCTGCGACGAGACCGCCTTGCTGCTGCACGACGTCAGCGCGAGCGCGGCCAGGCCGATGGCGAAAGTGGTACGGACCTTCACTGGGGTGACTCCTCTTTCATGGGGGTGGCGGAGCGCCGGAGACCGGGCAGGCGGCCGGACAGCAGCCCGGACAGCCCGGTGGGGAGGAAGAGAACGACGGCCACGACGGCGGCGCCGTACAGGTAGCGGGCGGCGACGGCGGGCGAGATCCCGTCGGCGCCGGGGGCGGCGACCAGCGGCAGGTCGCCGCTGTAGCGGGCGAGCAGCTGCGGCAGCAGGGTGACGAAGGCCGCGCCGGCGACCGCGCCGCCGACCGACCCCAGCCCGCCGATGACGATCATCGCCAGGTAGTCCAGGGCGAGCAGCATCCCGAAGTAGTCCGGGACGGCCCGCTGGAACGTCAGCGCCAGCAGCACGCCGGCCAGCCCGGCGTACATCGACGAGAGCGTGAACGCCTTCGCGCGGACCTTGCCGACCGGGACGCCGAGCGCCGCCGCCGCGATCCGCTGGTCGCGGACCAGGTTCATGGCCCGGCCGGGCCGCGCCCCCAGCACGCCGCGGGCGAAGAGCATCGCGGCGAGCAGCAGGGCGATGCCGAGGTACCAGAGCCGTTCCAGGCCGCCGAACGGCACCCCGGCGACGATCAGCTCGGAGGAGTCGTCGAAGGCGAAGCCGAACAGCTTCATCGGCGGGACGGCCCGGCCGTTGTAGCCGCCGGTGACGCTCTCGAGGTTGAACAGCACGTGCTGGCCGAGGAAGATCAGCGCCAGGGAGGCGATGGCCAGGTAGACGCCCGACACCCGGCCGGCGATGGGGCTGAACGCCCAGCCCGCCAGCCCGGACAGGGCGACGGCGAGGACGGCGGCGACCGGCGCGGGCAGGCCGAGGCCCGTCACGTGCCCGGACGTCTCCCCGGCGAAGTAGACGTAGCCGTAGGCGCCGACGGCCAGGAAGAACGCGTGGCCCATCGACAGCTGCCCGGTCGAGCCGGTCAGCAGGTTCAGCCCGATCGCGCCGATCGCGGCGGCCATCACGAACAGCCCGGCCTGCAGCCAGAACATGTCGACGTAGAAGGGCAGGATCAGCAGCGGCAGCCAGAGGAGCGCCGTCAGCGGCGGCCTAGACACGCGACACCTCCCGGGTGCCGAACAGCCCGGCCGGGCGCAGCAGCAGGACCGCGACCATGACGGCGTAGGGCGCGACGTCGCCGAGCCCGCGGCCGAGGAAGGACAGGTCGTCCTGGTAGCCGCCGACCAGCGACTCGGTCAGCCCGATCAGCAGGCCGCCGACCAGGGCGCCGGTCGTGGAGTCCAGGCCGCCGAGGATCGCCGCCGGGAACGCCTTGAGCGCGGCGACCGAGGTGGTGCGGTCCAGGCCGGGCGTCGGGAACGCGGTGATGAACACCGCCGCGACCGCGGCCAGCGCCCCGGCCACGCACCAGGCCGACATCGAGACGCGGCCGAGCCGGATGCCCATGAGCGCCGCGGTCTCGGAGTCCTCGGCGACCGCGCGCATGGACACCCCCCAGGAGGTGTACTTGAACGCCGCCAGGAACGCCCCGATCAGGACGGCCGCCGTCAGCAGCGCCGCGATGCGGGTCTGGGCGATGGTGACGCCGCCGATGTGCACGACGCTGTTGTGCCAGGGGTCGCCCAGGGACAGCACGCCGGTGCCGATGCGGCGGGTCAGCTCGGCCGTCAGCACGATGTCGATGCCGACGGTCGCGATGGCGACGACGTCGCGGCGCGCCTTGGCCCGCCGCAGCAGCACGAACTCCAGGAACGCGCCGCACAGCGCGGCGGCGGCGACGCCGACGGCGAGCGCGCCGAGGAAGCCCAGGTCGTCGTGGAGCACGGCGGTCACGTAGCCGCCGAGCAGCAGCAGCGACGCGTGGGCGAAGTTGACCACTTCGGTCGCGCGGAAGATGACGACGAACCCGAGGGCGATCAGTGCGTAGACCGCGCCGAGGCTGACGCCGTTGATGAGCAGTTCCAGCAGCCTCGTCATGAGACCTCCTCTCCGAGGTAGGCGCGCAGCACGGCCGGGTCTTCCTGCACCTCGCCGGGGGTGCCGTCGGCGATGCGCTTGCCGAAGTCCAGGACGGTGACGCGGTCGGCGAGCCGCATGACCATGCCCATGTCGTGCTCGACCAGGACGATCGAGATGCCGAGCCCGGCGCGGACCGCGACGATCAGCTCGGCCATCTCCAGCCGCTCGGTCGCGTTCATCCCGGCGACGGGCTCGTCGAGCATCAGCAGCCGGGGCTCGGCGCACAGCGCGCGGGCCAGCTCGACGCGTTTCTGGTCGCCGTAGGGCAGCCCGCCGGCCGGTTCCTTCAGGCGGTGCGCGATCCCGGCGAAGTCCGCGATCTCGCGCACCCGGGCCAGGTGCCGGGCCTCCTCGCGGCGGGCCCGCGGCAGCCGCAGCCCCGACGCCACGATCCCGGCGCGGGTGAGCCGGTAGCGGCCGAGCATGAGGTTGTCCTCGACGCTGAGCGCCGCCGACAGCGCCAGGTTCTGGAAGGTGCGGGCGATGCCGAGCTCGCTGATGCGGTGCGGGGGCAGGCCGGTCAGCTCCCGGCCGCCGAACCGCACGCTGCCCGAGGTGGCGCGGTAGACGCCCGACAGCACGTTGAAGCAGGTCGACTTGCCGGCGCCGTTGGGCCCGATCACCGCGTGGACGGTCCCGGGCCGCACCGTGAAGCCGACCGCGTCCAGCGCGACGAGGCCGGCGAACCGCACGGTCACGTCCTCGACGACCAGTTCCGGTGTCTCGCTTTTCGGCGTCTCGCTCATGCCGACCACCTCGCCAGGGTGCGGCGCGGCGCCGCGTCGAGCGGGCCGGCTTCTTCGGTGACCCCCAGGTAGCGGCGGCGCACCTCGTCGCTGGCGGCCAGCTCGGCCGCCGGGCCGTGCAGGGCGACCTCGCCGACGTCCAGGACGTAGGCGGTCCCGGCCAGGCGGAGCGCCAGCGCGGCGTTCTGCTCGACCAGCAGCACGGAGGTGCCCTGCCGGTTGATCTCCCGGATCGTCTCGGCGATGCGCTCGGCCATCAGCGGGGCCAGGCCGAGGGTGGGCTCGTCCAGGAGCAGCACCTTCGGGGCGGCCATGAGGGCGCGGCCCATGGCGAGCATCTGCTGCTCGCCGCCCGACAGCAGCGCCGCGCGCTGGCCCCGGCGCTCGGCCAGCACCGGGAACAGCTCGAAGACCCGGTCGCGGCGGCCCGCGGCGCCGCGAGCGGCGCCGAGCGCCCCGGCGCGCAGGTTCTCCTCCACGGTCAGCCGGGCGAAGACCCGGCGGCCCTCGGGGGCCTGCACGACCCCGGCGGCGACGGCGCGGTGCGCCGGCGCGCCGGTCAGCCGGCGCTCCCCGTAGCTGATCTCGCCGGACTCGATCGCGGCGCGGTGGAAGCGCAGCGTGCCCGAGATGGCCCGCATGATCGTGGTCTTGCCCGCGCCGTTGGAGCCGAGGACGGCCACGATCTCCCCGGCCGGCACCTCCAGCGACACGCGGCGCAGCGCGCGGACGGACCGGCCGTAGGCGACGGTGAGGTCGCGGACGGCGAGCGTCGTCACCCGGCCTCCCGCAGCGCGCGCCCGGCGATCGCGCCGGCGGCGTCCTGTGCGAATGCCCCATGGGCGGGGCGTGCGCGGGCACCGTGCTTCAGCACGGCCGAAAGGTTGAGCATGGTTCTCCTCACAGGCGGTGCTGCGATGATGTACGTCACACCGCGGTGGAGGCGATAGGCACCCGACCTGAATAAACGCGGGTCCCTTGTGCAGCAGCACAACGCACTGCACACTGGCGCGTGATGGCGAAACCGGTGACATCCCCCCTGCTGACGCGCTGCGCGCCCGCGCTGCTGGCGCGCATGGACCGGCTCGGTGACACGATCTACCGGGCGATCATCACCGAGGTGGAGTTCTACGCCGGCATGGACGCCGAGCTGCTCGCCGACATGCGCGCGGTCAACGAGCGCACCGTCACCGAGATGCTCACCCGCACCGCCGCCGGACGGCCGGCGACCAACGCGCCGGCCCGCCGCAACGCCCGCCGCCGGGCGCTGCAGGGGGTGCCGGTCGACGCGCTGCTGCAGGCCTACCGGATCGGCATCCGGGTGCTGTGGGAGGAGTTCACCGTCGAGGCCGAGAAGCTGCCGGACATCACGCTGGAGGAGATGGCGCAGGCCTCGACGGCCATGTGGACGATGGCCGACACCACCAGCCAGGCGGTCAACGAGGTCTACCGCGACACCATGGTGGGCCTGGCGCGCGACGACGAGCGCCAGCGGCTGGTGCTGCTGTCCGCCCTGTTCGAGGGGCGCGTCGCCGACTGGGTCATGCTCGGCGGCACCGGCCGGGCGCTCGGGCTGCCCGAACGCGGGCCCTACCTCGGCGTGGCGGCGTCCCACCACGACGACGTCGCCGCCCTGGAGCGGGGGTTGCTCCGGCAGGGGCTCCGCTCGGCCTGGCAGCCCCGGGCCGACGAGCTGGCCGGCATCGTCGCGGTCCCGCAGCCGGCCGACGCCGCGCTCGCGCTGACGACCCTGGACGGGCTGGTCTCCGGCCGCGCCGGCGTCAGCCCGCCCTATTCCGGGCTGCGCGATACCGCCGACGGGCTGCGGCTGGCGCTGCTGGCCCGGGCGGCGCTGCCGGCCGGCTCCCGCGGCGCCGCCACCCTGGACGAGCGCCCGGTCGCCGCGCTGGTCGCGGCCAGCCCCGACCTGGCCGGCCGGCTGATCACCGCGGTGCTGCGGCCCGTCCTGGACCATCCCGACCACGAGGCGCTGCTGGAGGCGCTGGAGGTGTGGCTGGAGACCGGGGGCTCGACCGCCGAGGTCGCGGCCCGGCTGTTCTGCCACCGCAACACCGTCCGCAACCGGCTGGACCGCGTCGAGCGGCTCACCGGCCGCTCGCTGAGCCGCCCGGCCGACATCGCGACGCTCTACGCCGCGCTGTGGGCGCACCGCCTCAAGCGCGACTGACCGCCCGGTCATACACGGGTCGGCACCGCCCCAAACGGGCAAGATCCCAGGTGGGATGGGCTCGATGCCTAGAATGGGGTGTTCGGGCAGTGCTGATCGTGGGGGCGACAGCGGATGCGCACGACGAAGACAGGGACCAGGGCAGGACAGAACGGGGCAGGGCGGAACGGGGCGGCGCGATGAGCGTCGGGGCGTGGCCGCCCGCGACGCGGGCCGACGAGGGGTTCGGCTCCTCGCCCGGCCGCTCCACGGCGGTGTTCGCGCTGCTGAGCGGTCCCGAGCACCGGCTGGAGACGGCCAATCCGGCCTTTTTCGAGACGGTCGGCGCCGCCGACCGCGTCCGCTCGGGCCTGCCCCTCGCGCAGGTGCTGCCCGAGCTGGCCGAGCAGGGCTTCGTCGCGGTGCTGGACGAGGTCTACCGCACCGGCCGGCCCCGCACCTCCCGCGACTCGCGGGTGCTGCTCGGCCGCGGCCGCCGGGCCCGCGAGGCGTTCTTCGACCTGACCTACGAACCGCGCCTGGACGCCGCGGGCGGCGTCGTCGGCGTCGCGGTGTTCGGCGTGGAGACCACCGGCATCCGGCACGCCCAGCTGCTGGCGGCCGAGCAGCACGCGCTGCTGGAGCAGATCGCCCGCCAGGCGCCGCTGGAGCAGACCCTGGACGGCATGGCCCGGGTGATCGAGAAGCTGTCGCCCGGCGCGCTCGCCTCGGTGCTGCTGGCCGACGCCGACGGCCGGCACCTGCGGCACGGCGCCGCGCCCAGCCTGCCGCGCTTCTACACCGACGCGATCGACGGCATCGCCACCGGCGAGGCCGCCGGGGCGTGCGGCACCGCCGCGCACCGCCGCCGCACGGTCGTCGCCGCCGACATCGCCGCCGACCCGTTCTGGGACGGCTACCACGAGCTGGCCGCCCGCGCCGGGCTGGCGTCGTGCTGGTCCACCCCGATCCTCGGCGGCGACGGGCGGCTGCTCGGCACCTTCGCGATCTACCACCGCGTCGCGCGCACGCCGCAGGTCTCCGATTTCGGGCTCTGCGACCTGTTCGCCGGCATCGCCGCGCTCGCCATCGAGCGCCACCTCGGCGAGCAGGCCCGGACCGCCGCGGTGGCCAAGGAGAAGGCCGCCCGCGCCGACCTGGCGTTCCTGCTGGGGGCCGGCAGCGTCCTCGCGCAGAACCTGGACCACACCGAGACGCTGCAGCGGCTGGCGGACCTGTGCGTGCCGGCGCTCGCCCCGCTCTGCACGGTCGACGTCGTCGAGGACGGGCAGGTCTGCCGGGTCGCCATCGCCGCCGCCACCGTGCGCGAGCAGCGGCTGCTGGCCGCGCACCCGCCCGACACCGGCGCCATGGTCGGCCGGGTACTGGCGGGCGGCGGCACCGAGGTCGCCCGGCACGCCCCGGCCGACCTGTGGGGCGGCCTCGGCATCACCGACCGGCTGTGCGTGCCGCTGACCGACCGCGGCGCGGCCTTCGGCGCCCTCACCCTGCTGACCGGCGGCGGCCGGCCGCTGGAGGACCGGGTGGTGTCGCTGGCCGAGGAGCTGGCCCGCCGCGCCGCGATGGCCGCCCGCAACGCCCGCCAGTACGCCCAGCGCGCCCAGCTGGCGCACGACCTGCAGGCCGGGCTGCTGCTGCCCGACCTGCCCGCGCTGCCCGGCGCCGGGCTCGCCACCCACTACCACCCGGCCGGCGAGGGGCTGGAGATCGGCGGCGACTTCTACGACGTGTTCCCGCTGGCGGGCCGCACCTGCTGGGCCTTCATGATCGGGGACGTGTGCGGGCGCGGCGCCGTCGCGGCGACGACCACCGCCCTGGTCCGGCACACCGCCCGCGCCGTCGCCCGGCTGCTGCCCGGCCCGGCCGAGGTGGTGCAGGCCGTCAACACCGCACTGCTGGAGCGCCCCGGCAACCTCGGCGGCGGCTTCGTCACCCTGGTCTACGGCCACCTGGCCCGCGAGGACGACCGGCTGACGGTCGAGCTGGTGCGGGCCGGGCACGTCCTGCCGCGCCTGCTGGGCCCCGGCGGGGCCGTCACCCAGATCGACGCCGAGGGCGCGCTGCTCGGCCTGATGGACGATCCCGGCGTGGAGCCGTGCCGGCTGGAGCTGAGGCCCGGGCAGAGCCTGGTCCTGGTCACCGACGGCATCACCGAGGCCCGCTCGGCCGCCGGGGCGATGTTCAACGACGAGGGGCTGGACGGCGCGCTGGCGGCCGTCCCCCCGAACGCCGACGCCGCCGCGGTACTGGACACCCTCACCGCCGCCGTCCGCGCCTTCACCGGCCCGGCCGCCGTCGACGACGACCAGGCGGCGCTCGTGCTCACCGCCCTTTCCAAATAGATAGATCATCGGTATATATAGACGGCATGAGCAGGACGATGCAGGAACCGACGTTCCTGATCCTGACCGCGCTGGCCGACGGGCCGCAGCACGGGTACGGGATCATCGCCGACGTCGAGCAGATCTCCGCCGGCCGCACCCGCCTGCGCGCGGGCACCCTGTACGCCGCGCTGGACCGGCTGCAGGCCGACGGGCTGATCGCGCCCGACCGCGAGGAGGTCGTGGACGGCCGGCTGCGGCGCTACTACCGGCTGACCGACGACGGCGCGGCCGCGCTCGCCGCCGAGGCCGCCGCGCTCCGCCGCCGCACCGAGGCCGCCGAACGCCGCCTCGCCTCCTTCCGCCTCGGCGGCGCCACCCCCGCCTTCGCGGCCCACCCCCCGAGAGGACTCCGTTGAGCACGCTCGAAGACCGCTACCGCCGCCTGCTGGCCTGCTACCCGGCCGCCCACCGCGCCGAGCACGGGCAGGAGATGCTGGACGTGCTGCTGGCCGGGGCGGGCCCCGGCCAGACCCGGCCCTCCCTCGCCGACACCGCCGACCTGCTCCTCGGCGCGGCCCGGATCCGGCTCCGGCAGGCCACCGCCGGGACCGGGGCCCCGGGCTGGCCCGCCGCGCTCTCGGTGACCGGCCTGCTGGCGACGCTGTTGCTGCTGGCGGACGGGCTGCGGTTCGCCCTCAACGTCCCCTCCACCGCGTCCCTGATGTCGGAGCGGCGGGCGGAGCTCGGCGAGCCCCTGCGGCAGTTGCTGGTCCTCTATTTCGGCACCGCTCCGTACTGGCTCGCCTGGGCGGTCATCGCCGTCCTGGTCTGGCGCGGCGCCCGCCGGCCGGCCGCGATCGCCACCTGCGCGGTCACCGGGGTCCAGGTGGCCGCCGCCTGTTGCGCGCCGTTCGCCCCTGGCCTGCCGGGAGGGTTGCTGATGCTGTCGCTGGCGGGCTTCCCGCTGCCGCTGGCGCTGCTGGCCACCGCGTCCCTGGTGGCGTCCCCGGGCCCCGGCCACGGCGCACGGCTGCTGGGACGCCGCCGGATCGCGGTCGCGGCGGCGCTCGCCGTCCTCCTCGTCGCGCTCACCAGCCACCCGCTGGTCGCCCTGATCACCCCGGACCCGACCCCCGGGTCCATCGACAACCTCGACGAGACGCTGTGGCGCTGGTCGGTGTCGCGCGGGACCGCCCTGCTCACGGCCGCCGTCCTCATCGCCGCCTCCCTGGCGCACACCCGGCACGGCCGCCGCGCCTGCGCCCTGCTGGCCATCCCGCTCGCCCCGCTGCTCGCCACGGAGGCCGAGATGCTCATCAACGGGTCCGTCGTCATGCAGACCGGCCCGTTCCGCCCCCTGGCCATCGGGCTGCTCGGCTTCGGCGCGGTCCTGCTGGCCGTCCGCCTCGCCGAGGCGCCCGGCCAAGGCCGCGACCGGCTCAGAACGCGTTGACCCCGGTCAGCGCGCGCCCGATGAGCAGCTTGTGGATCTGGCTGGTGCCCTCATACAGGGTCATCACCCGGGCGTCGCGCAGGTACTTGCCGACCGGGTACTCGTCGATGTAGCCGTACCCGCCGAACACCTGCAGCGCGTTGTTGGCGGCGCGGACGGCGGCCTCGCTGGCGAACAGCTTGGCCTTGGAGGACGCGGTGGCGAACTCCTCGCCCCGCTCGATGAGGTCGGCGACCCGCCAGACCAGCAGCCGGGCGGCGTCCACGTCCAGGGCGATGTCGGCGAGCAGCTCCTGGACGAGCTGATGCGCGGCGATCGGCTTGCCGAACTGCTCGCGTTCGGTGGCGTAGCCGACCGCCGCGTCCAGGCAGCCCTGCGCGATGCCGACGCAGCCGGCCGCGACCGACATGCGGCCCTTGGCGAGCGCGGCCATCGCCACGGTGAAGCCCTTGCCCTCGGCGTGCAGGCGCGCCGAGTCGGGGACGCGGACGCCGTCCAGCGACAGCTCGGCGGTGGCCTGGCCGCGCAGCCCGAGCTTGCCGTGGATCTCGCGGGCGGTCAGGCCGGGCGAGGGGCACGGCACCAGGAACGCCGACACGCCCCGGTGCCCCGGGCCGCCGGTGCGCGCGAACACCAGCGCGACGTCGGCCCAGGTGCCGTTGGTGATGAAGGTCTTGGTGCCGGTCAGCACCCAGTCGTCGCCGTCGCGGACGGCGCGGGTAGTGAGGTTGGCGGCGTCGGACCCGGTGCCCGGCTCGGTGAGCGCGAAGCAGCCGAGCGCCTCGCCGGACGTCAGCCGGGGCAGCCACCGCCGCTTCTGCTCCTCGGTGCCGTAGCCGTTGATCGACTTGCCGACCAGGCCGAGCGAGACCGACACGATGCCGCGCACCGCCGAGTCGCCCCGGCCGAGCTCCTCCAGCACCAGGCAGTACGCCAGGTGGTCGCCGCCCGAGCCGCCGTGCTCCTCGGGCAGGGTGAGGCCGAGGAAGCCCAGGTCGCCGAGCCGCTTGATGATCCCCCGGTCCACCGACTCGGCGCGGTCCCAGGCGGCGGCGTGCGGGACGATCTCGCGGTCGACGAACTCGGCGGCGAGCCGCCGCACCGCGTCCTGCTCCTCCGAGAGCTTCAGGTCCATGGCTTTCTCCCTCCGGTCCCGGCGAGGCTAACCGGCATTAAACTAGCGATGCAAGTTTTTCCGTCTCCCCCAGGAGGTCGCCGTGGCACGGCCGAGCCGTCCGCTGCTCAGCCGGGAGCGCATCGTGGCCGCCGCGCTCGCGCTGGTCGACGCCGAGGGCCTGGACGCGGTGTCCACCCGGCGCCTGGCCGCCGAGCTCGGCGTGGCCGGGCCGTCGCTGTACAACCACCTCGCCACCAAGGACGAGCTGCTGGACGCGGTCGTCGACGCCGTCCTCGGCGAGGTGGACCTGTCGATGTTCACCGGCGGCCCCGACTGGCGCGGGGCGCTGGAGTCGTGGGCCCGCTCCTACCGGGCGGCGCTCGCCGCGCACCCGCGGGTGGTGCCCGCGCTGTCGCAGGGGATGGGCCGCCGCCCGAACGCGCTGCGGCTCGCCGACGCCGTCTTCGGCGGCCTGGTCGCCGCGGGCTGGCCGCGCCGCGAGGCGACCCGCGTCGGCGCCCTGATGCGCTACTTCATCACCGGCTCCTCGCTCGGCTCGTTCGCCGGCGGCTTCCCCGACGACGCCGCCGTCTACCAGGGCGACTACCCCAACCTCGGGGAGGCGCACCTGCTCGCCGCGCGGCAGCGCGAGATCGACGAGTCGGCGTTCGAGGCGGGCCTCACCGCGCTGCTGGACGGCCTGGAACTGCGCCTGGCGTCGCTGCGGATCCGTTAGTGTGATCGGTCCGTCACCGTCTCCTGAGGTTCCCATGACCGAACGCGACCGTCCGGCCCCCGGCCTCTCCGACGCCGCCAGCGCGCGGATCTACGACTACTCGCTCGGCGGCAAGGACAACTACGCGGCCGACCGGGACGCCGCGCTCGGCGCGCTGATGGCGCACCCGGCCGCCCGGCTCCTGCCGCGCGAGAACCGCAAGTTCCTGCGCCGCGCGGTGCGCTGCCTGCTGGACGCGGGCGTGCGGCAGTTCGTCGACGTCGGCTGCGGGCTGCCCGGCAAGGGCAACGTGCACCAGGTCGTGCACGGCGTGGACCCGGCCGGCACCGTCGCCTACGTCGACCACGACCCGGTCGCGGTCGTGCACTACCGGGCGCTGCTGCACGCCGAGCCGAACGCGGTGGCGGTGCAGGCCGACGCCCGCGACCCGGCGTCGGTGCTCGGCCACCCCGAGCTCACCGCGCTGATCGACTTCGACCGGCCGGTCGGGGTGCTGATGGTCTCGCTGCTGAGCCTGATTCCCGACGAGGACGACCCCGGCGGCGTGGTGCGCGCCTTCACCTCCGTGCTCGCCCCCGGCGGCCACCTGGTGGTGTGCGACTTCACCGACGAGGCCCGCACCGACCACGACCGGGCCGCCGGAGCCGAACTCATGGCGCGGACGGGCATCACGGTCGCGTTCCGCTCCCGCGAGCGGCTGGCCGGGTACTTCGACGGCCTGGAGCTGCTGGAGCCGGGACTGGTCCCGGCCCCCGACTGGCGCCCGGACCGCCCCTACGAGCCCGCCACCGGCTGGCTCCTGGCGGGCGTCGGCCGCAAGCCCTAGGCGGTGTGGCGGCGCGTCAGGAACAGCGTCACCGCGATGCCGCAGAGCAGGGCCGCCTCGCCGGTGAGCGCCGCCTTCCCGGCGGTGCGGAACGCCTGCGCGTACGCGATGACCTGCGGGGACCCGGCGACGACGGGGCTTTGCGGGTCAAAGCCGGTGATGGCCGGGACGCCCGTCAGCCGGAACTCGGCGTAAAGGAGGAACAGCGCGGCGACGGCGGCCAGCACGCCCCAGGCGATCACTCCGGGCAGGGCGCGGCCGAACCCGTCGCGGCGCAGCAGCAGCGCCGCCGCGACGTGCCCGGCGAGGAACAGCACGAGCGCGACCAGGCCCACGAAGACCAGCGTCTGCCGGTTGCCGGCGGCGATCCCCCAGCTCGCGCGGTCGGGCGTGAGCGCGGCGGCGCCCCCGAAGGCGGCCGCGCAGAGCGCGAAGAGCGCCAGCGCGGGCACCACCAGCGCGAGGACCACCAGGACCCGGCGGCCGGCGGACACCACCCGGACGGCGGGGAACGGCGCGGCGGGCGCGGGCCGGGGCGCCGCCGCCGGGGCGGGCGGAGGCAGGGGCGGCGCTGAGGCGGGCGGAGGCGCCGGGGGCGCGGCGGCGATCGCGGCGTTCTGGAAGGCGGTGAGCCGGACGGCCACCGCCGCGCCGAGCAGGCCCGACACGAACGTCACGACCGCCAGCACGCCGCTGATCGCGTAACCGGCCTCGTAGGCGTCCAGCGACGCGGCCATGTGCTCGCCGGCGCCGCCGAACAGGATCGGCCCGCTGCCCATAGACCGGGCCTCCTGCCCGCCCTGGAAGACCGCGAACCGGTAGCCGGCCAGGAGCAGCTCGCCGAGCACCCAGGTGACCCACCATGCCCGGATCAGCCAGGAGCGGCGGACCCGGTACAGGGCGTCGGGACGGTGGCCGCCCGCCGGGTGGCTGAGCGCCCACACCTCGTCCAGGACCTTCTTCGGCACGACCAGGCCGGCGACCGGCACCACCCACGACAGCCCCGCCCAGGCGTCGCCGTAGGACAGGTGCACCCCCGTCAGCGCCCGGGCGTTCTGCCGCAGCGCGTGCGTCCAGGCGATCAGCACACCGGTGGTGGCCAGCCCGAACAGCCCCCACACCAGGGTCGCGACGAACTCGCGGTGCGTGCGCGCGCCGATCAGCTCGACGGGGGTGTCGGCCAGGTGCTCGGCGAGGTCGAACCGCATGGGGACGGTGGACAGGGCGTAGCAGCCCGTCAGCGCCAGGAGTGCGGCGGCCGCCCAGCCGAGCCCGGCGACGGGCCGCAGCACCCGGCCCGGCGGCGCGGCGGTGGCCGTCATGCCCCACCGCCCGGGATGGCGCAGGCGGCGAGCGCGGAGTGGGCGCGCAGGCGGCGCATGGGGGACCTCGATTCGGCGGGGGACGCGGGGGTGCTTGCCGGCACCACGATCATCCGGCCGCGGCGCCCGGCTGTCTGTCCCCTGTTTCGGGGACGGCCGCGAGCGGGACGCGCAGCTCGACCTGTGTGCCCTCGTCCGGGAACGCCACCACGGACACCTCGCCGCCGACGCGGGCGATCCGGTCCCGGACCGAGTGGCGCAGCCCGGTGCCCTCGGCGGCGGTGTCCGGGTCGAAGCCGCGGCCCTGGTCCACGACGGTGACGGTGAGCACGCCGCCGTCCAGCTCGGCGTACAGCACCGCGCCCGGCACCCCGGCGTGCTTGGCGACGTTGTTCAGCGCCTCGCGGACCGCGCCCGCCACCGCGCGCACCACCTCGGCCGGGACGGCGTCCGCGGCGTCCGCCAGGCCGGCCAGGTGCGTCTCGGTGGTCACGCCCCGCGCGCGGGCCTGCACGCAGACCTCGGTGAGCGCCTCGGCGAGGCCGGTGTCCGGGTCGCTCCGCGCGCCCTGCACGAACGCGCGGAGCCAGACCGCGACGCCGCCGATGTGGTCGCGCATGCCCGGGTCGGTGATCCAGTCGCCGTGGTCCAGCGCCTCCACCGTCTGCAGCACCCGGTCGTGCAGCTCGCGGGAGGTGGTGAGCTGCTCCTGGTTGCGGGCGAGCTCGCGTTCGGCGCGCAGCGCCTGCGCGTGCGCCCGGTCGACCTCGGCCGCCCACCGGCGGATCGCGCCGCCGGCCACCAGGCCGACGACGACGTTCACCGCGAAGCTGACGTCGTCGAAGATGCCGTTCGGCGGCGGCGCCTCGTTGAGGACGCTGATGACGAACTGGTAGCTCAGCACGACCGGCGCGGCGAGCCACACCGCCTCCCATCGGCTGCGCGCGGCGATGCCGACGGCGGCGAGCGCGAGCAGCCCGTAGGGCAGCGGCCAGTTGTTCCACTGGTGCGGGATCGGGTCGGAGGTGAACGCGCCGGTGACCACGATCGCGCAGCCGGTCGCGCACATGTCGGCGAACAGCAGCCCGATCGGCGCGCGTCCCCGGCGCCGCCAGACGGTGAACAGCGCGACGCTGCTGACCAGCACCACGACCCGCGCCGCGTGCAGCGGCCACTGCTCGGTCGCCCACGCGCGGTTCTGCGGGTACCAGACGGCCATCTCCATGAACGCGCCGGCCCGGAAGGCCGCCGCCGCCAGCAGCAGGCTCCGCTCGGCCCGCTCGGCCGTCGTGCCTACTCCCGTTCCAGGGTCCACTTGACCAGTTCGCTCTTGGTCGCGAGGCCGACCTTGCGCCGGATGCGCTTCAGCATGGTGCCCGCGGTGCCGGGCTGGATGCCCATGGCCCGCGCGGCCTGCTGGTCGGTCTTGCCCTGCGCGCGGTGCCGCAGCAGCTCCCACTCGCGCACGGTCAGCGGCTCGGGCGCCGGGCGGACGCGCTGCTCGCGCAGCACGATCCCGTACAGGGCGGCGGAGAAGTACCGCTCCCCCGCCGCGACCTGCCGGACCGCGTCGGTGAAGACCTCCGGCCGCGCCTCCTTCAGCAGGTAGCCCATGGCGCCCGCGTCCAGCGCGGCCAGCACGTCGCGGTCCTCGGCGTGCGCCGACATCACCAGCACCTGCGCGGACGCGGCCAGCCCGGCGACGGCGTCCACCCGCGCCCGGTGCCGGTAGTACAGGTCCAGCAGGATCACGTCGGCGGCGCGGCCCGCGGCGTCCAGCGCCTCGGGCGCGGCGGCCTCGGCGACCAGGTCCAGGCCGGGCCGGCCGGCGAAGTACCCGGCGACGGTCCGCCGGACCAGGGGGTCGTCATCGACGACGGCGATCGTCACCACGCCCAGGATCATCCCCCGGGCGCGGCGGTCCCGCCCCGGCTTCAGTGATCTTGACCGCTCCCGGCCAGCAGGTCGTACCGGGCGAGCGCCTTCATTTGCCCGCACTCCGTCCTTACGATGCCAAGTGTGGCGGGACACGCGGGGGAGCTGATCAACGGCCGCTACCGGCTGACCGCCGAGCTCGGCCGGGGCGGCATGGGGCGGGTCTGGCAGGCCCACGACGAGATGCTCGACCGGGACGTGGCCGTCAAGGAGATCGCGGCCGCGGTGGACCTGGACGACGCCACCCGCCGCAGCCTGACCGGCCGCGCGATGCGCGAGGCACGGGCCGCCGCCCGGCTGAACCACCCCGGCATCGTCACCGTCTACGACGTCGCCCTGCACGACGACCGGCCGCTCATCGTGATGGAGCTGGTCCGGGGCCGCTCGCTCGCCGAGATCGTCGCCGAGCAGGGGCCGCTGCCGGTGCGCCGGGCCGCGGTGATCGGGCTGGCGCTGCTGGAGGCGCTGCGCGAGGCGCACGCCGCCGGAATCGTGCACCGCGACCTCAAGCCCGCCAACGTGCTGGTCACCGGGCGGCGGGTCGTCATCACCGACTTCGGGCTGTCGACCCTGGCCGGGGATGTGCGCATCACCCGGTCCGGCTCGGTGCTCGGCACGCCCGCCTACATGGCGCCCGAGCAGGCCGAAGGGCTGGGCACCGGACCGGCCACCGACCTGTGGGGGCTCGGCGCGACGCTCTACACCGCCGTCGAGGGCCGCCCGCCCTACCAGGGCGGCGAGTTCGTCGCGATCCTGTCGGCGCTGCTGACCCGGCCGCCCGACCCGCCCCGGCGGGCCGGGGCGCTGCAGCCGCTGCTCGCCGCGCTGCTGCAGCGCGACCCGGCCAAGCGGCCGGCGCCCGAGCACGTCGCCGGGATGCTGGAACGCGCGGCGCAGGCCCCCGAGCCACCGGGCGCCGAGCCGCCGCCGGGCTACCGGGGCGACGCGGCGACGACGTCGATGGCCCGGCACGGCACCCTGCCGCCGCCGTCGCCCGTGCCGGCGGGCCCCTATCCCCCGGGCCCGCAGCAGTGGGGCGCCGCCCCGGCCAGGCCGCGCTGGGGGCTGGTCGCCGTCGCGGCCCTCATCATCCTGGCGGGCGTGGCCGGCGTCGCGACGCTGTTCGCGGTGGTGGACACCGGCGATCCCAAGGCGGATCCGGCGCCGTCCGCCGCCGGTTCGCCGTCTGCGGCGGCGGTCAGCCCGCCCATCGGCCCGGCGGGCCCGCCGACCGGGACCCCGGACCTGCCGTCGGGGTACAGCACCTACGCCGACTCCTCGCTCGGGTACTCGGTGGCGATACCGGAGTCGTGGACCAACACCTGGAACGCCTCAACGCAGACCCGCAAGCTGAGCGACACCCACGGCCACGCCATCTATGTCAGCAAAAGCGCCAAGGAGCCGCTGGACGCCTGCAACGGGCTCGTCACCACCTTCCAGACCAGGACGCAGTCCTGGAGCAATTTCCAGCAGCTGCGGCTGGAGCGGATCGACTACGGCTCGTCAGCGGCGGAACTGGAGTACATCGTCTTCGACAAGGTCTCCAACGCCTCCTTCCACGGCCTGGACCGCACGTTCACGCTGCCCGGCGGCGGCTACAACGTGAACCTGTCGAGCCTGCCCGCCGACTGGGAGCAGTCCCGGACCGTCTACGCGACGTTCTTCGCCACCTTCCGCACCACCTGAGCCCGCCGGCCGAGTCAGGCCGGCTGTTCCGCGCGCGCGCCGGCGAGGGCGTCCCAGGCCGCCATGGCGCAGGTGACGACGGTTTCGAGGACGTCGCGGGACGCCCCGTCGCGCGACTGCAGGGACATGCCCTGCAGAACGGTCATGTAGAAGGCGGCGAGCGCGGGCAGGTCGGCCTCCGGGGGCAGGTCGCCGTCGTGGACGCCCTGCCGCAGCCGGGCCAGGATCGTGGCCTGCATGCCCTGGCGCCGCTCGGCGAGGAACTCCTGGACGCCGGTGTTCTTCACGGTCCCGGCGACGGCGCCGAGCACGACCATGCAGCCGGGCGGGGTCAGATGTGGACGCGGACGGTGGAGCCGGCGCGTTCCTTGGTGACGCGCAGCTGGGCGGGGATGCGGGCGCGCAGCTCGGCGACGTGGCTGACGATGCCGACGGCGCGGCCGCCGTCGCGCAGCCCGTCCAGCACGTCCATCACCTCGTCCAGCGTCTCCTCGTCCAGGGTGCCGAAGCCCTCGTCGACGAACAGGGTGCCGATCTCGGTGCCGCCCGCCTCGGCGGTGACGACGTCGGCGAGGCCGAGCGCCAGCGACAGCGAGGTGATGAACGACTCGCCGCCCGACAGGGTGACCGGCTCGCGGTCCTGGCCGGTCCAGGCGTCGGCGACGCGCAGGCCGAGGCCGCCCGCGCCCTTCCTGCGGCCCTCGTGCGCGGCCTTGTCGATGGTGTGGATCAGCGCGTAGCGGCCCCCGGACATGCGGTCCAGCCGCTCGTTGGCGGCGGCGACGACCTGCTCCAGGCGGGCGGCCAGCACGTAGGCCGACAGCGACATCGCGTGCCGGTTGGCGGGCGAGTTGCCCGAGGCGAGGCCGGCCAGGTGCGCGGCGACCTCGTGGCGTTCGGCGGCCGGGCGCCACTCGCGGACGGCGGCGTCCAGCCGGGCGCGCAGCTCGGCGAGGCGGGCGCAGCGGGCGCGGGCCCGGTCGGCGGCGCTGGCGGCGGCGGTGTGCGCGTCCTCGGCGGCGCGCAGGTCCGCCTCCAGCGCGGCCAGGCCGGGGGCGGGCTCGGCGGCGGCGGCCAGCAGCGCGGGATCGGCGAGCTGAGCGGTGACGGCGGCCTTCTTGTCGTCGAACCAGCGGATCTTGTCGCGCAGCGGGGCCTGGTCCTCGTCGTCGAGCGCGGCCTCCAGCGCCTCCTGGGTGCTGCGGAACGCCTGCTCGGTGGCGGCGCCGTCCGCCTGCGCGCGGGCGGCGGCCAGCTCGTCGGCGGCGGCGGTGAGGGCCCGGACGGCGTCCAGGGCCTCGGTGAGCGCGTCGGCCTCGCCGGTGAGGCGGGTGATGCGGGCCTCCAGCGAGGCGTCGTCGCCGCGGGCGGCCTCGAGCTCGGCGTCCAGCCGCGCGGCCTCGGCGGCCTCGGCGGCGTCGGTGGCCTCGTGCTCGGCGAGGGCGGCGGCGGTCTTCTCGTGCTCGGCGCGGTGCTCGCGCTGCTCGCGCTCCAGGAGCTCCAGCGCGCTCGCGTGCCGTTCGGCCTCGGCGGCGGCGGTGTCCAGCCCGGCGAGGGCCCGCTCGGCGTCCGCGAGGTTCTCGGCGCGGGTCTCCACGGGCTTGTCGCCGGCGGTCTCCAGGTGGCCGTCGCGTTCGGCGCGCAGCGACTCCACCTGCCCGGACGCCTTCTCGCGGGCGGCCTGCGCGGTCTCGTAGAGCTGCTGGGCGCGGGCCTCCTCCTCCTCGCCGGGGACCAGGCCGAGCGTGGCCGCGGGCGCCGGGTGCTCGGTCGCGCCGCAGACCCGGCACGGCTCGCCGGGGGCGAGGTCTTCGGCGAGGACGGCGGCCATGCCCTCCAGCCGGGCCTGGCGCAGTTCCTGGACGTGGTCGCGGGCCTGCTGCGCGGCGTCGACCGCGGCGCGGTGGTCGTCCTCGGCCTCGGCGAGGCGGGCGGTGAGGGCGTCGCGGCGGCGCGCGGCGTCCAGCAGCCGGCGGGCGTCCTGCACGGCGGCCTCGGCGCCGGGGCGGCCGGCGGCGGCGAGGCGGGCGCGCTCCAGCTCGGCGCGGCGGGCCTCGATGCTCGCGGGCAGCTCGGCGAGCGCGGCGGCGAGCCGGTCGCGTTCGGGGAGCAGGCGCTCGATCCGGGCGCGCCGCGCGGCGCGGGCGGCGTCGATCTCGCGCAGCCGGGCGGCGGTGGCGCGGTGGCCCTCCAGCGTCGCGATCTCGTCGCGGCGGGTGCGCTCGGCCTTGGCGAGCACGTCCTCGGACGCGCCGGGCGGGACGAGCGCGCCGATCCGCGACCGGGTCTCCTCGGCCCAGGCGCGGGCCTGCCGGGCGCGCTGGTCGCGCTGCTGCACGGCCCGCACCAGCGGGACGACCCGCTCGGCGCGGGCGGCGGCCTCCAGCCGCGCGGCCAGGTCGCCGACCTCGGCGGCGCGCGCGTTCAGCAGCTCCTGGTCGGCGCGGACCTCGGCGTAGCGGGCCTGCCGGGCGGCCAGGTCGCGGCCCTCCTCCAGCGCGGCGCGGGTGACGGCGAGCCGCGCGGCGGCCTCGGCGAGCAGCTCCCCGGTGACGGCGCGGACGTCGTCGTGCCCAGCGGCCAGCTCGGCGGCCTCGGCGGGCAGCGCGCCGACGGGGGCGACGGCGGGGTCGGCGGCGCGCGGCACCGGCCGGGCGCCGGTGGTCTCGGCGATCCGGTCGGCGATCGAGGCGGCGGTGGCGGCCAGCGCGGCGACCTCGCGGCCGGTCGTGACGCGGCGCTCGGCCAGCCACTTCTCCACGTCGGTGAAGACCTCGGCGGCGAACAGCCGCTCCAGCACCTTGCGGCGCTCGTCGGCGCCGGCCCGCAGGAACCCCGCGAACTCGCCCTGCGGCAGCATCGCGACCTGCTTGAACTGGTCGACGCTCATGCCGAGCAGCCGGGAGATCAGGTCGCCGGCCTCGTCCAGCCGGGTGGACAGGCCCGTCCACCTCCCGTGCTCGTGCTCCTCCAGCACGACCTTGGCGTGCTGCACGGTGGTGCCCGAGCCGCGCAGCTTCGGCCGCTCCCAGGCCGGTGAGCGCGACACCCGCAGCCGGCGGCCCCGGATCGTGGTCTCCAGCACCACCAGCGGCGCCGCGCCGGGGGCGGCGTGGTCGCTGCGCAGGCCCTTGACGGCGTTGCGGGCGCCGGGCACCTGGCCGTAGAGGGCGAAGCACACCGCGTCCAGGATGCTGGTCTTGCCCGCGCCGGTGCGGCCCTGCACGAGGAACAGGCCCGCGTCCGACAGGGCGTCGAAGTCGACGGCCTCGGTGCCCGAGAACGGCCCGAACGCGGTGATCTCCAGCCGGTGCAGTCTCACGTGTCCCCCGTTCGCCTGCGGGGCGCTTTTCGGCGCCGCCTTCCCTCGTCGCTCCTCCGTCGCTCCTCAGTCCAGGCGGCGCCGCGCCCCTCCGGCTCACTCAAGAAAGGGCCTCCTTGCGGCGGCAGTCCTCGAACGCCTCGTGCAGCAGCGCGCGTTCGGCCTCGCTCGCCGGGCCGTCGGTGACCTCGGCGACGAAGTCGCCCGCCACGTCCAGCTCCGAGCGGCCCCGGACGCGCTCGGACCAGCTGCGCCCGGCGTCCTCCTCGCCGCCGGCCGGCTCGAACCCGAGGACCAGGGCGTGCGGGAAGCGGCGGCGCAGCCGCTCCATCGCGTCGGCGGGGCGGCGCGCGTCGGTGAGGGTGATCTGCAGCCAGTGGTCCCGCACCGCGTCGTGGCGGGGATCGGCGAGCAGGTCCTCGATCCGCCCCTTGATGCGGGCGATGCGGCGCGGCACCGGCGCCTCGGCGAACCGCGCCTCCACCCCGCCGTCGTGCAGGTCGATCAGCCAGCAGCCCTTGACGTGGTGGGCCTCGGAGAAGGAGTAGGCCAGCGGCGAGCCCGAGTAGCGGACCCGGTCGGTGATCGTCCAGGCGCCGTGCAGGTGGCCGAGCGCGGCGTAGTCGACGCCGTCGAACACCGCGGCGGGCACGTGCGCCGAGCCGCCGACCGAGATGTCGCGTTCACTGTCGCTGGCCTCGCCGCCGGTGACGAACGCGTGCGCGAGCACCACCGAGCGGCGGCCCGGGTGCGCGGCGGCGTCCGCGCGGATCCGGCCCATCGCCTCGGTGAGCGCGGCGGCGTGGCTGCGCTCGGCCAGCTCCCAGTCGTGCCGGACCAGCTCGGGCTCCAGGTAGGGGATGCCGTAGAAGGCGGTGTCGCCGAGCACGACGGGGTCGCCGACGCGGGCGGGGTCGGTGCGCACGTGCACGCCGGAGCCGTCCATCAGCGCCGAGCCGAAGCCGAGCCGGTGCGCCGAGTCGTGGTTGCCCGCGATCAGCACCACCCGGGCCCGCTCGGCCAGCCGGGCGAGGGCCTGGTCGCACAGGCGGACCGCGTCCACCGCCGGCAGCGCCCGGTCGTAGACGTCGCCGGAGATCAGCACGCAGTCGACCCGCTCCGCCCGGACCGTCTCGACCAGGTGGTCGACGAAGTCGCCCTGGGCGCGCAGAAGGTCCTCGCGGTGGAAGGAGCGTCCCAGGTGCCAGTCGGAGGTGTGCAGGATTCGCATGACGCACACACCTTAGGCACCACCGGGGCCACTTCCTGCCCGGAAACGCCGGACCGCCCCAAATGATCTCTGGTATCTCTAGGGCACATGTCCCGGAACAACCCGCTTGATCCCGCCGAGTCCGATCTGCTGGCCGCCGCGCGGGGCGGTGACCTGCGGGCCTCGGTCCGGTACGCCGAGCTGCTGTGCGGGCGCCGCGACATCGACGGCGCGCTGCCCTGGCTGGAGGCGCCCGCGCTCGCCGGGGACGGCCACGCCGCGCGCACCCTCGCCATCATCATGCGCACGCGCGGGGAGCACGAGCACGCCGAACGCTGGTACCGCGCCGCCGCCGACCGCGACGGCGGATGCGCGTTCGGGCTCGCCGACCTGCTGGACAAGTCCGGCGACCTGGCGGGCGCCCTGGAGTGGTACGACCGGGGCGCCGCGCTCGGCAGCCTGGAGTGCAAGACCAACGGCGCGCTGCGGCGGCTGGAGCAGGGCGAGGTGGAGGCGGCCGAGGCGCTGCGGGAGGCCGCCGCCGAGGGCGACGAGGTCGCGGCCGGCCGGCTGGGGGACATGGCGGAGCTGGCGGACGAGCTGAAGACCCTGCTCGGCGAGGTCCGCGCCGACACCGACGCCGAGTACGTGCTGGACCTGATCGGCGGCCTGGACGAGCGCCCCGAGCGGTTCCGGGCCTTCCCGCACCTGCTCGACGACGCGCTGAAGGTCTACGACGCCGCCGCCGAGGTCGTCGGCGACGACCGCCCGGCCGTCTGGAAGGCGCTGCTGCTGGACAAGCTCGGCCACGTCGACGAGGCGTGCCAGGTCCTCGGCGCGGCCGTCCAGCGCCACCCCGAGGAGGGGTACGCCGCGCGCGTCCTCGGCCTTACCCATCTGGAGCGCGGCGACCTCGACGCCGCCGGCGAGGCGCTGCGCGTCAGCGCCGAGCGGGGCTACCTGCCCGGCATGTGGAGCCTGGCGCTGCACCGGCTGCGGCTGCGCGACCTGGACGGCGCGCAGGAGTGGTTCGGGCGCTACCGCGAGGCGGGCGGCGACAACGACGCGGGCGCCCAGCTGGCCCGGGTGGCCGAGCTGCGCGCGGCGCCCGACAACGTCCTGTCCGCCGAAGACGAGGCGCGCCTGCCGGACCTGCGCGTGGCCGCCGACGCGGGCGACGCCGCCGCCGCGTTCGAGCTGGGCGGGCTGCTGCGCGACCGGCACGACCTGGCCGAGGCCGTCCGCCGGTTCCGGGCCGCCGCGGGCGCCGGGGACCTGCGCGCCCGCGAGGCGCTCGCCCGGCTGCTGTGGAAGCACTGCGGGTCCGAGGCCCGGCACGTGCTGCCGCTGGCCGTCCCCGCCGCCGAGGCCGCCTACCCGCGGGCCTTCGCCGCGCCGGTCGCCGACCCCGCCGACGTGACGCTGGTGGAGTGGACCGGGCGGCTGTACCTGGACGAGGGCGACGACTTCCTCGCCGAGCGGTGGCTGCGCCGCGCGGCCCGGCTCGGGCACGGCAACGCCGCCTGGTGGGCGGGCAACCGGTCCGACACCCCCGAGCACGGCGACCCGCAGGAGGCCGAGCGGATGTGGACGCTCGCCGCCCGCCGGGGCGTGCCCTGGTGCGGCTGGCTCGCGGGCCGCGCCATGGTGCGGCGCGGCGCGCACGCCGAGGCCGAGCCGCTGCTGCGCACCGCCTACGCGGCGCGCGCGGAGCAGGAGCCGCTGCACGAGGCCGCCTACTGGCTCGGGCTGGCGCTGCGCGGGCAGGGCCGGACGGACGAGGCCGCGCAGTGGCTGCGCACCGCCGTGGACGTCCACCCGCACGTGCTCAAGGGCTACACCGGCTTCATGCGGACCTCGCTGTTCGACCCGCGCGAGCCCCTCGCCGAGGTGCTGTACGAGCTGGGACGCGACGCCGAGGCGCAGACCCTGGTGGAGGAGATCCTGCGCGCCCATCCCCGGCATCGCATCGGGGCGCTGCTCACCGAGCGCCGCGGCCGCCCGGCCGAGCCGACCAGCGTAGCGTAGGCGGACCCCCTCCCGAGGAGTGACCATGAGCACCGCGCCCCCGCCCCGCCTGGAAGAGATCGCCGACCGGGTCTACGCCTGGATCCAGCCGGACGGCACCTGGTGCCTGAACAACGCCGGGTTCCTGGTCGGCCCGGACGCGGTGACGGTGATCGACACCGCCGCGACCGAGGCGCGGGCCCGCGGCCTGCGCGCCGCGATCGCCGCGGTGACGCCGCTCGCGCCGCGCACCGTCGTCAACACCCACTTCCACGGCGACCACACCTACGGCAACGTCGTATTCGCCGGGGAGGCGGCGATCGTCGCGCACGAGAACTGCGCGGCGGAGATGATCGAGCACGGCCTGCTGACCACCCAGCTGTGGACCGAGGTGGAGTGGGGCGACATCCGGGTCGTCCCGCCCACCGTGACCTTCACCGACCGGCTGACCCTGCACGCCGGCGACCTCACCGCCGAGCTGATCCACCACGGCCCGGCGCACACCACCGGCGACGTGGTGGCCTGGCTGCCCGGGCAGCGGGTGCTGTTCACCGGCGACCTGATCTTCAACGGCGGCACCCCGTTCGTGCTGATGGGCTCGGTGCGGGGGTGGCTGCGGACCCTGGACGAGCTGCGCGCGCTCGGCCCCGAGACGATCGTGCCCGGCCACGGCCCGGTCTGCGGCCCCGAGGTGCTCGACCGGACCGAGGGCTACCTGCGGTGGCTGCAGGAGCTCGCCCGCGACGGCATCGCCGCCGGGCTGTCCCCGCTCGCGCTCGCCCGCGAGACCGACCTCGGCGTGTACCGGGAGTGGACCGACCCCGAACGGCTCGTCGGCAACCTGCACCGCGCCTACTCCGAGGCGCTCGGCGAGCCGCCCGGGACGCCGCTGGACTCCATGGCCGCGATCATGGAGATGGTCGAGTACAACGGCGGCCGGATCCCGACCTGCCTGGCCTGACCTTCCTTACCCACAGTGATATTTTACTCACTCTGTGCGCCGGGCGGGTCGCTCCCCTAGAGTGACCGCGTGAGCGAGCGTCCCTATGTGCTGCTGAGCTGCGCGATGTCGGTGGACGGCTACATCGACGACGCGACCCCCGAGCGGCTCCGGTTGTCCAGCCCCGCCGACTTCGACCGCGTCGACGGCGTGCGCGCCTCCTGCGACGCGATCCTGGTCGGCGCCAACACCGTCCGCCGCGACGACCCCAAACTGCTGCTCCGCTCGGAGACGCGGCGCGCGGCCCGGGTCGCGCGCGGCCTGCCGGCCGACCTGACCAAGGTCACCATGACCTGGAGCGGCGACCTGGACCCGGGGTCGCGGTTCTTCACCACCGGCGACGCGCCCAAGCTGGTCTACGCGCCGACCTCCGCCGCGGCCGCCACCGCGGCCCGGCTCGGCGACCGCGCCGAGGTGATCGACGCGGGCGACCCGCTCGGCCTGCCGGTGCTGCTGGCCGACCTGGCCGCGCGCGGCGTGCGGCGGCTGATGGTGGAGGGCGGCGGCGGCATCCACACCCGCTTCCTGACCGCCGGGGTGGTGGACGAGCTGCAGCTGGTCATCGCGCCGTTCTTCATCGGCGACCCGTCCGCGCCGCGGTTCGTCAAGTCCGGGGTGTTCCCGCAGACGCCGGCCGAGCCGATGCGGCTTGAGGAGATCACCCGGATCGGCAACCTGGCGCTGCTGCGCTACCTGGCCGGCGGGTCCCGTGCCTGAGCGGGACGCCGCGGCGGCCGGGCCGTCCGGCGTGCAGCCCTCCGACGTGCACTGGCTCGCGCTCGCCTGCGACCTGGCGGTGCGCTGCCCGCCGTCGGGCACCGCGTTCTCGGTCGGCGCGGTGATCGTCGGCGCGGACGGGCGGGAGCTGGCGCGCGGCTTCTCCCGCGAGCGCGACCCGCGCGACCACGCCGAGGAGTCCGCGCTCGGCCGGCTCGGCGCCGGCGCCGACCTGGCCGGCGCGACGATCTACACCTCGCTGGAGCCGTGCGGGCGGCGGCTGTCGCGGCCGCGCTGCTGCGCCGAGCTGATCGTGGCGGCCGGCCTGCGCCGGGCGGTGTTCGCCTGGCGCGAGCCCGCGCTGTTCGTCGAGGGCACCGGCGCCGAGCTGCTCGCCGCGCACGGCGTGCGGACCATCGAGCTGGCGGAGCTGGCCGGCCGCGCCCGCGAGCCGAACGCGCACCTGCTCGGCTGAGACTCCCGTCTCATTTCGCTCTTGCCAAGGCGCGGGCGCGCCGTCCATGCTGTGACCAAGCAAGCATTCGGTCAAGAGGAGGCGTTCCGGCATGCGCGAGCACGATCGGCTGTTCATCGGCGGCGAGTGGACGGCGCCGGCCGGCACCGGTGTCATCGAGGTCGTCTCCCCGCACACCGAGGAGGTCATCGGGCGCGTCCCCGAGGGCACCGAGGCCGACATCGACGCCGCCGTCGCCGCCGCCCGGCGCGCCTTCGACCACGGCCCGTGGCCGCGGCTGACCCCCGCCGAACGGGCCGAGGCGCTCGGCCGGCTGTCGGCGATCTACGCCGAGCGCCAGCAGGAGATGGCCGACCTGGTCACCGCCGAGATGGGCTCGCCGATCCTGTTCTCGATCTTCGGGCAGGCGGCGCTGCCGCAGATGGTGCTGCAGTACTACACCGACCTCGCCGCCACCTTCACCTGGGAGGAGGAGCGCGCCGGCATGCTCGGCCCGGTCGCGGTCACCCGCGAGCCGGTCGGCGTCGTCGCCGCGATCTACCCCTGGAACGTCCCCCAGTTCACGCTGATGATGAAGCTGGCGCCGGCGCTGGTCGCCGGCTGCACCGTGGTCGCCAAGCCCTCCCCCGAGACCCCGCTGGACGGCTTCCTGCTCGCCGAGTGGATCAAGGAGGCGGGCATCCCCGAGGGCGTGGTCAACATCGTCCCGGCCGGCCGCGAGGTCGGCGCGCACCTGGTCGCGCACCCGGGCGTGGACAAGGTCGCCTTCACCGGCTCCACCGCGGCCGGCCGCAAGATCGGCGCGGTCTGCGGGGAGCGGCTGCGGCCGGCCACCCTGGAGCTCGGCGGCAAGTCCGCCGCGATCATCCTGGAGGACGCCGACCTCGCCGCGACCATCGAGGGCTTCAAGATGGCCTCGCTGATGAACAACGGCGAGGCGTGCGCCGCGCAGACCCGCATCCTGGCGCCGCGCGGCCGCTACGAGGAGGTCGCCGACGCGCTCGCGCAGATGGTCGCCGGCCTGGCGGTCGGCGACCCGGCCGACTACGGCACCGAGATCGGGCCGCTCGTCGCGCGCCGCCAGCAGGAGCGGGTGGAGGACTACATCCGCATCGGCCAGGACGAGGGCGCCAAACTGATCACCGGCGGGCTGACCCGGCCGCACGACCGCGGCTGGTACGTGGCGCCGACGGTGTTCGGCGAGGTCTCCAACGACATGCGCATCGCCCGCGAGGAGATCTTCGGCCCGGTGCTGGCGCTCATCCCCTACGACGGCGAGGACGACGCCGTCCGGATCGCCAACGACAGCGACTACGGCCTCGGCGGCTCGGTGTGGACCGCCGACGTCGCGCACGGCGTCGAGGTCGCCCGCCGGATCCGCACCGGCAGCTGCGGCGTCAACATGTACATCCTGGACCCCAACACCCCCTTCGGCGGCTACAAGGACAGCGGCCTCGGCCGCGAGCTCGGCCCCGAGGGCCTGTCGGCCTACCTGGAGCACAAGGCCATCGCCCGTCCTGCCTAGGACACCCGGCCGGGTCCGCACGCCCCGCCCCGCTCGCCATAATGGGGCGGGGCGGTCGGAGGTAGGGCAGTGGCGCAGCACGCGGACGGCATCGACACCTGGGAGCGGCGCGAGCGCATCGGCCTCGCGTTCGTCCCCTACGCCACACTGACGATCTCCACCGTCCTGGCGCTGCTGGTCGACCACGGCTCGGCCGGGCGGGACCTGGCCATGGTCGGCCTCACCGCGGCCGCCCACGGCTGGATCGCCTGGATGGTCACCCTGCACCCGCGGTGGCGGGAACGGGCCCGGCTCGCCGCGTGCTACTACCTCGTCCTGCTCGGCCTGCTCGGCTCCCTCGTCGCGCTGAACCCGATGTACGGGTTCGCGGTGCTCACCGGATACGTGCACGCCTTCCTGCTGCCGCGCGCCTGGCGCATCCCCGGCGTGGTCGCCACGGCCGCGCTCGCCGCGCTGTCGCAGGTCGGCGGGGTGCACGGCCTGCACACCACGAGCGTGCCGGTCTACCTGCTGGTCTTCGCGGTGAACGCGATGATCGCCGGGACGTTCTGCTTCTTCGGCTGGCGCGGCGACGAGGAGTCGCAGCGGCGCAAGGCCGTGATCGGGGAGCTGGGCGAGGCCAACGCCCGGCTGGAGGCGATGATGCGCGAGAACGCCGAGCTGCACGCCCGGCTGCTCGCGCAGGCCCGCGCGGCGGGCGTGCACGACGAGCGGCAGCGGATGGCCGGGGAGATCCACGACACCGTCGCGCAGGGCCTGGCCGGCGTCGTCGCCCAGCTGCAGGCGGCGCGGCGGGCGCACGAGCGCGGCGGCGACGGGTCCCGGCACCTGGCCCTGGCCGAGGAGATGGCGCGCGGCAGCCTCACCGAGGCGCGCCGGTCGGTGCACGCGCTGCGCCCGCGGCAGCTGGAGGACGCCGCGCTGCCGGCCGCGCTCGCCGAGATCGCCGCCCGCTGGAGCGAGGCGCACCGGATCGCCGCCGAGGTGCGCACCACCGGGGCGGCGCGGCCCATGCACCCGGAGGTGGAGGGCACGCTGCTGCGCACCGCGCAGGAGGCGCTCGCCAACGTCGCCAAGCACGCGGCCGCCTCCCGCGTCACGGTGACGCTGGCCTACCGGGACGACCAGGTCGCCCTGGACGTGCGCGACGACGGCGCGGGCTTCGCCCCGGACCGCCCCCGGGGCGGCGACGAGTCCGGCGGGTACGGGCTCGCCGCCATGCACCGCCGGGTCGCGCGCGTCGCCGGGACGCTGGCGGTGGAGTCCGCGCCGGGCGCGGGCACCGCGGTCCGCGCCAGCGTCCCCGCCATCCCGGCCGGGGACCTCGCGCCCGGCCCGTGACGCGGCCGCGTCCTTCCCCGGCGGGACCGGGTCACAGCGCCTGGACCGTCCAGCCGTGGTGCAGCCGGCAGGCCCGGACCAGCTCGGGGGCCGGCGGGCCGGTGAGCAGCAGGCGCAGGCCCGGCGCGGGCGGCGCGGCGTTGCCGTGGACCAGCGCGCCCAGCTTGGCCGGGGTGACGACCGCGACGGTCGCGGCGTGCCGTTCGATCGCGGCCAGCAGCGCGGCCGGGTCGGGCCCGGGCACCCCGGCGAACGCGGCGCCGGCGGTGAGGCACACGTCGGCCAGGCCGATCCAGGTGGGCGCGGGCACGTCGTGGGCGCTGCAGGCCAGCACGTCGCCGGGGCCGAGGTCGGCCGCGGCGGCGAGACGGTACAGGTCGGCGAACCGCTCGGCGTGGGTGACCCGGCCGGGCGGGTCGCAGAGCAGCAACGCCAGGTCGCGCAGCGGGTCGGGCGGCGGGACCGGCCCCGGGAGCGGGCCCGGCCCCGGCGCGGCGGGCGTGCCCGCCTCGACCAGCCGCGCGAACGGGACGGCGCCCGGCACGTTGCCGAAGGAGAACACCTGCCGCACGTAGGAGTGCTCGGTCGCCGCGACCGCCTCGGCGGCGGTGGCGCCGCCGGTCAGCAGGAACCGGGCGCCCGAGTCGGTCATCATCGCGGCCAGCTCGGCGGCGCCCGCCCCGGCGGGCAGCGGCGCGGGCACCGCGCCCGCCGCGCTGACCGCGTGCACCGCGAGCGCGAGCTCGCACACGCCGGGCAGGTGGATCGCGGCGACGTCGCCGGGGCGCACGCCGAGGCGGCACAGCCCGGTGGCGGCGGCGGGCACCGCCTCGGCGAAGCGGGCGTAGCCGAGGCGGTGGAAGGGGTCCAGCAGCGCGGCGGCGCCCGGCCGGCCGGCCGCGTGCTCGCGCGCGGCGGCGAGCACCGCGGCGGTGACCGTGGTGTCGGAGACGGCCGTGCGGCCGTGGTGTCCGTCGAGCATGCGGTGAACGTACGCCCGGCCGGGCGGCCCCTGCATCCGCAGATGTGTGTACGCCGATGTGTAGCTCACGGGGCGAGCCCGGCGCTTTCCAGCAGGGCGCGGCGCTGCACGCGGCCGCCCGCGCCGCGCGGGATGCTGTCGACGACGTGCACCGCCAGCACCCGCCGGTAGGCCGGCACGTGCCCGTTGACGTAGGCGAGCAGGTCGGCGGCCGGGACCGGCTCGGTCAGCACGGCGAAGGCGTGCGGGACCAGGCCGAGGTCGAGGTCGGGGGCGGCGGCGACGGCGGCGTCGCTGACGGCAGGGTGCGCGGCGAGCACGGCGTCGGGCTCGGCGGGCGGCTCGGGCGGGTCGGCGCCGACCCGGCCGAGGACGTACACCCGGCCGTGCTCGTCGGCGAAGGCGGCGTCGCCGGCCGGCAGCCAGCGCGGCACGGCGCCCGGGACGCCCGCGGCCGGCAGCCGCAGGCACAGCTCGCCGGGCTGGTAGGCGGGCTGGTCGGCGCCGGTGCCGGGGTCGACGACGCGGGCGGTGATGCCGGGCAGGCCGCGGCCGACCGAGTCGTGGGTGCCCTCCTCGGCGGCGCGCAGGTTCAGGTGGGTGAACCCGGCGGCCTCGGCGAGGCCGTAGGCCTGGCGGACCGGGCAGCCGAGCCGCGTCGCGCAGGCGCGGGCGGCCTCGGCGCCGAGCGGCCCGCCGGTGGCGACGACGGCGCGCAGCGACCGCAGCCGGTAGCCGGTCACGGCGCGGTCGTAGGCGAGCGTCTCCACCAGCTCGGGCGGCAGCACCGCCACGGTGACGCGGTGGTCCTGCAGGGCGCGCAGCAGGTCGTGGCGGCCGGCGCCGGGCCGCGCCACGACGGTGGCGCCGACCCGCAGCGCGGGGTTGAGCAGGCCGTTCAGGCCGAGCACGTCGGCGAACGGCAGCGCCGTCAGCACGGTGTCGGCGGCGCCGATCATGCCGGCGCCGGCGACCCGGACCAGGCCCGCGACGACCTCGGCGTGGGTGAGCACGACGGGCCGCGCGGGCCCGGCCAGACCGCGGGTGCAGGCGATGAGGGCGGGCGCGCGGGCCGGGTCGACGGCCACGTCGGGCGCGGCGCCGCCGGCGGCGAGCAGCCGGCCGAACGGCACCGCGTCGGGCTCGTCGCCGAAGCAGTACAGGCGCTCGACGGCGCCGCCGGCGGCGTCCACGGCCTGCTTGGCGATGTCCAGCAGCACCGGCCAGGTGACCAGGACGCGGGCGCCGGCGGCCTTCAGCAGCCGCGCCAGCTCGGCGGCCGGGACGGTGGCGCGGACCGGGAAGGGGATCGCGCCGGCCGCGGCGACGGCGTGCAGGGCCAGGGCGAACTCGGGGGTGTCGGGCAGGTGCAGCGCGACGACGGTGCCCGGGCCGACGCCCTCGCGGGCCAGGCCGGCGGCGGCCGCGCCGACGGCGGCGGCGAGCTCGGCGTGGGAGGGGCCGCGGCCGGAGGTGGCGTCCACCACGGCGGGCCGGTGCTGCCGGGCGGGGTCGCCGGCCGCGCCGAAGACCGCCTCGGCCATGGTCACCGACGGGTAGACCGGCCCCGCGTCCGCACCGTGGGAGATCATGCCCCGACGGTAGGCGGGCGCCGCCCGCCGCGCATGCTCCACAGTGTGCAACCGGCTTCGTATTCGGCGGCGCGCCGGGACGCCGGGGGGTGTGTACACATCCCCCCGGGCGGTCAGCCGCGCGGCTCGTCGGCGACGGTGTCGACGGCCCAGGCGGCGACCTGGGCGCGGGAGGCGAAGCCGAGCTTGGTGAGGATGTTGGTGACGTGCCGGGCGACGGTGGCGGGGCTGATGACCAGCTCGTCGGCGATGCCGCGGTTGGACAGGCCGCGCGCGACGAGCGCGGCGATCTCGCGTTCGCGGGCGGTGAGGGTGCTCGGCGGCGTCACCGGCTCCTCGGTGCGCGGCGCGGGCACGACGGCCGCGGCGGGACCGGGGCCCGTGCCGGTGCCCGCGCCGGGGCCGCGCAGCGCGTAGGCGACGGCGTCGCCCTGCGGCAGGGCGCCGCCCTGCGCCCACAGCTGGGCGACCAGGGGCTCGCCGAGGGCGCGGCGGGCCGGTTCCAGGAGGGTCTCCAGGCGGGCGCCGGTGCCGGGGCCGCGGCCGGCGTCGTCGCGGAGCGCGGCGGCGGCGCCGGCCAGCAGGACGGTGCCGCGCGGGTCGCCCTCGCGTGCCAGCAGGTCGGCGAACACCTCCAGCGCGCGCGCCACGTCCAGCCGGATACCGCAGGCCTGGCTGAGTTCCAGGCTCTCGGCGAGGGCGCGGCGGGCGGCGGGCAGGTCGCCCGCGGCGAGCGCGACGCGGCCGGCGCCGGCCAGGACGCGCGCGGTCTCGGGGCGGGCGCCGATCTCGGCCAGGATCGGCAGCACCTCGTCGTGGCGGGCGCGGGCGGCGGCGAGGTCGCCGCGCAGCCGGGCCAGCCGGGCCAGGCCGGCCAGCGCGAGCGCGGCGCCCCACTCCTGGCCGATCGCGCGCATGGCGTGCAGGCCCGACTCCAGCAGCTCGCGCGCCTCGCGCTGGCGGTCCTGGCGCAGCCGCAGCCGGCCGCGGACGATCATGGCGTGGGCGCGGTTCCACTCCTGGCCCTCGCCGGCGGCGACCGCGTCGGCCTCGTCCAGCCGGGCGGCGGCCTCGGCGAACCGGCCGGCGTGGGTGTGCGCCTCGGCCAGCGTGATCAGGGCGACCGCGGCCATGAAGTCGTCGCCGGCCTTGCGGCACGGCTCCAGCGCGCGGTCGGCGAACGCCGCGGCCCGCGCGAAGTCGCGGGCGCCCGCGGCGAGCTGGGCGCGGCCGGCCAGCGCGGGGCCGAGGACGTAGGCGGGCTGCCCGCCGGCCGCGTCCAGGAACCGGTCGGCCCACCCGGCCCACTCGGCGGCGCGGCCGCGCACGATCCAGCAGGCGCGCAGCGCGGTGCACAGGCGCAGGCCCTCCTCGACGTCGCCGTGCTCCAGCGACCAGGCGAGCGCGGCCCGCACGTTGCCGGTCTCGGCGTCGTGGCGCTGGAACAGCCGGACCCGCTCGGGCCACGACGCCGGGCACTCGGCGAACACGACCTCCCCGTCGCGCTCGGCGGCCTCCAGCACCGCGTCGCGGTGCCGGACCCGGATCTCCTCGGCCTCCCCGGCGGCCTCCAGCCGCTCGGCGGCGTACCCGCGGATGCTCTCCAGCAGCCGGAACCGGGTCTCGCCCGCGACCTCGCCGCCGACGACGACGAGCGACTTGTCGACCAGCGCGGTGAGCAGGTCCAGCAGGTCCTCACCGGCCAGGCCCGCCAGGTAGGGGCCGTCGTCGGCGCAGACCTGCTCGACCTGGCCGAGCGTCCAGCCCGCGAACACCGACAGCCGGCGCAGCAGCGCCCGCTCGGCGTCGCCGAGCAGCTCGTGGCTCCAGTCGATCGCGGCGCGCAGCGTGCGCTGGCGCGGCGGCGCGGTCCGGTCGCCGGCGCTGAGCAGCCGGAACCGGTCGCCGAGCCGCTGCGCGATCTGCTCCACCGACAGCACCCGCACCCGGGCGGCGGCGAGCTCCAGCGCGAGCGGCAGCCCGTCCAGGGCGCGGCCGACCTCGGCGACGGCCTCGGTGACGGCGAAGCCCGGCCGCACCGCCCGGGCCCGCTCGACGAACAGCGCGGTGGCCTCGTCGGGGTCCAGCGGCGGCACCCGCCAGACCGTCTCGCCGGGCATCCGCAGCGGCTCGCGGCTGGTGGCCAGGATCCGCAGCCCCGGGCAGCGCGCCAGCAGCGCCCCGGCGAGCTCGGCGCAGCCCTCGGCCAGGTGCTCGCAGTTGTCCAGCACCAGCAGCGCCGGCCCGGTCCCGATCGCGCCGGCGACGCCCTCGGCGGACGGGCGTCCCTCACCGCCGGTGACGCCGAGCACGGCCGCGACGCGGCGCGCGGCGGGGTCGGGCGTGCCGTCCCCGGCGACGCCCGCCAGGTCCACGAACCACACCCGGCCGGGCCGGGCGTCCGGCAGCGACCGCGCGACCCGCACCGCCAGCCGGGTCTTGCCGATGCCGCCCGCGCCGCACAGTGTCACCGCGCGCAGCGTGCCGAGCAGGCGGCACAGGTCGGTGACGTCCCGCTCGCGGCCGACGAAGGCGTCGGTCTCCACGGGCAGGCCGCCGTCGGATGGGGGGTTCAGCGAAGTCATGCGCCCACTGGTGGTGTCGTTTGCTCCGGCCGTGCGTGGCGTGTGTGTGCGTTCCCTGTGAGTGTGTCACCGGCGCCGCCGCGCCGTCCCCGCTTTCTCCCCCGTTGGCCGCCTTCGGGCATCCCCCCGCCCCAGCGGCTCCCGGAACACCTGCCGGGCCCCGGGTGCGCCGGTTCCGGCGCACCCGGGGCTTTCTCAGGTGACGGCCTCGGTCCACGCGGCCCGCCAGGTGTCCGGGCCGACGACACCGTCCACGGCGAGGCCCTTCTCGGCCTGGAAGGCACGGCATACCTTCTGGGACCCCGGCCCGTACGCCCCGTCGACGGTGAGGTCCCAGCCACGGGCCCTCATCTGCGCCTGCCAGGTCCGGACGTCGTCCCCGCGCATCGTCGGCGGGCAGGCGAGATACCGGCCGGGCCACTTCGGGCCGGCGGAAGGGCCGGGCGAGGGCGGGGGCGCGGGCTTGTCCCCGGGACGGGGCGCCCCCTTCCTGACCCATGCGTACAGGGCCGCCCCCGGGCAGGACGTGGAGTAACCGTCGCGGTGTCCCTTGATCTCCCTGCCCGCGTCGCCCTTGTCACGCAGGTAGTCGATGGCGTCGCGGATGCCGTTCAGCATCGCGGCGGTGGGCTCGGTGAGGCCGGTGTCGCCCACCAGCCCGAGCACCGCGTAGTGGCCGGAGTTCAGGCCGGGCCCGTTGGCGGAGGGGAGCCGGTGCGGCCCGCGCCCGACGTACACGTATCCGTGCGGGCAGACGCACATCGAATAACCGATGTCGTTCCAGCCGTTGCCGTCCATGTGGTCGCGCTGGATGCCGCGCACCGCGTCGTCGCAGCGCGCATGGTCGGTCTCCAGCCTGCGGTCGACATGCGAACCGACGTAGTGGACCTTGACCCCCCGCGCCGAGGCCAGGTAGGTCGTGGCCCGCGCGTCGCGCGCGCCCCACTGCTTCCGGCCGACCAGCTTCATGCCGCACCGCCCGGGGACCGGTAGACGGGGCTTCGCCTCGTCAGGCCGAGCGAGAGCAGCAGGCGGCCGGCCTTCGGCAGCCGCCTCTCCAGGAGGCGGGCGAGCGCGTAGTAGACGGCGGTGGACAGCACCGTGACCAGTTCCGTCACCGTCCCTTCCGGCAGGTCCAGGCCGTACTTGGCGGCCTGGGCGAGCAGGGCGCCCGCGATCAGCGGCACGAAGGTGCGGATGAGACTGTCGATCATGATTCCTCCAATGACGACGGCCGCCGCCGCACCCGGTGAAGGTGCGGCAGCGGCCGTGGAGAACAAGGGAAACCGCCGGCCGGCTCCGGCCGGCCGGTCAGGTGGCGTTGAACCCGGCGAGGATCGAGGCGACCGCCGACATCACGCCGAGCAGCAGGGAGGCCGGCAGGGTGTAGCGCCAGCGCTCGACCGCCCGGATCCGCTGCTCGTGGTCGATGACCTGGAGACGGAGCTGCTCGTGCGCGGCGAGGCTGCCGTCCACCTTCCCGCTCAGCTCGACGAGCTTGTCGTAGATGTCACGTGCGGTGATGAGGACGCTGTGCGTCTCGTTCATCATCGGTCGCCTCCTTCGTCCCGCAGGCGCGCCTCGGCGCGCACCCGCTCTCTGAGCGCGGCCACCACCTCGGCCTTGGCCTTGACCGCGGCGGGATCGACGGCGCGGGCGTGGATCGCCTTCAGCGGATCGGCGGCGGCGCGCGCACCGGTCCGCGCGGCGGTGGCGACGCGCACCCGGTCGCGCTTGACCGCCGCGACGCGGGCGAGATGAGCGGCTCTCGCCTGCTCGATCGTCTCGGCGTTGTAGAGCCAGACCGGTACGGGGTCCCCCTCGGCGACCCGGTCGCCGGAGGCCGCCGCCGGAACGGTCATGCCCTTGGCCGCCGCCGCGTCGCCGGCGAAGGAGGCGGGATCGGTCGGGTCGGGGATGAACGGCTCGTGCAGGACGATGTCGAGCAGGGTGGTCACGTCCGCCGGGTCGATCCCGTACTCCGCCGCGCGCCATTCGAGTGTTTCGACCGGGAAGACATATCCGGTCAGTCCGCCGTCCGGCCGCCGGTAGGCGACCCGCCAGCATTCGACCTGGCCGACGGTGCACCGCTCGACGGCATCGACTTCGTAAACGTCAGGCATGATCCCTCATGTTCGAAAGCACCAGAAGTTCGCGTAGAAGGCATGCGACCCTTCGACCCGCATCGTGAACCCCGTCACGGATTCGGCGGTGACATAGTGGGCGAAGGGCGCCTGGGCGCCGGTGTTCTTGATCGTGGCGACGGCCACCATCGGGCTGGCCATGGTGACGCCGTAGCCGATGGCGAGGTCGGTCCAGGTGGAACCCGAACCGCTGCCCTGCAGCACCTGGCCGGCGAAGATCCCCGTCTGTGAGTTGGTCAGGCCGGTGTTGCTCCAGCGGCCGTAGTGCGC
Source organism: Actinomadura macrotermitis (assembly GCF_009604375.1). Classification (GTDB taxonomy): domain Bacteria; phylum Actinomycetota; class Actinomycetes; order Streptosporangiales; family Streptosporangiaceae; genus Spirillospora; species Spirillospora macrotermitis. The sequence goes on from NZ_WEGH01000004.1 coordinate 127,662, forward strand.
GGTGACCCCGTTGGCCTGGAACTGCATCCGCGACTGTGTGGCGGTGGAGACGAACCCGACGTTGACCGCGTTGCGGTTGAGTTCGAGGGTGCCGCCGTTGACGGTGCCCCGCTCGTCGCGCATGGTGGCCCGGAACTGGTCCTTGTCGATCAGAAGCTGGGTGTGCGGCGCCTGCGTCATCGTGTTGAGCAGCATCCGCGTGAAACCGGGCGAATCGGGGTCCGCGCTGCCCAGGATCTCGGCGTAGTTCTCCGGCACCCCTTCGGGGTAGAAGCGGATGCTCGGCGTGGCCGCCCCCTCAGGGTTGACCACGATCCGGCGGCCGGGCTGTTCACCGACGAGGATCTCGGCGGCGGCGATCCGGGCGTACTTGACCCGGGCGCGCGCCGCCGTCATCGCGGCCTGCAGGCCGGTGCGCATCCGGTTCCACTGGTCGGCCCAGTCGTCGGGGTAGTTAGGCGTCCCCATCTTCGGCCTCCTCCAGGATCAGCGTCGCCTGCTCCGCGGCGCCCCGCGCCGGGGGCGTGATCTGAAATCCCACGACCCGCCACGTGTGCGCGAACGTGGGCCTGCCGTCCGCGCCGAGCGGCCACCAGTCGTCGACGATCGTCACCCGTGCGTGGTCGCCGAGCCGGTTCGGATGGACCACGGTGTCCTCGGCGAGCCGCACCGTGATCTGCGGGATGCGCACGGCCCCCGAGCGCTTGGCGGCGTAGTACTCGGCGTACCCCTGGAGCGTGGCGACGTCGCGGGCGCCCTGGTAGTCGACCGTGCGGTCCACGTAAGGCCAGCCGACGTCCAGCAGTTCCTGCGCCGGGACGGCCGGGCCGACCAGCGGCTCGGAGTCGGTGGTCAGGTCGTCGTTGACCGTGTCGCCACGCGCCCTCCAGCGGGTGGCCGCCTTCGTCGCGTCGCTCTCGTACGACCAGGACAGCAGGTTCCCCGGACGGGTGAAGACCATGTCCGCGTCCCCTGCCGGGCGGCCCAGCCGAGGCTGGCCGGTGACGAACTCCCGTACCCGCTCGCCCTCCCCGTTCAGGTAGGTGCGGATGCAGTACTCGAACCCGTCGGTCAGGTTGGCCAGCTCGGCGAGCCTGTCCCCGTAGGTCGACGCCTCGCTCGCCTTGTACTGCCGGTCCCGCAGTACACCGGACGGAGCGCCGACGGGCACGATGCCGAGGTTGCCGGCGGGTTCGTCCTGCATGTCGGCGATCAGGGCGTGCGCGATGTCGATCTGGTCCTCACCGGTGAAGGCCAGGTCGTCCCAGATCTCACGGCGGTGCAGGTAGGACTCCAGGGAGGCGCCCTGGATCTGCAACGTGACCTTTCCCCTGCTGTCCCCTGCCGGGGTGGCCTGCCAGATGACGTACGAACCCCACAGGTCGCCGTTGCGGTACACATGGCAGATCACCCGGCCCGGTCCCGCCAGCGACCGGGGCTGGTCCTCGGGAGGGAACACCTGCCGGACGCGTTCGGCCGTCTGCGCGTTGGTGACGGGCAGCGTGGCCTGGAAGGTGCCCGCCTGGACGATGCGGCGTTCGAAGCTCACGCCGGCGAGCTCCAGCGTCGTGATCGGCCGGTCGGTCAGCAGGTCGCAGAACAGGTAGCGGTAGGCGGACATCACCCGACCCGCCGCAGGAGCACATAGGACGAGGCCCGCAGGATGGATCCGGTCGCGTTGGCGACGCGCTGGGCCCAGCGCAGCCTGAGGGTGCCGCCGTCTCCGGAGGAGAGCAGGCCGTGCAGCGTGCCCGTGAGCACGACGGTGTTGTTGGCCGCCCCGCCGCCCAGACCGGGCATGCTCGTGATGGTCTGACGGTCGACGAACTGCAAGCCGTCGACTCCATCGCTGGCGGAGTGCAGCGCCCGGCATGACCAGTCCAGGGTGGCGTTCGCCGGGCCCGACCACATGATCTTCAGGTCGGCGTCCATGTGGGCCGAGTAGATCAGCATCCCGGACAGTTCGTAGAGGCCGCCGGGGGGCAGCGTCAGGACCAGGTCGCTGTCGTCGACCACCGTGGTCGAGTTGGTCACGGTCTGGTCGGCGGACTTCCGGGCGAGCAGGGCCCCCTGCTCCAGCCAGCGCGCCCCGTCCCACGCCTCCAGCATGCGGCTGTCGGACCGCCACACCTGCTGCCCCGTCGTGGCCACGGTCGACGGCACCTTGAGGTTGCGGTCGGCGGCGTTCGTGACGGCGATGGTGGTCGGCCACCGCCACGCGCCGCTGTGGTAGACCTGCTGGGCCCGCAGGTCACGGCGCCAGACCGTCAGGCCGTCGTAGAAGCTGAGGCTGCTGTCGCGGTCGGCGGCGTCGACGACGGGGATCATCCCGCCGCTGACGGCGGTGAAGCGGCGCTTGTCGGCGCGCACGGTGTTCCAGTTGAGGCCGCCGGTGCCGACCGAGGCGCCGGCGGGGACCGTCACCTCCCAGAGCAGCAGCGCGGAGGCCGGCAGCGCGGCCGCGGTGCCGTCCGAGCCGCCCTTGAGGACCTCCACGAAGCCGTCCTGGACGCCCGAGGCGTCGAAGGCGTCGTCCTTGACCCGTGCGATGACCCGGTCGACCCGCGCGACCGCCGCCTCACCGGGGTCGAAGGTGAGCGTGACGTCCGTGCCGTTGACGAAGCTGTAGCCGCCCTGCGTCACATTGGACGTCCCGTTGATCCACGCGCTGAACGGCTTGACCACCGCCTGCATGGTCCCGGTCGTGCCGACCAGATCGCCCAGGCCCGCGGCGCCGGGGAACAGACCGCTACGCCGCTGGAACCACGAACTGCTTCCCGACGACTGGGGCATGAACACCCCCAGCCCGAGCCGGTGCTGCTGTGCGGTGGTGGCACCCGACTTGAGCGCCAGAACATGAACGGCCATCGAAGTACTCCTCTTAGTCAGTGCTTGCTCGACATCAAAAAAGGGCGCCCTGCGGAAGGGCGGCTATAGCCAGGCGTCGCGCCAGCGGAGCGTCAACTGGGCGTCCGCATCGTCACGGAAGGCACGGAAGGTGAGGTCGTTGGTTCCTGCGATCAGTTCGAACTCTTCGGGGGGCACCGAATCCGGGGTGAGCAGGTACAGCCGGTCGACGGCGCCGTTGAGCATCGCGGTCCCCGCCCGGCAGTCGACCTCCAGCCACTCCCCGGCGGCGATCTTGAAGCCGAACCCCAGGGACTTGCCGGTGGTCTGGTTGAGCACCCGTGGCTGCACGCACGGTCCGGTGAACGTCACCACGGGCGCGGTGGGCACGTTGCCCGTGGTCACCACCTGGAGATTCCCGCTGCTGCCGGGCGCCCCGTAGTCCAGCGGATACTGCAAGGGATAGACGAGGCCGCTGTCGGAGGCGGACGGAAGCCCGCTGCCGGCCTCCTTCTCGACGGCCCCGTAGAGGCGCGGGTCGGAGCAGTTCCACTGCACGGCGACTCCGGTGACGCGCCGGCCGTATCCCACCGTCAACGGGACCGAGCGGCGCGTGACCTGACCGAAGGCCACCTTCGGCTCGGCGTCCAGGTCGGCGACGGCCAGTTCGTACTCGAGGCCGTCCTCGGACGGCATGGTCGCCCTCTCCAGTGCCGTCACCGCCGCGCCGACGTCGCCGTCCGCGGGAGAGAGGGTGAGTTCCGCGGTGACGACGCGCTCCTGTGAGAGCACCCGGCCCGCCCACGCGCCGTGCACCATCGGCCTGTTCTCACTGCCGATGTCCATTCCGGGCGTCTCACGCCAGCCGGTGAGCGACTGGACGAAGTACTCCGTCCCATCCCCCATCAGCAAGCCGTTCCATTCGATCTGCCCCGCCCCTGTGATCAGGTTCGGCATGACCTCACCCCCTGCCCTTCGCCAGCCACAGCAGTTCCTCAGCGGTCCTGCGCGCGTCACCGCGCTCGGCTTCGTAGTAGTTCTCCACGTGCAGGCCGCCCGAGACGGCACCGACTCGGGCCGGCATGCCCGCGATCGCGTGCTTGCGTGAGGCGGCCGCGTGCGCGTACAGCTGCGCGGGCTGCATGACCAGGCCCTTCATCGCGGTGTCGACCTTCTCACCGCCCTTGGCGACACCGATGGCCATGCCCTCGCCGATGTTGTGGCCCAGGCCCATCATCAGCACGGAGGGGGAATTGATCCCCATGGCCTTCTTGATGAAGCCGGGGATCTTGTCCGTCACCGAGTTCTTGATGGCGTTGAGCAGATTGCCGGCCATGGACGTGATGCCGTGGATGAGACCCATGATCAGGTCACGGCCCTTGTTGAACAGGGTGCGGTTGACGTTCCCGAGACCGCGCGCCAGCTTGCCCGGCAGGTTCTGGAAGAAGCCCACCATGCCGGTGAACTTGCCGACGATCCAGTCCTTGACGGCGGTGGCGCCCTCCTTGATCTTGCCCCAGTTCTTCTTAATCACCAGGACGGCGATCCCGATGGGGCCGGTCAGGATGGCGAGCAGCAGCGGCCAGTTCTTCTTGATCCAGTCGAAGACGACCTTCCCGGCGTCCTTCAGCCACTTGACCGAGGCCGAGACCGCCTTCATCGCCCCCGAGACGATCTTCTTGAACGTCTTGGAATTGGTGACGGCCTCGATGAGCTTCTCCAGGAAGGGCTGCAGGAGCATCAGAATGAGCCCGGCCGGCCCGAGCGCCGACTTGAACCCGGCCCCGACCGCCTTGAGGCCGCCTCCGGCCAGCTTCCCCGCCGGCCCGAGGCCCTTCACTCCCTTGGAGGCGGCCCCCAGGCTCTTTCCACTCTTGGTCGCCTCGGTTCCGGCGGATGTCAAATCCTTCTTCAGTCCCGCGACGGCCTTGCCGCTCTGGGCTGCCCCCTTCTGGAGGGAGACCACTCCGGTCCCGGCGCTCCGCGCCTGGGTGCCGAGCTTCTGCAGGGCCGAGCCGGTGGGCGCGGCCTGCGCCTTGACCCTTCCAACGGAAGCGGCTGCCTGCTGGGCCTTACCTTGCACCCCCGAGAGCGCCTGCCCGGCTTTCACCGTCGATCCCTGCAGCCGGCCCAGCGCCGTAGAAGCGCCCTGCGCCGAAGCCTTGACCTTCGTCAGCCCTTGCGCCACGCGCGATAGCACTTGAGACATCAAAATCCTCTTCTATACGATAGGCCTTACCCGGAAAGTCGCCGGAACGCTTTCTCCGCATTGAATGCGCTATTTTCGAGGCTTTCCAGAGCATCTTCCGTGGCCTCGGCATCAACTCTGACTTTTGCGATTCTCTTTGTATATTTATCTATTTTCCTCTCTTCGGACTCGATCTTGACCCTGAGCTTCTCTATTTCTTTAGCCGCCTCAATCGCGGCCTTCGTATCGGGATTTTCCCTGATTATTTTTTCGTAATTCTTGATCTCCTTTTCTCTGTTACGGTTTTTATCAATGCTCGTTCGAGCGCGATTTCTCAGCTCTTCCGGATCGTTGCGCGAGGTGAGCGCGTACCTCTTGAGTCGATCCGTGTAATCAAGGACGGCAAAGTCGGCTTTGAGGAACTTGAAGTCGAAGCTGGCCATCCCGACGGCCACGGCAGCGAGAAGCAGTTCGGGCTTGATGCCCGTAGCCTCACCCTTGAAGGCGCTCAGCTCGGTCGCCTTGACCGTCTCCCATTTAAGGGTTACGGCAGTCTCACTCCACTGCTTGACCTTTTTCTGCAGGTCGATCTCATAATTCTTCGCACCCCACTCCTTGAACTGCTGCTGCAGGGTCTTCTCTTTTTCTTTTGGCTCATACCCCTTCCTGTCGGCCCACTTCTGAATTTTCCCTTCAAGCTCTTCTTCGGTAACATATTTCCCCATATCGGCAACTTCCTTTCGAAAAGAATCGCCCTTGCGGGGGCGTCCTACAGGAACCGCTCACCGTGAAGCAGCCGGCGCCGATCGCGGCGCACTGCTGCGGACAGGAGTCGGGGAATCTTGGAGCGTCCACCCCTGGCTTCAAGCCGTACGGCGGGTGCCGCCGCGGTGGCGGGTGGCGCGTTCGGCCTTCAGCAGGTCCAGTTCGCGGACGAAGACGCGGCGGCCGATGCGCACGGCCGGCAGGTGGCCGCGGTGGATCCACTGGCGGATGGTCGAGGCGCCGACACCGACGCGTTCGCCGGCCTGCGGGATCGACAGGTAGGTGCGGGACAGGTCGCCGCTCATGAGGCGCGGCGCCCGGCGGCGGGGGCGGGTACGCCGGTCCAGCCGCAGGCGCGGCAGCGGGCCGTGTCGGTGGTGTCGTCGTACTTCACCGTCAGCAGATCGCATTCGGGGCAGGGCGGGCACGGGCGGCGGGGCGGGGCGGCCGGCGCCACGCGGGCGGAGAGCCGGCGGTGCAGGCTCAGCACCTCGTGACCGAAATCGGCCGCGCCCGGGAAGACGAGCAGGCCGTCCACGTGGGCGCCGAGCCAGGCGATGCAGGCCGCCAGGGTCGGGGCGTAGCGGCCTCGCCGCGGCCGCGGGGCGAAGCGGCGCGTCTCCCGGTAGGCGTCCTCCCAGCCCAGCAGGGTGTGCAGCAGCTCGTCCAGGTCGTCGACGGCGGACGAGGGAGAGGGGCGGGACCGGGAGCCCGACACCCGCTCGGCCGGGCCGTTGCGGCGCTGGTCGAGCGCGGCGCCCGTGCGGGCGGCGAGGTCGTCGAGTTCGGCGAGCCGCTTGCGGACCAGCGACGCGCAACGGCGGCACCAGATCGGCTCGCCCTCGGTGGGACGGCCGGGCTCGTCGCCGGAGCGACGGCGGTTGCAAGGGCCTGGGCAGGCGGACATGGGGCTCCTCGATGGATCGGGCCGACCAGGCGTGCTGCGGTCACGCCTGGTCGCCGTGCGTCAGGCCGAGCGGCGGAACGTGGTGAGGCGGAGGCGCAGGCGGGCGGCCGTCCGCTCGCGTTCGGTGGTGCCGCCCCAGATGCCTTCGAGCGACTCGTCCTCCAGCGCCTGTGACAGGCACTGCTCGCGCACCGGGCACCCGGCGCAGATGCGCTTGGCACTGGCGATGGCGGCGCGCTCGGCCGCCTTGGCGAAGAACAGTTCCGGATCGGCGTCACGGCACCGTGCGCCGGGGTGCCAGGACTGCTCGGTGGTGAGCATCACCGTTCTCCCTTCCTGCCGTGGACGGACCGGCGCGGGCGGGGGCCGCCGGCGCGCACCTCCTCGATGACGACCTCGAGTACGGCCAGGCCGGAGACAAGGGCCATCGACACCAGTACGACCAGCCCGACCGCGAGAGCGGCCTGCTCGAGAAGCGCCGGCATCAGCGGGCCTTCGCCGGGCGACTGTGGAACATCTGCATGTTCATTCCTTCGAAGTACGCACAGAGTTGTCGTTAGTTGATGGTTATTGACGATTTATCGACCGCCAACGCTTCCGCCAGAGCGTCCACCACCGGCAATGAGGCACGTGTCCGGCGCCCGGTCTCCAGCATGGACAGGTACGAGGTGTCGATGCCCGCGAGTGCAGCTAGATCGGCCTGCCTGAGCGCATGGCCGCGGCGCAGGGCGCGCAGCGCCACCCCATCTACATGAACCAGAAGTTGACGTTTCATGACGCCAGATAATGTCAACAAGGTGCGGTCATGGCGAGTAAAAACTTGACGGTTTGCAGTGATCATCTTCACTTAACGATCTCGTCTCGGCGGTAAACCGATCGGCCGCCACGTCGTTGATCAGCAACGTCACCACGCCCAGACTTCACTCGCCGGCCTGCCGAAGGAGCGGCATACTGACGCTCGGCTCCGACAGAATGAAGCGATGTCCTTGCAAAGTCACGCACACGTGGGCGCCGCGGTGGCCACCCGCCGTGTCCAGCTCGGCCTGCGCCAAAGCGACCTGGCCGTAGCCGCCGGTGTGTCGGAGACGACGGTCCGCAACATCGAGGCCGGCCGGATCGGCGGCCGGCCCACCAAATGGCCGTTGGTCGAGCGGGCGCTCGGCTGGGCCCCCGGCTCCTTCGAGGTGCTCGAGGCCGGGGAGCAGCCACGGCAGCTGGACGCCTCACCTTCCGAGCCGCCGAGCGGGGAATGGGCCGCACGGCTGCCCAAACGCGTGCGGGACGAGCTGGCCGAGCACGAGCTGTTCGATTCGGCCGTGCTGGACATCGCCGGCGGCCTGAGAGTGATCGTGCTCGCGCTGGAGACGGACCCGCCGCCGCCCGAGCGGCACGGCAGGCGGCGGCGGGTCGAGCGCTGGGAAGGCGTCCAGCGCCAGATCCACGCCGCCGCCACCGAGTCGGGCGACCCGTCCTGAGCGGGCAGGAAGCCGTCATCGGTCCTCGTGGGGCATGGTGGACGGACTCTCGTTCACAGCCCGCTGAAGAAGGCCGCGATGTCCGTTCCGTCCGTCACCGGGTCCTCCTCCGGGTCCTCGTCCATCCCTGGCCGGGGCAGCGGGACCGGAGGATCGGGAACCGTGTCGTGCTCGGCGGTGTGCGCCGCCGTGAACAACCAGTTGCCGATCGCCAGCTGATCCACCGCACTCGCCATCAGATGCTCGCCCAGGCCCCACTGGGCCTCTTCGCCCTGCAGCTCCTGGACGAACGCACTGTCGCGCGGCAGGTGCTGGACCAGCACCCGCACCCGCCGCGCGGACAGCGTGCCGCGGTGGTAATCGAGAAGGTCCACGCCGTAGAACCGGAGAAGGTCCGCCTCGATCGCCTCGGCGTGCTCGGTCAGGAGCTCGTCGAGGCCGAGGATTCCCCCGCGAACATCCCCGACTCCTCCCCGTACGCCTCGATCAGGGCCTGGACGTCCTGCACGCTGGCCTCGTGCCGGCGGAAGCGCTCGTACTGCTCCGCGCCGAGCAGGAGCTCCAGCATGCCCGCCACATCGGAGGAGTCGAGCTCACCGAGCCGCTGCACCACCGTGTGCGGAAGCTCGCTCGGCAGCGAGTAGACCTCGCCCTCGAACTCGAACTCCCACCGCTCGCCGAGCGCCTCCAGCCGCTGGGCCCGGACGGCGTTGACGTTGTAGCGGGCCATCACTTGGCCATCCAGCTCGCCAGCGGCTTGGCGGGCGTGCTGTCGGTGGCGATGGCGTTGATGGTGACGCCCAGCTTGACCGGGCTGGACTTGACGAACTGGACCTCGTCCATCTCGGTCACCACCGCGCGGGGCACGTAGAACCGGGTGACGGTGCCGCCGTCCACGAACTCCACGCCCAGCGCGAACTCGGCCGCCACCGGCGCCGCGTCGATGTCGTACCGGATGATGCCGGCCGCGTCCGGGGTCAGCGCGTTGGTGCCGGAACCCATCACGAACGGAAGGGTGTCGGCATTGACCTGGAGCAGCTGGAACTTCACCGTCAGGTCGCGGTCGGTCTGAATGAAACGCACCGCGGCCGAGGTCTGCCAGGCGTCGACCGGGTCGATCTTGTCCTTCTTGGTGAGCTTGATGCCGTCGTTGGTGGTGTAACCCAGATCCTTCCACGCAGCGGTGACGGCAGTGCCGGGAAGAGCCATATCGGTGTTCTTCGGAGCAATCAGCACCCGGCCGTTGCCGGCAACGCGGATCTCGGTCGCATTAATTCCAGCCATCGTTTTTCCCTCGCTTACTTGAATCGGATGAGCAGACGTACGTTGAGGACGTAGCGCGTGAACGCCGGTCGGTTGCGATCGGTGAGCCGCCGCAGTCCGCGCACTCCCCCCTCCTCGGAGACATCGGAGACGACGACCCCCGGCAGGTCGGCCTCGGGAAGGTCGGCGAGCAGTGCCCGGACCTTGAGGATCAGCGCGTGCGCCGCCGGCAGATCCGGTCCGTAGGTCTCGATCCGCAGCTGGGCGTCATCGATGACCTCGTCCTCGCGGTACGAGCCGCCGTCGCGGATCAGCACCACCGCGGGCACGGTGCCGTCCGTGCCCGCCGGGGGCAGCGGCCCGATCGCCACCCCGGCCAGCTCGGGGCGCGCCCGCAACCGGTCCCCGACGAGCTTTTCCACATCCGGAAAGATCTGTGCCGACATCGTCCCTCCTCTCTTCGCGGCACCCGGCCAATCGAGCACCACCGTCGAAAAACAGTGTTACGGCGCCCCCTGGCCTCTGCAATTGACTGAGGCGGCCACCGCGACCTGAGCCGAGAATGGAAAGCCCGCCGGACATCAATATGACCGGCGGGCTTCCCTGTGGCCTCCTGAATATGGAGCACCACCATCGGAACAGATGGTGACGGCCCCACGGGTCCGCCGCAATTGACTGGGCTTCGCAACAGGATGTTCACCGGCCCGGCGTCTCCCGGCGGAAACGTCACCGGCCGGAATCCGCCGGGGCGCTGCGGTACGGTCGCCTGAACCAGTGATCGGACACGGGGACGGGAGACGCGGCGCCATGGTCCACGGGCTCCTCGGCGGGCGCTACGAACTGACGGCCCAGCTCGGCCGCGGCGGGATGGGGCAGGTGTGGGCCGCCGCCGACCGGCGGACCGGCGGGCGGGTGGCGGTCAAGCTGCTCACCCACGAGACCATCGCCGGCCGCAGCGACCCCGCCGAGCTCATCCGCCGCTTCTCCCGGGAGGTCTCGGTGACCTCGGGGTTCTCCCACCCGGGCGTGCCCGCGGTGCACGACACCGGCATCTACGAGGGCGGCCTCTACCTGGTCATGGACCTGGTGGAGGGGCGCACCGTCGACGCGCTGGTGGCCGAGGAGGGGCCGCTCCCGGCCGGGACGGCCGCCGCCGCCGGGGTGCAGATCTGCGCGGTGCTCGCCCACGCGCACGCGCGCGGGCTGGTGCACCGCGACATCAAGCCGCAGAACCTCATGGTCACCCCGGACGGCACCGTCAAGGTGCTGGACTTCGGCATCGCCTCGGTGCTCGACACCGACACCAAGATCACCCAGACCGGGGCGGCGCTCGGCACCGTCGCCTACATGTCGCCTGAGCAGGTGCGCGGCGAGCCGGTCGGCCCCCGCACCGACCTGTACGCCCTCGGCTGCGTGCTGTACGAGATGCTCGCCGGACGCCGGGTGTTCAGCGGCGTCTCCCCGCATTCGCTCGGCTACCAGCACCTGGAGCGCGCACCCGAACCGATCGGCCGCGCCGACGTCCCGGTCGACCTGGAACGGCTGATCCTGCAGATGCTCGCCAAGGACCCGGCGCAACGGCCCACCGGGGCCGAGGAGGTGCGCGCGCGGCTGCTGCCGCACGCCGCCGGCGCCCGGGCGCTGACCGTCCCGCCGCCGCGCCTGGACGTCACGGCGCTGCCCGCCGGCGCGTCGGCCCGGACCCTGCCGCCGGTGACCACCGTCCCGCCCATGACCGCCGTGCCGCCCCCGCCGGGATTCCCGCCGCCGATCCCGCAACCTCTCCCCTACACCGGCCACCACCCAGTGCAGCAGCAGCGGCTCGGCGTCGGCTGGCACCTGCTGCACAGCCTGTGGGTGCTGCCGACGTTCTCCATCGGGATGCTGCCGTGGGCGGCGTTCCTGTACATCGGCATCCGGCACCGCCACCGCGTCTGGCTCGCCACGGCGCTGGCCTACCTGGCGCTGACGATCGCGATGCTGGTCGTGATCGTCACCACCCCGGACTCCGAACTGGGGCCGAACGGCAACCCGGTCGCGGCGATGACGTTCCTGATCGTGATGACGCTGGTCCCGCCGGTGCACGCCTTCCTCGTCAACATCCAGCGCCTGCGGCTGCGCGCCCAGCCCCCGCCGCACCACCACCGCCGGCGCTGACCGCCGACTGCCTTTACAAAGTAGAGCAGTGCCGGGAGGACCAACCTTCCCCAGGGCCGCCGCGTCCCACTTTCGGGATCTTGAGGGGAGCCGTGGTGGCGGAGTGGCGGGTCGCTGGATTCGACGAGGTCAGGGAGCTCGGCCGGGGCGCGCAGGGGCGGGTGGTGCTGGCCCGGCACGCCGTGCGGGGCACCCCGGTCGCGATCAAGTACCTGGCGGCGGGGGCGCCGGAGGCGGCGCGGGAGATGTTCCGGCGCGAGGCGCGGCTGCTCGGGCAGGTGCGCGATCCGCATGTGGCGCGGTTGTACCGGCTGGTGGAGAGCGAGCAGGGCCTGGCGATCGTGATGGAGGCCGTGGACGGCGTCTCCTTCAAGGAGATCCTCGGCCGGTACGGCACCCTTGAGCCCGAGGCGGCGCTGGCCGTGCTGAAGGGGTCGCTGCGCGGGCTGGCCGCCGCGCACGCCGCGGGCGTGGTGCACCGGGACTACAAGCCGGCCAACGTGATCGTCCCGGCGGACGGCAACAGCAAGCTCATCGACTTCGGCGTCGCCACCCTGGACGGCGCCGCGTCCCGCTCCGGCACTCCGGTCTACATGGCGCCCGAGCAGTGGCGCGGCGAACCCGCGAGCCCCGCGACCGACGTGTACGCCGCGACCTGCGTCTTCTACGAGTCGGTCACCGGGGAGCGGCCTTACACCGGCGATGTGCGCGACGGGCACCTGAACCGGCCCGTCCCGGTCGAGCGGGTGCCCGGTGTGCTGCGGCCGCTGGTCGAGCGCGGCATGGCCAAGGATCCGGCGGGCCGGCCGGCGGGTGCCGCGGCGTTCGTCGGCGAGCTGGAGGAGCTGGCCCGCGGCGCCTACGGGGCGGACTGGGAGTCGCGCGGTGTCCGCGCCCTGGCCGGGTCGGCCGTCGCGCTCGCCGCGTTGTTCCCGCTCGCCGCGGGGCTGGCACCGGGTGCCGCCGCCGGTGGCGCGGGCGGTTCGGGGGTTCTCGCCGTCCTCGGCACCAAGGCCGGGATCGCCGTCGCGGGCGCGGCCGTCGTCGGCGCGACGGCGGCGGGCGGCTACGGCGTGTACGCGGCCACCAGGCCCGACGCGCCCCGCAAGCGGCCCGCCGCCGTGTCGTCCGCTCCCCCGGCCGCGCCGCTCGTATTCGGCAAATTCCGCACCGCCGGGCCGATCGGGTGGAAGGTGAAGCGGCTGCGCGACTGGAGCAGGGAGGACAAGGCCCTGACCGGCAGTTACCGCGTCGATCTGGCGCCCACCTGCCCGGCCGCGGCGAAGGACCGTCAACTGACCGACTTCCAGGACAAGTACGAGTACACGACCCAATGCGCCGGTTTCGCTGTTCTCGGCAACGACTGGATCCGGCCCTCGGAGAACCGCTCCATCCAGTCCTATGACCCGAAGTACCCTTTCATCCCCGGCACCGACCCCTCGCACGTCTGCCCGCCCGCTCCGGCCAAGTACCACCAGCTCGCGGTGACCCCCGGCAGCGAGTACAAGCGGCTCAAGAACGAGCTCCGCCCGGTCGGGGCGCACCAGGCGCAGTACTTCGAGTGGCGGCTGGTCTGCGCCGACAACCAGAACCGGCCGGCGGTGTCGTTCGTGCAGCGGCTCTGGTACCTGCCCGACTCCAAGATCCTTATTGTGGACGAGTGGAACACCCCCGGTCTCGACGAGATCTTGAAGAAGGCCGCCTGGACGTGACGGCCGACGCCCTGCTCGCCGAGGTCGAGCCGCTGCCGCACCGCGAGCGCCGCCGCCGGCTCGCCGCGCTGCGCGACGTCGCGGCCCTGCTGGACGACCTGAACGGGCGCGGCCACTACGAGCGCTCCCTCGCCCTGTCCGTCGCGGCGTCCGTGCGCGACGAGGCGTCGCTGGCGCACATCGCCCGCGCCGCGCACGATCCCGACGCAGGCCTCGCCGCCACCGCGGTCCACTTGGCCGTCCGGTACGGCCTGGACCCCGGGCTCGGGGACGACGCCCCGTCCGCGCTGCGCCGCGCCTTCTACCAGGCGGTCCGCAAGTGGCACCGGGCCGGCCTCGCCGAGGCGCTCATCGAACGGACCGGCGAGCGCTGGGGCGCGGCCGAGGCGGCCGCGCTGCTGCCCGCGTGCGGCGAGGACACCGTCCGGCGCCGCCTCCCCGGCCTCGCGGACGCCGTCCCGAACTGGCGGACGCTCGGCCGCGCCCATCCCGGCCCGGTCCTCGACCACGCCGAGGGCACGCTGGCGGAACTGCCCGAGAGCGCGCTGCCTGCCTGGTGGTCCCGCTACGGCCCCGGCCTCGCGGCGGCCGCGCCGCACGCGCCGGAGCGGGTCCTCGGCCTGCTGGAGCGGTACTGGCGGACGGGCCCGTTCCCGCACGCGCTGAAACGCCGGATCGGCCTGCTGCTCGACGCCGACCGCGACCGGACGCTGCGCCTGCTGCTCGACCCCGGACGGCTGCCGGGCCTGCGCACGGTGCTCGCCCGCCGCGCCATCCGCGACCGGGTCGCCGCGTTCGGCGACGACGACGTCGCCGCCCTGGCCCGCGCCGTCCGCGACGACGAGCAGGCGCTGCGGCTGCTGCTCCGCGCGTTCCCGCCGAGCCGCCGCGAACGCGTCTTCGCCCTCGCCACGGACGGCCGGGACCTGGCCACGGCCGTGTTCGGCGACGCCCTCCTGGACGTCCTCCCCGCCGCCGTGCGCGTCCGCGAGGCGCGCCGGATGCTCGGCCTCCGCCGGATCGCGACCAGCCCGCGCCGCACCTGGGAGACGACCGCGTTCCTCCCCTACGACGAGGCGCTGCCCGTCCTCGGCGACCTCGCCCGCCGCCCCGACGCCGACGAGCGCGCCACCGGCTACCGGCTGCTGATCGCCTGCGCCGGCCGGGCCCGCGACCCGCGCGTGCTGACCCGGCTGCTGGAGACGCTCGGCCGCCTGCGCAACGAGCAGGACCCGGTCCGCTCGGCCGCGCTCGGCGCGCTCGCGCGCATCCCGCCCGGCCTGCTGAACGCCGACCACGCCGTGCTGGTCGCGCAGTTCACCGACGACGCGCTGGGCGCCCGCGACTGCTCCTACGCGACCCGCTCCGCGCTCGCCGCCCTCGCCGCGCTGTTCTGCCGCCAGGGCGCCGCGCGCTCCGACGGCGACCTGCTCGCGTTCGGCCTGGACACCTACGCCAAGGTCGCCGAGTCCGTCTCGCTCGGCCGGCTGGAAAGGACGCTGCGGCGCGGGCAGGAGCACGAGCTGGCCGCGCTGATGGCGCCGCGCCTGGAGGCCGGGCGCCGCCGCGGCGACCACCGCCTCGCGCTCGACCTCGCCGCCGCCCTCGGCCGCCGCGCGCACCGCCTGCCGGTCGTGCAGGACGCGCTGGAGGCGGCGCTGTCGGCCCGCGAGGACGCCACCGTCCGGCGGGCCGCCGCGCTCTGGCTCGCCCCGCCCGGCCCGCGCGGCGAGCGGGTGGCGCGCGTACTGGCCGGGGACGCCTCCACCATCGCCCTGCCCGAGGTGTTCGCGGCCGTCGCCTCCGAACGCACCGACCTGCTGCACCTGGCCCTGACGGGCGCACCGCACGAGGGCCGGTTCCGGGCGCCCGTCGTCCCTCTGGCGCAGCCGTCCTGGATGCGCCGCTGGACGGCGGCGCAGCACCGCCGCTATCTGCTCCTGCTGCGGCGCCTCGCGGGCGACGCCGGCTCCCGCGAGCACGAGCGCGTCCAGGCCGTGCACCTCATCGCGGGGGTCCCCGGCGCCGGCGTCGCGGACCTGGAGCGCCACCTGAAGTACGACGTGCTGCGCCGCGCCGCGCTGACCGCCATGCCCTGGACGTCCCGCCCGCAGGACGCGCTGCCGCTGCTGCTGTCCCATGCCTCGTCCGACGACGCGCACGTCGCGCTGTACGCGGCGGCGCGCGCCGCCCGGTACGCCGCGCCGTCCGCCCTGTCCGCCGTGCTCGCGCCGGTCATCGCCGACGGGAAGATCACCGCGCGCAAGGAGGCGCTGCGCATCCTGCTGCGCGAGCGCGTCCCGGACGCCGTGGCGGTCCTCGCCGCCGCCTGGGACGCGCCGGACCAGCACCGCGACGTGCGGGGCGCGATCGCCTCGGCGCTCCGGCCGCGCCTGGCCGACCCCGTGGCCGCGCGGATCCTGGCCGAGGCCGCCGCCGGGCCGCGCGACGTGGCCCGGCACGTCCTCGGCACGCACCCGCTGAGCCTGCCCGAGCGGCTCCGCCCCGGCTACGCCGCGCTGATCGTGCGCGTCGCCCGCTCCACCGACCCCGAGGCGCAGGCCGCCGCGATCCCGGCCCTCGGCCCGTGGGCGCCCTGGGCGCCGGACGTCACCGCCGTGCCCGCCGGGCTCGCCGCCGACCTGGACTGCGCGAACTGGCGGGAGGCGCTGCACGCCCTCGTCGCCTGCGTGGCCGGCGGGCACGGCGCGGACGACCTGGCCGCCGCCGCCTCCCGGCTGGCCGCCGCGCCCGCGCTGCCCGACGCCGGCGCCGAGCGCGACCGCCCCGCCGAGCAGCGCCTGGCGGCCCTGGCCGACCAGGTCGCGGCGCTGTCGCACCGGGATCCGCGCGGCGCGGCGCGCGTCGTCCGCGCGCTGGAGGGGCGGCTGCCCGAGCCGCTCGCCGGCCGGCTGGCCGCCGCGGCGCTGCGCTGGGACGACCCGTCCGCCGGGCCGGCCGTGGACGCCCTGGCCGGCCGCCGGTTCGGCGGCGTGCTGGCCGTCCGGCACGTCGCGGCCGCCCTCGCCTGGTCCGGGCCGCACCTCGGCCCCCGCCCCGACCCGGCCCTGGCGCTCCCGCACGCGGCCCGGCTCGCGGCGCGCGGCGACCTCACCGGGGGCCTGTTCGCGTGCGCGCTGGCGGGCGAGCACGGGGAGCGGGCGGGGTGGCCGGCGGAGTGGCGCGCGCTGCTGCGGGACCTGCGCGCCCACCCGCACGAGGACGTGGCGTTCGCCGCCCGCGAGATCCGCACCGCATTGGAGTAGGCCGGCGGCGAGACCCCGGGCCGTGGCCTCGCCGCCGCCGCGCTACTCGCCGTCCGGCAGCCCCAGCCGGCGGGCCTCGGCGGCCATCTCCCCGCCCGCGTCCGACGCGACGGTGCCGAGCTCGTGCGCCAGCTCCTCCAGCTCGGTGCCGCCCGCCATGAGCGCGGTCAGCTCGTCGCGGGTGATGTCGTCCTTGGCGTGGTAGGCGACGGCCCGGCCCCGCTTGAGGATCAGGAACCGGTCGCCGACGGGGTAGGCGTGGTGCGGGTTGTGGGTGATGAACACGACGCCGAGGCCCCGCGCGCGGGCCTGCACGATGTAGCGCAGCACCACCCCGGCCTGCTTGACGCCGAGCGCGGCCGTCGGCTCGTCCAGGACGAGGACCTTGGCGCCGAAGTACACCGCGCGGGCGATCGCGACGCACTGGCGCTCGCCGCCCGACAGGGTGCCGATCGGCTGGTCGACGTCGCGCAGGTCGATGCCCATGGCGAGCAGCTCGTCGCGGGTGGCGCGCCGCATGGACCCGATGTCCAGGCGGCCGGGGCCCTTGCGCTTCTCCGAGCCGAGGAAGAAGTTGCGCCAGACCGGCATCAGCGGCACGACGGCCAGGTCCTGGTAGACGGTGGCGATGCCGCGGTCCAGGGCGTCGCGGGGGGAGGAGAACGCCACGGGCTCGCCCTGCACCTCGTAGGTGCCCGCGTCGTGCCGGTGCAGCCCCGCGATGATCTTGATGAGGGTGGACTTGCCGGCGCCGTTGTCGCCGAGCACGCACACCACCTCCCCCTCGCCCACCTCCAGGGAGACGTCGCGCAGCGCGATGACGTTGCCGTAGTCCTTGCCGACGCCGGCCAGCCTGATCAGCCCGCTCACCGCGCCACCCGCCGCCGCACCAGCAGGTTCACCACGGTCGCCAGGAGCAGCATCGCGCCGAGGAAGAACTTGAACCAGTCGGGGTTCCACTCGGCGTACACGATGCCCTTGTTCGTCATGCCGAAGATGAACGCGCCGATCGCGGCGCCGGCCGCCGAGCCGTAGCCGCCGGTCAGCAGGCAGCCGCCGATCACCGCGCAGATGATGTAGTAGAACTCGTTGCCGACGCCCTCGCCCGACTGCACGCTGGCGAACGCGAACAGCAGGTGCATGCCGAGGAACCAGGCGCAGAACGCCACCCCCATGAACAGTGCGATCTTGGTGCGGGCGACCGGGACGCCGACGGCGCGGGCCGCGTCCGCCGCGCCGCCCGCCGCGAAGACCCAGTTCCCGGCGCGGGTGCGCAGCAGCAGCCAGGTCGCGACGGCGACGAAGAGCAGCCACCAGAACACCGTGACCGTGACGCTGACACCGCCGATGTCGACCTGCGAGGCGAACACCTTCCGGGCGGCGGCGAACCCGTCCATGTCCCGGACCGAGTCGGACGCGACGTTGCCGGTCACCGCCTTGGTCACGCCGAGGTTCGCGCCCGCCAGCATGAAGAACGTCGCGAGCGTGACGATGAAGCTCGGCAGTCCGGTCTTCACGTACAGCAGCCCGTTGAGGAAGCCGAGCGCGAGCGTCAGCACCAGCGAGATCGCCACGCCCGCCCACACGTTCAGCGTGAGCTGGTAGGAGGTCAGCGCGGCGATCAGCGCGCTGCTGGTCACCATCACCCCGGCGGACAGGTCGAACTCGCCGCCGATCATCAGCAGCGACACCCCGACCGCCATGATGCCGAACGTCGAGCTGGCGTACAGCACCGTCGAGAACGAGCTCGCCTGCAGGAACGCGTCGGCGACGACGGAGAAGAACACGAACAGCGCGACGGCCCCGAGCAGCGCGCCGAGCTCGGGGCGGCCGAGCAGCCGGCGCAGCGGCGAGCGCCGGGCGAGGCGCTCGTCGCCGGCCGGTCCCGCGGTGACGGCCTGCGCCATCAGCGGGTGCCCCGGTTCGCGAACTCCGCCAGGGACGCGGCGTTGTCCTTGGTGACGATCGCCGGGCCGGTCAGCACCGGGCGGCCGCCGCCGAGGACGTTGCCGTTGCGCTTGAACAGCCACAGCTCGTCGACGGCCTCGTAGCCCTGCAGGTAGGGCTGCTGGTCGACGGCGAACCAGATCGCGCCGGACTTGATCGAGGCGATCAGGTCCTTGTTCATGTCGAAGGTGGCGACCTTGGCCGTGCTGCCGGCGTCCTTGGCGGCGTCGACGGCGGTCGCGGCGAACGGCGCGCCGAGCGTCAGCAGCCCGTCGATGGACTTGTCGGCCTGCAGCTTGGCGGTGACGGCCGACTTCACCTGCGGCATGTCGGTGCCCGGCACGTACAGGTTCTGCAGCTTGCCGCCGAAGGTCTTGCGCGCCCCGGCGCAGCGGCTCTCCAGCCCGACGTTGCCCTGCTCGTGCACCACGCAGAGCGCGTTCCTGCTGCCGATGCGGGCCAGCTCCTTGCCGGCGGCCTCGCCCGCGACGGACTCGTCCTGCCCGAAGTGCACCAGCGCGCCGAGCTTGGCCGACACCTCCGCGCCCGAGTTGATCGACACGACCGGGATCTTCGCGGCGGCGGCCTTGCCGAGGACGTCCTTCAGCGCGTCGGGCTTGGCGAGGGTGACGATGATGCCGTCGACCTTCTGGTCGATCGCGGTCTGCACCAGCTGGGCCTGCTTGCCGCCGTCGGGGTCGGCCGAATAGAGCAGGTCGACGTTGTCCTTGGCCGCGGCCGCCTTCGCCCCCTTCTGGACGATGTCCCAGAACGTGTCGCCGGGTCCCGAGTGCGTCACCATCGCGACCTTCAGCCGGGGACCGCCGTCCCCGGTCGCCTTCTCCTCGGCCTTCTTGCCGCCCGAACTGCTGCACCCGCCGAGCGCCAGCGCCCCGGCGAGCACGGCCGCCGCGATCGGCGCGCCCTTGAACAAGCCTCGCATCGGTCCTTCTCCGTTCTCCCCCGAAGAAATGGCCGACCCTAGGAGATCACATACGGGCGCGTCCGGGCCTCAGCGCCGCACCTCACGGGGGTCGACGGCGCGTCCCTCGCGCCGCGCCAGCTCGCACGCCTCGGCGAGGTAGAACGCCTCCAGCGCCTCCTCCGGGGGGCACGGGTTGGGCCGCTCCCCCGCCGCGACCTCGACGAACGCGCGCAGCTCGGCGTCGTAGGCGGCGGCGAACCGGTCCAGGAACCCGGTGTAGGGGGACGCGGCGGGCCCGCCGCCGGGCAGGGGCGTGACGGGCGTCCGCTCGTCCAGGCCCGCCACGACGCTGTCGCGGGAGCCGAACAGCTCCAGCCGCACGTCGTAGCCGGCGGCGTTGTAGCGGGTCGCGGCGAGGAGGCAGAGCGCGCCGTCGTCCAGCACGAGCAGGGCGGCGCCGGTGTCGACGTCGCCGCACTCGCGGAACACCGCGTCGCCGAGGTTCGCGCCGACGGCCATCACCTGCACCACGCTCCGGCCCGTCACGTACCGGACGGAGTCCAGGTCGTGGATCAGGCAGTCGCGGAACAGCCCGCCCGACGTCGGGACGTAGGCGGCCGGCGGCGGGGCCGGGTCCAGGCCGCAGGAGCGCAGCGTGTGCAGGCGCCCGAGCCGCCCGGACGCCACGGCCTCGCGCGCCGCGACGTACCCGGCGTCGAAGCGCCGCTGGAACCCGACCTGCACCGGCACTCCGGCATCGGCCGCCGCCGCCGCCATGATGTGGAACGTTCCATCGAGGTCCGCGGCGAGCGGCTTCTCGCAGAAGACGGGAATCGCGGCCGCGACGCCCCGCCGCACCAGATCCGCGTGCGCGTCCGTCGCGGCGGCGACGACCAGGGCGTCCACCTGCCCGAACAGCTCCGCCACATCGTCGACCGCGACGACCCGGGCCCGCCCGGCTCCGGCGGCGAGCGGCCCGGCGGGCACGGGCCCGATGGACGTGGATCCGGCGGAGCCGGCGGGCGCGGACCCGGCAGATGCGGATCCGGCGCGCACCGGCACGGGAGAAGCGGGCTCGGGGGCGCGGGCCGGGTCGTGTCCGCCGGCCGCGGCGGTGAGGCGGGCGGCCAGGCCGTGGGCTCTGGCGGGGTCGGCGTCGGCGACGATCAGGGTCTCCGTCTCGGGCAGCGCGCTCAGGGCGGCGGCGTGGCGCGCACCGATGCGCCCCGCGCCGGCCAGTCCGATCCTCATGGGTCCCCTCCCGGTCGGCGGTTGGGTGGGCCCCGAGTGTGCTGGAGCGTTCCAGGGCCGTCAACGCCCGGCCCTTCCCCCGGAGGGGATAAGTAGCCGTCCGAAAGGCGTGCCAGTCGGCCCACCAAGCGCTAGTTTGACTCCATGCGGGTCTTCCTCACCGGCGCGTCCGGGTTCGTCGGCTCCTACACGGTGCGCGCGCTGCTCGCGGCCGGGCACACCCCCCGGGCGCTGGTCCGCGACCCCGCCAAGGCCGCCCGGGTGCTCACCGCGATCGGCGCCGATCCGGCCGCGGTCGAGTTCGTCGAGGGCGACATGCTCGACCCCACCACGGTCGCCGGCGCGCTGCAAGGCTGCGACGCCGCGATCCACGCCGCCGCCGCGATCGGCGTCACCGGCGCGGCGGGCGACCTGGTCGAGGTGAACGTCACCGGCACCCGCAACGTGGTCGGCGGCGCGGTGGCGGCCGGGCTGGCGCCGGTGGTGCACGTGTCCACGATCGCGGTGTTCGTGCCGCCGGCCGGGCCTGTCATCACCATGGGGGACACCCCCAACACCTCGGCGCGTCGCAGGCTCCGGGCGCCTCGGCCCCCCGTCATCACCGCGGACGGGGCGCTGGCGCGGCCGCGCACCGGTTACGGCCGGTCCAAGGTCGCCGCCGAGCGCTACGTCCGCGGCCTGCAGGAAGAGGGCGCGCCGGTCTGCATCGTCTACCCCGGCGGGGTCTGCGGCCCGCACCAGCCGACGCTGGACGCGCTGATGGAGGGCCTGGCGGGCGCCCTCGGCACGGCGTGGCCGACGCCGCGCGGCGGTGTGTCGGTGATCGACGTCCGCGACCTGGCCGAGGCGCTCGCCCGCGCGGTGGCCGCGCCGCGGCAAGGCGAGCGCTGGCTGCTCGGCGGCCACTACCTGACCTGGCCCGCCTACGCCGACCTGTGCGACGAGCTGACCGGCGTGAAGTGCCGCCGGCTGCCCGCGCCCGCCGGGCTGCTGCTCGCCGCCGGGTCGGCACTGGACGCCGTCAAGCGCGTCCGCCCGTTCGACTACCCGCTGACCCGCGACGCCGCCGAGTTCATGGTGCGGCTCGTCCCGACCGACGACCGCCCCGCGCTGGACGCGCTGGGCCTCACCCTGCGCCCGGTCGAGGAGACCGTCGCCGACGCGCTGCGCTGGCTCGTCGAAGCAGGCCACCTGGACGCCCGCAAGGCCGGGCGTCTCGCCGACACCAAGGAGCAGCCGATGCCGTCCCTCGTCCAGCGCACCCTCGGGCCGCTCTTCCAGCGGATGGCGGGGTCGTCCTGGTTCCCCAAGGTGGGGCCCAAGGTCGTCCCGCCGCTGGACCGGGCCCTGCACCGGCTCACCGGCGGCCGGGTGCTGCTCGGCCAGTCGCTGGTGCCGAGCCTGGTCCTCACCACCGTCGGCGCCAAGAGCGGCGAGCCGCGCGAGGCGCCGCTCGCCTGCCTGCCCGAGGCCGGCGGCACGTGGGTCGTGGTCGGCTCGAACTTCGGCCGCGAGAAGCACCCGGCGTGGACGGGGAACCTGCTGAAGAACCCCGAGGCCACCGTCAGCTTCCGCGGCCGGCGCACCCCCGTCACCGCGCGCCTGCTGACGGGCGAGGAGCGCGCGGAGGTGTGGCCGCGGCTGCTGACCGTCTGGCCGGTCTACGACCGCTACGTCGAGCGTTCCGGCCGCGAGCTGCGGGTCTTCCGGCTGACGCCGCGCTAGCGGCGGCGGCCCCGCATCATCCGCGAGGTCTTCCGGCCGATGACCAGGTAGGCGAGCACGACGCCGGCGGTGTTGAGGATGACGTCGTCGATGTCGAACGCGCGGCCCATCACCAGCAGGCCCTGCACGGTCTCGATCACCAGCGAGACCAGGCCGCCGATCACGGCCAGCCGGAGCGGGCCGCGCAGCCGCACCGAGACCCACGGCAGCAGCACGCCGAGCGGGGCGAGCAGCATCAGGTTGCCGCCGACCTGCAGCAGCGCCTCCTTGGTGGGCCGGTTCAGGTAGAAGCGGAGCGAGTGGCCGGGGCTGGTGTTGCCGCCGGCCTGCCCGTTGTCGTGGACGGGGGTCAGCGTGAGCCGGAACGCGAAGTAGAAGAAGACCCCGAGCGCCCCGAGCGCGACCAGCACCCCCAGCCCCCGCAGGGCGGTGACGTACCAGGCCGGTTTCTCCTCGGCACCGGCTGCCGTGTGCTCCATCTCGGCCGTCACCGCCACGTTCCACTCCCTCAGATCTCGCTCGAACCCGCGACGGGTGTCCCCGCGTTCCGGGCGAATATGCGCACCGGCCCGCGATCGCGCAGGATCAGGACGGCGAGGGCGAGCATCCAGACGCTCCAGCCGAGGTAGCCGGCGAAGTTGACCTGGGCCGCGCCGAACGCGCCCGCCGCGACGGCGGCCGCCGACACGGCGCCGAGCCCGGTGAACCAGCGGGGCGCACCGTCCAGGGCGCGCAGCACCAGCAGCGTCCACGCCGCGGTGAACAGGTAGCCGAGGGTCTCGCCGACCGCGACGCCGAGGTAGTCGTTGAGCGCGGTGAAGACCGTCTCGGTCGTGCGTGGGTCGGCCGGGTGCGCGTCGGCGAGGGCGGGCACCGCGAACGGCCACCGCAGCAGCCCGAGGAGCTGGACGAGCCCGGCCAGCACGCCGGCGCAGGTGACGGCGGCCGAGCCGAGGCGCCTGCCGAGCAGGACCGAGGCGGGGATGAGCAGGCCGGCGCCGAGCGCCAGCAGCAGGAAGAACCCGCTGATCGCGGTGGAGTCGGCGGCGAAGCGGGCGAGCACCTCCCCCGCCGGGCGGTGCAGGACCGCCGGGTAGTCGAAGACCGAGCCGAGCCCGATGAACGCGGCGTTGGCGGCGACGACCCCGCCGGCCAGCGCGGCGGCCAGTGACCTTTCGTGCATGACGACCTCCCAGAAACTGTGAACGCTGTTCAACATTAAACACCGTACACTGTTGCCATGGATCAGGGAAGCCCCGCCCGCCGCGGCCCGAAACGCTCCGCCGACCGCGGCGCCGTCCTCGCCGAGGCCCTCGCGCTGGTGGACGCCGGCGGCCTGCCGGCCCTCACCATGCGCGCGCTCGCGTCCCGCGTCGGCCTCACCCCCGGCGCGCTGTACACCTACTTCCCGGACCGGGCGGCGATCGTGGCGGCGCTCGTCGACCACCTGCTCGCCGAGGCCGACACCGCGCCCCTGCTCGACGGGGCCCTGCCCTGGCAGGAGCGGCTGACCCGGTTCGCGCTCGGCCTGCGCGAGGTGCTGCTGCGCCACCCGGGCGCCGTCCCGGCGATGCTCGCGGGCCCGTTCACCGGGCCGGTCGCGCTGACCGTCGGCGAGCGCATGCTGCACGCCCTCGGCGACGCGGGCCTGAAGCCCGGCGACGCGGCGCGCGCGTCCTACACCGTGATGGTCTACGTGCTCGGCGCGATCGCCCTGGAGGCCGCCGAGATCACCCCGGGCGCCCCGGCCGCGCCCGAGGCCGACCGCGTCGCCGAGCGCCGCGCCGCCTTCGGCCACCTCGACCCCGCCGCCTACCCGCTGACGCACGCGGCGGCCGACACCATGGCCGCCTACGTGTCGACCGGCCAGTTCCGCTGGGGGCTGGAGCGCCTGCTGACGGGCCTGGCCTGAGAACGGCGAAGGCCGCCCCCGCATGACGCGGGGACGGCCTTCGGGCGGAGGGGGTCAGACGGCGACCGGGGTGGTCGCCGGCTCCAGCGCCAGGTCGAGGACCTCGCGGACGTCGCTGACGGTGTGCACCGTCATGGCGTCCAGGACCTCGGCCGGCACGTCCTCCAGGTCCGGCTCGTTGCGCTTCGGCACGATCGCGGTGGTGATGCCGAGCCGGGACGCGGCCAGCAGCTTCTGCTTCAGGCCGCCGATCGGCAGCACCCGCCCGGTCAGCGACACCTCACCGGTCATCGCCACGTCCGGGCGGACCGGACGGCCCGACAGGAGCGAGGCGAGCGCGGTGGTCATCGTGATGCCCGCCGACGGGCCGTCCTTGGGGATCGCGCCGGCCGGCACGTGGACGTGCACGCCGCGGTCCTTCAGGTCGCCGACCGGCAGCTCCAGCTCGGCGCCCCGCGACCGCAGGTAGCTGAGCGCGATCTGCGCCGACTCCTTCATCACGTCGCCGAGCTGCCCGGTCAGGGTCACCCCGGTGCCGCCGGTCTCCTTGTCGGCCAGCGACGCCTCGATGTAGAGGACGTCGCCGCCCGCGCCGGTGACCGCCAGGCCCGTCGCGACGCCCGGCACCGCCGTGCGCTGCTCGGACTTGCTGAGCTCGGCCTCGGGGGTGAACCGGGGCCGGCCGAGGTAGTCCTTCAGGTCGGCCGCGCCGATCGCGACCGGCAGCGTCGCCTTCTCCAGCGCCACGTTCGCCGCGACCTTGCGCAGGACGCGGGCGATCGAGCGGTCCAGCGACCGCACCCCGGCCTCGCGGGTGTACTCCGCGGCCAGGCGGCGGAACGCCTCGTCGGCGAAGACGACCTCGGTGGCGTCCAGGCCGGCCTTCTCCAGCTCGCGCGGGGCGAGGTGGTCGCGGGCGATGGCGACCTTCTCGTCCTCGGTGTAGCCGTCGAGCTGCACCAGCTCCATGCGGTCCAGCAGCGGGCCGGGGATCGCCTCGACCACGTTGGCGGTGGCCACGAACAGCACGTCCGACAGGTCCAGCTCCACCTCCAGGTAGTGGTCCCGGAAGGTGTGGTTCTGCTCGGGGTCCAGGACCTCCAGCAGCGCCGCGGTCGGGTCGCCGCGGTAGTCGGCGCCGACCTTGTCGATCTCGTCGAGCAGCACCACCGGGTTCATCGAGCCCGCCTCGCGGATCGCACGCACGATCCGGCCGGGCAGCGCGCCGACGTAGGTGCGGCGGTGGCCGCGGATCTCGGCCTCGTCGCGGACGCCGCCGAGCGCGACGCGGACGAACTCGCGGCCCATCGAGCGCGCGATCGACTCGCCGAGCGAGGTCTTGCCGACCCCGGGCGGGCCGGTCAGCGCCAGCACGGCGCCGCTGCGGCGGCCGCCGACGACGCCGAGGCCCTTGTCCTCGCGGCGCTTGCGCACCGCCAGGTACTCCACGATGCGCTCCTTGACGTCGTCCAGGCCGGTGTGGTCGGCGTCCAGGACGGCGCGGGCGCCCGCGATGTCGTAGGAGTCCTCGCTCCGCTCGTTCCACGGGATGTCCAGGACGGTGTCCAGCCAGGTGCGGATCCAGCCGCCCTCCGGGGAGGCGTCGGACGACCGCTCCAGCTTGTCGACCTCCTTCAGCGCCGCCTCGCGGACCTTCTCGGGCAGGTTCGCGGCGTCGATGCGGGCGCGGTAGTCGTCCTCCTCGTCCGCCGGGTCGCCGTTCAGCTCGGCCAGCTCCTTGCGGATGGCCTCCTGCTGCTGGCGCAGCAGGAACTCGCGCTGGGTCTTCTCCATGCCCTCCTGGACGTCCTTGCGGATCGTCTCGGCGACGTCCAGCTCGGCCAGGTGGTCGCGGGTCCAGCCGATGACGAGGGAGAGCCGCTCGGCGGTGTCGGCGGTCTCCAGCACCTCGATCTTCTGCTCGTCGGTCAGGTAGGGGGCGTAGCCGGAGTTGTCGGCCAGCACCGACGGGTCGTCGATCTGCTGGACGACGTCCACGACCTGCCACGCGCCGCGCTTCTGCAGGATCGCGCTGACCAGGCCCTTGTACTCCTTGGCCAGCTCCTGCACCCGCCCGTTCGGGGCCGGGACCTCGACCACGGCGCCCTCGACCCACAGCGCCGCGCCGGGGCCGGTGGTGCCGGTGCCGATGCGCACCCGCGACACGCCGCGCACGACCACGCCGGGCTCGCCGCCGGGCAGCCGGCCCTCCTGCTCCACGACCGCCAGCGTGCCGACGGCCGCGTACTGGCCGTTCAGCCGCGGCACGACCAGCACCTGCGGCTTCACGGCGGACCGGATCCCAGGCCCCTTCACCTGCGCGCCGGCCTTGGCCGCCTCGATGGCGGCCCGAACCTCGCTGCTCTCCGACAGGTCCAGCGGAACGACCATGCCGGGCAGAACGACCCCTTCGTCCAGGGGCAGCACCGGCAGCGTCAGGGTCTCGCTCATGCTCAGCTCCAAGTCATCGACAGACCCAACCTCAAGTTGAGTCATACACACTCAAGAAAACGGAGCACGGATTTGTTTCCTCAGCAACGTTCGCTCTCAGCGATCACGTTTTCTCGCGGCCGGGAGGCAGGGCGAGGTCGGCGACGAGCAGCGACGCGTAACCGCCCCGGGCCGCGATCGCCAGCCACAGGACCGGGACGACCGCCAGCACCCCGAGCGGGCCGACGCCCTGCAGCAGCAGGCCGATCAGGGCCGCGACGGCGAGGGTGCCCGCGATGGTGATCACACCGGCGAGCCCGGCCCGGATGAGCCCGGGGCCCTCCCGCACGCCCGCGTCGGTCAGGCCGAACTGGTGCAGGATTCCCATGATCAGGGCGAGGGCGCCGACCGTGAGGGCGCCGGTGAACAGGAGGGTGAGCGCGAGGCCCGAGGTCAGGAAGGTCACCGCATGGGCGAGCAGGGGGCGCAGGTCGTCCACCCGGCGCAGCTCCGGGAAGTGCGCGTAGCCGGCCCGGTCGAGGGAGATCAGCCGCTTCCAGCCGTGGACGAGCAGCACCGCCATCACCAGGCAGGGCAGCAGGACCTGCAGGACGGCCCAGCGCGTCCGGCCGGCGGCGATCGCCCAGCGGGTGAGCAGGAACCCCGCGGCGAGCAGGGCGAGCTCGAGTGCGCCGAGGCCGGGCAGGAACCCGCCCGGCAGGGAGGCGCGCTCTTGCAGGGTGGCCCATTCGGGGTAGGCCGCTGCCACGGACAGGCTGGCCGGGACGAAGACCAGGCCGCCGTACAGCAGGGCCAGCGCGAAGTGCCGTCCGGCGCGGCCGAGCCTCAGCTGGTGCGCGGCGGCCAGGGCGATCCCGGCGCCGGCGGCGTAGGACCAGGGCACGTCCGCGTAGACGCCCAGCATCACCGTCTCCGGGCGCGGCGGGAGCGGAACGTGGCCTGCACGCGGCGCTCGGCGAGCCGGACCAGCAGGCGGCGCGGCGGGCGGCGCAGGAACGCGGGCGTCACGTGGTACAGGTCGGTGGCCAGCCGCAGGAACAGGTCCGCGGCGCGCTGCCGGCCGTGGCTCCACTCG
Source organism: Actinomadura macrotermitis (assembly GCF_009604375.1). Lineage (GTDB taxonomy): Bacteria > Actinomycetota > Actinomycetes > Streptosporangiales > Streptosporangiaceae > Spirillospora > Spirillospora macrotermitis. The sequence continues at coordinate 155,528 of NZ_WEGH01000004.1, forward strand.
AACCCGTACTGCGCCCGCACCGGCTCGGGCAGCATCGCGATCGTCAGCAGCCGGAACAGCGCGATCGCGGGCGCGAGGTACCACAGGCGGCCCGGCCACAGGACGGCCCGGGCCACCTGGCGGGCGGCGTCGCCGACCTCCAGGGTGGCGATCTTCTCCGCCATGTAGGCCTCGAAGGCGGCGAGGTCGGGCGGCTGCGCGTCCGGCGGGCAGCCGAGGACCTCGGCGACGATCCGCGCCTCGCGGTAGTAGTCGGCCGACAGGTCGCGCTCGTCGTCGCCGGGCCGCATGACCTCCCGGTAGACGTACAGCGCCGCGTCGATCAGGGTGGCGTTCACCCAGACCTGCAGATCGGCGTCGTTGCCCGAGTAGCCGGGGCCGGTGACGCGGTTGTGCAGGCCGCGCACGCGGGCGGCCATGCGCTCGACCTCGTCCGGCTCGCCGAAGGTGACGATCAGCAGGAAGTCCAGCGTGCCGAACAGGCGGGCGAGCGGGCGCCGCTGGAAGTCGCTGTGGTCGGCGACGCCCTGGGCGACGCCGGGTTCGGCGAGCTGCAGCAGCAGCGCGCGGCCCGCGCCGAGGCCGAGCAGGGGCTCGGCCGCCAGCTCCTGTAGGACGGACCGCTCGGCGAGCCGGTCGCGCAGATCGGCCGGGGACATGGGCGCCTCCGGAGGGTGGGGCGGACTCATGCCGATATGTCTACTCCCTTATTGGCGCTGTGCCAATAGCAGCCGCCCCCTCCTCTGCGCGTTCCTAACCGAGAAGGCGGTACGGGGCGGTGTGCCCGCCCGCCTCGACACCGGCCGCGCGCCGGGACTCGTCGGCCGACCAGGTGTACACGCCCTTGGCCATCAGCGACGGCTCTGCCGCCGCGCGCGCCTGGTACACCTCGGCGCGGACCTCGTGCAGGCCGCCGTCCTGCGGGTCGGCCTGCACGGCCATCTCGGCGAGGTGCGCGGCGAGGCGCAGGTCGCCGGCGTCGACGGCGCGGCGGGCGGCGTCCGCGACCTTCGCCGCGCCGCCCGCCAGGTCCGCGACGGCACGGGCCAGCACGGCGTCGGGCGCGGGCTTCAGGTGCGCGGGGTTGCCGTCGTACCAGCCCCCGTACAGCCGCCACAGGTTGCGCACGATGAACTCCGGCTCGTCGTACTTGGCCTGGAGGTAGACGCGATCGGCCAGGTGCGCGGGCGGCTTCACCGCCTGCACGATCGCGTCCAGGCGGGCGCCGTCGTTCAGCATCGCCAGCGTCTGCTCGACGATGCTCTCCAGCCACTCGGCGGTCTCGGTGAGCGCCTGGTGGATCCGCTCGGCGCCGTAGACCGGCGCGCCGTGCGAGGGGATCATCAGCTCGGCGCCGAGCGCGGCCATGCGGCGCAGCGCGTGCGCCCACTCGCGCGGGTAGCGCTGCGCCTTCTGCGGGTTGCCGCAGTTCGGGGTGAGCCAGATGAACAGGTCGCCGGGCAGCAGCAGCCGGTGCTCGGGCACGTAGGCGACGGCGGCGTCGTCGGTCTCGCCCTTGGCGTGGAACAGCTCGAAGGTCAGCCCGCCGCGGGTGACGGTAAGGCCGTCGCGGAAGGTGACGTCGGGCTGCCGGTACCGCGACGGCCAGGTGAGGTCGGGCACCTGGAACTGGCGCCGGTTGATGACGGTGTTGTAGCCGTTGGTCAGCCGGTACCGGTCGAAGCGGTCGCGGACGGCCTCGTGCGCGACGACCTGGACGGACGCGCCCGGCTCGGCGTCGAACGGGCCGAGCCCCATCACGTGGTCGATGTGCCCGTGCGAGTAGAACGCCGTGGTCAGCGGGTCGGGCGACCACGCGCGCAGGTGCGCGTGCGCCCGCTCCGCGGTCGCCGGGTTGCCGGTGTCGAACAGGATCAGCTCGCCGGCGGCGCGGAACGCCACCACGTTGCCGAAGCCGGGCAGCCAGCCGAGGCCGTCCGCGATGTCGACGACGCCCGCCCCGCCCATGCCGGTGTGCACGATGCTGTCGTCCTGCTCGCCGCGCCAGACCCGGTCGGCGTAGTCCTTGATGTCCATGAGGGTTCCTTCTCAGTGCGCCGCCTGCGGCACGGCGGCCGCGGGCGGCTCCGCCAGGGACGCGCGGTCCCGGGCGGGGCGGATCAGCGCCGCGGCCAGCAGGCCGCAGACGATCATGAGGGCGGCGGCGAGGTCGAAGGCGTGCCGGAACCCGGCCGCCGCCGACCCGGCCGCGTCGACGAGCGCGCCGCTGGCCAGCGGCCCGAACGCGCCGGCGGTGGAGGCCGCCGCGGTCACCGTGCAGAGCAGCGCGGCGCGCTGACGGAGCGGCGCGATCTCGGCGAGGACGGCCTGCATCAGCCCGAAGAAGGCGTTGCCGACGGTGAAGGCGACCAGCATCGCCGCCACCAGCGCGACGCCTCCGCCGACCCGGGTGAGCAGCAGCGTCGCCGCTCCGGAGACGACGACGGCGGCGCCGCCGAGCACTCCGCGCGCGACCCGGCTGGACCGGCCGCGGCGCAGCATCCGCTGGGAGGCGTAGCCGATGCCGAGGATGAAGACGATGCCGGCGACCTGCGTCCCGGCGGCGACCAGCCCGGCGCGCTCCAGTTCGTACCCGTGCACCCGCTGCAGGAACTGCGGCAGCCAGGTGAGCGCGACCGCCATCAGCCAGAACGCGGCGAACCCGCCCGCCAGGCCGCCGAGCACAGTGCCGCGGGTGAGCAGCCGCCGGTAGGGGACGCGGCCGCCCTCCGCGGGCCGCGCGTGGACGCCGTGCGGCCCCTCGCCGCCCCAGCGCAGCCAGGCCAGCAGCCACAGCAGGCCGAGGACGCCGGTGAGGGCGAACGCGGCCCGCCAGCCGGCCCGGGTGATGGTGAGCGCGAGCAGCGGCGCGCCCACGGCGACGCCCACCGCGCCGCCGATCGTCAGCAGGCTGCCCGGCAGCGTGCGCCGCTCGTCGGGGAACCAGCTGAACGCCACGTGGTTGGCCAGCGGGAACGCCGGGCCCTCGGCGGCGCCGAGCACGACGCGGGTGGCGACCAGCGTGGCCAGGCCCGCGGCGGGCAGCGCCACCAGCAGCTGCGCGAGGCTCCACACCACGGCCATGGCGGTGACCAGGCGGCGGGCGGTGAGCCGGTCGGCGGCGAACCCGGCCGCCGCGCCGGACAGGCTGAACAGCAGGAAGAACGCGCTGCCGATGGTGCCGAAGCGGGTGTCGTCCAGGCCGAGGTCGTCCTTGATGTGCTTGCCGGCGAGGCCGAGCACGCTCTTGTCCAGGAAGTTGACGGCCATGAACAGCACCAGCAGGACGACGACCGTCCATGCTCTCCGGGCGGGGGCCGGGGTGGGAGGGGTCATGTGATCACCCTCACCGGGCGCGGGGTGCCCGGCAAGCGGCGATGCGCCCACCCGCGGGGCCGCCCCGTTGTGACATGTCACAATCTCGGGGATGAGCGCGGACGAGGAGGTCCGGCGGGTTGCGGCGCGGATCGCCGCCCGCTGCGAGGGCCAGGTCAACCGGCTGGCCCGTGACCTGGCCGAACGCCGGTTCGCCGTGCTGCCCGAGTACAGCGGGCTGCCGGAGGACATGCGCGACCTGGAGATCGCCGGGACCGCCCGGTACGCGCTCCGGCAGTTCCTTCACAACGCGATGGGCGTCCCGGTCGGCGAGGAGGACCTCGCCCTGTTCCGCGAGCGCGCCGCGCAGCGCGCCGAGGAGGGCATCGACCTCGCCACGCTGCTCGGCACCTACCACATCGGCGCGGAGGCCGTCTGGGACGCGCTGTGCGCGGCGGCCCGCCCCGGCGAGGAGGAGGCGCTGCGCTGGCTGGCCCGCGTCCAGCTGCGCGGGCTCGGCCGGGTGGTGGCGGCCGTCACCGCCGCCTACCAGGCCGAGCAGGCCGCGATCCTGGCCGAGCGGCGCGAGGCGCTCCGGGAGGTCGCGCGGGCGCTGCTGACCGGCGAGTCGGCGCACGCCACCGCCGCCCGCCTCGGCGTCCCGCTGGCGCCGGCCTACCTGGTGCTGAACCTGCGCCAGGCCGACGTGGCCGCGGGCGGCGCGGTCGCGGACCGGCGGGCGCTGCGCCGCGTCCGGGCCCGGCTGGACGGCTTCACCGGCGACCCGCCGCTCACCCTGCCGGACGCCGACGGCGGCCACGTGCTGCTGCCGGCCGCGGCGGCGGACCGGATGGAGGAGCTGACACGGCTCGTCCTGTCCCCCGCCGAGCCGCTCGTGGTCGGCGCGGCCCGCTCACGCGGCGTCGCCGACGTGCCCGCCGCCGCCGGCCAGGCCGCGCGGATCGCCCACATCGCGCAGGCGACGGGCCGTCCGCCCGGCCTCTACGAGATGGGCGACGTGCTGCTGGACTACCACCTGAGCGGCGCGGCCGACAGCGGCCGGACGGTCGCCGCGCTGCTGGACCCGCTGGACGGCTCCCCCGAGCTGCTGGCGACACTGCGCGCCTTCCTGGACAACGACGCCGACCGGCGGCGCACCGCGCGCGCTCTGGCCGTCCACCCCAACACCGTCGACAACCGGCTGGCGCGGGCGGCGCGGCTGCTCGGCGTGGATCCGCGCACCACGCGCGGGATGCTGCTGTGCGCGGCGGCCCTCACCCTCCGTCAGCTCGGCTGAGCGGGCCCTCATCAAGGTAAAGCCCAGGTCATGGCCATGATTCTGGGTGGCGCCAGGTTTACGCGCGCTTGATCGGAGCATACTTTCCGCAACGAGACCATGACGCTGGGTGAAAGAATCACGGTGGGCCGGTAAAGGTCCGCCGTCCCAACCCGGCAGGCGGCCAAGGAGGGGCATCGTGGGAAGCGGAACGTCGGCGACAGCGGCCCGGGCGGCCCTCGCCACCGCGCCGCCCGGCGCGGCCCCGCCGCCAGGGCTCGTCCGGACGGCCGAGGGCGTTCCCCGCGCGTCGCGCCGCACCCCGCACCGGCACCCGTCCCCGCCGGTGCGCACGGTGCGCGCGACGCCGGGCGACACACCTCGGGTCCTCGGCCGCTCCGGGCCCGTCCGCCCTGCCGCCGCGCGGCGGCGGGGCCACCAGACGAGCCTGCCGCCGCTGGTGCGCGGTGCGGCGGCAGGCTCCCGGTCCCCCCGGCGGGCGCCACCGCCGGGCCGCGCGACCACCCCGGGGCGCCGGTGCCGCACGCCCCCGCGGCACGGACGCCCGCCCCCGCCGGGCCGGCGGCATCGTGCAGTGCCGCCGGCCTGGTAGTCCGGCCCCGCTCAGCGGTCCAAGCCCCGCTCGTCTTTCCTGCCTCGCCATCCACCGTCCGACGCGAAGGAGGTGCCCCAGACCGACACCGAACGAGTCACCGGCGCCAGCCGACCCGCCCGGGCAGACGGACCGACGCCCCGACCCCCGTCCCGGACGCCCGGAAAGCGCAGCGCCGCCGGAACGACCATGGCCCGTGCGCGCACCCCGCCCGCACGGGCCATGCCCCCCACCTCCGCAGAGCACATCGCTGGTCGCGCGGGCGTGGCCGAGACAGGCGGGGTTCAGAGGCGGCGGCGCCAGACCTGGCCGTGGATCATGTCGCCGAACCGGCGGACCGGGGGTTCCTCGGTCTCCAGTTCGAATCCGGCGCGTGCGTAGAGGCGGTGCGCCGGGCGCTGCAGCGCGGTCGTCCACAGCATGATCTCGGCGTAGCCCGCCGCGGCGGCGAAGCGCACGCACTCCGCCACCAGGGCGGCGCCGACGCCGAGGCCGCGGGCGGACGGCTCGACGTGCAGCAGCCGCAGCTGGGCGACCTTCTCCTCGCGGCGGACGCAGAACACCCCGCCCACCGGCTCGCCGTCCACTTCGGCGATCCAGGCGTTCTCGCGCTCGGGGTCGTGCCCGTCCACGTACTCGGCGACCACGCTCGCGACCAGCGCCTCGTAGGTGCGGTCCCATCCGCACTCGGCGGCGTAGAGGGCGCCGTTGCGCTGCACGATCCAGCCGAGGTCGCCGGGCCGCAGGCCGCGCAGGGTGACGGCCGGTTCGGGCCCGGTGCCCTCCAGGACGGCGGTGATGGTGCGCATCGCGGCGGTGAGACGCCGCCGGCCGGCGTCCGGCAGCCCGTCCAGCAGGGCGGCGACCTCGGCGGACGAGCGTTCGTCCAGCGTCGCGGTCACCGCGCGGCCCCGCTCGGTCAGCCGGGCGACCTGGCGGCGCGCGTCGGCGGGGTCGCGGTCGCGGGCGATGAGGCCGTCGGCCTCGAAGCGGGCCAGCATCCGGCTGAGGTAGCCGGCGTCCAGGCCGAGGGCGCGGCGCAGGTCCAGCGCCGCGGTCCGCGGGCGCTGCGCCAGCTCGAACAGCACCCGGGCCTCGGTGAGCGAGTAGGGCGTGCCGGCGAGGCCCTCGCCGAGCACGCCGATGACGCCGGTGTAGAAACGGTTGAACGAACGGACCGTCGCGACGTCGTCCGTGCGGGCGCCCATGCCTGCCTCCCGGTATGTTTGACTGAGTCAAACATACCGGCATCGGCAGTGGATCAGAAGCCGGCGGGGGCCGCCTCGGCCCGGGCGCGGGAGACCTCCTGCGCCTCGCGGACGATCTTGCGCTCGATGTAGAAGGCCAGGAACGGGATCAGTCCCGCCGACACCATGATCCCCATCTTCTTCAGCGGCCAGCCGGTCTTGTTCCACAGGTCGTAGGCGCAGATCAGATAGACGATGTAGAGGGTGCCGTGGATCGGGGAGATGATCCCCGACGGCGTCGGGTCGCCGCCGATGTAGCGGAGCGGCATCCCGACGAAGACCAGGACCAGCAGCATCACACCGACGACCAGAGCCATGACGCGGTACCGCTTGATGGCCGCTTCCACAGTTCACACCTTTCTCAGCGCGCCGGTCCCCGGCGCAATCACACGGGCTGGTCGAACACGGGCCGGTCGACCACGGGCCGATCGACCACGGGCCGGCCGGGCGGGACGGCCGGAGGGGCCGCCGTCAGTCGCGGCGGTGGGACTCGGAGTTCAGCCGGGCCAGGTAGCGGTTGTAGGCGGCCAGCGCCGGGTCCTCCTGCTCCTGTTGCCGGATGATCTCCCGCTTGACCGCGGCCTCGGCCGGTTCCTCGATCGTCTTCGGGGTCTTCGGCTTGCCGTCCTCGGCCAGCTCGTCGCGGATCATCTTGACCCACATGACGATGACGAAGATCGAGAAGACGGGCCACTCGAAGGTGTAGGCCCAGCTGCGGTCGTTGCCGGCCTGCGCGCGGTCGTACTGCCACCACCCGAACCCGAGGAACGAGCAGCAGAGCACGACGGCGATCGCATGGAGGCCGAGCCAGCCGGGGGTGAGGAACCTGCGCACGTCACCGAGCGTACCCCCGGCACCGCCGAGCCCGTGCCCGCCCCCGGCGCAGCGGTGCGCCGCCCGCTCAGGCCGGCGGCGGCCCGGTGTAGACGGCGCGGGGGCGAAGCGGCGCGCGGCGCTCGTACTCCTCGGCCGCGTGCGCGAGCCAGCCCGCCGTCCGCGCCACCGCGAAGACCGCCTCGCCGGCGCCGGGGACCATCCCGGCGGCGCCGCCGAGCGCGGCGACCACCAGGTCGATGTTGGGCTCGGGCAGCCGGAGCCGGGCGGCCTCGGCGAGCACCGCGTCCAGGGCGGCCAGGCGCCCGGGGGCGGCGTCGCGCAGCACCGCGAGCAGGTGGCCGGCGCGGGCGTCGCCCTGCTTGTAGACCTGGTGGCCGAAGCCGGGGACGCGCTCGCCGCCGCGCAGCCGCTCGCCGAGCACCCGGGCCGCCCGCGCCGGGTCGTCGCCGATCTCGGCGAGCAGCCGTTCGGCGGCGTAGGACGCGCCGCCGTGCAGCGGCCCGCCGAGCACGCCGAGCCCGGCGGCGACGACGGCGTAGGGGTCGGCGCGCACCGACGCGGCGACGCGGGCGGCGACGGTGGAGGCGGCCAGCTCGTGGTCGGCGAGCAGGATCATGGCCGTCTCCAGCGCGCGCAGCAGGCCCGGCTCGGCGCGGCGCGGGGTGAGCCGCGCCCACAGCCGCCCGGCGATCGTGCGCTCGGCCTCGTCGCCCGACAGGGCCGGCAGCGCCTCGACCAGCCCGGCGATGAGGGCGCGGGCGGTGGCGGTGACGGCGCCGGGGTCCAGCCGGTGGCGGGCCGGGTCGGCGACGCCGAGCGCGGTGGCGATCAGCTGGAGGCGGTCCAGCGGCAGCGCCCCGGCGGCCAGCCCGGACTGCGCGGCGACGGCGGCGGCGAGGCCGTCCGGCGGCGCGGTCCAGCCGTCGCGGGCGGCGAGGTCGCCGGTCCACAGCCAGCCCGCGACCTCCTCGAAGCGGTGCGCGGCGGCGAGCTCCAGCGCGTCGCGGCCCCGGTAGTAGGGGCGGTCCGGGCCGAGCGCGGTGATCGCCGACTCGATCGCCAGCTCGCCGGGCCCGGGCGGGCGGCGCGGCCGGCCGCGCCGGGCGAGCTCCTCGACCTGCGCGGCCTCGAACAGGCTGCGGCGGCCGTCGTCGCCGCGGCGCCGGCGGAGCACGCCGCGGCTGACGTAGGCGTACAACGTGGCGGGCTTCACACCGAGCCGTTCGGCCGCCGCCGCCGCGTCGATCCACTCCCCCGCCTGCGGGTCCCCGCTCATGCGCCCTCACTCACATTGATTTTCGTCAATATTGATACATGTAGACGGCAGTGTCAATCTGTGGGCATGCCTCAGATTCACTTCCTGGATGTGACCAACCGCGACGGCGTCCAGACGGCCCGGACCGGCCTGTCGAAGTTCGGCAAGACGATGGTGAACCTCTACCTCGGCAAACTCGGCGTCGCGCAGTCGGAGATCGGCTTCCCGTTCCTGTTCCACGAGGTCCCCTACGTCCGCGCGCAGGTCGCGCTGGCCGAGGCGGGCGCGTTCGGCGGCCTGCGGCTGTCGGGCTGGTGCCGGGGCGTCGCCGCCGACGTGGAGAAGGCCGTCCCGCTCGGCCTGGCGCACTACAACCTGTCGATCTCCACGTCCGACTACATGATCGCCAACAAGTTCCGGGGGCGGCTGGACCGCGACGCCATCGTCCGCGAGACCGTCGCCGCGGTCCGGGCCGCCAAGGCGGGCGGCGCCAAGACCGTCGGGGTGAACGCCGAGGACGGCTCGCGCACCGACGACGGCTTCCTCACCGAGTTCGCGCTCGCCGCCAAGGAGGCGGGCGCCGACCGCGTCCGTTACTGCGACACGATCGGCGGCGACACCCCCGACCGCATCCGCGAGCGGTTCGCCAAGCTCGCCTCGGCCGTCGGGATGCCGGTGGAGACGCACTGCCACAACGACCTCGGCATGGCCGTCGCGAACTCGGTGTCGGGGGCGCTCGGCGACCTGGAGGCCGGGCAGGACGCCTGGATCAACACCTGTATCAACGGCGTCGGGGAACGGGCAGGCAATGCCGACCTGTTGTCGTGCATCCTGGCCTTCCGGCACGGGTTCGGGCTGGACGCCGAGATCGGCGATCCGATCGACCTGACATGGGCGCGGCGGTTCGCGCTGTGGGCGTCGTACGCGTTCGGCCAGCCGCTCCCGCGCAACCAGGTCGGCGTCGGCGCGAACGCGTTCGCGCACGAGTCGGGCATCCACGCCGACGGCGCGCTGAAGGACCACGGCAACTACGAGCTCTACGACGAGCGGACGCTCGGCCCGTTCCCTGCCGACCGGCACGACCGGCCGGGCCGGGTCGTGCTCACCGGCGAGTACGGCGGCAAGGCGGGCTTCCGGCACGTCATGGACGGCCTCGGCATCGAGCCGGTGGACGAGGAACTGGCGTTCAGGCTCGTCCAGCTCTGCAACGCCCAGACCGGCCGCCCGCTGACCGACGACGAGCTGCGCCTCATCGGCGGCTATCCGCGCGAGCTGGCGCTGCTCTTCCCCGGTCAGCTGAATTGATCGGTTTTGTCGGGCCCGTCCTCTAGCTTCTCCGCCATGGCGACGACGGCGAGCCCTGCACAGGGCTACAGCTACCCGCGTCCTTCGGGACTGTCCGGCGGGCTTCTCGGCCTGTCCACCTCCGGCGGCACCACCCTCGCCGGGCCGAAAGCGCACCCGCACTTCTTCAGCGGGCTGCTGACCGAGGCGGCGCCGGCCGCGGCGGCGCTGCTCGGGCTCGCCGACGTCGCGCGGACGCGGTACTTCCAGCCGCGGCCGACCGGGTTCCGCGACCCGGTCGTCACCTGCAACGGCGACCGGCTGCGGCTGGAGTCGTTCTCGGCGTGCGGCGGGGTGTACGCCCGGCTGGACGTCCTGCAGCAGGCCCTGGACGGCGAGGTGCACGAGCGCGGCACCACCAACGTCGACGTCAACGGCCCGCTGCGCGAGGCGCTCGCCCGCGTCGGCGGCGCCGACCCGCTGCACCTGGCGGTCGGCGCCGAGGAACTGGTCGTCACGACCGGCGACGGCGCGGTGGTGGAGAAGAAGGTGCCGCTGCCCGACCGGTGGCTGCGCGGCTTCGCCGAGGTGCAGGTGATCACCGCCGGGTTCGACCCGCGCGCCGAGCTGTCCGCGCCAGAGGCGGTGCGGTTCCTGCGCGGCCTGCCGGGGCGGTCGCGCGGGCCGCTCTGGGCGGTTCCGGCCGGACAGATGATGCGCCTGGGCGCGCGTCCGGTCCCCGGCGCGGTGTGCCTGGCCGGGCCGGAGCGGCTGCGCACGATGCTGCCGCTGCTGCGCTTCGCCAAGGCGCTGCGCGCCTACGGGCCGCCGGTGGAGGCGCGCAGCGGCCCGATGTCCAGCGTGTGGGAGCTGGAGCTGCCGGGGATGCGCTACGTCCTCGCGCTGTCGCCCGAGAACAACCGGGGCTTCTCGGGCGAGGGCGCGGTGCTGGACGCGCTCGCCGGCGACGACGTCGCGGCCGACGCCGACCTGCTCGGGGCGCTGCTGGCGTTCGAGCCGCGCGTCGAGCCGGACCTGCTGGCCGAGCGCGCGGGCCTGGACGCCGCGCGCACCCGCGCCGCGCTCACCTGGCTCGGCACGTCGGGGCGGGTCGGTTTCGACGCCGCCGAGGCCGCGTTCTTCCACCGCGAGCTGCCCTACGACCCGGCGCGGGTCGCGGCGCTGAACCCGCGGCTGCGGTCGGCGCGGGAGCTGACGGACGCGGTCCGCTTCACCGCGCCCGACGCGGCGGTCGTCCTCAGCAACGGTCAGGAGCGGCAGGTGCGCTTCGTCGACGGCAAGGAGTACTGCACCTGCCCGTGGTGGATGGACTACCGGGGCGAACGCGGGCCATGCAAGCACGTCCTCGCGGCACGGATGGTGCGGGACGCGGAGAAGGAGACGGCCCGATGAGCCTCTGGGACGACGTGCGCGAGGCCATCGACAAGGGCGACGCGAACGCGGTGGCCTCCTTCGTCGCGAACGCGGACGAGGACGCGCGCAAGACCGTCGCCAAAGAGCTGCCCGGCCACCTGAAGAGCCTGCGGCTCAACGGCGCGGGGCACCAGATCCTGCCGCTGCGCGTCGCCGGGGCCGCGTGCATCCCCGGCGCGGCGGGTGTCGCGTCCTGGCTCACCCGCCGTGACCTGCGCGTCTTCTGGCTGCAGCGCACCACCCTGCTCACGCACGTCCTGCTCGTCACCCGGCTCCTCGCGCGCCGCCCCGAAGGGTGGCAGGCCGACGCCGGGCGGCGCATCGCGGCGCGGCTGCGGGTCACCGACCAGCTCCGCTGGAGCCGCGACGAGGCGAACTGGCGCATCGCCGCCGTCCTCACCCGCAGCGCGGGCGCCCCGACGCCCCGTGCCGAGGGCTTCGTCATCGGCTGGCTGCAGAGCACCGAGCCGGGCGAGCTCGCCGCCGACCCGTTCCTGGACGACCTGCTGCCGTCGCTGTTCGAGATCACCGCCGCCGGGCGGGCCCTGGAAGGCCGCGACGACTGGGCGCGCGCGCTGTGCGGGCTGGCGGAGGCGGGCCGCGTCGACCGGGCCGTCCTGCTGGACGGCTGCGTGCGCCGCTTCCTGCTCGGCGGCGAGCTGCGCGACCTGCGCTGGTACGCCGACCTGTACCAGGCCCTCGCCACCACCGGCGAAGAGGCGGCGGCCCGGGTCCGCGACCATCTGCGGCTGCTGCCGGCCGCGCCGGGCCGCGTCGCGGAGCTGGCGTTCGCCGAGGTGCGCCGGACACCCGGCCTGGACGACGCCGACCTCGCCGACGCCGCCGGCGCGCTGCTGTTCCGGCCGGAGAAGAAGCTCGTGCGGGCCGCGCTCGGATGGCTGGACCGCAGCGCCCGCACCCGCCCCGACGCCGCCCTGTCCGCTCTCCTCCCCGCGTTCGGCCTGGAGGCCCTGGACCTGCGTGAACGCGCCGCCGCGATCGCGGCCAAGCACGCCGCGCGGGCCGGGGAGGCCGTCCAGGAGGCCCTGCGCGAGGCGACGGCCCCCGTCCCGGCGACGGCGCCCGCGCCGGTCGCGCCGTCGTGGACGCCGCCCGCCGCCGTCCAGCCGATCGCCTCCCTGGCGGAGCTGGAGGCCGAGCTCATGGTGTCGCTGCACGACTATGAGCAGGAGGCGGCCGTGCTGGAGCGGACGCTGAGCGGCCTGGTCGAGTTCGCGTTCCACGAGCGCGCCGAGACCATCGAGACGCTGCGGCGGATCGTCTCCGGCACGCAACGCTGGTGGCTCGACTACACCTGGCCGGGCATCGCCGCGCGGAGCCTGCTGTTCCCCGGTACGGCCGAGGCCCGCGCGGCGTACTTCAGCCGTAGCTCCGTTCCGCCCAACGTCTTCCTCTACCGGCGCTACACCGAGATCGTCGGGCTCGTCGGCAAGGTGCCGGTGCTGCTGGCGACGCCCACACGGGCGAGCGGCCACATCGACCCCGACGTGCTCGCCGCCCGCCGCAAGCGGTACGAGCAGGCGGGCGTCGAGCCGGGCCCGGCCGACCTGGAGCAGGCGCTGCTGCGCCTGCCGCGCGACGCCGCCGGGATCGTCCCCGACCCGGCGGTGGTCTGCACGCCGTACAAGGGCGCGATCCGGGCCCGGATCACCCCGGCCGGCGACGCGGGCGGGCCGCTGTTCACCACCCAGCCGATGTGGCTGCGCATCGACTTCGCCGGCCCGGTCGACGGGTGGGCGGCGCTGCTGCCCTCGCACCGCGAGGTGATCGCCGCGCACCTGCTGCCCTGGCTGCCGCACTGGTTCGACGAGGCCAACGGGCAGGGCGGCGTGCTGCTCGCCCTCGCCGAGGCCGACGGCCCGGTCGGCCCGGCGCTGAACAGCGCCCTCGCCCACGGCCTGAACACCCGCGAGGCGCGGGAGCGGTCGGGCGCCGTGGACGCCCTGCTCACGCTGCGCGCCCGCGACCAGCTGGACGGCGGCGACCTCGGCACGGCCCTCGCCGCCCTCGCCGGGACCGGCGAGCTGAAGGTGAACCGGATCGCGTCCGGCCTCGGCGACGCCGCCCGCTCCGGCGCGCCCGCCGAGGTCTTCGCCGCCGCGGCCGGGCTGCTGCCCGTGCTCTGGCCCGCGCCGGGCGAGCGCGTCGCGACGGGCCTGCCCGACCTGATCGCGGTCGCCGCCGAGACGGCGGAGACGACCGGCGCCCGCGCCGGGATCCCGGGCCTGGCGGACGTCGCCGGGCGCGGCGGGGCGTCCCGCCTGGTCCGCGAGGCCGCCCGCCTCAACGGCCTGCTGAACGGAGAGCGCCGATGAAGGTGCTGGACCTGGTCAAGAGCGGGGACACCGAGGCCGTCGCCGACGCCGTCCTCGCCCTCGACGCCGCCGGGCGCAAGGAGGTCGCGGCGCGGCTGCCCGGTCTGCCGGAGGAGATGACCGCCGAGAGCGGATGGGGTTGGCTGCACGGCGGGCAGACACCGGCGCTGCTGGTCGCGGGCGCGGGCACGATCGGCGGCGCGGCGGCGGTGGCGTCCTGGCTCGGCCACCGCGACCTGCAGGTGATACCGACCGGCGGCTGGACGTCGCTGACCGGCCCGCTCCAGCGGGTCCTGGCGGCCCGGCCCGCGCAGTGGCGGACCGATCTGGTCGACCGCCTGGCCGCCCGCTTCACGCCCGGTGCCCCGCCGTGGCAGCAGCCGGCCGCCTGGCAGATCACCGCGGCGCTGGTCCGCGCGGACGGCGGGCCGGTCCCGCTGAACGACGGCTTCGTCCTCGGCTGGACCATCCGGGACCAGGGACGCCTCCCGCTCGCCGACGACCCGTTCCTGGACGCCATGCTCCCCCGGTTGTTCGAGGTGGACGGCGTCGGAAGAACGTTCGCGGGCAATGGGCGCCTCCGGGACTGGCAGGGCAGCTGGGACGGGGAGCTGGCGCGGCTCGCCGCCGCGGGCCGCATCAGGCGTGCAGCGCTGCTGGACGGGTGCCTTTCCCGGTTCCTGCGCGGCGGCACACCCCATGACCTGCGCTTCTTCGTCAAGCTGCACGTCCGGCTGGAGCCGACCGCGCAGGAGGCGGCCGAACGGGTCCGCGACTACGTCCGGCTGCTGCCCGCCGCGCCGCCGGGCGTCGCCGAACTGGCGCTGCGCGCGGTCCGCCAGGTGGACGAGGCCGGCGCGCTGGAGACGTCCCTGTTCGCCGAGGCCGCCGGGGCGCTGCTGTTCCGCCCCGAGAAGAAACTGGTCAACGCCGCGCTGGGCTGGCTCGACCGCGCCGCGCGCGGCCGTGAGGACGCCGTGCTGGGCGCGCTCACCGTCGCGTTCGGGCACGAGAGCCTGGATGCGCAGGAACGGGCCGCGCGGATCGTGGTCAAGCACGCCGCTCGCGCCGGCGCGGAGACCCGCGCAGCCGTCCGGGACGCGGCCGGGGCACTGCCGGCCACCGCCCGCGAGCAGATCGCCGCGGCGATCGGCCAGGTCGCGGCGGTGAGCACGGCACTTCCCGCGCTGCCCCCCGCGCCCGTGCCGAGCGAACTGCCGCCGCCCATCTCCTCGGTCGCCGAACTGGCCGCCGAGGTCACCGCGCAGTTGCACGGCGGCACGTGGGCGGGCGGCGAGCGCGTCCTCGCGGGCCTGGCCGCCTTCGCCCACCGCGAGCCCGCCGCCACCCGCGAGGCCGTGCGGAAGGTGATCGCGGACACCGCGCCCTGGCTGGCGGACCGCCGCAGCGGCCTCAACGAAGATCCCGGCACCTGGATCGGCACCGCGCTGCAAGCGCTGGTCCCGCCCCGGGAGGAGGCGCGTCCCCGGCCCTTCCCGCACCGCGACCTGGGGCCCGGCCCGTGCCGCGCGCTGATCAAGCGCATGCGCGAGATCGCCGGCCTGCTCGGCGAGGCGCCGGTCCTTCTCGCGACGCCGACGCTGTCCACCGGCCACCTCGCCCCCGACGTCCTGCTGGAGCGCCTCTCCCTCCTGGAGAAGGCGGGCGCCGAGCCGGGCGCGCTCGATCTGGAGCAGGCCCTCCTCCGCCTGCCGCGCGAGATCGACCCCGCCACCGCCGACCGGTTCCGCGGCCTCGCCTCCCCCGCCGGACGCGCCGCGGCGGAATGGCTGGCCTCGGGTTGCCTGCCGGACCCGCAGGTCACCCTCGTCGGCAGGGGCGACGCTCCAGAGGAGCACCGGCTCTTCCCGGCCATCACGACGGCCGCCCCGCCGGCACCGGGCAGCCTGGTCGATGATCTGTTCGGTCATCTGCAGCGGACGTATTTCGACCTGACCACCATCGGCTGGTGGCCGTCGTTGCTGCCGTCGCACCGCGAGGTGATCGCGGCGCAGATCCTGCTCTCGCTGCCGATGTACGTCGACGACCGGTCCGGGCAGGGCGCGCTCGCCACCGCGCTCGCCGAGGCGGACGGCCCGGCCGGCGCCGCGACGGCCGCCGTGCTCGCCCTCACCCTCGGCTCCCGGCACACCGAGGAGCGCAACGGCGCGGTCGACGCGCTGCTCATCCTCGCCGCACGCGGCGCCCTGCCCGCCGCCGAGCTCGGCACGGCCATCGCCGACCGGGAGCAGCTCATGCTGAACCGGCTGGCCGGGCCGCTCGGGCAGGCCGTGGACGCGGGCGCCGCGGCGGAGGTCCTGACGGCCCTCGCCGCCGCGCTCCCCCGGCTGCTGGCCCGGCCTGCCACCGGCCTGCCCGACCTGCTTTCCGTGGCCACCCGCGCCGCCGGGATGATCGGGCATCGCCCCGACATCCCAGGCCTCGCCGAGGTCGCCGCACGCGGCGGCTCGTCCCGGCTGGTGCGGGAGGCACGCCGCCTGAAGGAGGCACTGGCGTGACCGGACGGGGCGGCTCATTCCGGCCGGTGCAGGAGGCGCGCCGCTGAAGGAGGCACTGGTGTGAAGGGGTGGGCCGGTGTCCGCGCGCTCCCCGAGGGCGGGTGGTCTCGGCCGCTCGCGGGGGTCATACCCCTCATCCGTATACTGCCCTGGCATATCGCCTATCTCGGTAGATCGGGGTCAATGATGACGCTCGTGGAGGATGTCCCCGGGACGGGCCGGCACCCGGCCCAGCGCCGGGTGCTCGCGGTGCTGACCGCCACCCAGGTGCTCGGCGGCGTCGGCGTCGCCACCGGCGTCGCGATCAGCACGCTGGCCGCGGCGACGCTGTCGGGCTCGGACGCGGTCGGCGGCCTCGCGCAGACCAGCGCCGTCGCGGGCGCGGGCGTGCTCGCGGTGCCGATGGCGCGCGCCGCCGCCCGCCGCGGCCGCCGCGCCGCGCTCGCCCTCGCCTACGGCGCGGGCACCCTCGGCGCGCTCGTCGCCGCCGCGGCGGCCGTCCTGGACGCCTGGCCGCTGCTGCTCGCCGGCCTGTTCCTGTTCGGCGGCGGCGCCGCCGGCGGCCTCGCCGCCCGCTACGCCGCGACCGACCTGTCGGACCCGCGGCACTCCGCCCGGGACCTGTCGGTCGTGGTGTGGGCCACCACGGTCGGCTCGATCGCGGGCCCGAACCTGGCGCACCCGGCCGACGAGGCGGGCCGCGCCCTCGGCCTCGCCGCCTGGGCCGGCCCGTACGCGCTCGCCGCCCTCGCCTTCGGCCTCGCCCTGCTCGGCGTCCTCGCCCTGCTGCGGCCCGACCCGCTGCACCTGTCCGGCGGCACCGTCGCCCGCCCCTCCCCCGGCGGCGGCTGGCCGGTGCTGCGCGCCACGCCCCGGGCCCGCCTCGCGGTCGCCTCCATCGTGGTCAGCCACGTGGTGATGGTGTCGGTGATGACGATGACGCCGGTCCACCTCAACCACGGGCACGCGAGCCTGACGATCGTCGGCGTCGTCATCTCGCTGCACATCACCGGGATGTACGCGCTGTCGCCGCTGCCGGGCTGGCTCGCCGACCGCTTCGGCCGCATCCCGGTCGTCCTGGCCGGGATGGCCCTGCTCGCCGCCGCGTCCGGGCTCGCCGCGCTGTCGTCGCCGCACCAGGTGGCCCGGCTGACGATCGCGCTGGTGCTGCTCGGCCTCGGCTGGTCGTTCGGCCTGGTCGGCGGCTCGGCGCTGCTCACCGAGTCGGTCCCGCAGCACGACCGGCCCGCCGTCCAGGGCCTGTCGGACCTGATGATGAACGGCGCCGCCGCGCTCGGCGGCCTGGCCGCGGGCGCGATCGTCACGGCCCTGTCCTACGCCGCGCTCGCCACGATCGCGGTCGGCGTCGTCGCCCCGATGGCGGCCGCGCTGCTGCTGTCGGCCCGCGCCCCGCAACCGTCCGAGGGGTAGCGGGGTTGTAGGAGTATGGAGCCGATGAACGAGACCGTCGCGTTCGGCGCGACCGACACGCCGCTCGGCCGCCTCCTGGTCGCCGTCACCGGGGCCGGCGTCGCCTGGCTGGCCTTCGCCGACACCCCGAAGGAGCGCGCGCGGGCGGTCGCGGCGCTCGGGCTGCCCGTGGTGGACGACCCGGCCCGCACCGCCCCCGCCCTCGCCGCGATCGGCGCGTACTTCACCGGCGCGGCCCGCACGTTCGGCGTGCCGGTCGACTGGCGGCTGTACTCGCCGCTGCAGAGGCAGGTCCTGGCCACGCTCTACGAGACCGTCCCCTACGGGTCGCTCGTCACCTACGGCGAGATCGGCGCGCGCAGCGCCGCGGGCGTCCCGCCGCAGGTCATCGGCCAGGTGATGGGCAGCAACCCGATCCCGCTGATCGTGCCGTGCCACCGGGTGGTGTCGTCGACGGGGCTCGGCGGCTACAGCGGCGGCTCGGGCGTGGAGGTCAAGCGCTGGCTGCTCACCCTGGAGGGCGCCGTCCCGGCCACCCTCGACTGGGACCCCGCCCAGGGCCCCCTGTCCTGACCCGGCTCACTTGCCGATGAAGCCCTTGGACTGGAGCCAGGCCTGGGCGACGTCGGAGGCCTCCTTGCCCTTGATGTCGACCTGGCCGTTCAGGTCCTGCAGGACCTGGTCGGTCAAGGCCGCCGCGACCGGGTCGATGATCTTCTGGATGGCGGGGTGGGCCCGGTGGACCTCGTCGCGGAGTGTCAGTGCCGGGTTGTAGACAGGGAAGAACTTCTTGTCGTCGGCGATGGGGGTGAGGCCGAGCGCCTTGATCCGGCCGTCCGTGGTGGTCGTCATGCCGAACGTGCAGGGCCTGCGCTTGCCGATCGCGTCGTAGATCGCGCCCTCGGCGAGCGTCGCCACCTGCTGCTTGGGCAGCGTGAACCCGTACGCCTTCTGCAGGCCGGGCCAGCCGTCGCTGCGCCCGGCGAACTCGCTCGCCACGCAGGTGGCCGCCTTGGCCGGGTCGGTGCGCGCCAGCCGCGCGTAGTCCGAGAGGGTCTTGACGCCCAGTTCCTGCGCGGCGGTCGTCTTCGCCGCGATCGCGTAGGTGTCGTTGGCCGGCGCGGCGGCGAGCCACTTCACCTTGTTCTTGGCCAGGTCCTGCTCGGCCGCGGCGCGGTACTGCTCAGCGGGGTCGCCGATCGGCCTGGTGTTCTTCAGGTAGTTGATCCAGGCCGTCCCGGTGTACTCCCAGTACATGTCGATGCTGCCGGACGTCAGCGCCGTGCGGGTGGTGTTGCTGCCCTGCAGCCCGCACTTCTCCTTCACCGTCGCGCCCGCTGAGCGCAGCGCGAGCGCGGTGATCTGGCAGAGGACGAGCTGCTCGGTGAACTCCTTCGAGCCGACGGTGAGGGAGGCGCCCTTCAGCGAGTTGCCCTTGGCGAGGCTGCCCCCCTTCGCGTCCGTGCCGGACTGGCTGAAGCACCCGGCGGTCAGGGTCAGGGCCGCGGCGGTCGCGGCGATCGGGAGCAGGCGCATGATGGGACTCTCCTCAGGTGGTCAGACTCCGCGGGGGCGCAGGAAGTGCTCGGCGAGGCCGACGAGCCAGTCGGCGGCCATCGCCAGCACGGCGGTCAGGACGCTGCCGGTGAGCAGGACGGGGGTGCGGTTCAGCGCGATCCCGGTGTTGATGAGGTCGCCGAGCCCGCCGGCGTTGGTGAACGCGGCCAGGGTCGCGCTGCCCACGTTGAGGATCACCGCGACCCGGACGCTGGCGAAGATCACCGGGACGGCCAGCGGCAGCTCGACGCGGAACAGCACCCCGGCCTTGGACAGCCCGATGCCCCGCCCCGCCTCGATGAGGGAGTGGTCCACCCCCTGCAGCCCGACCATCGTGTTGCGCAGCACCGGCAGCGCCGACACCAGGACCAGCGCGACCACCGCGGGCCGGAACCCGATGCCGACGGTGACGGCGAGCAGCACCAGCACCCCGATGGACGGGACGGCCTGGCCGGCGTTGGCCAGGGCCAGGAAGGGCGCCGCCAGCCGGCGCAGCCGCGGCCGGGTGAGCAGCACGCCGAGCGGGATCGCGATCGCCAGCACCAGCACCGTCGACACCGCGACCAGCTCGATGTGCTCGACGAACCGCTGCCGGATGACGTGGCCGCCGACCGCGCGCCGCTCGATCTCGTCCAGGTCGCGTCCCCGCAGGTAGACCAGCAGCGCCGCGCACGCCAGCAGCAGGAACACCGGTGTCGCCAGCAGCCCGGCGATCGAGCGGCCGTCCCGTTCGGCGGGGATCGCGGAGACGCTCATGCCGGGGTCTCCCGGACGATCGCCGCCCATGACAGCGATCCGAGCGGCCGCCCGTCGCCGTCGGCGACCAGCGCGCGTTCCCGGCCGGACCGCAGCATCGTGTCCAGCGCCTCGTAGAGGCTCTGCTCGGCCTGCACCTCCGGCCAGCCCGCGTGGTCGCCGCCGAGCGGTTCCAGCTCGATCGACCCGGCCGCCACCAGCCGGAGCCGGCGCATCGCCGCGCCCGCCCCGACGAACTCGGCGACGAAGTCGTCGGCCGGCTCGCCGAGGATCGCCGCCGGGGTGTCGTACTGGACGAGCCGGGCGCCCTGCCCGAGGATCGCGATCCGGTCGCCGAGCTTCAGCGCCTCGGTGAGGTCGTGCGTGACCAGGACGATCGTCTTGCCGATCCGCGCCTGCAGCTCCAGGAACGCGTCCTGCAGCCGCTCGCGCGTGATCGGGTCGATGGCGCCGAACGGCTCGTCCATGAGCAGCGCCGGCGGGTCGGCGGCCAGCGCCCGCGCGACGCCGACCCGCTGCTGCTGCCCGCCCGACAGCTCCTTGGGGTAGCGGCGGCGGTAGGTGCCGGGGTCGAGGCCGACCAGGTCGAGCAGCTCGTCCACCCGCGCCCGGATCTTCTTCTTGTCCCAGCCGAGCGTGCGCGGGATCAGCCCGATGTTGTCGGCGATCGTCATGTGCGGGAACAGGCCGACCTGCTGGATGACGTAGCCGATGCGGCGCCGCAGCCGGTCGGGGTCGGCGCGGGTGACGTCCTCGCCGTCCAGGAAGATCCGCCCCGACGTCGGCTCGATCAGCCGGTTGATCAGCCGCAGCGTGGTGGTCTTGCCGCAGCCCGACGGCCCGAGCAGCACGGCGGTCTCACCGGCCCGGACGCCGAGGGTGAGGCCGCCGACCGCGGGGGCGTCCGTGCCGGGGTAGCGCTTGGTCACCCCGTCCAGGCGGATCATCTCGTCGGTCATCGCAGCCCCTTGGAGGTGGTCAGTCGTGCCAGCAGGACGAACGCCAGGTCCAGCAGCAGCGCGAGCAGCGCCACCCCCAGCGTGCCGGCGACGGTGTCGTTGAGGGCGTTGGCGCCGCCGATCCGGGCCAGCCCCTGGAAGATCAGCTCGCCGAGCCCGGGGCCGGCCACCGCCGCCGCGATGGCCGCGATCGCCACCGTCATGATCGTGGCGACCCGCACCCCGGTGAGCACCACGGGCCACGCCAGCGGCAGCCGGACCCGCACCAGCCAGCCCGCCGCGCCGAGCCCCATGCCGCGCGCCGCCTCCTCGACCGCGCCCGGCACCGACTCCAGCCCGGTGATGGTGTTGCGCAGGATGGGGAACACCGCGTACAGCGCCAGCGCGGTGATCGTCGGCGCGAGGCCGAGCCCGAACAGCGGGATGAGCAGCCCGAACAGCGCCAGCGACGGGACCGTCAGCATCGTCCCGGCCACCCCGAGCGCCACCTGGCTCGCCCGCGGCCGCCCCTGCACCGCGATCCCGAGGCCGATGCCGAGCACCGCCGCGACCGCCACCGCGATCAGCACGACCTCGGCGTGCTCGGCCGTCATCTGCAGGATCCGCGGCCACCGCTCGGCGAGGTACTCGCTGAAGCTCATACCTGAGAATCTGCCCAGGGGTGATCGTCAAAACAAGGCCTGGGCGCGATCTTCCGCGGCGGCTGTCAGCCGGTGAGCACTCCGTCCTCGATGGCGAGGGTGCGGCCGGCCAGGTCCAGGGAGCGCTCGTCATGGGTGGCGACCAGGACGGCGGCGCCGGTGTCGCGGGCGTGCGCGGCCAGCAGTTCCATGACGGCGCGGCCCCGCGCGCGGTCCAGGCTCGCGGTGGGCTCGTCGGCCAGCAGCACCGGCGCGCCGGTGTAGAGGGCCTGCGCGACGCAGGCGCGCTGGCGTTCGCCGCCCGACAGCCGGTCCGGGTAGCGGCCGGCCTTGCCGGCCAGGTCGACGGCGGCGAGCAGGCGGGCGGCGTCCCGCTGGTCGGCGGCGGTCGGCCGGTGGCCGGTGACGACGCGGCGGGCGATCAGGTTCTCCTGGACCGTCAGGTACGGGATCAGCGCGCCGGCCTGCAGGATGTAGGCGACCTGGCGGGCGATCCGGTCCAGCCGCTGCCCGGTCATGTCCGCGCCGAGCAGGGAGACCTCGCCGGCGGTCGGCTTCAGCAGGCCGCCCGCGACGGCGAGCAGGGTCGTCTTGCCCGACCCGCTCGGGCCGAGCAGGGCGACCAGCTCGCCCCGGTCCAAGGTGAGGTCGACGCCGTGCAGGACCTCGGCGTCGCCGTAGGAGTGGCGGACGCCGCGCAGGGCGAGGGGGGCGGTGGCGAGCGCGGCGGTCATGCGTTCCTCCCGAGGGACAGCAGCGGGTCGACGGTGAGCAGGCGGCGCAGCGAGCCGGCCGAGGCGCCGAGCGCGAGGGCGGCCAGCAGGGCGGCCGACAGCGCGGCGGACCGGCCGGGCAGCGAGAAGGTCCCGGCGGGCATCGCGGCGCCGATGGCGAGGACGGCGGCGAAGCCGAGCAGCACGCCGAGCGCGGTCGTCGCGGCGACCTGGAGCAGGTAGGAGCCGACCAGCAGGCGGGCGCGGGCGCCGGTGGCGCGCAGCACCGCCAGGGTCGCCTCCTTCTGCATGGTGAAGATCCAGAAGACGGTGCCGATGAGCAGCGCGGCGACCGCCAGCAGGAAGCCGCGGATCATGGTGACGGTGCCGGTCTCGGCGGCGTAGCCGGGGACGGCCTCGATGGCGGCGTCCTTGGTGACGGCCTCGGTGCCCGGGACGGCGGCGGCGATCGCCTTCGCCGCGGCGGCGGGGTCGCGGGCGTCCACCAGGTAGACGCCGGCGTCTGGCCTGGCGGGCTGGGTCCTCCGCCACACCTCCAGCGGCACCCGGGCGACGGCGGTGTGCTGCACCGAGCCGAGGTCGGCGAACCCCGCGACGCGGACCCGCACGCCGCCGGGCTGCAGGGTGAGCGTGTCCCCCACGCGCGCCTTCAAGGTCCGGTCCAGGACGATCCCGCCGGCACGGGTGTCCACGCCCATGAGCGCGACCGGCAGGCCGCCGGCCTGCGCCATCGACTGGCCGAGCGGGCGGACGGCGGTCACCCCCGGCACCGCGGCGATCTTCGCGGCGGCCGACTCCGGCAGCGCGCTGCGCGAGACCGTCTTCTCCGCGCCGGCCGAGTAGACCACGACCTGGCCGGGCAGCCGCTGGAGCCCCGACACGCCCGCCTCGCCGAGCCCGACCGCGAGGCCGGTCAGCATGAACACCAGGAAGGCGACGAGCCCGACGAGCACGGCGGTCAGCCCGAAGCGCACGCGCCCGTGACGGATCTCCCGCCAGGCGAGGAACCACATATGACGGCCTTCCTTGTTTCCGACAGTGTGTAGGCAAAGATACCTACGGCCTGTCGGAATGCCAAGTTACCGACAGCCTGTCGGAAAACGTAGAATGGGCGGGTGCCGAAGATCAGCGAGCCCACCGTCGCCGAGCACCGCGCCCGCCAGCTGAGGACGCTGCTCGACGCCGCGCGCGCCCTCGTGGCCGAGGAGGGCATCGAGGCGCTGTCGCTGGCGGCGCTCGCCCGCCGCGTCGGCCTGTCCCGGCCGAGCCTGTACGAGTACTTCCGCTCCCGCGACGACCTGGTCGCCGCGATCGTGGAGGAGGAGCTGCCGCGCTGGGCGGAGCTGACCGAGCGCGCCCTCAGCGGACCGGCCGACCTGGTCGGCAAGATCGAGGCCTACGTCCGGGCGCAGCTGGTGGTGATGACCGACGGGCGGCACGCCGCCGCCGTCGCGCTGGTGGAGCACGCCCTCGCCGAGCCCGCCCGCGAGCGCATCCGCGACGGGCACGCGATGCTGATGAAGCCGCTGGTCACCGCGCTGGCCGAGGCCGGGGTGCCCGATCCGGGGCTGCGCGCCGAGCTGGTGCAGGGCGTGGTGGACGCCGCCGCCGGCGCGGCGCAGCGCCGCCCCGGCCGGGCCGAGGCCGTCATCGAGGCGGCCGTCGCCCAGGCCGTGCACGGCCTCGGCGGCGGGGCCTCCTAGCGGTCCGCCGCGGGCCCGCCGGACTGCACGTGGCGGGTGCCCCAGGTGACCAGGGGGCCGATGGCCGCCATGAACTCGGCGCCCTGGAGCGTCGGGCGGTAGAGGATCTGGACCGGGGTCGTCGGGACCACCTCGCGCTCCAGGAGGCCGAGCTCCTCCAGCTCCTTCAGCCGCGCCGACAGGAGCCGGTCGGAGATGCCCGGGACCATGCGGCGGTAGTCGCGGAACCGGCGGGCGCCGCGGTTGGCGGCCAGCAGGACGGCGCCCGTCCAGCGCCGGCCGACGAGCTCGAGCAGGCGCTGGTAGGCCTGGCAGGTGCCCAGGTCGAGATCGGGGACGGCGGCGGCCTCGTCGAGGGTGCGCTGATCCGGTGAAAGCACTTACCTAAAGTAAGTTGCTACCCGCCGGATGGGCAAGGCGGACCGCGCTCACCAGACTTGACCCATGATTCACCGGCGCACGGCGGAAAGATGACCACCGCGGCGGCGGCCTTCGCCGCGCCGCCCGAGCTGGCGGGCCGGGTCGTGGAGCCCGGCCATCCGCGCTACCGGCTGCTGCGCTCGACCTACACCCGGGTCGGGAGCCCCGCCGCCGTGGTGCTCGCGCGCGACGCCCGCGACGCCGCCGCCGCGCTGGCGGCCGCCCAGGACCAGGGCCTGGCCCTCACGGTGCGCAGCGGCGGCCACGCGATGTCGGGCCGGTCCACCAACGACGGCGGCGTGGTGCTGGACCTGTCGGGCATGAACGGCGTCGAGGTCCTGGACCGCGCGGCGGGGCTGGTGCGGCTCGGGCCGGGCGCCCGCTGGGGCGCGGTCGCCGAGCGGCTCGCCCGGGACGGGCTGGCGATCAGCTCCGGCGACCACGGCAACGTGGCGGTGGGCGGCCTGGCCACCGGCGGCGGGATCGGCTGGCTCGTCCGCCGGTACGGGCTCACCGTCGACAACGTCCGCGCCGCCGAGGTGGTGCTCGCCGACGGCACGCAGGTGCGCGCGGACGAGCGCCGCCACCGGGACCTGTTCTGGGCCGTGCGCGGGGCGGGCGCCGGCGTGGGCGTCGTGACGTCGGTCGAGATCGAGGCGATGCCGCTGCGCCGGATCGGCGTCGTGGAGATGGCGTTCGAGGCCAAGGCCGACGGGAAGGCGCTGGTCCGCTGGGCCGCCGCCATGGCCGCCTCGCCCCGGGAGGTCACCACCGGCGCGTTCCTGGCCCGCGACGGGAGCCGCGCCGTGCTCGTGGTGACCGCCGCCGTCGCCGCCGACGACCCCGAGGCGGTGCGCGCGGCCCTGCGGCCCCTGCTGTCGGGCCCGCGGCCGCTCCAGGCCAAGGCGCGGATGGCCCCCTACACCGCCCTCGTGTCCACCGCGCACGAGCACCGCAACGCCGGGCAGCAGCGCGCGTCCAGCACCAGCGCGCTGCTGCCGGAGATGACGCCGGAGGCGGCCCGCGCGCTGATGCGCGCCGCGCGGGTCCTGCCCG
The DNA here is from genome assembly GCF_009604375.1 of Actinomadura macrotermitis. GTDB lineage: Bacteria > Actinomycetota > Actinomycetes > Streptosporangiales > Streptosporangiaceae > Spirillospora > Spirillospora macrotermitis. The sequence continues at coordinate 180,901 of NZ_WEGH01000004.1, forward strand.
GGGCGATGGTGCACCTGCGCTGGATCGGCGGCGCGCCGAACGACGTCGCGGCGGACGCCACGGCGTTCGCGCACCGCGACGCCAAGGTCTTCGCCAGCCCGCTGTTCCCGCCGCCCGGCACCTGGGACGACCTCAGGCGGGCCTGGGAGCCGGTCTGGGCGCACGGCCCCGGCTCGTACGTGAACTTCGAGAGCACCACGGGCGCCGACGCGTTCGACCGCTCCTACCCCGGCGCCACCGGGGCGCGGGTGAAGGAGCTGTGGCGCCGCTACGACCCCGGCGGGGTCTTCCGCCCCCTGCCGATCTGATCGCTCCCGGCGGAGGGCGGCGCGCCGTCACGCCGGGTCGTAGGCGACGCCGGTCAGGTCCTCCGACAGGGTCCACAGCCGGCGGCCCGTCTCGGGGCGGCCCGCCTGGCCCGGCATGATGGCCTTGGCGGGCGTGCCCCGGTAGCCGAGCAGGCGCGGCCCGTAGCAGGCGCCGCCCTCGGCGGCCGGCGCGGTCGCGGCGTACAGGGTCGGCAGCGCGCCCATCGCGGCCGACTGCGCGACCAGCGCGTTGGCGGCGGCGTTCAGCCGGTCCTGCAGGGCGCTGCCGGCCATCTTCGGGCCCGCCTGCTGCAGGTTGGTCGCGGCGTATCCGGGATGGGCGGCGTTGCTGGTCAGGCCGGCGTAGCGGCGGTCCAGTTCCTTGGCGAAGACCAGGTTGGCGAGCTTGGACCAGCCGTAGGCGCCCCACTTGCGGTAGCCGCGCTCCCAGTTGGGGTCGTCGAAGCGCGGCCGCCCCATCCAGGCGGCCATGCTGGTGACGGTGACGACGCGGGGCGCGGCGGCCGAGCGCAGCGCGGGCAGCAGCAGGCCGGTCAGCGCGAAGTGCCCGAGGTGGTTGGTGCCGAACTGCATCTCGAAGCCGTCGGCGGTGGTGCGGTGCGGCAGCGCCATGACGCCGGCGTTGTTGACCAGCAGGTCCAGCGGCCCGTCGCCGTGCCGCTTGGCGAACTCGCGGACCGACGCCAGGTCGGCCAGGTCCAGCGAGGCCAGGGTGATGTCGCCGTCCGGGACGGCCGCGGTCATCTTGCCGAGGGCGTGCCGCCCGCGCTCGGCGCTGCGGCAGGCCAGCACCACCGCGGCGCCGTGCCGGGCCAGCTGCAGCGCGGTGTGGTAGCCGATGCCGCTGTTGGCGCCGGTTACGATGGCCCGCTTCCCGTGCAGATCAGGGATGTCGGACGCCGTCCAGCCCATGGGGCACCTCCACGTCATATCGCGTTGCGACAAAGCTAGACGCGGTGTCAACCGGCGACAAGCCGGGTGCACGGCGTGTGACGCACACCGCACACCCGGCCGCCGCACGGGCCGGGGATCAGGCCGGCAGGGCCTTCTCGATGGCGGCGACGACCTCGTCCGACTCCGGCTCGGCCTGCGGCGCGAAGCGCGCGGCGACCGTGCCGTCGGGGGCGATGAGGAACTTCTCGAAGTTCCACCGGATGTCGCCGGTGTGCCCTTCGACGTCGGGGACGCCGACGAGCTCTCGGTAGAGGGGGTGCCGGCCCTCCCCGTTGACCTCCACCTTCTCGGTCATCGGGAAGGTCACGCCGTAGGTCGTCGAGCAGAACTGCTCGATCTCCTGCGCCGTTCCCGGCTCCTGCCCCATGAACTGGTTGCAGGGCACGCCGAGGACGGTGAAACCGCGCTCGGCGTACCGCTTCTGCAGGTTCTCGAGACCCTCGTACTGCGGGGTCAGGCCGCACCTGGAGGCGACGTTGACGACGAGCACGGCCTTGCCCCGGTACTGCCCTAGGTCCGCGGACCCGGTCCGCAGTCCTGCGATCTCTACGTCGAAGACAGACATGTGGCCGATCCTAGAAGATCGGCGCACCGCCGCCCCGCCGTGTGCACCGCCGGCGCCGCGCCGGCCCCGGCTCAGGTCCCCAGATCACTCACGAACACCGAAAGCGACTTGCCCGCGTTGCCGAGCTGGTCGAACGCGTTGTTCACCACCTGAGCCGCGGCCCGGGGGGAGGTGAGCAAGTAGAAGATGACGAAGGCGATGGCCACATAGCGGAGGTTCTTCTTCATCCGAACGCCGTCCCTGTTGTAGCGCAGCGACACACTGACCCGATCAGATTGTGCCCATCTGCTCCGACCCGCAAAGCGGGATTTTACTGTGACCAAGGGGCTAGCGGACGCTGACGGCCTATCGGGAACGACAGAGCCCCGTACCCGGATTCCGGGCACGGGGCGGGCGGCGTTCCCGGGTCAGGGAATGGCGCTCACGAACTGCGACATCGACTCGGCCGCGGTGCCGAGCCCGCCCAGTCCGCTGTTGACCAGGCTGGCGGCCCCTTCGGGCCTGCTGATCACGTACCAGACGACAAACGCGATCGCGCCGAGCTTCAAGTGCTTCTTGTTCACGTCCCCCACCTTCCGCGGTCACTCGCCTACACAGAGTGATTCCCCAGGCTGGGAGGGCATAGACCAACGCGGCACAAAAACCCGGCCAGGCGACCCCGCCGAAACGGGGCCGCCGGGACATCTCCGCTGGTGGGGCGGTCAGTCCGCCTTGGGCATGCCGTGCTCGGTGAGATAGCTCACATACATGGGCCGCAGCGCCTCACCGAGGTCCCCTTCGCCCGCATTGCGGAACTCCTCCAGCAGGGACAGGCCGTGGAACATGTCGAACTCGGCGCGGTCGACCTCCCCCACGGCGGCGGCCGCGGCGGGGATGGCGCGCAGCAGGTCCCACAGGAAGCGGGCGTCGTGCCGCTCCTTGGCCCGCTTCACCGCCGCGTCGTGCAGTTCGGCGGTCGGCAGGTTGTCCAGTTCGTCCGCCCCGGCTTTCACATCGGTCATGTCCTGGTCTCTAACCAGGCGAACGCGCCCTAATCGCGACGAGCGCGGCGGGCTCACTTGGTGACGGCGCTCCGCGGGACGGGCTGGTCGTCCTTCAGCGCGCCGAACAGCTGCCCGGCCAGGGTGCGGTTCCAGGTGATGTAGGCGCCGGCGACCGGCGAGGACCCGGCGCCGCCGATCGGGACGGTGGTGGTGACGCCGTCCCCGCCGGTGACGCCGCGCATCGCCCACATCATCCGGGCCAGGTCGTACAGGTGGTCGCCGTCGTCGACCAGGAAGTTGGAGGTGGCGTTCATCGCCAGCGGGATGCTCGCCATCGGGTTCAGCAGCGTCCCGGGGCTGGTGGACTTCTTCATCAGCGCGCCGAAGAACTGCCGCTGGTGCTCCACCCGGTCCAGGTCGGCGCGGGCCGAGGCGCGGGTGCGCACGTAGCCGAGCGCCTTCCCGCCGTCCAGCGTCTGGCAGCCCGGCTGCAGGTCCAGGCCCGCCTTGGGGTCCTTCATCGGCTTCTTGACGCAGATGTCGACGCCGCCGATCGCGTCGACCACCCCGACGAACCCGCCGAAGCCGATCTCGGCGTAGTGGTCGATGTGCACGCCGGTGGCGCCCTCCAGCGTCCGCACCAGCAGCTTCGGGCCGCCGAAGGCGAACGCGGCGTTCAGCTTGTTGGAGCCGTGGCCGGGGATCGGCAGGTAGGAGTCGCGCGGCAGGCTGACCAGGGTGGTGCCGCCCGCGCCGTAGTGCAGCAGCATCATCGAGTCGGTGCGGCGCCCGGCGGCCTTGCCGGTGGCGAGCTTGTGCCGCTGCTCGCGGGTGAGGCCAGCGCGGCTGTCGGAGCCGACGATCAGCCAGTTGGTGCCGGGGGTGTCGGCGACCCGGCCGGCGTAGTCGACGAGCACCTGCTCGCGCTTCAGCCGCGCGTCGAAGAAGAAGTAGCCGCCGACGATCAGGACCAGCACGAGCGCCAGCAGCCCGCCGACCACTTTCGGCCAGCGCCGGCCGTGCGGCCGCCGGACCCGGCCGCCGGGCGGCGGGCCCTGCCGGTACGGGTCGCCGTACCCGTGGAGCTGGTCGCCCTGGCGGGCGTAGGGGTCCTCCTCGGGAACAGGAGCCGGCCTGCTGCGCGCCACGCGCATCTCCTCCTCGGGGCCTGGGAGCCAGACCCGGTATCGGTACTGCCGTCGACCTTAGACAAGGCCGGCGCCTGCTCGCGTCGGCCCCCCGCATGAATCAGGGGCAGGGCATCGTCACCCTCACATGTGACGTTCTCCCCTGACGGCCTCCTCCTACCGATGCACACTGCCCCTGGGGTCGTACGCATCGGAGAGGGGCGGCGGATGAGGCTGCGGCGCAGGAAAAGGCAACGGGAGAAACCGGCCGATCCGTTCCCCGAACTGGTCGCCCACACCTGGACGGCCCGCAGCGGGGAGCTCGCCGAGACCGGCATGCGGGTGATGGCCCGGCAACTGCCGTCGGTGGTCGCCCGGGCCGCCGGCCTGGCCTGGCGGGCCAGCCGCGCCGACACGTGCGTGACGGTCGGCTGCAACCTGCTCGCCGGGGTGTTCACCGCGTTCGGGCTGCTCGCCACGACCGGGGTGCTCACCGCGCTGTTCAGCGCCGGGCCGACGCCCGACCGGGTGCGCGCGGCGCTGCCGTCGCTGGTGCTGGTCGCGGTCGCCGCCGCGCTGCGCGCCGGGCTGCAGGCCGCCGCCGGGTGGTCGCAGTCGCGGCTGCAGCCGCAGGTGACGCGGCTGGTGGAGCTGCGGCTGTACGAGCTGACCACGGCCGTCGAGCTGGCCGCGCTCGACGACCCCGACTTCCTGGACGACCTGAAGCGCGCCCAGGGGCCGGGCATGGCGGCGGCGCCCCTCGTCGTGCGGACCGCCGTGGACGTCCTCACCGGCGCCGTCGGCATGTTCGCCGCGGCGGGCACCCTCGGCGTCCTGCACCCGCTGCTGCTGCCCCTGCTGCTGCTGACGGCGCTGCCGGAGGGCTGGGCGTCGGTGCGGTCGGCGCGGATGCGGTACCTGGTCGAGCTCGCGGTGGTCGGCGTGGTCCGCCGCAAGTGGATCCTGTCGGACCTGATGGCGGACCGGCGGCACGCCGCCGAGGTCCGCTCGTTCACCATGCGCGGCTTCCTGCTCGGCGAGTACGACCGGCTCGCCGCCTACCAGCGCGGCGTGGAGCTCGATCTCGCGCGCCGCCAGACGATCGTGCGGGTCACCGGCGACCTGCTCCAGGGGGTGGCGTCGGCGGGCGTGTACGTCGCGCTCGGCCTCATGCTGTGGAGCGGCGCGGTGCCGCTCGCGGTGGCCGGCACCGCCGTGCTGGCGATCCGCGCCGGGCAGAGCTCGCTCGCCAATCTGGTCTACGCGGTCAACCAGTGCTACGAGGAGGGCCTGTACTTCGGCGACTACCTGCGGCTGTGCGACAAGGCCGAGGCGCTCGCCCCCGCCCGCCCGGCCGAGACCGCCACCGGCGAGCTGCCCGGCCGGTTCGACGAGATCGCGGTCCATGACGTCACCTTCACCTACCCCGGCGCGGAGAAGCGCTCGCTGAACGGGATCTCGATGACGCTGCGGCGCGGCGAGGTCGTCGCCCTGGTCGGCGAGAACGGCTCGGGCAAGACCACCCTCGCCAAGATCATGGCGGGCCTGTACGACCCCGACGGCGGTGAGGTGCGCTGGGACGGGGTGCCGCTGCGCACCGTCGCGCCCGAGCGGGTGTGGGAGCGGATCGCGGTGATCGCCCAGGAGTACACGCACTGGCCGATGACCGCCGCGCAGAACATCACCATGGGCCGCGGCGGCGGGGACGGGGACGGGGAGGACGGCATGCTCACCGCGGCCCGCGCGGCGGGCGCCGACGAGGTGGTGGCCGACCTGCCGCGCGGCTACCAGACGCTGCTGGACCGCCGGTTCGAGGGCGGCGCGGAGCTGTCGGGCGGCCAGTGGCAGCGGCTGGCGGTCGCCCGCGGCTTCTTCCGCGACGCGCCGCTGCTGATCTGCGACGAGCCGACCGCCGCGCTCGACGCCCGCGCCGAGCACCACCTGTTCGAGCGGATCCGGGCGCACGCCGACGGCCGCACCGTGCTGCTGATCACGCACCGCCTGGCCAGCGTCCGGCACGCCGACCGGATCTACGTGCTGGACGGCGGCAGGGTCATCGAGGAGGGCGACCACGCGAAGCTGATGGCGGCCGGCGGCCTGTACGCCGAGCTGTACTCCCTCCAGGCCGCCGCCTACCACGCCGCTTAGAAGCCGAACTTGCGGGGCGTCCCCCTGGGCGGGGCCGGGGGGACGTCCTCGGGGAGCAGCAGGCGCACCGCGGCCGCCTTGTCGTGCTCGTCGTGCCAGGCGGGCGCCTGGGTGATCCGCAGCCCCTGCCGGGAGATGGCCTCCTCCAGGATGTTGCGGACCAGGCGGGCGTTGCCGAACGTCTCGTCGCGCTTCTCGGCGGCCAGCCGCGCGCGGACCGCGGCGAGCACCCCGTCGCCGAGGACGAAGCCCTTCTCCGCCGTCATCGCCACGAAGATCTCCAGCAGCCGGTCGTCGTCGTAGTCGGGGAAGCGCAGCGTGCGCGGGAACCGGCCGGCCAGGCCCTGGTTGGCGGCCAGGAACCCCTTCATCGGCTCCTCGTACCCGGCGACGATCACCACCAGGTCGGCGCGGTGGCGCTCCATGAGCTGCACCAGCGCGTCGATCGCCTCCTGGCCGAAGTCGCGGCCGCCCGGGTCGCCGGGGGCCAGCGCGTAGGCCTCGTCGATGAACAGCACCCCGCCGAGCGCGCGCTCGACGGCCGCCTGCACCTTCGGCGCGGTCTGCCCGACGTACTCGCCGACGAGCTGGGCGCGGGTCACCTCGACCAGGTGCCCGGAGGCGAGCAGGCCGAGCTCGGCGTAGACGCCGGCCAGCAGCCGCGCCACCGTCGTCTTGGCGGTGCCGGGGTTGCCGACGAACACCATGTGCCGGGCCGGCGCCTGCGCGGGCAGGCCGGCCTCGCGCCGGTCGGGCTCGATGCGGGCGTCGGAGACCAGCCGCTGGATCTCCTCCTTGACCTCCTCCAGCCCGATCAGCCGATCGATCTCGGCGAGCGGGTCGCCGGCCGGCCGCTCGCGGGCCTGCAGCAGCGAGTCGGGGACGTCGGCGAGCAGGATCTCGTCCAGCCGCTCGGTCTCGTCGACGACGCCGTCGGCCAGCACCCGGCGGCCCTGCGCGGCCACCGCCCACTCCAGCAGCCCGGCGACCAGGCGGGCGTTGGCGACGCCGCGCTCGCGCGGCGCGGCGCGCAGCAGCGCCCCGACCTTCTCCGCGACGCCCTCGCCGAGCGCGTACCCGGCCTCGGCGGCGCCGCGCTGGAAGACCTGCACCAGCTCGCCGGCCGACAGGTCGGGGAAGCGGATCATCCGGGGGAACAGCGCGGCGAGGTCGGGGTGGGAGGCCAGCATCCCGTTCAGCTCGGCCTCCGGGCCGGTCAGCACGACCAGCAGGTCGCCGGGGTTGGCGTGCAGCGCGGCGAGCAGCGCGTCGATCACCTCGCGGGCGCGCGCGGGGTCGGCCGGGTCGGTGGCGTGCGCGTCGCGGACGACCAGCACCCCGCCGAGCGCGCGCTGCACGACCCGCCGCACCTTCAGCACGGTGTCGGAGGCGTACTCCCCGAGCAGGTCGGCGCGGTCGGCCTCGACCAGGCGGCCCTCGGGCAGCACGCCGAGCGCGGCGTAGACGCGGCCGACGATCCCGGCGACGGTGCGGCGGCCGGTGCCGGGGTTGCCGGCGAACACCAGGTGGCCGGGCCGGGTGCCGGCCGCGGCCATGCCGGCCTCGCGGCGCAGGTGCACGGCCCTGGCCTCGGCGAACAGCTCCCGCACGGCGCGCTTGACCTGGTCCAGGCCGATCAGGCCGGCCAGCTCGTCCTCGGGGTCGCGGACGCCGCCGGCGGCGTGCTGCGGCAGGTCCGCGGTGGTGATCTCGGCGGCCTCGCTGTCGGCGCGGGTGAGCGCGGTCGCGGCGCACTGCGCGGCGAGCCGGTCGGCCAGGCGCGCGCCGCGCAGGTTGTCCACCGGCGGGGTGCGCGCGAGCAGCCGCCCGGCGGCGGCGGCGACCTCGGCCGAGACCGCCGCGCCGCGCGCGGCGGCGGCGCGGCGGAACAGCTCGGCGAACCCGGTCTCGGTGAAGTCGCGGGTGGCGGCGGTGTCGAACGCCCGCACCAGCGCCGGGTTGGCCTCGAACAGCCGCCGGTCGCCGCCGGGGCGGCAGAGCGCGACGACGTCCAGCGCGGGCGAGCGGGCCAGCAGGCGGCGCAGCTCCTCCGCGGCGGCCGGGCCGCACCGCTCGGCGGCGGCGAGGCGCTCCAGGTCGTCGACGACGAGCAGCAGCCGGCCCTCGACGCACTCGCGGACCCGGGCCTGCAGCCACAGCACCGCGTCGCTGACGGTGAGGGCCGCGAACACCTGGTCGGAGATCCACAGCGCGTCGCGGACGATGCCGCGCTCGGTGAGGACGCGCTGCGCCAGCTCGGCGGCGGTGCCCTTGCCGGTGCCCTCGGGGCCCGCCACCAGCAGCCGGACGGGCCGCTCCCCCGCCAGGCGCGCCGTCAGCGCGTCGTGCAGGGCGGCGGTCAGCTGCGGCTGCTCGACCAGGAACTCCCCCGCCGGCTCCGCGGGCTCCATGGGCTTCGCGGACTCGGGGCGGGGCTGCCCGGAGGCGGGGGCCGGCGCCTCGATGGCGCCCGGGTGCAGGATGCGCCGGTAGGTGAACAGGCGCCGCAGGTCGGCCTGGAAGTGGCGGACCGGCAGCGGGCTGCGCGGGCCGATCGCGGCGTCCGGCAGCCCCTTCACCGCGCCGAGGACGCGGTTGCCGAGGTCCAGCCAGGCGCGGCAGGCGTCGGCCTCCCCCGCGACCAGGCCGCGCGCCAGCCGGTCGCGCACCTCGCGCTGCCAGACCTCGGCGGCGAAGTCCCCGCGCAGCGCGCGCAGCCGCTCCTGCAGCGCGGTGTAGCCGCCGGTGCCGAGCGGGAGGGCCAGCTCGGCGGGCGCGACGGTGACGTCCATGGCGAGCAGCAGCCGGGCGAGGGCCGTCGTGAACGGCTCGTCCTCGCCGAGGGCGGCGGTGAGCCGCCCGTGCGCGGCGGCGAGGCCGGAGCAGGCCCAGCCGAGGTAGGACAGCGGCCCGGCCAGCTCGGGCAGCACCTGGACGGTCGCGTCGGGCAGCCCGGCCGTCCACACCTCGGCGAGCCGGTCGTGCGGGACGGCCAGGTCCTCACGCCGCAGGCCGGGGTCGGCGGCGCGGCGCTCGAACAGCTCCGCCAGCGCGGCGCGGCGCTCCTGCACCGGCTCCAGCCCGGCGAAGACCTCCAGGCACTCGCGGGCCAGCTCGTACATCACCGCGCGGCGCTCGGGGTCGTCGCCGGCGGGCTCGGGCAGCCAGAGGCCCGGCGGCCGCCACCGGCCGCCCTGGGTGAACCAGCCGAGCGGGTCGCGGACGGGTTTCTCGGGGGCGGCCAGGAAGTCGGACAGCACCTCGTAGTCGACGTCGCCGCGCGAGCCGCCGCGCAGCGCGGCCGCGCCGAGCAGGAACGTCAGCTGCGACCACAGCTCGGCGCCGACGGCGGTGGCGCCGCGGCCGTAGAAGTCCGACAGGCGCCGGACGAACACGGCCGCGCGCCGGTCCCGGTCCAGCCCGACGGCCCGGCCGCGCAGCTCCTCGTAAAGGCCGTCCGGAACCCGCCACGGTCCGTGCGCGTACACGTCCAGGACGGGCTCGTCGGTCAGCAGCAGCTCGAGGTGTTCCGGCAGGCGGGGAGCATTCACCGGGAATGTCCTTTTCAGCGAAGGAGCGTCGGCGTACGGGTCTGCCCAGCACCCTATGGCGCGGCCCCGACCGGGCACATCCCTTCCCGGCACGCCGCACGGGTTGGCAGACGGGCGTTCCTCGGCAATAGTTGTCATAAGGAAAACGTCTGCCGGTCCCCTCCGCGGAGACGCCCCGGCAGGAAGAGGGATACCCTGTGCGACCTCTCGAGCTCACCACCCGCGCCCACGCCGGACGGGCCCTGGTCCGGCTGCGCGGTGAACTCGACGCCGCCGGCTCGCAGGAGCTGCAGCGGTGCCTGCGCTCGGCCCGCCGCGACCACGGCGAGAACCTGGTCCTCGACCTGGCCGATCTGGAGTACATGGACGCGATCGGCCTGTCGGTCCTGGTCGGCTGCTACAAGGACGTCACCGCCGCGGGCGGCAGCCTCACCCTCGCCGGGCCGCGGCCGGTGGTGCGCCGCACCCTGGAGGTCACCGGCCTGAACCGCCGGATGACGGTGGTCGGGACGCTGGACGAGGCGCTCGCCACCTGACCGGTCCCCGGACGCGGCGGCCTGCGGCGACCCCCGACGCCGCGGGCCGCCGCCCCGTCCTCCGGGGCCCGCGCCCTAGAGCGGGAGGGCCGTCGGGCGCTTCGGGGCGCGGCCGTCGCCGGACGAGCGGCCCCGCGCGCGCCGCCCGATCCACGGCAGCAGGTAGGTGCGCGCCCAGTGGATGTCCTCGCGGCGCAGCGTCAGCCAGTCGGCGGGCGCCTCCAGCGGCGGCCACGGCTCGCGCCAGCTCTGCGCGGCCGGGACGCCGAGGGCCTCGGCCACCCGCAGCGCCATCCGCCGGTGCCCCTCGGCCGACAGGTGCAGCCGGTCCTCCGACCAGGCGCGCGGGTCGTAGAACGCCGTGGACGACCACAGGTCGACCACGTGGCAGCCGCGCCGGTCGGCGATGGCCCGCAGGTGCATGTTGTAGGTCGCGGCCTTGCCGCGGATGCGGTGGCCCGAGCGCAGGCTGCGGGTGTCGAAGCCGGTGAACAGCACCACCTCGGCTCCGCCGCCGCGCAGCCGCCGCACCGCGTCGTCGAACAGCACCGCGAGGGCGTCGGGGTCGGCGCCCGGGCGGATCATGTCGTTGCCGCCGGCGCACAGCGTCACCAGGTCGGGCGCCAGCTCCAGCGCGGCCGGCACCTGGTCCTCGGCGATCTGGCGCAGCAGCTTGCCGCGCACCGCAAGGTTGGCGTACCGCAGGCCGGGACGGACCTGCGCCAGGTGCTCGGCGAGCCGGTCGGCCCATCCCCGGAAGGCGTCCGGCGCGCCTGCGGGGTCGGGGTCGTTCATGCCCTCGGTGAAGCTGTCGCCGAGGGCGACGAAAGTGTCGATCTTCTCCAGGTCGAGCATCGGGGTCCCCAGGACGGGTCTATGGTCGGTCACGGGGATTTATCATGCATCCTGCACACATGCCTACGCGACCGTAAGATCCGTTCCCGGCCCGGGGCCCGGGTCAGCCCCGCTGCGCGGCCATCCCGCCCGGCGGCGCGGTCTGCACCGTCATCGCGTGCTGCACCAGCGTGATCAGCACCGACTTGGTCGACTCGCGGCTGCGCGCGTCGCACTCCACGATCGGCACGTAGGGGCTGATCGACAGCGCCTCGCGGATGTCCTCCACCGCGTACTGGAACTCCCCGTGGAAGCCGTTGACGCCGACCACGAAGGGCAGCCCGAGCTCCTCGAAGTAGTCCACCGCGGCGAAGCAGTCGGCCAGGCGCCGGGTGTCGACCAGCACCACCGCGCCGATCGCGCCCTTGACCAGGTCGTCCCACATGAACCAGAACCGGTGCTGCCCGGGGGTGCCGAACAGGTACAGGATCAGCTCGCGGTCCAGCGAGACGCGGCCGAAGTCCATCGCGACCGTGGTGGTCGTCTTGTCCGGGACCGCCGACAGGTCGTCGACCTCGGCGCTCGCCGCGGTCATCACCGCCTCGGTGGTCAGCGGCATGATCTCCGACACCGACCCGACGAAGGTGGTCTTGCCGACGCCGAAGCCGCCACCCACGACGATCTTGACCGAAGTGAGCTCGGGGTCCGGCCCGGCGGCCCGGTCAGAGCTTGCGTAGTCCACTCAGAACCCTTTCCAGCAGGCGGAGGTCCGGCTGCGTACCGGTGGGACGCGACTGGTGCAACCGCAGCAGTCCCTCAAGAGCCATGTCGGCGACCAGGACCCGGGCCACCCCGAGCGGCAGCCGCAGCAGCGCCGACACCTCGGCGACCGAGCGGGCCGACCGGCACAGGTCCATGATCGCCCGGTATTCGGGCGTCAGCCCGGCGACGTCGCGCGGCGGCTGCGGCACGGTGGAGACCAGCGCCTCGATCGCCAGGTCGTACCGGGGCTTGGTGCGCCCGCCGGTGACGGCGTACGGGCGCACCAGGGAACTGGCCGCCGGCTCCTCCGGCACGCCCTGCCCCGCACCCGGATCGCCCGGCCATCCGGGCCCGTAATGCCTGCCTCGCTCCACCACGCCGACCTCCGCCGGAATCAGTCAGTTCAGTAACGGGCCGGGCCGGCGCCCATCTCGGTCACCGGCGGATAGGGCGGCTGCTCCAGCCCGCCGCGCAGCGCGGGCGTCAGCACCCGGCCGACCCGCTCGACCAGCAGCGTCATCTCGTAGGCGACGAGGCCGAGGTCGCAGTCGGGCGCGGCCAGCACCGCGAACACCGAGCCGTTGGCGATGGACATCACGAACAGCAGCCCGCGGTCCATCTCCACGACGGTCTGGTTCACCCCGCCCGCGTCGAAGATCTTCGCGGCGCCCTGGGTGAGGCTCATCAGCCCCGAGGCGATCGCCGACAGCTGGTCGGCGCGCTCGGGCGGGAACCCGGCCGAGTAGGCCATCGGCAGGCCGTCGGAGGAGACCACCACGGCGTGCGCGACCTTGGGAACCCGGTCCGCGAAGTTGGTGACCAACCAGTTGAGATCCTGCCCGTTCACCGGGTTCCTCCTGTCTCTCCGTCATTCCACGACGGGCGTTCACTGCCGGGCTCACCGCGGGTCTCGCTGCGTCCCTTGTGGACGCCGCGCTGCAGGCTGGAGAACCGGTTGCGGACCTGTTCGGCCGACGGGGCCGGGGCCGCCGGCTGCTGCTCGGCCTGCGGCACCACGGGCGGGGCCGGCTGGGCGGCCACCGCGCCGGGCACCCGGTTCTTGCCGGGCACCCGCTTGGGCAGCCCGGCCGAGGTGCGGCGGTCGGCCGCCGGCTTGGCGGCGGCCGCGGCCGCCTCGAACCCGGCGTCGGCGGGCGAGGCCCAGCCCCGCGCGGGGTCCTGGTTCCCGCCGGGGCCGCCGTCGCGGCGCTGGAACCACTCCGACTGCATGGCGTCGAAGATGGGCGAGCGGGCGGGCGGGCGGGCCGGCGGGCGGACGGCCACGGGCGGTTCGGGAGCGGGCGGTTCCGGAATGGGTTCCTCCAGCGTGAACGGCGCGGACGGGCCCGCGGGCGCGCCGTCCTGGGCACGCTGGTCCGCCGGGGTCTCCGGCAGCGGGCCGGTGTCCCAGGAGACGCGCCGGGGCGGCGCCGTCCGCTCCGGCATCACGGGCTGGGCTTCGGGCACGGCCGCGGCGCCCGGACGCCCGGGCAGCTGCGCCCCGGGCCGGCGCACCGGCAGGCCGGCCTCGGGCCGGGCGGGCGGCACGACCGGCTGCGCGCCGGTGTCGTTGATCATCGGCTGCGCCCCGGTCGCGAACCGGTCGCCGCCTTCGCCGTGGCCGCCGGCGGGCGGCCGCTCTTCGGTCTGCTCATGGCCGAAGGACTGCCCGAAAGCGTCGTGGACGACCGGCTGCACACCGGTGTCGCGGCCGGGCGGGCGGGCGTCGCCGACCACCGGCTGGGCACCGGTGTCGCGGCGGGGCCCGCCGTACGCGGGCCGGGCCTCCGGGGCGTCGTTCCACCCGGCGGCGCCACCGGCGCCGGCGCCGTTGAGCGAGCCGTCGCGGGGCCCGAACATCGGATGGGCCCCGGTGTCGCGGTCGCGGGACTCGCCGCCGAACACCGGCTGCGGGCCGGGGACGTCGGGACGCCCGCCGCCGTAGGCGGGCCGGATCTCGGGGGCCTCGTCCCAGCTCTCGGCGGCGCCGTTGGCGGCGGCGCCGGCCGAGCCGTCGCGCGGGCCGAACATCGGGTGGGCGCCGCTGTCGCGGACCACGGGCTGCGGGGCGGTGGTGCGCATGACCGGGCCGCCCGCGTCGACGCGCGGCAGCGGGCCGGTCCCGCCGCGGTGCGGGCGGGCGCCCGGCAGCGGCTCCTCGGCGACCATCGGGGGCTGCTCGGCCAGCGCGACGCCGCCGGCGGTGCGCGGCTCGGGGGCGCGGCCGCCGAAGCGGCCGCCGCCGACGCCGGCCTCGGACGGGATGATCAGGCCCTCGGGCAGCATGACGAACGCGGTGAGGCCGCCGCCCTGCGCGGCGCGCAGCTCCACCCGGATGCCGTGCCGGACCGCCAGGCGGCCGACCACGAACAGGCCCATGCGGCGGGCCGCGGCGAAGTCGATGACCGGCGGGTTGGCCAGCCGCCAGTTGGCCTGCTCCAGCACGTCGGGGGCCATGCCCACGCCGTTGTCGTTGATCTGCAGCATCGCGCCGCCGCCGCTCAGCAGCTGGCCCGAGACGGTGACCTTGGTCTGCTCGGAGGAGAACACCGTGGCGTTCTCGATCAGCTCGGCCAGCAGGTGCACCAGGTCGTTGACGACCGGGCCGGCGACGGTCATGTCGCCGTGCACCCGCAGCGACACCCGCTCGTACTGCTCCACCTCCGACAGCGAGGCGCGCACCACGTCGATCAGCGGGACCGGCTGGTTGCGCCGCCGCACCTGCTCCTGGCCGCCGAGGACCAGCAGGTTCTCGCAGTTGCGGCGCATGCGGGTGGCCAGGTGGTCCAGCTGGAACAGGTTGGCCAGCTGCTCCTCGTCGCGCTCGCTCTGCTCCAGCTTCTCGATCAGCTGGAGCTGGCCCTCGATGAGGGTCTGGCTGCGGCGCGACAGGTTGACGAACATCGCGTTGATGTTGCCGCGCAGCACGGCCTCGTCGGCGGCGAGGCGGACGGCCTCGCGGTGCACCTCGTCGAACGCGCGGGCCACCTGGCCGATCTCGTCGGCGGAGTCGACGTCGATCGGCTCGACCTCGATGCCGCCGGCGGCGGCCTCGGGGTCGCGCAGCCGGTCGACCAGGCTGGGCAGCCGGGTGCCGGCGACCTCCAGCGCGCCCGTCTGCAGGCGGCGCAGCGGCCGCACCAGCGAGCGGGCGACGATGATGGTGGCCAGGCCCGCGAGCAGCAGGCCGATCAGCAGCACGGCGGCGTCGGTGAAGGCCGCGCGCCAGGCGTCGTCCTGAAGGGAGCGGCTGGTGTTCACCAGGGAGGAGGACATCCGCCGCTCGACCGTGCGCATCTGCTGGATGCGCGAGGAGGCGGCCTGGTCCCACCCGGCGGCGTCGCGGGCGCGCAGCGGCCGGACCGACAGGGTGCGCGAGGCGTCGGAGCGCACCAGCACCTGCTGGTAGAGCAGTTCCAGCCGGCCGATCTCGGGGCCGGTGACGACGTCCTCGAAGTGCTGGCGCTGCTCGACCGTGGCGGCGGAGCGGAACAGCGCGATCTGGGTGTCCTGCTGGGAGCGCATGGCCTCCAGGTGCTCGCGGTCGGCCGGGTTGGCGAACCGGCCCTTCAGCAGCGTCATGGTGACGCGGACGCGTTCCTGGGAGGCGAAGTCCTTGGCGCGGGCGAGCGAGGCGAACGCACGGGTGCTCTCGGAGAGCGCGGCGTTCGGGCTGCCCTGCGCGATCAGGTCGTCGAACTCCAGCAGCGAGGCGATGACCTGGCTGTAGATGTCCAGGGTGGCGAACGCCGAGGCGTTCTCGCCCGAGGCGGTGCGGCGCACCGTGGCGAGGTTGTCCAGCCGGTAGCGGATGTCGCGGACCTTGGCGATGGCCTGCGGCGAGTAGTCGCCGTCGACGCCGTCGGTCGCGCCGCGCACCAGGCGGGCGGCGCGGTCGGTGGCGTCGTGCTGGTTGCGCACGTCCTGCGCCCTGCCGGTGCGCGCGCTGGTGGGCAGGGACAGGAACTGGACGGTGAGGTCGCGCTCCTCCTCCAGCTCGTGCACCAGCCCGGCCAGCCGGTCGCCCAGCGTGGCCAGGTGCTCGACGCGCGTGTAGACGGCGGCGTCGTTCATGGCGTCGCGCACGCGCAGGCCGGCCAGGATGCCGGCGACGGCGGCGGGGATCACGATGAGCGCGATCAGCCGGGTGGTGACGCGGCGGTCGGCGAGCCGGAACCGGCCGCGGCGCGTCCGCGCCCGGGGCCGGTCACCCCCGCCGTCGCGGAGGGACTCAGCTTCGGGACCCGGGAGACGGTCCGCTGGCGTTGCTGGTCGCACTTCCCTCCATCACCTCTCATGGCATTCGGGCTGGGCGGGGGGCCCGGCGGTCACCGGGAGGCCGACCTCGCTGTGGGGCGCCTGTGACCTTTGTGACCTCTGGGGCGTGGGTCATTGGAGCACAGAGTAATCCCTAGGACCAACCCGAAGTTTAGACATTCCGTTCTTCGATGTATTCGTCACGTTCCGTATGTGGAACGTGCCGCGTGACCGGTTTGTATCTCACCTAGGTAAACATCCCGGAACCACGGATGATCACCGTGGGTCACTGCGCTAGGGTCTGCGACGATCATGCCGTCCGGACGGCCCCTTCCCCATCCTTACGCCCCCGTGAAGGAGCGTTCATGAAGTTCGCTCGTCTCAGCCGTGTCTCCCTCGGCGGCGTGGTCGCCGCCGCGCTAGCCCTGTCCATGACGGCGTGCGGCGGTGACGACAAGAAATCCGCCAACGGCCTGGAGAAGTCCGAGATCAACGTCGGCGTGATGCCCATCACCGAGGGCGCCGCCATCCAGATCGCCATCGACAAGGGCTTCTTCAAGGCCGAGGGCCTGAAGGTGAAGATGCGCACCATCACCGGTGCCGCCGAAGGCCTGCCGCTGCTGAAGGGCGGCAGCCTGGACATCATCCACGGTGGTCACGTCGGCATCATCCAGGCCCACACCAGCGGTGCGTTCAAGCTGAAGATCCTGGCCGAGGCGTCCTCGATGACCAAGAACCTCAACGGGGTGCTGGTCGCCAAGGACTCCAAGCTCGCCTCGCCCAAGGACCTGGCCGGCAAGAAGATCGGCACCAACGCCAAGGGCAACCAGAACAGCCTGCTGCTGCGCGCCACCCTCGCCCCGTTCAACATCAACGTGAACGAGGACAAGGACGTGGTCGTCGCGCCGTTCCCGGCGCAGGAGCAGCTGCTCAAGAGCGGCAAGGTCGACGCGATCATCGTGCCGGAGCCGTTCGTCACCCAGATCCAGCAGACGATCGGGGCGCGCGTCCTGACCGACTTCTCCAGCGGCCCGACCAAGGACTTCCCGATCACCGGGTTCTCCTCCACCGACGAGTTCGCCGCCAAGAACCCCAAGACGGTGGCGGCCTTCCAGCGCGCCTTCGTCAAGGCGCAGGCCCTGGCCAGCGACCGCTCGGTGCTCGCCGCGGCGATGCCCAAGTTCACCAAGATGGACCCGAAGACGATCAGCCTGATCAACCTGCCCGCCTTCCCGACCTCCACCAACGCGACCCGGCTGCAGCGGGTGGCCGACGTCATGAAGCAGTTCGGCTACCTCAAGGAGCCGTTCGACGTCAAGCCCATGGTGTCGCAGAACGGATGAGGACCACCCGTATCGCGCTCGGCGCCGCCGGGGTGGCGGGGGCGTTCGCGGTCGCCGAGCTGGTCACCCGGACCGGCCTGGTGGACCGCGAGGCCGTCCCCGCCGCCTCGACGGTGCTCGGCCGCGCCGCCGAGATGGCGGGCGACGGCGAGTTCCTCACCGCGGTCGGCGACACCCTGCGCGCCTGGCTCGGCGGACTGCTGCTCGCCACGCTCTTCTCGGTGCTGCTCGGCCTGCTGCTGAGCGCCACCCCCTGGCTGAACAACGCCGCCCGGCTCGTGGTCGAGCTGCTGCGGCCCATCCCCTCGCTCGCGCTGATCCCGCTGGCCATCGTCACCTTCAGCTCGATCACCCAGGGCAAGATGTCGCTGGTCTTCTACGCCTCCACCTGGCCGATCCTGATCAACACCCTGTACGCGCTGCGGGACGTGGACCCGGTCGCCAAGGAGACACTGCGCAGCTTCGGCTTCGGCAAGGCCGCGGTGCTGCTGCGCGTCAGCCTGCCGAGCGCCGCGCCGTTCGTGCTCACCGGCGTGCGGATCGCCGCGTCGGTCGGCCTGGTCGTGGTCGTCAGCACCGAGCTGGTCGCGGGCGCCGGCGAGGGCGTCGGCGGCTGGCTGATGCAGAGCCAGTCCGGCGGCGGCCACCCCGACCTGATGCTGGCGGGCGCGGTCTGGGCCGGCCTGCTCGGCATCGCCGCCAACTCCCTGCTGGTGACGGTGGAGCGGCGGGCGTTCCGCTGGCACACCGTCCGGACGGAGGGACTCTCGTGACCGCAAAGCTCACCCGGGCGCTGGCGGCCGCCGGCCGGCTCTGGCTGCTGGCGCTGCTGGTCGGCGCCTGGGAGCTGGCCGCCCGCTCGGCCGCCGACGACTTCTTCCCGCCGCCCTCGAAGATCGTCAAGGCGATGCACGAGGTCTGGTTCTCCGGGCCGGCGGGCCAGGCGTTCCTCACCGACGAGGCGTTCGACGACTTCGGCCCGAGCCTGGCCCACCTGTTCACCGGCTGGGCCATCGCCTCGGTCGCCGGCGTCGTGCTCGGCCTGCTGATCGGCCGGTCGGCGATCGCGGGCGCGGTGCTGGAGCCGCTGCTGCAGTTCGGCCGCTCGATCCCGCCGCCGACCCTCATCCCGTTCCTCATCGCGGTGCTGGAGCTCGGCACCGAGCTGCAGGTCACCACGATCGTGTACGGGGTGATCTGGCCGGTGCTGCTCAACACCATCGACGGCGTCCGCTCCGTCGACCGGCTCCAGCTGGAGACCGCCAAGGTGTTCGGCATCACCGGCGCGCTGCGGCTGCGCCGGGTGATCCTGCCGTCGGCCGCCCCCAAGATCTTCGCGGGGCTGCGGGTCAGCCTCGGCTTCGCGCTGATCCTGATGGTGATCTCCGAGCTGGTCGGCAGCACCACCGGCATCGGGGTGCGGCTCACCACTGCGCAGCAGAGCTTCCACATGGACCAGATGTGGGGCGGGATCGTGCTGCTCGGCGTCCTCGGCTGCCTGTTCAACCTGGTCTTCCACCTGGTGGAGCACCGCGTCCTGGCCTGGCACGCCGGCCTGCGCCGCAACACGGGCTGAGCCCGCCCCTTCGGGGACCACCTTTTTCGATTGGAGTAAGCACGGTCATGCGCGTCCTCATCGCCGGGGCCGGCATCGGCGGCCTCAGCGCCGCGCTCGCCCTGCACGCCGCCGGCATCGACGCCGAGGTGGTGGAGTCGGCGCGGGAGCTGCGGCCGCTCGGCGTCGGCATCAACCTGCTGCCGCACGCCGTCCGCGAGCTGATCGGGCTCGGGCTCGGCGACGACCTCGCCCGGACGGCCCTGCCCGCCGAGTCGCTGGTGCACTTCGACCGGCACGGCAACCGGGTGTGGGGCGAGGGCCGCGGCCGTGCGCTCGGCTACCGGTGGCCGCAGTACTTCGTGCACCGGGGCGAGCTGCAGATGCTGCTCGTCGCCGCGGTCCGCGAGCGGCTCGGCGCCGGCGCGGTGCGCACCGGCACCGCGCTGAGCGGGTTCACCGACGGCGCGGACGGCGTCACCGTCCGGCTGCGCGACCAGGCCACCGGAGCCGAGACCACCGAGACCGCCGACGTGCTCGTCGGCGCGGACGGCCTGCACTCGGCCGTCCGCCGCGCCCTGCACCCCGGCGAGGGCGCGCCGCTGTGGAACGGGGTGCGGCTCTGGCGCGGCGTCACCGAGGCCGACCCCTTCCTGGACAACGCCACGATGGCGGTCCTCGGCAACAAGTACCAGGCCAAGTTCATCTGCTACCCCATCTCCAAGGAGGCCGGCGACCGGGGCCGCGCCCTGGTGAACTGGCTCGGCGAGATCCAGCTCCCGCACGACGAGCTGACCGAGGTCGCCGACTGGAACCGCGAGGGCGCCCTGGCCGACGTCCTCCCCCACTTCGCGGACTGGAAGGTCCCCTGGATCGACGTGCCCGGCCTCATCCGGGGCGCCGCCGAGATCCTGGAGTACCCGATGGTGGACCGCGACCCGCTGCCGTTCTGGACCCGCGGCAACGTCACCCTGCTCGGCGACGCCGCGCACCCGATGTACCCGCTCGGCTCCAACGGCGGCTCACAGGCGGTGCTGGACGCCCGCGTCCTGGCCTTCGAGCTGGCCCGCGCGACCTCCCCGGCCGCGGGCCTGGCCGCCTACGACGCGGCGCGCCGCGAACCCGTCAACAAGATCGTCCTCGGCAACCGCGCCAACCCCGGCGACGCCATCTTGAACACCGTCGCCGAGCGCGCCCCCGAAGGCTTCGACCGCGTCGAGGACGTGCTCACCCCCGCCGAGCTGGCCCCGCTCGGCGGCGGGTACCGGCAGATCACCCACACCGACGACCTGAACGGCGACTCGCCGTGGGCCGTCCCGGCCCGTCTACCCCGGTGAAGGACATGCTCGAGATCAACGCGCTGACCCACAGCTATGGCGACCACACCGTCCTGTCCGACATGAACCTGGAGGTCGCCGAGGGCGAGCTGGTCAGCATCGTCGGCCCGTCCGGCTGCGGCAAGTCCACGCTGCTGCGCTGCATCGCCGGGCTGATCGCCCCGACCGGCGGGAAGGTCGTGCTGAACGGCACCCCGGTCGACGGCGTCCCCGACGACCTGGCGGTGGTGTTCCAGGACTACAGCCGGTCGCTGCTGCCGTGGCTGACCGTCCGCGACAACGTGGCGCTGCCGCTGAAGCGGCGCGGCGGCACCCGCGCCGAGCGGCGCGCGTCCGCCGAGGAGGCGCTGAAGTCGGTCGGCCTCGCCGACGCCGGCCGCAAGTACCCCTGGCAGCTGTCGGGCGGCATGCAGCAGCGCGTGTCGATCGCGCGCGCCCTGGCCTACCGGCCGTCGCTGCTGCTGATGGACGAGCCGTTCGGGTCGGTCGACGCGCAGACCCGCGAGGACCTGGAGGACCTGGTCCTGCAGGTGCACCGCGACGGCGGCATGACGATCCTGCTGGTCACCCACGACATCGACGAGAGCGTCTACCTCGGCGACCGGGTCGTGGTGCTCGGCCGCAACCCCGGCCGCATCCGCGCCGAGATCGCGGTGGACCTGCCGGCCGAGCGCGACCAGATCGCCACCCGCGCCGACGCCGACTTCGTCCGGCTGCGCGCCGAGGTCGGCAAGCTGGTGCGCGGCGCCGTCACCAGCTCCCCCGCCTGAGGCGGCGCTACTTGGCGTCGGCGTAGCAGGGGACGGCGGCGATCTCCATCGGGAACACGACGGGGGTGCCGCCGAACAGCAGCCGGGCCGCCTCCTGCGCCGACGCGTGGATCGCCGCGGTGACCTGCCCGGCCAGCTCCTGCGGAGCGTGCACGATGACCTCGTCGTGCTGGAAGAACACCAGCCGGGGCGACCCCAGCCCGGTGAGGCGGCGGCGCAGCGTCGCCAGCAGGACCAGGGCCCAGTCGGCGGCGGTGGCCTGCACGACGAAGTTGCGGGTGAAGCGGCCCCGGCTGCGCAGCGCCGACGATGCGCGGTCGTCGTCGCCGGTGGAGGTCAGCGCGCGCCAGTCGGCCGACGGCGGCGGGCAGGTGCGGCCGAGCAGGGAGCGCACGAGCCGGCCGCGCTCGCCCGCGCGCGCCGCCGCCTCCACGTAGCCGAACGCGTCGGGGAAGCGGTTCTTCAGCACCGCCAGGAGCTGGACGGCCTCGCCGGTGCCGCCGCCGTACATCGCCGACAGCAGCGCGATCTTGGCCTTGTCGCGGGCGGACAGGGCGCCGCCGGCCGGGAAGGCCGAGGCCAGGGCGGCGTACAGGTCGCCGTGCGCGGCGGCGTCGGCGAAGGCGCGGTCGCCCGCCAGCGCGGCCAGCACGCGCGGTTCCAGCTGGGCGGCGTCGGCGACGACGAGCGTCCAGCCCGGGTCGGCGACCACGGCCTGCCGCAGCACCCGCGGGATCTGCAGCGCTCCCCCGCCGCTGGTGGCCCACCGGCCCGACACCACGCCGCCGACGACGTACTCGGGGCGGAACCGGCCGTCCTTCACCCAGGTGTCGAGCCAGGCCCAGCCGTGCGCGGTGTGCAGGCGCGCCAGCTCCTTGTACTCCAGCAGCAGCGGGACGGCCGGGTGGTCGATCTTCTTCAGCACGTGCGCGCGGGTGGAGGCGACCGGCAGCCCGACCGCCGCGAACGCCTTGAGGATCTGCGCCGGGGAGTCGGGGTTGACGTGGCTGTGCGGCCCGAACGCGTCGTTGATCCGGTCGGCGAGGTCCTGCAGCCGGCGCGGGCGCAGCCCGCCGGAGGGGCGCGGCCCGAGCAGCCCGGTGAGCAGCGCGTCGTGTTTCTCCGCCGACCAGGGCAGCCCGTCGTGGCCCATCTCGGCGGCGACGAGCGCCCCGGCGGACTCGGCGGCGGTGAGCAGCGCGAACCCCGGCAGCGCCGCGATGGACCACTGCTGCGCCGCGTGCACCTCGACGATCTGGTCCAGGTCGTCGGCCGGGGCCGGGTCGTCGGTGTCGAACAGCGACGGCTGCGGCCCCTCGTGCGCGGGGGCCTGGTCGGCGGGGACCTGCGCGCCGTGCAGCCGCGCCCACGCGGCCCGCACCGAGCGCGGCTCGCCGTAGCGGCCCGCGTGCCCGAGCAGCAGCGTCTCGGCCAGCTCCAGGTCGTGGCAGCGCGCGACCCGCACGCCCCGCTCCAGCAGCGCCGGGTAGAGCCGGGCGGTGGCGGGCCACACCCAGCGCGGCCGGCCGGCGCGCTCGCGGGCCTCGATCGCCGCGACCAGGTCGGGCACGGTCTCGGCGGGGCCCGCGGGCGTGCCGTCCTCGGCGAGGGGACGCAGCGTCCCCGCGCCGCCGGGACCGGTGGCGACCGCGATTCTCACCTTCTCATTGTCGCGATCGCCACCGACAGAATCACCTGCTCAGACGACCGCGCCGGAGCCCTCGCGCTTGGCGGGCCGCTTCCCGGGCTTCGGCCGCGGCGCTTTGCTCCGGCCCTGGAACACCACGGCCAGGGGTGTGGCGGTGAACATGCTGGAGTAGGTCCCGACGGTGATGCCGACCAGCAGCGCGACGGCGAAGTCGGTGAGCGAGTCGCCGCCCAGCACCGCCAGCGCCGCCAGGATGAAGATCGCGCCCATGCCGGTGTTGACGGTGCGCGGCACGGTCTGCAGGGCGCCGCGGCCGGCGGTCCGCGCGAACGGCGCCGCCGGGTCGGCGCGCCACAGCTCCCGGATCCGGTCGAAGACGACGACCGAGTCGTTCACCGAGTAGCCGACGATCGTCAGCAGCGCGGCCAGGAAGACCCCGTCGACCGGCTTGCCGAGCCAGGCGAACAGGCCGGTCACGATGACGACGTCGTGGAGCATCGCCAGCACGGCGGCGGCGCCGAACGTCCAGCGGAACCGGACCGCCAGGTAGGCCAGCTGCATCAGCAGCGCCACCGCCAGCGCGATGACGGCCTTGCGGCGCAGCTCGTCGCCGAGGGTCGGGCCGACCAGCTCGTCGCGCTGCCGGGTGACCGGCCCGCCCCGCTCGGCCAGGGCGTCGCGGACGCGCCGCTCCTCGGCGTCGGTGAGCTTCTCGGTGCGCACCGAGATGCCGGCGCCGCCGGAGGTCTGCACCACCGCGCGCGGGAACCCGGCCGACGACACCGCCGCGCGGGCGTCGTCGATGGCGACCGGGCGGCTGGTGGAGTACTCCACCAGCCGGCCGCCGGTGAACTCCACGCCGAAGTTCAGGCCGCGCACGGCGATGCCGGCGACGGCGATCGCCACGGCGAGCCCGGAGATCCCCAGCCACAGTCTCCGGTGCCGCATCAGGTCGGGGTCGCGGCGGTCCAGCCGGGCGCGCAGCCGCCCGACCGAGCCGAGGCCGGTCAGCCGGGGCCGCCGCGCGACGGCCCGGCGGCCGAGCACCGACTCGGTGAGCACGCGGCTGAGCAGCATCGCCGACACCAGCGAGGCCAGCACGCCGATCGTCAGCGTGACGCCGAAGCCGCGCACCGGGCCGGACGCCAGGAAGAACAGCAGCCCGGCGGCCAGCAGCGTGGTGGCGTTGGAGTCGGCGATCGCCGACCACGCCTTGGTGAAGCCGGTGCCGAGGGCCGCGCGTACGCCGCGCCGGGGCGCCGCCGCGTACTCCTCGCGGGCCCGTTCGAACGCCAGCACGTTGGCGTCCACGGCCATGCCGATGGCGAGGACGAACCCGGCCAGCCCGGGCAGGGTGAGCGTCGCGCCGATCAGCACCAGGGCGGCGTAGGAGATCAGCGCGTAGCAGGCCAGCGCGAGGGTGGCCAGCAGGCCGGCCAGCCGGTAGACCGCGGCGATGAACAGGCCGGTCAGCAGGACGCCGATGACCGCCGCCTGCCGGCTGGCCTCGATCGCGGCGGCGCCGAGGGTGGGGCCGACCACCCGCTGCTCGATGATCTTCACCGGGACGGGCAGCGAGCCGCCCTGCACCAGCGCGGCCAGGTCCTTGGCCTCCTCGGGGGTGAAGCTCCCGGTGATCTGGGTGGAGCCGCCGGTGATCCCGACGCCGCAGGCCACCTCCCGGGTGACCTGCGGGGAGGAGATGACCCGGCCGTCCAGGACGAAGGCGATGCGGCGGTCGTCCCCGGGGGCGCAGGCGGCGCGGGCGGTGATCTTCTCCCAGGTCCTGCCGCCGTCGCCGCGGAAGTCGACGGTGACGTACCAGCCGTTCAGGTTCTGCGGGTCGAACCCGGCGGCGGCACTCTTGATCCCGGCGCCGGTGAGGGCGGCGGGCGCGAGCAGGACGGGCCGCCCGTGCTCGTCGGGCAGGGTCTGCTCGCCCGGGCCGGGCTTGCCCCCGGCGGCGCGGACGGGGTGCGCGGTCAGCTGCGCGGTCTTGCCGATGACCTCGGCGGCGTGCGCCGGGTCCTGCACGCCGGGCAGCTCGACGATGATGCGCCGCTCGCCCGAGCGGGTCAGCGACGCCTCGGCCACGCCGAGGGCGTTGACCCGCCGCTCGATCACCTGGCGGGCGCGGTCGGTGGCCTCGGCGTTCGCCTCGGCCTGCGGCGAGTCCTGGGTCTCCAGCACGATCTGGGTGCCGCCGCGCAGGTCCAGGCCGAGGCGGGCGGGGCGGGTGAGGGTGAGGAACAGCGATGCGGCGAGCACGGCGAAAGCCAGCAGCGCCCGCACCGCGTTGGCGCGAGACAAAAGGGGATACCTCCACGAGGGCCGCGGCGTCGCGACAGGACGCCGCCCGGTCGGTCAGGAACGGGTGCTCGTGGAAGCGGGCGGGGCGCGGCCGCGCGCGGCGACGCCCGGGACGGTGGGCGGGCGCGCCGCCCACAGCACCGGGCGGCCGACGCGCCGCACGGGAACGGTGAGGCGCGGGCGCGCCGGCAGGATGGCGAGAAGCGGCGCGAACACCGAGGACGAGGCGCCGTGCTCGCGCGCGACCGCCCGGCTCTCCGCGCGACTTTCCGCACGGGCCCGCAGGCCCGCGCGGGCGCCCGGCCTGGCCTGCCGGACGAGGACGGGCCGTCCGCCGGCCGCCTCGCCGGCGGAGGCGACGCGGCCCGGCCCGCCAGCCGCGGACACGATGTCCAAGGACACCGGGACGACGAAGCCGAGCAGGGCGAGCACGGCGACCAGCAGCCGCCCGCGCACCGCACTCGTGGTCATCTCGGGGACCGTCCGTTCAGGGTTCGATGAGGCCGGTGCGGATGGCGTAGCGGAGCAGCTCCATGCGGTCCTTCATCCCGAGCTTGGCCAGGATGTTGGCGCGGTGGCGCTCCACGGTCTTGACACTGATCACCAGGGTAGCGGCGATCTCGCGGGACGAGTGGCCCTCGGCGACGAGTTTGAGGATCTCCTCCTCGCGCGCGGTGAGCACGCTCCCGGGCTCCTCGCCGGCGTGCGCCCGGCCGAGGTAGGTGCGGATCAGCGTGGTCACCGCGCCCGGGTACAGGAACGGCTCGCCGCGCATCGCCGCCCGGCAGGCCTGGATCAGGTCGCGGTCGGCCAGCGACTTCAGCACGTACCCGGCCGCGCCGGCCTTCAGCGCCTCGAACAGGTACTGCTCGTTGTCGTACATGGTGAGGATGAGGATGCGCAGGTCCGGGTGGCGGCGCGACAGCTCCCGGGCGGCCTGCAGGCCGGTCAGCCGCGGCATCGCCACGTCCAGGACGGCCAGGTCCGCCTCGGCGTGCTCCAGCAGCGCGATCGCCTCGGCGCCGTCCCCGGCCTCGGCGACGACCCGCAGGTCGGGCTCGGCGTCCAGGATGAGCCGGACGCCGCGGCGGACCAGGGCGTGGTCGTCGGCGAGCAGGATGCGGGTGGGCCGTCCCGCGGGCACTGCTGTGGTCATGGCTGGTCCTCGGCGGCGGGTCCGGTGGGAATGTGCAGGGCGACGCGGGTGCCGCCGCCGGGGCCGGGACCGAGCTCCAGGGTGCCGCCGGCGAGCAGGGCGCGCTCGCGCATGCCCCGGATCCCGGCGCCTTCGGGGACGCCGTCCATGCCCCGGCCGTCGTCGTCGACGCGCAGCAGCACACCGCCGCCGGCCGGGGCCAGGCTGAGCTCGACGGCGGTGGCGTCGGCGTGGCGGGCGGCGTTGGTCAGCGCCTCCTGCGCGACCCGGTACAGCACCAGCTCGGCCTGCGGGCCGAGCGGCGGCAGGTCCGGGTGCAGGCGCCGCCGCACCCGCAGCACGGTGTGGGTGCCGAACCGGGTGGTCAGCGCGGTCAGCGCGCTGGCCAGGCCGAGCTCCTCCAGCACGTCGGGACGGAGGCTGCGGGCGACGCGGCGCACCTCCTCCAGGCTCTGGCGGACGGTCTCCTGCGCCTCGCCCAGCTCCCGCCGCAGCGGCCCGTCCGCCCGGCCGGACAGGCGCTCCAGGTGCAGCAGCAGGGCGGTCAGGCTCTGGCCGATCTCGTCGTGCAGCTCGCGGGCGATGCGGCGGCGCTCGGCCTCCTGCGCCGACAGGGCGCGGGCGCTGCTGGTGCCGCGCTCGGTCTCCAGCCGCTGCAGCATCTGGTTGAAGGTCTCGATCAGGGCGGCGACCTCGCCGCTGCCGGTGACCGGCAGCCGCTGGCCGGGACGCAGCAGGTCGACGGTGGCCATCAGCCGGCTCAGCCGGTCCAGGGGGGCGAGCCCCCAGCGCAGCAGGAGCGCGTTGGCGGCCAGCATCGCCCCCAGCCCGGCCGTCAGCACCAGCGCCTCGGTCACCCGGATCGGCACCGACACCGTCCAGGGCCCGGCCATCAGCAGGACGGTCGCCACCGTCCCCACCAGCGCGTTCAGCCAGAACACCCGCCAGAACAGCCGCACCGGCCGCACGTCCTCCCTCGTCACCGCCCCCGCCGCCGGGGCGGCCCGCCCTCCACGGTAGGCGCCCGCGGCACCGGCCGGGTCAGCGGCCCGGCCGGCCGGCGCGGGCCTGGCACTTCACGCAGAAGCGCACGTAGGGCAGGATCTCCAGGCGCCCTTCCGGGATCGCCTTGCCGCAGCCCTCGCAGCCGCCGTAGGTGCCGTCCCGCAGCCGCTGCAGCGCGGCGTCGATCTCGGCCAGGCTCTGGCGCAGGTTGTCCATGCGGGTGTGGTCGGACTCCTCGGCCCACCCCTGCGGGGCCCGCCCGGCCGCCTGCTCCAGGACGGCCAGCTGCGAGGCGCGGGTCTGCCGCTCCTGCTCCAGGCGCTGCCGCACCTCCCGCGCCGTCGCGTCCTGCGTACGTGCCAGGTTCGTGCTCATCCGACGTCGTCCCTTCGACCGGAAGGCCCCGGTCGAAGACCGAGGACCCAGACGGCCGGGCCGTCTGGGTCCTCGTCGAGTGCGGAGGGTGCCGGCCCGGGTGGTGCGGGCCCGCCACCCGGCGGGCCCGCGTCTCCACTCTGGCCGGTCGGCCCCGCGGGTCATATCGGGCCTGACACCCATTTCCCCGCGGGGGCACCCTGCACGCCGAGCCGCCGGCTCAGGCGGCCAGGGAGACCTGCTGCCCCGCCGGGGTGCCGCTGTAGCGGTCCACGACCTTGTTCAGCTCGATCTGGTAGTACAGGACGCCGAAGCCGAAGATGCCGAGCAGGAAGCCGAGGCCGCCGCTGCAGGACGGCTGCAGGCCCGCCGCGCGCTGGGCCTGGGCGATGCGCCCGGCCAGCTTCACCCACATCACCAGCGGCCAGATGCCGAGGGTGACGAAGCCGAACAGCATCGACAGCAGGGCGTTGACGGCGGCGTCGCCGGTGCGGCGGTCGTAGCCGAACAGCTCGGCGTGCACCTTGTAGAACCAGACCAGGCCGTAGATGCCGAGGGTGATCATCGGCAGGCCGAGCCAGGCGCCCAGCGGGTTGCGGCGCTTCATGTTGATCCCGGCGCCGGCCGGGGCGGGCGCGTGCTGCGGCGCGTGCGCCGGGGCGCTGCCGCCCTGGTAGGGCTGCTGGTACGGCTGCTGCTGACCCTGCTGGGGGTAGCTCATGTGCTCTCCTGAGGACGCGGTCGAGGTACGGCCGACCGTCCGCTGCGATACGGCCTAGCGGGGTGAGCGACGACATTAGTGCAGTAGTTGGCGTTTCAACCGCTATTCGTGCTGTTCGTTGGCCTATCGCAATGTGATCGTCACTTCGTCCTCGACCGGCGAATCGTCCTCCTGGTCGCCGCAGCCGGTCGCCGCGAAGCAGCGGATGCGCAGCTCGCGCTCCGACACCTCCAGGCGCAGGAAGCTCTTGAAGAACGGCGGCCGGTCCCAGTCGGCGAACTCCGAGCGGAACCGCTGCGAGGTGCGCCGCACCGGCAGCCGCAGGAAGCGGGGCCGCCGGGTCTGACCGCGCGGCACGCCCAGCACGGCGGCGACGAGGCGCACGCGCCGCGACGGCGGCTCGGTGTAGGCGTAGCCGCGGGCCGGTTCGATGCCGAGCCGGTGGCGGATCACCGTCGACGCCTCCTCCGGCGTCAGCTCGAACAGTCCCGGCATCCGCAGCACGCGTCCGTACAGCTTGCTGTAGCGCGAGAGGGAGTCGCCGCGCAGCGGATACAGGCGGAACCGGTCCTCCTCCACCACGCGGGTCTTCGGGATGGTGTGGGTGGCGTGCATGAACGCCCCGCCGCCGCCGGACACGATGTACTGGATCGTCCGGTCGCCCACCTGGACGGGGTAGCGCTGGTAGTTGTGGATGTCGCCGCCGATCGCGGCGACGTAGTTGCACGAGGGGTCCTGCACGATCTCGTCCACCGTGCCGCCGCCCTCGATCGGGCAGGGCCGGCACGAGTCGTCGACGCGCAGCGGCTTGCCCGTCACCAGCAGCTTGGCCTTCGGCCCGGCCGACACCTCGCGCAGCCACGCGCCCTGGTCGCGGTCCAGCCCGCCGATGATGCCGGTGTCGATGCCGATGATGCGCAGCCGGGGCGTGTCGATCGCCCAGTACGGGCCGGGCTGGACGTTGCGCTGCCGCGCGCCGCCCCGGTACAGCGCGCGCGCCTGCGCCAGGGCCTGCTCGTCGATCGGCCCGGGCCGGCGCCAGAACAGCCGGGCGACCGGCTTGAACGGGCCGCGCCAGGACGCCGGGGTGCAGTCCGCGTCCAGGTCACAAAAGACCTTCAGGAAGCCGCGCAGCCCGTCGTACCAGTCGTGGTTGCCCGGGACGGCGAAGATCGGGCCGGGGTAGTCGCGGTAGGGGCGGAAGAACTTCTCGGGGTAGTCCGCCGCGTCGCCCGTCGGGTAGATGACGTCACTGGCGATGACGGCGAAGTCGGTGCCCTCGGCGACCCTCAGGAACGGCGGCACCACCGCGTACTGCGACCGGTCGCCCTCGCCGGTGTCGCCCATCAACATGAACGAGAACGTCTCGGCGGGCCGGTGCACGGTGAACCCGGCCGGCACGCCCCGCTCGGTGAGGGCCGCCACGCAGCGCCGCCGGATCTCGTCGGACGGGTCGCCGAACAACCGCGCGACCA
The DNA here is from genome assembly GCF_009604375.1 of Actinomadura macrotermitis. GTDB lineage: Bacteria > Actinomycetota > Actinomycetes > Streptosporangiales > Streptosporangiaceae > Spirillospora > Spirillospora macrotermitis. Next base: position 210,642 of record NZ_WEGH01000004.1, read on the forward strand.
CGTCGTTGCGCGACCGCCACAGGATCGAGGGCCGCCGCCAGGAGAACCGGGGCACCCGCTCGGGCAGCAGTTCCTCGAAGCTTCCGGGGGCCTGGCAGGTCCAGCCCGCGCCCGCCTCGGAGGTCCGCGAGTTCTCGGCAGGCAACGAAAAACCTCCGGGGGTAAAGGTCGACGAGCGCAACCTATCCCCGGAGGTGATCCGTCCGTCAAGCGGCGGCTCCTCCCCTGGCGCGCGGCTAGTGCGCGCCGGTGCCGGTGAGGGCGCGCACCTCCAGCTCGGCGTACTTGGCGTCGGTGCGCTCCTTGGACAGGACCGTGCCGAGGTAGGCGCACAGGAACCCGATCGGGATGGAGATCAGGCCGGGGTTCTGCAGCGGGATCAGCGCGACGGCGGTGTCGCTGAACAGCGCCTCGGCGTTGCCCTTCGGGAGGGTGGCGGACTTGCCGCCCCAGCAGATCGGGCTGAGCAGCACCACCCCGACGGCCGCGACCAGGCCGCCGTAGATGCCGGCGACCGCGCCGGCGGTGTTGAACCGCTTCCAGAACAGCGAGAACAGCAGCGTCGGCAGGTTCGCCGACGCGGCGACGGCGAAGGCGAGCGCGACCAGGAACGCCACGTTCAGCGTGCGCGCGAAGATCGACAGCAGGATGGCCACCGCGCCGATCACCAGCGCGGAGATCCGGGCCATCTTGACCTCGTCGCGCTCGGTGACGGTGCCGCGCTTGATGACGTTGGCGAAGATGTCGTGCGCGAACGAGGACGAGGACGCCAGCGTCAGGCCGGCCACCACCGCGAGGATGGTGGCGAACGCGACCGCCGCGATCACCGCCAGGAAGACCGCGCCGCCGGTCGAGCCGGGGCCGCCGCCGAGGTGCTCGGCCAGCTGCGGCGCGGCGGTGTTGCCGCCCTTGTTCTGCGCGGCGATCGCCTTGCCGCCGACCAGCGCCGCGGCGCCGAAGCCGATGACCAGGGTCATCAGGTAGAACACGCCGATGATGCCGATCGCCCAGTTCACCGAGGCGCGGGCGGCGCGGGCGTCCGGCACGGTGTAGAAGCGGATCAGGATGTGCGGCAGGCCCGCGGTGCCGAGCACCAGGGCGAGGCCGAGGGAGAGCAGGTCCAGCTTGGACCACACGTCGGTCGCGCCGTACTTCAGCCCCGGCTGCAGGAACGCGTCGCCCTTGCCGCTCTTGTCGGCGGCGGCCCCCAGCAGGTCGGAGATGTTGAAGCCGTACTTCGACAGCACCCAGACCGTCATGACGAACGCGCCGGTCATCAGCATGACCGCCTTGACGATCTGCACCCAGGTGGTGCCCTTCATGCCGCCGACGGTCACATAGAAGATCATCAGCGCCCCGACGATGACGATCGTCCAGATCTCCACGGCCTCGCTCTTGGTGCCGAGCAGCAGCGAGACCAGCGCGCCCGCGCCGACCATCTGGGCCAGCAGGTAGAAGATCGACACCACGATGGTGGAGATGCCGGCGGCGGCGCGCACCGGGCGCTGGCGCATCCGGAAGGCGAGCACGTCGGCCATGGTGTAGCGGCCGGAGTTGCGCAGCATCTCGGCGACGAGCAGCAGCGCGACCAGCCAGGCGACCAGGAACCCGATCGAGTACAGGAACCCGTCGTAGCCCGACAGCGCGAAGATGCCGGCGATGCCGAGGAAGGAGGCGGCCGACATGTAGTCGCCGCCGATGGCCAGGCCGTTCTGCATCGCCGAGAACGAGCGGCCGCCGGCGTAGTAGTCGGCGGCGGTGCGGTTCTGCCGGCTGGCCCAGACCGTGATGTACAGGGTGATCGCCACGAAGATGGCGAACAGCACGAGGGAGAACGTGCGGTGCTCGTTCCCGCCGGTGGTGGCGGCGGCGAGCGCGGGAGCGGCGGCGAGCGTGCCGGTCATCGGCGCTCCTCCTCTGGGCCGGGCCCGTCCTTGCGGAGCGGGCTGATGGTCGGCGGGGCGGCCACGCCGGCCGCGGCCGGGATCCCGGCGCGCACCTCGGCGGCCAGCGGCTCCAGCCGCCGCCGCGCGTAGCGCTCGTAGAGCCAGGCGATCAGGAAGGTCGAGACGAACTGCAGCAGGCCGAACACCAGCGCGACGTTGACCTCGCCGATGATCTTGGTGCCCATGAAGCCGCGCGCGTAGGCCGACAGCACGACGTAGAGCAGGTACCAGAGCAGGAACGCCGCGGTCATCGGGAACACGAAACGGCGGAAGGCCGTCCGCAGCCGGGCGAATTCGGGGCTCTGCTCGATTCGGTCATAGGCCGCCTGGTCCAGGCCGCCGTTCGCGGGTCCGGGTCCTGGCCCGGACGACTCCGTTGTCACACGCACCTCCGGCGAAAGATCACTCCTGAATGTCACCGCGAACGGCGGTGACAATGCCCGATCGGAGTGGCCGGTGGAGGCCATTTGACCAAGTACTGGAGCAAGCGGCCGGTGGTGGAGATGAGGCCGATGCGGCGCCGAAACCGTAATGTGATCCGGACGGTGCGCGGAATTTCGGACGGCTTTGCGGATAACCGGAAGGAGCGGCCGCGCCCCGCGGCGGCGCGCCCGTCAGGAGCGCGCGACGAGCCCGGCGCCGCTCACGGCGCCGGGCTCACACAACGCTGCGCGCGGGGACCAGCCGGGGACCGCCCGGAAACGGGGCGGTCACGCTGCGGACCGGAAAGGGACGCATGCTCCCTTTCCCTTTGCGCAGGGACGCGGTGGACGCCGGCGCCACCCCCGTAGACACCGGCGTCACCGCGATGAGAACGCCTGCGGACATCATGAGTCCCCCCAGAACGGCGAACGAGCGCCTTCCCATGATGCCTCCGCAGACGTCCCAGACGTCCCTCAACCGGGACTTATTGTGAACAGTATCCGGACGACCTTAATGGCCTTGTAAACCGCCCCAAACGCGGGGTCCAAATATCCCGTCCGCGTCCCCGGCCCGTCCGCGGGACCCTTCATCCGCTGCGGGGAAGCAGGATCCGCAACGCGCCCGGCAGCACCTTCGCGGTCACCGGCAGCACGCCCGGAAGTTCCCCGTCGGCGCCGTAGGGCAGCACCCGCCCCGGGGCGGCCAGCTCGATCCGCACCTCGCGGCCGCGCAGCACCTCCACCTGCGGGCGGTTCAGGTGCGAGCCGTCCGACAGCTCCCGCATGACCTGGAAGAACAGCCGCTTCGGGCCGTGCTTGACGATCAGCACGTCCAGCAGGCCGTCGTCGACGCGGGCGTGCGGCACGATGTGCCGGCCGAAGCCGTAGTAGCCGGAGTTGGCGGCCACGACCGTGAAGCCCCGCCGCCGGTACCGCTCCCCGTCCACGGTGACCACGTAGTCGGCGGGCTTCCAGGTGAGGACCGCGCGCAGCGCGCCCGCGGTGTAGGACGCCCGGCCGCGCAGCCTGCTGTGGTTGGCGTTGTCGTTGGCGACGGCGTCCACGCCCGCGTAGACGCTGCCGAGCACCGGGACCCCGTTGGCCTCGATGACGTCCACCGCGCGCGGCTCGCCGTGCAGCAGCACCTCGGCGATGCCCGCCGGGTCGGTGGGCAGGCCGAGCTGGCGGGCGAAGTCGTTGCCGCGCCCGGCCGGGACGACGCCGAACACCGCGTCCGTGCCGGCGAGGGCGCCGCCGACGCAGCCGACCATGCCGTCGCCGCCGACGCCGAGCACCGCCCGCCCGGCCGCGGCGGCCTCGCGGGCGAGCGCGGTGGCGTGCTCCAGGCCGCGGCTGTACTCGACGGCGAGCTCGGCGCCGGCCTCGCGCAGCAGCCGCGCGAGGGGCATCAGCGTGCGCGCCGAGGCCGAGCCGCCGGCGGTGGGGTTGACGACGGCGGTGAAGGATCGGGGGGGAACCGTCATGGCGGGCTACTCCTGCGCGGCGGGCGGGACGAGGACGCCGGGGTTCAGGATGCCGGCCGGGTCGAGCCGGTCCTTGACCGCGCGGAGCACGTCCGCCGCCAGCGGGCCGATCTCCTCGGCGTACCAGGCGCGGTGGTCGGTGCCGACGCCGTGGTGGTGGCTGATCGTACCCCCGGCCGCGATGATGGCGTCGTTGGCGGCGTGCTTGGCCTTGGCCCAGTGCGCGAGCGGGTCGCCGGCCCCCTGCGCGGACACGACGGTGAAGTACAGCGACGCCCCGGCCTCGTAGACGTGCGAGATGTGGCACATCACCAGCGGCGGCGTGCCCGCCTCGGCCAGCGTCGCGGACAGGGCGTCCCGGACGGCCGCGTACAGCCCCGGGATCGCCGACCAGAACGCGGCGGTCTCCAGCGTCTCCACGAACGCGCCGACGTCCAGCAGCGCGTCGCGCATGTAGGGGGCGTTGAAGCGGCCGTGCTTCCACTTCTCCCCCGGCTCGGCGCCGGCGGGCTCGCCGCCCGCCTCGGCCAAGCGCGCGCGGGCGACGGCGCGGTTCGCCTCGATCTCCTCGGGGGTGCCCTCGAAGCCGAGGACGGCCAGGCAGCCGGACGCCTCGGACAGGCCGCCGCCGATGGCCTGCGGATCGGCCAGCCCGATCATGGTCTCGGCCTCGTCGGACAGCCGCAGCACCACCGGGCGCGGGCCGTCCTGGGCGAGGCGGCGCAGCGCGGCGGCGCCGGTGGCGAAGTCGGGGAACCGCCAGCCCTCGTAGGCGGCGGCCTCGGGGACCGGCCGGATCCGCACGGTCACCGAGGTGATGACGCCGAACGCGCCCTCGGAGCCGAGCACGAGCTGGCGCAGGTCGGGTCCGGCGGCCGACTTCGGCGCCCGGCCGAGGTCCAGGGTGCCGGCGGGGGTGGCCGCGGTGAGGCCGACGACCATGTCGTCGAAGCGCCCGTACCCGGCGGAGGCCTGGCCGCTGGAGCGGGCGGCGGCGAACCCGCCGATCGTGGCCCACTCGAACGACTGGGGGAAGTGGCCGAGGGTGTAGCCGCGCTCGCGCAGCAGCTCCTCGGCGCGCGGGGCGCGCAGCCCGGCCTGCAGGACGGCGGTGCGCGACACCTCGTCGACCGAGACCAGGGCGTCCAGCCGGCGCAGGTCCAGCGCGACGAACGCGGTCACGCCCTCGGGCGCCAGCCCGCCGACGACCGAGGTGCCGCCGCCGAACGGCACCACCGCGACGCCGTGGGCGGCGCAGGCCTCCAGCACGGCGAGGATCTCCTCGTGCGAGGCGGGCAGCACCACGGCGTCGGGCGCGTCGGCGGTCTCCCCGGCGCGGATGCGCAGCAGGTCCGGGGTGGACTTGCCGCGGGTGTGCCGGACCCGGGCCTCGGCGTCGGTGCGCACGTGCCCGGCGCCGACGAGCCCCTCGATCGCGGCCAGGGCCCCGGCCGGGAGCCGCGACGGGGCCACCTCGACGTCGGCGAGCGCGGGCGGCGCGGCCTCGGCCGGCCGGACGCCGAGCAGATCGCGCAGCAGCCCGGTGACAGAATCGGGCAGCGGCGCCGCCTTGGCGGGGTCGCCCCACCCGCTCCACAGCATGTCCGCGGTCTCCACCCGTGCCTCCCGGTCGCCTTGAATCGTCGTCATGGGTTTACACTGTGACACATGACGTCGATTCGTCACAACAGAACCGCGGACGACTCCGTGCTGGACGCCGCACGCGACTGCGTGCTCGCCGTCGGGGTGCGCCGGACCACGCTGACCGACATCGCCCGCCGCGCCGGGGTCTCCCGGATGACCCTCTACCGCCGCTGGCCCGACGTCCGCACGATCGTCGCCGACCTGATGACGCGCGAGTGGACCGCCATCGCCGCCGAGGTCGCCCCCGGGGCCCGCGAGGGCGCCGGCACGGTGCGCGAGCGGGTGACCGGCGCGCTGGCCGAGGGCGTGCGCATCTTCCGCGAGCACCCGCTGCTGCGCAAGATCCTCGACGTCGACCCCGAGCTGCTGCTCCCCTACGTGCTGGACCGGCGCGGCGCGACGCAGGACGCGTTCCTGGGGCTGTTCGAGGAGGGGATCCGGGCGGGCCACGAGGACGGCTCGATCCGCCCCGGCGACCCGGTGCTGCAGGCGCGCGCGCTGCTGCTGGTCGTCCAGTCCTTCGCCCTGTCGGCCCCGACGATGACCGAGGACGCCGATCCCGCCCTGTCCTCCGGCGCGTTCGACGGCGAACTCCGCCACATCATCGAGAGGACGCTCGCACCATGACCGCCCCCCGCCCCTCCCGCTCCTCGCTGAACGCCGCGCGCCGCGCCCGCGAGCTGGCCGAACTGCCCGGCGAGGTGGTGGACGTCCTCGTGGTCGGCCTCGGCGCCACCGGCGCAGGCGTCGCGCTCGACGCCGCCGCGCGCGGCCTGTCGGTCGCCGCGATCGACGCCCACGACCTGGCGTTCGGCACCTCCCGCTGGTCGTCCAAGCTGATCCACGGCGGCCTGCGCTACCTGGCCTCGGGCCAGGTGGACGTCGCGCACGAGAGCGCCGTCGAGCGCGGCGTGCTGATGGAGCGCACCGCGCCGCACCTGGTGCGCGCGCTGCCGTTCGTGCTGCCGCTCACCCCGCTGGTCTCGCGCGGCCAGGCCGCGCTCACCCGCACCGGCCTGCTCGCCGGGGACGCGCTGCGCCTCGCCGCCCGCACCCCGCGCGCCCTGCTGCCCGGCCCGCGCCGCCTGTCGGCGGTGGAGACGCTGCGGCTCGCCCCGGCCCTCCGCCCGCACGGGCTGCGCGGCGGCCTGCTGTCGTGGGACGGGCAGCTGGCCGACGACGCGCGCCTGGTCACCGCGATCGCCCGCACCGCCGCCGCGCACGGCGCCAGGATCCTCACCCGGGTCCGCGCGCTGGAGCTGTCCGGCGACGGCGCGCTGGTCCGCGACGAGCCGACCGGCGAGCAGACCACCGTCCGCGCCCGCGTCGTGGTCAACGCCACCGGGGTGTGGGCGGGCGGCCTGGTCGACGGGATCTCCCTGCGCCCCTCGCGCGGCACCCACCTGGTCGTGCGCGCCGAGAGCCTGCGCGGCGTCACCGCCGGGATGCACGTGCCGATCCCCGGCGCGGCCAACCGGTTCGTGCTGGTCATCCCGCAGGGCGACGGCCGCGTCTACATCGGCCTCACCGACGAGCCGGCCGACGGCCCGATCCCCGACGTGCCCGAGCCGACCCCGGTCGAGACCGGCTTCCTGCTGGACATCCTCGGCACCGTCCTGGACGAGCCGGTCCGCCGGGAGGACGTCGTCGGCGCGTTCGCGGGGCTGCGGCCGCTGCTGGACGACGCCCGGGGCAGCACCGCCGACATCTCCCGCCGGCACGCGGTGCTGACCTCGCCGGGCGGCGTCGTCACGGTCGTCGGCGGCAAGCTCACCACCTACCGGCGGATGGCGCAGGACGCCGTCGACGCCGCGATCACCGCCGGGGGCCTGACCGCCGGGCCGTGCCGCACCGCCCGCATCCCGCTGGCCGGCGCCGCCCCGCACGCGGAGCTGGCCCGGCTGGACGCGCCGCGCCGGCTCGTCCAGCGCTACGGGGCCGAGGCGCCGCTGCTGGCCGCGCTCGGCCGCGAGGACGCCGCCCTGATGGAGCCGGTCGCGCCCGGCCTGCCCGTGCTAGGTGTGGAACTCGCCTGGGGGGTACGCCATGAGGGAGCGCTCGACGCGGCCGACCTCCTGGACCGCCGGACCCGCGTCGGGCTGGTCGGCGCGGACCGCGCGGCCGCGCTGCCCGCGGCGCGGGCCGTCCTGGAGGCCCACCGGCCCGCCATGACGTGACCAAGCGCACATGGCGGCCGCCCCGCGGCGGCGGGCAGGATGGCGAAGATCGCCTCGGGCTATGAGGTGTGTCACCCGCGATGGCCGTGCCGCTATCGATTAGGTTAACCTAACCTAATTCGCGAAACGCGAGGTCACAGGGGGTTCTTTTGACGCGCCGCAACAGCTGCGACCACTGCCCGGGGAGTCACTCCGGGGCGCGGGCGTGCCTGGCGAGCGCCACCGTCAAACCCCGCGCCTGGCTGCTCCTGGAGCATCCCGGCCCCTGGCCCGAGCGGATCGAGCAGCTCACCGGTCCCGCGCCGATCGCCGCGGCCGTCCAGGCCGCGCTCGCGGCCGGGGTACGGCCGCAGCTGATCCGCCGCACCGGCCGCCGCCGCGGCGTCCCCCCGGTGCAGGTCTACGCGGCCTACTCCGAGGGCGACCGCGTCTGGATGGAGGGCCGCGAGCTCACCGATCCCGGCGGGCTGGCCGAGCTCGACCTGGCGGCCCTCGCCGCCGGGCGCAGTCCCGGCCTCGGCGAGCGCGTCACCGACCCGGTCCTGCTGGTGTGCACGCACGGGCGCCGCAACGCCTGCTGCGCCCGCACCGGCGCCCCCCTCGCCCGCGACCTGGCGGCCCGGTTCGGCCCGCTGGTGTGGGAGACCACCCACGTCGGCGGCGACCGGTTCGCGGCCAACCTGGTGTGCCTGCCCGCCGGGCTCTACTACGGCGAGCTCGGCACCGCCGAGGCGACCGCGGCCGTGGCGGCCTGCCTGCGCGGCGAGATCGTCCTGGAGCGGTTCCGGGGCCGGGCGGGGCTGCCCGAGCCGGCGCAGGCCGCGGAGCACTTTGTGCGCGCGCACTCGGGCATACTGGAGATCGGCGCGGTGACCGTGGAATCGGTCACCGGGACTTCTCCGTACGAAGCGGTGGTTTCCGCTCGCGGAACCCGTTACCGGGTGGTCGTGGAAGACGCCGAGCAGGCCGCCGGCTGCGGCCCGGACTGCGGTGAGAACCACGGCTCCTACATTGTTAGGGACCTCACCCTTCTCAACGAGGCAGCCCTCGTGTAATCTCCATGAGGCCCCATTCGAGGGCCTCGCGTCGCACGACCCCAGGTTTCCGGATCACCGGACGGGGAACAGAGCGACAACTCTAGACGTTGGACCATTCGGCGCTTCGGCCGCATCCGTGACGAAGCACGTCATGCGTCCATGTCCGCAATTGCTCAGCAAACAATCAAGGATGGGTGTTCCATGGCTCAGGTACGTCGGCAGGCAAACCTCCCTCGTCCCAGCTGGGGCTGGCAGGACGCCGCGGCGTGCCGGGGAGAAGACCTCGTGCTCTTCTTCGGCCCCGACGGCGAGCGCCAGCCCGAGCGCGAGATCCGCGAGCGCAAGGCCAAGCAGATCTGCATGGGTTGTCCCGTCCGCTCCGAGTGCCTGGACTACGCGGTGTCCCGGCCCGAGAAGTACGGCACCTGGGGCGGCCTGAACGAGGACGAGCGCGCCTCCGAGCGTCGTCGCCGCATGCGCCGCGCCAACGCGGCCTGACGCCTTCGGGCAAGCCCTCACCGGCCCCCGCGCGTCCCCCGGCACGCCACTGGAATAAAAAACGTCACGGCCCCGCATCGCGGGGCCGTTCGCGTTCCCGCGAGCAGGCCCCCGCAATACCGCATCACTTACCGGTGCGGGGGTTATTCACGGGAATTCATACATCTTCTTTTCGGCGGCCGAGCCGCGCCAGGACATCGGCGTCGGTGAGCTGATCGAAGTCGCCGTACCACTGCCCGACGGCGTGGAAGGATTCCGGCTCGGCGACGGTGACGATCTCGTCCGCCTCGCCCGCCAGCGCGCCCACCGTGGAGCGCGCGGCGACGGGCACGGCGAGCACCAGCCGGGCCGGTCCGCGCGCCCGTACGGCCCGCAGGGCGGCGCGGGCGGTGCCGCCGGTCGCCAGGCCGTCGTCCACCACGACCACCGCCCGGCTCCGGACCTCCGGCAGCGGGCGCCCGCCCCGGTAGACGCGGACGCGGCGGTCCAGCTCGGCCCGCTCGGCGGCCACCGTGCCGGCCAGGTCCCCCGGCACCAGGCCGAGCCGGCGCAGCAGGCCGTGGTCGAAGACGGGCTCGCCGCCCTCGGCGACCGCGCCGACGCCGAGCTCGGGCGAGGGCGGATAACCGATCTTGCGGGTCACCAGGACCTCCAGCGGGCCGCCGAGGCGGTCCGCCACCTCGCGGGCCACCGGGACGCCCCCGCGCGGCAGCGCGAGCACCACGGCGCCCTCCAGGCCGAGCGGCGCGAGGCGCCCGGCGAGCCGCCGGCCGCCCTCGGCCCGGTCGGCGAACGGCAGAATCACGGACATGGCCGTCACCCCCTCCGGGGGAGGAGCCCTACCCGTTTTCCCCCGGAGTGACCGGGCAGGCCGTCAGGGCGGGCCGGTCACTCGCCCCCGGTGCCGGTGAGCCAGCGCAGCGGGTTGTCGTGCAGGATCGCGGTGATCGTGGCCTCGTCGGCGCCCGCCGCGCGCAGCGCGGGCACGAAGACCTCGAACAGGTGGCCGTAGCCGAGGCCGCTGTAGCGGGTGATCTGCGTCATCCGCGACACCCCGGTGCTGAGCAGCACCCGGCCGGCGTGCCCGGCCTCCAGCAGCTCCATCACGGCCCGCACCCGGGCGCCGAGCGCGACGGGGTCCTCCCCCGCCAGGCCGAGCGAGCCGAACGAGACGTAGGCGCCGTTCTCGGCCATCTTGCGGGTGGCGGCCGGGTCGTCGGCCAGGTCCTGCCGCCCCACCGCGACGCGGTGCGGGGCCAGGCCGGCGGAGGTGAGGATCTCCAGCTGGGCGAGGCCCGGGCGGCCGTAGGTGGCGACCGACAGGCCCGAGTAGCGGGCGGCCTGGGCCGCGGCGCGCAGGCAGCGCTCCTCGTCGGCGGTGGGCGTCTCGCCCCAGGTGCCGATCTCGCCGATCACGCCGGGCAGCGCGTTGGTGCCGTCCATGCCGAAGCCGATCTCGGCCAGCAGCCGCTCGGCCAGCTGGGGGACGTCGGCGTCGCGGACGAAGGCGGGGTGGAAGGGCTCGGTGAAGAAACCGGTGCCGGCCACCACCGCGACCCGCGCGCCCGCGCCGATCCGGGTGAGGGCCGAGGCGTCGCGGCCCATCCCGGCGCAGGTGAGGTCGACCACCAGGCCGAGGCCGTGGTCCTCGCGCAGCGCGGCCAGCTCGGCGGTGACCGGCTTCTCCTCGTCCAGCCAGCGGCGGGCGTCGGAGTCCACCTGGGCCGGGCGGGCCGGCCAGCGCAGGTCGAGCCGCAGGTGCTCGTGCGCGAGCACCGGACCGGTGACGGCGGAGGTCGGGATGGTGCCGGTGACGGTGCGCAGCCGACCGGTCTCGTCGCGAGGGGTCATACCAGGCGAGATTACGACACGTTGGGTATCAGCAGAGGGGAAATGGGGGCGGATTTTACCCTTCGCCCTGTTTCGGGCGGTCTCGGCCCGCACGCGCCCGGGCCGTCCCCGCGCTCGGCCACCGCCGGTCGATCTCGGCGTTCAGCGCGGCCCCGATCAGCACCGCCAGGGCCGCCACGTACAGCCAGGCGAGGACGGCGATCGCGGCGGCCAGCGACCCGTACACCGACACCCCGCTCAGCGACCCGGCGAGGTACAGGCGCAGCGTGACGCTGCCGACGACCCAGATGAGCAGGGCCACGACGGCGCCGGGGATCTCCCGCCACCACGAGGTGCGCACCGGCACGCTGTGGTGGTAGAGCAGCGCCAGGAGCAGCACCGACAGCGTCACCAGCACGGGCCAGTACAGCACCTGCACCAGCCCGGCGCTCCCGGGCAGCGCCCGGCGCACCAGGGCGGGCCCGGCCACCAGCAGCGGCAGCACCACCACCATGACCAGCAGGCCGACCAGGTAGAGCACGAACGCGCGCAGCCGGGTGCGCACCACGCCGCGCACGCCCGACAGGCCGTAGGCGATCGTGATGGTGTCGACGTAGACGTTGGTGGCGCGCGACCCGGCCCACAGCGAGATCAGGAAGCCCACCGACACGATGTCGGGCCGGCCGCCCTTGATCACGTCGTCGATCAGCGGCACCACCACCGTGTCGACGGCCGGGGCGGTCAGCAGCCGCTGCGCCTGCCCGATCACCCAGCCGCGGATGTCGCCGACGGTCTCGGGGCCGAGCGCGCCGGTGAAGTGGCCCATGGTGCCGACCAGCCCGATCGCCAGCGGCGGCAGCGACAGCAGCGCGAAGAACGCGGCCTCGGCGGCCAGCCCGGTGACCCGGTAGCGGAACGCGGCGACGGCGGTGCGGCGGACCAGCGACCAGGCCACGGCGAGCATCCGCCGGGCGCCGGGCAGGCCGGGCCGCGGCCGCAGCCGGACCCGCAGCCGGGCGGCGGTCCACCAGGGCCGGTCGCCGTCCGAGACGGTGGTCACACCGCCCCACGGTAGGGCGTACGGCGCCCGGAACGCTGCACTACGTCCATTTCCGTGTTCCCGTTCCGCGCGTCGCCCCGCTGATGTGCCCGCATGACCCGCTCCCCATACCCGTTTCGACGTGCCGGGCCGCGTTCCGGCCCATGATCGTTACCGGTCCGGCCGGGTCCGGTCGCCGCGCACCCGCCCGCATCGGTGACAATGGGAGGGTGATCTGCCAAGCGTGCCGCGAGCGCCGCCACGACGACTGCCGTGGCGGTTCCTGGTGCGACTGCCAGCACCAGCCGCCGCGCACGGGGCGGGACGCCCCGGACCAGGACCGCCCGGCCGGGACCGAGCCGCCGGTGAACTGGAAGCGGCAGGGATGACGGTTATCACGTGTCCGCATGCCGGACAGAACTGGACAGCCCTCGGAACCGCATGTCAGAGTGCACGTATGACCGCTGTGGACCCGCTGCTGGTGATGCGCCGGCACGTCGACTTCCTCCGCGTCCGCAGCGCGATCTGTCTGTGACGCCCCGACCACGCCCCTCCGTTCTCTAGGAACGGACGCGTGGCGCATCGGCGTCACCGTTGACATCCTCCTGCTCAGCGCCGAGCCGGCTGTTGAAGGCTGCCGGTGCGCCGCGCGTACCTCCCACCCGACCCGGATTAGGACGCGCGCCGTGCCACCTGCGACCCAGCGCAAGCGGGGCGAGGGCCAGTGGGCCCTCGGCTACCGTGAGCCGCTCAACAAGAACGAAGAGACCAAGAAGAACGACGACGGGCTGAACGTCCGCCGCCGGATCATCGACATCTACTCCAAGGCGGGCTTCGACTCCATCGACCCGGCCGACCTGCGCGGCCGGTTCCGCTGGCTCGGGCTCTACACCCAGCGCAAGCCCGGCATCGACGGCGGCAAGACCGGCTCGCTGCCCGACGAGGAGCTCGACGACCGCTACTTCATGCTGCGGGTGCGCATCGACGGCGGGCAGCTGAGCGGCCCCCAGCTGCGCACGATCGCCGACATCGCGGTGAAGTACGCGCGCGGCACCGCCGACGTGACCGACCGGCAGAACATCCAGTACCACTGGATCCGGGTGGAGGACGTGCCCGCGATCTGGGAGGCGCTGGAGGCCGTCGGGCTGTCCACGATGGAGGCGTGCGGCGACACCCCGCGCGTGATCATCGGCTGTCCGCTGGCCGGCATCGCCGAGGACGAGGTGCTGGACGCCTCCCCGCAGATCACCGAGGTCTACGACCGCTTCATCGGGTCGCCGGAGTTCTCCAACCTGCCGCGCAAGTTCAAGACCGCCTTCAGCGGCTGCACCGCGCACTGCACCGTGCACGAGATCAACGACGTGGCGTTCGTCGGCACCGTGAACGAGGCGGGCGAGGCCGGCTACCAGGTGTTCGTCGGCGGCGGCCTGTCCACCAACCCGATGTTCGCGCAGAGCCTCGGGGTGTTCGTCCGCCCCGAGGAGGCCGCCGACGTCTGGAAGGGCGTCATCTCGATCTTCCGGGACTACGGGTACCGGCGGCTGCGGCACCGCGCCCGGATCAAGTTCCTGGTCGCCGACTGGGGCGCGGCCAGGTTCCGCGACGTGCTGGAGAAGGAGTACCTTGGGCGCGCGCTGCCCGACGGCCCCGAGCCCGCCGCGCCGCTGCCGCGCCGCGACCACGTCGGCATCGGCAGGCAGCAGGACGGGAACTTCTACGTCGGGTTCGCGCCGCGCGTCGGCCGGCTGAACGGCGAGCTGCTCGGCCAGATCGCCGACCTGGCCGAGGAGTACGGCTCGGGCCGGGTGCGCACCACCGCCGAGCAGAAGATGATCATCCTGGACGTGCCCGGGGACCGCACCGAGGCGCTCGCGGACGCGCTCGGCGCGCTGGACCTGCAGGTGCGCCCGTCCACCTTCCGCCGGCACGCGATGGCCTGCACCGGCATCGAGTACTGCAAGCTCGCGATCGTCGAGACCAAGCAGCGCGCGATGGACCTGGTGGACGAGCTGGAGAAGCGGCTGCCGGACTTCGACCAGCCGCTGACGATCAACGTCAACGGCTGCCCGAACGCCTGCGCCCGGATCCAGGTCGCCGACATCGGCCTGAAGGGCCAGCTGGTCGTGGACGAGAACGGCGACCAGGTCGAGGGCTTCCAGATCCACCTCGGCGGCCAGGTCGGCGCCTCGTTCGGCAAGAAGGTGCGCGGGCTGAAGACGACCTCGGCCGACCTCACCGACTACGTCGAGCGGGTGGTGCGCCGCTACGACGAGCAGCGCGCCGAGGGCGAGTCGTTCGCCGACTGGACCCGCCGCGCCGACGAAGCCGACCTGAAGTGAGCGCGCCCGGAGCGCCCGGGCCCGCAGCGATCGAGGGGATCAAGGAATGAGCGAGCGTGCCGCGCCGTTCTACTGCCCCTACTGCGGTGACGAGGACCTCGTCCCGCGCGAGGAGGAGGGGGCGTGGTTCTGCCGTGACTGCGTCCGCTCCTTCCGACTGAAGTTCCTCGGTGTTGGAGCCCCCCAACAGAGCAAGGAGACCCCCGGTGACACTGCTGGAGACCGACAGACCGACCCTGGATCTTGAGGACATCGTCGCATCGGCCGCGCACGCCCTGGAGGGCGCGCCCACGCTGGAGGTCATCCGGTGGGCGGCGGCCACGTTCGGCGACCGGATCTGCCTGACCTCCTCCATGTCCGACGCGGCGCTGATCCATCTGGTGTCGAAGGTCAAGCCCGGCATCGACGTGCTGTTCGTCGACACCGGCTACCACTTCGCCGAGACGATCGGCACCCGGGACGCGGTGGAGGCCGTCTACCCGGTCAACGTGATCAACGTGACGCCGTCGCGGACGGTGGCCGAGCAGGACGCCGCGCTCGGCCCGCGCCTGCACGGCCGCAACCCCGACCTGTGCTGCCACCTGCGCAAGGTGGAGCCGCTCGGCAAGGCGCTGGAGGGCTACATGGCCTGGTTCAGCGGCATCCGCCGGGACGAGACGTCCTCCCGCCGCGACCGCAAGGTGGTCGAGTGGGACCGGCGGCGCGGCATGGTCAAGGTGAACCCGATCCTGGACTGGACGCAGGAGCAGATGGACGACTACATGGCCGACAACGGCGTGCTGGTCAACCCGCTGCACTACGACGGCTACCCCTCGATCGGCTGCGCGCCGTGCACCAGCCCCGTCGCGCCGGGCGAGGACCCGCGCAGCGGGCGCTGGGCCGGGATGGGCAAGACCGAATGCGGCATTCACCTGTGACGCCGATGGTGGCGGTGGCGCACGGGAGCAGGGACCCGCGCGCCGCCGCCACCGTGGCGGAGCTGCTGGACCGGGTCCGGGCGCTGCGCCCGGACCTGCCGGTGCACGCCGCGTTCCTGGACCACGCCGCGCCGGCGCCCGCCCGCGTCCTGGCCGCCCTCGCCGGGGACGGGGCGGGCGCGGCGGTCGTCCTGCCGCTGCTGCTGACGGCGGCCTACCACAGCAAGAGCGACATCCCGGGCGTGCTCGCCCAGGTCCGCCGCCGGCACCCCCGGCTGGACCTGCGCACCGCCGCGACGCTCGGCCCCGACCCGCTGCTGACGGCCGCGCTGGAGCGCCGGCTGGCCGAGGCGGGCGTGCCGGCCGGCGACCCCGGCACCGCGGTCGTGCTGGTCTCGGCGGGGTCCTCGGACGCGTCGGCGAACGCCACCGTCCAGACGATGGCGCGGCGGTGGCGCGCCCGGGGCTGGCGCGGCGTCGTCGCGGCGTACGCGTCGGCGTCCCGGCCGACCCCGGCGGAGGCGGTCGCGGCCCTGCGCGACGCGGGCGTCCCCCGCGTCGCGGTCGCCTCCTACTTCCTGGCGCCCGGGTACTTCGCCGACAAGGTCCGCCGGGAGACCCTGGCGGCGGGCGCGTACGCGGTGTCGCCGGTCCTCGGCGCGGCCCCGGAGATCGCGGAGCTGATCCTCAAGCGCCATGCCGAGGCACTGGCCCACCAGGATTCTGTGGCCGTGTGAGGGGGCGCCCCCCACGCCCCCCGGTCCGGTTCGGTCCTCATCCTCACTCCGCTGGCGCTCCGCTGCGGTGAGCACCGCCCGGCTGCTGCCGGCTCAGGCGGGTGGAAAACGCATCAGCAGGAGGGTGACGTCGTCGTCCTGGCTCTCTTCGGGGAGCATCGCGGCGAGGGCGCCGTCGGCGATGTCGTCCAGCTTCGGGGAGGTGCGCGAGGCGGCCGTGAGGGCGCGGCGCAGCAGGTCGACGCGCACGTCGATGTCGGTGCGGGGCGTCTCGACCAGGCCGTCGGTGTACAGGGCGAGCACGGTGCCGGCCGGCAGGGCGAGCGCGGCCTGCCGGTGCCGGACGCCGCCGACGCCGAGCGGGACGCTGATCGGCGCCGCCACCTCGCTCACCGTGTGGCCGGGGCGCAGCAGCAGGGCGGGCAGGTGCCCGGCCGAGCAGACCTCGGCGCGGCCGCGGGCCGGATCGGCGACCAGGTAGCAGCAGGTGACGAACTGGTCGGGCAGCTCGGCGACGACCTCGTCCAGGGCGTTCATCAGGGCGGCGGGCGGCATGCCGGTCTTGGCGAGGGCGTGCGCGGCGGCGCGCAGGTGCCCCATGACCGCCGCGGCCTCCAGCCCGCGGCCCATGACGTCGCCGACGAGCACGCCGGTGCGGCCGCCGGGGAGCGCGACGATGTCGAACCAGTCGCCGCCGACGCCGGCGCCGCTGGTGGCGGGCCGGTACCGGAACGCGGTGTCGGCGCCGGGCGGCGGCTGCGGCATCTCCATCAGGCTGCGCTGCAGGGTCAGCGCGATGTGCCGCTGCTGCTCGTACAGGTTCCGCAGCTCGCGCTCGGCGCTCTTGCGCGCGGTGATGTCGTGGGCGCTCTTGCAGATGCCGACCACGGCCCCGCTCGCGTCGTGCACCGGCCAGACGGTGAGCTCGACGTCGATGCGCTCGCCGTCGCGGGTGAGCCGCTCGGTCTCGAACGGCGGGACGCGCTCGCCGGTGAGGACGCGGGCGAACATCTCGGCGGCGCCCGCGCGGCGGCCCGGCGGCACCAGCATCTCCGCTGGGCGGCCGATGGCCTGCTCGGCGCCGTAGCCGTACAGCCGGCGCGCGCCGCTGTTCCAGTAGGTGATGGTGCCGTCGGGCGCGCAGCCGACGAGGGCGACCTGGCTGGACTCGGCCATGGTCGCCAGCTCGGTGAGCCGGCGGTCGGCCGCGCGCCGGTCGGTGACGTCGCGGACGGCCGCCGAGACCAGCACGCCGTCCTCGGTCTCCAGCGGGCTGAGACTGATCTCGACGGGGAACTCGGTGCCGTCGCGGCGCAGCCCGGTCAGCCCGGTGAGGCCGGCGCCCATCGGCCGGGTCCGCGGGTCGGTCAGGTAGGCGTCGCGGCGCGCGGGGTGGCGTCCGCGGAACCGCTCGGGGACCAGCATCTCCACCGGGCGGCCGAGCAGCTCGGCGCGGGGGTGGCCGAACATCCGCTCGGTCTGGGCGTTGACGAGCTCGATGACGCCGGCGGCGTTGACGATGACGACGGCGTCGGGCGCCGACTCCAGCAGGTGCCGGTACCGCTGCTGCAGCCGGCGCCGCTCGCGGTGGGCGCCGGCGCGCGCGGTGACGTCGGTGGCGACGACGCAGAGCGCGTACGGCCGGCCGGCCGCGTCCAGCAGCGGGAAGCGGGTGATGAGGTGGCGGCGCGTCCCGTCGGCGCCGGCGAGGGACTCCTCGGACTGGACCGGCCGCCGGATCCGCAGCGCCCGCCGGTCCTTGCGCTCCCCCTGCTCGGCGGCCTTCGGCGCGAACAGCTCGTGCGCGGTGCGGCCGAGGACCTGGTCGCGGGGGCGGCCGGACAGGCGCTCGAACTCGGCGTTGACGGCCAGGTAGCGGCCCGCGGGGTCCTTCATGTAGATGACGGCCGGGGTGAGGTCGAGCAGCTCCTGCAGCCGGGCGAAGTCGGCGAGGGCGCGTTCGGCCTGGTCGCGCTCGGCCTCGATCCGGCTCGCCAGGGCCAGCGCGCCGAAGCCGAACGCCACCAGCACCACCAGGTGCCCGAGGACCTGCAGCGCCGCGGCCGGCCGCTCGCCGTAGAGGCCGGCGTCCTGCCCGGCCAGCACCAGCCGGCCGAGCAGCGGCGGCACCAGGACGGTGGGCACCAGCGTCCAGCGGCCGAGCAGCGCCGTGCTGCCCGGCCGGGTGACCAGTCCGGCCAGGCCCTCCTCCGGGCGGGCCAGGAAGGTCCCGGCGCCGAGCAGCAGCAGCGCGAGCGCGGTGCCGAGGACCGCCGTCGCCGGCTGCCCGAGCGGTTCGGGCTCGGGCACCCGGTAGCCGAACCCGAGCAGGCGCACCAGCCCGAGCAGGGCGACCAGCAGCGCGAGGACCTGCGCGGCGGGCGCCCGCCGGCGGCGGTCCCCCGGCCCGGCGAGCAGCAGCAGCGCCGTGCCGAGCAGCACCAGGCAGCCGGCGGTGCCGGGCGTCATCCGGCCGGGGCCGGCCTGCTGGCCCGCCAGCGCCGCGGCGCCGATCGCCGCGGCGGCGGCCGCGCAGCCGCGGGGCCAGCGCTGCCGGCGCCGCCCGGTCAGCGGCAGCGCGACCGCGAGCAGCAGCAGCGCGACGGCCGTGCCCGGCTGGGTCGCGATCGGGCCGGTGACCGGCCGCAGTGCCGCGCCGCCGGGCCACAGGCCGGCCGTCCCGGCCACCGCGAGCGCCCCCGCGCCCGCCCCTGCCAGCCGGACCAGCCGCCGGCAGGCGGGCGGCGCCGGGACGGACCGGACCCCGTCCGGTCCGCCCCCGCCGCGCCCGCCGCGGCCGCCCGTCGCCCGGGGCGGGCTCGCCACTGCCCCCATGACCCACCTCGCCCCGCCGAGATCTGTGATCACCATCTGTGACGCTGTCGCGACGGTAACCCCATCGACCCCCTCGCGACCGGCGACTTCGCAAATTGGCATGGTCCCGGTGTGATCGTCTCCGGGCGGGTAGGGACGTCCCATGAGCAACAGCGACGATCTCGGCCACGCGCCCGAGCACCCCGACGACGAGTTCTTCGCCCCCGTGACGCAGGGCGGCGACGCGACCGGCGGCACCACGTCCGCCTACGAGGACGAGAAGGACACCGAGGACCTCAGCGGGACGGGCGTCCCGGGCGTGCGGACCGACCGCGCCGACACCCTCCCGCCCGACCCCGAAGGCGTCGCCGAGGCCGAGCGCACGGACGACAGCCGCTAGCCCTCGTCCGGCGGGCCGGTGGCGGCGTCCAGCAGCAGCCGGACCGTGTCGGGCAGGGCGCGCGGGGACAGCCCGGGGTCGATCGCGCGGCGGATGCCGAGGCCGACGCCGAGGCTGAGCAGGGCGTCCGCCAACTCGGCCGCGGGCAGCGGCAGGGCGACGCCGCGGCGGCGCGCCTCCTCCTCCAGCAGGAGCCGCAGCGCCTTGGACCAGTGGCGGCCGCCGCCCGCGACCCGCTCGCGCAGGGCCGGGTCGCGGCGGGCGGCGTGGATGGCGAACTCGGCCTCCAGCAGGGTCCAGCCCGGGTCGCCGATGGTGCGCTCGGCCCAGCCGGTGAACACCGCGAGGCGGTCCTCGTCGCTGCCCTCGCCGAGGAACGCCTGCGTGATCAGCGCCACCTGCTCGGCGCGGACGGCGTCGATGACGGCCTGGCAGAGCTCGTCCTTGGTGCCGAAGTTGGAGTAGACGGCGCCCTTGGAGAAGCCCGCCGCCTCGGCGACCTTCTCCAGCGAGGTGGCGTGATACCCGTCACGCAGGAACAGCCGGCGGGCCGTGGCGAGCAGCAGCTCGCGCGTGCGCGCCTGGCTCTCCGCCCTGGTCAGTCGTGCCATCCGCGTCCTCGCCGCCCGCCGGAATCCGGATACTCACGGTATCCGCGGGCTCCCCTCCCCTTCAACCCGTACCGGCGAGCACCTATTGACGTCGCGTCCAGCTGCTGAATACCTTCGGTATCCCGATCGAGGCGGAGGGGCAGGCGATGTCGATGAGGCCCGACCATGAGGTGCTCGTCGTCGGGGCGGGGTTCTCCGGGCTGTGCGTCGGGATCGAGCTGCGCCGCAAGGGCGTGCGCGACTTCGTCATCGTGGACGCGGCGCCGGACGTCGGCGGCGTGTGGCGGCACAACACCTACCCGGGCGTCGCCGTGGACGTGCCGTCGGCGACCTACTCCTACTCCTTCGAGCCGAACCCCGGCTGGACGCGGGCGTTCGCGCCCGGCGCCGAGGTGCGCGCCTACGCCGAGCACTGCGCCGGCAAGTACCGGCTGCGGCCGCACCTGCGGCTGAACACCCGGGTCGAGGCCGCGGACTTCGACGAGGGCGCCGACCTGTGGCGGGTCCGCACCGACGGCGGCGAGATCACCGCGCGGTTCCTGGTGTCGGCGGTCGGCCCCCTCGACCAGCCGAAGAACCCCGCCATCGCGGGCCTGGACTCGTTCGCCGGCGCCGTCGTGCACACCGCGCGCTGGGACCACGGCCTGGACCTGGCCGGCAAGCGCGTCGCGGTGATCGGCACCGGCGCGTCCGGCCTGCAGGTCATCCCCGAGATCGCGGAGCGGGCCGCGCACCTGGACGTCTACCAGCGCACCCCGATCTGGGTCTTCCCCAAGATCGACTTCGCGGTGCCCAGGGCGGTGCGGCTGCTGTTCCGGGTCGCGCCGCCGGTGCAGCACCTGGTCCGCTACGTCACCGCGGCCGTGTCCGAGGCCATCATGGTGCTCGGCATCGTGCACTACAAGAAGGCGCCGTTCCTGGTGCGGGCCGTCGAGGCGATCTGCCGCGCGCACCTGCGCCGCCAGGTGCCCGACCGGGCGCTGCGCCGCCGGCTGACTCCGAAGTATGCGTTCGGCTGCAAGCGGCCCTCGTTCTCCAACCGGTACTACCCCGCCTTCATGCGCGACGACGTCGAGCTGGTCACCGAGGGCATCGAGAGGATCACCCCGGCCGGGATCGTCACCCGCGACGGCCGCGAGCGCGCGATCGACGTGCTGGTCCTGGCCACCGGGTTCCGCACGCTGGAGATCGGCGCGATGCCGCCGTTCCCGGTGACCGGTCTCGGCGGCGTCGAGCTCGGCGCGCACTGGGACGCCCACCGCTACGCCAACTACGAGGGCGTCGCGGTGCCGCAGGCGCCGAACTTCTGGCTGCTGAACGGCCCCTACAGCGTCACCGGCGCGTCCTGGTTCTCCATCCTGGAGGCGGGCGCCACCCACGCGGTGCGCTGCATCGCCGAGGCGCGGCGGCGCGGCGCGCGGCGGATCGCCGTCAAGCAGGGCCCGCACGACGCGTTCACCGCGGACATGCGCCGCCGGATGAAGGGCACGATCCTGGCCCAGCCGAGCTGCGCGTCCGCCAACAGCTACTACTTCGACCGGCACGGCGACTCGCCCTACGTGCGGCCGCAGTCCGGCCTGTACGTGTGGCGCCGCAGCCGCACCTTCGACCTGGACGACTACGCCTACACGTCCGGGACTGTGCTGCACTAGACGATCACACTGCCCGAAAGGAAGTACCTCCATGTCCCTTCTCCGCGCCGCCGGGCTCGTCCTGGCCGCCACCGGTGCCGCCCACTTCGCCGCCCCGAAGGCGTTCGAGCCGATCTCCCGGCTGCCCTTCCCGAACGACACCGACGCCTGGATCAAGCGCAACGGCGCGACCGAGCTCGCCCTCGGCCTGGCGGTGTCGCTGAAGAAGACCCGCAAGATCGGCGTGGCCGGCACCGTCGCCTACACCGCCTGGCTGGGCGCCCGCGTGGCGGGCGGCCTGAAGAACGCGTCCTGACCCCGGGGGCGGGGCCGGTCAGCGCCGGTCCCGCTCCTCCCGCCCGGACGCCGTCAGGCGGCGGACCGGGCCGTGGTGCTCGTCGTCGACGATCTGGACGTCGCCCATCACCGCGTGCGCGCGGACCCGCACGATCGGGACGCGCCGCCCGGCCGCGGCCGCGCGGGTGAGCACCCGGCGGTCGCCGAGCACGGCGTAGCCGGTGAGGTCGACCGCGACGCCGTCCGGCACGATGATCTTCACGTCGCCCATCACCGCGGTCGCGGTGATGACGATCTCGCCCGAGGGCACCTGGGCGCCGCGCAGGTCCAGCACCACGTCGCCCATCACCGACAGGGCCTCCAGCTCCTGCTCGACGCGGCCGGTGATGCGCTCGGTGCAGTCCCCCATGATGGCGGTGAAGCGGCGGCGCACCTGCGCCGGCGCCGGGTCGGCCAGCGGCGCGCCGACGCCCGGCAGGTCGCCGGTGATGCGCTCCAGCTCGCCCCGGGTGACCGCCGCGTAGGCGGCCTCGGTGCGCTCGGTCAGCTCCTCGAAGGTCAGCCGCCCCTCCACCGAGGCGACCCGGAGCCGCTCGACCACCGCCTCCCGCTCGGCGTCGGAGGCGCGGACGCGGCCGGCGTCCGGGACGGCGGTGACCGGAGGGGGCCCGGCGGGCCGGACCGGTGCGGGCCGCCCGGGCTGCGGGGTGGGCTGACTCATGGTTTCGAAGGTATGCCCCCGGCGCGCGCGAACAATCCGCCGCGCGGACGAGATGCCACCTCCGCATTCAGGAGGACGGGCTTGCCAGCAAGGAATGAACTGAGGTTCAATCCTTGTCATGGCCTATCGGAGGACGCCCGGCGTGCAGGCGCGGCTGACCGCCTCGCGCGAGCGCGTGCTCGCCGCCGCGCTGGAGCTGGTCGCCGAGCACGGCTACCGGGGCTGCTCGGTCACCGCCGTCGCCGAGCGCGCGGGCATGGCGACCGGCAGCGTCTACCGGCACTTCCCGGCCAAGGCCGACCTGGTCGCCGAGGTGTTCCGCACCGCCTCGCAGCGCGAGGTGGACGCCGTCGCCCGCGCGGCGGCGCTCGAGGGCACCGCCCGCGAGCGCGTCGCGGCGACCGTGCGGACGTTCGCCGGCCGGGCGCTGCGCGCGCCCCGCCTCGCCTACGCGCTGCTCGCCGAGCCCGTCGACCCGGCGGTGGAGGCCGAGCGCCTGGTGTTCCGCCGCGCCTACGCCGACGTCATCGCCGCCTACGTCGCCGAGGGCGTCGCCACCGGCGAGCTGCCCGCGCAGGACCCCGCCCTCAGCGCCACCGCCCTGGTCGGCGCGATCGGCGAGGCCCTGGTCGGGCCGCTGCAGGCCGGCGCCATCGGCCCCGAGACCGTCCCCGCCCTCATCCTGTTCGCCCAGCGTGCCCTTGGAGTGCAGCCGTGACGACCCACGAAGTGTTCAACCAGGTCCCCCCGCTCGCCGGCCACGACCTCGCCGACGACGCCGCGCTCCTGGACGGCCTGGCCCGCGAGGGCGCCGGCTGGGCCGCGCCCGAGGTGCACGAGCTGGGCGTCCTCGCCGGCACCGAGCGGGCGCAGGAGTGGGGGCGCCTCGCCAACGAGCACCCGCCGGTCCTGCGCACCCACGACCGGTACGGGCACCGCGTGGACGAGGTCGAGTTCCACCCGGCCTGGCACGAGCTGATGAACGTCGCCGTCACCCGCGGCCTGCACGGCGCCCCCTGGGCCGACGAGCGCGAGGGCGCCCACGTGGCGCGCGCGGCCAAGTTCTACGCCTGGCGCGTCGACGCCGGGCACGGCTGCCCGATCTCGATGACGTACGCGGCCGTCCCCGCCCTCCGCCAGTCCCCCGAGCTCGCCGCGCGGTACGAGCCGCTGCTCGCCAAGACCGAGTACGACTTCGGCCTGCGCGCGCCGCTCACCAAGAACGCCCTGCTGGCGGGCATGTCGATGACCGAGAAGCAGGGCGGCTCCGACGTCCGCGCGAACACCACCACGGCCACCGCGCACGCCGACGGCACCTACCGCCTGGTCGGCCACAAGTGGTTCACCAGCGCGCCCATGTGCGACCTGTTCCTCACCCTGGCGCAGACCGCCGGCGGCCTGACCTGCTTCCTGGTCCCCCGCGTCCTGCCCGACGGCACCCTGAACCCGCTGCGCCTGATGCGGCTGAAGGACAAGCTCGGCAACAAGTCCAACGCCTCCTCCGAGGTCGAGTACGACAACGCCGTCGCCTGGCGCGTCGGCGACGAGGGCCGCGGCGTCCGCACCATCATCGAGATGGTCAACATGACCCGCCTGGACTGCGTCATCGGCGCCGCCGCGGGCATGCGCCAGGGCCTCATCACCGCCGCGCACCACGCCGCGCACCGCAAGGCGTTCGGCGCGTACCTGATCGACCAGCCGCTCATGCGCAACGTCCTGGCCGACCTGGCGGTCGAGTCGGAGGCGGCGACCGTCCTGATGACCCGCCTCGCCGGCGCCACCGACCGCTCGGTGCGCGGCGACGCGTCCGAGTCGGCCTTCAAGCGCCTCGGCCTCGCCGTCAGCAAGTACTGGGTCTGCAAGCGCTGGCCGGCCCACTCCGCCGAGGCCCTGGAGTGCCTGGGCGGCAACGGCTACGTGGAGGAGAGCGGCATGCCGCGCCTGTTCCGCGAGTCGCCCCTCAACTCCATCTGGGAGGGCTCGGGCAACGTCGCGGCGCTCGACCTGCTGCGGGCCATGGCCAAGGAGCCGCAGGCCGTCGAGGCGTTCTTCGGCGAGGTCGCGCTCGCCGCCGGCGCCGACGCGCGCCTGGACGCCGCCGTCACCGAGGTCAAGGACTCCCTCACCGACCTCGCCACCATCGAGCTGCGCGCCCGCCGCATCGCCGAACGGATGGCCCTGGTCCTGCAAGGCTCGCTGCTGGTCCGGCACGGCCACCCGGCCGTCGCCGACGCCTTCTGCGCCACCCGCCTGGCCGGCGACTGGGGCGGCGCCTACGGCACCCTCCCGGCCGGCCTGGACCTGGCCCCCATCATCGAGCGGGCGACCCCGAAGATCCCCTGACGCGTCGGCCGGGAGGGGCCCTGCGGCCCCCTCCCGGCCCGGGCTCGACACCGCCGTGGCGCGAGAGCCTGCCGGGCCGGACGCACTCACTTGCTCGCAGCGGTGGCCGCCCTGCGCCCCGGTCCCGATCAAGCCCCGAGCGCCAAGGCGGCCGGGCCGCCGGTCGCCCGGCCTGAAACTGGATCTTCGTTCTCATTGATTTCCGCAAGACCGCGGGCACAAATGTTCAGCGTGGAGGCACCTCCTCATTCATTTGACTTCATGCCGTCATATACTTGACTAATTATGGCAAGGATAGTAAATTAAATTTGGCTTTGACGCTCAAGGCATGGCGTCAGCGCTCCCTGCCAGGAGTGGCGATGGACGACGGCAGAACAGTGGACGGCTGGGAATCCGACGGCCTGATGGGCGGCGTCGATGCCATCATGTGGCGGATGAGCGCCGACCCGCGCGCGCGTGTCGAATGTGTCTGGATCGGTCTGCTCGACAGCGCCCCCGAGTGGCGGCGCTTCGTTGAATGCTGCGAGTGGGCGACGGACGAACTGCCGCGGCTGAAGCAGCGCGTCGTGGAACCCCTGATGGGCCTGGGGCCGCCCGGATATGCCGACTGCCCACATTTCCGCCTCAGCGACCACGTATCCGAAAACATTCTGCCCGGACCGGGCGACCTGCGCCAGGTGCTGGATATCGCAGAACGATGGAGCGCGCTGGATTTCGATCGAAGCCGGCCCCCATGGGGAGTTCTCCTGCTCAGGGGCTTCGACGCCTCCAGGGCGGCGGTCGTGGTGAAGTGGCACCACGCCCTGGCCGATGGCCACGGGTTTTTGCAGACGCTGCAGTTCCTGCTCGGCGCATCACCGCGCCCAACGGCGACGAAGGGTGACCGCGGACCGGTTCCGCACGTGAAAGGATCGGGTTGGCGGCGGGAACAGATCGCGCTCAGTGTCGGCGCGCTTCCGCGGGGAGTCGCGCAAGTCCTGCGGACCACGTCCGCGGAAGTACGGCAGGCATCCCAGCATCCCTGGTCGAGAACTCGCCAAGCTTTCAAACTGGTCCAGACGGCCGAACAGGCCATCCCCCGTGCCCGGCCGTCACGGTTGTTCGGGCAGCGGAGCCTGGCCCGCCGGTTCGAAGTCATCGACCTGCGGATGCCTTCCTTGAAGAAGGCGGCCAAACACGTGGACGCCACGGTGACTTCGGCGTTCGCGGCGGCGGTCCTCGGTGCCGGTCACGACTATCACCGGCACCGTGGGGTGGGAACGAAAGCCGTTCCGATCGCGGTTCCGGTCAGCGTCCGGAAGCCGGGACGCCATGTCGGCGGCAACGAAGTGTCCGCGCTCTTGCTGGCCTGGCGATTGAGCGACATGAATGCCGCAGACCGTGTCAGGGCCGTGCACAGCGAGCTGGCCCGCGTCCGCGCCAGGTCCGTGAACGGCCTCTTCCCGGCTTTGGCCGAACTCGGCGCCTGGGTTCCCGCGCCGCTGATCCGCTCGACGGCTCCTCTGCTGTGCCGGAGCATCGATCTTTGGGTGAGCAGCATGGTCGGCCTCACGCCGCCGGTGCACCTGGCGGGCGCAGAGGTCACCGACTCCTTCATCCTCGGACCGCGCGCCTCATCGGCCTGCCTGGCGGCTCTGACGTCACATGGCGACAAGGGGTACCTGACGCTCAACCTCGATCCCGCGGCGATATCCGATCCTGATCTTTTCTGTGCCCTGGTGCGGCGCCACCTTCAGGAGATCATCGGCATCGCGGCCTCCGCCTCCTGAAACGGGGGCGGGGGCACCTCGACTCGCCCGGGCCCGCGGGATGTTTCCTGCCGGGCCGGCCTGCCGCACGGGTCATTCTGGTGACTGTTCGCCGGAGACTTCGAAGTGCGGCGGAACGGCCGAGGCGGCGGCCATGCCTCCGTCGACGGTCAGCGTCTGGCCGGTGATGTAGGAGGCGCGGGGGGAAAGCAGGAAGGCGATGGTGTCGGCGATCTCCTGAGCGGTGCCCAGGCGTCGCGCCGGGATGCAGGTGGCGGCTTCGCCGAGGTCCATTCCGGACGTGCCTGCGTAGAGGCTGAGGGAATCGGTCGCGATCAGGCCACCGCTGACGGCGTTGACGTTGAGGCGAGGCGCGTATGCGCAGGCGAGGTAGCGCACCCATGCCTCAATGGCGGCCTTCTGCACGCCGACCGCGGCGTAGTACGGGAGCGCTTGGTCGGCGCCGAAGGAGGATACGGCCACGATGCGGCCGTCCGGTGTGCTCGACATGATGAGTTCGGCGGCGTGCTGGGCCGCCAGCGCGAATGCGCGTGCGCCGGTGGCGTAGCTGCGGTCCAGGTGATGTGGGTCCAGACGGGAGACGGGTTTGAACGGGCCCGCCGCCGCGTTGGCCACGAAGTGGTCCAGCCGGCCGTAGGTCTGGACCGCCTCAGCGAGCAGGCGCCGGACACTGTCCGGGTCTTCGATGTCGCTCTGCAGCGCCAGGGCCTGGCCGCCGTCGGCGGTGATCTGGGCTTGCACCTTTTCGGCCAGGTCGCCACGGGTGCGGTAGCTGAACACCACTGTCGCGCCGGCACGGGCGAGAGTGCCGGCCAGGGCGCGGCCGATTCCCCTCGTCCCGCCGGTGATGACGGCCACGGTCTTGGCGAACTCACTCATGAAAGCCTCTTCCCTGGTCGTGGGACGGTCGCTGATCGTCACTCCGCGTCCTCCGCCGTTCATCGGCACGCGGCTCATCACCGCGCCGCGCGCGAGCCTCGCGCGCTCGCGACCGGCATCGGCGTCATCGAGGCCCGGTCCCGGCCTACGTGCGACCCCGCTGGAGCGGCACGCGTCCCGGCCCTAGTCCCGGTCGGCCTCCTGCCACACGGCGGCGGGGCCCGAATACCTCAGTTTGGCGCTGGTCGCCAGGTAGGCCTTGGTGGACAGGTAGGCCTCCCGGATACGGCGCTCGCTCTCTTGATAGGGGTCCCTGAGGTCGATTCCCATGATGCGTCGCAACACCTGCGGTCCCGACGACGGATCCGCGCGGCCGACGGGGAGCATGTGCACGGTCACGTCAGGGGGGAGGCCGGCGACCATCTTCTGGTGGCGCCAGCGCAGTACCATTCCCGTCAGCCCGACCTCCCACAGGGAACGGGGAAAGCCCAGCGACCTCTCCATGTCGGTGATCTGCAAGAAGTAAATGGTCCGGGCCCCCAGGCGGACGGCGCGGTCGATCGGGAACGGGTTGACGACGCCTCCGTCGCAGTAATAGGTGTCCCCGATTTTGACCGGCTCCATGATGGCCGGCGCGGCAGCCGCCACCAGCAGGGCCGGGACGAGCGGACCGGAATCGAACCAGACCTCCCGGCCGGCCACCATGTCGAGACCGACGCACTCGAAATGTACAGGCAGTTCTTCGAAGGATTCCCTCATCAGATAGCGGGCGAGAGCCGAGCGCAGTGCTCGCTGGGTACGCCTGCGCCGCCCCCTTGAGACCAGGCGGGCCAAGGCGTCGCGAACATCCCACCGCAGGTCGGCATCGAGCAGGAAGTCCTCCCAGAGACCTCGTACGGCGATGAGCCCGTCCCGGTCCGGAGAACCTGCGAACACAGAACCGATCAGTGCGCCGGCGGACGAGCCGATCACGATGTCCGGCCGCACCCTCGCCTCGACGAGTGCGGTCAGCATTCCCAGTTCCGTGCTGGCCAGCTTTCCGCCACCGCTGAGAACGAAAGCGATCTTTCCCTCATTCTCCATGATCATATTTTACAAGTCCATGACTGCCATGTAAAGATGAGGCTGAGTGATCAAAGGATGGACCCGTGACAGCAAATTGATTTCGGGTGCTCCATATCCTCTTCCCCGGGTCTCGGATACCGAATTGTTCGCCGGAAAGCGCGGAACGGCAAGAAATGTGCGGTACACGCCGCGGACGTATCCCCCCGGGGAGACCAGCGATCGACCCGTGCGGCGGAGGGAACCACAGATGGGCATCGGAATCTTGGGCACCGGTGCGTACGTGCCGGAAGAGATCGTCGACAACGCCACGGTCGCCCAGTGGACGGACGTACCCGAATCCTGGATCGATGAGCGCACCGGCGTCTTCGAACGCCGGTACGCGCCGGAGGGGGCGCGGACCTCCGACCTGGCGGTGCGCGCCGTCAGGGATCTGGAGACGCAGTGCCCGCAGGCGCTCGGGCGTCTGGCGGCGATGATCGTGGCGACATCGACACCGGACCAGCCGCAACCGGCCACGGCCGCCATCCTGCAGGGACGGCTCGGCCTGGGGGGCTTCCCTGCCCTGGACATCAATGCCGTATGCAGCGGAGCCCTGTACGGACTGGTCACCGGCGCCGCCTTCTCCTCCTTCCAGGAGGGAACGCCGGTACTGCTCGTCGCGGCGGACATGTACAGCAAGATCGTGGATGGCCGTGACCGCCGTACCGCCAGCCTGTTCGGGGACGGCGCCGGCGCGGTACTGCTGGGGCGGGTGCCCGACGGCTTCGGGCTCGGCCCCTACCGGCTCACCGC
Source organism: Actinomadura macrotermitis (assembly GCF_009604375.1). Taxonomy (GTDB): domain Bacteria; phylum Actinomycetota; class Actinomycetes; order Streptosporangiales; family Streptosporangiaceae; genus Spirillospora; species Spirillospora macrotermitis. Next base: position 240,034 of record NZ_WEGH01000004.1, read on the forward strand.
CCACGGCGAATTCGCCCACTACGTCGAGGTGACCGCGGGCGGGACGCGGCAACCGATCGATGGCGCGGCCCTGGCGGGAAGGCTGGACAGGTTCCGGATGCACGGTCCGGAAGTGCGCGAGTACGTCATCCGCATACTGCCGGAACTGATCTCGGAAGTGCTCGACGAGGCCGGTCTGCGGGCACGGGACATCGACCGGTGGATCCTCCACCAGGCCAACCCGCGGCTACTGGAGGAGTTGTCCCGGCTGCTCGCCGTGGATCCCACGCTCGTTCCGGTCACCGGGAGCCTTTACGGCAACAGCGCGGCGGCTTCGTTGCTGGTGACCCTGAACGAGAGCGTGCGAGCCAAGCCTCTGGAACGCGGTGCGCGCGTCATGTTCGCGAGCGTGGGCGGTGGCATGACCGCGGGCGCGGCCCTGCTGACGTGGTACTAGGGCGTGTTTCAAAGCCGGTCGTTGATGCAGGCGATGTTGACGATGGCCTGGTAGCGGACGGCGAGTTCGTCGTACCGGATGGCCACGGCGCGGTGGCGGTCGATGCCGCACTCCACCGCGTGCCGGACCTTGTGGTCGGTGGCGCAGAATGCCGTGGCCGTCCACCGGCGCGGCCGCGCCGTCGGCGGTGGCCGATCTGGCCGGCCGGTTGCGCGATCGTGGCACCGATGCCACGACAGCGCAGGTAGGCACGATCGGCGCATGGGGAGTAGGCCTTATCGGCCCGCACCCGCACCGGGCGGGTGCGCCCGGGCCCGATCCGCGGCACCGCGATCGCCTCCAGCACCGGCCGCAACTAGGGCGAGTCGCCGCGTTGCCCGGCCATCGCCAGCACCCGGCGGCCCTGCTCGCAGGCACATGGATTTTGGTGGCCGGCCCGCCGCGCGAGCGTCCCAGCCTGTGGTCGGCCGGCCCGCAGCAGGAGCCGACGCCGCCCGCCGGGTCCTGCTGGAGGCCGGTACGGGCACCGGCGGCGGGCGGGTGAGCGCGGGCGATGATGGAGTCCCCCGACCCGCCAGTCGATCAGTCCGGCGGCATCGGCGCGGGCCTGCGGACCGGTCAGGATCTGATCCCAGATCCCGGCCCGCTGCCAGCGGCGAAACAACGAGCAGACCGCTTGCCAGGAGCCAGGGCAGGCACGTCCCGCTGACGTGCCTACCCGCACCCGCCGGCGGATGGCGTCGATGAGCCGGCGTTCGGTCCACCGCAACGGACGGCCCGGCCGATCGGGGACGGGCCGCAGCGGCTCCAGGACCGTCCACTGCGCCTCGGTCAGATCGAACCGCCTCGTCACCGCCAGGCCGGCCACCAGGTCTCCGGCACTGCCTGGTCACTGAACCTGCCACCGGAGACCTCATGCGTCGGCGATCGCGACACACCACCACACAGCAGACTTCGAAACACGACCTAGGCCGCCGGCGAGATCCAGGATCGTCGCTTGGGCGGTGGTGAGATCGCCGGATGGGGCGACCTCCACGTGCTGATCGCCGATACCTGCGGCTCGGGCTGCTTCCAGGCGGGCGGGCGGTCCCCCACCAGAATGACGAAGGCGCCTGACAGTTGCGCCAAAGCGGCGGCGGCCAGACCGACGGGGCCGCTGCCCTGCACCACGACGGTCTGGCCGAGTCTGGCTGGGCACCGCTCTCCCAGGACTTGCGCCATGGTCGGTCCGGCGCAGGCCAGGGACATGGCAGCGAGCGGGTCGATCTACGGACTGAGGCCGATCACGTCGTTCCGGCTTCCAGCGTGATGAAGTCGGTCCCCTGGCCAGGGGAGCCGGTGGTGGGGCGGTTGATCCCGTAGGTGCGTCGTGGGCGCACAGTGTCGGTCAGCGCAGGTCCTGGCAGTAGTGGCAGCGTCCGCAAGCGATCGACGATGCCCACATCACGGTGTCGTCGGCTGAGAGGGGACGGCCGAGCGCGTCGCAGGTGGTGGTGTCGGCGAGTTCATGAATGGTGCCCATGGCGGTGATCTCGACCCTGGGGAGGTGTTCGGCCATCCAGCGCGCCACGGTGCCGGCGCCGGCCCCCCAGTTCCAAGCAACGCGTTCCCGGCCGGCGCGGCAAAGCTGCCGGTACCTCGAAGGAGGCCGGGTCCAGCACATCACTCAAAGCGGTCAGGCGGTGTCCTCTCCCCGGCAGCGGCATGGCTGAACAGTGCGTCGCCGTAACGCTCGGGCCGCCGGTTCATGTCCCTTCCCTCCCGTGCGCAGGCAGGGGAGTCAGGTCCGCTGCGGACAGGGTGTCGCACCGGTGGTGGCCGGTCAGTTCCAACGCATCGTTGAACTCGGCCTGCAGACACCGCAGGACATGCTCGACGCCGGCTTGACCGCCCACCGCCAGGCCGTAAAGCCACGGCCGGCCGATCATGACGGCACTCGCCCCCAGGGCCAGAGCGATCAGCACGTCGGTGCCGGTACGTACTCCGGAGTCGAACAGCACCGGAACGCGGCCCGCGACCTCGGCCACCACCGGCGCCAGGCAGTCCAGCGCCGCCACTCCGCTGTCAAGCTGACGCCCGCCGTGATTGGACACCACGATGGCATCGGCACCGGCATCGACCAGCTGTGCCGCCTCCTCCGGACGGCAAACGCCCTTGACCGCGATCGGCAGCTTGGTCCAGGACCGCAGGACCGACAGGTCGGCGGGGGTCAGGCTGGGTTTGGTGAAGATGCGGTTCCAGGTCGCGACCGCCTTCTCCAGACGGGCGGGATCGTTTCGGATGTCAGTGCCGCCGTGGCTGAGTCCGGCCAGTTCCCAAAAACGCGGGTCGGACAAGTAGTTGTCCAAGCCGTAACCATGCTGGAACGGAGAGAATCCCGCCGCCAACTCCCGGGGCCGCCACCCGGCCGTGTAACAGTCGCCCATCAGCATGATCGCGCTGTAGCCGGCGGCTTCGGCGCGGGCGATGAACGAGCGCGCCAGCTTCTCATCGTCGGGCCAGGCGAACTGGAACCACTTGGGAGCCTCGGGAGCGGCCTGGGCGACCTGCTCCAGCGACGTTGAGGCCGACGTCGACAACACCTGGGTCACGCCGGCCTCAGCCGCCGCCCGCGCCGCGGCGCACTCGGCGCCGGGATCGGCGAGGTCGGCGACCCCTGCCGGGGCCAGTAGCACCGGCATGCTCATCGGCGTGCCCAGCAGCCTCACCGAGGTGTCGACCGCAGTCCCTTCCCGCAGAACCCGGTACCTCAGCCCCCAGCGGGCGAAGGCGTCCAGATTGGCCGCTGCGGTCAATCCCCGTCCGGCCGCGCCCGCGATGTAGTCGAACGACCGCGTCGACAGCGCTCGACGGGCGGCCTCTTCCAGTTCGGTCACCCCGAACGGAAACCGGCTTCCGCCCTCCTTGAAAACCTGACCCTGATAATTTCCCGTATAACCCATCCTTTTTGCCTCCAACGACTGGGCCGCCCGACATGAGCACAGCGCCGGCGCCAACTTCTGACACCAATAGAAGAATTGCTTGCTCAACATTTCGGCTATGCGAAACCGATTAAATCAGAGTCCTCCCATCCCCTATCGTCGGCTTCAGGGGAACGCTGACATGCCAGTGGCCGCGGCGCGCCCGACGTCCCTGGTGCGCATGGCATCGTCGGCCCGAAAGACCGCTGCCGGAGCGCAATAGAAGACGGTCGCCGGTCACCGCCGAGCATTCCGGGCGCCGCTCGGCCGCCTGGACCACCAGCGCCACGAGCACACGGCGTCGGAGATACCCGACAGCGCAGCGATCCGCTCGGCCGTCTCCACGCGCGTCCGTCAATGCAGAACGGTGACAGGCGCACCACGCCGGTGCGCACCTGCCGTTCCATTTCCTCCCATACTTCCGGGACCCCATATCCCAGGCTGCTCGTCGCCACGCCCGAGTGGATGTCCGGACAGGTCCGGCCACTGGAATCGGCCGGCCTCCTCTGCCGGGAACGATTTCCAGGGTTCCTGACATAAGACCGGAAGCCACTTCGGAAAGCATGTACGATGGCGGCCAGTGATATTAGCGCCGGTCACCTGCGACTATTTCCACCATGATGCCCCTTATGCGCCACCTTGGGGAATAACCCATTTCCGATATGGCAACTATAGTGTTACCTTATAGCGAGGGGTCGGCAAATGCTTCGACAGCAGACTTTAGGATTGATCCATAATCCTTCTGACCGCCGATTGCACGGGAATGTGGGCAGCGGCAGACGAATAGTTGAGGCCATGCCTGTGAGCTGGCCGTTGGCGGAAAGGCCGCCTGGAAATTAGAATCCCTTCGCCCCTCGGCCGTAGATCAACAAAATGTGTGCGGGCGTGCGGCCCCGACGTTTCGGTGCATGCCGAACGGGCCGTCAGGGATGCCGCCAGTGAGTTGACCGCTTGGGTTCACCGGGTTTGTTCATGCGGCCTTGGGACACGGGCGGCCCCAGCGTTGCCGGTGTTGCGCCAGCGTAGGTATCGCTGCAGCCTGCGGGCCAAGACGGGGGGGCGGGGTTGCCCATCGTGAAGGTGCGCAGCGGTCCGCGAACTGGGCCTCAATCGGGTGGGCTCAGGACGCGCCGGTCGGGGTGAAGCGCAGCTCGACCTTGTTCTTGCGCGACCAGGTGCGGATGGCGGGGGTCTTGTTGGACGACAGGTTGTCCAAGACCACGTAGATCGGGGCGCCGTCGGGGCGCGTAGCCCGGATGGTCTTGAGGGCCTTGCCGGCGGCGTCCTCAGCGGCCTTGGCAGAGTTGACAGATGCGGCGTTGGCCGCCCGCGTAGCTTGCTCAGTGAGTCGTTGTGCCCGTGCAGCGGCCGCCTGCACCCCCTGCTGCTTGGCACCGGATTCACCGCCCAGTTGCCGGCGTCGCTCGCCGCTGCGGCGTTGGCACCGGCGCACGCAGCCGCGTTCGTGGCCTGGGAAGCCTGATCACCGGCTTCGGCGGCCTTGGCAGCGCTCTTGGCGCCCGGCTGTGGCATCACGGCCTTCTGCGCAGCTACGCGGGCATCCTGAACGAGAGAGGCGTTGCTGCGGGCTGCCGCGGCCGCGACAGCCGGCCTTGCATGCGCCGCTGTCTGCCCCGCCCGGCTAGGGCGTGTTCCAAAGGCAGGTCCGTAGGGTGTTGTGGCGTGCTCCGCCGCCGTTGTCGCACGGCTTGTCGTGCAGCGGCACCGTACAAGACCCGCGACGCCGCGCACACAAGCGGTCGACTCACGAGAAGCGGGTCTGTCGGCCGCAGCGGTGCCAGGAGCACGAAGGTCGGCTTCGGCGCGACACCAGAGGCGGACCGAGCGCGTCAGCGAAACCGCGCGCCGGCCTCTCACGCTGCTCGCCGAGAGCGTTCGGCCAAGTGATCGGACGGCAGCACCGGTCAGGGCGGACGATGACTTGGCCGGTTTGCACCGTTCGGACGTCGGAGCCGGCCCGGTCGGCTCGATGGCAAGCGGCCGGACGAGTGCCCCGGACCTGCACTACCGATCCGGTCGACGACCATCGGCCGGGGATCCGGGCTGAGGCTCTCCATGGCGGGCCATGGAGACGGGCTTTCCGATCCGGGGACTGAGCTCGTCGCTCCAACGCGCGACCAAGGCCGCGGTCTCGCGGTCGCCGGGATGGAAGTCGGCCCGTTGATAGTCCTGGATCCGACGGAGCGTGTCGCGCCGCAGCCATGGCGAACGACGCAGCCTGACGACGCTGGGCAGCAGACGCCGCGGGTCGTAGGCCGCCGGGTCCAGGGCCATCGACAGCGCGGCGCTGAAAGAGATCGAGCCGACGAAGGAGAGGCTGACCAGCCGCATCGTCCAGGCCCGCAGCAACGGGCCGCCGCCGATCACCTGGTAGACGTCGAACGCCACCGCCTTGTGCTCGACCTCCTCCAGGGCATGCCACAGGAACATCGTCCGGATCTCGTCGTCGCCGAAGAGCTTCTGGGCGTCAGGATCGGTGAGCAGCACCTCGGCCAGGGTCGCGGTGTAGTGTTCCAGCGCCGCCGTGACGGCGAGCTGGACGTTGCGCGGCACCGACTTCTCGGTGAGCCCGAAAACGTAGCGGGTGAGCCGGTCGACGAGGGGGGTGGGATACCCCAGCGCCGCGAGCCGGTCGTTGAACTGACGGTGCTCGCGTCGATGGGCGGCCTCCTGCGCGACGAACCCGGTGACCTGCTCCTTCAGTCCTGGGTCGGTGACCTGGTCGCGATAGTTGCGAACGGTGCGGATGAAGTAGGCCTCCCCCTCCGGGAACACCGCCGACAGCGCTGCGACGACATGGCTCATCACCAGGTCGCCTCGCATGAAGTGCCGAGGAGTCGCCTCGTCGGTTCCCAGACCGAAGCTGACGCGGCGCGGACGTATCGGCCTCAGGTGGACAAGCGATGTCGTACGAACGTCGGTCATCTCGGTCCTACTCCTTCCGGACCTCGCCGGCCCGTCTGTTGGCGGCCGCCCGGCCCGCGGATCGCGCGGAACATGCTTGGCCGCCTTGCGCGCCGGCGACAAATGAAAAGATGAGTTCAGGCCGGTTTCTGCCACCGAACTTGCACAGAGCGACGTGCGTTCAGCGATGGCGCACACGGCTATGCCGGCTACCCGCTGCTGGAGATGCGACAAGGCTGATTCGAACGCCTACCGCCGATGAAATGTACGAACACGGGTGTCACTCATCGCGAACGTCCTGCCCGGCCGCAGCGTCCGAACGGGGATGGAAGTCGTCCAAGACCGGGAGCCGTTCCCGAAGCAAGCGCGCGCACTCGATGAGATTATGAAGTATCACCATTCCCTTCTACGCATACGACTACTGTGCTCGGTGATATCGTGCGTGGAGCAATCTGCGAAGTCAAGGAGCCCTTGAGTGTCCACGATATATGAAACCATGAGGCGTGGTCGCCACATTCGATTGTTAGTAACTTTCTCCCTGACTTCGCTTGACAGAAGTCTGTATAAGCTATCGGCGGCCGAAAGAATCGTCTAGCCCGGACATCAGGGCCGGGTGAACTTACAGGACGACCGAAACGGCCTGACGCTCCGGAACGCGCCCTCAGGGGCAAGGAGGGGCGACATGCCCATGCTCGAACCACTGAAGGCCGTCTCGTCACTGTGTTGTGAAGCGGGCTGTGATGGTCGTGGTCGATGGATGGCCACCCGGTGAGGGTGAGGTCGTGCAGGTAGAGGCCATCGGCCATGACATCGCGCCCGCGAAGTGGCCCGACCTGCCGCAACGCCAGGTCGGTGTGCCGGTACACCGCCACCAGCAGCACCTGAGCGGCTGGCGGCAACGCCCACGGACGCCCCGGCCGGCCATCGGCGATCAGCGGACCGCCCCGCGCCAGCAACCCGGCGAACGCGCCGATCCACTGAGCTGATTCCATCCTCCGCTGGTGTGGCGGAGGGTGAGGATGGCTTGGACAACGACGTTCAAGCCGTGCGCGCGCACTGCGGTCAGGTCATGGGGTCGAGCCAGGCAGAGCCGGTGCCGCCCAGATCGGCCGGCCATCCGGACCGGTGATGAACGGGACGTTCACGCCGTGGCGGCGGTGCTTTCCGAGCAGTACAGCCGGTCGAAGGTCTCGTTGCGGCGCAGGCGCACCGGCACCCGGCAGCGCCTGACGACCGGGCGGCAGCCGCCGCCACCGTGACCGGGCCTGGATCCGGTGCCCGCCGATCGAGTCGGCCATGAACGTGCGGGCCGAGAAAGACAGCAGCATCGGAGCCCCCCTTTGCAGTCAAGGTCGTCGCACACCTCGATCCACCAGGAACTCTCTGGCCATAGACCACTCCGCACCGACCGCACCACTTTGTGACCAGCAAGATCAAGTTGGAATCAGCTCACTGCCGTCGACCAGGGCAGCGCGAGCGACGGCCACGGCCGGAGTCCAGGCAGCCGGTGCCGGCAGGAGCGATGGCGGGCGGCCCCGAAAATCAACGCCGGCCCGCCGGGCGAGAGCATCGGCCTCGTCGGAATACCAAAAAACAGTGAGCACTGTGGCCATGCCAGTTACTGCCGTTCGCAGAGGTGAGCGTGCGCTAAAAGAAAATGTTTATCCCCATCGTCAGAGGTGACATAGGGCACGGCTTCCACCGCGAAAACAAGTATTTCGGTCACCCCCTTCGAACAACGGTTCAAGTGACGAAACCGCGGCGTCGTCCAGCAAGAGGTGTTCCATGGCCGGTCCTGCCCAGAATGAGAGCGATCGCCGTCGTCGGGTGGTGGAACTCGCCGAGTCCGGCAGTCCGGCCCTGTCCTCGCCGATCGGCGAGGCCGCGCCGGAGGGCGGCGGGCACCGGGTCCCTGAGCGTTCTCCGGGACCGGTGCATCCCGCCGGCCGGAACGGGACGGAGGCCATCGCGCCGGCCGGGCGACGACGCGGTGTACGCGTGGCCGACCGCTCAGATCGCGGCGATGGGCGCTCCGAGCGCGGTCGGCATCCTGCGCCGGCGGGATCCGGCCGCCGAACGGCTGACGGTCGACGAGATCATCCGGCCTGCCACCACCCGGAACGTACCGGTCGCCGTGTTCGAGCATCTCGGTACCGCAGAACCCTGCTTACGGCACGACCTGCCGCAATGAACCCACCGAATCGATCCTCTATCCCGCGAAAGAGCCGACCCATGTCTTTCTCGATCCGTTTCTCCCGATCCCATGGCGCCGCGCCGTCGAGGGCCGGCGCGTATGAACCGGGCGCCGGCATGTCCCTCCTCATCCGGAAGGCCCGGGCATGGACACCGAACTGACCGTCCTCCTTTTCCCCGGCCAGGGCGCCTATCGCCCCGGAGTCCTGCCAGCGCTCAGCGAGGCGTCCCCGGAGGCCGCGGCGGCCTTGGAGGAGGTGGGCGCAGCGTCGGGAGGGCTGCTGGACCAGCTCGTCGCCGCCGAGCCGGGCCTGTCGCTGGCAGAGCTCGCGCGGCTGCATCCGGACGGCCTGCAGCTGGGGATCTTCGCGGCCTCGGTCGCGATGTGGGCGGCCAACCAGCAGGACCTTCGCGACGACACCGTCCTGATGGGACACAGCGGCGGGGAGAACGCCGCGTTCACCTGCGCGGGCGGCTACTCCGTCGCCGACGGCACCCGGGTGCTGCTGGCCCGCAACGCCGCGCTCGCCGGCCTGAACTCCGGCGACGGCGGCATGGCCGCGCTCGGGCTGGACGCCGCGCGGACCGAGGCCCTGCTGCGGCTGGCCGACGATCCGGCCGTCGCGGTCGCGTGCCGCAACGCGCCCGGCCAGACCGTCGTGTCCGGCCCGGACCGGGCGCTGGCACGCGTCGAGGCCCTCGCCGGGGCGCTGGAGGTGCCCTTCACCCGCCTCCACGCGCCCTTCCCTTTCCACAGCCCCCGCATGGCCCGTGCCGTCGCCGCCTACCGGTCCGGCATCACCGGCATCCCGCAGCGCCCCCTCTCCCGTCTGGTGTACTCGCCGCTGCTGGCGCGCTTCGTCGGCGACGATGACGACCTGGCCGTTCTGCTGGCCGACCAGTTCGTCGCGCCGGTGGAACTGATGGCGGCGGTACGGAGCCTGCACGAGCGCGGTGCCCGGCACTTCGTCGAATGCGGCGTGGGCCGGGCGACGGCGGGACTGGCCGGCCAGACCGTCCCCTCGGTCCGGACCTCCACCTGGGACACCGGACCGGAGCCGCCGCGGCCCGCCGGGGAAACCGCCGAGAGCTCCCCCGATAAGCCCGAACCGAGCCCGCGCCCCGCTCCGGCGGAGCCCGAACCAGCGGAGCCCGCTCCGGCAGAGCCCGCTCCGGCGGAGCCCGAACCGGCGGACCGCTCCGAAAGCGCGGAGCCGGGCGACGTCCTGCAGACCCTGCGTGAGCTCTACGCCGAGTCCCTGGAGTACCCGGTCGAGGCGTTCGAGGCCGGCGCCGACCTCGAGGCCGATCTCGGCATCGACTCGCTCAAGCAGACCACCCTGCTGACCAAGGTCGCCGAACGGTTCGGCCTGTCCACCGACGACGAGGTGAACATCGCCGACCATCCGACACTGGAGGCCGTCGCCGAGGCGGTCCGGAGCCGGATGACCGCCGACGAGGGCGAGGGGTGAGCCGTCGTGCCTGATTTCCGCGGCAAGGTCGTCCTGGTGTCCGGCGGCGGCCGGGGCGTCGGCAAGACCATCAGCCGCCGGTTCGCGCTGGCCGGAGCCCAGGTGTTCGTCAACTGGTTCCATTCCGGTGACGAGGCGGAACGGACGGTGCGGGAGCTGCGCGCCGAGGGCGCCGACGTGGAGTCGCTGCGCGGTTCGGTCGCCAAGCCCGAGCACGTCCGGCGCATGCTCGACCAGGTGGGCCGGCGGGCCGGCAGGCTGGACGTCCTGGTCAACAACGCGGCCGCCAGGTGGCTGCGGCCCATGGAGGAGCTGACCGAGCGCGAATGGACGCGGACCTGGCGGACCTGCGTGCAGGGCACGGTCGATCTCTCGCTGCAAGCCGCCGGGATCATGGACGGCGGCGCCGTCGTCAACCTGTCGTCCATCGGCGCCACCATGGTCATGGGGAACTACGCGGCCGTCGGCGTCGCCAAGGCGGCGGTGGAGGCGGCCACCCGCTATCTGTCGGTGGAACTGGCGCCCGCGGGCATCCGCGTCAACTGCGCCTCCAGCATGCCGGTCGACGGCGAGGTGCTCGGCCTGTTCCCCGACCACGACCGGTTCCGGCGGGTGGTGGAGGAGGCGGCGCCGCTCGGCAGGCTGGTGACCGCCGAGGAGTACGCGGACCTGGTGCTCTTCCTCGCCTCCCCGCAGGCCGCCATGATCACCGGTCAGACGGTGCTGGTCGACGGGGGGCTGTCGCTCGGCGCGCCGCTGCTGACCCCGCCCGCCTACCGGCACGCCGCGCCGGAGGCCGCCGCCGGACCCCGGGCCGGTCAGGACGACGCCGCCGCGTCCGGCGAGGAGGAGATCGATGCCGGCGAGGCCGTCGCGATCGTCGGCATCGGCGCGGTCGTCCCCGGCGCCGCCGATCCCGGTGCGTTGTGGCGGCTGCTCCAGGCGGGCGAGCCGGTCTTCCGCGAGCCCGGCGAGCGCTGGTCCCTGGCCGCCCACCACTCGGCGGACCCCGACAGCCCCGACCGCAACTACGCCTCCGCCTTCGGCTTCGTCACCACGCGGGTGGACGAGGCGACCCGCGAAGAGGACTACACCACCGCCTGGCTGCGCACCGCACTCGGCCAGGCGTGGCACGACCGGACGGCGCGAACCGGCGACAGGGTCGCGCTGCTGGTCGGGGCGACGCCCGATGGCAGCCAGCATCTGGAGGAGTCCGCCGTCCTGGCCGCGATCCGCGACCTGCTCGCCGACCACCCGGGCGGCGGGGAACTGGCCGGCATCGCCGAACGGCACCTCAAGCACGCCCGCACCCGGCCCGAACGCAGCCTGCCGCACGTCAGCGTCCGGGACGCCGCGGATTCGCTGCTGCCGCCCGGCATCGACACGCTGACGGTCGACACGGCCTGCAGCTCGTCGCTGTACGCGGTCGACCTCGGCATGCGCCGGCTGCGCTCGGGAGCCTGCGACATCGCCGTCTGCGGCGGGACCTTCGCGGTCACGCCCCGCGTGATGACACTGTTCTCGAAGCTGAAGGGGCTCAGCGAGACCGGCGGCCTGCACGCCTTCAGCGAGGAGGCGGACGGCACGCTGTTCTCCGACGGCGCCGCCGTCGTGGTGCTGAAGACCCTGGAGCGGGCCCGCGCCGACGGCGACCGGATCCACGGGGTCATCACCGGCATCGGGATCTCGTGCGACGGCAAGGGCAAGGCGATCTACGCGCCGAACGGCGACGGGCAGGTCCTCGCCCTACGGCGCGCCTACCGTGGCGGACGCGATCCCGCCGACACCGGCTGGACCGTGGCGCACGGTACCGGAACACCCGCCGGCGACCTCGTCGAGATCGGTTCCCTCAAGGACATGTTCCACGGTCCCGGGCGCATGGCCGTCACCTCCAACAAGTCCCTTATCGGACATACCGGCTGGTCGGCCGGGGTCGTGTCGCTCATCCACCTCCTCCTCGGCCTCGAGCAGGAGCGCATCCCCGCCCAGCGCCCGCCGGCCCGGCCGCCGCGCTCCTGGGACCTGCCGCACGGCATGCGCATCCCCGGCGAACCGGTGCCCTGGCCCGCCCGCGGCCGGTACCGGCCGCGCCAGGGCGGCGTCAACTCCTTCGGCTTCGGCGGCACCAACGCGCACGCGGTCGTCACCGAGCCGCACCCCTCCCTGCGTCCCGCTCCGCATCCCGCCAAGGACGACGATCCCGTTGTGGCGGTCGGCTGGAACGCCGTCCTGCCCGGCGCCCCCGGCCGGGAGGAGATCGCCCGCTGGCTGGACGGCGGGACGCCCGGCTGGCCCGCCCGCTTCCGCGAACTGCCCGAGGTCCCCTTCCGCATGTTGCCCATGCCGCCGGGCGGCCAGGACCGCATCGACGCCGTGCAGCGCCTGGCGCTGCTGGCGGCCGACGGCCTGCGCGACCGGCTGGGCGGCGTCTGGGACGCCCTGGGCGACACCGCCGGCGTCATCGGGGCGCACACCGGCCTCACCCACCACGCCTGCGGGTACGCGCTGCGCTGCGCGCTGGCCGGGCTCGGCGCCGCGCTCGACGCGGAGCCCGGTGCGAGCCCGCAGGCCAGGGCGGCGTTCGCGGAGCTGACCGAACTCGCCACCACCGGCATCGACGCGCCGACCGAGGACTCCTACCCGGGCTCCGCGCCGGGGCTGGCACCCGCGCGGGTGGCCATGGCGCTGGACGTCCACGGGCTCACGATGGGCATCGACAGCGGGACCGCCTCGGGCATCGACGCGCTCGCCGTGGCCTGCGACTACCTGCGTTCGGGTGATCTCGACCTCGCCCTGGTCGTGGCCGTGAACGGCAACGCCCGGCCCTCCTGGGAGGACCTGGTCCGCCCGGCGCTCGGCCCCGGCGCGGACGGGCTCGCCGAAGGCGCGCTGTGCCTCGCCCTGACCCGGCGGAGCATCGCCGAACGCTTCGACCTCACCCCCCTGGGACGGATCGAGCCGGGTGGCGGCGAGCAGGCCGAGGCCACGGCACCGCCGCCGGGTCCCAGCCTTCTGGCGGCCGATTCGGCGTTCACCGTGCTCGGGCACCTGCTCCGGCGGCAGAGCGCGTCGCTGGCCTGGACCGATCCCCTCACCGAGCGGACCGCGCGCCTGACCGTCACGGCCTCGGAGCCCGCTCACGAGCCCGCCCGGCGATCCGCCGCGGAGGAGACCGTCGCACGTTTCACCGTCGAACTCCATCCTGTTCCGGCGGAGCGGGCCGGGCGGACCGTGCCCCTCTTCCCCGACGACTGCGTGATCCTCACCGACGCCCCCGCCGCGCTCACCGACCGCATGCCGCCCGGGCGCCACCTGACGCTCTCGGCGGCGTCCGAGGCGGGTCCGGCCCTCGCGTCGCTTCCCTGGCGGCCGCGCCACCTGCGGATCGTGGCGACGACCGCGGCCACCGAGCGGCTCATCGACCTGCACGACCTGGCGTTCCTGACGGTCAAGGAACTGTTCGACGACCTGGCGGGCGGAAGCACGGCCATCGTGCTGTGCGACGCGATCGAGCGAGAACTGCCCGCCGCCGCGGCAGGAATGTTCACCGGCTTCGTCAAGACCCTCGCCTGCGACTGGCCCGAAGCCGACCTGCTCTGCCTCGTCACCGGCACGCCGCACCCCACCGACGCGCTGCGCGAACTGGAGGAGGAACTGGGCGCCCAGCGCGCCACCCCCGTCGTGGTGCACCCCTCCCCCGGACAACGGCAGGAGACGCGCCTGATCCCGCTGACCGCCCCGGACGAGCCCGCGCCGCCGCTGGAGTCCTCCAGTGTCGTGGTGGCCGTCGGCGGCTCGCGCGGCATCACCGCCGAGCTGCTGAAGGACCTCGCCGAAGAGGCACGGCCGCGGATGTGGATCCTCGGCAGCAGCCCGATCGGCGACGAACCCGACCCGGCGGAGGCGGCCGACCGGGCCGGCTACATCAAGCAGGCCCGCGACCGCGACCCGGAACTCTCCATCCCCGAGGCGGTCTCGCAATACGATCGCCTGCGCGCGCTCGGCGACTCCCGGCGCAGTCTGGCCGCCTTGGCCGACGTCGCCGGAAAGGACAGGGTCACCTACCTGACCTGCGACGTCCGCGACCGCGCAGCGGTCGGCCGCGCCGTTGAGCGGATCCACGCCGAGACGCCGCACATCGACCTGCTGTTGTTCGCGGCCGGAGCCAACCGGCCCGCCGAGACACCCCGCAAGCCGTTCGATGACTTCCGGCGCGTCCGCGACATCAAGGTCCGCGGGCACCACAACCTGACCGAGGCGCTCGCCGACCGGCCGCCCGCGCGCTGGATCAACTTCGGGTCCATCGCCGCGCTCGCCGGCCAGCCCGGCGAACTCGACTACGCCGCGGCGAACGACTACCTCGCCACCGCCGCCTGCCAGGCGAACGCGCGCGGCCAGGACCACTTCACCATCGGCTGGCCCGTCTGGCGCGACACCGGACTGGCCTCCGACCCGATGCTGCAACGGCGGCTCGCCCGCACGGGACTCTCCCGGATCACCACCGAGGAGGGCGTCCGGCTCTTCCGCGCCGAGCTCGCCGACGCCCCGCACCCGCCCTACACCGTGCTGCTCGGCCCAGGGGACATGGCCGTGGTCGGGCAGCGGTTCCCCGGCCTCCGCACCGACACTCCCCGCACCTACCCGCTGCTGGGACCGGGGCCCTTCCCGTCAGGCGATTCGGCGACCCTCGACTGCTCCATCGACGTCGGCCGCCACCCCTACCTGATGGACCACCTCGTGGACGGCCGGCCCACGGTGCCCGGCACCTTCCTGGTGGAGATGGCGGTGGAGGCGGCCACCACGCTGCACCCGTCGCTGGTGCCGGTCGCGGTGCTCGACGGCGAGTTCACCCACTTCGTGAAGACGCACCCGCGCCACGGGGACGCCGCCTTCCGGATCGGGCTCGAGACGATCGCCGACGACCCGGCCGAAACCCGGGTCGCCGTCACCTTCAGCAGCGATGTCCGGACCCCCTCCGGCGAGGTCCTGGAAGCCGACCGCGTCTACACCACCTGCACGGTCGTGCTCGCCCCGGCGGCCGAACCGGCGTCCGCGCCCGTCCCGCTGCCACCGGCTTCGGCGGAATCCCTTCCGGACCCCTACTACCTGCCCAACGGCTCGATCGCGCTCACCGGACCCTTCGTCACCACTGACGCCGCCGCCGTGTACGACGGGCACGCCTATGGACGGTTCCGCCTGCCGTCCGAGCTGTCCGACCTCCCCTTCCACGCCTTCCACACCCCCGCGTTCCTCTTCGACGCGCTGGCCAGGATCTCGGTCCTGAACGCCCGCACGCCGCGGGGAATCCCCGTCTTCGCGCTGAAGTCCTTCCACCGGGTGACCTTCCACCGGCCGGGTCCCGACGCCGAAGTGGCCGCGGCGGCGCCCGTCCACCTGCTCAGCACGCCGGAACCCGCCCCGGCCGGCACCGGCCCTTCCGAAGACGCCGCCTTCCGTTGTACCGCCGTCTCGGATACCGGGGCCGTGCTCGTCAGCATCGACGGTCTGCGCGGTCACCCCAAGGGCGAGGCCCCGTCCCCCAATGATCACCAGTAGCGCCGGCCTGACGAGTCCATGGCGAAGGCGGCGGGGGACCATGATCTGATCCGCCGGCGCCTTCTGCGCCACCCGCCCGGCCTGGACCTGGCCCCCATCATCGAGCGCGCGACTCCCAAGGTCTCGTGACCTCGGGGGCGTCAGAACCGCCAGGTGACCTTGATGACCGTGCCGCGGGGCGCCCTGGTCCCGGCGGCCGGGATCTGCCTGACGACGCGCCCGCCTTCGCTGGAGACGTCGGGCAGGACCAGTCCCGCATCGGCCGCGGCGCGCCGTGCCGCCAGTTCCTGGAGCCCGCGGAGGTCGGGGACGATGACCTTCTGGGAGGCGGCCGTCCGCCTGGCCGAGGGCGAGGCGGCGGGTGACGCGGGCCCGGTGGGGTCCACGCCCGAGCCGCTCTCGCCCGGCAGGCCCTGGCTGTCGGGCGAGGGCATCTCGGAGGCCGCGCCGTCGTCATCGCCGTCGCCGAGCTGCTGATAAGCGGCGTAGCCGCCCCCGGCGAACAGGACCACGAGAACGGCGGCCGCCAGGCCCCGCAGCAGCCGCCGGCGCCGGCCGGAGCGCGGGGCCTCTGGACCGGCGGCGACCTGCGCGCCGCCCGGAAGGGCCCCGGCGCGCGTCGCGGACGCGCCGCCACGGGGAGCGGTGACGTTCAGCGCGGCGGCGTGGGTGCGGCCCTCCGCGAGGAGCCCGTCGGCCGAGGTCCGCCGCTCGACCTCGGACGCGGCCGGCTGCCCGTCCTGGCCGAGCAGCCGGTGCAGCAGTCCCATCGAGGTCGGGCGTTCGGCGGGGTCCTTGGCCAGCGCCTGCGCCACCAGATCGCGCAGCAGGCCGTCCAGCCCGCCCAGCGCGGGCTCGCCGTGCAGGATCCGGCCCATCACCGCCGGGATGGTGTCCTGGCCGAAGGGCGGCGTGCCGTTGGCGGCGAACGCCATCGTCACGCCCCAGGCGAACACGTCGGCGGCCGGGCCGACCGGCACGCCGCCGCCCATCTGCTCGGGGGCCATGTAGGCGGGGGTGCCGACGACCCCGCTGGTCACCGTGGCCGCCGCGTCCAGGGCCTTGGCGATCCCGAAGTCGATCACGCGCGGGCCGTCGCCGCCCAGCAGGACGTTGTGCGGCTTGAAGTCGCGGTGGACCAGGCCCGCCTGGTGGATCGCCACCAGCGCGGTGGCCGTGCCGATCGCCAGGCGCTCCAGCGCCCCGTCGGCCATCGGCCCGTCCTCGGCGACCGCCCGGCTCAGCGACGGCCCCTCGACGTACTCGCTGACGATGTAGGGGCGGTCGCCGGCGAGGTCGGCGTCCAGCACCTGCGCGGTGCAGAAGCGCGCCACCCGCTTCGCGGCGGCCAGCTCCTGGACGAAGCGCCTGCGCTGCGCCGAGTCCTGCTCGGGATGCGCGTGCAGCAGCTTCACCGCCACGCGCCTGCCCTCCGGGTCCTCGCCCAGCAGCACCACGCCCTGGCCGCCCTGCCCCAGCCTGCCGAGCATCCGGTACCGCCCGAGCCGTTCCGGGTCCTCCGGGCGCAGGGGGGAAGTGTTCGTCAACGACGGCTCCTGTGAGGGTCACACGGCCGATCCCGCAATCGGCCGTCCGAATTATGCCTTGCATCCACCTAAACCGGCGGCGCCACCAGCGGCAGGCCCCCGGCATCGGACGATGCCGGGGGCCTGTTCGCGCAAGCGGGGGTGCGTCGGGGACGATGCGGGGCGAGGCAGGCCGCCAGGTTCACGCCGAAGTGGAAGTAGGCGGGCGATCCGGCGCCCTTCGCGCGGACGGCCTCCAGGTCATGGAACGGCACCACTTCCAGCAAGCTCGTCCTGACGACCGCCTGCACTCCTCAAAGCGATCGTCCGCTTCGAAACCCTTTCTCGCCCCAAGTCAGTGGCAAGTACCCTGACGGAGATTCCACGAACATAGATCCACTGGAGCTTTCCGTTTATAGGAAAGCTCGAAAATGATCACTAGAACAGAATCCGGCCACTCCTGGAGCAGTCTTTTCCGGACTGCTCACCACCGATCCAGGTGGTCATTCACATCCGGGACGGCGAAACAGAAGATCGAGGAAGGCCCGAATGCCATGCCGACGACCTTCAGGATGCCCCGAACGCGTAACCGCAGCGATGTTGTGATCACTTTTGGGGCAGGCAAAGCATATTCGAGCGCATCGCGAACCGATGAGGTACCTTCGGCCGCGGCCTTTCTGGAGCACGTCGGCGTCGGAGCCATCGAGCGGGGGCCCATACCGGCGTGATCGTCGCGCCGGGAAACCCCTCGAACGTCCCGGAGCACCAGGCCAGGTCGCCTTCGCCATGAAGGCAGGACAAGTGATTCAGAATAGGAAAAGCAGCCGAGCGGCCCTCCCCTCACCCTGCGCAGGGCCGTCAGGGGAGCTGCGCCACTTGGGCGGCATAGGTGCCGCCGGCGCCGAAACCTAGGAGCAGCGCCACCGCGCCGGGCTTGACGTCTCCGTCGGCGGCCAGGCGCTCCAGCGCCAGCGGAATGGAGGCGGCGGAGGTGTTGCCCTGGTCGCGGAGATCCTCGGCGACGACGACCCGCTCGGGCAGGCCGAGCGACCGGACCATGGACTCGATCATGCGGATGTTGGCCTGGTGCGGCACGAAGGCGTCGATCTGGTCCAGGGTCAGGCCGGCCGCGGCGACCGCCCGGCCGGCCACCTTCGGCATCTCATCGATGACCCATCGGAAAAGCCGGGGCCCCTCCATGCGGAGGTAGGGACGCTCGTCCGTCAGGCCGTCGCGGAAGGAGGCCCACTCCACCCGCTGTTCCAGCGCCCTGCTGAGCGAGCCGTCGCTGCCCCACACCACCGGTCCGACACCGGGTTCGTCCGAGCGCGTCACCAGGGCGGCGCCCGCTCCGTCGGCGAACAGCACGGCGGTCGCGCGGTCCCGTGGATCGACGATGTCGGTCATCCGCTCCGCCGCGACCACCAGCACCGTGCGCGCGGAGCCCGCCCTGATCAGGCCGCGCGCCGTTTCGAGGGCGTAGGGGAAGCCGGCGCAGGCGGCGGACAGGTCGAAGGCCGGGGGGCCGGCGATCCCCAGGCGCTCGGCGATCCGGACGGCCATGGCGGGGGTCTGGCCGGTGAAGCTCATGGTGGCGCCGATGACACAGTCGATGTCGGCGACCGCCGCGCCGGCGGCGGTGAGCGCGCGTTCGGCCGCGGCGGCGCCCATCCGGCTCAGGGGCTCCTGAGGACCGGCGAGGCGGCGCACGCGGATGCCGGTCCGCTTGACGATCCATTCGTCGCTGGTGTCCATCATTTCGCTGAGATCGTGGTTGCTGACCTGGAGGGCGGGCCGGTACACGCCCAGGGAGGCGATTCGGCAATGCGAGCCCCGGGAACCCGCACCAACGCCGGTCACTGTTTCCTCATTCGATTCTTCCTCACCTCGGCGGCGACTGGAACGATGACGATCTCACCGTAGGCAATGGAATTCATGACGTCCATGTCCTGGCGGATTTTCGGCAAGAGCCGGGACCTTTTTCCCATAGTAGGTGGGCCCGGACTGCGCGATGCTTGAGTCGTCGGCAGGACGTCGGCTTTCTCGCAGAGAACGGAGAGAACCATGTCCCAGAGCAACATCGGCCTGCTGCGCGTACGCGTCGCCGACATCATCAGCGAGCAGTTCGGCGTTCCCCGGGAGAGCATCACCTCCGAGTCGACGCTCACCGACCTCGGCCTGGACTCGCTGGGACTGGTGGAGCTGGCCTTGACCCTGGAGGAAGAGTTCAACATCCCGTTCGCCGAGGAGCTGATTTCCATGGACAAGTCCTTCGGCAGGCTCCTGGAGATGCTGGAGACCAAAGGGGCCGCCGCGTAAACCGCACCGATCCTGTGCCCTGCCGGACTTCGCCGCCGCGGAGCACAGCCGGCCGGCGCTGTGGATGGATGGGCGGCCCTCCCCCGAACCGGTGGCGGCCGCCTACGGCGGGACTCGTCACGGGGACGGGGGCCCGACTGAGCACGCGGCTCCCCGGAGTCGCCCACGCCGCGTGGCAGGCCGGGGTCGCGGTGGCGCCGATCGTGATCCGCAGCGCCGGGGAGCCGATGCGACGGGCGCCGGGGGCCGTCCGGGCGGGCCGCGTGAACGTCCGCGTGCACGAGCCGATCGCTGTGGGCTCCTGGAAGGCGCGGGATCTGAAAAGGCACGTCCCCCGTGCGGCCGCCACCACCGGCGGCTGACCCGCCTTCCAAGGAGGAGATGTGACGCTCTCCCTGCCGTCGGGCATCGACGCGGTGCCGTGCCCGGATTCAATGAATCCGCTGGACACCCTCATGTGGCGCTGCCAGAGCGAACCGCTCCTGCGCGCGCCGTTGACGATCCTGCTGCTGTTGGACCGCGTGCCGGACTGGGACCAGGTGAAGTCGGACCACGCGCGGGCCGCCCGGGTCGTCCCCCGGCTGCGCCAACGGCCGACCTCCCCCTCCCTGCTCGGCGGGAACTGCGGCTGGGAGGAGGACCCGGAGTTCGATATCGGACGCCATATGCGCCGGCTGCGTCTCCCCGGCGCGGGCGGGCAGGCGGAACTGCTCGAGCTGACCCGGCACGTCACCGCCGCCCCGTTCGACGACCGGCGCCCCCTCTGGGAGAGCATCCTCGTGGAGGGACTCACCGGGGAGGACGACCGGCAGGCGGCCGCGTGGATCCTCCGGATCCATCACTGCGTCGCCGACGGCCGCGCCATCTCCTTCTGGCTGACCCGGTTCCTCAGCCGGACCTGCCCGCCGCAGCCTTCCCGAGCCGAGCCCGGCCCGCCGCCGGCGCAGCGGCACCGGCACCTCGCGGTGCTGACGGAGGCCCCGGTGATCCCGCCTCCCGCCCAGCCGGAGGCGGGGGGCCTGCTGAGCGGCCGCATGCTCCGGCGTTCGGCGCTGGGTGCGGCCCGTACCGCCCGGAGGCCGCTGGACACCGCGCTGGACACGGCCCGGACGCTGCGCACGGTCGGCGGGATGGCCCCGCTGCCGGTCTGCAAGCCCTCCCCGCTGCTCCGCCGGCGGGGCACAGAACGGCGGCTGGGCATGATGAACCTGCCCATCGACCGCCTGCGCGCCGCGGCCAGGGCGGCGGGCTGCGCCCCGTCCGACGCCTACCTCGCCGCCCTGCTGGGCGGGCTGCGTCTTTACCACACCGAGCACGGAGCATCCACAGGCGACCTTCCCCTCGCGGTCCCGCTGCCCCTCCCCCACCGGCCCGGGGCGCCCGGCGGCAACCGCATCGCCGGCCTCCGCCTCGCGGGGCCGCTCAACGAGCCGGATCCGCGCAGGCGCATGGCGGCCGTCCGCGACCGGACCGCCCGTGCCCGCGACGCGTTCACGCCCGGCGGCCTGGATCTGCTCTTGACGCTGCTGAACCGGCTGCCGACCCCTGTGGTGACCGACCTCGTCGGGCGGCTGGGGCGCAGCCACGACCTCCAGGCGAGCCAGGTGTCGGGGTTCCAGCGTCCCGTCCGCCTCGCCGACGCCGCCGTCACCGACGCGCACTGCTTCGGCCCAGCCCCCGGCTGCGCGGTGATGGCGATACTCGTGGTCCACCGAAATCGGGGTTCCCTCGGCGTCACCCTGGACACCGCAGCCGTCACCGACCCGGCGGGGTTCATGCAGGCGCTCGAGGAAGGCTTCCGGGAAGTCCTCGCCACAGCCCCGCAATGACCGTTCTGCCGGGTTCCGGCTCCCCGGACGGGAGGGATGCCGCTTCGCCCCTCCGAAAGGACGCCGGACTCTTCGTTCAAGAATTTCGCGTCCTCACCGTTGCCGGGCTAGGCATTCTTCCGGAAAATCGGCGTGCACGGCCGCGCCGAGGCCCTTGTCGTCGCCCTCAAGCGCGGCCGGCAGAAACAGGACCGCTCACGGGATGCTCTATCGGCCTTAAAAGGATGGCGACGAGTCCAGAGATATATCCACCGAACGGCCAGTGGCGACCTGATCGATATGAGCGAGAATGGATTATCGCCCGCCACCGGCGAGGAGGCCGGAATGATCATAGGACGACTGGGATACGTTCCCGGTGGAATGCGCATTGTTGGACGCGGCGCCTTGGGGGCCGTCCGGTCGGGTGCGGCGATGACCGTCCGGCTCGCGGGACGAGGGCCCGGGCGGCCCGAGGACCATGAGGTCTATCTGGCGATGATCGACCGCTTGAACAAGGCGTCGGTGAACAAGCACTGCGAGGCTTACGTCGACATTCCCTGGGATGATCCGCGCTTCCAGATCGACCCTGACGATCCGCGCTGGGTCCTGCCGCCGTTCGACCGGCTGAGCGAGACCGCCTGGTACCGGTCGCAGTCGCGAGAGGTCCAGGCGCGGATCGGGCTGTGGCGCCTGGCGGCGTCGTACAAGACCGGAATGCAGTTCGAGAATCTGCTGAAACAGGGGCTGCTCAGTTTCGCCTACCGGCTGCCCAACGGCAGTCCGGAATTCCGCTATCTCTATCATGAGACGGCGGAGGAGTGCCAGCACGGGATGATGTTCCAGGAGTTCGTCAACCGCACCGGGATGCCGGTCGGGGGGATGCCGCGGATTTTCAGCCTGATCGGGCAGCTGGCGCGATGGGCTCCGCTGGTGAGCCCCGAGCTGTTCTTCATGTTCGTGCTCGGCGGCGAGGAGCCGATCGACTACATGCAGCGCAAGATGCTGAGAGAGAAGTGGATCGAACATCCGCTCGCGGAGACCATCTTTCGTCTGCACGTCGCCGAGGAGGCGAGGCACATATCCTTCGCCCAGCACTACCTGAGATACCGGGTACCGCAGATGAGCCGGGCGGAGCGTGAGGTCTTCGGCCTGGTCACGCCGTTCGTCCTGGCGACCGTAGCGCGGATCATGCTGTTCCCGCCCGGCACGATGGTGCGGTACTTCGGCATCCCCCGGCCGGTCGTCCGTGCGGCGTACCACAATGCCGCGACCCGCACGGAGATCTGCGCCTCGCTCGGCAGGACCCGCGACCTCGTGTTCTCTCTGGGGCTCATCACGCCCGTGAACACGCCCGCGTGGAAGGTGCTGGGGATCTGGGACGCCCCCCGTGGCCGCCGCGCGGGATCGCCGGCGCCGGCGACGGGCGGGGGAGCCGTCTAGATCGTGCTTCGAAGGCCGGTGTGCGGCGGTACGGCGTGATCGCCGATGGCCGCGGCGGGACCTTGCGGGGAACTCACGGGTTCGGCGAGGCCGTGCCGGTGGAGCCGCCCCAGCGGATCAGTGTCGCCCCCCACGTCAGGCCGGCGCCCAAGGCGATGAAGAGGACGAGCATTCCCTCATGAAGCCGGCCCTGCTGGACGGCGGCGTGCAGGCTGATGGGGATCGAGGCAGCTCCGGTGTTCCCGTAGCGCTCGCCGGTGAACACCACGCGATCGTCCGGCACCCCGATCCCGGCGAGCATCTCTTTGACCAGCCTCATGTTGGCCTGGTGAGGGATGACGAGGTCGATCTCGTCCATCGAGTGACCGGTCTCGATCAACACCTGCTCCAGCAGGAGCGGCAGCCTGTCCAGGATGAACGCCCGGATGGGCCTTCCTCGCATGTGGATGAAGTGCCGTCCCTCGGCCACTGTGTCCGGGGTGGCCGGCATCCTCCCGCCGCCGGCCGCGATGCCGACGAGGTCGGCGCCCCTGCCGTCGGCGCCGAGACAGGTGTGCAGGAGGCCGTAGGGCCGCGGAACCCGGCTGAGGACCGCGGCTCCGGCGCCGTCTCCGAAAAGCACCGCCGTGGCGCGGTCGGTGACGTCGATGAACTTCGAGAAGACCTCGCTGCCCGCCACCAGCGCATGCCTGATCTCCGGATCGGCCCTCATCAGCCCCTCGGCCACCCGCAGGGCGTTGACGAAGCCGGTGCAGGCCCCGCTGACGTCGAGGGCCGGCACCAGGCCGGCGCCGATCGCGGCCTGGAGCCGGCATGCCGACGCCACCACCATCTCGTCGGCCGTACTGCTGGCGTGGACGATCAGCCCCAGCTCCCCGGCGTCGACCCCGGCGTGGTGGAGGGCCTCCCGGGACGCGTGCGCCGCGAGGTCGGACGCGCAAAGGCCGCCGCTGACGACGCGGCGTTCGCGGATGCCCGCGGCCCGCAGAATCCAGGACTCGTCAACGCTCAGGATCGCCGAGAGCTCGGCATTGGACCGCACCCGATGCGGGACGTTCGCGCCGACGCCGGTGATACCGATGGCCTCGTGGGGCAGTCCCCGGTGGCTCATCCGGACCGTCCCGGCCACGGCGTCGGGCGGGCGCCCGGCCGTGTTCGCGGCGGCGCGCCGACGACGGCGTCGAGGTCCGCGGGAGTCGGCTGGGCCGGCGGCCGGTCCGGGCGAGGTTCCATGGCTTGTCTCCACGTCTGCGGAGCGGGCGGGCGGTCGAGCCGACAGAAGGACGGGTGGCGGGAATCCGGCCCGCCCGCCGTGGCGTGTCCGGACCCGAAGGCCCCGCCGACGATGAGGGCGGGCACCGTCACGAGTCCGCTCCCGGGGCGCGGGGCGCGGGGCCGTCCGGCGACGCGGCGCCGAACACCGGATGGAAAACGCTCAGGCCGCCGTCGACCACGACGCTCTGCCCGGTCAGGTAGGAGGCGCCCGGACCGAGCAGGAAGACGACGACGTCGGCTATCTCCTGCGCCGTTCCGATCCTGCCGGCGGGAATGAAGCAGGCGGCCTGCGCCATGGTCACATCGTTCTGCTCGAGGCAGTGGGCGAGCGAGCGGGTGTCGACGAGGCCGCCCTGGACGCTGTTGACGGTGATCCCCCGCGGGGCGTGCTCGACCGCCAGGCTGCGCACCCATGCCTCGATCGATGCCTTCTCCATGCCGACCACCGCGTAGCCGGGCAGCGCGAAGCGCGCGCCGACCGAGGTCAGGGCCACGATCCGGCCCCCGTCGCCCATGTGGTCGGCGGCGTGCCGCGCGGCCAGGAAGAAGGCCCGGGAGTTCGCCGACCGGGCCCGGTCCAGATGGTGGGGGCGCAGCGCGGAGACCGGCTTCACGGGGCCGGCCGCCGCATTGGCCACGAAGTGGTCCACCCGCCCGCAACTGGTCAGGGCGAAGTCGAACAGCTTGGCCGCGGCGTCGGCCTCCTCGAGGTCGTACGCGCAGGTCAGCGCTCTCCCACCGGCGGCCTCGACGGCCTGCGCCACCCGCTCGGCCGCGGCGGAATCCTGCCGGTAGGTGATGATCACGGTCCCGCCCGCCTTGCCGAGCGTCGTCGCGACGGCCGCGCCGATCCCTCGGGAGGCTCCGGTGACGACCGAGACCGGGCCCTTCGGACTACCCATCTGCGACTCCTTCGGTGACGGCCCGCACGCCGGGCCAGCGGAGAGCGGCCGCGCCCCAGGCGAGCCCCGCGCCGAAGGCCGCGAGCACCACGCGCTGCCCTTCGGCCAGGCGGCCCCGCCGGCTCGATTCGGCGAGCAGCAGCGGAACGGACGCCGCCGAGGTGTTGCCCACGTGCTCGATGTTGCTCAGCAGCCGGTCGGGCGGGAGGCCGAGCCTGGCGCCCACCGCGTCGATGATCCGCTGGTTGGCCTGGTGGCAGGCCAGGCGATCGATGTCCCCGGGCCTCCAGCCGGCCTGCGCGGCGACCTTTCCGACCGTCGCGCTCATGCCGGCGACCGCCCCGTCGAACACCCCCCTCCCCTCCATCCTGAGAAAGGGCCCGTCCTGCGGGGGGACCAGGTCCTTGCGCTGGCGGGAACCGCCCCCCGGAACGACCAGCAGGTCCCCGCGGCCGCCGTCGCTGCCCAGGACGAACGGGCCGACCGCCCCGGCGTCCGCCGCGTCCCCCGCCTCGAGGACGACGGCCCCGGCCCCGTCACCGAAGATCACGCTGGTGAGCCGGTCGGCCGGGTCGATGAGCGTGGTCGCGGTGTCGGCGCCGATCACCAGCACCCGTTCGGCCAGCCCGGCGACGATCATCGATGCCGAGACGGCGAGCGCGTACACGAAGCTGCTGCACGCGGAGTTGAGGTCGAAGGCGGCGACGGGGCCCAGCCCCAGCCGGGCGGCGACGGCGGGCGCGGAGGCGGGCACCGGATGGTCCGGCGTCGTGGTCGCCAGCACCAGCGAGTCGACGCCGGTCCCGGCCGACTCCAGCGCGCAGTTCCCGGCCTTGACCGCCAGATCCGAGGTGGACTCCTTTTCGGCGATCCGCCGGGAACGGATGCCGAGGTGCGAACGAATCCATTCGTCCGAGGTGTCGAGCCGGGCGGCGAACTCGTCATTTCCCACCATGCGGGGTGGAAGGTATCCGCCCACGCCCCGCACCGAAGCGCTACGCGGAACCATGGCAGCCCCTTATCGATCTGTTTCGGCGGGCGGCCGCTCCGCATGTGAGGAATCGTCGTCCGCCGATGCGGCCCTCGCCACACGAATTCAGGCTATGCGGATTTTCACCACGGCGCGATAGGACTAATTTCCCAGCTTGTGCAGCGGCGCGGTCGGTCCCGCAACGGCCGAGACGACCACATGGCGTTCGAGAGCGGCCCGCGTGGCCTCGCGGACGTCGGCCTGGACCGAGGGACGGAACGGGCGGCGAAGATACCGCCGATCTGCGCGCCGGCCGACGCACCGGCGATCAGGTCGGGCATTACCCCGCGCTCCGCCAGTGCCGTCAGCATGCCGATCAAAGGACCGCCAGGACACCACCGACGCCCAGCACGAAACAGACCGGCCGTTGACTCCGAATATTCCCCGGAGTAGCGTCCCAGTTCTGATATGCGACGTCTCTGAACGGCGCCAGAGAACGGTCATCGATCGATCTGGAACGGGTGATTGATGGACACCGCAGACGGCCACTACCGCATGGGCGGAACCGATACCCTCATGTGGCGGGTCAGCGACGATATTCACCTGCGCAGCGACGTGATATCGGTATGGCTTTTGGACCGGGAACCCGAGTGGCAGCGTTTTTGGGCATGCTGCCAGCGGGCCGTCAGGCGATATCCCGTCCTGTCCTGCCGTGCCGTCGAACCGCGGTGGGGCCTCGGGGCGGCGGTCTGGATGCCCGACCCCGAATTCCAGCTCGCGAGGCACGTCCACGCGCTCCGGCTCGCCGAACCGGGCACACCGCGCCAGCTGCTGAACCTGCTGGAATGGCAGGAGTGCACCGGCCTGGAGCGCGACCGGCCTCCCTGGCAGGCACTGCTGGTCGGCGGCTACCAGCAGGACAAGGCCGCGCTCGTCATCAGGCACAATCACAGCCTCGCCGACGGTGTGTCCGCCGTGTCGGTCTTCACCGACCTGTTCGGTTCTCCCTCCGAGGGCCGGCCGGCCGCGCAAGTCCCCACGGCCATCACCAGAACGACCACCGCCTCGCGCCGGCGTTACTCGCGGGCCGTCAGCCAGGTCGTCGTCGACCTCGGCACCGTGCCGCGCGAGTCCGGCCGCCTGGCGCGCTCGGTGAGCGCGGGCGTGCGCGGCGCGCTGCGCCGCCCCGGGGCGGCCGCCGACCGCTCCCTGCGCCTGCTGCGCTCCCTGGAACAGGCCGGGCCGCCGTTCCGCGGATCCCGGCTGCTGCGCCGGCGCAACACGGTCCCGCATTACGAGGTCGTGCCGGTGCCCGTCACCGAGCTGAAGCAGGCCGCCAAAGCCGTCGGCGTCAGTGTCACCGCGCTCTTGCTGTCGCTTGTGCTGGGCGCTTTCGCCGACTACCACCGGCACTTCCGCCATGACGAGCGATCGCTGACGGTCGCCGTCCCGGTCAACCTGCAGCCGGTGGACCGTCCCCGGCTGGGCAACCATGTGGGCGTGCTGAGGCTTCACGGCCCCCTGACCGACCTGTCCCCGGCCGAACGCGCGCGGCTGGTGAACCAGCGTCTGCTGCGGGCACGCGCCAATGTGGTGACGGAGCTGTTCCCGGCTCTCAGCGGTATCGGCTCCTGGATTCCCGGCCCGCTCGTCCGCAACGCCACCGTGGCCCTGTCGCACGGCATCGACCTGATGGCCAGCAGCTTCTTCGGGCCGCCGCCGGCCTCTCACGTGGCCGGGGCCCGGGTCACCGGCGCGATGGCCTTCGCGCCCCGGGGCGGCATCGCCTGCAACGCCACGATGATCACCATGGGCGAGGAGTGCGCGGTCTGCCTGAACCTCGACCCCGCCGCGTTCCTCGACATCGCTCTCGTCATCGACCTGTTCGAACAGCAGCTCGCCCGGCTGCCCGCCCTCGCGGAGAGAACGCGAGCCCCCGGCATCGGATGATGCCGGGGACCGTTCGCATAGGCGGGGACTAGGCGAAGCGCTGGGCGGGCGAGCCGTCGCAGGGGCGGAGCGCCACGGCCTTGTCCGCGACCGGCTGCGTCAGGCAGAGGCCGTTCGCGGTCGCCGGGCGGATCGTGCCGTCCGCGGGCCTCGTCCACTGCTGGTTGGCGCCGCCGTGGCAGTTCCACAGGATGGCGGCGGTGGGGGCGGCGATGTCACGGGAGTCCAGGCACCGGTCGTGGGACAGGCCGGTGTGGATGGACTTGTAGGCGGGGTCGTACCACCAGGTCTGGTTGCGGCCCCCGTGGCAGTTCCAGCCCACGACGGCGGTGTAGTTGCGGGAGGAGCCGGCGACGGTGTCGAGGCACTGGCCGGTGGCCTGGTTCCTGATCGGCTTGAACATGTCGTCCCATGCGCCCGCGTAGAGCTTGGGGGCGTTGGTGGAGGCGGGGTCGGCGCAGGACGCCTCGCGCAGGCCCGAGTCGTAGAACTGGCTGAAGCACGACGCGAACGCGCCGTGCCCGGCGGCGTTGGGGTGGTAGGACTGGCGGACGGAGTTCTCGTCCGGCGGGAACGAGCCGTCGTAGAAGAAGCCGCGCGCCCAGGTCGTCTCCGTGCACACCTCGTGCCCGTGGAACAGGCGGGAGTCGTCCAGGTAGGAGGCGCCGGACTGCTGGGCCGCCTTGCGGATGCCGCGCTCGAAGGCGGGGACGGCGGCGTTGCGGCCCCAGGCGGCGTCGGAGTCGTAGCCGAGGCAGCCGCCGGGGACCTTCCCGGGGAAGTCGGGGTTGTCGGCCATGTCGGGGCTGATCGGCGACGGGTAGCCCATCAGGATGAGCTTGTAGGAGCCGTCGGCGTACCCGGCGTCGCTCATGACCTTCTTGAGGTCGGTGACGGTCGCCGCCACCTTCGGCACCATGCCGTCCACGCGGGCCTGCCAGCCCGGCGCGTAGACCGGCTCGCAGGCGCCCTTGGCGAGGATCCAGCGCTCCACGCAGTCGGTCATCACCGGCCCGAACTGGATGTCGTCGTTGGCGCCGATGACCACGACCACCATCTTGACCCGGGTGTTGCGGGCCTTGATGGCGAGGTTGTCGCTCTGCACCAGCTGGTCGGCGTACTGCTTCACGCCGCCGATCTTGACGTGGTAGGTGGCCGCGCCCGAGCAGGAGACGTTGGTGGGGACGTCGGCCGGGACGGTGGTGCGGTAGATCGCGGCGACCTGCGAGCGGTGGCACCAGTTCGTCGGGCCGGCGGTGTCGGGCCAGTACGAGCCGGCGCCCTCACCGGAGATCTCCGAGTCGCCGATCGACACGAGTCCCGTCTTGCGCTCGGCCATCGGGCGCTCTTCCGGGCTGCCGTACAGCTTGGTGGCCTCGGCCGCGCGGATCTGCTCCAGCTCCGCGGGGAGCGGCGTGGACGCCGCCGCGGCGGCGGGGGCGAAGGGGGCGGCGCTCGCGGCGGGTGCGGTGAGCGAGCCGAGCGTCAGGGCCGCGGCGGCTGTGAGGGCACAGGCCTTCAGCCATGGCCTGGTGTGTGGCATGGAACCTCCCGGGGTGGGTGCTACCTCTGGTGATAAACCGACCGGTAGCTTCCGGGAAGACCCAAACGTGAAAACTGCTCAAGTTTTTTGGGGGCGGGCGGCCCGCCGGGACCCGCGCCGAAGCGGGGAGGTGCCGGGCGGCACCTCCCCCGACCGAGGTCAGCCGCAGTGCACGGGGCCCGTGGACAGCAGGTTGTAGGTGTAGCCGGACTTCGGGTTCACCGCGTACCCGAGGACCATGATGCAGGTACCGCGCGCCGATCCGGCGGTGTACACCGGGCCCGCGTACTTGGCGTAGTAGCCCTCGTCGACGCTGTACTTGGAGTCGTGGAGGCGCTTCACGCCGGCCTCGATCCAGCGCTTGCCGGTGTAGCCGGTGCGGCGGATCGACACGACGCAGTTCTTGCCGTTGGAGGCGTTGTAGGTGACCCAGGTGTCGGCATAGTGCGGCCTGCTGGGCGTGGTGTCGGTCAGCCGGTAGCTCCCGACGACGGCGTAGCCCGGCCCGCAGACGGAGGAGGCCGAGACGACGGGGCTGTTGGCGAAGGCGGGGGTGGCCGCGCCGAGGGTGCCGGCGAACGCGGCGGCGGTGACCGAGGTGCCGATCATGGCGTTGCGCAGGGTTCTCACAGGACTCGCTTCCGGGACGGGGAAAGGCGGTCGCCGCCCGGCCGCGCCCCGGCGCCTCGGCCACGGGCCGCCGGGCAGGGACACTGTAAATGATCAAGGTCCCCTAGATCATCTTCTGCCTTGTCACGTCCCGCTGACGATGCCCGCCGTCCCGGCCCGCAGGGGTCCCGCGCCGCCGGCCGCGCGGACGGCGGCGCGGTGAGCGGGTCAGCCGTCGTAGCGGGTCGGCGGGAACCCCTTCCCGGCGTCCTCGTCCTCGGCCTCGTGCGCCGCCTCGGCCTCGTGCTCGGCGCCGGCCCGCTCCGCCTCCGGGTCCTCGGCCGGGTCGAGGGGCACGCCCGCCACGAGCCGGTCGACCTGCGCGCGCTCCTGCAGCCCGTCCTCGTCGGGGCGGCGCGGCATGCCGTCCCCATGGCCGGTCAGGGGAGATCCCTCGACCTGCTCGTTCGACTTGTGGTGATGCGCCATCGCTCGTTCCCCCGCTCTGCTACCCGCCTGCCGCCCCGGCCCTGAGGCGGGACTTCTTCGGCATGGCCGCTCTCCTTCGATCCCTTCCTCCGACCATCCGCCTCAAACCGGAATCGGTCCCACAAGAAAAGCAGGGGAAATCATGGGAGTTCTTTTAGATTCTTCCCCTCCGCATTCGCCGGGCAACCGCCAGAGAACCGTGGGTCGCCTCTCCGGAAACAGGGAATAACCTGAAATTGAATAAGGTCGGCGGACCGGTCCGGCGTGAACGGCGGACCGGCCGGGCGGCGCGGCCGAGCGGCTGAGAGGGATGCGCGGTGGGTGCTTCGGACGGTCAGGAGCGGTACGAGGGGAACCAGGAGATCCGCAGGCAGGAGGAGCAGGACGCCGGCGAGCGGCTGGAGCCGCGGGTGGGCGAGGCGCCGCAGGGCCCGCCGCGGTCCAGGCCCTACCACCACCCGGCCGCCGGGTGGGGCGCGGCCAAGGCGGTCACCCAATTCCTGGTGCGTGAACGCGAGGTGGCGGAAGGCACCCGGGCGATGCTGAAGATGAACCACGAGAACGGTGGTTTCGACTGTCCCGGATGCGCCTGGCCCGACACCGAGGGCCTGGCGCTGGACATCTGCGAGAACGGCATCAAGCACGTCACGTGGGAGATGACCGGAAAGCGGGTGACGCGCGACTTCTTCGCCCGGCATTCGGTGTCGGAGCTGTTCGAATGGAGCGACTTCGAGCTGGAGGACCAGGGCCGGCTGACCGAGCCGATGGTGTACGACCCCGGGACCGACCACTATGTCCCGATCTCCTGGGACGACGCCTTCGCGCTGTTCGGCGACACCGTGCGCGGCCTGGACGACCCGAACGAGGCGGCCTACTACACCTCGGGCCGGCTCGGGAACGAGGCCACGTTCCTGTACCAGCTGATGACCCGCGAGCTCGGCACCAACAACCAGCCCGACTGCTCCAACATGTGCCACGAGGCCAGCGGGCGCGGGCTGCAGGCCTCGCTCGGGACGGGCAAGGGCACCGCCGACCTGAAGGACTGGGAGACCACCGACGCCCTGTTCATCATGGGGGTCAACGCGGCGTCGAACGCGCCGCGGATGCTGACCACGCTCGCGCAGGCCTGCCGGCGCGGCGCCAAGGTCGTCCACATCAACCCGCTGGTCGAGGCGGGGGCGACCCGCACCATCATCCCGCACGAGTTCCTGCGGATGGCGATGTTCAAGTCCACCCGCACCAGCGACCTGAACCTGCAGCCGCGCCCCGGCGGCGACATGGCGCTGATGCGCGGCATCGCCAAGGCGACCCTGGAGCTGGCCGAGAAGGACCCCGGGGCGGTCGACGCGC
This sequence comes from Actinomadura macrotermitis, assembly GCF_009604375.1. Taxonomy (GTDB): domain Bacteria; phylum Actinomycetota; class Actinomycetes; order Streptosporangiales; family Streptosporangiaceae; genus Spirillospora; species Spirillospora macrotermitis. The sequence goes on from NZ_WEGH01000004.1 coordinate 271,757, forward strand.
GGTTCGTCGAGCGCCACACCACCGGCTTCGAGGAGTACAAGGCGCTGTGCGCGGCCACCCCGTGGCAGGAGATCGAGCACCAGTCCGGGATCCCCAGGGCGCAGATCCTGAAGGCGGCCCGCGTCTACCGCGACGCCGACCGCAGCATCATCAGCTGGTGCCTCGGCGTCACCCAGCACGAGCACGGCGTCGACACCGTCCGGGAGATCGTCAACGTGCTGCTGCTGCGCGGCAACCTCGGCCGCGAGGGCGCCGGGCCGTCCCCGGTGCGCGGGCACAGCAACGTGCAGGGGAACCGGACCTGCGGGATCGACAACCGGCCGCCGCAGGAGTTCCTGGACCGGCTCGCCGAGGTCTGCGGGATCGACCCGCCGCGCGAGCCCGGCCTGGACGTCGTCGGCGTCATCGAGGCGATGAACCGCGGCTCGGTCAAGGTGTTCGTGGGCATGGGCGGCAACTTCGCGCTCGCCGCGCCCGACACCCGCTACACCTACGCGGGGCTGCGCAGGTGCGAGCTCACCGTCCACGTGAGCACGAAGCTGAACCGCAGCCACCTGGTGCACGGCCGCCGCGCGCTGATCCTGCCGTGCATCGGCCGGACCGAGAAGGACGAGCAGGCCGGCGGGCTCCAGCGGACCTCGGTCGAGGACTCCATGGCGATGGTGCACCTGTCGGTCGGCATGAAGAAGCCCGCCTCGCCGCACCTGCGGTCCGAGCCCGCCATCATCGCCGGGCTGGCCCGCGCGGCGCTGCCGGACTCGGCCACCCCGTGGGAGTGGTACGTCGAGGACTACGACCGCATCCGCGACACCATGTCCCAGGTGCTGGACGGGTTCGAGGACTTCAACCGCCGGGTCCGGCTGCCGATGGGCTTCCGCATCAGGCAGCCCGCCCGGGAGCTGGTCTTCCTCACCCCGTCGGGACGGGCCGAGTTCGGCACCGCGCCGCTGCCGGACGTCGTCCCCGCGCCCGGCACCCTGGTGCTGAGCACGATCCGCTCCCACGACCAGTGGAACACCACGATCTACTCCGACAACGACCGCTACCGGGGCGTCGAGAACCTGCGCACGCTGGTCTTCATGAACAAGGAGGACATGAAGGAGCGCGGCATCGCCCCGTTCGATCCCGTCGACATCACCGCCACCGCAAAGGACGGCAGCGTCCGCTCGCTGAACGGGTTCCTGGCCGTCGCCCACGACATGCCGCGCGGAATGGCGGCCGGGTACATGCCCGAGCTGAACGCGCTGATCTCCATCAGCGACTACAGCACGCAGAGCGACCAGCCGCTCATGAAGCACCTGAAGGTCACCGTCACCGCGACCGCCGACCGCGTCGTGCACCCGGTCGCGCAGCACGCCTGAACACCGGGGCCCTGGCGGGAGAGCCGCTCTCCCGCCAGGGCCCCGGATCAGAGGTCCTGGATCTGGAGCAGCAGGTTAGGCGTGCTGGTCTCGACCTGGTCGATCACGCCGGAGGCGGCGTGGGAGGTCAGCCAGGAGCGGATGGTGCGGTAGTCGGCGTCGCCGTGGACGGCCTTGTACAGGGCCGCGGCCCCGGCGACGTGCGGGGCGGCCATCGAGGTGCCGGTCATCGGGACGTAGCCGCCGCGGAAATTGGCCGAGACGATGTCGGTGCCAGGCGCGTACAGGTGGACGCAGGAGCCGTAGTTACTGCTGCGCGCCTGCTTGTCGCCACTGGTGCTGTTGGCGACCGTCGTCGCGCCGGCGGCGCTGGCGGGCGACCAGCCGCAGGCGTCGAAGCGGATGTAGAACACGCCGATGTCGGCGCCGTTGCCGGCCGCGGCCGAGACGAAGACCCCCGACTCGGCGAGCCGGTTCGTGGCGGCGTCGAGGCTGTCGGACTTCGGCCAGCTGGAGGAGACGTTGGCCACCGCGGGCGAGGCGTGGTGGGCCGTCAGCCAGTCCATGCCCGCGATCATCGCGGACAGGATCGTGTTGGAGCAGTCGCCCACCCGCACCGAGTGCAGGCTGACGCCCTTGGCCACGCCGTAGGTCGAGCCGCCGAGGGTGCCGGCCACGTGGGTGCCGTGGCCCTGGCAGTCCTGCCCGTCGCCGCCGAGGGCGTCGTAGGCGACGTCGGCGCGGCCGCCGAACTCGGGGTGGTCGGTCTTGATCCCGCTGTCGAGCACGTAGGCGTGCACGCCGGCGCCGGTGGACGTGTAGGTGTAGGACCTGTCCAGCGGCAGGTGCGCCTGGTCGATGCGGTCCAGCCCCCACGACGGCGGGTTCACCTGGGTGCCCGACATCGTCCCGTACTGGTCCTGCTCGATCGACGCCACCCGCGGGTCCCGGCGCAGCCTGTCCAGCTGCTTGGCCGACAGCTTGGCGGCGAACCCGTTGAGCGCCCTGGTGTAGCGGTGCAGGGGGCGCTTCACGTCCGCCCTCGCCAGCGCGGTCCCGGCCGAGGCGTCCTTCTTCAGCGTCACGATGTACTGGCCGGGGATGCCCTTGCCTTCGCGCGCCTGGGCGACCTTCACCTTGGGGTCGCCGTCGGCGGCTGCCGGGGAGGCGGTCGCGAGCGCCAGCGCCAGCGCCGCGGCGGTTCCGAAGAGTGCAGACCTGATCATGGTGTCCCTTCGCCGGGGGGCGGCCGCCTCGGCGGCGGCGCGGCTCCCTCTCACTCCAAAGAGACGATCATGTCTTTTTGAATCAGGGTCAACGTGATCTCCGCTACACCGCCCTTTCCGGACACGCCGTAAGGCCCGCCCGCGCGGCCGGGGACGCCGGCGGCACGGGCGGGGCCGGATGCCCGGGATCCGGGCATCCGGCCCCGCCGCCGCGGAGCGCCGTCAGCCGATCGTCCACCGCTGCAGGGACGAGCCGGCGTCCGGCTGCTGCGTCACCGGCGAACCGTCGGAGCCGGACGCGGTGGTGAGCAGCAGCCCGCTCTTCACCGAGGCGACGGTGTAGGCGCCGTTCGCCTGGCGGCCGACGGTCCAGTGCTGGTTGCCGCCTCCGCTGCAGGGCCACTGGATCACCTTGGCGCCCGCGGCGGCCGAGCCGCCGTCGACATCGGCGCACAAGCCCGACTCGGCGTTGACGAGCTCGTAGGAGCCGTCGGGCTGCCGGGTGAACTTCCAGCTCTGGTTGGCGCCGCCGTTCCCGGCATAGGTGGTGAGCTGGACGCCGGCGGTGGTGCTGTGGCCGGGGACCTCCAGCGCCTTGCCGCCCGTGACGAGCGTGTGCGTGCCGTCGAGGGAGCCGGGCGCCGTCCCCACCGGGGTGAGCGTCAGGGTCTGCTCGGCGGCGGTGCGCCCCCCGCCGACGCCGCCGCCGGTCGCGTCGGTCCAGGAGCGGGCGGGGGTCGTCTCGGCGAGCCGGCCGGAGGCGGCGGACAGGCCGATCACCAGGCCGCTGTAGCGGTTGACCAGCCGGTGGGTCCCCGCGGCGCCGGGAACGACGAACCACTGCTGTCCGGCGGTGGGGCCGCCGGTCCCGGCGGCGGTCACGGTGGGCTTGGCGCCCCAGGCGCGACCGGCGGCGGTGGTGGAGTCGACGCCCAGCAGCCGGCCGGTGCCGGCGTTGGCGACGCGGTACGAGCCGTCGCCGTTGGCGGTGAAGATCCACGACTCCAGGTCCGACCCCGTGGCGGCGGCCAGCGAGGTGGTGCCGGAGCCGCCGGAGACCTGGGCGAGGACGCGGCCGCCCCCGCCGGTGATCCGGTAGGCCCTGCCCGAGGTGACCGGCGCGGCGGGCGCGGACGAGCCGATCGTGACGTTGACGTACTCGCCGGAGGAGCCGCCCGAGCAGCCGAACGAGCAGTAGGAGCGGAAGGACTTGCCGACGATGCCGGAGTTCGTCTTGTTCACGCCGTCGAGGAACCAGCGGTACCACGACGCGGTGGTGTAGCCGCTGCCCGTGGTGCCGATCTCGAACCACTTCTGGGTGGCCAGGTCATCGGTGGCGTAGAAGTGCTGCGGCTCCGTCCCGTCCTGGTTCACCGCCTGCGGCTCGCCGATGTACAGGCCCAGATAGGCGTTGTAGGTGACGTCCATGACGAACAGCGGGGACGTCGGGGGCATCTTGCCCGCCGCGACCTGCTGGCTCACCGTGCCGCTGTTGGCCGGGTCGTACTCGCCCGAGACCGGGGTGTAGCCGGTGGCGCTGGTGGAGCCGACCGGCACCATGTTGCTCTCCCGGCCGCCCACACCGGCCTCCGACCACGATCCCCCGTACCACTTCCTCCATGATCCGGGCGCCATCTTGGCGGAGATCGGAGCGCGGGCCACGTGCTCGTGGAAGGCCTTCCAGCCGCCGCCCTTCTCCACGATCCGCGAGCCGTAGTAGACGTAGAAGTAACCCGAGGCGGTGTCGACGAACAGCCTCGGGTCACCGTCGCCGTAGTGGTAGGTCTGCTGGGGGAAGGCCGCGGTGTCGCCCCGCTTGGTGCTGTACGGCGAGGTGATGACGTGGCCCTTGATGGACCACGTCCGGCCCTGGTTCGTGGAGACCGCGTAGTCGATCGAGTCGTAGTGCAGGCCGTCGCCGAAGGGCTGCGGGGTGAACTCGTTGTGCACCAGCCCGTACCAGTCGCCGGTGTCCGGGTCGGCCCACACGTTGGTCAGGTCGCAGAAGTTCTTCTGGGAGTAGCTCGATCCGGCGGGCGGGGCGGTGGCCTCCAGGCCGGTCGGGCTGTTGTTGCACCGCCAGGTCGTGTCGTTGTTCTTGTCGGCGGAGTTGGCGGGATTGACCGCGTTGCTGATGGTGCCGGACAGGGTGGCGGTATCGAGGTTCGTACCTGTGAAGAAGCTCCACGCGCGGCCCTCGGACGCCCCGTAGAGCGCGTGGGCCTGCTGGAAGTAGAAGGTGCCGTCCTTGTCGACGTAGGTACTGGCCGGAGTGTCGTCCGGATGGGTCCAGGACCCCTTCGCGCCGACGCTGACGGTGTAGGTCGCCTCGGACGGGGCCGCTGACGGGGCCGCCGACGCCGGTGTGGCCGCCGGAACGACGCCGATGGCCAGGGCGAGCGCCGGGCCGGCGATCACCAGGCCGGTGCGCCTCGGTCGGGGAATGGACACGGGTACTCCTGGGTTCGTGTCGGGACCGCGCCTGCCTGCGGCGGTCCATGCGGACGGTGCACCACCTGACACCCGGCTCGGCCGGCTCTCAGTCCCCCGCGAGCGGTCCGTGCTGAGGACCGCTCATGGCTCGGCACGCTACGTCTCATTTGACCGGTAAAACAAGAGGCTTCTGCAATTTCCTGCACGGAGTTCCCCGATTGCACGCTCTTTCGCGCATGAGCGGAGGGATCTTGACGGGCTCCCCCGGCGGGGATACGGTGCGGGCGCCTGGACTCGGCCGGCGGAAGACGGGGCGCCCTTGGTGACGATGCAGGATGTGGCCCGGCGCGCCGGCGTCACGAAACAGACCGTCTCCAACGTCGTCACCGGCCGGGTCGCGGTGCGCCCGGAGACCGAGGCGCGGGTGCGGGCCGCGATCGACGAGCTCGGGTACACCCCGAACCTGGTGGCCCGGTCGCTGGCCACCGGCAGCACGCGGACCGTGGGCCTGTTCGTCCCCACCGTCACCACGGCCTTCTACGCGCACGTCGTCGAGGAGGCCGAGGACGCGCTCGGGCGGCAGGGCTACCACCTGCTGCTGTGCACCACCCGCCGCGACGGCGGGCGCGCCCGGCAGCACCTGGCCGGCCTCACCAGCCGGTCGGTCGACGGGCTGCTCATCGCGGGCGACCAGGACCTCCCCGGCCGGCTGCCGCTGCCGGCCGGCGCCCGCTTCCCGGTGGTGCTCTGCGCATGGGAGACCGAGCTCCCCGGCCGGTTCCCCGTGGTCACGATCGACTACGAGCTCGGCGGCCACCTGGCCGGGCGCCACCTGCGGGAACTCGGGCACGAACGGGTGGCCGTCCTCGCCGGTCCCGCCCACGGCCGCCGCGTGGCGGGCCTGCGGCGCGCGTTCGCCGACGACGGCCTGACGGTCCCCGACAGCGCGGTCCACCTGGTGCCCGCCTCCGCCGGCCTGGCGGGCGGCATCGCCGCCGCGCGCGCCGCGCTCGCGGCGGATCCCGACACGACCGCACTCTTCGCCACCCATGACGTCCTCGCCGCCGGCGCGCTGCAGGCGGCCCGCGACGCCGGCCGCTCGGTGCCGCGCGACCTGTCGGTGGTCGGCTACGACGACGACCCCGCAGGGCCGCTGTCGCGCCCGGCGCTCACCGGCGTGGCCCTTCCGACGCGGGAGATGGCGCGGCAGGCGATCGAGCTGCTGCTGGGCGCCGTCTCCGCGCCGGGCGAACCGGTGGGCACGCCCCGGCCGCTGCCGCCCGAGCTGATCGTGCGCGACAGCAGCGGCCCGGTCCCGCGCGCGTGATCAGAGGCGGGCGGCGGCCGGGGTGTTCAGCACACCGATGAGGCGGGTGACCGTGGCGGCCATGGCTTGGCGGGCCTCGGCCAGGTAGGGGCGCGGGTCGCTGCCGGCGCCGGCGGCCAGCCGGGTGCGGACGGCCGTCGTCATGGCGATGTTGAGGGCGGTGCCGATGTTGACCTTGGTGATGCCGCCGGCCACGGCCCTGGTCAGCTCCTCGTCGGGCACGCCGGACGAGCCGTGCAGGACCAGAGGGACGTCCAGGGCCGCGTGCAGGCGCGCGAGCAGGTCGTGGTCGAGCCGCGCGGTCCGGCTGGTCATGGCGTGGGAGCTGCCGATGGCGACGGCCAGCGCGTCGACGCCGGTGGCGGCCGCGAACTCCCGGGCCTCGCCGGGATCGGTGCGGGCGCCGGGGGCGTGCGCGTCCAGCGGCGGCTCGCCGTTCTTCCCGCCCACCTGGCCGAGCTCGGCCTCCACCCATAGGCCGTTCTCGTGCGCCCACCGGACCGCGTCGCGCGTCTCCGCCAGGTTGCGCTCGTAGGGCAGGTGCGCCGCGTCGTACATCACCGAGCCGATCCCGCAGTCGGCCGCCTGCCTGAGCAGAGCGGTGCTCTTCACATGGTCCAGGTGCAGCGCCACCGGCACGGCCGCCTCCTTGGCGACCTCGGCGGTGGCGCGGGCGAGTGGCAGCAGGCGGCCGCCGTGGTACTTCACCGCGTTCTCGCTGATCTGGATGATCACGGGGGCTTCGGCGGCCTCGGCCCCCTCGGCGATGGCCTCGGCGTGTTCCAGGGTGATGGCGTTGAACGCCGCGACGGCGCGGTGCTGGTCGGCGGCCGCGGTGAGCAGCTCGCCGGTTGCGGCCAGGGTCATGGGGGTCCTCCAGAGGGGCGGGCGGTCAGGCCGGGGTGAGGCGCTCGGCACGGATGGCCGCGGCGAAGCGCCGGTAGGCGTCGGCGTCGAAGGCGCCGGCCCGGGGGGCCAGGACGGCGGCGGCGGACAGGGCGGTGGCGTCGGCGGCGATCAGCGGCCAGGGGGCCCGCTCGGCGAGCCCGGTCGCGAGCGCGGCGACCACGGCGTCACCGGCCCCGGTGGGGTTGCCGGCGACCCCGCCGGGCGGCCGGGCCCGCCAGCAGCCCTCGGGGGTGCGGACGAGGAGCCCGTCCGGCCCGAGCGAGGCGACCACGGCCTGCGCGCCCGCCTCCAGCAGGGCCGCCGCGGCCGCGGCGGGGTCGTCGATGCCGGTCGCCGCGGCCAGTTCGGCGGCGTTCGGTTTGACGGCGGTGGGGCGGACGGCCAGGCCGGCGACCAGCGCGGGGCCGTCGGCGTCCAGGATGACCGGCACGCCGCGGGCGTGCGCGAGCTCGACCAGGCCGGCGCCCGCCTGGGCGGGCACCCCGGGCGGGAGGCTGCCGGAGACGACCAGGACCCGGGCGGCCGGGAGGAGCTGCAGGACCCGCGCGCGCAGGGCCGCCCACTCCTGCTCCTCCACGTGCGGGCCGGCCTCGTTGAGCATGGTGGTGTCGACGTCGTCCACGACCGCGACGGTGCGCCGGGTCTCCCCTTCGATGGAGACCGCCTCGTGGGGGACGCCCGCCTCCTCGAGGTCGCGCCGGACGGCCCGGCCCGTCTCGCCGCCCAGGGGCAGCACGGCCAGCGTCGGCCGGCCGAGCGCGTGCAGGACCCGGGAGACGTTGACGCCCTTGCCGCCGGCCTGCGCGGCGACGTGGGCCACCCGGTTGGCGGCGTGCGGCCGGAGGGCGGGGAGCCGGTAGGTGACGTCCAGCGCCGGGTTCGGCGTCACGGTAACGATCATGGGCGGGCCGCCGCGCCGGTCCGGCGTGCCCGGAGCAGGTCGCCGGCGAGCAGGCCCGCGCCGATGCAGCCGGCGCGATCGCCGAGGCGGGCGCGGACCAGATCGGGCACCACCTGGAAGGTGGCGGTCCGCCGCAGGTGGCGGCGCACCGGATCGAGCAGCAGGTCGCCGGCCCCGGCCAGCCCGCCGCCCACCACGACGAGCGAGGGGTCGACGACGGTGCAGGCGACGAGCAGGGCGTCGGCCAGCGCCTCGGCCGCCTCCCGCCAGACGGCGGCGGCGGCCGGTTCGCCCGCGGCGGCCGCCCGGGCGATCTCCTCCGGCTCGGCGTGCTCCCCCGTCGCGGCCGCGTAGCGGCGGGCGACCGCGGCGGCCGAGGCGTAGCGCTCCGCGCAGCCCCGGGCGCCGCAGGGGCAGGGCTCGCCCTGCGGCCGGACCGGCAGGTGGCCGATCTCCCCGCTGCGGTGGTGCGCGCCGGGATCGGCCCGCCCGGCGGTGACGTGGGCGGCGGCGATGCTGGTGCCGATCGCCACGAACAGGAAGCGGTCCCGCCCCTGCCCGGCGCCGAGCCGCCCTTCGGCGACTCCCCCGGCCCGCACGTCGTGGCCGACCGCCACCGGCAGCCCGGTGCGTTCGGCGACCAGGTCGCGGAAGGGCACGGCGCGCCAGCCGAGGGTGGCCGAGTAGACGCCGGTGCCCTCGCTCTCGTCCACGATGCCGGGCAGGGCGAGCCCGACGGCCGCCGCCGGCCGGCCGTTCCGCGCGGCCTCACGGCAGAGGCCGGCGGCGAAGCCGGCGATGGTCTCCACCGCGCGGTCCGGCCCGTGCTCCCCGCCGGTGGGCCGGGACCGCCACCACCGGATCTCGCCGTCCTCGCCGAGCAGGGCGGCCTTGATGCTGGTCCCCCCGACGTCCAGGGCGATGATGTCGCTCATGGAGGTCAGCCGCCGGCGAGGACGACCGAGCGGGTCAGGTGGCGCGGCCGGTCGGGGTCCAGCCCCCGCGCCGCGGCGACGGCGACGGCCAGGCGCTGCACCCGGACCAGCTCGGCCAGCGGGTCCAGCTCCCCCTGGACCCACCGCGCCCCGGTGGCGCGCACGTCGCCCGCCAGGCCGGCCGGCGCGGTGCCGATCATCCAGGTGGCCGTCCCGGTGGTGCTGATGCTGATGGGGCCGTGGCGGTACTCCATCGCCGGGTACGACTCGGTCCAGGACAGCGACGCCTCCTTCATCTTCAGCGCGGCCTCGTTGGCCAGGCCCACCGTCCAGCCCCGGCCGAGGAAGGTGAACTGAGCGCAGCCGGCCAGCTCGCCGAGGGAGGTGTCGGCCAGCGCCGTGCGGGCGTCCGCGACGGCGGTGCCGGGCAGCAGGCCGAGGTGCGCGCGCAGCAGGGTGAGCGCGGAGGTGGCGAAGCGGGTCTGCACCACCGAGCGCTCGTCGGCGAAGTCCAGCACGATCGCGGAGCCGACCAGCGAGGCCATCGGGGTGTCGGGGTCCGCGATGACGGCGGTGGTGGCGGTGCCGTCCGCTACCTGGGCCAGCAGGTCCAGCACCTCCGTCGTCGTGCCCGAGCGGCTCAGCGCGAGCACCCGGTCATAGGTGCGGCCGGCCGGGAACTCCGAGGCCGCGAACGCGTCGGTGACCCCCTGCCCGGCGCCTTCGCGCAGGGACGCGTACGCCTGCGCCATGTAGAAGGAGGTGCCGCAGCCGACGACGGCGACGCGCTCTCCCGGGGCGGGCAGCGCGGCGGCCTGCGGGCCGGCCAGTTCGGCGGCCCGCTCCCAGCACTCCGGCTGGCTCGCGATCTCTTCGTCGACGTGGGACACGAACAACCTCCAGGCAACACGATGATTGTTACTGCACCCTATGGCGCAGAATCGAGCAACTTCAAGCACGAACTGGCGGCGAGGGGACGCGGGCGGACACGTGCCGCATCGGACGGCGCGCCGAAGGGCCCGGAGGCGCGGGCGGCTCACACCACGGAACCGGGACGGTGGATGATATCGATATCATCGCTGCCCGGAAAAAGCCATCCCTGCTGGTGATATCGCTTTGCACCCGGCAGCCGCCGCCGACCGGTGGCACGCCTGACCGGCCGTCCCCCGCACCACGGGCGGGGACGGCGGGCCTGTCGCCGGTCAGCCCCGGCGGACCGGGGCGGTGCTGGCGCGCACGATCAGGGCCGGCTCGACGGAGGTGGGCTCGGGCACGGCGTCCCGGTCCGCCAGGTGGCGCATCAGGTGGGAGACGGCCATGGCGCCTATCTCGGGGAACGGCTGGGCCACGGTCGTCAGCGACGGCGAGCAGTACTCGGCCAGCGCGATGTCGTCCACGCCCACGACGGAGATGTCGTCCGGCACCCGCCGGCCGGCCTCGTGCAGCGCCCGGATGACGCCGAACGCCATCTCGTCGCTGGCCACGAACACCGCCGTGACGTCGGGGATCTGGCGCAGGATGAGGCCGCTCCGGTAGCCCGAGGCCGGGGTCCAGTCGCCCTCCAGCTCGGGCGGGACGGCCCGCCCCGCCTCCTCCAGGGTGTCGCGCCAGCCCTGGACGCGGCTGGCCGCGTCCAGCCACTGCCCCGGCCCGGCGACGTGCCAGACGGTCTCGTGCCCGAGTTCCAGCAGGTGCCGGGTCGCCAGGCGCGCCGCCTGCGCCTGGTCGACGGCGACGACCTCGGTGGCCGAGGTGCGCGAGCCGTCGATGGCGACGGTGGGCATCGAGCGGGTGAGCTGCTCGATGCGCCGGCTCACGTGGATCAGCGGGACCGCGAGCACGACGCCCTCGACGCCCTGCTCCACCAGCCGCGACAGCGCGTCCTCGATGGCGGAGGTGTCCAGGGAGGCGGTGGTGGCGTTGGAGACCGAGTAGCCGGCCTCGCGCGCGGCGCTCTCGATGCCGTACATGACGGCCGCGCGCGAGAAGAAGCCGGTCTGCAGCGTCACGACGCCGATGGTGCGGCTGCGGCCCGACGACAGCACCCGCGCGGCGTTGTTCTTGCGGTAGCCGAGCTGCTCGACGGCCGCGAGGACCTTCGCCCGGGTCTCCTCCAGCACGTTGGGATGGCCGGCCAGGGTCCGCGACACCGTCTGCGGGGACACCCCGGCGACCCGGGCGACATCGGCCATCCCGGGAGGGCGTCCGCCGCCGTCCCCACTGCGCTTGTCCATGGGTCCCTTCCTGGTCGGCCGTGGTGATGATAGCGCGCTCATGGCCGCGGCGACCCTTTCCCGTAAGCGAAAGAACTCCTGCTGGACACCTATTGGCATCGATAACATCGTGTGCCATAGTTCCACCACGCCGGCGAACCCGCCGCGTCGGTGCTGGAGCGCACGGTCTGTCCCAGCATCGCGACCGGCCCCGGGAGGGCCGGGTCCTCTCTCCCCCTACTTCGAAGGAGAGACCGTGAAGAAGCTGACCATGCGCATGGCGGGTGCGGCCGCAGTCGCGCTCATGCTCGCCGGGTGTTCCGGCTCCGGCTCGGGCGACGCCGGCAAGGGCGGCGGCGGCGAGAAGGCGGCGATGACGTTCTGGGGGTGGGCTCCGGGCTACGCCGACGCGGTCAACGCGTTCAACGGCTCTCACCCCGGCACGCAGATCACCTACCAGCAGGTCCAGCCCGGCGCCAAGGGCGGCTACCAGAAGATGCTGAACGCGGTCAAGGCGGGCAACGCGCCGTGCCTGGCCCAGCTCGGCTACGAGACGCTGCCGAGCTTCGCCGCCCAGGGGGCCCTCCAGGACGTCGCGAAGTACGCGAACGCGGCCAAGGGCGAGTTCCAGGACGCGGCCTGGAAGTCGGTCACGCTCGGCGACAACGTCTTCGGCGCCCCCGTCGACACCGGCCCGATGGCGCTCTTCTACAACAAGAAGGTCTTCGACTCGCTCGGCTTGAAGCCGCCCGCCACCTGGGACGAGTACCGGACCGCCGCCGAGAAGATCCACGCCTCCGGCCCGCACCGCTACATCACCTCGCCCTACATGGACTACGACTACTCGGGCCTCGCCTGGCAGGCCGGCGCCTCCTGGTTCGGCGTGGAGGGCGACTCCTGGAAGGTCACGCTCGCCTCGCCGGCCAACAAGCAGATCGCCTCCTACTGGCAGGGGCTGGTCGCCAAGGGCCTGGTCAGCAGCGCGCCCATGTACGACCAGGCCTGGTACACCGGCCTCGGCAACGGGGACATCGCCACGGTGGTCGGCGCGGTCTGGCAGGCCGGCGTGCTGAAGGACAGCGCCAAGAAGGGCTCCGGCCAGTGGGCCGTCGCCCCGATGCCGCAGTGGACCGCGGGCGCCGAGCAGGTCGGCAACGCGGGCGGGTCGGCCACCGCCGTCCTCAAGGGCTGCAAGACGCCGAAGGCGGCCTGGGAGTTCGCGCACTGGATGAGCACCGACCGGGGCGCCTACGGGACGCTCGTGGAGAAGGCCGCGGTGTACCCGGCCGCCAAGGCGCTGCTGGACCTGCCGCAGCTGGGCGCGGCCGACCCCTACTTCGGCGGCCAGAAGATCTTCGACGTCTTCGCCAAGGCCGCGCCGAAGGTCAACCCCGACTGGCGGTGGGGCCCGGTCATGACCAAGACCGCCGCCGACCTGGACGACGGGCTCGGCAAGGCGTGGTCGGGCAAGGGCACCTTCGACGAGGCCCTGCAGTCCGCCCAGGACAAGACGATCGCCGAGATGAAGAACCAGCACCTCAGCGTCTCCCAGTGATCGCGCGCCGGAGCGGCGGGCCGCGCCCGCGCGGCCGCCGCTCCGCGCCCGCGGAACGTTAGGACACGAACCGATGACCAACCTCGCCCCGACGGCCGAGGCCGCCGCCGGGCGGCCCGCCCCGCCGCCGCGCCGGCGCGGGGGCCGCGGCGCCCGGCGGGGCCGGCGCACGCCGCTGCTGTTCTGCGCCCCCTTCATGGTGCTCTTCGCGGCCATGTACGTCGCGCCGATCGGCTACGCCGCCGTCAGCAGCCTGTTCACCGTCCACCGGTCGGGCCTCGGGCTGACCGCGCCGACGAAGGTGTTCGACCCGCTCGGCAACTACGCCCAGGTGTTCGGCGACCGGGAGTTCCTGTCCTCGCTCGGCCGGATCGCCCTCTTCGGCGTCGTCCAGGTGCCGGTGATGCTGCTCCTCGCGCTCGGGCTGGCGCTGCTGATCGACTCCAGGTCCGCCCGCGGCAAGGGGTTCTTCCGCCTGTCGGGCTTCGTCCCCTACGCGGTCCCCGGCGTGAGCGGCGCGCTGATCTGGTCGTTCATGTACTCGCCGCAGTCGAGCCCGGTCAACCACCTGCTGGAGCCGCTCGGCCTGCATATCCCGTTCTTCGGCGGCGGTGCCGTCCTGTGGTCGGTGGCCAACATCGTGACCTGGGGCTGGACCGGCTACAACATGATCGTCATCTACGCCTCGCTGCAGTCGATCCCGGCCGAGATCCTGGAGGCGGCGAAGATGGACGGCGCCTCCGCGCCGCGCATCGCCTGGAGCATCAAGATCCCGGCGGTGCGCGGGGCCCTGGTCCTGACCGCGGTCTTCTCCGTCATCGGATCGGCGCAGCTGTTCAACGAGCCCGCCGTCCTGCAGCCGGTCTCCGGCGGGTCGGTCTCCTCGACCTTCACGCCGATCATGTCCGCCCAGGCCGCCGTCGCGGCCGGGAACTACCCCTACGCCGCCGCGCAGTCGGTCGTGCTGGCCGTGCTGGTCGGCGTCGTGTCCTTCTTCTTCTTCAAGGCGACCGGTGAGAGGAGCAGGGCATGAGCGCGGGCAGGGCCGTCCCGTCCCGGCCGCGGTCGGGCCGGGACACCACCTTCACGAGCCGGGCCGTCGTCATGCTGCTGCTGACGCTCTCCAGCCTCTACTTCCTGCTGCCGCTCTGGTGGCTGTTCGTCTCCGCCACCAAGCCGTTCGGCGAGCAGTTCAGCGGCAACGGGCTCTGGTTCGACGGCTTCGGGCTGTTCCACAACATCGCCGAGCTCACCGCGCAGAGCGACGGGATCTTCTGGCGGTGGATGCTCAACAGCGTCGCCTACTGCGGGATCGGCGCCCTCGCCGGCACCGCGCTGTCGGCCCTGGCCGGCTACACCATCGCCAAGTACGAGTTCCGGGGGCGCGGCGTCCTGTTCGGCGCGGTCCTCGCCGCCGTGCTGGTGCCCAAGATCTTGTTCACGCTGCCGCTCTACCTGATGTTCTCGGGCGTCCACCTGATCGACAACCCGCTCGCGGTGCTGCTGCCCAGCGTCGTCAGCCCCTTCGGGGTGTACCTGGCCCGCGTCTTCGCGGCGCAGAGCGTCCCGGACGAGGTGGTCGAGGCGTGCCGCCTGGACGGGGCGGGCGAGTTGCGCATCTTCCGCTCGGTCGCGGTGCCCATGATGCTGCCCGCCCTGGTGACGATCTTCCTGTTCCAGTTCGTGGACATCTGGAACAACTACCTGCTTCCCGCCATGGTGCTCGGCGACGACCACCTGCAGCCCGTCACCGTCGGGCTGGTCGGCTGGAACGCCAGCCACGTGGCGGTGCCCCCGCCGCTCGTGGTCATCGGATCGCTGGTGTCGATCGTCCCGCTCCTCGCCGCCTTCCTGGCGCTGCAGCGGTTCTGGCGCTCCGGCATGACCGCCGGAGCCATCAAGTGACCCTCCTGCAGCCCCCCGCCGCCCGGTCCCGCCCGGCCGCCGTCCTGTCCTACCCGGGCGGCGAGCTCCTGCGCGACGGCCGGCCGCACCGCGTCCTCGCCGGATCGCTGCACTACTTCCGGGTCCACCCCCGGCAGTGGGCGGACCGGCTGGAGCGCGTCGCCGCCATGGGGCTGAACACCGTCGACACCTACGTCCCGTGGAACTTCCACGAGCGCGAGCGCGGCCGACCGCGCTTCGACGGCTGGCAGGACGTCGAGCGCTTCGTCCGGCTCGCCCAGGAGACCGGCCTCGACGTGATCGCGCGGCCTGGCCCCTACATCTGCGCGGAGTGGGACAACGGCGGCCTGCCCGCCTGGCTGACCGGCACGCCCGGGATGCGGGTCCGCTCCTCGCACCCGCCCTACCTGGCCGAGGTGGCGCGCTGGTTCGACGAGCTGATCCCGCGGCTCGCCGGCCTCCAGGCCGCCCGCGGCGGCCCCGTCGTCGCGGTGCAGATCGAGAACGAGTACGGCAGCTACGGCGACGACCACCGCTACCTGCGCTGGCTGCGGGACGCGCTCGTCGAGCGCGGCATCACCGAGCTGCTCTACACCGCGGACGGGCCGACCGACCTGATGCTCGACGGCGGCGCCCTGCCCGGCGAGCTGGCGACCGCCACGTTCGGCTCCCGCGCGGACCAGGCGGCGCGGCTGCTGCGCTCCCGCCGGCCGGGCGAGCCGTTCGTCTGCGCGGAGTTCTGGAACGGCTGGTTCGACCACTGGGGCGAGAAGCACCACGTCCGCCCGGTCGACGGCGCGGCCGGGACGCTCGCCGACATCCTCGGCCTCGGCGGCTCGGTCAGCGTCTACATGGCCCACGGCGGCACCAACTTCGCGCTCTGGGCCGGCGCCAACCACGACGGCGACGCCCTCCAGCCGACCGTGACCAGCTACGACTCGGACGCGCCGATCGCCGAGCACGGCGCCCTCACCCCGAAGTTCTTCGCGATCCGCGACCGGCTGCGCGCCGTGACCGGCACCGCGGACCGGCCCCTGCCCGCCGACCCGCCGCTGCTGGCGCCCCGCGGGATCGGCGTCACCCGCGGCGCCGGCCTGCTCGCCGCCCTGGACGCGGTGTCGGCCCCCGTCCCCTCCCCGCACCCGCTCGCCTTCGAGGAGCTGGGGCAGGCGTCCGGGCTCGTGCTCTACCGCGCGCACCCGCGGCTGCCCCGGGGGGCCAACGAGGTGACGGTGCGCGGGCTGCACGACCGCGCCCAGGTCTTCGTCGACGGCGCGCCGGCCGGCGTGCTCGACCGCGAGACCGCCTCGCTCACCGTCGAGGGCGCCGGCGCGCAGGTGCGGCTCGACCTGCTGGTCGAGAACCAGGGGCGCATCAACTACGGGCCGCGCCTCGGCGAGGGCAAGGGCATCCTGGGCGGCGTCCTGGTCGGACGCCGCCTCGTGCACGGCTGGACGATGCACCCCCTGCCGCTCGACGAGTGGACCGCCGCCGACCTCGGGCGCGCCGTCTCCGCCGCCGGGCCGCGGGGCGGCGCGGGGTTCGCCACGGCGCGGTTCAC
This sequence comes from Actinomadura macrotermitis, assembly GCF_009604375.1. GTDB lineage: Bacteria > Actinomycetota > Actinomycetes > Streptosporangiales > Streptosporangiaceae > Spirillospora > Spirillospora macrotermitis. The sequence continues at coordinate 288,083 of NZ_WEGH01000004.1, forward strand.
CGTGGACGAGCCCGCCGACGCCTTCCTGGCGTTCCCCGGCTTCGGCAAGGGCTTCTTCTGGGTCAACGGCGCCCTGCTCGGCCGCTACTGGGAGATCGGCCCGCAGGTGACGCACTACCTGCCCGCCCCCTTCCTGGTGCGGGGCGAGAACACCGTCACCCTGCTGGAGCTGGAGCGCCTCGGAGAGCGGATCGAGCTGCGCGACGCGCCCGAGCTCGGGCCGGCCGAGGAGTACGTCGAGACCTTCTGAGCCGCGGCCCCGGCTCAGGTGCTCAGCAGGATCTGCGGGCTGAGCACCTTGACGTGGGCGTTGGCCCAGCGCATCTGCCGCAGGGTGTCGGGGTGGCACCGGTCGGTCAGGGCCAGCAGGTCGCCGTCCCTGGACGCCTGGGCGGCCTGCGCGATCATCACCCAGTCGACGGACACCTCCGCCGCCTGGACGTGGACGCCGCGCAGGTCGTGCAGCAGCAGCAGGCCCGGCTCGGGGCGGCGGCCGGCCAGCTCGCCGCCCTTCTCCCGCAGCCGCGCGGCCAGGCCCGGCTCCACGGCGGGGTCGGGATCCAGGTCCAGGCCGAAGCGGCGGCCGGTCCCGGCGATCTCGACCAGGTGCCGCCGCGACCAGCCCGCCAGGTCGCGGGCCAGGTGGTGGATCTCGGGCTCGGGCCGGTGCCGCTCGGACACCCGCAGCAGCCGGTGGGCGAGCTCCTGCTCGTGGGCGTGCAGTTCGCGCAGAACGGCCGCGACGCTCATCGCGTTCCTCCCGGCTGCTCGTCGGCCAGCGCGGCCGTCCCGCCGCTGGTGGGCGCCCCGGCCGCGGCGAGGGGCGCGGAGGCCGTGGTGGTGGGCGCGGCCGACGGGCCCGTGCCGCGCTCGGCCAGGGCGATGCGGGCCGCGGCCGTCTTGTAGATCGGCTGCTTGGAGGCGGCGTCCCAGTCGGTGAGCGTGAGCTCGTTGGCCGCCCGGTCGTGGCCGCCGTCCGGGGCGCGGTCCCAGTAGCCGTAGTGGAACGGCAGGAACAGCACGCCCTCGCGGATGCCGGTGACCCGGACCTTGGCGTGGACGGTGCCGCGCGGCGTCGTCACCTCGGCCAGGTCGCCCTCGGCGAGGCCGCGGGCGGCCGCGTCGGCGGCGGCGACCTCCACCCAGACCTCGGGCGCGGCGGCGTCCAGCTGCGGGGCGCGGCCGGTCTTGGTGCGGGTGTGGAAGTGGTAGAGCGTGCGGCCGGTGATGAGGGCGTAGGGGTGGTCCGCGTCCGGCGCCTCGTGCGGGGGCAGGTACGCCGCCGCCTTCACGATCGCCTTGCCGCCGGGGTTCAGCGCCCGGTACTCGCCTGGTTCGACGGGGGTGCCGGTGACCAGGTCGCGGCCGTAGCTCTCGCAAACGTCCGGCGCGCTCCAGAACCCGCCGTCGGCATACAGCCGCTCGGTGCCGTCGGGGTGCTCGTCGTTGCAGGGCCACTGGACGCCGCTCGGGCCGCGCAGCCTGGCGTAGCTCAGCCCGGAGTAGTCGCAGAGGCGGCCGTGCGAGCACTCCTTCCACGCCTCGAACGCCGACTCGGGGTCGTGCCACTTGACCAGGGGCGCGCCGTCCTTGTCGCGGAAGTCCATCCGCGCGGCGTAGTCGAGGAAGATGTCCAGGTCGGCGCGGGCCTCGCCGGGCGGCTCGACGGCCTTCTCCGACAGGTGGACGGTCCGGTCGGCGTTGGTGAAGATACCGGTCTTCTCGCCCCAGGTCGCCGCCGGGAGCACCACGTCGGCCAGCTCGGCGGTCTCGGTGCGGAAGATGTCCTGCACCACCACGAACAGCCGCTCCTGCGCCAGGATCGAGCGCACCCGCGCCAGCTCGGGCAGCGAGACGGCCGGATTGGTGCCGCTGATCCACAGCATCCCGAGCGAGCCCTGCTCGGCGTAGCGCAGGATCTGCATGGCGTGCGTCGGCGGGCCGTAGTGCGGGAGCGCGTCGGGCTCGACGTTCCAGATGCGGGCGAGGTCGGCGATGTGCTCGTCGTTGGCCCAGTTGCGAAAGCCCGGCAGGTCGCCGTCGGCGCCGCACTCGCGGGTGTTCTGCGCGGTCGGCTGCCCGTTCATCTGGAGCAGCCCGCAGCCCGGCCGGCCCAGCATGCCGCGGATCAGGTGCAGGTTGTTGACCTGCACGGCCGCGGCGGTCGCCTGGTGCGACTGGTAGAAGCCCTGCAGCACGGTGGACAGCAGCCGCCGCGCGGTGCCGAGGACCTCGGCGGCGCGCCGGATGTCGGCGGCCGGGACGTCGCAGATCTCGGCGGCCCGCTCGGGCGGGTAGTCCTTGACGCGTTCGGCCAGCTCGTCGAACCCGACGACGTGCCGGTCGATGTACTCCCGGTCGATGTGGCCGTTCTCGATGATCTGGTGCAGCAGGCCGTTCATCAGCGCGACGTTGGTGCCCGGCAGCGGCGCCAGGTGGACGGTCGCGGCGCGGGCGACGGGTGTCGGGCGCGGGTCGACGCAGACCAGCGCGGGCGGCTCGGGCCCGGCGAGGCGGTCCAGGATCCGCGCCCAGCTCACCGACTGCGTCTCGGCCATGTTGTGGCCGAACAACGCGATCACGTCGGCGTGGTCGATGTCGGCGTAGGTGCCGGGCTGCCCGTCGGTGCCGAACGACTCCTTCAGCGCGGCCGCGGCGGTGGCGGTGCACAGGCGGGTGTTGCCGTCCAGGTGGTTGGTCCCGACGCCGGCGTGCGCGACGACCGACAGCGTGTAGTACTCCTCGGCGAACAGCTGGCCGCTCGTGTAGAAGCCGATCGAGCCCGGCCCGCGCTCGTCCAGCAGCTCCTTGGAGCGCCGCACGATCCGGTCCATCGCGGTGTCCCAGTCGCTCTCCACCAGCCGGTCGCCGTCGCGGACCAGCGGGCGGGCCAGCCGGTCGGAGGACCGCCCGGCCTGCCAGCCGTACAGGTCCTTCGGGCCGAGGCGCCCGCGGTTGACGCGGTCGTCCGCGCGGCCCCGCACCCCGACGATGCGGCCGCCCGCGACCGCGATGTCCAGGGCGTCGCCGTTGGAGTGCAGGATCGACGCCGAGGGCACCCAGCGCTCCACCGCCGCGCCCTCCTCCAGGAAGGCGTCCACCCGGGACGGCCACTCCTGCCCGGGCCCGTAGGGCGTCCGCGTGCCCCACGGCTCGGCGATCCGGTCGATCTTCCCCATGGTGAGCCCCCTTCTCGCACGGCAGATGTACTCCTGCCACCCGAGACGGCGGTGAAACGCCTCAGCAGGGTGCGGACAGTTTCAAGATCGCGACGGCCGCCGCGGCGGGCGGCAGGACGACCGCACCCGCGGCGAAGGCCCAGGCCGCCGCCCGGGCGGCCCGGCGCGGCCGGTCCGGCACGCCGGCCTCCAGCCGCAGCAGCCGCTCGGCCAGCCCCCCTTCGCCCGGCCCCGCCGCGCCGAGCGCGTGCGCCGCCCCGGGCGCCGCCGCCAGCCGGCGCAGGGCGCCCGCCAGGGCCTGGCTCCCCCAGGCGCGCACCGCCGCCTCGTCGGCGGCCAGCTCCAGTAGCAGCGGCAGCCGCGCCTTCGCCCGCCGGACGGTCGGCGACCACGGCAGCACTGCGTGGACGAGGTCGAGCATGAGCAGCAGCGCGTGGTGGCGCCGGCGCAGATGCGCCCGCTCGTGCGCCAGGACCGCGCCGAGCTCGTCGGCGGTGAGCGCCCGCTGGGCGCCGGTGCTCACCACGATGGAACGTTCCCGTGCGGGCAGCGAGTAGGCCACCGGGACGGGGTGGTCCAGCACCAGGACGTCGGGGTGGCGGCCGTGCTCGCGGGCGACCAGGCGCAGCATCTCCCGGTGCCGGCGGCGGTGCCGCACCGCCCGGCCGAGCCGGGGCAGGCCGCGCCGCAGCCGGGCGGCGCAGGCCGCCGCGAGCGCCAGGCTCGCCGCGGCCGCCGCGGCGACCGCCCCGTGCCGGTGGTGCGGCAGGCAGTCGCGCAGCCACTCCACCAGGCCGTGGCCGGGCGCCGGCGGCGCGAGCAGCGCGACCGCGACCACCCCGGCGCACGCGACGGCGGTGCCGGCGAGCGCGGCCGCCCAGCAGGCGGCCACCGCGCCGGGGCCGGCCGACCGCCACGGCCGGTCCAGGACGGGCCCGGCCGAGCAGCCGAGCAGGACGGCCGCGGCGAGCAGGGCGGCCACCGCGCCGATCACGCGGTCATGCCCCGGGCCCGCCGCCGGCGGCGCGCCGGCGCAGGGCGTCCAGGAGGTGCCGGGCGTCCTCGGCGGGCACGCTCTCGGCGAAGCGGGCGAGGATCGCGCCGTGGTCGGGGGCGTCGGTGAGCGCGTCGAGCATCAGCCGGGCGGCGTACTCCTCGCGCGCCTGGGTCGGGCTGTAGCGGAACGCCTGGCCGTCGGGGGTGCGGCGCAGCATCCCCTTCTGCGCGAGCCGTTCCGTCACGGTCTGCACGGTGTTGTACGCCAGCGGTTTCGCCGCCTTCTCGTTCAGCCCGTCCAGCAGCTCGCGGACCCGCAGGGGTCCGGGGGCCGCCCACAGCGCCTCCATGATGGAGCGCTCGAGGGATCCGCCCAGTCCGGCCACACGGCCACCTCCGTCCTCCCCTCATTCTGCCGGAGCGCGGGGGGACGGGAGGTCAGTGGTGGTACCGGTGCACGACGGCGTGCCCCTTGCCGCGCCCGATCATCCAGCGGTTGACCGGGGTCGTCAGCAGGAAGGCCACCAGGAGCGACAGGGCCAGCGCGCCCCAGAACAGCGGGTCGCCGAGGCCGGCGTGCATCGCGCCGGGGATCACCACCATGGTGGCGTTGTCCAGCACCTCCATGACCGCGATCGACACGGTGTCGGCGGCCAGCGCGACCCCGACGGCCGCCCGCAGCGGCAGCCCGGCCTTCAGCACCCCGCGCATGGTCAGCGCGTAACCGAAGAAGAAGGCCAGCACGATCGCCGCAATGATCGTGACCAGGTTGGACCAGCCGAACGCCGTCCCGAGCACCATGCCCAGCACCTCGCCGATGGCGCAGCCGGTCAGGCAGTGCAGGGTCGCCTGGGCCGCCGCCGCCCAGGTCACCGCTCCCCCGTGCCCGGCGTGGTCATGTGCGGCGTGCTCGTGCCCGTGTTCGTGGTGGTCATGGCTGGTCATGGGGGGCCTCCTCATAGCTCCTACAACGTGTAGGAGGTTACTCCACGGTGCAGGCCGCCCGCGTGGTGACGCGGGCGGCCTCGGCCGATCAGGGTGCGGGCCGGTTCAGGCGGCGGTCTTGGCCAGGGCGGGGTCCTCCTCGGTCGCGGGGGTCTGCCTGGGGGTGCGCAGGGTGACCAGGGCCAGCGCGGCGCCGCTGAGGGCGACGATCGCCGCGCCGACGAAGGCGGCCTGGAACCCGTCGGTGAGGGCGGGCAGGTTCCCCAGCCTGTCGGCGCCGTGCGAGGTGGCCAGGGCGGTCATCGCGGCCAGGCCGACGGCCGAGCCGATCTGGTAGGTGGTGTTGACGATGCCCGAGGCCAGGCCGCCGTCCTGCGGGCCGACGCCGCCGATCGCGGCCATCATCGCCGGGATGAAGACCAGCGCCATCCCGACCGCCGACACCAGCGAGCCGGGCAGCACGTCGGCCCAGAAGTTCCCGGTGGGGCTGACGGCGGACAGGATCGCCAGGCCGCCGGCCAGCACCGCCAGGCCGGTGGCGATGAGGGGCTTGGTGCCGAACCGGGCGATGAGCCGCCCGGTGACGCCGACCATCAGCACCATCATCAGCGCGGTCATCGGCACCAGTGCGGCGCCGCTGGAGAAGGCGCCGTAGCCGAGGACCTGCTGCAGGTAGAGGTTGAGGAAGTACCACATCGGGATCCACGCGGCGCCGAGCAGCGTCATCGCCAGGTTCGCGCCGGCCAGGTTCGGGGTGCGCCAGATCCGCAGCGGCATGAGCGGGTTGCGCAGCGCCCGCTGGACCGCCACGAAGGCCGCCAGGAGCAGGATCGCGCCGCCCAGTTCCAGCAGCGTCGCGGCGCTGGTCCAGCCCTTGCCGGGGGCCTGGACGATGGCGTAGACCGCCAGGGCGAGGCCGCCGGTGACCGCGGCCGCGCCGGCCAGGTCCAGCCCGCTGCGGCGGCCGGGGACGGCGGGCAGCAGCGCCGGGACGACGGCCAGGGACAGCAGACCGATCGGCACGTAGATCACGAACACCCAGGGCCAGCTCAGCCACTCGGCGATGACGCCCCCGAGGAAGACGCCCGCCGTGCCGCCGGCCGGGGCGGCGGTGCCGTAGAAGGCCATCGCCTTCGGCAGCTCCTTGGGCCGGCCGCCGAACAACGCCATGAGCAGGGTCATCGAGGACGGGGTGATGAGCGCCGAGCCGACGCCCTGGATCGCCCGTCCGGCGATCTCCACGCCGGGCCCGCCGGCGGCCGCGGCCACCACCGAGCCGGCGATCAGGGTGACCCAGCCGGCGGCGAAGACCCGGCGGGCGCCGAGCAGGTCCGACAGCCGGCCGCCGAGCAGCAGCAGGCCGCCGAGGGCGACGACGTAGGCGTTGAAGACCCACTGCAGCCCGCCCGGGCTGAAGCCGAGGTCGCGCTGCATCTCCGGGAGCGCGACGCCGATGATCGAGGTGTCCATGATGACCATGAACTGCGCCCCGGCGAGCACGGCCAGTGCCCACCAGCGGCGGGGGTCGGGGGAGGACATCGGGGGTTCCTTCCGGGGTCGCGGCGCCGGTGCGGCGCCGGGACCCGATGACGGCCGCGGGAGCGGCTAGCGGTCTGTGGTCTGCTGTTCCGCGCGCTGGGCGGCGCGGCGGTCCTCGGTCTCGTCCGCCGCGGCGCGGGCCTCGGCCGGCGGGGCGGCGGCGATGGTCACGGTGGTCTGACAGGCGCACATGGCCGAACCCCTTCTCTTTTACCCCTAGGGGGTATCTCGCGAACAGGACGTGACTATACCCCCCTGGGGTTCAGGAGTGTCAAGCCGGCGGCGACGCTCTCCGCTCAGCCGACGGAGAGCACGACGCCGCCGGCGACGCCGAGGACGAGCGAGCCCGCCGCCGCACCGCAGGCGAGCCACCGCGCGCGGCCGTCCAGGCGTCCCTCCCAGGCCGCGCTCCGCGCGAACACCGGGCCGATCCAGCGCAGGTAGTAGAAGACGCTCGCCACGGAGTTGACGGCCGCGACCACCGCGAGCCAGGCGAGGCGGCCGTCCACCGCCGCGCCGAACATCAGCACCTTGCCGAGGAACACGGCCGTGGGCGGCGTCCCGACCAGGCCCAGCAGGCAGACCGCCAGCGACACCGCGAGCAGCGGGCAGCGCCGCGCGAGGCCGGTGTAGGCGGCCAGGTCGTCGCGGCCGGCCGCCATGACCACCGCGAACGCGCCGAGGTTGGTGACGGCGTAGGCGGCCAGGTAGAACAGCAGCGCGGTCTCGGCCAGGCCGCTGCGCCCGGCCGCCGCGACCGGGACGAGCAGGTACCCGGCCTGGCTGATGGTGGAGTACCCCAGCAGGCGGCGGACGTTGTCCTGCCCGAACGCCGCGAGGTTGCCGAGCGTCATGGTCGCGGCGGCGACGACCGCGAGCAGCAGCGGCCGGTCGAGCAGGTGCGCGGGGAGCGCCTCGGTCGTGAAGCGGTAGAGGGCGGCGAAGGCGCCGATCTTCGGGACCGTGGTGACGAACGCCGCGACGGCCGGTGGCGCCCCCTCCGCGACGTCGGGCACCCAGAAGTGCGCGGGCACGATGCCCGCCTTGAACATCAGCCCCGCGAGCACCCCGACGACGCCGACCGCGGCGGCTCCCGCCGGAGCCTCCGCGAGGCCGTCGCGGAGCGCCGCGTAGGAGGTGCCGCGCCCCGTCCCGTACAGCAGGGTCGCCCCGGCCAGCATGAAGACGCCGAGGAGCGCGCCCATCAGGTAGTACTTCAGCGCGGCCTCGGTGCCCGGCGCGTCCTTGGCGAAGCCGGCGAGGGCGTAGGCGGGGATGCTCGCCAGCAGGTAGGCGGCGATCAGCACCAGCAGGTCGGACGAGGCGCCCAGCATGATCGTGCCGAGGGCGGCCAGGACCACCAGCACGTGGAACTCGGTCTCCCGCGGGTGGCCGCGCAGCGGGCCGGCCGCGAGCGCGACGACCAGCAGCGTCGCCGCCGGCACGATGATCCGTGTCGCGTGGGTGACGGGGTCGAGCGTGAACGCCTCGAACGCCGTCGCGTCCGGGCGCCCCGCCGCGACGGCGGCCGTGACGAGCCCGGCTGCCAGGCCCGCCGCGCAGAGGGCGACGGCGGGCCACTGCCGGTCGCGCGGCGAGAACATCCCGCACAGCAGCCCGGCCATGGCCCCGGCGAGCAGACAGAGCTCCGGCAGCAGGTCGGCCGGGTTCTCGTTCACCGGTCCACCAGCCGGACCACGGCGGCCGACACCGGCTCGATCGTGTCCAGCAGGAAGCGCGGCGCGATGCCGATGACCAGCGACGACACCAGCAGCGGGGCGACTGCGGCGAGTTCGGGCCGGCGCATGTCGGTCATGCGCGGCGTGAGCTCACCGGGCGGCCCGAGAAGAGTGCGTTGCAGGAGACGCAGGAACAGCGCCGTGGTGATGAGGACGCCGGCGACCGCCAGCGCGCCGGCCACGGCGGTCCCGCCGCCTCCGCTCCCGATGACCCCGGTGAAGATCTGGAATTCGGCGATGAACCCGGACAGGCCGGGCAGCCCGAGCGAAGCGAACGCGGCGGCCGTGAGGAGCCCGGAGAAGACCGGCGCGACCCCCGCGATGCCGCCGAACCGGCCCATGTCGTAGGCCCCGGTCCGGTCGTACAGCACGCCGGCCAGCAGGAACAGCGCGCCGGTGACCAGGCCGTGGCTGACCAGCTGGGTGACGGCGCCGGTCACCGCGAGCCGCCGCGCGGCCTCCTCTCCCCCGGCCCCGGCGGCGCCGAGCGCGAGCACGACGTAGCCCATGTGGTTGACCGAGGTGTAGGCGACCAGCCGCTTGAGGTTCTCCTGGGCGAACGCGACGAGCGCCCCGTACAGGACTCCGGCCACCCCGATCACGATGACGAGCCAGGCGTAGCGGCGCCAGGCGTCCGGCAGCATCGGCATCGCGATCCGCACGAGGCCGTAGGGGCCCATCTTCAGCAGGACGCCGGCCAGGATCGCCGATCCGGCGGCGGGTGCGTCGGTGTGCGCGGGCGGGAGCCAGGTGTGGAACGGCACGGCCGGTGTCTTGACGGCCAGGCCGATGCCGACCGCCAGCAGGACCAGCGCCGCCGTCCCCGGCGACCCGCTGAGCGGCGGCGTGCGGATGAGCTCGGCCATGTCGAAGGTGTGCGGTTCGGCGCCGAGGTAGAGCCCGATGAAGCCGAGGAGCAGGACGAGCGAGCCGAGGAAGGTGTAGAGGAAGAACTTCAGCGCCGACCGCGTCCGGTCGCCGTGCCCCCAGCCCGCGATGACGAAGTACATGCCGACGATGGACAGGTCGAAGAACACGAAGAACAGCAGCAGGTCGAGCGCGGCGAACAGCCCGAGGCAGACCGTCTGCAGGGCCAGGAACAGCGCGGCGAAGGCGCGCGCCCGCTTCGCCCGGCCGAGGGAGCAGACCGCGCAGGCGAGGAAGAGCAGGGCGGTGAGGGCGAGCAGCGGCAGCGACAGGCCGTCGACGCCGACGTGGTAGCCGGCGCGGACCGACGGGATCCAGCGCAGGTTCGTCTCGTGGGATACCCCCGTACCGTTCCCGTGGCCGATCCACAACGCGACGGTCAGGGCGAGGTCGGCGGCGCACGCGGCGATCCAGGCCCAGCCGGCGGCGCGGTCGCCGAGCCGGGGCGCGGCGCAGAGCCCGAGCGCGGCGGCGAGCGGCAGGAAGATCGTCAGCGAGAGCACGGTCACCCGGCCACGAGCACGATGAGGACGAGCACCGCGAACAGCACCGCGGCCTGGGCGTAGTACAGGTGCACCTGCCCGGTCTGGGGGCGGCGGGCGAGTGCGCCGAGCCGGCGGGCCGTCCCGCCCGTCGCGTTGACGAGGCCGTCGATTCCGGGTTCTATGCGGCGGGCGGCGAAGGCCGACGCGAGCCGTCCCCCGGCGGCGGCCGCCCGCACCCCGCCGTCGATGACGCGGTCGTCGAACCGGGCCAGTGCGCAGGCCAGCGCCCATACCGGGCGCGCGACGAGCAGGACGGCGACCTGCTCCAGCCGGAACCAGTGCAGGGCGAAGGGCGCGCGCACGGTGCCCGAACAGCGCGCCGAAAACCAGGTCAGGGCGAGGACGGCGAGGGCCAGCGCGCCGGAGACAGTCAGTTCGGTCGCATTCGGACCGGTGGCCGTGGTGTCGCCAAGGAGGCGCCGCCACGGGCCGGCGAGCGGTGGCAGCACGAGCGCGCCCAGGGTCGCGGCGGCGACGGCCAGCACGGGCAGCGGCGCCTGCGATCTGACGCGCCGCGTTCCCTGCCGCTCGGTGTCGTCCCTGGTCGCCGCGTCCGCCGGACGCCAGACCGCCACCAGGGCGCGGGCCGCGTACCCGGCCGACAGCAGGCCGGCCGCGAGGCCGACGACGTACAGGGCGGGGGTATCGCGGGCGGCGGCGAGCACCGCGCCCTTGGTCGCCCACAGCGACAGCGGCGGCACCCCGGCGAGGGCGAGCGCCCCCACGGCGAAAGTGACGCCGACCAGGCGGTACCGGCGGGCCGCGCCGTGCAGCTCGTCCAGGGCCTTGGTGCCGAGGGCCGTCAGCCAGGCCCCCGCGCAGAGGAACAGCAGGCTCTTCACAGCGGCGTGCGCGACCAGGTGCGCGGCGCCGCCCGCGACCGTGCCGGTCCCGGCCGCGAGCACCATGAAGCCGATCTGTGCGCAGGTCGACGCGGCCAGCAACTGCTTGAGGTCACGCTGGGCGAGCGCGACCGCGCCGAGGAGCAGGGCGGTCAGCGCGCCGGACCAGGCGACGAGCGGCGCCGCCCAGCCGGTCGCGTGCAGCAGCGGCTGCAGGCGCAGCAGCAGGTACGCGCCGGCGGCGACCATGGTGGCCGAGTGCAGCAGCGCGGAGACCGGCGACGGGCCGGCCATCGCCCGCGACAGCCAGAACGAGAACGGCAGCTGCGCCGACTTGCCCAGCGACGCCAGCACGACGCCCGCCGCGACCAGGTCCCGCCACGGCTCGTCCGCGCCTGCCAGAGCGGACAGCTCCAGAGAGCCGGTCCCGGCCAGGGCGGCGCCGGCGGCGAGGTAGAGGCCAAGGTCGCCGGCGCGGGTGGTGAGGAAGGAGACGCCGGCCGCGCGGACCCGGCCGGGGTCGCGCCACCAGAAGCCGATGAGCGCGTACGACATCGCGCCCATGACCTCCCAGCCCATCAGCAGGACGGCGAGGCCGGTCGCGGTGACCGTCACCAGCATGGCGCCGGTGAAGACCAGCATCAGCCCGAAGAAGCGCGCCCGCGCCTCGCCGGCGGCGAACTCCCCCGCCGCGAACACCAGGACGGCGAGGCTCACCGCCGCGACGGTCACCACCAGGGCGGCCGACGAACCGTCCACCGCGAGCCCGGCGGGCAGGCCGCCGAACAGCGGGAACCGCGCCGACGGCCGGGTCCACGCCGCCGCGACGGCCAAGACGAGCGTGCCGAGCGCGGCCGTCACCGCGAGCCCCGGCGCCACCCGGTCCAGGCGCCGGCCTGGGAAGAAACCCGCGACGATCAGCACCATGCCGACGGCGATCGGCAGGGCGGGCAGCAGCAGGGCGGTCATCCCTTGAGGTCCCCGGCGTCGTCGGTCGTGTCCACCTCGCGGGCGCGGTACAGCGCCGTCACCACGGCGAAGCCCGCCGCCATCTCCAGCGCCATCACCGTCAGGGCCACCAGCAGCAGGACCTGGCCGTCCGCCGCCCCGGGCGCGACGTAGTGCCAGAACGCGCCGGCCGCGACCAGGATCCCGTTGATCATGAGTTCGAGGCCCATCATCAGCATCACGACCGACTGCTGGGACAGCGCGCCGTACAGGCCCACCGCGAACAGGGCGGCGGCGAGCAGCAGGAACGCCTGGAGGCTCACTCCGCGCCGCCGTAGCGGCCCCGGCCGGTGGCCAGCACCACCGAGGCGATCATCGTGGCGAGGATGGCGACGCCGGCCACCATCATCACCGGCATCTTCGGCCCCATGACCGCCTCGCCGAGCGCGAAGGCCGGGTCGCGCGGCGGCGCCCCCTGCCGGTGCGGCCACGGGGTGAGCACGATCCCGGCCGCCAGCGCGGCGAAGACGCCGGCCGCGATGGCGAGCGCGCCGCGCCGGCCGTGCACCATCGACATCGGCATCAGCCCGCCCGGGTCCATCATGTACATGATCATGAAGACCGCCATGACGAGCATCTCCATGATCATCATGAGGATCGTCAGCACGCCGGGGTAGGCCAGGCCGAGCAGCAGCAGTTCCCCGCCGGCGCACAGGAACGAGGCCAGCAGGGCGAAGGTGGCCCGCGCCATCGAGTTCACCGCGAACACCGCCGCCCCGAAGCCGACGGCGGCGACCGCGAGCGCCCAGAACGCGACGACCTGCATCTCCCCTCCCCCTCAGTCCAGCACCACGAGGCCGACCACCAGCATCTGCAGGAGCGTGGCGGGGATCAGCACCGTCCACGCCACCTGCATGAACCGGTCCATCCGGACGACCGGCACCCGCTGCCGCACCCAGACCAGCGGGACCAGCACCGCGTACGTCTTCACCAGCGACCACGCCCACGCCGGAAGCCACGGCCCGGCGCCGCCGCCGAGGAACAGCGGCACCGCTGCCGCCGCCGCGACGGCCAGCAGCGCGAGCCGGCCGGCGAAGAACAGCAGCCGGTCCGGGCCGGCCAGCTCCAGCGGCACGCCGCCCGCCACATCGCCGGCGAGGGGATGGCCCATCGGCCCCCAGAAGGCCATCGCCAGCGCCGACAGCAGGTAGACCGCGAACGCCACCGGCATCCAGACCGCGAACCACAGCCCCTCCTGCGCGGCGGCCACCGCGCCGAGGTCGAGCGAGCCCGCCGCCAGCGCCGCGGTGATGAGCGCGAACATGTGCGGCAGCTCGTACGCCAGCCCCTGCGCCAGGAACCGGTACCCGCCGATCAGCGGGAACGCCGAGTCGGCGCCCCAGCCCGTCAGCCAGAGCGAGGCCCACGCGACGACCTCCATGGCGTTGAACCACACCACGCCGACCGATGACGGCAGCACGGGCGCGGCGCCGAGCGGGATCACCATCGCCGCCAGGAACGCCGCCACCGGCAGGCTGATCACTCCGGCGCGCATCAGCAGCAGATCCGCCCCGCGCGTCCGGCGGCGCTGCTGCAGAAGCAGCCGCACGCCTTCGCGCAGCGGGTCCGCAGGCCTGCCGCCGGCGCAGAACACCGCGTCCAGCGCGGCGGCCGAGCAAATCAGCCCGGCCAGCACCAGCGGGAGCGCCACCACGGCCCAGACCGGCGTCGCCTCACCCACCGGCGGCCTCCGCCGGAACGGCGAGCTGGTCGATGTCCGGATCCAGGCTCGCGACGGTAAGCCGAGCGGCCGCCAGCTCCGCCCCTTCCATCAGCCTCGGCAGAACGGCCAGCAGCGCTCCGCTCGGCCGCTGCCCGATCGGACCGCGCGGACCGCCGTCGCCGGTCAGCAGCGCCTGGGCATCGACTTGAGCGAGCGCCTGACCGATCTCGTCGAGCCTGCCGGTGAGGCGGTCGTGGGCATCACCGAGGTATCCGGCCAGCCCATACCGGCCCGCTGTCTCCGAGCTAAGGACACCCACGTCGGTGAGCATCCAGCGCAGCGTCCTTGACCTGCGTACGCGGCGGGCGAAGCCCGCATATCGTGCGGTCAGGGCCTCCGCGGGTGTGTCGGCGAGAACCTCGTCGCGTAGTGCGCGCGCTTGGTCGGCGGCGTGTTGCCAGCCCGCGACCGCCAGGAGCCGTCCTATGCCGTCCAGGTGGGATGCGGCGCGGCGGCGTTCCGCCTCGCCCACGGTGACCGGCTGCCCGGCGGCGGCGCGCAGCCATGGCCCGTCCCAGAACGACGGGCCTTCCGGGGCGTCCACCACGACGGTCTCGGCCGCCTGAACGATGTCGCCCTGCAGCGTCAGGCGGAGGGCGAGCCCGGCGGGCCAGTCGGCGAGGACGGGGCCGAGGGGGACGTGCAGGACGTCCAGCTTCAGGCCGTCCCGGTCCGCCGCCCGGTCCGCCATCGGGACGTCCTCGTCCTGGTGCGAGGGGGGCGCGGCGGGTTCGAGGGCGGTCGTTTCCAGTGCCGCCGCGATCTCCTCCCGCGACGCCGTCTCGCCCAGTCCGACCCGGGCCCGCGGGCCCGGCATGCCGTCCCATACCCGCTCGACCGCCGCACCGAGCCCCGCGCCGGGACGCCCGCACACGACCAGGACCGCCGCCGCCGGCGGGGCCGCGACGCAGCGGCGATCCCGCCGGCGCAGCTCCGCCTCCGCCCGCAGCCGCGTCCCGGTCGCACCGGGCGCGGCGACCAGGAACGACGGCGGGCGTGCCGCCGCGAACCGGGCGAGCCGGGCGCTCAGGACCACCGCAGCGCCCCTTCGCGCCAGGCGTAGAGCACCCCGGCCATGAGGAGCCCGAGGAAGGCGAACATCTCCACCACGGCCTTGGCGCCGACCGAGGCGACGACCAGCGCCCACGGGTACATGAAGACCATCTCCATGTCGAAGGCCAGGAAGAGCAGCGTCACCGCGTACCAGCGCACGTGGTAGCGCGACATCGCGTGCTCCTCCGGCCGCGCGCCCGACAGGAAGGGGCCGGCGGCCGGCGTGCCCGGCGGCGCGAGGGCGTACGACAGCGAGTAGACGGAGGCGATCACCACCGCCAGCAGGCCGAGCAGGGCGAGCACCGCCGCGTACGGCTCCATGGCGCGCCCTCCCCGAGACGATCTTCCCTTACGTCTCGTGATCCCCCGCGCACGGTCTGTTCATGCGGCGCGGGTCAGCCCCGGTGGGAGGCGGGCGAAGACCCGGCCGCCTTGGAGGACGGGACCTGACGGGCGGCGAGACGAGGTCTGTGCCGCCGAGTCGCGGGCCCGCCGCCGGTAACGGGTCGTAACGTGGTCCGCATCGCCGTCCCGCGGTCCCCGCCTCCGACCCGAAAGGCGCACCGATGGCCCAGCGCCCGATCGCCGTCCTCGGCGAATGCGTCGCCGACGCCTTCGCCGACACCGACCAGCCGCGGCCCGGCGAGCTCGCCCTGCGCTGCCTGCCGGGCGGCGGCCCCGCCAACACCGCCGTGGCGCTCGCCCGGCTCGGCGGCGCGGCGCGGCTGCACGCCCGGATCTCCGCCGACCCCTTCGGCGCGCTGTTCCGCGCGCACCTGGCCGGCTCGGGCGTGGACCTGTCGGCCGCGGTCGCGGCGGCGGAGCCGAGCACGCTCGCCATCGCCGCGCTGGACGGCGGCGGCCAGGCCGCGTTCTCCTTCCACGCCGAGGGCACCGCCGACTGGCAGTGGAGCGAGGCCGAGCTCGCCGCGGTGCCCGGCCCGGACGCCGCCTGCCTGCACACCGGCTCGCTCGCGCTCGTCCGCGAGCCGGGCGGCCGGCGGATCGAGGCGATGCTGGAGCGGGCGCGGGCGGGCGCCACCGTCTCCATCGACCCGAACGTGCGCCCGCTGCTGGTCGGCCCGGCCGGCTACCGGGAGCGGCTGCCCCGCTGGTGCGCGCTCGCCGACATCCTGCGCCTCAGCTCGGACGACCTGGAGCTGCTCATGCCCGGCGCCACCCCGGAGCAGGCCTGCGACGCCTGGCACCGGGCGGGCGTCCGGCTGGTGGTGGTGACCCTCGGCGGGAGCGGCGCGCTCGCGTCCCTGGACGGCGCCCGCGTCACCGTGCCCGCGCCCGCCGTCGAGGTGGTGGACACCATCGGCGCCGGCGACTCCTTCACCGCCGGGCTGCTGCACCGGCTCTCGCGCGCCGGGCGGCTCGGCGGCCGGCTGGACGGCCTCACCCTCGACGAGGTGGCCGCGGCGTGCCGCTTCGCGGTCCGCGTCGCGGCCCTCACCTGCTCGGTCGCCGGCGCGAACCCGCCGTGGGCGCACCAGCTCGCCGGCGCCCCGGCCTGACCGGGGCGCCAGCGGTCAGCCGACGTGCACCAGCGGGCGGCGCTCGGCGTCGGGCTCGGCCTGGCGCAGGATCTCGCGGGTCATCGGCGGGACGTCGCCGCCGCCGAAGACCAGGTAGCGCAGCAGCGCCCCCACCGGGTTGCCCTCGGCCCAGTGGAAGTAGATGTGCGGCTGCTTGCCGGTCTCGTCGCGCGCCTCCAGCAGGACCGCGGCGAGCGCGTTGGCGATGCTCGGGCTCTCCGCGGTCATGACCCGGTAGCCGTGGCGCTCCTCGGCGGTCACCCGCAGCTCGCTCTCGAACTCCGAGGCGTCCTTCACGGTGATCTCCAGGAAGACCAGGCCCTCGTCGCTGCGCAGCCGGTGCAGCTCCCACGCCTCGCGCGCCTTGTCGGCGTACTCCTTGTGGTCGCGCGCGTCGGGCTCGTTGGCGATGAAGCGGATCTCGCCCCCCTCGTTGAGGTAGCGGCGCGCCTCGTCGGAGAAGGCGACATCGGTGATGCGCAGCTCGGTCGAGCGGGTGGCGCGCGAGACCAGCGAGGTCACCACGATCGCGACGCAGAACAGCACCGCGATGACCAGGCCGTCGGGCCGCTCGACGATGTTGGCGGCGGTCGCGTAGACCAGGATCGCGGCGATGAAACCGAAGCCGACCGAGGCGGGGCGGCGGCCGCGCTTCCAGGCGGCGAGCGTCGCGGCGACCGCGGCCGACAGGATCAGCGCCAGCACGCCGGTGGCGTAGGCGCCGCCCTGCGCCTCGACCTCGGCGCGGAACAGCAGCGTGATCGCGAACGAGATGCCGGTGAAGATCAGCACCATCGGCCGGGTGGCCCGGGTCCAGTCCGGCGCCATCCCGTAGCGGGGCAGGTAGCGCGGCACGATGTTGATCAGGCCGGCCATCGCCGAGGCGCCGGCGAACCACAGGATCGCGACCGTGGACAGGTCGTAGGCGGTGCCGAACCAGTCGCCGAGGTAGCGGTGCGCCAGGTAGGCCAGGGCGCGGCCGTTGGCCTGGCCGCCCTCCTCGAACTCCTTCTTCGGGATCAGCACCGTGGTGGCGAAGCTGGAGGTGATGAGGAAGACGCTCATCAGCGCGGCGGCCGTGGTCAGCAGCTTGCGCGCGCCGCCGATGCGCTGCTCGATGTTCCCCTTGACCAGCGGCATCACCGCGACGCCGGTCTCGAAGCCCGACAGGCCGAGGGCGAGCTTGGGCATCACGAACAGCGACACCGCGATCATCGCGACCGGGCTGGAGTAGTCCGAGGTCAGCACCGAGCGCCAGTCGGTCACCTTGCCGGGGTGCTGCACGACCTCGGCCAGCGCGGTGCCGATCACCACCACGTTCAGCGTGAGGTAGACCGCCACCAGCACCACCGCGATCGAGATCGCCTCGCTGAAGCCGACCAGGAACACCGCGCCGAGCGCCGCGATCAGCGCCAGCGTCACCGGGATCTGCCAGTCGGCCACGCCGGCCGGCACGAACGGGTTGTGCAGCAGGTGCGCGGAGGCGTCGGCGGCCGACAGCGTGATCGTCACGATGAACGCGGTGGCCACGAAGCCGAGCAGGAACAGCACCAGCAGCTTGCCGCGCCAGCCCGGCAGCAGCTTCTCCAGCATCGACAGCGAGCCGAGCCCGTGCGGGCTCTGCCCGGCCACCGACCGGTAGACCGGCAGCGCGCCGAACAGGGTGAGCGCGACGAGCAGCAGCGTCGCGATGGGGCTGAGCGCGCCGGCGGCGAGCGCGGCGATGCCCGGCTGGTAGCCGAGGGTGGAGAAGTAGTCGACGCCGGTCAGGCACATCACCTGCCACCAGCGGTGCTGTTTGTGCGGCGGTTCCTCGTGCTCGGGGACGTGCTGGTGGTGCGGCCCCGCCTTGCGCCCGGGGCGGTGCAGCCCCTGAAGCAGCCACTGCCGCACCGACGATCCCCCGGAGGGTTGGGCTGACGTGCTCACCGGCGTTCCACCTGTGCTCTCTTGCTGTCCGTTGGGGCAGGACAAGCTATCCGACCGAGTTGGACGTGGCATGCCCCGGTGCGGTTTCTCCATGCCTGCCCGCCGATGACTCCAGCGTGCCGGGTAGACCGGTGCGCGGCCGCCAGACGATCTTGTCCGGGCTCTTGATACCCCCTGGCGGCGAAGTTACGATCGGCGCAATTTCTTAGGAAACTTTCCTAAGAGAGAGTGAGATTCCTGCTGGTTCGGGGGCCGAACGAACGGGAGAATCATGTCCAGATCCGGCGGACGGCGGGCCATCGCGCTCGTCGGCGCGCTCACGCTGGCGGCGGCCGGCGCACTGGTGGCGGCACCCCCGGCGCCCGCGGCCGGGGCCGTCACCGCGACCTGTGCCAAGACCTCGGACTGGGGCACCGGCTTCGAGGGCAAGTGCACCGTCAAGAACGGGACCACCGCGGAGATCAAGAGCTGGAAGGTGGAGTTCGACCTGCCCGCCGGGACGTCCGTCGGCTCCACCTGGGACGCGGCCAAGACGGTCGCGGGCGACCACTACACCTTCACCAACGTCGGCTGGAACGGCACCGTCGGCGCGGGCGGCACGGCCAGCTTCGGGTTCGGCGGCACCGGGTCCGGCTGGATCACCGGCTGCAAGGTCAACGACGGCGCCTGCGACGGATCCGGCGGCCCCGCCGGGGACACCCAGGCCCCGACCGCGCCGGGCGGCCTGCGCAGCACCGCCAAGACCGCGACCAGCGTCTCGCTGGCCTGGACCGCCTCCACCGACAACGTCGGCGTCACCGGCTACGACGTCTACCAGGGCGCCGCCAAGGCCGACACGGTGACCGGGACGAGCGCCACCGTGACCGGGCTGACGCCGAAGACCGCCTACTCCTTCACCGTCAAGGCCCGCGACGCGGCCGGCAACGTCTCCGCCGCGTCGGCCGCGGTCAGCGTCACCACCGACGACGGGCCGACCACGCCGCCCCCGCCCGGCGGCAAGAAGGTCATCGGCTACTTCACCGACTGGGGCGTCTACCAGCGCAACTACCACGTCAAGAACATCGACACGAGCGGCTCGGCGGCCAAGCTCACCCACATCAACTACGCCTTCGGCAACGTCCAGAACGGGCAGTGCACCGTGGGCGACAGCTACGCCGACTACGACCGGTTCTACTCGGCCGCCGAGAGCGTGGACGGGCAGGCCGACACCTGGGACAACGGCGCCCTGCGCGGCAGCTTCAACCAGCTGCGCAAGCTGAAGAAGAAGTACCCGAACCTGAAGGTCCTCTGGTCGTTCGGCGGCTGGACCTGGTCGGGCGGCTTCGGCCAGGCCGCGGCGAACCCGGCCGCGTTCGCCGACTCCTGCTACAAGCTCGTCGAGGACCCGCGCTGGGCGGACGTGTTCGACGGCATCGACATCGACTGGGAGTACCCCAACGCCTGCGGGCTGACCTGCGACACCAGCGGGGCCGCCTCCTTCAAGAACCTGCTGGCGGCGCTGCGCGCCAAGTTCGGGTCGTCCAACCTGGTGACGGCCGCCATCACCGCCGACGGCTCCTCCGGCGGCAAGATGGACGCCGCCGACTACGGGGGCGCCGCCCAGTACGTCGACTGGTACAACCCGATGACCTACGACTTCTTCGGCGCCTGGGACGCCAAGGGCCCGACCGCCCCCCACTCTCCCCTCACCTCCTACCCGGGCATCCCGCAGCAGGGCTTCTACAGCGACGCCGCCATCCAGAAGCTGAAGTCCAAGGGCGTCCCGGCGGGCAAGCTGCTGCTCGGCATCGGCTTCTACGGGCGCGGCTGGACCGGCGTCACGCAGGACACGCCCGGCGGCACCGCGACCGGCGCGGCGCCGGGCACCTACGAGGCCGGCATCGAGGACTACAAGGTCCTGAAGGGCAAGTGCCCGGCGACCGGGACCGTCGCCGGCACCGCCTACGCCAAGTGCGGCAGTGAGTGGTGGAGCTACGACACCCCGGCCATCATCGGCGGGAAGATGGGCTACGCCAAGGACCAGGGCCTCGGCGGCGCCTTCTTCTGGGAGCTGAGCGGCGACACCTCCAACGGCGAGCTCATCGCCGCGATCAAGGGCGGCATCGGCTAGCACCGCCCCCTAGACCGTGCCCGGGCCGCCGACCGCTGCGGTGGCCCGGGCACCGCGCGTCCGGCGCGAGCCGCGCGACACCTGGAGCGGGTCGAAGGCGGCGCCCCGCGCGGGCAGGCGGGCCGGGTCGCCGAGGACGGCGCCCGCGTGGACCTCCGGCAGCAGGTCGCGGCCGAGGACGCGGCCCGCGGCGGTGATGCCGCTGACGGCGGCGCCGACGATCCCCGACCCGTACCGGGTGTCCTGCCCGGCGACGTAGAGGCCGTCGACGGAGGTCCGCACGTCGGGGCGGCGGTGGACGCCGCCCCAGTCGCCGAGGCCGAAGGGCGTGCCGCCGCTGCCGCCGGTGAAGCGCCGGTTGGTGCGGGCGGTGGCGGTCTCCAGGTGGACGACGTGGGCGCGCAGCGGGCCGAGCAGCTCCTCGGCGATGTCCAGCAGCTCGGCGGTGAGCCGGTCCTTGGCGGCGAGATAGCCGGGGTCGCGGCGGTAGTCCGGCGGGCCGGGCGGCGCCGGCGGGACCAGCGTCATGACCTGGAAGTTGGCGTGGCCGGGCGGGCAGACCGCCCGCGCGCCCGGGTCCTTGACCGAGGCGAACGACAGGAAGGCCATGGGCGGCTCACCCGTGCCGAGCGCCCGGTAGGCCGCCTCGGCGTCGGCGTCGCGCCACCACCACAGGTTCGCGTTCGGGATGTCCAGGGGCCGGTCCAGCGCGACGTACAGGACGGCCGCCGCCGCCCGCATCGTGGCGTCCCGGGTGCGGTCCACCAGCGGGCGCGGGAGCGCGGCGTCCGCGCACAGCTCCAGGACGGTGTGCCGGTAGTCGGCGTTGGAGACCACGACGGGCGCCCGGACGGCGGTGCCGTCGTCCAGCACGACGCCGGTGGCCCGTCCCCCGCCCGTGGTGACGCGCCGGACCGGGCAGCGGGTGCGGACCTCGCCGCCGTGCGCCTCGATCACCTCGACCAGGGTGGCGGGCAGCAGCTGGCCGCCGCCCGCCGGGTAGTAGGCGCCGCGCAGGTAGTGGTCGATCATGGCGGCGTGCGCGGTGGCCGACGTGCCCGACGGCGGCGCGCCGTAGTTGCCCGACTGCGCGGCCAGCAGCGTCCCGGCGCGGGCCGACAGCCCGCACGCGGCGAACAGCCCGGCCAGCGACCCGGCGCCCGTTCGCAGCAGGTCCACGTCCGAACGCGAGGGCGCGGCGCTCGACAGCGACCGGCCCCGGAGCGCCGCGGCGAGCGCCTCCAGGGTCCGCACGCACCGGGTGATCCCGGGCGCCTCGGCGGGCAGCGCGGCGGTGAGCCGGTCCAGGTAACGATCCCACCCGACCGGCACGTCCACCGTCAGCCCAGGCAGCAGCACCCGGTCGAACCCGTCGGGCTCCAAGGGCAGGAAGGCGACACGGCCGTCGGCGCCGAGCCCCGCCAGGATCGCCGGGATGACGCCGCCGGGTCCGCAGTCGCCGAGGTAGTGGACGCCGACGTCGAACTCGTAGCGGCCGCGCCGCCGGAACACCTGGCCGTTGCCGCCCGCGACGGTGTGCCGCTCGGCGACCAGCACCCGCAGCCCCGCCACCGCGAGATAGGAGGCGCAGACCAGCCCGCCGATCCCGGCCCCGACGACCACCGCGTCGTAGCTCTCATCACTGGAGGTCAATGCGCACCTCCAAGCCGACCCCGGCGACCACGCCCGCCGGGGTGGCGGCCGGCGCGCGGCTCCAGAGCCGTCGCGGCGATCATGCTCCGCAGGCTCGTGGTCAAGGCGCACCTACCAGGCGGCCGTGGTGGTCATGCTCGCCGGGCCGGTGGCCGGGGCGCAGTTCCAGGACGGCGGCGGCGGTCATGCCGGCCGGGTCGGCGGCCGTCACCACGACCGTCCGGCCGGACGTGCCGCCGCCTGTGGCGAGGGCGGCGGCGATCTGGAACACCGCCGACACCGCGCCGGTGTCGCCGATCAGCGCGGCGACGTCGGGCACCTCGGCCGCGGCGGGGACGCCGGCCGCGGCCAGGGCGCGGCGGCGCACCTCGGCGACGCCGGTGTCCAGCGCCGAGTGCACCGCGAGCACCCGGGCCAGCGCGCCGGGCGCGCCGGGCGGTTCCAGGCGCAGCACCCCGGCGCCCTCGCCGAGCCGGGCCGGCGCGCCGGAGCGGGCGTGGTGCTCCAGCCAGGAGCGGGCCGCCGAGCACTCCTCGGCCGCGCCGCACAGCACGGTGGCCGCGCGGCCCGCGGCGAGCAGCCGGCGGGCGTAGGCGAGCCCGAGCAGGCCGGCGGCACGGCCGCCCGCGATCGTGGTGTTCGGGCCGGTGAGGCCGTAGCGGATCGCGCTGAAGCCCGCCGCGCAGTTCATCACCGCGCCCGGGACGGCGGACGGCTCCACGTCGAAGGGCCGCTCCCCCGTCAGCGACGCGCGGGTGAAGTCCATCATCGACTGGACGCTGCCGCTGGTGGTGCCGAGGACGAGCGCCGCGTCCGGCTCGGGCCGCGCCGCCGCCAGCGCGCCGACGGCGGTGACGGCGAGGCCGGTCACCCGGTTCATCGCCCGGGTGCCCTTCCCGCCGAGCGCCGTGCGCGGGTCGAAGCCGGGCACCCGGCACACCTCGGCGCCGGGCACGCCCGCGGGGTCGGGCTCGGCGGCGGCGGGCCGCCGGGACCGGACGCCGGCGGCGAACGAGGCCGCGCCGACGCCGTACGGCGACACCGCCGACCAGCCGGTGATGTCCATCATGACGCCGCCTCGTGGCGGCCGAACAGCACGACGGCGTTGTTGCCGCCGAACGCCATCCCGTTGTTCTGCACCACCCGCAGGTCCGCCTCGACGGCGGTGTTCGGCACGCAGTCGATCTCGCAGGCCGGGTCGGTGCCGCGGTGGTTGATGGTCGGCGGCACGAACCGGTGGGTGATCGCCAGCGCGCAGGCGGCGGCGGCGAGCGCGCTCGCCGCGCCCATGGTGTGGCCGAGCATCGACTTCAGCCCGACCGTGCGCGGCGGCTCCGGCCCGTACACCGCGCGGATGGCGCGGGCCTCGGTGACGTCGTTGGCCTTGGTGCCGGTGCCGTGCGCGGAGATCAGGTCGACGTCGCCGGGCGCCACGCCGGCGTCGTGCAGCGCCAGCTCCATGCAGCGGGCGACGCCGTCCTGGTCGGGCGCGACCGGGTGGCGGGCGTCGCAGTTCAGCCCGTAGCCGAGCACCTCGGCGTAGACGCGGGCGCCGCGGGCGAGCGCCGCGTCCCGGCTCTCCAGCACCAGCACCCCGGCGCCCTCGCCGGGCAGGATGCCGCGCCGGCCCGCGTCGAAGGGGCGGCACTGGTCCGGGGCGACGGTGCCGAGCCGGTAGAACGCGGTGAAGGTCTTGCGGCAGACCGCGTCGGCGCCGCCGCACAGGGCGATGTCGGCGTCGCCGGAGCGGATCGCGTCCAGGCCGTCGCCGATGGCGTGGTTGCCGGCCGAGCAGGCGGTGCCGATCGTCGTCGCCTCCACGTCGGTGAGGCCGAGCTCGCGGGCGACCGCGGCCGACAGGCCCGGCGCGGGGACGCGGCGGACGGCCGCGGGGTCCAGCCCGGCCGGGCCGCCGGCGAGCTCGGCGGCGGTGAGGCCGTCCAGCTCGTGCGACCCGCCGTCGGTGGTGCCGATGGACACCTGGCAGCGGACGGCGCGCAGGTCGGCCTCGGCCAGCCCGGCGTCGGCCGCCGCCATCCGCCCGGCGGCGGCCGCGAACTGGGCGGCGCGGCCGAGGTCGCCGGGCGGGACGCGGCGCAGCCGGCGGTCCGGCTCGAAGCCGGTGACCGGGCAGCCGGTGGCGTGCGCGTACCCCGTGGTGTCGAACGCGGTGAGCGGGCGGGCGGCGCTCCGGCCGGCCCGCAGCGCGGCGGCGAACCCGGCCGCGCCCGTGCCGATGCCGGAGAGCACCCCGAGGCCGGTCACCACGACCCGGCGGCGCCGGGCATGCGGCCCCGGGGTGGTCAGGGCGGGAGAGGCGGGCATCGGGGTCACCAGGGCGGCGCGGCGTCGAGCACGGCCCGCACGCCCCGGACGTCGACCATCTTCGGCAGCTCCTCCTGGTCGATGGCGACCCGGAACTCGCGCTCCAGCGCGGCGAGCACGTCGATCAGCGCCATCGAGTCGGCGCCGTGGTCCTCCACGAACAGGTCGCCCTCCCCGATCTCGGCCGGATCGACCTCCAGATGCTCGGCGACGATCCGGATGATCCTCTCGGTGCGGGTGTCGGTCAGGGTCGGCGTGGCGCTGGTCAGCACGGCACTCCTCAACTGGGTCTCCTAACGGGCGGCCGCGAGGCGGCGGGTGGACGTCTCTGCGGGCGGCGCGACCTCGTCCCGGACGGCCGCGCAGGCGGCCAGCACGCGGGCGAGGTCGGCGCGGGTCAGCCCGCTGTGCGCCGACAGGCGCAGCACGGCGCGGTTGCGCGGCACCGCCGGGTGCGCGAAGGGCGCGCCGAAGACGCCGTGGGCGTCCAGCGCGGCGCGCAGCCGGCGCAGCCGGTCCTCGCCGCCGGCGGGCAGCGAGACGATCTGGCTCTCGCTCGGCGCGATGTCGTAGCCGAGGCCGGTGAGGCCCTCGCGCAGCGCGGCGGCGTTGCGGGCGAGGCGCACCCGCCGGTCGCCGGCGGTGCGCACCAGGCCGAGCACGGCCCGCAGGCCGGCCACGTCGTGCGGCAGCAGCGTCGAGCTGAAGATCGCGCCGGGGGCGTGGTAGGGGAGGTAGCCGGCGACGCGGCGGGAGCAGGCGATGAGGCCGGCCCGGCCGGCGAACGCCTTGGACAGGCTCGCGGTGCGGTAGGCGACGCGGTCGGCCAGGCCGAGCGCGGGCACCAGGCCGGCGCCGGCCGGGCCGAGCACGCCGAGCGAGTGCGACTCGTCGGCGACCAGCTCGCAGCCGGTCCGCGCGGCCACCTCGGCCAGCGCGGCCAGCGGACATCGGTCGCCGGACACGCTGTACAGGGCGTCGAAGACGATCAGGCCGGGGCCGTGGCGGCGGGCCAGGCGCTCCAGGTGCCCGGTGTCGTTGTGCGCGAACGGGCGGGCGACGGCGCCGGCCGCCTCGATGCCGGCCCACATGGAGGCGTGCGCGGCGGCGTCCACGTAGACCGGGGAGCCGGGGCGCGCGACCGACTGCAGGAGCCCGACGTTGGCGGCCCAGCCGGACTGGCAGAGCACGACCGCCGGGGCGCCGAGGAAGGCGGCGAACCGTTCCTCCAGCTCGCGCAGCGGGTCGCCGTCGTCGACGAACACCCCCGACATCAGCGGGCCGCTGCCGCTGGCGCGCAGCGCCGCGATCTGCGCGCGGGCGACGGCCGGGTGGCGGCCGAGCGCCAGGTAGTCGTTGCTCATCAGCACCACGTCACCGCGCCGGGCCGGCGGCCGGTCCCGGAACAGCGCGCCGCCCCAGCCCGCCTGCCGCGCCTCCCAGGCGGCGAGCCGGTTCGGCAGGGATCCCACGACGTCGTGCACCGGCGCTCCATCCTGTGATCAAGACCTTGGACAAGACCTTGTGGTCAAGGTCGTCCCGACCCCACGAGTGTGACACTCGGTGATCGTCGATCACGCTGTGTGCTTGAAGCTTTTACTGGATGCCGACCGGGACCCCCCGTAGGTATCTTCCGCGGATTCTTCGCGCAAGGCGGCCCGGCGCGGCCGAGTCCCGGCCCCTTTTCGGTCCCCTTCCGCACCCTTTTCGGTCCTGCACTGTCCGGAAAGGTGCCCGATGATGCCCGGTTTGCTGCATGACCTTTTCGGTCGGCGCGCAATCAGCGAAACCGTGCAGCGTATCGGTTCCCGGCGTAGATCGCCGGGACCGTGCTCCGGCGGTGTTTGCCGAGTTTCTCAAACTGTGAAGCTCGCCGCGGCGCCGGAAAGGGGCGGCCCCTCTGGCGCAGGTGCGCCAGAGGGGCCGCCGAGGGGCCGCGCGGGTGTCAGGGGCGCCAGAAGTTGCCGCTGACGGCGATCATCGTCTGCAGGTGGATGCTGGCGGAGTAGTAGTCCCCGCCGTTCACCTGGCCGGCGGCCAGCTTGGCCCACAGGGCGTCCAGCCACGCCTGCGCGCCCGGGTCGCTGAGGGCGGCGACGGCGAACGGCGCCCAGAAGGCGG
Organism: Actinomadura macrotermitis; assembly: GCF_009604375.1. GTDB lineage: Bacteria > Actinomycetota > Actinomycetes > Streptosporangiales > Streptosporangiaceae > Spirillospora > Spirillospora macrotermitis. Next base: position 314,258 of record NZ_WEGH01000004.1, read on the forward strand.
CGTCGTGGTCGCCCGACAGCTGGGAGCCGCCGAGCGTGTAGCCGTTCTTGATCTTGGCGGGGTCGCCGCCGGTCTTCTGCCGGATCCAGCCGCTCAGCTTGCGCACCGCGGCGGTGGAGCGGGCGTCGCCGGTGGTGGCGGCGTCCACGCCGAGGCGCCACGGGTCACGGCAGGCGTTCCACCAGTAGGCGCCGTCGTTCGGGTCCTCCAGCACCTTGCCCTGCGCCGGGCGCGGAGTGGTCGTGGTGTTCTGCACGAAGTCGGGCAGCAGCCCGGTGGAGCCGGCGTAGTCGCGCTGCAGCGCCGCGATGACGTTCTGGTGCTTCTCCCGGATGGTGTCCCAGGTGGTGTCGCCGGTCGCCTGGCGGAACGCGCGCATGTGCCCGATCATCCAGTCCGAGGAGCGCGAGATCTGCCGGTCGGCGCCGCTCGCCCAATCGCCCGCGAGCAGCATGTGGGTGCTGCCGTCGACCTCCGACCTCTTGATCGCGTTGATCCGCTTCAGCGCGAGCGCGCGGTAGTCGTAGGTCCCCGAGCTGCCCCACTGCCGGTCGGCGAGCAGCAGGCCGTAGGCGATGTCCAGGTCGCCGTCGGTCGCCGAGTCGCTGCCGTTGACGCTCTTGCAGGAGGTGTCCTGCTCGGCGGCGGCGAGGTCGGGGTCGTTCACCGACTTGTGCGCCAGGACGAACTTCAGGATGCCGTCGAAGATCTTCTTGGCGTTCGGGTCGGCGCCCGCCATCGTGGCGCTGACGACCAGCCCGTAGCCCTGGCCCTCGGCGACGTAGGGGTGGTCGGCGTCCGGCGAGATGACCTCGTACCAGCCGTTGCCGCAGTTCTGCTTGACGAAGGCGTTGCGCCACTGCTCGTAGTAGCGCACCACGGCCTGGTCGACGGTGCTCTGCGCGCCGGACGGCTTGAGCGTGCCGGTCACGTACGGCTTCAGGTGGCTGCCGAACGGGACCGCGCCGCCCGTCGTGGGCGGCGGGGTGGTCGGGGGCGGGGTGGTGCCGCCGTCGCCGTACAGCTCCAGCTCCCACAGCGAGTAGCCGTAGGAGGTGGCGCGCTTGGTGCCGTACACGCGCACGTAGCGGCCGGTGGCGGTGACGGACACGTCGTCGGTGCCGCCGTCGCCCGTGGTGGTCGAGTAGGCGCTGGTCCAGTTCGTGCCGTCGGCGGAGACCTCGATGCGGTAGGCCGAGGCGTAGGCGGCCTCCCAGCGCAGCACGGCCCGGCGCAGGGGCTGCGCCGAACCGAGGTCCACGCTGATCCACTCGGGGTCGTGGCCCTCCTGGCTGGCCCAGCGGGAGGTGGCGCTGCCGTCGACGGCGGCGGCGCCGCCGAACGCGGCGGACTCGCTGGAGGAGACCTGGACGGGGCGGTTCAGCGCCAGGTTCTCGCCGGCCGCCGACGCGCCGGGCAGCGGCCCGGCGATGGCGAGGCCCCCGATGGCGAGGGTGAGGGCGGACAGCAGGGCGGTGAGCTTGCGGGGCGGTGCGGGCACGGGCGGCTCCGGGACTCGGGAGAGGGCACGCCCTCTCCGGCGGGGGGTTGCACGGTCCGACCCAGGCCCGGGTCGCTCGCAACGTAGATCGATCCCGGGGCGCCGTCAAGGGGTTCGAAAGGAAGGCTTCCTAACCCGGTGGTGCTCCGGCCGCGTTCACCTGAGTTTTCCCGTCCGGCTGTTGACAGTGGTGGGCGCGGATGCTGTGATTCTCCGCAAGTTAGGGAACTTTCCTAACTATCGGGGGGTCCGGTAAGCCGTCCCCGCCTGGAGGCGAAGTTGAGTCTTCGACCGTTCCGCACCACCGGCCTGATCCTGCTGTCCGCCGCCGCCCTCGCCCTGCCGGCGACGGTCGCGGCGAGCGCGCAGAACGCCGGCCCGGCAGCCCGCCTGGCCGCAGAGACCCTGCTCTCGCGCGGCAAGCCCGTCACCACCTCCTCCACCGAGACCGCCGAGTTCGCCGGCGCCAACGCCGTCGACGGGAGCACCACGACCCGCTGGGCGAGCCAGGAGGGGCACGACCCCGAGTGGATCACCATCGACCTCGGCGCGCCCGCCGCGCTGACCCGGGTCAAGCTGAACTGGGAGGACGCCTACGCCTCCTCCTACCGCATCGACCGCTCCACCGACGGCACGACCTGGACCAGCGCCTACTCGACCAGCTCGGGCGACGGCGGCGTCGACGACCGCGCCGTGACGGGCACCGCCCGCTACGTGCGCGTCTACGGCCGGGCCCGCGGCACCTCCTACGGGTACTCGCTGTGGGAGGTCGAGGTCTACGGCACCCCGTCCGGGCCCGACACCCAGGCGCCGAGCGTCCCCGCCGGCCTGCGGGTCACCGGCACGACCACCACCTCGGTGTCGCTCGGCTGGTCGCCGTCCACCGACGACACCGGCGTCACCGGCTACGACGTGCTGCGCGACGGCGCCGTGGTGGCCTCGCCCGCCGGGACGTCCTACACCGACACCGGCCTCACCACCGGGCAGACCTACTCCTACACGGTGCGGGCCCGCGACGCCGCCGGCAACGTCTCGGCGGCGAGCGCGGCCGTGCCGGGCGTGCCGAAGGCGGGCGAGACGACGTTCGTCGCGACCGCCGCCGGCGACATCTCCGAGCACTGCAAGGCCTCCAGCAGCAGCTGCGGCGCGCAGCAGACCGCCAAGCGCATCGAGGCGATCAACCCCGACGAGATCCTCACCCTCGGCGACAACCAGTACGACACCGGCAGCCTCGCCGACTACAAGGCCTACTACGACACCACCTGGGGCCGGTTCAAGGCCAAGACGCGGCCGGTGCCCGGCAACCACGAGTACAACGACGCGACCGAGACCGCCGCCGACTACAAGTCCTACTTCGGCGCCCGCGCCACCCCGCAGGGCAAGACCTACTACAGCTGGGAGCGCGGCGGCTGGCACATGATCGCGCTGGACTCCGAGCTGTCGATGTCGGCGACGTCCGCCCAGATCAAGTGGCTGGAGGCCGACCTGGCCGCCAACACCAAGAAGTGCGTGGCCGCCTACTGGCACAAGCCGCTGTACAGCTCGGGCCCGCAGGCCGACGCGGTCAGCAAGCCCGCCTGGCAGGTGCTGTACAAGTACCACGCCGACCTGGTGCTGAACGGCCACGACCACCTGTACGAGCGGTTCGCCCCGCAGAACGCCTCCGGCGGCGCGGCGGCCGACGGGCCGCGCGAGCTGCTGGTCGGCACCGGCGGCGCGAGCACCTACGACTTCGAGAGCACCCAGCCCAACAGCCAGAAGCGGATCACCGACATCTTCGGCGTGCTCAAGCTGACGCTCGCCGACGGCTCCTACACCGCCGACATGGTCCACCAGGACGGCCGGACGCTCGACACCACCGGCCCGACCGCCTGCCACTAGTCCCCCCGCACGTGGTCCGGCGCCCGCAGACCCAGGCCCGGTACGGCGGGCGCCGGACCACCCCGTCCCCTGGAGGAGCCATGCCCCGACGTCCCGGCGGGCGGTGAGGGATGTACATCGCCGACGCCGCCGCCCTCGCCCCGCACCGCCCCCGCGTGCCGCGCGCCGTCCCGGCCAACGTGCTGGCGCTCGGCGCGGTCAGCCTGGTCACCGACGTGTCCTCGGAGATGGTCACCGCCGTCCTGCCGATGTACCTGGTGCTCGGGCTCGGCCTCAGCCCGCTGCAGTTCGGGATGCTGGACGGCCTGTACTTCGGTGTCACCGCGTTCGTGCGGCTCGCCGCCGGGCACGCCGCCGACCGGGGCCGCCGCCACAAGCTCGTCGCCGGGATCGGCTACGGGCTGTCGGCGGTCTGCAAGCTCGGGCTGCTCGCGGCGGGCGGCGCCGTCGGCGCGCTCGGCGCGGTCGTCGCCGCCGACCGGACCGGCAAGGGCCTGCGCACCGCCCCGCGCGACGCGCTGATCTCGCTGAGCGCGGCGCCGGACGCGCAGGGCCGCGCGTTCGGCGTGCACCGCGCGATGGACACCGCCGGCGCGTTCCTCGGCCCGCTCGCCGCGTTCGCGGTGCTGTGGTCGACGGCCGGCGCCTACGACGCGGTCTTCGTCGTGTCCTTCTGCGTCGCCGCGCTCGGCGTGCTGCTGCTCGTCCTCTACGTCAAGGACCACCGCGGGCCGGCGCAGCACCGCGCGGCGGTGTCGCTGCGGGCCGCGCTGCGGCTGCTCGGCGACCCGGCCGTGCGGCGGGTGTGCGTCGTGGCGGTGGCGCTCGGCCTGGTGACGGTCGGCGACGCGTTCGTCTACCTGCTGCTGCAGCGGCGCCTCGGCATGGCGCCGGGCTACTTCCCGCTGCTGCCGCTCGGCACGGCGGGCGTGTACCTGCTTCTGGCCGTGCCGCTCGGCCGCGTCGCCGACCGGACCGGCCGGTACGCGACGTTCCTGGCCGGTCACCTGGCCCTCGCGGGCGCCTGCGCGCTGCTGCTCACCCCCTGGTCGGGCGCGCTGCTGCTGGTCCCGGTGCTGGTCCTGCACGGCGCGTTCTACGCCGCGACCGACGGCGTGCTGATGGCCGTGGCCGCGCCGCTGTTCCCCGAGGGGCTGCGCAGCAGCGGCCTCGCGCTGGTGCAGACGGGGCAGGCGACGGCGCGGATGTTCGCCTCGGTGCTGTTCGGCGCCGCGTGGACGCTGTGGGGCGCGCGCCCCGGGCTCGCCGTCATGACGTGCGGGCTGCTCGCGGGCATCGCGGCGGCCTGGACGCTCGCACCGTCACGGAAGGGGAAGGCATGAACGAGGGACGCCGCCGCACGGTCGTCGTCGTGGCCGCCGCGGGCCTGCTCGCGGCGACCGGGGCGACCTACTCGGCCATGGCCGCCCGCCGCGACGACCCGGGCCCGCGCGCCGCGACCCTGGACCTCGGCCGCGGCGGGCAGCTGATGTACCGCGCGGGGAGCGGGCGGGTGGCGTCGGCACCGCTGGCCGCGCCCGCGTCCGCCCCCGCGCTCGGCGCCCGCTCCTGCGCCCGGTTCTACGCCGCGAACGGCACCGGCGCGTGCCTGGCCACGCAGGCCGGGCCGGTGCCGGGGACGTCCATGACCGTCCTGGACCGGTCGATGCGCGAGGTGGGGAAGGTCAAGCTGGCGGGCGTCCCCAACCGCGCCCGGGTGTCACCGAGCGGCCGGATGGTGTCGTGGACGGTGTTCGTACGCGGCGACGCCTACAACGAGACCGGCTTCTCCACCTGGACCGGCATCCTGGACACCCGCACCGGCTACACCGTCGTCAACATGGAGCAGATCCCGCTGTTCAAGGACGGGCGCCGCTACCGCTCCCCCGACGTCAACTACTGGGGCGTGACGTTCGCGGCCGACGACAACCGCTTCTACGCCTCGATGTCGAGCAAGGGCAGGACCTACCTGGTGCAGGGCGACTACGGCGCGTGGGAGGCCAAGGTCCTGCGCGAGAACCTGGAGTGCCCGTCGCTGTCGCCGGACGGCAGGCGGCTGGCGTTCAAGAAGCGCGTCTCGGCGGACCCGGCCAGGCCGTGGCGGCTGTACGTGCTGGACCTGGCGACGATGCGCGAGACGGCGCTCGCCGAGACCGCGAGCGTCGACGACCAGGCGGCGTGGCTGGACGACCGGACCGTCATGTACGCGCTGCCCCGCCAGGGCGGCGGCAGCGACGTGTGGTCGGTGCCGGCGGACGGGAGCGGCACGCCGTCCCGGCTGGTTCCGGGCGCTTCCTCCCCCGTCGCGGTGCGCTGAGGTGAACGGCTCTTGACGCGGAGGTGGCCGCTCTCTAGATTTCAGAGTTAGGAAACCTTCCTAACTTTCAATGGACGACCGTCCGCCGCACGAGGAGCCCCCTTCCATGACCGCATCCGTCCCCGGCACCCCCAGCCTGCTGCGCGCGATCAACGATCGCGCCGCGCTGGAGGCGCTGCTGGCGCACGGTTCGCTCAGCCGGCCCGAGCTCGGCCGGCTCACCGGCCTGTCCAAGCCGACCGCCGGCCAGCTGCTGGCCCGGCTGGAGCAGGCCGGGCTGGTACTGCGCGACGGCATCCGCGAGGGCTCCCCCGGCCGCACCGCCGAGCTGTACCGGCTGAACCCCGCCGCCGCGCACGCCGCCGCGCTGGACGTCACGCCCGAGCGGATCGCCGCCACCGTCGCCGACCTCGCCGGGACAGTCCTCGGCGAGTACGAGCTGCCCACCCCGGGCCGCTCGGCCGGCGACGTCGTCGCGCGGGCCGCCGCCGCCGTGGACGGCGCCGCCGCGGCGGCCGGGCTCACCCGGGACCGGATCGACCGCGCGGTCATCGGCATCCAGGGCGCGCTGGACCCCGCCACCGGCCGCCTCGGCTACGCCAGCCACCTGCCCGGCTGGCACGGCCCGGGCATCTGCGACCGGCTCGCCGCCGGGCTCGGCCTGCCGGTGGAGATCGAGAACGACGTCAACCTCGCCGCGCTCGCCGAACTGGCCGCCGGGCAGGCGGCCGGCGTCCGCGACTTCGTGCTGCTGTGGGTGTTCGCCGGGGTCGGCATGGGCATCGTGCTGGACGGCGTGCTGCACCGCGGCGCGACCGGCGGCGCGGGCGAGATCGGCTACATGCCCGCCGCGGACGCCCCGCTCGTGCGCGGCGTGCGGCGCGGCGGCACCGGCCCGGTGCAGTCCCTCACCGGCGGCCCGGCGGTGCTGCGGCTGCTGCGCGCGCACGGCTTCCGCGGCCACGACGCGACGGTCGCGCTGCGCCGCGCCGTCGCGGCGCTGGACGGGGGCGCCGGCCCGCAGGCGGCCGAACGCGCCGAGCAGGCCCGCGCCGCGCTGACCGAGCTGGCCACCCGCCTCGCCGCCACCCTCGCCACCGTGGTCGCGGTGCTGGACCCCGGCATGATCGTGCTGTCGGGCGACGTGCTGCGCGCGGGCGGCGAGCCGCTGCGCGACCTGGTCGAGGAGCAGCTGCACACCCTCACCGTCCCCCGCCCCACGGTCCGGCTCGGCTCGGTCGAGGGCAACCCGATCCTCGCCGGCGCCCTCCAGCTCGCCCTGCGCGACGTGCGCGAGGAGGTCTTCACCCGCTCGCTGCCCTGACCAGGGCCCTGATCCCCCGCTGCTCCCTCCAGCCCCCCACGCGGCCGAGGCCGCACCCCCCGAAGGAGACCCAGGAGTGCACCTGTCACCACGGCCGGCCGCGCTGGCCACGGCCGCCGCATCCCTTGTCCTCGCCGCCGGCTGCACGGCGTCCGGCGGCCAGGGCACCGGGCCGAAGGCCGACGCGCCGCAGACCATCACCGTCTGGCACGGCTGGAGCGCCGACGCCGAGGCCAAGGCGTTCGAGAACGCCGTCGCCGGCTTCCGCAAGGCGCACCCGAACATCACCGTCAAGGTGGTCAAGGACCAGACCGACGACCGCATCACCAACGCCATCCGCGGCGGCAACCCGCCGGACGTGGTCGCCTCCTTCACCACCGACAGCGTCGGCCAGTGGTGCCAGAGCGGCGCCTGGCAGGACCTGGCGCCCTACATCAAGAAGAGCGGCGTCGACCTGGCCCAGTTCCCCAAGGCCGTCCAGGACTACACCCAGTTCAAGGGGCGGCGGTGCGCGATGCCGCTGCTCGCCGACACCTACGGCCTGTACTACAACAAGGCGCTGATGAAGGGCGAGCAGCCGCCGAAGACGATGAGCGAGCTGACCGCGCTCGCCAAGAAGCTGACGGTCCGCGACCCCGACGGCACCATCAAGGTCGCCGGGTTCATGCCGTCGGTGCAGTACTACGAGCACGTCCCGCAGCACATCGCGCCCCAGTTCGGCATCCGCTGGCTCACCCCCGAGGGCAAGGGCGGCTTCTCGGGCGACCCGAACGTCGCCGCCTACCTCAAGTGGAACAAAGAGCTGATCGACTGGTACGGCTACGCCAACGTCAAGAAGTTCCTGCGGTCGATGGGCCAGGAGTTCGAGGCGTCCAACCCCTTCCAGAAGGGGAAGGTCGCGATGGCCGTCGACGGCGAGTGGCGCACCATGTTCCTCAAGCGCGAGGCGCCCAAGGTCGACTACGGCACCGCGCCCGCGCCGGTCGCCGACGACCGGGCCGCGCAGTACGGCGGCGGGTTCATCGCCGGCACCGTGATGGGCGTGCCGCGCGGGTCGCAGCACGCGCAGGCGGCATGGGAGTTCGTCCGCTTCCTCACCACCGACACCGCCGCGCTGGTCGGCCTCGCCAACGAGCTCGGCAACGTGCCGAGCACGATCCCCGCGCTGGCCTCGCCCGACCTGAGGCTTCCGCCGCAGTTCGCCACGTTCCTGCAGATCTTCAAGCACCCGGCGAGCACCACCACCCCGCCGACGCCGAACGGCAACGACTACGTCGTGAAGTTCCAGCAGTTCGTGCAGGACCAGTGGGAGCCCGGCCGGGTCCGCGACCTGGACGCCTCGCTGCGCGACCTGGACAACAGGATCGACAAGTCGCTGCAGCTGAACGGCGGCTGACCAGGTGACCGCCCTGTCCCTGGCCCGGCGGCGCGCCGCCGGGCCCCGCGCGCGGCGCCGCCGGTCACCGGCCGTGCCGCTCTTCCTGGCGCCCTGGCTCGTCGGCGCGGTGCTGCTGTTCGGCTACCCGCTGGCGGCCACCGTCTACTTCTCCTTCACCCGCTACGACCTGTTCACCCTGCAGTACGCGGGCCTGGACAACTACCGCTACCTGCTGCACGACGGCGACGCCTGGCGGGCCATGCGCAACACGATGTGGCTCGTGGTCGTGGTCGTCCCGCTGCGGGTGCTGTTCGGGCTCGGCGTCGCCCAGCTGCTCACCCGCGTCCGGCGCGGCGGCTCGCTGCTGCGGTCGGTGTTCTACCTGCCCTACCTCATCCCGCCGGTGTCGGCGACGGTCGCGTTCGTGTTCGTGATGAACCCCGGCACCGGCCCGGTGCCCGCGATCGCCCGGCGCCTCGGGGTGGACCTGCCGGACTTCTTCAACGAGCCGGCCTGGGCCAAGCCCGGCCTCGCGCTGCTCGCGCTGTGGGCGGTCGGCGACGTGATGATCATCCTGCTGGCGGCGCTGCTGGACGTCCCGGTGTCGCTGCACGAGGCCGCCGCGATCGACGGCGCCGGCCCCTGGCAGCGGTTCCGGCACATCACGCTGCCGACCGTCAGCCCGGTGCTGGCGTTCGCCGCCGTCACCGGCGTCATCGAGATGCTGCAGTACTTCACCCAGGCCCTCGTGGCGGCCAAGGTCGCCGCCGGGCAGGCCGACCAGCCCGGCACCCAGTTCGCGCCCGGCTTCCCCGACGGGTCCACCCTCACCTATCCCCAGTGGCTCTACGACGAGGGCTTCCGGCAGTTCAACATGGGGTACGCGTGCGTGCTGGCGCTGGTGCTGTTCGCCGTCGCGATGGCCTTCACGCTGGTGCTGCTCCGCCGGTTCCACGCCTTCACCGACGCGGAGGCATCATGACGATGGCACTTCCGGCGGGCGGCTCGCGCGGGCGCCGCGCGCTGCTGTGGGTCGCCACCCACGCCCTGGCGGTCGCGCTCGCGGTGATGTTCCTCGCGCCGCTGGTCTTCATGGCGCTGACCGCGGTGATGAGCGACCGCCAGGCGCTCAGCGGGTCGCTCTGGCCGACCGAATGGCACTGGGAGAACTTCCGCCGCGTGTTCTCCGGCGACATGGTCCGCTGGACGGTGAACAGCCTGGTCTACGCGACCCTGGCCACCGTCCTCGGCCTGGTGAGCAGCGTGCCCGCCGCCTACGCGCTCGCCCGGTTCCGGTTCCGCGGCCGCAAGCTCGCGCTGGTGCTGGTCGTGTCGATGATGATGCTGCCGCCGCAGGTCACGATGGTGCCGCTCTACATCGTGTGGGCGCGGTTCCACCTGACCGGCACGCTGTGGCCGCTGATCCTGCCGAACCTGTTCGGCGACGCGTTCTCCATCTTCCTGCTGCGGCAGTTCCTCATGACGATCCCGCGCGAGTACGCCGACGCCGCCCGCGTCGACGGCTGCGGGGAGCTGCGCACGATGCTGCGGGTCGTGCTGCCGATGGCGCGGCCGGCGATCGCCGCCGTCGCGCTGTTCCAGTTCTTCTACTGCTGGAACGACTACTTCGGCCCGCTCGTCTACGCCCAGCCCGAGAACTGGACGCTGGCGGTCGGCGTCGCCTCGTTCCGCGCGGCGCACCACGTGGAGTGGAACCTCACCATGGCCGCCACCCTGCTGGCCGCCGCGCCGGTGATCGTCGTGTTCTTCCTCGCGCAGCGGGTCTTCGTCCAGGGCGTGACACTGACAGGAGTCAAAGGTTGAAACTCACCGTCGTCGGGGGCGGCTCCACCTACACCCCCGAACTGGTCGACGGCATCGCCCGGCTCGCCGGCACGCTGCCCGTCACCGAACTGGTCCTCACCGATCCCGCCGCGGCGCGGCTGGAGCTGGTCGGCGGCGTCGCCGCCCGGATGCTGGCCCGCACCGGGCATCCCGCGACCGTCCGCACCACCACCGACCTGGACGACGCCGTCGCGGGCGCCCAGGCCGTGGTGATCCAGCTGCGCGTCGGCGGGCAGGCCGCCCGGCACGGCGACGAGACGCTGCCGCTCGCGTGCGGCTGCGTCGGGCAGGAGACGACCGGCGCGGGCGGCCTGGCCAAGGCGCTGCGCACCGTCCCGGTGGTGCTGCGGGTCGCCGAGCGGGTCGCCGCCCTCGCGCCGGACGCCTGGATCGTCGACTTCACCAACCCCGTCGGCATCGTCACCCGCGCCCTGCTGGACGCCGGGCACCGCGCCGTCGGCCTCTGCAACGTCGCGATCGGGTTCCAGCGGCGGTTCGCGGCGCTGCTGGACGTGCCGCCCGCCGAGGTCGCCCTCGGCCACGCCGGCCTGAACCACCTGACGTGGGTGCGGTCGGTGACGGCCGGCGGGCAGGAGGTGCTGCCGAAACTGCTCGCCGACCACGCCGAGGGCATCGCCGCCGACGTCGGGCTGCCACCGGACCTGCTGCGGCGGCTCGGCGTCGTGCCGTCGTACTACCTGCGCTACTTCTACGAGCACGACCGGGTCGTCCGCGACCAGCTGGACGCGCCGTCGCGCGCGCAGGAGGTCGCCGCGATGGAGGAGCGCCTGCTGGAGATCTACGCCGACCCGGCGCTGGACACCAAGCCCGAGCTGCTGGAGAAGCGCGGCGGCGCCTACTACTCCGAGGCCGCCGTCGACCTGATCGCCTCGCTGCTCGGCGACCGGGGCGACGTGCAGGTCGCCAACGTCCGCAACGGCGGGACGCTGCCGTTCCTGCCGCCGGAGGCGGTCGTGGAGGTGCCCGCGCGGATCACCGCCGCCGGGGCCGTCCCGCTGCCGGTGCCGCCGCTGGAGCCGCTGTTCGCCGGGCTCGTCGCGCACGTGTCGGCCTACGAGGAGCTCGCGCTGGACGCGGCGCTGCACGGCGGGTACGACCGGGTGCGCACGGCGCTGCTGGCGCACCCGCTGATCGGCCAGATCGAGCAGGCCGACCGGCTGGCCGCCGACCTGCTCGCCGCCGAGGCCGCGCGGAGGGAGCGGTGAGCGGCGCGCCGCTGGTCGCCGTGGACGGCGGCAACAGCAAGACCGACGTCGCCGTCCTCACCGCGGACGGCAGGCTGCTGGCCACCGGGCGCGGCGGCGCGTTCCGGCCGCAGCTGGACGGCGTCGGGCCCGCCGTCGCCGAGCTGGCCGTCGTCGTCGACGACGCGCTGCGCCGCGCGGGCGTGCGCGCCGGCGAGGTGGCGCTGCTGACCGCGTGCCTGGCCGGCGCGGACCTGCCCGAGGAGGAGGCGGTCCTGGAGAAGGCGCTGCTGGAGCGGCGCTGGACCGGGTCCGTGCACGTCGCCAACGACACCTTCGCGCTGCTGCGCACCGGCGCGGCGGCCGGGTGGGGCGTCGCGGTCGTGTGCGGCGCGGGCATCAACTGCGTCGGCGTCGGCCCGGACGGCGCGCTCGCCCGCTTCCCCGCGCTCGGCCGCATCACCGGCGACTGGGGCGGCGGCGCCTCCCTCAGCGAGGCGGTGATGTGGCACGCGGTCCGCGCGGAAGACGGCCGCGGCCCGGGCACGGCGCTCGCGGCGGCGGCCGCCGCGCACTTCGGCCTGGACCGCGCCACCGACGTCGCGCTCGCCGTGCACGCCGGCACTCTGCCCGAACGGCGCCTGCTGGAGCTGGTGCCGGTACTGCTGGACGTCGCCGATCAGGGGGACCCGGCCGCGGAGGGCATCGTCGCCCGGCAGGCCGGGGAGATCGTGCTGCTCGGCGTCGGCGCGCTGCGGCGGCTCGGGCTGCTGGAGACCCCGGCCGAGGTGGTGCTCGGCGGCGGCGTCCTGCGGGCGCGGCGGCCGGTGCTGATGGAGCCGGTCGCCGAGGGCTTCGCCCGCGAGGCGCCGCACGCGCGGCTCGTCGTGGCGGAGGCGCCGCCGATCCTCGGCGCCGCGCTGCTCGCCCTGGACCGGCACGGCGCGCCCGCCGGGGCCGAGACCGCCCTGCGGGCCGCGTACCACGCCTGACCTGGGACCCCGCGGGCGGCGTGCCGCCCGCGGGGCTCCGGTCACTTGGCGGCGGGGCCGACGCGGGCCGCGGTCAGCGGCGTGTCGATCGGCGCGGCGGTGCTGAACTCGTCGGCGCCGACGTCCTTGCCGCGCGCGGGCCGCGGCTGGCCGTCGATGTCGACGGTGACCGCCGGGACGCCGGTGGCGTCGACGGCGCGGCCGATCGCCGGGCTGCGGTCGGTCAGCCGGTAGATCTCGCCGGCCCGGACCAGGCGGGCGTCGCCCTTGAGGTATCCGGCGGGGACGCCGGAGACGCTCGGCGAGTCGATCAGGTTGGCCGTCCACTTCCACGAGCCGTCGGTGGTGAGCCGCACCTGGGCGCTCTTCAGCAGGTTGTCGGCGAACAGCACCCCCTTCGGCGCGCCGGTGTAGCTGCTGGTCACCGGCCCGACGATGGTGTTGTAGGCGAGGACGAGCCGGTCGGCGGGCGCGTGGTCGCTCTTGAAGCCGCCGATGGTGAGCGCCCCGGCGTAGTTCCCGTAGACCTTGTTGTCGGCGTCGTGCACCCGGATACCGGACGTGCCGAGCAGGAAATTGCCGTACACGCTGTTGTTCTTTCCGGCGCGCAGCACCAGCCAGCCCTTGCTGGACCGGAAGGTGTTGTAGCGCAGGGTGTTGCCCGAGGACTTCACCGACAGCGCCTCGGCGTCGCCGTCGGCGTGCTCGAACAGGTTGCGCTCGATGCGCGCCTTGGCGACCAGGGCGGCCTGCGCGCCGTAGCCGAGCCGGATCGACTCGCCGCCGTTGGCGCCGGCGTACCGGTGGTCGGCGAACAGGTTGGCGTAGACGCGGGTCCGCTGCGGCATCGCCGTGGCGTCCCGGAAGATCTGCAGGTAGACGCCCTGGGAGCGCTTGCCCTGGAAGGCGTTGTGGTCGACGGACACGTCGTCGGCCGCCACCGACACCCAGTTGTTCTTGCCGGGGCCCTCGGCCAGCCGGAACACGTTGCGGGTCAGCCGCGTGCGGGGGGCGCTCGCGGGCACCTCGACCGGCACCGACTGCCGGAAGACGAAGCCCGACAGCGTGACGCGGTCGGTGCCCGACAGCTCGAACCCGGCCGTGCCGGTGAGCGTCACCTTGCCCACCTGCGCCGCCCGGACGGTCAGGTCGCGGGCGCCGCGCACGGTGATCGGCCGGTCGACCCGGTAGGAGCCGGCCTTCAGCACGATCTCGTCACCGGCGGCGGCGCGGTCCACCGCCCGCTGGAGCGCCGCGATCGAGTCGACGGGGACGGTCCGGTGCGCGGCGACCGGCCGCGCCGTGACCGGGTCGGCCGACGCCATGACGGCGACGGTCCCGCCGGCGGCCAGCACCGCCGCGCCTCCGATGCCGGCCTTCACCAGGAAGTTCAATGGATCCACCTTGATCGACTTCAGGACCAGGGCAGTCTAAAGCCGTTCCGCGCGGCATTCTCGAAGTCGCGGAAATATTCATCCGATGTGCACGGTTTCCGCTTCCCCCGCGCGGTGCGCCGTGACTCCGCGAGCGGATCAGTCCACCGGTGCGGCCGGGGCGGTGAACTCCTCGGCGCAGGCGTCCAGGAGGGCACGGGCCGCGGGCCCGGGGTTCTCGCCGGTGACCAGGTAGGTCGTGACGCTGAGGCCGGGGTCGTCCAGCGGGCGGACGGCGATCCGCCGGGTGGACACGATGCGCCCGGTGGCCTCGTACAGGACCGTCCACGAACCGTCGGAGAAGGCGATCTCGACCAGGGTGTCCTGCAGCCCGGTGAACGGCGGGCCGAGCCGCGGCTCGAATCCCGCGGCCCGGCAGGACGCCATGATCTTGTCGACGAAGGTCGCGTTGTCCTCGCGCGGGACGAGACGCAAAGGAAGCCCGCCGAGATCGCGCAGCCTGAGCCGCGCATTCGCCGCCAGCCGATGGGCCGCCGGAATGGCGGCGACCACCCGGTCCTCCCACAGGGGCCGCAGCCGCACGCCCGGGACGGGCGCCGCCGACCGGATCAGCGCGGCGTCCAGGGCGCCCGAGCGCACCCGCTCCAGGCGCTCGCGCGGGCTCACCTGGACCAGGTTCACCGAACCGCCCGGCAGGCGCCGGCCGAACAGCTCCAGCAGCACGTCCAGCCGCTCCCCGAGCACGTCGGCGGTGCCGAGCCGCAGCACGCTCCCGCCGTCCTCGCGGACCGCCGCGGCGGCCCGCTCGACGGCCGACATGATCGCCCTGGCCTCGGGCACCAGCCGCATCCCCGCGGCGGTCAGGGCCACCTGGCGCGAGGTCCGGTCGAACAACCGCACCCCGAGGCCGCGCTCCAGCCGCTGGATCTGCTGGCTGACCGACGGCTGCACCACGTTGAGGCGTTCGGCCGCGCGGCCGAAATGCAGTTCTTCCGCCACCGCGAGAAAGCATTCCAATTGCCGAAGGTCCACTACCGCCCGCCCCGTCGATCACCATCAATGATCGCAGCGATAACCGATTGCTCCTTGGTGGCCGGTACCGCTTCTGATTCATTGGTATCGCAACGTCATACTCGCACGGAGGAGAGCATGCGCACAATTATCGGCACACCGGGCGGTATCGCGCCGACCGCGTTCGGCGAGGCCGCGGAGCCCCGCCCCGGACCGGGCGAGGCGCTGGTCGCGGTCCGCGCCTTCTCGGTCAACCGCGGCGAGCTGGCGCTGCTCAAGGCCAGGGCCGCGGGGTGGCGGCCGGGCCAGGACATCGCCGGCGTGGTGGTGGAGCCGGCCGGGGACGGCTCCGGGCCGCCCGCCGGGGCCCGGGTCGTCGGCCTGGTGGAGGGCGCGGGCTGGTCCCGGCTCGCGGCCGTCCCCACCGGCCGGCTGGCCGTCCTGCCCGACGGCGTCACCATCGAGCAGGCCGCCACCTTGCCCATCGCCGGCCTGACGGCGCTGCGCACCCTGCGGATCGGCGGGAACCTGCTCGGCCTGCGGGTCCTGGTCACCGGCGCCAACGGCGCGGTCGGCCGCTTCCAGGTCGAGCTCGCCGCCCGCTCGGGCGCGCGGGTGAGCGCGGTCACCACCCGCGCCGGCCTGGTCCGCGACGAGCTGCGCGGGCTCGGCGCGCACGAGACCGTCGCGGCGGTGGACCAGGCGGCCGGGCCGTTCGACCTGATCCAGGAGTCGGTGGGCGGCGAAGCGTTCAATGCGGCCGTCAAGCAGATCGTCCCGGGCGGCACCATCGTGGTCCTCGGCACCAGCTCCGGGGAGCCGGGGCGGCTGGCGGTCTACGACTTCATCGGGCACGAGGGCGCCCGCGTCCAGAACTACATCTCCTACGCCTCGACCGACCCGGTCGACCGGGACCTGCGGATCCTGGTGGACCTGGTGGCCGACGGGCGGCTGCACCCGACGATCGGGTTCAGCGGCGACTGGTCGGACCTCAACACCGCGATCGAGCTGCTGGCCGAACGCAAGCTCGACGGCGGCAAGGCGGTCCTGGTCATCCCCGACTAGCCACGGAGGCGCACATGGCTTCATCCGTACAGAGCATCAACGAACGGATCGCTCCCGGCTCCATCTGCTGGGCGTGCGGCCCGGCCCGTTCCGACGGGCTGGGGCTGCGGCACCACCCGGCCGGCAAGGGCGTCACGGCCGAATGGCAGGGCGGCGCTTTCTACGAGGGGGCGCCGGGCCGGCTGCACAACGGCCTGCTCGCCGTCCTCTTGGAGGAGGTGTCCGGCTGGGCGGCGATCCACCACGTGCTCCAGGAGCGCGGCAGGCTGAACGGCATCCGGATCCTCGGCCTGGACGTCGAGTACCTCGACGTCGTGCCCTCGGACGAGCCGGTCACCCTGGAGGCGATCCCGGAGTCCTGCGAAGGGGACGTGGTCACCACCAAGGCCGTCCTGCGGGTGAAGGACATCGTGCTGGCCACGGCGACGGCCCGCCTGGCGGCGAACTGAACACCTGGACGGCCCGCCTCCCTTTCGCATTCCCTTTTCCTTGCCCGCACTAAACCCCTACCTGAAATGACCTCAGCGCAGCACGACCCTGTCCCGGAAAGCGCACCCGCCGAACCGGGACTGCAAAAGCGGCTCGGCCTTTCCGACGCGGTGACGGCCGGTCTCGGGGCGATGATCGGGCCGGGGGTCTTCGCCGTGCTGGCCGCCGGAGCCGCTGTCTACGCTCTGCGCACCTGACGTTCGTCCCGTGGTGGTCAGCCCGCGCGGGCGCGGGCCAGGTCGCCGGTGAACTCGGTGAAGCGGGCGCGTTCGTCCTCGGCCGGGCCGAGGACGAGCCGCTCGCCGACATCGGCGACCGCCGCGCGCAGCGCCCGGGACGCCTTGCGGGCGCGGCGGCGCCCGCCGACCCATGCCAGGCCCCGGAACAGCAGGGCGAGCAGCAGGCCGGCGAGGACGCCGCCGAGCAGCAGGGCGGTGGGCCAGGGCACGTCGCCGGCCTCGGGCGTCGGCGGTTCGGGCAGCCGCAGGTAGCCGACGAGGAACAGCGCGAACAGCCAGAGCGCGCCGACGACGGCCGCGGCGAACACCACCCACTGGAGCACCCCCGCGAGGGTCCACCAGCGGGGCCGGCGGGCCGCGTCCAGGGAGGCGGCGGCGACGGCCTTGTCGAGCGCCTCGGCGAGCTCGTCGTTCTGCGCGCGCGCAGCCTCCCGGACCGACCGGGCCCACGGCTCGGGCAGCCCGGTGGCCAGTCCCGCGCCGGCCTCGCGGACGGCGAGGTCGACCGCGGACTTCTGGACGGCCGTCCCGGCCGGCAGCGAGGTGCGCCCGCCGCCAAGGCGCAGGCGGCGCAGCGGGTCGGCGCGCAGCCGGCGCAGCCACCGGGTCGCGGGCCAGCCGGTCGCGGCGGCCGCACGGTGCCGGTGCGCCTTGCCGACGGCCGCCACGATCGCCGGCACCCCGGCCGCGTCGGCGAGGGCGGTGGTGAGCGGCCCGGCCAGGCCGCCCGCCGGTTTCCCCGGTTTCGCGGTCGACCCGGCGGCCTTGGCGAGCCCGTCGGCCGCGGTGGCGGCGTCGGCGGCGAGCCGCGCCGCCCACAGCCGCCGCGCGGAGACCCGGTCGGCGAGCAGCGCGCGCAGCTCGGGCAGGCCCTGGCCGGTGCGGGCGGACACGCCGAGGACGGGCACCCCGGCCAGGCCGTCGTCGGCGAGCAGGCGGCGCAGGTCGTCCAGGCAGCGCGCGACGGCGCCGCCGGGCAGCCGGTCGACCTGGTTGAGCACGACGACCATGACGTCGCGGTGCCGCGCCAGAGGCCGCAGGTAGCGTTCGTGGACGGCCGCGTCGGCGTACTTCTGCGGATCGAGCACCCACACGAGCATGTCGACCACGCCGACGAGCCGGTCCACCTCCAGCCGGTGCGCCACCTCGATCGAGTCGTGGTCGGGCAGGTCGAGCAGCACCAGCCCCGACAGGGCGGTGTCGGGTTCGGCGGTGTGCCGCTTGGGCACCCGCAGCCAGTCCAGCAGCGGGCCGGACCCCTCGGGGTCCCAGCGCACCGCCTGCGCGGCCGAGGTCGTCGGGCGGGTGACGCCGACGTCGGCCAGATCGGTGCCGGACAGGGCGTTGAACAGCGACGACTTGCCGCTGCCGGTCGCGCCGGCCAGGGCCGCGACGCTGTGCTCGGCCGACAGCGCGGCGCGCGCCCCGGCCCGCGCGACGACCGCGCGGGCGTGTTCGACGGGCGCCTCGTCCAGCCTCCCCTCGGCCAGCGCGGCGGCCGCGCCGAGCGCCGACAGCCGTTCGTCCAGTGTCGGGCGCCGCCGCGGCCTCATCGCGCCTCCCCTTCGGGCAGCTCGCGCCGGTGCGCGTGCACGGCCGCCGCGGCGGCGCGCAGCGGTGCGCTGTCGGGGACGGCCACCTGGTCCAGCAGCGCGGTGAAGCGCTCCTCCTCGGCGTCCAGCAGCGCGCGGACCCGGCGGCGCAGGTCGTCGCGGGCACTGTCGGTGAGGCCGCGGACGGCCTGGTCGCCGAAGACCGCCTCCAGCAGCTTCTGGCTGAGCACGCCGGTGCCGCCCGCGATGCCGATCTCCAGCCCGCTGAGGCCGCCGGTGGAGGCGAACACCCCGATCATCAGCAGCAGCCCGAGCCCGTTCACCCCGAACGAGGCCGCGCGGGCGACGCCGCGCCGGTCCGCGCCCTCGGTGCGCACCAGCTCCAGCACGTACCCCTGCCAGTCGCGGACGGCGGCGTCCACCCGGTCGCGCAGCTCCGGCGAGGCCCGGCCGAGCCGGCCCGCCGCCGCCACGCCCGCGCGTTCCAGCAGGTCACGGCCCGCCGGGGTGGCCAGCCACGCCTCCACCGCGCGCTCGGCGGCGCCGTCGGCGACCGAGCGGATCAGCGATCCGACGCCGCTCTCCAGCGCGGTGCGCAGCTCCCGGGCGGTCGCGGGGCGGCCGCGCAGCGCGGCGGTGATCCGGTCGCGCAGCCGCCCGACGCGCGACTCCAGGCCGCGCATCAGGTCGCCGGTCCCGACGAAGTCCTGCCAGCGGGCGAGGACCTCGCCGCGCAGCAGCGTGCCGTCGCGCATGCCCTCGTCGAACGCCGTCATCGCCGAGGCGTAGCTCCGGCCGGCCAGCGCCCGCAGCTCGCCGGCGCCGAGCCGCTGCCGGTCGGCGGCGTCGGCGAGCGCGGGGACTCGCACCGCCAGGCTGTCCAGCGCGCCCGACAGGGTGCGCCGGACGACCTCGGCGCGGGCCTGCGCGTCGGCCGACAACCCGTCCAGCCACTGCCGGACCGGCCGGACGGCCGCGGCGGGCAGCCGGGTGCTCTCGGCGGGCAGGTCCAGCTCGGGCACCGCGAACAGCGGGGTGCCGCCGAGGCCGTGCTCGTCCAGCAGCCGGTTCAGGTCGCGGCTCACCGGGCCGAGCGCGTCGCGCGGCACCCGCTGCAAGATGATCGCGAGGGCGGTGCTGCGCTCGTGCGCGGTGCGCAGGAACCCCCAGGGCACCTCGTCGGCGTAGCGGGACGCGGTGGTCACGAACAGCCAGAGGTCGGCGGCGGCGAGCAGCTGGGACGCCAGCTCGCGGTTGGCGGTGACGACCGAGTCGATGTCGGGCGCGTCCAGCAGCGCCAGCCCCGCCGGGACGGCCTCGGTGGTGACGACCTTCAGCGTGCCGGGCTCGCCGCGGCCGTGGCCGGTGACCCGGGGCAGGCCGGGCAGCACGTGCGCGGACAGGAACCACCGCGCGTCGGCCGGGTGCACGACCAGGGTCGGCGCGAGCGTGGTCGGGCGCAGCACGCCCGCCTCGGTGACGTCCGCCCCGGCCAGCGAGTTGACCAGGGTGGACTTGCCCGCGCCGGTGGAGCCGCCGACGACCGCCAGCAGCGGCGCGTCGATCGCGGCCAGGCGCGGCAGCAGGTAGTCGTCGAGCTGCCCGGCCAGCTCCCGCAGCGCGCGCCGGTCGGCCGCGGCGTCCCCGATCGCCAGCGGGAAAAGATCATGATCGAGCCGGTGCCTCAGCTCCAGCAGCGCCGCCGACAACCCATCCGCCATACGCCCGGCCTTCCCCGCCAGGCGCGCTCGCAACGCTCCGGCGGCGACTATCTGCGGGACGCGCCGGCGGCGGGACCGTTCACCGAAAATGATCGTAAGCTGAAAGTCATGTCCGACGGCCCCCCGCCCTGCCACTGCGTGCTCTGCCACGACTACGGCGACCGCGACCGGATGGACAACTTCCTGCTCCGCACGATCGTGCACATCACCCAGTACGGCTGGAGCGTCGTGCTCGTCCCCGGCGACGACGGTCCCGGCTGGGCCTACACCGTCGGCCTCTGGCACAGCCACCGGGCGCCCGAGCTGGCCATGTTCGGCGGCGACGTGTACGAGACCGAGGAGATCTTGAACGCGCTCGGCCGGCGCACCGCCGAGGGCGCCGGGCCGGTCGCCGGCGGCCGGCTGGACGACGCCGTGCGCGGCCGCCCCGCCGCGTTCCGCGCGGTGGAGCAGCCCTGGTACCGCGCGCTGCTCCCGGGGGCGGTGTCGTTCTACCGCCGCCCGCCGCTGGAGTTCCTCCAGGTGGTGTGGCCCGACGAGGGCGGTCTGTTCCCCTGGCAGCCCGGCACCGAGCTGCCGTTCCGCCATTCCCAGCCCTGGCTTTGGCTTCATCCACGCCAGCATCCGGCCGGATCTTGGACTCGGCATCTGTAAGGTCGGCACAATGTTCGGACCGATCGCCGCGCCCGTCCAGACGCAGCGGCTGCTGCTGGAACCCCTCGGCGCCCACCACGCCGAGGAGATGACGCAGGTGCTGGACGACCTGCGGCTCCACGACTTCATCGGCGGCGCCCCGCTCCCGCTCGGCGAGCTGCGCGCGCGCTACCAGCGCCTGGCCGCCGGGCCCGCGCCGTTCCACCAGGAGGGCTGGCTGAACTGGATCGCCCGCCGCCGCCGCGACGCGCAGGCCGTCGGCACCGTGCAGGCCACCGTCACCCCCGGCGTGGACGGCCTGTCCGCGTCGGTCGCCTGGGTGATCGGCACGCACTACCAGGGGTTCGGTTTCGCCACCGAGGCCGCCGCCGCCGTCACCGGCTGGCTGCGCGGCCACGGCGTCACCGCGCTGTCGGCGTCCATCCACCCCGCCAACGCCGCCTCGGCCGCCGTCGCCCGCAAGCTCGGCCTGCGCCCGACCGGCGACCTGGCCGACGGCGAGATCGTGTGGCGGGACCGGTGAGCGCGGGGGCGATGAGCATGACGACGATCGAGGACCGGCTGCACGAGGCGTTCACCGCGCCGCTGGACGAGGTGGTCGACGCGGAACGCCGCTGCGCCTTCCCCGCCGACCCCGTCGGCTCCTGGGACCTGCCCGCCGACGACCGCGCGGCGCTGCTGCGCTGGGGCCTGCCGACCGACATCGCGCTGCGGCCCGCGCCGCAGCCCGGCCGCGAGCCGCTGCTGGTCCCCAACCTGGCCGGGCCGCAGGAGCGCCGCCTGGCCTCCCCCGGCCAGCGCCTGTACGACCTCGGCCGCTGGGGCGGCTCGGGCGCGACGCCGCGGATCGGCGCGGTCGCCGGCGACGGCCGCGTCCTCGCCGTCCGGGACCGGCCGGTCACCGCCGCCGACCTGCCGCTGCCGCTGCGCGGCATCTACCGCGACCTGTACCGGCCCGCCGTCGCCTACCTCAACGCCTCGGTCGCCCGGTTCGTAGAGGTCGCCTGGCGGTGGAGCGCCGCGGCCGGGCCGCTGCGCGAGCTGACCGAGCCGCCGGTGCCCGGCACCCGCGCCGAGCTGCTGGAGCGGCACGGCTCGGCCGAGCGCGCGGCGGCGGTCATGTCGGCGTGGGAGGACGCCGCCGACGCCCATCTGGAACGCGCCCGCGACTGCGAACGGCGCGCCCTGGCGGGCGTGCGGGCCGTCGACCCGACCATCGGGCCGGGCGGCGCCGAGTCGCTGTGGCTCGAGGCCGTCTACGACCGCCCATGTTGATGATCGGGCTGACGGCCGCGCGTTCGCGGAGTACACATGGCGGACGGGTAGGTCACAATCGACGCGGCCGTGAACACTGAACCGAGGAGCGGGACGATGCCGGAGGTCTGGCCTGGCGAGCCCTACCCGCTGGGCGCCACCTGGGACGGCACGGGCACCAATTTCGCGCTGTTCTCCGAGGTGGCCCGGCGGGTCGAGCTGTGCCTGTTCGACGGGGGCGGCCGGGAGACCCGGCACGAGCTGCCCGAGGTCGACGGGTTCGTCTGGCACGGCTACCTGCCCGGCGTCGGGCCCGGGCAGCGCTACGGCTACCGGGTGCACGGCCCGTACCGGCCCGAGGACGGCGACCGCTGCAACCCCGCCAAGCTGCTGCTCGACCCCTACGGCAAGGCCGTCGCGGGCAGCCTGCGCTGGCACGAGTCGCTGTTCTCCTACCGGTTCGCCGACCCCGACGCGCTGAACACCGACGACAGCGCCCCGTACATGCCGAAGAACGTCGTCATCAACCCGTTCTTCAACTGGGGCGACGACCGGCCGCCGCGCATCCCCTACCACGAGACCGTCATCTACGAGGCGCACGTCAAGGGGCTGACCAAGCTGCACCCGGGCATCCCGGCCGAGCAGCGCGGCACCTACGCCGGGCTCGCGCACCCGGTGATGATCGACCACCTGAGGAACCTCGGCGTGACCGCGGTGGAGCTGATGCCGGTGCACCAGTTCGTGCCCGAGCACGCCCTGGTCGCGCGCGGCCTGACGAACTACTGGGGCTACAACACCATCGGGTTCCTCGCCCCGCACAACGCCTACAGCGCCTCGGGCCAGTACGGCGAGCAGGTGCTGGAGTTCAAGGCGATGGTCCGCGCCCTGCACGAGGCCGGCATCGAGGTGATCCTCGACGTGGTCTACAACCACACCGCCGAGGGCGACCACCTCGGGCCGACGCTGTCGTTCCGCGGCATCGACAACGCCGCCTACTACCGGCTGCGCGACGACGACCGGCGCTACCACCTGGACTACACCGGCTGCGGCAACTCGCTGAACGTGCGCAGCCCGCACGCGCTGCAGCTGATCATGGACTCGCTGCGCTACTGGATCCTGGAGATGCACGTCGACGGGTTCCGGTTCGACCTGGCCTCGGCGCTCGCCCGCGAGCTGCACGACGTGGACCGGCTCGCGGCGTTCTTCGACCTGGTCCAGCAGGACCCGGTCGTCTCGCAGGTCAAGCTGATCGCCGAGCCGTGGGACGTCGGCGAGGGCGGCTACCAGGTGGGCAACTTCCCGCCGCTGTGGACCGAGTGGAACGGCAAGTACCGCGACACCGTCCGCGACTTCTGGCGCGGCTCCTACGCGACGGTGCCCGAGTTCGCCTCCCGCCTCACCGGCTCCTCGGACCTGTACGAGCACAGCTCGCGCCGCCCGTTCGCCTCGATCAACTTCGTCACCTGCCACGACGGGTTCCCGCTGCAGGACCTGGTCTCCTACGACGTCAAGCACAACGAGGCCAACGGCGAGGGCAACCGCGACGGCACCGACGACAACCGCTCCTGGAACTGCGGCGCCGAGGGGGAGACCGGCGACCCGCGTATCCAGGAGCTGCGCGCGCGCCAGAAGCGCAACTTCCTGGCCACGCTGTTCCTGTCGCAGGGCGTGCCGATGCTGTCGCACGGCGACGAGCTCGGCCGCACCCAGCTCGGCAACAACAACGCCTACTGCCAGGACAACGAGCTGGCCTGGGTGCACTGGGACGACACCGGCGAGCTGGAGTTCGTCCGCACCCTGACCCGGCTCCGCGCGGAGCACCCGGTCTTCCGCCGCCGCCGCTTCTTCCAGGGCGCCGGCCCCGGCAGCGACAACCTCGCCGACATCGTCTGGCTGACCCCGGCGGGCGAGCCGATGACCGGCCGCGACTGGGACGCCGGGTACGCCAAGTCGCTCGCGGCGTTCCTGAACGGCGACGCGATCACCGAGCCGGACCCGCGCGGCCGGCCCGTCCGCGACGACTCGTTCCTGCTGCTGATCAACGCGGGCGCCGCGCCGCTGGACTTCGCCCTGCCCGGCGCCGCCTACGGGGAGCGCTGGGAGTTCGTGCTGGACACCGCGGCGCCGCGCACCGCCGGCGAGCGGCGCCGGCTGAAGGCCCGCGACCACGTGCAGCTCACCGACCGCTCCCTGGTCGTCCTGCGCCGCCTGGCCTGAGCCGGACGGCCCTTCAGGGGCGGCTCCCGGCGTTGATCGCGGTGACCAGGACCAGGACCAGGGTGGCCGCCGCGACCAGGCCGTGGATCACCACCGCGGCGGCCGGGAACGGCTGGTCGGTGCCGCGCGCGTGCCGGCCGCCGTGGCCGATCAGCCAGCGGGTGAACAGCAGCACGCCCTGCGCGATCGTCACCAGCAGCGCCGCGAACGCCGTCCAGGCGTAGACGGCGGCGCCCGACAGCAGGTAGCCGATCCAGACCAGCAGGCCGAGCACGGCGGCGCTCGGGTGGCCGACCAGGATCAGCGCCGGGAACCGGGTGACCTTGGTCGCCTGGCCGCGCAGGCCCCCGTTGGCGAACCACATCAGCAGCAGGTACAGGCCGGCCGACGCGGCCAGGATCCATGTGACGAGTGCGACCACGTCCAATCCCCGGCTCCTTTCCGCCTCTCGCGCCCCAGTGTCCCCCGGACCGGCGGACGTGACGACCGAAACGTGAAGATGACGGCACGAACCGTCACCGAGGGATCGAGTTATGTCCCCTGACCTGCTGTTCTCCGGTCACCCGGCTGGCCGGTAGCGGACGAACAGGACGCCCTCGTCCAGGTAGAGGGCCGCCGGGTCGAGGGCGACCTCGCCCGGCAGCCCGTTCAGCAGCCGGGTGTGGCGGGCGCCGCCGAGCAGGGCCGGGGCGATGTTCAGGCACAGCTCGTCGGCGAGGCCCGCGCCGATCAGCGCGGTGGCGAGCGCCGGGCCGCCCTCGCAGAGCAGCCGCTCGTGGCCGAGGTCCTCGCGCAGCGCCCGGACGGCCTCGGCGAGGTCGACGTCGTGCTCCCCCGCCGCCACCACCTGGACGGGCACGTCGCGAGCGGCCGCCGCGGCGCGGGACGTCACCACGATCGTCGGGGTCTCGGCGGCGGTGAACAGCGGCAGCGTCCAGTCCAGCTCCAGCGAGCGGCTCACCACCACGATCGGCGCGGGCGGCCCGCCGCGGCGCGCGCGCAGGTCGGGGCGGAGCCGGGCGGGGCCGAGCCGGCCGGTCCGCACCGTCGCGGCGCCCACCAGGATCGCGTCCGCGAGGGCGCGCAGGGTGCGGAAGACGCGGAAGTCGGCGTCGCCGCCGAGGCCGTCGGTCCAGCCCTCGGCGTCGGTGACGGTGCCGTCGACGCTCATCACCATGCCGATCCGCAGCGCCGGCGCGTCCGCGTACGCCTCGTAAGGGTCCACGTCGGCGGCGGGCTCGGGCAGCAGACGGCGCATGAGCTGCAAGGTTAGCGGATCGTTTTTGTCGGGGGCGGCGGGCAGGATGAGGGTATGGACCTGCCGATCAGCCTGCCCTTCTCGCCGATGCTGGCCAAGGCCGTCAAGGCCATGCCGCAGGGCGAGGTGCTGTACGAGCCGAAGTGGGACGGGTTCCGCTGCGTCGTCTTCCGCGACGGCGACGAGGTGGAGCTGTCCAGCCGCGGCGAGAAGCCGCTGACCCGCTACTTCCCCGAGCTGGTGGAGGCGGTGAAGCGCGAGCTGCCCGAGCGGTGCGTCGTCGACGGCGAGATCGTCATGCGGCAGGGCACCCGGCTGGACTTCGACTGCCTGCAGCAGCGCATCCACCCGGCCGCGTCGCGCATCACGCTGCTGTCGGAGCAGACGCCGGCCTCGTTCGTCGCGTTCGACCTGCTCGCGCTCGGCGACGAGTCGCTGCTGGAGCAGCCGCTCGGCGAACGGCGGCGGCGCCTCGTGGAGGCGCTCGCGAGCGTGCGCGCGCCGGTCCACGTCACCCCGGCCTCGGACTCCTACGAGCAGGCGCTGCGCTGGTTCGACGAGTTCGAGGGCGCCGGGCTGGACGGGGTCCTCGCCAAGCCGCTGGACGCCCCCTACCAGCAGGACAAGCGGGTCCTGTTCAAGATCAAGCACGAGCGCACCGCCGACTGCGTGGTGGCCGGCTTCCGCTGGCACAAGTCCGGCCCGATCGTCGGGTCGCTGCTCCTCGGCCTCTACAACGCCGAGGGCGTCCTGCAGCACGTCGGCGTCGCCGCGTCGTTCACCATGAAGCGCCGCGCCGAGCTGGTGGAGGAGCTGAAGCCCTACCGGATGGACGACTACGCCGGCCACCCGTGGGAGGGCTGGGCGCGGCAGACCGAGAGCACCGCCGACCGTATGCCGGGCGCGGTCTCGCGGTGGACGGGCAAGAAGGACCTGTCGTGGGTGGCGCTGCGGCCCGAGCTGGTCGTCGAGGTCGCCTACGAGGCCATGGAGGGCGACCGGTTCCGCCACACCGCCCGGTTCCGGCGCTGGCGCACCGACCGGACGCCGGAGTCCTGCACCTACGAGCAGCTGGAGGAACCGGTCGCCTACGACCTCGACGACATCCTCGGCGGGCCGAACCCGTGAGCTACGGGCGCCGGTTCTCGCTCTCGATGGTGTATTCGATGATGTCGCTCGGGTCCTCGGCGGTCGCCCGCACGCTCGTGTAGGGCCGCAGGTAGGTCTGCTTCAGGCCGGGCACGCGGTCGTGGATGACGAAGGTGGCCTTGGTGGAGGCGGCGGCGCCGGGCGTGCGGACGGTCGGCACCGTCTTGAAGTCGGCCCGCATCTCGTCCTTGCCGATCCGGGTGATCACGTAGCCGCGCTGGTTGTTGTAGAAGCGCAGGTGCTTGTTGATCTTGAGGTAGGGGTGGTCGGCGGGGTTGGAGTCGGCGCCGTCGCCGCCGCTGGTGATCGAGCTGCACACCAGCTCCGAGCCGACCGTCCTCGACGAGGGGTCGTCGTAGTCCGCCTTCAGGTCGCTCGCCCAGTGCGCGTGCACGTCGCCGGTCAGCACGACGGGGTTGCGGACCTTGGCGGCGACCCAGCCGTCGGTGATGCGCTTGCGGGAGGCCACGTAGCCGTCCCAGGCGTCCTGGCTGGTCTTCTTCAGCGGCCCGGCGTCGCTGTCGCGCTGGGCGAAGAACACCTGCTGGCCGATGACGTCCCAGCGGGCCTCGGAGCGGCGGAAGCCGTCCAGCAGCCACTTCTCCTGCTTCGCGCCGGTGATGCTGCGGGCCGGGTCCGCGGCGGCGGGGCAGACCTTGTTGCCGTCGCCGCAGGCCTGGTCGTCGCGGAACTGGCGGGTGTCGAGCATGTGGAAGCCGGCCAGCCGGCCCCAGCGGACGCGCCGGTAGATCTGGATGTCGGGGCCGTGCGGCACCGAGCCGCGCCGCAGCGGCATGTTCTCGTAGTAGGCCTGGAAGGCCGCGGCGCGGCGCTTCAGGAACTCGTCGCGCTCGGGGGTGTCGGACCCCTCCTCGGGGACATCACCGGCCCAGTTGTTCTCCACCTCGTGGTCGTCGAACACCACCAGCCACGGCGCGGCGCGGTGCGCGGCCTGCAGGTCGGGGTCGGACTTGTACTGCGCGTGCCGCTGCCGGTAGCCGGCGAGCGTGACGGTCTCGGGCCCCTCGTGGTCGCGGACGTTGCCGCCGGGGATCTCGTAGGAGTCCTTCGCGTACTCGTACTGGTAGTCGCCGAGGTGCAGGATCAGGTCGGGGTGCTCCTCGGCGAGCCGCCGGTAGGCGGTGAAGTGGCCGTGCTCGTACTGCGAGCACGACACGAACGCCATGGCCAGGGCCGGGCCGAAGGTGCCCGGGTGCGGCGCGGTGCGGGTCAGGCCGGCCGGCGAGACGTGCTTGCCGGTCTTGAAGCGGTACCAGTATTCGCGGCCGGGGCGCAGCCCGGACAGCTCGACGTGCACGCTGTGCGCGGACGCGGGGCGGGCGTCGGCGGTGCCGTGGCGCACGACGCGCCGGAAACGGGCGTCCTCGGCGACCTGCCACTGGACCGGGACGGTCTTGGCCGGCATGCCGCCGAGGCCGTTCTCGGCGAGGGGCCTGGTGGCGAGGCGGGTCCACAGCACGAAGCCGTCGTGGCTGGGGTCGCCGGAGGCGACGCCGAGCGTGAAGGGGTCGCCGGGCCGCGGCGCGCGGCGGGTGGCGGGGGCGGCCTGCGCGGTGCCGCCGGTGAGGGCGAGCCCACCCGCGGTGATGCCGGTGGTGATGAGGCCCGTGTTGACGAGAAAGGAGCGGCGGTCAAGTCCGGACAAAAGGGAACCGTCGGTCATCGAGTGGCCTTTCGGAGAGTCCGACTGTGCTCGCCGGACAGCCTTGCCAGCACCGATGGCCGTCACGTTCCACCCAGATGACGCGCGTTCCAACAGAAGTGATCAGAAGTGATCGAACACAGGAGTACCCGCCTGCGGCGGAACTGGAACACACAAAGGGTGCTACGCTAGCGCCTTGCAAATACGCGCATACGTAACACCCATCCTATGAGCAGGAGCGTATAAGACACATGGGAGTTCGTCAAGTCAACCCCGTGGAGACCGAGCAGGCCTACGTGTCGCGCGTCTACGCCCGGCTCGACACCGAGCGCGGCGAGGCCGAGCGGATCCTGCGCTCGGGCCCGGGTCGCGGCGGCGGCGCCGGCTTCCAGGCGCAGGTGGAGCGCCAGGTCGCCACCGAGGAGGCGGCCCGCCGCCTCGCCCGGCTGGCCGGCGTCGAGCGCGCCCTCTGCTTCGGCCGGATCGACCACCGCGCGGACGGGGACGAGCCCGGCGACACCTTCTACATCGGCCGGATCGGGCTGCGCGACGAGCACCGCGAGCCGCTGCTCATCGACTGGCGCGCGGCCGCGGCGCGCCCCTTCTACACCGCCACCGCCACCTCCCCCGGCACCCTGGCGCGCCGTCGCCACCTGCACCTGCGCGGCCGCGAGGTGGTCCGGCTGGACGACGAGGTGTTCGACCTGGCGGGGATGTCGGAGGCCGACCGGAGCACGATCGTCGGCGAGGCCGCGCTGCTGGCCGCGCTGCGCCGCGGGCGCACCGGCCGGATGGGCGACGTCGTCGCCACCATCCAGGAGGAGCAGGACCAGGTGATCCGCTCCGCGCTGCAGGGCGTGCTGGTCGTGCAGGGCGGGCCGGGCACCGGCAAGACCGTCGCGGCCCTGCACCGCGCGGCCTACCTGCTCTACACCCACCGCGACGTGCTGGAGCGGCGCGGCGTCCTGGTGGTCGGGCCGAACGCGACGTTCCTGCGCTACATCGAGCAGGTGCTGCCCGGCCTCGGCGAGACCGACGTCGCCCTCGCCACGGTCGGCGAGCTGTACCCGGGCGTCCGCGCGACCGCCGCCGACTCCCCCGGGACGGCCGTCGTCAAGGGCGACCTGCGCATGGCCGGGCTGATCGAGGCCGCCGTGCTGGACCGCCAGCGCGCCCCCGAGGGCGGCCTGGCGGTCGAGGCCGACGGCCTCACCCTGACCGTGGACGCGGAGACGGCGCTGAAGGCCCGCGACCGGGCGCGCGCGCTGCGCGCCCCGCACAACATCCAGCGCCGCCTCTACGTCCACGAACTGCTGGACGCCCTCGCCCTGGACCGGGCCGAGCAGTACGACCGCATGACCGACGAGCCCCTCCAGGAGATCATGAAGTCGGGCACCCCGGCCTGGCTGCAGGAGCTCATGGACGAGGCCGAGGAGACCCCGCTGCTGGACGAGGAGGACCGCCGCCTGTCCAAGGAGGAGCTCTGGGCGGACCCGCTCGTCCGGTCCGCGATCGACGCCCTGTGGCCCGAGCTCTCCCCGCAGCGCCTGCTGGACGACCTGTTCTCCTCCCCCGAGACCCTGCACCGCCTGGAGTCCGGCCTCTCCCCCGCCGAGCTGGACGCCCTGGTCCGCCCCGCCGGCTCGCCCTGGACGGTCGCGGACGTCCCGCTGCTCGACGAGGCCGCCGAGTGGCTCGGCCAGGACGACACCGCCGAGCGCGCCCGCGCCCGCACCGCCGCCGAGCAGCGCGCCGAGGAGGAGAAGTACGCCCGCGAGGTGATCGAGTCGGCGGGGCTGGAAACGGTCGACGCCGCCTTCCTCGCCGACCGCCACCACGACGACGGCCCGCCGCTCACCACCGCGCAGCGCGCCGCCGCCGACCGCGAGTGGGCCTACGGCCACGTCATCGTGGACGAGGCGCAGGAGCTGTCGGAGATGGCCTGGCGCGCGGTCATGCGGCGCATCCCGACGCGCTCGCTGACCGTCGTCGGCGACATCGCGCAGACCGGCAGCCCGGCCGGGGCGCGCTCGTGGGGCCAGATGCTCGACCGGTACGTGCCGGGGCGCTGGCGCGAGCAGCGGCTGCTGGTCAACTACCGCACCCCCGCCGCGATCATGAAGGTGGCGGCGGACGTCCTCGCCGCGGTCGCGCCGGACCAGACGCCGCCCGAGCCCGTCCGCGACGACGGCCCGCCGCCGCGCGCGCTCCGCCTGCCCGCCGGGGAGCTCCCCTCGCTGGTGGAGGCCGAGCTGGCCGAGATCGGCGACGGCCGCCTCGCGGTGGTCTCCTCGGGCGCCTGGCACCCGGCCGTCCTCGCGGCGCTGCCGGACGCCGAGGCGGGCGCGACCCCCGAGGCGCTGGACTCCCCGGTCGTCGTGCTGACCACCGGGGAGGCCAAGGGGCTGGAGTTCGACTCGGTGATCGTCGCCGACCCGGCCGGGATCATCGCCGAGTCGCCGCGCGGCGGCCAGGACCTCTACGTCGCGGTCACCCGCGCGACCCGGCGCCTCACCGTCGTCCACGACGGCGACCTGCCGGACTGCCTGTCCCTCCTTACGGATACGGCAGCAGATCCTTGTTGATCTGCTCCCAGCGGGCGGCGAGGTCCGTCAGCACCTCGGGCCGGCGCCGGGCCAGGTTCGCCTGCTCGCGCGGGTCGGCGGCGAGGTCGTACAGGGCGTCGCCGCCCGCCGCGCGCAGGTACTTCCAGCGGCCCCGGCGCAGCGCGCGCGAGCTCCTGGTGCGCCAGAACAGGTCGTGCCCGGGGGCCCGCGCGCCCTTGAACAGGTAGGGGACGAGGCTGGTGCCGTCCAGCGGGTGCGAGGCGGCCGGGGCCACGCCCGCGACCTCCAGGATCGTCGCGGTCCAGTCCTGGGTGATGACGGGGACGTCGCTGACCTGGCGGGGCCGGACGCGCGCGGGCCAGCGCAGGATGTTGGGCACCCGGATGCCGCCCTCGTTCAGGCTCGCCTTGGCGCCGGTGAGCGGCCACTGGTGCGACCAGCGCTCGCCGCCGTTGTCGCTGGAGAACAGCACCAGGGTGTCCTCCTCCTGGCCGCTGTCCTTCAGCGCGCGCAGGACGCGGCCGATCGCGGCGTCCATCGCCTCGACCATGCGGCGGTAGGTGTCCAGCGAGCCGCCGTCGTCGTGCCAGAGGGCGCGGCGGTCGCCGGCCTTGACGCGCGCGGTGATCTCCGCGCTGACCTCGCGGTCGCCGGGCGCCTCCCACGGCCAGTGCGGCGCGGTGAAGTTGAGGTTCAGCAGCCAGGGGCCGTCGTGGTCGCGGCGGATCCAGGCGGTGGCGCGGTCGGCGATCGTGTCGGTGTAGTAGCCGAGGTCCTCGGTGCGCACCTCGCCCTCGTACAGGTCGACGCCCTGCTCGGTGATCTTGGAGTAGTAGTCGACGGCGCCCGACAGGTTGCCGAAGAAGGTGTCCCAGCCCGACTTGACCGGGCTGTACCAGGGCAGGAAGCCGCAGTGCCACTTGCCGAACATCGCGGTGGCGTAGCCCGCGCCCTTCAGCAGCGAGGCCAGCGTCGGGTGCTCGGCGGGGATGCCGTGCAGCTCGTTCGGCGCCGCGATCGGCTCCTCCAGGCCGCCGCGCAGCCGTCCCGGATAGCGGCCGGTGTAGAGGCCGAAACGGGTGGGCGAGCAGACGGCCGCCGCCGAGTAGGCGTCGGTGAACCGGACGCCCTGGGCGGCCAGCCGGTCCAGGTGCGGCGTGCGGATGTGCGGCGATCCGTAGGAGCCGAGATCGGCCCAGCCCAGGTCGTCGCCCAGGATGACCAGCACGTTCGGCCGCCGGACGTTCTTGCGGCGCACGTCGGCGCGGAACCGCCGCTCCAGCGTCCGCGCCTGCGCGGTCCCCTCGTTCAGCACGACGCCGGCCGCCGCCACCGCCCCCATCGCCGCGACCACGCCGCGGCGCCCCACTCCGGTATCGGACACGCCGGAACCCACTTTCCCTACTAATTTGGTTAAGTATCCCGGAATAGTAGGGAATCCGCCGATCAGTCCGCAACCGGGCACTTCCCCCGGAGCGGCAAGCAAGCGTACGCTTGCTTGCCGTAGAGACGGTTCCGAAGGGACGGCGATGACACAGCTGCGCGAGTACTCCAACCTGATCGGCGGCGAGCTGCGGCCGGCCGCGGGCGGCGGCACGCTGGGCTCGGTCGACCCGGCCACCGGCGAGGTCTGGGCCCGGGTCCCGCGCAGCACGGCACCCGACGCCGAGGCCGCCGTCGACGCCGCGCGCGCCGCGTTCCCCCAGTGGTCCGGCCTGCCCGCCGCGGCCCGCGCGCACTACCTGCGCAAGGTCGCGGGCGTGTTCGCCAAGAACGCCCAGGAGCTGGCGGAGCTGGAGACGCGCGACAACGGCCGCACGATCAGCGAGACGGCCAAGCGCGACCTGCCCGGCATGACCTACCTGTGGAACAACGCCGCCGCCGAGTGCGCGGCGGCGGCCGAGGGGCGCAGCGTGGACTTCGGGGCGTCCAGCCTGGGCGTCACCCGCCGCGAGCCGTACGGGGTGACGCTCGGCATCATCCCGTGGAACTCCCCCATCTCCACCCTGTCGGCCAAGGCCGCGTTCGCGCTGGCGGCGGGCAACACCGTGATCATCAAGCCGGCCGAGCAGGCCACGGTGTCCTCGCTGCGCGTCGGCGAGCTGCTGAAGGACGTGCTGCCGCCCGGCGCCCTCAACATCGTCTCGGGCCTCGGCGAGGAGGTCGGCGACCCGCTGGTGCGCAGCCGGCACGTCAACAAGATCAGCCTGACCGGCTCGGTGGACACCGCCCGGATCATCACCCGCGCGTCGGCGGACGCGCTGAAGCCGCTCGCGCTGGAGCTCGGCGGCAAGTCGCCCAACATCGTCTTCGCCGACGCCGACCTGGACAAGGCCGCCGCGGGCGTCACCACCCAGGCCATCTTCACCGCCAACGCGGGCCAGATCTGCTACGGCGGCTCGCGCATCCTGATCCAGCGGCCCGTCTACGACGAGATGCTGCACCGGATGAAGGCGATCGCCGCGGGCATCCGGCTCGGCGACCCGATGTCGTCCGGGACCTCGATGGGCCCGATCGTGTCACGGGAGCAGTTCGAGCGCGTCACGTCCTACCTGGAGATCGGCGCCAAGGAGGGCGCCGAGCTGGTCTTCGGCGGCCGGTCCGGCGCCGAGGCCGTCGGCGACGAGCGGTTCGCCGGCGGCTACTGGGTCGAGCCGACCCTGTTCGCCACCGACGACAACGCGCTGCGGATCTGCCAGGAGGAGATCTTCGGCCCGGTCGCGGTCGTGCTGCCCTTCGACACCGAGGAGGAGGCCCTGGCGATCGCCAACGACTCGGTCTACGGCCTGGCCGCCGGCGTGTGGACCCGCGACCTCGGCACCGCCCAGCGCATGTTCCGCGGCCTGGAGACCGGCACGGTCTGGGTCAACACCTTCCGCAAGGTGATGTTCCCGCTGGAGGGCGTGAAGGACAGCGGCTACGGCCACGACTCCGTCCTCGCCTACACGCGCGAGAAAAGCGGCCTGTTCGAGTTCTGACGCGGCGGCGCGGGCGGGGCGGCGCCCGCGCGCGCCTGCGGGTCAGACCTCGCGCTCCAGGGCGAGCATCGTGGACGGGCCGTCGGCCGAGACGATCGCCGCGTAGGCGTGCGCCAGGTTGGCCAGCGACGCGGCGTCCCGCGCGCCGGCGTCCTCGGCCATTTCCTCGGCCTGGCGGGAGATGGCCCGCAGCAGGGCGGTGCGGGCGGTGGTCTGGGCGTCGTCGGGGCTGTTCTCGCCGGTCATCGGACCTCCCGGGGTTGGGCGACGGGAGGAGGCCTACCCCAGAAGATCGGCGTCAGTCCACCAGGGGGCTGCGGCGTTCCAGGAACACCACGTCCCGCCAGCGCGACCCGCCGCCGAACTCGTGCCGGCCCATCCGCTCGCGGACGCCGACCACCCGGAAGCCGAGCGCCTCGTGCAGCCGCAGGCTCGCGGTGTTCTCCGGGAAGATGCCGGCCTGCAGCGTCCACAGGCCGCCGCGCTCGCTGGAGTCGATCACGGCGCCGAGCAGCGCCCGGCCGACGCCGCGGCCCTGCGCGGCCGGGTGGATGTAGATCGACACCTCGGCGACGCCGCGCAGGACGGGGCGCGGCGAGATCGGCGACAGCGCCGCCCAGCCGAGCACCCGGTCGGCGTCGCGCGCGACCAGGCGGTGCTCGGGGAGCTTGCCCGCCGAGAACGCCTCCCAGGTGGGCGCGGCGGTGTCGAACGTGGCGTTCCCGCCGTCGATCCCGTACTGGAAGATGGCGAGCACCTCGTCGGCGTGCTCGGGCAGCATCGGCAGGATTTCCACGGCAACAGAGTACGGACCGGACAGCGGCCGACAAAACGGCGTCGGTCAGCCGCCCTGCAGGTAGGCCAGGGTCTGCCGCAGCTCGGCGTCGATGACGGCCCGGGCCGCGCCCGGGTCGCGGTCGCGGATCGCCCGGACCAGGCCGGCGTGCGCGGCACGGCCGTGCTCGGCGTCGGCGGCGCGGGCGTCGACCAGGCGCACCAGGTCCAGCAGCCCGGCCCGCAGGACCGGCACGAACTCGGCGAACAGATCGGCCAGCAGCGGGTTGTGCGCGGCGGTCACCGCGGCGACGTGCAGCGCGATGTCGGCGTCGACGAACACCTCGTCGGACGCCTCGGCGACGGCCCGGTTCCGCGCGGCGAGCGCCGCGTCCAGGACGGCCAGGTCCTCGTCCGTGCGCCGTTCGGCGGCCAGCTCGGCGGCCCGCACCTCGATCATCATCCGGATCTCGTAGACGTCGACGACGGAGGCGCGGCGCAGCCGGGCCCGCAGGTCCTCCGCGGGCTCGGTGGCGACGACGAACACGCCCGCGCCCTGCCGGGTCCGCAGCAGCCCGGCGCCCGTCAGCGCCCGGATCGCCTCGCGGACGGTGGAGCGCCCCACCCCGAGCTCCCTGGCCAGGGTCGTCTCTCCCGGCAGCTTCGCGCCGACCGGCCACACCCCGGCGGTGATCTGTTCCCGCAGGTGGGCGGCGGCCTGTTCGACGAGCGGGCTGGGACGGAGCATGGCGATGTGGCCCTTCAACTTGTCTGAGGAGCTGACAAGTGTCTAGAGTACCGGGCATGACGTGGCAGGCGCTTCTTCTCGGCCGCCGCGGCGGGGCCTGAACCGACCGGCACCCCGCCGCGGGGTCCGATGCTGCCGGTCGTCTCTCCGGCACGACGAAGGAACCCCACGTGAACCACGCCCTGCGCACGCCCGCCGGCCCCGTCCCCGACGGCGCGCCCTTCTGGAACCCCCAGCGCGGCGGCTCCATGCCCTCGCACCGTTACCGGCCCGCCCACCAGCGCGTCACGGTGCCCGATTTCGACCGCTCCTGGCCGACCGCCCGGATCACCGAGGCCCCGCTGTGGGTGCCCGTCGACCTGCGCGACGGCAACCAGGCCCTCGCCGAGCCGATGGACCCCGCCCGCAAGCGCCGCATGTTCGACCTGCTGGTGGCGATGGGCTTCAAGGAGATCGAGGTCGGCTACCCCTCGGCGAGCCAGGCCGACTTCGACTTCGTCCGCGACCTGGCCGAGCCCGGCGCCGTCCCCGGCGACGTCACCATCGTGGTGTTCACCCCCGCCATCCCCGAGCTGATCGAGCGCACCTTCGCCTCGATCGAGGGCGTCGAACGCGCCGTCGTGCACCTGTACACCGCGACCGCGCCGGTCTGGCGCGAGGTCGTCCTCGGCCGCGACCGCGACGGCGTGCACCGGCTGGTCATGGACGGCGCCGCGCACGTCGCGCGGCTCGCCGGCGACCGCCCCGGCGTCCGCTTCCAGTTCTCCCCCGAGGTCTTCAACCAGACCGAGCCCGAATACGCGCTGCGGGTGTGCGACGACGTCACCGCCCTGTGGGACGCCTCGCCCGACCGGCCGGTGGTCCTCAACCTGCCCGCCACCGTCGAGATCGCCACCCCCAACCTCTACGCCGACCAGATCGAGTTCATGCACCGCCACCTGGCCCGCCGCGACGCGGTGATCCTGTCGGTGCACCCGCACAACGACCGCGGCACCGGCGTCGCGTGCGCCGAGCTCGCCCTGCTGGCCGGCGCGCAGCGCGTCGAGGGCTGCCTGTTCGGCAACGGCGAGCGCACCGGCAACGTCGACCTGGTCACGCTCGCGCTGAACCTGCACACCCAGGGCGTGGACCCCCGGCTGGACCTGTCCGACATCGACGAGATCCGCCGCACCGTCGAGCACTGCAACCGGCTGCCGGTGCCCGACCGCCACCCCTACGCCGGCGCCCTGGTCCACACCGCCTTCTCCGGCACCCACCAGGACGCCATCCGCAAGGGCATGGCGCACCACGCCGCGCGCGCCGCCGACCTCGGCGTCCCCGCCGCCGAAGCCCCCTGGGACGTCCCCTACCTGCCGATCGACCCGGCCGACCTCGGCCGCTCCTACGAGGCCGTGATCCGCGTCAACAGCCAGTCCGGCAAGGGCGGCATCGCCTACCTGCTGCAGACCGAGCACGGCCTGGACCTGCCGCGCCGGCTCCAGATCGAGTTCGCCAAGGCCGTCCAGCGCGAGACCGACGGCAGCGGCGCCGAGATGACCGCCAAGGAACTGGGCGACCTCTTCCGCACCGAGTACCTGGACCGCGCCGACACCGGACCGGTCCAGCTGACCGGCTGGCGGACGGCGCACACCGGCCCGGAACGGCACGACTTCACCGGCACCCTGCGGATCGACGGCCGCGAGGGCGAATACAGCGGCAGTGGCAATGGGCCGCTGTCGGCCCTGACGGCCGCATTGGGGGCCGCCGGGATCAGGGTCGATGTGCTGGACTACGTCGAACATGCGACTGGGCCGGGGCAGGGGGCGGCTGCCGTCGCCTATGTCGAGTGCCGGGTGAACGGCGTGACGCGGTGGGGTGCGGGACAGGACACGTCGGTGCTGACGGCGTCGATCCGGGCTGTGCTGTCGGCTGTTAATCGCTAGGAGTAGGTGGGGGCTGGGGTTAGACCCTGTCTCTTGTGGGGGCGACCCCCATACCCCCTATAGGCGAGCCCGGGGTCTTTCGGAATGAAAGGTCCCGGGCTCTTTCGAGGCGAAAGGTGGGCAGGCTCAGCGCTTGCCGACCGACCGGCGCCAGGAGAAGCCGGTGCCGGGGATGCGGAAGGTCATCGTCTTCCGGCCGTCCGCGCCCTTGGTGTAGCGCGCCCCGCGGCCGCCGACGCTGTGGCCGACGCCCTGCTTGGAGAAGTTGAGGCGGAAGGGGCCCACCTTCATGGATTTGCGGTAGCTCCAGCCCATCGTGTCCTCCCAGGTTCTGCGTTGCCCGGAGGCTTCCCAGAACGGGACGGTCCATTCCGGTGCGGGTGGGTCCGTGCTCCTTGATGTCAGGTCGGCCGGTGTGACCGCGCACCGCCGGATGACGCGGTCGCCTTCTCGGATTTGCCGCGTTTGGCGGAACCGTCGGAGTGAGCGTCCGCGGCGGGGTAGATGCCCAGCTGCTCCACCGCCGTCAGCGCCGCGTGGGAGCCGGGGACGAGGCCGAAGGAGATCGGTGCGGGCCGCGTGACGGCGTGCATGATCCAGTCGGAGGCGAGCCGCACCTGGTTGCTGAGCGACTCCAGCGACATCAGGTGGTAGGCGCTGGCCACCGCCTTGGCCGGGGCCCCGGTCAGCGGGACGTGCAGCGGGCTGGCGACGCCCTTCAGGCCGCCGAGGTCGGCGACCATGCCGAGGTCGTGGTGGCGGTAGGGGCGGGCCTCCCCGTGGCCGAGCGAGGCGGCGACGTTGCGGGCGAGGGCCGGGCCCTGCCGCATGGCGTGCTGGGCGGTCTGGCCGCACAGGGCGCCGTCGCCGCCGGTCAGGTCCGGGACGGCCGCGGCGTCGCCGAGGGCGAACACGCCCGGATGGCCCGGGACCGCCATCTCGGCGGTCACCACGAGGCGCCCGCGCTCGGTCGGGAGCCCGAGCCCCTCGATGAGGGGGCTGGCCGACACGCCCGCCGTCCACACCAGCATGCGGCAGGGCACCTTGGTGCCGTCGGTGAGCGTCGCCGAGTCGGCGGTCACCTCCTGCACCGACATCCCGAGCCGTACCTCGATGCCCTGGGCCCGCAGCGCCTTCAGCGCCTTGGCCGGCAGGTCGCCGCCGAGCTGGGGCATCACCGAGTCGGCCATGTCGAGCAGGATCCACCGGGTCCTCGTCCGCGGCGCGGCGGCGTCCGCCAGCCGGCGCGCCTGCGCGATGTACTCCGCCCCGGCCAGGCCCGCGCCCACGACGATGAACGTGGTGAGCGCCTCGCGTTCGGCCGGGTCCCGGGTGGTGGCCGCCATGTCCAGGTTGGCCAGCACCCGGTCGACGAGGTACACCGCCTCGGTGATGGTCTTGAACCCGTGGGCGTGCTCCTTGAGCCCGGGGATGTCGAAGATCCTGGTGACGGCGCCCGGCGCGAGGACGAGCCGGTCCCAGCTCAGCTCGCTGTCGCGGTCCCGCGGGTCCCGGACCGTGACCTTCTTCCCGGTCAGGTCGACGTCGGTGACGCTGCCGCGCACGAAGCGGGTGTGCTTGAGGGTCCGCAGCGGCACCGCCACCGACGCCGGATGCACGCGGCCACCGGCGACATGGGGCAGCAGCGGGGTGTAGAGGTGGTAGTTCTTCGGGTTCACCAGGACCAGCTCGGCGGCGCCCCTGGGCAGCCTGCGCTGAAGCGTCCTCAGGAGGTGAAAGCCCCCGAACCCCGCTCCGACGACGACGATGCGTTTCATTTCCTTGTCCCCCCTCAGCTTTGCGGCATGTTCGCCGGGGGGTTGTGCCATCCGTCGGGCCCGGGAAGCGTGGCCGCGCTCTCGGGTCCCCAGGAGCCCTGCTCATAGGTGACGGGCCGGTCCGGGGAGTCGATGATGTCGCCGACGATGCGCCAGCACTCCTCGATCGCGTGCATCTCGGCGAAGAACTCGCCGTTGCCGGTGATCGCGGCCTCGAAGATGTTCTCGTACGGCTTCTCCTCGCGCCCGATGTGGTCCTTGAAGTCCACCGAGACCGGCACCACGGTGGGCGGCCTGCCCTCCTCGGGGTTCTCCAGCACCATCTCGATGGTCAGGCCGGTGCGCTGCTCGAAACGGAACCGCAGCACGTTGGGCACGGCCTTCCCGTCCCGGCCGGGGAACAGGTCGACGACCGGGCGGCGCAACCGCATCACCATGTCGGTGTCGGTGACCTTCAGGCTCTTGCCGCTGCGCAGGTAGAACGGCACGCCCTGCCAGCGCCAGTTGTCGATCCACAGCCGGGCGGCGACGTAGGTCTCGGTGGTGGAGTCCCGCTTGACGCCGTCGACGTCCTGGTACCCCCGGTACTGGCCGCGCACGGTCTCGGCCGGGTCGATCTTGCGGGTGGCGTTCAGGACGCGCCACTTCTCCAGCCGCAGCCCGTCGGCGCCGGGCTTGGCGGGCGGGTCCATCGCCACCAGCGCGAACACCTGGAGGAGGTGGTTCTGGACCACGTCGCGGACGCAGCCGACGGGGTCGTAGAACGAGCCGCGGTCGGCGACGTCGAAGTTCTCCAGCAGGTTGATCTCGACGCGCTCGACATGGTCGCGGTTCCAGATGGCCGACAGCAGCGTGTTGGAGAACCGCGCGGCCTGCAGGCCCTCGATGGCGGTGTTGCCGAGGAAGTGGTCGACCCGGAAGAGGTGCTCCTCGTCGAAGTACTGCGTCAGGTCGCGGTCGAGTTTGCGCGCCGATTCCAGGTCGTGCCCGAAGGGCTTCTCCACGACCAGCCGGGAGTTATCGTTCAGGCCGGCGCCCGCCAGCCCGGCGGCGACGGTGGTGAACAGGAAGGGCGGGACGGCGAGGTAGTGGGCGGCGAAGCCCTTGCCCTTCAGCTTGTCGGCCAGGCGGTTGAAGGTCGCGCCCTCCTTGAAGTCGCCGTTGACCATGGTGAGCTGCGCGGCGAGCTCGCCGAAGACCTTCTCGTCGATGTCGATCGATTCGGAGATCGAGGCGTGGGCGTGCTCCACCAGGTCCGCGTCGGTCCAGTCGGAGACGGCCACGCCCACCACCGGGATGCCCAGCGCCCCTCGCTCGGTCAGCCGGTACAGGGCCGGGAACAGCATCTTCTTGGCCAGGTCGCCGGTGATGCCGAACAGGACGAACACGTCCGCCTTCTGCGGGTTGCCCATGGCTGGTGAGTCCTTCCAGAAAGTGGTCCCGGCCGGTCAGCCGGCCTTGATGCCCCAGGAGCCGGAGAAGGCGTCTCCCGGCTGGAGCGCGATGACGTCGGTGTGACTGGCGAACGCGTTGGGCGGGCCGGTCATCGGCTCGACGCCGAGCCCCTGCCGCCGGTGCTCCGGCGGCACCTCGTCGGCGGTGTACATCTCCAGCCACGGGTGGTTCCGGTCGATCCAGAACGAGGTCGTGCGCCGCGAGCCGGCCAGGTGGACCCAGGCGCGGCCGTCCGGGTCGCGGTCGAGCCCGGTGAAGGCCCGGTCGATCTTCAGGTCGCCGAGCCGGGCGCCGGCCCGCAGGTCGTAGGGGGTGCCCTCGACCGGTTCGGGCCCGTCCGGCGGGATCATCCGGTCGTCGACCGGGAGGTAGAACCGTCCCGGCCCCGTGACGGTGCAGCCGTCGATCGGCTCGCCGACCGTCAGGTAGGGGTGGGCGCCGTGGGCGTAGGGCGCGACCCGCGGGCCCTCGTTCACGGCCGTCAGCGTGATGGTCAGCCCGTCGCCGGGGTCGAGCGCGTACACGGCCTCCAGGCCGAGCTGGAACGGATAGCCGGGCGTCCCCATCAGCCTGCAGGTCATGCGGAGCCGGCCGGGTTCCATATCGACGGTCGTCCAGGACAGCCAGCGGACCAGGCCGTGGATGGCGTTGTCGTACTCGGGTTCGGAGATGTCGAGCCGGTACTCCTGCCCCTCCCAGGTGTACCGGCCGTGGTCGATCCGGTTCGGCCAGGGGATCAGCAGCTGCCCGAAGGCGGCCGGTGCGGGTTCGCTGGGCGGGTAGGTGAGGACGAGCGGCTCGCCCTGCCAGGTCAGCTCCCGCAGCCCCGCACCGCACTCGGTGACGACCGCCGTATACGGCCCGGCCGTGATTTCCAGCTGGGCACCGCTGATAGCCGGTTCCATACCGCTCTCCCTACCCTCCGCACCTCCATCACGCTGGCACTGACCTGGGCAAGGATCGACAAAGGACGCTATACGGGCTATGCCGCTCCAGCAGCGGGCAAGTCACGAAAAGCGGTTACGGCACAAGGTGGCGTGCGCCGGGGGCCGGGCCGGCCGCCCGGGGGCGGCTGATGGCGGCGATGATGATGTCGGCGAGGGAGTCGGCGTAATGGCGGGCGTCGGTTTCGGGGTGCTCGTGCAGATAGGCGAGCATCGTGTCGACGGCGCCCTGGTAGGTGATCGCCATGATCCGGGTGTCGAAGTCGCGGAGCGTGCCCTCGTCCTGGCCCCGGCGGAACAGGGCCTCCTGGCCCCGGTAGGTCTCCTCGTAGTCGGCGAGGCCGAACCGCCGGGTGCCGTCGGCCTCGCGCAGGTTGGCGCTGATCTGCCGGAGCGCGGTCAGCTCGGACCGGTGCGTGGCGTCCAGGCGCGCGGCCTGGTGGATCGCGCCGCGGATCACCTCGGGGACCGGGGCGGTCAGGTCGACAGCGCCGGCGATGTGCTCCCGGAGCGCCACCAGGGTGGTCCTGGCGGCCGTCTCCATGAGCTGGTCCTTGTCCGCGAAGTAGTGGGAGACCAGGCCCTTGGACACCTCGGCCCGCTCGGCGATCCGGGCCATGGAGGCGCCCTCGTAGCCGAGTTCGGCGACCACCGCGACGGTGGCCTCGATGATCTGCGCCCGGCGCACCTCCTCACTGAGGCGCCGGCGCGGGCGGGGCTCTCGGCGGGGCGCGGTCACACCGTCATTTCTAGCGGATCCGCGCGAGGCGCGGGTCAGCGGCGTGCCGGACGGCGCATCGCGACGAGCAGCGCCGCCATCAGCAGGGCGATCGCCACCATCTCGATCCGCATCCAGCCCGGGAAGACGCCCGGCAGGGCGGCCTCCACGAGGTTCACCGCGAGCAGCACCGCGGCGATGACGCCGAGCGCGCGGGCCGCGCCGGCGTCGCCGGCCCGGGCTGACCGGAGGCGCAGCGGAAGGACGACCGCGAACACCGCGACGACCACGGCGTGCCCCCAGGCGTCGCCGGTCGCCAGCCGGGGCGCCTCGAACGACATGAGCGCCAGCGCCACAAGCGTGGCGATGACGACGGCGACGTAGACCGTGACCAGCGCGCCGGCGGCGCCGAGGCCGCCGGGCGGGCGGGCTCCAGTCTTATTGACCATGCGGCCAATATTATTGGCCACTTGGTCAATGTCAAGGGGCGGCCCCGGTGCGCGCGCCGGCCTGGCGCTCTCCGGGCCCGGAGAGAACGGCTGCACCGTGCCGCCGTAAATCCCGTCTCAGCGCCCCACAACGGCAAGTTGTGCTCAAAAGCTGCCAAAGTTCCTGAAGCAGTGCCGTTTACCCGGTGGTGCCCGGCCGAGGACCCTGCCCCCGTAGAGATCATTTCGACTCCTGGAGGTGCGGGTTGCCCAGGCGAACCCCGAGACCGGCCCCGCTCGCCGCGTTCACCGTCCTGACCGTGGCGGCCGCGGCGACGCTCGGCACGGGCGGCACGGCCGCCGCCCGCGCCGTTCTGCACATCGTGGTGAAGGACGGCGTCACCCAGCCGGTCTTCTCCTACAAGGACGCGATCCGCGAGCACGTGTACGTCGAGTCGCCGCTGGACAGCGACAACGACGGCAAGAAGGACCGGATCAACGTCGACATCGTGCGCCCCAAGGAGACCCGGCAGGGCCTGCGGGTCCCCGTCGTCATGGACGCCAGCCCCTACTACGACAACGTCGGGCGCGGCAACGAGGGCGAGAAGAAGGCCTACGACGCCGACGGGAACCCCGCGAAGTTCCCCCTGTTCTACGACAACTACTTCGTCCCGCGCGGCTACGCCTTCCTCGCCGTCGACATGGCGGGCACCACCCGCTCGGAGGGCTGCCCGGTCACCGGCGGGCCGTCCGACGTGCTCGGGGTGAAGGCCGTCATCGACTGGCTGAACGGGCGCGCCAAGGGCTTCACGGCCGCCGGCGAGGCGGTGAAGGCCGACTGGACGACCGGCCGCACCGGCATGATCGGCAAGTCCTACGACGGCACCCTGGCCAACGGCGTCGCCTCCACCGGCGTGCGCGGGCTGGAGACGATCGTCCCCATCTCGGCGATCTCCAGCTGGTACGACTACAGCCGCTCCAACGGCGTCAAGTACTCCAACGGCTACCAGCCCTACCTGGCCCGGGTCGTGGACACCGACCCGCCGGCCAAGTGCCAGGCCGTCCGGGACGCCATGCACCAGGGCGAGGACGACGCGACCGGCAACTACAACGCCTACTGGAAGACCGCGGATTACCGGCACGGCACGATCGGCGACGTGCGCAACGTGCGCGCCAGCGTGTTCGCCTACCACGGCGTCAACGACCTGAACGTCAAGACCGACCACTTCGCCAAGTGGTGGCAGGGCCTCGCCGCCAACGGGGTACGGCGCAAGGTGTGGCTGTCGCAGCGCGGCCACGTCGACCCGTTCGACATCCGCCGCGACCTGTGGGTGAACACCCTGCACAAGTGGTTCGACCACGAGCTGCACAAGATCCCCAACGACGCGCTGCGCGGCCCGCGCGCCGACATCGAGGTCGGCCCGGACCAGTGGATCACCCAGCCGGACTGGCCGTCGCGCGCGGCGCGGCCGGTCACCGTCCGCCCGGCCGCCGACGGCTCGCTCGGCCTGAAGCCCGCCACCAAGGGCGCGACGGCGTCCTTCACCGACGCCCCCGGCCCGCAGGGCGGTGGCTACACCGAGGACGAGCTGGTCGCCGACCCGACCACCGCCAAGCCCTACCGGCTGGCCTACGTGTCGGCGCCGCTGCCGCG
The DNA here is from genome assembly GCF_009604375.1 of Actinomadura macrotermitis. Taxonomy (GTDB): domain Bacteria; phylum Actinomycetota; class Actinomycetes; order Streptosporangiales; family Streptosporangiaceae; genus Spirillospora; species Spirillospora macrotermitis. The sequence goes on from NZ_WEGH01000004.1 coordinate 358,334, forward strand.
CACCGGCCGCCTGTCCGGCTCCCCCACGGCGAAGCTGCGGGTCAGCCTGGACAAGCCGACCGCCAACCTCACCGCCATGCTCGTCGACTACGGCGAGGACACCCGCGTCGACTACCTCGGCCCGGGGTCGGGCATCCAGACCCTGACGACCGAGGACTGCCACGGCGAGAGCACCCCGGCCGACGACGCCTGCTACCGGCAGACCCGCACGCGGACCGTCACGTCGGCGGTGAACGTCGTCGCGCGCGGCTGGCTGGACGCCCAGAACCGCACGTCCCTCAGCAGGCCGGCCCCGCTCACGCCCGGTAAGTACTACTCGGTGCGCTGGCAGACGCTCGCGCAGGAGTACGTGTTCAAGAAGGGGCACCGGCTCGCGCTGGTGCTCGCCGGCACCGACTACGACTACAACGACGACACCGCCACCGGCGCCAAGGTCACCGTGGATCTGGCGGGCAGCTCGATCACCGTGCCCGTCGTCCTCGGCGAGGACGCGTCCGCCCTCGTCGCTCCGCAGCCGCGCGGCGTCTGGAAGGGCCCGCAGCACGTGAAGCTCCCCCGCCAGGAGAAGAAGCTGTACTGACCGTCCACCGGGCGGGTGCGCTACCGGCCCGGCGCGAGGTGATGCCGAAGGCGGACCTCGCGCCGGGCCGTTCGCGTAGTGACGCGCACTCGCCCGGTCGCGCTCGAGACCGCCATCGCCACCGCCCTGACCAGGCCGGCGGTCAACGCGCGTCTTCGGCGCGGGCCCCGTCCAGGTAGTCGATGCAGCGGCCGAGCAGTTCGACCAGCGTCCGGTGCTCCTGCTCGGTGAACTCGGCGGCGAGGCCCCGCTCGATGCGCACCGGGCCGGTGTCGGCGCGGGCGAGCAGTTCCTCGCCTTCCGGGGTCAGCCGCGTCTCCAGGATGTTGCGGTGCCATTCGTGCGGGCTGCGCTCGATCAGGCCGCGTTCCTGCAGGTTCTTCAGCACGGTGTTCATCGTCGGCGGGGTGACCGCGCACGCCCGCGCGAGCGCGGCGGCCGACATGCCGGGGTTCTCCGACAGCTGCAGCAGCGCCGCGTACTGCGGGACGGTGAGGCCCATCGGCCGCAGCGCCGCGTTCTTGGCGGCGCTCAGGGCCTGCTCGGCGCGCTTCAGGTAGGAGCCGAGGCGCTCGGGGACGGGCATCGAGGTCACCCGCGCATGATATCCGCCTCGAACATATGCACCTTGACGAGCATTAGAGTTCTAATTAACGTATGCATGCACCTGTTGGACAGTGTTCTATCGCTGCGATCAGAGAGACGTCATGCCCTCCATCACCCGAAGCATCGCCGTCACCGCCACCGCGCTCACCGCCGCGCTCCCCCTCGCCCCGGCGGCGCACGCCGCCCGGGCCGACGTCCCGCCGGCGCACACGCGCCCCCACGCCGCCCCGCGCGTCACCGCCGCCTACGAACTGCCCGGCGACCGGGTCTACCCCGAGGGCATCGCCGCCGACCCGCGCACCGGCGCCCTGTACGCCGGGTCGTACACCGACGGCACCGTCTACCGGACGACGCCCGGCCGCCGCGTCGCCGAGGTGTTCCTGCCCGCCGGCGCCGACGGCCGCCACACCGCCAACGGCCTGAAGGTGGACGCGTCCGGCCGCCTGTGGGTGACCGACTCGACCAAGGGCGTGACGGTCTACGACACCCGCACCCGCCGCCCGCTCGCCCGCTTCGAGGTCCCGGGGACGGGCGGCCGGTTCGTCAACGACCTGGCCATCGCCCCCGACGGCAGCGCCTACCTCACCGACAGCGTCCGCCCCGTGGTCTACCGGGTGACGCCCCGGCAGGTCGCGCGGGGCGGCGGCGCGCTCACGCCGTTCTTCGACCTGTCGCACGTCCTGCGCCCGCACGCGCCGGACGCCTTCAACCTCAACGGGATCGTCGCCGACCCGGCGGGCCGCCTGTACACCGCGGACATGACCGGCGGCGACCTGTACCGCCTCGACCCGGCCACCGGCGCGATCCGCCGGGTCGCCCTCAGCGGCGGCGACATGATCAACGCCGACGGCCTCGAACTCCGGCACGGCCGGCTGTGGGTGGTGCACAACCGCGACAACACCATCAGCCGGTGGCGGCTCACCGCGGCCGGCACGGCCGCCCGCGTCGAGCGCCGGCTGACCGACCCGGCCCTGCAGCTGCCCACCACGCTGGTGCGGAGCCGCGGCACGCTCTACGTCGTGCGCTCCCAGTTCGACAAGGGCGGCCCGCTGGGGCCGGGCACCCCGCAGATCCCCTTCACCATCGCCGCCGTCCGCGGCATCTGACACCCGCCCGCCCCTGCGGCCGTCCTTTCGCCGCAGGGGCGGGCGAGACCGCCCCCGGCCGGACGCTTCACCCCGCGCCCCCTCCTCGGCATCGGCGCCGCCCTCGTCATTGGAGGCCGCCCCTGATCCTCCGGGACCTGCCCTTCAGCCAGGGCGGGCGGCGGTCAGGCGTCGCGGGACTTGCTCGGCTGGACCCGTTTCGGCTCGCCCGCCATCTTCGGGTAGTTCGGCGGGTAGGGGGCGTCGCCGAGGCCGTGGTCCTTCTCGTCGCGGTCGGCCATCTCCAGCAGCGGCTCCAGCGAGAACGCCGCGTCGTCGATGGCCGCGTGCACGTCGCCGAGGCGGGCGAAGCGCTCGGGCATGGTGGCGATGGTGAAGTCCTCAGGCGCCACGTCCGGCAGCTCCGCCCAGGTCACCGGCGCCGACACCGGCGCGTGCGGGAGGGGCCGGACGCTGTAGGCCGAGGCGATCGTGCGGTCGCGGGCGTTCTGGTTGAAGTCGATGAACACCTGCTCGCCCCGCTCCTCCTTCCACCACTTCGTGGTGATCTGGGCGGGGGCGCGCCGCTCCAGCTCGCGGCCGAACGCCAGCGCGGCGCGGCGCACCTCGGTGAACGTCCAGCGGGGCTCGATGCGCACGTAGACGTGCACGCCGTGCTTGCCCGAGGTCTTGACGTAGCCGGTGTAGCCGAGCTCGCCCAGCAGGTCGCGGGCCGGGCCGAGGGCGACCGCGACGGCGTCGGCGAAGCCGGTGCCCGGCTGCGGGTCGAGGTCGATGCGCAGCTCGTCGGGATGGTCGACGTCGCCGCCGCGCACCGGCCACGGGTGGAAGGTGAGCGTGCCGAGGTTGGCCGCCCAGGCGATCACCGCGAGCTCCGTCGGCATCACCTCGTCGGCGGACCGGCCGGACGGGAAGTCGATGCGGGCCGTGCGCACGTAGTCGGGCGCGCCCTTGGGGGCGCGCTTCTGGTAGAACGCGTCCGCTCCCCGGGCGTCCCCGCGGGTGGCCAGCCTGGCCCCTTCGAAGACGCCCGACGGCCAGCGCTCCAGCGTCGTCGGCCGGTCGCGGGTGGCGCGCAGGATGCCCTCGCCGACCGCCAGGTAGTACTCCACCAGCCGCCGCTTGGTGTACCCGGGCCCGGGGAAGTAGACCTTGTCGGGATTGCTGACCTTGACGAGCCGATCCCCTACCGGGATCTCGATGAAGGGCGAGGCCATACCGGCACGCTAACCCAGGGGTACGACGTTTCCCGGGAGGGGTAACGTCGGAGCATGGACAAGATCCGCAAAAGCGAGGAAGAGTGGCGGGCGCAGCTGTCGCCCGAGGAGTTCCACGTGCTGCGCGAGGCCGGCACCGAACGGCCCTTCACCGGCGAGTACACCGACACCAAGACCGTCGGGGTGTACCGTTGCCGCGCCTGCGGGACCGAGCTGTTCCGGTCGGAGACCAAGTTCGACTCGCACTGCGGCTGGCCGTCGTTCTACTCCCCGGCCGACTCCGACGCCGTCGTGCTGATCGAGGACACCAGCCTCGGCATGACCCGCACCGAGGTGCGCTGCGCGACCTGCGACTCCCACCTCGGCCACGTCTTCCACGGCGAGGGCTACGGCACGCCCACCGACGACCGGTACTGCATCAACAGCGTCAGCCTGACGCTGGAGCCCGCCGGGTGATCAGCGGGTCTCCTCGACCTTGCAGTCGTCGTCGTCGCTCTGCTTGTTGGCGAGCACCACGCTGCCGTTGTCGCTGCTGCGGCCGTGCACGAACACCCGCGGCGCGGTGTCGCCGCCGTCCTTGAGGTACTGCGTGGTCCACTCGCACAGCGACACCGCGGGCGGGGAGTTCTCCTCGTCCTCGCCGAGGTCGGTGTAGACGCGCAGGAAGTCGCCGCTGCGCCGCACGTCGGTGACGTGCTTGACGACCTCCTGGGCGGGGTCCTTCTGGCGCAGGTACGGCAGCGCGTCGCCGACCTCGTCGGGGTCGGCGGGCCGCGCCGCGTCCTGCTGGACGGCGGGCGCGCCGGGCGTGGCGGAAGCCCCGGTCCGCGCCGACCGGGCGGCGACGGCCGCGCTCGGCGCCTGCCGGTCGCCGCCCTCGGCCAGGCCGGCGACGGCGGTGACCGCCAGCAGCGCGACCACCGCCGAGCCCGTGCCGGCCATGACCAGCCGCCGGCGGCGCGCCCGCACCGAGGCGGCCCGGGAGGCCGCGCGGGCGGCCAGCCGGGTCCATCCGGCCGTGCGGCCCGGCGCCTTCCGGGCGTGCCTGCCGCGTGCGTGCTTGGCGGGAGCTTTAGTCACGGTCGGCACTTTACCGACCCTTTCCCAGATCTTGGACCGGGTCCGGCCAACCGGCCGTTACGGCAGGTTCGCCACCAGTTCCGCGACGGCCTTGCGGCGGCCGGTGTAGAACGGCACCTCCTCGCGGACGTGCCGCCGCGCCTCCGAGCCGCGCAGGTGCCGCATCAGGTCGACGATGCGGTGCAGCTCGTCGGCCTCGAACGCCAGCATCCACTCGTAGTCGCCGAGGGCGAACGAGGAGACGGTGTTGGCCCGCACGTCGGGGTAGCCGCGCGCCATCTTGCCGTGCTCGGCGAGCATGGCGCGGCGCTCCTCGTCGGGCAGCAGGTACCACTCGTAGGACCGCACGAACGGGTACACGCAGATGTAGGCGCGGGGCTCCTCCTCGGCCAGGAACGCCGGGATGTGGCCCTTGTTGAACTCGGCGGGCCGGTGCAGCGCCATCTGCGACCAGACCGGCTCGCTGGCGCGGCCGACCGCGGTGCGGCGGAAGCGGGTGTAGACCTCCTGCAGGTCGTCGGAGGTCGGCGCGTGCCACCAGAACATGTAGTCGGCGTCGGCGCGCAGGCCGGCCACGTCGTACAGGCCGCGGGTCACCACGTCCTTCTCGGCGGCCTGGTCGAGCACCGCCTGCACCTCGGCGGCGTCGCGGTCGCCGAGGTCAGCCGGGCTCTTCACCCGGAAGACCGACCACATCGTGTACCGGATGACCTGGTTCAGATCCCGTGCCTTGGGCTTGCTCGCTGTCATGGTCCGATTCTCCCCGACTCTGCAGATGTTCCAGCACCCGTCCCGCCGCCGCGCGCCCGGTGGCGACGCAGGCGGGGATCCCCAGCCCGGCGTAGGCGGCGCCCGCCACGGCGAGGCCGGGCTGGGCCTTGACCGCCGCGTGCACGCGCGCGACGCGGTCGGCGTGGCCGACGTTGTACTGCGGCAGCCCGCCGCCCCACCGGGTGACCCGGGTGTCCAGGGGCAGCTCGGCGACGCCGCAGGTGGCGGCGAGCTCGGTCATCGCGGCGGCCTTCAGCTCGTCGTCGGAGCGCTGCAGCGACTCCTCCTCGCCGAAGCGCCCGATGGAGCAGCGCACCACGACCACCGACCGGTCGCGTTCGCGCAGGTGCGGCCACTTGACCGAGCTGAACGTGACGGCCTTGACCTCCCGGCCCTCCACCGCGGGCACCAGGTAGCCGCTGCCGCGCGGCAGCCGGGGGAACGCCGTGGCCGCGTAGGCGAGGGTGATGATCGCCATGCTGGCGTACTCGACGCGCGCCAGCTCCCGGGCGGCCGCCGGGACGTCGAAGGCCAGCAGCCGGGCGGCCGGCGCCGCGGGCACCGCGACGACCACCGCGTCGGCGTCCAGCGCCTCGGGGTCGCGGGCCGGGCCCACGGTGAGCCGCCAGCCGCCGGGGCGGCGGCGCAGCTCGCGGACGGTGGCGCCGGTGCGGACGGTGCCGCCCGCCGCCTCGATGTCGCGGGCGATCAGCCCGGGCAGCGTGCCGAGGCCGCCGGGCAGGGTGGCGAAGACGGGCCCGGCGTCCTTGGGCGCCTCGGCGCGCACCCCCCGCACGGCCGTGATCAGCGACCGGTGGGCGCGCGCGGCGGCGGCGACGGCCGGCAGCGTGGCCTCGAACGACAGCTGCTCGGCGCGCCCGGCGTAGACGCCGCCGAGCAGCGGCTCGACGAGGCGGTCCACCACCTCGCGGCCGACGCGGGCGCCGATGAAGTCGGCGACCGACACGTCCGTGCCGCGCATCGTCTCGGGCAGCACCAGGTCCAGCGGGACGCGGGCGAGGCCGGCCGGCGACAGCACCTGGGAGGCGGCGAGGGCGCGCAGGTCCGACGGCACGCCCATCACCTGGCCGGCCGGCAGCCGGCGCAGCGCGCCGTGGCTGAGGATGGCCGAGGAGGTCGTGCCGGGGTTCACCAGGTCGTCGCCGCGGCCGAGGTCGCGCACCAGCTCCAGGCCCTCGGGGCGGCGCGCCAGCATCGACTCGGCGCCCTCGTCCACCGGCAGCCCGGCGATCTCGCTGACCTGTAGCTTGCCGCCGATCCGCGGCGAGCCCTCCAGGACGGTGACCCGCACGCCCCGGCGGGCCAGGGTCCGGGCGGCGGTCAGGCCCGCGACGCCGGCACCGATGACGACGACATGGGAGGCTGTCATGCCTCCACTTTTCCAGACGGTTCCCGATGCCCCGTACCGGGGCGGTACCAGGGCGGGCACCGGGCCCGCGCGGGGTCCGGGGAACGCCTGTCGCCGCAGTTCCAGGGCCTGCGAGCGTTTCCCGTGACCCGCCCGCGTCCGCTTTGTGGCCTTATCGCGACTCCCGGCCCGGAACCGTGATCTGCGCCACCTCATCGAACGTCCATGCGGACCATCAGGCTTGCCCTCTGTGCTCTGTTCGCTCTCCTCCTCGCCACCCTGACCGCCTGCGCCGGCGCCGGCGGTCGCGACAACGCCTCCAGCGGCCTCGCCCAGAAGGAGCGGGCCGGCGGCCCCGCCGCCGCCGCGAAGCTCCCCACGGGCGGCGCGAAACAGACCTCCGCCCGCACCGCCTCGCCGCCCGGGCGCGCCGTCATCTACACCGCGACGCTGCGGGTGCGGGCGAAGGACGTGGACGCGGCCGCCGCCAGGGCCAAGCAGCTCACCGCGGCCGCCGGCGGGTACGTCGACAACGAGACCTCCACGACGTCCCCGGCGGGCTCCACCCTCGTCCTGAAGATCCCGTCGGGGGGCTACCCCGCCGCGCTGGACCAGCTGGCCGGACAGCTCGGCACCAAGCTGGCGCTGAGCCAGAAGGCCGACGACGTCACCGAGCAGGTCGCCGACGTCGACAGCCGGGTGCGGTCGGCGCAGGCGTCCCTGCAGTCCTTCCGCAAGCTGCTGGACAAGGCGACCTCGATCAGCGACATCACCTCGCTGGAGGAGCAGATCGAGCGGCGCCAGGCCGACCTGGAGTCACTGCAGGCGCGGCAGCGGGCACTGCGGCAGAGCACGCAGTTCGCGACCGTCACCGTCCACCTGGAGGCACAGCCCGCCGCCGCCAGGAAGCCGGAGAAGCGGGGCTTCCTCGCCGCGCTCGGCGAGGGCTGGGACGCCTTCACCGCCCTGGTCACCGCCCTCACGGTGCTGTTCGGCTGGCTGCTGCCGTTCCTGGTCGTGGCTCTGCTGCTCGCCCTGCCGCTGGTGCTCTTCCGGCACCGGCTGCGCGCGCGCTTCGCCAGGCGGCCCGCCGGCCCCCGGCCGGACGGGCCTGCGTCCGGCGCGCCCCGCGCCTAGCGGGCGGACGCCTCGTGCACGAAGTCAGCGAGGCGGGCCAGCATGTCGGGGTCGGCGGACGGCGGCACGCCGTGGCCGAGGTTGAACACGTGCCCCTCGGCCGTCCGCCCCCGGTCCAGCACGTCCTGGGCCCGGCGGCGCACCACGTCCCACGGCGCGAACAGCAGCGCCGGGTCCAGGTTGCCCTGCAGCGCCTTGCCCGGCGGGACGCGGCGTGCGGCCTCGTCCAGCGGCACCCGCCAGTCGACGCCGACCACGTCCGCGCCCGCCTCGCCCATCAGGCCGAGCAGCTCGCCGGTGCCGACGCCGAAGTGGATGCGCGGCACGCCGAGCCCCGCGACCTCCTCGAAGATCCGGCTGGTGTGCGGCAGCACCGACTCGCGGTAGTCCTGCGGCGCGACCGCGCCCACCCAGGAGTCGAACACCTGCACCGCGCTCGCGCCCGCGGCGACCTGCACCTTCAGGAACGCGACGGTGAGGTCGGCGAGCCGGTCCATCAGCTCGTGCCACAGCTCGGGGTGCCCGTACATGAGCGCCTTGGTGTGCTCGTGGTTCTTGGAGGGCCCGCCCTCGATCAGGTAGGCCGCGAGCGTGAACGGCGCGCCCGCGAAGCCGATCAGCGGGGTGCCGCCGAGCTCGCCCACCAGGGCGCCGACCGCCTCGGTGATGTAGGGGACGTCGTCCGGGGTGAGCTCGCGGACCGCCTTCACCCCGGCGGCGTCGCGGATCGGGTCGGCGATCACCGGGCCGACGCCGGGCTTGATGTCCAGGTCGATCCCGATGGCCTTCAGCGGGACCACGATGTCGCTGAAGAAGATCGCCGCGTCCACCGCGTACCGGCGCACCGGCTGCATCGTGATCTCCGCGATGAGGTCGGGGCGGGCGCAGGCCTCCAGCATCGGGATGCCCTCGCGCACCCGCAGGTACTCCGGCAGCGACCGGCCGGCCTGCCGCATGAACCACACCGGGGTGTGCGGCACGTCCTGGCGGCGGCACGCGCGCAGGAAGGGGCTCTGCGCGAGCCCGGGGGCCTGGGTGGGAACAACAGCGTCTTCAGCCACCCACCGATCGTCCCACGGATGACCGGCCGGGACGCACCGGCCCGGCGGGTGCGGGCCCGACGAAGTTCCGGACACGCCGAGCGAAGTCCCGCATTCTGTCCCCCGCACGTGCGAACGTGATCCGTGTCATAGCCGAGGGAGGTCCCTTGTCCTGTCCCACCTGCGGCGACGGACGCGGAGCCTCGCCCGGCGCCTCCGGTACCTCGCCCGCCCCCGTCACCGTATGCGCCGGCGCCTGACCGGCCCCGCCCCCGAGACGAAACCTGTGCTGTGCCTGCATCCCCGCCCTCTCCCCCGCTTCTCGCGCACGGTGCCGTGCCCGTGAACCCGCCCCCCTTCCAGCGGGCGCTGGACACGCTGCGCGCCATCCTGGACGGCCCGCCGCTGCGTCCCGAGCTCGACCTCGAGGACATGCCCGCCCCCCAGCGCCTCGCCCCGTACGCGGCGGCCCTGTCGGGCGGCGTCTGGCGCGACGAGGACAACGAGGCCGCCACCGGCCGCCTGATCGTGCTGTACGACCCCGAGGGCCGCAGCGGCTGGACCGGCGGCTTCCGGATCGTGGCCTACATCCGCGCCGACCTGGAACCGGAGATCGCCGCCGAGGAGCTGATCGGCTCGGTCGCCTGGAGCTGGCTGCTGGAGGCGCTGGAGCCCGCCGGGTACGCCGGCGAGTCCGGCACGATCACCCGCGCGGTGTCGGAGAGCTTCGGCGACAAGGCCGACGAACCGCCCGCGACCGAGCTGGAGCTGCGCGCCTCGTGGTCGCCGACCGGCGAGGACCTGGCCCCGCACGTGGCCGCCTGGTGCGAGGTGATGTGCGTCACCGCGGGCCTGCCGCCGTCCGGGGTGACCGCGCTGCCCGGCCGCCCCGGCGGATCGGGCCGTTGAACGTCGTACGGTAGGGGACGTGGGAAGCACAGCGTCCGAGACCGAGGCGGCCGGGGAGAGCACCGAGATCGTGGGAGTGTCCGAAATGCGGGCCGGGGCCGAGTCCGAGGGGCCGGCGCCCGTGCCGTTGCTGGAACCGGCCGAGGGCGTGCCGCCGGTGGTGGCCGACGCCGCCGGCCTCGCCCGCGTGATCGCCGCGTTCGCCGCGGGCACCGGCCCGGTCGCCGTCGACGCCGAGCGCGCCTCGGGCTACCGGTACGGCCAGCGCGCCTACCTGATCCAGCTGCGCCGCGCGGGCGCCGGCACCGCGCTGGTCGACCCGACCGGCGTGCCCGACCTGTCGGGCCTGAACGCGGCGCTGGCGGACGCCGAGTGGGTGCTGCACGCCGCCAACCAGGACCTGCCGTGTCTGGCCGAGGTCGGCATGGTGCCGCCGCGGCTGTTCGACACCGAGCTGGCCGGCCGGCTGCTCGGCTACCCCCGGGTCGGGCTCGGCTCGATGGTGGAGAACGTCCTCGGCTACACGCTGGAGAAGGGCCACTCGGCGGCCGACTGGTCGACCCGGCCGCTCCCCGAGGACTGGCTGCGCTACGCCGCCCTCGACGTGGAGCTGCTGGTGGAGCTGCGCGACGCGCTGCAGGAGCGGCTCGCCGAGGCGGGCAAGCTGGAGTGGGCGCTGGAGGAGTTCGCGGCGATCCTGGCGATGCCGCCGAAGCCGCCGCGCACCGACCCGTGGCGCCGCACGTCCGGCATCCACCGCATCCGCAACCGGCGCGCCCTGGCGATCGTCCGCGAGGTGTGGGAGGCCCGCGACCGCATCGCCCAGGAACGCGACCTGTCCCCGGGGCGGGTGCTGCAGGACGCCGCGATCGTCGACCTGGCGCTGAACCCGCCGAAGACGCCCGCCGAGTTGCAGGCGCTGCCCACCATGCGCGGCCGCGGCGCCCGCCGGCACCAGTCGGCGTGGCTGCGCGCGGTCACCCGCGCCCGGGGCCTGCCCGAGCGCGCGCTGCCCGAGGCGAACCTGCCGGGCGACGGCCCGCCGCCGCCGCACCGCTGGGCCGAGCGCGACCCGGTGGCCGCCGCGCGGCTCACCGCCGCCCGCGGCGTCGTCACCGGGCTCGCCGAGGAGCACCGGATGCCCGCCGAGAACCTGTTGCAGCCCGACACGGTGCGGCGGCTGGCGTGGTCGCCGCCGGCCGATCCGTCCGCCGGGGCGATCGGCGCGGCGCTGCGCGGCCTCGGCGCCCGCCCGTGGCAGGTCGGGCTCACCGCCGCCCCGCTCGCCGAGGCGTTCGTCCTCGCCGCCGAGCCCGCCGGGGAGCCGGCGGACGAGCCGGCCGAGGACTGATCTCCCGCCGCCCCCTTGCCAGGGGCGGCGTCCGGGCACAGAGTTGATTAGGTTAGCTTTGCCTAAGCGACCTGCGCCGTCAGGTGGCCCGACCGTACGTCCGCCGCCGGGAGAACAGTCCCGGGGCCCGACCCCCGAGGAGCGTAGCGGTGCTACTGGGCAACTTCCTCATCGGACTCCGTGAGGGACTCGAAGCCGCCCTGGTGGTCAGCATCCTGATCGCCTACCTGGTCAAGACCGGCAACCGGGCCGCGCTGCTGCCGGTGTGGATCGGCGTCGGCGCCGCGGTCGCCCTCGCCGCCTGCTTCGGCGCCGCGCTCAGCGCCGCGTCGGCGGTGATGCAGTTCAAGACCCAGGAGCTGTTCGGCGGCATCCTGTCGATCGTCGCGGTCGGCCTGGTCACCTGGATGGTCTTCTGGATGCGCAAGGCCGCCCGCTTCCTCAAGGCCGAACTGGAGGGCAAGCTCGAGGGCGCCCTCAGCCTCGGGCCGGTCGCGCTCGGCACCGTCGCCTTCCTCGCTGTCAGCCGCGAGGGCCTGGAGACGGCCCTGTTCCTGTGGACCAACATCAACAACTCCGCGGGCGCGGCCGAGCCGATCGTGGGCGCGTTCCTCGGCCTGGCCACCGCCGTCCTGCTCGGCTACCTGCTGTACCGGGGCGGCCTCAAGCTGAACCTGAAGCGCTTCTTCACCTGGACGGGCGGCGCGCTGATCGTCGTCGCGGCCGGCGTGTTCGGCTACGGCTTCCACGACCTGCAGGAGGCCGAGGCGCTGCCGGGCCTGAAGGCGGTCGCGCTGAAGCCGGGCGAGTTCTTCCAGCAGTTCGGGCACGCGGGCGACTGGATGCAGACGGTCTTCCAGGGCGTCCTCAACGTCACCCCGCAGATCACCTGGCTCCAGCTGGTCATGTGGGCGCTCTACCTGGTGCCGGTCATGGTGCTGTTCCTGCGCCCGCCGTCGGGCGGCGCCGCCAGGCCGGCCGCTCCCCGCACCGCCGCCGCGGCCAAGTCCTGACCGGCGGCCCGGGGCCGGGTCACAGGTCCGGGAGCGGGTCCCGGGGCAGGCTGTCGCGGTCGAAGATCTCGGCGTCGGCGGCGTTGACGACGGGCACGTACTCGTCGTCGACCTCGAAGAAGGCCCCGCCGAACTCGAAGCCCGCCCCGGGCCCGGCCTCCACCGGGCCGATCCGGGTGCCGCGCGGGTAGCTGCCCCACACGCTCTTCGGCCTGCCCTCGCCGAAGGGCCCGGTCGCCAGCACCGCCACCTGGTCGTCGGTCACCACGAACAGGAACCCCGAGCCGCCGCCGTGGGACATCGCGGGGAAGATGTAGCGGATCTGCCCGTCGATCCCGAGGAACTCGCGGCAGCGCTCGCGCACCGGTCGTGGCAACGGCATGACGGCGGCACACCCTCCCAGGACGGACAACGACGGCCGAATCCCATCATGCACTGATCACTCCGGAACTGACCAGCTCCGGAGACGCCGGGCCTAGGCCCCGGCCGGCTTCGGGGCGGATGCGCGGTAGGCGGCGGCGAAGACGCGGACGGCGGTGTCGGCGTAGTGGTCGAGTTCGGACGGCGTGAAGCGGACGTCCTCCCCGCAGAACATGACCTTGTTGACCGGGATCGAGACGACCAGCCAGGTGAAGTGGTTGGCCGCGAGGACGGGTTCGTCGATCCGCAGCAGCCCGCGGTCGGTCAGCTGCTCGAAGGATGACGCCAGCGCGGCGTGCACGCGCTCGGGCCCCGCCTCGAAGTAGGCGTGGCCGAGCTTGGGGAAGCGGGGGGCTTCGGCGATGACCAGGCGGCGCACACGCAGGTGCGAGGGCTGCGTGATGGCGTGGACGAACTTGCGCGCGACCGCCCTCATGGTGCTCTCGACGTCATCGGTCACCGCCAGTTCCCCGATGGCGGTCTGGAAGAGCTCGTCGATGCCGCCCAGCCGGTCGAGGACGATCTGCTCGAACAGGTTCTCCTTGCGCCCGAAGTGCTTGTAGATCGTCTGCTTCGACGCTCCGGCCGCGGCGGCGATCTCGTCGGTCTTCGCGCCGACGTAGCCGTCGCGCAGGAACACCTCCATCGCCGCGTCCATGATCCGGCGCCGCGTCTGCGCGGCGAGGTCCTCTCCGGCGCCCGCCCGGGGCGGTCCGGCCTTCGGCATCGTCGCTTCTCCTGGTTCTGCCGGAACGGTCGTTGACATCCCTCCGAAGTGTACCGTACGGTACGGTACCGAGAGGCAGTACCGTACGGTACTGTACAGACCCACGCCAGGGAGAAATCCGATGCGCAAGATCATCTCTAGCCTGTTCGTCTCACTGGACGGCGTGGCGGAGGCCCCCGACACCTGGCACTTCCCGTACTTCAACGATGAGATGGGCGCGGCCGTCGGCGGGGCCATGGCCGGCTGCGACGCGATGCTGCTGGGACGCGTCCAGTACGAGGAGTTCGCTGCGTACTGGCCCACCAGCGAGGACGAGTTCGCCGGCTTCATGAACGGCCAGAAGAAGTACGTGGTCACCAACACGCTGACCGAGGCCGCCTGGAACAACACCGAGATCATCAGCGGTGACGTGCTCGGCGCGCTCCAGGCGCTCAAGGACTCCGAAGGCAAGGACATCGCCATCACCGGCAGCCTCACCCTCGTGCGGTCGCTGCTGGCGGCGGGGCTGCTGGACCGGCTGCAGCTGTTCGTCCACCCCATCGTCGTCGGCAAGGGCGCCCGCTGGTTCGACGGCCTGGACACCGTCAAGCTGAACCTGGCCACGTCCGAGACCTTCACCACCGGCGTGGTCAACCAGATCTACACCCCGGCCGCCTGAACCGCGCCGAGCCGGCCCCCGGCGGGGCCCACCCCGCCACCGCCGAGCGGTGGCGGGGTGGGCAACCGGACAGGCTCTCATCCACATGCCGCTCGATCGGCAGCCCCTCGTCCTGCGGCGCATCGCCGGATGGCTGCGCCCCGGTCCGGGGCGGGAGATTTCATGTAGACACTAATGTTTTTCTGGCCGGTTCGGGCCATCCGGATTCGTTGATCGAGTTCGGTGGCGCGGTGACGATGGTTGTGCAAGCGATCTCCACAGAAGGGAGTCTCATGAACCTGGCTCGTCGTGCAGTGATCGCCGCGGCGTTGGTCCTGGCCTCGTCCGGGGTGGCCGTCGGCACCGCCGCCACCGCCAACGCCACGACCTACGGCACATGCTTCCCGAGCGAAGAAGGCCACAGCAAGTACGTCTGGGTACGCAAGCCCGACGGCAAGTGGGGCTACGTCTGGGCCACGTGCCGCAACGGCTGGTGGCGCGACTGGTGACCCCGGCGTGACGGCCTTGAGGTCAGGGGTGTGGACCGCTGCTGAGAGCCTGTTTCCGAACCTTTGGCCGTCGGCGGCCCGCTGACCACGGAAGACGCTTCGCGTTCTCCAGCCGTCACACCGTGACGCCTGGACGTGACGCTAACTCCCGTCTCGGTGATCTCTTCGCCAGGAGCCGTTCGCTCGTCCGTCACGGTGATGTCCGGGCGAACGGCGGCGTCTACCGCCGTTCCGTCGCACCTGCCGCTGACCTGGCCCGATGGGTTCGGAAACAGGCTCTCAGCGCCGGACGCTCAAGGTGACGCCGAACCGGGCCGGTGCGCCCTCGGCGCTCTCCAGCTGCCGGGTGAGGCGGGCGGACTCCACGCAGACGAAGCGGGTGTAGGCGTCGTCGGCCATGTCGTCCAGGCGGTGCGACAGCTCCACCCCGGGGTTCCAGGTCACCACGTCGCTGACCTCGCGGTGGCGCACCTCGACGACGCGGTCGAGCACCGGGTCCTTCAGCAGGCTGACCTCCTCGGGGTGGAAGAAGATGCGGTCGACGCGGTCGGGGAAGGACAGCTCGCCGTCCTGCCTGCCGTCGGAGTCGTCGATCACCTTGTCGATGTAGCGGTCGCCGAGGCCCGCGACCGTGACCTCGTCGGCCGACCCGACGTGGAAGTAGGAGTGCAGCGCCCCGGTGCTGACGTGGTCGCCCTCGGCCTGAAGCTCGATCCCGCACTCCTTCCCCAGGGTGTGGCGGGCCGTCAGCACGAAGTCGTGCGGCCACAGCTCGCGGGTCCGCGGGCTGCTGCGCAGCGTGAAGGTCAGGGACACCGTCTCGTCGTCCTCCTTGTGGGAGGTGAGCTCCCACTCGGAGATGCGGGCGAAGCCGTGACCCGGCTCCCCCGCCCCGGCGAACCACGGCCAGCAGATGGGCACGCCGCCGCGCACGGCCTTGCCTTCGGCGAAGGCCGATTCCTCGCTCAGCCACAGCACCGGCTGCTCGCCGGCGGGCTGCCAGGCGATGAGCTGGGCTCCCTGCAGGGTGACGGCGGCCCGCACCCGCGGGTGGTCGATCACGACCAGCGGCAGCCGCCCGATCCGGCGGCGGCTGATCGTGGACGACAGCTGCTCGGTGACAGGCAGGGAGAACAGGTCTTCTTCGCTCACGGTGCGGCCTTCCCGAACGGATGGTGTCTGGACTTCAGATGATCCTCGCTGTCGGGCATACCCATGCCAAGCCACGCTGCGCCCGGCGCGACCGGATGCCGGAAAGGCCGGAGTGGCACAGAACTGCCGGGACGACGGCGGTTCCCTTGTGAACAAGTGCCGATAATCCGCGCTCCGCCGGCTGGTCCGCCGGCCGACCTGGGCTGGTCTGCCGGGGCGATCGGCGCGCGCCGCGACGGGGGTTGCCGGTCGCCGGGACGCTGGTTACCGTGCTAGTGAACTTATAGGAAAGCTTACTAATAGTTTCATCGCGCGTCCGGCTCGGGGGACCCACCGCACGTTCCGTGTGCACCACCGCTCCCGATCGGAAGGAACCCCCATGCGCTCCCGCACGAAGGCCGCCGCGGCCGCCGCCACCCTGCCGGCCGCCGCGTCGCTCGCCGTCCTCGCCCCCGCCTCCCCCGCCGCCGCGCACGGCACGCTGTCCGACCCGCCGAGCCGCGTCTACGTCTGCATGAACGAGGGTCCGGAGAACCCGCGGTCCGCCGCGTGCAAGGCGGCCGTCGCGACGGCCGGCACCCAGGCGTTCTACGACTGGAACGAGGTGTCGCTGCTGGACGCCGGCGGCCGGCACCGCGAGCTCATCCCCGACGGGCAGCTCTGCAGCGCGGGCCGGGCGAAGTACCGCGGCCTGGACCTCCAGCGCGCCGACTGGCCCGCCAAGCGCATCGCGCCGGGGCCGCTCACCGTCACCTACCACGCGACCGCCCCGCACGCGCAGAGCAACTTCGAGTACTACATCACCCGCCAGGGCTGGGACCCCACCCAGCCGCTGCGCTGGTCGGACCTGGTGCCGCTGGCCACCTTCACCAAGCAGAACCCCACCACCTTCACCACATGGACGCTGAACATCCCGCAGCGCACCGGGCGGCACCTGATCTACTCGATCTGGCAGCGGGTCGTGGGCAGCCAGGAGGCGTTCTACACCTGCTCCGACGTGGACTTCGGCGGGACCGGCGAGCCGACGCCGCCGCCCACCACTCCCCCGCCCACGCCCACGCCGACCCCGACGCCGACTCCCACGCCGCCGCAGCCCGGCGGTACCTGGACGGCGGGCAAGGCCTACGCCGCCGGCGACCGGGTGACCTACGGCGGCTCGACCTATGAGTGCCTCCAGGCCCACACCGCGATCGCGGGCTGGGAGCCGCCGAACGTCGCCGCGCTCTGGCGGAAGGTCTGAGCGGGTGAGGTACGGCGTGCTGGCGGTGGCCGCCGCGTGCGTCCTGCTGCTGTTCGCCCAGTGCGGGGCCGCCGGCGGCGCGCCGTCCGGCCCCGCCCCGGCGCGCGGCGGCCGCGGCTTCAACGCCACCGACGTGATGTTCCTGCAGATGATGCTCCCGCACCAGGCGCAGGGCGTGCGGCTGGTGCGGCTGGCCCGGCGGCACGCCGTGCGGCCCGAGACCGCGACGCTCGCGGCGGCGATCGAGAGCACCGAGCTCGCCGAGGCCGGCGGCATGGCGGACCGGCTGCGCGGCTGGCGCCGCCCCCGGACCGCGCCGGCGCACGCGCACGCCGCCCACGGCGGAATGCCGCAGACCAGCGACGCCGAGCTGCGCGCGCTCGACCGCGTTCCGGACGACCGCTTCGAGCGCGCGTTCCTCAACCTGCTGATCGCCCACCAGGACGACGCCGTCCAGCTGGCCCGGCTGGAGAACCGCGGCGGCGAGGACGCCTGGACCCGGCGGTTGGCCGAGCGCGTCACCCGATCCCGGTCGGCCGAAATCTCGCGAATGCTGGCGCTCCTCCGCTGAGTTCCGCGGCGACGGGTAGTCAACCCCTTGTCGCCGCAACGGAAGGACCCCGGACATGTCCACCTCCCGCACCATCGCCATCGCAGGCGGGCGCCTGCATTACGAGGTCCGCGGCTCGGGCCCGCTGCTGGTCCTCACCGGATCGCCGATGGAGGGCGCGCTCTTCGTGCCGCTCGCCGACCTGCTCGCCGACGAGCGCACCGTCGTCACCCACGACCCGCGGGGCATCGGGCACAGCGTCCTGGACGACCCCGCACAGGACTCCACCCCCGACCTTCGCGCGGACGACCTCGCCGCCCTGCTGGACGCGCTCGGCGCCGAGACCGCCGACGTGTTCGGCAGCAGCGGCGGCGCGGTGTCGGCCCTCGCGCTGGCCGCGCGGCACCCCGGGCGGGTGCGGACGCTGGTCGCGCACGAGCCGCCCCTGATAGAGCTGCTCCCCGACGCCGCCGGGCAGCGCGCCACCGTCGACGACATGACCGAGACCTTCCGCCGGGAAGGCGTGGAGGCGGCGTGGCGCAAGTTCATGAGCTACGCCGGGTTCGACAGCGACGACGCCGGCCCGCCGCCCGCCGCCTCCCCCGAGCGGGCCAGGGCCGACGGCGCCCGCTTCTTCGGCCACGAGATGCGGGGCACCGCCCGGTACGTGCCCGACGTCGCCGCCGTGACGGCCGGCGCCGCCCGGGTCGTCGTCGGCGTCGGCGCCGGATCGGGCGCCCTGGTCACCTACCGCACCTCCGTGGCGCTGGCCGAACGGCTCGGCACGCCACCGGTCGAGTTCCCCGGCGACCACGCCGGTTTCCTCGGGCAGACCAAGGAGTTCGCGGACGCGTTGCGGCGGGTGCTGGCCGGCGGTCTCTGAGCACTTCCCGGCCGTCGCCCTCACCGTGGGCGACCGGGCACGCACGGGACCCATACGAACCGGGCGCCGGTATCAACCGGTTAACAAAACGGACGCGCCGAATGCGCACCCGGCCCCCATCCCACGGCGGTCCGGGACGACCATAATCCGTGCGATGTCCAGCGATCCGGGTCCGTCGCCGAGCGACGACCAGTGGCTGGCCGAAAGCCTCCGGGAGGGACGTCCGGGGGCCGTCGGCCACGTCTACAACGTTTATGGCCCGCAGCTCATCGCCTATGCGGGCGAGCTCATCGGCGACCAGGTGAAGGCCGTCGAGATCGTCCGTGCGACGCTCATCTCCCTTCGCGACAACCCGGCCACGGTCGCGCAGCCGGAGGGGATGCGCGAATGGCTGACCGGCCTCGTCCGTGAGAAGTGCGTCCGGCTGATCACGACGTCGCAAAAGGGTGCTCCCGTGCTGCCCGCGCCCGTGGTGGACGAGCCCGCGGCGGCGGCACCCGCGGCACCCGAGCCCACGGTGCCCGAGCCCACAGTGCCCGAGCCCACGGTGCCCGAGCCCGCGGCGGCCGAGCCTGTGGCGCCCGAGCCCGCGGCGCCGGATGAGCGGACGGCAGGGGCCGGACCAGCGGGGGCTGGGCCTGTGCCGACCGCGGCCGCATCGGGCGGCCCGGAAGCAGCCGAGCCGGCGACGGCCGCCGCGGACAAGCGGGCGGCAGAGCCCGAACCGGCGGCGACCGGTCTTACCAAGGCCAGGCTCGCGGCTGCGGCGGCAGCAGCGGCCGCTGCTGCGGCGACGGCGGAGGACAAGCGGGTGGCGGGGGCCGGGTCGGCGGCGTCCGAACCGGCGGCGACCGGGGCGGCGCCGACCGGGCCCGCAGTGGCCGGGCCTCCGGCAGCGGCAGGCGGTCAGGGGGCGGCGCCCGAACCGGCGGCGTCCGCTCCTGCAGCGACCGGGCCCGCGGCGGCCGGGACCGCGGCAGCCGCGGCAGCCGCCTGGGCGGCGGCGACCGGGGCGGAGAAGCGAGGGACGGGACCCGAACCGGCGGCGGCCGTCGCTTCCGCCACGGCCACCACGCCGCTGCCGCCCGCCGGACCGCTGCGGAACGGCGCGCGGCCTGCGCCCCGGCGGCTGGGGAAGCCGGGACGCAAGGCCAAGGCCATGGGCGCCGCCGGGCTCGCCGGTCTCCTGGTGGCGGCCGGGGCCGTGATCCTCTGGCCGGATTCCGGCGGGCACGCCAAGCGGACGCCCGCGCCGCTGGCGGGCGGGACCGTCGGCGACGACACCGGGGTGACGCCCGGTCCCGGAACCGGCGGCACCACGCCGCCGGGCTCGCAGACGCCCCCGGCGACGGGGCCGGGCGCGTCGCCGACCACGCCGTCCTCCGGATCGCCGTCCGGAGCACCGCCCGGGTCCCCCTCGGCGACGCCGACGACCCCCGGGGCGCCCACCCCCGCGCCGACGACGCCCTCGGCGCCCGCGCCGACCCGCAAGCCGCCGCCCACCAAGCGGCCGCCCACGGTGCCGTCCGGCCCCGGCCGGCTGGTCGTCAACGACGGCGCCTGCCGCGGCATCGGCGTCGCCGGGCTCCCCCGGACCTGTTACGTCCGGCTCTCGGCCTCCGGCGGGTCCGTGCGCTGGTCGGTGGCGTCGGTGAGCTCCAGCATCGGCCGCGTCCGGGCGTCCGGCGCCGGAACGCTGTCGAGCGGGCAGTCCACCAGCGTCGCGGTGACCGTCATCTCCACCGTGCGGTGCTACGCCCTGGGCGGCGGGTCGGGCAGCGTCTCGTTCGCGCCGGGCGGTTCCGCGCGGATCTCCTACACCTGCTGGATGCGCTGACGGCCCGTCAGGGCGCGGGCTGCGGCCAGGCGACGCGGCCTTCGGGCTCGGCCTGGCGCGGCCCGGCGGCGAGCCAGCGGTGCACGATCTTGCCGGTGGCGTTGCGCGGCAGCTCGGCCAGGAAGTGCACGTCGCGCGGGACGGCGTAGCGGGCGACCTGGGCGTGCACGTGGGCGCGCAGCGCGTCCGGGTCGGGCTCGGCGCCGGGCGCCGGCACCACGTAGGCGGCGAGGCGCTGCCCCCACACCGGGTCGGGCACGCCGACGACGGCGACCTCGCGCACCTCGGGCAGCCGCAGCAGCGCGTCCTCGACCTCGCGCGGGAGGACGTTCTCGCCGCCCGACACCACCATGCCGTCGGTGCGGCCGTCCACGAACAGCAGGCCGCGGTGGTCGATGTGGCCGAGGTCGCCGGTGGCCAGCAGCCCGCCGCGGACCTCGACCGGCTCGCCGCCGGTGTAGCCCTCGAAGACCAGCTCGTTGGCGGCGTGGATGTGCCCGATGGTGGCGCGGCCGACGGGGCGGCCCTCCTCGTCCAGGACGGCGAGCGCGGTGTTGCGCGGCGGCCGGCCCGCGGTGCGCGGGTCGGCGCGCAGGTCGCGCGGGGTGGCGATGGACACCCAGGACGCCTCGGTGGACCCGTAGACGTTGTAGAGGCGGTCGCCGAAGGCGTCCATGAAGCGGGTGGCCAGGTCGCCGGGCAGCGCGGCGCCGCTCAGCGCGACGATGCGCAGGCCCGAGGTGTCGTGGGCGGCGCGCACCCGCGGCGGCAGGTCCAGGACGCGCTGGAGCATGACCGGGACGGCGAACACCACCGCGTCGCGGTGCGCGGCGATCGCGGCGAGGGTGGCGACGGGGTCGAAGCGGCGGTGGAGCACCACCGGGGCGCGCAGCGCCCAGGCCATCTGCAGCGCGGCGTAGCCCCAGGTGTGGAACAGCGGCGCCTCGATGATCATCGTCTGGCGGGCGCGCAGCGGGATCCGCGAGGTCATCGAGGCGAGCGGCCACAGGCCCGGGCGGGGCGGGCGGCGGGCGCCCTTGGGCCGGCCGGTGGTGCCGGACGACAGCATGATCGTGCGGCCCTGCACCTGCGGCGGGGAGATCGTCCCGGCGGGGGTGGCCTGCACGATCTGGTCCAGGGTCGGGCCGAGCCCGGGGCCCGGCGGCCGGTCGGCCCACACGATGGTGCGGCGCAGCGCGATCGGCGCGGCGGCGAGCAGCGGCGCGAACTCGGCGTCGGCGACCAGCAGGTCCATGCGCAGCTCGCCGAGGACGGCGCGCACCTGCCCGGCGCCGAAGCCGGTGTTCAGCAGCACCACCTCCACGCCGCGCTTGCTGCACGCCAGCAGGGTCTCCACCAGGCCGCGGTGGTTGCGGCAGAGCACGCCGACGCGGGGGCGCGGGCCGTCCAGCGGCAGCCCGGCGGCCAGGCGGGTGGAGCGGGTGTCCAGCTCGGCGAAGGTGAGGGTGCCCGCGTCGTCGATGAGGGCGGGCCGGTTCGGGCCGCGCGCGGCGCCGGCGGCGATCAGCCCGGCGAGCGTGGTGCCCCAGCGGCGGTAGGCGCCGATGTGGGCGGGGATGCGCTGCGGGGGGCCGGACAGGATGAGGCCGGTGCGGAGCAGCAGCGCGGTGAGATCGCGCACGTGCCCGGCGCGCCGGCGCGGCCCGGGGCGGTAAGCGGGTCTGGCGTGCACCACCGCGCCTCCTCCGGTGATTTACCCGCACGCTACCCACGGGGCGATAGGTGGACAAGGGGCACCGGCGCCCTTGACAGCCGGTCAGTGGCCGCCGCACAGCTCGTCAGTGGTTACTGACGAGTAGTATTTCGCGTTACCGGCGAGTAGCATCGTGCTCGTGGGTACTCGTGCCGCCCCGCCGCGGGCGGCATGGGGCTCAACCCTCACCGACCATTCCTCAAGGGAGGACGATCCGTGCCTCGCACCGCACGTGACGTCGTGTTCGTCGACGGCGTACGCACGCCGTTCGGCAAGGCGGGCCCGAAGGGCCTGTACGCCGAGACCCGCGCCGATGACCTGGTCGTCCGCGCCATCCGCGAGCTGATGCGCCGCAACCCCTCCCTCCCGCCCGAGCGGGTGGACGAGGTCGCCATCGCCGCCACCACCCAGACCGGCGACCAGGGCCTGACGATCGGCCGCAGCGCCGCCGTGCTCGCCGGGCTGCCCAAGTCGGTGCCCGGCTACGCGATCGACCGCATGTGCGCGGGCGCGCTGACCGCCGTCACCACCTCCGGCGCGGGCATCTCCTTCGGCTCCTACGACGTCGTCATCGCCGGCGGCGTGGAGCACATGGGCCGCCACCCGATGGGCGAGGGCGTGGACCCCAACCCCCGCTTCCTGGCCGACAAGCTGGTCGACCCGTCCGCGCTGGTCATGGGCACCACCGCGGAGAACCTGCACGACCGCTTCCCGCAGATCACCAAGGAGCGCGCCGACGCCTACGCGGTGCGCAGCCAGCAGAAGGTCGCCGCCGCCTACGCGGCCGGCAGGATCCAGCCGGACCTGGTGCCGACCGCGATCCGCTCCGCCGAGAAGGGCTGGGGCCTGGCGACCGAGGACGAGCCGCCGCGCCCGCAGACCACCATGGAGTCGCTGGCCTCGCTGAAGACCCCGTTCCGGGTCGCCGGCAACGTCACCGCCGGCAACGCCGCGGGCCTGAACGACGGCGCCACCGCGTGCCTGCTGGCCGCCGAGGACGTCGCCGCCGAGCTCGGCCTCACGCCCAAGATGCGCCTGGTCGACTTCTCCTTCGCGGGCGTCGAGCCCGAGGTCATGGGCATCGGCCCGGTGCCGGCCACCGAGAGGCTGCTCGCCCGCAACTCCCTCACCATGGACGACATCGGCCTCATCGAGATCAACGAGGCGTTCGCGGTGCAGGTGCTGGCGTTCCTGGAGCACTTCAAGATCGCCGACGACGACGCGCGGGTGAACCCCTGGGGCGGCGCCATCGCCCTCGGCCACCCCCTCGCCTCCTCCGGCGTCCGGCTGATGAACCAGCTCGCGCGGCTGTTCGAGGAGCGCACCGACGTCCGCTACGGCCTCACCACCATGTGCGTCGGCATGGGCATGGGCGGGACCGTCCTCTGGGAGAACGTGAACTGGGAGGGCGCCAAGTGAGCACCGACATCAAGGCCATCTTCGCCGACGAGGTCGTGACCCACGCCCGCGTCCGCGACGTTCAGCTGCCCTACGGCGCGGGCACGCTCGCGCTGATCACGCTGGACAACGGCTTCGACCACACCAAGCCGAACACCTTCGGCCCGAACGGCCTGGCCGAGCTGAACGAGGCCGTCGACGCCGTCGCCGCGCGCGACGACATCGTGGCCGTCGGCGTCACCGGCAAGCCGTTCATCTTCGCGGTCGGCGCCGACCTCAAGGGCGTGCCGCTGATCGAGAGGCGCGAGGACGCGCTCGCCATCGGCAAGCTCGGCCACGACGTGTTCCGCCGCCTCGGCGAGCTGAGCGTCCCCTCCTTCGCCTACTATAACGGCGCGGCGATGGGCGGCGGCGTCGAGATCGGCCTGCACTGCACCTACCGGACGGTCTCCAAGAACGTCCCGGCGATCGCGCTGCCCGAGGCGTTCCTCGGCCTGGTCCCCGGCTGGGGCGGCACCTACCTGCTGCCGAACCTGATCGGCGCCGAGAAGGCCCTCAAGGTCATCATCGACAACCCGCTCGCGCAGAACCGCATGCTGAAGGGCGCGCAGGCCTACGAGCTGGGCATCGCCGACGCGATCTTCGACGGCGCCGACTTCCTGGAGGAGTCGCTCGCCTGGACCGCCCGCGTGGTCAAGGGCGAGATCAGCGTGCAGCGCCCCGAGGTCGACAAGGGCAAGGGCTGGGACGACGCGGTCAACCTGGCCCGCTGGACCGTGGAGGGCAAGCTGCACGGCGCCGCCCCGTCCTACACCCGCGCCCTGGAGCTCGTCGCCGCCGCCAAGGACCGCAGCCGCGACGAGGGCTTCGCCGCCGAAGACGAGGCGCTGGCCGACCTCATCCTGAGCGACGAGCTGCGGGCCGGCCTGTACGCCTTCGACCTCACCCAGAAGCGCGCGAAGCGCCCGGCGGGCGCGCCCGACAAGGCCCTGGCCCGCAAGGTCGCCAAGGTCGGCGTCGTCGGCGCGGGCCTGATGGCCTCGCAGCTGGCGCTGCTGTTCGCGCGCCGCCTGGAGGTGCCGGTCGTCCTCACCGACCTGGACCAGGCCCGCCTGGACAAGGGCGTCGGCTACGCGCACGGCGAGATCGACAAGCTGCTGGCCAAGGGCCGGGTCTCCGGCGACAAGGCCAACCGGCTGAAGTCCCTCATCTCCGGCTCGCTGACCAAGGACGCGTTCGCCGACGCCGACCTGGTCATCGAGGCGGTCTTCGAGGAGATGAACGTCAAGCAGAAGGTGTTCGCCGAGGTCGAGGAGCACGTCTCCGCCGACTGCATCCTGGCGACCAACACCTCCTCGCTGTCGGTCACCGAGATGGCCTCGAAGCTGAAGCACCCCGAGCGGGTCGTCGGCTTCCACTTCTTCAACCCGGTCGCGGTGCTGCCGCTGCTGGAGATCGTGCGCGGCGACCGGACCGACGACGCCGCCCTGGCGACGGCGTTCGCGGTCGGCAAGCAGCTGAAGAAGTCGTGCGTGCTGGTCAAGGACGCCCCGGCGTTCGTGGTCAACCGCATCCTGCTGCGCCTCATGGCCGAGATCATCCAGACGGTGGACGAGGGCACCCCGATCGAGGTGGCCGAGCGCGCCGCCGCGCCGCTCGGGCTGCCGATGCCGCCGTTCGTGCTGATGGGCCTGGTCGGCCCGGCGATCGCGCTGCACGTCAACGAGACGCTGCACGGCGCCTTCCCCGAGCGCTTCCCGCTCTCGGAGAAGTTCGCCAAGTTCGTCGCGGCGGGCAAGTCCGGCGTGTACCTGCCGGACTTCACCATCGACCCCGAGGCCGCGGAGATCTTCGGCGGCGGCACCAGCCCCTCCACCGAGGAGCAGGTGCTGGAGCGGGCGCTGAACGCGCTGGCGCAGGAGATCGGCCTCATGCTGGACGAGGGCGTCGTCGCCGCCGCGCAGGACATCGACCTGTGCATGATCATGGGTGCGGGCTGGCCGTTCCACCTGGGCGGCATCACGCCGTACCTGGACCGCGCCGGGGTCAGCGAGAAGGTCGCCGGGCGCCGGTTCCTCGAGCCGGGCGTGGCGTCGGTCAAGTAGAAGCGTCCGCGCGGGGACCCGGCAGCCGACCCTCCGGGCCCGCGCGGCACCACGTGAGAGAGGCGTCCCGCCCGCGGGACGCCTCTTTTCGTGCATATCCAGACCTATCCCTCACTCTCGGGTTTCGGCCGTGTCGCTGCGGTGATCAATCCTGCATCCCTGCGGCCTGCGACGAAGGAGCCCGAGGTGAACCTGCTCCGCACCAAATCGGTCGAACAGTCGATCCGTGACACCGAGGAGCCCGCGCACCGGCTCCGGCGGGACCTGTCGGCGCTCGACCTCACCGTCTTCGGCGTCGGTGTCATCATCGGCACCGGCATCTTCGTGCTCACCGGCCAGGTCGCCAAGGACAAGGCGGGGCCCGCGGTCGCGCTGTCGTTCGTGCTCGCCGCCGTCGTGTGCGGCCTGGCGGCCCTCTGCTACGCGGAGTTCTCCTCCACCGTCCCGGTCGCGGGCTCGGCCTACACCTTCTCCTACGCCACGCTCGGCGAGTTCCCCGCCTGGATCATCGGCTGGGACCTCATCCTGGAGCTGGCGCTCGGCGCCGCCGTCGTCGCGGTCGGCTGGTCGGGCTACGCCGCCTCGCTGCTGGACAGCGCGGGCCTCACGCTGCCGGACGCGGTGGCCAACCCGCCGGGCGAGAGCGGCGGCGTGGTCAACGTCCCGGCGATCCTGCTCGTCCTCGCGGTGACCGCGCTGCTGGTCGCCGGCATCAAGATCTCCTCGCGGGTCAACGCGGTGGTGGTGACCATCAAGGTCGCGATCGTGCTGCTGGTGATCTTCGCGGGCCTGTTCTTCGTCAAGAGCGCCAACTACACCCCGTTCATCCCGGCGGCCAAGGCCAACCCCTCGGTCGAGGGCGGCGCCGCGCCCCTCATGCAGGTGCTGTTCGGCATCAACCCGGTCAGCTACGGCTGGCTCGGCATCTTCGCCGCCGTCGCCGTCGTCTTCTTCGCCTACATCGGGTTCGACATCGTCGCCACCGCCGCCGAGGAGGCCCGCCGCCCCCAGCGCGACCTGCCCATCGGCCTGATCGGCTCCCTGGTCATCACCGCGATCCTGTACGCGGCGGTGTCGCTGGTGGTCGTCGGCATGCAGAACTACAAGGACCTCAGCACCAAGGCGCCGCTCGCCGACGCCTTCAAGGCCGTCGGCCACCCCTGGCTCGCCACCGTCATCAGCATCGGCGCGGTCGCCGGCCTCACCACGGTCGTGCTGATCCTGCTGCTCGGGCAGAGCCGGGTGTTCTTCGCGATGAGCCGCGACGGCCTGCTGCCGGCCTGGCTGGCCGCCGTCCACCCGCGCTTCGGCACCCCCTACCGCAGCACCATTCTGATGGGCTGCATCGTCGCGGTCCTCGCCGGGTTCATCCCGCTCGCCAAGCTCGCCGAGCTGGTCAACATCGGCACCCTGTTCGCGTTCGTGGTCGTCTCGGTCGGCGTGCTGATCCTGCGCCGCACCCGGCCCGACCTGCCCCGCTCGTTCCGCACCCCGCTGGTCCCGGTCGTGCCGATCCTGTCGGTCCTGGCCTGCCTGTTCGTCATGCTGAACCTGCCGGTCGACACCTGGGTGCGGTTCCTGGTCTGGCTGGTGGTCGGCGCCGTCGTCTACTTCGCCTACGGCGCCCGCCACAGCCGCGTCGGCGCCGCCGCCAAGCCCGGCTCCTGACCGCGCCGCCCGGTGACCCGGGTCAGTGACCCGGGTCACTGTGTTCATTTGGTGAACGGGTGTGCACAATGGCGCGCATGGCTGCATCTCTGCGTGTCGCGGTGATCGGGTCGGGTCCGGCGGGGCTGTACTCCGCCGAGGCGCTGGTGAAGCAGTCCGGCGGGACGGCGCGGGTGGACGTCTTCGACCGGCTGCCCACCCCCTACGGGCTGGTGCGGTACGGCGTCGCGCCGGACCACAAGTCGATCAAGTCGATCGCGCGGTACCTGCAGAAGGTGCTGGAGGAGCCGGGCGTGCGGTTCTTCGGCGGGGTCGAGCTCGGCCGCGACATCACCCGCGGCGAGCTGCTGGACTGCTACGACGCCGTGATCTACTCGACCGGCGCCATGGTCGACCGGCACCTCGGCATCCCCGGCGAGGACCTGCCCGGCAGCGTCGCGGCCACCGACTTCGTCAACTGGTACTGCGGGCACCCCGACGCCGCCCACCACGTGTTCGACCTGTCGGCCGAGGAGGTCGCCGTCATCGGCGTCGGGAACGTCGCGGTGGACGTGGTGCGCATCCTGGCCAAGACGGTGGCGCAGCTGCGCGAGACCGACGTGCCCGAGCAGGTGCTGGAGGCGCTCGGCCGGAGCCGGGTGCGGCGCATCCACATGATCGGGCGGCGCGGCCCGGCGCAGGCCAAGTTCACCACCAAGGAGCTGCGCGAGCTCGGCGAGATCGACGGCGTGGGCGTGCACGTCCGCCCCGGGGACATGGAGCTGGACCCCGCCAGTGCCGCGCTCGCCGAGTCCGACCGGCACGTGCGCGGGAACGTCCAGGTGCTGAGCCGCTGGACCGGCGACCCCGGGGACGCGCGGCCCCGCCGCATCGACGTGCGGTTCTGGCGCGCGCCGGTGGAGATCCTCGGCACCACCCGCGTCGAGGGCCTGCGGCTGGAGGCGACCCGGCTGGACGAGACCGGCCGCGTCACCGGCACCGGCGAGTTCGAGACGCTGCCCGCCGGCCTGGTGCTGCGGTCGGTCGGCTACCAGAGCGTGCCGCTGGAGGGCCTGCCGTTCGACCAGCGGGCCTACGTCGTGCCGAACGAGGGCGGGCGGGTGCTGGGCCGGCCGCGCGAGTACGTCGCCGGCTGGATCAAGCGCGGCCCGACCGGCGTCGTCGGCACCAACAAGTCCGACGCCGCCGAGACCGTCCGCAACCTGCTGGCCGACGCGCCGGGCGGCGGCGCCGTCCGCACCGTCGAGGAGCTGCTGGAGTCGCGGGCGCTGCCCGTCGTCACCTACGCCGACTGGCTCAACCTCGACGCCGCCGAGGTCGCCCTCGCCCGGACGCTCGGCCGCGGCGAGCGGGTCAAGCTCGCGCACTGGGACGCCATGCGCGACGCCTGCCGGCCCCGCTAGCGGACCGCCCGGCCTTCCGGGCCTTCCCGGCGAACGGCGGCCGCCGCCGCTACCGGCCGGGGACCCGCGCCGGGGCGATGGAGCGGCGCGCGACCGCCTCGGTGACGTCGCGGGCCAGGTCCTGCGCGGTCAGCCCGATGTCGGTGAGGATCTGGCCGCGCGAGGCGTGGTCCAGGAACTCCTGCGGGATGCCGAAGGTGCGCAGCGGGACGTCCACCGCGTGGTCGCGCAGCAGCCGCGCGACGGCGTCGCCGACCGCGCCGGTGCGGCCGTTGTCCTCCACCACCGCGACCAGGCTCTGCCCGGCGGCCAGGTCGACCAGCGCCGGGTCCAGCGGCTTGATCCAGCGCGGGTCGACGACGGTGACGCCGATGCCCTGCGCGGCGATCAGCTCCGCGGCCTCCACCGCCGGGCCCGCCATCGAGCCGGCCGCGACCAGCAGCACCCGGGTGCCGTTGGCGCCCTCGTGCCGGGCCAGCACGTCCATGCCGCCCGCCTGCCCGACCGCCTCGATGTCGGCGGTGGCCGCGCCCTTGGGGTAGCGGATCGCGGTCGGCCCGTCGGTGACCGCGACGCACTCGCGCAGCAGCTCGCGCAGCCGGGCGCCGTCGCGCGGCACCGCGACGCGCATGCCGGGGATCAGGCTGAGGATCGACAGGTCCCACATGCCGTTGTGGCTGGCGCCGTCGTCGCCGGTCACACCGGAGCGGTCCAAAGCGAACGTGACCGGAAGCTTGTGCAGCGCCACGTCCATCAGCACCTGGTCGAAGGCGCGGTTGAGGAAGGTGGCGTACAGCGCGACGACCGGGTGCAGGCCGCCCAGCGCCAGGCCCGCCGCCGACGTCGCCGCGTGCTGCTCGGCGATGCCGACGTCGTAGGTGCGCTCGGGGTAGGCGTCGGCGAACGGGGCAAGGCCGACCGGGTAGAGCATGGCGGCGGTGATGGCGACCACGTCGGGGCGCTCGGCGCCGATCGCGACCATCTCCGAGCCGAACACCGACGTCCAGGACGGGCCGCCGGACTTCGGCAGCGCCTTGCCGGTGGCGGGGTCGAAGGCGCCGCCGCCGTGCATGCAGTCCTCGGTGTCGTTCTCGGCCGGCGCGTACCCCGACCCCTTGCGGGTGATCGCGTGCACGATCACCGGGCGGCCGAAGCCGCGGGCGCGGCGCAGCGCGTGCTCCACCGCCTCCTCGTCGTGCCCGTCGATCGGGCCGACGTACTTCATGCCGAGGTCCTCGAACATCGCCTGCGGCTGCAGGACGTCCTTCAGGCCCTTCTTCAGGCCGTGCAGCGCCTCGTAGGCGACCTGCCCGACCACCGGGGTCCGCGGCACCGTCTTCTTGATCAGGTCGAGCGCGTGCTCGTAGCCGCGGGTGACGCGCAGGTCGGCCAGGTGGCTGGCCAGCCCGCCGATCGTCGGCGAGTAGGAGCGGCCGTTGTCGTTCACCACGATGATGACGGGCCGGTCGGTGCCCGCGGCGATGTTGTTCAGCGCCTCCCAGCACATGCCGCCGGTGAGCGCGCCGTCGCCGACGACCGCGACCACCGCGCGGTCGTCCTCGCCGCGCAGCTGGAACGCCTTGGCCAGGCCGTCGGCGTAGGACAGCGCGGTGGAGGCGTGCGAGTTCTCGATGATGTCGTGCTCGGACTCGGCCTGGCTCGGGTAGCCCGACAGCCCGCCGCGGCGGCGCAGCTCGGCGAAGTCGTGCCGGCCGGTCAGCATCTTGTGCACGTACGCCTGGTGACCGGTGTCGAAGAGGATCTTGTCGCGCGGCGAGTCGAAGACCCGGTGCAGCGCGATGGTCAGCTCGACCACGCCCAGGTTGGGCCCCAGATGGCCGCCGGTCTTGGCGACCGCCTCGACCAGGGTCTCGCGGATCTCCGCCGCGAGCCGAGGCAGTTGCGTGGCGTCCAGTCGCCTGAGGTCCTCCGGACCCTTGATCGACTCAAGCAGGGTCACGCGTGTCAACTCCTCCATCAGGGGCTCCGCTGCCCCTGGTCGTCGGGCCGTTCCGAGTTTACAGACCCTTGGGACGTACGGTGCGTGTCCTGGAGGTGCGCCTTCACCTGCGTTCACCCGTGACGATCAGTGACTCTGCGATAGAAAGAGGTCATGAGTGTCGAGGAGATCGTGCTGCTCAACGCGGCTGACGAGGCCATCGGGACGGTCGACAAGGTCACCGGCCACCATCGTGACACTCCTTACCATCTCGCCTTCTCCTGCTACGTGGTCGATCCCGCGGGACAGGTCCTCATCACCCGCCGGGCACTGTCCAAGCGGACCTTCCCCGGCGTCTGGACGGGCAGCTGCTGCGGCCACCCGGGGCCCGGCGAGGGCCTGCGCGAGGCGGTGGAGCGCCGGCTGCGCGACGAGCTCGGTGTGATCGTCGACACGATCACACCGGTGCTGCCGGGATTCCGCTACCGCGCGGTCGCCGCGGACGGCACCGTCGAGTACGAGCGGTGCCCGGTGGTGCGGGCGGTGGCGAGCCGCCCGGGGGTGCGCCGCAACCCCGCCGAGGTGGAGGACGCCGAGTGGTGGAGCTGGGAGCGGTGCCTGGAGCTGGTGGACCGGCCCGAGGCCTCGCCGTGGTTCCGGCTGCAGATGGCCGAGCTCGTCCCGCTCGGCGCGCCCCTGGAATGGCCCGACGCCGGCACCGAGCTGCTGCCGCCCGCGCTGCGCTGGTAGCCGCGCCGCCGGCGGGGGCCGGGTCACCGCAAGATCTCGATTTCACCCGGCCCCGTTGACCGCCCGCGTGTCCGAACGGACGCTGAAGCCCTCGGGCGACCGAAGGGACGGGCGATGCGAGGACGGTGGAAGGCGGCCGCGGCGGCGGCCCTCAGCGGAGTACTGGCCCTCTCGGGCTGCGGTGGCGGCGGCAAGGAGACCGGCGACGCCTCCAAGGTCGAGGTCTTCTCCTGGTGGACCGGGCCCGGCGAGGCCGACGGGCTCGCGGCGATGGTCGCCGACTTCAAGAAGAAGAACCCCGGCGTCGAGTTCGTCAACGCCGCCATCGCGGGCGGCTCGGGCACCCAGGCGCAGGCGGTGCTGGCGAGCCGGCTGCAGAACCGCAAGCCGCCGGACTCCTTCCAGGGCCACGCCGGCGCCGAGCTGCTCGACTACATCAAGGCCGGGCAGATCGAGCCGCTGGACTCCTTCTACGACGAGAACGGCCTGCGGTCCGCCTACCCGCAGCAGCTCCTGCAGCAGATCACCTACCAGGGGAAGATCTACTCGGTGCCGGTGAACATCCACCGCTCCAACATGCTCTGGTACAACCCCAAGATCTTGAAGGAGGCGGGGATCGCCGGGCCGCCCGCCTCGATCGCCGACTTCATCGCCGCGCTGAAGGCCGTCAAGGACAAGACCGGGAAGGTGCCGCTGTCGCTCGGCGCCCAGTGGACCGCCGACCACCTGCTGGAGAACGTGCTGCTCGGCGACCTCGGCACCGACGCCTACAACGCGCTGTGGCGGCCGGGCGCCGACTGGAACGGCCCGGCGGTCACCAAGGCGCTGCACGACTTCGCCACGATCGTCGGCTACACCACCGCCGAGGCCGCCTCCACCGACTGGCAGGGCGCCGCCAAGGCCGTGGTGGACGGCGAGGCCGCGTTCAACATCATGGGCGACTGGGCGTACGGCTACTTCACCGGCGGCGCGCCGAACGGCCTCGGCAAGAAGCTCGGCACCGACTTCAAGTACGCCCCCTCCCCCGGCACCGACGGCACCTACATGTGGCTGTCGGACAGCTTCACCCTGCCGAAGGGCGCGCCGCACCGCGGCGGGTCGCTGCTGTGGCTGAAGGAGGTGTCCAGCAAGGAGGGCCAGGACCTGTTCAACCCCAAGAAGGGGTCCGTCCCGGCCCGCAAGGACGCCGACAAGAGCCTGTACACCGGCTACCTGGAGTACGCGTTCAACGAGTGGAACAAGCCGGGCGTCAAGCTCGCCGGGTCGTTCTGGCACGGGGTGAGCGCGAGCAAGCGGCAGCACACCGACATCGACACCGCCGTCGGGCTCTTCCTGCAGAGCAGGGACGTCGGCAAACTCCAGGCGGGGCTGGCCGAGGCGGCCAAGAACAGCGGCCAGTGAGCCCGGCGCCGGCCCGGCGGCGGCTCCGGAAGTCGCTGCCGGGACTGCTGCTGGTGTCGCCGTCGATCCTGGCGGTCGGGCTGTTCGTGTACGGGCTGATCTTCTGGAACACCCGGGTCGCGGTGAGCGGTCGGCACGACGAGGTGTCGCCCTACGGGTTCGACAAGGGCCGCGACTTCGTCGACCTGTGGCACCAGCCGAGCTGGCCGGGCGCGGTGCGGCACGCGCTGCTGTTCACCGCGGTGTTCGTCGGCGGGGCGCTGCTGCTCGGCGCGTTCCTGGCGTTCCTGATGGACAAGGGCATCCGGGGCGAGGCCGGGTTCCGCGCGGTCTACCTGTTCCCGATGGCGATCTCGTTCATCGCGAGCGGGGTGGTGTGGCGCTGGCTGATGAACCCGGCGCCGCCCGAGCGGGCCGTCGGGCTGAACCAGCTGTTCCACAAGGCCGGGCTCGGCGCGCTGGCCAACGACTGGTGGCAGGACCCCGGCTGGGGCATGGCCGCGATGGCGCTGCCCGCGATCTGGCAGATGTCGGGCTATGTCATGGCGCTGTACCTGGCCGGGTTCCGCGGCGTCCCCGAGGAGCTGCGGGAGGCGGCGCGGGTGGACGGCGCCTCGGAGTGGCAGGTGTACCGGTACGTGGTGTTCCCGCGGCTGCGGCCGGTGACACTGTCCGCGCTGATCATCCTCGGGCACATCTCGCTGAAGGTGTTCGACCTGATCATGGCGATCGCGGGCAAGCAGATCATCACCTACGTGCCGGCCGTCGCGACCTACGTGGAGGTCTTCGACCGGCACGACCCGGCCAACGGCGCGACGATCGCGACCTACCTGCTGGTCGCGGTCGCGGTGCTGGTGGTCCCCTACCTGGTGTGGTCGGTGCGGACGGAGCGGGTCCGATGACGAGGGTGCTGCGCCCGGCGCTCCTGCTGCTGTTCGCCGTGCTGTTCCTGATCCCGGTGTACGTGCTGGTCGTGACGAGCCTGAAGCCGTTCGCCGAGGCCGGCCCGCAGCAGGCGTGGAGCCTGCCCGCGCACTGGAGCCTGGCCGGCTGGCGGTCGGCGTGGACGACGCTGCGCCCCGGCCTGGTCAACAGCGTCAAGATCGCGGTGACCGGCTCGCTGCTCTCGGCCGTGCTCGGCTCGCTGAACGGCTACGTCCTCGCCAAGTGGCGCTTCCCCGGCGCCGACGCGGTGTTCACGCTGTTCCTGTTCGGCATGTTCATCCCCTACCAGGCGGTGATGATCCCGCTCGCCGGGCTGCTCACCCACCTGGAGCTGGCCGGCACGATCCGCGGCCTGGTGCTCGCGCACGTCGTCTACGGCATCCCGATCTGCACGCTGATCTTCCGCAACTACTACGTGACGGTCCCGGACGAGCTGGTGGAGGCCGCCCGGGTGGACGGCGCCGGGATCCTGCGCACCTACGCCTGGATCGTGCTGCCCCTGTCGGGCCCGGCGTTCGCGGTGACGCTGATCTGGCAGTTCACCTCGCTGTGGAACGACTTCCTGTTCGCGGTGTTCCTCGGCGCGCCCGACAGCTGGCCGGTGACGGTGCTGCTGAACAACACCGCCGGGTCGGGCGCGGTCGCCGTCCAGTACGACCAGCAGATGGCGTCCGCGCTGCTGGCGTCGCTGCCGACGCTGCTGGTGTACCTGCTGCTCGGCCGGTTCTTCATGCGCGGCCTGATGGCGGGCGCCCTCAAGGGCTGACCGGATCAGGCCATTGCCTTCTCGCGCGATCGTCGGCATGATCACTACACTGCGCGATGAACGCAACACGCTCCCCAGCGGTCACAGGGACAACCCCGGCACCGTTTCGCGCGTCACACCTGTGATCGACGGACCGAGCCCACCCTCCCGGCAAGGAGCCATATGGGCATCACAAGACTCGCCGCCGCGGGCGCCGTATCGGGGGCCGCGCTCCTCGGCGCGGCCGCCCCCGCCGTCGCGGCGCCCCCCGCGGACGAGCCGGCCGGCCCGCCCAAGATCACCTCCGGCGCCTTCCCGGCCGAGCCGGGCGGGAACCTGGAGCTGCGCGTGACCGGCTGCGCCGGCTCGCCGCACGTCCTGCCGAACAAGCTGTTCTTCAAGAACGACCCGGCGGACTGGAACGAGCAGGGCAAGGGCGTGTGGACGGCGATCGCCACCACCGCGTCCGACCTCGAGCCCGACCACGTCTACACGGCCAAGTTCTTCTGCCGCACCGGCAAGGGGCTGGAGGCCTTCGAGCTGTCGGTGCGGACGCCGCACCGGACGACGCCGCCGCCGACGCCCCCGCCGACGTCCGGTCCCGGCAAGCCGCCGCCCGGCAAGGACCCCCGCTTCAAGTTCGGATTCGACGACGTGCGCCTGTCGTCGCGGCGCGTCCTGCCGGGCGGCAACGTCGACATCAACGCGACCTGCCCGGTCCAGCCGACGGCCTCGTCGTCGTCGTTCGTGGAGCAGCCGCGCATGGACGCGGTCGACAACTCCGGCGACCGGTGGGAGGGCAACGGGCGGTTCAAGAAGCACCTGCCCGCGATCGTCCGGCTCACCGTCACCTGCCCGGGCTACGGCTCGGTCACCTTCAGCACCAGGCCGGGCAGCGACCGGGCGGAGGACGGCGGCCCGACCATCCCGCAGGGCGCGCCCGACACCGGCGACGGCAGCACCGCCCAC
This sequence comes from Actinomadura macrotermitis, assembly GCF_009604375.1. GTDB lineage: Bacteria > Actinomycetota > Actinomycetes > Streptosporangiales > Streptosporangiaceae > Spirillospora > Spirillospora macrotermitis. The sequence goes on from NZ_WEGH01000004.1 coordinate 393,505, forward strand.
GGGCGGGACCCGGCCCCGGCCCTCACCGGCGGCGCGCTCGCGGCGCTGGCGGCCGTGGGCGGCGGCGTCGTGCTGCGCCGCCGCGCGAAGGGGAACACCTGAACGTGCGGGCAGGCCGCCTCGTCCTCGGCACGGCGGCCTGCGTCCTCGCGCTGGCCGGCTGCGGCTCCGACGACTGGGACGGCGGCCCGGTCGACCCCGGCGGCCCGGGCAAGGCCGCCGCCGGGGCGGGCGCGGCGCCGCTGCCCCGGTCGCAGCCCGCCGCGATCACGATCCCGCGCATCGGCGTCTCGGCGCCGGTGACGGAGCTCGGGCTGCAGCCGGACGGCAGGATCGAGACGCCGCCGCTGTCCACGCCGAACCTGGCGGGCTGGTGGGAGCGCGGCCCGACGCCCGGCGAGGGCGGCCCGGCGGTGATCCTCGGCCATGTCGACGCGAACAAGAGGCCGGCCGTCTTCGCGCGGCTGCGCGAGCTGCGGCCCGGCGACCGGGTGCGGGTGCGGCGGCGCGACGGGAGGACGGCCACGTTCGCCGTCGAGCGCGTCGAGCGCGTCGCCAAGTCCGCGTTCCCCGGCGAGAAGGTCTACGCCGAGGACCTGGACTACCCGGCGCTGCGGCTGGTGACCTGCGGCGGCTCGTTCGATCCGGGCAGCGGCCACTATGTGGACAACATCATCGCCTACACCCGGATGGTGCAGAACTGATCTTCCCGGCGTGCCAGGTTGCCCGGCGCGCCAACGCATGAAAAAACATCCTTTGAACCATTCGACCGGCCCGCACGTTGTCGTGGCACCTGACCAACGGGTGCGGACCGGATGACCCCCTGGATACTCCGCCCGGAAACGGGCACCACCGTCCGGACGGCCCGGTCGATGGAGACCAGGCGAGCACGGGAGGTGGACCGCGTGCAGGCGATCAGCGTTCAGCAGCCCTGGGCCTTCGCGATCGCGCGGGGAGGCAAGGCCGTCTACAACCAGCGGCAGCCGGCCTCCTACCGGGGCCCGCTGCTGGTCTACGCGGCGATGCGCGTCGACCTGAAGGCGTGCGACTCGCCGCTGATCCAGGAGGCCGGCTGGGATCCGCGCGACCCGCTCGCCGCGATCGGCGCGATCATCGCGACCGCCGAGCTGACCGAGGTGTGCTCGGCCGCGGTGCAGGGCGGCACCTGCGACTGCGGCCCGTGGGCCGACCCGGGCGCGTACCACTGGCGCCTGGCGGACGTGCTGCCGCTGCCCCGGCCGATCGTGACGCTCGGCCGCCCCGACGTGTGGGAGCCCAAGCCGGCGCTCGTCACCGAGGTCCGCGCGATGCTCGCCGCGTCGGCCGCCCTCAACCACTCCCCCTGACCGCGTCGGCCGCCTCGCGCAGCCGCGTCGGCTCGGCCGCCATCCGGTAGATCGGTCGGCTGGCGTTCAGGCCATAGGGGCTCGGGGCAGCACCCACAGCCTCCTCAGCCGTCCTCCTTGAGCGCGTCGGCCGCCTCGCGCAGCCGCGCGAACTCGGCGGCCATCCGGTCGATCGGCCAGCTGGCGTTCAACCCGCTGGGGTTGGGCAGTACCCACAGCCGCGCCGGACCGAACGTCTCGTCCTGCGGGCCGATCTGGGTGTGCGGTTTGCCGAAGGCCGTCCGGTAGGCGGTGACGCCCGCGACGGCGAGGTAGGCGGGCCGCCGCCGCTCGACCAGCTCGGCGAGCCGCCTGCCGCCCTCGCGCAGTTCCTCGGCGGTCAGCTCGTCGGCGCGCGCGGTGGTGCGGGGCGCGAGGTTGGTGATGCCGAGGCCGAGTCCGGCCAGCAGGTGCTGCTCGGCGGGCGAGAACTGCCGGTCGGTGAACCCCGAGCGGTGCAGGGTGGGCCAGAAGCGGTTGCCGGGGCGGGCGAAGTGGCGGCCGGTCGCCCCCGAGTACAGGCCCGGGTTGATCCCGCAGAACAGCACCCGGAAGAACGTGCCCTCGGGCGGCAGGACATCGGGGACCAGGCGGTCGCGGGCGGCCTCCAGATCGGCCTTGGTGGGACGCATCAGACCAGGTTACGCACGATCAGGGTGACGGCGGAGCCGCCCACCACGACCAGGATGGCCAGGCGCAGCCGGTCGCCGTCCAGGTACCGGCGGAGCGGGCCGGCCAGCAGGAAGCCGGCCAGCACGAACGGGGTGAGCGCGAGCCCGGCGACCACCTGCCGGGCCGGCAGCTGGCCGAGCGCGGCGAGGGTGACCAGCGACAGCAGCGCCCCGCCGGTGAAGAACACCGCGAGTGTCGCGCGCACCCGCGGGCCGCTCTCGCGCTGGTAGAGCAGCGCGAGCGGCGGCCCGCCGATCGCCGAGGCGGTACCGGTGGCGCCGGCGACAAGCCCGGCGGCCGCGAGAGTGGTCCGGTTGCGCGGCACCGTCCCGGCCCAGACGGTGGCGCCGAGCGCGGCCAGCACGACCGCGCCGACACCGACGCCGAGGGCGCGGGCCGGGGCGGCCGCGACCACCCAGACGCCGAGCGGCGTCCCGGCGACGCGGCCGCCGAAGGCCCAGCCGAGGCCCCGCAGGTCGGCGTGCCGGGCCTCGCCCGCGAGGGTGGCGAGCGGAAGCACCGCGGCCGCCACCAGGATCGCGCCCGGCATCAGCGACGGGAACAGCAGCGTCACCACCGGCGTGGCGACCAGCCCGACGCCGAGGCCGACGCTGCCCTGCACGATCGAGCCGACCAGCACGGCCAGCCCGCCGGCCAGCAGGAAATCAACAGGCACGGGACGGAAGGCTACATCCCGGTCAGGCGGAGGCCTCGTCCAGCAGCGCGGTCTCGGCGTCGGTCAGCCGGGTCGTCGCCGACGCCAGCAGCGGCGGGAGCTGCTCGACGCTGCGGGCGCTCGCGATCGGCGCGGCGACGGTCGGCCGGCCCGCCAGCCAGGCGAGCGCCACGGTCGCCACCTCGGCGTCCCGCTCCCGCGCGACCTGGTCCAGCGCGGCCAGGACCTTGCGGCCCCGCTCGCTCTCCAGGTGCTCGGCGGCGCGGCCGGCGCGCGGGCTGTCGACCTGCGCGCCCGGCCGGTACTTGCCGGTCAGGAACCCCGACGCGAGCCCGTAGTAGGGCACCGCGGCCAGGCCGTGCCGGGCGGCGACGTCGCGCAGCTCCCCCTCGTAGGTGTCGCGGGACACCAGGTTGTAGTGCGGCTGCAGGGCGACGTAGGCGGCGAGGCCCTCGCGCTCGCTGAACGCCAGCGAGGCCTCCAGCCGCTCGGGCGAGATGTTGGACGCCGCGATCTCGCGGACCTTGCCCTCGCGCACCAGCGCGTCCAGCGCCGTGATGATCTCCTCGACCGGGACCGAGGTGTCGTCGAAGTGGGTGTAGTACAGGTCGATGCGGTCGGTGCCGAGGCGGCGCAGCGACGCCTCGGCGGCGGCCTTGATGTTCGGGCCGGCCAGGCCTTTGAACTCGGGGTGCCCGCCGACCTTGGTGGCGATGACGACGTCGTCGCGGTTGCCGCGGGCGGCGAGCCAGGCGCCGAGGACCTCCTCGGACTCGCCGCCGCGGTGGCCGGGCACCCAGGCCGAGTAGACGTCGGCGGTGTCGACGAAGTTGCCGCCGCCCTCGGCGTAGCCGTCCAGCACGGCGAAGGAGGCGTCGCGGTCGGCGGTCCAGCCGAACACGTTGCCGCCGAGCGACAGCGGGAAGACGCCGAGCGAACCGATCTTGCTGGTGAGGTGGGCCATGCCAGCCACAATTCCCTTCCGATCATCGATATTCCGTGCCGTTCCCCTTCCCGCATCGCTCCCGGAGATCACCACCGCCGCCCCGATGCCCGTTGTGCAAGCATGTGGGCGTGCTGACCGCCTGCCTCGCCTTCGCCGCCGTCGCCCTGCTGGTGACGGTCACCCCCGGCCTCGACACCATGCTCGTGCTGCGCGCCACCGTGACCGGCGGCCGCCGCGTCGGCTACGTCGCCGGGCTCGGCGTCGCGGCCGGCTGCCTGGCATGGGCGGTGGCGAGCGCGGCGGGGCTGACCGCGCTGCTGTCGGCGTCCCGCCTGGCCTTCGACGCGCTGCGCGTCGCGGGCGCCTGCTACCTGCTGTGGCTCGGCGCCCGCGCCCTGTGGACGGCCCGGCGGGCCACCGCGGAGGCGCCCGCCGAGGAGGGGCCGATGACGGGCCGTGCCGCGCTGCGCACCGGCTTCGACACCAACCTGCTCAACCCCAAGATCGGCGTCTTCTACATGTCGCTGCTGCCGCAGTTCGTGCCGGACGGGGCGTCGGTGTTCTGGACGAGCCTGCTGTTCGCCGCGATCCACGCCGTGCAGGGCCTGCTGTGGTTCGGGCTGGTCGTCGGCGTCGCGGGCGCGGCCCGCCGGATGCTGGCCCGGCCCGCCGTCCGGCGCCGGGTCCAGCAGGTCACCGGCCTGGCCTTCATCGGCTTCGGGCTACGCCTGGCGGCCGAGGGCTAGCGCGGCGACCGAGCGGGCCAGCTCCGCGGCCTGCGCGGGGCCGAGCGGGGCGTGGCCGACCAGGATCCGGTACCACAGCACGCCGTAGACCTGGTCGATCAGCAGCTCGACGTCGGCTCCGGGAGCGAGGTCGGCCCGCTCGAAGACCTCCCGGAGCGCCTGCCTGCGGCGCGCGATGAACGCGCGCATCACCTCACCGGCCGGCTCGTCGCGCTGCGCCTCGGCCATCGCCCCGCGCAGTGCCGCCGCCATCCGCGGGTTCCCGGCGGCCCGGAAGGTCGCGGCGACGAACGCGGCGAGGTCGCCCCCCAGGGAGCCGGTCGCCGGGGCCGGCACGTCGGTCTCGGCGCGCTCGCCGAGCGCCTCCAGCAGGACCGCGCCCTTGGACGGCCACCAGCGGTAGATCGTCTGCTTGCCGACGCCGGCGGCGGCGGCGATCCGGTCGATGGTCACCGGCCCCTCGTCGGCGCTGCCGAGCAGCTCGACCGCGGCGTCCAGGATGGCCCGCCGGGCGGCCTCGTTGCGCCGCCGCCCGGTATGCGGGCGGCGTTCGGTCTCCTCGTGCTCCATGTCCCCACCCTACCCACTTGACGAAACCGGGAGTCTCGGCAAATACTTGTCGAGACAGAAGGTCTCGATAAATGGGGAGCCGACATGACACTGACCGGACGACGCGTGCTGGTACTGGGCGGCAGCTCGGGGATCGGCGCGGCCACCGCCGCACTGCTCGCCGCGCAGGGCGCCGAAGTGGTGATCACCGGCCGGGACGAGGCCCGTCTCGCCGCCACCGCCGCCGGCATCGAGGGCAAGGTCACCGCCCGCCGGGTGGACGCCGCCGACGACGCCGCGCTGACCGCGTTCTTCGCCGAGGACACCACCTACGACGCCCTCGTGCTGGCCCTCAGCGGCGGCTCGGGCGCCGGCCCGATCGCCACCTTGGACCTGGCCGAGCTGCGCGGCGGCTTCGAGGGCAAGTTCTGGCTGCACCTGCGGATCCTGCAGGCCGCGCTGCCCCGGCTCGCCGCGGACGGCTCGATCACCTTCATCACCGCGTCCTCGGCGCGCGCGGCGCTGCCCGGCACCGCCGGCCTCGCCGCGATCAACGGGGCGCTGGAGGCGATGGTGGGCCCGCTCGCCGCCGAGCTGGCACCGCGCCGGGTGAACGCGGTCTCCCCCGGCGTCATCGCGACGCCGTGGTGGGACGCGATGCCGGCCGAGCAGCGGGAGGCGATGTTCGCCGAGCACGCCGCCGCGCTGCCGGTCGGCCGGATCGGGCAGGCCGAGGACGTCGCCCAGGCCGTCGCGCTGACCACCGCCAACGGTTTCATGACCGGGCAGGTGATCGAGGTCAACGGCGGCCTGTCCCTGGCCACCGGCCGCTGATCAGCCACCCCGGCAGGTGAAGCTGCCGGCGTCGCCGGGATCGCCCGAGCCCTTGTAGCGAGGCCAGGCCGGGTACTCGCACAGGGGCCGGGCGCGCCCCGCCGCGGCCGGACCGGTGTCGCGCACGACGGGGTCCCTGGGCGGGGCGCCGTTCTCGGCCCAGTCCTCCAGGACGGTGAGCGAATCCCAGCCGGCGGTGAAATCGGCCTTGACGTTGGCGTGGTTGGCACCGGGCACGGTGTAGAAGCGGGCGAACCCGTTCGTCGCCCGCGCCCCCATGGTCGCGCGGACCCGGGCGAAGTACTGCGCGGTGGAGCGGTGGCTGACCAGCTCGTCGGCCAGGCCGTGGACGAGGAGGAGGCGGCCTCCGGCGGCGGCGAAGCGCCGCAGGTCGGGGTCTTTGACGTCCTGGAGGGCCGACAGCTCGCTGATGCGGGCGCGCCACCGGCCGGGCCGGCGCGGGTCGACCGCCAGCGAGGCGTGGCCGGGGTCCCTGGTGACGGCGTACCGGATCCACTGGTCCCAGAACTGGACGCCGTAACCGCCGGACTTGGGCATCGGGTCGGCCGGGGCCGCGGTGCCCATGCCGAGCAGCGGCGTGGTCATGGCGGCGCCCGACAGGAACGGGAAGCCGGGGTATCCGGTCTCGCCGCTGGCGATCCGGTAGGGCAGCCGCAGCGGGGCGGACAGCGCCCGGACGGCCCGGATCTGCCGGTCCGTCAGGCAGGTGCCCGCCTCGTGGTGGCGGCCGGCGCAGCGCAGGACGCGCGGGTCGAAACGGCAACCCCGCTCGTTGGAGACGATGCCGTCCCGGACGCCGTCGCCGGCGTCGCAGGCGGCGATCACGCTGCGGTGGAGCAGGTCCTGCTCGGCCGGCCCGGGGAAGGCCCCCGGCCGCGACAGGATCTGGGCCTCGTACCCGAAGAACAGGTCCAGGGCCGCGGCGTTCCAGGCGGGGTAGGCCGCGATGACCCCCTGGAAGTCGCGGGGCCAGCGCTGCGCCACGGCGAGCGCCTCGCGTCCGCCCGACGAGCCCCCGGCGAAGTAGCCGCGGGCGGGCACGGCCCCACCGTACCGGCGGCCGATGAGGTGGACGGCGGCGTCCCGCGTCTTCTTCAGGGCGTCGCCGGCGAAGTTGCGCAGCGCCTCGTCGTTGACGGCGAACGAGCCGTCCAGCGACGTGGCGGGCTGGAAGCCGGGGGCCGCCTGGTGCCCCGAGTCGCTCGCGAAGGTGGCGTAGCCGCGTCCGAGCGGGGTGGGCCGGTCGGGCAGGCCGTAGGGCACGTTCCCGGCGATGTTGGGAATCGTGCCGTCGTATCCACCGCCGCCGAACATCATGGTCTTGCCGTTCCAGGCCGTGGGCAGGGCGATCCGCATCAGGATGTCGGGCGCCGCGGGATCCACCGGGTGCAGGGCCGCCTCCACCCGGCAGTACTCGCCGACGGCCGTGGCGCCCTGCCCGGAGGCGGGGACGAGCACCGCCTGGCGGACCTGCCCGCCGCGGGTCGGCAGGCCGATCGCCGAGGCGGGGACGGCCAGGCCGTCCAGCCCGGCGCAGGTCTCGGCCGCGGACGCCGGCGCGGCTCGCAGGGGGCCGGCCATCGCGGCCGCCAGCATGACGGCGCCTCCGGCGACCAGGGTTCTGCCTCGGTTCATGGCGGCCTTTCCGAGCGGGGGGCCTGGGGGGCGCGTCACGAGCCGGCGACCGGCTGCCGGGCGGGCGCGACGGTGGCGTGCGCGCCGGCCAGCGGACGGTCCAGGTCGCGGCCGCGCGTCTCCCTGATCAGCGCGACGGTGACGGTGGTGACGATGGCGGCCAGGGACACGTACAGGGCGACCGGGGTGGCCGAGCCGTAGTCCTTGAGGAGCTCGACGGCGATGACGGGGGCGAGGGCACCGGCGACGATGGAGGAGAGCTGGGACCCCATCGACGCGCCCGAGTAGCGGACGCGGGTGTCGAACATCTCCGACACGAACGCCGCCTGCGGCCCGTACATCGCGCCGTGCAGCAGCAGCCCGACGGTGACGGCGGCGGTGATGACGGCGAACGACCTCGTGTCGACCAGGGCGAAGAACGCGAACGCCCACACCGCCATGCCGGCCGACCCGATCAGGGTGACCGGGCGGCGGCCGATCCGGTCCGACAGCGCGCCCCAGGCGGGGATCGTGACGAAGTGGACGGCCGAGCCGATGAGGACCGCGTTCAGCGCGGTGCCCTTGCCGAGCTTCAGGTGGGTGGTCACGTACACCAGCAGGAACGAGGTGAGGATGTAGTAGGAGATGTTCTCCCCGAACCGGGTGCCGATCGCCCCGAGCACCTGCCGCCAGCCGGTGCGGAACACCTCCACGACCGGGGCCGCCTCCTTCCCGCCGGCCTCGGCGCGGGCCTTGGCCGCCAGGAACAGCGGCGACTCCGACACCGTCACGCGGATCCACAGCCCGACGGCCACCAGCACGCCCGACAGCAGGAACGGCACGCGCCATCCCCAGGACAGGAACGCCGCGTCGGACTGCACGGCCGCCAGCAGCGCCAGCACCCCGGTGGCCAGCAGGTTCCCACCGGGGGCGCCCGACTGCGGCCAGGAGGCCCAGAAGCCGCGCCGGTCCGCGCCGCCGTGCTCGGAGACGAGCAGGACCGCGCCGCCCCACTCGCCGCCGAGCGCGAAGCCCTGCACCAGGCGCAGCGCGGTCAGCAGGACCGGGGCGAGGACGCCGGCCGTGGCGTAGGTGGGCAGCAGGCCCATCGCGAACGTCGCGCCGCCCATCATCAGCAGGCTGACCACCAGCAGCTTCTTGCGGCCCACCCGGTCGCCGAAGTGGCCGAACACCACCCCGCCGAGCGGCCGGGCGGCGAAGCCGACCGCATAGGTGAGGAACGCGATCAGCGTGCCGGTCAGCGGGTCGCCGGTGGGGAAGAACAGCTTGTTGAACACGAGCGCGGCGGCGCTGCCATAGAGGAAGAAGTCGTACCACTCGATGGTGGTGCCGATCAGGGAGGCGCCGACGATGCGGGCGATGCCGCCCGGTCGGGCCGGCGGCGGTACGGAGCTGCTGGCGTCGGTCATGGGAGGGCTGCTTCCTGCAAGGAGGGCGCTGTGATCCACGCCACTCGGAGGGTTGTGACAGGGAACGCTAGGTGGCGGCCGGACCGGTGACCACGTGAACGGAACCCACATTTCGCCCGCGGTGCGGTGTGCGGCGCACACACCTCCGGCGCCGTGTGGCGCCCGTAGAGCCCCCGCGGTGTCGCCGTCGGGTGGGTCGGAGGCTCTACGGGCCGTCAGGTGAGCGCGACCGGCGCGCCGGTGGCGGCCGCGACGTCGCCCGGGGTGACGCCGGGGGCGGTCTCGGCGAGCCGCAGGCCGCCGGGGGTGACGTCGAGGATGCCGAGGTCGGTGATGATCCGCTGCACGCAGCCGACGCCGGTGAGCGGCAGGGTGCACTCGGCGACGATCTTGGGACTGCCGTCGCGGGCGGTGTGCTCGGTGAGCGCGAGGACGCGGCGGGCGCCGTGGACCAGGTCCATCGCGCCGCCCATGCCCTTGACGATCCTCCCCGGGATCGTCCAGTTGGCCAGGTCGCCGCGTGCCGAGACCTGCATCGCGCCGAGGATCGCGGTGTCGATGTGGCCGCCGCGGATCATGGCGAACGACAGCGCCGAGTCGAAGAAGGCGGCGCCGGGCAGCGCGGTGACGGTCTCCTTGCCCGCGTTGATCAGGTCGGGGTCGACCTCGTCCTCGGCCGGGTAGGGGCCGGTGCCGAGGATGCCGTTCTCCGAGTGCAGCACGACGTGCACACCCGCCGGGACGTGCTCGGGCACGAGCGTCGGCAGTCCGATGCCGAGGTTGACGTAGCCGCCGTCGGTGAGCTCGGCGGCGGCGCGGGCGGCCATCTGGTCGCGGGTCCAGGGCATCAGAGCGGGGTCCTCTCGGCGAGGGTGCGGCGCTCCACGGGCTTGTCGGCGGCCTGCGCGGGGGTGAGCGCCACCACCCGCTGCACGAAGACGCCCGGCAGGTGGACCTGGTCGGGATCGATCTCCCCCGGTTCCAGCAGCTCCTCGACCTCGGCGACGGTGACGCGCCCGGCCATCGCCGCCGGCGGGTTGAAGTTGGCGGCCGAGCGGTGGAAGACCAGGTTGCCGTGCCGGTCGCCGCGGGCGGCGTGCACGAGGGCGAAGTCGCAGGTGATCGCCCGTTCCAGGACGTGCTCGCGGCCGTCGAACACCCGGGTCTCCCGGCGCGGGGAGGCCACGGCGACCGCCCCGTGGGCGTCGTGGCGCCAGGGCAGCCCGCCGCCCGCGACCGGGGTGCCGACGCCGGCGGGGGTGTAGAAGGCCGGGATCCCCGCTCCCCCGGCGCGCAGCCGCTCGGCCAGCGTGCCCTGGGGGATCAGCTCCACCTCCAGCTCGCCGGCCAGGTACTGGCGTGCGAACTCCTTGTTCTCGCCCACGTAGGAGGCGGTGACGCGGGCGACGCGGCCGGCCCGCAGCAGGACGCCGAGGCCCCGGTCGTCGACGCTGCAGTTGTTGGAGACCAGCCGCAGCCCGCCGGCGCCGTGGCCGAGCAGGGCGCGGATCAGCGTTTCGGGGACGCCGCAGAGGCCGAACCCCCCGACGGCCAGGGACGCCCCGTCCCCGATGTCGGCCACCGCCTCGGCGGCGCTTGCGATCACTTTGTCCATGCGGCTCTGCTCCATGGGTCGGTCGGGTGGGCGGCTGGCCCGGGACGCCGACCATTAGAGGTCCCCTGCCCGGGGCCTTCCATGGACCCCGCTCACACAATCGGCGATCACCGGATGGCGCTCTCCCACACCGGCGACCGGCCACACCCCGCGCGGACAGCGGTGTGGACGATCCACATTGAACCGGCCCCGCCGCCGACCTACCGTGTGGACCCACCATCGGCCAACGGAAACGGGGCTCGGCTCATGACCAGGTTCGGCATCGTCGGCGGCGGCCTCATGGGGCACGGGATCGCCGTGGCACTGGCGCGGGCGGGCCATGCCGCCGCCGTCCACGACGTGGACCCCCGGACCCTGGCCGCCCTCCCCGCCCGGGTCCGCCGGGCGCTGGCCGAATGCGGGGCCGGCGGGCCGCAGGCCGAGCGGACCGCCGCCCGCGTCACCGCGGCGCCCGCGCTCGGGGACCTCGTGCGGGACGCGGACGTCATCGTGGAGGCGGTGCCCGAGCGGCTGGAGGTCAAGCACCGGGTGCTGGCCGCGCTGGAGTCCCTCGCCGCGCCCGGGACGCCGGTCTGGACCAACACCTCGGTGCTGTCGATCACGCGGGTGGCCGAGGGGATGGCGCACCCGGGGCGGCTGGTCGGCGTGCACTGGTGGAACCCGCCCTACCTCGTCCCGCTGGTGGAGGTGGCTCCGGGCGCCCGCACCGAGCGGCGCCTCGTCGACGAGGCCTGCGCCCTGCTCGCCGCGATGGGCAGGACCACCGTCCGGCTGCGGCGCGACGTGCCCGGCTTCGTCGGCAACCGGCTGCAGTTCGCGCTGGTGCGCGAGGCGCTGCACCTGCTCGACCAGGGGGTCTGCGACCCGGCGACCATCGACACCGTCATGCGCTCCAGCCTGGGGCTGCGCTGGTCGGCCGTCGGGCCGATGGAGAACGCCGACTACATCGGCCTGGAGCTGACCCGCGACATCCTGGGCAGCCTGGCGCCGCACCTGTCCAGCGACACCGGGGCGTTCCCCGGCATCGACGTGCCGCTGGGCGAGGGCCGCCGGGGACGCTCCTGCGGGGCGGGCCTGCTGCCCTGGCCGCCCGGCCGGGACGCCGAGGTCGCGCGGCGCCTCAGCGCGGGCATCCGCCGCAATCTCGCCGGACCGGCGGCGGCCGGCTCCGGCGCCCCCGCCCCGGCGACGCGATGAGGTGACGGCGATGGCCGCGGACGAGTCGTTCCTCCGGCTGCTCCTCGACGACGCCGGCGTCGCCGCGTTCGACGCGCCGGTGGAGGACGCCCGCGCGGCGGGCGCCCGGCCAGAGCGGCTGGCCCACCTGGAGCGGGAGCGGGCCGTCGCGCTGCGCCTGCGCGAGCTGCTGGCCCGGCACCGCCGCAACGAGGCCGAGCTCCAGCTGCTCAACGACACCGCCAACGACCTGGCCTCCATGCGCGACCTGGACTCGATCCTGCGGGCGATCTCCGACCGCGCCCGCCGGCTGCTGGACTGCGACCTGGCCTACATCAGCCTGAGCGACCGCGACCGCGGCGACTGCTACATCAAGGCCGCCTCGGGCAACATCTCCGGCCTGCTGCACGAGCTGCGGCTGCCCAAGGGCACCGGGGTGGGCGGCCTGGTCGCGCGCACCGGCGAGCCCTACAGCGCCTCCTGCTACATGTCCGACGAGTCGATCGTGCGCACCCCCGAGATCGACCGCACCGTGGTCGCCGAGCGCATCGACTCGCTGGTCGGGGTCCCGCTCAAGATCAAACAGGAGGTCATCGGCGTCCTGCTCGCCGCGCACCGGGGCGTGCGCGCCTTCACCGGCCACGACATCAGCGCGCTGGCGATGCTGGGCGCCCACGCGGCGGTCGCGATCGAGAACGCGCGGCTGCTGGCCGCCGCGCGGTCCGCGGTCGCGGACCTGCGGACCGCCAACGCCACGATCGGCTCCTACGTGCAGGACCTGGAGCGCGCGGCCGACGTCCACGAACGGCTCACCAGGCTGGTCCTGCGGGGCAAGGGCGTCGACGACGTCGCCCGCGCCGCCGCGGACGCGCTGCCCGGCGAGGTGGTCGTGGTCGACGAGCACGGCGGGGTGATCACCGCCACCGGCGCCGTCACCGCGTCCGCCGCCCAGGAGCTGGCCGCCGTCAGCGCCCGGGCCCGCGCGTCCGGGCGCACCCTGGTCCAGGACGGCCTGTGCGCCGTTCCCCTGATCACCGAGTCCGAGGACCTCGGCGCGGTGCTCCTGCTCGGCGGGGCGGCGCCCGGCGACACCGACCGCCGCATCCTGGAGCGCGCCGCGCTGGCGGCCTCGCTGGTCCTGGTGACGCGCCGGCGCATCGCCGAGGCGCAGGCGCGGGTGGGCGGCGAGCTGCTCACCGAGCTGCTGGCCACCGAGCCGCGCGACCACGACCTGCTGCAGCACCGGGCGCGGATCCTCGGCGTCGACCTCGGCGCCTGCCGCAACATGATCGTCGCGCAGACCGACGGGGCCTCCCCCGTGCGCGTCCACGCCCTGACCGCGGCGCTGGCGCGCCGCCAGGGCGGCCTGGCGGCCCACCACGAGGGGGCGGTGGTGCTGCTGCTGCCCGGCGACGACCCGCACGCCGTCGCCCGCGCCGCCGTGCGCGAGCTGTCGCGCGCCTGCCACCACCCGGTCACCGCCGGCACGGCGCGGGCCGCGCACGTCACCCGGATCGCGGCGGCCTACGAGGAGGCGGCCCGGTGCATGCGCACGCTGCTGGCGCTCGGACGCGTCGGCGACATCGCCGACGCCCGCGGCCTGGGCTTCGTGGGGACGCTGTTCAACGGGCGGCCCGACATCGGCGCCCTCATCCGCACCACGCTCGGCCCGGTCCTCGACTACGACCGCGCGCACCGCTCCGAGCTGCTCCACACGCTGGAGGTGTTCTGCGCCAACAACCAGAACACCAAGAACACCGCACAGGCGCTCCATCTGCACGCCAACACCGTCACCCAGCGCCTGAACCGCATCACCCGGCTGCTCGGCGAGTCCTGGCGCCAGGCCGACCACCTCCTCGAGGTGCACATCGCGCTGCGGCTCCTCAAGGCCGGCGAGCAGGAGCCGCAGCGCTAGCGCCCAGGTCATGCGCCCCGCTAGGCGCAGCTGTTGTCGATCACGTAGTAGCCGGGGCCGGTCTGGCGGAGCCTGGTGGTGCCGTAGACCACGTCGAGGCCCATGGACTGGTCGGAGCCGTTGGCCAGCGCGTAGCCGGAGGAGTCGTGCGCGCGGCCCGCCTGGACGTGGGCGTAGTTGCTGGCGGTGTAGCAGGCGCCCGAAGGCGGCGGGGTGGTGGGCGGCGGAGAGGTCGGGGGCGGCGAGGTGGGAGGCGGGGCGCCGTCCTCGTGGGCGAGGATGAACCTGCGCATCCCGGCCAGCGCGGTGCCGTCGGAGATGATCGTGAAGTGGGTGGGCGCCATGGGCCCCGACAGCAGGAGGTTCTCGTCGGCGCCCTCCAGCTTGGCGGTGTCGTAGGGAGCGGCGTTGGTGTCGTTGACGGACCGCACCGTCATGTAGGCGACCCTGTCGTGGAACGGCACCTCGGTGCCGGAGTTGAGGGCCTTCAGGAACGCCGAGCCGGCGTCGCCGAACTGCTGGCAGGACACGTACTGCCGGCAGCCGTTGTTGGTGGTGCCGTGCTGGGGGCCGGCGTAGCCGATGTACTGCGACACCTTGTCGGCCCCGCCCAGGTTCTTGATGTAGTACCGGGCGGCCAGGGTGGAGGCCGACCAGGTGGCCAGCACCACCCGGGCGGCGCCGGTCTGGGAGCGGACCTGGTCGACCTCGGCGCCCAGCTCCCTGGCCGCCGCCGCCAGGTCCTGCTCCATGCTGCTGCTGTCGGTCCAGGTGAACAGGCGGTTCGCGGGCCAGCCGTTGGACTGCAGGCTGCTCTTCATCGGCTCCATGTTGGACGGGGAGCCGGTCATGCCTGGGATCATGATGACCGGGTCGTGGACGGGTGCGGCGGCGGCCGGGACGGACGGCGCCGCGAACGCCGTGACGGCGGCGAGCGCGGCCGTGCCGGCCGACAGCACGCCGGCCAGGAGGCCGTACCGTCCGTGCCCGCCCCTTCCGGGGGGCCGCTTCGTTTCGGCGGGGGTGGAACGCAGCATCGAATTCTCCTGTCCGTCAGCGCCCCCATGAGGAAAACGGCTCATGCGACTCGGTCGGGCGGACGGAAAGCCGGGGGTGGGGCCGAGGTAGTTCCAAATTAGAAACCCGGCCGTTGCCGGCGGCTATGGGAGCGAGGCCCATTGTTCCCGCCGATGGGTGTGCGCCGCTTCTCCCGGCCCCGCGGCCACCTGCACGCGAAGGGCCGCCCCCTCCCGGTGGGAGGAGGCGGCCCGGTGACCGCTCCTGCTTACTTGCGCAGCAGGTTGCGCAGCACGTACTGCATGATGCCGCCGTTGCGGTAGTAGTCGGCCTCGCCCGGGGTGTCGATGCGGACGACGGCGGTGAACTCCTTGCCGTCGGCCTTCACCGTCACCTCGCGCGGGACGCCGCCCTCGTTGAGCTTCTCGACACCGGTGATGTCGAAGGTCTCGGTGCCGGTCAGGCCGAGGGACGCGGCGGACTCGCCGTCCTTGAACTGCAGGGGCAGCACGCCCATGCCGATCAGGTTCGAGCGGTGGATGCGCTCGTAGGACTCGGCGATGACGGCGCGGACGCCGAGCAGCGCGGTGCCCTTGGCGGCCCAGTCGCGCGAGGAGCCCGAGCCGTACTCCTTGCCCGCGATGACGACCAGCGGGATGCCGGCGGCCTGGTAGTTCTGCGAGGCGTCGTAGATGAAGGACTGCGGCGCGCCGTCCTGGGTGAAGTCGCGGGTGTAGCCGCCCTCGACGTCGTCCAGCAGCTGGTTGCGCAGCCGGATGTTGGCGAACGTGCCGCGGATCATCACCTCGTGGTTGCCGCGGCGCGAGCCGTAGGAGTTGAAGTCCTTCACCGCGACGCCGTTGTCCTGCAGGTACTGCGCGGCGGGCGTGCCGACCTTGATGGAGCCGGCCGGGGAGATGTGGTCGGTGGTAACCGAGTCGCCCAGCTTGGCCAGCACCCGGGCGCCGTGGATGTCGGTGACCGGGGCGGGCTCGGTCTGCATGCCCTCGAAGTAGGGGGCCTTGCGGACGTAGGTGGAGGACTCGTCCCACTCGAAGGTGTTGCCGGTGGGGATGTCCAGGCCGCGCCAGCGCTCGTCGCCCTTGAAGACGTCGGCGTAGTTCTTGGTGAACATGTCCTGGCCGATCGAGGACTCGACGATCGCGGCGACCTCCTCGGGCGCCGGCCAGATGTCCTTGAGGTAGACCGGGCCGTCGGTACCCTCGGCGATCGGGTCGTTGAGGATGTCGATGTCCATCGTGCCCGCGAGCGCGTAGGCGATGACCAGCGGCGGCGAGGCCAGGTAGTTCATCTTCACGTCGGGGCTGATGCGGCCCTCGAAGTTGCGGTTGCCCGACAGGACCGCGGTGACCGCGAGGTCGTTGTCGTTGATCGCCTTGGAGATCTCCGGCTGCAGCGGGCCGGTGTTGCCGATGCAGGTGGTGCAGCCGTAGCCGACCAGGTTGTAGCCGATCTTGTCGAGGTAGGGGGTGAGACCCGCCCGCTCGTAGTAGTCGGTCACGGCCTGGGAGCCGGGCGCCATGGAGGTCTTGACCCAGGGCTTGCGGGTCAGGCCCTTCTCGACCGCCTTCTTGGCCAGCAGGCCGGCGCCGATCATGACGTAGGGGTTGGAGGTGTTGGTGCAGGAGGTGATGGCGGCGACCGCGACGTGGCCGTGGTCGAGCTCGAAGCTGGAGCCGTCCTCCATGGTGACGGTGACCGGCTTGTGCGGGCGGCCCTGGTCGCCGGTGACCGACTCGCGCGGCTTGTCGCCGTTGGAGCCGTGGCCGACGGCCGGGGAGTCGGAGGCGGGGAAGGACTCGTCGACCGACTCGTCGACCGGGCCCTGCACGCTGGTGACGTAGTTCTGCACGTCGCGGCGCCAGGTCTGCTTGGCCTCCGACACCGAGATGCGGTCCTGCGGGCGCTTCGGGCCGGCCAGCGACGGCACGACCGTGGCCAGGTCCAGCTCCAGGAACTCGGAGAACTCCGGCTCGGCCGTCGGCTCGAGCCACATGCCCTGCTCCTTGGCGTACGCCTCGACCAGGGCGATCTGCTCCTCGCTGCGGCCGGTGAGGCGCAGGTAGGACAGGGTCTCGCCGTCGATCGGGAAGATGGCGCAGGTGGAGCCGAACTCGGGGCTCATGTTGCCGATGGTGGCGCGGTTGGCCAGCGGCAGCGCGGCCACGCCCTCGCCGTAGAACTCCACGAACTTGCCGACGACGCCGTGCTTGCGCAGCATCTCGGTGATCGTCAGCACCAGGTCGGTGGCGGTGGTGCCGGGGTTCAGCTCGCCGGTCAGCTTGAAGCCGACCACGCGCGGGATCAGCATGGAGATCGGCTGGCCGAGCATCGCGGCCTCGGCCTCGATGCCGCCGACGCCCCAGCCGAGCACGCCGATGCCGTTCTCCATCGTGGTGTGGGAGTCGGTGCCGACGCAGGAGTCGGGGTAGGCGACGCCGTCGCGGTCGAACACCACGCGGGCCAGGTGCTCGATGTTCACCTGGTGCACGATGCCGGTGCCGGGCGGGACGACCTTGAACTGGTCGAACGCGGTCTGGCCCCAGCGCAGGAACTGGTAGCGCTCCTTGTTGCGCTCGTACTCGACCTGCACGTTGCGCTCGAAGGCCTGCGGGGTGCCGAAGTAGTCCACGATGACCGAGTGGTCGATGACCATCTCGGCCGGCGCCAGCGGGTTGATCTTCGTCGGGTCGCCGCCGAGGTCGCGCACGGCCTCGCGCATGGTCGCCAGGTCCACCACGCACGGCACGCCGGTGAAGTCCTGCATGATCACGCGGGCCGGGGTGAACTGGATCTCCTTGCTCGGCTGCGCCTGGGAGTCCCAGCCGGCCAGGGCGCGGATGTGGTCGGCGGTGACGTTCGCGCCGTCCTCGGTGCGCAGCAGGTTCTCCAGCAGCACCTTCAGGCTGTACGGGAGACGGGCCGAGCCCTCGACGGCGTCCAGCCGGTAAATCTCATAGGACTTCTCGCCCACCTGCAGCGTGCTGCGGCTGTCGAAGCTGTTCGCGGACACGGACTCCTCCTCCGTCGCCACCGCGCGTCCGGTCCGGGACATGACGGCACGGCATTGGCGCTAACTGTCTGTAGTGACCCGGCCGCGGTGGGCGCGGGCCCGTCCCCGCGCGAGGTCGGGGCGGGGGTTCTATTCCCCCATGCATCCTGCCGTAGTCAAGCCCCTGCCCGGCACTCAGGTCCGCCTAACTTCCGCAGCTTTTCTCTCGACGTCAAGCTATCTCCGATTTATCTCGACATCAAGTTACCTGTGCGGCGGTCCGGCCGGCCCGGCGGGACGCCCCGGCCACCAGGTGCGTTCGCCGAGGTCGCGGACGAGCGCGGGCACCAGCAGCGACCGCACCGCCAGGGTGTCGAGCAGGACGCCGAAGGCGACGATGAAGGCGATCTGGGCCAGGAAGATCAGGGGGATGACGGCGAGCGCGCCGAAGGTGGCGGCCAGGACCACGCCGGCGGAGGTGATGACCCCGCCGGTGGCGACCAGGCCGCGCAGCACGCCCTCCCGGGTGCCGTGGCGGTGCGCCTCCTCGCGGACGCGGGTCATCAGGAAGATGTTGTAGTCGACGCCGAGCGCGACCAGGAAGACGAACCCGAACAGCGGCACCGCGGGATCGGCGCCGGGGAAGCCGAACAGGTGGTTGAAGGCCAGCGCGGAGACGCCGAGCGTGGCGGCGAAGGACAGCACCACGGTGGCCACGAGCAGCAGCGGCGCCACCAGGGCCCGCAGCAGCAGCGCCAGGATCAGCGTGATCACCACGAGGGCGATCGGGATGACGACCAGCCGGTCGCGCCGTGAAGCGGCCTGGGTGTCGTACCGGGTGGCGGTGTAGCCGCCGACGAGCGCGTCCGCGCCGGGCACGCCGCGCACCGCGTCGCGCAGCCGCCGGACGGTGTGGTTGGCGGCGACGCTGTCCGGCGGCTCGGTGAGCGTGGCCTCCAACTGGACCCGGCCGCCGACGACCTTGGGGGCGCCCGGCGGGCCGGCGTGCCCGCCCTCGGTGACGGGACGCACGGCGGAGACGCCGGGCGTCCGCCGGGCGGCCTCGGCGACCTGCTGAGCGGCGGACGCACGGGTGATGATGACGGCCGGGTCGCCGGTGCCGGCGGGGAAGTGCCGGGCCAGCGCCTGCTGGCCGCGCACCGAGGGCTCGGGGTTCAAGAACGCCTCGCTCTGCGCGATGCCGCCGGCCTTCAGGGTGGGCAGCGGCAGAGCACAGGCGACCAGCACCACGGCGGTGACGGCCCAGACCCGGCGCGGGTGCCGGGCGATCAGCGCGGCGACGCGGCGCCAGACCCCGGACCCCGCGGCGTCGCCCGGGCCGGCGGTCCGCAGGTGGACGGGCCAGTAGGCGAAGCGGCCGAGCAGCACCAGCGCGGCGGGCAGGAACGTCAGCACCGACACCAGCGCGCACGCCACGCCGATGGCGGCCACCGGGCCGAGCGCCCGGTTGGAGTTCAGATCGCTGAACAGCAGCGTCAGCAGGCCGAGGGCGACGGTGAGGGCGCTGGCGGTGATCGGGGCCAGCGAGCGGCGCCAGGCGGTGCCGACCGCGGCCCACCGCCCGACCCCGGTGGCCAGCTCCTGGCGGGCCCGCGCCGCCAGCAGCAGGGCGTAGTCGGTGGCGGCGCCGACCACCAGGATGAACAGGATGCCCTGGGTCTGGCCGTTGAGGTCCAGCACGCCGTGATCGGCCAGGGCGTAGACCACCGCGCCGGCCAGGGCGAGCGCGAGCACCGCGCCGGCGATCACGACCAGGGGCAGCACCGGGCTGCGGTAGACCAGCAGCAGGATCACCAGCACCACGCCGAGCGCCACCATCAGCAGGATGCCGTCGATGCCGGCGAACGCGCGGGACAGGTCGGCCCGTGCCGCGGCCGGCCCGGCCAGGTAGGTCCGCGTACCGGGGACCGCCGGGAGCGCCCCGTCGATCCGTTCGACCACCTGGTCCGGTTCGCCGCCCTGGCGCAGCGGGACCACGGCCTGCAGCGCCCTGCCGTCGGGCGAGGGCAGCGGCGGCGAGGGCGGCTCGGCGGTGACGCCGAGCCGCCCCACGGCCTGCAGGGCGCGCCCGGCGGCGTCGCGCTGCCCGGCGGTGAGCCGGTCCGGGCCGGTGGCCTCCCACATCACGATCAGCGGGACGACGCCCGGGTCGGTGAACCCCTTCTCCAGCTTCCCCACCCGGGTGGACTCAGCGCCGGCGGGCAGGAACGAGGTCTCGTCGTTGCGCTGGACGTCGCCGAGCATCCCGGTGTACTTCCCCAAAGGCCCGACTCCGACGAACCAGACCAGCAGGATCAGGGCGGGGACGAGCCAGCGGGCATGGCGGCCGAGCCGGGACAATGCGTCCTCTTCTCCTCGGTGGGCCGGCCGGGTCAGCGGCCGGCGCCGGGACGGGCGCCGAGGGACCGGCCGAGCACGATCCCGGCGGCGATCATGCCGGCGCCCAGCACGAAGTGCAGCCAGTCGTCGGCACTGTTGACCGGGATGAAGTTGGCCCCGCTGTGCTTGTCGATCACCAGGCCGTACAGCCACAGCACCAGGTAGATCACGCCGCCGGCGATCAGGTACAGCCGGGACGCGGCGGCCTGGCGGGACGCGGCGAGCCCGGCCGCGCCGAACAGCAGGTGCACGATGTTGTGCAGCACCGACACGTTGAAGATGCCCAGCAACTGGGCATCGGAATGGTGACCGGCGAAGCTCATCGTGTCGTAGCCGGTCGTGATGCCCGGAATGAACCCGAGCACTCCGACCAGCGCGAAGACCGCGCCCACCACCAGCGCCGCCCACTGCACCTTCGTGCGCGCGCCTGGCTGCGCGCCGTTCCCTGTTCCGGTGTGCATGTCCTGCCGCCCCTCTGGTTGCAACGGTTGTGCAACGCTCGTTGCCTCAGCGCTACCCGGTGCGCGGGTCCCTACACACCCCGCGCCGAAAGCGCGCCGCCACGTGGCGATCAGCCCGGAGGGCCCGGGGACGTCAGGGCCAGCGCCTCCGCCAGGCCGGCGGCGTGCCGGACGCCCGCCGGCCGGGGGGACGCCCAGCCCGGCCCGGCGGTGATCCGGAGCACCGGGTGGTCGGCCAGGGCCAGCAGCGTCGCGGGCCGTGCGGTGGCCGGCCGCTGGGACCACAGCACCACCGCCGCGGGCCGCACGGCCGCCACCGCCCGCAGCAGCCCGGCGGCGGGGGTGGCCGCGCCCAGCATCCGCACCGGGACCTCCCGTTCGGCCAGCGCCGCCGCCAGTGCCTCCAGGGCCAGGGTGTGCTGTTCGCCATCGGTGCAGGCCAGCAGCACCGGCGCCGCGCCGGAGGCGGCCGGCGGCCGGGGCAGCCGGTGCAGCGCGGCCGCCACCGCCCACGACAGCGCGTGCTCGATGTCGACGCAGTCGGGCTCGTCGCGCTGGTCGGCGTCGACGGCCACCAGCGCCGGCCGGCACAGCCCCTCCCAGGCGGCCACGACGCCCCACCGCGCCAGCGCGTCCTCGACCAGGGCGGCGCACCGGCCGGTGTCCAGCGCCCGCGCCGCGTCCAGCAGCCCGGCCAGCGCCCGCTCGGCCGGCCGGCCCTGCCGCGGGGCCCCGGACACGGCGCGCGCGGCCTCCGATGGCAGCATCCCCGCGCGCACCAGGTCGCGCATCCGCCGCAACCGGGCGACGTCGGCGGCGCCGTAGCGGCGGTACCGCCCCGGCACGGGGTTGGGCGGGCCGATGTCGTAACGCAGATGCCACGACCGCAGCGTCGACTCGGCGATCCCCAGGTACCGGGCCACCTGCCCGGCCGTCCACGCCCCGCCCTCGACCGGACCGGCACCCCCGCTGCTCACGTCCCTCATCCTCACATCTGCCGACACGGCCTTCGGCCGGTGCGGGGCACCGGAGGCGGGAGGACCGCGCGGCACTAGGCTCGTGGCGTGCCAGTCGCGAAACTCCTCGTGGTCGAAGACGATCCGGAGACCGGCCGCGAGCTGGTCACCGTGCTGAACGAGCGGGGTTACGCCGCGGTGCTGGCGGCGACGGGGCACGAGGCGGTGCGCGAGGTCGAGCGGCGGACGCCGGACCTGGTGTTCCTGGATCTGGGACTGCCCGATGTCGACGGCGTGGAGTTGTGCGGGCAGTTGCGGAACCGGGCGCTCCGGATGGCGATCGTGGTGCTGACGGCGCGCTCGCGGGAGGAGTCGGTCGTCAGCGCCCTGGACCGCGGCGCGGACGACTACATGGTCAAGCCGTTCCGGCTGAACGAGCTGCTCGCCCGGGCGAGGGCACAGCTGCGGCGGCACCCGCCCGGCCCGGCCGCGGAGCTCGCGGTGGCCGAGGTGGGAGGACTGCGGGTGGAGCCGGCGGCGCGGCGGGTGTTCGCCGCCGGGCGGGAGGTCGCGCTGCGCCCGCGCGAGTTCGACCTGCTGCTGGCGCTGATGTCGTCCCCGGGCGAGGTGGTGCCCCGGCAGCGGCTGATGGACCAGGTGTGGGGCGCGGACTGGTTCGGGGACCACAAGACGCTGGACGTGCACGTCTCCGCGCTGCGCCGCAAGGTCGCGGGCGCCGCCGGGATCGTGGCGGTGCGGGGGCGCGGCTACCGGCTGGTGGGCTGAGCGGCCGGCAGTTCCAGGGCGAAGGTGGTGGAGCCGCCGGCCACCGTCCGGAGCGGCGCCCCCTCGGCTTCGGCCAGGGCGCGCGCCAGGGCCAGCCCGGTGCCGTCGTGCGTGTGCGGGCGGGCGAGGCGTCCCTCGTCGCGCACGCTGAACACGACGTGGCCGCCCGTCGCGGCGGCGGCCAGCGTCACCTCCCCCTCGCCGTGGGTGAGCGCGTTGTCCACCAGCACGTTCAGGATGTGGAGCACGGCCGCGTGCGCCGCGACGACCGGTGGCAGGGGCGCGCCCGCCCGGACGGTCAGCCGCCGCCCGGCGGCCTGCGCCTTGGCCGCCCAGGTGTCGTGCACCTCCTCCAGCAGCCGGCGCGGTTCCAGGACGGCGCGCGTGCGGCGTCCCCGGGCCAGCGCGAGCAGGTCGTCGATGGAGGCGGTGGCGCGGTGGCCGCGGCGCAGGGCGGTCCGGACGGCGGCGGTCAGGTTGCCGCCCGAGCGCTCCAGCGCGGCCTCCAGGCCGAGCAGCATGGCGGTGACCGAGGCGCGGAGCTGGTGCGCGGCGTGTTCACTGAAGGCCCGTTCGCGCTCGACGAGCGTGCCCGTCTGCGCCAGCGTCCGGATGAAGGCGCGCTGGGTCCACCGCGCCGCCAGCAGGGACAGCAGGATCGCGGCGAGGACGCCCGTCCAGATCAGGCCCCAGGTGTCGTAGGTGCGCCGGACGACCGGCGCGTACGGTTCGGCGATGCGCAGCACCCCGGCGGCGGAGGTGCGCGCGGTGAGGGTGAGCTGGCCGTCCTCGACGGTGCCCGCCGGCGGCCCGCCGGGCATCGGGGCGGCGCCCGGCACGTCCCCGGCCAGGCGCCGTCCGCCGGCGGCGGGGGCCAGGGCCGCCACGACGCCCGGCTGCGAGGCGGGGCGGGCGCCGGAGTCCAGCAGCGTGATGGTGCGCTGCTCCAGCGCGATCATCGCCTCGTCGCGGTAGAGGCGCTGGACCAGCCCGCTCAGCAGCAGCGCCGCGAGCACGGCGACCAGGGCGACGACGCCGACGCAGGCGGCCGTCATCCGGCGCCGCGGCACGGGGACGGGGGGCGGGGGGAGGGTGGTCATGGTCGCTCCCGGATGAGATCGGCCGTGGGCGCCGCACGGCCGCGCGGCGCCCACAGAGGGTAGGGGCGGCGCAGCGACCGGTTCGCGAGGACGAGCAGCACGGTGGTCAGGGCGACCGCCGCCATCAGGTCCGCCAGCTGCGCGGGCGTGCGCAGCAGCCCGAGCGCCACGATGAGCGTGGTGGCCCCGCCGGGCGGGTGCCGGAACCGCGGCGCGGTCATCCCGGCGCAGGTCAGGGCGAGCGCGACGGCCACCGCGAGCACGCGGCGGCCGTCGGGGTGGGCCAGGTCGGGCGGCGTCCGGGCCAGGTCGGTGACGGCGAGCGCCGAATATCCGGCGGCGGCGCTGACCAGGTGCCCGAGCAGGGTGTTGCGCGGGCACGCCGCGACGTCGGCCGAGCCGGTCAGCGCGAGGAAGATGGTGGGCCCGAGCGAGGGGAACACCAGCGGCTGCCGGAGCCACCAGGCCAGGGCGGCGGGCAGCGCGATGCACACCGCCGCCAGCGGGACGCACCAGGCCGCGGCCGGGGCCCGCCTCCGGCCGGCGCGGTGGCCCGGCGCCCTGGCGGTGCGCTGGTCGTCGAGCCGGGTCATCGCCGCGTCAGGGAGCGGGGGG
Organism: Actinomadura macrotermitis; assembly: GCF_009604375.1. GTDB lineage: Bacteria > Actinomycetota > Actinomycetes > Streptosporangiales > Streptosporangiaceae > Spirillospora > Spirillospora macrotermitis. The sequence continues at coordinate 417,432 of NZ_WEGH01000004.1, forward strand.
CGGGCGGCGGCACGGCCCGGCCGCGCGAGCGGTAGACGATGTAGGGGCGGAAGGCGTACCCGAGCGGCGCGGCGAAGGCGTGCATCAGCCGGCTGAACGGCCACAGCGCGAACAGCGCCATGCCGAGCAGCGCGTGCGCCTGGTAGACCAGCGGGGCGTGCGCCATCGCGGACACGTCCGGGCTCAGCTCGAACAGGCTGCGGAACCACACCGACACGCCCAGCCGGTAGTCGTAGCCGTCCGAGACCGGGGCGAGCAGCGTCGCGGCGAGCCCCGCCGCGAGCGCGGCGGCCAGCACCGGGTACATCAGCCGGTCGTCGCGGCGCGTGGCCCGGCGGACCGCGCGCACCCGGATCCGCCGCCACAGCAGCACGCCGAGCCCGGCGAGGGCGGCCACGCCGGCGACGCCTCCGGCCGCCAGGGCGTTCAGCCGGTACAGCGACTCCGAGACGTGCAGCCGCTCGGTCCAGGATTCCGGGACGCACAGGCCGACGGCGTGCCCGCCCGCGACCAGCAAGAGCCCCGTATGGAACAGCGGGCTGCCGACGCGCAGCAGACGGCTCTCGTGCAACTGGCTGGACCGGGTGGTGATGCCGAACCGGTCGTAGCGGAACCGCCACGCCGTCCCCGAGGCGAACAGCACCAGCACGACGTACGGCAGCACACCCCACAGGGCGACGTGCAGGTGTCTCATCGCCGCGTCCCCTCGTCCTGCAGACCCACCGACTCGGCGGGCGGGCCGGTGCGCGCCAGCCCGCGCACCAGCGCCTGCGTGGCCCGGCCCGGTCCCGGCAGCGTGCTGCGGACGGCCTCCACCACCCGCACGTACGGGCTGCGGTGCTCGCGCAGCGCGTCGCGCAGCAGTTCGACGCCCGCGCGGTGCTCGGCCAGCAGCTCCCGGCCCGCCGCCGGGCAGCGGGCGGTGAACTCCAGCATCATCGGCAGGTAGTCGGGCAGCTCCGCCTCGTCGCCGACCCACCCGTAGGAGGCGTAGCGCTCCCTGATGGAGATCAGCGCCTCGCCGCGCCCGCGGGTGTCGCCGTGGCTGTAGTAGGTCAGGTAGAGCGTGCGGCGCCGGCTCCGGTCGAACGTGGTGACGTAGCGCTCGGCGGCCTGCATGGCGGATACCGGCCGCATCTCCTGGAGGAAGGCGCGCAGATGGTCGCCGGCCCGTCCCGGACGGTCCCGCACCGCCGTCTCGACCAGCCCGAGCGTGTCCGGCCAGCCGGGCCCGGGGTAGTCCAGCAGCAGCGCCGCGGACTGCCAGATGATCGGATCGTTCACGCCTCGTCCTTTCCAGGCTCGGGGAAGAGGCCGGCCGGGCGTCCGCGGCCGTTCCAGTTCAGCAGGTTGACCCGGCCGCGCAGCCGCTCGTCCGCCGGGCGCGCGGGCGCCGGGACCGACGGCTCCGGGGAGAGGTCGGGGATGTTCTCGAACATCCCCGGTCCGCCGGGGTGCTCCAGCCCGCAGCCCAGGTCCGCCGCGCCGTCCCGCTCCCCCACGTCGTAGGCGGTCGGGATGACGTAGCGCTCGTCGTACTTGGCCAGCGCCAGCAGCCGATACATCCGCTCCATCCGCCCGATGCCCATCCCGACGCTCGCGGCGATCTCCGGGTCGGCCTCCTCGCCGAGGTTGACGCGCCGCATGTGGGCGCGCATCGCCGCCAGCCGCTGCAGGGCCGCCTCGACCGGCGCCGGGTCGCCCGCGGTGAACAGCTCCGCCAGGTACGACACCGGGATGCGCAGGGTGTCGATCGCGCCGAACAGGTTGGCGGCGTCCTCGCCGTCGTGGCCGGTCCCGGCGAGCGCGTCCACGATCGGCGACAGCGGCGGGACGTACCAGACCATCGGCATCGTGCGGTACTCCGGATGCAGCGGCAGCGCCACCCGGTAGTCGGCGATGAGCGCGTGCACCGGCGACCGCCGCGCCGACTCGACCCAGTCGTGCGGGATCCCGGCCCGCTCGGCGGCGGCCGCCACCTCCGGGTCCGCCGGGTCCAGGAAGCACTCCAGCTGCGCCGGGTACAGGTCCTTGTCGTCGGCGACGGAGGCGGCCGCGCCGACCCGGTCGGCGTCGTAGAGCATCACCCCGAGGTAGCGCAGCCGCCCCACGCAGGTCTCCGAGCACACCGTCGGCTCGCCCGCCTCGATGCGCGGGTAGCACATCGTGCACTTCTCGGCCTTGCCGGTCCGGTGGTTGAAGTAGATCTTCTTGTAGGGGCAGCCCGACACGCACATCCGCCAGCCCCGGCAGCGGTCCTGGTCCACCAGCACGATGCCGTCCTCGACGCGCTTGTAGATCGCGCCGGACGGGCAGGCGGCCACGCACGAGGGGTTCAGGCAGTGCTCGCAGATGCGCGGCAGGTAGAACATGAACGCCCGCTCGTACTCCAGCCGCACGTCGTCGCCGATCCGCTGCAGCAGCGGGTCGCCGGCCAGGTGCTCCGGGCCGCCGCCGAGGTCGTCGTCCCAGTTCGGGCCCCAGGTCACCGCGGCCGGCTCGCCGTCGATCAGCGAGCGCGGCGGCGCGGTCGGCACGTCGTCGCCGAGCGGCGCGGCGGTGAGGTTCTCGTAGTCGTAGGTCCAGGGCTGGTAGTAGTCGTCCAGGGAGGGCATGTCGGGGTTGGCGAACAGCCGCGTGTAGCGCTGCAGCCGCCCGCCCGCGCGCGGCGTCACCCGGCCCCGGCGGTCCAGCCTCCAGCCGCCCTTCCAGCGCTCCTGGTCCTCGTAGCGGCGCGGGTAGCCCTGGCCGGGCCGGGTCTCGACGTTGTTGAACCACACGTACTCGGTGCCCGCCCGGTTCGTCCAGGTCTGCTTGCAGGTGACCGAGCAGGTGTGGCACCCGATGCACTTGTCGAGGTTCATCACCATTGCGATCTGCGCCATGACGCGCATGTCAGTACTCCACCTTCTGGGCGCGGCGCCGGATCACGGTCACCGCGTCGCGCTGGTTGCCGGTCGGGCCGTAGTAGTTGGGCGCGAACGACAGCTGCGCGTGCCCGCCGATCAGGTGCGTCGGCTTGACCAGCAGCCGGGTGAGCGCGTTGTGCACGCCGCCGCGCCGCCCGGTGGCCTGCGAGCGCGGCACGTTCACCAGCCGCTCCTGCACGTGGTACATGAACACCGTGCCCTGCGGCATGCGGTGCGAGACGACCGCGCGGGCCACCACCACGCCGTTGCCGTTGACCGCCTCGATCCAGTCGTTGTCGGCCACGCCGATGCGCTCGGCGTCGGGCACGCTCATCCAGATCACCGGGCCGCCGCGGGCCAGCGTCTGCATCAGCAGGTTCTCCTGGTACTCCGAGTGGATCGACCACTTGGAGTGCGGGGTGAGGTAGCGGACGGTGACGCCGGCCTCCGCGCCGCCGGGGCCCTCGCCGAGCGCGGCCATCTCCAGCGGCGGCCGGTAGACCGGCAGCTGCTCGCCGCACTCGGCGATCCAGTCGTGCTCGAGGTAGAAGTGCTGCCGCCCGGTGAGGGTGTGCCAGGGCTTGGCGTGCTCGGTGTTGATGGTGAACGGCGCGTACCGGCGGTCGGGCGCCTCCTTGCCCGACCACTCGAAGCTCGCCCCGACCTGCACCGGCCGGTCCTGGGTGTCGCTGAACACCACGCGGCGCTCGGCCACCGAGGCGGCCAGCCCTTCCAGCCCGGACCCGGCGCCGCAGCGCTCGGCCAGCCGGGTGAAGCCCTCGGCGGCGATCCGGCCGTTGGTGGTGCCCGACAGCGCCAGGATCGCCTCGCACAGCTTGACGTCGGTGTCCAGGAGGGGACGCCCCCGCGCCGCCCCGTCCGCGGCGGTGCCGCAGCGCTCGGCCAGCCAGGCCGCCTCGGGGCCGGGCCGGACGGTGACGCCCTTGACCGTCATGCCGAGCCGTTCCAGCTCGGGCCCGAGCGAGGCCAGCCGGTCGGCCACGGCGGTGTAGTCGCGCTCGACCAGGGTGAACGCCGGCAGGTTGCGGCCGGGCACCGGGCGGACCTGCGGATCGGCGTGCCAGTCGGCCACCCGCCCGCCGGGCGTGGCCAGCTCGCCGGGGGTGTCGTGCAGCGCGGCGGTGGCCACCAGGTCGTGGGCGGTGTCCAGGCGCCCGGCCGCCAGCCTGCCGAACTCCCGGGCCAGCCCGTGGAAGATCTCGAAGTCGGTGCGCGCCTGCCACGGCGGGTCGATCGCCGGCGAGAAGGCGTGCACGAACGGGTGCATGTCGGTGGACGACAGGTCGTGCTTCTCGTACCAGGTCGCGGCGGGCAGCACCAGGTCGGCGTACAGCGTGGTGGAGGTCATCCGGAAGTCCAGCGCCATCAGCAGGTCGAGCTTGCCGCGCGGCTCCTCCTCCCGCCAGGTGACCTCGCGCGGCCGCTCGCCGGCCGCGGCCTCCTCGGCTGCGGCGTTGTCGTCCGCGCCCAGCAGGTGGCGCAAGAAGTACTCGTTGCCCTTGGCCGACGACCCGATCAGGTTGGCGCGCCAGACGGTCAGCACCCGGGGCCAGTTGCGCGGCGCGTCGGGGTCCTCGCAGGCGAACGACAGCCGGCCGGCCGCGACCTCGTCCGCCACCCAGCGCCCCGGGGCCGCGCCGGCGTCCGCGATCCGGCGGCCGAGGTCCAGCGGGTTGGCGGCGAACGTCGGATAGAACGGCATCCAGCCGAGCCGCGCCGACTGCGCCACCAGGTCCGCGGTGTGCCGCCCGGCGAACCGGCCGCGCCCGGTCGGCGCGGCCATCGCCGCGGCGGAGAACCGCTCGTACCGCCACTGCCCGGTGTGCAGGTACCAGTAGGGCGTGCCGGGCATCTGCCGCGAGGGCCGCACCCAGTCGGCGGCGGTCGCCAGCTGCTGCCACCCGGTGTAGGGCCGCACCTTCTCCTGCCCGACGTAGTGCGCCCAGCCGCCGCCGTTCACGCCCTGGCAGCCGGTCAGCATCAGCAGCGACAGGAACGACCGGTAGATGGTGTCGGAGTGGAACCAGTGGTTGGCGCCCGCCCCCATCACGATCATCGCGCGGCCCTCGGTGCGCTCGGCGGTGGCGGCGAACTCCCGCGCGATCCGCACCACCCGGTCGGCGGGCACCGAGGTGAGCTGCTCCTGCCAGGCGGGCGTGCACGGCCCGGCCGCGTCGTCGTACCCCTCCGGCCAGGTGCCGGGCATCCCATCGCGGGCCACCCCGTACTGCGCCAGCAGCAGATCGAACACCGTGGTGACCAGGTGCCCGCCGATCTCGCGCACCGGGACGCCGCGCCGCGCCGTCCCCTCCGGCGCGTCGAACCGGGGCAGCAGGACCTCGGCCGCCTGGAAGCCCGGCTCGTCGGCGAGCGTCAGCCGCGGCTCGACGCCGCCGAGGTCGAGGTTCCAGCGGCCGGCGCCCTCGGCGCTCCAGCGGTGCCCGAGCGTGCCGTTCGGCGCCACCGGCGCGCCGGTGCGGGCGTCGATCAGGGCCGGCTGCCAGTGGCGCGGGTCGTCCGCGGCGGGGGCGCCGTCCGCCAGGTCGGCCGCGGTGAGGAAGCGGCCCGGCGTCAGCTCGCCGTCCGCGCCCGGCTCCAGCACGACCAGGAACGGCAGGTCGGTGAACTTTCGCACGTAATTCACAAAATACGGAACCTGGCGCTGCACGAAGAACTCGCGAAGCACGACATGGCCCATCGCCATCGCCACCGCGCCGTCGGTCCCCGGATGCGGGTGCAGCCATTCATCGGCGAACTTGGTGGCGTCGGAGTAATCCGGCGAGACCACCACCACTTTCTGGCCGCGATAACGCGCCTCGGCCATCCAGTGCGCGTCCGGTGTGCGCGTCACCGGGACGTTCGACCCCCACAGCACCAGATAGGCGGCGTCCCACCAGTCGGCCGACTCGGGCACGTCGGTCTGGTCGCCGAACACCTGCGGGCTCGCCACCGGCAGGTCGGCGTACCAGTCGTAGAACGACAGCATCGGCGCGCCGAGCAGCGCCATGAACCGCGCCCCGACCGCGTGCGAGGCCATCGACATCGCCGGGATCGGCGAGAACCCCGCCACCCGGTCCGGGCCGTACTCGGCGATCGTGTGCACGTGCGCGGCCGCCGCGATCTCCAGCGCCTCCGCCCAGGAGACCCGCACCAGCCCGCCGCGCCCGCGCGCCGACTGGTAGCGCCGCCGCCGCTCCGGATCGCCGGTGACCTCCGCCCAGGCCGCCACCGGATCGCCCGTCCGCGCCCTGGCCTCCCGGTACATCTCCAGCAGCACGCCCCGCACGTGCGGGTAGCGGATGCGGGTGGGCGAGTAGGTGTACCAGGAGAACGACGCCCCGCGCGGGCAGCCGCGCGGCTCGTACTCGGGCCGGTCGGGCCCCACGCTCGGATAGTCGGTCTGCTGCGTCTCCCAGGCGATCAGCCCGTTCTTGACGTACACCTTCCACGAGCACGAGCCCGTGCAGTTGACCCCGTGCGTGGACCGCACCACCCGGTCGTGCGCCCACCGCTCCCGGTAGGGGCGGTCGTTCACCTGCTGGTCCAGCCGGTAGACCGCGCGCAGGTCCGGCGTCGTCTCGGCGCGCCGCAGGAACCGGCCGGCCCGCAGCAGCCGGTCGGCGACCGGCTGATCCTCCTGACGGCGTTGGAACACGACCACGACGAGACCCCTCCAGGCGGAACGGAGCCCGTCCGGGAAGGCGACCGGTCCCGCCGGCCGGATGGCGGCCGGACGAATGACGCGCGTCACCGTTCCGGGCGAGCCGGACACTGAGGAATTCCACGCCCGCCGCCCGGCGAAGTCAATGGACTTTGCTTTCCCCTAACCCATGGGCTGACCCGCGAGTCCGAACCGCTTGACCATGACGGGACGGCCGACATATTCCGTCACCGCGGTCAATGAATGCCTTCTTTTCGATGAACCGGCACCCCGGCCGCCCGGCTCCGGTCACGCGTCCGCGAGGGCGCGCAGCTCGGCTCCGAACTGCTCGGCGTGGCCGTAGTCGATGTGACGGATCGCCCATGACGGCCGAAGGGAGTCGGGCACCGGCGTCCAGAAGCGCATCGAGGCGAGCTTCAGGGGGCGGGGGGTCTCCGCGACGAGCCGCGTGACGAAGGCGTCGACCTCCGGGCACGCCAGGTCCACCACCGCCGCGTCGTAGGGGCGGCTCCTCGTCTCGGCCGCGAGGTCCGACAGCCCGAAGGCGACGGTGGAGTTCACCCCGGCCCGGTCGATCGCGTGGCTGACCGCCATGATGTCGCCCTCCCACTTCGCGTCCTCTTCGTGGTCCCGGAACTCAGGAACGTGAACGACGACGAGCACACGCGGCGAAGCGGTCATGCCGGGCACCCTACCGACGCCGTCACGACGGCGCAGGGGGAAGGACGTCGGCGAAGCGGGGGGCGGCCGGTTCGTGCGGGACGCGGGCGGCCGTCGCGGCGAAGCTGATGGCGTGGTACCAGCCGCACAGCAGGAGCAGGTCGAGGAGTTCCTTCTCGTCGAAGGCCTTCTCGAGGCGGGCCCACAGGGCGTCGTCGACGTCGGCGGTGTCGTGGAGGGCGTCGGCGGCGCGGACGAGCAGGCGGTCGCGGTCGGTGGTCCAGCAGCCGTCGTCCGCCGTCCCGTGGGTCAGGGACGCGACCTGCGCCGGGGTGAGGCCGGCGCGGTCGGCGAACATCAGCACGTGGACGCCCCACTCGTACTCGCAGCCGCACCGGGCGCAGGTGCGGTCGATCAGGATCTCCCGGTCCCGCAGGCCGAGGGACAGCCGGCGGCCCAGCTCGTAGCGGCCCCAGCCGGTCATCGCATCGGTCATCGGCAGGTTGCGGGCGAAGGTGCGGAACAGGGCGATCGGCGGGACGCCCGGCGGCATCATGCCGGTCAGCCGGGCGCCGACCTCGGCGGGATAGGGCGGTTCGAGCGGGGGGATGCGCGGCATTGAGCCCTCCGGCGTTTCGAAAACAGAAGCATTGCGGCGATGCTAATGCTTCGGATAACGAAGCACAAGGAGGGGCCTGCCCGGACGCCGCCGGGCCCTGCGGACTGCGCGCCGGCCCGGCCGGCGGGCTCGTCGCCCCGACGGGGCCGGCCGCGCCCTGCCCCCGCCCGGCCACTGGGCCGCCGGACCGGCTTGACGCCGTGGTCCGGCGTCTTGTTGGGTGGCGTCCGGAATCCGCGCCGACAGGGCGCGGACGCCGCTGACCTGGAAACGAGAGCCCCGCATGCCCGCTTCGCCGCCCGCCGGTTCCTTCTGCGTCGACCCCGCCGCGCTCGAGCTGGAGCCCTGCCCGATCGGGGGCGAGATCCTGGCCGGCGCCCCCGCCACCCGCGCCGCCGTCCTGTACGAGGACGAGCACGTGGAGCGCGGCGTCTGGGAGATCACGCCGGGCACGGTCACCGACGTCGAGGCCGACGAGATGTTCACGGTCCTGTCGGGCCGCGCCACCGTCGAGGTCGCCGGCGGGCCCGTCCTGGAGCTCGGGCCCGGTTCCCTCGGCGTGCTGCGGGAGGGCGCGCAGACCGTCTGGCGCGTGCACGAGACCCTGCGCAAGACCTACCAGATCACCAGGCGCGCCCCCGCCTGACGGTGCGACCGGGCGCGGGCGGGCGTCGTCTGAACGATCATGAACCCGACCATGACCGCCCTCCGCCGCGCCCGGCTGCGCGGCGGCGCGGCGATCGCGCTGCTGCTCCTGCTCGTGCTCGGATGCGTCTCGGCCCCTCCATCCTGGCGGGTTCCCGGGGTGCCCACGCTGCTGCTGGCGCTGGCGGCGGGGGCGGTGCTGCTGTGCGCGCGGTCCGAGAGCCGCGCGCCCGGCGCCGAGGCCTCCGCGTCGCCGAAGTTGAGCCGGGCGCTGGCCGAGGCCGCCACGGTGATCCTGTTGTTCCTCGGGGCGGCGTCGCTGTTCTTCCTGCTGTCCGCGAACACCCCGCGCGGCTGCGCGCCGATGCCGATGCCCGATGCCGAGTGGGAGCGCCGCTGCTCGGCGTGGGGCACGGCGAGCAGCATCGGCCTCGGCGCGTGGATCGCGGCCATGCTGGGCACGCTCGCGCTGCTCGCCGGCTGCGCCGTCGCGGCGCGCCGGTCACAGATCACGGGCTGGGCGGCGTTCCCCTTCGCGTTCGCCGGCCCCGTGCTCGCGCTGGATCTCGGCCACGCGGTCTACCTGGCGCTCACCTGAAGCGGGTCACCCACCGGCGCTGCCAGGGGGTTTCGACGGCCCGGGGGTGATGGTGTTCCCGCGTCCAGGCGACGGCGCCCGCCGGGTCCACCCCGGCCAGCACGGCCAGGCAGGCGATGACGGTGCCGGTGCGGCCGATACCGCCTCCGCAGGCGACCTCGACCGCCTCCCCTGCCTGGGCCCGTTCGTGCAGCGCGCGGATGCGCCGGGCGGCCAGCCTGGAGTCGCGGGGCAGCCGGAAGTCGGGCCATTCGACCCATTCGTGTGGCCAGCGCAGTTCGCCGTCGTGGCGGTCGCGGAGCCGGCCCGTCCCCAGATAGAGGCCGAAATCGGGTGCCGGCCCCTCCGGCAGCGGATGACGCAGGCCCCGGCCGCGGACCCAGGTTCCGTCGGGGAGCCGGATGGCGCCGGGCAGCGGAGGCGCGTTCACCAGGTCACCTCCGCCTGCAGCCGGGCGCGGTGGTTGGCGACGTTGACGCGGTTGCCGCATCGCTCGGGGCTGCAGTAGCGGCGGCGACCGGCGCGGCTGATGTCGACGAACACGCCGCGGCAGCCCGGAGCCTCGCAGCCGCGGAAGCGCTCATGCCCGAGCGCCCGGACAGCGCCGAGCAGCGCGATGCCGATGAACGCGGCCAGTTCGTCGGCGAGCGGCGCGTCCGGCGCGGTCGGGACCAGCCACCGCCACCGCCCGTCGTCGTCGCGGCCGAGCACCGGCCCACGCCCGGCCCGCCCGACCAGTACCGACGCGCCCGCGACGATGTACTCCTCGGAGCCGGCCTCCATGATGCCGCGCACCTCGCGGCGCAGCAGCCGCACCTGGTGCAGGTCGTCGCCGGACGGCGCTCCGGCCTCAAGGTGGACGCCGTGCCCGTCCAGGAAACCCGCGAGCGCGCCCGGGTCGGGGAGCGCTTCTTCGCCCCGCACGGTCGGCGAGGTGTTGACCAGATCGGTCGCCATCACCGCTCCTGGCACATGGTCGGCAAGAGGTATCCGCACGCTTCCCCCCTTCAGTAAGGCTTATATGTGAACTATAACCCTTACTGACGATCAGGCGGCGATACACTGGGCCGCCGTGACAGAGCTGAAGATCCGATACGGGCACACCGGCGACGTCGAAACGGTGCTGCGGTTCTGGAAGTCGGCCGCCGAGGGAACGGACCGGCACGATTCACCGCAGGCCTGCCTCGCCCTGATCGAACGGGACCCCGAGGCCCTGCTCCTCGCGGAGATCGACGGCCTCCTCGTCGGCACGCTCATCGCGGGCTGGGACGGATGGCGGGCCCACCTCTACCGCCTGGCCGTCCATCCCGGGCATCGCCGCCGGGGCATCGCCCGTGCGCTGATCGCCCAGGCCGAGCAGCGTTTCCGCGGCTTCGGCGCCTTCCGCGCCGACGCCATGGTGCTGCACGACAACGACCTCGCCCACCGCGCCTGGGCCGCCGCGGGGTACCGGCGCCAGCCGGAATGGGGCCGCTGGGTGAAGCCCCTGGCCACCTGAACGGGCCCCATTGACACGGTAAGTGGACCATGACACGGTACGTACAACGTACGTCGGACGTACAACGTACGTCCGTGCGTGCCGACGGAGGACACCCGCGCAGCCGGCGCAAAGGAGTCACCCCCATGACCGCTCCCGTCCCGACGAAGGCCCGTCCCCTCACCTGGCAGGCGCAGGTCCGCTGCAAGGACGGCGACCACACCCTGGAGCTCACCGACCGGGAGGTCGTCGCCGAGCGGCTGCTGCGCACCTCCCGCAAGCACTCGTTCGACCCCGACGTGGACGTCGACTGGGACGCCCCGCAGGACCCCGACCGCTTCTACCTCCCGCCGCGGCTGGTGTCGCTCTACGAGACGCCGCTGTGGGACGGGCTCACCCACCGGCAGCGGGTCGAGCTGTCCAAGCAGGAGATGTGCAGCATCGCCTCGTTCGGCATCTGGTCGGAGCTGCAGCTCATGCAGGCGCTGGTGCAGCACGCCTACCGGCAGCGCTACGACAGCGGGCACGTGGCGTACGCGCTGACCGAGATCGCCGACGAGTGCCGGCACTCGGTCATGTTCGGCCGGATGGTGCGGGCCTGCGGGCTGCGCACCACCCGGATGCGCGGCCTGGAGTACCAGGCCGGCAAGCTGGCGGGCGTCGTCTACGACCCGATGCCGATGTTCGCCGGGACGCTGGTGGTGGAGGAGTTCACCGACGCCTTCCAGCGGCTGACCTTCCCCGACGAGGAGATCCAGCCGCTCGTCCGGCAGGTCACCCGCATCCACGTGATCGAGGAGGCCCGGCACATCAGGTACGCCCGCGAGGAGATGAAGCGGCTGGCGGCCGGGTCGTCCCCGGTCCGGCGGCGGCTGGCCGCCTACATGCTGGCGCAGGGGACCCGGATGCTGATGGGGCAGTTCGTCCACCCGTCCTGCTACACAGCCGTCGGCCTCGACCCGAAACTGGCCCGCCAGGTGGCGGCCCGCAGCCCGCACCGCCGCGCGACGATGGCGTGGGCGTTCGGCAAGTGCACGGCGTTCTTCGACGAGGTCGGTTTCCTGGACGGCCGCGCCCGCGACGTCTGGGCCAGGGCCGGCCTGCTGGCCTGAAGCGGACAGCGCGGCCCCGGCCCACCTGGGCTTTCCCATGAACAACGGATGACGTTCGGCGACCGGCCTGGCACCGGGGCCCGGCGCGAAATACTTTCATGAGTCGTGATCGAACTGAATCGTCGTGACGCGCTGAAGGCCGGCGGCGCCGGCCTGGTGGCGGCCACCGTGGTCGCAGGCACCGCGCAGGCCGCGCCCGCACCGTTCTTCCGGCACGGGGTCGCCTCGGGCGACCCGCTCCCCGACGGCGTCATCCTGTGGACCCGGGTGACCCCGACCCCCGACTCGCTGCCCGGCACCGGCGCCGGCCCCGCCACCTCGGTGACCTGGCAGGTCGCCGCCGACACCGGGTTCCGCCAGGTGGTGCGCTCGGGCGTCGTGTCCACCGGCCCCGATCGCGACCACACCGTCAAGGTCGACGTGCGGGGCCTGGCGGCGGGCCGGACCTACTACTACCGGTTCGTCCTCGACGGTGTCGCCTCCCCCGTGGGACGCACCCGGACCGCCCCCGCGCACAACGCCGACGTCGCCTCGCTGCGGTTCGGCGTGGTCTCCTGCTCCAACTGGGAGGGGGGCTACTTCTCCTCCTACCGACACCTGGCCGCCCGCGAGGACCTGTTCGGCGTCTTCCACCTGGGCGACTACATCTACGAGTACGGGACGGGCCAGTTCACCGCCGGCGGCCGGGTCGTCCGGCCGACGCTGCCCGCGCACGAGATCCTCAGCCTGGCCGACTACCGGCAGCGGCACGCCCTGCACAAGTCCGACCCCGAGGCGCAGGCGCTGCACGCCGCCCACCCCTGGATGATCGTCTGGGACGACCACGAGATCGCCAACGACTCCTGGTCGGACGGCGCGCAGAACCACGACCCCGCCACCGAGGGCCCGTTCGCCGCGCGCAAGGCCGCCGCGCACCGCGCCTACGTCGAGTGGATGCCGGTGCGGTTCGGCCCCGGCGACCGCATCTACCGGCGGCTGCGGTTCGGCCGCCTGGCCGACCTGCTCCTGCTGGACCTGCGCAGCTACCGGTCGAAGCAGGCGAGCGGTATCGCGGTCGACGACCCGGCCCGCACCATGACCGGCCGCGCCCAGATGGACTGGCTGAAGGACGGCCTGTCGGCCAGCCGGGCCCGCTGGCGGCTCGTCGGCAACTCGGTGATGATCAGCCCGGTCGCGATCGGCGCGGTCACCGCCGACGTGCTCGGCCCGCTGGCCAAGCTGCTCGGCGTCCCGGCGGGCGGCTTCGCCGTCAACGCCGACCAGTGGGACGGCTACACCGCCGACCGCGGCGAGCTGCTCGGCCACCTGCACGACCACAAGATCACCAACACCGTCTTCCTCACCGGCGACATCCACACCAGCTGGGCCAACGACGTGCCGCTGCGGGCCGGCCGGTACCCGGCCACGCCCCCGGTCGCCACCGAGTTCGTCGTCCCCTCGGTGACCAGCGACAACATCGACGACATCCTGAGGGTCCCGGCGCGCACCGTGTCGCTGGCCGCCGAGGCGGTGCTGGCGGCGACCAACCCGCACGTGCGCTGGTCGGAGCTGGACTCCCACGGCTACGGCGTGCTCGACCTGCGCCGCGAGCGGGCCCGCATGGACTGGTTCTTCGTGTCCGACCGCACCCGCCGCGACGCCACCGCCACTCGCGCGGCGTCCTTCACCACCGTCTCCGGCTCGCAGCGCCTGACCCGCTCCTGACCCCCGCCGCGGTGCAGACATCCCCCCGAAGCCCACGAGCCGGGCAACCCGGCGGCGGCGCGCGACGACGTCCACCCCCTGAGGAGGCCCGATGGCCGACGACCGCGAACCCACCGTGCTGTACGAGGCCAGGGACCGGAAGGCGTACCTGACGCTGAACCGCCCCGACCGGCTGAACGCGATCGACTTCCACATGCCCGGCGACCTGGCGGCGGCCGTCAAGCGCGCCAACGCCGACCCCGGCGTGCACGTCATCGTCCTGCAGGGCGCGGGCCGGGCGTTCTGCTCCGGCTACGACCTGAAGGTGTCCGCCGAGGACGGGCAGGGCACCCAGGGAGCGGGCGGCGGGAGCCCGGTGTGGGATCCCGTCAAGGACTTCGCGGCGATGAAGGGCTTCACCGACGACTACTTCTCGCTGTGGCGCTCCCTCAAGCCGACCATCGCCAAGGTGCACGGGTACGCGGTGGCCGGGGGCAGCGACATCGCCCTGTCGTGCGACCTGGTCGTCATGGCCGACGACGCCCGCATCGGCTACATGCCGGCGCGCGTCTGGGGCTGCCCGACGACCGCCATGTGGGTGTACCGGCTCGGCGCCGAGCGCGCCAAGCGGATGCTGCTGACCGGGGACACCGTCAGCGGCGCCCAGGCCGCCGCGTGGGGCCTGGTGCTGGAGGCGGTGCCGGCCGCCGGGCTGGACGCGGCCGTCGAGCGGCTCGCCGACCGGATCGCCGGCGTGCCGGTGAACCAGCTCGCGATGCAGAAGATGATGATCAACCAGGCCTACGACAACATGGGCCTGCACGGCACCCAGCTCCTGGCCACCCTGTTCGACGGCATCACCCGGCACTCCCCCGAGGGCCGCTGGTTCCAGGAGTTCGCGGCCGAGCACGGCTTCCACGAGGCGGTGAAGTGGCGCGACTCGGGCCGCTGGATCCCCGAGGGCGGCGGGCCCGTCCCCTCCGCCGAGGACCTGCGGGAGTCATAGGAAGCCGCCGTTGACGCGCAGGACCTGGGCGTTGACCCACGAGGCGTCGGCGCCGAGCAGGTAGGCGACGGCCGCGGCGGCCTCCTGGAGGTCGCCGAGGCGCCGCAGGGGGATCTGGGCGGCGAGGCGCTCGACGTCCCGGTCGCTCTTGCCGCCGCGGAAGGTGGGGGTGTCCAGCAGGCCGGGAGCGACCGCGTTGACGCGGATCCCCCGCGGGCCGAGCTCCTTGGCCAGCACCCGCGTGAGCGCCTCGACCCCGGCCTTGGCGGCCAGCAGGACGCCGAGGCCGGGGAAGCCCGCGGGCACGGCCGACGAGGAGACGTTGACGATGCAGCCGCCGGAGCGCAGGCGCCCGGCGGCCTCCTGCATCCCGTAGAGGGAGCCCAGCAGGTTGACGTCGAGCAGCTCGCGGATCAGGGCGTCGCCGGTGTCGGCGATCGGGGCGGCGGCGCTGACGCCCGCGCCGTTGACCAGCGCGTCGACGGGGCCGAAGGCCTGCTCGGCGCGGTCGAACAGGACGCCGAAGCCCGCCCGGCGGGTGACGTCGGCCCGGACGGCGATGGCCGCGCCGCCCGCCTCCTCGATCTCCCCCGCGACCTCCTCGGCCCCGGCCGGGTCGCTGAGGTAGCCGACGGTCACGTTCAGCCCGCCGCGGCCGAGGCGCGCGCAGACGGCGCGGCCGAGCCCGGACGAACCGCCGGTCACGATCACCGTGGTTGTCATGACAACCAGCCAAGCACACACCGGGTTGCCATGACAACCTATGCTGCTGCCATGGAACCGCTCAGCAGCGACGAACTCGCGGTCTGGCACGCCTGCAAGGCGCTCGGCACCCTGGTCGCCCGCCGCGTCATCGCCGACATCACCGCCGGCACCGGCCTGTCCGGCGCCGACTACGGGGTCGTCTACCGGCTGGACGACCACGGCGGGAGCATGCGCCAGCAGGACCTCACCGTCTCCATGCAGCTGACCAAGGGCGCGATGTCCCACCAGCTGACCCGGATGACCGCCCGGGGCCTCGTCCGCCGGGAGAAGACCCCCGCCGGCACGGACGTGGTCCTCACCGAGCAGGGCCGCGGCATGCTGGAGCGCGCCCGCCCGGTCCACGCGGCGGCGGTGCGCGAGCACCTGTCCGACCGCCTCTCCCCCCAGCAGCGCACCACCCTCCTGGAGATCGCCGCCCTCCTCACCGCCGACTGAACCCCGCCCTCCACCCGATGACCGAGCGCACAGAGGCATGCCCGCTGAAGCGATCACCGCCGCGCCTCCCACCGCCGAACCACGGCCCATACAACCGAAGCCTCGCTTCTCGGTGGGGAACGGCGGGGCTCTCGCCTGCGGGATGGATGGTGATCACTCCTTCGGGGGAGTCGGCGGTGGGGTCGGGCGCGTGAGAGTCGGGGCGACGGAGAGGAGTGCCGATGAGCGCGCATGTAGCGGACAGGTCGACGGTGGCGAGGGTGGCGGGACGGTGGCCCGAGTGGGCCGGTTATGCGGCGGGTGGCTGGTCTGCGGCAGGGGTTCTCCTGGCCTTGTACTGGGCGGCGGGTGGACAGGTCGGATATCCGCTCGGCGATGTGCGGATGGGCCGGGGCTTGGCGGGGGTCGTGGCTGTGCTCCTGGCGGTCGGCGGGGTGCTGGCGGTGGCGAGCATGCGGACGGGTGGGCGGCGGCCGCCGCGCCGGTGGACGGTGGTGGGCCTGTGGTTCTGCTGTGCGCTGGCTGGAGTCGGCACGTTCGGCTTCGTGATGAACGTCGTGATGCTGGTGTTCGCCGGGGAGGTCGATGACGGACCGGTGTTCGCCGTGCAGCTCCTGTGTGCCGTGGGCACGGTCCTGTTCGCCGGGGCCGCGCTGGCCTTCCAGCGCGGCACGGCGGGCGCCTGCGCGTTGTGCGGCCGGGTGCACGCGCAGACCGGCACCATGAAGGTCGCGCCGCCGCCGGCGCCCGCACCGCGCGCGGTGCGCCGGGCGGCCTGGGTGGGGACGCTGGCGTTTCTGCCGTACATCTACTGGAAGTCCACCTGGGCGCTTGGCGGCTCCTTCGCCGGGGTGACCGCGGATGAGGCCGTCGCGGAGTTCAAGCGCAACGGAGCCTCCGAGCTCGTCCTGACGCTGGAGCGGTACGGGCTGGACTTCACCACCTTGTCGGCGCTTCTCGGCATCTTCCTCCTCATGGGGCTGACGCATTCGTGGGGGCAGGTCTTCCCCCGCTGGGCGCCCGGCCTGACCGGGCGCCGGGTGCCGCGCTGGCTCCCGCTGACGCCCGCCTGGCTCGGGACCATGACGCTCGCTCCCTACGGGGTCATCGCAGGGATCGGCTATCTGCTGCCGCCCGTGCTCGGCCTGGCCGACCTGCCCGACGTCGGCCTGACCACCGGCTGGAACGGCTGGCTCATCGCGGCCTGCGGACTCGGCGCGTTCGGCCCCTACGGGATCGCGCTCGGCATCGCCGCGTGGTCCTACCAGCGCCGCACCCGCCCGCTGTGCGTCACCTCCTCAGAGCCTGCCGTTGCCGCGGAGGATCTCGACGGCGCGGACGGTGATGTAGCCGCGCCAGTCCATGGCGCCGGCCGGTGAGATCTTGGCGTAGTCGACGGTCCAGCCGCCGTCCTCCTGCTGTTGGGCGGCCAGCCGGTCCAGGTCGGCGGAGACCAGCCCGGCGTCGAACAGCTCTCGGGCCGGCCTGCCGGGAGCAGGGGCGAAGTCGAGCGGGTGCAGGGCCTCCTCCTCGGTGCCGCCCTCGACGTGCAGCCGGCCGTCGGAGGGCAGGTGCTCGGCGAGACGGCGCAGAAGGCCGGCCGCCTCGGGGCGGATGTCGTGCACGGCGTCCAGGAACCGGATCGCGAAGGCCAGGACGTAGGCGTGGGGCGCCCGGTCGATCGCCTCGATCTCGGCCAGGCAGTAGCGGGTGGCCCGCTCCAGCCAGGGGTGGGCGGCGACGGCCGGATCGTGTGCGGCGACGCGCCAGGCCGCCGCGGCCGTCACGGAGGTGATCTGCAGCGCCGAAGCCTTCGGGTCGGCGCCCTGCCACCAGGGCGCCGTACCCGCGGTGATCGTCAGGGGGAGCGCGAACGGCACGCCCCCGTCGGGCAGCGCCACCGAGTCCAGCCAGTCGCACAGCGCCGCCGCCTGCGGGGCGGTGGCCGGGGCGATCTCCTCGAACACCTCGAAGGCGTGCAGCGCGGCCCCCGGCTGGCTCTCCGGGGAACGGAGGTCGGCCTCCAGGCCCCAGCCGTAGCCGCCGTCGGGATTGCGGTAGCCGTCCAGGGCCGCCAGCACGGCGGCGGGGTCCGACGACGGGTTCATCAGCAGCTCGAAGCGGCGACGGTCCAGGACACGTGCGTGCGTGGCCATGAAGGCTTCTGCTGCGACAAGGTCGATGCTCATGCCTCCACATCCTCGTCCCGGCGAGGCGGGTCGTCTTGTAGGAAACGGCCGTGGGCACCGGGAGCGGCATGACCAGAGGTCTGAGGATCGATTCCATGGGTTGAGCATCGCCGGCCTGCGATGTAACCCGCGTCACCCCCCGGTACAGACCTTCCGGTGCGACCGGCGTCGCATGTCGTTGAGGACCGGTCACACTCGCCCGGTGGCGCGGGTCATAGGGACGGCAACACCATCGGCCTCATCCAGTCCACCTGACCACAAGCACGAAGGAGGCCGGCCATTCCCTGGAAGGAGGCATGTGCAGCGCACGACGGAGACTGCCACAGCGCGGAGAGGGCGTGCGCGGCGGGCACAGGGGGACGTGCGCAGTGTGCGGCGGGGGTCGGGCGTGGTGTGCGGTTCCCTTCGGGGTTCAGGTGTCCAGTGGTTCTACCTCTACGTCCTCCAGGTCGGCCAGCAGGTCGATCGCGGTGATCCGGCCGTCGATGATGGTGAACTCGAAGACCATCCGGGTCTGGCCGCGCTGCGACCAGATCAGGCCGGGGGCGCCGTTGACGAGCGCGGGTCGCGCCGCTTGGGCCCGGCCGGAGAAGACCTCGGCCACCGCCGCCGCGCCGAATGCCGACCACGCGCCCGCGCGTGCCGCCGCGTCGTCGGTGCGCAGCCGGACGTCGGGGCCCAGCAGGCCGAGCAGCGCAGCGAAGTCGCCGTCGTGCGCGGCCGTGAGGAACGCCGTGACGACCTCCCGGCGGCGGGCGTCGCCGGCGGCGGGCGCCTGCGCCCCGCGCACCCGGTGGCGGGCGCGGCTGGCGAGCTTGCGGGCCGTGGCCGGCGTCCGGCCGACGATCGGCGCGATCTCCTCGAACGACACCGCGAACAGGTCGTGCAGCACGAACGCCAGGCGTTCGGCCGGGCCCAGCGTGTCCAGGACGGCCAGCAGCGCGAACCCGACCGAGTCGGCGAGCAGCGCGTGCTCCTCGGGGTCGGCGCCGTCGGGCCGGCCGGGCGGCCCGTCCTGCCACGGGTCCTCGCGGCGGGTGTCGCGCGAGCGCAGCATGTTCAGCGCCACCCGCGAGACGACCGTGGTGAGCCAGCCGCCGAGGTTGTCCACGCCGTCCGCGCCCGCGCGGTCCAGCCGCAGCCACGCCTCCTGGACGGCGTCGTCGGCCTCCGCGGACGAGCCGAGGATCCGCTGGGCGACCGTCCGCAGACGGGTCCGGTGCGCCTCGAAGCGTTCGGCCAGGAAGTCGCTCTCCTCCATCGGTCACCTTCCTTCGTCGGGGCGTGTCACAGGAATGACCCACCGGGCCGCCTCCTTGTGACACCGGCCGCCGACATCGCGTAGAGAGGGACCATGACGACTTCCGAGGAGTACGTCCTGCGGCCGGTCGGCAGAGTCGAGTCGCCGCTCACCGACCGGGCCGCCGCGCCCCTGCAGGGGGACGAGGGCGCACCCGACGCCTGGCTGGTGATCGATCCGCGAGCGCGAGCGGCCCTGCACGGCCTCGCTATCGGGGCCGATGTGCTCGTGCTGACCTGGCTGGACCGCGCCCGCCGTGACGTATTGGCCGTGCACCCGCGCGGCGACGCGTCCCGGCCCGAGACGGGCGTGTTCGCCACCCGCTCCCCCGATCGTCCGAACCCGATCGGGCTGCACCGCGTGACGATCCTGGCGATCGAGGGAACCCGGCTTCACGTGCGGAATCTAGAAGCTTTGGACGGCACGCCGGTCATTGACCTCAAGCCCGTCCTCGGCGCCGAGCGATGACCCAGTCGACGGCTGCGTTGAACCCACCCCGGCCCTGAGCCTTGCCCGACCGCTGTGTTGATAGCGATCACGATCCAGGTACCTCACCTAGCAACTGTGTGATGGCCCCTGGCACAGGCACCTCGCCCGGGGCTGCGCTGATGGCGCCTGCGTCCGCGCAACGGCACGTCCTGGCCGGGGACCTCGCTAGTGGTTGTGTTCACTGCCCCGCTCAAGGGCTCGCTCGGCGGCCTTGTTGATGGCGATCATGGCCAGAGGCCCGCCCCGCATCCGTGTTCGCTGCGGCCCCGCTCATGGGCTCGCTTCGCAGTGGCTCGGTGCGGGTCGCCTTCGGCTGGGACGGAGGTATCGCGCGACTGCGTCAGACAGGGATTTCGACCCGGTCCGTGAGGAGGTCCAGGGCGCGGTCCACGTCGGCTTCGGTCGTGGTCAGGTGGAAGGCGCAACGCAGCGCACCGGCCCGGACCGAGGCGATCACGCCGTGCTCGCGCAGCAGTTCGGCGGTCCCCGCCGGGACCGGGACCGACACGATCGCCGAGTCGCCCGGCGGTAGCCCGAGGCCGGTCCGGAAGCGGTTCGCCAGGGCCACGTCGTGCTCGTGGATCGCCGCGACGCCCACCTGTTCCAGCAGTTCCAGCGCGGGCGCGTGGCCCGCCCAGGACTGCCAGGCCGGGGACAGGTCCAGGCGGCGGGCGTCGGGGGCGAGCCGCAGCGGCAGGCCGTAGATGGAGTCCCAGACGTCGTCGCCCGCGTACCAGCCGGCGCCGATCGCCGGGAGGGCGGCCAGGGCCTCGGCGGTGCCGGTCAGGAAGCAGGTGCCGCGCGGGCCGAGCAGCCACTTGTAGCCGCCGCACACCAGCAGGTCGGGCTGTTCCAGGGGCAGCCAGCCGGCGGCCTGGGTGGCGTCCAGCAGCGTGCGGGCGCCGTGCGCGCGGGCCGCGCCGATCAGGTCGGCCATGGGCGCGACGCGGCCGTCCGCCGACTGCACCGCCGACACCGCGACGAGGTCGACGCCGCCGTCCACCGCGTCCACCATGCGCTCCAGCGGCACCGACCGGACCGTCAGGCCGGGACGGGCGGCGAAGGGGAACAGCAGCGAGGTGAAGTCGCCGTCGGCGACCAGCACCGTCGCCCCGGCGGGCAGCGACGCCGCGACGAGGCCGGCGAAGTACGACACCTGCGGGCCCACGGCGACCCGTTCGGCCGGGACGCCGAGCAGGCGGGCGAACGACGCGCGGGACCGGGTCACCGCCTCGTCCAGCGCGGCCGGGACCAGCAGCCCCGCCGCGCGGTCGCGTTCCGCGGCCAGCATCGCCTCGTGCGCCGCGCGCGGCGGCAGCCCGTAGGTGGCGGTGTTGAGGTAGGCGACGTCGGCGGAGAACTCCTGCTGTGCTGCGCTGATCGGCATGCTCATGCCCTCGATCATCGGACGCGGCGGCCCATAGGACAAAGTCCTGTTTTCTGGCGGCCCCATCAAAACGGTTGATACCTTGCCGGGATGCTGGACCTGCATCGCGGGCGCGTCCTGCTGGAGGTGGCGCGGCTCGGTTCGATGTCCGCCGCCGCGCGCGCCCTGTCCTACACCCAGCCCGCCGTGTCCCACCACATCGCGCGGCTGGAGGCCGAGGCGGGCACGCCGCTGGTGATCCGGCACGGGCGCGGGGTGCGCCTCACCGAGGCGGGCCGCATCCTGGCCGAGCACATGGCGGACGTCCTCGCGCGGACCGCCGACGTGCAGGAGCGCATCGCCGCCATCGCCGGGCTGCGCGCCGGGCGGGTCCGCGTCGCGGTGTTCCCGACGGCCGCCGCCGCGCTGCTGCCCGACGCCCTGGCCGGGCTGCGCGACCGCGCCCCGGACGTCGCGGTCACGCTGGTGGAGGCCGAGCCGCCGGGCGCCCTGGCGATGCTGCGCGCGGGCGAGGTCGATCTGGCCGTCGTGTTCGCCTACCCGCACGACCCGCCGGGCGCCGACGCCCGGTTCCGGGAGATCGAGCTGTGCGTGGACCCGGTGCACGTCGCCGTCGGGGCCGGCCATCGGGCGGCGGGCGCGGCGTCGGTGCGGCTCGCCGAGCTGGCCGGGGAGACGTGGGCGTCGGGGTGCGAGCGCTGCCGGGGCCATCTGCTGCACGCGTGCGCGCAGGCCGGGTTCACGCCGGACATCGCGTTCGCGACCGACGACCACGTCGCCGTGCAGCGCCTCGTCGCGCGCGGTCTCGCCGTCACCGCGCTGCCCGGCCTGGCATTCGCGCTGCACCACGAGCCGGACGTGGCGGTGGTGCCGGCGCCCGAGCTCGGCACCCGCCGCGTCGCCGCCGTCGTCCCGGCCGGGCCGCGCCCGCCGGCCGTCGCCGCGCTGCTGGACGGGCTCGCCGCCGCGAGCCGCTGAGCGGACCCCGGGTCAGGGCTGGTCGCCGGGGCAGTACCAGGCCTCGATGATGTCGCTGAACACCCGCACGTGGTTGGCGTAGATGCCACCGTCCAGCAGGATCGCGTCGGTGTCGTCGGTGGAGCGCCCCGACTGCCAGGCGTCGCAGACCTGCACGGCGGTCTCGTCGGCCCAGCCGGGCGGCGCGGTGATGCCGGCGCTCTCGTAGGCGGCGACGAAGGACTGCCCGGGGTCGGCGGGGGCCGGCGTGGGGTCCCGGTCGACGTGCGTCCTGGTGACGGTCGGCGCCGGTTCCGGGCTGACCGTCTTGGTCACCGTCCGCGGGGGTTGCTCGGTGACCGTCTGGGTGGCGGCGGTGGCGTTCCCGGCGGCCCGCTGCGCGTCCTCTCTGCCGACGCCGCAGGCTCCGAGGGCGAACAGCGGCAGGCAGAGCAGCAGTGCGGCGGCGGACCTGTTCTTTGCGTTCATCGGCCCTTCCCTTCACCCGTCCGCCCAGTTCATCAAGGGACGGCGCGCGCGATAACCACGCAAACCCCAACAGAACGCATGAAACTCATTGCCTCCGTGCGACCCGAGCCCGGGAACCATCTGGTCCTACCGTACGTCTTCGATATATCGTTGTCGTATCGCGAGAGGTCAAAGAGATCTCTCAGAAGGTGGTGGCGAACATGCGAGGCACACATGGTCACGGGCCCGAGCTCGGCTGGGCCCTCGCGGCGGCCGCGCTCGGCGCCAAGGCGGCCCGGCACGCGCACACCCACGCGCACGGCCCGCGGACGCACGGCGACTTCGCCGGGATGTTCGGCGGCGGCCCCTTCGGACGCGGCGGGCCCGGGCCGTTCGGTCCCGGCGGGCCCGGCCCGTTCGGCGCCGGCGGCCCGCCGTGGGCGCGGCAGAAGGCCCGCAAGGGCAACGTGCGGGCGGCGATCCTCGCCCTGCTCGCCGAGGAGCCGCGCAACGGCTACCAGATCATCCAGGAGGTGGCCGGGCGGAGCGGCGGCGCCTGGCGGCCGAGCCCCGGCGCGGTCTACCCGGCGCTCCAGCAGCTCGCCGACGAGGGGCTGATCATCGGCGAGGACGGCGCCGGACGGCGCGTCTTCAGCCTCACCGACGAGGGCCGCGCCTACGTCGCCGAGCACCCCGAGGAGGTGCGCGAGCCGTGGGCGGAGATGACGCCCGAGTACGGCGAGGGCGTCCCCGACCTGTTCAAGCAGGTCGCGCAGACCGGAGCGGCGGTCATGCAGATCGTGCACTCGGGCTCGGCCGACCAGGTCACGCGGGCCGCGCGCATCCTGGCCGAGGCGCGCCGCGACCTGTACCGGCTCCTGGCCGACGACGACACGACTCCCACCACGGGCGACGCTTCGGAGGAGTGACGATGACCACCAACGATCTGCGCATCGGCGACGCCGAGCGCGACGCGGTGGCCGCGGCCCTGCGCGACCACTACGCGCAGGGCCGGCTGGACTCCGCCGAACTGGACGAGCGGTTGGATTCCGTGCTCGCCGCCAAAACGCGGGGCCACCTGAAAGAGGTCGTCCGCGACCTGCCCGCACCGAACGGGCTGCCCGAGCCGGAGCGCGCGCTCGTCCCGCCGATGGCGTTCCACCCCGGCCGCCGGCACCACCACCACCCGCGGCACCACCACGGGCGGCGGCATCCGGCGTTCCCGCTGCTGCTCGCGCTGTTCGCGGCCGTGGCGTTCACCGCCGGTCCCGGCGCGGCGTTCTTCACGTTGTTCCAGGTGGCGCTGCTGATCTGGATCGTCAGAGGGGTGGTGCGGCTGGCGGCGGCCCGCCGGGCTCCGCGCTGACCCGCACCCGGCGGAAGATCGATTCCAGCACCTCGTCCGGCATGCCGCGCAGCAGCGCCCGCGCGCTGGTGCCGTGCCGCCGCGCGGCCTCGACCAGCAGCCGCGCGGTGTCGTCGACGACGGCGTCCTCGGCGGTCCCGGTCCCCTTCATACGGCCTCCACTCAGCGCAGCGCGGCGGCCTGCCGCGCGAGTTCCTCGATCCGCGCCCAGTCCCCGGCGCGGACGGCGTCCGCCGGGGTGAGCCAGGACCCGCCGACGCAGCCGACGTTGTCCAGGGCCAGGTAGCCGGGCGCGTTGGCGGGGGTGATCCCGCCGGTCGGGCAGAACCGGATCTGCGGGAGCGGGCCGCCGAGCGACTTCAGCAGGCCGGCTCCGCCGGACGCCTCGGCGGGGAAGAACTTCATGGCGGTGACGCCGCGCTCCAGCAGCGCCATCGCCTCGGAGGCGGTCGCGATCCCCGGCAGGAACGGCAGGCCCGTCGCGGTCATCGCGGCCCGCAGCGCCTCGGTGCAGCCGGGGCTGACCAGGAAGCGGGCGCCCGCGTCCAGCGAGCGCTCGGCGTCCTCGGGCCGCACTACGGTGCCCGCGCCGACGACGGCGTCCGGCACCTCGGCGGCGATGCGGCGCACCGCCTCCAGCGCGGCGGGCGTGCGCAGCGTCACCTCGATCACCGGCAGGCCGCCCGCGACCAGGGCCCTGGCGAGCGGCACCGCGGCGGCCGCGTCCTCCAGCACCACCACCGGGACGACCGGGGCGAGGTTCAGCAGTTCGTCGGCGTTCATGCGGGCTCCAGATCGGAAAGGCTCTGCGCGAGCCGGGCGGCGGCGCCGACCAGCGCCGGGCCGGGATGGACGATCAGCGCGGTCGGGATCGCCCGCAGGTAGTCCTCCACGGGCGGCTTGCTCTCGAACCGCGCGCGGAACGCGCTCGCCTGGAGCACGCCCGCGATGCGCGGCAGGATGCCCCCGCCGAGGTAGACACCGCCGCGTGCCCCCAGGGTAAGCGCGACATTGCCGGCCAGCGAGCCGAGCAGCGCGCAGAAGACCTCGACGGCCTCGGCGCAGACCGGGTCGTCCGGCCGGTCGCAGATCTCGGCGGCGCGCAGCGGCTCGCGCGCCGGCGCCCCGTGGATCAGGGTGAGCAGCCGGTGCGTGCGGGCCAGGCCGTCGCCCGACAACAGGTCCTCGGCGGCGGCCGAGCCGCGCTCGGCGCGCAGCAGCCGCATGATCTGCACCTCGCGGTCGGTGCCGGCCGGGACGTCCACCTGGCCGCCCTCGCTCGGCAGCGGCACCCATCCGGCGGGCGTGGGGACCAGGCCCGCGACGCCGAGGCCGGTGCCGGGGCCGAGCACGGCGAGGGTGCCGTCGTTGCCGGGGAGGGCGTCGCCGCCGATCGGAATCAGGTCGTCGGGGCCGAGGCTCGGCAGGGCGTACGCCAGCGCCTCGAAGTCGTTGAGGATCTCCAGGTGCGCGAGGCCGAGCCGGTCGCGGACGCGCTCGGCGGTGTCGGCGCCCCAGCCCGCGTTGACCAGCCGGAACCGGCCGCCGGCGACCGGCCCGGCGACCGCCAGGCACGCCGCGGACGGCCGCGCGTCCGGCGCGTGCGCGGCCAGGTACGCGGCGGCGGCCTCGGCGAGGCCGGGGTGGGCGCGGGTCGGCAGCGACGCCGCCCGGGTCGTCTGCCCGTCCTCGACCAGCGCGAAGCGGGCGTTGGTGCCGCCGACGTCGGCGACGAGCCAGGTCATCCGAAGACCCCCGCGCCGCGCTCGGCCGGGCCGACGGCCTGGCGGAACGCCTGGAACAGCTCGCGGCCGGTGCCGGCCCACTCCTCGACGCCGGGTGCGCCCCCGTCGGGCTCCCGCGCGGCGAACTCCTCGTCCGGCACCAGCACCTCGAGCAGGCCCTTGTCGGCGTCGAGCCGGACCACGTCGCCGTCGCGGACGCGCGCGAGGGGCCCGCCCGCGGCGGCCTCGGGCGAGACGTGGATGGCGGCGGGGACGGTGCCCGACGCGCCCGACATCCGCCCGTCGGTGACGAGCGCGACCTTGTGTCCGCGGTCCTGCAGCAGCGACAGCGGCGGGGTGAGGCGGTGCAGCTCGGGCATCCCGTTGGCGCGCGGGCCCTGGTAGCGGACGACGGCGACCACGTCGCGGTCCAGCTCGCCGGCGGCGAACGCCTCCTGCAGCGCCTCCTGGGAGTCGAAGACGCGCGCCGGCGCCTCCACGACGCGGCGCTCGGGCGCGACGGCCGACACCTTCACCACGGCCCGGCCGAGGTTGCCGTTCACGGTGTGCAGGCCGCCGTGCTCGTCGAACGGGTCGCGCACCGGCCGCAGCACGGCGGTGTCGCCGGACTCGGCCGCGACGGGACGCCAGGTCAGCGCGCCGTCCTCCAGCACCGGCGCGTTCCGGTACTCCGCCAGCGACGCGCCGCCGACCGTGCGGGCGTCGGCGTGCACGAGCCCGGCGTCCAGCAGCTCGCCGATCAGGAACGCGGTGCCGCCCGCCGCGTGGAAGTGGTTCACGTCGGCGGTGCCGTTCGGGTAGAGGCGGGTGAGCAGCGGCGTGACCTTGGACAGCTCGTCGAAGTCGTCCCAGGTCAGCTCGATGCCCGCGGCGGCGGCCATGGCGACCAGGTGCAGTGTGTGGTTGGTGGAGCCGCCGGTGGCCAGCAGCGCGACGACGCCGTTGGCGAAGGCGCGCTCGTCCAGCAGCTCGCCGGCCGGGGTGTAGCCGTCGCCGAGGTCGGTCAGCTCCAGCACGCGGCGCCCGGCGGCGTCGGTCAGCGCGTCGCGCAGCTCCGTGCCCGGCGGGACGAAGCTGGCGCCCGGCAGGTGCAGGCCCATGACCTCCATGAGCAGCTGGTTGGAGTTGGCCGTCCCGTAGAAGGTGCAGGTGCCCGCCGAGTGGTAGGAGGCGGCCTCGGCCTCCAGCAGCTCCTCGCGGCCGATCTCCCCGGCCGCGAACCGCTTGCGGACCTGCGCCTTCTGCGCGTTCGGCAGCCCCGAGGCCATCGGCCCGGCCGGGACCAGGATCGCGGGCAGGTGCCCGAACGCCAGCGCGCCGATCACCAGCCCCGGCACGATCTTGTCGCAGACGCCGAGGAGCAGCGCCCCGTCGAACATGTCGTGGCTGAGCGCGACGGCGGTCGCCATCGCGATCACGTCCCGGCTGAACAGCGACAGCTCCATGCCCGCGCGGCCCTGGGTGACGCCGTCGCACATGGCGGGCACGCCCCCGGCGAACTGCGCCGTGCCGCCCGCCGCCGCGATCGCGGCCTTCAGCCGGTCGGGGTAGTCCTTGAGCGGCTGGTGCGCCGACAGCATGTCGTTGTAGGACGACACGATCGCGATGTTCGGCGTGGCGTTCCCGCGCAGCTGCAGCTTCTCCAGCGGCCCGCAGGCGGCGAAGCCGTGCGCGAGGTTGGCGCAGCCGAGGCCGCCCCGGGCGGGGCCGGCCGTCCGCGCCTCCCCGATGCGCCGCAGATAGGCGGCGCGGCGGGGCGCGCTGCGCGCGGCGATGCGCTCGGTCACCTGCGCGAGGACGGGGTGGGTCATCGGACGCTCCATGGCCGGGGACGACGAATCGGCAAACTATCCCGAGATCGGCAACCCGGACAAGCCTACTTATGAAGCTTTGATGACAAAACTCCGCCGGTTGAGCCAACTCGACGTGCCGAACAGCCGCATGCTTGACTGTCGGGATGCCCCGTCGCCCTTCCACCAGCGGCGACGTCCTGCGCCTGATCCGCGAGGACGGCGTCGCCACCCGCGCCGAGCTCGGCCGCCTCACCGGCCTGTCCCGCCCGGCCGTCGCGGCCCGGGTGACCGAGCTGATCGAGCACGGCCTGGTCGCCGAGCGCGCGGACGGGCCGTCCACCGGCGGCCGTCCCCCGGCCCGGCTGGCCTTCAACGCCGCGGGCGGCGCCGTGCTCGTCGCCAACCTCGGCCAGTCGCGCGGCCAGCTCGCCGTCTGCGACCTGTCCGGCGCCCTGCTCGCCCAGGCCGAGGCCGACCTGCCGGCCGCCGGCGAGCCGCTCCCCCGCCTGCTGGACCAGTGGGAGGCGCTCCTGGCCGAGGCCGGGCTGTCCCAGGCCGCGGTGCGCGGCGTCGGCCTCGGCGTCCCGGGCGCGGCACAGCCCGGTGAGTGGGACGACGCCTGCGTCCGCGCGCGCTTCGGCGTGCCCGCGCACCTGGACAACGAGGTGAACGCGGCCGCGCTCGGCGAGCACCACGCCGGGCACCGCGACCCCGACCTGCTGTTCGTCAAGGTCTCCACCGGCATCGGCGCGGGCCTGGTCATGGGCGGCCGGATCCAGCGCGGCGCGCTCGGCGCGGCGGGCGAGCTCGGCCACGTCCCGGTCACCGGGGGCGGCGGCGTCCCCTGCCGCTGCGGCAACCTCGACTGCGTCGAGGCGGTCGCGGGCGGCGCCGCCCTGCTCGCCCGCTCCCCCGCCGCCACCCTCGGCGAGCTGGCCGCCCTCGCCCGGGCCGGCGACCCGGCGGCCGTGGCGCTGATCCGCGAGGCGGGGCGCCGGCTGGGCGAGGTCGTCGCGACCGCCGTCAACCTGCTGAACCCGGCGGTCGTCGTCCTCGGCGGCGACCTCACCGGCGCCTACGACCCGCTGATCGCGGGCGTCCGCGAGGTGGTCTACCAGCGCGCCACCGCCCTCGCCACCAGCCGGCTGCGCATCGAGCCGAGCCGGCTCGGCGACGCCGCGGGCCTCATCGGCTGCGCCGCGATGGTGCTGGACCGCATCCTGGCCCCCGAGGCCGTCGACGCCGCCCTCGCCCGGTAACGGAATTCGATCGCCTCGCCCGCGCCCGGCGGCAACCCGGTGAACCCGCCCGGCCGGCCACCGGCCATGGCAGGATCGACGGACGCTCGGGCCCGCCCGGGCGCCGTACGGGACACGATGGGGGTCTCCCGGCGAAAAAGACGAGACCGATCACGCCGGGACTGGGATGCCGGCCGCCCTGCTCACGGCACCGATGCCGAACAGGGTGGTTTCCGGCGGCACGGGGTGAGCACGGAGGACGGCATGGCGAACGAAGCATTACCAACCGGGCGGAGCGGACGCCTGGCCGCGGCGCGCCCGCTGCTGACCGAGATCACCCTGCTGCTCGTCCTGTTCGCCGCGTACAAGTGGGGGCGGCAGCTCGTCGAGGGCAGCGTCGGCACGGCGATGGGGAACGCGGCCGACCTGTGGGGCGCCGAGCGCTCGCTCGGGCTGCCCGACGAGATCGCGGTGCAGCGGTGGGCGCTCGGCTGGGACCACACCGCGTTCCTGGCCAACCTGTACTACGTGGGCGTGCACTTCCCCGGGACGACGCTGCTGCTCGGCTGGCTGTGGGCGCGGCACCGGGCGTCCTACAAGCGGGTGCGCAACGAGCTGGTCGCGCTGACGGCGTTCGGGATGGCCGTGCACATGGCCTATCCGCTGGCGCCGCCCCGGCTGGCCGGGCTCGGCGCGGTCGACACGATGCTGACGGTCGGCCCGTCGGCCTATCCGGAGGCGGCGAGCGGGATCGCCAACCAGTACGCCGCGATGCCGTCCCTGCACATCGGCTGGGCGCTGGTCGTGGCGGTCGCGGTGCTGCGGGTGTCGCGCAGCCGGTGGCGCTGGGCCGTCGCGCTGCACGCCCCCGTCACGGTGCTGGTGGTCGTCGTCACCGCCAACCACTACTGGCTCGACGGGGTCGTCGCCGCGGTCCTGCTGGCCCTCGCGGTCGCCGTCGTCGCCGCCATCACGCGGTGGCGGCGCGCGGCTCGCACCGGGGAGCCGGCGCAGCAGCCGGCCGCCGAGGAGCCCGCGCTCGCCCCGGCGGGCTAGGGCCGGCGGCGCACCTTGCGCCAGGCGGTGCGGGCGTAGCCGTTCAGCTTGTCGCTGACGCGGCGCGCGGCGGGGAACTCGGTGCCGAGCAGGCCGAGGCCGGCCAGGATCGCCACCACGCCGGGCCCGGGCAGCACCATCATCACGATGCCCGCGAGGATCAGGAGGACGCCGGCGACCGCGACCGCCGCCTTGCGCAGCGGGCCCGACCGGGCGGCCTGGACCGGGACGAGGTCGCTCGCCGGGCGGTCGCCCGTGGTCGGCTCACCCGTGGTCGGCTCACCGGTGGTCGGCTCACCGGTGGTCGGCTGAACAGTGCTCAACAGGGCCTCCTCTGGGATCGGCTCTTGTTGCTTCAGACGATCAGAGGGCGGCCGGAGAGCCCGGGTGTGACCCATCGCACAGGAGGCGGGCCTGCGCGGCGGGCCCGCCTCCTGCGCCCGGGCGGCCTCAGATGGCGTTGCCGCGGTCGCGGTACCCCATGCTGCCGGGCCCCTTGGTGCCCGCCCGGCCGGGGTCGTCCCCGCCGCCGATGTTGTGCGCCTCACCGGGCGCCTGCGTGTTCTCGCTCACCGGGGACGGCGACTTGTACCGGTGCTGCCGCATCTTCTCTTCCGCTGTCTTGTGCTTCTTCGACATGAGTTCCCCCCACTCGTCGGTTCGGCGACAAGGCCGCTCATCCGTTGCTCTACCCACCGCGAAGCGGGACAAAAGAACTCATTTCCCCAGGCGGGTGCGGACGACCAGGTCGTTCAGCGCCGGGTAGGCCGCCGGCCGCGGCGGCAGGGACGAGGCGGCCCGCTCCTCCTCCAGCCGCGCCGACAGCGCCTCGACGTCGCCGCTCAGCACCTCGTGCCCGGGCGCGTCCGCCGGCAGCCCGCCCTGCTCCGCCGCCGCCTTGGCCTCGATGAGCCCGGCCAGGTAGGACGGCCCGTACTCGGCGGCCAGCTCCGGCAGGCCCGGCCGCACCTCGCCGGTCCGCATCAGGTGGATCCCGGTCAGATACGAGCGGAAGGTGTAGAGCAGCGGCTTCAGCCGTTTTCCGGCCTCGAACGCCCGCCACCGGCCGCGCCCGAACCCGCCGTAGTGGTGGGCGTGGTTGGACGTCACCACCTGCGGCACCAGCGCCAGCAGCTCCTCGTGGACCGGCGAGGACGCCAGCACCAGCGGCGAGACGAGCTGCTCCAGCACGTCCCCGCTGCCCTTCAGCAGCAGCTTGCAGAACTTGCCGAGGTCGTGGGTGACGATGTCGGTCTCGACGCCGTCGTGGTCGCCCATCCAGGTGAAGGTCTCGCGGCCCACGTCCAGGCCCACGACCTGCTCCACCGGCAGCAGGTGCGCGCCGCGCACGTCGACGTCGGAGTCGCGGGAGGCGAACCCGTACAGGTGCGCGCCGCTGATCGTCACGAACGCGCGGGGGTGGGGGTGCTCGGCGTCCAGCCGGCCCAGCAGGCCCTCGGGCAGGGTCACCATTCCAGGCTCCTTCGCCGGACGGAGATCAGGAACTCCTCGACGCGGTCACGGTCAGGCTCGGCGGGCAGCAGGGTGCTCTCCAGGGCCTTGTCGACGCCCTCGGCGAGGTGGGCGCGCCAGGCGACGACCTCGTCCCAGGGCGTCTCGCCGCGCCGCACCGCGAGCAGGCGCTCGCGCATGTCGCCGACGTCCACCAGCGGCTCGCCGCGCAGCAGCAGGTGCCACCCGGAGGCCAGCAGCCGCAGCATGTGCATCACGTGCTTCCAGTTGATCTCACCGCGGTTGCGCAGGTCGCCCTCGATCTTGCGGAACTGGCTGTCGGCGTAGCGGACGAACGTGCGGTGCGCGTGCCGCGACAGGAACGCCGTCCGCAGCGCGAGCAGCTCCTCGCCGACCGGCGTCACCGACTCGACCAGCGACGACCACAGGCACTCCAGGACGGTCGGGTTCGCCGACAGCGCCAGCTGGCAGAAGCGCTCCAGCTCCCAGGAGAACTGCTCGGGCAGCGGGCCGTCCATATGCGTCGGCGGCTTGTCGAACCGCCAGAACAGCGGTGCCGGGGCCGCGTAGACGCCGCGCCGGTCGGTGTCGCTCTCCTCGGTCGCGAGGCCGTACGCGCGCGAGCCGACGACGACCGCCAGCACGGTGTGGTCGCGGACGAGCGTGTGATCCATGACCCCAGGCTCCCCTACCGCCGGCGCAGCCGCGATCCAATTACCGGCAAACCGGTTGATAACGGTTGCGTTGCGACGGATTGACAGTGAGCCAGGTCACGGTCTTCTCTGTGTGGGAGCGCTCCCACACCTCTGATCGGAAGGAAACGCCATGCGGGACAACGGGCGGAACCGGCCGCGCATCGCCGTGCTGGCGGCACTGGCGACGGTCCTCGCGGCCACCGCCGCGTGCGGCGGCGGCGACGGCGGGGGCGGCAGCAAGGACGCCGACTCCGGCCCCGTCACCCTGACCGTCGACGTGTTCGGCGAGTTCGGCTACGACGGGCTCTACAAGCAGTACGAGGCGTCCCACCCGGGCGTCACGATCAAGCAGCGCAAGGTCTCCACGCTGGACGACTACAAGCCGCGCATCCAGCAGTGGATCGCGACCGGCAGCGGCGCCGGCGACGTCGTCGCGCTGGAGGAGGGCATCCTCGCCACCTACATGCAGCAGCGGGGCAAGTTCCTCAACCTGCTCGAC
The DNA here is from genome assembly GCF_009604375.1 of Actinomadura macrotermitis. Lineage (GTDB taxonomy): Bacteria > Actinomycetota > Actinomycetes > Streptosporangiales > Streptosporangiaceae > Spirillospora > Spirillospora macrotermitis. Next base: position 449,678 of record NZ_WEGH01000004.1, read on the forward strand.
TACGGCGGCGCGTCGCTCCAGCAGAACTACCTGCCGTGGAAGTGGCAGATGGGCCTCAGCCCCGACGGCAAGCAGCTCGTCGGGCTCGGCACCGACATCGGCCCGCTCGGCATGTGCTACCGCAAGGACCTGTTCAAGAAGGCCGGCCTGCCGACCGAGCGCGACGAGGTCTCCAAGCTCTGGCCGACCTGGGACGGCTTCTTCCAGGCCGGGCAGCGGTTCCAGGCCAAGCAGCCGGGCGTCAAGTGGCTGGACGGCCCCGCGGCGATCCTGCGCACCACCGTGCTGCAGGAGTCGGGCAAGGGGCCCGGCTACAGCTACTTCGACAAGGACAACAAGCTCGTCTTCGATACCAACCCCGCCATCAAGACCGCGTTCGACACGACGCTGAAGTTCGAGCAGGCCAAGATGACCGGCGACATGCAGGTCTTCACGCCGCCGTGGCAGACCGCGCTGAAGCGCGACACCTTCGCCACGGTGCCGTGCCCGTCGTGGATGCTCGGCGGCATCGAGGAGTTCTCCGGCTCCTACGGCAAGGGCAAGTGGGACGTGGCGGCGGTGCCCGGCGGCAGCGGCTACTGGGGCGGGTCGTGGCTGGCGGTGCCGAAGCAGACCAAGCACCCGAAGCAGGCCGCGGAGCTGGCCAAGTTCCTGACCGGCACGCAGGGCCAGGTCGGGGCCTACAAGGAGAAGAACACCTTCCCGTCGGCGACGACGGCCGCGCAGGACCCGGCCGTGGCGAACGCCAAGAGCCCCTACTTCAGCGACGCGCCGACCGGACGGCTGTTCGGGGAGATGGCGGCGCAGGTCAAGCCCGTCTACCTCGGCCCGCGCAACGAGGACGTGCGGCAGGCGGTGGAGAACGTCCTCATCTCGGTCGGGCAGGGCAAGATCCCGGCCGACCAGGCGTGGGGCAAGGCCGTCGAGGCGGCGAAGAAGGCCGCGCGCTGACCGGGGTCCATGGCGGCGGCGCCCCGTTCACCGGGCGCCGCCGCTCTTTCCGAAAGGAGGGCCGGATGGTCCTCGATCTGCATCCGGCGCGCGACGGCGCACCGCCGGCGGGAGAGCGGCCCGCATCGCGTGGCGTGCGTGCGCGCTTGGCCCGGCTCGATCTGAAGTTCTCGCCCTACCTGTTCATTTCGCCGTTCTACCTGGTGTTCCTCCTCTTCGGGGCGTTCCCGCTCGGCTACACGTTCTGGGTTTCGCTGCACAGCTGGGGCCTCGCCTCGGGCGAGCGCCGCTGGACGGGCCTGGAGAACTACCGCTACCTGGCCGGCGACGCCGACTTCTGGCACGCGGTGGTCAACACCGTCGGCATCTTCGCGGTGTCGACCGTGCCGCAGCTGCTGCTGGCGCTCGTCGTCGCCAACGCGCTGAACCGGAAACTGCGCGGCGCGACGCTGCTGCGCATCGGGATGGTCGCGCCGCTGGTCACCTCGACGGCGGCGGTCGCGATCGTGTTCACCCAGCTGTTCGACCGCGACTTCGGGATGGTCAACTGGCTGTTCGGAGCACACGTCGACTGGCAGGCCGGCCGCGGCTGGTCCTGGCTGGCGATCTCGGCGATGGTCGACTGGCGCTGGACCGGCTACAACGCGCTGATCTACCTGGCCGCGATGCAGGCGATCCCGCGCGACCTGTACGAGGCGGCGGCGATCGACGGCGCGTCCCGCGCGCGCCAGTTCTGGCAGATCACCGTGCCGCTGCTGCGGCCGACGATCCTGTTCACCGTCGTCGTGTCCACGATCGGCGGGCTGCAGCTGTTCACCGAGCCGGTGCTGTTCGGCTCCGGCTCGGCCGACCGGATGGACGGCGGCGCGCTGCACCAGTTCCAGACGATCACGATGTACATGTTCGGCAACGCCTTCGGCGACGACCGCTACGGCTACGGCGCCGCGGTCGCCTGGGCGCTGTTCCTGCTGATCATCGTGTTCTCCCTGGTCAACTTCGCGTTCGTGCGCCGGGCGGGAGGGACCCGATGACCAGGCACCGGGGGATCCGCGACGCGACCCCGCTCACCTACCTCACGCTGCTGGCGGCCGTCGCGCTGTCGGTGTTCCCGATCTACTGGATGGTCGTGGTGGCGACCCGCACCAACGACGTGGTGTCGGACGTCCCGCCGCCGCTGCTGCCCGGCGGGCACCTCGGCGGCAACGTGGAGCGGCTGTTCGCCAACCCCGACGCCTACTTCGCCAAGGGGCTGCTGAACTCGGCGCTCGCCTCGGGCGCGGTGACGCTGTCCACGGTGTTCTTCGCCTCGCTCGCCGGGTTCGCGTTCGCCAAGCTGCGCTTTCGAGGCCGGAACGCGCTGCTGCTCACGATCGTGGCGACCATGATGATCCCGGTGCAGATGGGCGTCGTCCCGCTCTACATGATCATGGTGCGGCTGGGCTGGCAGAACCATCTTCAGGCGGTGATCGTGCCGTTCCTGGTGACCGGGTTCGGGGTGTTCATGATGCGCCAGTACGCCGCGCAGGCCGTCCCGGACGAGCTGATCGAGGCCGCCCGCGTCGACGGCTGCTCCACCTTCGGCGTCTACTGGCGCGTCGTGCTGCCCGCGCTCCGCCCGGCGGCGGGCGTGCTCGGGCTGTTCACCTTCATGCAGACCTGGAACGAGTTCATGTGGCCGCTGGCGGTGCTGAACCCCGAGAACCCGACCGTCCAGCTGTCGATCAACAACCTGGCCACCGGCCACTTCAGCGACTACACGCTCATGTTCGCCGGCACGACGGTGGCGATCCTGCCGCTGCTCGCGGTGTTCGCCCTGTTCGGCCGCCAGATCATCGGCGGCATCATGGAAGGCGCGGTGAAGGCATGACCTCCTACGGTTTCCCGGCGGGCTTCGGCTGGGGCGCGGCGACCGCCGCCTACCAGGTCGAGGGCGCGGCCGCGGAGGACGGGCGCGGCCCGTCGATCTGGGACGACTTCTGCCGCGTGCCCGGCGCGGTGCTGAACGGCGACACCGGCGACGTCGCGGTGGACCACTACCACCGCGCCGCCGAGGACGTCGCGCTGATGGCGGGCCTCGGCCTGGACCGCTACCGGTTCTCGATCTCCTGGCCGCGGGTGCTGCCCGAGGGCGCGGGCCGCGTCAACCAGGCGGGCCTGGACTTCTACCGGCGGCTCGTGGACGAGCTGCTCGCGGCGGGCGTCGAGCCGTGGCCGACGCTGTACCACTGGGACCTGCCGTCGGTGCTGGAGGACGCGGGCGGCTGGCCCGAGCGCGAGACCGCGCACCGGTTCGCCGACTACGCCGCGCTCGTGCACGAGGCGCTCGGCGACCGGGTCCGGCACTGGACGACGGTGAACGAGCCGTGGTGCACCGCCTTCCTCGGGTACGCCTCGGGCGAGCACGCGCCGGGGCGCCGCGAGCCCGCCGCCGCGCTGTGGTCGGCACATCACCTGATGCTCGGGCACGGCCTGGCGGTGGAGGCGATGCGCGCGCAGCGGCCGGACAACCGGTTCGGCGCGGCGGTGAACCTGTACGCGGTGGCGCCGGAGACCGGTCACGCCGACGACGTGGACGCGGCCCGCCGCGTCGACGGGATGCAGAACCGGCTGTTCCTCGACCCGCTCCTGACCGGCCGCTACCCCGAGGACGTCCTCGCCGACGTCGCCGCGCACGGCTTCGCGCCGAAGGACTCCGACCTCGCCGTGATCGCGCAGCCGCTGGACCAGCTCGGGGTCAACTACTACTCGCGGCACACCGTCTCGGGGCGGCCGGGCACGGCGGCGCAGGCCGCGTCGTCGCCGTTCTCGGCGCACTCGCCGTGGGTCGGCAGCGAGCACGTCCGCTTCGTCCCGACGGGCCGGCCCGTCACCGGCATGGGCTGGGAGATCGACGAGGACGGCCTGCACGAGGTGCTGACCCGGCTGCACCGCGAGTACCCGGCCGTCCCGCTCTACATCACCGAGAACGGCGCCGGGTACGAGGAGGACCCGGGCGGCGACGGCACCGTCCACGACAGCGAGCGCATCGCCTATCTGGAGGCGCACCTGAAGGCGTGCCATCGTGCGATCGCGGACGGTGTGCCGCTTCGCGGCTACTTCGTCTGGTCGCTGCTGGATAATTTCGAATGGGCGTGGGGCTACGGCAAGCGTTTCGGGCTGGTCCACGTCGACTACGGGACCCAGCGCCGGGTGCCGAAGGACAGCGCGCGCTGGTACGCGGGCGTGATCGAGCGGGGCGGCCTCTGACGGGCCGTCCCGGCGAAGGGGGCCGCATGGCGGGCAGGAGCACGCGCCCGACGCTGGAGGAGGTCGCGGCGCGGGCCGGCGTCGGCCGCGGCACGGTGTCGCGCGTCGTCAACGGCTCCCCCCGGGTGAGCGAGCAGGCCCGCGCGGCGGTCCGGCGGGCCATCGACGAGCTCGGCTACGTGCCGAACCGGGCGGCGCGGTCGCTGGTGACGCGGCGGACCGACACCGTCGCGCTCGTCGTCGCCGAGTCCGAGCAGCGGCTGTTCGCCGAGCCGTACTTCGCCGGCGTCATCCGCGGCATCAGCGGCGCGCTCGGCGACACCGGCCTGCAGCTGCTGCTCGCCCTCGCCCGCTCCCCCGCCGAGTACGACCGGCTGGAGGAGTACCTGACCGCCCAGCACGTCGACGGGGTGCTGTTCACCTCGCTGCACGCCGACGACCCGCTGCCCGCCCGGCTGGAGGCGAGCGGCGTGCCGACGGTGCTGAACGGCCGCCCGCCGGGCCTGGCCCCGGTCAGCTACGTCGACGTCGACAACCGGGCCGGCGCGCAGGAGGCCGTCGGGCACCTGATGTCGCTCGGCCGCCGCCGCATCGCCACCATCGCCGGGCCCCAGGACATGGGGCCCGGCGTGGACCGCCTCAACGGGTACCGGGTGCCGCTCGCCGAGGCGGGGCTGCCCGAGTTCGTCGCCTACGGCGACTTCAGCGAGGCGAGCGGCATCGCCGCGGCCGAGGAGCTACTGGCCCGCGAGCCCGCCATCGACGCGATCTTCGCGGCGGACGACCCGATGGCGCTCGGCGCGCTGCGGGTGCTGCGCCGCCACGGCCGCCGGGTGCCCGCCGACGTGGCGGTGGTCGGGTTCGACGACTCGCCCGCCGCGGCGCTGGCCGATCCGCCGCTGACGACGGTGCACCAGTCGCCCGAGGAGATGGGCCGCCAGATGGCGCGGCTGCTGGTCGCCCGGATCCGCGGCGAGGAGCTGCCCGAGCCGGTGGTGATCCTGCGGCCCCGGCTGGTGCGCCGCGAGTCGGCCTGACGATTCCCCCGGCAAGGTCTTGACCAGTGCTTTTGGGATGGACCGGACGGCCGCTGGGAAGGATCCAGGGCAGTTCCCGCGACCCGTCTAGAGGAGGACCGTGCCCATGGCTCCCGTCCTGGAGGAACTGGACCACGCCGAGTGCCTGCGGCTGATCGCGCCGGGCGGCGTCGGCCGGGTCGGCTTCGACGACGGGCAGGGCCCGGCCGTCCTGCCCGTCAACTACGTCGTGGACGGCGACTCGGTGGTGTTCCGCACCGCCGTCGAGGGCCGCCTGGACAGCGGGGTGACGACCGGCGTGCAGGACGCCGACGTGCGCATCGCCTTCGAGGTCGACCGGTTCGACGAGGACAGCCGGCAGGGCTGGAGCGTGATGCTGCGCGGCGGCGCGCACCACATGTCGCCCGAGGAGGCGGCGGACGCGCCCACCGTCGACCCGTGGCCGGGCGGCGAGCGCGACGCCCACATCCGGCTCACCCCGCGCACCGTCACCGGGCGCCGCGTCCGCCAGGACGGCTGAGCCGCTACAGCGGCCGGACCCCGGTGGCCTGCGGGCCCTTCGGGCCCTGCTCGGTGGTGTACTCGACCCGCTGGTCCTCGCGCAGCGTGCGGTAGCCCTGCGTGTCGATCGCCGAGTGGTGGACGAACACGTCCGGGCCGCCGTCGTCGGGCTTGATGAAGCCGAAGCCCTTGTCGTCGCTGAAGAACTTCACGGTCCCCTGGGCCATCTATGGTCTCCCTCATGTGCGCTGACGTGGCCGGACCCGGTGCCGGGCCGCCGCCACCAGCGTCTCACGGAACGGCGAAGGCGCTGTCGCGGGCGTCGGTGATCGCCATGTGGCCGGGGGCGTGGCCGATCGCCAGCTTCGGCCGCGAGTGCGTCACCGCGGCCTGCGGTGTGACGCCGCACGCCCAGAACACCGGGATCTCGCCGGCGCGGACGTCCACCGGGTCGCCGAAGTCGGGTTCGTCCAGGTCGGCGATGCCGAGCGCGGCCGGGTCGCCGATGTGCACCGGCGCGCCGTGCACCGCCGGGTAGCGGGAGGTGACGCGGACGGCGTCGGCGACCAGGCCCGCCGGGACCGGCCGCATCGACACCACCAGCGGGCCGGCCAGGCCGCCGGCGGGGCGGCACATGCGGTCCGTCCGGTACATCGGCACGTTGCGGCCCTGCTCGACGTGGCGGACCGGGACGCCCGCCTCCCGCAGCGCGTCCTCGAAGGTGAAGCTGCAGCCGATGAGGAACGCCACCAGGTCGGGGCGCCAGTGGTCGCGCACGTCGGCGACCCACGCGACCGGCTCGCCGTCCTCGTAGACGACGTAGCCGGGCAGGTCGGTGCGCAGGTCCCCGGCGAACAGCCGGGCCGAGGTCTCCCCCGGTTCGGTGACGTCCAGCACCGGGCACGGCCCGGGGTTGCGCTGCGCGAACAGCAGCACGTCGTAGGCCTGGGCGCGCGGCACCGCGATCAGGTTGGCCTGGGTCCAGCCGGCGCACCAGCCGGCGGTGGGGGTGCGCAGCCCGGCGCGGAACAGCGCGCGGGCCTGGCCGGGCGTGAGGGCGGCGGGATTCGGCGGGGTCTCCGGCATGGGCTCTCCCTCGCGGTCGCCGGCTTTCAGCCTACGTACCCGGTCAGACCCGGAACAGGTCCCGCTCGACGTGGTCGAGCGCGAGGCGGAGCGCGCCGAGCCCGACCGCGTCGGCGCCGAGCTCGGCGGCCTCGATGCGCACCGGCGTCACGCAGAGCGGCCGCACCCGCCGCCGCAGCGTCTCCATCAGCCGGTCGCCGGCGCCCGCGACGACGACCACCTCGGGGTCCAGGGCCAGCGCCGCCCCGGCGATGCCGTGCACCATCGCGTCGTCGTCCGCCGGGCCCGACAGGCCGAGGCCGGGCCGGACGCCGACCTCGCCCGCCGCGCCCGAGCGGCCCCGGTGCAGCCGGCCGCCGGCGACGACGCCCATCCCGGTGTGCTCGCCGGCCAGCACGTACAGCACGTCGTCGGCGCCGCGGGCCGCGCCCGCCCAGCGCTCGGCGAGCGCGGCGAGGTTGGCGTCGTTGTCGACCAGGACGGGGCGGCCGAGCGCGCGGCCGAGCACCCGGCCGAGCTCGACGCCGGCCCAGCCGGGCAGCACCTCGCAGCGGGCGACCCGGCCGTCCGCGGTGACCACGCCCGGGGTGCCGGCGCCGGCCGCCCACAGCGCGGACCGCTCGACGCCCGCCTTGGCGAGGGCCGCCCGGACCGCGGTCCGCACCGCGGCGAGCCGCTCGGCGGGCGGCCAGCCGTGCCCGAGGACGGCGTGGTGCCGGGCGGCGGCCTCCCCGGCGAGGTCGGCGACGAACACCCCCACGTGCGCGGCGCCGATGCCGACGCCGAGCGCGTGCCCGGCGGCGGCGTGGAACCGGTAGCGGCGGGCCGGGCGGCCCCGGCCCTGCCGGGCCGCGGCCGCGGTCACCAGGCCGCGCCCGGCGAGATCGGCCAGCACGTCCTCGGTCGTCGGCCGCGACAGCCCGGCGCGGGCCGCCAGCTCGGTCAGCGTCGGCTCGCCGCCGTCGCGCAGCCCGCGCAGCACGGCCGCGGTGTTCAGGCGCCGCAGCACCGAGGAGTCGCCGCCGGGCACGTTCACCGCCCCGCGAACGAGGCCCGGTAGGCGCTCGGGGTGACGCCGAAGCGCCGCACCAGGTGCGCCCGCAGCGAGTCGGCGCTGCCGAGGCCGCAGTGGTGGGCGACCAGGTCCATCGGCAGGCCGGTCGTCTCCAGCAGCTCCCGGGCGCGCTCCAGGCGCTGCCGCAGCAGCCACTGCAGCGGGCTCTGCCCGGTCTCGGCGTGGAAGCGGCGGGTCAGCGTGCGGGTGCTGACCTGGGCGTGCGCGGCGAGGGCGGCCAGGGTGAGCGGCTCGTGCAGCCGCCCGAGCGCCCAGGCGCGGGTCGCGGCGATCGTGTCGTCCCGGCCCTGCGGCACCGCGACGACCTGCGCCTGCCCGGCGGGGCGCGTCGGGGCCGCGACCGCGGCGCGCGCCGCGTCCGCCGCGACCGCCGCGCCGTGGTCCTCGGCGACGATGTGCAGGCACAGCTCCACGCCCGCCGCCGCGCCCGCCGAGGTGAGGACGGGCCCGTCGGCGACGTACAGCACGTTCGGGTCGACCCGCACCCGCGGGAAGCGGCGCGCCAGCTCGGCCGCCAGGCTCCAGTGGGTGGTGGCGCGGTGGCCGTCCAGCAGACCGGCCTGGGCCGGCACGAACACACCGGTGCAGATCGCGGCGACCCGGCCCCGCGCGCCGCGCACCAGGTCCAGGACGGACGCGCCGGGGTCGTCCCGGCCGCCCCCGCCGACCACGATCAGGGTGTCGGCGTCCGCCGCGGCGGCCAGGCCGTCCGGGGCCAGGACCGGTGGACCCACGACGGCCTCGACCGGGCCGGGCTCGGCGGCGCAGACCAGCACCCGGTAGCGGTCCTCCCCGGCGGAGTCGAAGACCATCCGCGCGATCGCCAGGTCGAACGACATGACCGGCGGCACCAGGACGAACGCGATCCGCTGCATGGCCAGAACCTCCGGTTCACTGGCGGGCGCACCCCTGCCGCGCGGCGGCGGCCGACCCCAGGGTGGAACCCGTCACCACCATCGAACCAAAGGATCGGCCATGTCCTTCCACATCGTCGTCGGCGCCGGGGCCACCGGCATCGCCACCGCCCTCCTGCTCGCCGGGTCGGGCGAGCGCGTCCGGCTCGTCACCCGCGGCGGCAGCGGACCCGAGCACCCGTTGGTCGAGCGCGTCGCGCTCGACGCCGCCGACGCCGCCGCCCTCACCGAGGCGGCGCGCGGCGCGGCCACGGTCTTCAACGCGGCGGCGCCCGCCTACCACACCTGGCCGACCACGCTGCCGCCGCTGTTCCGCGCCGTCCTGAGCGCCGCCGAGCACGCCGGCGCCGACTACGTCATGCTCGGCAACCTGTACGGCTACGGCCCCGTCGACGGGCCCCTCACCGAGGACCTGCCGCTGCTCGCCACCGGCCCGAAGGGCGAGGTCCGCGCCCGGATGTGGCGCGAGGCCGAGGCCGCGCACCGGGCCGGCCGGGTCCGGGTGACCGAGGTGCGCGCCGGCGCGTTCCTCGGGACCGGCGCGGTCTCGTGGTTCACCCTGCTGGTCGAGCCGCACGTGCGCGCCGGGCGGCCCGCGCTCGTCCAGGGCCGGCCGGACGTGCCGCACGGGTTCACCGCCGTCGCCGACGTGGCGGCGGCGCTCCTCGCGGTCTCCCGGGGCGATCGCGCCTGGGGCCGGGCCTGGCACGCTCCGGTGACGAACGCCACGGCGCAGGAGGCGGCGGCCGTCCTCGCCGAGGCCGCCGGCGCCCCCGCGCCCCGGCTGGCGGGGATGACGGACCGGGAACTGACGCTGCTCGGCCTCACGTCGCCGCTCTGGAACGAGCTATGGGAGATCGCGTACATGACGGACCGGCCGTTCGTGGTGGACTCCTCCGGGATCGAGGACGCCTTCGGCCTCAAGCCGACCCCGCTGGAGGAGGTGTTCGCGGGCTAGCGGGGATCGCGGCCGCCGAACGCGGCGACCCGGTCGTAGAGGGGGGCGTCCTCGGGGACGCTCACCTCGGGGCCGATGTGCTGGCCGTCGGCCTCGTCGCCGCGGAACTCGGGCTTGAGGTTGGCGTGCCCCCAGCGCAGGGCGCGCTCCCCGAGCGCGGGGTCGAGGTCGGTGGGCTGGCCGGTCGCCTTGGCGACGTCCCAGGCGTGGATGACCAGCTCGGCGAGCTGCTGGTCAATGGTCCAGGACGCGGGCACCTCCCCGAACGGCAGGCGGATCTTGCGGTCGAGCGCGCCGGGCGCGCGCCAGGCCGCGACGAGCTCGTCGGCGGCGGCCTGGTAGGCGGCGCTCCAGTCCGGGCCGAGGTCACCGGCCGGGTGGCGCTTCCCTCCGGCGGTGACGACGGCGAACTGGTGCACCTCGTCCACGATGTGCGCGACCAGGGCGCGCACGTCCCAGGACCGGCACGGCGTCGGCAGCGTCGCCTGCCCGGGGAGGACGGCGGCGATGACGCGGCCGGTCTGGTCGAGCGCGCGCACGAGATCGGCGATGGGGTCCACAGGATCCTCCTACCTCAGGGACGGTCGGAGGTACAGACCCGGCGCGGGCGCGGAATTCATCTGCGGGCACACCGATGGCCGGGTGCAAGGCCGCACCCGGCCATCGATGCCCCCTGCCGGAGGTCTTTAGGGACGGCGCCCTTCGCCGGGCCGCTCCTCGTCGCCGGGCAGCGCGGACAGGCCGCCGCCCATCTGGTGGTCGGCGGGCAGACCGGGGCGCTCGCCGAGCGCGGAGCCCATGTCGTTCTCACCGCCGGGCCGCGCGGCCGAGCCGGTCCGGCCGCCGAACTGCTCGCCGGGCCGCGTGCCGGGGCCGGCGCCGAACTCGTCGTCCGCGCGCGCTCCGGGGCCGATGCCGGACTGCGGGCCGAGCCCGGCGTCGGGCCGGGTGTGCGGGACGTCCGCGACGGGCGAGCCGGGCTCGCCGCCGAGGCCCGAGGCGGGCTCGGCGCCCGGCACGACACCGGGCGGGGCCGCACCGGGCGCGCCGACGGCGCCGACGGGCGGGGCGGGCTCGCCCGGCAGTGCGGTGTCCGCCGGCCGGTCCGCGGACTCGATGAACTCCTTGAAGCGCTCGAGGTCGCCCTTGACGCGCCGGTCGACGAGGTTGAGCGCGTCGCCGATCTTCTCGACGGCGCCCTCGGGCTCGAAGTCCATCTCCAGCCGGATCCGGGTCCGGTCCGCCCCGAGCGGGCTGAAGGTGACCGCGCCGGCCTGCCGCGGCTTGTCCAGCGAGACCCAGGCGACCCGCTGGTCCTGGATCTGCTCGGTGGTCTCGGCGTCGAAGTCGCGGTTCACACCGGCGATGCTGGTGTGCCAGCGGGTGCGCGTCTCGGAGATCTGCTCGATCGCGTCGACGCCGTCCATGAAGCGCGGGAACTCGCCGAACCGCGTCCACTGGTCGTAGGCGACCCGTACCGGCACATCGACGTCGACGGAGTGCTCGATGGTGCTCATCACGTCCTCCTCGTCATCGTGGTCCGGCCCTCCCCCGTGTGCCGGCGGGCAAACAAGGTTTTCGCGGAACGCCGTCCGGCGGGCCGTCCGGCCTGCGGCAAGACGCCGCGAAATGGTTGCCATATGACAAGGAAACCGCGCCCCGGCGGCGTACGCCGCCGGGGCGCGGCAAGGGCGACCGCCCGGGATCGAACCGTGGACCTCCAGGGCCACAACCTGGTGTGCAGACCACCACACCACGGCCGCCGTGTCTCCGGCAGGATTCGAACCTGCGTTCTTCGGGTTCGTAGCCCGACGCGTTATCCACTACGCCACGGAGACGCGATATTCAATTGTGGGCACCGCGTAGCGGATGCGGGAATCGAACCCACCTGAAACGGTTTATGAGACCGCCGAACGCACCAGCGTTCCTATCCGCCCGGAGCGGAGGGTGCGAGAATCGAACTCGCGCAGGGGGCGCCCCTGACGACGGCGTAGCAAACCGCTGCCTTACCTCTCGGCCAACCCTCCGGGATGACGAAACCGCCCGCCGACCATGGGGTCTGCGGGCGGTTCGACGTCGCGACGTGCGGGTCACGTCCGGCGGCGGCTCCCGAGACCATGGGGGTGGCGGCGGCTACTGTGCATTCGATGACGCATCATTTCCGTTCCCCTCCCCTGCTCGGTGTCGCTCCGTATGACGTTCACTCTGCCCGAAGGGTTCCGCACCCGCAAGCCCTTTTTCTCTTAACGACTCAGTCCGCGCTCGCGCGACGCCATGGCGCCCTACCTGATCTGCATGGTGCGCACCGATAAACCTGGCTAATCGCCGCGGAAGCACATTGCCGTTGATGGGTTTCGGCCGCCTCTGCAAGGCTCTCCGGCGGCGACGGGCACCCGCCGCCGCATCCGGATGACACCCACGAGGCGGTCATGTCCATCTTCAGGATCCGCAGCATCCCCTGGCAGGCCCGCGTCACCGCCCTCGCGGTGGCCTGGGCGTTACCCGGCACGGTCGCCGGCGGGCCGGCGCTCGCCGCGCCCCCGCCGGCGCCACCGGTGTACGACCACGCCAAGGACAAACTGACCGCGCCCGGCGCGCGCGGCCCGCTGGGCAAGGAGTTCTCCACCACCGAGATCTCGGTGAAGTTCAAGGCCGGCCGCGGGATGCGCCTCCGCGGCCACCGGCTCGAAGCGGCCGGGGCCGGCGACGCCGCCGCGGTCACCGCCGTGCTCGCGCGCCATCCCGGCGCCTGGATCAAGCCCCTGTCGGACCGCCCGGAGCAGGACGTCACGGCCGACCGGATCAGGTTCGAGAAACGCTCCGGCCGGAAACTGCCCGACCTGAACTCCTGGTTCACCGTCTTCGTGCCGAAGGGCATCGAATCCGTGCTGGGAGAGCTCAACGCCCTCCCCTCCGTCGAGATCGCCGTCGCCAAGCCCGTCGCCCGGTCGCCCAGTGAGCCGCTGCGCTCCTACCAGAGCTACCGCAACCCCGTCGGCTCCCTCGCCGGGACCGGTGTCGACGCCGACTACGCCAACGCGCAGACCGCGGGGAAGGGCGACGGGATCACCGTCACCGACATCGAGGTCAGCGGCACCCTCGGCGAGGGCGTCAACCCCACACCCGGCTCCACCGCCGCCGGGGAGAAGCACTCCCTGATGGTCGACGCGTCCGCTTCGCACGGCGTATGGGCCTGGGGCGACAACAGCCAGGGCCAGCTCGGCGACGGCACCACCGTCAGCCGCCCCTCCGCGCTCACCAAGGTGTCCGGCCTGACCGGCGTGAAGGCCGTCGCCGCCGCCGGGACCTTCTCCGTCGCGCTGAAGTCCGACGGCACCGTCTGGACATGGGGCGGCAACGCCCACGGGCAGCTCGGCAACGGCAGCACCGCCGCCAAGAGCACCGTGCCCGTCCAGGTCCCCGGCATCACGAACGCGGTCGCCGTCAGCGCCGGCCCCGTCGGCAACGTCCTGGCCGCCCTGTCCGACGGGACCGTCAGGTCATGGGGCAGCAACGGCTACGGGCAGCTCGGCAACACCACCGTGACCGGCGACTCCAACCTCCCGGTCACCGTCACCGGCCTGACCGGCGTCTCCACCGCCCCCGGCGCGGTCGGCTCCGGCTTCGGCCACTCGGCCGCCGTCCTCGCCGACGGCACCGTCAAGACCTGGGGGCACAACGCCAACGGCCAGCTCGGCAACGGCGGCACGACCGCCTCTCCGACCCCGGCCGCCGTCCCCGGGCTCAGCGGGGTGAGCGCGGTCGCCACCGGCGCGTTCCACACCCTGGCCCTGCTGTCCAACGGCACCGTCAAGTCCTGGGGGGCCAACGTCAGCGGCCAGCTCGGCGACGGCTCCACGGCCGACCGGCACGCCCCCGGCACGGTCTCCGGCCTGACGAACGCCACCGCCCTGACCGCCGGAACCCTGTTCAGCGCCGCCATCCGCAACGACTACACCGTCGTCGCCTGGGGCGACAACGACGAGGGACAGCTCGGCAACGGCGGCCACGGCGACAGCAGCGTCCCCGTCCAGATCTCCGGCACCTCCGCCGCCGGGACGATCGCCGCCGGCGGCAGGCACGTCGTCGCCGACTTCCTCACCACCGTCCTCGCCACCTGGGGCGACAACGCCGACGGCCAGCTCGGCACCCTCTCCACCGCCGACAGCAGCGTCCCCGTCCACCCCAACAACCTCGCCAACACCCAGTGGAACAGCTGCCACGAAGACCTCGGTGGCCGCCCCGCTCCCGCGGGCGCGCCGGTCCAGGTGCCGCCGCTCGGCGGCGACCCCTGCTACCCCGGCTCGCACGGCACCCCCGTCATCGGCATCATCGGCGCGCAGGACGACAACTCCGCCGGCATGGCGGGCATCGCCCCCCACGCCCGGCTCCAGCTCACCCACAACTCCACCCCCGGCGGGCCCATCGCCTACGCGACCTCCCACTCCCAGGCCGGCGACGTGATCCTGCTGGAACTCGACGTGGGCGGCTACCCGGTGGAGCGCGACCCCCTGGTCTACGACCAGATCCAGCTGGCCACCGCCGCCGGCATCACCGTGGTCGAGGCCGCGGGCAACGGCAGCAGGAACCTCGACGACCCGAACGACCCGGTCTCCGCCCTGATCATGAGCCGGACCGACTCGGGCGCCATCATGGTCGGCGGAGGGGAACCGCCGAGCCTCGGCGGCGGCAACTGCGAGGGCCGCAACCGCCCCGCCGCGCGCACCGCCATGGCCTACACCACCTACGGCACGCGCGTGGACCTCCAGGGCTACGGCGCCTGCGTCGCGTCGGCCGGCTCCCCCGGGGCCCAGGACCTGTCGGCCTCCACGACCGACCCCAACAAGATGTACCGCAGCACCTTCAACGGGACGTCCAGCGCCAGCCCCATCGTGGCCGGAGCCGTCGCCGTCCTCCAGGGCGTCGCCAAGCAGGCGGGCGCCGTCCTCACCCCCGCCCAGGTCCGCCAGATCCTCAAGCAGACCGGCACCGCCCAGCCCGCGGGAGACCCGAAGCACATCGGCCCCCTCCCCGACCTGAAGTCCGCCGTCAGCTCCCTCTGACCGGCCGGCCGCCGCCGGCCGCCGCACCGGCCCCGTCAGCCGGTGCGGCGGCCAGCGCGGCGAACGCACGGACGGTGGGGGTCTCGGCGGCGGTCGTCCACACCGGCACCACCCGCTTCGGCGCCATGCCGCGGATCGGCAGAAGGACCAGGCCGGGGAACGGGAAACGCTCCAGCAGGATGTCCACGGTGATGTAGAGGCCGCGGCCGCGGGCGACCAGGATCATCAGATCCTCGGCGGTCAGCTCGGACCTGCCCGCCATCGTGGCCACGTCGTCGGCGGTGTAGCGCAGCGGTTCGCCCGAGGGCGTGGCGCGCGGGCTCCACAGGTCGCGCACCCGCTGCGGGACCGTGTTGCTGAGGTTGAGCAGCTCGTAGCGCCCCAGCTCGTCCGCCGACACCGACCCGCGGGCGGCCAGCGGATGGCCGTCCGGGACGACCAGCGCCCGGGGGAGCTCCGCCAGGACCGGGCCGAGCGTGAGCCCGCAGCCGGCCGCCCGGGCGGCGCCGCCGTCGGGAGCCCAGGTCAGCGCCACGTCCCGCTTCCCGCTCACCAGCAACTCGTAGGGCAGCAGCGCCTCGGGCAGGCCCAACGCGCTGACCATGACCTCGCAGCCGGGGTGCAGGGCCTCGAAGGCCGACACGACGCGGGTCACCGGCTCGCCCATGCCGGGCAGGTACCCGATCTTCAGCTCGCCGCCGATCTCACGGGCGTCGCGCCGGCTGTCCTGCAAGGCCTGGTGGAGCTGCCGGTACCCCGGGGCGGCCCGCTCCCGGAACCGTTCGCCCGGCCCGGTGAGCCGCACCCGCCTGCTGGTCCGCTCGAAGAGGACGGCGCCGATCTCCCGTTCCAGTTCGCGGATGAGCTGGCTGATCCGGGCCTGGGTGACGTGCATGCGGGCGGCGGCCCGGCGGAAGTGCAGTTCTTCGGCCAGTGTCAGGAACGCCTCGACATGGCGCAGTTCCATGGGCGCCTTTCTGGGAGGTCTCCGCGGACCTTCCAAGATCGCGAGGTTCGGGGGTCCCGTCAACCGGATCGACCGGCCGGTCACCGTATGCCCGCCGTGCCACGACGGCGATCGCTACGGGGCCGGCCGGCCGACGGCGGGGCCTCCGCGCGCCCCTCCCGCTATTCGTCGAAATCGGTTCCCCGCGACACCTTCTCCCAGGCGAGCAGCTCCTCGCGCATTCCGTCGGCGTGCGCCACCAGTGCGTCGACGGCGTCATTGCCGAGCGGCAGCCGCAGCGGCGTCCGCTCGGCCTCCAGCGCCCGCAGGATCGCGGCCGCGGCCTTCGCCGGGTCGCCCGGCTGCCTGCCGTCGGCACCGCCGGCCATCTCCCGCGTCGGCCCGACGGTGCCGGCGTAGGCGTCCAGCTCCGCCGACCGGTACAGCGCGCCGCCGAACAGCGCCGTCCGGAACGCGCCCGGCTCCACGATCAGTACCTTGATGCCGAACGGCGCGACCTCGGCCGCCAGCGCCTCCGACAGCTGCTCCAGCGCCGCCTTGGTAGCCGAGTAGGCGCCGAAGCCGGCGAACGACAGCTGCCCGCCCATGCTGCTCATCTGCACGATCGCGCCCGTCCCCTGCCGGCGCATGTGCGGCAGCACCGCCCGCGTCAGGGCGGCCGGGCCGAAGAAGTGCACGTCCATCAGGTCGCGCAGCTCCTGGTCGGTGGTCTCCTCCACAGCGCCGATCTGGCTGTGGCCGGCGTTGTTGACCAGGACGTCGATCCGCCCGTGCCAGAGCAGCGCGTCGGCCACGGCCGCGGAGATCTGCGCGCCGTCGGTCACGTCCAGCCGGACCGGCGTCACCCGCCCCGGGTGCGCGGCGGCCAGGTCCTCCAGCGCCTCGGGGCGCCGGGCGGCGGCGACCACCGTGTCCCCGGCCGCGAGGGCGGCCTCCGCGATCGCCCGCCCGAACCCCGACGACGCCCCGGTGACGAACCACACCTTGTTCATCGCTGTCTCCTCTCGTGCCACCCCACCGTTATCCCGCGCCCGGCGCCCGCCCGTCCAAGACAGAGATCAACTCGCTCCATAAAGAGCGCTTATGATCCCGGCATGGAACTGCGGCAGCTGCGCTACCTCGTCGCGATCGCGGAGGAGGGGAACCTCGGCCGCGCCGCCGCCCGGCTCTTCGTGAGCCAGCCCGCCCTCTCCTACGCGCTGAAGAACCTGGAGGCCGAGCTCGGCGTCCGCCTGTTCGACCGGCACGCCGGCGGCGTCACCGCGACCGCGGCGGGCCTCGACGTGGCCGAGGAGGCCCGCCGCACCCTCGATCAGGCCGCCCGCGTCACCGCGGCCGCCGAGCGGCACCGGCGCGACCGCGCGGGCGTCCTGCGCGTCGGCTTCGAGGCGAGCGGCGCCGGGGAGCTCACCACGCGGGCCCGCGCCGAGTTCGCCCGCCGCCATCCGGACGTCCGCGTCGAGCCGAAGCGGTTCGACTGGGGCGGCGAGGTCCCGGCCCTCCGCGACGGCCGCGTCGACGTCGCCTTCGTCTGGCTGCCCGCCGACCTGACGGGCCTGCACGCCGAGATCGTGCACACCGAGCCCCGCGTCGTCGGCCTGCCCGCCGCCCACCCCCTGGCGGCCCGCCCGCATCTCACGATCATGGACGTCAACGACGAGCCGCTCATGTGGACCGAGCGCGCGCCCCGCGCGTGGGTGGACTGGTGGGCGGTCAACCCGCGCCCCGACGGTTCCGAACCCCGCTGGGGACCGACCAACGACAACGTCGAGGAGATGCTGGAGCAGGTCGCCGCCGGCGCGGCGATCTGCTTCGCGCCCTCCAGCATGGCGGACTACTACACCCGGCCCGGCCTGGCCTGGATTCCGCTGACCGACGCCGAGCCGCTGCGGGTCGCGCTCGCCTGGCCCGAGGACGCCGCCGGCCCCCTCGTGCTGGCCTTCGCCGAGACCGTCCGCGGCCTCTGAGTCACCGGCCGGGGGCGTCGAGCGCGACCCGCAGCGCCCGCATGGCGTGGTAGACCCGCGCCTTCACCACCTCGACCGGCACCCCCAGCGTCACGGCGGCCTCGTTCACCGACCGCTCCCGGAAGAGCGTCTCGGCCAGGATCTCCCGGTGCGCGGGCGGCAGCGCCCGCAGGGCCCGCCCGACGGCCGTCCGCTCCCCCGCCGGCCCGGGAGCGAAGGGCTCGCTGTTCTTCCCGTATCGCAGTGCCACGGCTCGAACCTCGCACCCCCCGCCCCGCCGGGCACCCCCTTTATGCCTGGTTTAAGGAACGACTGAGGGGGAGTTATTTGGCTCTCGTCCGGCATGATCCGGCTGAGTCGATCGGGTGGCCGCTCACCTGCACGAACAAGGAAGAGAGACCGGCGAACCGTCCGGGACCGTCGATGCGGGTCGGCTCAGGCCGACCCGCGTTGGCTCCCCGTTTCGGCTCCCTGGCTCCCGTCCTTCGCAGGAGGGAGAACACCCATCACAATCAAGATCACCATGGCCACCCGCGTCGATGGAGCATGACACCTCACCACGTGGCCCGACCCGCTGACCTACAGCCAAGCGATCACCGCACAGAAGCCCCTGTGGAGCCCAAGGGCTCCACAGGGGCTTCTTGCTGTCCAGGGCAGGCTTACGCAAGCGCCGTAGCTTGCGCCCAGACATGAGCGAAGCTGTCGAGGTAGGTGCTGGCCATGTCGCCGTCTTGGACACGACGTAGATGCATAACGGGTGCCTGTGCGGCAGCGACGCCGTAGACGTGCGGGTTGATTAAGAGATCATCGTCAGCGCGATAGATCGAGTTGTAGAGCACCGTGTCATGAAGCCGAAGCTCAACGCCGGGAACGTCGCGGAGCGGCCGGTAGAGCACAAGGGCATTGCGGATCTTGGCGGCGAGCGAGTCGCCGACTCCTTCATCGTCGCCACGCTCGCAGATACGCGAGCCGTCCGGATCGCCGAGGAGGATACGGACGGCGACTCCCTGCCGGGCCTTGTGCTCAAGAACGCGCAGAAGCCCGGCATCCTCGGCTAGGAAGAGGCCAGCGAAGGCCAAGATCCCGATCTCCTGTCGCGCGCTTTCCAGGTGGTGTTGCCAGACGCTTCGGGGGACGGCCCACCTGTGCGGGTAGGTGGCGAGAGGACCCGCCTCTGACGGCTCGGTCAGCGGGGAACGTGGCATGGCTTGCGGCCACAGATCACCTTCGTCAACGTCGAGCAACTCGGCGAGCGTCTCGCGATTCCTCGGATAGGGGACGCGGCCGGCGAGCCATCGGCGCACGGTCTTGCGATCAACCCCGACATGAGCGGCAACGTCCGCCTCGGCGAGCTGGGCATCGGCAAAGGCACGCCGCAACGAGTCGTTCACCCGGACCTCCCGGAGAGTGCGTCACAGGCGACGTTAACAGAAGACGTCCCTAGACGTCCCTAGGTGCCGCTGGAGAGGTCCCGCAGGTGAAGCGAGGCTCGGTGCACAGGCCGAAGCTCCCAGAGCACAGACGCCGAGTCCGTCAACTCCCCTATCCGTGACCTTGTCGCCGAGGAGGCGCCATGTCCATCGACCGTCCCCGAGAGACCGACGCCGTGCCCGATGAGATCCCGCTGCTCCCCGAGCCGCAGCAGCGGTTGGCCGCGCTCGCCGCCCACCTCAATGCGCACCGCTTCATGGTCGAGCTGACGAAGAAGGACTTGATCGTCCGCAACCCGGACGCGGACGGTTGCTGCCCCGACAACCCCGTTCTGTCCGACACGATCACGTGCCGTCCCTTCGAGCGGGACGGCGGACACCTGTGGTTCTCCACGGCGTCCAACGACCCGATCACCGAAGCCGAGCGGATCACGGACGCCGTCCTCCGGATCAAGGGCAACCTGACGCCGCACACGGCCGACGACAGGACGGCACGTCGCTGATGACGCGGCCGGCCGGACAGCATCGCCGCACACGCCGGACGTCCGAAGACACCCGACTCCTGAAGCAGAGCGCTTCCCAGATCCGCACGGCGGGGCGGTCGAACCCCGCTTCCCGCCCCGTCGTGCTACCAACCCCGTCCGACGGTTGGGCAGTCGGCAAGCACCGACGCGGGCTCGCCATGCGCATCATCAGCGCGTTCGTGGACCTCGGTTGACTCCCATCGGACCACGTGTGGGGCTCAGGACATCCGTCCCGAGCCCCACACATGCGACTGGAAAGGCCAGCGCGTGAGCCGACCAACGGCGTGGGGTGCCTACATCCGCATTGCGGCCACACTGTGTCAGCGCATCGAGGACAGCACCTACGGGCCCGGGGCCCGGCTTCCTGCCGAGGTCCCCCTGAGCGCCGAGTTCAAGGTGGCGCGCAACACCGTTCGCCGTGCTCTGGCCATGCTCGAAGCCGAAGGGTTGGTCATGGCTCAGGTAGGTGTCGGCTGGTTCGTACACGACCCTGAAGCCTCCACCGTTGCGGCGTGCCCCCAGTACGAGCGCATCGCCGCCGACCTGCGAGCCAAGATCGAGAGCGGAGAGTTCAGCCCTGGCGATGCGCTGCCCAGCGAAGCGCGCATCTGCGAGCGCTACAGCGTCGCCCGCTTCACGGCGCGGCAAGCCTTCGCGAGCTTGGAAAGCTCCGGGCTCATCGAGTGCATCCATGGCAGGGGGCGCTTCGTGAGGTCAAGACGTCCCTAAGTGATCCGCTCATGTCCGTGGACGTCCACCGCTGTGCCTCTAACGTCGAGAACATGAGCAACACAGCCGAGTGGGCGCGTGAGATCGCACGCCAACACCTTGAGACGTCCCTGCCGCGCCGCTGGGCGCACACGCAGGGGGTAGCACAGCAGGCTCGTAGCCTCGCGTCGGCTCTCGGCGACCGCGCCGACCTCCTCGAAGCCGCCGCTTGGCTGCATGACGTCGGCTACGCCCCTGACCTCGTCGCGACCGGCTTTCACCCGCTAGACGGCGCCCGCTACCTACGCGACGTCCACCAAGCCGACGATCACCTGTGCCGCTTGGTCGCGCACCACTCATGCGCCGTAGTGGAAGCACGCGAGCGCGGACTCGCCGACGAACTGACCAGCGAGTTCGGCAGTGAGCCGCCGGAACTCACCGACTCGCTCATCTACTGCGACATGACCACAAGCCCGGATGGCGATCACCTGCCCGTCGAGGAACGACTATCCGAAATCCTGGCACGTTATGGCAGTGAACATCCAGTGAATCGCTCTATTACAACAGCATCGCCGACTTTGATCGCCGCCGTGCATAGAGTACATAGCCAGATCACAGCTAGCCCTTGAATTTTCAATCAAGATCTAAATTATGCAACGAACAAATATTTCTGCGCCCTCTAATCAAGGTCAATCCATGGCCGCAGCGACGCTGCGATAGCATCGCTTTCTAATTCATGCCCACGATCAAGGCTCTTCAACAAGGCAGTGGATGCATTGAGTCGATCCGGGTAGTAAAGCTCTGGCGCCAAGCAAGTAGGACAGTCACTGAGAAGACAAAAAGGTGAGAGCGGTATCGCCTCTCCCTGCTGAGTAAGCAAATAGACACTGTCGTCAGCTAGGGGGAGAGGGGCTTCAAACGCGATAGGCTCAAAGTCAGGATGATCGCCCATCAGGACGAGCCCAGAAGCCTCAAACTTACCCACCTGAGGAAGCCAGCGAATCCTATTTACATGCACCCACCGTGCTCGCGCTAGGAAGGCGCACCAAGATAGGCTACTGTGCATCAGTTTCTCAAGCTGGCCCAGACTCTTCTCAATCTCGGCACCAGTACGCGGGCCGGCTCCATGCCGGATCTTATTTCTTAGTTGCACTAAGCGATCAAGGTCCGACATAAGTCCCTTCCCGCCTTTCTTAGGCGCTGTAGCCTCAGCCAGGCCTGCCGCGTGATCACCAGCATCTCGAGCATCGGCCCCGACCGCTCGAATCACTGCGACCCAGTGCCCCAATGAGACACCCCCACGCCCGACATACTGCTTCCATTTGTCGATTTCGGGAAGTTCCTGCCTCCCTCGGTACGCAGCAACCGCATGTGCGAAGATTCCAATTGAAAGAATAAGCGACTCGACACACTGAAGAGCAGCTTCATGCTTTTCAACAGGAGTTTCACTATTTCTGAATTTGCGCACCGATCGCGCAATACCATAGGGATATGTTTCTTGAAAAACATCATACGGATCACTTCGCTTGCGCAAAGTCTGAGCAATAAGCGAGCTCAGATCAGCTGCTTCATCTAGGCGGCCGCGCCACTCACCTCGCCCCTCTTTTTCAAATATCCGTAGCTGCGATTCACGCAACCTGTTTTGAATTTTTTCAACCTCAATAACACCTTCCTTCAATCGAGCTAAAGAAGGGAGGATTTCATTAAAGTCACCATCAAATTTAGGGAGATGGACCTCAGCGAGCCCGCCATTCTTGATAGAAGGGCGACCCTCATAGAGTGAAATTTGTTTCTCGCCTTGAGGACTCGACAGGAAAGCAGCGACATATTCGGCGGGAACAGTTCCTTGAGTAAGCCTAATTACTACTAGACCATTCCCCGGCTGCACACCTTCATAGCTGGCAGGAAGAACGGACCAGTAACGCACACTTGCCAGGTCACGTCCAACAATATCCCCTTCCCTAAGCCGTATCCGAGGTTCACGTTTCGTTACACGGACCGGGAGTTGCTCTATAGCAGGCAACTGAGAACCCAACAGAGAAGCAGTAAGGACCCGACACTTCACATCGACATTGTCGGAATTAGGGTTAACATCGAAATTATGATCATTAACGGAGATCGTCCCTCTATATATCTCAGTGAAACTTCCCAGACGTATCCCTTCCCGCGTCAACTTACTTCTCTCATGAGACTGTCTATAGTGATTCAACGAGAGGTTGAAATCTTCTTTAGCTATAGCGGATTTAGAGACGAGGAAACTCTGGTCGCTCGGCTTTCGCCTGCCTTCGCTATTGCGCGCCGACTTCCAACGATTCAAGAGATCGGGAAAATTATTCTTTGCATGTTCAGCCGAGGTCAACTTCACGCGAGGTGAGTGCCCGAGCTTCTCTTCCGGAAGGAGAGCTTTTCTTCTATCATCCAGACTCCAGCCATCAGCCATCACTTCATAGAACCAAACATCAGATCTTTTTTTAGAAGCCGGCTTGCTGAACAGTAGAGCCGATGCCGAGATACCGCTATTCGGCTTGAAGATTCCATTCGGAAGTTTGATTACCGCTTCGAGATCCAGGTCGTCGACAAGCATTCGACGAATCTTCACATGAGCTTCCGTTGAACCCCACAGAACTCCATCCGGAACAATTATCGCAGCGCGCCCCTCAGTTTTCAGCATTTTTGCCACTCGAACGATGAACAAAAGTTCCGCCTTCTTAGTCGATGCAACAGAAAGCAAATCTTCTGCAATGCTTTCACGTTGTGAGATACCGACAAATGGCGGTTTGCTGAGCACCAGAGAATAACGGCCACTTTCGCGAGTAGCGGCCTCTGCAAGGACATCACCAAAGCGAACATTTGCATCGACAAAGTTATGGAAATGTAGATTCATTCCACTGATGCGCACCATGGCCACATTGGAGTCAATTCCTTGAATCCGAATCTGATAACCTTCTTCAGATGGTGGATCTGTGTCTTTTTTAATTTTATTAATATACTTTGCTGCAGAAACGAGAAATCCGCCAGAGTCGCATGCCGGGTCGCAGATCAGATCCCTCTCATTTGGCTCCATCATTTCAACCAGCAGGTCGATCAATTGACCAGGAGCAGAGAGAATCCCAGTACCTCCTGAGAGGTTGACTTTATTGAGCATGTACTCGTAAATGGCGCCCCAACCATCTACTTCATCGCTGGCTATCTCCTCAATCACATCAATGACCCTGGCGAGCAGACCGGGAGTGGGAATAGTGAAGCGGGCCCCTTCAAGGTAAGCGAGGGATTCATCACCCTCTCGGGCACAACTTCGGATCCAGGGAAATATCTCATCCCGCACAATGGAAAACATTTGCTCTGGAACTTCACTCAACAAACACGTCCATCGCAAACGATCGTCTGGCACAGAAAGAGAGGGGCGCTTATCCTGTGTCTCTTTCGCGTCGACATTCCACCGTTGAGCTGTTTGCTCAATATCAAGCGTGCGAATGAACATCAGATAGGAGACTTGCTCAAGAATTTCCGCTGGGTTGGACACTCCTCCCGTCCAGAAGGAGTCCCAAAGTCGGTCAACCTTGGCCCTGAGGTCACCAGAAATCATGGTGTCTAGCTTAACGGATCCCGCATCGTTCCGGTAGGCAATTCAGAACGAACCTTCTGCATCGGCAGCATGCTCGGCAGATCCGAGCAGATGTGCGAGTGCATGCAAGCACCGAGAATGCTCTCTAGATGAATGAGTTCAAGCTGGGCCGCAGCACGTCAACCCGCAACCTGTGCCGATTGGCACTCATCACCGCTATGTTCTATCAGCAACTATGATCATGGATGCTCCCAAGCAGAGCAGTAGTTCAGGGCGAATCTATCGAAACATAATAAACGCGCTGATCTACTGTGACGTTGCTGTAGGTCCGAAAGACGAGCTCCTGTTCCTTAAGAAACGAATTGCCGGGCCTCTCGCTTGCTCGGGCAATGACCATCTAACCACTCATTCGATCACCGCGACATCACTGCCCTTCATCAACATCGTGCGCTGTGTATAGCACGAGCTACTGCCGGAGCGCTGTCCTGCATCGCCTAGGTGATCACGGGCTGGTCCCATTGCTCCAGGTGGTGCCCGATGCGTAGGCGCATTGAGGGATCTATCTGCAAGGCTTCGATATCCGCCGGCGCTACCCAGTGCACTTCGCTGGACTCATCGCTTGGCGTTGGGCTGCCACCCACGGGACGCGCGGTGAGCAGGATCGAGAACTCTTGGCGGACCTCGTCGTTGCTCGTGTAGTGGATTACATGCTTAGGATCGGAATAGATGCCGACGATCCCGGTGATCTCGCAGTCGATGCCGCTCTCTTCGCGGGTCTCTCTGATCGCGGCCTGTGCCACCGATTCCCCCAGGTCAATCGCCCCGCCCGGTACTGCCCAGTTGCCGTTGTCGGTACGGCGGATCATGAGGATCTCGCCGTTGCCGTTGGTGACGATGACGTTGACCGATGGGACGAGACTGTTGGCCTTGGGCGCGTTGGGGTCGTCGTAGTAGTCGATCCTTCGGCCCATGGTTCAGTCTCCCGGTGACAGTGGCTTGGCGCCTTCCCAGACGCGTTCGAAGCTCTCAAGGTAGGTGGTGACGATCTCGCCGCCGGGGATCTTCCGCAGGTGCCAGAACGGCGCGTTCGACGCCCCGACGCCGTAGACGTGGGTGTTGACGAACACCTGCTCGTCGGCGAAGTAGATCGAGTTGTAGAGCACGGTGCTGTGCAGCCGGATCTCTACGGCCCCTGTGGCGAGCAGTGGCTTGTACAGCACGATGACGTTGCGGATCTTGGCTGCCATCGACTCGCCGATGCCCTCGTCCGCGCCGCGTTGGGCCACCTGTTCGGATTCCGGGTCGCCGAGGAGGATGCGGATGCGCACGCCGGCGCGGGCCTTGTCGGCGAGGATGCGCTGAGCGCCGTTGTCCTCGGCGAGGAAGAGTCCGCTATAGACGAGGATGCCGATCTCGCTTCGGGCTTCCGCGAACAGACGTCCCCATGCGTCCCTCGGGACGGCCCAGCGGTGCGGGTAGATCGTGACGATCTCACTGCTGGACGCCGAGACGACCTGTTCCTTGGTCAGCGCGTCGGGCCACAGGTAGGTCTCTTCCACGTCGAGCTGTGTTGCCACAGCTACGCGGGTGCGCCGGTACGGCTGACGGTCCTTGGTGATCCAGCGCTCGACGGTCTTGGGATCGACGCCGATCTTGTCCGCGAGCGCGTTCACGGTGAGCCCTTTGTGGAACAGCGCGGCGCGCAGGCGTTCGTTCGGCATGCACCTGTCCGGGGACCTAGGGACGTCTGGGACGTCCAACCCTATGAGGACGTCCTGAACAGGTCCAGTCATGTAGTGATCCCGTCCCGCAGGTCAAGCGCACTCTCGATCTCGTAAGGCAGCACCGACCGCCCGAGCCGCCCCCGCCGGACACGGGCCCTGCGAGAAAGAGGTGATCACCTGTGATCCTCGTCCTGGCCTCGATCATCGCCGTGTTCCTCGGCGGCATCATCTGCGGCATCTTCGCGATGCTGGTCATCGGCATCCACGCCGAGGAGCGCCGCATCACCCGGGCCGGCACCGGTCCCACCCGTACCGGCGCGATCTCCCGCCGCGTGCTGAGCACGCAGACGTGCGACGACCTGCCCGAGCGCGTCAAGGCGGGACGGTGACCATGCGCATGCCCCGCATCGTCACCGCGATGTCCTGCCCGTGCGGCGCCCGTGTCGAGGCCGGGAGCGCGCGCTGCCGCAAGTGCCGGGCCCGTGCCCGCTGGCGGCGGCGCCGCGCCGGCTCGCGCTTCCCGGACCTCTGGTCCTGAAGGGCGGGCACCTCATGACCGTCTCGGTTCCGCTGGTGGTGATCCTCGGCGCGGTCGTCTGGGTCGCCTGGAGGTACATGGGCCTACGTGCCTGGCACGTGTTCGTGTGCCTGCTGTTCGGGTTCTTCCTCGCCGCCACCAGCTTCGCCCCCGACATCCGCCGGACCGTGACCGGCGTCATCAGCCTCTTCGCCAAGCACTGACACGCCCCCGACCGAAGGGAGGGATGCCCAGTGCCCCACGTTCCGCACACGTCCAAGATCGATATTCAGGAGGTCCGCAGCAAGAACCTCGCCGCCCGCGAAATCGTCGCCGCCCTGTCCAACACCCTGCCCAACCTCGCCGAGCTGTGGCTTCGCCTCAACGCCGCGCTCTCCGACGTCCCCGCGCTCCTCAACGAGATCAAGGGGTTGCGCGCCGAGTTGTTCAAGGCCCGCCGCACCCGTGCGAACCTGGCAGCCGCCGCCCGCGCCACGCTCAGCGCCCACCATGACGGCGAGCCGGACCCTCTCTACTACCTGCGTGACGAACTGCGCGCGCAGGGGCTCTTGCCTCCTGGCCCGTGGGGGCGCTCGTGACCAGGGGACGCCAGATGCGGCGGCATGCCCGCAAGATGCGCCGTCACGGGCTTCAGCCGATGATCGTCATCAACAACGATGACGCGCTGCCCGATCTCGCCGCCGTTCTCATCGGCCGCGCGCTGTGGCGGTACCGGTCCGAACTCGCCCCTCCCTACTTCGCGGTCACCCTCGCGCTCGGGGGCGCGGTCCTGCACATCACCAACCCGCAGTGGTGGCCGTACCTGCTCACCGTCGCCACCGTGACCGCGTGGGCGCTCGCGCTGTTCGGCGAACGGCTCGGGCTCGCACGGCACGGTGAACGCCTCTACGCGGCTCTGGTGGCCATGAGCGCCGGCTCATGGCTCGCCGCCGCTACCGCTCTGGGCATCGCCCACGGTCCGCTCCTCCAGGTGCTCATCGGCGGATGCATCGTCCTGGCCGTGCCATGGTGGGCGCACCGACGACGGCGCGCCAAGGTCCGCGTCGATCGGCAGATGGCGGCATGGCCGGAGATCGCACAGTCGATCGGGCTGAGCGGCTCGCGTGTCCAGTCCGCGCTCGTGGACGTGTGGGGATGGCGTGCCCGTTTCGCTCTCGCGCGTGGTCAGACCATCCAGGACGTCATCGGCAAGGTGCCTGCGATCGAGTCGGCCCTCGGCACGTTCCGGGGCGCGGTACGCGTCTACCCCACCCGTGACGACAAGGCCAACCGCTTCGAGTTGCGCGTTCTCAACACCGACCCGCACGCCGATGCGATCCCCTGGCCCGGACCGTCGGTCACGTCCATCGGCGACCCGATCGACCTCGGACCGTTCGAGGACGCCACGGCAGCCCGTGTCCTGTTCCTGCGCCGTCACGGCCTCATCGGCGGTGTGGCCGGCTCAGGCAAGAGCGGCGGCATCAACGTCCTGATGGGCAACCTCACCGCATGCCCCGACGTGGTCATCTGGGCCATCGACCTCAAGCGCGGCATGGAACTCCAGCCGTGGGCATCCTGCATCGATCGTCTCGCCACCACACCCGAACAGGCCCGAACCCTTCTGCGTGATGCTGTGGCCGTCCTGGAGGCCCGTGCGGCCTCGCTGGCAGCGCAGGGACGGCGGGTGTGGGAGCCGAAGCCGGACATGCCCGCGCTCGTGCTCGTCATCGATGAGTTCGCCGAACTCGCCGAGGACGCACCCGAGAGCGCTGCCGACACGGACTCGATCGCACGTCGCGGACGGGCCGTCGCCGTCACCCTCATCGCCGCAACCCAGCGACCGACACAGAAGGCCATGGGCAAGGGCGCGGTGCGCTCGCAGATGGACGTACGAGTCAGCTTCCGCGTCCGTGAGCGCAAGGACGTCGATCTCATCCTCGGACAGGGCATGCTCAACGCCGGATGGCACGCGCACACCCTCAACGCCCCCGGCAAGTTCCTGCTCTCGGCACCCGAGCACGACACGCCCCGCCGCGCCCGCGCCTACCTGCTCGCCGATGAGACTGTCGCGCGCACCGCGCAGCAGCACGCGGGCATACGGCCGAGCCTCGATCAGGTCTCGCTCACGGCGATCGAGGAGGCCCAAGCCGGTCTGCCCGTGGTGACCGCCGAGCCGACACCCGCGCAGCCGGCCACCCCGTTGGCTAACGGCCCCGAGACGATCCTGTGGGACATGCTCACCTGCGCCCCTGACGAGGGAACCCCCGTCCCGCTCCTCGTCAAGGCGACCGGCATGAGCCGCCCGTGGACCTACCAGCGACTCCGCGAACTCACCGATGCCGGACGCGTCACCCAGGTCACCCGAGGACGGTGGCGCGCCAAGAACGACCACTCTCAGTGACTCGTCTACGTCTTCGTCTACGCGCACGCCTGCATATATGGCGGATAGACGCGCCGTAGACGAAGACGCAAATAATCACCCACCGTGACGAACGGAGATGATCGCCACGCCCTACGCGAACCCCGAGAACACTCGGGAGGACAAGGAGGTGAGCGTGCAGGCGTACACCGTCGAACAGGTCGCCGAAACCCTCCAGATCGGACGCGACAAGGTCTACGGGCTCATCCGGACCGGCCACCTTCGCAGCATCAAGATCGGCAAGCTGCGCCGGATCACCGATCGGCAGCTCGCCGAGTTCATCGCTTCCCTCGAAGAGAAGCGCTGACGTCGTAGAACGCCGTGCTACGTTGTTCTACAGATACCTCGGGGTGCGCCCCGCCGGGGAAGGCCCCGAGGTCCGCTTCTTGATAACTCCATCGACGCGAGCGCGCTCTCAACTCGGCAGACTCATCCCACACCGATCGAGAGGAGACGCTCACATGGCCGACGACAAGACCACCCTGCCACCGGTACGCGTGGACAAGGCGTTCAAGGACCGCCTCGCCGCGTACGCCGAGACGCAGGAACGCGACGTGTCATGGGTCATCAGGAAAGCGATCAAGGAGTACCTCGACCGGCACGAGGAGCCATCCCTTGGCGAAGATCCTGATCGGTAAGTACGAGGGGTCGATCTACAAGGAGGGCAACGGTTACACCGGCGCCCTTGAACTCGGGTTCGGCCCCAACGGCAAGCGCAAGCGACTCAAGAGGAAGGGGCGCACCAAGACCGACGTCACAGACAAGCTCAAGAAGGCCGTCGACGACCTTGAGAAGGGAGTGAAGCCCGACCCGCACTACTACGTGCGGAACGCGGCCGGCGACTTCCTCACCGCCATCTCCAAGAGCGGCAAGGCACCCAACACGATCGAGACCTACCGTTCCCTCATCGACAACCAGCTCATCCCGTTCATCGGCGGGATCCGCCTGGAGGACCTCACAGCGGACAACGTCGAGACCTGGCTCAACGGCAGGGCGGAACACCTCACCTCGTCCTCGTTGGGCATCGTCCACAACATCCTCCAGCGAGCCATCCGGCGAGCGGCACGGCATGACAAGGTCGGCCGGAACGTCGCCGAACTGGTGGACACGCCAGAGGGCAAGCCCGGCCGGCCGTCACGCTCGCTCTCCCTGGAGCAGGCGAAGGCGGTCCTCGCAGAGGCCGCCAAGCCCGAGCACCGGCTCGGGGCGTACGTGGTCCTCGCGATCGTCTCGGGTCTCCGCACGGAGGAACTGCGCACGCTCAAGTGGAGCGCCGTGGACCTCGATACGGCGACCGTCTACGTCCTGCGCGCCGACCGGCACAAGGGCGAGACCAAGACGGCGCTCAGCCGCCGAGGACTCGGCATCGCCGACATGGCGATAGAGGCGCTCCGCAGCCTCAAGAAGAGACAGGCTGCGGAGCGCCTCAAGGCGGGCGAGCAGTACGAGGATCACGACCTTGTGTTCTGCCACGAGACCGGGGCGCCGTACACCGCACAGCAGGTACGTCTCCGGTTCCGCAAGGTCCTGAGCGCGGCGGGACTGAACGCCGAGGAGTGGTGTCCGCGCGAGTTGCGGCACACCTTCGTGTCCATCATGAGCGACCACGGCGTTCCGCTTGAGAAGATCAGCGATCTTGTCGGACACAAGGACACGACGACCACGCGCACGGTCTACCGCCACCAGCTTCGCCCTGAGATCCGCGAGGGTGCGGAGCACATGAACGACATCTTCGGGAGCAAGGCCGACAAGTCCGCGTAGGCGCGTGGCTCCCCGATCGGCTCCCCGGACGAGCCCCATTCTTTCCCTCACCAGGATCGCCACAAGATCGATCCCTGAGCCGCGTTTAAGGCGGGGTTCAGGGGCGGCGCTACTCGTCGGAGCGCCAGATGCGGCTGCGCAGGTCGCGCCCGCGGATGACCTGCACCCGCCAGGGGCGCAGCCGCAGGACGTGCAGCTTGGGGTCGTCCGGGCCGCTCCAGAAGTTGCCGAGCGGATACCCGGCTCCGGGCGGGCTGCCGCCTTCGTACAGGTTCCAGACGTGCTTGCGGAGTCCCGGGTCGTCCTCCCAGGTGGCGACAGTGTCCACGGCCACCGCGTTCTGCCGGGGCGTCCAGTAGGAGAACGTCGCGTGCGGGTTGCCGGCGAGGTGGGCCGCCTTGACGGGGGTGCGGTAGGTGGCGAGCCAGCCGGTCAGGCCGTCGCCGGTCCGCTCCCATACCGGGATGAGGACACGGGCGCGGGGGCGGCCCTTGGTGTCGACGGTCGTCATCGTCGCGTAGTTGATGGAGCCGACGTAGGCGTCGAACTCCTCGGCGAGGTCGGCGAAGTCGCGGACGAAATCGGTCATGTCAGGCTCCGATCGGCTGGGTCTCGGGGGCGGCGGCGGATTCGGGGGCGGGGCGGCGGCGCAGGCCGGTCGCGACGGCGGCGGCACCGAGCAGGGCCGTGGCGATGGGGACGAGCAGCGCGGTGCGCACCCCGGTCAGGCCGCCGCCCGCGGCGACGACCACGGCCGTCGCCGCCGACAGGCCGAGCGCGGTGCCGAACTGCATCGAGGTGTAGAGCAGGCCGCCCGCCAGGCCCTGCTCGTCCTCGGCGACGCCCTCGGTCGCGGCCATCGTCAGCGGGCCGTAGGCCAGCGCGAACGCCAGCCCGATGAGCAGCATCGTGGGGAACATCGCCGCGTAGGCGGTGTCGATGCCGACGGGCAGGAACAGCGCGTACGCCGCCACCGCCAGCAGGGTGCCGCCGAACAGCACCCGCAGGTTGCCGAACCGGCCGACCAGGCGCGGGGTGAGCGTCGGCGCCAGCACCGTGTCGATGCCCGCGACGAGCAGCGCCAGGCCGGTCTGCAGCGGCGTCCAGCCCCGGACCTCCTGGAGGTAGAGCGTGGCGAGGAACTGGAAGCCGGCGAAGGACGCCAGGAACAGCATCGCGGCGGCGTCGGTGCGGACCAGCCGCGCCGACCGCAGGATCCCCGGCCGCACCAGCGGCTGCGGGGAGCGGCGCTCGATCGCGGCGAACAGCACCAGCAGCGCCGGGCCGAGCACGAGCAGCGCCGCCGTCAGCGCCGGTCCCCGCTCCGGGTGCTCCAGGCGGACGATCCCGTACACCAGCGCGAGCATCGCCCCGGTGATGGTGAACGCGCCGGGCAGGTCGAACCGGCCGGTGCGCGGCACGCGGGGCTCGGCGGGCAGCAGCGTCACCGCGCCGATCAGGATCAGCGACGCCAGCACGACCGGCCCGAAGAACACCCACCGCCAGCCGAGGCCGGCGAGCAGGCCGCCCGCGACGACGCCGAGCGAGAACCCGCCCGCGGCCAGGCCGGCGTAGACGCCGAGCGCCTTGGTCCGCAGCGGCCCCTCGGGGAACGCGGCGGTGAGCAGCGCCAGCCCGGCCGGCGCCATAAAGGCCGACGCGACGCCGGTGACGAACCGGGCGATCAGCAGCATCCACCCCTCGGCCGCCAGGCCGCCGAGGCCGGAGAAGGCGACGAAGACGCCGAGCCAGAACACGAAGGTGCGGCGGCGGCCGAGCAGGTCGGCGGCCCGCCCGCCGAGCAGCATGAAGCCGCCGTAGCCGAGCACGTAGGCGCTGACGACGCCGCTCAGCATCCCGGTGGACAGGCCGAGGTCGGCCCGGATCGAGGGCAGCGCGACGTTGATCATCGCGATGTCGATGCCCTCCAGGAACACGGCGCCGCCGAGGACGGCGAGCACGGCCCAGGCGCGTCCGGCGGCCCGGTCCTGCATGGTGGTGGACACAGGTCCTCTCCTTTACGGGGACGGAGGGACCGGTGACCCTGATGGGGGCCGGTTCCCTCTTGTAACCGGCCCCATCGTCAGACACCATCGGTGACCATGGAAGACGGAACATCGACGTCACCCGGTTACCGCTGTGATACCGCCCCCGGCCAGGACGGTTTCGACTACGCGCACTGGGACGCCCGGGAGGACTGCGAGGTCCGGCAGATCCTGGACCGGATCGCCGACAAGTGGTCGCTGCTGGTCATCGCGCTGCTGGAGCGGCGGTGCCTGCGGTTCACCGAGCTGCTGCGCATGATCGACGGCGTCAGCCAGCGGATGCTCACCCGCACGCTGCGGCATCTGGAGCGCGACGGCCTCGTCCGCCGCACCGTGCACCCGACGGTGCCGCCCCGGGTCGACTACGAGCTGACCGGGCTCGGCGCGACGCTGCACACCACGATCAAGGCGCTCGTCACCTGGACCGAGGAGCACCAGGCGCAGATCGCCAGGGCCCGCGCCGACTACGACCTGCGCGCCGCCGCCGAGCAGGCCGAGGCCGAGCGCGCCGCCGCCGACCGCGAGGAGCTCGCGCGCCTGCTCCGTCCCCGCTGAGGCGGCGCTAAAGGAGCCACAGGAGGCAGACGCCGCCGCCGATGACCAGCAGGGTGCACAGCACCCCGCTCAGGGCGGCGGCGCTGCGGCGCTTCTTGCGGCGCCTGCGCGGAGACGCGAAGTCCTTGCGGATGGACGGGAACGCCGCGGGGGCCGGGCGGGCGGGTTCGGGGAAAGGACGCACGGTCTGGACGGCGGCGGGGGCGGGGGCGGTGTCGGCCCAGCCGAAGACGCGGCTGTCGCCGGGGGTGTGCGCGGGGTCGAGCGCGTCGGGGCCCGGGAACCAGACCGAGGAGCCGTCGTTGGCCGGGCCGAAGACCGGCGTGAGCGGCTCGACCTCGCCGTCCGCCGGGGAATCGTCGCTGTGCCATCCGCTCACGGCGCCTCGTTTCGCAGCTCACCGCCCGTCGGTCGCACCGTACAACGAAAGATCCGCCAAGATCTTGGCCGCGGGCGATGAATTCCGCGGCCCCGGGGAATCGGTACCGGACATGGAGATCCAAGAGCGCCCCGTGCGGCACTACGCGGGTGTGCGCCGCACCGTCACGGCCGAGGCCTTCGCCGACATCGCCGACCGCATCCCCGTCATCCTCGGCTGGCTCGCCGAGCGCGGCGTCGCCCCGGCCGACGCGCCGTTCCTGAAGTACGAGACCATCGACATGCCGGACGCGTTCGAGGTCGTCGCCGGCGTGCCCGTCGCCGCGCCGGTCGAGGGCGACGGCGAGGTCTTCGCCGCCTCCCTGCCCGCCGGGCGGTACGCCGTCCACCGGCACCACGGGCATCCCGACGGGCTCGTCGCCGCGACGGCCGAGCTGATCGAGGAGGGCCTCGGCGAGGGCCTGGCCTGGGACATGGACCAGGACGGCGACGGCCAGCACTGGGCGGCCCGGCTGGAGATCTTCCGGTCCCATCCGCTGGAGGTCCCCGACCCCGCCGACTGGGTGACCGACGTGGAGATCAGGCTGGCCTGAGCGTCAGCAGCCGAGCCGGGCCGCCAGGTCCAGGAAGTCGCGGGCGTTGACGTCGAAGGACGGCTCGGGCGCGACGTCGGCCGCCGCGTCCGGCCCGTACTCGCGGGGCCGCGCGACGAACGCCGTCGCGAAGCCGAGCGACGCCGCGGCCCGCAGGTCGTACTTGTGGCTGGCGACCATCATGATCTCGGACGGCGCCAGCCCCAGGTACGCCGCCGCCGTCCGGTAGGCCGCCGGGTCCGGCTTGAACGCGCCCGCCATCTCCGCCGTGAAGATCGCGTCCCAGCGCAGGCCCGCGCGCTTGGACAGGTTCACCACGGCGGAGACGTCGGCGTTGGAGAGCGTGGCCAGGGTGAAGCGGGCGCGGAGGCGGTCCAGGCCCGGGATGACGTCCGGCCACGGTTCGAGGCGCTGCCAGGCGAGAGCGAGGTCCTCGCGCTCGGCGTCGCTCAGGACGGTGACGCCCTCCTCCTCCAGGAGACGGTCAAGGGCGTCGCGGTAGACGGAATGGACCGTAGTCCACTGCCCCTGCGTCGTGTCCGTGGCGTCGAGGACGGTGAAGTACTCCGCGCGCCAGCGGTTGACGAAATCGGCCCAGTCGATGTGCGGGCAGCGGCCCGCGGTGATGCGGACGGCCTCCCGGCACACGGTCGAGTGGAAATCGGTCGCGGTGCCCTGGACGTCGAACAGCAGTGCCTCCATAGAACCGCAGACCGTAGCGTCCGGCATGTGACCTCCGTCCCGGCGGGGTGGCGCCCGGGCACCTACACTCGGTCCGGGGAGGTGGAGGACGTGGGGTTTCCACCCGAGGGATGCCAGTTCGAGGTCCGGTACACCCTGGGGCGGCGCGGCAACGGCCTGGAGTCGTTCCCGGACGAGTACGAGCTCGGCCGCTGGCTCACCATGATGGCGGCGGAGGGCAAGTTCCGCCCCGAGGAGTTCGCCGAGCCCGACGAGGACGGCCAGAACGGCTACCGGATCCACTGCGTCACCCCGGCCGGCCGCGTGAAGATCAGCTATTTCCATCCGCGGCTGGTCCGGGGCCGGATCGAGGGTTTCGCGCGCGGGCCGTCCGAAGGCGGCGGCTGAGGCCCGTCAGCGGCAGGTGGACGAGCCGCAGCAGCGTGCCGGCGCGCAGGTCGCGCGGGCTGATCGCGGTCCCGGCGAAGACCAGGCAGGGCAGCGCGCAGTACAGGACCGCCAGCGCGGCGCCCCACCAGGGGACCAGGATCAGCGCCGCCAGCACCAGCGCGTACTCCGCGCCGAGCGTCCACGCCGTGCCCGGGCCGATCGCGCGGCCGCTCGGGAACCGGGCGGCGAGCACGGCGGCGGGGGGCGCGTCGCCGCGCGCCATGAGGGCGTGCGGGGCCGGCCGGCGGGCCAGGTCGAGCGCCTGCACGACGGACGGCCCGGACGGGACCAGCCCCACCGCGCCGAACCCGTTCTCCCGGGCGTGGGAGGCGGCGGCGCGGCGCACGTGCTCGGGCAGCTCCACGCCCGAGGGGGCGTAGCCGTCGGCGGTGTGGAACAGGCGCACGGGCGGAAGCGGGCGCAGCCGGAGCAGGCGGCGCCGCAGCCGCAGCGCGTCGCCCAGCATCGCCACCGCCACGACCAGCACCGCCCACTCCACACCCGTACCTCCTGGCGCGCATCCTCCCAACGCCGTCCGGCGCGTCGGCAGTGAAGGGACAGCGAAGGACGGGCCGCGCGATTGTCAGCCGCCTGACAAAAACGGCGGCCACGATCGGCCACCGCGCCGATGCCCGGGTGGTGGTTGAATCCACGGCTATGTGGGTGTCGTCACAGCAACCCCGCCCGTGGCTTCGCTGCTACCCGCCCGGTGTGCCCGCTGCCCTCGACGTGCCCGACATCCCGGTCACCGGGCTGCTCGACGACGCCGCCGACCACTACCCGCACCGCACCGCGCTGATCTACTTCGGCCGCCGCGTCACCTACCGCGCGCTGCGCGAGGCCGCCGACCGGTTCGCCGCCGGGCTGCGCCGGCTCGGCGTGCAGCCGGGCGACCGCGTCTCGCTGGTGCTGCCCAACTGCCCGCAGCAGGTGATCGCGTTCTTCGGGGTGCTGCGCCGCGGCGCGATCGTGGTGCAGCACAACCCGCTGTCCACCGGGCCCGAGCTGCGCCACCAGCTCGCCGACTGCGGCGCGCGCGTCGCGGTCGTGCTGGACCGCTCCCACGACACCGTGCGGGCGGCGCACGCCTCGCTGGACCACATCGTCGTCACCTCGGCGATCGACTACCTGCCGGCCCGCGAGCGGCTCGCGCTGCGGCTGCCGCTGCTGCAGACCCAGCGGCGCCGCGCCGCGCTGACCGCGCCGCTGCCCGACGACCCGCGCCTCGTCCCGTTCGCGGCGCTGCAGCGGCGCGCCGACCGGCGCGTGCGGCGGATCGAGGTGGACCCGGCCCGGGACGTGGCGGTCATCCAGTACACCTCCGGCACCGAGGGCCGCCCGAAGGGCGCGATGACCACCCACCGCAACCTGGTCGCCAACGCCTGCCAGCAGCACGCCTGGGACCACGCCGGGGACGGCTCGGTCGACGTCACCGTCGGCGTGCTGCCGCTGTTCCACTCCTTCGGGCTGACCAGCTGCCTGATCAGCCCGATGATGAAGGCGGGCGCGGTGGTGCTGCTGCCGCGTTTCGACCGCGACCAGATCGTGCGGGCGATCCGGCGGTACCGGCCGAGCATCTTCCCGGGCGTGCCGACGCTGTACGACCAGGTGCTGGACGCCCCGGGCCTCCGGCCGTCCGACCTGGCCTCGGTGCGCATCTTCGTCTCCGGCGCGTTCGCGATGCGCCGCCCGACCGTCGCCCGGCTGGAGGCGCTCGGCGGGAACCGCCTCGTCCAGTGCTACGGGCTGACCGAGGCCTCGCCCGCCGTCACCGCCAACCCGGTGAGCGCCGCGGCCCGCAACGACACGGCCGGCCTGCCGCTGCCGATGACCGACGCCGTCATCGTCGACCAGGCCGACCCGACCCGGGTGCTGCCGCCCGGCGAGCAGGGCGAGCTGGTGGTGCGCGGCCCGCAGGTGTTCGCCGGGTACTGGCGGCAGCCGCTCGCCACCGCCGAGGTGCTGTCCAAGGGCTGGCTGCGCACCGGTGACATCGCCGTCATGGACCGGGACGGTTTCGTCACCATCCTGGAACGCGCGCACGACCTGATCAAGGTGAGCGGGTTCAGCGTGCTGCCCTCGGAGGTGGAGGAGGTGCTGCGGCGCCATCCGGCCGTCCTGGACTGCGCCGTGGTCGGCCTGCCCGACGCGCGGCGCGGCGAGCGCGTCATCGCCTACGTCGTCGAGCACCCCGCCTACCTGTTCTCGGCCGAGGAGTTGGAGCGGCACTGCGCGAAGTACCTCACCCACTACAAGGTCCCGCAGGAGTTCCGGCCGCGCGACGCGCTCCCCCGCAGCGCCATCGGCAAGGTCCTGCGCCGCACCCTGCGGGCCGAGGCGATGGAGGCCGACCGCAGGAAGAAGAGCCGGCACCGCTGAGCGCGGTCAGCAGAGGGTGCCGCCGAGGGCGATGTCACGGGAGGAGCTGCCCACCATGACCTTGGTGCACCCCGGCGCGACCTTCCACCCGGACGCCGCCTCGTCCCAGTAGGAGAAGGCCCGGGTGTCCAGCGGGAACGTGACGCGGGCGGACCGCCCGGGAGCCAGGTCGAGTTTGGCGAAGCCCTTCAACTGCCGAGGCGGTTGCGGCGCTTTCGGAGTACCGGGCAGGCCGAGGTAGAGCTGCGGGGTGGCGTAGCCGCGGCGGGTGCCGGTGTTGGTGACGGTCACCGACACCTGGCTGCGCGACGCCTTCAGCCCTGTCAGCTTGAACGTGGTGTACGACAGTCCGTACCCGAAGGGGAACGCCGGGGTGATGTTCTTGGCGTCGTAGTGCCGGTAGCCGACCAGCACGCCCTCGGAGTAGGCGACCCTTCCCAGGACCGCGGAACCGCCGGCGGCAGGGGCGTCCTGCTCCCTGGCCGGGAAGCTGACCGGCAGCCGCCCGCCCGGATCGGCATCGCCGTACAGAACGCGCGCCAGCGCCGCACCGCCCTGCTCGCCGGGGTACCAGGCCTCGACGATGCCGCGCACCTTGGCCGCCCACGGCATCAGGACAGGTCCGCCGGTCTGCAGCACCACGACGGTGTCGGGATTGGCGGCGGCGACGGCGGTGACGAGCCTGTCCTGGTCGCCGAGCGACTCGTCGCCGCACCGCAGTGTCAGGCAGCGGACATCGGCGCCTTCGGCCCGGTGATCGGAGACGAACACGACCGCGGTCTTGGCGGCACGCGCGGCCCTGGCCGCGGCGGCCAGATCCGTGCCGTCGGCATAGGTGACGTTGCCGGCTCCGGCGCGGGCCGTGATGCCCTGGCGGCCGGTGACGACCGAGACCGGCTTGACGTAGG
The DNA here is from genome assembly GCF_009604375.1 of Actinomadura macrotermitis. Lineage (GTDB taxonomy): Bacteria > Actinomycetota > Actinomycetes > Streptosporangiales > Streptosporangiaceae > Spirillospora > Spirillospora macrotermitis. The sequence goes on from NZ_WEGH01000004.1 coordinate 488,080, forward strand.
CCGAGCCGGTCGCGCTACGGAACCGGTCCGCGGGCTTGCCGATGACGGCGACCTTGGCGTCGCCGGCGAGCGGCAGCACGCCATCGGCGTTCTTCAGCAGCGTGATGCCCTGCTCGGACAGCTGCCGGGCGGTCTGGGCATGCGCGGCGTAGTCGATGCCCGCGGCCTCGCTGCGACGCGCCCGGTCGAAGGCCCCGAAAGCGAACATGACGCGCAGCCGCTCGGTGAGCCGCCGGTCGACGTCGGCCCAGGTGATGCGGCCGAGGGTGAGGGCGACGCGCAGCAGGAACGGGGTGTAGTACAGCCCGACCGGCATCTCCAGGTCCAGCCCCGCTTTGATGGAGCCCCTGGTCTCCTTGGCGGCGAGCAGCCAGTCGCTGACCACGAACCCCTGGAAGCCCCATTCCTTGCGCAGGACGCCGTCCAGCAGTCCGGTGCTGGAGCAGGACGGCTCGCCGTTGACGAGGTTGTAGCCGCACATCACCGAGGCGGCCTTGCCGTCGCGGATCGCGGCCTCGAACGGCGGCAGGTAGATCTCGCGCAACGCCCGCTGCCCGACGACGGCGTTCACGCTGTAGCGGCCGTCCTCCTGGTTGTTGGCCGGGAAGTGCTTCACCTCCGCCATCAGCCCGGTCCGCTGCACCGCCTCGATCCAGGCGGTGCCGAGCCGGGCCGACAGCAGCGGGTCCTCGCCGTAGGCCTCGAAGGCGCGGCCGGCGCGCGGGGTGCGCATGATGTCGACGGCCGGACCCAGCACCACGTCGTCGCCGCGCCGCCCGGCCTCGTCGGCGACGACCCCCGCCGCGCGCCCGGCCGCGCCGGCGTCGAACGTCGCCGCCAGCGACAACCCGGACGCCAACGCCGTGCCCGGCCCCTGCTTGACGCCCATCGACCCCGCGTCGACCAGATACAGCGGCGGCACCCCGAGCCGCTCGACGCCGTGCACGGTGCCCGCCCGGAACGCCGCGTCATCGGCGGCCCTGGTCGGCCCCGTCAGATCGTCCCCGGCCAGCAGGTCCAGCTTCTCGCCTCCGCGCAGCGCCGCCACCAGCAGGCCCGCCCGCCGGTCTGCGGGCAGCGCCCGGTCGCACCAGGGACGGCCGGCGGTGACGGCACAGGGTCCCGCGGAGGTCGCCGAACCGGCCGGCACCAGGCAGGGCAGTAACATCGCGGTGAGTATGGGGACGATGACAATCCGTGTAAGCACAACCGGACTGTAACCAACCGACTACGGCCCGGAAAGGCTTTTCTCCCACCTCGGGGAAGCCATAGGTTGAGCGCACACGCGATCTTCACGCGGATACGGAATCGGCGGGGCGCACTCTTGCGACAAAGGGCGGCCCCGATGTCGCTCGATCAAGGAGTTCGGTTCACCTCATGGCCACGTCCGGCCCAAGCGGCGCGCGGAACCCATAAATCGTGAATCGTTCGACCTGAACCCCTGGGCCGGGCCGCCAGGCGAAGGCCGGCCAGGAGGAAAAGGGCACGCCGCAGAAAGGTACTCGTCCGTGATCGTAGGCATTACCCCTGTTCTGCGGCGGCGGCCGCGGGCCGCGCTGCTGGTAGCGCTGGCGCTCGCCGTCACGGCACTGGCCGCCGTCACCTGGCCGCGTCCCGCGGCGGCGGCCGGGCTGCCGACCAACTTCCAGGAGAAGACCCTGTTCACCGGCCTCACGCTGCCGACGAACGTGGAGTTCTCCCCTGACGGCCGGGTCTTCGTGGCCGAGAAGAGCGGCATCATCAAGGTCTTCGACTCGCTGTCGGACACCACCCCGGAGGTGTACGCCGACCTGCGGCAGCAGGTGTTCAACGGCTGGGACCGCGGCCTGCTCGGCATGGCGCTGCACCCGAACTTCCCGACCGACCCGCGCGTATACGTGATGTACACCTACAACGGCGAGATGGGCGGCACCTACCCCAAGTGGCCGTCGCCGGACGGCACCAACGACCAGTGCCCTGACCCGCCCGGCGCCAACAACGCCGGCTGCGTCGTGGCGGGCCGGATCTCGGTGCTGACGCCGTCGGTACAGAACCTCGGCGCGCTGGCCGGCAAGGCGCAGGCGGGCCCGGTCACCGAAAAGGTACTGCTGGAGGACTGGTGCCAGCAGTTCTCCAGCCACTCGGTCGGCACGCTCGCCTTCGGGCAGGACGGCAAGCTGTTCGCGGGCGGCGGTGACGGCGCCAGCTTCCAGTACGCCGACTACGGGCAGAAGAACAACGCCTGCGGCGACCCGCCGAAGGCCGCCGGGACCGGGCTGACCGCACCCACCGCCGAGGGCGGCGCACTGCGCGCGCAGGACCGGCGCACCACCGCCGACCCGACCACACTGGACGGCACGATCATCCGGATCGACCCCGACACCGGCAAGGCCGCCGCCGGGAACCCGACCACGACCGGCGACGACAACGCCCGGCGGATCGTCGCCTACGGCCTGCGCAACCCCTACCGGTTCACGGTGAAGCCCGGCTCCAACGAGCTGTGGGTCGGCGACGTCGGCTACACCACCTGGGAGGAGATCGACCGGGTGCCGAAGCCGACGGCCGAGGTGCGCAACTTCGGCTGGCCGTGCTACGAGGGCACCCCGCGCACGCCGGGCTACGACGGCGCGGACCTGAACATCTGCGAGAACCTGTACAAGGAGGGCACCGCGGCGGTGACGCCGCCGGTCTTCGCCTACAAGCACAGCGACAAGGTCGTCGCGAACGAGACCTGCGGCGTGGGCAGCTCCTCGATCAGCGGCACCGCGTTCTACGCCGGGTCGCTGTACCCGGCGCAGTACCGGGGCGCGCTGTTCTTCACCGACTACGCGCGCAAGTGCGTGTGGGCGATGAAGCCGGGCGCGGACGGCCTGCCCGACAAGACCAAGATCGAGACGTTCGCGACCGACAGCGGCGGCATCGTGGAGCTGCAGGCCGGCCCGAACGGCGACCTGTTCGGGGTCGACATCATCGGCGGCCGGATCGTCCGCTACGTCTACAACGGCGTGAACAACCCGCCGGTCGCCACGATCAAGTCGGACGTGACGAGCGGCGCGGTGCCGCTGACGGCGCACTTCGACGGGTCCACCTCCAGCGACGCCGACGGCAACGTGCCGCTCGCCTACGCCTGGGACCTGGACGGCGACGGCGAGTACGACGACTCCGCCGAGGCCAAGCCCACCTGGACCTACGACACCAAGGGCAGGTACACCGTCGGGCTGAAGGTGACCGACACCAAGGGCGCGTCCGACACCGTCACCCAGACGATCACCGCGGGGTCCACCCCGCCGGTCGCCACGATCACCACGCCGGCGACCGGCGCCACCTGGCGGGTCGGGCAGAAGATCGACTTCGCCGGCTCGGCGGCCGACGCCGAGGACGGCCCGCTCACCGGCGGCAGCCTGAAGTGGCAGATCGTCATGCACCACTGCCCGAGCAACTGCCACACCCACACCATCACCGGGCAGGACGGGGAGACCGGCTCGTTCGTCGCGCCCGACCACGAGTACCCGTCGTGGATCGAGCTGCGGCTGACCGCGACCGACGCCGACGGGCTGAGCGACACCAAGAGCGTCGAGCTGCACCCGAGGACGAGCACGGTGACGCTGAACAGCAACCCGGCGGGCCGGCCGCTGACGCTGCTGGAGACGACCAAGGCGGCGCCGGTCACCGGCACCGTCATCACCGGGTCGACCGTCTCGGTCTCGGCGCCGACGGCGACGCAGATGGTCGGGCAGACCCCGTACGAGTTCGCGGGCTGGTCCGACGGCGGCGCCTCGGCGCACAACATCACGGTGAACGCCAACGTGACGCTGACGGCGACGTTCCGGCGCAAGACGAACCTGGCGCTGAAACGGCCGGTGAAGGTGTCCAGCACCGAGTCGTCCACGCTGACCGGCCCGAAGGCGGTCGACGGAAGCCTCACCACGCGCTGGTCGAGCAAGCGGAGCGACCCGCAGTGGCTGCAGGTCGATCTCGGCTCCACCAGGAAGGCCGGGTACGTGATCCTGCGCTGGGAGAAGGCGTACGCGTCCGAGTACAAGATCCAGACCTCCACCGGCGGCGGCGTGTGGACGACCGTGGCGACCCGCAGCGGCGCCGGCGCCAACGGCGGGGCGGACTGGGTGGCCTTCACCCCGCGCGACGCGCGCTATGTACGGGTCTATGCCACCAAGCGCGCGACGCCCTACGGCTACTCCCTCTACGAGTTCGAGGTGTACGACAGGTGATTGACTGGGCGGATGCCTCCCGCGTCCGCCCGGTCCGACCTGTTCCGCCGGCTCGCCGTGATCGCCGGTCCCGGCGAGCCGGAGACCCTCTACGACCGGCACGGCGTGCTCGTCGTGCGGGCCGGGGACGTGGTCGCCAAGGCGCACCAGGCCGACCGCGACGGCGGCCCGCTGCTGGCGCGGCGCCTCGCCGTCGCCGCCGCGCTGCCGGATCTGCTGCTGCCGCCGCTCGGCCCGCCGCGCGTGGTGGACGGCCGGACCGTCACCCGCTGGCCGTACGGCGAGCCGGTGAGCCCGGCCGACCCGCCCTGGGAGGAGGGCGGCCGGCTGCTGGCGCTGCTGCACCGCGCGCCCGTCCCCGGGGACGCCCCGGCGTGGGGGCGGCCGACCCGGGTGGTGCGCCTGGTGGCGCGGCTCGGCGGCGGCCCGGCGGAGGACGAGGTCCGGCGCGCGTTCGCCACCCTGCCCGCCTGGATCCGCGGCGAGGCGCCGGTCCCGCCGGCGCGGGCGGAGACGCTCGTGCACGGCGACTGGCATCTCGGGCAGATGGTGCGGGCGGGCGGCCGGTGGCTGCTCATCGACGTGGAGGACCTCGGTGTCGGCGACCCGGCGTGGGACCTGGCGCGCCCGGCGGCCCTGTACCTGGCGGGAGTGCTGGACCCCGGCGACTGGGCGCGGTTCCTGACCGCCTACCAGGAGGCGGGCGGGCCGCTCGCCGCGGACGTCTGGAGCGACCTGGACGTCCCCGCGCGAACTCTGGTGGTCCAGATCGCCGCGACGTGCGTCCAATCGGCACGGGAGGCCGGCCGGCCGCTGGAGGAACCCGAGCAGGCGCTCGTCGCGGCGTGCCGGCGGATCTCCCGCATGGGGGGACCCGCATGACGTGGCGGCGATCCTGCCCTACATTTAGCCTCTACCTGGGGTTCCATACCGGAAGGACGACAAGCCGATGCACTGCCCTAAGTGTCGTGGCGTGATGCGGACCTACACCCGCAGCGGCGTCCACATCGAGCAATGCGACAACTGCCGCGGGGTCTTCCTCGACTACGGCGAACTGGAGGCCCTCAGCCAGATGGAGGCCACCTACCGCGCCGCGCCGCCCGTGACGCCCCCGGCGCCCGCGTGGGGCGCCCCGGCGGCGGTGCACCACCATCACCACCCGGGACACCACCACCGGCCGCACCACGGCAGCGTGTTCCACATGCTCTTCTCCACCTGATGCGGCAGGGGGCCACCGCCCCGGCGGTGACCCCCCCCGTGCCGCGCCCCTCTACAGGCGCGGGTCGACCGGCTCGGACTCCAGCGCCAGCACGGCGAACACCGCCTGGTGGCGCCGCCACAGCGGCTCCCCGCCGGCCAGCCGCTCCAGCGCCTCGGCGCCGAGCGCGTGCTCGCGCATGGCCAGGGACCGCTTGCGGCCGAGCGACCGGCCGCGCAGCCGGTCCAGGTTGGCGGGCTCAGTGTAGTCGGGGCCGTAGATGATGCGCAGGTACTCGCGGCCCCGGACCTTCAGGCCCGGCTGGACCTTGCGGTCCTCCGGCAGCGGGCCGAGCGGCTTGACGACCATGCCCTCGCCGCCCGCCGCGGTGAGTTCCTCCCACCATCGGGTGACGTTCTTCTCCCCTTCCGGTGAGCCGAGGTCGGCGGTGACCGACGCGGTCCGCCGGATCAGGCCCGAGGCGTCGGCGTCGGCCAGCCGCCCGGCGATCTCCAGGTGCCAGTCGTGGTCGCGCAGCGCGGCCCAGTTGCGGTTCCGGCCGGCCAGCACCTGGAACGGCGCGAGGCGCAGCCCGTCCAGGCCGTCGACGTCCCAGCAGTAGCGGGCGTAGGCGTCGCGGAACAGCGCGGCGTTGGCGGCGCGCCGGTCGATGTGCGCGCGCAGCTCGCCGACGTCCAGGCCGCGCGCGGCGGCGCGGGCGAGGGCGTCGGCGGCGACGGGCAGCGCGGCGCGGGCGGCTGCGCCGGTCGCGGCGTACTGGGTGCGGATGAGGTCCATGGCCTTGGCCGACCAGGGCATCAGCTCGCCGTCCAGGACGAGCCAGCCGGTCTCCAGCTCGTCCCAGAGCCCGGCGGCGCCGATCGCGTCGCGGACCCGGGCCAGCACGGCGGCGGTCTGCCCGGGGTCGCGGAAGAACGCCCGGCCGGTGCGGGTGTAGACCGCGCCGGTGGAGCCGTCGCGCACGCCGAACGCCTGCTCGGCGGTGGCGGCGTCGCGGCACACCACGGTGACGGCGCGCGAGCCCATGTGCTTCTCCTCGCACACCACCCGCGCGAGGCCGGCGTCGCGGTAGGCGGCGAGGGCCTCGGCGGGGTGCTCCAGGAAGCCGGGCAGCGCCGAGGTCGCCGCGGGCGCCATCGTCGGCGGCAGGTAGACCAGCCAGCGCGGGTCGACCGCGAACCGGCTCATCACCTCCAGCGCGGCGAGCGCGTTCTCCTCGCGGACGGTGACGCGGCCCATCAGCCGGGTCTCCACGCCGCCGGCGCCGAGCACGTCCTCGATCTTCAGGTCGTCGACGTCGCGGGCGTCCGGCGCCGCCGCGAGCGGCCGGGCCGGCTCGTACCAGACCTGCCGGGCGGGCCGGGCGACCAGCTGCCGCTCGGGGTAGCGCAGCGCGGTGAGCCGGCCGCCGAACACCACGCCGGTGTCCAGGCAGATCGTGTTGTTGATCCACTCGGCGTCGGGGACGGGGGTGTGCCCGTAGACGACGGTCGCCTCGCCCCGGTAGTCGCGCGCCCACGGGTAGCGGACGGGCAGCCCGTACTCGTCGGTCTCGCCGGTGGTGTCGCCGTAGAGCGCGAACGAGCGGACCCGGCCGGAGGCGCGGCCGTGGTACTCCTCCTTCAGCCCGGCGTGCGCGACGACGAGCCGGCCGCCGTCCAGCACGTAGTGGCTGATCAGGCCGTCCATGAAGGCGAGCGCCGCGGTCCGGAACTCCTCGGTCTCGGCGGCGAACTGCTCCAGCGACTCGGCCAGGCCGTGCGCGACGCGGACCTTGCGGCCGCGCAGCGCGCGCACCAGCTTGGCCTCGTGGTTGCCCGACACGCAGAGGGCGTCGCCGGCCGCGGCCATGCCCATGACCAGGCGCAGCACGCCGGGCGAGTCGGGGCCGCGGTCGACCAGGTCGCCGACGAACACCGCGGTCCGGCCGGCGGGGTGGTGCGCGCCGACGGCGCGGCCCCGCTCGTCGTGCTCGACCGTGTAGCCGAGGTCGCCGAGCAGGTCGACCAGCTCGGCGCGGCAGCCGTGCACGTCGCCGATGACGTCGAACGGGCCGGTCAGCTCGGTCCGGTCGTTCCAGGGCCTCTCCAGCTCGAGCGTCGCGGCGTCGATCTCCGCCACGCCGTTCAGCACGTGCACGCGCCGGAACTCGCGCTGCAGCGACCGCATGCCGCGGCGCAGCTCGCGGCGCTGCCGGGGCAGGACGTGGTCACCGAGGTCGCGGTCGGGCCGGGCCTTGTTGCGGGCGGCGGCCACCTCCTCGGGGACGTCCAGCACGATCGCCGCCGCGAGCACGTGATGCTCCTTGGCGAGCGCGAGCAGCTCCTCGCGCGAGCGCGGCTGCACGTTGGTGGCGTCGACCACGGTCAGCAGGCCGCGCCGCAGCCGCACCCCGACGATGTGGTGCAGCAGCGCGAACGCCTCGCCGGTCGCGGACTGGTCGTTCTCGTCGTCGGACACCAGCGCGCGGCAGTGGTCCGACGAGATGATCTGCGAGGGCAGGAAATGGCGGCGGGCGAAGTGCGACTTGCCCGCCCCGGACACGCCGACCAGCACGATCAGCCCCCGTGCGGGGATCTTCAGTGTGCGGCTCATCGGGTGAACACCCCCAGTTGCGTCGGGGCGCCGACCTCGGGGTCGTCGTCGCCGACGGGCAGATGGCGGACCTGGTAGCCGTGCGCGGCGCAGACCCGGTCGGCCCACGCGCGGAACTGCGCGCGGGTCCATTCGAAACGGTGGTCGGGGTGGCGCAGCGCGCCGGGCGCGAGGCCCTCGTAGCGGACGTTGTGCTCGGCGTTGGGGGTCGTCACCACGACCACGCGGGGCCGGGCGGCGCCGAACACCACGCGCTCGACGGCCTCCAGCCGCGGCGGGTCGATGTGCTCGACGACCTCCATCAGCACGGCCGCGTCGTGGCCCTCGAACCGGGCGTCGGCGTAGGTGAGCGCGCCCTGGAACACCTCGCGGACGGCCGCGTCGTCGCGCGTCCGGCGGCGCGCGATCTCCACCGCGCGGTAGGAGACGTCGGCGCCGCGGACCTCGGGGAACGCGCCGTCGCGGGCGAGCCGGGTCAGCAGCCGGCCCTGGCCGCAGCCGAGGTCGAGCACGCTGCGGGCGCCCTCGGCGCGCAGCGCCTCCAGCACGGCCTGGGCGCGGCGCTCGGCGAGCGGCACCGCGGGCTCGTCGGCGTGCTCCTCGATCTCGGGCTGCGACAGCGCCTCCTCGGGCGCCTGGTCGGCGTCGGCGAGCCGGCCGAGCGCGGCGCGCACCAGCGCGTGCCGGCCGGGCAGGTAGCGGCGGGTGATCGCGGCGCGCTCGGGGTGCGCGGCGAGCCAGCCCTCCCCGGCGCGCAGCAGCTTGTCGACCTCGTCGGGCGCGAGCCAGTAGTGCTTGGACTCGTCCAGGGCGGGCAGCAGCACGTACAGCTGGTTGAGGGCGTCGGCGAGGCGGGCGGTCCCGGTGAGGGTGAGCGTGACGTGGCGGGAGTCGCCCCAGGCGGGGAACGCCTCGTCCAGCGGCACCGGCGCGGCGTCGACCCGCCAGCCGAGCGGCCCGAAGAACCGCTCGGCCTGGCGCGGGCCGCCGCGGGACGGCAGTGCAGGCAGCGTGATCTCCAGCGGGATCGGCGTGGCGGCCAGTTCGGAGCGCGCGTCGCAGCGGCCGCGCATCGCGGTCCGGAAGACCGCCGCCATCGCCGAGGCGAGCAGGGACGACGCCGCGTAGGGGCGGTCGTTGACGTACTGGCCGAGGGAGAAGTCCGGGCTGTTCTTCCCGCGCGTGCGCACGAGCCGGACGGGGTCGACGTCCAGCAGCAGCGCCGCCGTGCAGCGGTCGGGGCCCGCCTCGGGGTAGAAGACGTGCGCGGTGCCGAACGCCTGGTCGAAACGCTGCACCTTGCCGGGGTGCTTGTGCAGCAGAAAGCCCAGGTCGTCGGCAGGCGCCCGGGTGGTGGTGAGAGTCAGAAGCACCCTGCGAGTCTGGTCGACCCCGCCCGGGAACGGCCACCGTATTTCGGGGCAGAACGTCAGGGAACGCGCGGCCCGCTGATGAAGCGGCCCCGGTTGTCGTAGGGCCAGCCGTTGACCCGGCAGCCCTTCAACCCGAAGATCTGCTGCTGCATGACCGGCGCGAGCCGGCCCTTCCCGGCGCAGGTCATGTGGCCGAAGCCGAGCCGGTGCCCGACCTCGTGGTTGATCACCAGCGCATGGTAGTGGTCGGGCTGCCCCCTGTAGAAGGTGGTGAGCAGCAGCCAGCGGCGCAGGTTCACCACGACCTGCTTGCCGGCGCTGCAGTTCACCTTGCCCTCGGTGTCCATGCCGGCCGCCGCGCACAGCTTGTCGGTGGTGTCCGGCGAGGCGAGCCGGACCACGAAGTCGTAGGGGCCCGAGTCGACGCGCCGGAACGACCACCTGCCGCCGGCCGTCCAGCCGCGCCGGTCGGCCAGGATGGTGTCGACCTTGCCGGCGAAGGTGGCGGTGCGCTGCTTCAGGCCGCCCTCGACCTCGACCATGTAGCGCAGCACCTTGCCGTGCCCGAACGTCCGCCGGGTCGTGACGGGGGCGCGGGTGAAGCGGCCGGTGCCGTGCGCGGGGATGTAGACCGGGACCCGCGGCTTCACCACCGGCGGCTCGGACGGGATCGAGTCGATCGGGGCGGACCGGCTCGCCTTCGCCTCGGGCGCCGGCGCGGGCGGCAGGATGCCGCCGTCCAGATTGCTGCTCAGCACCCCGTAGGCGACCGCGCCGCCGATGCCGAGCCCGCCGACCAGCACCAGCGAGCCGATCGCGAACGTCAGGTGCCGGGCGCGGGAGCGGCGGGCGCCGGCGAACGCGCGGTCCAGGTCGCCGCCGATGCCGTGCTCGGCGTCCACCGCGAACGGGTCGGCACGCGGCCCCGCGGGCTCGGCCGGGCCGGGCCCGTAGGGGTCCGGCCCCGGCGGGACCGTGCCGCCCGGCGGGGGCGCGCCGCGCCGGTGCGGGGGGTTCCGGCGGCGGCCCGGGCGTGAACGTGGAGGCTGCATCGCGCAGCACAGCATGCCAGAAACCCCACTCCCTATGATCAATTCCCCAGATACTGGCTTTTAGTGGACTGGCGTTAATCGGTGGCGCCGGGTGGGGCGAGCGGTCACAATCTGTGGCGATATGAACAAGAGCAAACGCATGACCACCGCCCGCGAGACCGTCGACATCCTCGACCACGGCGCCTACCGCGCCCCCTCCGGGCGGACCGTCGAGATCGCCGGGCGGCTGGCCGCCGCGGTGCGCGGGACCGTCCTGCACCGGCCCGCCGAACTGGACGCCCTGCTGGCCGCGCTCCCGCCGGCCCCGCCCGGCGCCGCGACCCGCGTCGAGGTGACCGGGGAGACGACGCTGCAGGCCGCGCGGCGTCTCGGCGCGGACGGCACGGTGCCGCTCGCCCTCAACTTCGCCTCCGCCAAGAACCCCGGCGGCGGCTTCCTGAACGGCGCGCTCTCCCAGGAGGAGGACCTCGCGCGGTCCTCCGGGCTGTACCCGACGCTGCTGGCCGCGCGCGAGTACTACGACTTCCACCGCGCGCAGGGCGACCTGCTCTACAGCGACCACATGGTCTACTCCCCGGCAGTCCCGGTGCTGCGCGCCGATGACGGAGCGTTGCTGGAGGAGCCCTACGACGTGGCGTTCCTCACCTCGGCCGCGCCCAACCGCGGCGCGATCCGCGACCCGCGGGTCGCCGCGCGCATCCCGGCGGCGCTGCGGCTGCGCGCCCGCAAGGTGCTGGCGGCCGCGCTCGCGCACGGGCACGGGCGGCTGGTGCTGGGCGCCTGGGGCTGCGGGGTCTTCCGCAACGACCCGGCCGAGGTCGCCGGGGTCTTCGCGGACGCGCTGCGTCCCGGCGGGGAGTTCGCCGGGCGGTTCGAGCAGGTGACGTTCGCGGTGTGGGACAGCGCGCAGGGCGCCCCCCGCCAGGCCGCCTTCGAGCGCGTCTTCGCCTCGTTCTAGCCCGCTCCTCCTAGACCGCCTTCCGGCCCGCGGGGCCGTCCTCCACGTAGGAGGCGATGCCCCGCACCAGGATGTCCAGCCCGAACCCGAACCGCTCGTCGCCCTCCGGCTCGGTGAGCAGCCGGGCCATCCTGGCGATGTTGGGGTAGCGCTCGGGCGGCAGCGCGTACAGGTACTCGCGCAGCTCGGCGATGTAGCGGTGGAAGTGCGCCCAGGGGTCCTCCCCCGGCCCCACCTTGGCCGTGTAGACGGTGTCCTCGACCGCGTCGGCGTCGATGAACATGCCGAGGGTGTCGACGGCCAGCGCGGCGACCCGCTCGGGCACCCCGCCCGCCCGCATCAGCGCGAGCTGGCACTCCACCACCGCCAGCAGGTTCGGGCCGGTCGGGACCGAGCCGAGGGAGACCCGGGCCAGGTCGCGGTGCGAGGTCCACACCCGCCGGCTCTCGAAGGCCAGCTCCTTGATCTGCTCCTGCCAGCGCGCCGGGTCGGGCTCGGGCAGCGGGATCTCGCCGGCCGCCCGGTCGAGCATCAGCTCGTGCAGCTCCTCCTTGTTCGCCACGTGCGCGTACAGCGACGCCGGGCCGGTCGCCAGCTCCTGCGCGACGCGGCGCATGGTGACGGCGTCCAGCCCCTCGGCGTCCAGCACCCGCATCGCGGTCGCCACGATCAGCTCCTGGGAGAGGGGCTGCCGCCGCGGCGCGGCCTTGCGCGGCCTGCGCCCGGGCGGGGTCGGCATCGGGGCGGCGTCGGCGGCGGGGTCGGCGGGCATGCGGGGCTCCCAAACTCGCGATAGGTCTTGACTTCCCGGCATCGCGATATATCTTCTCTATTGGCGAGAGAGTACCTCCCTCTCCCGTCTCGGTCACGAACATCGTACTTGACACGAACAGCGTTCGGTCTTAAAACAGTGTTCGTAAAGTACGAACACTGTTCTTCCAGTTATCGGGAGCCCCCCCATGGACCAGTCCTCCGCAACCGCTCCACCCGGGTCCGCCGTGCCCGGGACCCTCTACCGATGGCGCTGGGCCGCGCTGCTGGTGATCCTGCTCGGCGAGATCATGGACCTGCTCGACTCGCTGATCACCACCATCGCCTCGCCCACCATCCGCGCCGAGCTCGGCGGGTCGGCCAGCACCATCCAGTGGCTGGCGGCCGGCTACACCCTCGCCATGGCGATCGGGCTGATCACCGGCGGCCGGCTCGGCGACCTGTACGGCCGCAAGCGGATGTTCCTGCTCGGCGCGGCCGGGTTCACCGCCGGCTCGCTGCTGTGCGGCGTGGCCGGCTCGCCCGGCATGCTGATCGGCGCCCGGGTGGTGCAGGGCCTGTTCGGCGCGCTGATGCTGCCGCAGGGCATCGGCATGATCAAGCAGATGTTCCCGCCGAAGGAGATGGGCGCCGCGTTCGGGCTGTTCGGCCCGCTCATGGGCCTGTCCTCGGTCGGCGGCCCGGTGCTGGCCGGCTGGCTGGTGGACGCCGACCTGTTCGGCACCGGCTGGCGGATGATCTTCCTGATCAACCTGCCGGTCGGCGTCGCCGCCGTCGTCGCCGGGATGTTCTTCCTGCCCGCCGGGCGCTCGGAGCAGACCTCCCGGCTCGACCTGGCCGGCGCCCTGCTCGCCTCGGTCGGCGCCGCGCTGATCGTCTACCCGCTGGTGCAGGGCCGCGAGCTCGGCTGGCCCGCCTGGACGTTCGCGATGATGGCCGCCTCGGTCGTGGTGTTCGGGGTGTTCGCCTGGTACCAGCGGCGCAAGCAGCGCGCGGGCGGCGACCCGCTGATCGTGCCGAGCCTGTTCGCCAAGCGCGGCTTCACCGGCGGCCTCATCGTCGGCCTGGTGTTCTTCTCCGGCATGACCGGCTTCGCGCTCGCCTTCACCCTCTACCTGCAGATGGGGCTCGGCTACTCGGCGATGAAGGCCGGCCTGTCCCAGATCCCCTGGTCCGTCGGCATGATCGTCGGGTTCGGGGCGGCGCAGGCGGTGCAGCGCTTCGGCCGGCACGTCATCCACGGCGGCACCGTCATCATGGCGGGCGGCGTGGTCGGCATCGTGACCACCCTGCAGCTCGGCGGGATCGGCGTCACCCCCTGGCAGCTCACCCCGGCGCTGGTGGTCACCGGCCTCGGCATGGGGCTGCTGATGGCGCCGTTCTTCGACACCGTGCTCGCCGGCGTCGAGCCGGCCGAGACCGGCTCGGCGGGCGGCACCCTCACCGCGATCCAGCAGCTCGGCAGCGCGCTCGGCGCGGCGGTGCTCGGCACGATCTTCTTCGGGCTGCTCGGCGGGCACGTCGCCGCCGCCGCGGACGACGGCGCGGGCGCGCTCAAGTCCCGGCTCGCCGCCGCCTCGGTGCCCGCGCCCGTCCAGGACGAGATCGCGGCGGGCCTGCGGGCCTGCGGCCACGACCGCGCCACCGCCAAGGACCCCGGCGCCGTCCCCGCCTCCTGCAAGCGGCTGGAGGGCGCGGTCCGCCAGGCCGCCGCCGCGCAGCCGCAGGCCGCGCCCGCGATCCAGCAGGCCGTCGGCACCGCCGGCGAGCACGCCGCCAAGGCCGGCTTCAGCGACGCCATGAAGATCACCCTGTGGGTGGTGGTCGGCATGCTCGGCCTCACCTTCGTGGTCACCTTCCTGCTCCCGATGCACCCGCGCACCGAGGAGGAGGCGGCGGCCGAGGCCGTCCCGGCGGCCGTGTGACCCCGCGAACGGCGCGCGGCGCGTCCCCGGGCCGGGGGCGCGCCGCGCGCCGGCGCGCTCAGAGCCGGTCCAGCACCTCGATCGCCAGCAGCTCCAGGTGGTCGAGGTCGTGCAGGTCCAGCACCTGCAGGTAGAGGCACTCGGCGCCGGCCTCGGCGAACCGCCCGATCTTGTCGCGGATCTCGGCGGGCGTGCCGGCCAGGCCGTTCTCGCGCAGCTCGCCCACCTCCCGGCCGATCTTCGCCGCCCGCGCGGCGATCTCGTCCTCGTCCCGGCCGCAGCACACCACCTGCGCGGCCGAGTACACCATCGGCTCGGTGCGCCCGGCCGCCTGGACGGCGTCGCGGACGCGCCCGAACGCGGCGGCGGTCTCGTCCAGCTTGTGGAACGGCACGTTGTACTCGTCGGCGTAGGCGGCGGCGAGCCGCGGTGTGCGCTTGGCGCCGAACCCGCCGATCAGCACCGGCGGCCCCTCCGGGCGCGTCGGCTTCGGCAGGGCGGGCGAATCGACCAGCTTGTAGTACTCGCCGTCGTAGGAGAAGGTCTCCCCGAGCGGCGTCCGCCAGAGCCCGGTGATGATCTGCAGCTGCTCCTCCAGCCGCTCGAACCGCTCGTTCAGGTCCGGGAACGGGATGCCGTAGGCGGCGTGCTCCTGCTCGAACCAGCCGGTGCCGATGCCGAAGTCGACCCGGCCCTGGCTCATCCGGTCGACCTGCGCGACGCTGATCGCGAGCGGTCCGGGGTAGCGGAACGTCGCCGCCGTCATCAGCGTGCCGAGCCGGATGCGGCTGGTCTCGCGGGCGATCGCGCCGAGGGTGACCCAGGCGTCGGTCGGACCCGGCGTGCCCGGGACGTCCCCCATCTTCAGGTAGTGGTCGGAGCGGAAGAAGGCGTCGAAGCCCAGGTCCTCGGTGGCCTTGGCGACCGCCAGCAGGGTCTCGAAGGTCGCGCCCTGCTGGGGCTCGGTGAAGATTCGAAGTCGCATGGTCCCATCCTGGTACGGCCGCCTTCGGGCCCGCGCCCGGGGGTTCGGCTGCGATCGAGCGGGCAGAAGGGGTTGAATCCAAAGGGATCACCTCCTACCCCCGGGAGCCCGGCATGGCCGTTTTCGGCGTGGACTACGCGTGGGGGCGGCCCGGAGCGGCCGCGCTCAAGCGCAGCGGCGTCAGGTTCGCCTGCCGCTACCTGTCCCACGACACCGGCGGCAAGAACCTGACCCGCGCCGAGGCCGCCGAGCTGTCGGCCGCCGGCATCTGGCTCGTCGTGGTGTGGGAGAGCACCGCCTCGCGCGCCCTGTCGGGCCGCGCGGGCGGCGCCGCCGACGCCCGGGAGGCGGCCCGCCAGGCGGCCGCCTGCGGCATGCCGGCCGACCGCCCGATCTACTTCGCCGTCGACTTCGACGCCACCGCCGGGCAGCAGGCCGCGATCAACGCCTACCTGGACGGCGCCGCGAGCGTCCTCGGCCGCCGCCGCGTCGGCCTGTACGCCGGCCTCGGCCCGGTCCGGCGCGCCTTCGACGCCGGGAAGATCACCTACGGCTGGCAGACCTACGCCTGGTCCGGCGGCCGCTGGGACGGGCGCGCGCAGCTCCAGCAGTACTCCAACGACCACACCGTCAACGGGGTGGACGTCGACTACGACCGCGCCGTCGCCGCCGACTACGGCCAGTGGCGCGTCGGCGTCTCCCCCCAGGAGGACGACATGCCCGACTACGTCTCGGTGGGCACCACCACCGCGCAGCCGCTCCCGCCCGGCGCCTGGACCACCGTGGTCTGGGACGCCGAGTACTCCGACGCCGGGCGCCAGCACGCCGACAAGGGCGGCCCCGGCGTGCTGAACGGCCCCGCCCGCTACTCCCTGACGGCCGCGGTGCGGATCGTCGGCGTCCCGGCCGGCACCCGCATCCAGGCCCGCGCGATCGAGGCGGACGCGGGCGGCTTCGAGGCCGGGGCCGTCCAGGACTTCACCTCGGCCGGCGAGGAGACCAACCTGCTGTACGGGATCTCGGCCGACTCGGTGGCCAAGGACCGCTCGGTGCGCTTCCAGGTCCTCCAGCACGGCGCGCAGGCCGCCGCCATCGGCGGCGGCAGCGCCAAGCTGCTCTACTGGAGGGGCTGACGGGGCTCCTCGCGGGCGGCGCGGGCGGCGTTCCGCAGCACCCGGGTGTGCGCGTCCAGCCGCCGCAGGATCTGCAGCTGGCGCTCCCGGAACTCCCGGGCCGCGCGCACCGCGCCGATCCCGAACGCCACCGCGCCCGCGGCGAGGCCGGCGCGCAGCAGCACCGGCTCCCAGACGGCGGCCGTGGCGGCCCCCGCGCAGGCCGCCACGGCGCCGAGCCACCGGACACAGGCCGCGCGTGCGCGCATCACCGACACTCCTTCACGCCCCTGGAGCGGTGCTCCTGACCTGGAACGGCAGCCCTAGTCTGCGCGCTTGTCAACGAAGCAACAACCGGTCAGATGCGGAAATTTTTCAAACTACGAAAAATCATCGTCCGCCGGTCTCCCCGTACAGCGCGCGCAGGAACTGCAGCGCGAGGCGCCGCTTGCCGCCGGGGTCGTCGCGCAGGTCGGCGAAGTAGCCGGCGAGCTCGTCCAGCTCGCGCAGCGCCTCGGCCGGCCCCTCCCGGCCGCCGGGCTCGCCGCCCTCGGCGATCCGCGACAGGTCGCCGGGCCCCCACTCCAGCGCCGCCTCGATCGCCGCCCGGGTGCGCGCCTGCGGCCAGCGCTCCGCCGCCTCCAGGTTGTAGACCGTCTTGACGGTCACCCCCGCCCGCTCGGCGAGCCGCTCCTGCGTCATGCCGAGCGACCCGCGCCGCGCCACCACGTACTTGGCGGCCCGCTCACGGTCCAGCCCTCCAGCCATGCCTTCAGCATGGCGGAAACATTAAGGAACATCCAGTAATCGTCAGGCGAATATTTCCTTCAGCTCTCTTTCCCTAACTTACCGGCCACATCTTGAGAAGTTACCGGTTCGTTCCTATGGTGGAGTCCAGGTCCGCCGCCGCGGACCAGAACGACGGCGACGGACCCGACGCGAAGGGGCGGGATCGCCGTGACCGAGGAAGGACCCATCACCGTCGAGCTGGCGCTGTCGGAGCTGCGGCGCGGCTTCGACGTCCGGCTGGCCGAACTGGAGGGCCGGCTCACCCTGATGCTGCAGCGCAGCGAGCTGCGCGAACGCCAGTGGGACGCGCAGACCCGGCTGATCGACGAGCTGGAGGCCCGGCTCATGATCGCCGAGCGGGAGCAGGTGACCCGGGGCCAGCTGGAGACCCGCTTCCGGCACACCGTCGCGCTGCTCTCCCTCATCGCCACGGCGGCGTCGGTGGTCGTCGGCCTCCTCGCCGCCCTGCTGTCGCGCTGACGGGCAGGGCGCGCCCCTCAGCCGTCCAGCCCACGGCGCACCGCGGCGAGGGCCCGGTGCAACTCCTCCCACGGAAACGAGCCCTCGTCCGAGTCCGGGGCAGGCAGCCGGGCCGGATCCAGCAGCACGTCGACGCCCCATTCACGCAGTTCCGCGACGCTGCGCGCGAACACCGGATGCCGGGCCAGCGCGGCGTTGGGCCACGGCACCGCCACGATCGGCCGCTCCAGCCCGATCGCCTCGTTGAGCAGCCCCAAGGCCAACGTGTCGCTGGTGCCGTGGGCCCACTTGTTGACGGTGTTGAAGGTCGCCGGCACCACAGCGAAGGCGTCCGCCGGCGGAAGGACGTCGGGCTCCTCGGGGCGCTTGTACTCCGACCGCACCGGGTGGCCGGTCAGCCCCGCGAGCTCGCCGGCCTCCAGGAACCTGGTTCCGGACAGCGTCGCGATGACGCAGACCGTCCACCCGTCGCTCTGGAGCCGCCGGACGAACCCGGGAAGATCCGCCGCCGGGCGGCCCCCACAGGCGACCACGTAAAGCACCGGCCCGTCAGGCACCTGACTCCCCTTTCTTCTGCCGTCCCGCCCACCTTGGCACGACGCGTCTCATCACCCACAGGCGCCCCTTGAACCATCAGAAGCAAGGTTTCGCTTGGGGGGCGGCAAGCAAATCCAAGGATTGACCAGGGCCTCGGCCGGCCTAACGATGGCCGTGTGGATGCGGTGATCGAGTTCTTGACCAAATGCGGCGCAGCGGAGATCGACCATCCCGGCGGCACCCTCCTGGCGCATCTCCAGCGGGTGCATGCCGTGCTCGCTCGCTGGGGAGCCCGGCCGGCCGTGCAGTCGGCGGGACTGTGCCATGCCTACTACGGGACCGACGGATTCCCCGTCGCACTGGGCGAGGTCAGCAGACGCGACGATCTGGCGAACGTCATCGGCGACGAGGCCGAGCAGATCGTCTACTTCTACGCGAGCTGCGACCGGGCCTTCTCCTACCCTCGCCTCGCAAACGGCGGCGAATTCCGAGACCGGTTCAACGGGACGACATCAGTGCCTCCCGAAAGCGGCCTCCGGGACTTCGCCGAGATCACCGTGGCCAACGAACTGGACGTCCTGGCCGAGAACGCCGACCTCCGCGCCCGGTACGGACCAAAACTGCTGGCCCTGTTCGCCTCCTGGCAGCACCTCCTGAGCCCCGCAGCCCGCGAGGCGGTCGCACGGTCATGACCGGTGCGCCCGCTGAGCCGTCAGGGCGGCGGTTTTCTACCGTGCAGGTGCGAAGCGGCGGCGAGGCATGGCCAGGGGGCACGTCGGCCGCGACACCGCCCGCCGTCATGCCGTCCCGGCGCCGGGCCGTTGGAGGCGCACCGGGCCGGGGCCGCGGCCGCCCAGAGTGTCATCGGGGTTGAGGAGCAGGCATGCCTTCATCGACAGGCAGCCGCAGCCGATGCAGCCGGTGAGCTCCTGCTCGAGGCTTTCGATGACGCGGCGGCGTTCCTCCAGCTGCTTCTTCCAACGCCGGGAGACTCGCTGCCAGTCCTGGTGGGTGGGGGCGCGGTCGGCGGGGAGGCCGGTGAAGACCCCGGCGACGTCCGACAGCGGGATGTGGAGCCGCTTGGCCACGATGATCAAGGAGATCCGGCGGAGCATGTGGCGGGGATAGAGGCGCCGGCCGGTGCCGCCGCGTTCGCTGAAGATCAGTCCCTTGCGTTCATAGAAGTGCAGGGCGGAGGCGGGCAAGCCGGTTCGGCGGATGACCTCGCCGATCGTGAGGTGGTCGTCCGGGCTGACGTGCACTGCCTGGCTCCTCGTCGCGTCCGGTGGTCAGGCGGTCGGGCGGGACGCGGTGGCGCGGCCGTAGACCAGGACGGCCACGATGATCGACAGGACGAGGCAGAGCGAGCCGACACCGAGCTGGGTCAGCCGCCAGGACCGGGTGAAGGCGTCCAGCTCCACGGCCGCGGCTCCGTCGGTGAGGCGCCCGGCGCCGACCTCGGCGGCGCGGGTCGCATCGCCCAGTTCGGCCGACAGCAGGCCGGTGAGAGCGGCGCTGTAGGCGGCGATCACCAGGGCTTCGGCCGCGCCCCGCAGGGTGTTGAGGAAGCCGGCCGCCATGCCGACGACGTCGGGGGCGACCAGCGCCATGGCCTGGCCGTCGGTGATGCCGAAGGACGCCCCCATGCCGGTGCCGATCAGCACGAGCGGCGCCGCCACGGCCATGACCGCGTCATCGGCGTTCAGGGTCATCAGCCACAGGTTCCCGGCCACGACCAGCAGCAGCGCGAGCATGATCAGCGGGCGGGCCGGAACGCCCTTGTTCACCAGGGCCACCGCGGCCATGGGCATGACCAGCACGGGAGCGGTCAGCAGCAGCATCGTGGCCCCGGCGGCCGCCGGGGCCAGGTCCGCGGCCGCCTGGAGGTAGGTGGGCAGGAAGACCAGGACGCCCAGGAACCCGATGGAGGTGGTCAGGGTCGCCAGGCTCCATCCCAGGAAACCGCGGTTGGCGACCAGAGCGGGGTCCAGCACCGGAGCGGCACTGCGCCGCTGGACGATGCCGAACACGACCAGGACGGCCAGGCCCGCGGCGCCGGCCACCAGGACGGCGGGATGTCCCCAGCCGAGCGCGGGCGCCTCCAGCAGCGCGAACATCGACAGCGTCAGCGCGGCGACGAACAGGGCACCGCCCGCCCGGTCGGTCCGGCCGGCGGCGGCCGCGCGGGATTCACGGGCGCGGGTTCCGCCCAGGGCGACCAGCAGGCCGACCACGGTGAAGATCGCGAAGCTTCCCCGCCACCCGGTGGCGCTGATCAGCAGCCCCGACAGGGTGGGGCCGATCGCGATGCCGACCCCGGCCATGGTCCCCATCAGGGCGAAGGCGCGATTGCGGGCGGCCCCCTCGTAGGCGGAGGCCAGGATGGCACCGCCCGCCGCCATGATCCCGGCACCTCCGGCGCCGGAGACGACGCGGAAGACGTCGACGGCCGCGATCACCGGGCCCAGCGCCGTCCCGAGGAATCCGGCCGAGAAGACCAGGGCCGAGGCGACGAAGACCCGTCGCCGGCCGGCCCGGTCGGCGGTCGAGCCCGCGATGAGCGTCATGGCCGCGAAGGCCAGGTTGTAGCCGGCGACGACCCAGTTCAACGCGGAACCGGAGGTATCGAGATCGCGTCCGATGCTCGGGAGCGCCACGGCCGTCCCCGAGATGGACATCGCCACCAGGACCACACCGGCCAAGACCACCGGAAGCGTCAACCGAGACGGCCGATCCGCCGGGCCCGCGTGCGGTGCGGCCTCCGTATCCGTGCTGTCTGTGCTGTTCGCCATGCCTGTTCGCTTTCTGTGGTTCCGGGCGGACAGCGAAGACTCCATCACCTCAACTAATGTTGAGGTCAACTGCCCTGCTAGAAGCCCCTTACGCGAAGCGGTCAAGGCGGCCGCGGCACCGGAGCCTCCCTTTGCGACGGCCCCCGCGGGAACCGGCCACGGCAGGCGGTCGCGCCGCATGCCCCATAGGAGACCAAGATCTCAGCGGCACCGTGGGTCCAGCGGATCGGCGGGGAAAGCGCCACCGGACCGTCGGGATGGACGGGCAGTCTGGTTTCCACTGCGGGCAGCAGCACCGGACGCCGGTCCTGCTATGCCTGCATGAGCACGTCGTTGACAGCGGCGCCCAGGTCCCGGTTCGGGTCATACCTCTCAGGCAAGACTCCCGGCTTCCCTCCAGTGGCCGCAGCGCCGCCGGTCACCTTCGAGGGGCGGTGCCGTCTAGGCGCGCGGCGGGGCGGCGAGGGTGGCCTGGACGGCCTGGCGGATGGCGGCGCCGACGGTCGCGGGGTCGTCGAGGTAGCCGCCGACGAGGATGCCGTCGCGGAGTGAGAGCAGCGTCTGGGCGGCCACGGCGGGCTCCTGGTGGCCGGCCGCGGCGAGCAGGTCGTGCAGGGTGCCGCGGAGCCAGGCGCGATGGGCGCCGACGGCCGCGCGGACCGGGTCGGCGGGGTCGGGGTACTCGGCGGCGACGTTGATGAACGGGCAGCCGCGGAATCCCGGGCTGCAGGCGTAGGCGGACAGCCCGGTGAAGATCGCGGTCAGCGCCTCGTCCGGCGCCTTGCCCTGGACGTCGGCGGTGACGATGGTCCGGATCACCCGGTCGTGGTGCGCGACATAGGCCAGGACCAGGTCGTTCTTGGTCGGGAAGTGCCGGTAGAAGGTGGCCCGGGTGACGCCGGCCTCGGTGACCAGCCGGTCGACCCCTACCGCGTGGACCCCTTCGGCGTAGAACAGCCGGACGGCGGTGTCGAGCAGCCGCTGCCGCGGAGCGGATGCCTTGTCGGGGTCGTTCACGCGACCAGATTAATGAGAGACCGGTCCTTCTCCCGTATTGACAGGCGTGATCGGCCTGCTTAGCGTGGGAGAAAGAACGTTCATTCTCCCTAGGAGCCGCTCGTGCACACCACCGCACACCGATCCCGGCGCATGTTCGTACGCATGGCCACGGTCACCGCCCTCCTCGGCGCCACGACCACCGCGGCCGGCGCCGTCGCAGCCGCTCCCCGCGACGACGACGGCGCCAAACCCACGGTCGTCTTAGTCCACGGCGCGTTCACCGACGGCAGCAGCTGGAGCGGCGTCATCCGCGACCTGCACCGCAGCGGCTACAAGGCGATCGCCGTGGCCGACCCGCTCCGCGACCTGCGCAGCGACGCCGCCTATGTCGCGAGCGTCGTCGCGAGCGTGAAGGGCCCGGTCGTGCTCGTCGGGCACTCCTACGGAGGCGCCGTGATCACCAACGCGGCCCAGGCCGCCCCCAACGTCAAGGCCCTGGTCTACATCGCCGCGTTCGCCCCCGACGAGGGAGAGAGCAACGCGAGCATCGGCGCCCGGTTCCACGACACCATCGGGAAGTCGGTCCTCCCGCGCCCCTACACCAAGCCCGACGGCACGACCGGCGTGGACCTCTACATCGACCCCGCCAAGTACGCCGCCACGTTCGCCGCCGACGTGCCCCGCTCCCAGACCGCCCTGATGGCGGCCACCCAGCGCCCGATCACCGCCGAGGCCGTCAACACCCCGTCCGGTCCCCCGGCCTGGAAGAAGCTCCCCTCCTGGTACCTGGTCTCCACCAGGGACCAGGCCATCCCGCCGGCGGCCCAGCGCTTCATGGCCGGGCGCATCGGCGCCCGGACCGTCGAACTCCCCGCGTCGCACGCCTCCCCGGTCTCCCGCCCCCGCGCCGTCGCGCTGCTCATCCGGGCCGCCGCCCGGAACGGCTGAGCCGGCCCCGGCCTTCGACGCCACCGGCCGTCCTTCACCCGCCGCGCGAAGGACGGCCGGTGCGGCCTCCAGGCAGGCGTCGTGCCCGCTACCGAAGCCCCCGATGCGGCGTGCCGCCGCGAAGCATCCCAGCCTGCGGAAACCCGTCCGGCATGGACACGACCAGGGCACCTGCCGCCCGGGATCGTCAGGCCGGTTGCCCGCCGGCACCCTGATCACGCATGAACGAGGCGGCGGCAGCCCCCAGGAGCCGCCCCGACCGCGCCGGAAGGGCCGGGTCCTCGGCCGTCGTCCAGGAATCGTTGAAGGGGGCCCAGGAGGAGTGGTAGGTCCCGGTGGCCCACGCATCGACGTGTCCGCCGGAGAAGCACTGAGCAAGCTTGTCAGCAAGACGGGGGTCATACGCGAGAAGCCGGTCGGCGACGAAGACGTCACCCGGCCCGCTGTCCGAGGCGGCAAGGCGTTCGGGGCCCAGGAGGGTCGCCTCCACCCCCAGGGAGGCGTAAAGAGGACCGACCGCTTCACAGATGTCCTTCATCAGGGGCACGACGGCCGCTGAGAAGCGCTTCGCTTTCTTCCGTTGCCGGCTCGACCATTCGCTCTCGGGAAATTCGATCGCGTCCGCGTTGGTCAGCAGGGCGACGGGATGCCGTCCGGCGGCGCCGCGGTTGTAGGTCGCCACGACCAGTCCCAGCGGGCGAAGCTCGAATCCCGCCCGCATGACCCGATGCCCGGGCACCTCGCCGTCAAGACGGCTCCAGACCTGCTCCGCCGGAACGTGGATCTCGTCGCCCTCGGCGCCGATGTCGGTCGGCCGGCCGAACCGGAGGCCTTGCGGAGCGACCTGGAGACGGCCCGTCGCCACGGCCCCCGCGGCCGCGAGCCGCCGGCAGACGTCCGCCAGCAGACGCTCCTCCGGCACCCCCTCGTGGAAGAAGGCCAGCTCAAGATGCGGAGGCTCGGGATAGAGCATGGAATGCCGCATTCGCTCCGCTATTTCCCCATCTTCTTGAGGACCTTCAGGACCTTGCCCCAGGGAATGACCGTGGCCAGTGTCTCGATACAGGCCAGGATGTCAGCGTTCTTGAAGCACTTCTCGGCCTGTTTGCAGCCGACCAGGTCCAGCAGGAAGCCCCAGAGTTCTTTCCTGAGCGCGCCGAACTCCTGCTCGGCCTCCGAGACCTCGCCGTTGGCGGCGTCCGCCGTTTTCTTGGCCAGGTCATAAGCGTCCTGCTCCGGCGACCCGGCAACTCGGGCGGCGGGCTGGACGCGCCGGGAGAGGGCGGCGCGCTCGGCGGGCTCGGGGACAGAGAACCGCCGGCCGGGATCAGCATCGTGGCGGCCACCGCCGCCACCAGCGGCCCTTCCGGGCGGGTGAGGAGCCGGCGCGGGACGAGGAAGGCCGCCACGGCGTTCCCCGGCGCCCCTCACCCGGGCGGAAGGAGCGGGCCGCAGTCCCAGCGCTGGAAGATCAGCCGGGTCTCCACCCGGGCGACCTCGCGGTGCGAGGTGAACTCGTCGATGACCAGGCGCTGCAGGTCGGACGCGCCCGCCACCGCGACGTGGACGAGGTAGTCGTCCGGGCCGGTCAGATGGAACAGGGCCAGCGACTCCGGCAGCGCCCGGACGCGTTCGACGAACGGGCCGATGAGGTCGCGCCGGTGCGGGCGGACCTGCACCAGCAGGAGCGCCTGGAGGCCCCGGCCGATCCGGGCCGGGTCGATCCGCAGCTCGTCGCCGAGGATGACGCCGGTGCGGCGCAGCCGGTTCACCCGGTCCAGGCAGGTGGACGGGGCGATGCCCACCTCCGCGGCCAGATCGCGGTAGGTGGTCCGGGCATCGTTCTGCAGAAGCCGCAGAATGTGCAGGTCGACCGGGTCGAGCGGTACAGAATCGGACATTTTCCGAACGTTACCCGGACTTTCGCCACCTAGGGCCGTGCCACGTTCACCATGCCCGCATGGATCTCACCCGATCACTGGACACCGAGGCCGTCCACGCCGGCCGCGAGGACCTCGCGGAGCTCGGCCTGCACGCGCCGCCCCTCGACCTGTCCACCACCTACCCCTCCCGCGACAGCCGCGCCGAGGCCGCCCGGATCGACGGGTTCGCCGCCACCGGCGCGCGCCTCGACGGCCCGCCGGTCTACGCCCGCCTGGACAACCCGACCACCGCCCGCTTCGAGACGGCGCTGGCGCGGCTGGAGGGGACCGAGGCGGCGGTGGCCTTCGCCAGCGGCATGGCCGCCCTGACCGCCTGCGTCCTCGCACGGGCCGCGATGGGGCTGCGGCACGTCGTGGCCGTCCGGCCGCTGTACGGGTGCAGCGACCACCTGCTCGCCTCGGGGCTGCTCGGCACCGAGGTCACCTGGGTCGACCCGGACGGGATCGCCGCGGCGGTCCGGCCCGACACGGGCCTGGTGATGGTGGAGAGCCCGGCCAACCCGACGCTGGCCGAGGTCGACCTGGCCGCCGTCGCGCGCTCGTGCGGCGAGGTCCCGCTGCTGGCCGACAACACCTTCGCGACGCCGGTGCTCCAGCGCCCGGCCGAGTCCGGCGCGCGGATCGTGCTGCACAGCGCGACCAAGTACCTCGGCGGGCACGGCGACGTGCTCGGCGGCGTCGTGGCCTGCGACGAGGAGTTCGCCCGGCGGCTCCGCCAGGTCCGCTTCGCCACCGGCGGCGTCCTGCACCCGATGGCCGGCTACCTGCTGCTGCGCGGCCTGTCGACGCTGCCGGTCCGGGTCCGCGCCGCCTCGGCGGGCGCGGCGGAGCTCGCGGCGCGCCTCGCCGCCGACCCGCGGGTCGGGCGGGTCCACTACCCGCGGATCGGCGGCACGATGGTGGCGTTCGAGGTGCACGGCGACCCGCACGACGTGATCGCCGGCGTCCGCCTGATCACGCCCGCGGTCAGCCTGGGCAGCGTCGACACCCTGATCCAGCACCCCGCCTCGATCAGCCACCGCATCGTGGCCGAGGGCGACCGCCGGTCGGCCGGCGTGACCGACCGGCTGCTGCGCATGTCCGTCGGCCTGGAGGACGTCGAGGACCTGTGGCGGGACCTGGACACGGCGCTCGGTTCGGGCCGCTCCGGCCGGACCGTCCCGAACCAGGCCGAGCAGCCCGCCTAACCTCTCGCCGCAGGAAGCTCCGCGTCGCAGAAGACGCAGACGTAGTGGTCGTCCTTGACTATGCTGCGCTCGCGGCAGCGCGGGCAGCGGCGGAAGACGATCGGGTGGGTGAACCGGCCGGGGTGGGCGATCCCCGCGCGGTCGAGCGCGTCCCGGACGGCCCGCCACGAGGACCGGCCGGGACAGTAGCCGGTGGACTGGTTGCTGACCTCGGCGACCGCGCCTTCCCCGGTGAAGGCGATCTCCCCGGCGGCGAGGACGGGCGCCCCGCCCGCGCAGGCGACGTGCTCGCTGCGCCGCGGCGCGAGGCGGAGCGTCCCGGCGAGGTCGATCACGAAGGTGAACGGCTCCGCCGCCTCGTCGCCGCGCTCCGCCAGCCAGGCCGCGAGGTCCGCCGGCGAGCCGACGGCCCGACCGGTGCGGCCGGGGCGTGCCTGCGCCGCCACGTCGGGCGGGCCCACGTAGCGGTAGTGCCGTGTCCCGTCCGCCATCCGGTGAAGGTAGCGCACCTGGCATAGTTGACGATCTTGAGGGTGAGGAGCAGGCATGAGCTATGACCAGGAGCTGCTGCGGCGGGCCATCGGGCTGGCCGCGACGGCGCGGGACAAGGGCGAGCCGCCGTTCGGCTCGCTGCTGGCGGGGCCGGACGGCACCGTCCTCGCCGAGGAGCACAACACCTCCATCGGCGACCGGGACATCACCGCCCATCCGGAGCTGAAGCTGGCCCGCTGGGCGGCGCGCGAGCTCGACCCGGCCACGGCCGCCGCGACGACGATGTACACCAGCTGCCAGCCCTGCGGCATGTGCGCCGGGGCCATCGCGCGCTCCGGGCTGGGGCGGGTCGTCTACGCGCTGTCCGGTGAGCAGCTCGCCTCGCTCCAGCCGCCCGGCACCGGCTTCACCGAGGCGCCCGCCGAGGGGCCCGCCCTGTTCGACGAGGCGCGCGTGCCCGTGGAGGGCTACTACACCTGACGCACCCGCAGGCGTTCGCAGAGGGTGAGGGCGAGCGTGAGGTTCGCGATCTCGCCGGCGGGCAGGCCCGGCAGGGGCCTGCGCCGCCGGTCGGAGATCCAGAGCGAGCCGTTGCCGACGTGGATGTCGGCCACCTCGGCCCAGGGCAGGGAGCGGTTCCGGACCGTCACCCCGTCGCCGGTGATGGCGAGCCGGCCGAAGTCCAGCGGCTCGCCCCGGTGCAGCCGGTCCAGCGCCGCGGGCAGCTGCCTGCGGACCACTCCCGCCTGGATCGCCGGGCCCCAGTCGCCCTCGTAGAGGAACGGCGCGCCGCGCACGACGGAACGTATCCGCTCGCCCCCGACCTTGAGGCGGAGCGGCCCGGTGGTCCCCCGGCCGATCGTGACGGCCTGGCGGGCGGGCCCGACGAGGGTGCAGGCGGCGGCGCGCAGGTGCTGGAAGACCGTCGCGGAGTGCCAGGCGAAGGCCATCTGGAAGCCGCCGGAGCCGGTGACGATCAGGCCCTCGTCGAACAGGTAGAGCCGCCAGTCGTTCCAGCGGCTGCGCAGCGGCCGCTGTTTCGGCTGGTACACGGCGTGCAGCCCGCCGAGACGCGCCCCCGCGGCCAGGGACGTGACCGGGGCGCCGGGTGCGGTGAGGCTCTGCTCGGCCATGGGGCCCTCCCTGTCCGGACGTCGGTCGCACCTTAACAAACAGAGATGTCTTTCTGAAGTTCGGGGTCCGGCCCGGGACGCGGCGACGCCGCGCGGCGGTAGGCCGACGGCGTCGTCGCGTACTGGTCGGCGAACGCCTGCCGCAGCGACTCGGTCGTGCCGAAGCCGCAGCGCCGGGCGATCGCGGTGAGCGGCAGCCGGGTGCCGGTCAGCAGGTGCGCCGCCGCCTCGGTGCGGACGGCGCGCACGTGCCGCGACGGCGTCGTGCCGAGGTGCGCGGCGAACAGGCGGGCCAGGTGGCGCGGGCTCACCCCGGCGATCCGGGCGAGGGCGGCGGCGCCGAGGTCGGCGTCCGGACGGGCGGCGATGTGGTCGCACACCTCGCGCACCAGGCGGTGCTCCGGCGGCGGCGCGGCGACGTGCATGCTGACCTGGGCCTGGTTGCCGGGCCGCTGCAGGTAGGTGACCAGCGTCCGCGCGACGAGCCGGGACAGGGCGGGCCCGTGGTCGGCCTCCACTAGGGCGAGCGACAGGTCCAGCGCGCTGGTGACGCCGGCCGAGGTGAAGACGTTGCCGTCCTGGACGTACAGCGGCGCCGGGTCCACGGTGACGGCCGGGTAGGAGGACGCCAGCTCGCCGGCCCACATCCAGTGCGTGGTCGCGCGGCGGCCGTCGAGCAGGCCCGCCGCCGCCAGGACCGTCGCGCCCGTGCACACCGAGGCGACGCGGCGGCCGAGGCCGGCGAGCCGGCGCAGGTGGCCGAGCAGCCGCGCGTCCTTGGCGGCGTCCTGGTGGCCGAGGCCGCCCGCCACCACGACGGTGTCCAGCCGCCCGCCGGTCCTCTCCAGCGCGCCCGCGGCGAGGGTGATGCCGCTGGCGGTGCGGACCGGGCGGCCGCCGAGGGACACCAGCTCGACCCGGTAGGGCGGGTCGGCGCCCCAGCGGGTGGCGGCGTCGAAGACGTCGGCCGGGCAGGCGACGTCCAGCAGCTCCGCGCCCTCGTATCCGATGATCACCACACGCCGCACCGGGGACCTCCCATGTCCGCAGGACAGGGATCCCAGGATTCCAGACACGATCGGCCGTGCTCGGCGACCGCCGGGCGAGGCTGACCTCATGACCAAGACCTTCGCGTTCGTCCTCTACCCCGGCCTCACCGCCCTGGACCTGATCGGCCCGCTGCAGGTGCTCGGCGCCCTGCAGGACTTCGGCCTCGGCGTCGAGGCGGTGACGGTGGCCGCGGACCTGGAGCCGCTCGGCACCGACACCTCCGTGCGGCTCGCCGCCTCGCACACCTTCGCGCAGGTGCCGCGCCCGGACGGGCTGATCGTGCCCGGCGGCGCCGCGCCGACGTTCGCCGCGCTCGCCGACGAGACGCTGCTCGGCTATGTCCGCACGGCCGCCGAGACCGCCGAGGTCGTCGGGTCGGTGTGCACCGGCGCGCTGGTCCTCGGCGCCGCGGGCCTGCTGGACGGCCGGCGCGCGACGACCCACTGGACGGCGCTGCCGATGCTGGAGCGGCTCGGCGCGACGCCGGTGTCCGAGCGCTGGGTGCGCGACGGCCGGGTCATCACCGCCGCGGGCGTCTCGGCCGGCATCGACATGGCGCTCGCGCTCGCCGCCGAGCTGGCCGGGCAGGACGCCGCGCGGCTGGTCCAGCTCGGCATCGAGTACGACCCGCGGCCGCCGCTCGGCCCGATCGACTGGCCGGGCGTGGACCGCGCCCCCTTCGAGGCCTGGATGGCCGGGGAGGCCGGCAAGGCCCTCGCGGACCGCCCCGATCTGCTGGACCGCCTGCTCCCCCAGGCGGGCTGAGCGCCGCCGGGCCGCTCTGTTCCCGGCCGGGGATCTCGACTTGGTCTCGAATTGATGTCAGGCGATTTGTCACTCTTGCCGCATATGTGGGGTCCGTGGAAGATCAACTCCACTCTCCTCCCAACCCTCCAGGAGTGCATGTGCGCAAGTTCGCCATCGCCACCGCGGCCGCGATGACCGCGTCCCTGGCCCTGGTGCCGAGCTCGGCGGAGGCGGCCACCAAGCCGGACCTCGCCAAGCTCGTGACCGTCAAGGACATCAAGCGCCACCTGCTGAACCTCCAGCAGATCGCCGACTACAACGGCGGCAACCGCAAGTCGGGCCTCGCCGGCTACGACGTCTCGGTCAAGTACGTCGTCAGCGAGCTGAAGAAGGCCGGCCTGAAGCCGAAGGTGCAGAACTTCCCGTTCTGGGTCTTCAAGCAGAACGGCCCCGGCGCGTTCGACCAGGTCGCCCCGGCCCCCGCGACCTACAAGCCGGGCACCGAGTTCGGCCCGTACGAGTACTCCGGCACCGGCGACGTCACCGCCAAGGTGTTCCCGGTGGACCTGGAGGGCGAGCAGGGCCCGACCGGCAACAGCGGCTGCGAGGCCGACGACTTCAAGGGCATGCAGAAGGGCGACATCGCCCTGATCCGCCGCGGTTCCTGCGCCTTCGTCGACAAGGCCAACAACGCGGTCGCCGCCGGCGCCTCGGCCGTCATCATCTACCAGCGGATCGGGCCGGACGTCCCGGTCGACGAGCCCGCGGTCTACGGGCTGGACAAGCCGGCCCCGGTGCCGGTGATCGGCACCACCTACAAGATCGGCAGCGGCCTGGTCGCGGCGGCCAAGGCCGGCACGCTGAAGCTGCACATCAAGACCGACGTGACCAACACGCCGAAGCAGATCGCCAACGTCATCGCCGAGAGCAGGTACGGGCGGTCCGACAACGTGATCGTGGTCGGCGCGCACCTGGACAGCGTCGAGGCCGGCCCCGGCATCAACGACAACGGCTCGGGCTCGTCCACCATCCTGGCGCTGGCCCAGAAGATCGACAAGCTGGGCAAGAAGGGCCTGAAGAACAAGGTCCGCTTCGCCTGGTGGGGCGCCGAGGAGTCGGGCCTGGTCGGCGCCGACTACTACGTCAAGCACCTCAGCGCGGCCGAGAAGGCCAAGATCGCGCTGAACCTGAACTTCGACATGACCGCCTCCCCCAACGGCGTCCGCGGCGTCTACAACGGATCGGACCCGACGGCCCCGGCCGGCTCGGCGGCGATCCAGAAGATGTTCAACGACTACTACGCCAAGCGCAAGCTGCCGACCACCCCGTCGGAGTTCAACGGCCGCAGCGACTACGGGCCCTTCCTCGAGGCGGGCATCCCGGCGGGCGGCATCGACACCGGCGCCGAGGGCATCAAGACCGCCGAGGAGGCCAAGATCTTCGGCGGCACGGCCGGCAAGCCCTACGACGCCTGCTACCACGCCAAGTGCGACCGCATCACCAACATCAACTGGCACCTGCTCGACACCAACGCCGACGGTGTCGCGGCCATCACCCAGCGGCTGGCCCTCAGCACGCTGCCGGTGAACGGCGAGGCCCGCGCCAAGGCCCTCGCCAAGCGCCCCTCCTTCAACTGGAAGGGCGGTCGCCTGGTCCGCTGACCCGGTGACCTGCCGACCGCGGGGCCACGTCCGTCCGGACGTGGCCCCGTTCGCATGCCCGGCCCGGTCAGCGGACCAGCCGGAAGAACGCGCGGACGTCGGCGACCAGCAGGTCCGGCACCTCCATCGCGGGGAAGTGGCCGCCCCGGTCGAACTCCGACCAGTGGATCACGTTGTGCTCGCGTTCGGCGACGCGGCGGACCCCGCCGTCGCCCGGGAAGACCGCCACCCCGCTCGGGACGCCGGACCTCTGGGCGGGCCGCCCCCAGTCGGCCGCGCCCTCCTTGTAAAGGCGGGCGGACGACGCCGCCGTCCCGGTGAACCAGTAGACGCTCACGTCGGTGAGCATCTGGTCGCGGTCCACGGCCTCTTCGGGGAGGTCGTGCGCGGGGTCGGTCCACTCCTTGAACTTCTCCACGATCCAGGCCAGCTGGCCGGCCGGGGAGTCGTGCAGGCCGAAGGCCAGGGTCTGCGGACGGGTGGCCTGGATCATGGCGTAGCCCGCGCGGTCCTGGTCGGAGTAGACGGCCAGCCTGGCC
This sequence comes from Actinomadura macrotermitis, assembly GCF_009604375.1. Taxonomy (GTDB): domain Bacteria; phylum Actinomycetota; class Actinomycetes; order Streptosporangiales; family Streptosporangiaceae; genus Spirillospora; species Spirillospora macrotermitis. Next base: position 519,575 of record NZ_WEGH01000004.1, read on the forward strand.
CGCTCCGCCTCGGTGAGCCCCTCCGTCTCGCCGGGGGCGAAGGTCGGGAAGCCCAGCGCGCCGTTGACGTGCACGCCGATCACGTGGTCCGGAGCGACGCGGCCGAGCTCGGGAGAGACCACCGCGCCGGTGTCGCCTCCCTGGGCGCCGTACCGGTCATAGCCGAGCCGGCCCATCAGCTCGGCCCAGGCGCGGGCCACCCGGCGCGGGCTCCAGCCGGCCTCGCGGGTGGGGCCGGAGAGCCCGAAGCCGGGGAGGGAGGGCGCCACCACGTGGAAGGCGTCGGCCGGATCGCCGCCGTGCGCGCGGGGGTCGGTGAGCGGGCCGATGACCTTCATGAACTCGGCGACCGAACCGGGCCAGCCGTGCGTGAGGATCAGCGGGAGCGCGTCCGGCTCGGGCGAGCGGACGTGCAGGAAGTGGATGTTCTGGCCGTCGATCTCGGTGCTGAACTGCGGGTGCTCGTTGAGCGCCGCCTCGTGCCGGCGCCAGTCGTAGCCGGTCCGCCAGTACTCGGCCAGCTCCCTGGCGTAGGAGACCGGGACGCCGTAGGACCAGCCGGCGCCGGGCAGCTCGTCCGGCCAGCGAGTGCGGGCCAGGCGGTCGCGGAGGTCGTCCAGGTCGGCCTGCGGGATGTCGATGCGGAACGGAGTGATCGTCGTCATGCCCAGAACGCTACGAGCGGGTTAGGACGGGTTCGGTCCTAGGCTGCGGCGAGAATGAGCGCATGCTGGAAACCTCGGCTCGGCTCCTCAAGCTGCTGTCACTCCTGCAGACCCACCGGGACTGGTCCGGCGCGGAGCTGTCGGAGCGGCTCGGCGTCACGACGCGGACCGTGCGGCGGGACGTGGACCGGCTGCGGGAACTGGGCTACCACGTGCACGCCACGGCCGGCGCGCCGGGTTACCGGCTGGGCGCCGGCGCCGACCTGCCCCCGCTGCTGCTCGACGACGACGAGGCGGTCGCGGTCGCGGTGGGGCTGAGGACGGCCGCCGGAGGCTCGGTCGCCGGGATCGAGGAGACGTCCGTCCGGGCGCTCGCCAAGCTCGAACGGGTGCTGCCCGCACGGCTGCGGCACCGCGTCCATGCGCTGCGGTCGATGACCGTGCCCATGATGGGGGCCGCGGAGCCGGTGGCCCCCGAAGCGCTGACCGCCATCGCCGCGGCCTGCCGCGGCCATGAGGGGCTGCGGTTCGACTACCGCTCCCGCGACGGCGAGGAGAGCAGCCGTTCGGCCGAGCCCCACCGGCTCGTGCATTCAGGACGCCGCTGGTACCTCGTGGGCTGGGACGTCGACAGGCGGGACTGGCGGACGTACCGGGTGGACCGGATGCGCCTGCGGACACCGAACGGACCGCGCTTCGTCCCCCGCGACCCACCCGACGAGGACCTGGCCGCCTACACCTCCCGGGCGATCTCCAGCGCCCCCTACCGCCATCGGGCGCGCTTCACCGTGCACGCCCCGGCGGAGGTCGTGGCCGGGCGCATGCCGCCGACGGTGGGCACGGTCGAGCCCGTCGACGAGCACAGCTGCGTCCTGCTGTGCGGCGCGAACGACCTCGACGAGATCGTCGTGTGGGTCGCCCTGCTGGGCGTCGGCTTCGAGGCGCACGACCCGCCGGAGCTGGTCGAGCGCATCGCCGCGATGGCCACGCGCCTCCATGCGGCGTCGGCCGCCGGAGGGACTCCCGGGATCAGCCCTTGACCAGGGTGGCCAGGCACTCCACGTGCTGGGTCATCGGGAAGGCGTCGAAGGCGCGCAGGGACTCCAGGGTCCAGCCGCGCTCGCTGAAGTAGCCGAGGTCGCGCGCGAGCGTCGCCGGGTCGCAGGAGACGTAGGCGATCTTGCGGCCGGCGATGCGGGCGACCTGCTCGACGACCTCGCGCCCGGCGCCCGCGCGGGGCGGGTCCAGCACCACGATGTCGGCGAGCCGGACCCGCGCGCCGCCGTGGTGGCCGGTGCCGCGCTTGTTCTGGCTGCGGGTCGAGGCGACGTCGGCCCGGCCGAACTCCAGGTCCTTGACGACCTCCTCGACCGCGCCGCGCTCGATGGCGACCTGCGGCAGGTCGCGCAGGTTGAACTTGGCGTCGCGGACGGCCTGCCCGTCGGCCTCGACGCCGACGACGAGGCCGTCGGGGCCGATCCGGTCGGCGAGCACGCCCGCGAACAGGCCGACGCCGCAGTACAGGTCGAGCGCGATGTCGCCCGGCTTGGGCTCCAGCGCCGCCACGACCGCGTCGGCGAGCAGCTGCGCCGCGCCCGGGTGGACCTGCCAGAAGCCGCTGCCGGAGACCTGGTACAGCCGGCCCGAGACCTCTTCGCGGACGTACGGCAGGTTCGCGCCCGGCTCGGGCTTGCCGCGGACCAGGCGGACCGGGACGTCCAGCCGCGGCACGCGCGCGTTGCGGCGGCCGCGCAGCACCACCAGGCGGTCGCCGGTGGACGCCGACACCACGCCCTCGACCGAGGACGCCCCCGGCCAGCGCTTGCGCTCGATGCCCATCATCTCCACGCCCGGGTGCGCGATCAGGCACTCGTCGACCGGCTCGATGTCGTGCGAGCGGTGCCGGCGCAGGCCGATCATGCCGTCCTCGGCGGTGAACTGGACCCGGGTGCGCCAGCCGAGCCCGGGGTCGGGCATGACGTCGTCGGCGTCGGGATAGGGGACCTCCTCGACCACGACCGTGCGGGTGATGCCCGCGACGCGCTGCAACTGCTCCTCCACGACGGTGGCCTTCAGCCGGCGCTGCGCGGCCAGCGAGGCGTGCTGCCAGTCGCAGCCGCCGCAGCGGCCGGGCCCGGCGAACGGGCACGGGGCCGCGACGCGGTCGGGCGACGCCTGGAGGATGTCCTCGGCGTCGGCGCGCAGGAAGTTCTTGGTCACCTCGGTGACGCGGGCGCGGACCCGCTCGCCCGGCAGGGTGTGCCGGACGAACACCACGCGGCCCTCGTGCCGCGCCACGCAGAAACCGCCGTTGGCGACGTTCCCCACTTCGAGTTCGAGCAGGTCGCCGGGTCCGAGATCAGCTGTCACGTTCCGAAACGATACCGCCACCGGCGACCTGCTGCGGCGGGCGGCGGGAGGCGCCCGGGCCGGGCGGCTCGACGCGGCCCTTCAGCCGGTCGGAGGAGTGCAGCTGCCAGGCGACGCTGGTCACCATGACGCCCGGCTGGAACAGCAGCCGGCCCTTCAGCCGCAGCGCCGACTGGTTGTGCAGGAGCTGCTCCCACCAGTGCCCGACGACGTACTCGGGGATGAACACGGTGACCACGTCGCGGGGGCTCTTGCGGCGCACGCTCTTGACGTAGTCCAGCACCGGCCGGGTGATCTCCCGGTACGGGGAGTCCAGGATCTTCAGCGGGACCGGGACGTCCAGCGCGTCCCACTCCTCCTGCAGCCGCCGCGACTCCTCGGCGTCCACCGAGACGGTGACCGCCTCCAGGGTGGAGGGGCGGGTGGCGCGGGCGTAGGCCAGCGCCCGCAGCGTCGGCTTGTGGATCTTGGAGACGAGCACGATGCCGTGGTTGCGAGCGGGCAGCCGCACGTCCTCGCCGGAGGGCTCCAGCTCCGCGGCGACCCGGTCGTAGTGCCGCCGGATGCCCTTCATCAGCGCGTACAGCACCGGCATCGCGATGCACACGATGTAGGCGCCGAGCGCGAACTTGGTGATCAGCACGACGACCAGCACCACGCCGGTCAGCATCGCGCCGAACCCGTTGATGCCGCGCGAGACCCGCATCCGGCGGCGCTGGGCGGCGTCCTGCTCGGTGGACAGCAGCCGGTTCCAGTGCCGCACCATGCCGATCTGGCTGACGGTGAAGGAGACGAACACCCCGACGGTGTACAGCGGGATGAGCCGGGTGACCGAGGCGTCGTAGGCGTAGATCAGCAGCCCGGCCATGGTGGCGAGGATGATGATGCCGTTGCTGAAGGCCAGCCGGTCGCCGCGGGTGTGCAGCTGGCGCGGCAGGTAGCGGTTCTGGGCGAGCACCGAGCCGAGGACGGGGAAGCCGTTGAAGGCGGTGTTGGCGGCCAGGAACAGGATCAGCGCGGTCATCACCGCGACCAGCGCGAAGCCGGGGCTGAAGTTGCTGAACACCGTGTGCGCGACCTGGGCGATCACCGGGTCGGCGTCGTTGACCTCCTGGCCGGTCCTCGGGTCGAGCAGGTGGCTGCCCTGCTCGGGCGAGGCGAACTTGGCCTCGGTGATGTAGGCCAGGGCGGTGACGCCGCCGAACATCGTCATGGCGACCGCGCCGAGCATCAGCAGGGTGGTCGCGGCGTTCTCGCCCTTGGGCTTCTTGAACGCCGGCACGCCGTTGCTGATCGCCTCGACGCCCGTCAGCGCGGCACAGCCGGAGGAGAACGCGCGCAGCAGCAGGAAGACCAGCGCGAAGCCGGTCGCGTTCATCTCGTCGCCCTTGATGATGTAGTGCGCCGTCTCGGCCTTCAGGTCGGCGCCCATCAGCAGCCGGACGCCGCCCCACGCCAGCATCGCCACGATGGCGAACATGAACAGGAAGGTCGGGATCGCGAAGGCGACGCCGGCCTCCTTCAGGCCGCGCAGGTTCCCGATCGTCAGCAGCGCCACGATGACGAGCGCGACGCCGACCTCGTGCGGCTGCAGGAACTTCAGCAGCGCGCCGAGGTTCTCCACCCCCGACGACACCGACACCGCGACGGTCATGACGTAGTCGACGAGCAGCGCGCTCGCCACGACCACGCCCCAGTTCTCGCCGAGGTTGGTGGAGGCGACCTCGAAGTCGCCGCCGCCGCTCTGGTAGGCGCGCACGTTCTGGCGGTAGGACGCGACCACGGTGAGCAGGATCACCACGACGGCGAGCGCGACCCACGGGGTGTAGGAGTACATGACCAGCCCGCCGACGCCGAGCGCCAGGAGGATCTCCTGGGGGGCGTAGGCGACCGACGACAGCGCGTCGCTGGCGAAGATGGGCAGTGCGATCCTTTTGGGCAGCAACTGCTCATGCTGCTGTGCGCTGCGCAGGGCGCGGCCCAGCAGCAGCCGCTTCACGAGGTCCGGAGCCTTCGACACGGCACCAGACTCTAGTCCGTGGATGATCTGCCACCGGGGTGCCCCCGCCGCGGGGCCACGGGAACGTTCCCGGAGGCTGGTACGTCATCGGCCTGGGTAGTAGTTGCCTGGGCGGATGTGTAGCTTTGCAGCCCGAACGGATCATTTCGAAGCAGCACACGACCCTCGGGCTGCCGGGGAAGGGACGGCCGTGCATATCGTGATCATGGGATGCGGGCGGGTCGGGTCGACCCTCGCCCACATCCTGGAGGACAAGGGCCACTCGGTGGCCATCATCGATCAGAGCCCGGAGGCGTTCCGGCGGCTGCGCAGCGGCTTCAAGGGCCGGCGCATCACCGGGTTCGGGTTCGACCGCGACGTGATCGCCGAGGCCGGCATCGAGCGGGCCGCCGCGTTCGTCGCGGTGAGCAGCGGCGACAACTCCAACATCATCTCCGCCCGGGTGGCCCGCGAGACGTTCGGCGTCGACAACGTGGTGGCCCGGATCTACGACCCGCGCCGCGCCGAGGTGTACCAGCGCCTCGGCATCCCGACGGTGGCGACGGTGCGCTGGACCGCCGACCAGATCCTGCGGCGGCTGCTGCCCGAGGGCGCCGAGCCGCTCTGGCGCGACCCGACCGGCCAGGTGGTGCTGGCCGAGATCGACGCCGGCGCCCGCTGGGTGGGCGCGAAGGTCGCGGGCCTGGAGGAGGCCGCCGGCACCCGGGTGGCGTTCCTGTCCCGGATGGGCGAGGCGCTGGTGCCCGAGCCCGGCACGGTCATCCAGGACGGCGACATCGTGCACATCATGGCCCGCGCCGACGACCTGGAACGCATCAACGCGGCGGTGGCCGTGCGGACGGAAGGGGACGCCTGATGCGCGTCGCGATCGCCGGGGCGGGCGCGGTGGGCCGCTCCATCGCCCAGGAGCTGCTGGAGAACGGGCACGAGATCCTGCTGATCGACAAGAGCCCCAAGGCCATCAAGGTCGAGAGCGTGCCGCGCGCGGAGTGGCTGCTGGCCGACGCGTGCGAGATCGCCTCGCTGGACGACGCGGCGCTGGAGCGCTGCCAGGTCGTGGTCGCCTCCACCGGCGACGACAAGGCCAACCTGGTGGTGTCGCTGCTCGCCAAGACCGAGTACGGCGTGCCGCGGGTCGTCGCCCGCATCAACCACCCCAAGAACGAGTGGCTGTTCAACGAGTCGTGGGGCGTGGACGTCGCGGTGTCCACGCCGCGGCTGCTGTCGGCCCTGGTCGAGGAGGCCGTCAGCGTCGGCGACCTGGTGCGGCTGATGACGTTCCGCCAGGGCGAGGCGAACCTGGTGGAGCTGACGCTGCCGGAGGACGCGCCGCTCGGCGGCGAGCGCGTCGGGTCGGTGGACTGGCCGCGCGACACCGCGCTGGTGGCGATCCTGCGGGAGGGCCGGGTGCTGGTGCCGACCCCCGACGACACGCTGGAGCCGGGCGACGAGCTGATGTTCGTGGCCACCCAGGACGTCGAGGACGAGCTGGCGGAGCTGCTCAGCCCCCGCTGAGCCCCGCCGGTGAAGGCCGCGTCCCGCTGCGGGGCGCGGCCTTCACCGGTATTCGGCGAGGCGGGGGCGGACGCCGAGCAGCAGCAGGCCGGCGATGAGCACGGCGCCGGCGGGCGGCGGCCACGTCCAGCCGCCGAGCGAGCGGTCGGCGGCCGCCAGCGAGCCGTCCAGGCGGCCGCGGTTCAGCTCCAGCCAGCCGGTGAGCTCCCGGTCGAGCGCGGCGAACTTCTCCTGCGCGTCCGCGTCGTCCAACCGGACGGCCTCGTCCCGCTTCCCCTCCACGACCAGGTCCCGTGTCTCCTGAAGTCCCTGGTGGTAGGCGATCAGCGCGGCGAGGGCCCCGGTGGCGCGTTCGTGCTCGCCGGGATAGGTGACGTTGCGCAGGGCCGTGCCGAGGGAGCCGCCGAGCTTGGTGCGGTCGCTGCTGCGGTAGAAGCGCAGCTCCCCGTCCAGGCGCCACCGGTAGTCGCTCATGGAATCGGCGTCGATCCAGGCGAGCGCCTGGGAGTCGTCGGTGAATTCGGTGAGGTACTGGTCGCGGCGTTTCGGGTCGAGCAGGAAGCGGCTCTCGTCGTCGGCGGCGGCGTGCGCGAGTGCCCGCGCCCGGCCCAGTACCAGTACCGAGTCGAAGGCGTCCTCCTTCGCCGAACGCAGCCGTTCGTTCTCGCCGCCCGTCACCTGCAGCGCCGACACGGTGAGGACGAACGCCAGCAGCGACGCCGGCAGCACCGCCGGATTGAGCATCCGGTGCTGCCGCCGGTACAGCAGCAGTTGCACCGCGATCAGCGTCCCGCAGAGCGGCAGGCCGAACAGGACGGCGAGGCCGAAGGCGCGTTCGGCGGCGTGCGACCCGTCGCGCCGGGCCTTCTCGACACGGTCGGCGTTGATGGCGGTGAGCCGGTCGACGGCGGGCAGCATCGTGACGTGCAGCAGGTCGGTGGCCTGCCGGAAGCGGTCGAGGACGGGCTCGGGCGCCTTGCCCGCCCCGTGGCCCGCCTGCTCGGAGAGCAGGAGCGCCTGCGCGGCCGCCGCCTGGTAGCGGACGAGGCCGTCCAGCGCCGTCTGGACGGCGGCGCGCGCGTCGGCGCCGCCGGTCGCGGCCGAGATCTGGCGCAGGTCGGCGGTGGCGGCGTCGCGGGCCTGCTCGAACGCCGTGAGGGCACTGGCCCGGCCCGGCTCGAACGCCGTGAGGGCGCCGGCCCGGCCCGGGGTCCGGCCGATCCGCAGCGCGTCGGCGAGCCGGGCGTCCATGGCGGTGAGCCGCACGTGCAGGTCCGCGGTGAGGGCGGCCTGGGGCGCGGCGTCGCGGGCGATGCCGCGCACGCCCGCGCGCAGGCCGATGACGCCCGCCGCGACGGACGCGCCGAACAGCAGCGCCGCCACCACCGCGACGGCGGTGAGCGCGCGCAGCCACACGGGCGTCGGCCAGCGCCCCTCGGACAGGGGCGCCGGGACGGGGATCTCCAGATCGGTGGCCATGGGGGGCGGGCCGCCCTTCTCGTCGGAACTGCGCCGTCAGAACAGGGTGCGCGGGCGGACCGCGTTGGCCCGCCCGGTGAGGCCGCGCCGCTCGGCCCGGCCGTCCGCCGCCCGCGCCAGCGCGCGGTAGCGGCGTTCCAGGGCGAGGCGCAGGCTCCGCTCGGTGAACTCCGCGCCGAGCACGCCCGTCCCGGACGGCGGCGCGCCCTGGATCCGCACGTAGCCGAGCGCGGCCTCCAGGACCAGCACGGTGAGGCGGTCCCGGCGGCCCGCGTCCAGGGTCAGGTCCTCCAGCCGCGCGCCGCACTCCAGCAGCTCGGTCAGGCTCAGCCCGGCGGGGTCGCGGCCGCTCAGCCGGGCGACGATCGCGCCGACCCGGGCCTCGCCGTACCGGCCGGCCAGCGGCGGCACCGACAGCAGCGCCTCCTCGGCGCCGTAGCGGTCGCCGGCGGCGAACCGCACCCGGGCGAGGCCGAACGCTGCGCTGACGTGGCCGCGGTCGGTGCGCCAGACGCGCGCGTAGCCGCGTTCGGCGGGCGCGTGGTCGGCGCGCAACTCGGCGCAGTAGGCGAGCGCCAGGCTCGGCGCGAGCTCCCCCGGCAGCAGTTCGCGGACGGCCTGGAACCGCGCGGCGGCCTCCGCCACGTCCCCCGCCGCGAGCGCGGCGAGCGCCAGGTACCAGCCGACGCGCCAGTCGCCGGGGATGCCGGCCAGGACCTCCCGTGCGCGCTTGTGGTCGCCCATGGAGATGTGCGCGTGGGCGAGGCGAAGGTCCACCTCCACCGACGAGACATAGGGATGGGCGAGCGTCGCGACGACCTCGGACGGGGACGCCGCCGCAAGTCCTGCCAGGTAGGCCGCCGCCGGATCGCCGTCATCGACCAGGGGCAGCGGCAGCGCGTCCACCAGCCACGCCGCGCCCGGCAGGGCCCCGATGCGGGCCCCCGCGGCCTTCACCTCCGGCCCGAACCGGGCGGACGCGGCTGGGCGCGGTTCCCCGTCCTCCGCTGCGAGCACCTCGCGTAGTACGCCGGTGAGCTGTTCGGCCATCTCGGCGGCCGAAGTGAACCGGCGCGCGGGGTCGCGGTGTGCAGCGCGGCGCAGCAGCAGGTCGAACGACTCGTGCCGCTGCAGCAGCGGCACCTTCTCGCGCGGCGGCAGCGACTCCCGGTAGGTGGAGGTGAAGCCGGTGAAGTCGAAGGCGAGCACCGCCATGGTGCGGGCCACGGTGTACAGGTCCGAGCCGACGGACGGGCCCGCCTCGGCGATCTCGGGAGCCTGGAAGCCGACCGTCCCGTAGATCGCACCGTCGGGGTCGCCGGCGCGCCGGACGCCGCCGAGGTCGATCAGGTGCAGCCGGTCGCCGGTCTGGATGGCGTTGGCGGGCTTGAAGTCGCAGTACAGCAGGCCCTCGTCGTGCAGGTGGCCGAGGGCGCGCAGCACCTCCAGGGCGTAGGCCAGGACCTGCGGCAGCGGCAGGGCCGCGCCGGTCGCGGCGCGGTGCTCCAGCGCCAGCTCGCGCAGCGACCGGCCGCCGACGTACTCCATCACGATGTAGCCGTCGCCGCCGTGCCGCACGAAGTTGTAGATCCGCACGATGCCGGGGTGCTCGACGGTGGCCAGGAACCGCCGCTCGGCGACGGCGGCGGCCATCGCGTCGGCGTCGCCGGTGTCCAGCAGGCCCTTCAGCACCACCCACCGGTCGTTGACGTTGCGGTCCCGGGCCAGGTAGATCCAGCCGAGGCCGCCGTGCGCCAGGCAGCCGACCACCTCGTACTGGCCGCCGACCAGGTCGCCGGGGGCGAGCTTCGGCGTGAACGCGTACGGGGTGCGGCATTTGGGGCAGAAGCCCTCGGTACGGCCGGGCACGCCGTCCTTGCCGCGGCCGACCGGGGCGCCGCAGCCGCCGCAGAACCGCCGGTTCTCGGCGACCTGCGGATCGGTGAGGACGGCCGATTCAGGGTCGCGGAACGGCACCGCCGGCATCCGGACCAGGCCGAGGCCGAGCGCGCCGCGCCGGCCGAGCGGGGTGGCGGCGTTCGGCTGCGGCGGAACGGGTTCGGGAGGCGGTGGCTCGGGGGGCGGCGGGGCGGGCGGAAGGCCGCAGACGTCGCAGTAGCCGTCCTGGACCGCGCCGGTGCAGCGCGGCTGGCCGCATCGCGTCGCAAGGGTCATGCCGCCTCTTCCGGAGAGCAGTCGTCGCTGACTCGCCGACCAGGCTTCCCGGCACACCTGTGATCGAGATTAACGCGCCCCGCGCGCCGCCGCGCGTCCTCTTCCGGACAAAACCCCCGCAGGGGCGGGGCTCAGGCGGTCTCGCGGCCCCGCATCGGGGTGCGGCCCCGGGCCAGCAGCCAGACCATGGCGCCGAGCGCGGCGACCTGCAGCGGCCAGCCCATCACGATCTTGGCGGCGCCGAGCGGGCCGCTCTGGTCGCCGTCGGCCAGCCAGATCGGGTACTGCACGACCACCCGCAGCAGGCACGGCAGCACCAGCAGCCAGGTGAGCCGGGAGCAGAGCCGGACGATGCCCGGGTCGGACCGCCAGGCGGTGGGGTCGCCGGTGACCGAGCCGATGATGAAGCCGACCACCGGCCAGCGCACCACGATCGACAGGATCATCGCCACGGCGTATCCGGCGTTCAGCATGATGCCGGGCAGGAAGGCGTCCTCGGCCTTGCCCGAGCGCAGCGCGAAGAACGCCGCGATCGCGATGCCGACCAGGCTGTTCAGCGCGAACTGCGGGGTGGAGCGCTGCACCAGCCGGATCCCGAGCAGCACCACGCAGGCCGCCACGCCCGCCGCCACCGCGATCTTGACGTCCTTGACCGCCATGTAGGTCACGGTGAACCCGATGGTGGGCACGGCCGCCTCGACCATGCCGCGCACCCCGCCGAGCGCCTTGGTGAGCTGGGCCCGGACGGCGGCCTCGACGGTGTCGTGCGCCGCCGCGCCGGCCGGGGCCGCCGCCCCCGGCTCCGTGTCGCCGGCCTCGGCGTCCTTGGCCTCGCGGTCCACCGATGTCACGCGCTCTCCCTCGTCGCTCACGCCGGCCCCGGGGTCAGGAGCCGCCGCGCAGCTCGTACCGGGGATTGAACATGACCTTGCGGCCGTCCTGCAGGCTGACCAGCCCCTCGGCGCGCAGCCGGCGGCCCGGGTCGATGCCGGCGATCTTGCGGCGGCCGAGCCAGACCAGGTTGATCACGTCGGTGCCGTCGTAGAGCTCGGCCTCCAGCGCCGGGGCGCCGCCCCGCGGGCGCAGGGTCACGGTTCGTAGCGTACCCGCCACGCAGTGCCGGGTGCGCTCGGCGCAGGACGCGATCGCGGTCGCGCCCTCCTTGCCGGTGGTCTCCTGCAGCTCCTCGGCCTCCAGCTCGGCCGTGCTCGAGGCCATCCGGCGCCAGAACTTCTTCAGCCCGCGCCTGCGGCCCGTCTCCTGATCGGTCTCCGGCGCCTTGGTGGCCGGTGGCTCGTCCATGCTTGGCACCTTAAGGCATCATTCGACGAAACGAACCGGTCCGCGATCACCGATCGGAATCGACCTCGTCACACCTCAGCGGGGCGTTCCGGCCGGGCCCTCGTGGTCGGCGATCACCGCGTGGACGTAGGCGGCGACCGGCGGGCCGAAGTGCGCCATCGCCTCCCCCGCCGCGGCGAACAGGCCGGGCAGCGGCCAGTCCGGCGGGAGCAGCTCGGGCGGCAGCGCGGGCGGGGTGCGCAGCGTGTCGATCAGCGCGCCGCCGAACAGGCGGGCGTACCCGGCGAGCGCCTCGGGGCCGGGGCCGGGCGGTACCGGCCGTTCCCGGACGGCCCCGCGCAGCCGCGCGGTGTGCTCGCGGTAGCGGGCGGCCAGGACGTCCAGCTCCCAGGCGCGGTGGGCGACCTCGGCGGCGTCGGCGGCCGGCAGCCCGATCCGGCCGAAGAGGACGGTTCCGGCGGGGGGCGCGTCACCGAGCTCGTCCCACAGCGTCTCCCGGTTGTCGACCGGGGAGATCAGCACGCCCGGCTGCATCAGCCCGTAGCGGGCGAGGGCGGCGGCCCGGCGCAGCCGGTCGCGGTAGGCGCGCCGGGACTCGGGGACGCTGTAGAAGATCGCGTGGAAGAAGCCGTCCCAGGCGGGGGTGCCGGGGCGGCCGTCCCGGATCTGCCGGAAGCCGCGCAGGAACGGCCCGGTCATCCGGTACTCGGCGCCGCGTCCGCGCTGGTCGGCGACGAGCAGGCCGTCCCGGCGCATCCGGGCGATCAGGGACCGGGCGGCCCCTTCGGTGAGCCCGAGGTCGCCGAGCAGCCGCACCAGGACGACGCCGGGCAGCCCCTCGCGGCCGGCCAGCCCGCACAGGAAGGGAACGAGCTCGACATTGGCCCCCCGGGACACATTCACCCTGTCTCGCGATCCTGTTACGCTTTCACTCACGATCGTGAGGATATTCGATAAGTGAGGGACGTTGTCATGACGGGCACGCAAGCTCACGGCGGCCGGGGCGGATCCCGGCTGCTGAACCTCGGCCCCTCGCTCCTGTTCGGCGTCGTCCTGCCGTTCGTGACGTACGGGCTGCTCACCGGCAACGGGATGGACGAGGTCCCGGCGCTGCTGCTGATCTCGCTCTGGCCGGCCGCCGACACCCTGCTCTACGTCGCGATCAAGCGCCGGGTGGACGAGTTCGGCCTGATGATGCTGATCCTGCTGCTGCTCGGCGCGCTGAGCGCGCTGGCCTACAACTCCACCAAGCTGGTGTTCATCAAGGACTCGGCCATCACCGGGCTGCTCGGGCTGACCTTCCTCGGCAGCCTGGCGCTGAGCCGGCCGATCATGTTCCACCTGGGCCGCAAGTTCGGCACCGACGGGTCGCCCGAAGGCATCGCCGAGTGGAACGCCAAGTGGCGGTACCCCGGCTTCCGCCGCGCCCAGTACCTGCTGACCACCGTGTGGGGCCTCGGCTTCCTGCTGGAGGCGGCCGTGCGCATCCCGCTCACCTACTGGCTGCCGACCGGGACGATGGTGCTGGTCAACAACATCCTGCCGTTCGCCGTGGTCGCCGCGCTGGTCACCTGGACGATGCGGGTGGCCAAGCAGGGCCAGGCCCGCGCCGCCGCCGCGCAGGCCGCCGCGCAGGCCGGGCCGGCCACCGCGCCCGAGGCCGCCGCCGGCTGACCGCCCCTCCGCACGCCCCCGTCCGATCACCGGACGGGGGCGTTTTTTGTGGAATGAAGCATTCCGTTCTGCTATGATCGGAACAGAACATTCCGCTCCTGCCGGAAGGGCCTGCCGTGACCACCACGCTCGACACCGCGATCTCCCCGCCGCCCGCCGGCGGCACCGCCCCGCACCCGCGCCGCTGGCTCGGCCTGTCGGCGCTGCTCGCCGTCACCCTGCTCAACCTGCTGGACTCCACCATCGTCGGCGTCGCGGGCCCCTCGATCCGCGCCGACCTCGGCGGCTCGCTCGCCGCGCTCCAGTGGCTGACGGCCGGCTACACGCTCGCGCTCGCCGTCGCGCTGCTGACCGGCGGGCGGCTCGGCGACATGTACGGCCGCAAGCCCGTCCTGCTCGCCGGGACCGCCGGGTTCCTGCTCACCTCGGCCCTGTGCGCGCTCGCCTGGTCGCCCGGCACCCTGATCGCGGCGCGGGTCGCGCAGGGTCTCTGCGCGGCGGTGATGGTCCCGCAGGGCTTCGGCCTGATCCGCGACCTGTTCGGCCGCGAGACCGGCAAGGCGTTCGCGCTGTTCGGGCCGGTGATCGGGCTGGCCACCGTCCTCGGCCCGATCGTCGCCGGGCTGCTGGTGGACGCCGACCTGTTCGGCACCGGCTGGCGCGCGGTCTTCCTGATCAACCTGCCGATCGGGCTGTACGGGCTGGTCGTCGGCGCCCGGGTGCTGCCCGCCCCGCGCGGCACCGACCGGGCCGGCGGCCTGGACGGCGCCGGGATGCTGCTCGGCGGCGCCGGCATGAGCATGCTGATCTACCCGCTGGTGCAGGGCCGCGAGCTCGGCTGGCCCGCCTGGTCCCTGGCCATGCTCGCCGCGTCGGCCGTGGTGCTCGCGCTGTTCGCCGTCCACCAGGCGCGCCGCGAGCGGGCCGGGCGGACGCCGCTGCTGCGGCTCGGGGTGTTCACGAACCCCTCCTACGGCTTCGGGGTGCTGTTCGTCGTCGTCTTCTTCGGCCTGATCACCGGCTTCTCGCTCGCCGTCGGCCTGTTCCTGCAGCTCGGCCTCGGCTACACCCCGCTCCGCGCCGCCCTGGCGATGGCGGCCTGGGCGGTCGGCGCCTTCTTCGGCTCGGGCTTCGGCGGCGCGATGATGAACCGGCTCGGCCGCACGATCCTGCACATCGGCCTGGTCCTGATGGCCGCCGGCCTCGCCGGCCTCTGCCTGGTGTTCGCGCAGGCCGGGACCGATCTGGGCGCGCTCGTCCTCGCCGGGCCGCTGCTGGTGTTCGGCGCCGGGATGGGGATGATCTTCGTCCCGCTGTTCGACATCATCGTGGCGGGCATCGCCGACCACCAGGTCGGGTCGGCGTCGGCGGCGCTGGAGGCGATCCAGCAGCTCGGCGCGACGCTCGGCGTCGCGGTGCTCGGCACGGTCTTCTTCGAGACGATGGGCGCCCGGGGCGCGCGCGGCCTGGACGCCGCGGCCGCGCTGGACGCCGCCGGGCTCGTCGCGGAACTGACCCTCGGGCTGACCGGCGTGGCGTTCCTGGTCGCGTTCCTGCTCCCCCGCCGGGCCCGCGCGCAGGCCTCCTGACCCGATCGGCCGAAGCCCCGCGACCGGACGACCGGTCGCGGGGCTTCGCGGTGCGGGCACTGTCATCGAATCGAGACGTCGCCACTTTTCCCAACCGGCCGCACCGGGACGCGATCAACGTCTACTTTGCCAAGAGACGTCACCGTCCGTAGGCGATTAAGCACGCAGGGCGTTCTTCTCCCGTTAGGACCACGAGGAAGCGATGCGAATGACCGGCAGGCCCTGGCGCCCCCTGACCGCGTTCCTGACGACCGTGCTGGCGCTGACCGCGTGCGGCGGCGCGCCCGAGCGGCCCGCCGGCCCGGCGGGCGAGCAGGTCACCGCCCCGGCCCCGCCGGCCTTCGCGATCACGCCGTCCGACGGCGCCACGGGCGTCCGCCCCGACCAGGGCGTCACGGTGACCGCCGCGCCCGGCACCACCCTGCAGCGGGTCGAGGTGCGGGCGGGCGGCGCCGCGGTCCCCGGCGTGCTGGCGCGCGACCGGCGCACCTGGCGGTCGCGGTGGGCGCTGCGGCCGGGCACCGCGCACACCGTCACCGCCACGGGCGCCGACGCCGCCGGCGCGCCCGTCACCGTGACCGGCGGGTTCACCACGCTCAAGCCCGCCACCACCTTCGCCGTCGCCGACGTCACCCCGCGGCCGGGCGAGCTGGTCGGCGTCGGCATGCCGCTGATCGTCACCTTCGACCGCCCGATCACCGACCGCGCCGCCGTCGAGCGGGCGCTGGAGGTGCGGATGAGCCGCCGCGTCCCGGCGGCCTGGAACTGGACCGGCCCCCGCCAGGTGGTCCTGCGGCCCCGCCGGTTCTGGCCGCCGGGGCAGCGCCTCGCCTTCGTCGCGCACACCGCGGGCGTGCGGGCGGCGCCGGGCGTGTACGGCGCCGCCGACACCGAGGGCGGTTTCCGCGTCGGGGCGGCGCGGGTCAGCGTCGTGGACACCCGGCGGCACCGGATGGCGGTCCGGGTGAACGGACGGGTCGTCCGCACCGCCCCGATCAGCGCGGGCAAGGGCGGCACCCGCGCCTACACCACCACCAGCGGCGTCCACCTGGTGATGGGCAAGGGCGACCCGGTGGTGATGTCGTCGGCGTGGATGGGCGTCACCAACGTGCACGACCCGCGCTACTACAAGCTGAAGGTCCGGCACGCGGTGCAGATCTCCGCCAGCGGCGAGTACGTGCACTCCGCGCCCTGGTCGCTGAAGCAGCAGGGGCGCGCCAACATCAGCCACGGCTGCGTCAACGCCTCGCCCGCGTTCGCCCAGTGGTTCTACGGGCAGACGCTGCGCGGCGACGTGGTGACGGTGATCGGCACGGACCGTCCGCTGGAGGTGGGCAACGGCTGGGGCTACTGGCAGCTGCCCTGGTCGCGGTGGGTGGCGGGCAGCGCCCTGAAGCGCCCGCTCGCCCGCTAGATCCGGACGGCGGCGCCCGACACGCGGATGCGCGGGTCGCCGTCGCGGATCTCCACCCGCAGCACGCCGGGACGGCCGAGGTCCTCGCCCTGGTGCAGGGTCAGGCTGTGCACCCCACCACTGGCCGGCCCGATAAGGCCGAACTCGCGCAGGTAGGCGCCGAACGCCAGCGCCGCCGCGCCGGTCACCGGGTCCTCCACCACGCCGCCGACCGGGAACGGGTCGCGGACGTGGTAGACGTCGGCGGACTCGCGCCAGACGAGCTGGACCGTGGTCAGGTCGCGCTCGTCCATGTACTCGGCGAGCCGGACGAAGTCGTAGTCCAGGTCGGCGAGCCGCTCGCGGGTGGCGGCGGCGAGGATCAGGTGGCGGGCGCCCGCGTAGGCGACGCGGGGCGGGAAGGCCGGGTCCAGCTCGCCGTCGTGCCAGTTCAGCGCGGCGAGCGCCACGTCGAGGTCGGTGGCGTCCTCGATGTAGGGCTCGACGCTGGTCAAGGTGGCGTACAGGACGCCGTCGTCGCCCTTGTCGACGTCCACCGCGATGGTGCCCGAGCGGGAGGCGAACGTCAGCGGGCCGGGCCCGATCCGCTCGGCGAGCGCCACGCCGGTCGCGACGGTGGCGTGCCCGCAGAACGTCACCTCCATCTTCGGGCTGAAGTAGCGGATGGTGAAGGCGCGGCCCGGCTCGCCGAGGCCCTCGGGCGGGGCGGTGAGGAACGCGGTCTCGGAATGCCCGAGCTCGGCGGCGATCGAGAGCATGTCGGCGGCGCTGAGGCCGGACGCGTCCAGCACGACGCCGGCGGGGTTGCCGCCTTCGGGGTCGATGGTGAAGGCGGTGTACTGCAGGATCTCCGTCATATCGCCATTCTTCCCCCGCCGCAGGCGGGCACGGACCAGGTCCAGGTAGTACCCGACCTCGGAGATGCCCAGCAGGCGGGCCGTCCCCACGTACAGCAGACCTCCGCCCAGGGCTCCGACGGCGAGCGCGGGCAGCCCTCCCACCCGGGCCATGACCACCGCGAACGCCGCGCCGGGCAGCACGGCAAGGTGCATCAGCACGAACGCGCGGACGATCCGGGCGCCGTCCATCCCGCCCAGCCGCCGGCGCAGCAGCAGCCCCGCCAGGATGGTGCCGGTCAGATAGAACGACCCGTAGGCCAGGGGCAGCCAGCGCACGATCTCACCAGGCGCGGCCATGCGCAGGATCGCGATCGACGCGGCGGCCTGGACGAGCCCGGCGGGAACGGCGACGAGGCCGGGCGTGCGGGTGTCGCCGAGCGCGTAGAAGACCCGGATCATCAGCTGGAACAGCGCGAACGGCAGGGTCAGCCCCGCGAACACCATGATGATCAGGCCGATCTGGCGGGCGTCGGCGGTGGTGGTCTCGCCGTGCCCGAACAACAGCGTCGCGCCGGGCACGGCGAAGATCGCCATGGCCGCCGACAGCGGCACCAGCAGCGCGGCCACCAGGCGCAGCCCGCGGGAGAACTCCATCCGCACCAGGCCGGGGCGGCCCGCGGTGACGTGCGCGCTCATCCGGGGCAGCAGCGCGGTGATCACCGATACCGCGATGACCGCGTAGGGGAGCTGGAACACCACCAGCGCGTTGCCGTAGGCGGCGAGGCCGGGGCCGTCGTGCCCGGCGCGGGTGGCGACGTTGAGCGTGACCAGCACGCCGGCCTGCCCCACCACCAGGTAGACCATCATCCAGCCGGCGCTGCGCACGGCCTCGCGGAAGCCCGACCCGCGCACGTCCAGGCGGGGTCGCCAGTGGAATCCCGCCGACCGGAGCGCGCCCCACAGCAGCGCGCCCTGCGCGGCGGTGCCGAGCGCCGACACCGCGCCGAGCAGGGTGAGCTGCCCGTCGGTGACGGTGGCCAGGTTCCGGCCGGGCCCGGCGGCCCAGATGAACAGCAGCCCGGCGGCCATGGTGATGAGGTTGTTGACGACCGGCGCCCACATCGCCATGCCGAAGCGCCGTCGCACGTTCAGCAGCGTCCCGGCGAGGCCGCTCGCGCCGAGGAAGAAGATCTGCGTCATCAGCAGGCGGGTGAGCAGCACCGCCACCTCGCGCTGCCGCCCGGTGTAGCCGCCCGCGAACGCCGAGACCAGCCAGGGCGCGGCGAGCACGCCGGCGGCGGTGAGGAGGAGCAGGGCCGGCAGCGCGAGGCTCAGCAGGCGCTGTTCGGCGGCGCGCCCTCCGTCGGCGTCCAGCGCCCGGCGCTTGATCAGGAAGGGGACGAAGACGCTGGACAGCAGCCCGCCGAGCAGCAGCTCGTAAACGGTGTAGGGGACGGTGTTGGCGACCTGGTAGGCGTTGCCGAGCAGTTGTACGCCGAGCGCGGCGGTGATCACCGCGGTGCGCAGGAAGCCGGTGAGGCGGGAGAAGATCGTGCCGATCGCCATGACCGCGCCGGAGCGGGCGAGACGGGGCTGGGCGACGCTGGTCATGGACGCCGAGTATGCCCGACCTTTAGAAATCGGCGGCGAAGCCGTAGACGGAGAGGCCGATGACGACGGCGGCGGCGAGGGCGTAGGCGGCCGTGGCGAGCGCGACCACCCGGACCCGGCCCGCCTCGGGCCGCGCGGTGCGGGCGAGCAGCCAGGCGAGCGCGGGCAGCACCAGGACGGCGTGCATGGTGACCGCGTGCGCGGGCTTCAGCGCGCCCGCGACCCGATAGGCGGCCTCCTGGTGGCCGGTCTGCACCTCGGTCACCCCGCGCGCGATCATCGCGGCGCCCGACAGCAGCGCGCCCATCAGCGCGACGAACCCGGCCCGCAGGGCGAGGCGCATGCTCGGCGCGACGTCCGGATTCGCACGGAAGGACGCGATCGCCAGCAGGACGAGCGTGACGATCAGCACCACGCCGCCCGCCGCGAGCACCCGCGAGACCGCCGTGTCGAACGTGGTCTCCATGTTGAAGTGGGACGGGACGCGCCGCCACGCCTGCAGGGTGATCAGCGCGGTCTCGGTCACGCACGCGCCCGCGAAGACGCCGAGGATCCAGGTGCGGGCCCGGTCGCCGAGCGGCAGGAACGAGCTCACCCAGGCGATGGTGATCAGGGTCAGCCCGAACGAGAGCCCGAAGGTGACGGCCTTGCGCCACGACACCGGCCCCTCCCATGGCCCGCCGTCCACCGCGAACACGGCGAGGTGGAACAGGCCGGACACCAGCAGCAGCGCGCCGATGACATGGCAGACGGCCTCGACGCGGCGGACAGCGAATTGAGTGGGCACTCACCCAGTATGAGTGAGCGCCCACTCAATGGCAAGCGGCGGCTACAGGTACGGCAGGGTGAACTCCGGCGCGGCGTAGGCGTCCCCCTGCGGGCGGTCCGCCGCGAAGTAGGCGGCGGCGTCCGGGAAGCGGTCCGCGTACGCCTCGGCGTCGTCCCGCGGGCGGTAGCCGAGCCCGTCGCTCAGCTCCCAGAAGCGGCGGGTGTTGGCCGAGACGGCGTAGGCGGCGAGGAAGCCCGGGGCGGGCACGGTCAGCGCGGCCTGGACGAACCCGGCGCAGTCGCGGGGGCTCAGCCAGGTCGCCAGCTCCCGCTCGCTGGTGGGTTCGGCCTCGAAGCTGCCGATGCGCAGGCAGACGACGTCCAGCCCGAACTTGTCGGCGTACAGGCGGCCGAGCGCCTCGACGGCCGCCTTGCTGACGCCGTACAGGCCGTCCGGGCGGGGCGGCGCGTGCGGGCCGACGGTCTCGCTCATCGGATAACCGCCGGTCAGCCGGTTGCTGCTCGCCAGCACCACGCGCCGCACGCCGGTGCGCCGCGCCGCCTCCAGCACGTGGTGCGTGCCGAGGACGTTGCCGGTGAGCAGCTCGTCCAGCGGCGCCTCGTCGGGGACGCCGGCCAGGTGCACGACGGCGTCCGCCCCCTCGATGACCGCCGCGACGGCGGCGGGCCCGTCCAGGTCCGCCTGGCGGGCCTCCTCGGCCGGCGTCTCGGCGCGCAGCGGCGCCCGGTCCACCAGCACCAGGCGCCGGACCGACTCCCGTAGTCGCGGGCGCAGCGCCGATCCCACCCGTCCGGCCGCGCCGGTCAGTACAACGGTTCCAAGATCCATACGGACAGTGTGGACCTACGGACCGCGGTCGAGCGCGGCGTCCTCCAGGTCGAGCAGGTGCCGGACCTCGCGCAGGGTGGACTCGCCGATCTCCCCGGCGTCGTGCAGCCGGTGCAGCTCGGCGATCTCGGCGGCGATGAGGTCGCGGCGCAGCCGCCGGTAGTCGGCGAGCACGCTGTCGACGCCCGGGTCGCCGTTCATCCGCAGCTCGCCGCGCTCGATGCGGTCCTGGAGGCCGATCCGCAGCCGCTCCAGCACGATCTGCGGGGCGTCCTCGAGCCGGGCGAGCCGCTCCTGCGCGGCCTGCGCGGTGCGCAGCTGGGCGAGGGCGAGCTCGCGCCGCCCGGTGGACGGCGGCACGACCAGCCCGGCCAGCCGCACCAGCGGCGCGAGCGTGAACCCCTGCACCACCAGCGAGATCACGATGACGGAGGTGGCGAGCACGGCGACCAGCTCGCGGCCGGGCAGCGGCGCCCCCGCGTCGGTGACCAGCGGGATCGACAGCGTCGCGGCGAGCGGCACCACGCCGCGCGCGCCCGCCCACGACACCACGGCCGGGACCTGCCAGGACGCCCGCGTCCCGCCACGCCAGGCGCGCACGGCGGCGAGCGGGAACACCCACAGCACCCGCACGACGATCAGTGTCGCGGCGATCGCGAGTGCCGGCGCCGCCCAGTCCTCGGCCGCGTCGCTCAGGTGCCGGACCAGCGTCGGCAGCTGCAGCCCGATAAGGCTGAACACCACGCTCTCCAGCAGGAAGATCACGGTGCCGTAGACGGCGCCGAGCTGCAGCCGGATGCCGGCGTTGGTGAGCGCGGCGGCCTGCCGGCCGAGGATGACCGCGGCCACCACCACCGACGTCACCCCCGAGGCGTGCACGGCCTCGGCCGCCACGTAGGCGGCGTAGGGGGTGACCAGCGCGGTCACCGTCTCCAGCACCGGGTCCTCGGTGCGCCGCCGGATCGCCGCGATGACCACCGCGACCAGCGCCCCGGCGGCCGCGCCGCCGCCCGCCAGCAGCGCGAACTCGCCGCCGGCGTGGCCCCAGGAGAACGCGCCGCCCGCGACCGCGACGGTCACCGCGAGCTTGAACAGCAGCAGCGAGGTGGCGTCGTTGAACAGGCTCTCGGCCTGCACGAGCGTCTGCACGCGGGTGGGCAGCGACAGCCGGCGGCCGAGCGCGGCGACCGCGACCGGGTCGGTGCTGGCGAGGACGGTGCCGAGCAGCAGCGCCATCGGCACCGTGAGGTCGGTGAGGGCCGCGGCGACCGCGCCGACGGCGGCGGCCGAGGCGAGCACGAGGCCGACCGCCAGCAGCGTGACCGGCCGCCACACCTGGCGCAGCGCCCGCCACGACATCTCCTCGCCCGCCGCGTAGATCAGCGGCGGCAGCACCAGCAGGCTGACGATCTCGGGCGGCAGCCGCACCTCGGGCAGGCCCGGCACGAGGCCGGCCAGCACCCCGGCGACCACGAGCAGGGACGGCGCGGGCACCCGCAGCCGCCGCGCGCCGGCCGCCACCGCGGTCGCGAGCACAACGAGGGCGAGCACGATCTCCACGCTGCGCACGGCGGGCGCCTCCGGTTCGGCGGGACGGCAACGGCTACGCCGACCAGTCTTCCCCGTCCGCCGGGCGGCACCGCGCCGAGGGTCAGCGGGGCGGGCGGCGGCCGAGCGCGGCGAGGCCGAGGGCCGAGCCGGCGAGCATCAGCCCGACGCCGACCAGGACCCCGCCCATGGTGAGCGCGAACCGCACGGCCGGCCCCGGGCCGGTGCAGATCCCGAGGCCGGCGATCGCCATCACCAGGGCGCCGGCCAGGAACCAGGGTTCGGCGCGCCGGTGCACCAGCCGCCAGGACTCGTCGTCGGCCATGCTGCGGCGGGTGCGGATCCCGCTGAACCGGTTGCGGCGCAGGCGGCCGGTCGCGGCGGCGTGCACGAACGCCGCGGTGATGACGCCCGCGCCGATCAGGATGCCGCCCTGCACGAAGTTCTCGATCATCTGTCACCTGCCGATGCCGTCATTCCCAGTATGCGCCCGTGCGGAGCCCGTCACATCGGCGGCCGCCCGGCCGTCAGGGCGGTGAAGACCGCGACGAGGGGATGCGACCGATGGACGAGAGCCGCTTTCCGGCCGAGTGCTTCGAGGCTCACCGCGGCCACCTGCGGGCGGTCGCCTACCAGATGCTCGGTTCAGCAGGTGAGGCCGACGCGGCCGTCCAGGAGGCGTGGAGCCGGCTCGACGGCGGCGGCGGGGCGAACCTCCGCGCCTGGCTGACCACGGTCGTCGCAGGGGTCTGCCTGGACATGCTGCGCGCGCGCTGCGGAACCCTGCCCGCCCCTGGCGACACCCGGCAGGACGCTTTGCTCGCCGACTCGGTCGGCCTCGCTCTGCTGGTGGTGCTGGATGCGCTGCCGCCGGCCGAGCGGCTCGCGTTCGTCCTGCACGACCTGTTCGGCCTGCCGTTCGAGGAGGTCGCTCCCGTCGCCGGGTGCACTCCGGCCGCGGCGCGCCGGTTCGCCGCCCGTGCCCGCCGCCGCCTGCGAGGGGGCCCGGCGCCCGCTGCCGGGCCGGTCCGGCTCACCGCGCCCGGGCACCGCGCCCCGGCACCGCGCGGGGGTTAGGGGTCGCGGCGGATGACGACGAGGGCGACGTCGTCCTCGCGATGCCCGAACTCGGCGATGATGCGGTCGCTGTAGCGTTCGAGGTCGTCGTCGACGTCGGCGGCGATGACGCGGAGGCGTTCGAGGTTGACCGAGAGGGAGACGTCCCGGTCCTCGATCAGGCCGTCGGTGATGAGGACGACGGTGCCGCCGGGCGGCACGACGGTCTCCTCCAGCGCGATCTGGTCGGCGGGAAAGCCCAGCAGCAGCCCGCCGCCGCCGCGGTACTCCGACCGCCCGCCGCCGACGTGCAGCGGCGGCAGATGCCCGCCGCTGGCCATTCGCAGGGCTCCGGTGCGGGGATCGAGCCGCATCAGGCACATCGTGGCCGACTGGTCGTCGTGGTAGAGCTGGATCACGCCGTTCAGCAGCCTGAGGATGGCGTCGATGTCGTGGCCCTCGGAGGCGAACGCGCGCAGCGCGTGGCGCAGCTCGGCCATGACGGTGGCCGCGTGCAGGGAGTGCCCCTGCACGTCCCCGATGGCCACGAGCACATGGTCGCCGCGTTCGATGATCTCGTAGAAGTCGCCGCCGACCTCGGCCTGGTCGCTGGCCGGCTCGTAGCGGACGGCGAACGTCCAGCCGGGCACGACCGGGTGGGTGGCCGGGAGCAGGCTGCGCTGCAGGGTCAGGGAGATCAGGTGCTCCTCGGTGTAGGAGCGCAGCGCCTCCATCGCCAGGGCCAGCGTCTGCCCGAGCTGGCGCAGCAGGTTGACCTCGTCCTCGCCGAAGGCGTGGTGGCCCTCGATCGCGACGCCGATCGGCGGCCGGTCGCCCTTGAGCCGCGAGGTGACCAGCAGCACGTCCTCGGCGGTGGGGCTGTCGGGCAGCAGCTCCAGCCACTGCCGGTTCGCGATGTGGTGCACGCGGGTGCCCGAATGCTCGTCGAGCCCGGTCATCCGCGCCAGCCGGGCGGGCACCTCCGGGACGCACGGGCGGCCGATGGGCCCCGCGCCGAGATCGGTCGTCCGCCGCGCCCGGCCGTCGGGCGGCAGGATGTACACCGCGGCGGGCACCCCGAAGATCTCCAGCGCCCCGTGCGCCGCGACCGCCGCGAGCTCGTCGAAGGTGCCGGCGGCGTTGACGGCCAGCGAGGTGCGGGTGAAGGCGGCCATCCGCGCGGCCATCCGCTCGGCGCGGCGCCGGGCCTGGTAGTAGCGCAGCACCGCCTCGGTGGTCGCGATGAACTCGCCGGGGTCGATCGGGTCGGTCATGTAGGCGTCGGCGCCGCGCCGCAGCCCGCTGGTGCGGTCGGAGACCTCGACGGCGGTGGCGGAGATGTGGATGACCGGCAGCGACGCCGTGGCCGGCGCGGCCTTGATCTGCTCGCAGACCTCCATCCCGTCGGCGTCGGGCAGCCGGATGTCCAGGATCACCAGTTCGATCTCGTGCTCGGCGAGGCGTTCCCACGCCTGCGCGGCCGAGGCGGCCTCCACGACGGTGTGGCCCGCGCGGCGCAGCCAGCTGCCGATGATGTACCGCTTGGTGTCGTTGTCGTCGACGACCAGCGTCGTCGTCGGGGGCGGGACGGCGTTCATCGCGCCTCGGCCACCGCCCGCGCGACCGCGTCGGCGAGCAGCGCCGGCGCGAGCCGTCCGGGCTCCAGCAGCGCGCCGGCGCGGGCCCGCGCGGCGTCGTCCACCGCGCCGGCCGAGGCGATCAGCACCACGGCGGCGTCCGGCGCCAGGGCGCGCAGGACGTCGCGGACGCCGGTGCCGGCCAGGCCGCCGAGCAGCACCAGGTCGGGCGGGTCTGCGGCGGCCAGCGACCGGGCCTCCCGGGCGTCGGCGGCCTCGCTGACGCGTCCGGCGGCCTCGCCGAGCATGCGGCGCAGCACCTCCCGGACCGTGTCGTCGCCGCCCGCGATCAGGGCGTGGGCGATGCCGAGGTCGGCCAGGGCGCGGTGCGGGGGCAGCCGCAGGGTCACCGTGGTGCCGGCGCCGGCCTCGCTGTCGAGCAGCAGGTCCCCGCCGAGCGCGCGGGCCAGCCGGCGGGAGTAGGTCAGGCCGAGCCCCGTCCCGCCGGGTTTGCCGCCCGGCACCTGGTAGAACTCCTCGAAGACCCGTTCCTGCTCGTGGACCGGGATCCCGATGCCGGTGTCGGCGACGACGAAGTCCAGGTGGTCGGGACCCGACCGCACGGTCAGCCGCACCTCGCCCTCGTCGGTGAACCTGATCCCGTTGCTCAGCAGGTTGCGCAGGACGCGCGACAGCATCAGCTCGTCGGTGACCACCACGCCGTCGTCCGGGGCGCCGGCGGCGTCCACCCGCAGGTCCACCCCGGCCTGCTGCGCCATGGGCGCGAGCAGCTCCGACAGCTGCCGCAGCAGCGGCGCCACCTCCACCGGGGCCCGGTGCGGGGCGAGCCCGCCCTGTTCGGCCTTGGCCATGTCCAGCAGCTCGTTCACCAGCGACAGCAGGGTCTGGCCGGCGTCGCCGATCAGTGTGATCTGGTGCCGCTGCTCCCCGGTGAGGGGGTCGGCGGCGGGGTCCAGCAGCAGCCGGCTGAGGCCGATGACGCCGTTGACGGGGGTGCGCAGCTCGTGGCTGATGCTCGCCCAGAAGCGGTTCTTGGCCGTGCCCGCCTCCCGGAGCTGGTCGGACTTCTCCTCCAGCTCGGCGTACAGGGCCACCACGCCGCGGTTGGTCTCCTCCAGCTCGGTGGACAGCTCGTTGTACAGCGCCACCACGCCCTGGTTGGTCTCCTCCAGCTCGCTGTTGAGGGACCGCAGCTCCTCGCTCTGCCGCCGGAGGTCTCCCAGGGCCTGCACCAGGTCGGCGTTCTGCGTCCGCAGCTCCTCCAGGGCGGTCACCGGCCGCAGCCGCCGCAGCCGCACGCGCAGCGCCTCCAGCTCCGGGCCGCTCGGCCGGGGGGTGCCGGCGGGCAGGTTCTTGCGAAGCCGGACGGCCCGCCGGGCGGCCCCGCCCGTCTCCTCGACCGCGTCCATCAGCCGCGCGGCGGCGGCCTTGCTCTCCACGAGGCGGTCCGCGCCGGCCGGCGGTGTGAAGGCGAGCTCGACCACCAGCGCCGGCGCCGGGGCCGGTTCGAGCTGGAAGGCCACCGAGACCTCGCCGGAGCAGGCGAACAGCTCCCGGCCGACCTCGCTGAGCGCCGTGGCGACGCGGACCTGGTCCTGGGCGTCCAGGCCGGCCGCGGCGGCCACCTGGCGCCCGGTCCGGCGGACGGCGAACACGCCCTCCTCGTCGGCGATCTGGAAGCGCAGCAGCTGTTCGGGCATCGGGCTCACGCCCGGCCCGACGTCGTCACGACGAGGACGCAGCGGTCGTCGTGGCGCACCCCGGCGTCGCGCAGCAGGTCGGCGGCGATCAGCAGCGGGTCGCGGCCGAGGCCGGGCCGCCCGGCGGCGGCCCACTTGTCGGTCACCCCGTCCGAGTGCAGCACCACGGCCGCGCCCCGGGGCAGGTCGTAGGCGTGCTCGCGCACCGTCCTGCCCTGCGCCCCGGCGATCCCGGGCACCGAGATCATGCCGTGCCGGCGGTCGGCCCCGACGATCCAGCCGGCGACGTTGCCGAGCCCGGCGAACCGTACCGCGCCCGCCGCCGGGTCGATCGCGGCCACCGCGACGGCGCCGCCCCTGGTCGAGCCGAGCCGCCGGTGCACCTGCCGCAGGAGGTCGGCGGGACGGGCCGGCAGCGCGGCCTCCCGCAGCACCTGGATCGCCTCGCGCGCCGCGCGGGCCGCCAGCGGCCCGTGGCCGAGGCCGTCGCACAGCATCGCGTAGACCGTCCCCTCGTGCAGGCGCGCGATATAGGCGTCGCCGCACTCCTGCTCCCCCTCGATCGGCCGGGTCAGCCCGGCGAACGGCGGATCGAGCAGCGCCGGAACCGTCGCCCGGCCGGCGGGGTCGGCGAACCGCGCGAACAGCACGGTGCCGACCCCCGGCAGCGAGTGCAGCCCGCTGCGGTCGGCGAGCCGCTCGATGGCCCCGAGCCCGATCCCGAGGGTGCCGCTGGAGGAGTAGCCGTCCAGCCGGGCGCCGGGCACGTCGGCGATGCCGGGCCCCCGGTCGATGCAGACGGCCTCCAGCACGGCGTCCCCGCCGATCCGGACCGTCCGCAGCAGCATCTCGCCCCGCTCGGCGTACTTGATCAGGTTGGTGGCCGCCTCCGTCACCGCGAGCTGCACCGGCCCCACGCGCGCCGGCGCGAAGCCCAGCTGCTCCGCCAGCCGGGTCGCGCGGCGCCGCACCCCGGCGACCGCGCTCTGCTCCTCGACCCGGACCCACTCCGCGTCGCCGTCCAGGGAGCCGCTCGTCCAGCCGGCGCCGGTCAGCGGGTCCACTTGGTCACCGTCACCGTGGTGCCCCTCCCGACCTCGGTCTCCAGTGCGAACTCGTCGGCCAGGCGCCGCGCGCCGGGCAGGCCGAGGCCCATGCCGCTCCCGCTCGTCCACCCCTCGACCAACGCCTGCTCCACGTCGGCGATCCCGGGCCCGGTGTCGCTGAACACCAGCCGCACGCCCGCCCGTCCCCGCGCGTTGACGACGGACTCCACCCGGCCGGTGCCGCCCCCGCCGTGCACCAGGGTGTTGCGGGCCAGCTCGCTGGCCGCGGTGACGATCTTGGTCTGGTCCACCAGCGACATCCCGGCGGCCGCCGCGGCGGCCCGCACCGCCTGCCGCATCCGGACCACGTCCTCGCTGGAGGCGATCGGGACGGCCCCCTCCGGCGGGCCGGTCACCGGGTGCCCACGGCGCCCGGCCGGGCGCCGGGCAGCGGCGCGCCGAGCAGCCGCATCCCCTTCTCCAGGTCCAGCGCGGTGCGCACGCCGCCGAGCGACAGCCCGAGCTCCACCAGCGTGATCGCCACCGCCGGGCGCATCCCCACCACCACGGTCTCGGCGTCCATCAGCCGCGACATCGAGGCGATGGTGGCGAACATCCGGCCGATGAAGGAGTCGACGATGTCCACCGCGGTGATGTCGATGATCACACCGCGGGCGCCCGTCTTGACGATGCGGTCGGCCAGGTCCTCCTGCAGCGCGAGCACGGTCTGGTCCTGCAGGTCGATCTGGATCGACACCAGCAGGACCTCACCGATCTTCAGAATCGGCACCCGCTCCATCAGGCGCCCGCCCCCTCGGACAGGCGGATGCCGCTGCGCCCCAGCGCGTAGGCCAGCGCGTCGGCCAGGGTCGCCTTCGTCTCGATGTCGCCGAACTCGATCCCGAGCGCCACGATCGTCTGGGCGATCTGCGGCCGGATGCCGGAGATGACGCAGTCGGTGCCCATCAGCCGGGCCGCCATCACCGTCTTCAGCAGGTGCTGGGCGACCTCGGTGTCCACCGCCGGCACGCCGGTGATGTCGATCACCGCGAACTGCGAGCCGGTCTCCACCAGCCGCTCCAGCAGCGTCTCCATCACCACCTGCGTGCGGGCCGAGTCCAGCGTGCCGACCAGCGGCACGCCGAGGATGCCGTCCCACAGCTTCACCACCGGCGTGGACAGCTCCAGCAGCTGCTCCATCTGGTCGGCGATGATCTGCTCGCGCGCGGCGGAGTAGGTCTCGAAGGTCACCAGGCCGAGATCGTCGACCCGGGAGGAGAAGCCGATGAACTCGCTGTAGGCGTCCACGTCGCCGGTGGCCCCGACCTGCTCCAGGACCGCCTGCTTGAGCGCGAACACGCTGAGCGCGGTCTCGCTCGGGCTGAACCCCTGCCGGGCCCGGTTGCGCGAGATCTCACCCAGCGCCGCCCGCAGCTCCGCGCCGGCCCCGCCGGCCTCCTCGCCGACCGTCCGCTCGATCAGGTCGTACAGCTCGGTCAGCTCGGCCCTCAGCTCCCGCTCGGTGATCCGGCCGCGCACCCCCTCGGCGGCCAGCGCCACCCAGCGCCCGAGCACGGCGTCCCGCCGGGAGCGCAACAGCTCCGGAAGATGGGCCTTCTCCACGCCACCACTCAACGACCGCTCCCGTCAGCAGGATTTCACGTATGCACATGCATGCAACGCTGTTGTTAAGGAGGGTACAGGCCGATATGAGTGATGCTCGGATCAGCGGCCGCAGTCCGTGCGGCCGGCCCGGCGGGGACTCCGCCGGTGCCGCCTAGCGCTTGCGGGCGAGGCCGGTGTAGTGGAGCCGCTCGGCGACCGACAGCTCGTCCGGGACGGGTCCCTCGGGGCGCCAGTACGGGTTCGGCACGACGCCCGGGTCCAGCAGCTCGTAGCCGTCGAAGAAGGCGGCGATCTCCCGCTCGGTGCGGAACCGGCCCGTGCCGAGCAGCCGCAGGAACCGCTCCTGCAGCTCCTTGGCCACCGGCCCGAAGTCGCAGAAGTGCGTGACGAACACCAGGCTGCCGGACGGGACGGCGTCCATGTAGGCGTCCAGAATCCCCTTGGGGTCCTCGTCGTCGTGCAGGTGGTGCAGGATCGCCACCAGCATGACGCCGACGGGCTCGGCGAAGTCGATCAGGCGGGCGACGTCGGGGTGGCCGAGCACGGCCGCCGGGTCGCGCAGGTCGGCGGTGATCACGGCGGTGCGGTCGTCCTCGGCCAGCAGGGCCCGGCCGTGCGCGAGCACGATCGGGTCCTTGTCGACGTAGACCACGTGCGCGTCCGGCGCGACGTCCCGCACGGCCTGGTGGGTGTTCTCCGCCGACGGCAGGCCGGCGCCGAGGTCCAGGAACTGGCGGACGCCGAGCCCGGCCATGACGCGGGCGCCCCGGCCGAGGGTGTCCCGGTTGACGCGGGCCGCGCTCAGGATCTCCGGCATCCCCTCCTGCAGCCGGGTGAGCGCGACGCGGTCGATCTCGAAGTTGTCCTTGCCGCCGAGGGCGGCGTCGTAGACCCGTGCGACGCTCGGCCGGCTGAGGTCGATCTCCTGCGGTGCCTGTTCTCCGGGCATGCGGGTCTCCGAATCGGCCGGCGT
Source organism: Actinomadura macrotermitis (assembly GCF_009604375.1). Lineage (GTDB taxonomy): Bacteria > Actinomycetota > Actinomycetes > Streptosporangiales > Streptosporangiaceae > Spirillospora > Spirillospora macrotermitis. The sequence continues at coordinate 549,393 of NZ_WEGH01000004.1, forward strand.
GGGCGGTCCTGGCGGAACGAGGAGATCATATAGACGCGGCCGCCGTCTTTTGTGGGCGAAGGGGAAAGGCCCCCGTCCATCGGCCGGTTACGGATGGGCCAGAATGGGGCCATGGAACCGGTGGCGGAGGACTGGCAGCGGGCGCTGGCGATCGTGGCGCATCCCGACGACCTCGAGTACGGCTGCTCGACGGCGATCGCCAAGTGGACCGCGCAGGGCAGGTCGGTCGTGGAGGTGCTGGCCACCCGCGGCGAGGCCGGCATCGACTCGATGGACCCCGAGGAGGTCGCCCGCATCCGCACCGAGGAGCAGATCGAGGCGGCCCGCCGGGTCGGCGTGGACACCGTGGAGTTCCTGGACCTGCCCGACGGCGTGCTGGAGTACGGGCTGCCGCTGCGCCGCGCGCTCGCCGCGGTGATCCGGCGGCACCGGCCCGAGGTGGTCCTCTCGGTGAACTTCCGCGAGACCTTCCCCGGCGGGGCCTTCAACATGGCCGACCACCGGGCGCTCGGCCTGGCGGCGGTGGACGCCGTCCGCGACGCCGCCAACCGCTGGGTGTTCCGCGACCTCGGCCTGGAGCCGTGGCAGGGCGTGCGGTTCGTGCTGCTCGGCGGGTCGCCGCAGCCCACGCACTACGTGGACGTCACCGGGCATCTGGACGCCGGCGTCGCCTCGCTGCGCGCGCACCGGGTCTACTTCGACAACCTCGGCGCGGACTTCGACCCCGAGGCGTTCCTGACCGGCATCGTCGAGCCGCTCGGACGCACCGTCGGCGTCACCCACGCGATGCCGTTCGAGCTCATCGAGAGCTGACCGGGCCCGTCGAGGACCGGCGGGGTTCTCCGGGAGAGCGGCCGGAGGTCAGTGCCTGGCGTTCGGCCGCTTGCCCTTGTTCGCCTTGCCGCGCTTGCGGGAACGGCGTTTGCGGGTCTTCTTCGACATGCCCTGATTGACCCTCGGCACGGCCGTCCTGGCAACCCTCGGAACCAGCCGGTTCCGGACGGGGACGCACCGGGCGCACCCCCTGCGCCACTCCGGCACCATGATCCACGATCTCCCGCCATCCCCCTGACGCCCCAGCGTCACCGGCCATTCAAACAGACGTTATTGTCTGTCGGGCAAGGGTGTTTGTTCGACCCCGAGCCAGGAGAAACGCATGCGCAGATTCGCCGCTGTGGCGATCACATCCGGAGCCCTGATCGCAGGGCTCACCACGACGGCCGCCCCCGCCGTCGCCGCACCGGCCCCCGGTCCCGGCGTCGCGGCCGTCACCGAGCAGCAGGGCACGATCGCGAAGAGGTCCGTCCTCGCCCAGGCCGAGCGCGAAGGCCGGCCCTACAGCGCCAAGGAGACCGCGGCCATCCGGCGGGCCACGGTGTGCCGCTGGTACGAGCGCACCCAGGGCCGCAAGAAGTCCCGGCACGGGCGCTGGCTGATCAACGTCAAGAACCGCCTCACCTGGTGCTACGACGGCCTGCACGTCGTCTCGTACCGGGCGAACTTCAGCGCCTACACCTACAGCAAGCGTGTCTGGAAGTGGCGCGGCTGGAACAAGAAGCGCGCGACCCACACCGGCACGTGGAGCTCGGTCACGAGCGAGGTGGAGGGCCGGTTCTACTACACCGGCAACCGCCGGACCTACCGGCCGTGGATCACCATCATGGGCGCCTTCGACGGCCGCTACCACTACTGGTACGGCGGCTGACGGTTCCCCCGCGATGACGAAGACCCCGCCACGGCGCTGCCGTGGCGGGGTCTTCCCATGCCGGGATCAGCGGACCTCGGTGATCTCCGGGCCGCGCTCAAAAGGGTCGAACGTCTGCGCGTTCTCCTCTTCCCCCTCGCCGGCCTCGCTGAACTCCTTGGGGATCTCCAGCGGGAGCAGGTCGCGCGGCGGCATCGGGGCGTCACCGCGCACGACGACGATGCCGCGGAACACGTCCTCCAGGACCTGCCACTGCTCCTCGTCCTCGATCGCGGCGCCCTGCACCACGGCCTGCAGGAACCAGCGGGGGCCGTCCACGCCGATGAAGCGGATGATCTGCGGCGCCCAGCCCTGCTCGACGAACTCGGCCGGGATCTGCTCCTTGACCTCCTCGGGCATCTCCGCGAGGACCTCTTCGGTCAGCGCGGCCGGCACCATCGCCAGCAGTTCGGGGCCGAACGGGCCCTCGCCCTCCTGGGTCTGGCCGCCGGCCTCCTCGGTGATGTCCTTGGCGGTCTCGCGCCGCACGTCCTCCCAGATGCCGCTGCGCTTCGGCGCGGCGAACACCTGCAGCTGCATGGCGCTCTCGGCGTACTGCACCAGGATCGCGACGGGGCGCCCGTCCAGCGGGTTGCCCTCCTCGTCGACCTCGGTCGCCTCGAAGTTCACCTGGAAGCCAAGGCCCGGCGCGACCGGGACCTGCACCGACCCGAAGTCCAGCCGCTGCAGCTCGGGGTAGGACTCCTCCGAGTCCCAGGGGCCGCCCTCGGCGGGGGCCGCCTTCGCGGGAGCCTCGTCGACCTCGTCGGCCGTCTCTGCCTGCACGTCGGTCTGCTCGGGATCCTTACCCGGCTCCTCGGCCTGCCGGCGACGTCCAAAAGCCACGACTCACGCTCCTTCTCGACTGTGCTCAATATCCCGATAGCCGCCGGTGGAACCGAAGCCATCGGCGCCACGGGCGGATCCCGGAAGCTCGGTGACCTCGTGGAAGACCGCCCGCTCCACCCGCTGCACGACCATCTGTGCGATGCGGTCGCCGCGGCTGAGCCGGACGGTGTCGCGCGGGTCGGTGTTCAGCAGGGTCACTTTGATCTCACCCCGGTAACCGGCGTCGACCGTACCGGGTGCGTTGACAATCGTCACCCCAAACTTAGCGCCCAAACCGGACCTGGGGTGAATGAACGCCGCGTAGCCGTCCGGGAGGGCGATCGCGATGCCCGTCGGCACCAGCGCCCGCTCCCCCGGCGGCAGCTCCACGTCGACGGCGGCGACCAGGTCCGCGCCCGCGTCGCCCGCGTGCGCGTACTCCGGTACCGGCAGTCCCGGATCGAGCCGTTTGATCAGTACGTCGACCTTGTCGCCCACGCCTCCACCTTCAGGGATTGACCTCGCGGTCGGGGGTCATGCCGCCGACTCCGTCGCCGTGCTCGGTGAAGTGCGCGACCGGCACCTCGATGAACAGCGCGGCGCCCCGCACCGCCACCGGGCCGTCCGGCGCGTCCAGCCGGGCCTCGGCCTCCAGGTAGGCCTTGCGGCCGACGACCCCGGTACAGCGCGTCGTGATGTGCAGGGTCGTGCCCACCGGCACCGGCCGCAGGTAGTCGGTCTCCAGCCGGCCGGTGACATAGGGCTTGCGGAGCAGCCAGACGACCATACCGAGCGCCTCGTCCATGGCCGTCGCCAAAACGCCGCCGTGCGCGAGTCCGGGGGCGCCCTGGTGCACGTCGCCGACGGTGAACTCGGCGGTGACGCTCAGCCCGTCGTGGCTGACGGCCTCCAGGTGCAGGCCGGTCGGGTGGTCGGGGCCGCAGCCGAAGCACTTGGCGTAGTGCGGGCCGAGCTTCTCACCGATCAGCGCGTCGGGGTGGGGCCGCGGTTCCGGGGTGCCGGGAGGCGGGACGGTCAGGGCGGAACGATTCACTCGTCGAGATTACCGTCTGTCCACTTGTGGCAGGTTTGGCCCTGCGGTGAAGCCGGCGACGTAGCGTTGATCCAGTCACAGAACGTGCGCCAGGGCCGGAGGGCACAGATGAGGCGACAGGTCGTGCACCGCTCCCTCGACGGCACGCGGGTACGGCTGGCCGGCTCGCACGACCTCGGGCGGCCCGTGACCTCGGTGACGCGGATCGCCGTCGGCGGCAGGCTGCACGAGATGTCCAGCGGCACCCGCGAGGGGGCCCTCGGCTGGGCCGAGGACATCGGCGTGCAGCGCTTCGAGCAGGAGTTCCGGGTGCAGGGCGGGCGGCTGCGCGTCGGCCGCACCGCCACCCGCGACCCCGACACCGGCGTGTCGGACCCGGTGCTGGCCGCCGTCTGGGAGGGCCGCCGTCACGCGGTGTTCACCCACCTTTACCACGGGCGTCCCGCCGACGCCGTGGCGTTCTTCGGCACCGTCCGGCTGACCGAGCACGACGACGGGATCACCGCCGCGCCGCAGGGCCGGGCGCTGCGCCCCGACCCCGCCGAACTGGTCAAGGAGGTCCCCGGGCTCGGCCTGCTGGAGATCACCGCGCTGACCGCGCAGACCCGGCGGCGGCTGCCGGGCTGGCGCGGCGCGTCGGTCGCGGGCGGTGAGCTGTTCCGCGACGAGGTCGAGGGGCAGGGCCCCTACTTCCTGCTGGCGCTGAGGTCGCTGCTGGTGACCGTCCTGCCCGAGGAGCACCGGGTGCGCGAGACGCCCGCACGGCTGGCGGGCCTCACCGTCGAGGCGGTCGCCGGATGAGGGAGCTGCTGGCGGGCGTCGCCGCGGTGGCGGTCCCGCTGGTGTTCCTGGCGTCGCTGTACGGGCAGGTGCGGCGGCCGGGCGCGCTGCCCGCGGCGCTGCGCGCTCAGCGGGTGCTGCCTGCGGGGCTCACAGTCCCGGGCGCTGCGCTGGCGATCGCGGCGGAGGCGGCGGCGGGCGCCTCGGTCCTCGCCGGGCTGGTCTCCGGCGCGGGGGCGGTGCTGCGCCTCGGGATGGGGCTGGGGGCCGTCCTGCTGGCCGGATACGCCCTGTACGCGGCATACGTGTCGCGTGTCCGCAGCGGGGTGCCGTGCGGGTGCGCCGGGGACGGGACGCCGATGACCGGGTGGGTCGCGGCCCGCGCCGCCGCGCTGGCGGCACTGGCCCTCGCGGGCGCCCTGGCCGGACCGGCCCCGATGCGGGCGGTCGCGGTCGTCGCCGGTCTGGCGTTCGCGGTGCTGCTGTGGACACTGCCGCAGGCCATGAGCTACGAGAGGACCACGGCGGGATGAGTTTCCAGACCAGTGCGCTGCTGCTGTCATGGGTGGCGATCCTGCTGCTCGCCCTGGTGGTGGCGGGCCTCGTCCGGCAGGTGCACGCGCTGGCGCAGGGCGCACCCCGGCAGGCCGAGCTCGGCCCGCCGCCCGGTTCGGCGGCCCCGGCGTTCGACCGGCTCGGCCCCGGGCTGCTGCTGTTCCTGGACCGCGACTGCGGGGTGTGCGGCGAGGTGCTGGACGCGGCGGGCGACCTGGGCCGCCCGCTGCGGGCGATCTTCTCGGGCCCGGCGCCCACCGGTCTGCCGCCCGGCGTCACGGTGCTGGCGGGCGAGGGCGAGGGCCTGTTCACCGAGTACAAGGTGCCCGCCACGCCGTTCGCGGTGGTGGTGGACGAGGGCGGGCGGATCAGGGCGTCCGAGCCGGTCGGCTCCACGGACGCGCTGCGCGGGCTGCTGGAGCTGGAGGGAGCGCGATGATCGAACTGGAGGACGTCCCGCCGCTGCGCGGGCCCCGGCCGCACACCGCCGAGCGGGTCCGGCGCCGCGCGCCCGCCCGCGAGGCGCGGGTCCGGCCGGTGCGGCGCAGCGTGCTGACCGGGCTGCTCGGCGCCGGGGCGACGGTCGGGCTGAACGCGCTCGGGGTCTTCCCGCCGGCGCGCAAGGCCGTCCAGTCGGGGTTCAGCCTGGCCGGATACTACGACATCTACCCGCGCTGCCCGTCCTACGCGGCCAACCACAACTGCTCCCCCGGCTGCGGGCCGAGCCTGGTGTGCTCGGTGTGCTGCCGGACGAGCGGCAAGTACAAGGGCTTCCACAAGTCGGGCGTCTCGGACCCGGGCCGCTACAAGCTGCGCCCGAACCAGTGCTACGGCGGCGGCTACGACGGGTGGATCTGGGCGTACACGCGCCCCTGCGGGGGCTGCGCGCGCGGGGTCACCTGGCGCTGCCACGACGGGTGGAAGAAGTCCAGCCGGGGCAGCTGGTACAAGACCATCTGCCGTAAGTCGATGGCATGCCGGCACTGACCGCCGGGCGGCTGCGGCGGGGGCTCACCGAGCCGCTGCTGCCGGTCGCCGCCCTGTCGCTGCTGGCGGTCGCGGCGGCGGCGCTCTCCGCGACGGTCCTCTGCTGGGCGTCGGTGGGGGCGCTCGCCGGGTTCGCGCTCTCGGGCAGTGTCTGAACGCGTAACAGCGAATCCGTGCTGTTCTCGCCAGGTTGGCGGGCCCCGATACGGCAGGGCGAGGTCCTGGCCGTCTTCACCCTCGGGCTGCTGCTCGGGGGCATCCTCAGCGCGACGGTGATCTGGCTGCTGTCCGGGCTCGCCGAACCGCTGCCGTCTTCTGCGCGCGCGCTCGCGATCGTCGCGGTCGCCGCGCTGGGGGCTGCGCGCGAGTTCGGGCTGCTGTCCATCCCGTTGCCGCAGAACGCTCGTCAGATTCCGCAAGAGGTTCTGCAGACGCGCCTGCGCCGGGGTTCCCTGCAGTTCGGCTTCGAACTGGGGACGGGCGTCCGGACGTACGTGTCGGCGAGCACTCCCTACGTCCTGGCGCTCGGCCTGCTGCTGAGCCACCAGGGGCCGTTCGCGACGGCCGCGGCGGGTTCGGCCTTCGGCGCGGGCCGGGCGCTCAGCGCCGCGCTGACGTGGTGGTCGCGCGACCCGGACCGGGACGCCCGGATCGCCGTCCGGATGCCCTGGATCAAACGCCTCACCGCCCTTGCGGTCTTCCTCGCCCTGGCCCTCTGGGCGATATGATCGGGTTCACCCGAGGGAGGGGCCGGACATGCCGCTGATCTTCGCCACGCTGATCGGCCTGCTGTCCGGCGACCACGTCGTGCTGACGCTCGCCGCGCTGACCGTCGCGGGCCTGCTGGTGCTGGCGGCGGCGCACGCGGTGGCGCGGCGCGAACCGCCGGCGGTCCTCGCCCGGCTGCGCACGACACTGCGCGAACGCACCCTGCGCACGGCGTTCCTGCCGCAGCGCGACCCCGACGCGGCGGGCCGTCCGCGCCCCAGGGCACCCGGAGTGAAGATCAGCGCCGTCTGATCCCTCTCTCTCCGGAAGGACCTTCCACGTGTTCGACATGCCCGTCTCCCTTGCCCACGACCTCGTCTCCGGCCTCGCCGGACTACTGCAGCCGGTGGCCGGCGGCCTGGCCGCCACCGTCGCGATCGTCCTGTTCACCATGCTGGTGCGGCTGCTGCTGACGCCGCTCGCGGTGCCGCAGATCCGCGGGCAGCGCCGTATGGCCGAGCTCCTGCCGCAGCTTCAGGAGCTGCAGAAGAAGCACGCCAAGGACCCGGCGCGGCTCCAGCGCGAAACGGCCGCGCTCTACCGGGCCCAGGGGTCCTCGCTCCTGCGGGGCTTCCTGCCCGGGCTCCTGCAGATGCCGTTCTTCATGGTCATGTACCGGCTGTTCGCGTCCGCGACCGTCGCCGGGCACCAGAACCTGCTGCTGGCGCACACCCTGCTGGCGACGCCGCTCGGGCAGAACTGGCTCGGCGTGGGCCTGCTCTCGCCGCCGTCCCTGGTGTTCCTCGGCCTGTTCGCGCTTCTGGCGGCCGTCGCGTGGTGGACGTCGCGGCGGGCGACCGGGCTACTGCGGCTGCTGCCGTACGGGACGATCGTGATGGCGATGTTCATGCCGCTCGCCGCCGGGGTGTACCTGCTGACGAGCGGAGCGTGGACGGCCGCCGAGCGGACCGTTCTGCAGCGCCGATTCGCTTGACCTTGAGCCCGGGGCTCGCTTCGATGGAACCGAATTGCGTTCTGGATGCGGGCCCCGGGGACGGTGCAGCGTGACGACGATGACCCGAATCGACCTGTCCGACCTGGATTTCTGGGCGCTGCCCCGGTGGCAGCGCGAGGCGGCCTTCGCCGAACTGCGCGAACGCGACCATCCGCGGTTCTTCCCCGAACTCAAGCTGCCGTTCATCAAGAACGGCGCGGGCTACTGGGCGCTCGTCCGGCACGCCGACGTCGTCGGGGCGAGCCGCAACCCCGAGGTCTTCTCCAGCGAGCCGTGCTCCAACAGCATCGCCGACCTGCCGCCCTACCTGGCCCGCTACTTCGGCTCGATGATCAACATGGACGACCCGCGGCACGCCAAGATCCGCCGCATCGTGTCCCGCGCGTTCACCCCGCGCGTCCTGGCCAAGCTGGAGGAGGACCTGCAGAGGTCGGCGACCCGCATCGTCGACGACCTGCTGCGCGACGGGCCCGGCGACTTCGTCACCCAGGTCGCGGCCCGGCTGCCGCTCCAGGTCATCTGCGACATGATGGGCATCCCCGAGCACGTCCGGCCGACGGTCTACGAGCGCACCAACGTCATCCTCGGGCTCGGCGACCCCGAGTACACCGGCGGCCGGGAGTTCGCCAAGTCCGGCGTCACCCGCACCGGCATCCTGTACGGCCTCACCGCCGGCCTGGCCGCCGGGTACGAGCTGAACCACCTGGCGATGAAGCTGGCCCGCCGCCGGCGCCGCGAGCCGGGCGACGACCTGGTGTCGGCCCTGGTCACCGCCAACATCGACGGCGAGTCCCTCACCGACCAGGAGATCGGCTCGTTCTTCATCCTGCTGGTCGTCGCCGGGAACGAGACGACCCGCAACGCCATGTCGCACGGCCTGAAGCTCCTCACCGACAACCCGGACCAGCGCGAGCTGCTGCTGTCGGACTTCGACGCCCGCATCCCCGGCGCGATCGAGGAGATCCTCCGGATGTCCACCCCGGTCATCCAGTTCCGGCGCACCCTGACCCGCGACCACGAGATGAACGGCCACCACTACAGGGCGGGCGACAAGGTCCTGCTGTTCTACAACTCGGCCAACCGCGACGCCGAGGTGTTCGCCGACCCCGACACCTTCGACATCACCCGCTCCCCCAACCCCCACGTCGGCTTCGGCGGCCCGGGCCCGCACTTCTGCATGGGCGCCAACCTGGCCCGCCGCGAGATGACGGTGATGTTCCGCGAGCTGTTCACCCGCGTCCCCGAGATCCGCGCCACCGGCCGCCCCGACCGCCTCTATTCGAACTTCATCAACGGCATCAAGCACCTCCAGTGCACCTGGCCCCGCTGAAAGGGATCCGTGGAAGAACCCACCGACAGCCCCACCGGCTGGGTCGCGTCCCACATCCGCAACTACGTCGAAACCGACGGCCAAAAGGGCCACCTGTACCAGGGCATGCCCACCCTGCTCCTGACGACCCGCGGCCGCAGAACGGGCACCCTCCGCCGCACCGCCCTGATCTACGGCGAGGCCGAGGGCCGTCATCTGCTGGTCGCCTCCAACGGCGGCTCCGACCAGGACCCGGCCTGGTACCTCAACCTGACCGCGGACCCGGAGGTCAACGTGCAGGTGGGCGCGGAGAAGTTCCCCGCCCACGCCCGCACGGCGTCACCGGACGAGAAGCAAAAGCTGTGGCCGGTAATGACGGCCGTTTTCCCGACCTACGACACCTACCAGACCAAATCCACCCGAGACCTCCCCCTGATCATCCTGGAGCCCCACCCTTAATTCCGATCCGCCCGACATAACCCCCACATCTCCACAACCACGTCGCGATACTTGCCTCACGCTTCCTTGACGCACGGCTCAAAGCATCGAAGGCTCGATGCCAGCGCAACTCGGTGAAAGTTTTCGGGCGGAGGGCGGTCGTGCACCTCACCTTCATCCGCAAGGACACCGAGCCGGTCGTACGGCTCCCCGCCGCGATGGCGGAGATCATCATGGAGGCGGCGCGTGGCAACTACGAGCGCAGGAAGCGACACTTCACGCCTGGAGCCCACCCCCGCCCGGCTGAGGACGTACGGACGCGCCGAGAGCAAGCCGACGTTCGCTGAACTCCTGGCGGACTGCACCACGTCGGCGGTGCATCTGGAGATGCACGATCAGCACATCACCGACGACCCTCGCTTTCTGGCCTGGAAGGAGGGGCGGCCACAGCCTCAGACGAGCGATGGCCGCGCCTTCCGGGACGCGGTCAGCGCCGCCGTGGCGCGCGGGGTGCAGGTGCGACGAGCCCGCATCGTGTCCGAGCCCGCCAGTGAATACATCAAGTGGGAGCACAGCCTCACGGCCGAACACAACATCGCGGCCGGCGAATGGGTGCGCTGGCTGCCACGCCCGCTGGCCTCGTCCCTGCTCCTGCCGGGCAACCCCTTCTGGGTGTTCGACGGCCGCATGGTCCGCTTCTCGATCTTCGACGGTGACGGCAGGGTCGTAGGGCACCAGTTCAGCGACGCTCCGGCCCTTGCCGCCTCCTGCGCATCGGCGTTCGAAGCGGTGTGGGCACTCGCCGTCGACCATGAGAACTACAAGGCCTGAGGCCTGTGTCCGATGAGGCTGAACTCGCCAGGCAGGCGTTCGGGGAACGCCTGCGGAACCTGCGCAAGGACGCCCGGCTCAAGGGCCGCGAGCTCGCGGAGTTGACCGGCCTGCACCCCACCAAGGTGTCCCGGCTGGAGCACGGCCGGCAGAACCCCTCCGAGAACGACATCCGCGTCTGGTGCATCGCCTGCCGAGCAGAGACCCAGATCCCCGAACTCATCGCCACCTACCGCGACATCGCTCTCATGTGGGAGCACAACCGCACAAAACTGCGCGGTGGCATGAAGCGTGTCCAGGCCCAGGGAACTCCGCTCTACGAGTCGACGAAGCTGCTCCGGGCGTATGAGTCGATATGCCCGCCCGGCATCCTGCAGACCCCCGGCTACGTCCGGGCGGTCATGCAGGCCACCGCGGACCTGTACGAGCTCCCCGACGACATCGAAGAGGCGACGGCCGCCCGCCTGGAACGCCAGCGGCTCCTCTATTCGGGAAGGCACCGCTACTCGTTCGTGCTCGAATACGGCGCGCTGAACATCATCATGGGCGGCGTGGACACCATGATCGAGCAGCTGGACTTCCTGGAGTCGGCCGCCCGGCTGCCGAGCGTGGCGCTGGGGATCATCCCCGCCAACGCGGTCCGTCGCCTCTGGGGCGGTGAGGGCTTCTACATCTTCGACGACGCGATGGTCCGCACCGAGACCTTCATCGGCCGCATCAGGACCGTCGAGCCACAGGAGGTGGCCTTCATGGCGCGCGTCTTCCGCACCCTGCAGTCACAAGCGGTGTACGGAGAGCAGGCCAGGAAGCTGATCGCCGTCCGCCGAGCCGAGCTCGTGCAACTCCGTGAAAGTTCCTAGCTGCGGCGCTCGCTTCGTTCCTACCGTCCTGGCCATGGATGCGATGAAGCACGAGACCACGGCCCCGGTGTCCGATGAGGAGTTCCAGCGCGGCAGGCTCGCGGCGCTCGGGCGGGCCGTCGAAGAACTCACCCCGCTGCGGGCCGTGGTGCAGCAGCCCGCCGACCAAGGGCTGATCCTCTACGTCACCCGCGCCTACAACAGCGACATCCGCGAGACCGTCTCGTGCCGCCGGCACCGGGACGGCTGGTGGTTCTTCTACGAATGGGGCGACCCGATCTGCCTCGCCGACGACACCATGCGGGCGGCCCGCCACGTCGCCAGCATCATGGGCATCCGCATCTGATCCGTCCATCCGGCAGAAGGTCCGGGCTCGCGGTTGTGAAGTACGAGGTCGGCTTTGACCAGACGCCTGATGCGGTGCGAACAGCAGCGCAGTCCGTTCAGTCATAGAAGCGACCGACGCTCTTTACGGCGGCCGCTCGACTTAGCGCGACCGAAAAGCATGTCGCCCCTTCGACGCTGCCTCCACCAGAGACCTTAACTACCACCGGCCCGCTGCCAAAAGCATTCACGGCCCACAGGACCTCGGCGCGCATCGCGCTCCAGCGGCGATGTGCGGTTCACATCGAGCGTCCGGCACTTACGGGCCGCACACAGCGCCGATCAGCGCAGGACGTCGAGGAGTTCTTGCACGGTATGACTTCCGTCATGCAGTTGCGTGAGCACCAGGACCGAATGGGCGCCGGCGGCGATCGCCGGGGGAAGGTCTTCCGGGGACCGGCTTCCCCCGCCACAGATCACCGGGACCGTGGCGGTCTCCAGGACGGCCTTCAGGAGGGGGAGGTTGAAGCCTCCTCCGCGCTGTTCGTGGTCCATGTCATTGATGATCAAAGAACCGACGCCGAGGGCGGAGAGCTCGCCGGCCCGGGCGGCGGGGTGTACGCCGGTGGAGCGCCTGCCGCCGTCGACGCGGACGTCCCAGGCGCCCGCCGGGTCGGTGACGACGTTGACGACGCCGACCAGATGCTCGCCCCCGAGCGCGCCGGCCGCCGACCGTACGAGGTCGGGAGCGTCGTGGGCGACGGTGTTGACGGTCACGGCGAAGGCCCCGGCGGCGAGGACGGAACGGGCGTGCCCGACAGAGGGAAGGGCTCCGTTGTCGACGCTGACGACCAGGGACAGGCCGGTGCCGGCGAGCCGTCGAACGAGCGGCAGGATGCGCTCCGAACGCGACCAGTCATCCCAGATGTCCACGAACATGACCTCGGCGCCGGCGCTGCGGTAGTGGCGCGCCATACGGACCGGATCGGTGTCGCCCCGCAGCGCGGGGACGCCGGCCGGTTCGGTCATGCGCCCCTGGTCGTCGACGACCACGCAGCACATGAGCGACTTCTCCGGAATTCCTTGAGCGAGCCTTTTCTCGACTGTCACCGGCCGACCGCCCTCCCCTGCAGGCATCCGTGAAATTACCCGTCGAAGCGCCCTCTAAAACGGCCTGCTTGATCATATTCGTCTTTCACCTTTCATCTCTGCGAGCACTTCCAGATCACCCTCACCGCCATCACCAGCCTCCCACCGCATGAGCCTTTACCGAAAATGATCAGAAAGGGAATGGGCCTACGCGAAGCTCACCCGCCGGCAAGTGAGCGCCCCGGAGCGGGCGGGTACATTGATCGCATTGTCCGGCGGCCATCGGAAAGGCCATTCGAGTGATCATGAGGAGTCGATGAACGACAACGACCCCTGGGAGCGTTTCTCCGCCATCGAGCAGGCGCTGTCGGACCTCGCCGACGGCAGACCGATCCTCGTGCTCGATGCCGAGACCAGGGAGAACGAGGGGGACCTGGTGGCGTCCGCGGCCCTCGTCACGGACGAGATCCTCGACTTCATGGTCCGCTACACCTCCGGATACCTGTGCGCCCCGATGCCGGACGAGGTGTGCCGGCGCCTCGACCTGCCGGAGATGGTCGAGGACAACGAGGACCCCAAGGGAACCGCCTACCGGGTCAGCGCCGACGCCCGGGAAGGGGTGACGACCGGGATATCGGGCGCGGACCGGGCCCGCACGCTGCGCCTGCTCGCCGATCCGTCCTCCGGGCCGGCGGACTTCATCCGGCCTGGGCACGTGCTGCCGTTGCGCGCGAAGAACGGCGGTGTGCTGGAGCGGGCGGGACACACCGAAGCGACGGTCGACCTGCTGCGCCTGGCGGGGCTGGAGCCGGTGGGGGTCATCGGCGAAGTGGTCTCCCAGCGGAGCACCGGTGACATGGCGCGGCTGGAGGAGCTGCGGGATTTCGCCGGGCGGCACGGGCTGACCCTGGTCACCATCGCGGATCTGATCGCCTACCGGAGATCGGGCCGGCCCGCACAGCCGAGGATCTGAGGTGAGTCATGGACGGCGGAACGATGGTGGTGACCGGCGCGAGCCGCGGGCTGGGCCGCAGTGTGGCGGTGCACTTCGCGCAGGCCGGGTGGCGCGTGCTGGCAGGAGTGCGGGACATCGGTGCGGCGCCCGAGCACGCCGGGGTGCGTCCGGTGGAGCTGGACGTCTCGCGCCCTGAGCATGTCGCACGCCTGGCCGCCCTGGTCGGGAGCGGACCGCTGGACGTGCTGGTGAACGTCGCCGGGGTGTTCGACGGCCCGGGCGCGGGCCTGGAGGACGCCCGGCGTGAAACGATGCTCGAGGAGTTCACCGTCAACGCCCTCGGGCCGCTGGAAATGGTGCGGGCGCTGCTGCCCGCGCTGCGCCGCGGAAGCGGGCGCACGATCGTGAACGTCAGCGGCCTGATGGGCAGCATGGGGCTGAACGAGGACGGCGGGAACTACGCCTACCGGGCCTCCAAGGCGGCGCTCAACGCGATCAGCCGGTCGCTGGCCCTGGACCTCGCCGCTGACGGCATCGGGGTGATCTGCCTGCATCCGGGCTGGCTCGACACCGATATGGGGCGCAGTTGGTCGGACCCGCATCCCGGGCGGCACGAGAAGGTGCCCGCGGCCGAGGTGGCGGCGGACATCGAACGCCTCCTCGACGATCCCGCCACCGACCGGGAGGGCCGTTTCATCGACCACCGGGGCGCGGTACTGCCGTGGTGAGCGCGGCAGGGGCCGATGTCGTGGTGGCGGGGGCGGGGATGAGCGGTCTGGCGGCCGCGGTCGCCCTGCAGGATGCGGGGGTCGATGTCCTGCTGGTGGAGGCGTCCGGTCGGATCGGCGGTCGCGTCCGCAGTCATGCCTTTCCCGCGCCGCACCGTCATGCCGTCGGCGAGCTGGGCGCCATGCGCGTGCTCGAAGAGCACACAGCCGTACAGCGGTTGCTGCGACGGGCAGGGCTGGCGGGGCGAAGGACGCCGTTCGCGCCCATGTTCGCCGATCCTCGCAGCCTGCTGGCCACAGACCGCGGCGTCGGCGCGGCGGCGGACGTCCTGACGGCGCCGCGTGGTCCCCACGCCGGCGCGCGAACACTGGAGATCCTCCTGGACGCGGTGGCCCCACGCACGGTGGCGGCGCTCGCCCGCCCCTCGGACGCCCTTCCTGCGCTTCCGGCTTTCCGCGAAGCGCAGGACCTCCCCTCCCGGCTGGTCGAGTTCCTGCAGGTGTGCGCCGCCGCCCTGCGGGACTCGCACCGGGACCTGGCCGTGGCACTGCGGGAGCTGGCGGCCGAGTTCAAGCCCGCTTTCACGGTGGAGGGGGGATTGTCCAGGCTGCCCGAAGCGCTGGCCGGGATGCTCGACCGGCCGCCGCTGACGGGGTACCGGCTCGCTCGGCTGACAGAGCGGCCGAAAGCCGTGACCGCCGTATGCGCGGGGACCGGCGGCCGGCTGCACGTCCGGGCGTCCGCCGTTGTGCTCGCCCTGCCACCCTGGCTGCTGCCGCGACTCGTGCTCGACGGTCCCGTGCGCGCCCTGGCCGTTCATGCCGCGTCCTGGCCGCCGCCGGCCTCCGCCCGGAAGGTGCTGCTCCATCTGCGGCGGCCCGTCTGGCAGGACGAAGGCATCACCAGCGGTGGATCAGCAGGCGGCCCCCTGCTGCGGCAAGTGTTCTACTCCCACCCCTCCTACCCGCGGGATGGATGCGAGTGCGCGGTGCTGACCGCATACGCCACGGCCGAGGACACCGCGCCGCTCGACCTCGTCCCCGCGGCGAGGAGGCCTGGCGCGGTCGTCGCCGAGCTGGCCCGTCTGCACCCGGGGGTCGACGGACCGGGCGCCGTCCTGGGCACCGCGGAAGCCGACTGGAGCCGAATGCCCTTCGCCCGGGGCGCCTTCGACGGCGACTGGCAGCCCACCAGCCGCACCGATGCGCGTACGGAGCTGGCCTCCGCGCGGTGCGCGGCGACGTCAGGGGCCCCACGCTCGGGATGGATCGAGGGTGTGATCGCTTCGGGCGAGCAGGCGGCCTGCACCGTCCTGGACGCCCTCCGCTCCCCGCGCGCCGCCTCCAGGCGATCCCGTCCGCTGTGAAGGAAGTGATCGCCTTGCGATACCGGCGGCTCGGCACGACCGGGGAGTTTCTGCCCATAGTGGGCCAGGGGACGTGGAAGCTGGAGCAGGCCGACTACGAGCAGGCCCGCCGCTCGATCCTCAGCGGGATCGATGCCGGCATGACGCACCTTGACACGGCCGAGGACTACGGCAAGGGGCGGGCGGAGGAGCTTCTGGGCCGTATCCTGCTCGCGCGCCGTGACGATGTGTTCCTCACCTCCAAGGTCCACCCTGATCACGCCACCCGCGCCGCAGACGTCCGGGCCGCCTGTCATGCCAGTTGCCGCCGGCTGGGCACGGACCGCCTCGACCTGTACCTTCTGCACTGGCCCGGCGACGCGTCCCTGGAGGAATGCGTCACCGCCTTCCGATCGCTCCAGCAGGAAGGCGCCATACGTCACTGGGGGGTCAGCAACTTCTCTCTCCAGGACCTGGATCATCTCGCCCGGCTTTCGCCCCGGGGAGAAGCGGCCTGCAACCAGATCTTCTACCACCTGGCCGAACGGCGCATCGAACACCGGGTCCTCCCCCGAGGCGACCGGATGGGCCTGTCCACCATCGCCTACAGCCCTCTCGGCTCTGGCGTCTTCCCCCCTCCGGGGCACCCGGGCAATCCCGTTCTGGAACGCATCGCCCGGTGCCACGGTGCGAGCACCGCGCAGGTCGCCCTGGCCTGGCTGGCCCGTCATGACTCCATCATGCTGCTGGCCCGCTCCTACAGACCCGAGCACACCCTGGCCAACGCGGCCTCGGCCGACCTGCGCCTGACACCCGCCGACGTCGGAAGCCTGGACGCCGCCTACCCGGCGGCTCCGTACGACGGGCTCCTTCCAACCCGCTGAGGAGCGCATCCGCATGAAGATAGGCATTCTCGGCACCGGGGAGGTCGGGCGCGCCCTGGCCCCGGCCTTCGAGGCCAGAGGCCACGCCGTGGCGATCGGCACGCGCGACCCAGACCTCCCCCGCAGCGCCAAACCCCGGCTGCGGGCCGTCCTGGACGCGCATCCCGCCCTGCTGCTGGTCACCTTCGCCGAAGCCGCCGCCGAGGCCGACGTCGTCGTCAACGCTCTTCCCGGCCCTCTCTGCGTCGACCTCCTCGGCTCCCTCGCCGACGACATCGGCGGCAGCGTCCTGATGGACGTTTCCAGCCCCTTCGACGGGAAGGCCGACGGCGCCGTCCTCTCCCCGGTCAACACCGACAGCCTCGGCGAGCAGATCCAGCGCGCCCTCCCGCGGGCCCGCGTGGTGAAGACCCTCAACACGATGGCCGCGGCCCTGATGCCCGATCCCGCCCTCGCCGGCAGCGCCGACCAGACCGTCTTCATCAGCGGCGACCACGGCGATGCGAAGCAGGTCGTCGGCCTCCTCCTGCATGATCTCGGTTGGCGCGACATCATCGATCTCGGCCCCATCGCCAGCGCCCGGGCCCCGGAGATGCTGCTCCGCATGTGGATCGACTTGTACAAGGCCCTCGGCACCGACCGTTTCGGCTTCAAGATCGTCCGCACCGCCTCCTGAGCGCTCTCCTTGAGGCGGCGCACGACCCGGCTCGGGAACGCCCCGGCCTCAGGGTCGGGAGCGCAGGCCGTCGGTGACCACAGTGAGGAGGCGGCGGCGGTCCTCGGGGGTTCCGCCTAGCCAGTCGTCGCCCGCGTACATGCCGATGAGCAGCGCCTTCACGTGCTGGGCCGTCACGTCGGGGCGGACGGCGCCGGACTGCTGCGCGCGGGCGAGCAGGGCGCCGAGGGCCGCCAGCAGCTCGCGGCCGGGGCCGTCGGCGATGGCCTGGAGGTCGGCGCCCGCCTTGGCCAGCGCCCCGGTGAGGGCGCGGTTGTCCGCGCCGCGCTCGACCAGCAGGGCGAAGTAGCCGAAGAACTCAGGCCCGGGGTCGGGGCGGTCCAGCCGGGTGCGGGCGTCCTCGATCAGCTCCGTCATGTTGCCGACGACGGCCTCCAGCAGCGACTCCTTGGTCGGGAAGTGCCGGTGGACGGTGCCGGCGCCGACCCCGGCGCGGCGCGCGATCTCGTCCAGGGGCACCGCGTCCCCCTCGGCCTCGAACGCCGCGCGGGCCGCCGCGAGGATCCGCTCGCGGTTGCGGCGGGCGTCGGCGCGCAGCGGCCGGGCGGGCGTGGGATCCATGGACTTCTCTCGTCAGCGGGGCGTACATTCCGTAGGGTACTAAACGGGGCGCACGCCCCGCTTAAGCGTGAGGAGGGTCCGATGGAGCGATTCGAGGCGGCCGTGCGGTGGGGCCGCGTGGGGGCCGGCCTGGCGGCCCCGGGCACGCCGGCCGAGGTGTGGCGGCGGGAGCTGGCCCGGCTGGAGAAGACCCGGTACGGCTCGGCCTGGATCAACGAGGGGATCGGCCGGAGCGAGGTGTTCTCCCAGCTCGGGCTGATGCTGGCGGCCACGCGGCGGCTGGTCGTCGGCACCGGGATCGCCAACATCTGGGCCCGGCAGGCCCCGACGATGCAGGCGGGCGCGGAGACGCTGGCCGGCGCCCACCCGGGCCGGCTGGCGCTCGGCCTCGGCGTCAGCGCCCGCGCGGCGGTGGAGGCGGCCGGTCTCACCTATGGCAGGCCGCTGGCCGAGATGACCCGCTACCTGGACCGCATGGACGCCGCCGAGGTCACCCCGGGCGTCCCCTTCCCGCGCCTGCTGGCCGCCCTCGGCCCCAAGATGCTGGAACTGGCCCGGGAGCGGGCGGACGGCGCCTATCCCCACACGCTGCCGGTGGAGAACACCGCGCTGGCCCGCGCGGCGCTCGGCCCCGGCAAGCTGCTGGTCGTCGGCGTCGGCATGTTCCTCGACGACGACATCGAGCGGGCCCGGGCGGCGGCCCGGCGGTCCGCACTTTTCACGATGCCCGGTTCGCCGTACGTGACCCATCTGCGCCGTCTCGGCTACGCCGGCGACCTGGAGCCCGAGCCGTCCGACCGGGTCGTGGACGCCATCTTCGCCTGCGGCGGCGGGGACGCCATCGCCGCACGCGTCCGCGAGCACCTGGACGCCGGCGCCGACCACGTCGTCCTGCAGCCCATGGACGCGGACCTGACGACCCTGGTGGACCACTTGGAGGCGGTCTCCGAGCACCTGCCGGCCTGACCGGTGGTCACCGTGCCCGCTCGCCGAGCTCCACCGGCAGGGCGCTGACACTGTTGCCCAGCACCGAGACCAACGGCGGCAACCGGTCCGGCGGCACGGCCAGCGACAGGTGCGGGTAGGTCTCGAACAGTTCCCGCAAGGCCACCTCCGACTCCAGCCTGGCGAGGGAGGCCCCCAGGCAGAAGTGCCGGCCGTGCCCGAAGGACAGGTGGTTCTCGGCCGGGGCGGCCAGGTCGAACCGTCCGGCCCGCGGACCGTAGTGCTCCGGGTCGCGGCCCGCCGACGCGTAGCAGGCCAGGACGGCCTCCCCCTTGCGCACCACGACCCCCTCGATCTCCAGGTCGCGCGTGGCGTAGCGCATCGGCAGGTAGGCCGTGGGCGCGTCCCAGCGCAGGCACTCCTCCACGACCTGGCTCCAGGAGCTCTCCCCGCTGCGCACCAGTGCCAGCTGGCCGGGGTGGGCGAGCAGCGCGCGGACGGCGTTGGTGAGGAGGTTGACGATGGTCACGTGCCCGGCGATCAGCAGCAGCTCGACGGTGTCGAGCAGGTCCTCGGCGGTGAGCTCGGCGTCACCGCGCCGCTGCGCGGCGATCAGGTCGGTGATCAGGTCCTCGCCCGGCGTCCCGCGCCGCTGCCGCAGCACCTCGCCCAGCAGCTCGTGCAGCCGGGCCCGGGCGGCGGTCACCGCGCCGGGCGTGCCGCCGGCCCGGGCCGCCACCTCCAGGTTCTGGTGGACGTCCGCGCGCATCGGCACGGGGACGCCCAGCAGCTCCAGGATGACGTCCCGGGGCAGCGGGTAGGCGTACCGGGCCCGCAGGTCGACCGGGCCCGGCGCCAGCTCGTCGACCAGGCCGGCGGCGATCTCGGTGACGCGGGTGCGCAGGGCCTCCACCCGGCGCGGGGTGAACGCCCGCGCCAGCGGGGCCCGCAGGCGCCGGTGCCGGTCGCCCTCGGCGTTGAGGAAGGAGGTGTCCGCCGCCATCCGGGCGATCGTGGACTGCGGGCACGCCGCGGCCCGGTCCGCCGGGTCCCAGTGACGCGCGTCCCGGGACAGGTCCGGGTGGGTCAGCGCGGCCTCCAGGGCGTCGTACCGGACGGCCGCCCAGGCCGGGACCCCCTCGACCACGACGGGTGCCAGCGGCCCGGCCCGCCGCAGCCGCTCGTTGTCCGCGTGGACGTCGGGACTGGCCGGATCGATGGGATGGCGGTCAAGCGCAAAGTTCGTCACACATAGTTACGATACCAGCACTTACCGTGCATACCGCAGCGAGCGGGGGTCGCCGTCCTGGTAGCCGGCGCGCAGCGCGGCCTTGTCGGGCTTGCCCGCGGGAGTGCGGGGAATCCGGTCGACGAACCACAGGCGCTGCGGCTCGCAGCGCCGGCCGAGCGTCCGGCGGACGAGCAGGCGCAGGTCCCGGGGATCGACGTGGTGCCCGTCCCGCCGCACCACGACGCCCGCGAGGAGCGGTCCGCCGGCGTGCGGCACGGTGAACACCGCCGCCTCCACCACCGCCGGGTGGCCGGCCAGCGCGTGCTCGATGGGGTGGGAGTAGATCCCGCCGGGCAGCCGGTCCTCGAGGCGGTCGACCAGGAAGAGGTAGCCCTGGTCGTCCAGGCGGCCGAGGTCGCCGGTGCGCACCCAGCCGTCGCGCAGGGCGGCGGCGGTGCGTCCGGGGTCGCCGCAGTAGCCGAGCATCCGCTGCGGCGTCCGCGCCCAGACCTCGCCGACCTCGCCGGCCGGCAGGTCGGCGAGGTCCGGGCCGCGGACGCGCAGTTCGACCCCGGGCACGGCGCGGCCCGCGCTGGACAGCAGCTCGGGCCGCTCGTGGTCGGCCTGGGTGAGCACGGTGAGGAAGCCGCCCTCGCTGGTGCCGTAGGTCTGCATCAGCACCGGCCCCAGCCGGTCCAGCGCCCGCATCGTCCGGGCCGGGACGCCGGCCGCGCCTCCGTACACCGCCACGCGCAGGCTTTCGAGCGGGTCGCCGGTCGCCCGAGGATGCTCGGTGAGGGCGTAAAGGCCGACGGGGCGGCCGGCGAGCAGGTGCGTCACCCGCTCGCGGCGCACGGCGGCGGCCAGTTCCTCCGGCCGGCCGTCGTGCTGCAGGTGGACGGTGCCGCCGCCGGCCAGCGTCCACCACGCGTACATGTCCTGCAGCACGCGGGGCCCCGGCACGACCAGGAAGCGCCACGGTCCCGGCCCGTACAGCGCCCGCGCCGCCTCCAGCTGGGCCTTCTGGGCGCGGTGGCTGTAGGCGACGGCCTTGCGTTCGCCCGTGGTGCCGCTGCTGAACGTCACCAGGTTCACCGTGCCGGGATCGGGCGGGTCGTGGATCTCCAGCCGCCCGCCGCCGGACGCGAACAGGCCGCCCGGCCCCTGGTCGAGGCGGCAGGCGATCGGTACCGGGTATTCGGCGAGCAGCGCATCGGCCTCCGCCTCCCGGGAGGGCTCGTACAGCAGGACCGAGGCGTTCAGCGCGCGCATCGCGCGTGTCATGGCCTCGGCCGGAAGCTCGGGGCAGCCGTGGATGTAGGCGCCGCCCAGGCTGAGCGCCACCAGGCGGGCGACGGCCGATTCGGGCTGCCCGCCGTACAGGCAGGCGATCGTGGCGCCGGGCCCGACGCCGCGGGCGGCCAGTGCCTGTGCGCCGCCCGCGACCAGCTCCAGGACGGCGCGCCCGGACAGGCGCCGCCGCCCGCACACCAGCACCTCGCGTGCCCCCGCCGAGCTCAGCCCGGCGAAGACGGAGCGTCCGTACCCGCCGTCGGCTTGCGCGCTGTCCGGCATCGGCTCACCCGACCCGCTGCGGGGAGGCCGCGAACCCGGCCATCTCGACGCCGGGGTCCTCACCGAGGACGAGGTCGCGCACGATCTGCCCGGCGGCGGGAGCGAGGCACAGGCCGCGCCCGGAGAACCCCGCCGCGTACACGAACCCGGGCGCGGTGCCGATGAAGGCGGTGCGGTCGGGGCTCACGTCGCGGACGCCGGTGAAGGCGGTGCTCAGCCCGGCCCCGGCCAGATCCGGATAGGTGACCGCCAGCTGCTCGCCCACCCGCGCGCGCCAGCCGGCCCGGTCGGGTCCCGGATAGCCCATCCCGACCAGCAGGCCCTCGCCGCGACGGCGCACCAGCAGTCCGCTGGCGGCGTGCAGGGTGATCGGTATCTCCGGGGCGCCGGGCAGCGGCCCGGCGGCGAGCAGTTCCTGCGTGACCGGTTCGCCGAGGGGCAGCTCCACCCCCGCCATCCTGGCGAGCGGCGCCGACCAGGCGCCGGCGGCGCACACGATGGTCCCGGCCGTGATGGTCCGGCCGTCCTCGATCTCGACGCGGCCGGCGCCGGCGTCCACGGCGGTCACCGGGCAGCCGGAGCAGAGCAGCGCGCCCGCCCGCCGGGCCTCCCGGACGAAGCCGGCGACGATCGCGGCGGTGTCGGACACGTAGGCCTGCGGCGACCACGCCGCGCCCAGCAGCGGCAGGTCCGCGGCGATCAGCGGGTTGCGCTCCCGGGCCTCGGCGGCGCCGATCAGCTCGACCGCCACGCCGGCGGCGCGCTGGGCGGGCTCTTCCTCGCGCCAGCGTGCGATCTGCTCCGGATCGGTGAACAGCACCAGATAGCCGACCTCGCGCAGCGGCAGGTCGTCCCACCGCCGGTAGGCGGCCAGGCTGCGCACCGCCATGGCCGACCCGACGGGGTCGCCCGCGAAGTAGGCGCGCAGCACGTCCGCGGTGGCCCTGGAGGCACCCGAGCCCGGCACGTCGCGTTCCAGCAGGACGGTGTCCACTCCCGCGTCGGCCAGCCGGCCGGCGATCGACAGCCCGATCACCCCGCCGCCGACGACGACGGCCTCGGCCCGCGCCGGCACGTCCCCCATCACGTGGCCGGCGCCGCCTGGCGCAGGTGGTCGCCCACCTCCCACGGGAACAGGTGCAGGTTCCAGCCGCCCAGGCAGTTGACGTACATCGCCATGTGGGCCATGAGCGCCACGAAGTCCTCGGTGCGGTCGATCCGGTCGAGGCCCTCGTGCAGCCGGCGGGTGAAGGCCCACAGGGTGTCCAGCCCGCAGTAGCCGAGGAACTCGGCGGGCGTGGCCGTCATGCCGCGGGCCACCTGGCGCAGCGGCTCCAGCGGCGTCCCCTCCAGCGCCGCCCGGACCAGGCCGCCGTAACAGCTGTAGCCGAGCGGGCGGGTCTCGCCGTTGACGAACAGCAGCGTGGTGAGCAGGGTGCCGAAGCTGCCCGCCCGCGAGGCGACGCGGCCCCGGTGCAGATCCACCAGCTCGGCGGGCGGCTCCAGCCAGATGCGGCCGGTCTCGCGGTGCAGGTCACCGATGAGCGCGTCCGCCCAGGCGTCCTGGGCGCTCAGGCGGGGCAGCCGGTGGCCGCCGGCCTCGCCCGCGCGCCGCACCTCGGCCACGATCGGCTTCTTGGTGGAGTACACCGACGCCCACACCTCGCGCCCCGCCTGGACGAGGGTGTCGAGCTCGTCGGCGGGGATCCGGCCGATCGGCGTGGCCGCCATCGGCTCGGTCAGCTCGCCGTACTTGATGCCCAGATGCTGCAGCCTGGAGCAGAAGACGGTGCCGTCGGGCACCGTGCGCCGGTCCACGCGGTCCTCGCCGTGCAGGTGCACCAGCTCGTGGACCGGCGCCACGTGGTAGAGGTGGTGGCCCGCCACCAGGGCGTGGCCCTGGAGGCTGCGGTAGGGCAGGGCGTCCCACAGGGCCTCGGCCAGCGCGCGGTTGCGCCCGTCCAGCCCGGCGGTCACCGAAAGGCCCAGACTCGGCCATTCGATCTCGATACGCTTCTCTATAGTCACAATTAGCGACTATATCCATACACAGCGTTACATCGGAAGCCAGGGGATGAACCGGGATCGTCCGGTCGGAGCGGTGGCGCTTCATCCTCGCCCGGCGCGCCCGGCCGGTCACGCCGGCACGTGTGCCGCGGTCACCTCGCTGATCTCCTGCCAGCCGAGGTGCCGGTACAGGGCGCGCCCTTCGGCGGTCGCGACCAGGACGCCGGTGTCCGCGCCCTGCGCCGTCGCCGCGGCCGAAAGCGCCGACATCACCGCACCGCCGAGCCCTCTGCGCCGGTGGGCGGGTGCGGTCTCGATCTGGTCGAAGACCGCGTAGGCATCCGCGAGACCCGCCCTTCCGGTCGCCGCAGGCTCTCCGTCAGCGGTCCGCACCGCGACCGTCACGATCCCGTCCGCCGTGCTCACGTGCAGCGCGTAACCCTCGGGGACGGTTCGCGGTGCGTCCTGGCGCAGCGGGACGGCCATCAGGTACTCGGTGGACTCCTGCACCGACCAGCCGTCCGGGAGGAGCGGGGCCGCCCGCGCGGGCTCGGCGCAGATCTTCACCCAGGTCCCGGGGACATGCCGCAGGCCGGTCAGGCGCCGCACGACCCGCGCGTCCAGGCCCGGGACGACATAGCGGACGAGATGGCCCGGCAGTCCCACGTCCACCCGGTACGCGCCGTCCAGAAGAACAGGGGGCGCCGTTCTCCGGCTGACGGCCCAGCCCCGGACCCAGGCCAGGACGAGATCTTCGATCATGAACGTCACCTTATTGCAAGTTACTTGCAATAGCCCCGCCCGGACGCGAGGTCAGCGGCCGGCTCCCGGGGTGTGGCCGAAGGTGCGGCGGAAGGCGTCGATGAACGCGCTCGCCGACGCCCAGCCGCAGCGGTGCGCGACGGCGGTGACCGGGACGCCCTCGGCGAGCAGGATCAGCGCGTGGTGCAGCCGGAGCTGGGTGCGCCACTGCGGGAACGTCATGTGCAGCTCGGCGCGGAACAACCGGGACAGGGTGCGCTCGCTCGCCCCCGTCCGGGCGCCGAGCTCGGGCAGCGTGCGGCCGTCGGCGGGGTCGGCGTGCAGCAGCGCGCACACCGCGGCCAGCCGGGGGTCGCGCGGGGTGGGCAGGTGCACCGGCTGCCGGGGCGAGTACCGGAGCCGGTCGAGCAGGACGGCCAGCAGCCGCGCGCGTTCGGCCGGGTCGCCGCCGGGGTCGCGGGTGTACTCGATGATCAGCTCGCGGAGCAGGGGGCCGACCTCCAGGACGGCGGGCCCGGCCAGGCCGAGCGGGTTCGCGGTGACCGGGAGCCCCACCAGGTGCAGGTCGGTGCGGCCGTGGACGCGGTGCTCGTGGACGGCCCCGGCCGGCACCCAGATCGCCCGGTTCGCCGGGGCGATCCAGCGCCCCTGGCCGGTGGCGACCGACACCACGCCGCGCGCGGCGTAGACGATCTGGTGGTCGTCGTGGCGGTGGGCGTCGATGCCCGCCCCGGCGGCGAGACGGCGCAGCACGGTGGGCGCGACCGGGATGTGGCGGGAAACCGGCATTGTTCGGCAGATTACCGGAAGCCGCCACGGCGCCCGGTGATCGACGCTGGGCGGGTGCGTGCGAACGAGCGTTTCCTGTTGTCCTTCGGTCATGCGAGCGTCGACCTCTACCAGGGCGTCGTGCCGGTGCTGGTGCCGTTCCTGGTGGCCGAGCGGCATTACGACTACCTGGCGGTGTCGGGGTTCGTGCTGGCCGCCTCCCTGCTGTCGTCGGTGGTGCAGCCGCTGTTCGGGGTGCTCACCGACCGGTGGGCGATGCCGTGGCTGGTCCCGGCCGGCACGCTCGCGGCCGGGCTCGGCGTCGCGCTGCTCGGGCTCACCGCCTCCTATCCGCTCTCCCTGGCGGCGATCGCGCTGACCGGGTTCGGGGTCGCCGCCTACCATCCCGAGGCGGCGCGGTTGGCCCGCGCGGTGACCGGCGGCGACCACGTCGCGATGAGCTGGTTCTCGCTGGGCGGCAACGCCGGCTTCGCGCTCGCGCCGGTGATCGCGACGCCGGTGCTGGCGGCGGGCGGGCTCGCCGCGGCGCCGCTGCTGCTCGTCCCCGCGCTGCTCGGCACGCTGATCACGCTGCCGCTCCTCGGACGGCGCGCGGACGGCGCGGCCGAGGAGGCGCGCGGACGCGACGACTGGCCCGCCTTCCGCGCTCTGTCCGCCGTCATCGTCCTGCGCTCGATCGTCTACGTCGGCCTCAGCACGTTCCTCGGCCTGTTCGTGCAGCAGCGCGTCCAGCCCGGCGACACGGCGGGCGGGGCCGCGCTGTTCGTGCTGTTCGCCGGCGGAGCGGCCGGCACCGTGCTCGGCGGGCGGCTGGCCCGGCGCTGGGGCCGGGTCCGCACGATGCGGCGGGCCTACGGCACGTCGGTCTTTGCGGTCGCCGGCGTGGCGCTGGTCCCGGGTCCGGCGCTGTACGGGTTCGTGGCCGCCGCCGCGATCGCGCTGTACGTGCCGTTCTCGCTGCACATCACGCTCGGGCAGGACTACCTGCCGAACCGGGTGGGCACCGCGAGCGGGGTGACCCTCGGCCTGGCGGTGAGCGTCGGCGGCGTGCTCGCGCCGGCCCTCGGCGCCCTGGCCGACGCGACCTCCCTGCACACCACGCTCGCCGCCCTGACCGTCCTGCCGGCCCTGGCCTGGCTCCTCGCCCGCCGCCTGCGCGAGCCCGCCGAGGTCAGGGAGCCCGTCCGGTGACTACGGGCGCTGGTAGGCCTTGCCGACGATCGCCGTCCGGATCTGGGCGACCGCGCTCTGGTCCCCCGGCCGCCAGTCCCCGCGCGGCTTGACGAACACCTGCCGGCCGCCGAGGTAGCGGTGGGTCGCGCGGTCCAGGATGATCTCCTGCCGTTCCGCGCCCCAGGTACGGGTCACCGCGTCGCCGGGCCGTCCCGCCAGGTCCCGGACGTTCCGGACGAGACGGACGCCGGGGACCTCGGCGAGCACCCGGTAGAGCGCGGCCCGCAGCGCCGAGGGCGCCGACTCCTCCAGCAGCCGCTCGGCGAAGACGAAGACGAGCTGGTCTGCGGGGGTGCCGGGGTCCTCGCCCCATGCCCGCGGCCCCTTGGCGGCCTCCCGGTAGAGGCGGGCGCGCAGGGCGGCGGGCGCGGTGGGCAGGTCATGGGCGCGCGGGTGGGCGGGCGGCCCCTCGTACACGAGCATGGAACGCTCGGCCGGCTTGGGCAGCGCGCTTCCGCAGCCGCCCGGCACGCTGTTCGGCGCGATGTGCACGGGCAGCGTGACGGGCGCTCCGTCGGCGGGGTACCACGACTCGGCGCAGACGATCCCGGACGGGCCGAGCCGGGGGTGCCGGCGCTGCGTCAG
Organism: Actinomadura macrotermitis; assembly: GCF_009604375.1. Classification (GTDB taxonomy): domain Bacteria; phylum Actinomycetota; class Actinomycetes; order Streptosporangiales; family Streptosporangiaceae; genus Spirillospora; species Spirillospora macrotermitis. The sequence goes on from NZ_WEGH01000004.1 coordinate 576,252, forward strand.
GGACTTGACGTAGCGGAACTGGCCCGGCCGGACGTCCGGTTCGGCCGCGGCCGTCGCCGCCGCGTCGCGCAGGACCGCCGCGGCGCTCGCGGCGGGCGTCGGCCCGGGGTCGGCGTACGGGACCACGGTGATCGCCACCGCGGCCGCCGCCACCGCCGCGCCGAGCGCCAGCGGACGGCGCGAACGGCGCGGGCGGGCCGCCGCCGCCAGGCGGGCCCGGCCCGCGCGCAGCGCCTCAGTGGTGGGCGGCGCGACCTCCGGTGCCGCCTCTTTCAGCAGGGTCAGTTCGTCCATGACTCCTCCATCGTGAGTTCCGTGCGCAGCCGGGCGCGGGCCCGGGACAGGCGGGAGCGGACGGTGCCCACCGGCACGTCCAGCGCGGCGGCCACCTCCTCGTAGGACAGTTCGGCCCATGCCACCAGGAGCAGGGCGTCCCGGTGGGTCTTCGGCAGCTCCGCCAGCGCCCGGGCCAGGGACGGGTGCAGGGTGTGCGGGTCGGGTGCGGGGACGGGCGGCGCGGCCTGGCCGCCGATCCGTTCGGCCAGCCGGTACCGGTCCAGCTCCGCCCGGCGATGGCGGGCGATCAGCCGGGTGGCGATCCCGTACAGCCACGGGCGGGCGTCGGCGCGCGCCGGGTCGTAGCGCCGCCGCTTGCGGAACGCGATGAGGAACGTCTCGGCCATCAGGTCGTCGGCGGCGTCGGAGCCGAGGCGCCGGGCGGCGTAACGATGGATGGCGGGGGCGTGCCGGTCGTACAGCTCGGTGAAGCGGTCCGGGTCGGCGATCGACTGCCGGATCACCGCGGCGTCGTCGGGCGCCGCGGCGACGGGGGCGGTCACTCCGCTGGCTCTTTCATCGGAACCTCCTGGGGAACGTTCACCCGGTATCCCTCCGGGGCCGCGGAAAAGTTCCCTGGGGTGCGACCGGAGGCGAAAGGAGGAGGTTCGAGAGATCGACCGGCCATGCCATCGGCGGCGGCCACCACCTGGGCGGGGACGTTCCCGAGGAGCCGTCCCGCGCCCTGGTGGGGTTCCTGAAAAGCTAAAGCAGGCCGAGGTGCCCGGCGAGCCGGGTGCGGTGGTGGCGCGGTGCTCCCAGCAGCAGCTCGTCGGTCTTCGCGCGCTTGTAGTACAGGTGCGCGTCGTGCTCCCAGGTGAATCCGATGCCGCCGTGCAGCAGCAGGTGGTCCTTGGCGACGCGGAAGTAGGCGCGCCCCAGGTAGGACTGGGCGAGCGCCGCCGCCACGGGCAGTTCGGACGGGTCCTCGTCGGCGGCCCAGCAGGCGTACCGGACGATCGACTCGGCCTGCTCCAGGACGCAGTGCATGTCGGCGAGCTTGTGCTTCACGCCCTGGAACGACCCGACATAGCGGCCGAACTGCACGCGCAGCTTGGCGTACTCGACGATGACGTCCAGGCAGCGGCGCAGCCCGCCGAGCTGCTCGGCGGCGAGCGCGACCGACGCCAGGTCCAGCGCGCGGGCGACGTCGGCGGTCCCGGCGCGGCGGGCGGGCGTCCCGGCGAACTCCAGCCGGGCCTGCGGGCGGGTGAGGTCCAGCGTCGTCAGCGGCGTCGCGGTGAAGCCGGACTCGACGGCGTAGAGGCCGTCGCCCGCCGCGACCAGCACCAGGTCGGCGTCCGCGCCGTTCAGGACGCGCGGGGCGACGCCGTGCAGCTCCCCCGAACGGACTTCGATGGCCGGGTCGTCCGGGTTCGCCCAGAACGCGGTGGCGATCGTCGTCCCGGCGGCGATGCCCGGCAGCAGGTCCTTGGCGGCGCCCGCGTCGCCGCAGGCGAGCAGCAGGTCGGCGGCGAAGACCGCACCGAGCAGCGGCGAGGGGGTGAGGGCCGCGCCGAGCTCCTCCAGGACGGCGCCGAGCTCGCCGCGCCCGGCCCCCGCGCCGCCGTGCTCCTCGGGGATCACCAGGCCGGGCAGCCCGAGCTCGCCCGACATGCGCGCCCACACGCGCCGGTCGTAGGGCTCGCCGGACTCGGCGACCTCGCGGACGCGCGACAGGGGCGAGGTCTCGGCGACGAACGCGCGGACGGCCGCCGCCAGGTCCTTCTGCTCGTCGGTCGGGATCAGCCTCACTTGCTGGCCTCCTTCGCCTGCGTGCCGACCTTCAGGTCGCGGAACGGGACGGTGCGGTCCACCTGCGGCTCGCGCGGCAGGCCGAGGACGCGGTCGCCGATGATGTTGCGCATGATCTCGTTGGTGCCGCCGCCGAGCGCCATGCCCGGCCCCCACGCCAGCGCGCGGGCGATCTTCCCGTCGTCGTCGTGGGCGACGGTGCCCGGCCCGAGGATCTCGCTGGCGGCGTCGGCCGAGTCCAGGGTCAGTTCGGCCAGCAGCAGCTTGACCACCGACCCGCGCGCCCCCGGCTGGATCCCCGCCTTGACCTCCTGCGACATCCGCGCGCTCAGCAGGTCGAACGCGCGCTCCTGTAGGTAGAGGTCCACGAGCCGGTCCCGGACGAGCGGGTTGGCGAGCAGCCCGCGCTCGCGGGCGGCGCCCGACAGTGCTTCGAACGAGGCGGGCCGCTCGGTGCGCGCGGCGCCCATCCCGATCGACACCCGCTCGTGCAGCAGCGTGGTGACGGCCGCCGACCAGCCGCCGTCGACCTCCCCGACGACCTGGTCCGCGGCGATCCGCACGTCGTCGAAGTAGACCTCGTTGAAGTGCGACTCGCCCGTCATGTCGCGCAGCGGCCGGACGGTGACGCCGGGGTCGTGCATGTCGACGACGAACATCGTGATGCCCTGGTGCTTCGGCACGTCGGGATTGGTCCGGGCGATCAGCAGGCCGAAGTCGGCCTGCTTGGCGACCGACGTCCACACCTTCTGCCCGTTGACGAGCCAGGCGTCGCCGTCCAGGACGGCTCGGGTCTGCAGCGAGGCGACGTCCGAGCCGGCGCCCGGCTCGGAGAACATCTGGCACCAGATCTCCTCGCCGCGCAGCAGCGGCCGGATGTAGCGGCGCTTCTGCTCCTCGGTGCCGATCGACAGCAGCGTCGGCCCGCACATGCCGAGGCCGATGCCGAAGACCCCGACCGGCAGCACCAGGTCGCGCGCCGCCTGCTGGAACACGCGCTCCTCGGCGGCCGACAGGCCCTGCCCGCCGTACTCGGCCGGCCAGGTGATGCCGGAGTAGCCGGCGTCGTGGAGATCGGCCATGAAGGCGCGGGCGGCGGCGAGGCCGGGATCGGGCGGCAGCGCGGCCGTCGCGGTCTCCAGCCAGGCGCGGGCCCGGCGGGCGTACTCGTCCAGATCAGGCACGGGCAGACTCCTCCGAGGACGGCAGTCAGTGCCCACTTACACTAGCGTCCGCCCGGCCCGATCGGAACGACGTTCGGTTCACCCGCCCGGCGTCCCCTTCGCCGCCGCCAGCGCCGCCGGCGACGTCGCCAGGTACTCCAGCGCCTTGCGCGTCGAGCACTCCCGCGACGGGTGGTAGTCGCGGCGCAGGTAGGCGCGGGCCGCCGCGATCATGAACCGGTTGCCCGGGAAGATCCCCCGCCGCACCGCCCGCCGGTAGTCGCGCAGCCGCGGCCGCACCCCGCGCAGCGACGGGTCGGCCCGGCACAGGTAGGCCGCGCCCGCATAGACGGCGAGCGGCATCGCCACCACCCCGGCGAAGAAGGTGACGAACCGCCGCCAGTAGGCCCCCGACACGTACTGGTAGACGTCGAACGCCACCGACCGGTGCTCGACCTCCTCGGCGCCGTGCCAGCGCAGCAGGTCCAGCATCGTCGGGTCGGCGCCCGCCTCGTCCAGCTCGCGGGCGTCCAGGATCCACTGGCCGAGGACGGCGGTGTAGTGCTCGATCCCGGCGATGACCCCGATCCGGAAGTTCAGCCAGACCCGGCGCGGGATCAGCGGCACCGGCGGCCGGTCGCCCAGCAGGTTCTGGAACATCCACTCGATGCGGCGGGTCAGCGGCCGCGGGTCCAGGCCCCGCGCGCGCATCTGCCGGTCCAGGACGCCCTGGTGGGAGTAGGCGTGCACCGCCTCCTGCCCCATGAACCCCTTGACCTCGGCGCGCAGCCGCTCGTCCTTGATCAGCGGCAGCGTCTGCTTGTAGACGTGCACGAACCAGCGTTCCCCGGCGGGCAGCAGCAGGTGCAGCGTGTTGATGAAGTGCGTGGCGACGGGCTCGTCCGGGATCCAGTGGAGCGGGGTGCCCTCCCAGTCGAACCGCACCCGGCGCGGGGTGATGACGGGGTGGCGCTCGTCCGGTTCGCTCATCGCGCGGCCCCCGCCATCTCCGCCGCCGCGAGCGCGGCGGGCTGGGGCGCGCCCTCGATATACCGGGCGAACTCGGTGATCCACCCCGCGAGCACGTCCGGCCGCGTGCACACCGCGCCCCAGTGCCCGGCGGGCAGCTCGCGCCGCCAGTACCGGTCCACGTACGGTGCGAGGTCGCGGGACTGGTGCGGCGACACGAACGCGTCCTTGGTCGGCGCGACGACCTGCACCGGCACGGTCGTGCGGCACCGGTCCCCCGGGCGCAGGAACCGCACCGCGTTGGCACGGTAGAGCTTCATCCCGTACAGGGCGTCCTTGCGGAACGTGGGCGCGGGCTCGCGGGTCAGCCCCTCGGTCCGCTCGACCAGGACGGGGAACAGCCGGGTGCCGCCGAACCGCCAGAACAGCTGCGGCACCCCAGGGACCGCGCCGAACACCAGGTACCAGGACCGGGCGAACTGCCCGGCCAGCTCGGCGAGGCGCCGCGGGGTGGGGCGCCGCAGCCGGTCGCGGACCCACTGCCCGAAGTGCTCGATGCACGGACCGGACACGGAGGTGAAGGAGGCGACGCGCCCCCCCAGCGCGTCACCGGTCACCGCGCCCCAGCACTGCACCGACCCCCAGTCGTGGCCGACCAGGTGGACGGGCCGGTCCGGGGACACCGCGTCGATCACCGTGCGCAGGTCGTCGGCCAGGTGCTCCATCGCGTACGCCCGGGTGCGCCGCGGGCGGCCGGACGCGCCGGCGCCGCGCACGTCGTAGGTGACCACGTGGAACCGCTCGGCGAGCAGCCGGGCGACCGGCTCCCAGACGGCCTGGGTGTCGGGGTAGCCGTGCACGAGCACGACCGTCGGGGCCGAGGGGTCGCCGGTCTCGTCGTACTCACATACGGCCAGTTTCACGTCGCGGGTTTTGACCTTGCGCGTCTTCACGTCTGCCACCACCACACAATTAGATTTGGGATCTAATATGGAGACGACCTTGAACCAAAGTCAAGAGGGGGCGCGATGACGGCCGAGGCGGAACCGCAAGGGCCTGCGAAGCGCGGCGAGGCACGGCGCGCCGCGATCCTGCAGGCCGCCGCGCGGCTGTTCGCCGACCGCCCCTACGACGCCCTGTCCATCGACGAGATCGCGGCCGCCGCCGGCGTCGCCAAGGGGCTGATCTACTACTACTTCGACAGCAAGCGCGGCCTGTTCCTCGCCGTCATCGCCCAGGCCGCCGAGACCCTGAACGCCCTCGCCGAGGGCTTCGACGACCTGTCCCCGACCGAGCGGCTCATCCGCACCCTCGACGGCTTCCTGTGGTGGGCCGAGACCCACCACAGCGCGTTCCAGACCGTCACCAGCGGCGGCGTCGGCGTGGACGCCGAGGTCGTCGCCTTCTACCACCGGTCGCGGCGGCGGCTGCTGACCGCGATGGCGCAGGGCCTGGTCGGCGCGGACACCCCGCGCCCGGTGCTGCGCGTCGCGCTGGACGGCTGGCTGTCGTTCGTCGAGGGCGCCGCCCGCTCCTGGCTGGAAGAGCACGACCTGCCCCGCGACGACGTGCGCGACCTCGCCGTCCGCGCGCTCGGCGGCGTGCTCCAGGCGGTCGGCGCCACCGATCCGGACGCCGACCGGCCTGGATGAGGGGTCAGGCCAGCTCGACCTCGACGGTCAGGACGCCCGAGCCGTCCGCCAGCGTCAGGTCGGCGATCCGGCCCGCCGCCGCCAGGTCGTCCCGGACGATCCGCGTGCCGTCCGCGCCGCGCACGACCGCGCGGGCCACGTCGGCGCGCATGGACGCCTTCGCCGCGGACTTGGCCTTGCGGACCTGCCGCAGCGCCTCGGCCGTCGCGGCCAGCACCGCCGGGTCGCCGCCGGACGGCAGCTCACCCGCCGCCGGCCACTCCGCCAGGTGCACCGACCCCTCGCGCCACCAGGACCAGACCTCCTCGGTGACGAACGGCAGGATGGGCGCGAACAGCCGCAGCAGCACCGACAGCGCCGTGCGCAGCGCCGCCCGCGCCGACTGCGCCTCGGCGCCCTCCCCGTACGCGCGGGACTTGACCAGCTCCAGATAGTCGTCGCAGAACTCCCAGAAGAACCGCTCGGTCCGCTCCAGCGCCCGGGTGTAGTCATAGCCGTCGAAGCCCTGCGTGGCCTCCTCGACCACGCGCGCCAGCGACGCCAGCATCGCCAGGTCCAGCGGCTCGGTGACCGCCGCGTCCTCGGCGGCCTCGCCGAAGCCGAGGACGAACTTGGAGGCGTTCAGCAGCTTGATGGCCAGCCGCCGGCCGACCTTGATCTGCCCGGTGTCGAACGCGGTGTCGGTGCCGGGGCGCCCGTTGGCCGCCCAGTAGCGGACCGCGTCCGAGCCGTACTCCTCCAGCAGCGCGATCGGGGTGACCACGTTGCCCTTGGACTTGGACATCTTCTTGCGGTCGGGGTCCAGGATCCAGCCCGACAGCGCCACGTCGGACCACGGCAGCGAGCCGTGCTCCAGATCGGCCCGCACCACCGTGGAGAACAGCCAGGTGCGGATGATGTCGTGCGCCTGCGGCCGCAGGTCGAACGGGAACACCCGGCCGAACAGGTCCGCGTCGCGCTCCCAGCCGCCGGCGATCTGCGGCGTCAGCGACGAGGTCGCCCAGGTGTCCATGACGTCGGGGTCGGCCGTGAAGCCGCCGGCCTTGCCGCGCTGGTCCTCGGTGTAGCCGGGCGGCGTCTCGGCCGACGGGTCGACCGGCAGCGCCGACTCCGGCGGGACGATCGGCGCGCCGTGGTCGGGCTCGCCCGCCTCGTCCAGCGGGTACCAGACCGGGATCGGCACGCCGAAGAACCGCTGCCGCGAGATCAGCCAGTCGCCGTTCAGGCCCTCCACCCAGTTGTCGTAGCGGGCCCGCATGTAGGACGGGTGCCACTTCAGCTCGGCGCCGCGGGCGAGCAGCCGGTCGCGCTGCGCCGCGTCCCGGCCGCCGTTGCGGATGTACCACTGCCGGGTGGTGACGATCTCCAGGGGCTTGCTGCCCTTCTCGTAGAACTTCACCGGCCGGGTGATCTTGCGCGGCTCGCCGTCCAGGTCGCCGGACTCGCGCAGCAGCTCCACCACGCGTTCCTTGGCCGAGAAGACCGTCTTGCCGGCCAGCTCGTCGTAGGGGTGCGCCGGGACGCCGGCCGGCGGCTCGGCGGCCAGGCGGCCGTCCCAGTCCAGGACGGCGCGGGTCGGCAGGTCCAGCTCGCGCCACCACACCACGTCGGTGACGTCGCCGAACGTGCAGATCATCGCGATGCCGGTGCCCTTCTCGGGGTCGGCGAGGCGGTGCGGCAGCACCGGGACCTCGACATCGAACAGCGGCGTCCGCACGGTCGTGCCGAACAGCTCCCGGTAGCGCTCGTCGTCGGGGTGGGCGACCAGCGCGACGCACGCGGGCAGCAGCTCGGGCCGGGTCGTCTCGATGTAGACGGGCCGCTCGTCACCATGGAAACGGATCTTGTAGAAGGCGCCGGGGTGCTCGCGGTCCTCCAGCTCGGCCTGCGCGACGGCGGTGCGGAAGGTGACGTCCCACAGCGTCGGCGCCTCGGACAGGTACGCCTCGCCGCGCGCCAGGTTGCGCAGGAACGCGCGCTGCGACGCGGCCCGCGAGTCGTCGCCGATCGTGGTGTACAGGTGGTTCCAGTCGACCGACAGGCCGACGCGGCGCCACATCTCCTCGAACGCCTTCTCGTCGACCTCGGTGAGCCGCTCGCACAGCTCGATGAAGTTGCGCCGCGACACCGGGACCTGCCTCTTGGGGTCGGGCTTGGCCGGCGGCTCGAAGGCGGGGTCGTAGGGCAGCGACGGGTCGCACCGCACCCCGAAGTAGTTCTGGACGCGCCGCTCGGTCGGCAGCCCGTTGTCGTCCCACCCCATCGGGTAGAACACCGCGCGCCCGCGCATGCGCTGGTAGCGGGCGACGGCGTCGGTGTGGGTGTAGGAGAAGACGTGCCCGACGTGCAGGGACCCGCTGACGGTCGGCGGCGGCGTGTCGATCGAGTAGACCTCGGCCCGGGACTTCGAGCGGTCGAAGCGGTAGGTGCCGGCGTCCTCCCAGACGCGTACCCACTTGTCCTCCAGGCCGTCCAGGGAGGGCTTGGCGGGGACGTTCGGCGTACGCGGCTGATCTGTCATGTCCCAATGGTATTGACAGGGCCGGCGCCGCCGCATGCCGATTCCCCTGTGTCCCGCGGTGATCCGCGCCCCTGCGGGGGTACACGCATCCGATAGCGTCGGACCAGGATTGGACGAGGGAGGACGAGGATGGCTGACAGAGGCGACATGGGCTGGCGGGTACTCGCCGCGGGCTCGGCGTTCGCGGGCGGCTTCGTCGCCAAGAAGGCGATCGCGGCCGCCTGGAAGAAGAGCACCGGCAAGGAGCCGCCGACCAACCCCGAGTCGCCGGAGGTCGCGCTCAGCGAGGCGATCGGCTGGATCGTGGTCATGGGCATCGGCGTGGAGGTGGCGCGGCTGCTGGCCACGCGGGCCGCGGCGCGGCAGTGGGCCAAGGGCACCGGCGCGCTCCCGGCGCACCTGAAGGCCGAGGTCTGACGGCGCATTGGACCGGGGGTCAATTACGGCCCCCGCCCGGCGCCTGCGTATCGTGGTCGATCCCGGCAAGGAAGGGATCGACCACGATGCTCCCCCTGGACAAGGTCTCGCTGCCCTACGAGAAGGCGCTGCGGGCCGAGCGCTTCCGGTTGATCGAGACCCTGGAGTCGCTGCCCGACGAGGAGTTCGACGCCGGCCCGACGCTCTGCACCGCCTGGGCCCCGCGCGACGTCCTCGGCCACGTGATCGGCCTCGACTACCTGCTCAGCTCCTATCTCCCCTACCGCGGCAAGATCAACGCCGCGAACCAGGCGCAGGCCGACAAGGTGCGCGCGCTGCCGCGGGCGCGGCTGATGGAGTGGGCCCGGCACTGGGCCGCCAGCCCCAGCGCGACCAGCCGGCTCGGCGCCCCGATCCTGCTCGGTGACCTCGGCGTGCACCACCAGGACGTGGTCCGCGGGCTCGGCCGGGAGCGGCGGGTGCCGGACGAGGTGGCCACCGCGATCTTCCGGGAGGGGCTGCAGCTCAGCCTGTGGCTGAACCGGCGGGTGCTGCGGCACCGGCTGGTGCCGACCGACGGGCACCGTCCGGTCGGACGCGGCCCGCAGGTGCGCGGCACCCGTGAGGCGCTCGGCATGTGGCTGACCGGCCGGGACTCGGTCACCGGAGAGCTGGAGTTCGCCTGAACCGGTCGTGCGGCGCGTCCCGGGGGACGCGCCGCACGGCCGCGGGGCTAACGCTTGGCTTCGCCGAGCTCAGGGGGGAGGCCCGGCAGGGGGGCGGGTCCGCCGCGCAGGTCGCCGCGGACCTTGCCGGCCAGCCTCTTGGTGGCCGTCCGGTTGAGGGCCGCGCCGGCGGCGGCGCCGGTGAGGAACGGCCCCATGGTCGTCAAGCTGCGGCCGAGGGTCTTCAGCAGCCGTTTGCGCAGGGCCTGTTTGGCGGTGGTGCCGAGCATGTTGGCCAGGGAACCGCCCTCCAGCGGGTTCACGCCGCGCTGCTTGGCCCAGGAGGTCAGGAACGCCGCGGCGCGCACCGCGCCCGAGCCCTCCACCCGCACGCCGTAGACCTCGTGCAGCTCGGCGAGCATCTTGACCTCGATCGCCGCCACCACCAGGGACTCGGCGGCGAGCTGGGCCGGCGCGGTGAGCAGCAGCGGCGGAGCGGCGAACTCCACCGCGGCGAGCGCGCCGCCGGCCGCGCCGACGGCGGTGGTGGCGTTGCTGGCCGCCTTCACCAGGCTGTCGGCGAGTTCCTCGCCGGCCAGGCCGTGGTGGTGGGCGCTCAGCGTCTCCAGATCACGGATCGGGATGTGCGGGCCGGCGGCGACCAGCAGGTCGGCCAGCCACTTGCCGCGGCCCACGCCCGCGGCGCCCGCGCGGCGCGCGCTGTGGCCGAGCAGCCGCGCCAGGCGGCCGAGCATGCGCCCGCGGGTCTCGTGGTCCATCGCCTCGTCACCGGAGAGCCGGCCGATCAGCTCACCGATCTCGGCGGAGCCGCCGTCGTGCGACGGCTCCACATCTCGTGCGTCTCGTGCGTCGTGCTGTTCTCCCGGCACCGGCAGCTCCTTGTCAAGGGTCAGGCGGCGCACTCACGGCAGATCGGCTGGCCGTTCTTCTCGGTCGCCAGCTGGCTGCGGTGGTGCACCAGGAAGCAGCGCGTGCAGGTGAACTCGTCGGCCTGGCGCGGCACGACCCGGAAGGTCAGCTCCTCGTTCGACAGGTCGGCACCGGGAAGCTCGGCGACCTCGCCGGCGTCCAGGTCCTCGTCGATGATGCTGGCCGCCTTGTCGGCACGCCGGGCCTGGAGCTCCTGAAGGCTGTCCTCGTTGATGTCGTCGTCGGTCTTGCGTGGGCTGTCATAGTCGGTCGCCATGTTGTCTCCATCCCCCTCGATGCTTTATGCGCCCCGTCGCGCGGATCTAACGCTCGGGGGGCCGTTCTTGTGCCCGATCCGGGCCGGAAATTCTGTCACGGGCGGTGAACTGCGACACACGAGGCGCGACCGGTCTCGGCAGTGACACCGATCACCCGGATTGAGACCTCACAATGTGGCGTATGTCACTTTCCGGGTAGCTTGTCACGACCTGGATCAGGACCCGCGGCACCTGTCAGAGCGACCTGCGGCGGCGGGATCATATCTCTCCCCGGAGCCTTGCGCGCGCCAACCGGGCCGTGGCGCCCGCCGGCCCGCGGCACGGGAACGGTCCCGCGGTGACGCCGCGTCGAACGAACGGCGTCCCGGGCTGAACCGGACACGCCAGTGAAACGTCTGAACTAACGCGATATCGTGCCCGCCTGAGGTTGGGTGGGCCCCAAGCACGGCGACGCGACGGCTATGGCCGGGGCGGCCCGTTTCCGGGGCCGTTCCCTCCCACGGGCTTTCTTCTCACTGTGGGTCACTGGAGGAACAGATGCCGGATGCCGCTCCGCTGGAGCCAGGCGATCCCCGCGCACTTGGTCAGTTCGAGGTCGTCGGGCGTCTCGGCGCGGGCGGGCAGGGCGCGGTCTTCCTCGGCCGGCCGCGCGGCGGCGGCGAGTACGTCGCCATCAAGCTGCTGCACGCCCAGATGGCCTCCGACCCGTCCGCGCGGGCCCGCTTCACCCGCGAGGTCGCGGCCGCGCAGAAGGTCGAGCCGTTCTGCACCGCCCGGGTGCTCGAGGCCGACGTGCACGGCGACCAGCCCTACGTGGTCAGCGAGTTCATCGACGGCCCGTCGCTGCACGACGTGATCGCGCACAACGGCCCGTTCGGCAAGGCCGAGCTGGAGCGCCTGGCCATCGGCACGGTGACCGCCCTCGCGGCCATCCACGAGGCCGGCATCGTGCACCGCGACTTCAAGCCCAACAACGTCATGCTGGCCTCCGACGGCCCGCGCGTGGTGGACTTCGGCATCGCGCGCACCGTCAACTCCCAGGAGAGCGCAGTCACCGCGACCGGCATGGTGGTCGGCACGCCCGGCTACCTGGCCCCCGAGCAGCTGACCGGCGCCCCGCTGACCCCCGCGGTGGACATCTTCGCCTGGGCCGCGACGATGGTGTTCGCCGGAACCGGCCAGTCGCCGTTCGAGGCCGACACCCTCCCGGTCATCATCAACCGGATCCTGAACGAGGAGCCGGACCTGTCGGCGCTGCCGGCCGGCCCGCTGCGCGACCTGATCGGCCGCTGCCTGTCCAAGGACGCCGGGCTGCGCCCGCCGGCCGCGCAGCTGCTGCTGCACCTGCTGAGCTCGGCGGGCGCGGCGCCCGCGGGCCAGGCCGACTCCGAGGAGCTGCTGAACCAGGGCACCCGGATCGCCGCGCAGCTGCCCGCGCCGCCGCCGGTCCCGGCCGCCCGGCAGGCGCCGCCGCCGCACATGATCACGCCCCCGCCGATGCCGATGAACCAGGGCGGCATGCCCGGCATGGGCGCCATGGGCGGTCCGCCCACCCCGCCGCCGATGCCGATGTACCAGGGCGGTCCCGGCCAGCAGCCGCCGATGCCGCTGCGCCAGCCCGGCCCGCCCATGCCCGGTCCCGGCATGCCGGGACCGGCCTACGGGCCGCCCAAGCAGTCGTCGGGCTCCAACCCCGGCGTCGCGATCGGCATCGGGTGCGGCGTGCTCGCGCTGATCGGCGTCATCGTGCTGGTGGTGCTGATCGTCATCGGCAGCAAGAAGGACGACGACCCGACGCCGATCCGGCCGACCCTCACCTACTCGCCGCCGACCAGCGGCGCGCTCGGCGACGGCATCATCGGCACCTGGAAGGGCACCGGCTACCAGCCGGGCACCGACGCCGACTCGCGGAACTTCGAGCCGAAGTTCTACCTGCTCGGCAAGTCGGGCACGGCGATGTACGTCTACCCGTCCGCCTCGCACATCACCTGCATCACCCGGCTGACGCTGCAGTCGGGCGGCAACGGCGACGACAAGCTGGTCTACCGCGAGACCGCCATCTCGACCAACAAGAGCCAGTGCGCCGACGGGTACGTCACCTTCTACAACCCCGGCTCCAGCAGCATGCGGTGGGAGTGGCGGTCCGACAGCAAGCAGTACTCCACGACGGCCGAAGCGTACGGCACCGTCACCAAGCAGTAGGGGCGCCCTGATCGACAGGGGCCCGGCGTGCACGCGCCGGGCCCCTGTGATCTTCCCAGCGCGTCGCCCACCCCCCGGAAGGAACGCCATGCCGGACCCGACTCCGCTGCGCGGGGGCGACCCCGACGCGCTCGGCCCCTACCGCCTGCTCGGCCTGCTCGGCGAGGGCGGGCAGGGCTCGGTGTACCTCGGCGAGGACCCCGAGGGCGTCCGCGTCGCGGTGAAGCTGCTGCACGCCCGGTTCAGCGGCGACCCGCGGGCCCGGTCGCGGTTCGCCGCCGAGGTCGCGGTGGCGCAGCGGGTCGCGCCGTTCTGCACCGCCCGGCTGCTGGACTCCGACGTGCAGGGCGACCGGCCCTACATCGTCAGCGAGTACATCGACGGCCCCTCGCTCGCCGAGGTGCTGTCGCGGTACGGGCCGCGCCGCGGCAGCGACCTGGACCGGCTGGCGATCGGCACGATGACCGCGCTCGCCGCCATCCACGAGGCCGGGGTGGTGCACCGCGACTTCAAGCCCGGCAACGTGCTGCTGGCCGCCGACGGCCCGCGCGTGATCGACTTCGGCATCGCCCGCGCGCTGGACGCCACCGGCACGCTGTCCAGCACCGCCGTCGGCACCCCGGCCTACATGGCGCCCGAGCAGATCTCCGGCACGCCGGTCGGCCCGGCCGCCGACGTGTGGGCCTGGGGCGCCACCATGGTCTACGCGGCCGGGGGGCGGCCGGCGTTCGGGCAGGACTCCATCCCCGCGGTCATGCACCGCATCCTGAACGCGCCGCCCGACCTCGGCCGGCTGCCCGAGCCGCTGCGCTCACTGGCCGCCGACTGCCTGGCCAAGGACCCGGCGCTGCGGCCGTCCGCCCAGCAGGTGCTGATCCGGCTGCTGACACTGGCGGGCGGGCTGCGCGCCCCTGCGGGCGCCGTGCCCGCCGACGTGCTCGGCCAGGGCGCCGCAGCCGCCGTCACCGGCACCTTCGCCGCACCGCCGCCTCCCGTCCCCGCGCCGGCGCCGCCCACGACGCCGCCACCGGGGCCGATCCAGCCGCCCTGGCATCAGCAGCAGACGATGCCCCCGCATCCGTCCGGCGGCGGGTCCCGGCGGCGCATCGGCATCCTGGCGGGGGTGGCCGGGGCCGCGTTCATCGCGGTGGCGGTCGCCCTGGCGGCGGTACTGGTCCCGGACGGCGAGCCCACCCCGACCACGACGACCCTCCGGCCGGGCGGCGAACTGCGGATGGTCGCGGCACCGCCCTCCGACGGCGACGCGCTCGACCCGTCGCACAGCAGCGGCGGCACGGGCCGGATGGTGGCCAAGCAGCTGTTCACCGGCCTCACCGACGTCTCCGCCGACGGCTCGGTCACCAAGCGCCTCGCCACGAGCGTGACCCCGCAGGACGGCTGCAAGAGCTGGCAGATCGAGATCCGCACCGGGACGACGTTCAGCAACGGCGAGCCCGTCGACGCCGAGGCGTTCGTGCGCGGCTGGACGCGCAACGCCCAGAACCAGCTCGGCCCGGCGTCCTACGTGATGGCCGGCGTCCAGGGGCTGAACGAGGTGATCAGCGGCAAGTCCCAGATCCTGTCGGGCGTGAAGGCGGCCGGCTCCACCCTGCGCGTCACCCTCGACACCAAGGACTGCGAGTTCGAACAGCGGCTCGCCGACCCCGTCTTCTACCCCGCGCCGAAGGACGCCGGCAGGGCCGACAACACCGCCTACAACAACCGGCCCATCGGCAACGGCCCCTTCAAGGTCGACTCCTACACACCGAAGTCGTCCCTGGTCCTGGCCCCCAACACCGCCTGGGCGTTCGGCCGCGCGCGGCTCGACCGCGTCAGCGTCAGGCTCGCCGAGAACACCACGACGGCCGCGCTCGGCGGCGACGCCGACTGGGCCCGGGCGGACACCACGACGCTGTCCGCGCTGCGCGGCAAGCCGAACGCGGTCCAGCGCGACGCCCCCTTCAGCCGGCTGCTCGTCCCGCTCGTCGCGCGCGGCCCGATGTCCACCCGGGAGGGCCGGCTCGCCGTCTCCTACGCGCTGGACCGGCAGGTGATCAGCGACGCGGTGTACGGCGGCTTCTACAGGCCCGCCCACGGCATCGTCCCGAAGGCGATCCCGGGGTTCGGCAGGCCCGGCGCCTGCGCGTCCTGCGAGGGGCAGAACCCCACCGAGGCCAAGACGAACGCCGCCAAGGCCAAGCTGGGCGCGGGCACCGGGCTGAACCTCTACGTCCGGACCGAGTCGAGCCAGCAGAAGATCGCCGAGGTCGTCCAGGAGCAGCTGACCCGCGTCCTCGGCTGGAAGGTCACGATCAAGACGCTGCCGCTCGGCGACCTGCGGAAGATGAGCGCCGCCGTCACCGCCAAGGACGCCTCCGGGCTGCTCGTCCTCGGCTGGGGGCCGGACTACCCGTCCGGCGCCTCGATGCTGCGGTCGCTGCTGCGCAGCGACCAGGCGGCGACGGCGACCAACTCGCTCAGCAACTACGGCGGCTGGAAGAACCCCGGCTTCGACGGGCTGCTCGACCAGGCGCTCGCCGACCCCGTCGCCGCCACGCGCACCCAGCACGTCCTCAGCGCCGAGAAGGTCGCCCTGGACGACATGGCGCTCATCCCGCTGCTGGACTTCGGCTCGGTCGCCGTCCGCAGCGGCCGCTTCACCGGCCTGGACCTGGACTACGACGGCGACCCCACCCTGGCCACCGCCGCACAGCGCTGAGCCGTCAGCCGATCGGGAGGCGCACGGTGACCACCAGGCCGCCGCCCGTGCGGGGGGCGGCGTAGACGGTGCCGCGGTGCGCCAGCACCACCGAGCGGACGATGGACAGGCCGAGGCCCGAGCCCTTGGCCGACTCGACCCGGTCGGAGTTCAGCCGCCGGAACGGCTCGAACAGCCGGTCCACCTCGTAGGCGGGCACGACCGGGCCGGTGTTCTCGACCTGGACGGTGGTGAAGCCGTCCAGCACGCCGGTGCGGATCCACATCTCGCCGCCGTCGTCGTTGTGCTTGATGGCGTTGTCCACCAGGTTGGACACCAGGTGCTCCAGCAGCACCGGGTCGCCGAGGGTGGTGCCGGACGCCAGCTCGGGGTGGACGGCCACCTCGTTGTCGTGCTCGCGGCGCTTGCTGTGCTCCAGCACGGTCGCGGCGACCTCGGCGAGGTCCACCGCCGAGCGGGCGGTCAGCTCGCGCTCGCTGCGCGCGAGCAGCAGCAGGCCCTCGATCAGCCGCTCGTGGCGGGCGTTGGTGGCCAGCAGCGTCCGGCCGATGGTGCGCAGGTCGTCGGAGACCTCGGGGTCGCCGAGCGCGACCTCCAGCAGCGTGCGGTTGATGGCCAGCGGCGTGCGCAGCTCGTGCGAGGCGTTGGCGACGAAGCGGCGCTGGGAGTCGAACGCCTGGCCGAGGCGCTCCAGCATCGCGTCGAAGGTGTCGGCCAGCTCCTTGATCTCGTCGTCGGGGCCCTGCAGCGCGATCCGCTCGTGCAGGGTGCTCTCGGAGAGGCGGCGGGCGGTCGCGGTGACCCGCTGCAGCGAGCCGAGGGCGCGGTCGGCGACGAAGTAGCCGAGCACCAGCGCGATGATGCCGACGCCGGCCAGCGCCACCAGCGACCGGCCGACCAGCTGCTTCATCGCCAGCGCCTTGATCACCCGGGGGTCGATCGTGTCGCCGTTGGGGGTGCGCAGCCACCAGCCGGGCGGGAAGACGCTGTCCAGGATGCCGCCGACCAGCAGGTAGGTGACGAACAGCAGCAGCCCGCCCGCCATGAAGAACAGCAGGCCGTACAGGACGGTGAGGCGCAGGCGCAGGCTGACCCGGCCGGGCAGCGCCCGCACGTCGGTCATGAAGGAGCCGCCGCGCGGGGTGCCCGCGCCGGGCGGCGGCTTCTGCGGCTGGGCGCCCTGGACGGGGTGCGGGCCGCTGGTCCGGCTCCCGGACGCGGCGCGGCCCTCGGGCTCGGGCGGGGTGCTCACAGCCGGTACCCCACCCCCGGGACGGTCTCGATGACCGGCGGGTCACCGAGCTTCTTGCGCAGCGTCATCATGGTCACCCGGACCACGTTGGTGAACGGGTCGATGTGCTCGTCCCAGGCCTTCTCCAGCAGCTGCTCGGAGCTCACCACCGCGCCGCCCGCGCTCAGCAGCACCTCCAGCACCGCGAACTCCTTGCGGGTGAGCTCGACCGGCCGGCCGTCGCGCAGCACCTCGCGGCGGGCCGGGTCCAGTGTCACCCCCGCGCGCTCCAGCACCGGCGGCAGCGGCGCGGCGGCGCGCCGGCCGAGGGCGCGCACCCGGGCGACCAGCTCGGCGAACGCGAACGGCTTGGCCAGGTAGTCGTCGGCGCCGATGGACAGGCCCTCGACCTTGTCGTCCAGCTCGCCGGCCGCGGTCAGCATGATGATCCGGGCCGGGCAGCGGCGCGCCACCAGCTCCCGGCACACCTGGTCGCCGTGCACCTTGGGCAGGTCGCGATCGAGCACGATCACGTCGTAGTCGTTGACGCCGGCCCGTTCCAGCGCCCCCGCGCCGTCGTAGGCCACGTCCACCGCCAGCGCGTCCCGGCGCAGGCCGGTGGCGATCGCGTCGGCGAGGACGCGTTCGTCCTCCACGACCAGTACTCGCACCGTCTCCCCCTTCTCGACCGGCCCGTTCCGGGCCGTCCCCCCAGGTATGTCACGGGCACCGTAAGACGTCCGTAAGCCCACGTCAGGGCGCCGCCGCACGGACACGGAAAGTCGTCGTGAAATTCCGTCCAGGAACAGGTTTACCGCAAGCCGCGGTTTGGGTAGGGAGGGCCTGATCCGGGAGGAGGCCCATGGGCGAGTTGACACGTGTGATTCAACAGCGGCTCGATGACGCGTACGAGTCGCTGCGCAGCGCCCACGCAGCAGGAGACACCTACCTGGTGGACATCCGTCAGGAGGAGATCAGCGAACTGCGCCGGATCGCGGCGAACAACGACATCGGCGTCGAGGCACCCCGCTGCGACTGAGCACGTCCCACCGACGGAAGGACCGGAGCCCCGCTCCGGTCCTTTTCCGTCTCAGTCACGCGCCGGGTCGAGCGGCACGAGCAGGTCGTGCAGGGCCTGGAACAGGTCCGGCGCGGCGGCGATGGCGAACTCCGGGCTGACCGGGGCGCCGTGCAGGCCGCCGACGCGCCCGCCCGCCTCCTCGACGATCAGTGCCCCGGCGGCGACGTCCCACGCCTGCACGCCGCGCTCGAAGTAGGCGTCCACCCGGCCCGCCGCGAGCGAGCAGAGGTCCACGCAGCACGCGCCGCCACGCCGGATGTCGCGGACCCGCGGCAGCACCCCGGTCAGCACCCGCGCCTGGTGGGCGCGGCGCTCGGCGGCGTACCCGAACCCGGTCGCGACGAGCGCCCGCGCCGGCGGGACGCCGGTGTTGACCCGCAGCTCGCGGGTGCCGGACGCGGTGTGCAGCAGCGCGCCGCCGCCCCGCACGGCGGTGTACAGCTCGCCCCGGCGCGGCATCTCGATCGCGCCCGCGACGGCCACGCCGTCGATCTCGACGGCGATGCTGACGGCCCAGTCGGGCAGGTCGTACAGGTAGTTGACGGTGCCGTCGATCGGGTCGATCACCCAGCGGGCGCCGTCGCCGGCCTGCGGGCCGCCGCCCTGCGTGCCGCCCTCCTCGCCGAGGAAGGTGTCGCCGGGCCGGGCCGCGCGGATCCGCTCGATGATCAGCTGTTCGGCGGCGCGGTCCATCTGGGTGACCACGTCGGTCGGGCTGGACTTGGTCTGCACCACGTCCGGGCCGCCGGCGGGGCGCTTGTCGACCAGCATCCGGCCGGCCTCGCGGGCGGTCGCGACGGCCAGGTCCAGCAGGTCCTCATGAGAGGTCACGCGGTCCCCCTTCGGCAGTGGTCGGCGCGGCAGGCGTCCGGGCGCGGGCCGAGGGCGCCGAGGGCCGGCCGGTCCGGCGCGCCGGCGGCGCGCTCCTGGAACAGTTCCCTGATCATGGAGACGAAACGCGGGTGGGTGCCGGGGGTGGCGGCGCGCCGGAACGCCAGGCCGAGCCGGGCGGCGAGGCCGGTGGCCTCCACGTCCAGGTCGTACTTGACCTCCATGTGGTCGGAGACGAACCCGACCGGCACGTTCACCACGGCCCGGACGCCGGTGGCGTGCAGTTTCTCCAGGTGGTCGCCGATGTCGGGCTCCAGCCACGGCTGGCTCGGCGGCCCGCTGCGGCTCTGGAAGACCAGCTCCCAGGGGTGGCCGGGCGCGGCGCGCTCGGCGACCAGCGCGGAGATGTCGTTCAGCTCGGCGGTGTAGAGCTCCTGGCCGGGCTGCGCCAGCGGGACGCTGTGCGCGCTGAAGACCAGGTGCGCGCCGTCGCGGAGGTCCTCGGGCAGCTCGTCCAGCGCGGCGCGGGTGGCCTCGATGAACGGCTCCACGAAGCCGGGGTGGTTGTAGTAGATGCGCAGCTTGTCGATCTCGGGCGCGTCGGGGACTTCGGCGCGCGCGCGGTCGATGTCGTCCAGGTACTGCCGGCAGCAGGAGTAGCCGCTGTAGGCGGAGGTGACGAAGGCGGCGGCGCGGCGTATCCCGTCGGCCTTCATCTGCCGGACGGTGTCGGTCAGGTAGGGCTCCCAGTTGCGGTTGCCCCAGTAGACGGGAACACCGACGCCGTGCGCGGCGAAGTCGGCCTCGATCGCGGCCTTGAGGTCCCGGCACTGCTGGTTGATCGGGCTGACCCCGCCGAAGAGGTGGTAGTGCTCGCCCACGGCCTCCAGGCGGCTGCGGGGGATGTTGCGGCCCCGGGTGACGTTCTCCAGGAACGGGATCACGTCCTCGGGCCCCTCCGGGCCGCCGAAGGACACCAGAAGCAACGCGTCGTACGTGCTCATGACATCCATCCAACCAGCAGCCGGGCGGTGCTCGGCGCCGGGTCAGCTGTAGCGGGCGGCGTAGGCCTTGGCGAGGTTCAGGACCTTCTGCACGTACCAGTCGGCGTGGTTGTACTGGAAGATCGCCCGGTACAGGCTCCGGCCGCCCCGGCCGGCGCCGTTGGCGCACAGGTACTTGGCGGCGCCGGGGATGGCGTCGTAGGGGTTCATGATGTCGGCCTTGCCGTCGCCGTCGCCGTCCACCCCGTAGGCCTTCCAGGTGGAGGGCAGGAACTGCATCGGGCCGAGGGCGCCCGCGCTGGAGCGGCCGGGGTTGCGGTTGTGGTCGCTCTCGACCTGGCCGATCGCGGCGAGGACCGTCCAGGACAGGCCGGGGCAGGTCGTGGCGGCCTGCTTGTACAGGTCCAGGTAGCTGCCGGAGCGGCCGTGGCCGTCCCCGGGCGCCTGGTACTTCTTCTGGTTCAGGTCGACCACGCTCGCGCCGGGCCCGAGCGACCTGCCGACCGCGCCGGCGACCTTGGCCGGGGACGCGCCGGGCGCGTTGACCAGCACCGCGACGTTGTCGATCAGGCCGAGGTCCCGCCCGGTCTTGGCGTTGACGAGCATGTCGATGCCGGGCAGGCCGAGCGGGCCGGACCCGCCCATCGTCAGGTTCGGCATGGTCTGCCCGACGATGGGATAGGGGAAGCCGCGGCTGAGCCGGAGCTGGTCGGCGGCGTCGGACGACACCACGAACTGCCCGGCCGCGAGCGCGGTCCACAGCTCGTTCTTCTTGGCGGTGCCGGGCGGCGTCCAGGACCGGAAGACCGACGGGTCCACCGCGAAGGTGTTGATCGAGCGGCCCTGCAGCTGGACGGCGCCGCCCGCGACCGCGATGACGTCCTTCACCTTGGCGATCTTCTTCAGCCTGGCGACCTTGGCGGCGCTGATCGGCTGCCCGGACGAGACCGCCAGCACGTCCGGCGGGACGACCCGCCGCAGCGGCGCGACCTGGCCGGCGTCGGCGACGTTGGTGACCGGCCCGGTGCCGCCGGGGAACGCGCCGGGCGGCGGCCCCTCCTGCCCCGCGGGGGGCTTCTTCGCGCCCGTCTCCACGGTCAGCGCGCCGTACACGCCGCCGGCGAGGCTGCCGGCGATCAGCACGCCGACGCCCGCGACCGCCAGCGGCAGGCCGCGGCGCCTCGCCGTCGCCGGGCGGGGGCGCGGCGTGCCCGCCGGGCCCCCCGGAGCGGGGGCCGGGGTGCTCGTGCCGGGTGCGCGCGGAGGCGAGGAAGGAGCCACAACCATCCCAACGAGAGTCGCTACGAGTGGGTTACCCGAATTATTCGCTTGTCCGGCCCAGGTAACGTGATCATGCCGTTGACGTCGCAGAACAGGACCGGGAGCACGACCCTCCCGAGGTGGGAGGCCCACGTGCCCAATCCGTACCGGGAACTGCTCGCCGTTCCCGGGGCCCGGCGCTTCGTCGCCGCGGGGTTCGTCGGGCGGATGTCGATGTCCATGGTCGGAATCGGCATCGTTCTGCTGGTTTCCGCAGTTACGGGATCGTACGGTATCGCCGGTGCGGTGGCGGCCACCCTGTCCCTGTCCTTCGCGGCGGGCGCACCGCTCAGCGCGCGCTACGCCGACCGGTACGGGCAGCGGCGCGTCATCGTGCCGACGGTGCTGGCGAACACGGCGGCCTTCGCGCTGCTGATCGCCCTCACGATGCTGCGGGCGCCGGTCTGGACCCTGTTCCCCGCCGCCGCCGTGGCGGGCGCCACGATCATCTCCATGGGCGCCTGCGTGCGCGCGCGCTGGTCGTATGTGCTGAGCGGCAGCCCGGGGCGGCTGCAGACCGCCTTCTCCTTCGAGTCGGTCGTGGACGAGAGCATCTTCGTCGCCGGGCCGCTGCTGGTCACCTTCCTGTCCACCGGCGTGCACCCGGCGGCGGGCCTCGTCGCCTCCTCGGCCTGCACACTGGCCGGCACGCTCGCCCTCGCCGCGCAGCGCGGCACCGAGCCGCCGCCCCGGCCCCGCGAGCCGGGCGCGGCGCGCAGCGGCCTGCTCGGCGACCCGGCGGTCCGCGTGCTGGCGTCGGTGCTGCTGCTGCTCGGCGCGGTGTTCGGCGCGATCGACGTGAGCGGCGTGGCGTTCGCCGAGGAGCAGGGGCACAAGGCGCTCGCGGGGGTGCTGCTCGGCTGCTACGCGCTCGGCAGCGGCACCGCGGCGCTCTGGTACGGCGCGCGGCGCTGGCGCGCCCCGCTGGCCAGGCGGTTCCAGGTGGGCCTGGTCGTGCTCGCGGTCATGCTGGTCCCGCCCGTCCTGCTGGACCGGCTGGCGCCGATGATGGTGGTGGTGTTCTTCTCCGGGCTGGCCATCTCGCCGACGATCATCCCGGCGTACGCGCTGCTGGAGCGGCTCGTCCCGCCGGGGCGGCTCACCGAGGGCTTCGCGGTGCTGTCGACGTCGGTCGGGGTGGGCGTCGCGCTCGGCTCGTCGCTGTCGGGACGGCTGGTGGACGCCCGCGGCTCGGGGGCGGCGTTCCTGGTCCCGCTGGGCGCCGCGCTGGCCGCGGCCGTGTTCGGCCTGGCCGGGGCACGTAAAATAAGTAAACGTGAACTTTCCTCACAAACGATTGCCGAGTAGCATCCCCCCATGTCCCCCGTGACCCACCAGACGTGGCAGAACTGGGCCGGCAACCAGCAGGCCGCCCCGCAGCGCATCGCGACCCCCCGCAGCACGGGCGAGGTCGCCGACCAGGTACGCGCCGCCGCCGGCGACGGTCTCACCGTCCGCATGATCGGCACCGGCCACTCCTTCACCGGCGCCGCCGTCGCCGAGGGCGTGCTGCTGCGGCCCGAGGGGCTGACGGCCGTGCGCTCCGTCGACACCGCGACCGGCCTGGTCACCGTCGAGGCGGGCCTGCCGCTGCACCGGTTCAACCGGGTGCTGGACGAGCACGGCCTCGCCCTGGCCAACATGGGCGACATCCAGGAGCAGACCGTCGCGGGCGCGCTGCAGACCGCCACGCACGGCACCGGCCGCGACGCCGCCGGCCTCGCCTCGCAGGTCGCCGCCCTGGAGCTGGTGCTCGCCGACGGCTCCGCCGTCACCTGCTCGCCGGACGAGCGGCCCGAGCTGTTCGACGCCGCCCGGGCCGGCCTCGGCGCCCTCGGCGTCGTCACCGCCATCACCTGGAAGACCGTCCCGTCGTTCATCCTGCGCGCGCAGGAGGAGCCGATGAAGTGGGACCAGGTGCTGGCGCGGATCGACGAGTTCGACGCCGCCAACGAGCACTTCGAGTTCTACTGGTTCCCCCACACCGAGGGCTGCCTCACCAAGCGCAACAACCGGGTCCCCGGCCCGGCCGAGCCGCTGTCGCGGTTCAAGCACTGGCTGGACGACGAGTTCCTGTCCAACTCGGTCTTCGGCCTGATCAACCAGGCCACGCACCGGGCGCCGGCGATCACCCCGCGCGTCAACGGCGTCTCCGCCAAGGTCCTCGGCGCCCGCACCTACAGCGACACCTCCTACAAGGTGTTCACCAGCCCGCGGACCGTCCGGTTCAAGGAGCAGGAGTACGCCATCCCGCGCGAGGCCCTGGTGCCGGCGCTGCGCGAGCTGCGCGCCCTGTTCGACAAGAACGACTGGAAGATCAGCTTCCCGATCGAGGTGCGGCTGCTGCCCGAGGAGGACGCCTGGCTGTCCATGGCCCACGGGCGGCGGTCGGCGTTCATCGCGGTGCACGTGTTCCACAAGGACCCGCACCAGGAGTACTTCGAGGGCGTCGAGGAGCTGCTGACCTCGGTCGGCGGCCGTCCGCACTGGGGCAAGATGCACACCCGCGACGCGTCCTACCTGGAGACGGTCTACCCGCGCTTCGGCGACTTCCAGGCGCTGCGCGACGAACTGGACCCCGAGCGCCGGTTCGCCAACCCCTACACCACGCAGGTGTTCGGCGCCTGACCCGCACGAGGAAGGCCCCGCCGGTCCGGCGGGGCCTTCTCCATGGCGTGTCAGCGGGTGCCGGTGCCGTCCGCTCCGCGCAGGGCCGGCTGGTCGCCGACGCCGCCCTGGCCGCCGTCAGGGCTCTTGTTCGGCGCGGTCGGGACCGGCGCGCTGCTCGGCGGCGGCGTCACCGGCGTGGACGGGGCGACGCTCGGCGAGGGCGACGTGCCGCCCGACGGTGTCTGCGACTGCCGCGGCGAGGCGCCGCCGGTCGATCCGGTGGGCGCCGGGGTCGCGGGGCCGGTGCCGGACTCGGTGGGCCGCACGGTCGGCGTGTGCGCGGGCTTCTCCTTCTGCCCGCCGCCGCCGACGTTGCCCCACGTGGTACCGGTGCTCCTGTTCTGCCCGACCCAGCCCGACGCCGGCTTGTCGGTGATCTTCTCCGCGATCGTGATGCCGCCCATCACCACCGCGAACACCGCGACCGAGGAGAGCAGCAGCACCGGCCAGCGCCGCTTGACCCAGTCCAGGGTGTCGCCCAGCGCCGCCCGTCCCGCGGCCTGCCGCAGGGCCTGCGTGCCGGCGTCGTCCGCCAGCTCGCCCGCCACGCGGTGCTCGGGCGCGCCGTCCAGCCGGGTGGTGTTCGGGTCGGAGGCGACCGCCCCCGCGTCGAGGCGGGTGGCGTTCGGGTCGCCCCCGACATGGCTCCAGGCGACCGTCCGGGTCGGATCGGCGGACACCGCCTCGGCGGCGGCCTGCCCGGCCGCGTGCCGCTGGCCCGCCGCCGTGTGCAGGTGGGTGCGCTCCTTGAGCTGCTCCCTGCCCTGGTCCAGGTAGTGCTTGCCGATCGTCGTGCAGGCGGTGGACACCACGCTCATGAACGCGG
Organism: Actinomadura macrotermitis; assembly: GCF_009604375.1. Lineage (GTDB taxonomy): Bacteria > Actinomycetota > Actinomycetes > Streptosporangiales > Streptosporangiaceae > Spirillospora > Spirillospora macrotermitis. The sequence goes on from NZ_WEGH01000004.1 coordinate 600,822, forward strand.
CGCCCGCGATCGTCCCGTACACCCCCAGGAAGGACGCCCCCACCGCGGCGATGGCCGTGGCCGTCCCGCTGGCGATCAGTTGTGTCGTGCTGACCCCTGGCAGCTTGCGCTGCATAGAACAAATCCCCCAATTCGGCTGACCTCAACTGCCCCCACATCTCGAACTACCGGGGTGCCCGGGGTGTTCCAGTACCCGGACGTGACGAGAGCAACCCGAAAACACTGGAGTCGCCACGGTGCTTCCGGCACAGTGTGGAAAAGGATCCACAAGAATCAGGAAGGGCGACCCCAGCCGGACCTCAGCACGGGCAAGCTAGGTCAGGTGCCCTCTTCAGGAGGCTGAAGAGGGCTTCGAGAGCGGCGATGTTCGGACATGCCGGGTACGGTGCTGGCAGCAGGTGTGTCCGAAAGAGAGACTCGGTAATCCGGGGGAAGGGCACGCATGCGCCCTCGGTGGGGATCGGACGACCGGCCGGCGCGAGCACGGTGAGGCGGGCTCGTGGCGGAGGGCCGTTCCGGCACCCTCCGTGCCGTCAGGAGCAGGGCAGGAAGGACACGCATGCAGGAGCTGCGCCTCGTCGCGGTCAGCGAGGACGGTACATACCTCGTCCTGGCCACCGCGGGCAGAGGCACCCGGTTCACCCTGCCCGTAGACGACCGCCTGCGCGCGGCGGTCCGTGGGCACTTCTCCCGCCTCGGCCAGTTCGAGATCGAAGTGGAGAGTCCCTTGCGCCCCAAGGAGATCCAGGCTCGCATCCGGTCCGGCGAGACCGCTGAGGAGATCGCCGAGTCGGCCGGGATCCCGGTCGAACGCGTCCGCTGGTTCGAGGGACCCGTGCTCCAGGAGCGCGAGTACATGGCCCAGCAGGCGCAGCGGGTCGCGGTGCGCAGGCCGGGCGAGTCCACGCCGGGGCCGCCGCTCGGCGAGACCGTCGAGGAGCGCCTCGGCCGGGGCGGCGTCGACCTGGAGGAGGCCGAGTGGGACTCCTGGAAGTGCGAGGACAGCACCTGGCGCGTCCGGCTGTCGTTCTTCGAGGGCGGCCGCCCGCACGCGGCCGAGTGGGTCTTCGACCCGCGCCGCCGGCACGTCTCCCCGCTGGACGAGGTCGCGGCGCGGCTGACGTCGGTGGAGTGGGACGACGAGGCCCTGTCCGACACCGTGACGCCGCTGGTGCCGCGCCGCCCCGCGATGAAGGTCGTCTCCGACGTCCGTGACATCGCGCCGGCGCCGCCGCCCGCGCCGTCGCGCGGGCTGCCGGGCGAGGGCGACCCGCGCGAGTACATCGTCGAGCGCGGCCGCATGGTCGACTCGCGGCCCGCGTTCACCGCCCGCGACCTGCCGGGAGAGCCGGAGCACCCGGCGCGCGAGCTCCCGACGGCCTCGGCGCCGCGCCGGATCGAGCGCCCGGCGCCCCTGCCCGAGCGGCCCGCCCCGGTGGAGCGCCCGGCGGCCTACGAGCGCCCCGTGCAGGCCGAGCGGCCCGTGCAGGAGGAGCGCCCGGTCGAGCGGCTCGCCCCGCGGGTGGAGCGCCCGGCGCAGGCCGAGCGCCCCGCCGAGCGGCCCGAGCAGGAAGAGCGTCCTGCCGAGCGGCCGGTGCAGGCCGAGCGGCCGGTCGAGCGGCTCGCGCAGGACGAGCGTCCGGTGCGGGAGGAACGTCCGGCGGAGCGCCCTGTGCAGGACGAGCGTCCCGCCCAGGAGGAGCGCCCGGCCGCGTCCGAGCGCCCGGCCGAGCGTCCCGAGCAGGAGGAGCGCCCGGTGCAGGCCGAGCGGCCTGCGGCGAGCGAGCGTCCGGCCGAACCCGAGCCCGAGCCCGAGCGCGTCGTGCAGGAGGAACGCCCGGCCGAGCGTCCCGCGGAAGCCGAGCGGGACGAGCAGGAGGAGCGTCCGGAGCGGCCCGAGGCCGCCGAGCCGTCCGCGCAGGAGGAGCGCCCCGCCGCCGAGGACGCGCGGGACGAGCGCCCTGCCGCCGCGGAGCGTCCCGCCGAGGCCGAGGAGCCCGAGCAGGACGCCCCCGTCGCGGCGGAGCGCCCGGCCGAGGAGGAGCGTTCCGAGCCCGCGGCGGCCGAAGAGGCCGCTCCGGAGCCCGAGGTCGCGCCGGAGCCGGAGCCGGTCGCTGAGGAGAAGAAGCCGGCGCCCGCCGCGAAGAAGGCGCCCGAGGAGCCCGTCGTCCCCGCGCCGTCCCCGCCGCCCGCGCCGCAGCGGCCGCAGCACCAGGCGGCCCGGCCGGCGGCCAAGAAGGCGGCCGGGCGCCCGGCGATGCCCGGCCCGGCGGTCGAGAAGCCGGCGGCCGGCTCGGAGACCCCGGCCGCGGCCGCGGCGGCGCAGCGGCCCGCCCGCAACAACCGCCGCAAGGCCAAGGGCAAGCGCGCGTCGGTCCCGTCCTGGGACGAGATCATGTTCGGGGCCCGCCGCCCCGAGTGAGCGGAGCCGCCGGGCCCCGCGTCCCCCTCAAGGGGGCGCGGGGCCCGGCGCGTTCAGTCCTCCAGGAAGGGGACGACCCAGTCCGGGGTGATGCCGGCGGCGAAGGCGACCGCGTCGGGCTCGGCCATGTCGATCGCCGGGTAGCCGCCGTCCCCGGCGCCCACCGCGGCGACCAGGGTGGCCAGGCGCAGCCGCCGCTGGAAGAGCGTCTGGCGGATCCGCCAGCCGACGACGGCGCGGTGCTCGATCACCACCTGGCGGCGGCGCAGCGACCCCGAGCGCAGCGTCAGCCGCGCCGCGTCGGTGGCGTGGCCGAGCTGGCGGTAGCGGTCCAGGCCGACCGGGACCGCCAGCAGCGCGGCGGCCGCGCCCGCGCCGGCGACCCACGGCTGGCCCGCGAGCAGGGCGAGCGCGGCCAGTCCCGCCGGCGGCGCGACGGCGCGCACGACGCGGCGGCCCCGCGCGGCCCTCGGATGCGGGAGGAGCGGGCCGGGGATCGGGCCGAGGACGCGGGCGGCCAGCTCCTCGGCGACCCGGCGGGGCGCGGCGGGCAGCAGCCGTCCCCGCTGCGCGGCGTCGCCGAGGCCGGTGACCAGCGCGCCGAGCCGGGTCACCCCGGCCGGGCGCTCGAACGGGTTGTCCGACAGCTCCACGCCGCGGATCCGCCGCCGCTCCAGCGCGACGCTGCGGCGGGTGACCAGGCCGCGCTCGGCGACGATCGAGCCGTCGCGGGCGTAGACGGTGAAGTCCCAGTGGAACAGGGTGAACACGATCACCGACATCACCGGCATCGCGACCAGCGTCACCACGGCCAGCGCGATCACCACGGCGGTGGGCAGGCCGACCACGTCGTGCCCGAGCCGCGCCATCCGCTCCCGGGTGATCAGGCCGAGGTCGTCGCTGAGGTTGTACAGGGTGCCGAGGGCGCTGCCCGCCAGCGCGAACGGGGTGAGCAGGTAGGCGCCGCTCAGCGGCGCGTACAGGTACCAGCGAGGCCGCATCCCGCCGAGCGTGCGGCGCGGCGGCGCGGCCGGTCCGGGCGCGGCGGCCCGGCTCAGCAGGTCGCGGCGGAGCCGGTCGGCGTCCTGGCGCGACACCGCGTTCAGCTCGCCCTCGCCGCCGTCGGCGCCCGCGTCGATGTGCACGATCGCCAGGCCGAGCAGGCGGTGCGCGAGGGAGGAGCTGACGTCCACGCCGCGGATCCGGTCGCGCGGGATCGTCTTGACCGACCGGCGGAGCAGGGACCGGCGCAGCTCGATCCGGTCGCCGTGCAGGGTGTAGCTGAACGTCGCCCAGGTCGCCATGTGGAACAGCAGGCCGAACGCCAGGCCGCCGAGGGTGAAGAAGAACGCGGTGGACAGGCCGCCGACCAGCAGGCCGGTGGCGCCCGCGCCGAGCAGCGCGACCAGCTCCTTGACGGCGCCGACGACGAAGGTCAGCGGGTGCAGGCGCCGCGCCCGGACCGGCGGCGCGCTCTGCCGGACCGTCACGTCGCGTCGTCGCGCAGGTCGTGGGCGCGGTGCGCCAGGTCCTCGGCGAGCCGGGTGGCCACGTCCGCGGGGAGGCCGGCGACCTCCGAGGAGCCGGCGTGCGAGGCGGTGTTGACCCTGATGGTGGCCAGCCCGAGCAGCCGCTCCAGCCAGCCCTGCTTGGTGTCGACGGTCTGGATCCGCCCGACCGGGACCAGCAGCCACTCGCGGCTGAACCAGCCCGTCCGGGTGTAGACGACGTCGGCGCTGACCTCCCAGCGGTGCACCCGGTACCGCCAGACGGGCGCGACCGCGCTCATGAGCACGCCGGCGGCGCCGACCAGGACCGGCAGCAGCCCGATGCGGCCCGACAGCCAGCCCGGCATCCCCGCCCAGCCGGAGTCGCCCGCCCAGGCCGCCAACCCCCAGGCCAGGCCGAGCGCCAGCCCCCACGCCAGCAGGTACTCGATCGCCCAGTGCGCGATGGCGCGGGGCGAGACGCGGTGCGCCGGAGGCCGCAAGCGCGGCCCGCCGCCGTCGGGTTCCTGGGCGCGTCGCACCGCTGTCACACACCCGAGTCTAGGCGCCGGGGCCGCCGCGGCGGCGAACCGCCCGGGGCGTGATTTCTGTCGGACCCCTGTGCGACGGTGTCAGTGAAGGCCAGCAGCATGCCAGGTTCTTGCCAGAGCCCCCCGGAAAACTGGATGCGTTCCGCGACCGGACACGGCAACGTTGGCAGGCCGAGAGCGTCAAGCCCATGAGAGTCCGGCGGCACCAACCGAGGAGTCCACATGTCTTACGCGATCCAGGCCGAGGACCTGGTGAAGCGGTTCGGCGAGACCGAGGCGCTGGCGGGCGTCTCCCTCACCGCCGCCCCGGGCACGGTGCTGGGGGTGCTCGGCCCGAACGGGGCCGGCAAGACCACCACCACCCGGATCCTGGCGACACTGATCGAACCGACCTCCGGCCGCGCCGAGGTCGGCGGCCACGACGTCGTCCGGGAGGCGCACCAGGTGCGCCAGCTGATCGGCCTGACCGGCCAGTACGCCGGCGTGGACGAGATGCTCACCGGCACCGAGAACCTGGTGCTGATCGGGCGGCTGCTCGGCATCCCCCGGCGCGACGCCAAGGCCCGCGCGGCCGAGCTGCTGGAGCGCTTCCAGCTGACCGAGGCCGCCGAGCGCGCCGCCAAGACCTACTCCGGCGGCATGCGCCGCCGGCTGGACCTGGCGGCCAGCCTGGTCGGCCGGCCGCAGATCCTGTTCCTGGACGAGCCGACCACCGGCCTGGACCCGCGCAGCCGCAACGGGCTGTGGGACATCGTCCGGGGCCTCACCAGCGACGGCGTCACGGTCCTGCTGACCACCCAGTACCTGGAGGAGGCCGACCAGCTCGCCGACGACATCGTGGTCATCGACCGCGGCCAGGTCATCGCGCACGGCACCTCCGACGAGCTGAAGGCGCAGGTCGGCGGCCAGGTGCTGGAGGTGCGGCCGGTGCGCGCGGCCGACAACGCCGTGGTCGCGCGCATCGTCGGCGAGCTGGCCGAGACCGCCCCCGAGGTCCGCGAGGGCCTGGTGTCGGCGCCGATCACCGACGCGGCGCTGATGCCCGCGGTCGTGCGCCACCTGGACGACGCCGGCGTCGCCGTCGGCGAGCTGTCGCTGCGCAAGTCCAGCCTGGACGAGGTCTTCTTCGCCCTCACCGGGCACCACACCGACGACATCGACGCCGAGGCCGGCGAGCTGGCCGAGGCCGCCACGAAGCAGGAGACCTCGGCATGAGCACCGCGACCCTGGCGCCCCCGCCCCTCAGCCGGCGCGTGTCCCCGGGCACCGCCGTCCGCAACACCCTCACCCTGGCCTGGCGCAACCTGGTGCAGATCAAGCACAACCCGATGGAGCTGCTGGACCTGTCGATCCAGCCCATCATGTTCGTGCTGCTGTTCGCCTACGTGTTCGGGCCCGCGATGGCCGGCAGCGTCGAGAGGTACCTGCCGGTCGTCATCCCGGGCATCATCGCGCAGAACGCCCTGTTCGCCGGGATGAGCACGGGCTTCGGCCTGAACACCGACATCACCAAGGGCGTCTTCGACCGGTTCCGCAGCCTGCCGATCTCCCGCAGCGCGCCGCTGGCGGGCCGGATCATCGCCGACACCGTCAAGCAGGCCTGGTCGATGACGATCCTGCTGCTGGTCGGCCTGCTGATCGGCTTCCGTGTCGGCACCGACGCCTTCTCGGTGCTGCTGGCCTTCCTGCTGCTGCTGTCGTTCGCCCTGCTGTTCTCCTGGACGTCGGTCTTCATCGCGATGAAGGTCAGCGAGCCGGAGAAGGTGCAGATCTTCGGCTTCGTGGTCATCTTCCCGCTGAGCTTCCTCAGCACCGCGTTCATCCCCACCACCAAGGGCGTCCCGGGGCCGCTCGCCTGGGTGATGGACAACAGCCCGGTGACGCAGCTGGTCCAGGCCATGCGCGGCCTGCTCGTCGGCGGCCCCGTCCTGGAGCACGCCCTGATCGCCCTGGCCTGGGGCGTCGGCATCGCGCTCATCTTCGCCCCGCTGTCCCTGCGCGCCTTCAAGAACCGCGCCTGACCCTCGCCCCGGCGGCCCGGCCCCCTCTCCCCCGAGAGGCGGCCGGGCCGTTCGCGTCCGCGCGGTCAGCGGTCCAGGTAGGGGTCGGTGATCTCGCGGAGCCGGGCGAGGGAGTCGCGCAGCTGGTCCATCCGGCGTTTGCCGAGGTGGGCGGTCCATTCGGCCTCGACCTCGGCGACCGCCGCGGCGGCGACGGGCAGCAGCGCCTCGGCCTTGGCCGTGAGGCGGACGAGCCGGGCGCGCGCGTCGGCGGGGTCGGGGGTGCGCTCCACGTACCCGGCGGCCTGGATCTGGTCGACCAGGTAGCCGGCGGTCTGCTTGGTCACCTGGGCGGCCTCGGCGAGCTCGCTCAGCCGGGTGCCGCCGGGGTTGATCCGGGCCAGGATCCGCGCCTGCGCCGGGGTGATGTCGTCGATGCCCGCCGCGGCCAGCGCGGCCAGGACCCGCGTCTCGGTGGCGCGGTGGGCGATGAACATCAGCACCGCGAGCGGCGGTTCGTCGGGCACGTCGACTCCTTGACGTTAGTCAGAGGTTCTGATTAATTTAGACAGAGAGGCTGACCAGTTCGGTACGAATATCGTACCATTTCCCCGGAGGACGATCATGCGGGACGCCGCGAAGTGGCAGGTCATCGCCGACGAGCGGGCCGGCCTGGCCGACCTGCTCGCCACGCTGACCGCCGACCAGTGGGCGCACCCCTCGCTCTGCGAAGGATGGACCGTCCGGGAGGTGGCCGCCCACCTCGGCCTCGGGCCGCGCATGGGGCCGGGGAAGACCGCGCTGGCGCTGGCCCGGGCGCGCGGGAGCTTCGACCGCATGGTGCGCGACACCGCCCTCCGCGAGGCCGCCCGGCCGGCCGGCGAGCTGGTCGCGCTGCTGCGTTCGGGGGCAGGCTCCCGGCACCTGGCCCCGGGCCAGCGCCTCGACCACGCCCTGCTCGACGTCCTGGTCCACGGCCAGGACATCACGGTGCCCCTCGGCATCCCCCGCCCCGTGCCCCTGGAGGCGGCCCGGCACTCCGCCGGCGTCCTGTGGCGCATGGGGTTCCCCTTCCACGCGCGCCGGCGGCTGCACGGCGTCCGGCTCACCGCCACCGACACCTCCTGGACCGCCGGGGAGGGCGCCGAGGCCGCCGGGCCGATCGCCGCGCTGCTGTTGCTGCTGACCGGCCGCCACACCGCCGCCCTGCCCCGGCTGGACGGCCCCGGGACCGCCGTCGTCGCGGCCCGCGTCCCCTCACCGCTCTCATGAACGGAGCCGAGCGATGGCCGCTCACCACCCCTCCCCCAGGCCCGCGCCCAACGTCCTGTTCCTGCTGGCCGGCCTGATCCTGATCATCGCCGGCGTGGCCCTGATGGCGTTCGGCGCGCTGACCGCCTTCCAGGCGATCCCCCGCGGCGACCTCCGCCTGGGCGCGGTCCCGGACGCCCGCGGCGACCTGGCGCCGGTGATCAACGGGTTCACCGTGGTCATCGCCGGCTGCACCACGCTGACCGCGGGCCGCTACCTGTGGCGCGGCGCGCGCCGCCGCGGCCTGCGCGACCGCCTCGGCCGCCTGCTGGTCATCAGCGGCTACCTCGTCGTCACCGTCGCCCTGTACGTGCTGACGCGCTACCTCCTGCGCGCCCTCGCCACCGACGACGCCGACGCGTCGGTCCGGATCGTCCTGAACGGCCTGGTCGTCTGCGCCCTGATCGCGGTCCCCGGCTCCCTGCTCGCCGTCCCCGGCTTCCGGATGGCCAGGGAGGAACCCCTGATGCGAGCCGAGGCCCGAGCACGCTTTTGAACGAGGGCTTGACGGGCTCGCACCCGCATATCCGGCGTGTAGGGTCGGCACGCATGACAACAGACTCACCGGCGCAGACCGTGCAGCGCTTGTTCCCGCTGCTCGCCGAGGGGAACAGTGCGGAGGCAGCGGCGCTGTTCGCCGACTCGGTGTCGTTCTCGATCCCGCACCCGCCCGGCATTCCGTGGGTGCCGGAGGTCCACTCGGCGGAGGACATGCGGACGTTCTTCGAGCTGCTGCAGACCCATGTGCAGGCCAAGGAGTTCGACCTGCGCCAGGTCATCGCCGAGGGCGACGATGTCGTGCTCATCGGGCGCATGGTCTCCCAGGTCAAGAAGACGGGCCGGGACATCGACACGGCGTTCGCCCTGCACGCCACGGTCCAGGACGGGCTGATCACCCGCTATCACCTCTACGAGGACAGCTACGCCGTCGCCCAGGCCTACTTCGGCGACTGACCGCCCGGCGGACCGCCGGACCAGGGGCTTCCGTCAGATCTTCACGGTGGTGAGTTTCTCGGGGTTGCGGACGCTGTAGACGGCCGTCACGACGCCGTCGCCGACCTCGATGGACGTGACCTGGTCCAGGGCTCCGCCGACGAACACCGCCACGGAGTGCATGCCGTTGTAGATGCCGACCCGCAGGTCGATGTCGCCCATCCGGGCACCCTTGGCGAGGAGGCCGACGACCAGGCGGGCCACTTTGTCGGGACCGTGCACGGGGCGGCGTACCGCGGTCACGATGCCGCCGCCGTCGGCGATGTAGACCACGTCGGGCGCGAGCACGTCCATCAGGGACTGGACGTCGCCGGTCGCCGCGGCGACCGAGAACCGCTCGGCGACCGAGCGCGCCTCGGACGGCGAGGCGACCGCCGTGTGCCGCTGCGAGCGGACGTGGTCGCGGGCGCGCCGGTTGAGCTGCCGCACCGCCGCCTCGGACCTGCCGACCGCGGCGGCGATCTCGGCGTAGCCGAAGTCGAACACCTCGCGGAGCACGAACACCGCGCGCTGGGCCGGCGTCAGCGTCTCCAGGACCAGCAGCATCGCGGTGGTCACGGCCTCGCCGGTGAGCACGTGGTCGACGCCGTCGGGTCCGGTCGCCAGCGGCTCGGGCAGCCACGGGCCGGGGTACTCCTCCCGCCGGCGGGCGGCGGAGCGCAGCACCATGAGCGCCTGCCGGGTGACGATCCGCGCGAGGTAGGCCCGCGGGTTCCGCACCGACGCGGCGTCGACCGTGCGCCAGCGCAGGTAGGCGTCCTGCAGCACGTCCTCGGCGTCGGCCACCGAGCCCAGGATCTCGTAGGCGATCGAGAAGAGCAGCGGGCGGTGCGCCGTGAACTCGTCCGGGCCGGTCACTTCGGCCCCGGCAGCCAGGCGTAGCGGGCGGTACGGGAGCCGTACCTGGCGTAGGCGACCACCCGCGCCTTCGTCACGGCTGCGACGCGCCCGGCGACGTACAGGCGGCGCATCGAGTCGTCGCGGCGGACGACCTGCAGCAGCCCGTCCCGCCGCCCGAGGCTGACGGCCTGGCCGACGTAGCCCATGGAGAAGGGCCTCGGCCCGCGTCCGTCGACCATGCGGGCCAAGGTATCGGCCGCGTGCGCGCCCTGCGGCGCGGCGGTGGCGCAGGCCAGGCGGGCACCGGGGACGGCCGCGCAGTCGCCGACCACGAAGACCCGGGGGTCGCTCACGCTGCGCAGGTACTCGTCCACGATCGCGCGGCCCTCGGCGTTGACGTCCAGCCCGCTCCGCCGGGCAAGGCCGGGGATGTCCGCCGTGATCGCCCAGAGGGACAGGTCGGAGGGGAGCTCCCCGCCCGACCGCAGGCGCACGGCGCCGGCGGGTGCTTCGGTGACCGTGTCCTCCACGATCTCCACCGTCAGCCGCCTCAGGGCGGCGCGCACCCGGTCGCGCGCGCCGGGCGAGAGGGTCGGCACGATCCCCTCCCCCACCAGCCGCACCCGCAGGTCCGGCCTGGCCTCGGCGATCTCGGACGCCGTCTCGGCACCGGTCAGCCCGCCGCCGACGACGGTGACGACGCTCCCGGCGGCGAGCCCGGCCAGCGCGCCGCGCGCCTGCTCCGCGCCCTCCCAGGCCCCCACCGGGACCGTGCCCGGCAGCGGCACGGCCGTGCTCCCCACGGCGAGGAACAGGTGGTCGAAGTCCAGGCCGGTGCCGTCGTCCAGGGTGACGCTCCCGTCCCCGACCTTGGCGACGGTGCCGATCCGCGTCGCGATCCCCTCCCGGAGCATCGAGGAGAGCGGGATCGCCGCCGTGCCGCTCCCGGCGAGGTGCTCGTGCAGCCGCACCCGCTCGACGAAGTCCGGCCGCGGGTTGACGACCGTGATCCGCGCGTCCGGCACCTTCCTGGCCAGCCGGTTCGCCGCGATCGTCCCCGCGTAGCCGGCGCCCACCACCACGACCTGCATGTCTGCCTCCCACTGTGGAACCGAGTCGCCCATGGGATGCCGCAGGCCGCCCGCCTGTGACGGGCCGGCGGAGTGACCTGTGCCACTGCGGCGGCTATGCGGGCGCCTCCGGGTGGGCGGTGGCCCAGGCGCAGATCGCGGCGAGGGGCTCCTGCAGCGACTTCCCCAGCGCGGTCAGCGCGTACTCCACATGCTGCGGCGCCGACTCCTTGTACACGTGCCGGCTCACCAGCCCGTCGGCCTCCATGCCGCGCAGCGTCTCGGTCAGCATCTTCTGGGTGATGCCCGGCAGCCGGTCGCGGAGCCGGGCCGGGCGGTGCGGGCCGTCCAGCAGCGCGTAGACCAGCAGGATGCGCCACTTGGCGCCGAGCCGCTCCAGGGCCTGGCGGGTGGCGCACGACTCCGCCAGGACGTCGGGTATCACCAGGCCCATCCGCGCCCCTTCCCGGAAGGGCACGTCAAGGTGCCCTCTGTCGGCCGGGCGCTCCACGCCCTAGCGTCGGCTGCACACGCTAACCGATGAGGGGGACCCATGAAGATCGCGGTATTCGGCACCGGAGAGGTCGGTCAGCGGATCGCCGGGCGGCTCGCCGGGCTCGGCCACCAGGTCACGCTCGGCTCCCGGACGGCCGGCAACGAGACGGCCGTCCGGTGGGCGCGGGAGAACGGCGGCGCCCAGGGCACCTTCGCGGACGCGGCCGAGGGCGCCGAACTGATCGTGAACGCGACCGGCGGGCTGGTCTCGCTGGACGTCCTCACCGCCGCCGGGGCGGCGAACCTGGCCGGCAAGACCGTCATCGACGTGTCCAATCCGCTGGACTTCTCCGCCGGGTTCCCGCCCGCGCTCGTCGTCCCCGAGGAGGGCAGCGCCGCCGAGCGGCTCCAGCGGGCCTTCCCCGAGGCGCGCGTGGTCAAGACGCTCAACACCATGAACAACACCGTGATGGTCGACCCGTCCCGGGTGCCCGGCCACCACGAGGTGTTCGTCTGCGGCGACGACGAGGCGGCGAAGGCCGAGGTCAAGGAGCTGCTGCGGTCCTTCGGCTGGGGCGACGGGCAGATCCTCGACCTCGGCGACCTGTCCGCCGCGCGGGCGCTGGAGCCGCTGGTGCTGCTGTGGGTGCGCCTGTACGGCGTCCTCGGGACGGGCGACTTCAACTTCTCGGTCGCCCGCGCGGGCCTACCGGTGTGACGGGCGTTCCACGCCGAACTCGGTGAGGACGTCATCGAAGGTGCGGGTGGCGCCGCGCGCGTGGGCGGCCTCGAACGCGGCGGCGCCGAGGGCGTCGCGGGCGGCGGCCCCGGTCTCCAGCGCGTCCGCCAGTGACAGGTCGCAGGCGCCCCGGACGGCGTCGGCGGTGCCGAGCAGCACCGCCGCCCGTTCCGGGTCGCCGTCGTGCAGGGCCAGGGCGGCGTACCCGGCCAGGACCTGCGCGGTGATCGGGTAGTCCAGGGACGTCACGGCGTCGCGCAGCGCCGCCGCCAGCCGCTGCCGGGCCTGCTCTTCCGCGCCGCTCGCCAGGTCGGTCAGGGCGCGGGTGGTGAGCACCATCGCGCGGAACTGGGGCGGGCCGATGAGGTGTGCGACGAGCTCCTCGGCGCGGGCGAGGCGCCGGCGGGCCTCCTCCAGGTCGCCGGCGCGGCGGGCGAACTCGCCGTACTGGTAGTGCAGCAGGGCCAGGTCCTCGGACGTGCCCCTCCGCTCGGCCGCCGGGAACGCCTCCGCCAGCAGCGCGCGGGCGCCCGCTCCGTCGCCCGCCAGGTCCAGCACGTTCGCCAGCTTCGCGTGGATAGAGATGATCATGGTGCCGCCGAGGGCGCTCGCCAGGCGGATCGACTCCCGGTAGAGCGCGGCCGCCTCGGCGTACCGGCCCGCCCGGCCGAGCAGCTCGGCCTGGCCGGTCATGGTGAACGACAGCCCCCAGCGGTCGCCGGCCTCCCGGAAGTTGGCCAGGGCGCGGCCGAACTGCTCCGCCAGCTCCTCGGTCCTGGCGAAGTTGAGCAGGAACTGGGCGCGGATGAAGTGGCCGATGCCGCGCACCCACGGGTCGGGATCGTCCATCAGGGGGTCCAGCACGTCGATCGACATCTCGTCCCAGCCGAGGCCGTACAGCTCGGCGGCGGCCAGGGAGAGCCGCAGCACCGGGCGCAGCGGCTCGCCGGCGAGCTCCCCGGCGATCTCGCTGGAGCGCCGCAGCCAGTCGCCGGCCGGGGACTTGGGCCGCTGACTGTCCAGCATGGTCATCGCGCCGACCGCGAAGGCGACCGCGGTCGTCTGGTCCGCGGGCAGGCCCGGCATCGCGAGCACGAGCGTGGTGTTCTCCGACGCCTCGCCGAGCCGGCCGTGCAGGAACCAGTACCAGCCGAGCGCCGCGCAGAACCGGACGGCGAGCGCCGCGTCGCCGGTGCCGGCCGCCCAGCGCAGCGCCGCCTGCAGGTTGTCGTGGTCGGCGGCGAGCCGGGCCAGCCACTCCAGCTGCCCGGCGCGGAACAGGTGCGGTTCGGCGGCCTCGGCGAGCCCGACCATGGCCGCCGCGTGCCGCCGCCGCACCGCCTCCTCCTCGCCCGCCGCCGCGAGGCGCTCCAGGCCGTAGGCGCGGATGGTCTCCAGCATCCGGTAGCGGGGCGGGTCCACCGCGGTGTCGGTGAGCACCAGGGACTTGTCGACGAGGGCGGCCAGCACGTCCAGGACGTCCGCGCGGTCCAGCTCCGGCCCGGCGCAGACCTCCTCGGCGGCCTCCAGGGTCGCGCCGCCGTGGAAGACCGCCAGGCGCCGCCACAGGGCCCGTTCGGGGCCGTCCAGCAGGTCCCAGCTCCACTCGACGACGGCGCGCAGCGTCTGGTGGCGGGGCAGCGCGGTGCGGCTGCCCGCGTTCAGCAACCGGAACCGGTCGCCGAGGCGGGCCGCGATCTGGGCCGGCGACATGGCGCGCAGCCGCGCGGCCGCCAGCTCGATCGCCAGCGGCATGCCGTCCAGCGCGCGGCAGATCCGCACGACGTCGGCGACGTTGGCGCCGGTCACCGCGAAGCGCGGGGACACCGCGACGGCGCGGTCGGCGAACAGCCGGACCGCCGGGTAGGCCGCCGCCGTGCCGGTGCCGGCGTCCGGCGGGGGCGGCTCCAGCGGCTCGACCGGCCACAGCGTCTCGCCGGTGATGCCGAGCGGTTCGCGGCTGGTCGCCAGGATCCGCACGCCGGGGCAGCCGGCCAGGAGGCGGTCGGCCAGCCGGGCGGCGGCGTCGAGCAGGTGCTCGCAGTTGTCCAGCAGCAGGAGCAGCCGTTTGCCGCGCAGCGCCGCGGCCAGCCGGTCCAGCGGGTCGCCGGCGTCGGCCACCGCCAGCCGCCCGCGGCCCGCGGGGAGCAGCACCGTCTCGCGCAGGCCGAGCGCGGTCAGCACGGCGGAGGGGACCTCGGCGGGATCCTCGACCGGGGCGAGCCCGACGAACCAGACGCCGTCGGGGGCGCTGCCGGCGAGCCGCTCCCCCGACTCCAGCGACAGCCGTGTCTTGCCGGCGCCGCCGGGGCCGGTGAGGGTGACCAGGCGGCCCTCCTCCAGCAGCCCGGCGACCTGCTTGAGGTCCTCGTCGCGGCCGATGAAGCTGGTCAAGCGGGTGGGCAGGTTGCCGCGCGGGCCGTCGGCCGGGGCCGCGGGCGTGAGATCGGCGTCGTGGCGCAGCACCGCGAGGTGGACGTCGCGCAGCTCGGGCGAGGGGTCCACGCCGAGGGCGTCGGCGAGGGCCGCGCGGGCCGACTCGTACTGGGCGAGCGCGTCGGCCTGCCGCCCGGACGCGTACAGGGCGCGCATCAGCCGGGCCCGCAGCGGCTCCGACAGCGGGTCGTCCCGGGTCAGCGCCTCGAGCTCGGGGATGAGCGCGGCGTGGCGGCCGAGCGCCAGATCGGCGTCGAGGCGTTCCAGCAGGGCGGCCCGGCGCAGCCCCTCCAGCCGCACGGCCGGGCCTTCGGCGAACGGCTGCCCGGCGGCGTCGGCGAGGGCCGGGCCCCGCCAGAGCGCGAGGGCCTCGCGCAGCTCCCGCGCGCGATCGGCCGGGTCCGCCAGCGCGCGGGCACGGGCCAGCCGCGCCTCGAAGTCGTGGGCGTCGACCGCCTCGGGCGGCAGGACCAGCCGGTACGCGCCGGCCCGCGACTCCAGGTACTCGCGGCCGATCACCGTGCGCAGGCGCGAGACGAGCGACTGCAGCGCGTTCGGGGCCGCGGCGGGGACCTGCTCGCCCCACAGCGAGTCGATGAGCCGGCCGGACGGGACGGGCCGGCCCGCCTCCAGCGCGAGCAGGGTCAGCAGCACGCGCAGCCGCGTCCCGCCGATCTCGACGGGACGGCCGCCGGCCGTGACCTCCACCGGCCCCAGGATCCCGATCCGCACGTCCCGATTGTGTCCTATCGGGCGCGCGCCCCGGCCCGGACG
Organism: Actinomadura macrotermitis; assembly: GCF_009604375.1. Lineage (GTDB taxonomy): Bacteria > Actinomycetota > Actinomycetes > Streptosporangiales > Streptosporangiaceae > Spirillospora > Spirillospora macrotermitis. The sequence goes on from NZ_WEGH01000004.1 coordinate 615,940, forward strand.
CCGGACGCCCCGGCGGTCGCGAGGACCGCCGGGGCGCCTGGTGCCAGGAGGGGGCGTCTCAGACGGCCTTCTCCTTCGGCTTGGCGTCCTCGACCGCGGCGAGCTGGAAGTCGCTGCGCGGGCGCTCCACCGAGCCGAGCGAGATCGTCTCGCGCTTGAAGACCAGGGCGAGCGTCCAGTCCGCCAGCACCCGGATCTTGCGGTTGACGGTCGGCACCATCAGACCGTGGTAGGTCCGGTGGAACAGCCAGGCCGGCCAGCCCTTGATCTTGAAGCCGAGCGGGTTGGCCACGCCCTTGTGCAGGCCGAGGCCGGCGACCGCGCCGAGGTTGCCGTGCACGTACGGCTTCAGCGACTTGCCGCGCAGCGAGCGGACGATGTTGGCCGCCAGCACCTTGGACTGCCGCAGCGCGTGCTGGGCGTTCGGCGGGCAGAACATGCCCTCCTGGGTGAGGTCGGGGATCGCCGCGTTGTCGCCGGCGGTGAACGCCCGGACCATGCCCTCGATGGTGAGGTACTCGGTGCCCTTGACCTGGCCGCGCTCGTTCAGCGGCAGGTCGGTGTGCTTGACGACCGGGGCGGCCTTCACGCCGGCGTTCCACACCAGGGTGCCGGCCGGGAAGCTGCTGCCGTCCGACAGCTCGATCTGGCCGTCCACCGCCGACTGCAGGAACGTCTTCATCTTGACGTCGATGCCGCGGCCGCGCAGCTGCTCGGCGGTCCACTTGCCCATGTCCGGGCCGACCTCGGGCAGGATGCGGTCGGCGGCCTCGACCAGCACGAAGCGCAGGTCCTCGGGGCTCACCTTGCGCATGTACTTGGTGGCGTCGCGGGACATGTCCTCCAGCTCGGCCACCGCCTCCACGCCCGCGAAGCCGCCGCCGACGAACACGAAGGTCAGCGCCTTGCGGCGGATCTCCTGGTCGTTGGTGGACTCGGCGATCTCCAGCTGCTCCAGGATGTGGTTGCGCAGGTGGATGGCCTCGCCGACGGTCTTCAGGCTGATGCCGTTCTCGGCCAGGCCCGGGATCGGCAGGATCCGCGGCACGGCGCCGGCGGCCATCACCAGGTAGTCGTAGGAGATCCGCTCGGGCGGCCCGGCCAGCGGCTGGACGATCGCCCAGCCCTCGTCGTGGTTGAGCTCGGTGACGCGGGCGTTGCGCACGGTGCAGCGGTCCAGCACCCGGCGCAGCGGCACCACGACGTGGCGCGGGGAGATGTTGCCCGCGGCGGCCTCGGGCAGGAACGGCTGGTACGTCATGTACGCGTTCGGGTCGACGACGGTCACCTTGACCTCGCCTCGCTTCAGCTCGCGCTTGAGCTTCTTCTGCAGGCGCAGCGCGGTGTACATGCCCACATAGCCGCCACCCACGATGAGGATGTGGGGAGCGCCAGGGGTCCCCTCGGCGGTCCTGGCCATAGCGGCCCTCCAATGTTCACGGTCGGCTTGTGAAGACATTCACAAGCTAGCCGATGGAACGTCCCCAATGCCAACCGGAACCCACGAAAGAACAGCGAAACTTCCGCTCCCGGCAAAGTGGAGCGTGCCCAGGGCGTGAACTTCCCCACTCCTTCCCTTAATTTCGGACGTTTCTGGGTAAAAGGTGCATGACGAACATCACAGCAGCTTTCTCCGGAGGCGTCCGCGCCGCACGGGAGGAAAGACCCGTTCCACCCCGCCCGAGCGTCTAAAGTTGGCCCGGACCAGAAGGGAGCGCGGCCGGCGAGCCGCCGCCACCGGAGACGGGCCCGCCGGGCCCGGCCGATCCGGCGACGCGCGGCGTACGATCTCGCCCGGGAGCGAATCTAAGATGAGCAGAGACCGGCGACCCGCGCTGGCCGCGGTGGGCGCTACCGCGCTCACCGTCGCGCTGAGCGGCTGCGGGCTGATCGGCCAGCCGGAGAACAAGAGCGCCGAACTCTCCGAGTGGTTCACGGTGACCAGCCCGGTGTTCCGCGATGGCGGCGACTTGCCCACGCGGTTCGGCTGCACGACGTACTCTGGCTCTGGCGGGCCGGGCAAGACCCCGCCGCTGCGCTGGTCGGCGGGGGCCCAGACCAAGGCCCGGTCGTTCGCGATCGTCATGGACGACCCGGACGCCGCCGACGGCGCCTACGTGCACTGGGTGTACGCGGGCATCGACAGCAACAAGCAGGAGCTCGTCGAGGGCGCGCAACTGGACAAGACGATCGAGGGTCTCAACACCGGCAAGAAGGTGGGCTACACGCCGCCGTGCCCGCCGAAGGGCGAACGGCACCGGTACCGGTTCACCATCTACGCCCTGGACAGCCCGGCGCCGTTCGCCAACGGCGCCCCGCTCAAGGAGTCGCTCGGCGCCATCGCCAAGCACACGGTGGCCCGGGGCCGGATCACCGGGAACTTCGGCACCAGGTAGCGCGTTCTCCATGGGGCCATCGGGCGCAATGTCGGACAAATCGACCTGGGAGACCGGGCGGACAGGGGCGGACGGACCGGTTCGAGGGACCGTCCGGCACCGGCCGGGTGAGGGTAAATGTGCGCGAAGGGTGTGACAACGGTCATAGCGGTCGGTCAGAATCTTCCTAGGCATGCTGGGAACCGGCTGCTGGCGGTAATCGGGACGAACCCGCGGTCCTCGCTGGCGACTCTCTCCGGGCCAAGGCATTGGGTGGTGGCATGACTTCTTACATCTTGGTCTTCGGCCTGATCGTGGTCGTGGTCCTAGTGATCGTCCTGGTGGCGCTCGGCCTGCGGGCCAGCAGGGCGCCCGACGAGGACGACGAATGGATGGACGACGAGCCGCAGCAGCAGCAACCGCAGTCGCGCTCGCGCCGCCGCAGGGCTCTGCCGCCCCAGGACGAGGCGCCCGACGACGGCTACGGCCCCGCCCACGACGGCGGCTCCTATGACGCCGGCCGCGACAACCAGGACTTCGACCGGCGCGTCGCCGGCGGCGCGCCGGCCGGGCCGCCCGCCCAGCACGCGCCCCCGCCGCACACCGGTCCCCAGCACGCCGGTCCCCCGCAGCCCGTCGCACAGCACACCGGGCCCCAGTCCGCGGGCCCGCAGCACACGGGCCCTCAGCACACGGGCCCGCAGCACGCCGGGGCCCCGCTCACCGGAGCCCCGCTCGCCGCACCGGCCCCCGCGCCCGTCTCCTCTCCTCCGCCGCCCCCGTCCGGGCCGGCGTCCGACGAGATGGAGGACGACGACTACTGGGCGACCATCACCTTCGACAAGCCGAAGTTCCCCTGGCAGCAGAAGAACGCCGACGCCAGGAACGAGGCCGACCGGGCCGCCGACCCGCTGCACGCGCCGCAGGAGGCCCCGCAGCCGGCCGAGCAGCCCGAGCACCCGGGCCTGACCCAGCCGGTCGCGCTCGGCGCCGACGGCCGGCCCGACTTCGGCGCGCTGAACCCGAACCCGCCGAACCCGGGCCCCCCGAACACGGGTCCGCAGCAGCCCGGCTCCTTCGCGCCCGCCGCGTTCGGCGGCGACCCCGGCCAGACCGCGCACGACCCGCTGCCGCCCGTCGACGCCGGCCAGGGGTTCGACCAGCCCGGGTACGGCGACCAGCAGGTGTACGGGGAGCAGCAGCCCGCGTACGGCGACTCGTCCCCGTACGGCCTGCCCCCGTCCGAGCCGCCGTCGCCGCCGTCCTACGGCGACCAGCCCTCCTACGGTGAGCAGCCTTCGTACGAGCAGCCGTCCTACGAGCAGCCGTCCTACGAGCAGCCTTCGTACGAGCAGCCCTCGTACGGCGACCAGCCCGGTTTCGGCGAGCAGCCCGCGTACGGCGGCGACCCGCTCGGCTCCGTCCGCCCCGGTGGACGCGACGCGTTCGACCTGCCGCTGTCCCCGGCCGCACAGGCCCCCGCCGACCCGCTCGGCGACCCGCTGGGCATGCCCCTCGGCCGCACCGAGGAGCCCGTCCAGCCGCCGCAGCCCGTCCAGCCGCCGGCCATGCAGCCGCCCGCGCAGCCCGGCGGCTGGGACACCGGCCAGAACCAGGCCCCCGCGCCGGCCGCCGGCTCGCCGTCCGACACCGACAACCACAAGCTGCCGACCGTGGACGAGCTGCTGCAGCGCATCCAGACCGACCGGCAGCGCACCTCCGGCCCCGCTCCGGGCGCACCGGAGTCCCAGGGCTCGTTCGGCAACTCGCTGAGCGACCCCCTCGGCGATCCGCTCGGCAGCGGCTCGTTCGGCGGCGGCACCGGCGGCACCGGCTCGTCCTGGTCGCCCGGCGCCTCCAGCGGTGCGGGCTACGAGGCCGACTCCGGCTCCTACCCGGGGCTGACCAACTCCGGCTACGGCCAGGGCGGGCAGGGCGACGGCTACCCGGCCTCCCCCGCCGCCTACGGCGAGACCCCGCGCTACGACGACCCGCTGAACACCGGCGGCAACCGCTCCGCGTACGGCTCGACCGGCGAGACCCCTGTCGAGCCCGGCCGTTACGGCGACTTCAGTGGCGGCGGCTACAACGGCGGCTCCGACCCGCTCGGCGCGCCCACCGGCGGCGAGCAGGGCGGCTACGACCCCAACGCCACGCAGGCGTACGGCAGCGGCTACTTCGGCTCGCAGCCGCCGCAGCAGCAGGGGTACCCGCAGAAGCCGGGCGACACCGGCGGGCAGCAGTACGACCCGTCGTACCCGCCCGCGGGAGAGCGGGAGACGCGCCAGACGCAGGACGACTGGCAGAACCACCGCGACTACCGGCGCTGACCCGGTACGGCATCCGCGCTCGCACCACGAGCGCACCCAACGGGCGAGGCCCGCCGCACCCGCGGCGGGCCTCGCCCGTTGTCATGCCGCCATGTCCCCGGCGGTGAACCGGCCGCGGCCATGGTTCTATACGTAGCGTGACTATAAAGCCACTCAACGTATCGACCCTACGACGGGACCTGTTCGCCTCGTTCGTGGTCTTCCTCGTCGCGATCCCGATGTCGCTCGGCATCGCGGTCGCCTGCGGGGCGCCCGTCGCGGCCGGGCTCATCGCCGCGATCGTCGGCGGGGTGGTCGCCGGGCTGCTCGGCGGCTCGCCGCTGCAGGTCAGCGGGCCCGCCGCCGGCCTCACCGTGATCATGGCGGGGCTGATCCCCGCCTACGGCTGGCCGGCCACCTGCACGATCGTCCTGCTCGGCGGGCTGCTGCAGCTGCTGCTCGGCGCCTGCCGGGTCGCCCGCACCGCGCTCGCGGTCTCGCCCGCCGTCGTGCACGGCATGATCGCGGGGGTCGGGGTCGCGCTCGTCCTCGCCCAGGCGCACGTGGTGCTCGGCGGCACCCCGCGGCACTCGGTGCTGGACAACCTCGTCCGGCTGCCGGGGCGGCTCCTGCACGCGCACCCCCATCCGGCGCTGCTCGCGCTGCTGACGATCACCGTGCTGACGGTGTGGACGCGGCTGCCGCGGATCACCGGGCCGCGGCTCGCCGGAGCGCTGCGCCTCGTCCCGGCCCCGCTGCCGGCGATCGGCCTTGCCACGCTGGTGGCGTGGTGGTTCGGCTGGGACGCCGTCCGGGTCGACCTGCCGGAGTCGCTGCTGGCGGACTGGCGGGCGCCGGTGCTGCCGCGCGGCCCGCTGCCGGAGATCTTCGGCGCGGTCGTGTCGGTGGCGCTGGTCGCGGCCGTGGAGTCGCTGCTCTGCACGGTCGCGCTGGACCGGCGGCGGCCGCCGGGGGTGCCCCGCGCCGACCTGGACCGCGAGATGTTCGCGCAGGGCGCCTCCAACACGCTGTCGGGCCTGCTCGGCGGCCTGCCCATCGCCGGCGCCATCGTGCGCAGCACCAACAACGTGGAGGCCGGGGCGCGGACCCGCGCCGCGACCGTCCTGCACGGCGTGTGGGTGCTGGTGCTCGCCCTGTCGTGCGGCCCGGTGATCGAGCAGGTGCCGCTGGCCGCGCTCGCCGCGCTGCTGATCGCGCTCGGCGCCAAGATGATCGGCGCCGCCCGGCCCCGCGAGCTGCGCCACCACCGCGAGGCGACCGCCTGCGCCGCGACCCTGGCCGGGGTGGTCGCGCTCGGGCTCGGCGAGGGGGTGCTGCTCGGCATCGGCGTCGCCGCGATCATGGCGCTGCGCCGGCTGACCCGGCTGTCGGTGCGGGTGGAGGAGGCGGTCCCGGCCGCCGACGACCGTCCGGGCCAGGCGGGCTGGCACGTGGTGGTGGAGGGGACGCTCACCTTCCTCGGCGTGCCGCGGGTGACCGGCGCGCTGCAGCGGATCCCGGCGGGCGCGGGCGTCGACCTGGACCTCAACGTCGACTTCATGGACCACGCGGCCTTCGACGCGATCCACCAGTGGCGGCTCGCGCACGAGCGCCTCGGGGGGAGGGTCGACATCGACGAGGTTCACGAGGCTTGGTATGAAAGAGCCGTGACAGGCGATATATCACCGCAGCGTAAGACGCCCCCGTCTGCCCGCTGGTGGGCTCCGTGGGCGAATCGTCGGCGGCGCAGCGAGGTCCCGGAACTGGACGCGCCGGAGGTGTCGCCGAGCGCCCTGCTGCTGGCCGGCGTCCGCGAGTACCAGGGGCGCACCGCGCCGCTGGTGCGGCCCATCATGTCCGAGCTGGCGTTCGAGCAGAAACCCGAGCACCTGTTCATCACCTGCGTGGACTCGCGCGTGGTGCCCAACATCATCACCGCCAGCGGCCCGGGCGACCTGTTCATCAACCGCAACGTGGGCAACATGGTGCCGCGGCACGGGTCGCGCACGTCCGACGACTCGGTCGCCGCGACCGTCGAGTACGCCCTCAACGTGCTCGGCATCCGCACCATCACGGTCTGCGGCCACTCCAACTGCGGCGCGATGGCCGCGCTGCTGGCCGGCGGCACCGAGGTCGAGCACCTCACCTCGCTGACGCGCTGGCTGAAGCACGGCAACCACAGCCTCGCCCGGTTCCTGGACGCCGAGCCCGACGGCCGGCCGCCGCTCACCCGGCTCTGCCAGATCAACGTGATGCAGCAGCTGGACAACCTGCTGTCCTACCCGTGGCTGCGCGCGATGGCCGACCGCGGCGAGGTCGAGCTGGTCGGCCTGTACCTGGACCTGGAGACCGCCGACGTCCAGATGCTGGACCGCGCCTCCGGCTCCTTCGTCCCGGTCGCGGAGGAGAACCCCGGCGACGCCGCGGACGCCCCCGCCCTCGCCTGACGCGCGCGAGGGACCTCATGGCCGAGGGGCCGCCCCGGATCGGGACGGCCCCTCGCCCATGCCTTCGGTGGTCTGGTCCGGTCAGCGCCCGACCAGCTGGTCGTGCTCGTCGCCGCTGCGGGTGTGCTCGTCGCTGCCGCGGGTGTACATGCCGGTGACGCGGCGGGCGCGCCGGATGCCGGAGGAGTCCGCCGGGTGGAAGAGAGCGTCGTTGCGGCTGGCCCGCGCGAAGTCCGCCAGCAGGATCGTTGCCAGTGTGACGAGCGCGATCGCCGCGATGGCCGCGATGACGATGATGACCATGGTGCGCTCCTCTCTGCGGGGTTCTCGCCGGATCCCCGCCGCCACCGCCGGCCTCCCCATGCGACCGGCTGTACCTAGGACGTTAGGCGCACGCTTTTCGATCCTCTGTGTCGTATGACCGGATTTTTGAGAGATCCACGCCACCGGCGCCGGACGTTCTCCGGACGGGCTAGACCTGGCGGGGGAAGCGGGGCGGCGCCGGCGCGGTTAGGCTCGCCGGGCCGATGATCGTTATGGCGTCCCCCCAGGAGAACGCGTGCACGAGCCCATGCCGATGACCCCCGCCCTCGTCCTGCTGGCCATGCTGACGGGGGTGGCCCTCGTCCTCGCGCTGGCCTGGGCGTGCCGGCGGCTGCTCGGGCTGCCGGTGGGCACCTCGCGGACCGTCGTCGGCGCCTTCCTCGGCTTCACGCTGTCGGGGGCCATCGCGCAGAACGTGCGCGACCGGCAGGGCGGGACCGTCTTCGCGGTGTCGGCGGCGTCGGCCGTGCTGATCGCCATGACGTTCGTCGTGGTGGCCGAGGCGCTGGTGCCGACCGGCTCGCTGCCGCGCCCGATCGAGATGGCGGCGGCGCTGCGGCGCCGGGTCGCGCGCAGCCGCCGCTACTCGCAGATCACCCGGATCGCGGTCCGGCACGGCCTCGGCCCGTTCCTGCGCGGCCGGGCCGGCACCCCGCCGGCGCGGTCGCTGCGCCTGGCGCTGCAGGAGGGCGGGGTCACCTTCGTCAAGTTCGGGCAGGTGCTGTCCACCCGCCGCGACCTGCTGTCGCCCGACTTCGCCGACGAGCTGGCGCGGCTGCAGGACAGCGTCGCGCCGGCGCCCGCCGCCGAGGTCGAGCGCGTCCTCACCGAGGAGCTCGGCGCGTCCCCGCACACGGTGTTCGCCGCCTTCGACCCCGAGCCGCTCGCCGCGGCCTCGGTCGGCCAGGTGCACCGGGCCCGGCTGCACACCGGCGAGGAGGTCGTGGTGAAGGTGCAGCGGCCCGGCGTCCGGCCGCTGGTGGAGCGCGACCTGGACATCGTCGACCGGCTCGCCGCCACGCTGGAGCGGCGCACCCGGTGGGGCCGGTCGCTCGGCGCGGTGGCGCTCGCGCGCGGCTTCGGCGCCGCGCTGCGCGAGGAGCTGGACTTCCGGGTGGAGGCCCGCAACACCGCGGCGGTCGCGAGCACCCGGCCCGAGCTGCGGGTGCCGCGCCTGCACGAGGAGCTCAGCACCGAGCGGGTGCTGGTCCAGGAGTGGCTGGACGGGGTGCCGCTCGCCGCCGCCGACCCGATCATCGCCGAGCACGGCCTGGACCGCGGCAAGCTCGCCCGCACGCTGCTGGACGGCCTGCTCGTGCAGATCATGCAGGACGGCGTCTTCCACGCCGACCCGCATCCGGGCAACATCATGCTGCTGCGCGACGGTCGTCTCGCGCTGCTGGACTTCGGGTCGGTCGGCCGGCTGGACGGGCAGCTGCGCGGCGCGCTGGAGGACCTGCTGCTGGCCGTCGGCCGCCGCGACCCGGCCGCGATGAGCGACGCGCTGCTGGAGATCGTCACCCGGCCGGACGAGCTGGACGAGCCGGACCTGCAGCGCGCGCTCGGCCGCTTCATGGCCCGCCACCTCGGCGCCGGGCCGGCCTCCGGGGTGGAGATGTTCACCGACCTGTTCAAGCTGGTGGCGGCGCACGGCCTGGCCGTCCACCCCGAGATCGCGGCGGTGTTCCGGGCGCTGGCCACCCTGGAGGGCACGCTGACCCGGCTCGCGCCCGGCTTCGACCTGGCCCAGGCGGCGCAGGAGCACGCCGGCGGGCAGCTGTCGGAGCGGCTGCGGCCCGGCACGGTCAAGGACGCGCTCACCGACGAGCTGCTCGGCGCGCTGCCGGTGCTGCGCCGGCTGCCGCGCCGGTTCGACCGCGTCACGCGCTCGGTGGAGCAGGGCCGGCTGACCGTCAGCGTGCGGCTGTTCGCCGACGAGCGCGACCGGCGGACGGTGACCGAGCTGCTGAACCGGACGCTGCTGACCGTCCTCGGCGCGACCGCGGCCGTCGTCGCGGTGATGCTGCTCGGCACCACCGGCGGCCCCCGGGTGACGCCCGCGCTCGGCCTCTACCAGGTCCTCGGCTACGCGCTGTTCGGCGCCGGCCTGGTGATGATCCTGCGGGTGCTGTTCACCATCTTCCGGGCGCCCTAGCCGTCCCCGGTGCCGCGCAGCCGCACCCAGTAGTGCAGGAGCAGCAGCAGCTCGATCCGGTGGGCGGGGTCGTACATGACCTCGCCCAGGATCTCCTCCAGCCGGCGGACGCGGTAGCGGACGGTCTGCTCGTGCACGAGCAGCCGCTCGGCGGTCGCGACCGCGTTGTCGCGGTTCTCGCAGTAGGTCAGCAGGGTGCGGGCGAGGGGCTCGCGGCGGTGCGCGGGCAGCTCCATCAGCGGCGCGAGCCGGCCGGACAGCCCGGCGGCGATCAGGTCCTCGGCGAGCATCGCGGTGAGGCTCGGCAGGTGGTCCAGGCAGCGCAGCGGCTCCTTGGCCGGCAGCACGCCGCGCTCGATCAGCGCCAGGCCCTCGCGCGCCCACCGGAACGACAGCGCGCCCCTGGTCAACGGGACGGTCGGGCCGATCGCGGCCGGCACCTCGCCCAGCACCGCCTGGATGCGGCGCTCCTGGCCGGGCCCGTCCGGGTCGGGCCAGACGATGTAGGGGTCGCCGGCGTGCCAGTCGGCCAGGAACGCCGGCGGCAGCACCGGCAGGTCCCCGCCGGGCTCGGGCCGGACGGCGACGACCGCGATCGTGCGCGGCGGCTCCCAGCGGGCGCTGCGGGCCAGCTCCCCGATCGCCTCGACGCTCGCGGGCGGGTCGGCGACCATCAGGTCGCGCAGCCGCCAGCGGTACCGCTCGCGCTCCCCGGCGATCTCGCCCCGGGCGTCGGCGTAGCCCTGCCCGGCGGCGCTGGCGATGCGCTCCAGGAACACGAACAGCGACTCGGTGACGGCGCCGAGCGTGTCCAGGGACCACTCCAGGCGGCGGGCGTCCCTGATGAAGCGGCGGCAGGCCACCTGCCCGCTCACCCGGATCGCGGTCTGCAGGCCGTCCAGGCTGCGGCCCTTGCGGGCCTCGTAGGCGCCGATCTCGGCGTAGATCCCGGTGACCTGGCCCCAGTCCATGTCGGGCCGCCCGAACGCGTCGACGAAGCCGCGCACGGTCTGCTCGATCGCCCACCGCATCCGCTGCCCGTAGCGGCTCTCGGCGGGGCGGGCGTACTCGGGGACGAGCCCCTGGATCTCCCGGACCATCTCGGCCGCGGCGGCCTCGACGTGCGGCAGCAGCGGCCGGACCAGCTCCGCGGCGACGCCCGGGGCGGGGAGGCCGGAGGTGCCGGACGAACTCATCGCGCTCTCCTGTCCAGTGGCCCCGCGCACAGGAGTCCCAGCATCGGCGGCGCAGGTTACCGGACAGTAGTGTCACTTGATCAATTCCCCGCGGCCCCTTTGTCAGCCAGGAGACAAAGAAACCGCCGCGGCCCGGCCCGGCGCTACCGCTTCCGGCGGCCGAGCTCCTCGGTGACCAGGCTCAGGCCGATGCCGACGAGCCAGATGTCCTTGGCCACCGCGAGGCCCTGCTGGGTCGGCCGCACGCTGCCCTCCTCGTGCATGCCGGGCGTCTTCAGGTACATGCCGATCAGCCCGCCGCCGAACGCGGTCAGCGCGGCCCCGGCGGCCAGCGACGGCACCATCGGCAGCAGCAGCGCGGCCCCGAGCGCCATCTCGGCCTTGGCCAGCAGGGCGGTGAACCGCTCGGGGTCCTGGCTCTTGAGGAAGGGATAGGTGCCCCCCGCCATCCCGTGCAGGCCCTCGGCGGTCTGCTTGTCGGCCTTGGACTTGGTCATCCCGGAGTTGAGGATGAAGAGGCCGGCGGCGATGCGGGCGGGCATCTGGTGGGCCCGGACTGGGAATCTCATGGTCACTCTCAGTGCAGAGGACAGGACTCCCGTCGTGATTCCCCGCGTCCGCGCAGGTCAACCCCGCCGGAGACGGCGGCGGGCCCCGGGGTATACCCATGCCCCGGGGCCCTGACAGGTGCCGTCCACGTGCTGTCCCGTCGTCTCACCGGGCGGATCAGTCATGAATCTCGTTCGCTCTACCTTTGAGCTACGGGAACACGGAGAGTTCCCGACCGGAGTCGAACCGGCACTCAACGATATTCGTCCGTCCGGCGGAGACGGTGCTGGACCAGGCGATGCTGAACATGGAGCGAGAGTCTGAACGTGATACCGGCCGCCTCTACCAGTTGGGCCACCCGGACCTGCAGTGCCCGGGGAGGGACTCGAACCCTCAGTGACACCGGTGGATTCAAACTGAGCCTCATCCTCAGCCGTCACGCCCTGCATAGGGCGCACCCCCCGCGCTCCAGCGGGGGGAGTCTTCAGTTGAAAAGGTAGCCGAACACCGCGTCGCCGACCCTGCGGTCCACGACCTCGGCGCCGTTGGCCTCCTCCCGGGCGAACTTCACCGCGGCCTGGAGCCGCTCCAGCCGGTCGCGCAGCTCGTTGACCCGCCGCGCCGGCAGCGCGCCCGAGTAGGCGACCTTGGTCCAGGTGCCGACGATGACGTCCTCGGTGTAGGTCTCCACCTGCGCGGGGTGCTTGTCGGTCGCCTCGTACAGCACGTGCGCCCGCGGGATCTTCTTGGTCCGGGCGGTCTCCACCGGGTCGGTGCGCCACACGTCCTGGCCCTCGTCGTAGCTCCAGGACTCGCTCGCGTCCAGCACCGGCAGCCGGCCGATCAGCTGCGCCACCTCGGCGAGCTGCTTCTCCAGGAAGAGCAGGTAGGTCACGGGGACCTCCGCCACGACGACCTGGCCGTCCACGACCACGTCGGCGCGGGCCTCGCAGTTGGCCCAGTCCTTGGTGGCCACGACGTCGAACAGCCGGGTCAGCGCCTTGGCGACGTCGCGCAGCGCGTCCTCGGCCTTCACCTGCACCCGGGTGGACTCGGGCGGGAGGGTCTCGCCCTCCTCGTCCTTCGGCCGGTAGGTCCGCGACAGGCCGGACAGCAGCCCGGGCTTCTGCAGCACCTGCTGGACATCGGCCAGCTCGCGCTGGGTGCGCGTCTTGGCGCCCTTCTCCACCGCGATGATCTGATTCAGCCTGGTCATGCCGCAGCCCTCCCCCGTACCGGAACGGCCGCCACACTACTGATCATCTATTCCGGGCGCATCCCGATTTACCCGGCGAAGCCGCGCCCCGGTGACCGGGCGGGCGGTCACCGGGGCGCGGCGCCGGAGTCAGGACGACGGGAACTCGTGGACGGCCCGCTCGTCCGGGACGCAGTGCGTCATCGTCAGGCCCGACACGTCCCGCGGCCCGTTCTTGCCCAGGTTGCCCAGCCGCTCGCGGTCCTGGTCGGTGAGGTCCTGGCTCGCCAGCGGCTCCAGGTGCCGCACGTCGTTCGGGCCGATGCCGAGGCCCTCGCCGACGCGCAGCCCGAGCTCGTCCTCCACCAGCAGGAAGTGCCAGACCATCCGCTCCTGGATCGGCCGGTCGCACTGCGCGAGCTGGCCGACCAGGTTCTTCACCAGGTCGTCGCGCTCCCAGTCCTCCATGAGCCGGTAGCGCTGCCCGGCCTGCTCGTAGTCGTTGGTGCGCGGGATGCGCTTGCGGGTGACCCGCCCGTTGATCACCGGCCCCTGCTCGTCGTGCGTCGGGTACTGCGCCTCGCGCAATCCTCCGGTGATGGACGGCTCGTAGTTGACGTGCGGGTTCTCGCCCCCGCCGTCGACGTGGTAGGTCATCTGCCCGTCGCGCTGGTTGGTGCGGACGGCCGCCTCCTTGGCGTGGTTGACCGGCAGCTGCAGGTAGTTCGGCCCGACCCGGTAGCGCTGGGTGTCGCTGTAGGAGAAGGTCCGGCCGACCAGCATCTTGTCGTCGGAGAAGTCCAGGCCGTCGACCAGCACGCCGGTGCCGAACGCGATCTGCTCGTTCTCGGCGAAGTCGTTGCCGACGTTGCGGTCCAGCACCATCCGCCCGACCGGCAGCGCCGGGAACGTGTCCTCCGGCCAGACCTTGGTGTCGTCCAGCGGGTCGAAGTCCAGCTCGGGGTGCTCCTCGTCGCTCATCATCTGCACGACCAGCTCCCACTCGGGGTACTCGCCGCGGTCGATGGCCTCGCGCAGGTCGCGGGTGGCATGGCCGAGGTCGCCCGCCTGGACCGCCGCGGCGTCGTCGGCGGTCATGCTCCGCACGCCCTGCTTGGGCATCCAGTGGTACTTCACCAGCACGGTCTCGCCGTCGCCGTTGACCCACTTGTAGGTGTTGACGCCGAAGCCCTGCATGTGGCGGTAGTCGGCGGGGATGCCGCGCGGGCTGAACAGGTTGACCAGCATGTGCATCGCCTCGGGCGTCTGCGACATGAAGTCGAAGATGCGGTTCGGCACCTGCCGGAAGGTGACCGGGTCGGGCTTCAGCGCGTGGATGACGTCGGGGAACTTGATCGCGTCCCGGATGAAGAACACGGCCAGGTTGTTGCCGACCAGGTCCCAGTTGCCGTCCTCGGTGTAGAACTTCACCGCGAACCCGCGCGGGTCGCGGGCCGTCTCGGCGGAGTCCCGGCCGCCGATGACGGTGGAGAACCGCACCGCGACCGGGGTGCGCTTGCCCTCCTCCTGGAACAGCTTGGCGCGGGTGAACCGGGCGATCGGCTCCTCGCCCCACTTCCCGTACGCCTCGAAGAAGCCGTAGGTCGTCACGCCTCGCGCGTGCACGACCCGTTCGGGAATGCGCTCCCGGTCGAAATGGCTGATCTTCTCCAGGAACTGGTAGTTCTCCAGCGTCGCCGGCCCCCGGGCGCTGACCGTGCGCTGGTTCTGGTTGTCGAACACCGGGTGGCCCTGCCGGTTGGTGAGCACCTCGCGGTCATCGCCGGGCCCCGGGCCCATGGCGGAGACGTCCGTCATGACGCGGTCTCCTCTCGCATTCGTGTTTCCCCCGGTAGATCGCCCTACCCCGAACTCGGGCGGCCTATCGCCATCGCCCCGCCAACGAAGCCCCGCCCGCGGAACGGAGCGCCTAGCCTGTGGGGATGGATCTCCAAGAGCTCGCGGCGGAGCTGCGCCGGTTCGCGGCGGAGCGGGAGTGGGAACGGTTCCACACCCCCAAGAACCTCGCGATGGCCCTGGCCGGCGAGGTCGGCGAACTGCTGGCCGAGCTGCAGTGGCTGACGCCGGAGGAGAGCGCCCGGGTGATGGCCGATCCGGAGGCGGGCGGCCGGGTGCGCGCCGAGCTCGGCGACGTCTTCAACTACCTGGTCCGGCTGGCCGACGCGCTCGGCGTCGACCTGGTGGAGGCGGGGGCCGACAAGCTCAGGGACAGCGAGCGGCGCTACGACGTCGCCACCTACCGGGGCAGGGCCCGCAAGGCCCCGCATACCTAAGTCGCCGCACCGTAGACCATCGGCCGACGGCCCGCCGGTACCGCGCTCACCAGACTGAAGGTCGGGCGAGAGCACGGGGAGGCATGATGCAGGACGAGGGAATCAGCCGGGCACGATTTCTGGCGGCCGGCCTGGCGGGGGCGGCGGGAGCGCTCCTGCCGGCCGGGAGTGCCGCGGCGAAGGAGCGGTGGGGGCTGTCCTACCGCGGCGTCTGCTACGAGGTCACGGACGGGGAGACGGCCGAGACCGGCTGGAACGCCACCCGGATGCGCACCGACATCCGGGCCATCAAGGACAGGCTGCACGCCGATTCGGTCTCGGTCTTCGGCGACGGCGCCGGCCGGTTGAAGGCCACCGCGACGGAGGCGGCCGAGCGGGGACTGCACGTCTGGCTCCAGCCGCGCCTGGCGGACCGTCCGCCGCACGAGATCCTCGACCACCTGGCCGAGACCGGCAGGCACGCCGAGCGGCTCCGCCGGCAGGGCGCGCGGGTGCATCTGAGCGTCGGCTGCGAGTTCGTGCTGTTCGTCCCGGGGATCGTGCCGGGCGCCGACGCGGTGGAACGGATCAGGAACCTGATGAGCGGGAACTACGACCCGCAGCAGATGATGCGGCGGCTGACCGCGTTCATCGCCCAGGCCGCGAAAGTGGGCCGATCGGTTTTCCACGGCCCGCTGACCTATGGCGCGGCCGAAGGCGATGAGGTCGACTGGCGCCTGTTCGACCTCGTCAGCGTCAATTACTACTCCTACTTCCAGGACCCGGCCCGCCACGTCCGGGAACTGCGCAAATACCAGCGCCGGCACAAACCGGTGGTGGTCTCCGAGTTCGGCTCGTGCACCTATAAGGGCGCCCCGCAGAAGGGCGGCATGGGCTGGGACGTCGTCGACTACGACAAGCCGAAACCTGAGATCAAGGGCCACCTGGTCCGCAGCGAACGGACCCAGGCGGCCTATCTGACAGGCCTGCTCGACGTCTTCGAGGCGATGGGGCTCTACGCGGCCATGACCTACAACTTCGTCACCCCTGACGCTCCCCACCGGCGCGATCCGCGCTACGACCTCGACATGGCGGGCTACAGCATCGTGAAGACGATCTGGGGAACCGAGAACGACCCGACCTCCCACTGGCACTGGCAGCCGAAGGAGGCGTTCCACGCCCTGGCGCGCCACTACGCCCGGCCCCACCGACGGCTCGATCCGGCATAATCCGTGATCTTGCGACTCTTCGGATCGGGGGGCACATGCCGCGCTCTGCCCGTCTCACCACCCTGGCCATGGCCGTCTCGGCGCTCGGCTACACGGCCCTCGCGTGCTGGTTCACGATCACCACGCTCGACCGGCCCTCCTCCGTCCGCCAGCTGGACCTGAACGTCTACCTCGGCGCGATCGGCACCGTCTCCCGGGGTGCGCCGCTGTACTCGTACGCGGCCCCGAACGGCGACCCGTTCACCTACCCGCCGTTCGCGCTGCTGGTGCTCTGGCCCGCCGGCCAGGTGCCGGACGGCCTCCTCCGGCTCCTGTGGACGCTGGCCACCTGCGGGGCCGTGGTCGCCATGGCCGCCGTCGCCGTCCGCCGCGCCGGGAGGAGCCGATGGCTCTTCGCGGTGGCCGCGCTGCTGCTGGTGTCGGCCCCGCTGCAGAGCGACCTGAGGTTCGGGCAGGTCAGCGTGTTCCTGGTGGCGCTGGCCTTCGCCGACGCCGCCGGCGTCGTCCCGCCGCGGTGGCGGGGCGTGCTGATCGGCCTGACCTCGGCGATCAAGCTGACCCCGCTGCTGTTCATCGGCTACCTGCTGGTCACCGGGCAGCGCCGGGCGGCCGCGCGGGCCCTCGGCGTGTTCGCGGCCTGCGGCGCGGTGGCCGCCGCCGTGCTGCCCCGCGACTCGCTGACGTTCTGGACCGGCGCGGTCTTCTCGACCTCCCGGATCGGGGACCTGTCCATCGGCGGCAACCAGTCGCTGAACGGCATGCTGCTGCGCCTGCCGCTCACCGACGCCGACCGCGGGACCGCCTTCCTGCTGCTGGCCGCGGTCGCCTGCGGCGCCGCGCTGTACCGGGCGCGGGACCTGTTCCGGACGGGGCACGCCACCGAGGCGGCGGTCATCACCGGATGCGCGACCCTGGCGGTCTCCCCGGTCTCCTGGACCCACCACCAGGCGTGGACGGTGCTGGCGGGGATCCTGCTCTTCGCGCGCGGCTCGCTGCTCCGCCGGACGGCCGCGGTCGCGATCATCGCCGTCATGGTCGTCCCCGGCCCCGCCCTCGGCCACGGCGTGCTCGGCTTCGCCGCCGCCAACGCGCGGGCGCTCTGCGCGTTCGCCCTCTGCTGCCTCGGCCTGCTCACCGCCTGGCGCGCCGCCCGCACACCGCACCTGCTGCTGGCCGGCCGCCTGCGGCTGCGCCCCCGCGCGCTGGCCGCGGCCGGCGGCGCCGCCGTCCTGTTCGCGGGCGGCCTGGTGGTCACCCACCTCATCCAGGTCCGGATGCTGACCACCGACGACCTGGCGGCGCCGGTCTGGCAGGAGGCCCTCGGCTACACCGAGGAGGGGGGACGCCCCCGGACCGAGTGGCCCGAGGTCGCGCCCGGCGGCGAACCGGTCAACTACGGGGCGTCCTACGACGGCGAGACCGCGCTGGTGGCCGCCGGGGCGGTGGGCCCTGCCGTGCAGCGCCTGGTGCTGGCCACCTCGGCCGGCGGGCCGCGCTACGACGTCCCGCTGACGGCGTCCCCGCGGCCGGGAACGCGGCTCTTCGCCCTGTCCATCACCGACGCCTCCAGCGCCGACCTGCTCGCCTACGACGCGGCCGGCCGGCTGCTCTGCCACTGCGGCGGCGGGAAGCTCAGCGGCTCCTGACGAAGCGAGGCGCGGGGGCGGACGAGCCGGCCTGTAAGCCGGGTTCTGTGCCCGTCTTGCGACGGGTGACGGCCATCCATCTCGGACCGCCGTTGCCGGCGGCCTCCAGCGGTCTACCCGCAGGCTCGGGCGGGCCGCCCTCGAACGCCTGCGCAGAAGGCTGTCGCCTTCCTCTTGACCTTGCTCCAGGTGGGGTTTACCGAGCCGCCCACGTCACCGTGGGCGCTGGTGAGCTCTTACCTCACCGTTTCACCCTTACCACCGGCCAGGCCGGTGGCGGTCTGTTTTCTGTGGCACTGTCCCGCGGGTCGCCCCGGGTCGGCGTTACCGACCACCCTGCCCTGTGGAGCCCGGACTTTCCTCGACGGGGGCGCAAGGCCCCCGACGCGGCCGTCCGGCCGGCTCGTCCGCCGTACGGGCAAGCCTAGCGGGTTCGGCCGATGGGGAAGACGCCGCCGGGGGCCGCGTAGGAGATGGGGCCCTGGTAGCGGGTGGCCGCCCGGGTGATCGCTTCGGTGGGGGTGAGGGAGCGGCCCACGTGGGTCAGGAGCAGGGCGGCGGCGCCGGCGGCGGTCGCTGTTTCGCCTGCTTGTTCCGGTGTGTGGTGGGCGGGGGTGGGGGCCGGGCCGTCCGCTTCGCAGAGGAGGACGTCGCAGTTCGCGGCGAGGGCGGTGAGGTTCGCGCAAGGGGACGTGTCGCCCGAGTAGGTCAGGGAGGCGCCGGGAGTCTCGACGCGGAGGGCGAAGGCCGGCATCTCGTGGGAGACGGCCCGGGAGGTGAGGGACAGGTCCCCCAGGCGGGTCCGGTGGCCGTCGTGGAGTTCCTCGACGGCGAAGGCCGACTCGACGGGGCTGCGGGCCGGGCCGTTCGTCAGGAAGCCGGCCAGGCGGTCGGCGGTGCCGGGCGGGGCGAACAGAGGGATGGGCTCCTTGAGCTCGATGTCGGCGTACAGGGCGCCGTAGTAGGCCGTCAGCAGGTCCGCGCAGTGGTCGGCGTGCAGGTGGGAGATCCAGATGCCGTCGAGCTCGTCCAGACGGGTGTGGCGCTGCAGCTCGGCCAGGGTGCCGGTGCCCGCGTCCATCCAGAGGCGGGTGGTCCCGTGGGACATCAGGTAGCCCGAGCACGGATTGTCGACGGACGGGTACGGCGTCGCCGAGCCGAGGACGGTGAGGGTGAGGGTGAGGTCGCCGGTCATCCGGCGACCCTACGGCAGCCGGGCCAGCGCGGCGTCCAGGCGCCCCTCGGGCAGGTCGTGGTCGCGCATCTCCCCCGACAGGTAGCGGTCGTAGGCGGCCATGTCCAGGTGGCCGTGCCCGCAGAGGGCGGTGAGGATGACCTTGGCCTCGCCGGTGGCGGCGCAGCGCCGGGCCTCCTCGACGACGGCCGCGAGGGCGTGCGTCGGCTCCGGCGCCGGGACGATGCCCTCGGTGCGCGCGAACAGGACGCCCGCCTCGAAGCACTCGCGCTGCGGCTTGGCCGTCGCCCGGAACAGCCCCAGCTCGTACATGTGGGACAGCAGCGGCGACATGCCGTGGTAGCGCAGGCCGCCGGCGTGGATCGGGTCCGGGACGAAGTCGTGCCCGAGGGTGTGCATCTTCAGCAGGGGCGTGAAGCCCGCGGTGTCGCCGTAGTCGTAGGCGTACCGGCCCCGGGTGAAGGACGGGCAGGCCGCCGGTTCCACGGCGAGGACGTCCGGGGAGTGGCCGCCGGCCAGCTTCCCGCGCAGGAACGGGAACACCAGGCCTGCGAAGTTGGAGCCGCCGCCCGTGCAGCCGACGATGAGGTCGGGCGCCTCCCCCAGTTGCTCCAGCGCCTCCTCGCCGATCACCGTCTGGTGCATGAGCACGTGGTTGAGGACGCTGCCGAGGGCGTAGCGGGTGTCGTCGGGCGCGGCCGCCTCGACGGCCTCGCTGATGGCGATGCCGAGCGACCCGGGCGAGTCGGGGTCGTCCGCGAGGACCTTGGCGCCGGCGGTGGTGCGCGGCGACGGGCTGGCGTGCACGGTGGCGCCGAACAGCCCCATCATCGACCGCCGGTACGGCTTCTGGTCGTAGGACGCCCGCACCATCCAGACCTCGCAGTCCAGGCCGAACTGGGCGCACGCGAACGCCAGGGCGCTGCCCCACTGGCCCGCGCCCGTCTCGGTGGTGAGGCGCCGGACGCCCTGGCGCGCGTTGTAGTACGCCTGCGGGACGGCCGTGTTCGGCTTGTGCGACCCGACCGGCGAGCCGCCCTCGTACTTGACGTAGATGCGGGCGGGCGTGCCGAGGGCCTTCTCCAGGCGGCGGGCCCGGATCAGCGGGGTCGGGCGCCAGAGCCGGTAGACCTCGCGGACCTCTTCGGGGATGTCGGTGAAGGGCTCGGTGCTCACCTCCTGCGCGATGAGGTCGGCCGGGAACAGCGGCGCGAGGTCGTCCGGGCCGAGCGGGGCGCGGGTGCCCGGGTGCAGGGGCGGCGGCGGGGGCGCGGGCAGGTCGGGGACGATGTTGTACCAGCGGCGCGGCAGCTCGACCATGGCGGCCTCCTCGGTGACGGGCGCTGCACGCAACGTAACCGAGGAGGCGGCGTCAGTCCAGGTGGTGGGTGTCGTTGAAGGACCGCAGGGACGCCGGGCCGTCCTCGTACCACTGGACGGCCGACAGCGACGCCACGTCCAGCTGCATCCGGTACAGCGACGCCATCGGCGCGCCGAGGGCGTCCTTGACCAGCAGCTTGATGGGCGTCACGTGCGAGACGACCAGGACCGTGCGGCCCGGGTGGCGCTCCTTCAGCCGGTCCAGGCCGGCCCGGACGCGGCGGGACACCTCGGCGAAGCTCTCGCCGCCCGGCGGCGCGACGGCCGGGTCGGCCAGCCACTCCTTCAGCCGGGCGGGGGTGCGCTCGCCCGCCTCGGCGAACGTCAGGCCCTCCCAGTCGCCGAAGTCGGTCTCCCGGAAGCCCTCCTCGATCTCCACCTCCAGGCCGGTGGCGGCGGCGGCCTCGGCGGCGGTCGCGCGGCAGCGCGCCAGGGGGGAGGAGACGATCGCCTCGATCCCGCGCCCGGCGAGGGCGCGGGCCGCGGCGCGGGCCTGGTCGAGGCCGCGGTCGGTGAGGGGGTGGTCGCCGATGCCGGCGAAGCGCTTCTCGGCCGACAGCGGCGTCTCGCCGTGCCGCAGCAGGAGCGTGGTGAGGGGCGTCGTGCTCGCCGGGGACCAGGCGGGGGCCGCCGGTGCGGCGGGGACCGACGCCTGCACCGACCACTCCTCGCCGCGGGCCGCGGCGTCCATCGCCTCGTTGGCCAGCCGGTCGGCGTCGGCGTTCTGCGCGCGCGGGATCCAGCCGTAGGCGACGCCGGCGAAGGACGCCGCCGCCTCCCGGGCGCGGGCCGCGAGCGGCACCATGTCCGGGTGCTTGATCTTCCAGCGGCCCGACATCTGCTCGACGACCAGCTTGGAGTCCATCCGCACCCGCACGCGCGCGCCGGGGTCCAGCTCCGCCGCCGCCTCCAGGCCCGCGATCAGGCCGCGGTACTCGGCCACGTTGTTGGTGGCGTGCCCGATCGCCTCGGCGACCTCGGCGAGCACCTCGCCCGACGCGGCGTCGCGGACCAGCGCGCCGTACCCGGCGGGCCCCGGGTTGCCCCGGGAGCCGCCGTCGGCCTCGACGATGAACTCCGTGCTCATGGTCTCGCCTCCGCTCGACGGCTCGCCGCCGTTTCACGCGGCGGCTTCCCTCGTCGCAGGCTCCTCAGTCCAGCCACCGCGCGTCGGCTCGCGGTGCCCGTGGTCTCCTCGCCGGCGCTCACAGCCCCGACTCGGCGGTGCGGACCAGGATGCGGCGGCACTCCTCGCAGCGCAGCACGTCGTCGTCGGCCGCGGCGCGGATGCGGTTCAGGTCGACGGTGTTGAGCGCCAGGCGGCACCCCTGGCACGACCCCCGGTACAGCACGGCCGCGCCGACGCCGCCGAACTGGCCGCGCAGCTTCTCGTAGAGGGCGATCAGGTCGTCCGGGACGTCCTTGGCGACGGCGGTGCGGGCGGTGGAGGTGGCGGCGGCCTCGTCGTCGATCTTGTGCTGGGCCTCGTCGCGGCGGCCGGTCAGCCCGGCCAGCTCGCGCTCGGCGGACTCGCGCTCGGCGCGCAGCCCGGCGACCTTGGCCTCGGCCTCCTCGCGGCGCTCCATGATCTCCAGCACGACCTCCTCCAGGTCGCCCTGGCGGCGCTGCAGCGAGGCGATCTCGGCCTGCAGGCCGGACAGGTCCTTGGCCGAGGTGACCATGCCCGAGTCGAGCCGCTTCTGGTCGCGGTCGGCGCGCGCGCGGACCTGCTCGACGTCCTGCTCGGCCTTGCGCTGCTCGCGGTCCAGGTCGCCGAGTTCGGTCTCGGCGGCCACGATGGCGTCGCGCAGCTCGCCGGCCCGGCCCTGCAGCCGGTCGATCTCGGCGAGCTCGGGCAGGGTGCGGCGGCGGTGCGCGAGGCGGTCCAGCGAGCTGTCGAGCTCCTGCAGGTCGATCAGGCGCTGCTGGGCTTGCGGTGCGGCTTTCACTTGTCTCCTTCGTCGTGCAGGCGCCACGCGTCGGTGACGAGCGTGGACACCCGGGTCTCCAGTGTGCCGGTCGCGCCGGCCAGCAACCGCCGTTCGGCGTCGGCCAGCCAGGGCCACTCGGTCGCCCAGTGCGCGGCGTCGACGAGGGCGGGGCCGTCGTGCTCGGCGAACTCCGAGGCGGGGTGGTGGCGCAGATCGGCGGTGAGGTAGACGTCCACGCCGGCGGCGCGGGCGGTGTCCAGCAGCGAGTCGCCCGCGCCGCCACAGACGGCGACGGTGGCGACCTGGCGGTCGGGGTCGCCGGCCGCCCGCACGCCCCAGGCGGTGGCGGGCAGGCCGGCGGCGGCGCGGGCGGTGAACTCGCGCAGCGTGAGCGGTTCGGGCAGTTCGCCGACGCGGCCGAGGCCGCGGCCGGAGTCGTCGCCGGCGGGGGCGAGCGGGCGCAGCTTGCCGGTGAGGCCGACGGCGCGGGCGAGCGCGTCCGACACGCCGGGGTCGGCCACGTCGGCGTTGGTGTGCGCGGTGTACAGCGCCGTCCCGGCGCCGATCAGCCGGTGCACGGTGCGGCCCTTCGGCGTGGTGGCCGCCACGCTGGTGACGCCGCGCAGCAGCAGCGGGTGGTGGGTCACGATCAGGTCGGCGTCCCAGTCGAGCGCCTCGTCGACGACGGCGGCCAGCGGGTCGACGGCGAACAGCACCCGCCGCACCTCCTGGCCGGGGTCGCCGCAGGCGAGCCCGACCGCGTCCCAGGACTCGGCCCATGCGGGCGGGTACAGCGCTTCGAGGACCGCGATGACTTGGGAAAGACGCACGTTCCGCAGGCTACCGCCCCCGGGCGGTCCAACCGTGTCGTACGCACCGTACGGAACCGGACGCGCGCGGTCTGCGACGATGGGCGCACCGCCGACCGAGAGGAGATCTTCATGTCCGAGCCCGCCGCGACCCGTCCGCACATGCCCGGGTACGGCATCCTCGGCACGGACGAGGGCAGCGGCCTGCTCCCCTGGTCCTGGGCCGTGGAGCGGCTGGAGGCCGCCCGCAACTTCTGGCTGAGCACGGTGCGGCCCGACGGCCGCCCGCACGCCATGCCGGTGTGGGGGGCCTGGGACGGGGAGCGGTTCTGGTTCTCCTCCAGCGTGCCGTCGCGCAAGCTGCGCAACATCCGGGAGAATCCCCAGGTGGTGGTGACGACCGAGGCGGCCGAGGAGCCGGTGGTGCTGGAGGGGACGGCCGAGATCGTGACCGACGCGCGCGACCTCCAGCGGTTCATCGACCTGGTCAACGCCAAGTACGCCACCGGCTATGGTGTGGATTTCCTGGATCCCGCGGTGAACGCGACGGTAGCGGTGCGGCCGCAGCGGGCATTCGGGCTGAGGCAGGGAGACTTCACCGGCTCCCCCACCCGCTGGTCGTTCGAAACGTGACGCGGCCCGCGGGATCAATCAGCGGAACCATCGCGTTGGAGAGTGTGTGAAGTCACCGTTTCGCCGCCGCAGGCGGGTCAAGGGGCGTGTCGCCGCCAAGCGCAAGCCCGTCGAGCAGGAGATCGTCGACTGGCCGCACGAGGGGACCGGCAAGTCGTCCCTGATGGGCGCCATCCGCGGCGACGGGGAGACCGGCGCCGGGTTCGGCGGCGGCATGTTCGAGGACCTGGCCTCGGCCTTCGAGGGCTCCAAGAAGATCAAGATGGAGGAGCAGCAGGCCCAGCAGACGCGCCGCGAGGACGACCACCAGGTGGCCGGCGGCGGGCGCGACGACCTGGACTCCGGCCGCATCCGCATCCGCCGCGCCGGGGCCGACCCCCAGCCGGAGTGACCGGCATCGGTCGAACACATGTTCGATCGCGCGGGTTATGCTGAGGCCGTGAGCACGCACGTACCGCCCGGCTGGCCCGCGCAGGTGCATCCGCCGGGCGCCGAGCGCTTCGAGGACACCGCGCTGACCTGGCTGCTGGAGCTCGTCCCGCCCGAGTACCGGCGGTACGGGGTGCTGCGCCGCTACCCGGTGGCGCTCGCCCGGATGGCGCGGCACCACGTGCACGCCTCGGTGGAGGCGGCCCGGACGGGCTTCCGGTCCGCCCGGGTCGAGCTCGCGGGCGCCGTCCCGCCGCACGGCATCGAGTCGGTGCTGGAGACCTACCGGCAGGAGGGCGCGCGGCTGGTCGCGCTGCTGCAGTCCGTCGACCTGGTCGAATCGGCGCTGCGCGACCGCGAGACGGCTCCCTAGGCCCCCGCCGGCACGACCGTCAGGAAACGCGGCGGGCGCTGGGCCGAGCCCGCCAGGCGGGCGGTGACCTCGGCGCGCACCCGGGGCACGACGGCCATCGGCACCAGCGCGACCGCGCAGCGGCCGATCGCCAGGCCGCCGAGCGCACCCGCCGCGCGGGCGGTGTCCAGTGCGGCGTCCAGCACCCGGTCCGGCAGGACGCCCTGGCGCGTGCGGGCCTCGGTGAGCAGCGGGCCGAGCGCGGCGGGATCGCCGGCGTCCAGCGCGGCGGCGGCACGCTCGACCAGGCCGGGAAGCGGGGCGGGCGGCGAGGCCGTCGCCGCGGCCGCCACATCCATGATCATCAGCCGTAGCCCGGCCCCCGCCAGATCGCAGGGCACGGGCCCGCCCGCCATGGTCCGGGCTCCGTCGCCGGTGGTCAGGACCGCGTGCGCCTCGCGCGCGGCCAAGGACACCGCGTGCGCCGGGTCGCGGACGGACGCCGCCGCATGCTCTGGCCCGTACAGGTCGCCGAGCGCCAGTCCCACCGCGCAGGCCATCTCGCCGCCGCTCAGCAGCCCCGTCTCGGCGGGCAGTTCGCCGTTGGTCACCAGCCGGACGCCCGGGATCGGCCCGCTGCGCGCGCGCAGCGCGGTGACCGCGGGCTCCGCCCAGGACGGGATGTCGTCCGGCCGGGTCTCCTCGTTGAAGAAGAAGTGCTCGCCGTGCAGGTTCATGGAGAACAGCTCGGCCGTGCCGTCCTCTCCCGGCCCTGCCGCCACGGTCGCTCCCCACGGCAGTGCGACAGCAAGCGACGCTCCCGGGCCGCTCAGCAGCGTGAGGCCGCCGCGCGCGCGCCGCACCGTGACGGGCGCCGCGCCGAAGGCCCGCTCGAACACGTACGCGGTGAGCCGGAGCTCCGGATCCGCGGCGGGGGTCTGCGCGACGCCCCTCTCCTCGGTGGAGGTCATCCGTCGTCCTTTCGTGCCGGTACGCGGCAGGCGTCGCCGAGGGCCAGGGCCAGCGGGACGGCGAGCCGTCCGGCCGGCTCGGGCCGGCACCGGTGGCGCACCTGCTCGCGGTCGCGTTCGGGTGCCACCGGCGGGTCGGTGAGCGTCGCCCACCACGTCCACGGCGTGCGGACGAGCCGCAGCAGCGCCGCGCGGTGCAGGTCGCGGGGCCGCAGCGGCGTCCTGGCGAAGACCAGGTAGGGGGCGGCGCAGTAGGCGAGCGCGGGAGCCGGCCCCCAGGCGGGGTCCGCGGCGATCGCGGCGAGCACGGCCGCGTAGCCGGCCACCGACCCGGCGACGGCGCGCGACGGCGCGACGCCCAGTCCGCGCAGCCAGGACCGCCGGCCCCGGCAGGCGTGGCCGCGCGGCGTGGTCCGGCAGGGCACGACGGCGAGGCCCTCGGCGCCGGGCGCGGCGCAGCGGCGGAGCCGGACGGTCGCCATGCCGAACGCGCCCGGGTCCAGGCCCTGCGCCCGCTCCCCCGACCGCTCCAGCAGCGCGGTGCGGGCAAGGAGGGCGAACCCGGCGCCGCGCCCGTCCGCCATCTTCCCGGCCGGATCCACCGTGCGCGCGAGGTCCAGGGCGCGTTCGACCGGCAGGTCGGCCGGGACGAGGTCGAGCACCTGCAGCCGGTGTCGGCGCGCGTAGGCGGTCGCGGAGCGGCGGGCCGGGGCGGGCAGCGCCGCCCCGGCCGCGGTGGCCGCCGTGTAGTCCCCGGTGCCGGTCGCGGCGTCCCAGCGCAGCGGCCCGCCGGCGGCGGCGGGCACCCGGGGCAGGCCGGCGACCCGGCGGCGCAGGCGCACCGCGTGGACCGCGACGCCCGCCGCGACCAGCACGGATCCGATCACGCCAACTTCTCCAGCCGGCTCGCGGCCTCGGCGGCGCCCCCAGCGGCGGCGAACGACTCCCGCACCCGCCCGGCGGCCTCGCGGTAGGCGGTGCCAGTGAGCACGTCGACGAGCGCCTCGCGCAGCTCGGCGGCGCCCGCCCGGCCGTAGCGGACGGTGCGCCCGGCGCCCGCCGTCTCCACCTGCCGGGCGATGATGGGCTGGTCGGCGCGGATCGGCGCGACGACGAGCGGCAGCCCGTGCGCGAGCGACTCGCACACGGTGTTGTGGCCGCCGTGCGTGACCACCGCCGACATCTGCGCCAGCAGCTCCAGCTGCGGCACGTGCGGCCGGACCAGCACGTTCGGCGGCGGGTCGCGCAGCACCCGGTCCGGCGCGACGAACACCGCCTGCACGTCCAGGTCCGCGACGGCCTCGGCGGCGGCCTGGAGGAACCGCGCCCCGGCCGCGCCCTCCACGGTGCCGAGCGACACCAGCACGGCGGGCCGCCCCTCCTGCAGCCACTCCCACGGGAAGTCGCCGCCGGGCGGCCGGCTGAGCGCGGGCCCGACGAACGCGAAGTGGTCGGGGAAGAAGGAGGTGTCGCCGAGCAGCGCGCTCGTGGTGAAGACCAGCGTCAGGTGGTCGGAGAAGCGCAGGTCCAGCAGGTCCTCGATGCCGTGGTCGAGCTGGAAGTCGCCGATCTGGTCGCGCACCCACTCCTCGACCAGCGGCATCCCGGCGAGCGGGCGGGTGAACTCGGCCGAGGTGGTCGCCGACGTCGCCCACGGCACGTCGCACAGCCGGGCCGCGACGGGGGCGGCCAGCACCTGCTGGTCGCCGACGACGACGTCCGCGCGGAACTTGCCGATGGCCTCCTGGACGCCCGGCAGCATCGCGTGCCCGAGGGGGACGATGAACTCCTCCCACAGGAACTTCAGCGCGGCCGGCCCGCGCAGCCCGCGCCACTGCTCGCGGGCGGCGGTGAGCCGCTTGGCGAACTCGGCGTCCCCGGCCGGGAAGATCCGCGAGCCGGGCTTCAGCAGCGGCTCCAGCATCGTCTTGTGCCCCACCCAGGCGACGCGGTGGCCGCGTGCGGCGAGCTCGGAGGCGACGGACACGGCCGGGTTGACGTGCCCCACCAGCGGCGGGACGGCGAACAGGAAGCGGCGCCGGCCGCCGCCCTCCTCCACGGGCGGCGGCGCCGCGGCCGTGCCGCCGAGCGAGGCGGGTATGTCGTCGAGCAGCGAGGGGACCTGGACGCGGCGGCCTCTCATGCCGTCCCTCCCGCGGACGCGGCGGGCACGGCGGTGCCGGCGTGGTGGGCCAACCAGGGCAACATGACCTCCAGGAGCTCGGCGGTGCCCTCGCGCAGCACGGTGTGCGCGTGGCCCGCCATGATGTGCAGGGTGCAGTCGGGGACCGAGCGGAGCAGCAGCCGCCCGGCGTCCACGACGTCGGAGTGCTCCCCGTAGACGGCGAGCACCGGGCACGGCAGCGTGGCGAGGGCGGCGGGCAGGACCGGCCGCGCCGCGGCCAGGTCGGCCAGCAGGCTGGTGCCGTTGACCAGCCCGCCGGCGGTGGCGGCCTGCCGGCCGCGCCGCCGCTCGCCCGAGCGCAGCAGCCGGCCCGCCAGGTCCTCGTACTCCAGCGCGAGGGCGGTGCGGGCGAGGGTGTTCAGCACGTCCTCGGCCCACCCCTCGGCCTGCGCGGCGGGGCCGTAGGACTCGATCAGCACCAGCCCGGCGACGCGGCCGGGGCGGGCCAGGGCGGCGTTCAGCGAGACCAGGCCGCCGAAGCTGTTGGCGACCAGGAACACCGGGCCGCGCACGTCCAGGGCGTCCAGCACGGCGAACAGGTCGGCGACGGCGTCTTCGGGGGTGTACCCGGTGGCGGGGCGGCCGGTGCGGCCGTGGCCGCGCTGGTCGTACAGCACCGGGCGGGCGCCGGCGGCGGCGACCGGCCCGGCGAGGGTGTAGTGGAAGCTGGCCAGGTCGTCCAGGATCAGGCCGTGGACGAACACGACGACCGGCGGGTCCGCGGCGGCGCCGGCGCGCGGTTCCAGCGTCTGGACGTGGAACCGCACGCCGCGCGCGGTGACCTCGGGCATGGTCCTCCTCAGGGAAGTTCGCGGCCGGGGGAGCCGGCCGCCGGTCAGACGGCGGTCGCCTGCAGCCGCGCCCCGATGTGGCCGACCAGGCCGCCGACGGTCATGCCCATGATCTGGTCGAGGTCCAGGCCGGCGATGTAGGCCGGGAGGTCCACCCGGTCGCCGTAGCGCCGCTGCAGCCGCTCGGCGAGCGCGATGAACTCGATGCTCTCCATCGCCAGGTCCTCGTGGAAGGTGGTGCCGGGCCCCACCTCGGCCTCCAGCAGGAAGTCCGCGCCGATCACCTCGACGAGCATCCGGACGACCTCGCCGAAGATGTCGTCCGCGCCCGTGTCACTGTGCGTCATCTTCTCTTCTCTCCTCGTCCTCGATCCGCGTGCTCCCGCGCCGCTCCCCGAGCGTCCAGGTCACCACGTGCCCTTCCAGCAGGCGCGACTCCACCTCCACGGTCACCTCGGGGCCGGTGACCAGCAGCCGCCCGCCGCCCGCGGCGGTGACGGCGAAGTCGCGCGGGCGGCCGCGCAGCCCCGTCCCGGCGGCCTTGGCGGCGGCCTCCTTGGCCGTCCACAGCCGGGTGAGGACGGCGGCGCGGTCGCCGTCCAGCCGCTCGGCCAGGGCCAGCTCGGCGGGCGTCAGCGCGACCGCCTCCAGGGCGCCGCCCCGGTCGGCGACGGCCTCGACGTCGATGCCGGCCGGCGTCCCGGTGTCGCGGACGAGCGCGACGCCGAACGCGGCGGTGTGCGCGATCGACACCTCCGGCGCCTGCGCGAAGGGGCCGCTCACCACGGGCCGCCCGTCCTCGTCGTTGCCGACCCGCACCTCGGCCGGGAACAGCGGGCCGTGCCCGCGCTCCCACAGCCAGTGCCGGACGGCGTCCTTGGCCGCGATCCGGCCGAGCAGCCACGGACCCTGCGCGCGGGGCGCGAGGGCCTGGTACTCGGCGCGCTCGGCGGCGCACAGGTACTGGCGCATCAGCAGGTCGCGCGAGGGCGTGCCGTCCCAGCGGGGCCGCGCCAGCGTCCAGCCGCCCGGCTGCGGCTCGCCGGTGCCGGTCGTGCCGGGCGCGAACTTCAGCCGCCACACCGGCTCGTCGGTGTAGAAGCGGTAGGTCGTCCACCCCTCGACGCGCGCCCGCACCGTGCCGTCGGCGCCGGTCAGCTCGGCGTCGCAGCGCAGCGTGGTGTCCGACACCGAGCGGTTGCGGACGGTGACCTCCAGCCGCTCCCCGGCCGGAGGCGGCGGCGCGTACCAGGTCACCCGCTCGATGCCGACGGGGAAGACGGTCTGGTCCTTGTCGCCGCGCACCTGGATCCAGTGGCCGCACAGCTGCCCGGCGCTGTCCAGCGTCGCGCCCGGCGTGGGCAGCGCGGTCAGCGTGGCGCGCAGGCCGTCGCGGGCGAGCGAGCGCATGCCGGTGACGCCCCGGTAGAGCGGGCCGTGGAACATCCAGCGCTCGGCGTAGAAGCGGTCGGCGGTGACGGCGGGCGGGCCCTCGCCGGTCAGCGGGGTCCGGTCGGGCTCGGGCGGGCGCGGGTGGCGCGCCGCGAGCAGGACGGTCCCCTCGGTGTGGTCGCTGATGACGACCCGGACGCGGTGCACGCCGTCGGCGCCGGCGGGCTCGGCGAGCCGCGCGTGCACGTCGGCGGTGGTGGGCGGGTCGGCGACGACCCAACGCAGCGCCCGCACCTGCTCGTACCCGACGACGTGCAGGTCGGGGAACAGCTCGCGGGCGGTCCCGGCCATCACCTCCAGCAGGGTGGTGAGCGCGACGACCGGGAACCGGTCCGACATCTCGGGCCAGCCGGGGCGCTGCTCGATCAGGCAGTGGTCGGCGACGTAGGGCATCGCCTCCAGCGAGAACACCCGCGAGGTGGTCAGCTCGGTGGCCGCCGGGCCCGCGGCGGGCGATCCGCCCCCGCCCGGGGCGCCGTACTCCAGCGCCTCCAGCACCGCCTGCGCGCTGGTGGCGGTGTCGCGCAGCAGCGCGTCCAGCTCGGCCAGCACCGGGTCGCCGGCCGGCGGCGCGGGGCGCGTCCCGGTGTCCGGGCGGATCGGCTCGACGGCGCCGCCGAGGGTGACCAGCGGCGTGCCGAGGTCCAGCCGGACCGTGTTCTGGCCGCCCGGCGCGGGCGGGGCCGCCGCCGAGCCGTGCCCCTCGGCCCACAGCGCCGCCACGACCCGGCGCAGCTGCCCCATGCCGTCGCGGCGCGGCACGTTGACCGCCATCGCCAGGTGCTCGCGGTCGCCGAGCCGGTCGCCGACGAACCCGGTCAGGCTGCCGGGGCCGACCTGCACGAACGCCCGGACGTTCGCGCCGTACAGCTCCTCGACCAGCTCGCTGAAGCGGACCGGCTCCAGCAGGTGCCGCACGAACACCTCGCGGACCCGCGCGGGGTCGGCCGGGAACGGCTCGACCGTCGTGCCCGACCAGATCGCGACCCGCGGCTCGCGGATCGGCAGCGTCCCGAACGTGCGGTGCAGCGGCTCGATGTAGACCTCGGCCAGCGGCGTGTGGAACCCCGACCGGAACGGCAGCTCCTGGCCGAGGACGCCCTCGGCGGCGAGCCGGGCGCAGATCTCGCGGACCTGCTCGGGCGGGCCGCAGATCACCGACTGGTGCGGGCAGTTGTCGTGCGAGACCACGACCTCGGGCCGGTCGGCGAGGGCCTCCAGGGCCCGGTCGGCGCCGCAGCCGAGCGCGGCGTAGGCGGCGTCGGGGACGTCCAGGTCGGCGGGGTCCAGGGTGTCCAGGAACGCCGCGGCGGTGTCGCCGGGGCACATCCCCGAGACGATCATCGCGGTCCACTCGCCGACGCTGTGCCCGGCGACGACGTCCGGCTCGATCCCGGCGGCGGCGAGCGCGGCGGCCAGCACCCGGCCGGTCGCGATCACGTCGGCGGCGTGGCCGGGCAGGTCGGTGCGGCCGGTGAGCATCGGCCGGCGCAGGCCGAAGTGGGCCGCGACGTCGTCCACCCGCGGCTCGAACGCCGGCTCGAAGCCGGGGAACAGGAACGCCAGCCGGCCTCCGGTCGCCAGCAGCGGCCGCGGCGTGAACCAGATGTCGCTGCGGCCCCGCCAGGGCGTGCCGCGCTGCACCACGGCGCGCGCGAGGTCCAGCTTGCGGGCGGTCGGGCCGACGACGGCGAGGCGGCACGGCAGGTCGGCGGGCTCGGTGTCCAGGGCGGCCAGCAGCGCCGCGTCGTCCTGCTCCAGCATCTCGGCCAGCTCGGCGGGCGTCGCCGCCGCCAGGCGCAGCACCGGCTCGTCGCCGAGGCGCGGCGTGCGCACCCGGCGCGGCCGGCGCGCGGCCGGCGGCTCCTCCAGCACGACGTGCGCGTTGACGCCGCCGAACCCGAAGGCGTTCACGACCGCCCGGCGCGGCGCCCCGGCGGGCCGCTCCCAGCCGGCCGGCTCGCGGACCGGCGCCAGCCGCGTCCCGGCCATCGCCGGGTGCGGCTCGCGCACGTGCAGGGTCGGCGGCAGGACGCCGTCGCGCACCGCGCACACCGCCTTGATCAGCCCGGCGATCCCGGCCGCCGGCATCGCGTGCCCGATCATCGACTTGACCGTGCCGACCGGCAGCGGCGGCCCGGCCGCGCCGAACACCCGCAGCAGCGTGGCGATCTCGGCCTCGTCGCCGGCCGGGGTGCCGGTGCCGTGCGCCTCCACCAGCCCCGCCGCGCCCGGGGCGGCCGGGTCCAGCCCGGCGTCGCGCCAGGCCCGCTCGACCGCCAGGACCTGGCCGTCCACCAGCGGGCTCATCAGCGCCGCGGCGCGGCCGTCGCTGGAGGACCCGACGCCGCGGATCACCGCGTGCACCCGGTCGCCCGCCCGCTCGGCGTCGGCGAGCCGCTTCAGCAGCACCACGCCGGTGCCCTCGGCCAGCAGCGTGCCGTCGGCGGACCGGTCGAACGGCCGGATCCGCCCGCTCGGGCTGAGCGCGCGCAGCCGGTTGAACACGCTCCACAGCGTCGCGTGGTGGGCGTGGTGGACCGCGCCCGCCAGCATCGCGTCGCACTGCCCGCTGCGCAGCGCCCGCACCGCGTGCTCGACGGCCAGCAGCGACGACGCGCACGCCGCGTCCAGGGTGTAGGCGGGGCCGCGCAGGTCGAACCGGTTGGCGATGCGCGCGGCGGCGAAGCTCGGCACGAGGCCGGCCGAGGAGTCGGGCCCGTCGGGGCCGAGCCGGTCGCAGAACGCGCGGCGGATCTCCTCCACCCGGTCCGCGCCGAGATCGGGCAGCAGCTCGCCGAGCACCCCGGCCAGCTGGTGCGAGGTGCGCACCCGGGTGTCGAACCGCGCGACGCCCGGGGTGATGTAGCCGCCGCGGCCGATGACCACGCCGACCCGGGACCGGTCGGGCAGCCGCTCGTCGCCGCCCGCGTCCGCGATCGCCTCGGCGGCGGTGCGCAGCGCGAGCAGCTGGTCGGGCTCCATGCCCGCCACCGCCGCCGGCATGATGCCGAACCGGGCCGGGTCGACGGTGGCCAGGTCGTCGACGAACCCGCCGCGGCGGCAGTAGAACCGGTCGCTGCGCGGCGCGTCGTAGGACGCCGGGTCGTAGTACAGCCCCGGGTCCCAGCGGTGGGCCGGCACGTCGGTGATGGCGTCCACCCCGGCCCGGACGTTGCGCCACAGCTCCGCCGCCGACCCGGCGCCGGGGAAGACCGCCCCGATCCCGACGACCGCGATGGGGATGGGCTCGCTCACGCGCCGGCCCCGGTGAACACGACCTGGACCTCGTCGCCCTCGGCGAGCTCGCGCAGCAGCGCGGCGACGCCGGCGTCCGGGTCGATCAGCGGGACGCCGCGCCGGGCGTACTCGCGGGCCAGCTCGGGCGTGACCATGCCGCCGCCCGCCCATGGCCCCCAGTCGGCGACCAGCACCCGGCCGCGCAGCTCGGCCCGCCACACCCGGGCCAGGGTGTCGCAGGCGTCGCTGGCGGCGGCGTAGTCGGCCTGGCCGCGGTTGCCGTGCACGCCGGCGATGCTGCCGAGCACCACGAAGAACCCCACGTCGGGGCGGACACTGGCGGCCAGCGCGCGGGCGCCGCCCGCCTTGGTCCGGTAGACGCGCTCGAAGGAGGCCGGATCCTTGTCGCGGATCAGCCGGTCCTCCAGCAGCCCGGCGCCGTGCACGACGCCGTCCAGGCGGCCGTGCCAGCCGTAGACGTCGGCGACGACGGCGTGCACCGACTGCGGGTCGCGCACGTCGGCGGCGTGGTAGCGGACGGACGCGGCGGTGCCGCGCAGCGCGTCCAGGGTGGCGCGCACCTCGCGTTCGGCGAGCGCGCGGCGGACGGCGGCCTCGATCTCGGCGGGCGTGCCCGCGCCGCGCGCGAGGAAGGCGCGGCGCAGCTCGTCCGGGCCCGCGGCCGCGGCGAGGTCGGGGTCGGCCGGCAGGAGCGGCTCGGGCGTGCGGCCGACCAGCTCGATGCGGCAGCCGGTGGTGCGGGCCAGCTCCAGCGCGATGCGGGCGGTGACGCCGCGGGCGCCGCCGGTCAACAGGACCACCCCGTCGGGGCCGAGGTCCAGCGCGCGGCCGGTGCCCGGCAGCTCGGCCGGGACGACGCTGAGCGTGCGGCGCGCGTCGCCCTCGTAGCCGACCTCGACGGGCCCGTCCGGGGCCGCCAGCTCGGCCATGATGCGCAGCGCGACGGCGCGCGGGGTGTCCTTGACGTCGACGTCCATCGCGCGCACGTGCGTCTCGGGGTACTCGCGGGCGATGGTGCGGGCGAGGCCGCGCAGCCCGGCGCCCGGGGTCGGGTCGCCGACGCCGTTGCCGTCGTAGCGGTGGCCGAACGCGCCGTCGGAGCCGCCGGCGAGGAGCAGCCAGCGCAGGCCGCCGGCCAGCGCGTCGCGGATACCGCCGTAGGCGCCGGGCAGCACCGGGCCGCCGCCGGGGCGCAGCGCGGCCAGGTGGACCAGGCCGTCGCAGGGGGCGTCCGGCTCCAGCGGGACGCGGACCTGCGCGCCCTGCTGCTCCAGCAGGGCGGCGAGCTCCAGCGCGATGCCGCAGCCGTCGTCGACGATGACGAACCGGCGGCCGGTGAAGGTGCCGGGCGCCGGATCGGGCGGAGGCGGCGGGCCGAGGTCGGTCACCCGGACGACGTGGCGGAGCGGCGGGGCGATCACCGGTTCCTCCACCGCGGGCTCGTCCGGCACGGGTGCGGGTTCGGCCGCCGGTTCGGCCGCCACGAGATCGGGGAGCTCGGGCTCGGGGCCGGGCCCGCCCAGGTGCTCGCCGAGCCGGCCGACGATCTCGCCGATGGTCTGCACCCGGGCGAGCCGCTCCACGACGGAGTCGGCCAGCCGGGCGCCGGGGGCGGCCAGGCCGAGCCGCTCGGCCAGCGCGCCGACGATCTCGGTGCGCTTGATCGAGTCGATCGACAGGTCGGCCTCCAGGTCCAGGTCGGCGCCGAGCATCGGCTCGGGGTACCCGGTCCGGGCGCTGATCACCGAGAGCACCGCGGCGCGGATCTCCGCCGGCCCGTGCTTCTCCGGTCCCGGCGCCGGCACCGGGACCGGCACCCGCTCGGGCTTCGGCACGGTCACCTCCGGGCGCGGCGCGGGCACCGGCGGGATCGCCGCGGCCGGCTCGGGCGCCGCCGCCGGCGCCGCCGGGGCGCCGCCGATGAAGCCGAGCACGACGTCGCGCTGGGCGGCGACGAGCTCGCGGCTGGTGCGCAGGTACTCCAGCACCGCCTGCTCGGCCACCCCGCGCCCGCCCGCCGGGACGGGCACGGCGGCCGGCGGGGCGACCCGCTCGGCGGGGCGCAGCGCGTTGTCGAGGTAGGCGCCGTCGGCGGTGCGCACCAGGTGGCCGTTGACGATCCAGCCCGGCACGGCCGTGTCGGCGGCGGTCACCACCTGGGCGTCCCGCCCGGCGAACAGCGGCAGCGCGTCCACCGGGACGCCCGCCGCCGCCAGCTCGGCGAGCGCCAGCAGCAGCCGCTTCAGGCCGCCCTCGCCGGGCGCGTCGCAGTGCACCGCCGTGTGCGGGCGGTCGCCGAGGATCTCCCCGACGAGCCCGGTGAGCACCCGGCCCGGCCCGGCCTCCACGAACACCCGGGCGCCCGCCTCGTACATCGCCTCGATCTGCTCGACGAACCGGACCGGCGCGGCGACCTGCGCGGCGAGCGTCGCGGCCAGCTCGGCCGGCTCGCTGTCGTAGGGCGCGGCGGTGGTGTTGGACCACACCGGGAACGCGGGCGAGCGCAGGTCCCGGGCGGCCAGCTCGCCGAGCAGCGGCTGCGCGGCGCCGGCGACCAGCGGGCTGTGGAAGGCGCAGGCGACCTGGAGCGGCTGCGCGGCGACGCCGCGGTCGGCGAGCCGCTCCAGCGCCTCGCGCAGCGCCGGGGCCGCGCCGGAGAGCACCACCTGGCGCGGCGCGTTGTGGTTGGCGACCACGACCTGCGACACCTCGGCGGTCGCGGCCCGGACCTCCTCCAGGGTGGCCGCGACGGCGGCCATCGCCCCGGGGTCGTCGGCGCGGTCGCCGCGCGCGGCGGCGGCGCCGAGGATCGCCTCGGCGCGGGCCACGCTCAGCCCGACCAGGTCCTGCTCGCCGAACACCCCGGCGGCGCAGAGCGCGACCAGCTCGCCGTAGCTGTGCCCGCCGGCCAGGTCGGGCCGCACGCCGAGCTCGGTCAGCAGCCGGTGCACCGCGAGCCCGGCGATGCCGAGCGCCGGCTGCGCGACGCGGGTGTCGGTGAGGGCGGCGCGCTGCCGCCCGGCCTCGTCCTCGGAGAACGCGGCGGGCGGGAACATCGCGGGCGCGTAGCGGCCGCCCTCCGTGCGCAGCAGGCGCTGCAGACGCGGGAAGGCCACGAACAGGTCGGCGAGCATGTTCGGGCGCTGGCTGCCCTGCCCGGGGTAGAGGAACGCGACCTGGCCGGGCTCGCGCGCCTCGTCGGCGACGAACACCCCGGGCGCGGGCGCCAGCTCCCGGGCCTGGGCGATCTTGGCGTCGAGGTCGGCCAGGTCCTCGGCGACGAACGCGACCCGCACCGGGCCGTCGCCGCCGGCGAAGGTGCGGGCCAGGTCGCGCAGCCGCGCCCGGCCACCCGCCAGGGCGGCGAGCCGGTCCAGCTCGGCGCGCGCGGCGTCGTCGTCGGCGCCGCGGATCAGGAACAGCTCGGCGGGCCACTCGGCCAGGCCCGAGACCGGCTCGGGCGCGCCGTCGTACCCGGCGAGGACGGCGTGGAAGTTGGCGCCGCCGAACCCGAACCCGCTCAGCCCGGCGAACCGCTCGCCCGGCGCCGCCGCCCACGGGCGGGCCGCGCGGCCGAACGCGAACGGGCTGGACGCCTCGTCCCACGCCTTGTTCGGCTCGCGCACGTGCAGGGTGCCCGGCAGCACGCCGGCGTGCAGCGCGCGGGCGGCCTTGACCAGCCCGGCGAGCCCGGCGGCGCACTTGGTGTGCCCGATCTGCGACTTCACCGACCCGAGCGTCACGCTGCCGGGGGCGGCCCCGGCGGCGGTGAAGGTCTCGGTGAGGGCGGCCAGCTCGGTGCGGTCGCCGACCTCGGTGCCGGTGCCGTGCGCCTCGACCAGCCCGACCCGCGCCGGCGACACCCCGGCGCGGGTGTAGGCGCGCTCCAGCGCGCGGCGCTGCCCCTCCCCGCGCGGGGCGGTGAGGCCGAGGTGGCGGCCGTCGCTGGACCCGGCGACGGACTTGACGACGGCGTAGATCCGGTCGCCGTCGCGCTCGGCGTCGGCGAGGCGCTTCAGCGCCACGCACGCGACGCCCTCGCCGAGCGCGATGCCGTCGGCATCGGCGTCGAAGGCGGCGCAGCGGCCGCT
The DNA here is from genome assembly GCF_009604375.1 of Actinomadura macrotermitis. Taxonomy (GTDB): domain Bacteria; phylum Actinomycetota; class Actinomycetes; order Streptosporangiales; family Streptosporangiaceae; genus Spirillospora; species Spirillospora macrotermitis. The sequence continues at coordinate 653,118 of NZ_WEGH01000004.1, forward strand.
CGGCGACAAGGCCCGCACCGAGGAGAACAGCAGGTAGTCGTAGATGCCGTTGTGCAGGTCGGCGCCGCCGCACAGCACCATGTCGCTGGTGCCGGCCGCCAGCTCCTTGCAGGCCGAGTCGAGCGCGGCGAGCGACGCGGCGCACGCGGCGTCCACGGTGTAGTTGGCGCCGCCGAGGTCCAGCCGGTTGGCGATGCGGCCGGCGATGACGTTGGTGAGCACGCCGGGGAAGGAGTCCTCGGTCAGCCGCGGCAGCTGGCCGGCCAGGCCCTCGGGGACCTCGCCGAAGTAGCGCGGCAGGTTCGCGCGGGTCGCGTAGGCGGTGCCGAGGTCGGTGCCGGCCTCCGCCCCGAAGATCACCGAGGTGCGGGAGCGGTCGAAGGGGCGGTCGGCGTAGCCGGCGTCGGCCAGGGCGCGGGCGGCGACCTCCAGCGCGAGCAGCTGGACCGGCTCGACGCTGCCGAGCGAGTTCGGCGGGATGCCGTGCGCGAGCGCGTCGAAGGGGACGTCGGGCAGGAACCCGCCCCATTTGGACGGCGTCCGCTCGGCCGCGTCCGGCCCGGTGGCGTCGGGGTCGTAGTAGACGGCGGGGTCCCAGCGCTCGGCCGGCACCTCGGTCACCCGGTCGGTGCCCGACACGATCGTCGCCCAGAACGCGTCGGCGTCGGGCGAGCCGGGGAACACGCAGCCCATCCCGACGATGGCGATGTCCAGCGGGGCGGCGGCGTCGCGCCCGGCCTCCCCGGCGGTGAGGCCGAGCGCGGCCGCGCGGGCGGCCAGGAACCCGGTGGCGCCGGTGGAGACCTGCTCGTGCAGGCCGGTGATGCTGGTGGTCGCCGAGCGCAGCGCGGCCACCTGCCCGATCATGTACATGCCCTCGCGGCGCTGCTCGTCGTTCGCGACGGCGGCCAGCTCCCCCTCCGGCCCGTCCGGGTCGCGGCGCAGCCCCTTGGCGGCGATGCGCAGCCGGCCGAGGTTCAGCTCCTCCAGCCGCCGCCACATCTCCCGGCGCGGCACGCCCGCCTCCTCCAGCTCGCGGCGCGCCTCCTCGAACGCCTGGACGTAGGGGGTGCGGGCGCAGCGGGTGGCGTGCCCGGGCGAGGTCTCCAGCAGCGCGGTGCCGTCGCACTCCACCGCGGCGCGCTGGAACCCCGGCATGATCGCCCCGGCGGCGACGGCCTCGTAGGTGAACAGGTACGCGGTGCCCATCAGCACCCGCACGTCCACGCCGCGCTCGGCGAGCGGCCCGGCGAGCGCGGCGACCATCGCGGCCGACCGCTCGTCGTGGACGCCGCCGGCGAACATCACCGACAGCTCCCCGGCCGCGCCGGGGTCGGCGTCCGCGAAGTCCAGCAGGCGGCCGACCTGGGTCTCCCACAGCGGGAAGCTGGCGCGCGGCCCGACGTGCCCGCCGCACTCCAGGCCCTCGAAGACGAACTTGCGGGCGCCGTCGGCCAGGAACCGCTCCAGCAGGCCCGGCGACGGCACGTGCAGGTAGGCGCTGACGCCCGCCTCCTCCAGCGTCGCGGCCTGCGCCGGGCGGCCGCCGGCGATCAGCGCGTAGGGCGGCGCGGCCTCGCACACCGCGGCCAGCTGCGCCTCGCGCAGCTCGCCCGGGGCGAAGCCGAGGACGCCGACGCCCCAGGGCCGGTCGCCGAGCCGGTCGGCGGTGTCGGCCAGCAGCTCGCGGACCTGCTCGCCCGACATCAGCGCCAGCGCCAGGAACGGCAGCCCGCCGTCCTGCGCGACCGCGGCGGCGAACGCCGACCGGTCGCTGACCCGCGTCATCGGGCCCTGCACCACCGGGTAGTCGCGGCCGACCGAGCCGCCGGGCGGGTCGTCGCGCGGGGCGAGCGGCTCGGCGCGCACGGCGGCGCGGATGCTCGCGGCGATCTGGTCGCGGACGGCCTGCACGACGCCGCCCGCCGTCTTGTACCGGGCCGCCAGGGGCGCGGCGAGCGCGCCGTCCTGGCCGATCGGCAGCAGCCGCGAGCGCAGCCCGTGCGGGCCGAGCCGGCCGTTGATCCCGGCCAGGTCCAGGCAGGACAGCTCGATCTCGGGCAGGTCGGGGCGGGTGTAGACGCGGTGCCCCTCCACCACCCGGGTCTCGCTGCCGTCCATCGCGGCGATCGCGGCGGCGACGTCGGCGGGCAGCTCCATCTCGCGCACGAGCGCGAGCTGGGAGTCCAGCAGCACGCCCGCCGCGCCGCCCGCGACGGCCGCGGCGGCGGTGTGCGGGCCGATGCCGCCCGCCGCGAAGACCGGCACGTTCACCCGGGGGTCGCCGAGCAGGTGCTGCAGCAGCACGAACGTGGTGAGCTCGCCGACCCGGCCGCCGGCCTCGCAGCCGCGCGCGATCAGGCCGTGCAGCCCGGCGCCGCCGTGGGCCGCGGCGACCTGCTCGCCGAGCCGCAGCGCGGCCGCGGCCTCGCGCGGGTCGACGACCTCGACCAGCAGCCGGCGGCCGCGCGCGAACGCGACGGCGTCGGCGGACGCGGCGTCCGGACGCAGCACCGCCGCGTCGATCAGGACGGTGCCCGCCGCCTCCGGCAGCTCGTCCGGGCGCACCCCGCAGCCCGCCGGGACCCGCACCCCGAACCGGCCGGGCCACCAGCGGCCGACGTCGGCCAGCGCGGCGAGCGCGGCGGCGCGGTCGGTGCCGAGGTCCAGCACGCCGAGGCCGCCCGCGCGGGCGACCGCGACCGTCAGGTGCGGGGCGGGGCGGCCGAACGGGCCGACGCCGATGATCTTCGCGGGCGGGCGGCGCCGGCGCCCGGCGCCCGGCCGCCCCGGTTCCGGGACGGCGTGCCCGGCCCGGTCCTCGACCCAGTCCGTGCCCTTCGGCACGCCGCCCGAACCGGCCCCAGCCGTCATGCGCTGCCCCCCGTCGTCCGCGCCGCCGGGTGACCCGTCCGGCGGCGGCCCTGCGACCTGTGCTGTACCCGTGCTGAAAATCCGGCGCGCGGGCCTGGGCCCACGACGCTGCGACACATTACGGGCGGCGACCCTTTGATCACACAGACGACACACCAGCGAGGGCAGGGATCACGGGACTCAAGAGGTTCCCTGGAGACTCTCTTGACGCAAGCGGGACCCCGGGCGGAAGGCCCGGGGTCCCGCTTCGGCGCCGTGCGCGGCGCCACACGTCCTCCTGCCGCGCTACACGCTCGCGAGGGCCTCGCGGCGCTGCGGGCGGATGCCGTGCCGGACGGTGCCCTCGTCCAGCCAGCGGTCCAGGTGCACCCAGGTGGTGCGCATGGCCGACCGGCCCGTCAGCACGCCGAGGTGGCCGCCGGCGGCGACCTCGAACCGCACCTGCGGCGCGCCGGTCAGCAGCGCGCGCAGCGGCCGGACGGCGGCGACCGGCGCGATGCCGTCGCCCCGGCCGGCGATGGCCAGCACCGGCACCCGCACGTCCTGCAGCCGGATCCGGCGGCCGCCGACCGCCAGGCCCTCCCCGGCCAGCGCGTTGTCCTTGAACAGCCCGCGGTAGATCTGCTCCGCGGTGCGGCCGGGATAGGCCAGCATCGAGTCGGTGAAATGATCGATCGCCTCGATCTGCTCCAAGAACTCCCTATTGTCAAGGTTCGTCAGCATCTTGTAAGGACGCAGCAGGTATTTGTCGATGCCGATGAGCTGATAGGAGCGCTTCACCAGCGGCTGCGGAAGTCCCCCGAACAATGCGCCGACCACCCCCGCCTCGATCCCGCCCGTCAGCCTGGCGATCGGCCGGAGCGGCGCGGCGAGCCGCACCGCGGCGGTGTCGATCGGGGTCGCGATCGCCGCCACCGAGGCGATCGGCAGGTCCGGGTCGGCGGCGGCGGTCAGCAGCGCGAAGATCCCCCCGAGGCACCAGCCGACCAGCTGGACGGGCTGGCCGCCCGCGTCCGCGCTGACGGTGCGGATCGCGCCGGGCAGCACCTCCCCCACCCACTCCTCGAAGCCCAGCTCCCGGTCGGCGTACCCGATCGGCCCGTAGTCGAGCAGGTAGCTCAGCCGTCCCGCGTTCACCGTGTGCTCGGCCAGGCTGCAGCCGCGGCGCAGGTCGTAGCAGCGGGCCGGCGCGGCGAGCGGCGGGACGAACAGCACCGGCGGCCCCGCGGGCACGACCCCCTCCGGCGGGCGGTACCGGTAGACCGAGCGCTTGGGGCCGTCGTCGATCATCTCGGTCGGCATCGGCCGCAGGTCGGCCAGGTGGCCGTACAGCATCTTGTGGGCGAGGTGGGAGGCGGCGGTGCGCAGGCTGCGGGGAGAGGGGATCATTTCGTTATTATCCATCTCCATTTGAGGATCGATGGGGCGGAAGATCGGCCGTAAGCGGTCTAGCTCCTGCATAGCATTCATACACCGCATGCCCTGAGACCGATATCACACGTCCATGAAGGACATGTTAATTCGGCTTGACGCACGCCACGGCGGCCCCGGAATGGACGGACGATGAACGACCGGCCGGTCAGCGGCGCCGCCGGCACCGCCCTGACGTGTGGCGACGGCGCCGCGACGCGCCGTGACCGGCCGGGGACCCCCCTCGCGCCGCGGCCGGTCGATCGCGCATAATGACGATCACACCCTGTAGTAGTCGCGCTACGGGGCCGGCAGCCAGGTCGGTGCGCGATGACGACCCTCAATCCGGCGAACGGCAAGGTTCCGGGGCCACCCGGGGCCGCGCTCCCGGACGGCCCGCTGCCGGTGGCGCCGCGCCGGCGCCGCCCGCTCGCGCCCGTCCTGTACCGGCTGATCGCGCCCGGGGCGCGGGCCCGCGCCGCCGACCCCGTCCCGTCCGCCCTCGCGCCGCTGCTGGCCGCGCACCGGGCCGCCTGCCCCCACCCCGACGAGGCGGCGCTGCTGCGCGGCTACCGGGTCGCCGAGGAACTGCACCGGGGGCAGCTGCGCAAGTCCGGCGCCCCCTACATCACCCACCCGCTGGCCGTCGCCACCATCCTGGCCGGGCTCGGCCTGGACACCACCACGCTCGTCGCGGCGCTGCTGCACGACACCGTCGAGGACACCCCCTACACCCTCGGCCAGGTGCGCGCCGACTTCGGCGACGAGATCGCGGTGCTGGTGGACGGGGTGACCAAGCTGGACGGCGAGCGCTGGGGCGACCGCGCCGAGGCCGAGACCTTCCGCAAGATCGTGCTGTCGGCCGCGGCGGACCTGCGGGTACTGGTGATCAAGCTGGCGGACCGGCTGCACAACCTGCGCACGCTCGGCTTCCAGCCGCCGCACAAGCGCGCGCGGATCGCCAAGGCCTCGCACGAGCTGCTGGTGCCGTTCGCCGAGCGGCTCGGCGTCCACGTGCTGAAACGGGAGATGGACGACCTGGCGTTCGCCGCGGGCGACCCGGGGGCGCACGCGGCGACCGGGCGCGCCGTCCGCGCGGCGATGCGCGGCGCGCCCGCCGCGTTCGGCCCGGCCGTGACCCGGCTGCGGGGCGCGCTCGCCGAGCACCGGGTCCGCGCCGACGTCAGCGTGCGCGTCTCGCACCTGTACGCGGTGCACAAGGCGACCGGCGGCGACCTGGCGGGCCTGCGGCCCTGCCAGGTGGCCCGGCTGCTGGTGGTCGTCGACGGCGCCGAGCGCGACTGCTACGTCGCGCTCGGCGCGGTGCACGCGGCGCTGCACCCGATCTCCGGGCGGGTCGCCGACTACATCGCGCTGCCGAAGGACAACCTGTACCGGTCGCTGCACACCCGGGTGATCAGCCCGGACGGCGACCCGCTGGAGGTGATCGTGCGCAGCCGGGCCATGCACCCGGTCGCCGAGTACGGCATCGTCGCGCACATCCGCGACGCCGCGCACCGCACCGGCGGGGAGGGGACCGGCGCGGTGGCCGGGCGGCGCGACCTGGAGTGGCTCGGCCGGCTGCTCGCCTGGCAGTCGGACGCGCCCTCGGAGCGGTTCCTGGAGAACCTGCGCACCGACCTGGCCGAGGGCGACGTGGCGGCGCTCAGCCCCGCCGGGCAGATCGTCACGCTGCCGGCCGGCGCGACCGTGCTGGACTTCGCCTACGCGCTCGGCCCAGCGACCGGCGACCGCAGCATCGGCGCCCTGGTCAACGGCCGCCCGGCCGCCCTGTCGGCCGAGGTGCGCGGCGGCAACGTGGTGGAGGTGCTCACCGACCCCGGCTCGGTGCCGTCCGCGGACTGGCTGGACTTCGCGGTGACCGCCCCGGCCCGGGTGCACATCGGGCAGGCGCTCGCCCGGCGCGGCGCCGAGGAGGCCGCCGAGGCCGGGCGCCGCCTGCTCGTGCGCGCCCTGGCCCGGCGCGAGCTGGACCTGCTGGCCGCCGAGGCGCACGGCGACTCCCTCGCCGTCGCCCGCGACCTGGGCTACCTGGAGGTCGACGAGATGTACGCCGCGCTGACCGCCGGCACGCTGGACCTGGCCGACCTGCTCGCCCGCTTCGCCGGCGCCTGACCCGCCCGCGCCGGCCGGCCGCTCAGCGCAGGTGCGGCGGGCCGTACCCCTCGAACGGGTCCCGGCCGGGCCCGCGCGACAGCGCGGCGACCGCCGCCAGCGTCGCGATGACGCCGGAGCCGCCCGCCCAGTCCAGCAGCGCGGTGGCGATGATGGCGGACGCGGGCGCGTCGGCCGACAGCGGCAGCAGCGTGACCAGCACGACGATCATCGCGCCGATCCAGCAGAACGCCCGCAGCGGCCGGGCCGCGGTGGCGACCAGCACGTGCAGCAGCGCGGTCGCCTGCACGGTCATGGCGCCCGCGCAGATGCCGTAGGCGAGCGCGGCCGTGTCGGTGCCGGTCGCGGTGAACACCGGGACCTCCACCCGGAGCAGCCCGTGCAGCAGCAGGACGCTCGCGGCGGCGAGGGCGGACGCGGCCGAGGCGCAGGCGAGGCCGCACAGCCACACGCGGCGCAGGTCCACCCCGGGCCGCTCGGCGAGGGCGTCGTGCAGGGCGAGGAAGTCGGTGAAGCGGCCCGGGGACGCCTCGGTGCGGCGGCGGGTGACCGACCGGCACCGGAACGAGCGCGCGTAGGAGCGGGGGCGTGCGGTCCCGCGCCGGGCACGCCGGGGCGGCAGTCCGTCGAAGAACGGTTCGAACGGCGTGTCGCCCATGGTTCCTCCCCCATCCGGACAGCACATTGCTACCCGGAGCGGTTCGCCGGGACTCCACCCCGTTCGGGTCTTTGTCGTCATTTGATCGTGGCCCCGCGTGCCCCCGACCGGCGCAAACGCCCTCCGCGCCGGGGTCCGGCAGGGCATTGTCGGAGGGCATCCCTGAGAATGCCCTGAGAACAACCTGAAGACGCAGCTCCCAGAAGGCGACCGCACGTGCCCACTCCCCCGCCCCACTCCGCGCCGGACGACACGCCGGCCCGGTCGCTCCTCGGCCGCTTCCTGTACTGGCTGACCCCCGACGGCCCGCACGACGACTGGCTGGAGCCCGACCCCGATCCGGACGGCGAGGACACGGCCGAGGGGAATCGCCCGCTAACGTGACGGTATGGAGGACGACGGCCCGGAAGCGGCGGCGGAGCACGGCACCTGGGAGTTCACCGTGGCCGAGGCGCGCGCCCTCGTGCCCCAGGTGCGCGAGCGGGCCGCCGAGATCGTCCGGCTGCGCGCGGACCTGGCCGAGCTGGCGCTGGAGCTGCGCGAGCTCGGCGCCTCGCCGCTCGGCGGGCGGGCCGAGATCAAGGGCCTGGAGGCCCGGCTGGACGAGGAGCTCACCTGGTTCACCGGGCAGGGCATCCAGGTGCGCGGCATCGCCCCGCTCCTGATCGACTTCCCGGCGGTGCTGGACGGGCGCCCGGTCTGCCTCTGCTGGCTGGAGGGCGACACCGAGCTGGCCTGGTACCACCGCGCCGACCTCGGCTTCGCCGGCCGCCGCCCGCTGCCCTGAGGGCCCGCCGCGCGGCGGCCCGGCCCTCTCCGGAGGGGCGTCGCCGGCGTATACCACGCTGATCCGCCAGAGGCCTAATCGTTACCAACTGCCCCATTGATCCGATTTGACCGCGAAGATACGTTCGCACGAAATCGATCATGAGGGAGGCCAGGTGGCGACCACCAAACGCGTGCAGACCGCACGGCTCGTGGCACTGACCTCGCTGGGGATGCTGCCCTGCGTCGTCGCACAGTCGGCCATGGCGCAGCCCGTCCGGCCGACGCCCATCACGTCCTATCCCGGAGACCCCGGGCGGCCGGGCGACCCGGCGAGCTGGCGCACCCCCGAGTTCGACCGGGACTCGGGCCTGGTGACCATCGGCGCGGAGTTCGCCTACGCCGGCGGGTACACCGGCGGCGGGCAGAACATCGGCGTCGTCGACTCGGGCTACTACACCGGGCACGTGCGCGAGCACGGCAGCCTGGCCACCGGCTACAAGGTGCCGGACCGCTTCACCCCGGTGGTCGCCAGCGGCGGCGACACCGGCAAGACCTCCGGCGCCTACGACCCCGCCTACAACGACAGCCACGGCACCCACGTCACCGGCACCATCGGCGCCAGCCGCGACGGCGTCGGCGAGACGACGCCGGACGGGCCCGAGGCCAACATGCACGGCGTCGCGTTCAACGCGCACCTGTACGTCGGCAACACCCACAAGACCGACGGCGTCTTCTACGGCCTGGTCCCGCCGGACGGCACCGACGCGCAGAAGATCGACAACGGCTACCTGGCCAACGTCTACCGCGCCGTCGCCACGGCGCGGACCAAGGACGGGCGGCCCGTCCGGATCATCACCAGCAGCTGGGGCAGCGCGCCGCCCACCGAGAACTACAACACCCTCGAACCGCCGCCCGGCGCCCCCGCGTCCTTCGGCGTGAACGCCGCCTGGCGCAACCTGGCCACCCCCGACGGCGTCCCCGACGGCAACGGCAACACGCTGCACTGGCTGAACGGCGCGATCCGCGTCGCCGAGTCCGGCAAGATCGTCCAGTTCACCGCGGGCAACGCCGGGGTCGCCAACCCGACGGCGCGCGCCGCGACGCCGTACTACCGGCCGGACCTGGAGCGCAGCTGGTACACCACCTCGGGCGTCAACCCCAACATCGGGCGCACGCTGAACGCCGACGGCTCGGTGCGGGTCCCGGGCCGGCAGGAGTTCAACCAGTGCGGCATCGCCAAGTGGTCCTGCGTCACCGCGCCGAGCCGGCTGATCAACAGCACCTGGGTCGAGGTCGTGGACGGGGTGCCGCGGGCGCGGTACCGGGCCGCGTCGGGCACCTCGATGGCCGGCCCGCACTCGGCGGCGGCGCTGTCGCTGATCATGCAGCGGTTCCCGTACATGACCAACACGCAGGCGCTGCACACGATGTACACGACCGGCCGGCAGAACGCCACGGTCTCCGACGCGTCCGGCGCCCATGTGCCCAACCCCACGGCCGGCCAGATGGTGCAGGTCCCCGACTCGCGCAACGGCTGGCACACCGTCAGCCTGCGTGAGGCGCTCCAGGGCCCGGGCCAGCTGCTCGGCGCGTTCGTCGCCGACACGCGCGGCTACACCGACGTGTGGTCCAACGACATCTCCGACGTCGCCATCCAGGCGCGCAAGCAGGAGGACGCCGCCGAGGCCGCCGCGTGGAAGGCGACCAAGGCCGAGCGCGGGTGGACCGACGGGCTGCCCTCGGACGCGAGCGCCAAGGACAGGTTCGACTACGCGGTCGGCACCCGGCGTGAGCAGGCCCGCAACGCCCGCACCTACGTGGGCGGCCTCGTCAAGCGCGGCGACGGGACCCTGTTCCTGACCGGCGCCAACACCTGGCACGGAGCGACCACCGTCGACGACGGCAAGCTGTCGGTGCTGGGCTCGCAGTCCGGCGGGATCGTCGTGCGCGGCGGGACGCTCGGCGGCACCGGCCGCGTGGCCGGCGACGTCGACGTCACCGGCGGGACGCTCCAGGCCGGCGTCTCGGCCGCGGAGGCCAGGCGCGCCGCCAACGAGCACGTCGTCGCGGGCACCGTCCTGAACGTCGGCGGGGACCTGCGCGTCGGCCACCACGGCGGCCTCCTCGCGACCGTCGCCGACGGCGCCGCCACGAGCGTGCGCGCCGCCGGCGACGTGACGCTCTCGGGGCGGCTGGACCTGGACGTCTCCGGGGACCTCACCCCGGGCACCCGGCTGACGGTCCTGAGCGGCACGTCGATCCACGGGACGTTCCGCGGCCTGCGCGAGGGCGGCGTCGTCACCGAGCACGGCCACCGGTTCAAGGTGTCCTACGCGGACAACAGCGTGACGCTGACCGTCATCCGCTGACAACGACACGAAAGGGCCGGGGGACCTCCGCAATGGAGATCCCCCGGCCCTTCGCTCGCGGCGGCCGCCGCGAGCGAGACGGTCAGATCAGACCTGGCCGGCCTTCTCCAGCGCCGAGCAGCAGGTGTTCACCAGCACGCGCGCCACGTTGTAGGGGTCGATGTTGGCGTTCGGGCGGCGGTCCTCGATGTAGCCCTTCTTGTCCACCTCGACCTGCCAGGGGATGCGGACCGAGGAGCCGCGGTCGGACACGCCGTAGCTGTAGACGTCGTGCGGGGCGGTCTCGTGCTGGCCGGTGAGACGGTCGGCGATGCCGTGGCCGTACTCGGCGATGTGCTCCTCGACCTTGCCCTCGGCGCCGAGCGCCTCGCAGGCGGTGATGATCGCGTCGTAGCCCTCGCGCATCGCCTTGGTGGAGAAGTTGGTGTGCGCGCCGGCGCCGTTCCAGTCGCCCTTGGCGGGCTTGGGGTCCAGGGTGGCGGCCACGTTGTGGTCCTCGGCGATGCGGTAGAGCAGCCAGCGCGCGACCCACAGGTGGTCGGCGACCTCGAGCGGGCCCGCCGGGCCGATCTGGAACTCCCACTGGCCGGGCATGACCTCGGCGTTGATGCCCGACAGCTTCAGGCCGGCCTGCAGGCAGGCGTCCATGTGGTGCTCGACGATGTCGCGGCCGAAGACCTCGTCGGCGCCGACACCGCAGTAGTACGGGCCCTGCGGGGCCGGGAAGCCGGTCTCGGGGAAGCCGAGCGGGCGGCCGGCCTGGAAGAAGGTGTACTCCTGCTCGATGCCGAACCAGGAGTCCTGGTCGGCGTACTGCTCGGCGACCGGGCGGAGCTTGGCCCGGTTGTTGGTGGGGTGCGGGGTGCCGTCCACGAGGAAGACCTCGCAGAGGACCAGCTTGTTGTCCCCGCCGCGGATCGGGTCCGGACAGGAGAAGACCGGCTTGAGCACGCAGTCCGACTTGTCACCGGGAGCCTGGTTGGTGCTGGAGCCGTCGAAGCCCCAGTCCGGCAGCTCGGCGCCGTCGGCGACGATCCTGGTCTTGGACCGGAGCCGTGCGGTGGGCTCGGTGCCGTCCACCCAGATGTACTCGGCCTTGTAGCTCAACGTCGGTTCCTCTCGTCCTGCGCGGCCTCTCGGTTGTGGCCGAAAACGAGAGTGTCAATGGGGCATTTCGGACCTGTTGCCCGTATGTGAACGCCGTGTTAAACGGGTGCTGACCTGGGCGAACGAGGCTGAGATACCGGTCACACGGCCTGTTTTCCGGCCATACCCCGCACTCGCGGGCGGGCTGGCATACTCCGCCCATGAACCCGGTGCTGCGCCGTTTGCATGAGGAACGTCACATCTACACCAGGGACCTGGAACGCGATCCCTCGCTGCTGGACGGCTACCCGCACCGGCACGTCTTCCTCGTCGCGACCCCGCGCGTCCTGAAGATCGCCCCGATGTCCGGCGCGCTGCCCGCGCTGCTCGCCGCCGTGGAGCGCCTGGAGGACCTCGGCTGGGAGGCGGTCGCCTGGTCGCTGGAGCAGCAGGGCAACTCCGGCGTGATGATGCGCCGGTCCGTCACTCCATGACCATCAGGGCGATGCCGCCCACGATGTGGCCGATGACCGTCATCACCAGCATCACCACGAAGATGTACTTGGCGGTCGGGTGGTCGAAGTTCCGGCTGCCGGTGTCGGGCTGCTTCTCGTTGCGCGCGACGACCTGCCGCTCCAGCGAGTCGAGCGAGGGGAACAGCGACCGCGGCTTCGGGGCCATCGGACCTCCAGACGATTAGTGCACTAATCGTTAGTGCGTATACATTGAACCCCATGACCGTCCCCGCCCGGAGCCCGCGATGAGTGATGTGCGCGACATCCCCGACCCGCTCGCCCTGGAGCAGCAGGTCTGCTTCGCCCTCGTCGTCGCCTCGCGCAGCGTCCTCGCCGTCTACCGGCCGCTGCTGGAGCCCATGGGCCTCACCCATCCGCAGTACCTGGTCATGCTCGCGCTCTGGCAGCACGACGGGCAGCCGGTCAAAGAGCTGAGCCGGCTCCTGCAGCTGGAACCGGCCACCCTGTCCCCGCTGGTCAAACGCCTGGAGGCGGCCGGGCTGGTGCGCCGGGACCGCGACGCGCGCGACGAGCGGCTGCTGCGGGTGACCCTGACGCCCGCCGGGCGGGCGCTGCGCGCCCGGGCCGAGCAGATCCCCGCGGCCATCGTGGACCGCCTCGGCATGGACCTGACCGAACTGCGGGCCCTGCACGGCGCGCTCACCCAGGTGATCACCGCCGCCGGGGCGGCCGTGGACCGGCCGCCGGGCACCTGAAACGATGTACTGATACCGGGCCCGAAGACGGTATCGTCTTTGCGGTCAGGGGGCTGTGGCGCAGTTGGTAGCGCGGCGAGCTTACACCTCGTAGGTCGTCGGTTCGAGTCCGGCCAGCCCCACTCGTTCGTGGGAGAGGTGTGCCTGCGGAAGGCGCAGGCCGACACTCTCTCGTCATTTCTCCCAGGGGAGCGACCCCCTGGAACCCCCGATGAGGCGTGCCTGCGGAAGGCGCAGGCCGACACTCTCTCGTCATTTCTCCCAGGGGAGCGACCCCCTGGAACCCCCGATGCGGGGCTCCGCCCCCACGCCCCCTGCGCGGGCCGGGGGCGAAACGGGTCACGGCTGGTCGGGGCCGTCCTGCTCGGCGAGGAAGCGCTCGAACTGGGCGGCCAGCTCGTCGGCGGTCGGCATGTCCTGGGCCTCGGCGAGCAGGCTCTCGCGCTCGGACGCGCCCGCGAAGGCGTCGTACTGCTGCTCCAGGGCGTGCACGACCTTCTCGACCTCGTCGTTGCCGGCGACCTGCTCGGCGATGTCGGCGTCGGTGCGGGCGGCGTCCTCGCGCAGCTTGGCGGCGGGCAGCACGAGGCCGGTGGCGGCGGTGACCGCCTCCAGCGCCGCGACCGCCGCGGCCGGGTAGGCCGACTGGGCGAGGTAGTGCGGGACGTGCACCGCGAAGCCGACGGCGTCGTGCCCGGCCTCGCCGAGGCGCAGCTCCAGCAGGCCCGCGGCGCTGCCGGGGACCTGGACCTTGTCGAACCAGGACGAGCGGGTGACCAGCTCGGGCCGGGTGGCGTGCGCGGTCATGCCGACCGGGCGGGTGTGCGGCACGCCCATCGGGATGCCGTGGAACCCGGCGACCAGGCGCACGCCGAGGCGCTCGACCAGGTGCCGGACGGCGCCGGTGAAGCCCTCCCACAGCCGGTCCGGCTCGGGGCCGGTGAGCAGCAGGAAGGGGGTGCCGACCTCGTCGTGCAGCAGCCGGACCGCCAGCTCGGGCGCGTCGTAGGACGCCCAGTGGTCCCGGTCGTAGGTCATGATCGGCCGCCGGGCGCGGTAGTCGATCAGCGCGTCGACGTCGAACCGGGCCACCACCCGGTGCTCCAGGGTCTCCAGCAGGTGCTCGCGCACCAGCTGCCCCGTCGAGCCGGCGTCCACGAAACCGTCGAGGCTGTGCAACAGCACCGGCCCGGTCAGCTCGGGCAGATCGCCGTCCAGTTCGTACAGGTCCTCAGGCTTCGCCACGTCTCCCCCACGCCAGCACCGGTTCAGGTGGGACCAACATAAGACATGGGCCGGATAATCCCGGTAACAGGGATCAGGTCTCGAAGACCCGGCTGGCGAGGAAATCCTCGGGCCGCAGCGTCGTCAGGTCGTCGCGGGTGACCTCTCCCCCGGCGGCGAGGAGCCGGCTGGCGTGCCGCAGGCGCGCGCGTTCGAGCGCGTTGCGGACGGACCGCGCGTTGGCGAACCGCGGCTGCTCACGGCGGCGTTCCAGATAGCTGCGGAACACCGGCTCGGCCTCGTCCGACAGGCGGTAGCCCTCGCGCGCGGTCATCAGCCGGCCGATCGCCTCCAGCTCGTCGGTGGCGTAGTCGGGGAAGTCGATGTGATGCGCGATGCGCGAGCTCATGCCCGGGTTGGAGGAGAAGAAGGAGTCCATCCGGTCCTTGTAGCCGGCCAGGACGACGACCAGGTCGTCCCGGTTGTTCTCCATGACCTGCAGCAGGATCTCGATGGCCTCCTGCCCGTAGTCGCGCTCGTTCTCGGCCCGGTACAGGTAGTACGCCTCGTCGATGAACAGGACGCCGCCCATCGCGCGCTTGAGGACCTCCTTGGTCTTCGGCGCGGTGTGCCCGACGTACTGGCCGACCAGGTCGTCGCGGGTCACCGACACCAGGTGCCCCTTGCGGATGTAGCCGAGCCGGTGCAGCAGCTCGGCGAGGCGGACCGCGACCGTGGTCTTGCCGGTGCCGGGGCTGCCGGTGAAGCACATGTGCAGGTTGGGGCGGCCGGAGTCGATGCCGAACCGGCCGCGCACCCGGTCGATGAGCAGCAGCGCGGCGATCTCGCGGATGCGGGTCTTGACCGGGACGAGGCCGATCAGCTCGGCGTCGAGGGCGTCCAGCACCTCGTCGGCGTGCGAGTCGGCGCGTTCGCGGGCCAGGTCGACGCGGGCGTCGGGCGGCAGGACCTCGGGTGGGGGCAACGGCTCCCCGGGGGCGACCGGGGAGCCGTTGCGCATGGAGAACTCGGTCATGAGTAGCGCTCACCCTGGGGCCGGTCGGTCGCGTACGCGTGCGTGCGGTAGCGGATGCGCCGGTCGGACGCCTCCTCGCGGTCCAGCCGGAAGCCGGGCTCCGCGGCGGGCCGCTGCACGATGAACGACAGCGCCGTGGTCTGCCGCCCGTACCGCGCGTCGTAGGCGTTCAGGCGGATGTAGTGGTTGGGGTAGGCCTTGCGGCACTCGTTCACCTCGAGCAGCACGCCGGCCGGGTCGGTGAGGTCGAACATCGGCAGGCCCCACATCTCCCAGTAGGAGTTGCGCGGGTGCGGGTCGTCGGTGAACTCGACCGAGCAGGGCCAGCCCTGGTCCAGGGCGTAGGCGATCTGCCTGCTGATCTCGTCGTCGGTCAGGTCGGGCAGGAACGAGAAGGTGCCTTGGGTGATCCGCATCAGCTGCTCACAGGGGTCTCGACGACGTCGGGGGTGTCGGTGGACTCGTAGGTGAAGGTGATGTCGCCCCAGGTGGCGAGCGCGACGTCCAGCTCGCGGCTGTTCTTGGCCGCGGCGCGCAGGATGTCGGTGCCCTCGGCGAGGAAGTCGCGGCCCTCGTTGCGGGCCTTGATCATCGCCTCCAGCGCGACGCGGTTGGCCGCGGCGCCGGCCGCGATGCCCATCGGGTGGCCGATGGTGCCGCCGCCGAACTGCAGGATGACGTCCTCGTCGAGGTAGTGCAGGAGCTGGTGCATCTGCCCGGCGTGGATGCCGCCGGAGGCGACCGGCATGGTGCCGGGCATCGACGCCCACTCCTGGTCGAAGTACAGGCCCTTGACGGGGTCGGCCTCGACCCGGTCCTTGCGCAGCGTGTCGTAGAAGCCGGCGACGCTGTTGGGGTCGCCCTCCAGCTTGCCGACGACGGTGCCGGCGTGGATGTGGTCGACGCCGGCCAGCCGCATCCACTTGGCGATCACGCGGAAGCTGACGCCGTGGTTCTTCTGCCGCGTGTAGGTGGAGTGCCCGGCCCGGTGCAGGTGCAGGATGACGCCGTTCGAGCGCGCCCAGTTGGCCATCGACTGGATCGCGGTGTAGCCGATGGTCAGGTCGATCATCACGATGACGCTGCCGAGCTCCTTGGCGAACTCGGCCCGCTCGTACATCGCCTCCATCGTCCCGGCGGTGACGTTGAGGTAGTGCCCCTTGATCTCGCCGGAGGCGGCCTGCGCCTTGTTGACGCCCTCCATGCAGTACAGGAAGCGGTCCCGCCAGCGCATGAACGGCTGGGAGTTGATGTTCTCGTCGTCCTTGGTGAAGTCCAGGCCGCCGCGCAGCGCCTCGTAGACGACGCGGCCGTAGTTGCGCGCCGACAGGCCGAGCTTCGGCTTGACGGTCGCGCCGAGCAGCGGCCGCCCGAACTTGCCGAGGTACTCGCGCTCCATGACGATGCCGTGCGCCGGGCCCTGGAACGTCTTCACGTAGTGCACCGGGATGCGCATGTCCTCCAGGCGGAGGGCCTTCAGCGCCTTGAACCCGAAGACGTTGCCGATGATCGACGACGTCAGGTTCGCGATCGACCCCTCCTCGAACAGGTCGAGGTCGTAGGCGATGTAGGCGATGAACTGGCCCTCCTGCCCCGGGACGGGCTCCACCCGGTAGCACTTGGCCTGGTAGTTCTCGTAGCTGGTCAGCCGGTCGGTCCACACCACCGTCCAGGTGGCGGTGGACGACTCGCCGGCGACGGCGGCGCCCGCCTCCTCCGGCGGCACGCCGGGCTGGGGGGTGATCCGGAAGGCGGCGAGGATGTCGCTGTCCTTCGGCTGGTAGTCCGGGCGCCAGTAGCCCATCTCCGCGTACGGGATCACGCCCGCCGACCAACGGCCTGCGCTCATCGTCACACTCCTTCTCGCCTTGCGGCGGTAAGCCCGGCCGGGCCGGGGACGGCGCGTCTCCCGAGAAAGGACGGCAGGCCCCAGGGGAACCGGGTGGCGCGCCGCGCCCCGGCCACGGTGTCCGTGGACGGTTCGAGACTGCCCCGGCGATACTTGCCATGTCCATCAAGTGTTTCGGGCGGATTGTTGAGCGATGACTGAATCAAGGCTGCGCACGTTCGTCACGCTGGCCGACACCGGATCGGTGCGCGAGGCGGCGCGGCGGCTGTACGTGACCGAGTCGGCGGTGTCGTCGGCGGTGACCGCGCTCGCCCGTGAGCTGGAGGTTCCGCTCGTCCGCCGGGAGGGGCGGGGGCTGCGGCTCACCCCGTCGGGGACCGTCTACGCCGCCTATGCGCGGCAGGTCCTCGGCCTGCTGGAGCAGGGCCGGGCGGCGGCGCGCGGTGCGGCCGAGCCGGGGCGGGGCACGCTGCGCCTGGCGGCCGTCACCACGGCCGCCGACCAGGTGCTGCCGGAGCTGCTGGCGTCCTTCCGCGACCGCTGGCCGGAGGTGGAGCTGGCGCTGGAGGTCGGGCCGCGCCGCCAGGTGTGGTCGAGCCTGGAGGCGCACGAGGCCGACCTGGTGCTGGCGGGCCGCCCGCCCGCCGAGCTGGCCGCGACGGTGCTGGCGCGCCGCCCGAACGACCTGGTCGTGGTCGGCGCGCCGGCGCTCGCGGCGTCGTTCACGCTGGACGCCACGCCGTGGGTGATGCGCGAGCCGGGCTCGGGCACCGGCGCGACCGCGCAGGCCTACCTGGCCGAGCGCGACGTCGCGCCGCCCCGCCTGGTGCTCGGCTCCAACGGCGCGGTGATCGCCGGGGCGGCGGCCGGGCTCGGCGCCGCGCTGGTGTCGCGGGACGCGGTCGGCGCGCACCTGGCCGACGGCCGGCTGGTGGTGATCGACGCGCCCGGCACGCCGCTGCACCGCCCCTGGCACGCCGTGGCCGGCGCCGACCCGACGCCGACGACGCTGCTGTTCGTCGGGCACCTGCTGGAGGCGCCCGGCTGGGCGGCGGCCGGGCAGGACGCCGAGTGGGCTCGCTCACACCGTCCCGGGTGACCGCTCCGCGCCATCCCGCAACGGGCAGAATCGAATTCGGACTCCCGGAAGGAACTCCCCCCATGACGGCCGACCGCAGCTACGACATCGTCCTGTTCGGCGCCACCGGCTTCACCGGCGGCCTCACCGCCGAGTACCTGGCCCGGCACGCGGGCGGCACCAGCTGGGCGCTCGCCGGGCGCAACCGGGCCCGGCTGGAGGCGGTGCGCGAGCGCCTCGCCGCGATCGACCCCGGCCTCGCCACGCTGCCGCTGCTGATCGCCGACACCGCCGACGCCGCCTCGATCGAGGCCGTCGCGGCCGCCGCCCGGGTGGTGATCACCACGGTCGGCCCGTACGCCGAGCACGGCGAGCCGCTCGTCGCCGCCTGCGCCCGCGCCGGCACCGACTACGTCGACCTGACCGGCGAGCCGACCTTCATCGACGAGATGTACGTCCGCCACCACGAGCAGGCGGTGCGCACCGGCGCGCGGATCGTGCACGCCTGCGGGTTCGACTCGATCCCGCACGACCTCGGCGCCTACTTCACCGTCCAGCGGCTGCCCGAGGGCGTGCCGCTCCACGTGGAGGGGTTCGTCCGCGTCAACGCCGACATCTCCGGCGGCACCCTGCACTCGGCCGTCGGGATCTTCGCGGACGTGCCCGGCATGGTGCGCGCCGAGCGCGCGCGGAACGCCCTGGAGCGGCGCCCGGCCGGACGGCGGGCGCGCGTGTCGCGGTGGCCCGTCCCCAAGGCGCGGGTGTCGGGCTGGACGCTGCCGCTGCCGACCCTCGACCCGCAGATCGTGGTGCGGTCCGCGTCCGCGCTGGAACGTTACGGGCCCGACTTCTCCTACGGCCACTACGTCGCGGTGCGGCGGCTGCCGACAGCGGCCGCGATGGTCGCCGGCACCGGCGCGGTGCTCGCGCTCGCCCAGCTGCCGCCGGCCCGCTCGCTGCTGCTCCGGCTGCGCGCGCCCGGCGACGGGCCTTCGCCCGAGCGCCGCGCCAAGCACTGGTTCAGCGTGACGTTCGTCGGCGAGGGCGGCGGGCAGCGGGTCGTCACCGAGGTCGCGGGCGGCGACCCCGGCTACGACGAGACGGCCAGGATGCTCGCCGAGTCGGCGCTCTGCCTCGCCCACGACGACCTGCCCGCGACCGCCGGGCAGGTCACCACCGCCGCCGCGATGGGCGACGCGCTGATCGACCGGCTCGTCAAGGCCGGGCTGACGTTCCGGGTCGTGCGCGGCCCGGAGCCCGCGGCCGGCTGAGCACGGGGATCGGGACCACCGCCTCGACCGCCGTGCCGGCGCCGGGGCGGCTGGTCACCACCACCCGGCCGCCGAGCAGCTCGGCCCGCTCGGCCATGCCGCGCAGCCCGTAGGAGTCCGACCGCGCACCCGGCTGGCCGGCCGGGAACCCGGCCCCGTCGTCGGCGACGCGCAGCCGCACCCGGTCGCGGTCGTGCTCCAGCAGCAGGTCCAGGCAGGACGCGCGGGCGTGCTTCAGGCAGTTGCCGACGGCCTCCTGCGCGATCCGGTACAGCGCGGTCTGCACGTGGTCGGGCAGCGCGGCCTCCAGCTCCCCCGCGACCGTCACGGTGACGTCCAGGGCGGCACCGGCGTCGCGGGCCAGCGTCGACAGCGCCGCCGACAGGCCGAGGTCGTCCAGCACCGGCGGCCGCAGCCCGCCGATCGCCGCGCGCGTCTCGGCCGAGGCCAGGTCGCACAGCTCCCGGGCCAGCATGATCTGCGCCAGCGCCTCGGGGTGGTGCTCGGGCAGCGCCCGCTCGGCGGCCGACAGGTGGAAGCCGAGGCTGGCCAGCCGCTGCGCGATGCCGTCGTGGATCTCGCGGCTCAGCCGGGTCCGCTCGGCCTCCTGCGCCTCGACGGCGCGCTCGGCGAACCGCTCGGCGGCGTGCTCGCGCTCGCGCGCGGTGCGCAGCCGCCGGGCCGAGCAGAGCACCGGCGCGAACAGCTCGCCGAGCGCGGTGACCAGGGCGGCGTCGGCGTCCGCGCACGGCCCGGCCGACCGCACGTCCAGCACCGCGATGACGGCGCCGTCGCTGTGCACCGGGACCGCGACGCCGCGCCCGTCGGCGTGCGGCCGGGACCGGCCGTGCGCGGCGGCCCAGCCGACGTCGCCGTCGCCGAGCGGGACGGGCTCGCCGGGGCCCTCCACCGCGCGGCCGGCGTCGTCCAGCACGTACACGTCGCAGAACGCCAGCGCCTCGGCCGAGCGGACGACCAGCCCGGCCAGCTCGTCCGCCAGCTGCGGCAGCTCGCGGTCGGCGCAGGCCACCGCGACGATCCGCACCAGCAGGTCGCGCCCGTGCCCCTCCAGGGCCTGCTTCCCCACCACGGGCGGGGTCACCGGAACAGCCCCTCGCGCAGCGCGACCGCGATCGCCGCGGACCGGTCGGCGACCTCCAGCTTGCGGTAGAGCGCCCGCAGATGGCTCTTCACCGTCTCCTCGCTGAGCACCAGCCGCGCCGCGATCGCCTTGTTGGACAGGCCGCCGACCAGCAGCGACAGCACCTCGCTCTCGCGCTGGGTGAGGCCGCGGTTGGCGCCCGGCCAGAACTCGCCGCGGGTGAGGCGGGCGGCGGTGACGGCCATCCGCCCGGCGAGCGTCGGGTCCACCACCGTCTCGCCCTGCGCGACCTCCTCCAGCCGCCGGACGAGCTCGGGGCCGTCCACCCGCTTCAGCAGGTAGCCGCCCGCGCCCGCGCGCAGCGCCTCGAAGACGTACTGCTCGTCGTCGTAGACCGACAGGAACACCACCCGCGCCTCCGGCACCGTCCCGGTGAGCGCGCGGCACAGGTCCAGGCCGCTCTCGGGGCCGAGCCGCACGTCGAGCAGGACCACGTCGGGGCGCAGCATGGTCACCAGCCGGGTGGCGTCGGCGGCGTTGCCGGCCTGTCCCACGACGCGCACCCGCCCCGCGAAACCGGCCAGCATCGCCTGCAGACCGGCGAGGATCATCTCGTGGTCGTCCACCAGGACGACGCGTACGGGGGCTCCCATCCCGGCACGATAACAACCCCAAGCTACTCACCAGTAGCCCCGGCCTGGTGGGCCTTTCCGGCGTTTCACCCCCTTTCTCACCCATTGGGGTGACGAGCGGTGAGGACGCCCGTCATACGTTCAGGGTCGGATTTCGCTACCGGCTCGCAAGGAGGCCAGGTGCCCCATCGGATCGTGCATATGCTCCGGGCGCGCGGATCAGGACGCCGCCCCGTCATGCTCGCCATCGCCGGGGACAGCGCGGCGGGCAAGACGACACTGACCCGGGGGCTCGTGCAGTGTCTGGGGGAGGACCGCATGACCGCGGTCTGCGTGGACGACTACCACCGCTACGACCGCAGGGAACGGGCCGGCAAGCCGTTCACGGCGCTGCACCCCGACTGCAACCACATCGACATCATGGAGCAGCACCTGCAGCTGCTGTCGATGGGCGAGCCCATCCTCAAGCCGGTGTACGACCACGCGACCGGGGAGCTGGTCCGGCCCGAGCTGGTGAAGCCGAAGGACTTCGTCATCGTCGAGGGCCTGCTGCCGCTGCACACCCGCCTCGCCCGCGCCTGCTTCGACATCACCGTCTACCTGGACCCGCCCGAGCCGCTGCGGCACTCGTGGAAGGTCCAGCGCGACTGCGACAAGCGCGGCTACCGGCCCGAGCAGGTGCAGGCCGAGCTGGACCGGCGCGAGCCCGAGAGCGCCGCCTACATCCGCCCGCAGCGCAAGTGGGCCGACATCGTGGTGCGGTTCGCGCCGGTCGCCGAGCGCGTCGACCCGCCCGGCACGCCCCTGTCGGCCGAGCTGCTGCTCCGCCCGACGATCGACCACCCCGAGCTCGCGCCCGTCCTGGAGGCCGTCACCTCCCCCGGCGGCGGCGACACCGCGATGCACCTGCGGCTGCACCGCGACACCGACGGCCGCCCGGTGGACGCCCTGCACGTGCACGGCTACGTCCAGCCGGAGGAGTCCCAGATCATCAAGAAGGCGATCTGGGAGCGGGTCGGGCAGCGGGCCGGCGACGGCCGGCTGGACGCCGACGCGCTCGGCCGCTACGCCGGCGGCACCAGCGACCCGCTGGCCATCACGCAGCTGCTGCTGCTCTACCACCTGCTGGACGCCGACCACCGCCAGCAGGCCGCCTAGGCCCTGGCGGACGCGTTCGGGCACCACGGACGGCGGATCGCGCGGGGAGGCCCCGGATCCCGGGCCGCGCGATGCCGCACGCCGGGAGGGCGAGTCAACCGGTCACCCGGGCGCCCTCCCGGCTTTCCGTGTGCGCGGCCAGCTCCCCCCAGGGGATCTCCGGCCGCTCCAGCGCCACGACCGCCAGCGACTGGCCGCCGCGCACCGTCTCACCGGGCTCGGCGGCCAGCCGGAACCGGGCGTTCGGGCGGTGCGACTCGCCGACGGCCAGCAGCGTGCTGCCCTGCCGCAGCAGGAAGATCGCCAGATCCAGCCGGGACCACTCCCCCGCGTCCGCGGGCACGTCCACCCGGAACAGGGTGGAGTCGGAGTCCAGGGTGCTGGCGAGGTTGTGGTAGATCGAGGCGACCCCGGGGTTGCGGACGGCGACCGCGACGACCGCCGGGTCGTCGATGTCCACCGGCTCGATGTCGGGGTCGATCAGCTCCAGCGCCTCGGCGATCTCGGCGCGGCGGCCGCCGTCGTGCACCCCGGCCAGCAGGTGCGGGCGGACGCCGGCGCCGCTGCGGGCCAGGTGGGCGTTCAGGCCGAGCATGACCCGGACCGTCTCGTCGTCGGTGCGGCCGGTGACCAGGACCGTCCGGGCGTGCTCGACGCAGGCGCGGGCGAACGCGGACTCGTCGTACAGCACTACGTCGTACAGGCCCGGGTCGGGGTTCTCCCCGGAGAGCTGGTCCGGCCAGAACACCGTCACCACCG
Organism: Actinomadura macrotermitis; assembly: GCF_009604375.1. Lineage (GTDB taxonomy): Bacteria > Actinomycetota > Actinomycetes > Streptosporangiales > Streptosporangiaceae > Spirillospora > Spirillospora macrotermitis. The sequence continues at coordinate 675,759 of NZ_WEGH01000004.1, forward strand.
GGGTGCGGGCGTAGGCGGGGTCGGCGCGCAGCTGGCCGATGACGGCCCGCAGGCCGTCGCGGTCGTAGCCGACGGCCACGATGTGCTTGCGGTGGTGCAGCCGCGCCTGCCCGTTGGCCTTCATCGTCCTGCCCTTCGCCATCCACAGCGTCAGCTCCGCGAACAGCACCAGCCCCGCCGTCAGCCCCGCGATGATCACGATGGAGCCGCCGATCCGGCCGCCCGTGCTCACCGGGAACAGGTCGCCGTAGCCGGTGGTGGTGCCGCTGACGAAGAAGTACCAGAGGTAGTGCACCGGCTGCCTGATCTTGGCGTCCGGCGGCTCGAAGACCGCCATCAGCGTCCAGCCGAGCAGGCCGGCCAGCAGCAGCACCAGTGCGGGCGCGCGCCAGGCATGGGCGCCGAGCCCGTGCATCAGCCGCCTGACCAGATACGGCACCGTCGCCTCCCGGCTGCTGCTCACCGATGGTGCGAGGCAGCGTGACATCGGTCGTTTGCGACGTCAAGCCCGAAATCGCCCAAAAGGGACGTCACTCGGTCACCCTGCGCGAGCAGGGGCACTGGCCGGAGTCGGCCACCGCCCGCCCGGCGCGTCAGGCGCCCGTCAGACGCCCGTCCGGCGCCTCAGCACCCGGGCCAGCGCCGCCTCCACCTCCGCGGCCAGGCCGGGATCGACGGGGAACGGCTCGGCCGGGCGGTCCTCCCGGACGGCCTCGCGGGTGTGCCCGCAGTCGCGGCACTCGATCTCACCGAGGCGGCACAGCAGCGCCACCGAGCCGCAGCGGGCGCAGCGGTCCAGCTCGGCGTCCCAGCCGTCGGCCAGCTGGCAGAGCGGGCAGGCGAGCACCTGCCGGTCGGCCCGGACCCCGCGCCGCCACGGGCTCGCGCCGCGCACGGGGTCGTTCTGCCGGGCCCCGCAGCGGAAGCAGGGCATCACACCTCCAGGGTGTGCGGGGAGCGGGACCCGGCCGGGCCCGTTCCGCCACTCTCAGAGTTCGGCGAGCGCCTTGCGGTACTCGTCCAGGTCGCGCGCGTCGGGAAGGGCGTTCTCCACCTTCCAGCGGACGACGCCCGCGGTGTCGATGATGAAGGTGCCGCGGGTCGCCAGGCCCTTGGCCTCGTCGAACACGCCGTAGCGCCGCGCCACGCCCCCGTGCGGCCAGAAGTCCGACAGCAGCGGGAAGGTGTACTTCTCCTGCTCGGCCCACGCGCGCAGCGCGAACACCGAGTCGACCGAGACGGCCAGCACCTGGACGTCGTCCTCGGCGCCGAACGTCGGCAGCTCGTCGCGGATCGCGCAGAGCTCGCCGGTGCACACGCCGCTGAACGCCAGCGGATAGAACACCAGGACGACGTTCTTGTCGCCACGGAAGTCCGACAGCCTGACCGGCGCGCCGTGCTGGTCCTTCAGCTCGAAGTCCGGTGCGCTGTCGCCTACCTCGACCGCCACAACCTCTCCCCGCGGATCGTTCCCCGCCCGGGCGGGGGCCTGTCGCGCCGCACGGGCGTACGGCGCACGCGCCAGTCTGCCACCCGGCGCGCGCGATCGGGAGGCCGGTCACCGCCCGCTCCCGGTCACCGGAGGCGGACGGCGGACCGGCGTCCGGCTACTTGCGGACCTTCGGTGCGACCAGGCGCGTGCCCGACCACTCCTGGGCGGCGCTGATGCTGCTGGTCTGGGCCAGCCCGGCGGCGACGGCGGCCTCGCCGATGTCGCTCGGCTCCACGTGCCCCTCCCGCCCGGCCTTCGGCGTCAGCAGCCAGATCTGGCCGCCGCTGGCCAGCGGCACCATGGCGTCGGTGAGGCCCTCGAACAGGTCGCCGTCCTCCTCGCGCCACCACAGCAGCACGATGTCGACGACGTCCTCGTAGTCCTCGTCGGCCAGCTCGGCCTCGGTCACGAGCTCGATCGAGTTACGCAGATCCTCGTCGACATCGTCGTCGTAACCGATCTCCTGCACCACCTGGCCGGCCTTGAGGCCGAGCCGTTCGGCCAGGCTGCGCTCACTCTGCGCCTGACCCGCGGTCGCGCTCACGAAAGTCCTCCAATGGTCGTTGCGGTCTCCGCCCGCCCCGCGGGGTGGACGCCAGCTGTCATCGAATGCGCACCCGGTGCTGTCCGGGCCCCCCGGACGGACGGCCCGCCCGCACCGCTGCGGTGTTTGCGGGACAGTCCACACAAGTAAGGGGTCGTCGCGCAAGTGTCTTCATGGCTTTTGGTGGGGTCGCCGCCCCGAATACGGCCGTGCTCGTCACCTGGCACGCACCGAGGGTAACAACCCTCGCTCATCCCGCAAGGAAGGACAACCGCACTTGGCGATCGGGGTTGTCCACGTTCAGGTCGACCAGCGCGATCGACTGCCAGGTGCCGAGGGCGAGCCGCCCCTCCAGCACCGGGACCGAGGCATGAGGCGGGACGAGCGCCGGCATCACGTGCGAGCGGCCGTGCCCGCGCGAGCCGTGCGCGTGCCGCCAGCGGTCGTCGGCGGGCAGCAGGTCGCCGAGCGCGGCGAGCAGGTCGTCGTCGCTGCCGGCGCCGAGCTCGATGATCGCCACGCCCGCCGTGGCGTGCGGCACGAACACGTGCAGCAGCCCGTCGCCGCCCTGTTCCGCGGCGAACCGCTCGCATTCGGCGGTGATGTCCTGTACGACCTCCCGGTCCCCGGTGGTCACCTGGATCACGGTGCTCTCCATGGGCAGGTCTCTACCCCGCCGCGCGCCGGCGACCCGTCGCCACGCGGTCCGTCGCGGTGCGCCCCGTCACATCCGCGGGTGCGCCGCCTCCATGGCCGGCGTCTCGATCACCGCGTCGGGGCCGGGGAAGACCAGGCGGGTGTGGCCGTCGTCGAAGCGGACCAGGTACGGCGGGGCGCCCCCGTCGCCGTGCACCTCGACGATCTCCCCCATCTTGTCCGGGTGCCCCACGGCGTTGCCGTGCACGTGCAGCCGGTCACCGATCGATGCGTTCATATGCTCCCCCCAGACGATCACGGTCCCGTTCTCCGGGGCCGCCCGGGCATGTCCCGCTATCTCCCACGATGGTACGTGGCGGCCGTCACGTCGAGGGAGGGCGGGGCGGCGGCCCGAAAAAAGCCGCCGGGGGGTTCGCGCACCGCCTCTCACCGGCCAGAATGGTTACCGGTTGGTAGAGATGCGTTAGCCGTCACAAACGGCGACGATGGATCACGAACCCTAACGACCACCAGTCGTGATAGCTCAAACGGTAAGCACAGAGGGGACCCCGTGGCTTCCGGACGTCAACGCTTTTCGATCATCAGCGACGGCCTGCCGAGCCAGCTGCCCGACATCAACCCGGACGAGACCCGGGAGTGGCTGGAATCGCTGGACACGGTCATCAAGACCCAGGGCCGCGGCAGGGCCCGCTACGTGATGCTCCGGCTTCTCGAGCGGGCCCGCGAGCAGCAGGTGGGCGTGCCCAGCCTGCGCAGCACCGACTTCATCAACTCCATCCCGCCCGAGAGCGAACCCTGGTTCCCCGGCGACGAGCACGTGGAACGGCGCATCCGCGCCTACATCCGGTGGAACGCGGCCATCATGGTGTCCCGGGCGAACCGCCCGAACCTCGGCGTCGGCGGCCATATCGCCACCTACGCCTCGGCCGCGTCGCTGTACGAGGTCGGCTTCAACCACTTCTTCCGCGGCAAGGACCACGGCGAGTCCGGCGACCAGGTGTTCATCCAGGGCCACGCGGCCCCGGGCGTGTACGCCCGCGCCTTCCTGGAGGGCCGCCTCACCGAGGACAAGCTGGACGGCTTCCGCCAGGAGATCTCGCACCCGGGCGGCGGGCTGTCGTCCTACCCGCACCCGCGGCTGATGCCCGACTTCTGGGAGTTCCCGACGGTGTCGATGGGCCTGACCGCCATCGACTCGGTCTACCAGGCCCGGTTCAACCGGTACCTGTACAACCGCAAGATCAAGGACACCTCGCGCTCGCACGTGTGGGCCTTCCTCGGCGACGGCGAGATGGGCGAGCCCGAGTCGCTCGGCGCGATCGGCCTGGCCGCCCGCGAGGAGCTGGACAACCTCACCTTCGTCGTCAACTGCAACCTGCAGCAGCTCGACGGCCCGGTGCGCGGCAACGGCAAGATCATCCAGGAGCTGGAGTCGTTCTTCCGCGGCGCCGGCTGGAACGTGATCAAGGTCGTCTGGGGCCGCGACTGGGACCCGCTGCTGGCGCAGGACGCCGACGGCGTGCTGGTCAACAAGATGAACACCACCCCCGACGGGCAGTTCCAGACCTTCACCGTCGAGTCGGGCGAGTACATCCGGGAGAAGTTCTTCGGCGACGACCCCCGGCTGCGCAAGATCGTCCAGCACCTGACGGACGACGACCTGCGCAAGCTGTCGCGCGGCGGGCACGACTACCGCAAGGTCTACGCGGCGTTCAAGGCCGCCCGCGAGCACGTCGGCCAGCCGACGGTGATCCTGGCCCACACCATCAAGGGCTGGACGCTCGGGTCGGACTTCGAGGCCCGCAACGCCACGCACCAGATGAAGAAGCTCACCAAGGCCGAGCTGAAGGAGTTCCGGGACCGCCTGTACCTGGACATCCCCGACTCGGCGCTGGAGGGCGAGCTGCCGCCCTACTACCACCCGGGCGAGGACTCCGACGAGATCCAGTACATGCGCGAGCGCCGCGCGGCCCTCGGCGGCTTCCTGCCGAAGCGCGTGGTGCGGGCCAAGCCGCTCAAGCTGCCCGGCGAGGCGGTCTACGGCGAGCTGCGCAAGGGCTCGGGCAAGCAGAACATCGCCACCACGATGGCGTTCGTCCGGCTGCTCAAGGACCTGATCAAGGACGAGAACATCGGCGCCCGGTTCGTGCCGATCGCCCCGGACGAGTACCGCACGTTCGGCATGGACGCGATGTTCCCCACCGCCAAGATCTACTCGCCGCACGGGCAGACCTACGACGCGGTGGACCGCAAGCTGCTGCTCACCTACAAGGAGTCCGAGCAGGGCCAGATGCTGCACGAGGGCATCAGCGAGGCCGGCTCGATGGCGTCGGTGATCGCGGCGGCGACGTCCTACGCCACGCACGGCGAGTTCATGATCCCGGTCTACATCTTCTACTCGATGTTCGGGTTCCAGCGGACCGGCGACCAGATGTGGGCGCTCGGCGACCAGATGGGCCGCGGCTTCCTGCTCGGCGCGACCGCGGGCCGCACCACCCTCACCGGTGAGGGCCTGCAGCACGCCGACGGGCACTCGCCGCTGCTCGCGGCGACCAACCCGGCCTGCGTCCACTACGACGCGACCTACGCGTTCGAGCTGGCGCACATCACCCGGGACGCGCTGCGCCGGATGTACTCCCCCACCGAGGAGCACCCGCACGGCGAGGACGTCTTCTACTACCTCACCGTGTACAACGAGCCGTACCAGCAGCCGGCCGAGCCCGAGGGCCTGGACGTCGGCGGCCTGCTCAAGGGGCTGTACCGGTACAAGCCGGCGCCGCAGGTCGGCGACGGGGACGCGCCGAAGGCCAACATCGTCGCCTCGGGCGTCGCGGGCCGCTGGGCCGCCGAGGCACAGCGCCTGCTCGCCGAGGAGTGGGGCGTCGCGGCCGAGGTGTGGTCGGCCACGTCGTGGAACGAGCTGGCCCGCGAGGCGCAGGCGTGCGACGAGTGGAACCTGCTGCACCCCGACGCCGAGCAGCGCGTGCCCTACGTCACCCGCGCCCTCGGCGAGGCCTCCGGCCCGATCGTGGCGGTGACCGACTACATGCGGGCCGTCCCGGACCAGATCGCGCCCTGGGTGCCCGGCGACTACTCCTCGCTCGGCACCGACGGGTTCGGCTTCTCCGACACCCGCGCGGCGGCGCGGCGCTTCTTCCACGTCGACTCGGCGTCGATCGTGCTGGCGGTGCTCACCCGCCTCGCCCGGCAGGGCGAGGTCAAGCACGAGGCGCTGCAGCAGGCGATCGAGCGCTACAAGCTGGACGCCGACGTGAGCAGCGTCTTCGCGGGCGGCGTGCAGACCGCCGAGAGCAACACCGGCGGCGAGTCCTGACCGGACGGGCGTGATCGCGGCGGTGTAGGACGCGATCACGCCCGTTCACCGCGCGAGGCGCCCTCCCCGGGCCGGGGAGGGCGCCTCGCGCGTTCGGGACGGTCAGGCCACCGGCGGCGGGGTGAAGACGCCGAAGTGGTGGTCGGCGCTGTCGGTCAGCTGGGCGAAGACGAGCCCGTTGGCGGTGGTGGTCACCGGCACGACGACCTTGCCGCCGAGCTCCTCGGCGCGGGCGACGGTGGCCGCCACGTCCTGCACCACCACGTAGAAGATCGCGTAGTCGGGGAAGGCGCCGCCCGAGGGGAAGACGCCGCCGGACGGCTGCTCCGCGCCCGGCGCGGTGATCTCCTCGTAGGCCGGCGCGTCGCCGGGGGGCGCCGTGAACGTCCAGTCGAACAGCTCGCCGTAGAAGCGCTTGACGTCCTCGGGCCGGTCGGTGCCGATCTCGAACCAGGCCACCGAGTTGTAGGCGGGTGCGCTCATGGTGTCGCTCCTTCGTCGTTCCTGTGCGTCCCGCCCATCGTCGAACAGGCGTGCGACAACCCTGTGTCGGTGTTTTCAGATGAATTCCAGCGCGCGGGCGACGAGGTTCGGCGGGCTCATCGAGGAGTACTCGAGCGCGCGGTCGGGCGCGGCCTCCTCCAGCAGCGCGGCGCTGCGCACCCGGTCGATGCGGAAGACACGGATCCCGCCGCGCAGCCGGCACCAGCCGATCAGGTACCAGGCGCGGGACGCGGCGGTGAAGGCGATCGGCTCGACGTCGCGTTCGGTCACCGCGTCCGCCGCGTCGACGTACCCGATGCGCACCACCCGGCGCTCGCACATCGCCTGCTCCAGCACCGCCGGGACCGTGCGCGGCGCCTCGGCGTCCGCCGGGGTGAGGAAGTGGATGCGGCCGGCCAGCTCGCGGGCGGCGGCGCCGTCGGCCGCCGACATCGCCGTGACGATCTTGTGCAGGGCGGTGCGGGCCGACCGCGCGAACGGCGACCCGGCGGCCCGGCCGAGGGCGATCGCCACCGCCACCGCCTCGGCCGGGGTGAAGTTCAGCGGCGGCAGCGTGCGGCTCTTGTCCAGGGTGTAGCCGCCCGTGCGGCCCACGTCGGCGTGGATCGGCACCCCCGCCTGCTGCAGGGCGCCGATGTCGCGCTCGATCGTGCGCACGCTCACCTCGTAGCGCGCGGCGAGCTCGCGGGCGCTCAGCCGGCGGGGCGCGCAGGCCCGCAGTTCCTCCACCAGGGCGTAAAGCCGGTTGGTGCGGTTCACCCCGCGACCCTACGGAAGACCTACGACATTCCGCACCGGCGGCGCGGGATAGGATCCCCTTCCCCTCACCGCTCCCGGAGGTTCCGGCGTGGTCGCGAAGCGCTATCAGGTGTTCATCAGCTCCACCCGGCGGGATCTCGGCGACGAGCGCCGGGCCGTGGCCGAAGCGCTGCTGGAGCACGGGTTCATCCCGATCGGCATGGAGCAGTTCCCGGCGTCCGGTCAGGCCGGCTGGCCGCTGATCGAGCGGTTCATCGACGAGTGCGACTACTACGTCCTCATCGTCGGCCGCCTCTACGGGTCGCAGCGCCCGAACGGCGTCTCCTATGTCGAGAGCGAGTACGACTATGCCGTCGCCACCGGCAAGCCGGTGCTGGCGTTCCTGCTGGACGAGGAGGACGTCGCCGACAAGCGGGTCGCCCTGTTCCGCGCCAAGATCGGGCAGGACCGGCTGCGCAGCGCCTGGCGCACCCCCGACGAGCTGGCCCGCGAGATCGTCGCGGCGCTGCACAAGGAGATCGTCGACAACCCGCGGCCGGGCTGGGTGCGCGGCGACTCGCTGCCGGCCGCGCTGGACGAGCGCGTCGCGGCCCTCCTGGACCCGTGCGAGCGGCTCGGCATCGCCCGGATCGGCGAGGACGGCATCGCCGGCCCGCAGCTGACCGAGGGCATCCGGAACGCGCGGGTGGTGCGGGTGATGTCGACCAGCGCGGTGCGCCTCTTCGAGATCCACAAGGACGCGTTCGCGCACATGCTGGGGCGCGGCGGGGACCTGCGGCTGCTCACGCCGGAGCCGGACGGGGTGTTCCTGCGCGACGTGGAGGTCTCCGAGTCGGGCGGCATCGACCGGGGCGCCACGATCGGCGACGAGATCCGGGTGGTGCGGGCGCGCCTGCTGGAGACGATGGCCGACGCGCGCCGGGCGGCCGGCGGCGAGCTGCACGGCACCGTCTCGATGGGGCATTTCCGCAGCCACCTGCGGTCCACGCTGGTGCTGTGCGACCACGCCTGGGGCCGGCTGACGATCACGCTGCCGCCCGCCCGCGCGTCCGAGACGGCGTCGCTGGAGCTGCGCGGCGGCGCGTCGCGGCCGCTGCTGACCACCTGCGTCCGGCACTTCGACCGGACCTGGGAGATCGCCGAGGCGCGCGGTGACGTCACCGCGCTGAGGGCGCCCGGCGCCTAGCCTTCAGGCCATGACCGCCGATCCCGGTGCGCAGCCGATGGCCGAGGCCCAGCGGCGCTGAAGTTCATGCAGCTGCGCCGGACGCCCCCCGCCGTGCCCGCGACCGCGCTCCGTCGCCCCCGCCACATCCGCCGGGCCGGACGTCCCACCGCAAGCCCATGAAACCGAACTCCCCCGGTCATCGTCGATCTTTCAGGCGACATCACCCGCCAGATGTCCTCCAGCTCCCAGCGAAAGCAGCCGATGCAGCATGACGACGCGCCCGCCGTGGGCGCCGGCAACACCCTGACCGTCACCTACCGCGACAGCGAGGGCGAAGAGGTCTTCCTGACGCACACGAGCGGGCCCGGCCTGCCACCGCCCTGCTGGCAGGCCTACGAGGAGCTCCAGCGCCTCGGCATCCCCCGGAAGAGCGTGCTGGCCGTCCACTCCGAGCTCGGTTTCTGCCGCCTGCCGGGCTGCTACTGCGACCCGATGCTGCGGGGGTTCGCCTTTCCGGACGCGGAGTTCTCCATCGGCTGCAACTACGGCGACACCCCGCGGGCGCGCGCCGCCGCCGTCGAGTCCGTGCGCGAGCGCGCGGCGATGCTGGCGCAGATGACGGGCCTGCCCGCCGTGCCCGCCGCCGTTCCGGTCCCGATACCCGTCCTGGATCGGGCGGAGCCGGTGGACGGCGAGCAGCTCGGCAGGGTGCTGTTCTCGGTGTTCGGGCCGGGCGGGGTCCGTCGTTACGGGCCCGGCGAGCTGCCCGGGGACGTCCCGCCCGGGACACGGCACACCCTCGCCGTCGCCGGGCTCCCCGTGCAGGTCCCGCACCTGTTCAAGGCCTGGGACCTGGAGCCGATGCAGGCGATGCTGCGCAAGCGCGGCCCGCTGGACGAGGGCGCGGTCGCCCGCTACGCCGGATGGCGGACCCTCGGGAGCGACGGGCACTGCGTCATCGGCGTCGAGCCCGGCGGCGCCCTCCACGCGGTCGACCCCGAGCTCGGCACCCGGCGGTTCGTCAGCAGCGACGCGGCGTCGTTCGCCCGGTCCCTCGCGCTGCTCACCCGGGGACGGCAGCGGATGAAGGGCCGCGCCCCGCACGCGGCCGCCGCGGTCGTCGCCGGCGTCCAGGCGCAGCTGGCGGGCATCGACCCGGCCGCCGTCCGCGATCCGGACGCCTGGTGGCCGCTGCTGGCCGAGCAGATGTGGCACGGCCTCCTGTGAGGGAGTACCTGGGTATGACAGCGAAGCAGGACCGCGGTCTCATCCGGTCTACAGCGGCCGTTCCCTAGCCTGGACCGCATGAGCGACAAGCACGGGTGGCGGGAGACGGCGGCGCTGGTCTGGCGGCCGCTCGTGCTCGCCGCGGCCACCGGCGCCGCCGACCCCTACCCCGCCGCACGGCCCTGGCCCGCCGGGCTGGGCTGGACCCGGCGGATCATGATCGGCCGGCTGCCGTTCAACGCGGTCGCCCAGGCCGCCGACCTGCTGCTCGTGCTCATCATGCTGCCCGGCACGTACTCGCTGCTGCTCACCGAGGTCCGCCCGGCCCACCCCGGCTACCCCGGCTCCCTGCTGTTCCTCGGCGCCCTGGCGATGACGGCGCCCCTCGCGCTGCGCCACCGGCACCCCCTCGGCGCGTTCCGGCTCCTCCTGGTGGGGATGGCGTGGACCTCCTTCCAGCACTGGCTCAGCACCCCTTACGTGCCCGCCGGGACGATCAGCGGGCTGCTGATCCTGTACACCGTGGCGGTGCGCTGCCCGCGGGAGACCACGGTCGGCGCCGGCCTGCTGGCGGTCGCGGGCGTGTGGGCGGCCGACCGCCACTCGGCCGCCGGCGCGACCGTGCTGATCCTGCTGCCGCTGGTCGTCGGGTACATGTCACGGCTGCGGCAGGCGTCCCGGCGGGAGCTGGCCGAGCAGGCCAGGCGGCACCGGGAGGAGGCGGCGGTGCTGACCGAGCGCCAGCGCATCGCCCGCGAGCTGCACGACGTCGTCGCGCACCACATGTCGATGATCGCGATCCAGGCGGAGGCCGCGCCCTACAAGGCCGAGGTCCCCGCGGAGACCCGCCGCGACCTGGCGGAGATCCGCGCGACGGCGCTGGACGCCCTCACCGAGATGCGCCGCATCCTCGGCGTGCTGCGCTCGGCCGAGGGCGCCGAGACCGCGCCGCAGCCCGGCCTGGACCGGCTGGCGGAACTGGTCACCGCCGCCCGCGGCACCGGCCTCACCGTGGAGGACCGGCTGGCCGGGAACCTGGCCGCGCTGCCGTCCGGCGTCGGCCTCAGCGCCTACCGGATCGTCCAGGAGGCGATGAGCAACGCCATGCGGCACGCGCCGGGGTCGCGGGTCGGCCTCGACGTGGCGCACGCGGACGGCATACTGCGGCTGACCGTCGTCAACGGGCCGCCGGGCCCCGGCCACCGCCCGACCCCCTCGCCACCGGGCGCCGGGCACGGGCTGGCCGGGATGCGCGAGCGGGCCGCGATGCTGGGCGGCGAGCTGCTCGCCGGCCCCACCCCCGAGGGAGGCTTCCAGGTGTCCGCCACACTGCCGGTGCGGGATCCCGCATGACGATCCGCGTCGTGATCGTCGACGACCAGGGCATGGTCCGCGCCGGGTTCGGGGTGCTGCTGAACGCCCAGCCCGGCATCGAGGTCGTCGGCGAGGCGGTGAACGGCGAGGAGGGGCTGCGCCGCATCGCCGAGCTCGCGCCCGACGTGGTGCTGATGGACGTGCGGATGCCCGTCATGGACGGCCTGGAGGCCACCCGCCGGCTGCTCGCCGCCGACGACGAGGACGGTGGCGGCGTCACCGGCCCGCCGAAGGTGCTGATGCTGACCACCTTCGACCTGGACGACTACGTCTACGCCGCGCTCCGCGCCGGGGCCAGCGGGTTCCTGCTCAAGGACGCCTCGGCGGGCGAGCTGGCCGACGCCGTCCGGGTGGTGGCGGCGGGCGACGCGCTGCTGTCGCCGTCGGTCACCAGGCGGCTGATCGCGGAGTTCGCCCGGCTGGGCGGCCCGCGCGGCCCGTCCCGCAAGCGGCTGAAGGAGCTGAGCGACCGGGAGACCGAGGTCCTGGTCCTGGTCGCGCGCGGCCTGTCCAACGCCGAGATCGCCGCCGAGCTCGTCCTCGCCGAGCAGACCGTGAAGACCCACTTCAGCCGGACGCTGATGAAACTCGGCCTGCGCGACCGCCCGCAGGCCATCGTCTACGCCTACGAAACAGGCCTGGTCCGCCCGGGCGACTAGCCGAAGTCCAGGGCCCCCGCCTACGCCCCTCACCCAACCAAGCCAGTGCACACGCGAACTCGCGGACCCCGAAACGGCCCGGCTGCCATTTCAAGGCCCCGCCCGGCAAGCACCATCGGCGACCACGCCCACCGGCCTCCCAACCGCCGCCGACCAACCCCACGAACTCAGGCACCCTGAAGCGGCCCGGCCACGGCTTCAAAACCTCACCCGGCAAGCACAACCGGCGGCCACGCCCACCCAACCTCCCAGCCGCCCGCCGACCAACCCCACGCCCACGCCCACGCCCACGAACTCAAGCACCCCGAAACGGCCCGGCCACCGTGTCAAGGCGCTGCCCGGCAGCACAACAGGCGACCACGTCCACGGACTCAGGCACCCGAAACGCTCTGGCCACGACTTCGAAGTCTCACCCGGCAAGCACAGCCGGTGCCCATGCGCACCGGCCTGCTGGCATGTCCACGGACCCGGCCCTTCGTGTGGTGGCGGCGGGGGCTGGTCGGCGTAGTACCGCGGTAGCACCCGCAAGTGTGAACCGTGGGCCGATCCCGACCACACCCTGCGATTTCTAGCGTTCCTGGCAGTGCTCTCGACCTCCCAGGAAGGACGCCCGATGCGCAGGTTCCTCGCCGTCTCGGCGGTCCTGGCCGTGACCGGTTCCCTCGTGGGAGCGCCGGGCATCGGCTACGCCGCGCCCACCGCCCCCACCACGATCCAGCGGCTGCCGGCCCATTACGCCGCCGTCCGGCAGGACATCGAACGAGCCGCCGACCTCGCCGCCACGACCCATGACGCCACCCGCGCCCGTACCCTGCGCGCCTTCCTGGCCCCCGGCCGCCGCTTCCTGGCCTTCGACGCGCGCGGCCACGGCCGCGCCGTGGAGGCCGTCGGCGACCCCGCCACGGCCGACCGGGTGGCGGTCGTCGTCCCCGGCGCGGACGGCGGCCTGGCCGATTTCGACTCCTGGAAGTGGGCGGGCGGCGGCGCCCGTGCCCTGGCCGCGCAGGCCCGCTCGCTCGCACCCGGCACCCGGCTCGCCGTGATCGCCTGGCTGGGCTACGACTCCCCGTCCACCCTCGGCCCCGGCGTCCTCACCACCGGTGCCGCCGACGCCGGCGCCGGTCCCCTGCGCGCCCTGCTCACCGACCTGCACCGCGTCAACGGCCGGGCCCGCTTCGCGCTGCTCTGCCACAGCTACGGCTCGGTGCTGTGCGGCCGGGCCGCGCCGCGCCTGCCCGCCGGGTTACCGGTCGACGAGATCGCGCTCTACGGCAGCCCCGGCACCACCGCCCGCTCAGCGTCCGCCCTGTCGGCCACCGCCGCCGTCTGGGCCGGCCGCGCCCGCGGCGACTGGATGCGCCACGTCCCCCACGTCAGGGTCGGCGGCCTCGGCTTCGGCCGCGACCCGGTCTCCCCCGCCTTCGGCGCCCTGCGCTTCGACGCCGGGGCGGGCCCCCACAGCGCCTACCTCAAGCCGGGCTCGACGGCCCTGCGCAACCTCACCTGGATCGCCCTCGGCCGCGACGGCGAGGTGGCCCGTGCCGCATGAGCCCAAGGTGCTGCGGCTGCCCGCCTGGCACGCCGCCCGCTACGAGCGCCTGGCCGAAACCGGGCCGGGGCGGTTCGACCGGCTCGCCGAGCGGATCGACGCGGGCACGCCCGCGCAGCGCGACCGGGCCGTGGACGTGCTGCGCGCCCTGGCGATCCTCGGCGTGGTCCTCGGCCACTGGCTGGTCACCGCCCTCGTCCCGCAGCCCGGCGGCGGGCTGCGGGTGGCCAGCCCGCTCCAGGCCATGCCGGCACTGGAACCAGCGACCTGGCTCCTGCAGACGCTCGCGGTCTTCTTCCTGGTCGGCGGCTACAGCACCGCGAAGAGCCTGCGCCCGGGCGAGCCGTACCGCGACTGGACGAAACGCCGGCTGGGCCGGCTGGTCCGGCCCGTCCCGCCGCTCCTGCTCGCCGTGGCCCTCCTGAGCGGCGCCCTGCTGTGGAGCGGCCACCCCGCCGACACCGTGCAACGGCTGGCGCTGTTGGCGCTGTCGCCCCTGTGGTTCCTGTGCGTCTACGGGGCGCTGGCCCTGCTCGCCCCGGCACTGGCCGCGGTCTGCCGCCGCACCGGCCCCTGGGCGGCCGTCGTCCCGTTCGGCGCCACGGCGGTGCTGGACCTCGGCCCGGAACCGCTCGCCTGGGGGACGGTCCTCACCTGCTGGCCGGTGCCGTTCCTGCTCGGCATCGCCTGGGCGCAGGGCGCGTTCACCCGCCGGCGCGGGCCCGTCCTGCTGCTGGCCGGGGGCAGCGTCGCCACGGCCCTGCTGGTGCTGTTCGCCGGCTATCCGGCGAGCATGGTCGGGGTGCCCGGCGCGGCGGTCTCCAACCTGTCCCCGCCCACCCTCGCGGCGGCGACCTTCGGGCTGGCGCAGACCGGGGGCGCGCTGCTCCTGCGCGGCCCGCTGACCCGCTGGGCCCGGCGCCCCGGCCGGTGGGCGGTGATCGCCCTGGTCACCATGAGCTCGATGACAATCTTCCTGTGGCACCAGCCGGTCCTGCTGGCGACCTCCGTCACAGCGCACGCCTTCGGGACGCCGCCGGGCCTGCTCACCGCGCCCGGCCATCCCGGCTGGCTCTGGTCCCGGCTGCTGTGGCTGCCGGTCCTCGCGGCCGTCCTGACCGCCCTCGCCGTCCCGGTCCGCGGAATCGGCCGCCGCCGGACCCAACCCCGGCGCCGCTTCGTACATCTCATGAAGGGAGCACCCCGCTGACACGCGCCCCGCCTCCGGATGCGCGGATCATTCACCGCCATCAGGTAGAAAGACGGATCATGCCGCCGCAACACGACAAGCCGGTCCCGCGTGCCCGACGGCTCCGCAGAGCACTGGCCTGTGCTGCGACCATCATGGGCATCCTGCTGACCACCGCCGGGACCGGTCACGCCGACCCCTACGCCGCCCCCGGCCCGGTGCCGACCCTGACCCCCGCCACCTTGACCGCGCGGTACGCCGCCGAGCGGCACACCATCGAGCAGGCCCTCGGCACCGCCCGGAAGGTGGGCGACGCCGGCCGGGTCCGCGCGCTCGGCGCGTTCCTGCAGCCCGGCCGCCGGTTCCTGCAGTTCGACGCGCGCGGCCGGGGGCAGGCCGTCGAGGTCATCGGCGACCTCACCCGGGCGCGCCGGATCGCGCTGCTGGTGCCGGGCGCCGACACCACCCTCGGCGACTTCGACACCCGCACCGGCAAACCGTGGTCCACCCCGGGCGGCGGCGCCCGCGCCCTCTACCGCCAGGCCGCGGCGACGACCCCGCACCCGGACCTGGCCGTCGTCGCCTGGCTCGGCTACGCCGCGCCGAAGATGCTGAGCAGCGACGTCATCACCGACGAACGCGCGGGCCAGGGCGCGATCGAGCTCCGCCGCTTCCTGACCACGCTGCACCGGGTGAACCCGGGCGCCCAGGTCGGCCTGCTCTGCCACAGCTACGGCTCGGTGGTGTGCGGACGCGCCGCGCTGTCCGGCCAGGGCCCCGGCGGCGCCGCCTGGCGCAGTGTCACCGACATCGCGCTGTTCGGCAGCCCCGGCACCACCGCCTGGTCGGCGACCGCCCTCGGCGGCTCCGCCCGCGTCTGGGCGGGCCGCGGCTCCACCGACTGGATGGAGGACGTCCCGCACGTGCGCATCTTCGGCCTCGGCCTCGGCCCCGACCCGGTCTCGCGCCGCTTCGGCGCCCGCGTCTTCGACGCCGGCCCGAGCGGCCACAGCGACTACCTGCGCCCCGGCTCGCCCTCCCTGCGCAACCTCACCGCCATAGCCCTGGCCCACCCCGCCGAAGTCACCCCCGCCTGACCACCACCACCCCGCCCCCTCCATCCGAGCACCGGCCGCCCACATCCTCGCTCGACCGCCCGGCGCCACCCCACCCACCTATGCCCTCGTTCGACCACGCGGGCGCCGGCCCAGCCGCCTGCTCCTCCCTCGACCGCTCAGACGTCAGCCTGGCCGGCTTGTGTTCTTGGTCGACCGCTCAGGCGTCGGGATGGCCGGTTGGGTTCTGAGCCGGTCAGGCCTTTGGCGGTGCCGGGGTCGTTGCTTGTCCGGGCGGGGTGGTCGTTACCGGTCAGGTGGCGGGGAGTCGGCCGTTGGTCGGATGCGGAAGTGGACGGGACATCGCCCATGTGGTGGCACTCTGGTCGGGTGGACACCCCGAACGAGGCCGCCCTCCGCGAGCAGACGACCGAACGCCTGGAAAAGGCCATGGGCACCTTCGGGACGGCAGCCCTGGCCAGCATGGAGGAGAAGCTCCCCTGGTTCCGGCGGATGCCCGCCGAGCAGCGCTCCTGGATCGGCCTGGTCGCCCAGGCCGGCATCGCCGCGTTCGTGGAGTGGTTCAAGAGCGCCGAGCAGACGCGCCCGGCGATCGCCGGGGAGGTGTTCGGCACCGCGCCGCGCGAGCTGCTGCGCGCCATCAAGCTGAAGCACACCATCGACATGGTCCGGGTGATCATCGATGTGGTGGAGACGCGGCTGGACGAGCTGGCCGCGCCCGGCGGCACCCCCCAGCTGCGCGAGGCGATCCTGCGCTACACCCGCGACGTGGCGTTCGGCGCCGCCCAGGTGTACGCGCAGGCCGCCGAGACCCGCGCCGCCTGGGACGCTCGCCTGGAGGCCCTCGTGGTCAACGCGGTGCTGCGCGGCGAGGTCGACGACGGCATGCACTCCTGGGCCGCCGCGCTCGGCTGGACGTCCAAGCCCGTCACGGTGATCGCCGGCTACACGCCCGAGGACGAGGACCCCGAGGTCACCATCGACCAGATGCAGCTGGCCGCGCGGCGCGCCCGGGTGGACGTGCTGGCCGGCGTGCAGGGCCGCCGCGTCATCGTGATCGTCGGCGGGGCGGAGGACCCGCTGGAGGCCGCCCGCCCCATCGCCGCCAAGTGCGGCCCTGGCCCCGTCGTGGTCGGCCCGCCCGTCGACGACCTGTACGACTCCACCACCTCGGCCCACGCCGCGCTCGCGGGCCTGCGCGCCGCCGCCGGCTGGCCGGACGCGCCGCGCCCCGTCCAGGCCGGCGAGCTGCTGCCCGAGCGGGCGCTGGACGGCGACGAGGCCGCCCGGCGCTACCTGGTGGAGGAGGTCTACAACCCCATGCTGGCGGCGGGCGCCCCGCTCCTGGACACCCTGGCGACCTACCTGGAGCAGGGGTCCTCGCTGGAGGCGACCGCGCGGCTGCTGTTCGTCCACCCGAACACGGTCCGTTACCGGCTGCGGCGGGTCACCGAGCTGACCGGGCTCGCCCCGACCGATGGCCGCAACGCCTTCACCCTGCGGATCGCGCTGGTCCTCGGCCGGTTCGGGGAGCGCCCGCCACGGGCCTAGGCTTCCCGTTGCGGCGGAACGCCCGTTATTCACGCTTGTAGGTGTCGTACAAACCCCCGGGACGAAACTTCGTGCTGATCGGCATCGGCAGGTACCACCCGCACCAGGCAGGCTTGTCGCTGTGATCCTCCTCGCATCGCCCGGTCAGGGCGCCCAGACCCCCGGATTCCTGCAGCCATGGCTCGACGTCCCCGGCGTCGCGGACCGGCTGGCATGGTGGTCCGCGGTGACCGGCCTGGACCTGGTGCGCTACGGCACGACCGCCGACGCCGAGGAGATCCGCGACACCGCCATCGCGCAGCCGCTGCTGGTGGCCGCCGCCCTCGCCGCCTACGAGGCGCTGTACGAGGTGGCGCCCGACACCGCAGCCCCGGCGCGCCCCGACGCCGTCGCCGGGCACAGCGTCGGCGAGCTGGCCGCCGCGGCGATCTCGGGGGTGCTCACCCCCGAGGCGGCGCTGGTGCTGGTCCGCGAGCGCGGCCGGGCGATGGCCGAGGCCGCCGCCGTCACCGAGACCGGCATGACCGCGGTGCTCGGCGGCGACGCCGAGGAGGTGCTCGCCGCCATCGACAAGCACGGCCTCACCCCCGCCAACGTCAACGGCGCCGGCCAGATCGTCGCGGCCGGCCCGGTGGACCGGCTGCTGGCGTTCGCCGACGAGCCGCCCGCCAAGGCGCGGCTGCGGCCGCTGTCGGTCGCCGGCGCCTTCCACACCGAGCACATGGCCCCCGCCGTCGCGGTGCTGCGGCGTCTCGCGCAGGGCGCGCCGGTCGCCGACCCGGCGATCGCGCTGCTGTCCAACCGGGACGGCGCGGTGGTCGACTCCGGCCGCGATTACCTCGCCCGGCTCGCCGAGCAGGTCAGCGCCCCGGTCCGGTGGGACGCCTGCATGGGCACCATCCGCGACCTCGGCGTCACCGCGATCATCGAGCTGCCGCCGGCCGGCACCCTGACCGGCCTCGCCCGCCGCGAGCTGAAGGGCATCGAGCTGCTCGCCCTGAAGACCCCGGACGACCTGGACAAGGCCCGCGAGCTGATCAAGAACCACAGCGGCTCCGGGACGGGTTCATGACCGCCCCCCTGACGCTCCGCCTGCCCGAGCTGGTCACCGGCTCGCGCATCCTGGCCTTCGGCGACCACCAGCCCGCCCGCGTCGTCACCAACGACGACCTGGCCCGCGAGGTCGACACCAACGACGAGTGGATCCGCAGCCGGGTCGGCATCGTCGAGCGCCGCATCGCCGGGCCCGAGGAGGGCATCGTCGAGCTGGCCGTGCAGGCCGGCGGCAAGGCGCTGGCCGGCAGCGGCCTCGCGCCCGCCGACATCGACCTGGTGATCGTGGCGACCTGCTCGGCCGAGACGCCGATGCCGAGCCACGCCGCCATGGTCGCGCACCGGCTCGGCATCCAGGCGCCCGGCGCCTACGACCTGAACGCCGCCTGCGCGGGCTTCTGCTACGCCCTGGCCAACGCCGACGCGGCGATCCGCACCGGGATGGCCCGGCACGTGCTGGTGATCGGCGCCGAGAAGATGTCCCAGTGGATCGACTGGACCGACCGCTCCACCTGCATCATCTTCGCCGACGGCGCGGGCGCCGCGGTGGTCGGCCCGGCGTCCTCGCCCGGCGTCGGCCCGGTGGTGTGGGGCAGCGACGGCGCGCAGGCCGACCGCATCATGATCGCGGACCGCAACTCCTACATCCGGCAGGAGGGCCAGGCGGTGTTCCGCTGGGCCACCTCGGCCATCGCGCCGGTCGCGCTGGAGGCGTGCGAGCGCGCCGGCGTGCGGCCGGACGAGCTGGCCGCGATCGTGCCGCACCAGGCCAACCTGCGGATCATCGACGCGATCGCGCGCAAGGTCAAGGCGCCCGGCGCCGTGGTCGCGCACGACATCACGCACTCGGGGAACACCTCCGGGGCCTCGATCCCGCTGGCGCTCTCCCACATGATCGAACGCGGCGACGTCCCGTCCGGCGCCCCGGCCCTGCTCATCGGGTTCGGTGCCGGATTGGCCTACGCTGCCCAAGTCATCCAGATCCCGTAGGCCCCCTTACGCCTGCGCACGGGCCCTGGACCAACCAAGAAGGAGAACACGAAAACCATGGCAGTCGCCACCGAGCAGCAGATCCTGGACGGTCTCGCCGAGATCATCGACGACATCGTCGGCATCGACAAGTCCGAGGTGACCCCGGAGAAGAACTTCATCGACGACCTCGACATCGACTCCCTGTCGATGGTAGAGATCGCGGTGGCCGCTCAGGACCAGTTCGGCGTCGAGATCCCCGACGACGAGCTGCGCAACCTGAAGACGGTCAACGACGTGATCAACTTCGTCCAGAAGCTGCAGCAGTAGTAAGCGCAGGCGCGGCGCGCCGCCGTCCCCCCGCACGGACCGGTGGCGCGCCGTCTCCGCACCCCCCAGTTTGCGAGGAGCACTCGATCATGAGCAAGAGCCAGACCACCGTCGTCGTGACCGGACTCGGGGCCACGACACCGCTCGGCGGCGACGTCGCGTCGACCTGGTCCGCGCTGCTCGCCGGCGAGTCCGGGGTGCGCGCTCTGGAATGGGAGGGCGTGGAGGAGCTGCCGGTGCGCTTCGCCGCGCAGCTGGCCGTCGATCCGTCGGAGGTCATGCCGCGGCAGCAGCTGCGCCGGCTGGACCGCAACCAGGCCATCGCGCTGATCGCCGCGCACGAGGCGTGGGCGGACGCCGGCTTCGCGCCGCCCGCCAAGAAGGGCCGCGCGGCCAAGGCCGAGTCGCAGGCCGACCCCGAGGGTTTCCGCGTCGACGGCGACCGGCTCGGCGTGGTCGTGTCCAGCGGCATCGGCGGCCTGCACACCGCCCTGGACAGCTACGACGTCTTCAAGGAGAAGGGCTGGTCGCGGGTCTCGCCGTTCACCGTGCCGATGCTGATGCCGAACGGCGCGTCGGGGCACGTGGGCATCGAGTTCGGCGCGATGGCCGGTTCGCACGCCCTGGTCAGCGCCTGCGCGTCCAGCGGCGAGGCGGTCGGCTACGCCATCGACATGATCCGCACGGGCCGCGCCGACGTGGTGATCTGCGGCGGCACCGAGGCGTGCATCCACCCGCTGCAGATGGCCTCCTTCGGCGCGATGCGGGCGATGTCGACGCGCAACGAGGAGCCCCGGCGCGCGTCGCGCCCCTACGACAAGAACCGGGACGGGTTCGTCCTCGGCGAGGGCGCCGCCGTCATGATCCTGGAGTCGGAGGAGCACGCCCGCGCCCGCGGCGCGAAGGTGCACGCCATCGCGGCCGGCTGCGGCTACTCCGGCGACGCCTTCGACATCGTGCTGCCCGACCCGAGCGGCGGCGGCCAGGCCAAGGCCATGCTGCGCGCGCTCGACAACGCGGGCCTGGAGCCCGCCGACATCGTGCACATCAACGCGCACGCCACCTCCACCCCGGCGGGCGACGTCGCCGAGCTCAACTCCATCAAGGCCGCGCTCGGCGAGGAGGTCAGCGCCAAGGTCACCGTCACCGGCACCAAGTCGATGACCGGCCACCTGCTCGGCGGCGCCGGCGCGCTGGAGTCGGTCATCACCATCCTCACGCTGCGCGACGGCCTGGTGCCGCCGACCGCGAACCTGGAGGACCTGGACGACGAAGTCGACCTGGACATCGTGCGCGGCGAGCCGCGCAAGCTGCCCGACGGCCCCGCCGCCGCGCTCAACAACTCGTTCGGCTTCGGCGGCCACAACGTCTCGGTCGTCTTCCAGCGCGCGCTCTGACGCTGCGGGACGACGACCGACGGCCCGGTGATCTGAGATCACCGGGCCGTCTTCGTCAGCGGCGGGACCTGCGCAGCATGAAGACCACGAACCCGATCTTCGCGGCGATCAGCAGGACCACCAGGAAGACCACGAGAAGCTCCGACGCGCCGATGACCATCTGCCGTCCTTCCTGACGCGGAACCTGGAACCGGCCGGTGGCGGTCGTCTTCCCGGCCCCGGGCAGATCAACCCGGCGGCCGCCGCTCACCCGGTGGTCACTTCCCGCCGGTCCGCTTCGGGTCGCCCTTACCGGCCTCCGGGTCGTCCTTGCCGCCCTTCGGGCCGCCCTTCGGGAAGCCGCCGGGCTTGGCGGCGCACGCGAGCTTCTCGCGCTTGATCGGCCCGGCCTTCTCGCCCGGCTTCACCTGGAACTCCTGCGCGCCGTCCGGGCCGGCCTTCAGCACGACGCGCTTCCTCGCGCCCTTCTCGCCGGCCGGGCCGGTGCTCCGCGGACCGCCCTCCTTGCGGTCGAAGCAGACGATGCGCTCCCGCTTGGCGGGCTTCGGCGGCTTGCCGGGCTCGTGGCCGGCGGCCTGCGCGGCGCCGCCCAGCCCGGCGACGGCGAGGCCCCCGGCCAGGACGCTCACCACCAGGTGCTTCTTCTTCATGGCTCCTCCGTGAGGGAGTCGGTTACTGCGGACGTTCCGGAGTCTTGCGACCGGCACCTGAAGCCACGCTGAGCACGTTCCGCCCGTCTTCATCTTGGCTTTAGGTCGCCGGGTGCACGCTGGCGGCGTGCGCATCCTGGTGGTGGAAGACGAGCGGCGCCTCGCCGAGGTGCTGAAGGACGGCCTGGAGCAGGAGGGGTTCGCGGTCGATCTCGCCGGTGACGGGCGGGAGGGGCTGTGGCTGTCGGCCGAGAACCCCTATGACGTGATCGTGCTGGACGTGATGCTGCCGCGGCTGAACGGCTACGCGGTCTGCGAGCGGCTCCGCGCGGACGGGATCTGGACGCCGATCCTCATGCTGACGGCCAAGGACGGCGTCCACGACGAGGCCGAGGCGCTGGACACCGGCGCCGACGACTTCCTGTCCAAGCCGTTCTCCTACACCGTCCTGCTGGCCCGGCTGCGCGCGCTGGTGCGGCGCGGGCTGAGGGAGCGCCCGGCGGTCATCGCCGTCGGGGACCTGCGGGTGGACCCCGCCGGGCTGCGCTGCAGCCGCGGCGACACCGCGATCGCGCTGACGCCGAAGGAGTTCGCGATCCTGCACTGCCTGGCCCGCCGGGCCGGCGAGGTGGTCACCAAGAGCGAGCTGCTGTCGCACGCCTGGGACTTCGCCTACGACGGGGACTCCAACATCGTGGAGGTCTACGTCAGCGCGCTGCGCCGGAAGATCGACAAGCCGTTCGGCCGCGCGTCGCTGGTGACCGTGCGCGGCGCCGGTTACCGGCTGGAGGCGTGACCATGCGCCTGCGGACCACGCTCGCGGCCACGCTGACGGTGGCCGTCGCCCTGGCCCTGGCCTCGTTCGCCCTGCTCACCGTGCTGCAGGGCAGCCTGGAGCGCAGCGCCCGCGACGAGGCGGCCCGGCGGGCCAAGGCCGAGGCCGTCGCGCTGCGCAGGAACGACGGGGACGCCGCCGACGGCGTCCGGATCGTGGGCGGGAGCGAACCGGCGGACGCCTGGCGGAAGGAGAAGGGGTACGTCGTGGTCAACGAGAGGGTGACCGCCGATGGCAGGGACATGGTCGTCCAGGTCCGCACCTCGCTCGCGCCGGCCAAGGACGCCATCAAGGCCCTGCGGAACCTGCTCGTGCCGGGCGTCCCCGCGCTGCTGCTGCTCGTGGCCCTGCTCACCTGGGTCTCGGTCGGCCGCGTGCTCAAGCCGGTCTCGGCGATCCGGGCCCGGATGGCCGAGATCACCGTCGGCGACCTGGGCCGCCGGGTCCCCGAGCCCGGCTCCCGCGACGAGATCGCCGCGCTCGCCCGGACCGTCAACGCCACCTTGGACCGGCTGCAGTCGGCCGTGGAGCGGCACAAGCGGTTCGTCGCCGACGCCGCCCACGAACTGCGCAGCCCGCTGGCGATCCTGCGGACCCGCCTGGAACTGGCCGGCCCCGGGGAGGCGCTGACCGACGTCGAGCGGCTCCAGCGGCTCACCGCCGACCTGCTCCTGCTCGCCCGGCTCGACGCCGGGGAGCCGCTGCGCGACGAGGAGGTCGACCTCGGTCAGGTCGTGGCCGAGGAGGCGGCCCGCCCCCGCCCGCGCCCCGACGTCGCGGTCGCCCTCGACGTCGCCGCGGACGTCCTGGTCACGGGCTCGGACGACCGGCTCAGGCGGCTGGTGGCCAACCTGGTCGACAACGCGGTGCGGCACGCTTCCTCGGCCGTCGCCGTCCGCCTGGCCGTGGACGGTCCCCGCGCCGTGCTGGAGGTCACCGACGACGGCCCGGGCATCCCCGCGGAGCACCACGCCACCGTCTTCGACCGCTTCACCCGCCTGGACGAGGCCCGCGCCCGCGACACCGGCGGCTCAGGCCTGGGCCTGGCCATAGCCCGCGAGATCGCCACCGCCCACGGCGGCACCCTGGAGGTGATCCCCGCGACCCCGGGCGCCCACCTCCGCGCCGAGATCCCCCTCCCCGGCCCGCGGTAGGTTCGCTCTCTTCTCCGGGCGGCCGGACGAGGTACTCCCGCCCGCAGCACCGCCGCCCGCCTCTGAGCGGAGACCCGGCCTTTCCTCGCCCCGCACGAACACCGGCCACCGCGAGCACGGCCGGAGGCTGCGGCGCTCGCCGCCCGGCCGGTCAGGCCCGGGCCGCCAGGCGAGGGGCCGGCTTTTCATACCGCCGCATGCAGCCAGCGGACGGGGGCGCCGTCGCCGGCGCGGCGGAACGGCTCCAGCTCGTTGTCCCAGGGCGTGCCGAGGA
Source organism: Actinomadura macrotermitis (assembly GCF_009604375.1). Taxonomy (GTDB): domain Bacteria; phylum Actinomycetota; class Actinomycetes; order Streptosporangiales; family Streptosporangiaceae; genus Spirillospora; species Spirillospora macrotermitis. Next base: position 699,504 of record NZ_WEGH01000004.1, read on the forward strand.
GCCGGTCGAGCTCGTGCTCCAGCGTCGTCTTGCCGACGGCGGCGTTGGCCATGACGGCGCGCAGCCGGTCCTCGGGGATCATGATGTCGCCGTTGGCGCCGATGATCCCGGTGAAGACGCCGAGCGTCGGGGTGAAGCTGTAGCGGACGCCGTCACAGCCCGGGGTCGGGTCCTCGGTGACCTCGAACCGGGCGAGCTTCCAGTTGCGCAGCGCGGAGGTGATCCCGGCGGCCACGCCGGGCTTGCCCTCCCAGTGCAGCTCGGCGCGCAGCGTCCCCGGGGCGGCCGGCTGATCGGCCCACTCCAGGGACACGGGCACGCCAAGGACACCTGCGGCGGCCCACTCGATGTGCGGGCTCAGCGCAGGTGGCGCGGAGTGGACGTAAAAAACGCCACGTGCGGTCACCGGACCTCCAGGATCTGTACTGAGGCTCGTCTTCCCCTACGGCCTCGTACACCTCAAGGTGGCGTCCGCGTGACTCATTCTGCATCATCGACACGGGACGCACCACCACGCGACCGGGGTTTGCCCAACCCTTGTCGCCGCGGCCTACCCCTCAGCGGGGGTTTCGTGCCGAAAAGAAGTGATCTTCGGAGATTTCCACAAGGGATCGGCGGGGAATGTCGCGCGGGCTGTCATCCGCGGTGTTCCGTCCGGTGTGCGGGCATCGGTTCCGTCGCTTTCCCATGTCGTCCCCACGCAATCATCAGGTCTTGGGCACGGCCCGGCCGTGATGCGGCAACCAGGCCGCCGCGTCCCCGGCCGGGCCCCTAGGTTCGCTGCTGCGGGGGGCCTCGCGAAGGAGTGCGCGTTGCCCCAGGAAGAACTTCGGGACACCGGTGAGCTGGTCGCCCGGGCCCGTGCCGGCGACGGCGCGGCCTGGGCCCGGCTCGTCGAGCGGTACAGCGGCCTGCTGTGGGCGATCGCCCGCTCACACGGCCTGAGCGACGCCGACTGCGGCGACGTCGTGCAGACCTGCTGGCTGCGGCTGGTGGAGCGGCTCGACCAGATCCTCGAGCCGGCGGCCGTGGGCGGCTGGCTCGCCACCACGGCGCGCCGGGAGTGCCGGCGGACGGCGCAGCGCCGCAACCGGGAGCTGCCCGGCGACGTGCCCGAGCCGGCGGCCGTCCCCGCGGCCGACCAGGTCGTGGTGGCGCGCGAGCGGCTCTGCCGTGTCGGCTCGGCCCTCCAGGACCTTCCCCGCCGCTGCCAGCTCCTGCTGCGCATGTTCGCGCAGGCGCCGACCCACGCGGAGCTGGCGGCGGCCCTGGAGATGCCGCTCGGCAGCGTCGGCCCGACCCGTGCCCGCTGCCTCGCCCATCTGCACCGGAGGCTCGCCCGATGAACGAACAAGAGCTGGTCCGCCAGATCCGGGCCGCCTTCCAGGCCATCGACCCGGTGCCCGAGGGGGTGCTGGCGGCGGGCCGGTCCGCGCTGTCGTGGCGGGTGCCGGGCGCCGGGCTGGCCGAGCTCGCCGGGGAGCAGGACGCCCCGGCGCGGCCCGGTGTGCGCGGCGGCCGGGAGCGGACGCTGACCTTCACCGGCCCGGACGTGACGGTCGAGCTGGAGGTGGCCGACGAGGCCGTCACCGGGCGGCTGACGCCGCCGTCACCGGCCCGGCTGCGGGTCCGCGACGCCGTGCGCGGCGAGGTGGTCACCAGCGCCGACGAGTCGGGCCGGTTCCTGCTGCCCGGCGCCGCCGAGGGCCTGGTCAGCCTGGTCTTCGAGCTGCCCGACGCCAGTTCGGTGGTGACGAGCTGGATCCGGCTGTGACGGCGGTCGCCGATGATCCGGCCGTCGCCTACCGCCGCGCGCTGCGGTCCGGCGACGACCGGACCGCCGGGCTGGCCGCCAAGGAGCTCGGCCGCCCGGGCGAGGGGCGCGAGCTGCTCGGCCGGGCCCTCGGCGCCGCCGGGTCGCCGTACGAGGCCGCGCGGGTGCGGGCGGACCTGGCCGGCGTCCTGGCGGCGCTGGGGGACGTCCCCGCCGCGCTGGAGGAGGCGGAGCGGGCCCGGGCCGCCCTGCGCGGCACGGACGCCGACCGGCTCGCCGCCGTCGTGTCCTGCGTCCTGGCGCGGGCCGGCCGGCTTCTCGAGGCGCGCGACGCCGCGGCCGGGGCGCTCCCCCGGGCCCGCCGGAGCGGTGATCCGGTGGCGCTGGCCGGGCTGCTCACCGGACTCGGCCTGGCGCAGGCGTGCCGGGGCGAGCCGGCGGCGGCCGAGGCGGCGCTGGCCGAGGCCGTCGAGGTCAGCGCCGGGCTCCGGCACCAGGCGGCGGCCGCGCGCAGCGACCTGGCCTTCGTCGTGGCGCGCGGCGGGGACGTACCGCGCGCGCTGGCGCTGTTCGCCGAGGCCGAGCGCGATCTGGTCGGCGAGCGGCTGGACCGGTGCCGGTTCGACCGGGCGGAGGTCCTGGTCGGGGCCGGCCTGGCCGGTGAGGCGCGGGAGCTGCTGGCGGCGTCCGGCGCGGCGGGCGCGGGCGCGGCCGACCGGCTCCTGCTGCTGGCCCACGCCGAGCTGGCCGACGGCGATCCCGAGCGGGCCGCGCGCACCGCCGAGCAAGCGCGCGCGGCGTTCACCGCGCAGGGGCGTCCAGGCTGGACGCTCCCGGCCGAGCACCTGGTGCTGCGCGCGCGCTGGGCCGCCGGGGAACGATCCCCGTTGCTGCTCGCCTCTGCAGTCGCCACGGCGGACCGGCTGGAGCGCGGCGGCTGGGAGCCAGCGGCGGCGGAGGCGAGGATCATCGCGGCCCGGGTGGCGCTGCATCTCGGCCGTCCCGCCGGGCACCTGCTGGAGCAGGTGCGGACGGCGCGCGGTCCCGGTGCGCTGCGCGTCGCCGCCTGGCACGCCATCGGCCTGGAGCGGCTGTCCCGCCAGGACCGCACCGGCGCGCTCGCGGCGGTCTGGACGGGCCTTGCGCTCCTGGAGGAGCACGCCGAGGTGTTCGGCGCACTGGAGCTGCGCGCCCGCGCGGCCGGTCTCGGCGACGACCTGGCCGAGCTCGGCCTCGGCCTGGCCCGCTCGGCGCGGGAGCTGCTGGCCGCGGAGGAGCGGCGGCGTGCCATCGCGCGGCCGGCCGCGATCCGGCCGCCCCGCGACCGGGGCCACGCCGCCGCCCTCGCCGAGCTGCGCACGCTCAGCACCGAGCAGACGACGGCCACGGCGCGCGGCGGCCACTGCCCGATCCTGGCCGGGCGGCTGGCGCGGCTGGAGTCGACGGTGCGGGACGAGTCGCTCCGCCGCCCCGGCGCACCTGCCCCACGGGCCCGCCTGGACATGACCGAGCTGGCCGGCGCGCTGGCGGACCGCGTTCTGGTGGAGTTCGTCCGGATCGGGGCCGAGCTGCACGCGGTGACCATGCGCGACGGGCTCCTGCGGCGCGAGCATCTCGGCGCGTACGAGGAGGCGGCCCGCGACGTCGCGCTGCTCCGTGCCGTCCTCAGCCGGCTGGCCTCCGGCGGGGACGACCCGCGCGCGCTCGGCGACCTCGCCGAGACCGCGGCACGCCTGGACCGTCTACTCACCCCGCTGCACGGCGACCGCGAGCTGGTCGTCGCCCCGGCCGGTGTCCTGCACGGGCTGCCCTGGGCGGCCCTCCCGTCCCTGGCCGGGCGGCCGTTCACCGTCGTCCCGTCCGCCGCCGCCTGGCTGCGCGCCCGCACCGCGCGCAACGGCGGCGGTGACCACCGCGTCCTGGTCTCCGGTCCCGAACTGGCGCACGCCACCCGCGAGCTGCGGCTGCTGCGCCGCCTGCACCCCGGCGCGCTCGTCCTGACCGCCCCGAGCGCGCGCGCTGAGACCGTCCGCGAGGCCCTGGACGGCGCCTGCCTCGCGCATATCGCCGCGCACGGCGAGTTCCGGCCGGGGAACCCGCTGCTGTCGCGGCTGCGCCTCGCCGGCGGCCCGCTGCTCGTCCACGACCTGGAGGCGCTGGCCGAGCCCCCGCACGTGGTGGTCCTGTCGGCCTGCGACGCCGGGCGCGCCGAGGCGGGCGACGCGGTCATCGGGATGGCGGGCGTCCTGCTCGCGCTCGGCACCGCCACCGTGGTCGCCAGCGTCACGCCCGTCCGGGACGCGGACGCCCCGGACTTCATGCACGCCTTCCACACCGGCCTGTGCGCCGGGCTCCCCACCGCGCACGCACTGGCGGCGGCGCCCCGCTCCCCCGGCGTGCTCGGCTTCCTGTGCTTCGGCTCCGGTCAGTCCCGTTCGAGGGGGGACGACCCCCCACACCCCCCGGGCGGCCTCCGGCCGGGTCAGTCCTCCCCGGTGGCCACCGGGTTGGTCGGGTCGGCGACCCAGTTGGACCACGAACCGACATAGAGGGCGGCCGGGATCCCCGCGACGGACAGCGCGAGGATCTCGTGCGCCGCGGTCACCCCCGAGCCGCAGTAGGCGCCGACGTCCACCGCGTCCGTCGCGCCGAGCTGGGCGAACCGCTCGCGCAGCAGATCGGCGGGCAGGAACCGGCCGTCCACGCCGACGTTGCCGAGGGTGGGCGCGTTGACCGCGCCCGGAATGTGCCCGGCGACCGGATCGACCGGCTCGTTCTCGCCGCGGAAGCGCTCGGGAGCACGGGCGTCCAGCAGCATGCCGCCCTTGGCGAGCGCGGCGGCGCCCGCCGCGTCCAGGACGGGCAGCCGCCCCGGCCGGGCGGTGAAATCGCCCGGTCCGACCTGGGGTTCCTCGGCGGTCACCGGCCGGCCGGCGTCGACCCAGCCGTGGTAGCCGCCGTCCAGGACCCGGACGCGCTCGTGCCCGAAGTACCGCAGCGTCCACCACAGGCGGGCGGCGGCGGTGGAGTCGGCGTCGTCGTAGACCACCACCGGGCGGTCGCCCGAGACGCCGGCGCGGCGCATGGCGGCCTCGAAGGCCGCGGCGTCCGGCAGCGGATGCCGCCCGGCCGGGCCCGGCGGCCCGGCCACGTCGCGGTCCAGGTCCACGAAGACGGCGCCGGGCAGATGGCCGCGGCGGTAGGAGTCGATGCCGGGCGGGCCGGCCAGATGCCAGCGCACGTCCAGCAGGACCGGCGTGGGCTCCCCGCGCAGCAGGCGGTCCAGGGCGGGAGCGTCGACGAGTGGGTGCACATCGCCAGTCTGACCGCGCTTGTCCGAATTCGGGAGGGGCATGGGCAGGATCTCACTCTCCGATGGCGGACAACAGGGGAACGAGTTGCTCTTCGGCGACGAGCGAGCCGTGCATCCCGACCATCCGCTCCAGCCACGGCTCGCGTTCGGACGCCACCAGCGCCACGCCGGCGAACGGGACGGCGACCACGTCGCCGATCCGCCCGGCCATACCGGGCGCGACCGGCCCGAACCAGCCCGCCTCGATCGCCTCGTCGCGCGAGTACACCCAGCAGCGGTCGCCGAGCTCGGCCCGCCAGGCGGCCAGCACGTCGGCCGCCGCGCCCGGCTCGGTGTAGACGTAGCGGGAGCGGGCGTCACCGCCGAGCAGCGCGACCCCGTCCCGCAGCGCGGGCGAGGCGTCCACGTCCACCCGCTCGGCCGGGTCGGTCATGCCGTGGTCGGCGGTGACGTGCAGGGCCGCGCCGGGCGGCAGCACGTCGGCCAGCCGCTCGGCGAGCAGGTCCACGAAGCGCAGCTGCTCGCGCCAGGAGTCCGAGCGGACGCCGAAGCGGTGGCCGGTGGAGTCCAGGTCGGCGTGGTAGACGGTCACGAACGACCGCCCGCCCACGCGCAGCGCCGCCTTGGCCCGGCCGACGAGCTGGCCGAGACCGGCCGCCGGCAGGTACGTGGCGCCGCGCGACGCGGCGAGGCTGAGGCCGCTCTTCTCGTACTGGCCGAGCGCGACGTAGCCCACCGCGACGCCGTCCGCCGCCGCCCGCTCGTAGACGGTCGGGGCGGGCTGGAAGGTCAGCGGGTCGACGTCGGCCGCCGACCAGCGCAGGCAGTTCAGCAGCCGGCCGGTGCCCGGGACCGCCACCTGCACGCCGAGCAGCCCGTGCCCGCCGGGCGGCAGGCCGGTGCCGAGCGACCCGAGGCTGGTCGCCGTGGTCGCCGGGAACCCGGCGGTGAGCGCGCCGCCCGTCAGCGACGACAGGAACGGCGCCTCCTCCGGGTGCGCGCGCAGCTGCTCCCAGCCGAGCCCGTCGACGACGAGCAGGCACACCCGCGCCGCCGGCCGCAGGCCGAGCACGTCGGCCGCGCCCGGCACGCCGAGCGAGGCCAGGACCGCCGGGGGCAGGTCGGCGAGCGCGCCCGCCCCGTAGCGCGGGACGGGCGGCGCCGGCACCGTCATCTCGCCGTGGTCATTTCGCCGTGGCGGCCGACAGCGCCTCGGCGAACGCCAGGACCTGCACGACGGCGTCCGCGCCGTCGGCGGCCTCGCTGACCCGCAGCGACAGGTCGTCGGCGGTCACGCTGCCGGTGTAGCCGTGGTCGGCCTCGCAGTTCTCGTCGCCGCAGGTCGCCGGCTCCAGGTCGATGTGCGCGATCGCGCCCCAGCCGATGGTCAGCACCACCTCGGTCGGCGGCACGCCCGGCACGTAGGAGGCCGGGTCGGGGACGACGCGGGTCACCGCGACCGACTGGACCCGCTCCAGCTTCACCGCCTCGGTGGTGGTGGAGGCGTGCGGCTGCGCCATGCCCTCGCCCGGCGGATGCTCGTCGGTGTGGCAGACCAGCAGCCGGGACGCCGACAGCACCAGCACCGTCACGTGCCGCCGGACCTCCATGGCGGGGTCGAAGGTCGCCTCGTGGTGGACCACGTACGCCATCACGCGCTCGTCGCCTATCGCCGACTCGACCGCGTCCGCGACCAGTGCCGGGTAGTAACCGCTGCGCTCGATGGCCGTGCGCAACCCGTGAGCCGTCGCTCGGGTTTCCCTCATGGTGCCCATCCTGCCCTGTCTCGGGCGGCCCGCGCACACGCGGCCCGCGAACATGGTCATATCGCGTGCGGCGGGGTAGGGCAGGGGACATGGACGATAGAGATCCGCTGCCCTCGCCGCCGCCGGTCCCGCCGCCCACCCCGGACCCGGCGCCGCCGCCGCAGCCGCCCATTCCGCCCGAGCCCGCGCCGGGGCCGCCGCCTCCGCAGCCGTCCCCGCCGCCGCCCGGCCCGCCGCCGGGGCCCTCGCCCGACCCGATCCCGGTCCCGCCGTCGCCGCAGCCCGCCCCGCCGAGCTAGCGCGCCTCAGCGGAGCCGCCGCGGCCCGAGCTCGGGCCGCGGGCCGAGGGGGCGCTGCAGACGGAGCCGGACACAGCAGACGGTGACGCCCGAGGCGTTCGCCATCACCGGGTCCAGCTCCAGCCGCGCCACCTCCGGCAGGTCGTCGCCGAGCCGGGAGACCCGCAGCAGCAGGTCCTCCAGCGCGGCCACGTCCACCGGCTCGGCGCCGCGGTGCCCGAGCAGCAGCGGCGCGGTGCGGATCGCGCGCACCAGCTCGGCCGCCTCCACGTCGGTGAGCGGCGCGAGCCGGTACGCGCGGTCGTCCAGCAGCGCGGCCGTCTCGTCGGCGAGCCCGAAGGAGATCACCGCGCCGAACGAGGGGTCCTCGGACGCGGTGATCCGGGTCGGCACGCCCTCGCCCTTGCGGGCGACCGCGATGCCGTAGCAGCCGAGCAGCTCGGCCGCCTGCTCCGGCGTCGCGTCGACCGGCCCGCCGTCCGCCAGCCAGCCCGCGACCAGCGCGCGGGCGCGGCGCCGGTCCGCGCCGACGACCTCGGGCACCCGGCCGGGCGGGCGCCGCCGCCACTGCGCGTAGCGGACCGCGTAGGCGAGCGCGCGGACGGCGTCCTCGGGCGCCGGATAGGACGGCACCGACCCCTCGGCCGGCATCCCGTCCGGGCCGGTGACACGCAGGTCGGCGGGCATGCCCTTGGCGCCGAGGTAGGTCGCCACGATCGGCTTGGCGCCGGCGGCGGCCATCCGCAGGATCTTCTCCGGGACGCTCAGGTCGTAGCCGCCGATGGTCGGCGGGGTGAACAGCGCGACGACCGCGTCCACCGACTCGTCGGCGATGGCCTCGGCCAGCGCCTGCTCGTACTCGGTGGCGCCCGCGCGCGGCCCGAGGTCGACCGGCGGGCGCACGTCCAGGCCGAGCGCCACCGCGGCGTCCTGCGCCAGCAGCCCGAGCGAGTCGGAGTTGTCGATGATCGCGACGCGGTCGCCCGCGGGCAGCGGCTGGTAGGCCAGCAGCTGCGCCACGTCGAACAGCTCCGACAGGTCCTCCACCCGGATCACGCCGGCCTGCGCGAACAGCGCGCTGACCGCGTGGTCGGGCAGGCTGAGCGCGGACGCGGCGTGCCCGAGCGGCACGCCCTGCGTGCTGCGGCCGCTCTTGACCGCCACGATCGGCTTGCGGCGGCCGAGCCGCCGCGCCAGCCGGGCGAACTTGCGCGGGTTGCCGAGCGACTCCAGGTAGAGCAGGACCGCCTTGGTGGCCGGGTCCTCCTCCCAGTACTGCATGAGGTCGTTGCCGGACACGTCGGCGCGGTTGCCCGCCGACACGAACGTCGACAGGCCGAGGCCGCGCTCGGCGGTGCGCTGCAGGATCGCGATGCCGAGCGCGCCGGACTGGGAGAAGAAGCCGACCGGGCCGCGGCCGGGCATCGTCGGGGCGAGGGTGGCGTTCAGCCGCACCTCGGGGTCGGTGTTGGCGATGCCGAGGCAGTTCGGGCCGACCACCCGCATCCCGTAGGCGCGGGCGAGGCGGACCAGCTCCTCCTGGTTCTTGCGGCCCTGCGCGCCGGTCTCGCCGAACCCCGACGACACCACGATCAGGCCCCGCACGCCCTTGGCCGCGCACTGCTCGACCACGTCGTGGACGGTGTCGGCGCGGACCGCCACCACCGCCAGGTCGACGTCGCCGGGGATCTCCAGCACCGAGGTGTAGGCGCGCACCCCCGCGACCGCCACGGCCGCCGGGTGCACCGGGTAGACCGGGCCGGTGAAGTCGCCGCCGAGCAGGTTGCGCAGCACGGTCTGGCCGACGCTGTGCTCGGCGCGGCTGGCGCCGATCACCGCGACCGACCGCGGGAACAGCAGCCGCTGGATCGAGCGCGACTCGGCCCGGTGCTCGCGGGCCGCCATGACCTCCACCGAGGTCTCGGTCGGCTCCAGGTCCAGCACCAGCTCGATCACGCCGTCCTCGAACCGCTGCTCGGCCCGGTACCCGGCCTCGCGGAACACCCGCGTCATGCGCCGGTTGTCGGGCAGCACGCTCGCCACGAACCGGTGCAGGCCGCGCTCGCGGGCCGCCGCCGCGATGTGCTCCAGCAGGACGGCGCCGAGGCCGCGGCCCTGGTGGGCGTCCTCGACCAGGAACGCCACCTCGGCGGTGCCGGGGCGGTCCGGCAGCCGGTCGTAGCGCACCACCGCGATCATCTCCTCGCCGACGGTGGCGATGAGCGCGACCCGCCGGTCGTGGTCGACGGTGGTGAAGTGCGCGATCTCACGGTCGCTCAGCGTCGGGCGCGGCGAGAAGAAGCGGTAGTAGATCGACTCGGGCGACAGCCGGGCGTAGAACGTGCGCAGCAGCTCGGCGTCCTCGCTCCGGATCGGCCGCAGATGGGCCGTCCCGCCGTCCGTCAGGACGACGTCGGCCTCCCACTGATCCGGATAACCCTCGGTCACCCACCCGAGGGTAAGGCACGCCGGGGCGCGTCCCGCACCCAGGAAAAACACCCTGTTCCCGGGTTCGCTGCGCGTTCGAGACCTAATCCGGGGTCAAGAGCTGTTACGGTCGACCTTACGCCCAGTATGCCGCTCACGCGGGCCGTGTTGATCGAGGTGATGACTCCCATGACGCGCGTGGTCGTGGTTGGCGACTTGATGACCGACACCGTGGCACGTGCCGCGTTCCCCCTCGCCAAGGGCAGCGACACCCCAGCCGCCGTGTCCTCCCACGGGGGTGGTTCAGGGGCGAACGTCGCCTCCTGGCTCGCCCTCAACGACGTCGACGTCGCGTTCGTCGGCCGCCGCGGCTCCGACATCGCGGGGCGCAACCGCGACATGGAGCTGATGGGCTACGGCGTCGACGCCCGCCTGGTGATGGACTCCGAACGGCCGACCGGCACCTGCGTGGTGCTGGTGACCCACAAGGGCGACCGCACCATGCTGTCGGACCCCGGCGCCAACGCGGCGCTGCTGGTCGAGGACGTCGAACGCTGCAAGGACCTGTTCAACCAGGGCGTCCACCTGCACCTGTCGGGCTACTCCCTGATCAACGAAGGGTCCCGCAAGGCGGCCATCCACGCCCTGGAGCTGGCCCGCAAGGCGCAGATGTCGATCTCGGTGGACGGCGGCTCGTCGTCGCCGCTGAAGCGGATGGGCGCCGAGCCGTTCCTGGAGTGGACCCAAGGGGCCCGGCTGCTGGTGCTGAACACCGGCGAGGCCGAGGTGCTGACCGGGCGCGAGCAGCCCGACCAGGCCGCCAAGGTGCTCACCGCCTGGTACCCGCAGGTGGTCATCAAGACCGGCGCGGACGGCGCCCTGTGGTACACCAACGGCCGGCCCGAGCCGGTCACGGTCGCCGCCGAGCCGGTCGAGAAGATCGTGGACGGCACCGGCGCGGGCGACGCGTTCGTCGCGGGCTTCCTGCCGCCGTGGCTGGACGGCAAGCCGCCCGCCGAGGCCCTCGCCGCCGGCTGCCGCCTCGCCGCGCAGGCCCTGCAGCACCTGGGCGCCCGCCCGTCCCTGGACGTCCTGGACAACCCCATCAAGAACTGATCGATCGATCCGCGCGCCCTCGTGGCCGACCGGCCCCCATCCCGGTCGGCCACGAGGGCGCATCCGTCCGCGAACACCTGCCGGATGCGCCACGGCGATGAGCCCCAGCCCAAGTCCGGCCGAGGACATCCAGCGGCGCAGCCTCCGGCTGAGGAACCGCCCCGTCGGCAGACCAGGCGAGACGGGCTGCACTCGGCCCGGAAGTACCTCGCCATCAATGGCGAAAGCCCTGGACACCCCGCCCAGGACCGACGGAAGTCGTCCACCGGCGCAGCCCGGCCGGGAACCGCCCGGTCAAAAGACCAGGCGGGACGACCTCCGGAACGCCCCGGCACCGGAGGACCCCAGCCGGGGCGGGCCGTGCCCGGGCCGGGCGGGTGGCCTCGTGATCAGCTGGGGACGGCCAGGACCAGGGGGAGGACGGCGGGGGCGCCCGCCTCGCGGAGCAGCCGGGCGGCGACGGTCACCGTCCAGCCCGACTCGATGCGGTCGTCGACCAGCAGGATCGGGCCGCCCGCGTCGCGGGCGGCGGCCGCGACGTCATCGGGCAGCGTCAGGCCGTGCCAGACCGAGCGCAGGCGCTGCGCGCTGTTGTGGCGGCGCGGCACCGGCTCGCCGAGCGGGACGAGCTCGCCGAGGTAGGGCAGCCGGCCGATCCGGGCGAGGCGCCGAGCCAGCGAGCCGACCAGCAGCGGGCGGGTCCGCGAGCCGACCGCGACGACGCCGGCGGGGCGCTCGGCCCAGTCCCAGGCGGTGAGGACCTTCACCACGGCGCCGAACATCTCGTCGGTGATCTCGGCGTCGGGCGCGCCCTCGGCGAGCAGGGCGCGCAGCCGGTTGCCCCAGCCGATGTCGGTGAGGCGGCCGAGGGCCCGGCCCGTCTCGGCCTGCGCGTCCGGCGGGATGCGGCCGGACACGCCGGGGTCGTCCTTGACGCCGGTCGGCCACATGCGGCGCGGCGCGACGTCCACGCCGGGGCGGTGCAACCGGTCGCGGGCCTGCGCGGCGCCTTCGGCGCTGACCTCGCCGGACCGGTGCACGCCGGTGCAGTTGTCGCAGCGGCCGCAGGGCGCGGCGGCCGGGTCGTCGAGCTGGCGACGCAGGAACTCCTCGCGGCAGCCGGTGGTGGCGATGTAGTCGAGCATCGCCTGCTGCTCGCGGCCCCGCTCGGCGGCGACGCGGGCGTAGCGCTCGCGGTCGTAGGACCACGGCTCGCCGGTGGCGGTCCAGCCGCCCTTGACGCGGCGGACGGCGCCGTCGACGTCCAGCACCTTCAGCATCATCTCCAGCCGCGCCCGGTTCAGGTCGACGCGCGGTTCCAGCGCGCCGGTGGACAGGGGGCGGCCCGCCTCCTCCAGCACCGCCAGGGTGGTGCGGACGATCTGCTCGGGCGGGAACGCCAGGCTCGCGAAGTACGCCCAGATGTCGCGGTCCTCGCGGCCGGGCAGCAGGATCACCTCGGCGCGGTCGACGCCGCGGCCCGCGCGGCCGATCTGCTGGTAGTAGGCGACGGGCGACTGCGGCGCGCCCACGTGCACGATGAAGCCGAGGTCGGGCTTGTCGAAGCCCATGCCGAGGGCGCTGGTGGCGACGAGCGCCTTCAGCTTGTTGTCCTGCAGGTCGCGTTCGGCCTGCAGGCGCTCGGCGGGGTCGGTCTGGCCGGAGTAGGCGGCCACCTCGTAGCCGCGTTCGCGCAGGTAGCCGGTCAGCTCGTGGGCGGCGGCGACGGTCAGGGTGTAGATGATGCCCGAGCCCGGCAGGCCGTCCAGGTGCTCGCCGATCCAGGCGACGCGCTGCTCGGCCGACGGCAGCGACACCACCGACAGGTGCAGGGAGTCGCGCTCCAGCGCGCCGCGGAGGACAAGAGCGCCCCCTGGCGAAGCCTCCCCCGCGCCTTGGACCGCGCGGTCGTCGGTGAGCTGCTCGGCGACGTCCTCGGTGACGCGGGCGTTGGCGGTGGCGGTGGTGGCGAGCACCGGGATGCCCGGCGGCAGGTCGGCGAGCAGGGTGCGCAGCCGCCGGTAGTCGGGCCGGAAGTCGTGGCCCCAGTCGGAGATGCAGTGCGCCTCGTCGACCACGACCAGGCCCGCGCCGGCGGCGAGCTTGGGCAGCACCAGGTCGCGGAAGTCGGGGTTGTTCAGCCGTTCGGGGCTGACCAGCAGGACGTCGACGGCGCCGCCCTCGACCTCGGCGAAGATCTGCTGCCAGTCCTCGGTGTTGGCGGAGTTGATGGTGCGGGCGTGGATGCCGGCCCGCTCGGCCGAGTCGATCTGGTTGCGCATCAGCGCGAGCAGCGGCGACACGATGACCGTGGGACCGGCGCCGCGTTCGCGCAGCAGCCGGGTCGCCACGAAGTAGACGGCCGACTTGCCCCAGCCGGTGCGCTGCACGACCAGGGCGCGGCGGCGGTCGACGACCAGGGCGCGGATCGCCGTCCACTGGTCCTCGCGCAGCCGGGCGTGCTCACCGGCCAGCGCCCTCAGGCAGCGTTCGGCCTCGTCTCGCAGCGTGTCCTCCGAAGTGCTCACCCGTACTTGCTATCAGGCGCCGCCGACACCCCGCGCCGAAATCGGCTCCTGTGGAAAACCCCACTCCGCCGGCGGGCCGGGGACCGGCCGGGCGCGGGTAGCCTCGGGCAAGATCGAATCGAGTGGAGCGGAGGACACGTCCGGGCATGGGGCAGGCGGCGGAACGGTTGCGGCGGAGCTGGCTGGCCCTGATGGACGGCACCGTCCCCGAACCTCCCGAGGACGAGCCCGGCGAGTGCTTCGACCCGCGCGCGATCGACCTGGTGCTGCGGGTCGGCGAGCTGCTCCTGGCCTCCGGCGAGTCCACCGAGCGCGTCAACGAGGCCATGCTGAGCCTCGCCGTCGCCTACGAGCTGCCGCGCTGCGAGGTGCAGGTCACCTTCACCAGCCTGCTGGTGTCGGCGCATCCGGGCAACGGCGCGCCGCCGGTCACCGGGACGCGCGCGATCCGGCGGCGCACCCCCGCCTACTGGCGGCTGACCGAGCTGCACGCGCTCGTGCAGCAGGCGTCCATCGGGATGCTGGACCTGGACGACGCCCTCGTCCGGCTGCAGGAGATCAAGCGGGGCCGCGCCCCCTACCCGCCGTGGCTGATGGTGGTGTCGCTCGGGCTGATCGCGGCGTTCGCGGGTGTGCTCGGCGGCGGCGGGCCGATCGTCGCGGCCACCGCGTTCGTGGCGACGCTGCTCGGCGACCGCACCGCCGCCGCCCTCGCGCGGCGCGGCATCGCCGAGTTCTTCCAGCTGGCGGTCGCCGCCGGGATCGGTGCGACGGCGGCGGTGGTGGTGGTCGCGATGGGCAATCCGGGCCGGGCGTCCACCATCGTGACCGGCGCGATCCTGGCGCTGCTGCCGGGCCGCCCGCTGGTGGCCAGCATCCAGGACGGCATCACCGGCGATCTGGTCAGCGCGGGCGCGCGGCTGCTGGAGGTCTTCTTCATCATCGCCGCGATCGTGGCCGGGCTCGGCGCGGTCGTGTACACGGCGGTCAAGCTCGGCGTGGACGTGAACGTCGGCGACCTGCCGAGCGCGCCCACGCTGCTCGCCCCGCTCCCGGTGCTCGCGGCGGCCGGGGTGTCGGTGACGTTCGCGGTCTGCCTCGCGGTGCCGCGCGCCGTGCTGGTCCCGGCGGCGGCGGGCGGCGCGCTGATCTGGGTGGTGTACGCGCTGCTGCTGAACGCGGGGATCGTGCCGGTGCTCGCCTCGGCGCTGTCGGCGGTGTTCATCGGCCTGATCGGCAGTTCCTTCGCGCGGAGGCGGAACGCGCCCACCCTTCCCTACATCGTCCCGGCCATCTCGCCGCTGCTTCCTGGAACGCTCCTTTATCGCGGGATGGTGGAGCTGAACACCCCCGACGGCGTGACCGAGGGGGCGCTCAGCCTGGTCGCGGCGCTGTCGGTGGCGCTCGCGCTCGGTGCCGGGGTGAACCTCGGCGGGGAGCTCGTGCGGGCGTTCCAGCGCGTCGGGCTGAGCGCGTCGGGCCGCTGGGCGCGGCCCGCGGCCCGCCGGACCAGGGGCTTCTGAGAACTGTCGGTGCCGCGGTCTAGCGTCCGTGGCATGTACCGACAGGGAGACATCCTCATCGTGCCCCTCGCGGAGGAGGCCGTTCCGCCGACCGTGCGCGACCTGCCGCCCGCGCCCCGCGACGGCCGGGGCCGGATGGTGCTGGCGCTCGGCGAGGCGACCGGCCACGCGCACGCCCTCGCCGCCCCCGGCACGCTGCTGCGGTCGCCGGACCCGCTCACCCCCGACCACCTGCATCTGCCCGACGGCGGCCGGCTCGTGCACGAGGAGCACGCGGCGATCTCCCTGCCGAAGGGCTGGTACCGGGTGGTCCGGCAGCGCGAGTACGTGCCGGGCGCCGTCCGGGTGGTGGCCGACTGATGGACGCCCTCGACCACGCGAGCCTGCTGCTGGCCTGGCAGGAGACCGCGTTCGCCACCGGTCCGGCCGACCGTCCCCGCGCCGAGGCCGGCATCACCGCCGCCTACGCCGCCGCCGGGCTGCCCGCTCCCGGGCGCTTCGTCTGGGTCTCCTCCCCCGCCGAGGGCGCCCGCGCCGCCGCGGCCCTCACCGACGCGGGCGGCAGCGTCCGCGACGCCGTCCGCACCCGCCCGTGGGAGCGGGCCCGCGCCGCTGCCGCCGCCGAGCTCGGCCCGTCCGGGTGGGCGGCCGCCTGGGCCCGCACGGGCGCGCCGCTGTGGGAGCAGACGAGCTCCCTCGTCGCGCGCATCCGCCAGGGCCTCGGCGACGAGGAGCTGCGCGCGGCGACGCTCGACGCCGTCCTCGGCCAGCACGACGCGCCCTGGCTGGCGCTGTTCGACGAGCTCGGCCGGCTGGAGCCGCTGGCGGGCCTCGCCGAGGCCGCCCGCGCGGCGGGCTGGTGGTGGCCCCGCGAGCGCGCGGTGATCGTCTGCGAGCGGCCGGCCGAGCTGCACCGCGACGAGCCCGGCCGGCTGCACCGCGGCGACGGCCCCGCCCTCGCCTACCCCGACGGGTTCGCGCTGCACTCCTGGCGCGGCATGCCGATCCCGGCCGGCTTCGTCTCCTCGCTGGAGGGCCTCACCCCGGCCCGGATCGGCGCCGAGGAGAACGCCGAGCTGCGCCGGGTCATGCTGGAGATCTTCGGCTACGACCGCTACCTCGCCGAGACCGGCGCGCAGCCGCTGCACCGCGACGAGACGGGCGTGCTGTGGCGGATCGACCTGGCGGGCGACGAGCCGATCGTCATGGTCGAGGTCGTCAACTCCACCCCCGAGCCCGACGGCACGTCCCGCACCTACTATCTGCGGGTCCCGCCCGGCACCGCCACCGCCCGCGCGGGCGTGGCGTGGACGTTCGGCGTCAGTGAGGCCGACTACCACCCGCAGCGCGAGACCTGACGGGACCGGCGGCCCCCTGGCGGCCCCCGAGCCGCCAGGGGACCGGGTTCACGCCTGGCCCTTGTCGCAGATGTCGTCGCTGGCCCGGGTCTCGCCCTGCAGATGCGGGATGCCGCCCGAGGCGTCCTTCAGCTGCGGGAAGCCCGCCCCGATGACGAGGTCCACGACGTCGGGCGCGCCGCCCTTGCGCGGTTTGACCGCGGCGCCCGGGACCAGCTTGGCGAGCTCCTCGGCCTGCTGCCGGGCGCCGCTGCCGTAGCGGATCTGGGTCGGCGCGGGACGGGTCAGGGTGCCGACCTTCACCACCGTGTAGCCGCGCGACTTCAGGGCCGCGGCGGTGGTGCGGGCCTGCCCGGCCGCCGCGGTGGCGTTGTAGACGCGCACCTTGCCCGGCGGCACCGTCGGCTTCGGCGCGGGCGCCGGGACGGTCCGGTCCTCGCGGACGGCCTCGAAGAACGGCGCGGCGGCCTCGGTCAGCTCCACCCGGTTGGCGTCGCGCGACCAGGGCCGGCTCGGGACGGTGACGAAGCGCAGCTTGCCGGCGGTGAGCCCGCGCATGCTCTGCGCGATCTTGAGCATGTCCCCCACCGACAGCGCCCTGTCGGTGGTCAGCGATTTGGCCGAGGCGCTCAGCAGCGCGTTCAGCCGGGCGGGGTTGGCGAGCACGCCGCCGCTCATCGCCTGGTTGGCCAGTGAGCCGAGGAACCGCTGCTGGCGCTTGATGCGCTGGGTGTCGCTGCCGTCGCCGAACCCCGTGCGGCTGCGCACGTAGGCGAGCGCGTCCTCGCCCTGCACCCGGTGCCGGCCCTGGGACATGTGCAGGCCGGACTTGCGGTCGTTCACGTCGTTGGGCAGGCAGACCCACACACCGCCGACGGCCTTGGTGATGCCCTTGAACCCGACGAAGTCGAGCTGGACGAAATGGTCGAGGTGGATGCCCGACAGCTTCTCGATCGTCTTCATCGTGCACGACGGCCCGGCCCGGCCGATCGCCTCGTTCAGCATCGCCAGCGTCGAGGAGGCCGACCTCGTGCCGTCCTCGCGGGTGCAGGAGGGGATCGGCGCCATCAGGTCGCGCGGGAAGGTGATCCCCATCGCCTGCCGGCCGCCCGGCGACAGGTGCAGGACGATCATCGTGTCGGACGCCGGGACCTTGTTGCGGTAGCCCCGCCCGTACTTGGCGTTCGCGCCCTTGCGGCTGTCGGAGCCGAGCATGAGGATGTTGAGCGCGCCGTTCAGCTTCTTCGGCCGGTCCTTGCCGAGGAGCCGGTCGGAGTCCTCGTGCCCGATGCTGCTCTGCAGGTTCCAGTAGTACCCGTACGCCGACAGGCTGCCGGTCACCAGCAGCGCGGCGACCGCGATGGCGAGCCAGGCGAGCGGTCCTTTCGGGCGCATCAGCGGCTTCCGCCGATGTGCCTGGCCAGCCGCTCGCGCTGGCGGGCGAGCGCGGCCGGCGACCGGGCCTCCAGGGCGCGGCCGAGGTCGCGCAGTAACTTCAGGATGTCCATGCGGAACGCCTCTTTCCGGGTGGCATGTCGGCTATGTATCGCCACATGCCACCCGGCGGGTTCACGCCAGGACCGGGATCCGTTCCAGCACCCCGCCCCGGAAGACGTCGTAGAGGCCGAGCGGCTCCAGATGGACGTAGCCGATGTGGCAGTCGCAGGCCGCCAGCGGGCAGGCGCGGGGCTTCAGTGCGGCGCGGAACGAACCGTCGTAGAGGTTGCCGAGGACCGCCGGGACGAAGTGGCAGCGCCGCACCGTCCCGTCGCCGTCCACCGACACGACGCTCTCCCCCGTCCGGCAGGGCAGGCCGGCGCTCGCGTGCGGACGGCGGCTGTAGGAGAACAGCGGGTCGAGCTCGGCCCAGGGCGCGGCCTCGGCGTCGGTGTAGGAGCGGCCCTCGGCGGCGTTGACCCACAGGTAGACGCCTGCGGGCAGGTCGGCCCGCAGGCGGCGCGCGGCGTCCAGGTGCTCGGGCTGCCCGACCACCCCGACACTGAACCGGACCCCGCGTTCGTGCAGGTCACGGCACTTTTCGAGGAACCTCTCGTGGGAGACCTGACCGGGATGGTAGGTCGTCCAGAGCGCGAGGGTGGCCAGGTCCGCCTCGGCCGTCCAGGCGGTGCGGTGGCTCAGGTTCGTCTGGATCGCGACGCGCTCGACATGCGGCAGGTGGCTCAGCCGGACGAGCGCGCGCCGGTACCAGGACCGGACGAGCCCCTCCCCCCACGGCGTGAACAGCACCGAGACCGGGTGCTCCTGCGCGGCGACCCAGCCTTCGAACCGCTCCAGCGCCGCCCGGTCGGCGCGCAGCTGCTCGGGGGTGTCGCGGCGCTTGGCGAACGGGCAGTAGGGGCAGTCGTAGTCGCAGCTGGCGAGCGGCCCCCGGTACAGGATCGTCAGGTGCTCCATCAGCGGGCCTCGTAGGCGTCCATGAGGGACTGTACGCGCGGGGAGAACAGCGCCGGGCCGATCGCGTCGGAGTAGGCGAGGCCCTCGGGGGTGAGGCGGAGGTGATCGCCCTCTTCCAGCCAGCCGTGCTCGCGGAAGGGCGCGAGGTCGAAGTCGTCGGCGGCGTCGGTGCCGAACCGGGCCCGGTAGCCGGCCCGGTCCAGGCCGGCGGCCTGCAGCAGCGACTGCAGGAGGTGGCGGCGGCGCCGCTCGTCGTCGTCCAGCCGGAACCCGACGCGGGCGGTGGCGAAGTCGCCGGCCCGGACGTAGTCGTCGATGATCGCGCGGACCTGGCTCGCGCCGACCGCGTACTCGAACGAGTAGTGCAGGTCGGCGGTGTAGGAGCGGGCGCCGCAGCCGAGGCCGACCATGCCGTCGGTCTGGCAGCAGTACTCGGTGCCGGTGGCGTCGCCCGGCAGCCGGAACATGCGCATGGAGACCTGCTCGTAGCCCTCGGCGAGCAGGTGGTCGCGGCCGATGCGGTACAGCTCCAGGCGGTGGTCGTCCCAGTCGTCGCGGCGGGCCAGGCCGGTCAGCGGCCGCTTGTACAGCGGGTAGAGGTAGAGCTCCTCGGGCTTCCAGGCGAGCGCGGCGTTCAGCGAGTACAGCCAGCTCTCGGGGGTCTGCCCGTCGATGCCGTAGATCAGGTCGATGTTCAGCACGGGGATCGCCGCCGCGCGGATGCGCTCCAGCGCCGCCTCCACCTCGGCGCGCTTCTGCGGCCGGATGGCCGCGCGGGCCTCGGCGTCGACGAAGCTCTGCACGCCGATGGAGATCCGGGTGGTGCCGCGCTCGGCCAGCACCGCGAGCCGGTCGGCGGTCGCGGTCGCCGGGGAGGTCTCCACGCCGAGCGGGATCGCGCCGACGCCCGCGATGTCGCAGAGCCGCGCCAGCTCGGCGGCGGTGAGGTAGGTCGGGGTGCCGCCGCCGAACGCGGCGGTGGCGAACGTCGCGTCGCCGAGCGCGCCGCGGACGGCGGCGGCCTGCCGCTCCAGCGCGTCCAGGTAGGCGCCGGTCAGCTCCTCGGGCGCGCCGGTGCGGGTGAACAGGTTGCAGAAGCCGCAGCGCATCTCGCAGAACGGGATGTGCAGGTAGAGGAAGAGGGCGTCCTTGGCCTCGCCGGCCCAGACCTCCTCCAGCTTCGGCTCGGGGTCCAGCGGCCGGTAGGCGGTCTTGTGCGGATAGGCGTAGACGTATCCCTGGTAGGGGCTGGTCATGGCAGCAGGAACTCCCCGTATGGAACGGTCCAGACGACCTCGTGGCCGATGCGGTGGCCGGTGTGGCCGTCCTCGCCGTAGGCGGTGCCGTGGTCGGAACAGACGATGACGAAGCAGGGGCGGCGCATCAGCGCGAACAGCCGCCCGATGTGGGCGTCGACGTGCTCGAGCGCGGCGGCGTGGCTGGCGCGGGTGTCGCCGTGCTCGCGGGTGGCGCCCTCCAGGTGGAACCAGTTGGGCTGGTGCAGCGCGGCGACGTTGAGCAGCAGGAACAGCCGCCTGTCTTCCGGCAGCCGGGCGACGATCTCGGCGACGCGGTCGATCTGGTTCGGCAGCGACGCCGGGTCGGTCACCCCGAACTCCGGTTCCCAGTGGCTCTCGGCGAACAGCGACGGCAGCGCCGAGCCGAGCGCCGTCCGGTTGTTGAAGAAGCCGACGCCGCCGACGCAGGCGGTGTGGTAGCCGGCGTCCGCGAGGCCGGTGGGCAGGTCGGCGGCGTCGAACGTCCAGGTGCCTTCGGCGGTCGTCTCGCTGCCGGGGAACGCCGCCGCGAACAGCCGCGGGTGCGGGCCCGGCTCGGCCGGCGTCGGCAGGAAACCGGCCAGGATCGCGGCGTGCGCGGCGTAGGTGAAGCTGCCGGGCGTGTGCCGCCTCTCCCAGCGGCCGCCGGGCAGCAGCGCGGCCAGGTTCGGGGTCCGGCCGGACGCCGCCAGCTCCTCGGCGACGTCGTGGCGCAGGGTGTCCAGGGTCACCAGCAGCACGTCGTGGCTGCCGATGATCTCGTTCATGTCATGCATGCTCTGACCTGTGCGGTGTAGGTGTCGATCCCCTCGGCGGGTCCGCCGGGGAAGCCGGTGAGGCCGGGCAGCAGGTCGCCGAACGCGTTGACCTCGCCGACCGCGAACCGCCGCCAGCCGACGCCGATCAGCAGGTCGACGCCGACCATCAGGCTGCCGGGGAAGCACGCGGCCGCCCGCGCGCACACGTCCAGGGCGCGGTGCCAGCCGTCCTCGCCGAGGGCGCCGCGGACGGCGGCGAGGTCGCCGCGGGTGCCGCCGAGGTGCAGGTTCGTCATCGGTGAGGCGCTCGTCCGCACCACGGCGTGGGTCGGCTCGCCCTTGACCACCACGACGCGCAGGTCCAGCGCCCGGCCGCCCGGCGAGGCCTTCGGCAGCCACCGCTCCACGTGCAGGCCGTCGGGGGCGAGCGCGTCGATCAGCTCGGCGACCTCCCGCTCGGTCTCGTAGGAGCGCACCCGCAGCGAGTTGTGGAAGCCGTCCGGGCCGCGCGCCGCCGAGGTCACCGCCTTGATCCGGCCGGGCGCCGTCTGCAGCGCGACGACACCGGACGCCGACGAGCCGTGCGCGGGCTTGACGAACACCCGCCGCTCCCCCGTCTCCGCCATCCGCTTCCGCAGCTCGTCATAACCCCCCACCTGTGGCAACGCGGGCGGGACGGGTACCCCGGCGGCCTCCAGCCGGGCGTGGCAGCGGCGCTTGTCGAACATGACGGCGATGTCGTCCACGTCGTGTGTGGACCGCACCCGCGGCAGCCGCCGGAGCGCGCCGGTGAACGCGGCGTACCAGGCGGCGCCGCCGCCGACCCGCGCGGGGTCGCCGGGACCGCGCAGCAGCTCGTCGGCCTCGCGGTCCTCACCGGGCGAGTCGATCCGCAGCACCGAGCCGGGCGCGACGGCCACCTCGGCGCCGCGCAGCACGCCGGCCCAGCCGATCACGCGGGGCTCGGCGAGGCCGGCGGACCGGCAGGCGGCGGCGAACAGCCCCACCCGCCGGTCCCCCGGCGCGCCGACGACGGTGAACCTCATTCGGGCACCATCACATAGGCGCCGAGGTTGTCCTGCCATTCGTCAGCGGGAGAGACCATCACGAGCCGCCCATCGTCCACATCCGTTTCGACGCCGGGCAACGCGGTGCGCAGCCGCTCGACCATCGCATCGGTGAGGAAGTGGTGGTGCAGGTCGAGCCGGCGCAGATGCGCCGGTGGCTGACCGGACAGCAGCGCCTCGGCACCGGTGTCGGTCAACACGCCCATGGCCAGGCTGAGCGACTCCAGCCGCGCCACGACCGGCGCATTCGCCACGGCCGCTGCGATCTCGTCCTGGAACTCGCTGTTCTCCAGCCCGAGGTGCCGCAGTGCCGGGAACCGCTCACCGCTGAGTATCGGCGCGAGGTCGGACACGGTGGCGTCGCCGCCGGAGAACGCGGCGCCGAGCCACAGGTCCAGGTGCTCCAGGTTCGGCAGGTCACTCGCCGCGACCACGTCGACCAGCTCGCCGGGCAGGCCGCTGGACTCGATCCGCAGTCGCCGCAGGAGCCCGCTGGCGAGCGGCTCGAACCACAGGCCGCGCGTGCCCCGGATCTCCAACGTTTCCAGTTGCGAGAGCTCCTGGAGGAGGAGGGTGAGGTCAGTGTGTTCGATCCACGAGATCGTGTCTTCTTCGTAGCTCACATCGCCGATGAACAGGGCCCGCAGCGAGGGGAACCGCTCACGGGCCTGCAGAAGCAGGTCCACCGGGTGGCTCCCGTCGATCGGACAGGCCCAGTAACCGAGGACCAGCGCGGACACCCGTGCGGTGTCGACGCGCTCCAGGAAACGCTCGAAGACCTCGGCCCAGCCAGGACCACCCAGTTCGGTTCTGATCCGCCAGGCCACCTCGGCGGCGTCGGGTAGATCGTCCGCAAGCGTCCCAGGGCCGAAGTCGGCGACGGGCAGGTCCGCGAACACCGTCAGATGCTCCCCGTCTGTCATTCGGTCACCATCACATAGAACCCGCGCTCTTCCCCGCCGTACTGCGGGTCGGAGAGGTCGACCTCGGTGGCGGGCAGCGCGGCGCGCAGCCGTTCCGCCATCGTGTCGGTCAGGAAGTGGTGGTGCAGATCGAGGCGGCGCAGGTGGGTGAGGGGCTGCCCGGACAGCAGCGCCTCGGCGCCGCGGTCAGACAGCACGCCCATGGCCAGGCTGAGCGACTCCAACCGTGCCACGACCGGGGCACCCGCCACCGCCGTCGCGATCTCGTCCTGGAACTCGCTGTTCTCCAGCCCGAGATGGCGCAGCGCCGGGAACCGGTCGCCGGCCAGGAACGGCGCGAAGTCGGCCAGTTCGGTGGTGCAGCCGTAGTCCTCGTCGCCGAGCCACAGGTCCAGGTGCTCCAGGTTCGGCAGGTCGCTCGCGGCCACCGCCCGGACGACCTCGCCGGGCAGGCCGCCCGTCTCGAACCGCAGCCGCCGCAGCACGCTACCGGCGACCGGTTCGAATTCGAGCCCGGAACCGCCGCGCGCCTCCAGCACCTCCAGCCGTGGAAAGGCGGCGACGAGCGGAGTGAGGTCGCCCTGGTTGATCCAGGAGATCTCGAACTCCTCGCCGGTGATGTCCCCGGCGAACACCGCCCGCAGCGCGGGGAACCGGTCAGCGGCCTCGACCAGCAGCCCGGCAGGGCAGGTGCCGCTCCAGAAGCCGAGGATCAGCGCGGTCACCCGTTCGGTGTCGACACAGTCCAGGAAGTCTTCGAAGACGTCCTCCCACGACGGGTCGACGTAGTGGGAGCGCACGCGCCAGGCGACGGCGGCGGCGTCCGGCAGGGACTCGGTGTCGGTCTCGGTGTCGAAGTCGAAGACCGGCAAGTCGGCGAACTCCGTGAGGTGGTGCCCGACGCTCATTCCGACACCGCCACGAAAGCCCAGGGATCTTCCTCCCAGGAGTTCCTGACGTGGGCGTACTCGAGCTGCGGCGCCCCGGCGTCCACCTCCACGCCCGGCAGCGCGGCGCGCAGCCGCGCCACCGCCTCCTCGGTCATGACGTGGTGGTGCACGTCCAGCCTGCGCAGATGAGTGAGCGGCTGCCCGGACAGCAGCGCCTCGGCGCCCCGGTCGGACAGCACGCCCAGCGCCAGGCTGAGCGACTCCAGCCGCGCTACGACCGGCGCACCCGCCACCGCCGCCGCGATCTCGTCCTGCATGGGGCTGTTCTCCAGCCCGAGGTGGCGCAGCGCCGGAAAGCGCTCGCCGCCGAGGAACGGCGCGAGATCGGCGACGGTGGCGTCGCCGCCGTACTCCGCGACGCCCAGCCACAGGTCCAGATGCTCCAGGTTCGGCAGATCGCTCGCGGCCACTGCCTGGACGACCCCGCGCGGCAGGCCACCCGTCTCGAAGCGCAGCCGCCGCAGCGCGGTGCTCGCCACCGGTTCGAGGCGCAGGCCCACGCTGCCCCGCACCTCCAGGCGCTCCAGCAGCGGGAACGCGCCGACGACCGGGGTGAGGTCGCGGTGCTGGAGCCAGGAGACCTCCGACTCCTCCGTCGCGACGTCCCCGACGAACAACGCCCGCAGGTCCGGGAACCGGTCGCGGGCCTGGACGAGCGCCTCCACCGGGTAGACGGCGTCGGGCTCGTCCAGGTCGCCCCAGTGGCCGGCGATCAGGGCCGTCACCCGCTCGGCGCCGACGTGCTCCAGGAAGCGGCCGAAGACCTCCTCCCACCAGGGCTCGTCGAACCCGGC
Source organism: Actinomadura macrotermitis (assembly GCF_009604375.1). Classification (GTDB taxonomy): domain Bacteria; phylum Actinomycetota; class Actinomycetes; order Streptosporangiales; family Streptosporangiaceae; genus Spirillospora; species Spirillospora macrotermitis. Next base: position 723,792 of record NZ_WEGH01000004.1, read on the forward strand.
CCGGATCCGCCAGGCCACCGCGGCGGCGTCCGGCGGCAGGTCCGGGCCGGTCTCGGGACCGAAGTCGAAGACCGGCAGGCCCGCGAACTCCGTGAGGTGACCGCCTACGGTCACTCCGACACCTCGATGAAGCGCCAGTCTCCGTCCGCCTTGTTCTGGTCGTCCAGGTCGACCTCGACGCCCGGCAGCGCGGCGCGGACCCGCTCCATCATCGCGTCGGTCAGGAAGTGGTGGTGCAGGTCGAGGCGGCGCAGGTGGGTGAGGGGCTGCCCCGACAGCAGCGCCTCGGCGCCGGCGTCGGTCAGCACGCCCATGGCCAGGCTGAGCGACTCCAGCCGCGCCACGACCGGCGCGCCCGCCACCGCCGCCGCGATCTCGTCCTGCAGTTCGCTGTTCTCCAGCCCGAGATGGCGCAGCGTGGGCAGCCGCTCACCGCTGAGGAACGGCGCGAGGTCGGCGACGGTGGCGTCGCCGCCGTAGTTCTCGGTGCCGAGCCACAGGTCCAGGTGCTCCAGGTTCGGCAGGTCGCTCGCGGCCACCGCCCGGACGATCTCGCCGGGCAGGCCGCCGCTCTCGAACCGCAGCGTCTTCAGCCGCCCGCTCTTCACCGGGTCGAGCCGCATGTCCTGCGAGCCGCGCACGTCGAACCGCTCCAGCCCGGGGAACGCCGCGAACAGCGGGGTGATGTCGGTGTGCTCGATCCAGGAGACCTCCGACTCCTCCATGACGATGTCACCGAGGAACAGCGACCGCAGGTTCGGGAACCGGTCCGCCGCGGCGGTCAGCAGCGCGACCGGGTCGCCGGTCTCCTGGTCGTAGGACGCGCCCCAGTAGCCGATGAGCAGCGCGGTGATCTGCTCGGTGTCGACGGCCTCCAGGAACCGGGCGAAGACCTCGTCGAACGGCGCCTCGTCGAACATGGTCAGCACCCGCCAGGCGTGCCCGGCGGCGGACGGCAGCTCGGCGCCGTCCTCGGTCTCGCAGTCGAAGATCGCCACCGGCAGCCCGGCGTACTCCTCGAGGTGCGCGTTCACAGTCATCGGAAGGGGGTCCTTTCGGATCATCGGTCGGCCCCTGTCCTATCAGGAGCGGCCGACAACCCGGGACCGCTTGCCCCAACACGAGCGAAACGTCAGAGGCGGTCGATCTCCGTGAGGTCGATGTCGATGTCGAACGGCACGGTCAGCTTCAGCCGGTCATGGTGGATGCCCACCAGCCCGTACTGGCCGGTGGCCGGGTCGAGCTCGTAGACGCAGACCATGGGACGGCCGTCGACGTTCTCGACCCGCCAGAAATGTCGGATACCAGCCTTGGCGTAGAGCTGCGGCTTGCGCTCGCGGTCCCGCTCCTCCGAATCCGGCGAGACGACCTCGACCGCCAGGACCACATCTTCCGGCTGGAAGTTGGTCTGCGCGGGGGTAGTGACCGCTTCCGCTCTTAGGAGCAGGATGTCCGGTTCAGGGCGCTGCCTTTTAGCGAGCGTGACCGTCATCTCCCGCCGCACTCGCAGCGTCTCCGGTGCTGAGCGACGCAGCCCGTTCACAAGAACGTCCATCACCACCGTGTGGAAACTGGCCTGGGGACTCACGAAGACGAGCGTGCCATCAATGAGCTCGGTGTGAGCGGGCAACTGCGGAAGGCGATCGAGATCCTCTGCGGTGAACCCGCCCTCTGGAGGTATGAGCCATGAAGGCACACCTGAGCGTCCTTCGGGCATGGACCGCTCGAACGCATGCGGCTCCGGCATGGGCTCTGCCGTCATGCTGGCCTCCAGGCGAGATGCTCCACGGTGCACGTACTTACCTAGTACTTCGGAGGCTACCAACCGCAGTCTTCCGATCGCTTCCGATCGCTTCCTCTGGATTCCCTCCGAGAGGAATCCAGAGGAAACAGAAGGCTTCCGGGGCGGCCGCACCGCCCCGGAAGCCTTCTTGAGGTCGAATCAGGAGGAAGCGGAGGGCAGGACCGAGCCCTGGTACTTGTCCTGGATGAACTTCTTCACCTCGGGGCCCTGCAGGAGCTTGACGAGCTTCTGGACGCGCGGGTCGTCCTTCTTGCCCGGCAGGGTGACCAGGCCGTTGGCGTAGGGGTTGCCCTCGGCCTTCTCCAGCGCGAGGGCGTCCTTGGCCGGGGTGAGGCCGGTCTTCAGGGCGTAGTTGCCGTTGATGACCGACAGGTCGACCTCGTCCAGGGAGCGGGGCAGCTGGGCCGGCTTCAGGGCCTTGAACTTCAGGCCCTTGGGGTTGGCGGCGATGTCCTTCTCGGTGGCCGAGGTCGGCGCGCCCGGCTTGAGGGTGATCAGGCCGTTGTCGGCGAGCAGCTTCAGGCCGCGGCCCTGGTTGGCCGGGTCGTTGGAGATCGCGACGGTGGCGCCCTGCGGCACCGCCTTCAGGTCCTTCAGCTTCTTGGAGTACACGCCCAGCGGCTCCAGGTGGACCGGCGCGACGAAGGTCAGCTTCTTGCCCTTGGCCTTCTCGAACTCCTGCATGAACGGCACGTGCTGGAAGTAGTTCGCCTGGACCTGGTTCTCGACCAGGGCGGTGTTGGGCTGGACGTAGTCGTCGAACTCGACGATCTCCAGCTTCAGCCCCGCCTTGGCGGCCAGGTTGTCCTTGACGTACTTGAGGATCTCCCCGTGCGGAACGGGGTTGACCGCGACCTTCAGCGGGCCGTCGGACTTGTCGGAGGCGTCGGAGGAGCCGCAGGCGGTGAGGCCGGCGAGCAGTCCGACGGAGGCCAGCGCGATGGTGATCTTACGGAGCACGAAGAGTGCCTTTCTGGGCGTGTTACTTGTGGGTGAGGCGCCGGGTGACCAGGTCACCGAGCATCTGGATCAGTTGGACGAGGACGATGAGCACCACCACGGTGGCGATCATGACCTTGGTCTCGAAGCGTTCGTAGCCGTAGCTGATGGCCAGGTAGCCGAGGCCGCCGCCGCCGACCGTGCCCGCCATCGCGGTGTAGCCGACGAGCGCGATGACGGTGACGGTGAGGCCCGACACCAGGCCGGGCCGGGCCTCGCGCAGCAGCACCTTGACGACGAGCTCGCGCCGGGAGGCGCCCATCGCGCGGGCCGCGGCGAGGACGCCGGGGTCGACCTCGCGCAGCGCGGCCTCGACCAGGCGGGCGTAGAAGGGGATCGCGCCGATGGTGAGCGGCACGATCATGGCGGTGTTGCCGTAGGAGGTGCCGCCGGTCACCAGCTTGGTGAACGGGATCAGCGCGATCATCAGGATCAGGAACGGCAGCGAGCGGCCGACGTTGACGATCACGCCGAGCACCTTGTTCAGGGGGCGCAGCGGGGTGAGGCCGCCGCGGTCGGTGAGCACCAGCAGCACCCCGACCAGCAGCCCGAACACCCCGGCGAGGGCCGAGGACACGCCGGTCATCAGCAGCGTCTCGCCGGTCGCCTTCTGCAGCAGGGGCCAGATCTCGTCCCAGGTCATCGGGCCGCCTCCACTTCGCTGCGGCCGTGCACCTCGACGGTCAGGCCGGCGTCGCGCAGGTGCGCCAGCTGGGCCGCGTTCGTCTCGGGGTCGCCGGGCAGCTCGACGCGCAGCCGGCCGACGCGGGTGCCGCCGACCTCCTCGACGGCGCCGCCGAGGATGTTGACGTCGATGGCGTAGGTGCGGGCGAGCGACGACACGAACGGCCGGTCGGCGCTGTCGCCCTCGAACGTCACGTCCGCCACGGTGGTGCCGGGCCGCGGGTCGGGCGCCGGCAGCGGGAACAGGTCGCGGGCGAGCTCGGAGCCGGGCCGCAGCAGCAGGTCGCGGACGGGCCCCGACTCCACGAAGCGGCCGTCGCGCATGATCGCGGCGCCGTCGCAGATGCGCTTGACCACGTCCATCTCGTGGGTGATCAGCAGCACGGTGAGGCCGAGCCGCCGGTTCAGGTCGCGCAGCAGCTCCAGGATGGAGGCCGTCGTCTCGGGGTCGAGCGCGGAGGTCGCCTCGTCCGACAGCAGCACCTTCGGCCGGCCGGCGAGGGCGCGGGCGATGCCGACGCGCTGCTTCTGCCCGCCGGAGATCTGCGCCGGGTAGGCGCGGGCGTGGTCGGTGAGCCCGACCAGGTCCAGCAGCTCGGCGACGCGGGCGGCGCGCTCGCCGCGCGGCACCCCCATGACCTCCAGCGGGAACGCCACGTTGCCGGCGACGGTGCGGCTGGACAGCAGCCCGAAGTGCTGGTGGATCATCCCGATCCGCTGCCGGGCCCGGCGCAGCTCGCCGCCGGACAGCGCGAGCAGGTCCTGCCCGTCCACCTCGATCCGCCCCGAGTCGGGGCGTTCCAGCAGGTTGACGCAGCGCAGCAGGGTGCTCTTGCCGGCCCCGCTGCGGCCGAGGACGCCGAAGATCTCGCCCTCGCCGACGGTGAGGTCGACGTCGTCGACGGCGGTCACGGCGCGCCCGCGGGAGCGGTAGACCTTCCGAAGTTTGTCTATCTGAATCACAGGGAATCATCCGTGCCGATATCGCCGCCGGTCGGGCGGCACGAGGTGGTGGAGCAGGACGCGGAGCGGCCGGGTACGGCCTAGGAGAGGCCGGGCGGGTAGGGCGCGTGGCCGAGAAGGTGACGCTGGAAGTACATGTGTGCGCGGCTCGTTCTAACGACAGGTCGCTCGCTTCGGGGCGCGAGGCTCAGCTGCGGGGGCCCTCAGCGGTCACACATTCGACGACAGCGCACGCGGCCCGGCACCCGCACGGTCTGCGGGCGGCACGAGGGGCACGGGCGTACGCTGGTCATGGTCATCAGTTAACCCGCAGATGGCAAATGTCGTCAAATCGGCGCAGTGTCATGACCTGCCGGTATACCGCACGCTCAGCGAGCCGGAGCCGGTGTGCACGTCGATCTCACCGGGCGCCGCCGGGTCGTTCAGGGCCGGATCGACCTCCCGGTCGCCGCTGCTGACGGCGGCCCGCAGCCGGTAGCGGGTGGCGTCCGGCACCGCGATGGTCACCGGGCCCGAGCCCGTCCGGGCCCGCACCAGCCGGGGCCGCGCCGTGAAGGCCAGGTCCACCGTGCCCGAGCCGACCTGGGCGTCCACCTCGGGCGAGGCGAGCCCCTCGGCGTGCACCTCGCCCGAGCCGCCCTTGAAGACGATCGGTCCCCGGTTGCCCAGCGTGTTCAGGCTGCCGCTGTTGGTGTGCATCTCCAGCGCGCCGCTCAGGCCGGCCGCCATCACGCCCCCGGAGGTGGAGGTGGCGGTGACCTTGGCGCCCGGCGGGACCGTCAGGTCCAGGTCGGCGCCGCAGCCGAGGGCCGCCGGGAACCGGGACGGCCCGTCGCACGACACCTTGATCCACAGCACCGTGCCCGACCAGAACGTGCGGACCGAGGGCCGGATGAACGTCCAGCTCAGCCGCTGCCGCAGCCGCGGCCGGCCGCCCTCCCCCACGCGCAGCCCGGCGGCGCCGACGTCCACCCGCACCTCCGAGACCGGCCGGTCGATGGGAACGACGGCCTTGGCCGTCCGCTGCAGCGCCGTCCCGGTGAACTCCAGCATCAGCGGCACGGCGATCACCAGCGCCGTCAGGGCCGCCAGCGCGGTCCAGGGGCCCTTGCGGCGGGGCCGGCCCATGGCAGCGGGGTCGGCGTGCTCGGCGATGTCGGTCATGTCTCCCCGTCCAGGAAGCGCAGCACCGCGAGCACCCTGCGGTGGTCGCCCTCGGCATGCGGCAGGTCGAGCTTGGCGAAGATGCTGTTGATGTGCTTGGCGACCGCGCTCTCGCTCACGACGAGCGCGCCCGCGATGCCGGCGTTGGAGCGTCCCTCCGCCATCAGCGCGAGCACCTCGCGCTCGCGCGGGGTGAGCCGTTCCAGCGGGTCGCTGTGCCGGCGGAGCAGCAGCTGTGACACCACCTCGGGGTCGAGCGCGGTACCGCCGGCCGCGACCCGGCGGAGCGCCTCCAGGAACGCCGACACGTCGGCGACCCGGTCCTTCAGCAGGTATCCGATGCCGCTGGTGTGGGCCGACAGCAGGTCGGCGGCGTAGCGCTCCTCGACGTACTGCGACAGCAGCAGCACCGACACCCGCGGCCACTGCTGGCGGATCACCAGCGCGGCGCGCACGCCCTCGTCGGTGTAGCCGGGCGGCATCCGCACGTCCACGATGGCGGCGTCCGGCTCGTGCGCGGCGACGGCGGCCAGCAGCCCGTCGGCCTCGCCGACCGCCGCGGCGACCTCGAAGCCGGAGGTCTCCAGCAGCTTGATCAGCCCGGCTCGCAGCAGGACCGAGTCCTCGGCGATCACAATGCGCACGGCAACTCCACGGTGAGGGTGGTCGGGCCCCCGGCGGGGCTGGTGATCCGGAACGTACCGTCGACCGAGCGGACCCGCCGCGCCAGCCCCGTCAGGCCGGTGCCGCCGGCGGGGTCGGCGCCGCCCACGCCGTCGTCGGCGATCGTCAGGTGCAGGGTGGCGCCGCGCCGCACCACCGCCACGTCCACCACCGAGGCGCGGGCGTGCTTGACGACGTTGGTGAGCGCCTCCGACACCACGAAGTAGGCGACCGCCTCGACCGTGGACGACGCCCGCTCGGGCACCCGCACCGACAGCCTGACCTGCACCGGGACGCGGGCGGCGATGCCCGACAGCGCGGCGTCCAGGCCGCGGTCCTCCAGCACCGCCGGGTGCAGGCCGCGGATCAGGTCGCGCAGCTCGGTGAGCGCCTCCTTGGCCTCCTCGTGCGCCTCGATGATCACCTGCATGGCCTCGTCCGGGACGCCGGTCAGCGTCTCGCGGGCCAGGCCGAGGTTCAGCGCGAGCGAGACCAGCCGCTGCTGGGCGCCGTCGTGCAGGTCGCGCTCGATGCGGCGGCGCTCCAGGTCGGCGGCGTCCACCACCTCGGCGCGCTTCTCGGCCAGGTCCTCGACCCGGCGTGCCAGCTCCGCCTCGCGGTCGGGCGCGAGCAGCCGCCCGGCCGAGCGGACGTCCAGCCGCCGGACGGCGGCCGCCACCCACGGCGCGGCCAGCAGCAGCACGACGCCGAGCGCGGTCAGCACGCCGAGGCGGACGGCGTGCCAGGTGAGGCTGAGCGCGCTGGAGGCGGGCAGCGCCCACGCGTAGGCGTTCAGGGAGACCAGCGCGAGCCCGCCGAGCCAGCAGAGCAGCGCCGCGATCGCGCCGAGCGCCAGCAGCGGGCCGGTGAGCATGTGGTAGCGCACCTCGCGCCACAGGTCCTCCGAGCGCAGCGCGCGCAGCGGGCCGAGGACCGGGCCGCCGGGCCGCTCGGGCAGCTCGGCGAGGTCGGCCCCGAGCATGGCCCACAGCCGCTCGCGGTGCGCGCGGGTCGCCGGGCGGACGAGCAGCAGCACCGCGAACAGCGGCGCCAGCAGGAAGATCGCGATGGGGGTCGCGTCGACCGGCACCCACAGCGCCCACGGCGCGCAGACGATCGCCCAGCCGGCCAGCTGCAGCGGCACCCCCGAGCCGATGAACGCGGTGTCGCGCCAAGCGGCCGGTGACCACGGAGCGTGGGCCAGGGCCCGGCCGAGAGGGGAGCTGGATGCCATGGATGAACCGTATTGCCCCAGATGAGCGGCTGCCATCCACCGGGCTACAGGGCGCGGGGTGCACCTAGTGCCACCCCCACTCGGATAGCGGCGTTACTGAAAGTCGCGGCCCGCCCGGCCAGGCTCGGAGCAGGCCCGGAACACCGGGCGTTCGACGGCGAGGAGGTCCCCCCATGGTCACCATCGTGAGCCCCGGTCACACCTACCGGGTCCGCCCGGCCCGGAGCGGGCGGCGCTGGATCGGCTGGGGCCTGACCGCGGCGGGTGCGTCCATGGTGCCGTGGGTGTTCACGCTGGCCGCGCAACTGCCGTCCAGCACCCAGGTGTCGAACTGGTCCGCCGCCTGGATCGGCCTGGACCTGATGCTGGCCGCCGGGCTGGCGGGCACCGGCTTGTTGTTCGCCCGGCGCGACGCGCGGCACGGTCTGACCGCCGCCGCGACCGCCGCGCTGCTGGTCATGGACGCCTGGTTCGACGTGCTGATGTCCCCGGCGGGCGGCGAGCGGGCCCTCGCCCTGGCGCTGGCCGCGGGCGCCGAACTACCGCTCGCGGCGGCCTGCGCCGTGCTGGCCGCGCGGGCCTTCGCCCCCGGCTCCGTCCACCCCGCGTCCACCTGATCGAAATCCACCCGAAATGACCACGCCGAACATGTTTAAAGCTCCTATCCCTGACCTTTACAGTGAATGCGCCCTCCAGGCCCTTCCTGGTGAGCCCTCCACCAGCGCTCGATCACGAGGTCCCTTATATGAACGAGGAAAAGGCGACCGAGGCATGCCTGCGGTTCCTGCGGGACGGGCTGCCCGCCGCCGCCGGCGAGGACATGTCCGGCGCGTTCCCGCTCGCCCTTGACGTGGACGGCGACATCGCGGTCGTCACCCTGCTGGTCGCCGAGGACGGCGGCCTCCCCGACGAGATGTCCGTCGAGGGCTACACCTTCCACCGCCGCAACGGCGAGTGGATGGCGCTCGGCGGCGGGGGCGGCTCCGCCCCCGCCGACCCGCTGACCCGCCGCCCGGCCGCCGAGCTCGGCCGGCACCTGCGGCGCTACGGCGGCGGCCGGACCGTGCGCAACGGCGACCGGCTGCTGCCCTGGGGCGCCAAGTACGTCAGCCAGGCGCGGCTGCGCGCCGCGGCCGAGGTCGTCCGGCTGCGGGTCGGCAAGCGGCTGCTGGACGTCCCCGAGCACGGCCACGCCGCGGTGGTGTGGGGGGCGCGGCGCGGCCCGGTCATCGAGGCCCTGGACGCCGAGGGCGCGGTACTGGACAAGATCGACTTGAGCTAGCCCGGAGGCGGCGAGCGGGGATATTTGACCGATCGTTCTAGATCGGCTTATGATCTTGCCATGGCACGGACCAAGGAGTTCGATCCCGACGCGGCCCTGCAGCGCGCCCTGGAGCTGTTCTGGGCGCGGGGCTACGCCGCGACCTCCATGGCCGACCTCGTGGCGCACCTGGGCATCGCGCGGGCGAGCATCTACGCCACCTTCGGCGGCAAGCACGACCTGTACCTGAAGGCGCTCGACCGCTACACGCAGCTCACCGATCCCGCGATCATGGAGGCGCTGTCGCGGCCGGGGCCGGTGCTTCCGGCGGTGCGGGCGCTGGTCGAGCGCTACGCCGCCGAGTCGGCGGACGACGAGCGGCGGCGCGGCTGCATGGTGGTCAACAGCGCCGTCGAGCTGGCCGCCGCCGACGGCGCGGCGGCGCGCCGGGTCGAGGCGAGCTGGACCGTGCTGGAGACGGCGCTGGCCTCGGCGCTCACCCGCGCCAAGGCACAGGGCGAGCTGGCCGCGGACAAGGACCCGCGCGCGCTCGCGCGCTTCCTGCTGGTGCTGTTCCAGGGGATGCGGGTGCTCGGCCGCGCGCCGGCCGACCCCGGCCGCCTGCGCGACGCCGCGGCGCAGGCCCTCGCCCTGCTCGGCTGACCTCCCGCGTCCTGGTGGGCGCGGGCCTTTTTCGGCCCTGATATTAGATCGATCATTCTCGAATAGGAGTCCCCTCATGTCCGCTCGCTTCACCGGCAAGGTCGTTCTCGTCACCGGTGGGTCCGCCGGGATCGGGCGGGCCACCGCGCTCGCCTTCGCCCGGGAGGGCGCCACCGTCGTCATCGCCGGGCGCGACGAGGCGCGCCTCGTCGCCGCCGTCAAGGAGATCGAGGCCGCCGGCGGGGCGGCGGACCACGTCGTCGCCGACGTGTCCGACGCCGCGGACGCCGCCGGCATGGTGGCCACGACGGTGCGGCGCCATGGCGGCCTGCACGTGGCGTTCAACAACGCCGGCGTCCTCGGCGAGGTCGCGCCCGTCGCCGACCTTGCCGAGGACGCCTGGGCCGCGGTCATCGCGACCAACCTGACCGGGGTGTTCCTCTCGATGAAGCACGAGATCGCGCACATGCGCGCGCACGGCGGGGGCGCCATCGTCAACGTCGCGTCCAACATCGGCGCGCACGACCGCCGGCCCGGCCTCGGCGCCTACGCCGCGTCCAAGGCGGGCGTCAGCGCGCTCACCCGGACCGCGGCCCTGGAGGCCATCGGCGACGGCGTCCGCATCAACGCGATCAGCCCCGGCGCGACCGACACCACCATGAGCCTCCGGCCGGGCGAGACCCGGGCGGAACGCGACGCCCGCATCGGCGCGGTCACCCCGGCGGGCCGGGTCGGCGGCACCGGGGAGGTCGCCGCCGCCGCGCTGTGGCTGGCCTCGGCCGAGGCGGGCTACCTCGTCGGCCACGACATGGTGATCGACGGCGGCGCCACCGCATGATCCTGGACGCGATTTGATTACTTTGCGTCACTGACCATAACCCCACGTGTTACTTTGCCGTCCAGGACATGCGGACGACGGGAGGAGGTGGCCGCGTGGGGTGGCGAACCCGGCTCTCCGGCAACCCGTTCGGCACCATGGTCGCGGTGACGGCGATCCTGCTCGGCGGGCTGGGAATGGTCGTCGGCGACCGGGTCAGCCAGGGGATGACCAACAGCCTGGCCGGGCACGCGAACGTGATCGCCCACCTGTGGGGCGCCATGTTCGCGGCCGGCGGGGCCATGAAGCTGTACGGCCTGTACGCCCAGCGGTTCCTGCTGGAGCTGCCCGGCCTGTACCTGGTGACCGGCGGCTACGCGTTCTACTGCCTGACGGTGCTGACCGGCCTGCGCACGCACGGCCTGGCCGCCGGGGTGATGTCGGGGGCGCTCACCGTCGGCTGCGTGATCAAGGGGCGGGCCATCACCGCGCGCGCCCGCCGGATGCGCCGCGAGGAGCCCGGGCCGCCCCCGGAGCCGGCGCCCGAGCCGGTGCCGGTGCGGCGGGTGCCCGAGCCGCGCGGCGGTGAGCGCTCATGAGCAGCGCCGACATCGTGGTGTCGGTCGCGCAGGTCGCGGCGGGCGGCACCATCGTGCAGGCGCTGGTGGCGGTGATGCGCCGCCGCAGCGAGCTGCGGCAACTGGACCGGCAGACCGAGTCGGTCGCGGTGGACACCGCCGACCAGCTCGTCACCATGCTGCGCCGCGAGCTGCTGGACGCCAAGGAGGAGATCTCCGGGCTGAAGCAGGACCGCGCGTCGCTGGTCCAGCAGATCGAGCTGCTCAGCCGGCAGGTGTCCACCGCCAGCGCCGACCTGGCGGTGGCCCGCGCCGACCTCGCGCGCACCCGCGGCGGCGCCGACAAGCCGCTCTAGGGCGTGTTCCCGGACACGCCCTAGAGCCAGCCGAGGTCGCGGGCGGCGCGGACGGCCGCGTGCCGGTTGTCCACGCCGAGCTTGGTGACGGCCGCCGACAGGTAGTTGCGGACGGTGCCCTCCGACAGTCCGAGGCCGCGCGCGATGCGCGACACCGGGACGCCGTCCGCGGCGGCCCGCAGGGCGTCCAGCTCGCGCGGGGTGAGCGGGCACTCCTCGGCGGCCAGGGCGTCGGCGGCCAGCTGCGGGTCGATGTAGCGGGTGCCGGCGGCGACCTGCCGGACGACCTGGGCGAGCCGGGCGCCGGGGGTGTCCTTGCCGAGGAACCCGCGGACCCCGGCGGCCATGGCGCGGCGCAGGTTGCCCGGCCGCCCGTGCGCGGTGACGATCACCAGCCGGCAGCCGGGCAGGTCGCGGGCGAGCCGCTCGGCGGCGGCGAGGCCGTCCAGCCCGGGCATGTCGATGTCCAGCACCGCCACGTCGGGCTTGAGGGCCAGGGCCCGCTCGACGGCCTCGTCGCCGCGGCCGACGTCGGCGACGACCTCGATGCCGTCCTCGGTCTCCAGGAGCAGCACCAGCGCCTCGCGGATCAGCAGGTGGTCGTCGGCCAGCAGCACGCGGATCATGGCTCTCCCCTCGGGACGGCGGCGGCCACCCGGAACGTGCCGTCGCCCACCGGGCCGGCGGTGAGCTCGCCGCCCGCCGCGGCGAGCCGCTCGGCGAGCCCGGCCAGGCCGCTGCCGGGGTCGCCGTGCGCGCGGCGCGGCGCGCCGTCGTTGACGATCTCCAGGACGACCCGGTCGCCGCCCGCCCGCACCATGATCTCGCACCAGGTGGCGCTGGAGTGCCGCAGCACGTTGGTGGCGGCCTCGCGGGCCACCCAGCCGAGCGGTTCGTGCACGTGCGCGGGCAGGTCGGCGGCGACGTCGGGCCGGGCGCACTCGATCCCGGCGGCCCGCAGCACCGCCGTCATGCCGTCCAGCTCGGTGCGCAGCGAGGTGCGGCGGTAGCCGCGCACGACCTCGCGGACGTCGCGGACCGCGGCGCGCGCCATCGTCTGGATCTCGGTGAGCTCCTTGCGGACCCGCCCCGGGTCGCGGTCCAGGAACCGGTCGGCGACCTCGGCGCGCAGCGCGACCGCCTGGAGGCTGTGCCCGAGGACGTCGTGCAGGTCGCGGGCGAAGCGCATCCGCTCCTCCCCCACCGCCGAGCGGGCCAGCTCCGCGCGCGCCTCCCGCAGCTCCTGGACGACGTGGAAGAACCACACCGTCACATAGCCGGAGAAGGTGTAGGCGGGGATCGCGGCGACCTCGTACAGCACCGCCATCGCGGGCTGCCCGAGCAGCACCCCGTAGGCCGGCGCCGCGACGGTGGCGAGCGCGGTGACGACCACCGCCTGGCGGAGCGGCAGCACCACGGCGAACAGCCCGGCGGGCACGATCAGGGTGTTGCCCCAGCCGTGGTCGACGCCGAGGGCCGCCGGCAGCGCCCAGCAGGCCGCGGTGATCGCCAGCAGCCCGTAGCGGTGCGCGGGGGTGGTGCGGCGCATCAGGTTGAGCCAGAGCAGCCGGGCGTGCAGGGCCGCCACCGCGCCGACGGCCGCGGCGGCGAGCAGCATCCGGGCCGCGTCGCGGCGCTCCAGCAGCTCGTACCAGAAGGGCGGTGCCAGCAGCCCCGCCAGGCTGAGCACCGTCATCGCCACGATGATCGCGGCGATGACGGTGGGTCGGGGGATCCTCGGCTGCACCGGGCGTCCGGCCTCCGCGCTCACGTCGGGAAAGGGCCCTCAGCGTATGTCACGCCGCCAGCGGCCGGGCGCCCCCCGAGCGCGCCCGGCCGTCCGCCAGCACCACGGCCCGGTCGGCGCGCGCGGCCTCGGCGGGGTCAGTGGTGGCCAGCACGACGGTCACGCCGTGCGCGGCCAGGAACCGCAGCACCGACCGGACGCGGCGGGCGTCCGCGGCGTCCAGCCCGGCGGCGGGCTCGTCGAGCAGCAGCACGTCGGACCGGCCGACCAGGGCGAGCGCCACGTCCAGCAGGCGCCGCTGCCCGGCGGTGAGCCGCTCGAACGCGACGCCGGCCAGGCCCGCCAGGCCGGTCAGCCGGAGCACCTCGTCGCGGGTCAGCGGGTCCAGCGTCCAGCGCCGCCAGGTGTCGACGACCTCGGCGACGGTGAGGCCGGGGAACAGCCCGCCGTCGCGCCACACCGCGCCGCTGCGCGGGGTGCCCGGGTGCTCGTAGGGGTCGGCGCCGCCGACCCGGACGGTGCCGGTCGCCGGGCGGCGCAGCCCCGCGACCGCCTCCAGCACGGTCGTGCCCGCGGCGGACGGGCCGAACAGCGCGTACACGCCGCCCTTGGCGAGGGAGAACGAGACACCGCGGACGGTCTCGCCCTCGCCGACGCGGACGTGCAGGTCGCGTACCTCGATCATCTGTGCCCTCATGGCCTCCATGCTGCCGGGGCGCGGCCGCCGCGTGCAGTCACGGGCGTCAGGAACCGGCCATGAGGTTCGCTGGGGCGGGCCGTGACATTTGTCAGTGGTCGCGCACCAGCAGGTCCAGGTTCGCCTCGTCCGGCCTGGTCAGCCCGGCGAGGGCCATGGTCAGCTCCAGGTCGGCCTGCAGGCAGCGCAGCACGTGCCGGACGCCGGCCTCGCCGCCGAGCGCCAGCCCGTAGGCGTAGGGGCGGGCGACCAGCACCGCCTTCGCGCCGAGCGCGAGGGCCTTCAGCACGTCCGAGCCGGTGCGGACGCCGCTGTCGAACAGCACGGTGGCGCGGTCGCCGACGGCGTCGGCGACGGCCGGCAGCGCGTCCAGGGACGCCACGGCGCCGTCCACCTGGCGGCCGCCGTGGTTGGAGACGATCACGCCGTCCATGCCGGCGTCCACCGCGCGGCGCGCGTCGTCGGGGTGCTGGATGCCCTTCAAAGCGATCGGGCCGTCCCAGTGCTCGCGCAGGAACGCCAGGTCGTCCCAGGTCAGCGACGGGTTCCCGAAGTTGGCGACCCAGTGCAGCAGCGCCATGTCGCGGTTGGCGTCGGTGACGGGCCCGCCGACGGCCTTCTGGAAGACCGGGTCGCTGAAGTAGTTGGCGACGCCGATGCCGCGCAGGAACGGCAGGTAGGCCTGGTCCAGGTCGCGGGGCCGCCAGGCGAGCGTGAAGGTGTCGAGCGTCACCACCAGCGCGGTGTACCCGGCGGCCTTCGCCCGCTCCAGGAAGCTGACGGCCAGCTCCCGGTCCTTCGGCCAGTACAGCTGGTACCAGCGGCCGCCGTCGCCGGCGGCCGCCGCGACGTCCTCCAGGGAGTAGGACGCGGCGGTGCTGAGGACCTTGGTGAGGCCGGTCGCGGCGGCGGCGCGGGCGGTCGCCAGCTCCCCCTCGGGGTGGACGATCGACTGCACCCCGATCGGCGCGAGCAGGATCGGCGCGGGCATCGTGGTGCCGAGGACCTCCACCGACAGGTCCCGCTCGGCGACGTCGCGCAGCATCCGGGGGACGATCCGCCACCGGTCGAACGCCGCCCGGTTGGCCCGCGCGGTCGCCTCCGAACCGGCCGATCCCGCCACGTATCCGAACGCCTGCGCCGACATCCGCCGCTCGGCGAGCGCCTCCAGCCTCGTCAGGTCCGTGGGCAGCGCGGGCAGCACGTCGCCGAGCCCCTGAAGGTAGATCTCGTTCTGGAAATCGGCGAGTGAACCCACGAAAGCCTCCTGTGATCGGCGCGCCGGGGCGGGCGCGGTGCGATTCTGTCCCTGGGACCGGCAACAATGTTGCACATGGCACGTCGTGGAACCCCAGCCCCTCCCCCGCCGCCGGACTTCGAAGAGAACATCATCGACGTCGATGTCTCCGAGGAGATGCGCGGCAGCTTCCTTGAGTACGCCTACTCGGTCATCTACCAGCGGGCGCTCCCCGACGCGCGTGACGGCATGAAGCCCGTCCAGCGCCGGATCCTGTACTCGATGAACGAGATGGGCCTGCGCCCCGACCGGGGGCACGTCAAGTGCGCCCGGGTCGTCGGGGAGGTGATGGGCAAGCTGCACCCGCACGGCGACAGCGCCATCTACGACGCGATGGTCCGGCTCGCCCAGCCCTGGTCGATGCGGATGCCGCTGGTCGACGGCCACGGCAACTTCGGCTCGCTCGGCGGCGACGACATGCCCGCCGCCATGCGCTACACCGAGGCCCGGCTGTCGCGCGAGGCCATGCTGATGGTCACCTCGATCGACGAGGACACCGTCGACTTCCGGCCGAACTACGACGGCCAGGAGACCGAGCCGGACGTGCTGCCGGCGGCGTTCCCCAACCTGCTGGTCAACGGCGCGTCCGGCATCGCGGTCGGCATGGCCACCAACATGGCGCCGCACAACCTCGGCGAGGTCGTCGCCGCCGCGCGGCACCTGATCGACCACCCGGACGCGACGCTGGACGACCTGATGCGGTTCGTGCCGGGCCCCGACCTGCCCACCGGCGGCAAGATCGTCGGGCTGGACGGCATCCGCGACGCCTACGCCAGCGGGCGCGGCACCTTCCGCACCCGGGCGACCACGCACATCGAGAACGTGACCCCGCGCCGCAAGGGCATCGTGGTGACCGAGCTGCCGTACGCGGTCGGCCCGGAGCGGGTCAAGGCCAAGATCAAGGAACTGGTCAACGCCAAGAAGCTGAACGGCATCGCCGACCTGAAGGACCTCACCGACCGCAACGTCGGCCTGCGCCTGGTCATCGAGATCAAGAACGGCTTCAACCCCGAGGCCGTGCTGCAGGACCTGTACCGGCTGACGCCGATGCAGGAGACCTTCGGCATCAACAACGTGGCGCTGGTCGACGGCCAGCCCCGCACGCTCGGCCTGCGCGAGCTGCTGCAGGTCTACATCGACCACCGCATCGACGTGGTGCGGCGCCGCTCGGCGCACCGGCGGCGCAAGCGCGAGGACCGGCTGCACCTGGTCGAGGGCCTGCTCGTCGCGCTGCTGAACATCGACGAGGTCATCCAGGTCATCCGGCAGAGCGACGACTCGGCGCAGGCCAAGCAGCGGCTCATGCAGATCTTCGAGCTGTCCGACATCCAGGCCCAGTACATCCTGGACACCCCGCTGCGCCGCCTCACCCGCTACGACCGGCTGGAGCTGGAGAAGGAGAAGGAGCAGCTCACCCGCGAGATCGCCGCGCTGACCGCGATCCTGGAGTCGGAGACCAAGCTGCGCCGGCTGGTGTCCAAGGAGCTCGGCGAGGTCGCCAAGGAGTTCGCCACCCCGCGCCGCACCGCCCTGCTGGAGGACAACGGCCAGGCCAAGGCCGCCGCGGTGCCGCTGGAGGTCGCCGACGACCCGGTGCGGGTGCTGCTGTCGGCCACCGGCCTGCTCGCCCAGACCGCCGGGCACGGGCCGCTGCCCGCCGAGGGCGCGCGCGCCCCGCACGACGTGCTGCTGTCGGTCGTGGCGACGACCGCGCGCAGCCAGGTCGGCGTGGTCACCTCGGCCGGCCGGATGATCCGGGTGGACGTGCTCGACCTGCCCGCCCTGCCGCCGGTCGCCTCACCGCCGTCGCTGGCGGGCGGCGCGCCGGTCACCGAGTACGTCGACCTGGAGCCGGGCGAGACCGTCGTCGGCCTCGGCGCGCTGGAGGAGTCGGGCGGCGGGCTCGCGCTCGGCACCGCGCAGGGGGTGGTCAAGCGGGTCGTGCCGGACTTCCCGGCCAACCGCGACGAGTTCGAGGTCATCGGGCTGAAGGACGGCGACCGCGTCGTCGGCGCCGTCCAGCTCACCGGCGAGGACCAGCACCTGGTCTTCATCACCAGCGACGCGCAGCTGCTGCACTACACCGCCTCGACCGTGCGCCCGCAGGGCCGCGCGGCGGGCGGCGTGGCCGGCGTCAAGCTGTCGGCGGACGCCCGCGTCATCTGGTTCGGCGCGCTGGAGCCCGGCCGCGAGGCGCGCGTGGTGACGGTCGCGGGCAGCTCCACCGCCCTGCCGGGCACCCAGACCGGCGCCATCAAGATCGCCGACTTCGCCGAGTTCCCGGCCAAGGGCCGCGCCACCGGCGGCGTCCGCTCGCACCGCTTCCTCAAGGGCGAGGACTCCCTGATCCTGGCCTGGGCGGGCCCGACCCCGGTCAAGGCGGCCGCGGACAACGGCCGCGCGATCGCCCTGGACTACGAGCTCGGCCGCCGCGACGGCTCGGGCGAGAAGCTGCCCCAGGCGATCGCCTTCCTCGGCGGCCCGCTCGGCCCGTCCATCGACGCCGCCGAGGCCGCCGGGGCCGCGGCCGAGGAGGCCGCGGAACTGGGCGGCAGCGTCGACT
Organism: Actinomadura macrotermitis; assembly: GCF_009604375.1. Taxonomy (GTDB): domain Bacteria; phylum Actinomycetota; class Actinomycetes; order Streptosporangiales; family Streptosporangiaceae; genus Spirillospora; species Spirillospora macrotermitis. The sequence continues at coordinate 741,282 of NZ_WEGH01000004.1, forward strand.
GAGCAGTGCCGCTCCCGTCCTGGCCAGGGGCACCCCCTGGCCAGGACAGGGCCGAGCGGCACACGTCCCACTGACGGTGCGGCTGCGCCGCAAGGACGAGTGGACCGCCGGACACCGCTACTGGGTCACCCGGACGCAGGGGTTCGCCCGGCCCGGCCGGATGATGACAGCGGGTACGGCTACTCCCCGGTCGGGTGACCGAAGTCGTCGGGGCCCCAGAAGGCCTCCATGCGTGCGACCCGGCCGTCCTCGTCAAAGGTCATCACCTCGATGCCCTCGATCAGCAGGCCCGGCAGCCGCGCGGTGAAGGCCATCGCGGCGCGGTCGGCGTAGGAGGCGCGGGGCTCGCCGACCAGGGCGAGCCGGACACCTGACGACATCGCGGCGGTGTAGAACTCCTCGATGGCGGCCCGTCCGGTCACCGGAGGCTTGCCGACCGGGTCCTCGATGACGGCGTCGTCGGCGTACAGGTCCGCGACGGCGGCCGGGTCGCCCGCGTTGAACAGCTCGACGTAGCGGCGCAGCACGTTCTTCATGTGCACGTGGTCCGGCATCGGCCCGCTCTCTCCCGGGGACGTGGCCCGCCACCTTACCGAGCGAGCGCTTGGTCAAGCAAGCGGCTCCGGCTCGCACAGGTAGGCGGCCGCGCCGGTGCGGCGGGCCTCGGCGAGGGCCACGAGGCGGGCGCGGAGGCGCGGGCTCAGCTCGGCCTCCCAGGCGGCGCGGGGCCGGACGTGCCACTCGGTGTGCTCGGCGGGGTCCAGGACGACACCGTCGAGCACACCGGGCGTGAGCGTCCCGCCGTCGAAGACGAGGCCGACCTTCGCGCACGGCCACGCGGGCCTCGGCGGCAGGAAGTGCGTCAGCAGCAGGACGGGCGGCCCCTCGAAGACGATCCCGGTCTCCTCCCGGCACTCGCGCACCGCCGTGGCGAAGGGCGTCGCGTCGCCGTGCTCGACGTTGCCGCCGGGGAACTGCCAGGTCTCCGGCCCCTGCGCCGACCGCAGCAGGAAGGGGTCGCCCGCGGCGTCGGTGAAGTACAGGGCGGCGTACATCGTGGCGGACGGCAGCGTCCGAACGTACTGGTCGGGGGGAAGCCAGCCCACGGGGCACCTCCTCGGCGGGAACGGCCATGATCGGCCACTTCGGCGGCAGCCTATCCGCCGGGTCACAAGGGCCAGGCCCGTGGCGCCGTGGCCGGGCCGGATACCCGCGGACCGGTGCGCGCCGCGCCGGCATGCCGCTCCCCCGCGGCCCGCCGGCCGGAGGCGGCCGCGGTGGTGATCGGCCGCGCGGGGGCCACAATGTCCGCATGGCGATCGCATCGTTCATGGTCCCGCTGGGCACTCCCGCGCCCGGCTTCACGCTCCCCTCCGCCGACGGCGGCACCGTCTCCCTGGAGGACTTCACCGGGGCGCCCGCCCTCCTGGTGGTCTTCCTCAGCAACCACTGCCCGTACGTGCGCCGCATCGAGCGGGCCATCGGCGTCTTCACGGCCGAGCACGCCGCGCTCGGCCTGGCCACCGTCGCGATCTGCAGCAACGACACCGAGCGCTACCCCGACGACGACGCCGCCCACCTGCGCGAGCAGGCGGCCCGCGCCGGCTTCGACTTCCCCTACCTGGTGGACGGGTCGCAGCAGGTCGCGCTCGCCTACAAGGCGGCCTGCACGCCCGACTTCTTCCTCTACGACGCCGGCCGGCGCCTGGCCTACCGGGGCGAGTTCGACGGCGCCCGCCCCAGCAACGACGTCCCCGCCGACGGGGCGCGGCTGCGCGCCGCCACCGAGCTGGTCCTGGCGGGCAAGGCGGTGCCCGAGCCGCACGTCCCCAGCCTCGGCTGCGGCATCAAGTGGCGCCCGGAGAACACCCCGGGCTGACCGCCTCACGCACCGCGGCGCGGGCGGGGCAGGAGCGGCCGGCGGGCGGTGAGGGCCTTGCCCGCGCCGGAGGGGCGGACGGCGCGGGTGCGTTCGGCCGCCTCGGCCAGCAGGTTCAGCAGGTCGGCGGGGCTGCCGGCCGGGGTGTCGTAGTGCCAGCCGCGGATGATCGCCTCGCCTTCGGCGCCGGGGTCGAAGCGGCCGCCGGCGAAGCAGCCGGCGGCGGTCATCCGGGCCACGGCGGGGACGTCGTCGCGGGTCTGCATGGCGTAGGCCGCCGCGTCGATGAGGCCGATGGCGGCACGGGCGTTGCGACCGCCGTCGGAGGGGTCGGCCCGGTTGATGCGCCATCGGACGAAGGGCCGCAGGTACTCGGCGATCATCCAGGTCTTCGGCACGCGGCGTCCTTCCGGGGAGTCCAGGACGGTCACCCCTCATCGTGGCCGTCCCGGTGCCGTGCGCGCGGGCCGTTGGGCGACGCGTTACCGTTCGCTGACCGGAGGTTTCTGCACGTCAGGGGGTTCGGCCAGCCCGTGGCGGTAGGCGTAGGCGACGGCCTGGGCGCGGTCGCGCAGGCCCGCCTTGGCGAACAGGTTGTTGATGTGGGTCTTCACCGTCGCCTCGGTGACGAACAGCTCCCGGGCGATCTCGTGGTTGGAGCGGCCGCGGGCGATCAGGGTGAGCACCTCGGCCTCGCGCCGGGTCAGCCCGTCGGGCAGGCCGGTGCGGGCGGCACGGGCGGGGTGTTCGCCGGCGGTGACGGCCTCGACCAGGCGGCGCTGCACGGCCGGGTCGAGCTGCGTCGCGCCGCCGCGCACCGCCGCCACCACGCGGGCGATCTCCTCGCCGCCGGCGTCCTTGGTGAGGTAGCCGCGCGCGCCGGCGCGCAGCGCCGCGAAGATCGACTCGTCGTCGGCGTAGGTGGTCAGCACGACGACCTCCACCTCCGGGTGGGCGGCCCTGATCCGGCGGGTGGCCTCGGCGCCGTCCATCCGGGGCATCCGCAGGTCCATCAGCACGACCTCGGGCCGCAGCTCGGCGACCATCGCGACCGCCTGCTCGCCGTCCCCGGCCGCGCCGACCACCTCCAGGCCGGGCAGCAGCTCCAGCAGCAGGACGAGACCGTCGCGCACCACCGTCTGGTCGTCCACGACCAGGACCCGCGTCATGCCGGCACCCGCAGCGACACCCGGTACCCCTTTCCTTCCGGCCCTGTCTCCAGTGTGCCGCCGATCAGCTCCGCGCGCTCGCGCATCCCGACCAGCCCGTAGCCGCCGCCCGGCTCCGGCGGCGGCCCGGCGCCGCCGCTGTCGGTGACCTGCAGCACGGTCACCTCCTCCCCGTAGTGCAGCACGACGTGGACGCGTGCGCCGGGCGCGTGCCGGCGGACGTTGGTGAGCGCCTCCTGCGCGGTGCGCACGACGGCCAGCCCGGCCTGCGGGGACAGCTCGCGCGGCGCGCCCGACACCGTCACCGCGCACTCGCGGCCGGTCGCGGCGCGGAACTCCTCCGCCAGCTCGGCGAGGGCCTCCTCGGGCGGCGGCGCGTCGCCGCGCAGCGTGGCGAGGGCCCGCCGGGTCTCCTCCAGCCCGGCCCGGGCCAGCCGCTGCGCGCGCTCGACCCGGTCCAGGGCCTGCTCCCGGCCGTCGTCTCGCGCCAGCAGCAGCCGCGCCCCCTCCAGATGGACGATCTGCGCCGACAGCGAGTGCGCCAGCACGTCGTGGATCTCCCGGGCGATGCGGGACCGCTCGTCCAGCACCGCGGTGGCGGCCTCGGCGCGCCGGGTCGCCTCCTCGGCGTTCTTGCGCGCGCGGCTCGCCACGGCGCCGAGGCAGACGCCGCCGGCGGCCACCAGCAGCCCGTACTCGGGGCCGCCGTGCCGCGTCAGCCCGCCCGTCGCCCCGAGCGCGATGATCACGGCGATGCCGAGCGCGATCGCCCGGGCGACCGGCAGCAGCCAGGCCAGCGCCCACAGCGCCACCATCCCCGGCATGACGCCCACGCCGCCCCGCGACGCCAGGCCGTACAGGACCAGGGCGAGCACCAGGGTGGCGACCAGCAGCACGACCCCGACGGCGTCGCGCCGTCCCGCCTCCCGCCCGCACCGCCGCCCGTGGGTCAGCCGGAGGCCGCCGCCGAGCAGGGCGGCCCCGGCGAGGTTGAGCACGACGACCGCCAGCCCCGCGCCGTGCAGGGACGGCCGGGGGTCCCCGGTCCACACGGCCCGGACATAGACGGTGACCGCCCACACCAGGGCCCCGGCGACCAGGACCCCGCGCAGGTGCCGGGGCTCCAGGGTGAGCCCGGCGAACTTCCAGGGGCGGTCCCAGGCGTGCGGAGAGTCCATGCCTCCCAGGCTAGGGACCGCCGGCGCGCGACGGCTCGGCGCAGGGGCGGACGCCGGTTCTCCACCCCCGGGTGGAGAACCCGCTCTCGCCCGGGCGGGACGGGCTTCCCGTCCTCCTTGCGGATCGCCGGCTTCCCGCGGCCAGGGACCCGGCCCAGGCCCGGCACGGGGCATCCGCCCTGGACGGTGACGCTCCTCCGGCCGTGCCGGTGCGAGGCGCGCAACACGGCGCGTCCCGCCGCCCGCCAGTCCAGCAGCATCGACAGCGCCCGCCGCAGCACCCCCTGCCACGGCACCAGCCACAGCAGGCCGAGCAGCGCCGCGAGCAGGTCGTGCCGGTGCAGCGCCGTCCAGCAGCCGGCGAGCACCGTGGTGTGCGAGCAGAACCGCCAGCCCGTCATCGCGACCGCCACCGGCGGCAGCGCCAGCCAGGGCTCGGCCGCCCGCTCGGCGGCCTCCCACCACCCCAGGACCGTCGACTCCATCACCGCTCCCCGCACCGCCGGATCTGATGATCACTACGGTGCCGGTCGGCAGGGTGCGCCGTCGGTAGCGCGGCTTTCCGCCCGGGGGTGGCACTGGCGCCACCCCCGGGCGGCCCACGGGGGCACGCCCCCGCTCAGCCGCCGGCGCTCAGGCGTCGATGCGGTCGGCGTCCAGCTCGGAGGCGCCGGCGGTGATGAACGCGCGGCGCGGCGCGACCTCGCTGCCCATCAGTAGGTCGAACATCTTGGCCGCCTCCTCGGCGTCCTCGATGCGGATGCGGCGCAGCACCCGGTAGCGCGGGTCCAGCGTGGTCTCGGCCAGCTGGTCGGCGTCCATCTCACCGAGGCCCTTGTAGCGCTGGATGGGCTCCTTCCAGCGCTGCCCCTTGCGCTCCAGCTCCACCAGCCGCCGCCGCAGCTCGGCGTCGGAGTAGGTGTAGATGTACTTGTCCTGGCCGCGCTTGGGCTTGACCAGCTCGATCCGGTGCAGCGGCGGCACCGCCGAGAACACCCGGCCGGCCTCCAGCATCGGGCGCATGTACTTGTAGAACAGCGTCAGCAGCAGGCAGCGGATGTGTGCACCGTCCACATCCGCGTCGGCGAGCAGGCAGATCCGGCCGTAGCGGGCTGCCTCGATGTCGAAGGTGCGACCCGAGCCGGCGCCGAGGACCTGGATGATGGCCGCGCACTCGGCGTTCTTGAGCATGTCGGCGACCGAGGCCTTCTGCACATTCAAGATCTTGCCGCGGATCGGCAGCAGCGCCTGGAACTCGGAGTTGCGGGCGAGCTTGGCGGTGCCGAGGGCCGAGTCGCCCTCGACGATGAACAGCTCGCTGCGGTCGTCGGTGGTGCGGCAGTCGACCAGCTTGGCCGGCAGCGCCGAGTTCTCCAGCGCGTTCTTGCGGCGCTGGTTGTCGCGCTGGGTGCGGGCCGCGATGCGGGTCTTGGCGGCGCCGGCGATCTTCTCCAGGACGGTGCGCAGCTGCTGCTTCTGGCCGCGCCCGGGGTTGTCGAAGACCGCCTTGAGCTCCTTCAGCACCACGTTGCTGACGATGCGGGTGGCCGCCGAGGTGCCGAGGATCTCCTTGGTCTGCCCCTCGAACTGCGGCTCGGGCAGCCGGACGGTGACCACGGCGGTGAGCCCCTCGAGGACGTCCTCCTTGATCACGTCGTCGTCGCCGGCCCGCAGCAGCCGGGCCGCGCGCAGCTGCTCGTTGACCACCTTGGTGAGGGCACGGTCGAAGCCGCGCACGTGGGTGCCGCCCTTGGGGGTGGCGATCACGTTGACGAACGACTTGGTGATGGTGTCGTAGCCGGTGCCCCAGCGCAGCGCGATGTCGACCTCGAGGTCGCGTTCGACGTCGGTCGGGGTGAGGTGGCCCTGGTCGTCCAGCACCGGGACGGTCTCGGTGAAGTGGCCGCGGCCGCTGAGGCGCAGCACGTCGACGATCGGGGCGTCCTTGGCCAGGTGGTCGCAGAACTCGCCGATGCCGCCGTCGAAGCGGAAGGTCTCCTGCACGACCTGCTCGCCGCGCTCGTCGCGGACCTCGATGGTGAGGCCCGGGATGAGGAACGCGGTCTGCCGCATGCGGTCCATGACCAGCGACTGCTCGACGGTCGCGTCGGGCAGGAAGATCTGCAGGTCGGGCCAGAAGCGGACGCGGGTGCCGGTGGTCTTGCGGGCGGTGCGCCGCACCTGGCGGACGCCCGAGCGCTTCTTGAACCGGGCGTTCGGGCGGCCGTCGTCGGCGAACTCGCCGGGCAGGCCGCGCTTGAAGCTGATGGCGTGGGTGTGGCCGTCGCGGTCGACCTCGACGTCCAGCCGGGCCGACAGGGCGTTGACGACGGAGGCGCCGACGCCGTGCAGGCCGCCGGAGGCGGTGTAGGACACGCCGCCGAACTTGCCGCCGGCGTGCAGCCTGGTCATCACCAGCTCGACGCCGGGCAGGCCGGTCTTCGGCTCGATGTCGACGGGGATGCCGCGGCCGTCGTCACCGACCTCGAAGGAGCCGTCGGCGCGCAGCACGACGCTGATGTGGGTGCAGTGACCTGCCAGGGCCTCGTCGACGCAGTTGTCGACGATCTCCCAGAGGCAGTGCGCGAGGCCGCGGCTGTCGGTGGAGCCGATGTACATGCCGGGGCGCTTGCGGACGGCCTCCAGCCCCTCCAGCACCGAGAGGTGCCGGGCGGAGTAGCCCTGCTGATCGTCGGTCGTGGGTTCGGCGGTGGCGGCGGTCAACTGCTCGGTCTCCTCGGGGGTAGGACGGTCGGGACGAGGGTACCCCCGGCCTCCGACAGTCCTTCTGCAGGCTCGCCGCCGCCGGCGGCCGGGCGGTGCGCCGCCCGGGTGGAGAACGCGTTCTCCACCTTTGGTGGGGTGTGCCCCGCTCACCCGGCCCGTAATGTCCCGATCATGGCACATACCATCGGCGTAAGCGGCCTGCGCAAACGCTACGGGGACGTCCAGGCCGTCGACGGCGTCTCCTTCGAGGTCGGCGCGGGCGAGTTCTTCGGCATCCTCGGCCCGAACGGGGCGGGCAAGACCACCACCCTGGAGATCATCGAGGGGTTGCGCGAGCCCGACGAGGGCGAGGTGACGGTGCTCGGCGAGCGGCCGTGGCCGCGCAACGCCGGGCTGCTGCCGCGGATCGGCGTGCAGCTGCAGGCGTCGTCGTTCTTCGAGCGGCTCACCGCCCGCGAGCAGCTGCGCACCTTCGGGTCGCTGTACGGGGTGGCCGCCGCCCGCGCGGACGCGATGCTGGAGACCGTCGGCCTCGCCGACAAGGCCGACGTGCAGGTGGAGAAGCTGTCGGGCGGCCAGGCGCAGCGGCTGTCGATCGCGTGCGCGCTGGTGCACGATCCCGAGCTGGTGTTCCTGGACGAGCCGACCGCCGCGCTGGACCCGCAGGCGCGCCGCAACCTGTGGGACGTGCTGCGGGAGATCAACACCGAGGGTCGCACCATCGTGCTCACCACGCACTACATGGACGAGGCCGAGATCCTGTGCGACCGGGTGGCGATCATGGACCGGGGCCGGATCCTGGAGATGGGGCCGCCCGCCACGCTGGTGCGGGGCCTGGCGGCGCCGACCCGGGTGAGCGTGGCCTCCGGGACGCTCACCCCCGAGGACGCGCGGTCGCTGCCGGGCGCCGACGAGGTGACCGACGACGGCGTCTCGCTGGTGGTGTCCACCCGCGACCCGTCGGCCGTGGTGGCGGCGCTGGCCGCCCGGGACGCGCTCACGGGCGTGCAGATCCACGGCGCGACGCTGGAGGACGTCTTCCTGGACCTGACCGGACGGGAGTACCGGGCATGAGCACCTTCCAGAGTTTCAAGAGCCTCGCCGGGGCGATGTTCCTCGGCTTCCGGCGGGACAAGGGCGCGCTGTTCTTCACCGTGCTGTTCCCGCTGATGTTCCTGGTGATCTTCGGTGGGGTGTTCGGGCACCAGAAGACCTCCAAGGTCAACGTGCTGACGGTCGGCCAGGTCCCGCTGGTGCAGCAGGCCGTCGCGCACGACGCGACGCTGCACAAGACCATGAAGCTCACCGCCAAGACCGACCGGGCCGCCGCGCTGCGCCAGGTCGAGAAGGGCGACGCGGACGCGGTCGTCGAGCAGACCGGCGACCGGCTGACCGTGCACTACTCCGCCACCGACCAGGTGAAGTCGGGCACCGTGCAGCAGATGTTCGGCTCGATCACCACGGCGGCCAACCTGGAGGCGTCCGGCCGGGCGCCCAAGTACACGATGGTGCCGCAGCAGGTGGAGGACGACTCCCTGAAGGCGATCCAGTTCTTCACCCCGAGCCTGCTCGGCTGGGCGCTGGCGTCGGCCGGGGTGTTCGGCGCCTCGCAGACGCTGGTGACCTGGCGCACCAAGGGCATCCTGCGGCGGCTGCGGCTGTCGCCCGCGCCGATCCCGACGGTGTTCGGCGCGCGGGTCGCGGTCAGCCTGGCCATCGCGCTGGTGCAGTTCGCGCTGTTCGTGGCGGTGGCGATGCTGCCGTTCTTCGGGTTGAAGCTCCAGCCGTACTGGTGGATGGCGATCCCGATGGTGCTGGCCGGCGTGCTGGCCTTCCTCGGCATCGGGATGGTGATCGGGGCGTGGGCCAGGACGCAGGAGGCCGCGCAGACCGCCACCCAGCTGGTGGTGCTGCCGATGGCCTTCCTCGGCGGGTCCTTCTTCCCGATCGACCAGGCGCCGGGGTGGATGCGGGCACTGTCGTACATCTTCCCGCTGCGCTACTTGAACGAGGGAATGCTGAATGTCATGGGCCGGGGGCTCGGCCCGATGTCGGCTCTGCCGCAGATCGCGATTCTTCTCGGCGTCGCGGCGGTGGCCGCACTGGTGGCCGTTCGCCTGTTCCGCTGGGATTCCACCTGACCCGTCCGGGGACGCGCGATGTGACCTCGGTCACTAATGGCCGCATTCTGCTGTGAGCGTATGCGGGGGCGGATTGGGAACGTCCACGTCGGGTTAGATGTTCTCCTAAGTACCGACCCCGAGCATGAGGAAGGTGCCGTGACTGGAGCCCTTGCCCCGACCAGGCCGCTGTCCGTCGCAGACCGTTGCGACCGCTGCGGCGCCCAGGCCTACGTCCGTGCAGTCCTTGTAGGCGGCGGCGACCTTCTGTTCTGCGCCCACCACGGGCGCAAGTACGCAGAGGCGCTCCGTGCCAACGGGGCCGACATCCAGGACGAGAGCGACCGGCTGATCGAAACCCCGGGTGCCGTCCCCGATGACGAGCGGTAACCCCTCCCAATAGAGAATCACCCACGGCGGCCACCGGAGACGGTGGCCGCCTTCACATTTGCCGCACAACTGCGCATTGTCATTGCTTCATCACGGAGAGTGGCGGAGATTCGTCCCGACATTCTGCGTTAACAGCGATGAGAAGCGGCGGCGCCGATTCCCGGGACGCCGTCCGTCCGGCGGGCCGTATACCCGCCATATCCTGGGAGAACAGGTTCGCCCGGCCCCGGCCGGACCATCATTTCGTCGCACTTTCGGGGGGAACGTGCACATCCTGCTACCGCCATCGGAGAAGAAGGCCACCGGCGGGGACGGCCCGCCCCTCGACCTCGCGGCGCTCAGCCTGCCGGAGCTGAACCCCACCCGCGAGCGGCTCCTGGCCGCCCTCGGCGAGGTGTGCCTGCGCCAGGACGCCCCCGCGCTGCTCGGGCTGTCCGCCGGCCAGGCGGACGAGGCGCTCGCCCGCAACCAGGCCCTCCGCAGCGCCGCGACGCTGCCCGTCGCGCGCCTGTACACCGGCGTCCTGTACGACAACCTGGACCTGGCGACCCTGGATCCGGCCGCCGCCGCCGAGCAGATCCTGGTCTTCTCCGGCCTGTGGGGCGTGCTGCGGCTCACCGACCGCATTCCCCCGTACCGGCTCGCCATGGGCGTCTCCCTGCCGCCTGAGGGCCGTCTGGCCGCCATCTGGAGGCCCGTCCTCAAGGGCGCCCTGGACCTGGACGGCCTCGTGGTGGACATGCGCTCGGGCCCGTACGCCGCGGCCTGGAAGCCGCCGCGGCCGGCCGTCGCCGTCCGGGTGTTCCGCGAGCGGATCCTCGGCGGCGTGCCGAAGCGCACCGTGGTCAGCCACATGGCGAAGGCGACCCGCGGCAAGGTCGCGCACGACCTGATCGAGGCGGGCGCCGACCCGCGCACGCCCGAGGAGCTGCTGAAGGCCGTCGTCGACCTCGGTCACACCGCCGAGCTGAACGGCCCGAACCTCGACGTGATCCTCGCCGCCTGAGGGCGGGTCAGGCCGCGACGACGTTGAGGTGGCGGCACGCCTTGAGGTACTGGCCGACGCCGTCGCCGCCGAGGTAGGTCCACGGCAGCCCGCTCGGCCGGCCGAACGTGCGGAGCAGGTGCTGGCGGGCCGGACGGCGCGCGTCGGCCAGATGGAAGGCGGCGCCGAAGAGGTTGTGGGCCTCGATCGTCCGCGGGTGCGGGCGCGGCCCCTCGAACCAGCCGCGCGCGGCCTCCGCCACGTCCCGGATCTCCCCGGGCGCGAACCACGAGGACGCGCCGCGGATGACCCCGGACCGTTCCTGGACGAAGTACTCGAAGTAGGCGAGCGGGAGCAGCGCGGCGCGCGGGTCGCGCCGGTCCGCCGTGCTCAGCGCGAGCCGCACGAAGTCGAACATCTCCTCCGGCACGCCGCCCCACTGCGGCGACAGGCTGACGACGCGCGCGACGTGCGCCCCGTACAGCGCCGGGCCGCGGCGGCTCGCCTGCCGCCAGAGGGCGTCCTTGTCCTCGCGGTCCAGGTCCAGGCCGAGCGCCAGCCAGAGCATCGCCTCCCACGGGACGGGATCGTCGGGCCGCAGCTCCGCCGCCCTCATCAGGGGTTCGCGGGCGGTCTGCATCCGCCGGGTGTAGGCGGTGTAGCCGGTGGCCTGCACGGCGCGCGCCCGCGCGTCGGGCCGGATCGCCCACGCCTCCTCGACCCTGGCACGGCCGAGCCACAGCCACAGGTCGGGGTTGCCCGGGTCCTCGGCCAGCAGCGTCTCGATGCCGTGGCTCCGGCCGACCGCGGCCTTGGCCAGCGCCTCGACGCGCAGCGACCGCGTCTCGGGATCGGCGCGCGCCCCGCCGAGGATGTGCGCGCCGAGCCGGAAGCGGTGGTCGTGCACGGCGCTCACCGCCTGGTCCAGTACGGGATCCGCCCAGGGACGCCCGCCGATCACCTGCGCGGTGCGCGGCCGGCTCCCCGCCGGCCCGCCGATCCGGTCGTGCTCCACCAGACCTCCAGGTGCCCGGCCAAGCTCCATGAGTCCCATGGCGCGAGAGCGTAGGAATCATCGGAGCGGCGCGCGCTACCTGGACGTTAATAGTGTGTTACATACCGATAAGTAGGGTGACCTGGAAATTTTCGACAAGTCAGGCCACATCGGACTACGGCCGACGCCCGGGGACACACACCGGAAACAACCAAGGAACCGGCCGCAGCCGGAATTCCGCCCAACGACCCCAGCCACCGCGAGCGCGACCGAAGGTCCGGCACTGGCCAGAAGCACGGCTGCGGCCTCGCCCCCCAGGGCGAGGCCGCAGGCCGGGACTCCTAGTCCAGATAGTCCCGCAGGACCTGGGAGCGGGACGGGTGGCGCAGCTTGGACATGGTCTTCGACTCGATCTGGCGGATGCGCTCACGGGTGACCCCGTACACCTTGCCGATCTCGTCGAGCGTCTTCGGCTGGCCGTCGGTGAGGCCGAACCGCATCGACACCACGCCCGCCTCGCGCTCGCTCAGGGTGTCCAGCACCGAGTGGAGCTGTTCCTGCAGCAGCGTGAAGCTGACCGCGTCGGCCGGGACGATCGCCTCGGAGTCCTCGATGAGGTCACCGAACTCGCTGTCGCCGTCCTCGCCGAGCGGGGTGTGCAGCGAGATGGGCTCGCGGCCGTACTTCTGGACCTCGACCACCTTCTCGGGCGTCATGTCGAGCTCCTTGGCCAGCTCCTCCGGGGTGGGCTCGCGGCCCAGGTCCTGGAGCATCTGCCGCTGGACGCGGGCGAGCTTGTTGATGACCTCGACCATGTGCACCGGGATGCGGATGGTGCGGGCCTGGTCGGCCATCGCGCGGGTGATCGCCTGCCGGATCCACCAGGTGGCGTACGTGGAGAACTTGTAGCCCTTGGTGTAGTCGAACTTCTCGACGGCGCGGATCAGACCGAGGTTGCCCTCCTGGATCAGGTCCAGGAACAGCATGCCGCGGCCGGTGTAGCGCTTGGCCAGCGAGACCACCAGGCGCAGGTTGGCCTCCAGCAGGTGGTTCTTGGCGCGGCGGCCGTCCTCGGCGATCCACTCGAAGTCCTCGAGGTCGTCCTCGGACATCGTCGGGCCGTCGGTGGCCAGCCGCTCCTCGGCGAACAGGCCGGCCTCGATGCGCTTGGCGAGCTCGACCTCCTGCTCGGCGTTGAGCAGCGGGACCTTGCCGATCTGCTTGAGGTAGTCCTTGACCGGGTCGGCGGTGGCGCCGGCCGCGGCGATCTGCTGGGCGGGGGCGTCCTCGTCGTCGTCGCCGAGGACGAACGCCTCCTCCTCGTTGGCGGGCTTGGCGCCGTCGGGGACGGCGGCCTTGACCGGGGCGCCCTTGGCGGCCGCCGGGGCGGCGGTCTCCTCGGCGTCCTCGTCGGGCTCCTCGACCACCTCGACCTCGACCTCCAGGTCGGCCTCGAGGTCCTGCAGGTCCAGGTCGACCTCGACGTCGTCGTCGAGCTCGGGCTCCTCGCCCGCCTTGGCCGGCGCCTTGGCGGCGTCCGGGGCGGCGGTCTTCTTGGCGGCGGCCTTCTTGGGCTTGGCCGCGGCGGCCTTCTTGGCAGCCGGCTTCGGTGCCGGCTTGGGCTTGGCGGCCTCCGCGTCGTCGTTGACGACGGCGGTCACCGTCTCGGGCTGCTGCTCCTTGGCTGCAGCGGCGGTCTTGGGACGCGCCGGCGGCGTCGCGCGCTTGGGGCGCGGACGCTTCGGCGCCGCTGACTCGGCGGCGCTCACCACGACGGTCACACCCTCCTTGCTGAGGCTCCGCAGGATGCTGGAGGCCTTAGACACGGGAATGTCTGCCTCTTCGAACGTACGTCGTACGTCGTCGGCTTCGAGGTAACCCTGGGACCGTCCACGCTCGATCAGTTGCGCGATGACGTGCTCGTGCAGATCTGACGCTTTCGAGGTCGAGCTAGCAGGCGACACAAATACCTCTCGAACGAACGTGTGGCTTGGTTGACCCAAGTGCCCTGACGGGCCCGGCCTCACACGGGGTGGGACCACACACCGAGCGGGGCCACCCTGTGCGGGACCGCAGCGTACCCGCTCTTACTAGGGTCAAGCATTCTGGCACGGTTGCGCATTCCGCTTCGAAACCCTGCCCGGTAACACACCACCTTAGAGGGAGCGGAGCGGTCCTTCGTACGTACAGCACCGGCTGCGCACCGTCATCGGCGGGGGTTCTGTGTGGACTTGGGCGGAACATGCAGGGCGAGGACGGTCACATCGTCCACTTGCTCATAACCGGCAAGCATCCGATCGACCAGGAAGTCGACGAGTCTCTCGGGGTCTCCTACCACTTCAGGTGGGGCCGACGCCGCTACGGAGACCAGCTCCTCCAGGCCGGCGTCCACCCCACGCCTACGGTTCTCCACAAGTCCATCGGAATAGAAGACCACAGTGTTGCCGGTCTCGATGGAAAAACTTGTCTGCTGCCGCTGGCTCGGCCAGCCGAGCGGGGTCCCCGGCTCGCTGGTGCTCACCCGCGGGGCCTCGTCGGGGAAGATCAGCAGGGGCGGCATGTGGCCGGCGTTGCTGAAGGCGCCCTGGCCGGTGTCGGGGTCGATGACGGCGTAGGCGACGGTGGTGAACTGCTCCTCGTCCTCGGTCGCGCTGAACAGCCGGTCCAGGCCGGCCAGCACCGCGGCGGGCCGCGGGTCGTTCAGCGCCAGGGCGCGCAGCGCGTTGCGGACGCGTCCCATTCCGGCCGCGGCGAGCACGCCCTTGCCCATCACGTCGCCGGCGGCCACCGCGAGCCGGTCGTCGGGCAGCCGGAACACGTCGTACCAGTCGCCGCCGACCTGCACGTGCCGGGTCGCCGGGTTGTACCGCGCGGCCAGCACCATGTTGGGCAGCTGCGGCAGGTCGCTCGGCAGCAGGCTGCGCTGCAGCTCCTCGGCGGTCTTGTGCTCGCGCTCGAACAGCAGCGCCCGCTCGACCGCGAGCGCGCACTGGCCGGCCAGCGCCTCCAGGAAGACCCGCTCCTCCTCGGTGATCTCGCGCGGCCGGGTGAAGGCGAAGCGCAGCGCGCCGATCGGGGCGCCCGCGGCGAGCAGCGGCAGGCCGACCCACGCGCGCTCCTCGTTGTGCCGGCTGAACAACTCGGCCTCGTCGCGGCCGAGCTGCAGCCGCAGCGCGTTCGGGTGCTCGGCCAGGAACGGGCGGCTCTCGCGGACCGCGACCGACATGACCGTCTGGTCGCTGACCTTGATGTCGCCGCGGACCGCGGCGCCGCCCTCGGGCGCGCCGCCCTCGCCGGGCTGCGCCGGGGTGACGATCGACAGCCGCAGCTTGTCGTCGTCGAGCAGCGCCACCGCGGAGAAGTCGGCGCCGATCGCCGACCGGCCGACCTCGGTGATCACCTGCACCACCTGGGCGACGGTGAGCGCCTCGGCCAGCATCGAGGTGGCCTGCTGCAGCCGCGCGGTGCGCAGCGCCGCCGCCGACAGCTGCTCGGTGAGCCGGCCGCGCATCTCCTCGGCCTCGCGCTGCCCGGTGACGTCGGTGTTGGCGCCGACCCACTCGATCACGGTGCCGCCGCGCCAGATCGGCACGGCGCGCACGTCGAAGTGCCGGTAGGTGCCGCTCTTGGTGCGGACCCGGTAGCCGGTCTCGAAGACCCGGTCCTCGCCGACGCACTCGCGCCAGATCGCCTCGATCCGGGCGCGGTCCTCGGGGTGCACCACCGCCAGCCAGCCGCCGGCGGCGTAGTCGTCGGGCGTCTGCCCGGTGATCGCGCGCCATTCGGGGGCGTCGTCGATGACCGTGCCGTCGGGCGCGGCCACCCACACCACCTGCGCGCTCGCCTCGACCAGCGAGCGGTAGCGCTGCTCCTTGCGGCGCACGACCTCCTCGGCGCGGCGCCGCTCGGTGACGTCGCGCGCGGTGAGCACGGCGCCGAGCAGGGCGCCGTCCTCGTCGCGGGCGGGCAGCCAGGCGCAGGCCAGGACGCGCTCGCCGCCCTCGCCGGGGACGGTCAGGTCGGCCTCGGCGCCGGTGGCCAGCGCCGCCTCGAACTCGGCGGCCACGGCGGCCGACAGCACCTCGGCGAGGCCGCGGCGCTGCAGGTCGGCGACGGGCACGCCGAGCAGCCGGCCGAGCGCGTCGCTGGCGCGGCGGCACCGCAGCCCGGCGTCGAAGAAGGCGAAGCCCTCCGCGGACTGCCTCATCAGCGTGGCGTACAGCGCGGCATCGGACGCGTCCATCGGCTGCCCCTCCGCCCCCGACAGCCGGGGATGAGGAACGGACGTCTCGGTGCTCATGAGCGACACCTCCGCCCCAGGGGGTCCCGTACCGCGCGGCAAGTTCTCATCACTATGGGTGATTGGGAGCAGGCTAGCGCTCCCGCCTCCATCACAACACCGGTCGAAGTCAGGTTCTCATCATCCCGATGGTTCGGCGCCGACGGAAGACCTGCGGCCATCCTTGTCACAGGGCTCCCAGGGGCGACGGCGGATTCGGACGCCGCCGCGCCCGCGCTCCCCGGAGCGCCGGAGAGGGCCGGACGGACGGCAAGTACGTGATGGTACGACGGCGGGCCGCCGTCGTGTGGGCGACTTCCCGGGTTCGCTGGTTTCCGGACACCTCCAATCCGGTCACGCTCCGACCAGATCGCCGAGCAAAAACCAGGTAAAGCCCCGCTGCACCCCCATCTCGGCCGACCGTAAATACCGGGTCACAGAGCATGCCGTTCCTCCTCGCCCCTCGGGCGGGATCGCCGGCCGACAACGTCCCGGCAAACGGCCGAGCCGACAGCGGGGCCTCCCTTCCCCGGCCATTCAAAGGCGCCGCTCCCCGTCCGGCCCGCCGCACCTCCTCGTCCTCCACCGCGACCGCACCCGCCCGTGCCCACCCCTGTGACCAGGGACGTCCCGGGGCCGCACGCGAGGCCGCCTCCGCCGCGCCCGCACGAATCTCCGCGGTCCCTCTTGTCTGTGACGGGCGTCTCACCTACTCTGAATCCGATTTTAAACGCCATTCAAAAAGAGAGGGCAGGCCTCATGCCACTCCTGGACCCGCTCCGTTCCGCCCCTCGCGGGGCCCTGGCGGCCGGCGCCGTCGCCGCCGTCCTCGCCCTCTCGGCGTGCGGCGGCGGCCAGGCGGACGGCGGCAGCCTCCAGCCGGTGCGCGGCGGCACGCTGAACGTGCTGCGGACGTACCCGTTCGAGGGCTTCGAGCTGGACAAGGAGAGCCTGAACGCGACGTACCTGTTCTCGGGGGCCGTGCTGGAACCCCTCCTGCGGGCGGACCCGGACGGGAGGTCCCTGCGGCCCGGCCTGGCCTCGTCGTGGTCGTTCGGCCACGGCAACCGGACGCTCACCCTCAAGCTCGACCCGAAGGCCGCCTTCAGCGACGGCAAGCCGGTCACCGCGGCCGACGTGGCGTTCTCGATCGCCACCTGGAAGGCCGGCCCGAACTACGGCGCGACCTACTCGGTGATCCGCTCGACGAAGACGATCGACGACCGCACGATCGCCCTGGAGCTGTCCGAGCCCGACACCTCGCTGCCGTCCTTCCTGGCCTGGGCGACCGCCGGCGTCGTGCCGAAGGACTTCGGCGGGCGCCCGGCGAAGCAGTTCTGGCAGAAGCCGGTCGGCGCCGGCCCCTACACGGTGAGCGACTGGAGCACCAACGGCAAGGTGGTGCTGACGCGCAACACGCACTACTACCGCGCCGGGCTCCCCTACACCGACCAGGTCGTCAGCACCTACGCCGGCGACCAGAACTCGATCGGGCTGCAGCTCGCGTCCGGGCAGGCCGACCTCGCCAACGAGATCTTCCCGGTGCTGGCGGCGACGCTGCCCAAGAAGCAGATCAACAGCACGCTGAACCACATGACGAGCGTGCTGCTGATGAACACCAAGGACCCCGCGCTCGCCGACGTCAAGGTGCGGCAGGCCATCGGGTACGCGATCGACTACGCCTCGGTCGTCGGCAGCTCGCTGAAGGGCTACGGGGCCGTCCCCACCGGCGCGCTGCCCACCAACGTCGCCAACTGGGCGCCGCCGAGCCGGCCGTACTTCTCCCACGACGCCGCCAAGGCCAAGGCGCTGCTGGCCGGCGCGTCCCGCAGGCCGGCGACGCTGACGATGGCCTACCCCAACGACCCGAGCACGTCGCTGATGGCCCAGATCGTCCAGCAGAACCTCAAGGACCTCGGCATCACCGTGAACCTCCAGGCGGCCGACGCCGCCGGCAACTACGCGACGGTCTCCGGCGGCAAGTACCAGCTGGCGCTGTTCGCCTACAACGCCATCTCCCCGGACGCCTCGGACCCGGTGGTGTACCTCGGCGCGACCGGCACGATGTTCACCGGCCATCCGGTCGGCGCCATCGACGCGGCGCTCGGCGACTACCGCAGGACCACCGACGCCAAGGCCAAGCAGGCCGCCATCACCAAGGTCCAGGACGCGCTGCTGGAGGAGGCGCCCTTCGTCGCGCTCGGCCAGGGCGCGCAGCTGGTGGCGCAGCGCACCGCCGTCCACGGCCTGCGGCAGACGCCGTGGGGCGGGTACGACCTCGCCACGATCTGGAAGAACAAGTGAGCCGCTACGGCTTCGTGCTGCGGCGCGGGATCAGCCTGGTCCCGCTGCTGCTCGGCATCGTCGCGCTGGTGATGCTGCTGCTCGACCTGTCCCCCGGCGACCCGGCGCGGCTGGTGGCCGGCCCGCGGGCGCCGCAGGCGCAGGTGGACCAGGTCCGGCACCGGCTGGGGCTGGACCTGCCGGTCTGGCAGCGCTACCTGCACTACGTCGGGGACGTGCTGACCGGCCACCTCGGCACCTCGTTCAAGACCGGCCGGGCGGTCGGCGCCCAGATCGCCGAGCAGCTGCCGGTGACCCTGGCGATCACCGCCTCGGGCGTCCTGCTGGCCCTGGCGATGTCGGTGCCGCTGGCGGTGCTGGCCGCGCGCCGGCCGGACCGCCTGGCCGACCACCTGGTGCGGGGCTTCGGGGTGCTCGGCATCGGGCTGCCCACGTTCTGGGTCGCGATCATGGCGATCCGGCTGGTGGCGCTGCCGACGGGCTGGTTCCCGGTGGCCGGGTTCGGCGAGGGCGCCGCGGAGCACGCCCGCGCCCTGGTGCTGCCGGCCCTGGTGGTGGCGCTCGGCATCGCCGCCCCGATGATCCGCAGCCTGCGCTCGACCATGATGGAGCTGGCCGACGCCGAGTTCGTCCGCGCCGCGCGCACCCTCGGCTTCGGCGGGTTCGGCCTGGTGCGCCGGTTCCAGCTGCGCAACGCGGTACCGCCGCTCGTCACCGTCACCGCCGCCCAGGCCGGCTACGCGCTCTTCGGCACCGTCGTGGTCGAGGTCGCGTTCGGCATGCCCGGCATGGGGCTCGGCCTGGTGACCGCCGCGGGCACCCGCGACTTCCCGCTCGTCCAGGGCTACACGCTCGTCTTCGCCGTGCTGGCCGTCCTGCTCTACCTGCTGTCCGACATCGTCACCTCGATCATCGACCCGCGCGTGAGGATCACCGCATGACCGCACCCGTCGAAGCGGCCGTCCCGGCCGGCGGCGCACCGCCGCCGCCGGGCCCCGCGCCCGCCGTCCGCGTCCGGCGCGGCGGCCGCGTCAAGCTCGCCATCGGCCTGACGGTCGTCGGCCTCTACGTCCTGGTCGCGCTGCTCGCGCCCGTCCTGCGGCCGCACGACCCGCTCGCCCAGAACGTGGCCGCCGCCCTCCAGGGGCCCTCGGGCGCCTACCCCCTCGGCACCGACGAGCTCGGCCGCGACGTGCTCAGCCGGCTGATGAGCGCCACCGGCCTGGACCTGACGGTGGCGCTGCTGGCGACCGTCCTGCCCTGCCTGCTCGGCACGGTCCTCGGCCTGCTGGCCGGGTACGCCGGCGGCTGGCTCGACGCCGTCGTGATGCGCGTCAGCGACCTGCTGCAGGCGTTCCCGACCTACATCCTGATGATCGCGCTGGTCTTCGTCCTCGGACCGGGCGTCCGGTCGCTGCTCATCGCCTTCACCGCCGTCGGCTGGGTGGTGTACGCGCGGCTGATCCGCGGCGAGGTGGCGCGCATCCGCGGCTCGGAGTACATCGTCGCCGCGGTCACCGCCGGCCTCGGCGCCACCCGGATCATGGTGCGGCACGTGCTGCCCAACACGCTCAAGCAGACGCTGGTCTACCTGACCTCGGACGTGGTGTTCGCGGTCACCGCGCTGGCGGCGTTCTCCTTCCTCGGCTTCGGCGTCCAGCAGCCCACCCCCGAGTGGGGGAGCATGACCGCGGCGGCGCAGGCGTACCTGACCGAGGTCCCGCGGCTCACGGTCCTGCCGGGGCTGGTCATCTCCGTCCTCGCCTTCGGGTTCGCCCTGCTCGGCGACGGCCTCCAGGACCGGATGGGACGGCGATGAGCGAGAACCCGCAACCGGTGCTCCGGCCCGTGCTCCGGATCGAGCACCTGCGCGTCCTGCACCGCGACGGAGGCGCGCCCCTGGTCGACGGCGTGTCGCTGGATCTCGCCCCGGGCGAGACCCTCGGCCTGGTCGGCGAGTCCGGCAGCGGCAAGAGCCTCACCCTGCGCGCGGTGCTGGGCATCCTGCCCGCCGCGCTGCGCGCCGAGGGGACGGTCGAGCGCGCGGGCGCCCGCGCCGCGATGGTCTTCCAGGAGCCGGCGATCGCGCTCAACCCCACCATGCGCGTCGGCCACCTGGTCGCGCGCACCTGGCGGCTGCACCACCCCGGCGCCACCCGCGGGCAGGCCCGGGACGAGGCGGCCGCGCTGCTGGAGCGGGTCGGCATCCCGCGCGCCCGCGCCCGGCTCGCGGCCTGGCCGCACGAGCTGTCGGGCGGCATGCGGCAGCGCGTCATGATCGCCGCCGCGCTCGCCACCGATCCCGGCGTGCTGCTCTGCGACGAGCCCACCACGGCCCTGGACGTCCGCGTCCAGGCCCAGATCCTGGACCTGCTGCGGGACCTGGTCGCGAGCCGGGACATGGCGATGGTCTTCGTGAGCCACGACCTCGCCGTCGTCGGCTCGCTGTGCGAGCGCATCGCGGTGATGCGCTCCGGGCAGATCGTGGAGGAGGGCCGGACGGCGGCGGTCCTGCGCGCCCCCGGGCACCCCTACACGCGCGAGCTGCTGGCCGCCAACCTCGCCCGCCGCCTCGCGGACGCCGCGACCAAGGGAGCACGGCCGTGACGGACCTGCTGGAGATCGACCACGTCACCGTCCGCTTCGGCGCCGCGTCCCGGCTGCGCCGCCTGCTCGGCGGGGACGGCCCGGTCGTCGCCGTCGACGACGTCAGCCTGCGCGTCCCGCGGGGCGCCGCGCTCGGCGTCGTCGGCGAGTCGGGGTCGGGCAAGTCCACCCTCATGCGCGCGGTCATGGGGCTCACCGGCGTCGACGCCGGGGAGATCCGCTTCGACGGGCGGCGGCTGGAGCGCCGCCGCGACGTCGCCACCCGCCGTGCGATGCAGATGGTCTTCCAGGACCCCGGCACCACGCTGAACCCGGCCCGCACCGTCGGCGCGGTCCTGGAGGAGCTGCTGCGGGTGCACCGCGTCGTCCCCGGCGAGCGGGTCGCGCGGCGGGTCGAGGAACTCCTCGACCTGGTGCACCTGCCGGCGTCCCTGCGCGACGCCCGGCCGCACCGGCTGTCGGGCGGCCAGAAGCAGCGCGTGGCGATCGCCCGCGCCCTCGCGCTCGAGCCGCGGCTGCTCATCGCCGACGAGGCGACCAGCGCGCTGGACGTGGCCGTCCAGGCCTCGGTGCTGGACCTGCTCGCCGAGCTGCGGGAGACGACGGGGATCACCCTGGTCTGCATCACCCACGATCTGGACCTGGTGCGGTACCTGTGCGACAGCGCCGTGGTCATGCGATCGGGCAGAGTCGTGGAGGCGGCGCCGGTGGACGAGCTGTTCGCCGCGCCGCGCACCGACTACACCCGCGAGCTGATCGCGGCCGTGCCGACGCTGACGACCGGAAACGAGGACCAGGCTTGACGAACCGACGACAGGTGCGCAAGGCCGACATCGCCCAGGCCGCCATCGGCCCGCTGAGCGCCCAGGGGCTGCGCAACGTCACGCTCGCCGACCTCGGCGCCAGCCTGAAGATGACCGGCGCCCACCTCCTCTACTACTTCGAGAGCAAGAACGACCTGTTCATGGCCTCGCTGCGGATGGTGGAGCAGGACCTGCGCGCGCGTGCCCACGCCGCGTTCGAGGGCATGCCGTCGGCGCGCGAGCGGTGGAACTGGCTGCTGGACACCGGCGCCCCGTCGGGCCTGGACGACAGCGGCCTGCTGATGTGGCTGGAGGCGTGGGCCGAGGCGGTCCACGACAAGGACTTCCACGACCTGATCACCGAGCTGGAGCAGGACTGGCAGGGGCTGCTGCGCGAGACGCTGGCCTACGCCGTCCAGCGCGGCGAGCTCCCCGCCACCGTCGACGCCGACCGGGTGGCCGAGGGCGTCTCGGCGCTGCTGGACGGCCTCACCATCCGCGTCGTCGTCGGCTACCGGCCCCTGGACCACGACGCCGCGATGCGGATCGTCGACGACTTCACCAGCCCGCTCCTGCCCTGGCAGGACCCCACCGATCATGAGGCGGACGCTTGACCACCCCCGAACCGGCCGGCTGGACGATGCCGGCCGAGACCGGCCCGCACGAGCGGACCTGGATGGCCTGGCCGTCCACCGGCTACACCCTCGGCGAGACCGCCGCGGCGGCCGAGGAGGCCCGGGCGGCCTGGGCCGCGGTCGCCAACGCGGTCGCCGAGCACGAGCCGCTGCACATGCTGGTGCCGCCGCACGAGCTGGCGGCCGCGCGCCGCCGCCTCGCCGGCGGGATCGTCCTGCACGAGACGCCGCTCGACGACGCCTGGTACCGCGACACCGGCCCCACCTTCGTCGTCGGCCCGGCCGGGCTCGGCGCGGTCGACTGGGTCTTCAACGGCTGGGGCCGCCAGGAGTGGGCCAGCTGGGAGCACGACGCGGTGGCCGGCGACGTCGCCATCGAGGTCAGCGGCGCGCACCGCATCGACTCCCCCCTGGTCAACGAGGGCGGCGGCATCCACACCGATGGGGCCGGGACCTTCCTGGTCACCGAGTCGGTCCAGCTCGACCCGCTGCGCAACCCCGGCTGGACCCGGCGGCAGGTGGAGGACGAGCTCGCCCGCACCGTGGGCGCGCGCGCCGTCATCTGGCTGCGCCGCGGCCTGACCCGCGACTCCGAGCGCTTCGGCACCAAGGGGCACGTGGACATCGTGGCGGCCTTCACCGCGCCCGGGCGGGTCCTGGTGCACGACCAGCGCGACCCCGCCCACCCCGACGCCCGGATCAGCCGCGAGGTGATGGAGACGCTCGGCGCGGCCCGCGACGCCCGGGGCAAGCCCCTGGAGATCACCGCGCTGCCCGCGCCCGCCGTCCTGCGCGACGCCGAGGGGTGGGTCGACTACAGCTACGTCAACCACTACGTCCTGAACGGCGCCGTGGTCGCGTGCGCCTTCGACGACCCCGCCGACGACGAGGCCCGGGCGATCCTGGCCGACGCCTACCCCGGGCGCGCCGTCGTGACGGTCGACGCCCGGCCGCTGTTCGCCCGCGGCGGCGGCGTCCACTGCATCACCCAGCAGCAGCCCGCCCTTCCCGCGAGGAACGACGCATGAGACTCCTGACCGCCCCCGAACTGCCCTCCCCCGCCCGCGTCGCGCCCGGCGACCGGCCGGGCCTCACGGTTGGAGCGATCCAAACGCGCTGGCACGAGGACCCGGCCGAGCACGCCGGCGTCCTCGCCGACGGCGTCGCCACCGCCGCCGGCGCCGGCGCGCAGGTGGTGTTCCTCCCCGAGCTCACGCTGTCGCGCTACCCCGCCGACACCAAGCCCGGCGGCGAGGCCCGCCTCCTCGCCGAGCCGCTGGAGGGCGGCCCCACCCACCGCTTCGCCGCCGAGGCCGCGACCGCCTCCGGCGTGTACGTGCACGCCTCCCTCTACGAGCGCGCCGACTCCGCCGGCGACGAACTGGGGTTCAACACCGCCATCCTCGTGGCGCCCGGCGGGCGGCTGGTCGCCCGCACCCGCAAGCTGCACATCCCGGTGACCGCCGGCTACTACGAGGACCACTACTTCCGTCCCGGCCCCGCCGACGACCCCTACCCGGTCGTCGAGCTGGACCTGCCCGGCGCGCCCCGCATCGGCATGCCGACCTGCTGGGACGAGTGGTTCCCCGAGGTCGCGCGGGCCTACTCGCTCGCCGGCGCGGAGCTGCTGGCCTACCCCACCGCGATCGGCTCCGAGCCCGACCATCCCGGCTTCGACACCGAGCCGCTGTGGCGCCAGGTGATCGTCGGCAACGGCATCGCCAACGGCCAGTTCATGGTCGTGCCGAACCGCTGGGGCGGCGAGGGCCTGATCACCTTCTACGGCTCGTCGTTCATCAGCGACCCCTACGGCCGGGTGCTCGTCCAGGCGCCCCGCGAGGGCGACGCCGCCCTGGTCGCCACGCTCGACCTGGCGCAGCGCGCCGACTGGCTCGCGCTCTTCCCGTTCCTGCAGACCCGCCGCCCCGACACCTACGGCGCACTCGCCGACCACCCGTGAGGAACCCGATGAGCACCCTGTACACCGCCCGCCGCATCCACACGATGGACCCCGGCGTCCCGCAGGCGACCGGCGTCCTGGTCGACGACGGCCGGATCCTGGCCGTCGGCGACGCCGCCGACCTGCGCGCCGGCGCGGCGCGGGTCGTCGACTTCGGCGACGCCGTGCTGACCCCCGGCCTCGTCGACGGCCACGCCCACCCGGTCTCGGGCACGATCCGGACCATCGGCGTGGACCTGAGCGACGCCCTCGACCTGGACGCCGTGCGGGCCGCGCTCGCGGCCGCGCGCGCGGACCTGGCCCCCGGGCGATGGCTGCTCGGCTGGGGCCTCAACCCCGTGGTGTTCGGCGGGGCGGCCCCGACCGCGGCGGCGCTCGGACCGGCCCTGGAGGGCGTGCCGGCCCTCGTCGACCTCTACGACGCGCACTCGGCCGTCGTCTCCCCCGAGGCGCTGCGGATCGCCGGCATCGACGGGCCCCGCGCCTTCGCCTCCAGCGCGGAGATCGTCTGCGACGCGGACGGCGTCCCCACCGGCTACCTCCTGGAGGCCGAGGCGCTCCAGATCATCGACGAGGTCCTGCCGGAGCCGGGTGCGGACGAGCTCGTCCCGCTCCTGGAGCGGACGCTGCGGGACATGGCGGCGGCGGGCCTCACCGGCCTGCACGCCATGGACTTCCTCGACCCCGCGCACGAGCTGGTCACCCGGCTGGAGGCCGCGGGCGAGCTGCCGCTGCGGATCGGCTTCAACCCCTGGGTCATGCCGGACGACCCCGGCCCGGAGACGGTCCTGGCGCGCCAGGGCCTCAAGGGGCGGCGCTGGCGCGTCGAGGGGGTCAAGCTCTTCGTCGACGGCACCATCGACGGCGGCACCGCCTGGCTGGAGCGCCCCGACGTCCACGGCCAGGGCCTGGAGCCGCTGTGGCGCGACTTCGACCGCTTCCGCGAGACCGTCACCACCCTGCACCGGGCCGGGGTGAACGTCGCCGTCCACGCGATCGGCGACCGCGCCGTCCGCGAGGTGCTCACGATCTTCGGCGACCTGCGCGACCGGTTCGGCCCGCTCGCCCGGCACCGCATCGAGCACGTGGAGACCGTCCCCGACGA
The DNA here is from genome assembly GCF_009604375.1 of Actinomadura macrotermitis. Taxonomy (GTDB): domain Bacteria; phylum Actinomycetota; class Actinomycetes; order Streptosporangiales; family Streptosporangiaceae; genus Spirillospora; species Spirillospora macrotermitis. The sequence continues at coordinate 766,417 of NZ_WEGH01000004.1, forward strand.
GGTGGTGCGGGCGTTCGGCGACCGGGCCGCCGCCGCCAGCATGCAGCCGCTGCACTGCACCTGCTTCAACAACCCCGACCGGAGCGACTCCTGGTCGCGGCGGCTCGGCGACGGGCGGGTCGACGACGGCTTCCGCTGGAGCGACGTCCGCGCCGCGGGCGGCGTGCTGGCGCTCGGCTCCGACTGGCCGATCGCGCCGTTCGACCCCCGCTGGACGATGGCCGACGCGCGGCTGCGCCGCCGCTTCGACCGGCCGGACGCCGAGCCGATGCAGAAGGAGCAGGCCCTCACCGCGCTCCAGGCGCTGGAGGGCTACACCACCCACGCCGCGCTCGCCGCTGGCGAGGAGGACCACCGCGGCCGGGTCGCCGCCGGCCACGACGCCGACTTCACCGTGTTCGCCGGCGACCCGCTCACCACCGCGCCCGAGGAGCTCGGCACGCTCCCGGTCGTCGCGACCGTGGTGGCCGGGACCCCCGTCCACGGGGGCTGAGCCGAAGGGCCGGTTCCCGCGCGGGGGGCCGGCCCTTCACCTCACGGCCCCGCTCAGCGGGCGGGGGCACGGCCCCGCTCAGCGGGCGGGGGGCTGGTGCCGGGCGGGAAGCGCGTTCTGCTCGGACTTCTCCCATTCGTCGACGTTGCGGAGCAGGGCCTCCAGGTAGGACCGCAGGTGGGTGCGGTAGACGTCGCTGTAGGTGCGCAGGTAGGCGATCTCCCGTTCCGCCGCCAGGCGGTCGCCGCCGTCCGGCTGCGCGGGCACGGGCGCGGCCGGCTGCGGGTGCGACAGCGCGGACTGCCGCGCCGCCTCCTCCGCCAGGCGGTCCGCCCGCTGGTGGGCCTCCTCCATCATCAGCTCCGCCCGCCCGCGCGCGTCCGAGAGGATCGCCTCACGGTGCAGGCGGGCCTCGTGGGCCAGCTCGCGGGTGTAGCGCTCGGCGTCCGCCACGTACAGGTCGGCGGTCTGCTGGGCCTGGGACAGTATCCGCACGGCCTGGAAGTGCGCCTCCTCGGGAGGCATCCCGCCGCGCGCGCCGCCGGCCGAGAGCCGCTCGCGCAGGCTCTGCACCTCCTCGGCCAGCGCCGCCTTCTCGTTGCCGAGCCGCACCAGCTCGGCCTCGACCCGGTCGAGGAAGGCGTGCACCTCGTCCTCGTCCAGCCCGCGGCGGCCCCGTCCGGCCCGGGCGAAGTTCGTCCCGCGCACCTCGCCGGGGGTGAGCCGGTCCGGCCGCGCGACCAGGAAGCCGCCGGGCGCCGCCGGCCCGGGAACGGACATCTCCTGGGCCGGCGGCACGCCGGCCGGCAGGTGCCCCCGCGGCGAGGCGGACTCGTTCAGGGGCGGATAGGGCATCGCGCCGTCAGGGACGTCGGAGGGGTACAAGGGTTCACCTCTGTGTGTCAACGAAGGTCTCCTGCCGGATGCGGGCTCGGTCCACGCCCAGCCGCACGAGCTCGTCCACGGTGTTGGCGACCATGGCCGCCGGGCCGCAGACGTAGGCGTCGTGCCCGGCCCACGAGCCCCGCCGGGCGAGGACGGCGGGCAGCGCCCCGTACTCGATGTCGGAGTCCTCCGGTGGCGGGTTGGCCGAGGCCACCCGGGCGAGGGAGCCGTCCAGGCTCGGCCGCACGTCGATGAAGCCCGGCCGCGGCGGCGCCTCGTCCGACACCGCCGGCACCACGGTGAGCCACGGCAGCTCGGCCGCCAGCTTGCGCAGGTCCTCCAGGTCGTAGAGCGCGTCCCGGGTGCGGGCCCCGAAGAACAGCTGCACGGCGGGGGGCCGTGCGGCCCGCTGGGCGATCTGTTCCAGGATCGCCTTGATCGGTGCGAGGCCGGTGCTCCCGGCGACGAGCAGGACGTCCCGCGGCGACGACTCGTCCAGCACCAGCGTGCCGATCGGGGCGCCGAGCCGCATCCGGTCGCCGGGCTGCAGCGTGCGCACCATCACGGAGCTGACCGCGCCGCCGTCGACGAGCCGGACGTGGAAGTCCAGGGTGTTGTCGGGGCGCGGCGCGTTCGCCATGGAGTAGAAGCGCCACTGCCGCAGCCGCGCCGGCACCTCCACCGCGACGGACTGCCCCGGCAGGTACGGCAGCGGCCGGTCCGGTTCGACCCGCAGGACCGCCAGGTCGAAGCGGCGGCGCTCCACCGCGACGACGCGCGCCTCCCACCAGGGCGGGCTGGTGCGCGAGTCGTCGTCCGCGGCCTCCTGCATGACCTGGGCGACGAGCCCGTACGCGGCACCCCAGTCGGCCTCCAGCTCCGGCGTCCAGGCGGACCCGGAGAAGTACCTCAACGTCCTGATCAGGCTCGCGCCGACGTGCGGGTAGTGCTCGGCGAGGATCCCGAACTTGCGGTGATCACGTCCGAGCTGCTGCAGGAACGGCACGAGTTCGGGCAGGTCGTCCACGCGAGAGACGATCAGCCCGAGCGCGCGAAGCAGCTTGTCCCGCTGGCCCGCCATCCCGATGGGGAACATGTCCCGCAGCTGCGGGTTGCCGACGAAAAGGTCGCTGTAGAAGAACAAGGCGACCGCGTCACCCTGTTCGGCCACGCGTGCGAAGTTCTCCTTCAGCCGCTGTGCGTCCACACGACCTCCTGGTGGTAGTGGTCATGGAAGAAGAAGGGATCCGCGAGGGCGAACCTTGGGGAGCGGACGCCCGGCGGATATGGGGTCACGCCTGCGAAGCGGCGGCTTCCGCTGCGGCCTCCGACATGATCTGGGCGGCGAGCCCGTAGGCGGCGGCCCAGTCCTCCTCCAGTTCCTTGCTCCACTCCGGGCCGCTGAAGTAGGCGAGCGTGGCCAGCAGGCTCGCCCCTACCAGCGGAAAGTGCTCCTCCTTGACGCCATAACCGTTGTGCTGGCGTCCCAGGTCCTGCAGGAACGGGACGAGCGTCTCGGTGTCGTCGAGCAGGGAGACGATGTGCGACAGGGCGGCGAGGAGCTTCTCCTGCTGCTTCTCCATGCTCGCGGGGAACATCGTGCGCAGCGCCGGCTCGCGCTCGAAGAGGTCGGCGTAGAAGTACGCGGCGACGTCCTCCCCCTTCCCACCGACCAGTGCGAAGTTCTTTTTGAGCCGCTGGGGGTCCATGCGCGCACCTATCCGGCCGTCACCATCTGTGCTGGTCACAATACTCAGCGCGGGGGCAGAGGAACGGCCGCCCACATGACTAGTAGATGAGTGGATCATGCGCAAGCGCTTCGGTGAGCACGCGTTTGTCAAATCATGAGTGCCGCTTATACAGACAGCGGCTAATGAAACTTATTCACGTTCTCCGGAAGTGTTACAGGAACCGGGCATGAGCTTTCTCACACGGTTTCCCCCGCCGCCGGCGCAGAAGTCCGCCCGCGAAAGAGCAGGTGGCCGCCTACCGCGACACCGAATACCGGTATTGCGGCGCCGCACCGAATATGCACCGGCTTCCGGTGCGCATTCGCCGTAGGCGCCGGCCTCCTCTACCCGGCCTTGGCCGCCGCCTTCATCTGCTGCTTGTAGGCGCGGACCAGCCCGAGGGACTCGTCGTCGACGATGTCGGCGACCGAGCGGTGGGAGCCTTCCTCGCCGTAGGCGCCGGCGGCCTCCCGCCAGCCGGCGGGCCGCACGCCCAGCCCCTTGCCGAGGAGGGCGACGAAGATCTTCGCCTTCTGGTCGCCGAAGCCCGGCAGTTCCGCGACGCGCCGGTACAGCTCCCGCCCGGAGGCGGCGTCGCGCCAGACGGCTTCGGCGTCACCGTCGTACCGCTCGACCAGGGCACGGCACAGGGACTGCACCCGGGCGGCCATCGACTTGGGGAAGCGGTGCAGGGCGGGCTTCTCCCCGAACAGCTTGATGAGGGTCTCGGGGTCGTAGTCCGCGATCGCTTCGGCGTCGAGGTCGCTCCCGAGCCGCCGCTCAAGCTCGGCAGGGGCGGCGAAGGCCCGTTCGAGAGGGATCTGCTGGTCGAGCAGCATCGCGATCAGCAGGGCCAGCGGGCTCCGGTTCAGCAGTGCGTTGGCGCCGGCGTCGATCGGCAGCGAGATCGGCATCGTCCCTCATTCCTCTGATCACGCTGCCCCTCGTCCCCCTCTGGACCGCAGCGCTCCACCACCGTAGCGGGCACGGCGGCCCCTTCCCCAGACCTCGCCTCGCGGCCGGTCCGTCCGCAAGGGCCGCTGGGCGAGGGGCATGTCAGGCGCAGGGCGGCGGGGGACCCGGAGGCGTGCGGGGTCGCCTCCGGGCGGCGTGGTGTCAGTCGGTCTGCTTGGGATAGGTGCCCTTGCCCTTCAGGTGGACGCCGTCGGAGCCCTCGAAGACGCTGAACTCGATCATGTAGACGCCGCGGTCCAGCGGCACCTTCTCGGTGATCATGTTCGGCTTCCCGCCCTTTTTGGGAACGCAGGTGTAGACCTTGCTGTAGACCTCCTGCGGCGGGCTGGCGATGGTCCGGAAGTTGTAGACGGCGAAGCGGTACTCCTCGCCGGCGATGCCGAGGCACTGCCAGACGAAGACGTCGGTCCCGGCGTTCTGCGGGAACCTCTTGGAACGCCATCCCACGCCGATGGTGACGTCGAACGGCCTGGTGACGTCCTCCCTGCGGTCGGCCGCGGCGGCGGGGACGGCCGTGCCGGCGGTGGCCGCCACGACGATCGACATGGCCAGGGCCCGCACTTTGCGCATGCACTCTTCCTTTCACTGGATTCTCTTTTTCTGTTTGATTGTATGATCAGGGAATGGAGCCGTCATTAAAGAACGGGTAGGTCTTCGGGCGGGCCGGCGGCGGTGACCGAGTTCCAGATATGGAAATAGCGGGATTTATTTGTTCTCGTTCCGGGCGGCGTCGGCCGGATGTGACGAAGTGCTTACGGGCGGGGCCCGGGCATGGCGGCCGGGGGCGGGACGGTGCTCCACTGGAGGGGTGGAACTCAAGGAGGGGACGCCGGTCGGGCGGCGGGTCGTGCTCGGGATGATCGGGCTCGGCGCCGGCGGGATCGCGGTCGGCGCGTCCCTGCAGACAGGGGTGAACCGGGCGCTCGCGCCCGTGCGGGGGCTCGGGGACGTGCTCCCGGCGGCGGGCGGGTTCCGGTACTACTCGGTCGTCGGCAGCGTGCGCGAGCGGACGGCCGACGAGTACCGGCTGGCGGTGTCGGGGATGGTGGGCAGGACGAGGGCGTTCACCATCCCCGAGCTCGGCGCGCTCAAGCAGACGCAGGTCACCCGCGACTTCCAGTGCGTGACGGGGTGGCGGGTGCCGGGGGTGGCGTGGGCGGGGGTCGCGCTGCCCGACCTGCTGGACGCCGTCGGGGCCTCGCCGGAGGCGACGGCGGTGCGGTTCCGCTCGTTCGACGGCGTCTACAGCGAGTCGCTGACCATGGAGCAGGCGCGGCGGCCGGACGTGCTGATCGCCACGCGGATGCTCGGCGGGCCCGTCACCCACGACCACGGGGGGCCGGTGCGGCTCTTCGTGGCGCCGATGTACGGGTACAAGTCGCTGAAGTGGCTCGGCGCCATCGAGGTGACAGACAAGGTGGTCTCGGGCTACTGGGAGCGGCGCGGCTATGACGTCGATGCATGGGTCGGGCGGTCGAACGGACGCGACGATGAGCCCACGTGATCTCCTGCTCCGGTTCGGGCGGGCCGAGCGGGCCGTCCACCACGTGACGGCGCTGCTGATGCTGGTCTGCCTGGTGACCGCGGCCCTGCTGTACCTGCCGTCGCTGGCGACGGTGGTGGGCCGCCGGGACCTGGTCAAGACGGTGCACGTGTGGTGCGGGTACGCGCTGCCGGTGCCGATCCTGCTCGGGCTGGCCTCCCGGGCGTTCCGGGCCGACCTCGGCCGGCTCGACCGGTTCACCGCGGCCGACCGGGCGTGGCTGCGCCGCCGCGACCGGCGGGCGGTGCTGGACGGGCGCGGGATCGTCCCGGTCGGCAAGTTCAACGCCGGGCAGAAGCTGAACGCCGCCTTCACCGGCGGCGCGATCGCGGTGATGCTCGGCACCGGCCTGATGCTCGCCTTCCCGGGCCCCTTCCCCGACCGGTGGCGGACGGGCGCGACCTTCGTGCACGACTGGCTGTTCCTGGTGATCGCGGTGGTGACGGCGGGCCATCTGTGGGAGGCGCTGCGCGACCGGGGCGCGCTGGCCGGGGCCCTCACCGGCCGGGTGGACCGCCGGTGGGCCGCGCGGCACCATCCGGCCTGGCTGGACGAGGTGGCGCCGCCGGCCTCGGACGGCCCCGGGAAGGAACCGGCCGATCCGGGTGCGTGCAAGCCTTGACTCTGGGGATAAAAGCGTTGGAATGAGACATCGAGGCGAGGTTCGGCCGTTCGCCCTCACCCGGGCGGACGACCCGGCCCCGGCTCACCGGCGTTCTCCCCGTCCGCCGGACCTTTCGGGCGCGAAAGGTGTCCCAGATGCCCGCACTGACCGATCACCGCCGGCAGGCCCGCGACGACCTCGCGCGGCGGCTGGCCGATGAGTTCCTGTCCTTTCCCTCCGACACCGTGGACCGCTGCGTCGCCGACGTGCTGGCCTGCGTGACCCATCTCGGCATCGACGCCACCCCGGCGCTGGTGGAGCGGATGGCGCGCGAGCACCTGGTCGGCATGGTCAAGTCCGAGCCGCCGTCCGGGCGCGTCCCGGGCGCGTGGAGCGGCCCGCCGCCGCGGCGCGGGGCGGGGGTGGACGGCTGAGCGGACCCGGCCCATTTCGACCGCCGCCCGCGTCCGGGACGATCCGGGCCGCCGAATCTGCGAAGCTATGAGGCGTGAGTCCGCGCAGCCAACGCCGCCCGCCCGGGGACCCGGCACCGGAGGGGCGGCCCCCCGGCGAGATCTCGGCGATCTTCGACGGGATGCTGCAGCACGCCCGCGAGCTGCTGGCGGTGCGCAGCCCGCTGGACGCCGAACTGATCGTCAGCGAGATCCTGGGGTCCTGGTGGGGCCGGCGGGCCGAGGGCGGCGACGTCGAGCGGGTCATCGGCGAGGAACTGGTCGAGCACGCCGCGCGGGCCGCCACCCCGGCCGCGCTCGCCCTGCTGACCGGCATCTGCTACCTCGGCACCCCGGGGCAGGCGGTGCGCGCCGAACGGGCCGTGCTGGAGCTGATGGACAAGGGCGTGCCCCGGCCCGCCTGGGCCGACCGGGTCGGGACGATCGCGCACGAGGGCTGCTACGTCTCGCGCGACGTCTACGGCGACCAGGACTCGATCGTGTGCGTCTACTCCTACGGCGGCGCCGAGCGGCACGCGCTGGTGGTGCTGGTGGACCGCACCAAGGCGACGGTGCTGCCGGTCCCGGCCGGCGGCCGCCCGCCCGCCGGCGGCCTGGTCCGCGACGCCTGGGTGTCGTCCAAGGTCGACCGGCTGCTGGAGCACTCCCGGCACGAGGGCCGCACCAACCCGCTGATGCGCTTCGAGGAGCTCGACCCGCGCGACACCCGCGCCATGCTGCAGCGGGCGCTGGAGTTCACCAACGAGACCCCCGACCCGCCGGTCAACGACACCTTCGGCTCCTACCACGCCTTCCTGCGCGCCCGGCTGCGCGCGCTGCCGCCCGGCGGGCACGTCCCGCAGCCGCCGGTGTACGGCCGCGACCGGCGCGCCAAGATCGCCATCCAGTTCCTGGCGTCCGACGAGGCCGAGGACCTGTCGGACCGGTCCGCGGCCGGCCGCTGCGTCGACCGGATCATCGACTACGGCTGCACGCACGACTTCGGGCGGCCGCTGCGGGTCAGCCCGGTCAAGGCCGAGATGTTCCTGCTGGACTGGCTGCCGCGCAAGGTGCTGCTGTCGCCGAGCGAGCAGGAGGCGGTGCCGCACGTATTGGCGTCCTGGGTGCGCTGGGCGGGGCGGCGCACCGGGCTGCCCGAGGAGGGCGTCCGGGCGACGCTGGACGCGGTGTGGGACGCCACCGCCAAGTTCGCGAGCGCCTACCGCGACCCGTCGGCGTTCGGGCTGGACCGCGACCTGGTCGACCGGCTGCTGCCCGACGGCGATCTGGAGGCCCTGCCGCGCCGGGCGTTCGCGCTGCCGTTCCTGTCGGGGCGGCACCGGCTGTCGGGCCGGCACGGCTGGATCGACCTGGCCACCCTGGACCCGGCCGACCCCGCCGACCGGCGGGTCGTCCTGGAGTTCGAGCACCCCGGCGCCGACCCGGCGCACCTGGACGCGCACGAGCGGCTCACCCTGCGGCTGTGGGACGGCGACCCGCCGCAGCTGTGGGAGACCGCGCAGGCGCTGCTGGACGTGGGCTTCGAGCGGCACGACATCCTGCACCGGCTGATCGCCCTGCTGGACCGCTGCGGCGACGACCCGCGGGCGCTGCGCGAGGCGCTGCGTGTGCTGCGTCACGAAGCGCCACCGGAGTGACGCCCGGTTTGCCAGAAGGCGTCCGGGACGACAATCATCAGGATCTCGGGCATGGGTCCCGCGGGACCCAAGGGGGCCGTCCCCGGTCATAGGGAGTGATCTTGTTGGAGTGGTCCGAGTTCGCTCGGCGGCTGGGGCGGGAGCTGGCGGGTCTCGGCCCCGACACCATCCTGATCGTGCGCGAACGCGACGAGAGCCGGCACTACGTGCAGGCCATGCGCGAGCCGGACCGGCTCTACGCCGAGGCCGTCAGCAACAACTTCCTGGACGGCCCGCTGCTGCTCACCCTCGCCGACGAGGAGGTCATGAGCGAGGCCGGCTGGCAGCCGCCCGCCGACCCCGCGCCGCGCAACTGGTGGACCGAGCTGCCCGCGGCGGCCGGGCCCGCCGACTTCGCCCGGCTGGCCGAGGTGATGGTCACCGCGCTGCGCGACGTGCAGGGCGTGCGCCGCCCCTCGGACCTGGTGTACGAGTCGTTCCACCGGCACGGCACCGGGCTGATCGAGCTGCTGGACTTCGGCATCGAGGTCGCGGACCCGGCCCGGGTCGACGAGCGCCGCGGCTCGGGCGCGCCCGCCGCGCCCGCCTGGCCGGCCGCCCGCCCCGAGCCGGTCTACGGCGCCCCGGTGCCGCCCGCCAACGGCGTGCCGTTCCCTGGCCCGCCCGGCCCCGGCGAGCCCGCGCCCGGTCCCGGCGCGGGCCTGCCCGGCGCGGGCCCGCCCGTGCCCTCCTCGCCCATCCCCGCCTCGCCTCTCCCGCCGCCGCCCGCGCCCCCCGGCCCCGCACCGGCGGCCGGCGGGGAGCTGGAGGCGCGCCTCGCCGCCGCCCGCCAGCGCGGCGACCACGCCACCTACTTCGAGCTGCTGCTCACCGCCGACCTGGTGCTGCCCGCGGTCTCCGACGCCGACGGGTCCGGCCTGCCGATCATCCAGATCGGCGCGGGCACCTACGTGACGGTGTTCACCTCCCAGGAGGCGATGGGCGACGGCCCGTCCTACCCGACCTCGTTCCCGCTGATCGCGGGCGGCTGGCCGGATCCGGCCTGGCAGCTGGCGATCAACCCGGGGCTGCCCAGCGAGATCCACCTGGACACCGCCGCGGTCGCCCGGCTGGCCGCCCAGCAGCTCGCCGCCGAGGACGCCGCCGCCGGCCCGGCCGCCGCGCCGCCCGCGCCCGGCGTCACGCTGCGCCCGCCGCACGGCACCCGCCTGTGGCGCGCGGCGGCCGACGGCGGCGAGGACGTCCCGGTCGCGGTGTACGACGCGATCGGCGCCGCCTGGACCCCCGTCCGCACCGAGGCGCTGCCCACCTCCCGGACCGACTGACCCCGCCGAACGGCTACCGTCGGGTAAGGCATCAAGGACCAGGGGACGCGAGGTTGGGCTCGAAGTGGACTGGGAAGACTTCGCCGGGCGGCTGACCCGTGAGCTGACACGGCTCACCGACGGCGCGTTCCTGATCGTGCAGGGGCCGAGCGGCCTGCCGTACGTGCAGGCCATGCGGGCGGGCGAGTCGTTCGACGCCGAGGCGGTGGGCAGCGCGTTCCTGCCGCGGCCGCTGTCGGCGCGCCAGGAGCGGCGGCTGGCGGCGCTCGGCTGGCAGGAGCCCGACGGCCGCGACATGCGCAACTGGACGTTCCGCTTCGAGCTGCCGGGCCGGCGCCGCGACTTCCAGTACACCGCCGGGCGGATGGTCGCGGCGTTCCGCGACGTCTACGGCGTCCGCTCGCCGCTGGAGCTGGTCTACCAGGCCGGCCGCAGCGGCCCGGGCGGCGGCGGCCTGGCGCTGCCCGGCCTCGGCATCCCGATGGCCATCCCCGAGGCGGAGGGCGAGGCGCCGCCCGCCGCGCCGGCCGGGCCGGACCCGGGCGCCGACCTGGAGGGGGCGCTCGGCGCCGCCCGCGAGCGCGGCGACCAGCGGGCCTACCTGGAGCTGCTCGGCCGGGCCACGCTGTTCCTGCCCGACGCCGGCGGCCTGGACGCCAACGGCGTGCAGCAGTACGCGACGGCGCGGTTCGGCGACGGCACGTTCGTGCTGGCCTTCACCTCGCCCGAGGCGATGCGGCACTCGCTGCGCGGCCAGGCCGCCCGGCACCGCGCCGTCGCGCCCGCCGAGCTGGCGCGGGTCTGGCCGCACCCGGAGTGGCAGCTGGCGATCAACCCGGGGCTGCCGAGCGCCGCCTATCTGGAGGCGCACACCCTTCTTCCCGCCGGGCAGAGCCCACCGGCCCGCCCGCCCGCGCCGCCCTCTCCCCCGCCCGCGCCGCAGGCGCCTCCGCCCACGCCGCAAGCGCCCACGCCCACGCCCGCGCCGCAGGCGCCTCCGCCCGCGCCGAAGGCTCCTCCGTCCGCACCGCCGTCGCCGCCGCCCGTGCCGCAGGCCCGGCCGCGGACCAGGCCGAAGCCGCCGCCCACCGACTTCGTCGTCATGCAGAAGGTGCTGCGGCCCGAGCACGTCCAGCACTACCTGAAGGGCGGCTACGACCGCGTCGCCGGGTACGTGCACCGCCTCGTCGACGTCCAGGACCTGACCACCCCGGCCAAGCTGGTCCGGGGCCTCGGCCTGGTGTACGAGGGCGCGCCGTTCGACGCCGCCGACGAGACCGTGCACGTGGTCCGCTGGCCCGCGGTGAAGCCGGCGCTGTTCCGCACCCCGCTCGGCGGCATCGACGAGTGGAGCATGAGCATCATCCCGGGCGGCTGGGTGATCGAGAAGGCGCCGTTCCCGGGCTCGGGGTACGCGCCGGGCGAGGGCGCCGCGATCCCCGAATTCAAGATCAACACTCAGCGGCTGCCGCACGGCGCCGAGATCCACCGCGTCTGCCGCGACGGCACGGTGGCGCTGGTGGCGGTCTACGACGCCGACCGGGGCGCCTGGCGGCCGCCGGCACCGGGGGGACGGGGATGAGCATCAGGCACGGCTACTACGCGCGCTGGCAGGGCGCCGAGTACGAGGCGAGCCCCGACGGCGCCCGCGTCCGCCTCTACCGGGCCCGTCCCGCCGAGGGGTTCGCCCAGGTCACCGAGACCCGCCATGTCCGGGTGGTGCCCGCCGCCGAGGTCGAGTCGCTGGTGTACGTCACCACGTTCTGCCAGTGGCGCGGCGAGCCGTTCGCCGTCCTCGCCGAGCACGAGGGCTGGCTGCGGGTGGAGTACACCGGCGGCAAGGCGCCGGTCGCCGAGCGGCTCGGCCTGGAGCCGTTCGACCGCGGCGTCTACCAGGCGTGGGCGCCGCGCGGCGAGGTGGGCGACATCCGCGAGGAGGCCGTCTAGATGCCGCCGGTGATCGACGTCAACGCCGACCTCGGCGAGGGGTTCGGCCGCTGGGACCTCGGCGACGACGACGCGCTGCTGGAGGTGGTCACCAGCGCCAACGTGGCCTGCGGCTTCCACGCCGGCGACCCGCTGATCATGCGGCGGGTGTGCGCGGGCGCGGTCGCGCGCGGCGTCACGATCGGCGCGCAGGTCTCCTACCGGGACCTGGCCGGTTTCGGCCGCCGCGAGATGGACGTGGCGCCCGCCGAGCTGACCGCCGAGGTGCTGTACCAGATCGCCGCGCTGGACGGCGTCGCGCGGGCCGAGGGCGGCCGCGTCGCCTACGTCAAACCGCACGGGGCGCTCTACAACCGCATCGTGCGCGATCCGGTGCAGGCCGCCGCCGTCGCGGACGCCGTCCGCGCCTACGACCCGGCGCTGCCGCTGCTGACGCTGCCCGGATCGGCCGTGCACGAGGCCGCCGGCGGCCTGACCGTCGTCGCCGAGTGCTTCGCCGACCGCGCCTACACCCCTGCCGGTGCCCTGGTGTCGCGCCGCGAGCCGGGCGCGGTGATCCACGACCGGGACGCCGTGGTCGCGCGCGCCGTCCGGATGGCCGCCGAGGGCACCGTGGAGGCCGTCGACGGCAGCGTGGTCGACATCCCCGCGCGGTCCCTCTGCGTGCACGGCGACACCTCCGGCGCGGTCGGGCTGGCCCGCGCGGTGCGGGCCGCGCTCGCCGAGGCCGGGGTGCGGGTGGAGCCGTTCGCATGAGGATCCGCCGCGCGGGCGACCGGGGGCTGCTGGTGGAGACCGGCGACCCGCACCGGCTGCACGCCGCGGTCCGCGCCGCGGGCCTACCGGGCGTTCTCGACGTCGTGCCCGGCGAGCGGACCGTCCTGATCACCACGGCCGGCGATCCCGGCCGGCTCGCCGAGCGCCTGCCGGGCCTGCCGCTGCCGGAGCAGGCCGCGGGGGACGCGCCGCCGGTGCAGATCCCGGTCGTCTACGACGGCGCCGACCTCGCCGAGGTCGCCGAGCTGACCGGGCTGTCGCCGGAGGAGGTCGTGGCCCGGCACACCGCCGCCGAGTACACCGTCGCCTACCTGGGCTTCTCCCCCGGCTTCGGCTACCTCACGGGCCTGCCGGCTGAGCTGCGCGTGCCGCGCCGCGACTCGCCGCGCACGGCGGTGCCGGCGGGGGCGGTGGCGATCGCCGGGCCGTACGCGGCGGTCTACCCCGCGCCCTCGCCCGGCGGCTGGCGGCTGCTCGGCCGCACCGACCTGGCGCTGTGGGACGTGACCCGCGATCCGCCGTCGCTGCTGCGGCCCGGCGCCCGGGTCCGGTTCGTCGCGGACGCCTCATGATCGAGGTGGTGCGGCCGGGGCCGCTGGCGACCGTCCAGGACCTCGGCCGGGCGGGCCTGGCGCACCTCGGCGTGCCAGGGTCGGGCGCCGCCGACGCCCGTGCGCTGCGCCTGGCCAACCGCCTGGTCGGCAACGCCGAGGCCTGCGCGGGCGTGGAGTTCACCTTCGGCGGCGCCGCTCTGCGCTTCCATTCCCCGGCTTGGATCGCCGTCACCGGCGCGCCGCTGCCGGTGCGTGTGGACGGCCGCGCCCACGGCATGAACGCCCCCTGCCATGTCCCTGCCGGAGCCGTGCTGGAACTCGGCATACCGTCTCAGGGGTTGCGCAGCTATCTGGCGGTGCGGGGCGGCCTGGCCGTGGAACCCGTCCTCGGCAGCCGCTCCACCGACCTGCTGTCGGGCCTCGGGCCCGCGCCCCTCTCCCCCGGCGACCGCCTGCCCATCGGGCCCGCCCGGGGCCTGGCCGACATCACGGTCGACGTCGCCCCGACCCCCGGCTTTCCCGACGAGCCCGTTCTGCACGTCCTACCCGGCCCCCGCGACGACTGGTTCACCCCGGACGCCCTGGAAACGCTCACCTCCGCCCCCTACGAGGCCAGCTCGGAGAGCAACCGGGTGGGCGTCCGGCTCCAGGGGTCCGCCCTCGCCCGCGCGCGCGACGGCGAGCTGAGCAGCGAGGGCATGGTCACCGGCGCGCTGCAGGTGCCGCCGAACGGCCTGCCGATCCTCTTCCTGGCCGACCACCCGACCACCGGCGGCTACCCGGTGATCGCGGTGGTGGCGTCCGCCGACCTCCCCCTCGCCGCCCAGCTGCGCCCCGGTCAGACCGTGCGGTTCAGGTGCGCTGGAGGAGCGGGCGCAGGCGGTCGATCTCCTCGCTGAGGGCGGCGACCGGGACGTCCTCGAAGGTCGTGACGGCGATGTCGTCGTCCTTGGCCTCCCAGACGCCCGCGACGCGCCCCTGGTGGAGCACGACCGGGGAGATCCACCCGGCCGCGCGGCTGACCGCCGGCCGGTGCTCGGCCGGGATCAGGTAGGTGGCCGCGGTGCCCGCGCCGAGCACGTACTGGTCGAACGCGCCGAGCAGCCGCACCGAGGCGTCCGGCGCGGTGGCCAGGAGTTCGTCGCGGTGCTCGGCGAGGACGTGCATCGGCTCGCCCTCGACCTCGACGGTGGCCAGCTCGTCCGCGACCGCCGCGAACCAGGCCTTGACGTCCTTCTTCCTGCTCGTCTTGCGCATCAGCCAGTTGTCGAACATCTCGGGCGTGGCGGGGCCGTGCGCGCCGAGGAACGCGCGGATCACCGTGCGGGCCGCGTCCTCCACCGGCGGCGGGGCCGTCCAGCCCGGCAGCCACGCGGCGGGCGAGGTGAAGGTGACGCGGGTGCCCTGCGCCGGGCCGTAGCAGAGCACGCCCCACCAGGCGAGCGGCTTCAGCAGCACGCCCCAGCCGGAGCCGAGCAGCTCGGCCAGGTGCGCCGAGCCGGTCTCCTCGATGATCGCGGCGGCCAGCTCCTCGCGGGTGAGGGGCGTCCCGGGGGCGAGCGCGGTGGCGGCCGCCGCCGCGATGGCCTCCAGGTCGGCGGGGGTCGCGCCGAAGGTCTTCTGCCAGCTCGCCTTCTCCCAGTTGCGGATCGTCGCGCACAGCGCGAGGTAGGCCGCGGCCTCGCCGGCCGGGAGCAGGTGCAGGGTGCCGCGCATCGCCCAGGTCTTGACCAGCGCCCGCTCCTCCAGCGCCCGCGCGGCGCCGCCCGGGGCGGCCTGGCGGAGCGCGACGGCCAGCTCGGCGGCCGAGGCGACCTGCGCCTGCACCCCGGCGAGCCGCCGGACGATCTCGACCGGGCCGCCGCCCGGGGTGGTGAGGTACTGCCGTCCCATCCGCCAGGCCAGCACCTGGGGCCATGTCACCGAACTCATGATCAGATCCCACCACAGCGGCGGGCATCCGTCAGCCCAGGCGGTGGGCCAGCTCGGCGAACGCCGCGCGGACGTCCTCGGCGGTCAGCACGGTGAGGTCGGCGGGCGTGGCGGCGTGCCCGAGGCCCGCCGCGCGCAGCGCCCGGCAGGCGCACGCCTTCTCGTACAGGGTGCGGGCGAACCGGCCGTTGCCCAGCTCGTCGATCCTGCCGAAGCCGACGGCGCGCTGGAAGACCAGCGCCAGGTCGTCCAGGGCACGCTCCTCCCACTCGTCGCCGCCCTGCGCGGCGATCAGCTGGGCGATCCGCAGCAGCTCGTCGGGGCCGTAGGAGGGGAAGTCCACCCGCGCGTCGAACCGCGACGCCAGGCCCGGGTTGGAGGCCAGGAAGCGCTCCATGTCGGCCTCGTAGCCGGCGAGCACGACGACGAGCCGGTCCCGGTCGTCCTCGGCGCGCTTCAGCAGCGTCTGCACGGCCTCGGCGCCGAACGCGTCGCCGCCGGAGTAGCCGGCGTTGCTGAGCGCGTAGGCCTCGTCGATGAACAGCACGCCGCCGAGCGCGGAGTCGACGACCTTGTTGGTCTTCAGCGCGGTCGAGCCGAGGTGGTCGCCGACCAGGTCGGCGCGCTGGGCCTCCACCACCGCGGGCCGGGCGAGCAGGCCGAGCGCGGCGAAGATCCGGCCGAGCACCCGCGCCACGGTGGTCTTGCCGGTGCCGGGCGGGCCGGTGAACACGAAGTGCCGGGTCGGCGGGCGGGTGACCAGGCCCTGCTCCTGGCGCAGCCGGGCGACCTGGAGCTGGGCGGCGATCTCGCGGACCTGCCGCTTGACCGGGGCGAGCCCGATCATCTCCTCCAGCTCGGCGAGCGCCTCGGCCAGCGTGGGGGTCTCGGCGTAGCCGCGGTAGCGCTCGGTGGCCTCGGCGAACGCGCTCTCCACGTCCTCGGCGCGCAGCGTGACCAGTTCCTCGGCGCTCGGGGTGCGGCCGGCCGCGGCGCCGACGACGCGCACGTCGCGGGCGCGGGCGGCGGTCTCGGTCAGCGACCGGACGAACCGGCCGTTGCCGAGCTCGTCGACGATCCCGCGCCGCTCCAGCTCGGCGAACCGGGCCGCCAGGCGCCGCCGGGCCTCCTCGTCCAGCCGGTCGTCGCGCAGGCCGGTGTGGTACTCGGCGATGCGCAGCAGCTCCTCGGGCGAGTAGGAGGGGAAGTGCACCCGGGTGCCGAACCGCGACGCCAGGCCCGGGTTGGAGTCCAGGAACGCCGCCATCTGCGCCTCGTACCCGGCCAGGATGATCACCAGGTTGTCGCGGTCGTCCTCGGCGCGCTTCAGCAGCGTCTGCACGGCCTCGTTGCCGAACCGGTCGGGCTGCCCCTCGGCGGCGTTGACCAGGCCGTAGGCCTCGTCGATGAACAGCACGCCGCCGAGCGCGGAGTCGACCACCTGGCCGGTCTTGATCGCGGTGGCGCCGAGGTACTCGCCGACCAGGTCGCCGCGGTGCACCTCGACCATGCCGGGGGTGGGCAGCAGCCCGAACGCGTAGAAGATCTTGGCGAGGACGCGGGCGACGCTGGTCTTGCCGGTGCCGGGCGGGCCGACGAACACGAAGTGCCGCATCGGCTTCTCGGTCGGCACCCCGGCGGCGGCGCGCAGGTGCGCGGCCTCGATCGACGCGGCGATCGCGCGCACCTGCCGCTTGACCGGCGCGAGCCCGACCATCGCCTCCAGTTCGGCCAGCGCCTCGGTGACCGACGGCCGCGGCGCCTCCTCGGCGGGCTCGGCCGCCGACTCGGCGGCGGCGCGCTGGTCGTAGGCGGACTGGGTCGCCGCCGGGACGCCGGCCGCGTCGCCGTCGCGGCGGCCCCGGTCGGGCGGCGGCCTGCCGGGAAGCGTCATGGCGTCCCCTCTCGGGCTGGACTGCTCCTGGACCCAGCCGGTGTCGTAGGCCTCCGCGGACACCGTACGGCGAGCCCGGTCCCAGCGGTAGCCGAGGACGGCGAGGGCGGCCAGCCAGCCGGGCGCGACGCCCGCCGCGGGCAGCGGCGGCGCGAGCGCGGCGGTGGCGGCGCCCGCCGCGAGCAGCGCCAGCAGCGCGGTCCGCCAGGGCGCGTAGCCGCTGAGGCGGAGCGCCACGGCCGCCACCGGCAGCGCGAGGGCGGCCAGCAGCAGGCCCTGGTAGTGCGGGTGCGGGTACAGGTCGCCGAGCGGGACGGACGCGGCGAGCCAGCACGCCACGACCGTCACGACCGCCATCCCGGCCGGGGAGCGCAAGGTCAGATGGGCCACGATCAGCAGGATGACGGTGAACGCCGCGGCGGCGGCGACGGGCAGCTCCAGCACCACCGCGAGCGCCACCATGGCGACCGTCAGCACCACGCCGCCGAGGAACCTCAGCCCCGGTACCACCTGGAAGTAGCGCGATCGAAGGCGCTCGAACAGATCCCGCGCCGTGGTCGCCGCCGCCGGGCGGGAGCGGAAGCCGCCGAACAAAGCCATTGAGCCGAGTAAATCGTAGGTACCGACGTAAGGGGACTACCCGGGGCGGGTTCATTGACTCGCGCGGGTCCGGCCGGGTGAAGACCGCGGGTTGCGAAGGCGGGACATTCGTCCCACCCAGCTGCGGATGTTCGGCCCTGCCGCCGCGGCGCGCCCGGCCTTAGCGTCAGGTCCGTGACGGATGACGCGGCTTCGCCGTCCGGAACCGGCGAAGCGGACCCCGCCGCCGGGAACCCGTACGGTGACCGCGTGACGAAATGGCAGATAAGGGGCACCGTGCCGCGGAAACCCAAGATCGACCTCAGCCGGCTGGACGGCCGGGGGCCGGGCCCCGGCGCCTTCACGGCCTGGGCGCTCCTGCTGGTCTGGCCGCTGCGCGACGTCGTGGCGGGCCGCGGCCCGCAGGCCCCCTGGCTCCCCGCGCTCGCCCTGGCGGCGCTCGCCGCGCTCTACCTCGGCGTGGTGCGCACCGCCTTCGACGGCCGGTTCCCGCTGCGGGTCCCGGTCGCGCTGCTGGTCGTGCACACCGCCTTCGGCGCCGTCGCGATCCCGGTGTTCGACGGGCGCTGGGCCGCCGCGTACGCGCTGCTCGGCCTCGCCGCCGGCGTCGTGGCCGGGCACCTGCCGCGCCGGACGCACGGGCCGGAGCTGCCGATGCTGCTCTGCGTCGGCGGCGCCTCGGCCGCCGTCCTGGCGTCGGCGTGGCTCGGCGGCGCGAGCACCGGCGCGATGCTCGGATCCGGCTACTCGGCGCTCACCGCGGGCGCGGTCTCGGCCATCGTCATCCGGCTGTTCACCGTCGTCGCCATGCTGCGCGAGGCCCGCGAGGAACTGGCCGAGGCCGCCGTCGAGCAGGAGCGGCTGCGCTTCTCCCGCGACCTGCACGACCTGCTCGGCCACACGCTGTCGCTGATGGTGGTGAAGGCGCAGGCCGTCCGGCTGATCGCCGAACGCGACCCGGCGGTCGCCGCCGCGCAGGCCGCCGACATCGAGACCGTCGGCCGGCAGGCCCTCACCGAGGTCCGCCAGGCCGTCGCCGGCTACCGGGGCCGGGGCGCCGGCGCCGAACTGGACGCGGCGCGCACCGCCCTCACCGACGCGGGCGTGCAGCCGGTGCTCGACCGGGCGGGCGGCCCGCTGCCGGACGAGGCGGACGCGCTGCTCGGCTGGGTCGTCCGCGAGGGCGTCACCAACGTGATCCGGCACAGCGGCGCCCGGCGCTGCGAGATCACGCTGCGGCACGACGCCGGGCGGGCCGTCCTGGAGATCTGCGACGACGGCGCCGGGCCCGCGCCCGGCGGCCCCGCCGGCAACGGACTGCGCGGGCTGGCCGAACGGCTGGACGCCGCGGGCGGCACCGTCCGCACCGGCCCGGCGCCCGGCGGCGGCTTCCTGCTGACCGCCACGCTGGAGACGGGACAATGGACGACGTGATCAAGCTGCTGCTCGCCGAGGACCAGGGCATGATGCGCGGCGCGCTCGCGCTGCTGCTCGGCCTGGAAGAGGACATCGAGGTCGTCGCCGAGGCCGGCGACGGCCTGGAGGCGCTGGAGGCCGCCCGGCGGACCCGCCCCGACGTGGCGATCCTGGACATCGAGATGCCCGGGCGCGGCGGCCTGGACGTCGCCGCCGACCTGCGCCGCGAACTGCCCGACTGCAAGGTGCTGATCGTCACGACCTTCGGGCGGCCCGGCTACCTGCGGCGGGCGATGGAGGCGGGCGCGCGCGGGTTCCTGGTCAAGGACGGCCCGATCGAGGACCTGGTAGCAGCAGTGCGCCGCGTCCTGGCGGGCGAGCAGGTCGTGGACCCCGCCCTCGCCACCGCCGCCCTGTCGGTCGGGCCGAACCCGCTCACCGAGCGGGAACGCGACGTCCTCACGGCGGCGGCGGACGGCGCCACCGTCGCCGACATCGCGGCCCGGCTGTACCTTTCGGAGAGCACCGTCCGCAACTACCTGTCGGCGGCGATCGGCAAGACCGGCGCGCGCAACCGCATCGAAGCGGTGGGAACCGCCCGGCACAACGGCTGGCTGTGACGCCATGATGGGCGGTATGCGAACCCTGCGCACCCCCGACGACCGGTTCGGCGCCCTGCCCGGCTTCCCGTGGGAACCGCGCTACGCCGACGTCCCCGACCAGGACGGCGGCACCCTGCGAATGGCCTACGTGGACGCCGGGCCACCCGACGGGCCCGTGGTCCTCTGCCTGCACGGCGAGCCGAGCTGGTCCTTCCTGTACCGCAAGGTGATCGGCGTGCTGGCGGACGCGGGGCTGCGCGTCGTCGCCCCCGACCTGGTCGGGTTCGGCCGCTCGGACAAACCCGCCGAGATCGCCGACCACACCTACGCCCGGCACATCGAGTGGATCCGCGCGCTGGTCTTCGACGCCCTGGACCTGCGCGACGTCACCCTCGTCGGGCAGGACTGGGGCGGCCTCATCGGCCTGCGCCTCGCCGTGGCGCACCCCGAGCGGTTCGCCCGGATCGTCGCCGCCAACACCGGCCTGCCCACCGGCGACTTCCCGATGCCCGAGACCTGGCTGCGCTTCCGCGAATCGGTCCGCACCGCCCCCGAGTTCGACGTCGCGCGCGGCATCCAGTCCGGCTGCCGCACCACCCTGCCCGCCGACGTCCGCGCCGCCTACGACGCGCCGTTCCCCGACGAGACCTACAAGGCCGGCCCGCGCGCCATGCCCGGCCTCGTCCCCGCCGACCCGGACGACCCGCAGGCCCAGCCGAACCGCGACGCCTGGGACGTCCTGCGCGCCTGGGACAAGCCGTTCCTGGTCGCCTTCAGCGACCGCGACCCGATCACCGGGCCGATGGCGCCGCTGTTCAAGGACCTGATCCCCGGCGCCAAGGGCCTCGCGCACCCTACGATCGAGGGCGCCGGCCACTTCCTGCAGGAGGACGACGGGGAGCGGCTCGCGCACGCCGTCGCCGCCTTCGTCCAGGAGACCCCTTGACCGACGCCCTGCCCGGCCTGGACGCCACCGCGTCCGCACCCGCCGTCCCCCGCCACGCCGGCTACGCCATCGAGGACGACCTGCAGGCCCGGTCGCCCGGCGGCCGCCCGCTGCGCATCGCCGGCGTCGACGAGGTCGGACGGGGCGCCTGGGCCGGGCCGGTCGTGGTCTGCGCGGCCGTCACCGACCTGTCCGCACCGCCCGAACTGCCCGGACGCGGCACCAAGACCGTCCGGCTGACCGACTCCAAGCTGCTCACCGAGGCGCACCGCGAGGCCTTCGCCGACGTGCTGCCGGCCTGGCTCGCCGGGCACGCCATCGGCGCGGCCTCCCCCGCCGAGATCGACGAGCTCGGCATGACCGGGGCGCTGCGCCGCGCCGCCGTCCGCGCGCTCCAGGCGCTGCCCGAACCGCCCGACATCGTCCTGCTGGACGGCAAGCACGACTTCCTCGGCGCGCCGTGGCGGGTACGGACCGAGATCAAGGCCGACCAGCGGTCGGTGACGGTCGCGGCGGCGTCCGTCCTCGCCAAGGTGCACCGCGACCGGCTGATGGCCGCCCTGGACGCCGAGTTCCCCGGCTACGGGTTCGCCGGCAGCGCCGGCTACCCCTCCCCCGTCCACCAGAAGGCGCTGGAGGAGCACGGCCCCACCCCGCACCACCGCATGTCCTGGTCGTACCTGGACGACCTGCCGCGCTGGCGGCACCTGAAACGGCACCGCGACCCCCTTACCGGAGAAGGCCAACTCAGTCTCCTGTGAGCGTTACTCCCGTCCACCTGGGTAAGCCCGGGTAAACGGGAGGTAACAGGCATGGGCACTGTCGTGAAGAGACTGCTGCGCACAGCGGGCGGCGAGACCTTCGCCGAGGAGGCCGGGATCCCCCTGAAGGACCAGCCCGCGGCACTGTTCAAACTGCTGACGCTGGCCAACCTGCTGAGCACGCGCATCTCCTCGGACATCGCGATGGCGGCGGCACGGGAACTGTTCGACGCCGGCGGCGGCACGGCGCGGGGCATGGCGCGGCTGAGCTGGCAGAACCGGGTGGACGCGCTCGGCCGCGCCCACTACGTCCGCTACGACGAGAGCACCGCGACCCGGCTCGGCGACATGGCCGACCTCGTCCAGGAACGCTACGGAGGCGACCTGCGGCGCCTGCCCATCGAGGCCGGACGCGACATCGAGCGCGCCGCCGCGCTGCTGCGGGAGTTCCCCGGCATCGGCCCGACGGGCGTCGACATCTTCTGCCGCGAGGCGCAGGCGATGTGGCCGTGGCTGCGGCCCTACTTCGACGCGCACGCCCTCAAGGGCGCCGAACGGCTCGGCCTGCCCACCGACCCCAAACGCCTCGCCGACGAGGTCGCCGACAAGGACATCGCCCGGTTCGCCGCCGCGCTCGTCCGGGCCGGCCGGGACCGCAGGCTCGCCGAGGCGGTGGTCAAGGGGTGACCGCGCGGAGGTCGTCGTTCACAGCCGGACGACGACCTCCTCCGCCGGCTTGCGGGTGATGTCGGGGACCATCGCGTCGTCCGCCGGGTAGCCGACGGGGATCACCACATAGGCGCGCTCCTCCTGCGGCCGCTCGCACACCTCGTTGAGGAACCGCATCGGGCTCGGCGTGTGCGTGAGCGTCGCCAGGCCCGCCTGGTGCAGCGCGGCCAGCAGGAACCCGACGGCGATCCCGACCGATTCCTTTACATAGTACGGCCGGGGCGTGTGCGGGCCCTTGTGCACCTCGAACACCACGATGACGGCGGGCGCCTCCTCCAGGAACGGCTTGCGCCAGTCGGTGCCGAGCGGCGCGAGGGCCGCCAGCCACTCGGGCGAGGCGCGCCGCTCGTAGAACTCGCGCTCGGCGTCCTCGGCGGCCGCGCGCAGCCGCCGCTTGCGCTCCGGATCGGTGATCACCACGAACCGCCAGGGCTGCAGGTTCGCGCCGCTCGGCGCGGTCGCCGCGGCCCGGACCGCGTGGTCGATCACCTCGGGCGGCACCGGCCGGGACGCGAAGTCCCGGACGGTGCGGCGCAGCGCCATCGCGTCGGCGAACGCGCGGGCGCGCGCCACCGCCTGCTCGCCGGGCACGTCGAAGCGCGGGGCCGGGACGACCGGATAGGGGGTGCTCATGGCACCGTTCCTATCCCGCTCTCCCGGCCCTGGGCAATGGCAAGATCAGCTCAATCCTTGCCGCGCGAGGCCACCCACTCCAGGTTCCAGCCGTAGGCCTGGTCGACGGCCATCTTGCCCCAGCGCGGGCGGCCGGGCGGCGGCGGCACGAACCGGCCCTCGCGGCGCACCACCAGCTCCCCGTTCACGTTCTCGATCAGGGCGAGGACGGCGTCGCGGGAGGCGTCGTGGCAGTCGTCCATGCGCATCTGGATCGGGGCCGACCCGACCGGGTAGAGCGTGGCGATCGCGTCCAGGCCGCGGAAGTCGTCGGCGCCGTCGTAGATCTCGGCGAACACCAGGATCCGCTTGAACTTCGCGGTGTGGTCCAGGTTGATCGTCATGTTCTCGCCGGACTCGATGGCGCCGGTCCGGTCGTCCTTGTCGAGCTGGATGAACGGGGCGCGGTCGAGGGCGCCCATGTCGCCGAGGGCGTGGATGATGCCCTTGCTGCCGTCCTGCAGCTCCCAGAGGCAGCACAGGTCCAGGTCGAGGTCGTGGCCGCGGCGGCGCTTGCCGAGCAGGCCCTTGGGCGCGCCCGCCCGGGCCGTCCAGTTGAGGTTGACGCGCATGTGGCCCGAGGTCGCGCCCTGCTTGGTGAGCGAGACCGACGGGGAGTTCTTGGTCAGCGAGATGGTGCCGCCCTGCTGCTGGGGCTGCGAAGGAGCCGGCGGCGGCGCGTACTGCTGCGGAGGCGGCGGGGGCGCGTACTGCTGGGGCGGCGGCATGTACTGCTGCTGCGGCGGAGGCGGCGGCGGGGCGTACTGCTGCGGGGGCGGCGGCGGAGCGTACTGCTGCTGCGGAGGCGGCGGGGGCGCGTACTGGTTCTGCGGCTGCGGAGCAGGCGGCGGAGGCGGGGGCGCGTACTGCTGCTGCTGAGGAGCCGGCGGAGGCGGAGCGTCGTCCACGCTGATGCCGAAATCGGTGGCCAGCCCCGCGAGACCGGAGTCGTAGCCCTGCCCGACCGCCCGGAACTTCCAGGCGCCCTGGCGGCGGTACAGCTCCCCGAGGACGTAGGCGGTCTCGGTCGTCGCACCGTCGCTGTCGAACCGGGTGATCTCGCTGCCGGTCCCGGCGTCCAGCACCCGCACGTACAGGCCCTTGAACTGCGCGAAGGTGCCGCCGTCCGCGGACGCCGCGATCACGATCTTGTCGATCGCCGGCTCGACCCGGGCCAGATCGGCGAACAGCACGTCCCGGACCGCCGGCCCCTGCTGCTTGCCCTCGTACCGGACCGCGCCCGAGGCGTGCGCGGGCTGGTTGTAGAAGACGAAGTCGCCGTCGGAGCGGACCTTGCCCGTCTCGGCGAGCAGCAGCGCGGACGCGTCGGCGTCCGGGACGCCCGGACCGCCCTGCCAGCCCAGCTCCACCCGCACGGCGGGAACCGGCACCGCGATGTTGGCGCCCTTCTGCAAGGACATGAACCCTCCTCCTGATCCGAACGCCACCAACCTATGCCGGATGACGTCCCCGGCGACATCCGGGCCTCTCAGCGAGACGGACGGGACCGGGTCAAGGTTCCTCGGCGCGCGGCGGCTCTCCCGGCAGCGGGCCCGGGTCGGGGGTGCGCATCCCGTCCAGGACGACCTGCAGGTTGCGCTCGCGCTGGTGCGGCGCGGCCCGCAGGCCGATCGTGTGGTCACCGGTCGAGACCGACACCAGCAGGAACGCCACGTCGGTCCAGCCGAGGTCGGCGCGCATGCCCCCGGACTCCTGCGCGCGCTCGACCAGCCGCCGCATCGAGTCGCGCATCTCGGCGAGGGCGCGGATGCTCCCACCGCCGCGCGCGGCGTTGAGGTCGCACAGCTCGTTGCGCAGGTCGACGTACGCCATGGCGAACCGCCGGAACCCCTCCCAGGCGTCCGGTTCGGCCAGCCCCTCCTCGGCCTTGGCCAGGATCTCGGCGGCGACCTCCTCGAGCACGGCCTCCAGCAGCGTCTCCAGGGTGCCGACCCGGCGGTAGAAGGTGCCCACCCCGACGCCGGCGCGGCGGGCGATGTCGTGCGCGGAGAACTCGCCGCCCTCGTTCGCGGCCTCCCGCGCGGCGCCGACCAGCAGCTCGACGTTGCGGCGCGCGTCCGCCCGGGTGACGCGCCCGGCCAGCAGCCGCTCCACGGCACTCACGGTCATGGAGTCCACCCTACCCGCAAGCGGACGACTCGCGTCCGCTTTAAGTGGACGCCGGGCGTCCGCTTGGGTTACGGTGCTCAAGCGGACGCCATCCGTCCGCTTGAGCGAAAGGGCATCCATGGCCTCTCCCGCCTTCAAGATCACCGCCCTGGCCACCGGCTTCGTCATGGCGGCGGTGGACACGACCGTCATGCAGGTCGCGGGACCGACGATCCAGCACGACCTGCACACCGGCCTCACCCCGCTCACCTGGGCGGTCGACGGCTACGTGCTGGCCTTCGCCGCCCTGCTGATGCTCGCCGGCGGCCTGTCGGCCCGGTTCGGCGCCCGCCGCGTCTACCTGGGCGGCATGGCGGTGTTCTTCACCGCGTCCCTGCTGGCCGCCCTCGCCCCCGGCATCGGGTTCCTCGTCGGGGCGCGCCTGCTCCAGGGCGCCGGCGCGGCCCTGTTCATGCCGAGCTCGCTCGGCCTGCTGATCGAGGCGTTCCCCGACCCCCGCGAGCGCACCCGCGTCCTCGGCCTGTGGTCGGCGATCGTGTCGTCCTCGGTGGCCTTCGGGCCGACCCTCGGCGGCGTGCTGGTCTCGGCGTTCGGCTGGCCGAGCATCTTCCTGGTCAACCTGCCGATCGGCCTGGCGGGCATGGCGCTGACCCGCCGCTGCATCGCCCCGTCCGCCGGCCGGCCGGCGCCGCTGGCGGTCCCGGGCCACCTGCTGGTCGTCCTCGGCCTGGCCGCGCTCAGCCTCACCCTGATCGAGGGCCCGCACCGCGGCTGGACGTCCCCGCCGGTCGCGCTGGCGGCCGCCGTCACCGCGGCCTCCGCGCTGCTGCTCCTCGCCCGCGAACGCCGCGCCACCACCACGGTGATGCCCTGGGCCCTGTTCGGCCGCCCCCGCTTCACCGGCGCCAACCTGGTGGGCTTCCTGTTCAACGCCGCCTTCTTCGGGATCCTCTTCCTGCTGGCCCTCCACTTCCAGCACTCCCGCGGCGCGTCCCCGCTCCGCGCGGGCCTGGAGCTCCTGCCGCTGACGCTCGTGCTGCCGCTGAGCAACCTCCTCTACGCCCGCGTCTCGACGCGCTTCGCCAACGGCCCCCTCATCACCATCGCGCTCCTGCTGGCCTCCGCCGCCTCCTTCACCCTGCTCGTGGTGACCCCCTACTGGGCGATCGCCCTCGCCCTGGCCGTCACCGGCGTCGCGGGCGGCATCATCTCCCCCGCCATGACGGCCACCCTGGTGGACGCCGCCGGCCCCGAACACGGCCACACCGCGGGCTCGGTCCTGAACACCAACCGCCAGATCGGCTCCCTGATCGGCATCGCGGCCATCGGCGCCCTCCTCGCGGCGTCCCCCGACTGGCCGACCGGCGCGGCCCTGTCCTTCGCCCTGATCGGCGCCGCCTACGCCGCCGCCGCCCTGACCGCCTGGCGCCTGATCCTCCGCCCCGAACGCCGTCCGGCCCCCGCCGCGCGCCTGGCCGCTCCCGCACCTGCCACGCCCACCCCCAGCGGAAGCAGCGCAAGCCCGGTGACGTGCCCACCCAGCTCAGCGGCCTCATGAGAACACCCACCGAACCACCCGACCGGCCGATGCGCCGGCCGGCCTGACCACCCGACTGCCCGCCCGCCCAGTTGCAGGCCGAGGTGTCCCGGTGCCGGGCCACCACCCCGGCACGCCGGGCGCATCAAGCACGTCGGGCAGACGGGGACGTGCAAGCGAGCGGTCCTCTCCGGGTGCCGGTCGGTGGTGGGGGCGTGTCAGCGCCGGCCGATGACGGCCTGGGACTCCTGCTCGACGATCTCCCACAGCGGCACGCCGTCGGAGTTGACGAGGATGACGCCGACCCAGCCGGTGTCGGGGTAGATGGTCCAGCTGGCGCCGACACCGGGATTGGCGCCGGCCCGGTTCCACACCCACTGGCCGCTGACGAGGCTGACCGGTATCTGGTACGCCCCGAACCCCGCGTCGGCGGGGGCCGTCCGGCGGGCCAGGGCGCCGCCGCCCTGAGGGAGGAGGGGAAGCTTGGGTCCGGTGAGCAGTTCGGCGTAGTGCCGGTCCAGCAGCGTGCCGTCGCCCAGCGCGCGGGCGAAGCGGACCAGGTCCGGCGCCGTGACGAAGCCGCCGTCCCCGGGGGCGTCGATGAAGGCGCGGCCTGGATTCTTGCCCGCTTCGTACTGGTGCGGACTGCCCTTGTCCAGGTTGCGGACCGCGTCCACCACGCTGCCGTCGGCCAGCTCCATGTACGGGTGCGCGATGTGCCGGTCCGTCAGCCACTGCGGCCTGGTGTAGAAGCCCGAACCGGTCATGCCGCAGCGCTTGAAGATGTTCTCCTGGACGTAGTCCCAGTAGCTCTGGCCGGACACGGCTTCGATGATCTGCGCGGGGATGGCGACATCGGCGCCGGAATGGTCGCTGGGTGTGCCGGGAGGGGCCTCCGGCGTCGCCTGCCGGGCCCACCGCTCGTAGAACTCGTGCACCTCCTCCCGGCTCTGGAAGACGCGCTGCACGTCCTCGTCCGGGGTCTTCAGCCCGGACGTGCCGGTGAGCATGTGGTGGACGGTCACCTTCTCGGCGATGTCCTTGGCGTAGTCCTTCAGGTGGGTGCCCACCGTGTCCGACAACCGCAGTTTGCCCTGCTGAGCCAGCTGCAGGATGGCCACCGCGTGGAACGGCTTGCCCGCCGAGCTGAGACTGAACGCGATGTCCTCGCCGTTGGGAACGCCCTTCTCCTTGTCGGCCATGCCGTAGCTGCGCGACAGCACCGTCCGCCCCCGGTGCGACAGCAGCACCACGCCGGAGAATCTGCCCTCGGCGGCCAGCTTCGCCACGTACCGGTCGTAGGCCCCGCCAGGCCGCGTGTCGGGCGGGACCACGTCAGGGCCGGCCGGTTCGGCGTGACCGGGCCGGGCGCCCACCAGCGGCGTGGCGGCCGCCGCCACTCCGGCGGCCGTCAGCCCGCCCCACCCGAGCAGCCGCCGCCGATCGATGCCGCGTGCGGAATCCAAATCCATGATCACAGCCCTTTCCCGAGCGAGGGGACCGGCCGTCGATGCGCTGCGGTCCATGGCCCCACTGAAGACGAAGGGCCGTTGCCGCGGCGTATGCGTTTTCCGATACGCCCGCGATACGCCCCGATCCCCAACATGACCTTGAACCGCCGCAGAAATCTCCGCTGAGGCCTTGCCTACCGATCCGGCTTCACGCCACGTGCGGCGCCATCGGCCGGGTGGTGTAGCCGACGACGACGTCCAGGCCATCCCCCGAGCCGCCCGACAGCCACACACCCCCGCATGAGCACAAGCCGCCACCGAATCTCCCATGACCAGGCCAGCCCAACAGGACGTGGGGTGCCGGCCAATAGACGGCGTAACCGACAACGGCGACCGGGCCATCACCCAGGCTGCCCGACAGCTGCACACCCCCGCATGAGCACAAGCCGCCGCTGAATCTGTCGTGGCCAGGCCAGGCCCTACGCCACGTGCGGTGCCAGCTGCCGGGCGGCGTGGTCGACGACGGCGTCCAGGTCGTCGCCCAGGGTGCCCGACAGCCACTGCTGGGCCAGTTCCACCATCGCGCCGGTGAACATCGCGGCGCTCACCCGGGCCAGGCGGGGGTCGACGGCGGGGCGGGTGCGCGTCTCCTCGTGCAGGACCTCGTCCATCAGCGCGGTCTGGGCGGCCTGGCGGCGGGCGGCCAGCACGGGGTTGGCGCGGGCCTCGGTGAACAGCACCCGGCCCCGGCGCGGGTCGGCCGAGCTGAAGTCCAGCACGGTGCGGATGCCGGCCCGGACCCGTACCGCCCGGTCGTCGCCGGCCGCCGCCAGGGCCGCCAGGAGGCGGCCGGACAGCTCGGCGGCGACCGTGTCGTAGACCGCGCCGAGGAGCTGGCCGGTGTCGGCGAAGCTCTCGTAGAAGTAGCGGGCGTGCAGGCCGCAGGCCCGGCACACCGCGCGGACCGACACCCCCGCCTCGCCCTGGGTGCCGAACAGCTCGAACGCCGCCTCCACCAGCCGGGCCCGGCGCTCCTCGCGCCGGGCGGCCAGCGGCATGCCGGCCCACCGGGTCGCCGCGGTCCTTGCGTCGCTCGCCACCGGCCCACCCTATCCCGGCCTCATTCTGGCTACACCCGTGGCCAGAAATGCCCTACTCTGGACACACCTGTAGCCAGAGTAGGGAGTCGGCATGGTCCCCCTGCCCCACCGCGCACTCGTCCGGTCGATCGCCGGACGGTTCGACGGCCACTTCGACACCCAGGTCAGATCCCGCTTCTTCCGGGGGCTGGAGTTCGCCGGGCCCGAGGGCGACCCGGGCTGGTTCGGCCCCGGCAGCGCGGTGTGGCACGTGCACTCCCACACCCCGCTCCTGTCCTTCGGGCTGGCGTGCGCGGCCTACCTGGAAGGGCTGGACCCCAGCATCTACTGGATGGGCGTCCAGCACTCCCGGATCGTCACCAAGGACGGCGACGGAAGACCCGTCGGCGGGATCGACCCGGAAGGGGCCGCCATCCGGTTCGGGCACTCCCTGTCGTTCTTCATCGGCACCGCCTACGGCTCCACCGCGACCGCCGAACGCCTCGCCCGGACCGTGCGCGCCATGCACCACACCGTCAAGGGCACCCGTCCCGACGGCCTGGCCTATGACGCCGACGACCCCCAGTGGCTGCGCTGGAACTACGCCACCGTCGTATGGGGGCTGGCCACCGCCCACGAGCGCTACCACCCCCGCCCGCTACGCGGGAAGGACCTGGACCGCTACTACGGCGAGTTCGTGCGCGTCGGCCACGCCCTCGGCGGGACCGACCTGCCCACCACCAAGGCCGAGACCCTCGAATGCCTGAGGGCGCACCTGCCCTGCCTGGCGCTCACCCACGGCCAGGCGGCCCGCACCGGCCCCAACCTCCGCGACGTCCCCACCACCCTGCTCACCGGCCCGTTCATGGACTGGGCCGTCCGCGACACCCTGCCGGGCTGGGCCGCCACCATGGTCATGCACCGCCCGCCCAACCCCGTCGAGCTGCGGGCCCGCCGCACCGCCCTCCGGCTGCTCCTCAACGGCGTCTACGCCGCCACCGGCCCGATCGAGGAGTTCCGGCAGGCCCAGGCCCGGGTCGCCGCGGGCACCACCGCCGTCCCCACCGACCCCGCTTACGTGCCGGGCACCGACCCGGCCCGCACCCGTGAAGAGGCCGAAGCCCTGGCTTGAACCACCCACGGGCGTGGGGACCGCCGGAGTCCAGTCCCCGGGCCTCCGCGCAGGAAGCGCTCGGCCGTGCGGATCCGGGGTGATCGCAGGCGCGGGAAGCGGCGGGGTCGCACCCGGCGTCAGCGGGTGCGGCCGCGGGGCTTCAGCGGGGTCGGCGGGAGGGCGGGCGCGCGGAGCGGGGCGCCGTCGTATCCGCGCACGGTGCCGAAGCGGTCGCCCGCCATCCAGTCGGCGCGGGCCTGCGCGATCTCCTCCCCCGACCGGCCGACGAAGTTCCACCACATCACGAGCCTCTCCTCGAACGGCTCGCCGCCGAGCAGGATCAGGCCGCTGTCGCCGTGCGCCCGCAGCGCCAGCTCGCGGCGGCCGCAGCCGAGGTAGAGCATCGAGCCGGGCTCCAGCCGCACGCCGTCGACCTCGGTCAGGCCCGACATCGTCAGGACCGCGTACTCGAAGTCCGGCTCCACCGGCAGCCGGGCCTCGGCCCCGTCGGCGAGCGCCAGGTCGGCGCCGACGATCGGGGTGAACGCCGTGCCGGGCGAGCGGGCCCCGGCCAGCTCGCCGAGGATGACCGTGGCCTCGAACCCGGGCCGGGAAAGGCGGGGCAGGTCCGCATGGTGCTCGAAGGCGGGCGCGGTGCCGCGGTGCTCGTCCGGCAGCGCCACCCAGAGCTGGGCGCCGTGCAGGATCGGCGCGTGGTCCCGGGGCGACTCCTCCGAGTGGGAGATGGCCCGGCCCGCCGTCATCAGCCCGAGCTCCCTCGGCCGGACGGTCTGCAGGCTGCCCAGGCTGTCGCGGTGCAGCACCTCGCCGCCGTGCAGCCAGCTCACCGTCTGCAGCCCGATGTGCGGGTGCGGCGGCACCTGCATGCCGGGTTCGCCCGCGATGTCGTCGGGGCCGTAGTGGTCCACGAAGCACCAGGCGCCCACCATCCGCCGGCCGAGGCTCGGCAGCAGCCGCCGCACGACCGTGCTCTCGCCGAGCGGCATCCGCCGCGGCTTGAGCAGCTCGTGCACCGGGGCGGCCGTGACGTCCTCCCGGCCTCCGCACTCCACCGGGACGGGCCGCACTTCAAGGTCGCTCATCTCATGTTCTCCGATCGTCCACCCCCGCCGCGCGTGCGCGGACGGTCTTGAGGAGGAGGCGCAGAAGCGCGACGCCCGCGCCGATGCCCAGCCCGTGCTCGACGACCGCCACGGCCAGGTGCTCGGGCGGCGCGTAGCCCCCGGGACGCAGCAACGCCAGCGGCAGCTTCCAGGCGCTCCACGCGAACAGCATCCCCGATGTCACGAACCCGATCGTCACCGGTATGCCCGTCGGCAGGGCGCGGCGAGACGTGAGCGCCCAGCCGGACCCGGCCGCCAGGAGCGCGCCGAACCCGAAGTCGCCCAGCAGCAGCGGCGGCGCGGGGATGCGCCGTCCCAACGGCTGCGCGAGCACGAGCGCGACGCCCAGCGTCGCCATCACGGCCGTGACGCCGTTCAGGACCGCCCACTCGGCCCTCCTCATCCCCGGCGCGGCGTGCCCGAGCAGCACCAGGGCCACCCAGCCGATCTTGACCGACAGGTAGCAGGACATCGCCAGGGCCGCCCCGTACCCCGCGAACCGCCGCGCGGCCGATGAACCGTTCATGATCGGAAGCCTCGGTCCCCCGCCGCTCCGGCGCTTCCCCCGGGCGGGGGAGGCGTCTCCCCTCCGCTGGTGAGGCCCGGCGCGCGCGTTTTCCGGACACTCGCCAGGTATGACGCTCACCGCCATTCCGCACCGGCGCCTCGCGGGCATCGCCCTGCTCTGGGCCGTCCTCTATGGGGCGGTCCGGGGATACTGGCAATCCGGTCACATGCCGGACCGCATGTCGCCGGTCGGGTACGACCTCGTCGCCTTCACCGGCTGGGCCTCGGTCGGCCTGTGCGCGGCGGCCGCCCTGGTGTCGGCCGTCCTGCTGGCCGCGCCGGCCGGCGGTCCGGGCCGCCGGGTGCTGCCGTTCGCCGCGTGGGCGGTCGGCCTCGCCCTCGTCGCGTCCAGCGCCATGCTCCTGCTGGACGTCGTCGGCCTGCTCCTGCCCGGCGTCGGCGTGCGGTTCTACCCGCTGGGCGCGGCCAGCCGCGCGGCCTGCGCGGGCATGGGGGCCGCGGTCGGCCTGGCGGCGCTGTCGTTCCGGCGCCGGGCCCGGGGCGCCTGCCTCACCTGCGGGAAGACCGCGCCCGCGCCGATCGACCGGCGCACGCCCGCCTGGGCATGGTGGGCCGCCTACCTGGCCGTGGCGGGCTGCCTGGCGCGGCTCGCCGCGCAGCTCGCCTTCGACGGCGGCAGGCTCGTCGAGGCCGCCGCCGCGCCGCTGCTGTTCGAGGCCGGTTTCCTGCTCGCGGGCATCGTGCTCCCCCTCGCGCTGGTGCACTCCTGGGGACGCGTCTGGCCGCTGACGGGCGGGCGCCGCGTCCCGCGCCCACTGGTGCTGTGGCCCGCGGCCGGCGTCTCGGCCGGGCTGATCGTCTACTTCGGCCTGATGCAGCTCCAGATGATCTCCGAGCGGCTGCAGGGCCGGAACCCCTTCCCGCCCGACGGCGGTCTCGCCCTGCCCGAGACCTTCTTCTGGCTGGCCGTCCCCGGCTATCTCCTCTGGGGCGTCGGCCTGGCCATCGCCACGGTCGCCTTCGCCCGCCGCACCCGCAGGCCCTGCACCGCCTGCGGGTAGGCGCTCAATCCCCCAGCCGGGCCGCCAAGCCGTCGAGCACGCAGGCGAGGCCGAACTCGAAGCGCTCGGTGGCGTCGGGGTCCTCGGCGTCGACGACCCGGCGCGCGAAGTGCGGGTAGTCGCCGCTTTCGACGACCTTGCGGATGTAGGGGCCGACGCTCGCCCGCCACTCGTCCTCGGTCAGGCCGGTGCGCCGCTGCGCCTGCGCCTCGGCGAGCTCCCCCGCGACCGCGCCGAGGACGTACGCCGCCACCGTGTCGACGGCGCAGGAGGCGAGGGTGGCGTCCGGGGTGAGCGCGGCGGCGGCGCCGAGCGCCGCGTCGGCCTGGCGGAGCGAGTTCGGGCCGAGGGCCGGGCGCCCGGTGAGCTCAGGGCCGAGCCAGGGATGGCGGAGCAGGGCGGCCCGCAGCCGCCGCGCGACGTCCGCCAGGTCGTGCCGCCAGTCGCCGGTCGGGGGCGGCGGCGCGTCCTCGCCCCGCACCGCGTCGACCATCAGGTCCAGCAGCTCGTCCCGGCCGGCCACGTACCGGTAGAGCGAGGCGGTGCCGGAGCCGAGGTCGGCGGCGACCCGCCGCATCGACAGCGCGCCCGCGCCCTCGGCGTCGGCGATGGCGACGGCCCGCGCCACGATCTGCTCCACGCCCGGGGCGCGGCGGCGCGGCGTGCGCCGGTCCCTGGTCCACACCAGGCCCGGTTCCTGCGCCGGGTCGGCCATCGCGGTCCTCCCTTGTCGGTCTCGGCATTGCGTACATCGTACCCATCTGGCTACGGTGTAGCCGCAATGAGAACGATGTAGCCACAAGGAGGAGCCATGTCCGAGGTCCACGTCCCCGTCCTGATCGCCGGCGGCGGCACGGTCGGCCTGTCCACTGCGCTGTTCCTGGCCCACCACGGCGTCGCGCCCCTGGTCGCGGAAGGCCAGGACGGCCCCTCGGTCCACCCCCGCGCCACCGGCGTCGGCCCGCGCACCGTGGAGTTCCTCCGCGAGGTCGGCATCGAGGACGCGGTGAACGCCGTGGCCGTCGACATGTCCGCGGGCAACCTCGGCAAGATCTCCGCCGAGACGCTCGCCCAGGCCGTCCTGCCCGAGCCCCCGCCGCGTCCCCACCAGGTCGCGCAGGCGTACGGCAGGGTCAGCCCGGGCGCGCTGCGCGGCACCTGCCCGCAGAACCGGCTGGACGCGGTGCTGCTGCGGGAGGCGACCGCACGCGGCGCGGACGTGCGGTACTCGACCCGGCTGGTGTCCTTCAAGCAGGACGCGGACGGCGTCACCGCGACCCTCGCCGGCCCCGCCGGCACCCAGGTCGTCCGGGCGTCCTACCTGGTGGCCGCCGACGGCGCGCGCAGCGGCGTCCGCGACGCGCTCGGCATCGGCACGACCGGCCCCGGCGCGCTCGGCACCCCCAAGATGAACATCCTGTTCCGGGCCGATCTCACCCCCTACACCCAGGGCCGCTCGTTCGTCGGGTGCGACATCACCACCCCCGCCTCCCCCGGCATGCTGCTGACCGTGGACGGGGAGAAGGAGTGGACCTTCCACGTCGCCTACGACCCCGAGGCGGGCGCGTCCCCGGCGGACTTCACGCCCGGGCGCTGCCGCGAGCTGGTCCGCGCCGCGATCGGCGACCCCGGTCTCGACGTGGAGGTGCTCAGCGTCCTGCCCTGGCGGGTGCGGGGCCTGCTCGCCGACCGCTTCCAGGACGGCCGGGTGTTCCTGGCCGGGGACGCCGCCCACGCCGTCCCGCCCCTCGGCGCGTTCGGCATGAACACCGGCGTCGCCGACGCGCACAACCTGGCGTGGAAGCTGGCCGCCGTCCTGGACGGCCGCGCCGGCCCCGCCCTCCTGACCACCTACGAGGCCGAGCGGCGCCCGGTCGCGGCGCTGACCCTGGACCAGGCGATGCGGCGCCTGCCCGACCCGCGCCTGCACTGGGGTTCCGGGCCGGAGGTGGCGGCCGCGCGCGCCGCGGCCGGGGTGCTGAACGCGCCGGTCGTGCAGCTCGGCTACCGCTACGACTCCGCAGCGATCATCGATCCGCGGCCGGACCTGCCTTCGGCCGAGGACGTGGAACCCGCCCTGGACGGCTCCCCCGGCTCCCGCGTCCCCCACGTCTGGCTGGAGCGCGACGGCCGCCGCGTCTCCACCCTGGACCTGCTGGAATCACGTTTCACCGTGCTCACCGGCCCCGCCGGCGACGGCTGGGTCCAGGCCGCGCGCGGCCTCGGCGCGGGCCTCGCCGCACACCGCATCGTCCACGACACCGAGGGCCGGTGGCCGCACGTCGCCGGCCTCGAAGCCGACGGCGCGCTCCTGGTCCGTCCCGACGGTTTCGTCGCCTGGCGCTCCCCCGCCATGACGGAGAACCCCGCCGCCGCCCTGGCGACCGCCCTCGACCGCGTCCTGGCGCGCACGGCCGGCCGCTGACACTCCGGGACACGGGCCGAGGGCCTCACTCCCGGCGCGCGCCGTCCTCCGCCGCGCGGACCCCGTGCGCTTCGTGGAAGACGTTGCGCTCCCGGGCGCGCCGGCCCGGGTGGCGCCGCTCCTCCGCCGGGTACCCGACCGACATCAGCAGCGCGATGGCCAGGTCGTCCCGGTCGCCGATCCCGATCACCTTCTTCACCTTCGCCTCGTCCCAGCCGTTCATGGGCGAGGTCGCCAGGCCCAGCTCCGTGGCGGCGAGCATCACGAAGGAGGCCGCGATCATGGCGTCCTTGACCGCGTACTCGCGGAGCAGGCCGCGGCGGTCCAGGTCCTGCTGGAACTCCCGCGACGCGGCGGCGAACATCGCGGCGAACTCCTCGCTCCACGCCCCGCTCCGCCGCGCCTGCTCGTGGACGTCGCCGTGGTCGTCGCGCCAGGACTGCGGCTCGGCGACGAAGACCAGGACGACCGGGGCCTCCTGCGGCTGCGGCTGGCCCCCGGTGGCCCAGGCCAGCCCCGCGCGGCCCTCGTCCCCGGTCACCGCCACGATCGAGCGGTCCTGGAGGTTCCAGCTGCTGGGGGCCTCGACGGCGAGATCGAGGAGCGCGTCGAGCGCGTCCCGCGGGACCGGGTCGGGCAGATAGTGGCGGACGGTGCGGCGGGTGCGGATGGCCTCCGCGACGGACATCGTGGGACTCGTCATGCCACTAACTATTAGAGAGTCACTCTCTTTCAGGAAGAGGGCACCTGAAAGTGCGTTACCCTCCCCGCATGAAGACCACCGTGGAATCGTCCGGGCTGCCGGCCGACGTCTACTCCGCGAAGTGCCCGACCCGCCAGGTCATCGACCACATCTCCGGCAAGTGGACCATCCTGGTCGTGGACGCCCTCACCGAGGGCACCCAGCGCTATACCGACCTGTACCGCCGCATCGAGGGCGTGTCGCAGAAGATGCTCACCCAGACGCTGCGCGGCCTCGAGGCCGACGGGTTCGTCTCCCGCCGGGTGCACCCCACCGTCCCGCCCCGGGTCGACTACGACCTGACCGAGCTCGGCCGCAGCCTCGCCGAGCCGATCGCCGCGCTCCGCCGGTGGACGGAGACGCACATCAACGAGATCGAACGCGCCCGCGCCCGGGTGGCCGGGGAAACCGGCTGAGCGGCCGCCCCGGAGAACAGCGGGCCTGACGCGGGCGGGTGCCGGCGCACGCCCGCACCCCTCGCCCCCGGCAGGCGCCGATCGGGCTCCTGGGGCAGCGCACTCATTCCGAAGGTGCGGTCTTCCGGGTCCTGCCGTCGGCGCGGAGGGCGGCGATCAGCCATTCGGAGCCGGGGACCGCCGGCGGCTGGGGCAGCCGGCCGTTGATGATCGCCAGTAGCTGCCAGTACCGCTCCACCCGGGCGTCGACGAACGTCTCCAGTTGTTCAAGGATGCGGGCCCGCTGCGCTGTGGGGGTGTCGGGCGCGATGATGCGATCGAGGACGGGGACGGCCTCGGCGGAGTCGGGCGGGATGCCCTCGGCAAGGGCCTGCCCGGCGTGGTCAAGCCGGCCGGGCGACGCGGCGCCTGCGGCACGGCAAGAGCGGGGAGCCGGCCCGCCGCCGGACTCCCCGCTCTGACCAGGCGTTTCACGCCCGGGTGGTGCTCACTTTCAGCTGCAGCCGCTGGTGGAACCGCAGCCCTCGCAGACGTAGCAGCTGCCGGCCGGGCGCATCTTCGTGCCGCAGGTCATGCAGAGCGGCGCGTCGGCGGTGCGGCCCTGGCGGCTCTCGATGACCTCCATCGACGAGCGCGCCGCGCCCGGGGCCTGCGCCGGGGCGGCCGGGGCCGGTGCGGCCGGGGCGGCGATCGGCGCCGACTGGGCGAGCATGTCGTGCTCGACCTGGTTGTCGGCGTGCAGCGTCGCCGGGTCCTCGCCGTTGGCCTGCATCGCCCGCTCCTCGGCGGTGAAGATGCCGAGCTCGGCGCGCTGCTCGAACGGCATGTTGTCCAGCGCGAGGCGGCGGAAGATGTAGTCCATCACCGAGGTGGCCATGCGGATGTCGGGGTCGTCGGTCATGCCGGCGGGCTCGAAGCGCATGTTGGTGAACTTCTCCACCCAGGTCTCCAGCGGCACGCCGTACTGGAGGCTGATGGAGATGGCCATGGAGAAGGCGTCCATCACGCCGGCCAGGGTGGAGCCCTGCTTGCCGAGCTTGAGGAAGACCTCGCCGAGGCCGTCGTCGGGGTAGGACGAGGCCGTCATGTAGCCCTCGGCGCCCGCGACGGAGAAGCGGGTGACGGTCGCCGGGCGCTGCTTGGGCAGCCGGCGGCGGACCGGGCGCACCTCGGCCGGCGCGGCCGGGGCGGCGGCGGCCTTCGGCTCCTCCTTCTTGCCCGCGGCCGACAGCGGCTGGCCGACCTTGCAGTTGTCGCGGTAGATCGCCAGCGCCTTCAGGCCGAGCTTCCAGCCCTCGTAGTAGACCTTCTCGATGTCCTCGATGGTGGCCTGCTCGGGCATGTTGACGGTCTTGGAGATCGCGCCGGACAGGAACGGCTGGACGGCCGCCATCATCCGCACGTGCCCCATCGGGCTGATCGCCCGCTCGCCCATCGCGCAGTCGAACACCTCGTAGTGCTCGGGGCGAAGGCCCGGGGCGTCCACGACGTGGCCGTTCTCGGAGATGTACTCGACGATCGCCTCGATCTGCTCCTGCTGGTAGCCGAGCTTGTCCAGGGCGCGCGGCACCGTGTGGTTGACGATCTGCATCGAGCCGCCGCCGACGAGCTTCTTGAACTTCACCAGCGCCAGGTCGGGCTCGATGCCGGTGGTGTCGCAGTCCATCATCAGGCCGATGGTGCCGGTCGGCGCGAGCAGCGACGCCTGGGCGTTGCGGTAGCCGTGCTTCTCGCCGGCCTTCAGGCACTCCTGCCACTGCCGGGTCGCCGCGGCGACGATGGACTTGTCCATCTCGTCCAGCGGGCGGATCTCGTCGTTGGCGGCGGCGTGCTTGCGCATGACGCGCTTGTGCGCCTCGGCGTTGCGGGCGTAGCCGGCGTACGGGCCGACGACGCCGGCGATCTCGGCGGAGCGGCGGTAGGCGACGCCGGTCATCAGCGAGGTGATCGCGGCGGCGAGGCCGCGGCCGCCGTCGGAGTCGTAGGCGTGGCCGGTGGCCATCAGCAGCGCGCCGAGGTTGGCGTAGCCGATGCCGAGCTGGCGGTAGTCGCGGGTGGTCCGCGCGATCGGCTCGGTCGGGAAGTCGGCGAAGGTGATGGAGATGTCCATCGCCGTGATGACCAGCTCGGTGAGCTTGACGAAGCGCTCGGTGTCGAAGACGTTGCCCGCGCCGAGGAACTTCAGCAGGTTGATGCTGGCCAGGTTGCAGGAGGAGTTGTCCAGCGACATGTACTCCGAGCACGGGTTGGACGCGGTGATGCGGCCCGTCTCGGGGTTGGTGTGCCAGTCGTTGATGACGTCGTCGTACTGGATGCCGGGGTCGGCGCACTCCCAGGCGGCCTTGGCCATGAGCCGGAACAGCTCCTTGGCCTTGACGGTCTCCACGACCTCGCCGGTCATCCGGGCGCGCAGCGCGAACTCGCCGTCGGTCTCCACCGCGCGCATGAACTCGTCGGAGACGCGGACGGAGTTGTTGGCGTTCTGGTACTGGACGCTGCCGATGTCCTTGCCGCCGAGGTCCATGTCGAACCCGGCGTCGCGCAGGGCCCGGATCTTGTCCTCTTCGCGGGCCTTGGTCTCGATGAACTCGGCGATGTC
This sequence comes from Actinomadura macrotermitis, assembly GCF_009604375.1. GTDB lineage: Bacteria > Actinomycetota > Actinomycetes > Streptosporangiales > Streptosporangiaceae > Spirillospora > Spirillospora macrotermitis. Next base: position 805,118 of record NZ_WEGH01000004.1, read on the forward strand.
GGGGTGGTCGACGTCCAGCACGACCATCTTGGCGGCGCGGCGGGTGGCGCCGCCCGACTTGATCGTCCCGGCGGAGGCGTCGGCGCCGCGCATGAACGACACCGGGCCGCTGGCGGTGCCGCCGGACGACAGCAGCTCCTTGGACGAGCGGATCCGCGACAGGTTCAGGCCGGCGCCCGACCCGCCCTTGAAGATGATCCCCTCCTCCTTGTACCAGTCCAGGATCGACTCCATCGTGTCGTCGACCGAGAGGATGAAGCAGGCCGAGACCTGCTGCGGCGACTTGGTGCCGACGTTGAACCAGACCGGCGAGTTGAAGCTGAACATCTGGTGCGCGAGCGCGTAGGTCAGCTCGTGCTCGAAGATCTCGGCGTCCTCGGGCGTGGCGAAGTAGCCGTGCTCGCGGCCGGTGCCGACGTACATCCGCACGACCCGGTCGATGAGCTGCTTCAGGCTCCACTCGCGGGCCGGCGTGCCGACGGCGCCGCGGAAGTACTTGGACGTCACGATGTTGACGGCGTTCAGCGACCAGAAGTCGGGGAACTCCACCCCGCGCTGCTCGAAGTTGACCGAGCCGTCCCGCCAGTTGGTCATGACCACGTCACGACGCTCCCAGCGGATCTCGTCGTACGGGTGCACGCCGGGCGTGGTGAAGATCCGCTCCATCTTCAGCCCCTTGCGGCCCCCCTTGCCGCGCCGGGCCGCCGAGCTCACCGTCTCCGTCATCGCCTCTTCCCCCTCCGGGCCCTCCCGCCGGGCCCTGTTCAGGTACAACCCCGCCCACCGCCGGCCCATGCCGTCCGGGGCGCTGTGAAATGTGTCGAATGCCTGTGCAGTTGCGCGTCAGTGCGGCGGCGGGGCGGGTTCCTCCGCGGAACCGGCCCGCCGCAGTGCCTCTATCTCCCGCGCGAAGTCCTCCAGCGACTCGAAGCCCCGGTAGACCGAGGCGAATCGCAGGTAGGCGACCTCGTCGAGCTCGCCGAGCGGCCCGAGGATCGCCAGCCCCACCTCGTGTGAGGGGATCTCCGCGGCGCCGGTCGCGCGCAGCGCCTCCTCGACCCGCTGGCCGAGCTTGGCGAGCGCGTCCTCGCCCACCGGGCGGCCCTGGCAGGCCCGGCGCACCCCGGCGACGATCTTGTCGCGGGAGAACGGCTCGGTGACCCCGCTGCGCTTGGCCACCATGAGGAGCACGTTCTCCTGGGTGGTGAACCGCTTGCCGCACTCCGGGCACGAGCGGCGCCGCCGGATGGCGGCGCCGTCGTCGGTGGAGCGGCTGTCGATCACCTTGGTGTCGGGGTTACGGCAGAACGGGCAGTGCACCGCGCTCCCTCCCTCCCGACACGCCGGTTCCCAAGAACCGACCGCAGGCACAATTTGTGCCTGCTGTTGCCGATGTGACTACTAGATGTTGTGGTCAACGGTAGGGCTCGGCAGAGGGCTTCGCAACCTGGAACCGGGGGGTCCGCGCGTCCCCCCTGGTCACGTCGGCCATGCCGGACGCGGCCCCGGCGTGTCGCGCTCACACGATCACTCCCGGCGACCGGATCGCCTGCTTCACTACCCCGCCTGACCTGCCCGAACACCCTGCCAGGGGTTCGTGGCACGGTTCAGCGCACGGGCACGCGCAGCCGCTGCCCGGGCTGGATGATGGAGCCGGAGAGGCCGTTGAGGTCGGTGATGCGGCGGACGGTGACGCGGGGGTCGGCGTGCGGGTCGGCCCGCACCGCGATCTCCCAGAGCGTCTCGCCTGGCTCGACGACGACGGAGTACACCTTAGGGCCACCGGGGGCTTGATCGTTCACCGGCCGCGCACCGCCGGACCGGGCCTGCGCCCAGTGCCCGGCGGCGAGCCAGAGGATCAGCAGCAGGACGCCCGCGGCGAAGGAGATCAACACCACACGCCCGCGCCGGGTGAGCCGCAGGCCGGCCGGCTCGCGCGCGGGCGGCGCCGGGCGGGCCGCGGCCGGGCGCGCCGGGGCGGGCCGCCGGATCTCCCCCGGGCCGATGTCGGCGAGCCGGACGCGCCGCGCCACGGGCCGCCGGGCCCCGCCCGCCGCCCGCGCCGGCCCGCACCTCCCGGCCGCGCCATACGCCACCGTGTGCCGCCGCGTTCCGGACATCTACGGCACCCCCCTCGCGACCAGCCGACCACCGACGCGCTTCGAATGAATTTTCGATCGAACGTCTGTACGATGTTCTACAACAGGACGGCGCGCAATGGCGAGGCCCAACTTCGAACAATTGTTTGATCATCCGGCTCGAACGCGATACCGTCCCATGACAAGGAGTGACGGCCCACGCGTCTGGAGGCGACGAGCGATGAGCAAGGTCCGGGAGCTGCCCGACGGCCCGAGCGACGAGACCGGCCTGACCCAGCGGCAGCGCATGGTGCTGGAGGTCATCCGCGACTCGGTGCACCGGCGCGGCTACCCGCCGTCGATGCGCGAGATCGGCGAGGCGGTCGGCCTGACCAGCACCTCCAGCGTGTCGCACCAGCTGCGCACCCTGCAGCGCAAGGGTTTCCTGCGGCGCGACCCGAACCGGCCGCGCGCGGTGGAGGTGCGCGTCCCGGGCGCCACCCCGGTGCGCACCGACGACGAGCCCTTCGAGACGCCCGCCGCCGACCCCGGCGCCCGCCCCGCGCCCGCCTACGTGCCGCTGGTCGGCCGGATCGCCGCCGGTGGCCCGATCCTGGCCGAGGAGGCCGTGGAGGACGTGTTCACGCTGCCCAAGCAGCTGGTCGGCGAGGGCACCCACTTCCTGCTGAAGGTGTCGGGCGACTCGATGATCGAGGCCGCCATCGCCGACGGCGACTGGGTCGTGGTGCGCCAGCAGCCGGTCGCCGAGCAGGGCGACATCGTGGCCGCCATGATCGACGGTGAGGCCACGGTCAAGACCTTCAAGCGCAAGGACGGGCACATCTGGCTGATGCCGCAGAACGCGGCCTACGAGCCGATCCCGGGCGACGAGGCGTCGGTGCTCGGCCGCGTCGTCGCCGTGCTGCGCAAGATGTGAGGCCCCCCGCGTTCTCGCGCCGCGCTCCTGAGAACGCACGGTGAAGGGCCCGGCCGCGCCTGCCGCGACCGGGCCCTTCGCCATGTCCGGCCGCTACGCCAAAGCCGCCAGCACGGCCTCCCGCAGCAGCTCCGGCGACCGCACGGCCGACATCGGCGCCCCCTCCGCGATCACCAGGGTCGGCACCCCGCCGATCCCCCGGGCCCTCCCCCGCCGCTCGTCCTCCCGCACCCGCTCGGCGTACCGGTCCCCGTTGAGCACGGCGTGCGCCTCAGCGGACTCCACACCCGCCTCCACGCCAAGCCCGGCAAGAACGCCCAGGTCGGCGACGTTCAACCCCTCCGTGTGGTACGCACGCAGCAGCCGCTCCGCCATGGCGTCCCCCAGGCCCCGCTCCGTGGCCAGATGGATCAGGCGGTGCGCGTCGAAGGTGTTCACCGGCCGCGCCCTGTCCATGGCCAGGTCGAGCCCCTCGGCCGCCCCCAGCGAGCGGATCCGGGCGACCCGCGCCTCCGTCTCGTCGCCCCACCACTCCCGCATCGCCTCGGCCGCCGAGACGCCGGGCTCTCGGGAGGCGTCCGGGCCGAGCTCGAAGGAGCGCCAGACGACCTCCACCCGCTCCTCCAGCCCGGCCAGCGCGGCCGACAGCCGCCGCTTGCCGATGTAGCACCACGGGCACAGGATGTCCGCGTAGACCTCGATCAGCATCAGGAGTCCACGCGCTGCGGGCCGGCGGTGACCTCGCGGGCCACCCGGTAGCGCGGCGACTCCGTCATGCGCGGCTCGGCCTTCCCCGTCAGCCCCGCCAGGGCGGCCATGATCGCGGCCATGCGGCCCTCGGCGTCGGATCCCCGCTCGAAGCGCCGGTAGGCGAAGGCCGCCACCGGTTCCCGCTGGGTCTCGGGACCGTCCACGATGTGGTCGATCACCGAGCAGAAGTCCTCGGGGGCGTCCATCGCACTCTCCTCGTTTCCGGAGGACGGCCGGCCCGCCCTCCGGAAACGATCGTGCAACCTCGACCGGACCCGAGGTCAACCAGAGCCCGAAGCCCCCGCACGGGACCCGCTACCGCACCACGATGTTCACGATCTTGGGGGCGCGCACGATCACCTTCACGATCTCCGCCCCGCCCAGCGCCTCCTGCACCTTCGGCGACGACAGGGCCTGCCGCTCCAGCTCGGCCGTCTCGATGGCCGGCGAGACCTCCAGCCGGTCGCGGACCTTGCCCGCGATCTGCACCACGCAGGTCACCGACTCCTCCACCAGCAGCGCCGGGTCGGCGGCGGGCCAGCCCGCCCGGATCACCGGGGCCTGGTGGCCGAGCACGGCCCAGGCCTCCTCGGCGGTGTAGGGCGCGAACAGCGACAGCAGCACGGTGATCGTCTCGGCGGCCTCGCGGACCGCCGGGTCGCCCGCGCCGGGGCCGGAGTCGATGGCCTTGCGGACGGCGTTGACCAGCGTCATGATCCGCGCGATCGCCACGTTGAACCGGTGCGCCTCGACCAGCACGGTGGCCTCGTCGATGGTGCGGTGGGTGACGCGCCGCAGCGCGGTGTCGCCGCCGGCCGGGTCGGCGCCGGGCGCGGAGGCGACCTCGGTGGCGATGCGGTGCACCCGGGTCAGGAACTTGGCCATGCCGGACGGGGACACGTCGGCCCAGTCGATGTCGTCCTCGGGCGGGCCCGAGAACAGCATCGCCAGCCGGACGACGTCCACGCCGTACTCGGAGATCTGCTCGCCGAGGTCGACCAGGTTGCCGGTGGACTTCGACATGGCCTTGGCGTTCAGGATCACCTGCCCCTGGTTCAGCAGGCGGGTGAACGGCTCGGTGAAGTCCACCATGCCCATGTCGTACAGGACCTTGGTGAAGAACCGGCTGTACAGCAGGTGCAGGATGGCGTGCTCGACGCCGCCGGTGTACTGGTCGACCGGCATCCACCGGCGCACGGCCTCGGGGTCGAACGGGCCGTCCTCGTAGCCCGGCGAGCAGTACCGGTAGTAGTACCAGGAAGAGTCGACGAAGGTGTCCATGGTGTCGGAGTCGCGCTTGGCGGCGCCGCCGCACTTGGGGCAGTCGACGTTGACCCAGTCCTCGGCGGCGGCGAGCGGCGAGGTGCCCTTCGGCGCCAGGTCCGAGCCGCGCAGGTTCGCCGGCAGCGTCACCGGCAGCTGGTCGTCGGGGACGGGGACCTCGCCGCACGCCGGGCAGTGCACGATCGGGATGGGGCAGCCCCAGAACCGCTGCCGGGACACCAGCCAGTCGCGCAGCCGGAAGTTGACCGCGGCCTTGCCGAGGCCCTTGTCGGCCAGCAGCGCGGTGATGCGGGCGATGGCGTCGGCCTTGGCCAGGCCGTCGATCGGGCCGGAGTTGACGATGGCGCCGTCGCCGGCGGTGGCGACGCCGGTCTCGGCGGGGTCGGGCTCGCCGGTCTCGACCACGACCCGCACCGGCAGGCCGAACTTCAGCGCGAAGTCCAGGTCGCGCTGGTCGTGCGCGGGCACCGCCATGATCGCGCCGTGCCCGTACTCGGCCAGCACGTAGTCCGACGCCCAGATCGGGATGCGGTCGCCGTTCACCGGGTTGATCGCGTAGCGGCCGAGGAACACGCCGGTCTTCTCGCGCTCGGTGGACAGCCGCTCGATCTCGCTCTCCCGCGAGACCTCGTCGCGGTAGGCCTCGAACGCGGCGCGCTGCTCGGGGGCGACGATCTCCTCGGCGAGCGCGGCGTCGGCCGCCACGACCATGAAGGTGGCGCCGTACAGGGTGTCGGGGCGGGTGGTGTACACCGTGACCGGCTCGTCGCGGCCCTCGATGACGAAGTCGACGTCGGCGCCGGTGGAGCGGCCGATCCAGTTGCGCTGCATCAGCAGGACGCGCTCGGGCCAGCCGCCCTCCAGCTGCTTCATGTCGTCCAGCAGCCGGTCCGCGTAGTCAGTGATCTTGAAGTACCACTGGGTCAGCACCCGCTTCTCCACCAGCGCGCCGCAGCGCTCGCAGTGGCCGCCGACGACCTGCTCGTTGGCCAGCACGGTCTGGTCGTTGGGGCACCAGTTGACCTGGCCGCCCTTGCGGTAGGCCAGGCCACGCTCGTAGAAGCGCAGGAACAGCCACTGCGTCCAGCGGTAGTACTCGGGGTCGGAGGTGTGCAGCCGCCGGGACCAGTCGAAGGACGCCGCGTAGCGGTGGAAGGAGCCGGCCTGCGTCTCGATGTTGGCGTAGGTCCACTCGGCCGGGTGCGAGTCGCGCTTGATCGCGGCGTTCTCGGCGGGCAGGCCGAAGGAGTCCCAGCCGATGGGGTGCAGGACGTTGTAGCCGCGCTGGAACCAGTAGCGGGCCGGGACGTCGCCGATGGCGAACGCCTCGGCGTGGCCCATGTGCAGGTCGCCCGAGGGGTAGGGGAACATGTCCAGCGCGTAGCGGCGCTCGCGGCCGTCGTCGCCCTCCGCCGCCTTGAAGGGCTCGAGCTCCGCCCAGCGGGCCTGCCACTTGTCCTGAACTGCCCGCGGGTCGTACTGCTGCTCGTCGCTGCTCACGGTTACTGGCTCCGGTCCTTCACAGGTTCGTAAGGGCTGCTGACATGAAAGTGCCCCTCGCGCAGGAGGGGCCACCACGCCGGCGTCTCAGTCCGCCGACGTGGTCAGATAAGGAGCAGCCTGGCTCGCATATATCAAGACTAGCGCAGTCGCAAGCCTTGGGGGCGCCGCCCGGACACGTCCGGAACGGGCCCGGGCGCGGCTTGACGCACCCCGGCCACAACATGGGGGTGGGCACGGATGGCGCAGGCAAGCGCTTATGTACCAGGATGAGCGTGACCGTTCCTACACTCGTCGGTAACAACCGCCTGGTGACAAGCCCCGTGCGAGGAGTGCCATGCTCAACCTGTCCGTGCTTCTTGAGGACGCCGCGCGAGAGACCCCGGACCGCGACGCCGTGGTCTTCGGCGACATCCGCCTCTCGTACTCCTTCATCGACCAGGTCGCCAACCAGGTGGCGAACCTGCTGCGCGCACGCGGCATCGAGCGCGGTGACAAGATCGCGATCGCGTCGCCGAACCTGCCGTACTTCCCGATGATCTACTTCGGCGCGCTCAAGGCCGGCGCCGTCGTGGTGCCGCTGAACGTGCTGCTGAAGCCGCGTGAGATCGCCTACCACCTGGGCGACTCCGACGCCAAGGCGTTCTTCTGTTTCGAGGGCACGCCCGAGCTGCCGCTCGGCGAGTCGGGGCACGCCGGGTTCGAGCGGGCCGAGGAGTGCGAGCACTTCTTCCTGCTGCCGGCGAGCCTGGCCACCACCGAGTCGCCGATCGAGGGCGCCGAGCTGTTCTGGGCGGCGCTGGCCGACCAGCCGAAGACCTTCGAGACGGCGCAGACCGAGCCGACCGACACCGCGGTGATCATCTACACCAGCGGCACCACCGGCCAGCCCAAGGGCGCCGAGCTCACGCACGGCAACCTGCTGATGAACACGATGGTGGACGACACCCTGTTCGCCAAGACGGCGCACGACGTCTCGCTGGTGACGCTGCCGCTGTTCCACATCTTCGGCCAGACGTGCGTGATGAACGTCGGCTTCTATCGGCGCTCCACCCTGATCATGCAGCCGCGCTTCGACGCCAAGGCCGCGATCCGCCTGATGGTGGACGAGAAGGTCACCGTGTTCGCGGGCGTCCCGACGATGTACTGGGCGCTGCTGGCCGACGACACCGGCGAGGCCGACATCGCCGCGATCCGCGAGAACCTCAACGTCGCGGTCGCGGGCGGCGCGTCGCTGCCGCTGGAGGTGCTGAAGGGGATCAAGGAGAAGTTCGGCGTCGACGTGCTGGAGGGCTACGGCCTGTCGGAGACCTCCCCGGTCGCCTCGTTCAACCGCCCGGACCGCCCGACCAAGCCCGGCTCGATCGGCCTGCCCGTCTGGGGCGTGGAGATGAAGCTGATCGACGACGAGTGGAAGGAGATCGAGGGCGAGGGGCCCGGCGAGATCGCCATCCGCGGGCACAACATCATGAAGGGCTACTACAAGCGGCCCGAGGCGACCGAGGCGAGCATCCAGGACGGCTGGTTCCGCACCGGTGACGTGGCCCGCCGCGACGACGAGGGCTACTACTACATCATCGACCGCTCCAAGGACATGATCATCCGGGGCGGCTTCAACGTCTACCCGCGTGAGCTGGAGGAGGTCCTGATGACCCACCCGGCCGTCTCGCTCGCGGCCGTGGTGGGCGTCCCGCACGACTCGCACGGCGAGGAGATCAAGGCGTACGTGATCCGCAAGCCGGGCGTGGAGGTCACCGAGGCCGAGCTGGTCGAGTGGGGCAAGGAGCAGTTCGCCAACTACAAGTACCCGCGCATCGTGGAGTTCCGCGACGAGCTGCCGATGACCGCCACCGGCAAGATCCTCAAGCGCGAGCTGCGCTAGCCCGCCGCCTCCCGGCCGGCCCGCGGCCGGCCGGGAAAGGCCGTTCGCACGGCCAGGTCCTGCGCGCCGATCACCCGCAGCGGCCGCAGGGCCTCGCAGGAGCGGGTGCCGGGGCCGGCGGGGTAGAGCACCGCCGTTGACGCTGCTCCCCCGAGCCCGGCGCGCCCGTCCCCCGGCGGCGGGTCAGTCGGCCAGCCAGTCCAGGATCAGCCGGTTGACCTCCGCCGGGTGGTCCAGCTGCAGGAAGTGGCCGGCGCCGTCGACGATCTCGGCGCGCGACCCGGCGGGCAGGTGCGCGAGCACCGCCGCCGGGTCGGCCGCCGCCGCGTCCAGGCAGCCGTCGGCGCCGCCGTGCAGGTACAGGACGGGCCGCTCGCCGGGCGTGGCCGCCGCGGCCTGCTCGGCGGCGTAGCGCGCGACGTGCCGCGAGGAGTCGAGCATCGTGCGGTAATAGCCGATCGCCGCCGCCCGGTTCTCGGGCAGGGACAGGCAGGCCATCACGTGCTCGACGTCCTCGGCGGCGTCGTGGCCGGGCGACCAGTCACGCCAGAGGGACTCGACGAACGCCCGGTTCAGCACCATCTCGGCGACCGGCGTCTGGAACACGAAGATGTAGAAGGACCGCTTCAGCTGCTCGTAGGTGAAGAAGGCGCCCATCAGCGCGCCGAGCGGCGGCACCGACATCGCGACCGCCTTGCGCCAGCGACCGGGGGCGTGGGCGGACGCGCCGTAGGTGGCGAACGCGCCCCAGTCGTGCCCGATGATGACGGCGTCGGGGCCGCCGCCGAAGGCGTCGTGCAGCGCGTTCGCGTCCGCCGCGAGCGCGCCGGCCTGGTAGGCGCCGTCCTCGGGGACGCCCGTCGGCGCGTAGCCGCGGCTGAAGGGCGCGACGGCCCGGTATCCGGCGGCGGCCAGCTCGGGCAGCAGGTGCCGCCAGGTGTGCGCCGAATCGGGGAATCCGTGCAGGCAGAGGGCGAGCGGCCCGTCGTCCGGGCCCGCCTCCAGGTAGCCGAAGTCCAGCCCGTTCGCCTTGACCGTGCCCTGCCTGATGGCGTCCATGCCCGTCCCTTCGTGGCCCGCAGGTGACCCTATCCTGACGCCGCAGAGGTGAGAAGCTTCACCAGATCTTCGGATATCGCTGTATCGGTATGTGTTTACATCGGATTCCGCAGTCATCTAGCATCAGGACGACTGGATCGCTCGTATACTGAGGAAGCGTGATGACGGAGCAGACAGCCCATCAGCAGTCCGCCGCCCGGGACCACCTGTGGCTGCACTTCGCCCGCCACTCGGGGTACCAGGACGGCGGCGAGATCCCGACGATCGTCCGCGGCGACGGCCCCTACGTCTACGACACCGCGGGCAAGCGGTACCTGGACGGCCTGGCCGGGCTGTTCACCGTCCAGGCCGGGCACGGCCGGGAGGAGCTGGCGCAGGCCGCCGCCAAGCAGGCCGCCGAGCTGGCCTTCTTCCCGCTGTGGTCCTACGCCCACCCGAAGGCCATCGAGCTCGCCGAGCGGCTCGCGCACCACGCGCCGGGCGACCTGAACCGGGTGTTCTTCACCTCGGGCGGCGGCGAGGCGGTGGAGAGCGCCTGGAAGCTGGCCAAGCAGTACTACAAGCTCGTCGGCAAGCCGACCAAGCACAAGGTGATCAGCCGCGCGGTCGCCTACCACGGCACCCCGCACGGCGCGCTGTCGATCACCGGGCTGCCGGGGCTGAAGGCCCCCTTCGAGCCGCTCGTGCCGAGCGGCTTCCGGGTGCCCAACACCAACATCTACCGCGCCGCCGCGCACGGCGACGACCCCGAGGCGTTCGGCCGCTGGGCCGCCGACCGGATCGAGGAGGCCATCGAGTTCGAGGGCCCCGACACCGTCGCGGCGGTGTTCCTGGAGCCGGTGCAGAACGCCGGCGGCTGCTTCCCGCCGCCGCCCGGCTACTTCCAGCGGGTCCGCGAGATCTGCGACCGGCACGACGTGCTGCTGGTCTCCGACGAGGTCATCTGCGCGTTCGGCCGGCTCGGCACGATGTTCGGCTCGCAGAAGTTCGACTACGTGCCCGACATCATCACCTTCGCCAAGGGCGTCACCTCCGGCTACTCCCCGCTCGGCGGCATGATGGTCGCCGACCGGCTGTTCGAGCCGTTCAGGCACGGCGACACGATGTTCGCGCACGGCTACACCTTCGGCGGCCACCCGGTGTCGTCGGCGGTCGCGCTCGCCAACCTGGACCTGTTCGAGCGCGAGGACCTGCTCGGCCACGTCCGCCGCAACGAGCCGGTGTTCCGCGCGACCCTGGACAAGCTGCGCGACCTGCCGATCGTCGGCGACGTGCGCGGCGACGGCTTCTTCTACGGCATCGAGCTGGTCAAGGACCAGGCCACGCGCGAGACCTTCAACGCCGACGAGTCCGAGCGGCTGCTCCGCGGCTTCCTGGACAAGGCCCTCTACGAGGCCGGGCTGTACTGCCGGGCCGACGACCGCGGCGACCCCGTCGTCCAGCTCGCGCCGCCGCTGATCTGCGACGAGTCGCACTTCGTGGAGATGGAGCAGATCCTGCGCTCGGTGCTCACCGAGGCCTGGGCCCGCCTGTAGGGCGTGCCCACGGGGGCACGCCCCCGGGTTCAGCCGCGCAGCAGGTCGGCGGCCTTCTCGCCGACCATGATGGCGGGCGCGTTGGTGTGGCCGCGGATGATCTCCGGCAGCACCGACGCGTCCGCCACCCGCAGCCCCTCGACGCCGCGCACCCGCAGCTCGGGGTCCACGACGGCGTCGTCGCCGGTGCCCATCCGGCAGGTGCCGGTCGGGTGGTAGAGGGTCTCGGAGTGCGCCCGGACGTAGGCGGCGAGGGCCTCGTCGTCGTCCGCGCCCGGGTACGGCGCGAGCGGCCCGGCCGCGTACCCCTTCAGCGGCGCGGTGCCGAGGATCTCCTCGGCGAAGCGGACGCCGTGCACCAGCCGGCGCAGGTCGGCCTCCTCGGTCAGGTAGCCCGGGTCGATCGCCGGCGCGGCCGCCGGGTCGGCGGAGGCGAGGGTGATGCGGCCGGCCGACTCGGGGCGCAGCAGCACCACGCCGACGGTGACGCCGTGCTCGGCCGGCGCCGTCAGCCCGTGGTTCGTGAACGGCACCGGCGCGAAGATCAGTTCCAGGTCGGGGGCGGGCAGCGCCGGGTCGCTCTTGATGAACGCGGCCGCCTCGCCGACGTTGGAGGTGAGCGGCCCGCGCCGCGCGAGCAGGTAGCGGGCGATGTTCGCGGGGCTGTCGGCACCGGTGAGGGTGACCGGGCGCGGGCAGTGCCGCAGCACCGCGACCGACAGGTGGTCGCGCAGGTGCCGGCCGACCGCCGGGCTCTCCACGACGGGCTCGACGCCGATCTCGCGCAGGTGCCCGGGGTCGCCGACGCCCGACAGCATCAGCAGCTGCGGGGAGCCGATCGCCCCCGCGCACAGCACGACCTCGCGCCGCGCGCCGACCCGCTTGCCGTCGTACTCCACGCCGGTGGCGCGGCCGTCCTCGATCACCACGCGCGACACGTGCGCGCCGGTGAGCACGGTCAGGTTGGGGCGCTTGCGGGCCGGCCGCAGGTAGGCGTCGGCGGTGCTCCAGCGGCGGCCGCGCCGCTGGCTGACCGGGGTCGGCGCGAAGCCCTCGTTGGACGGCCCGTTCAGCTCGGGCAGCCGGGTCAGCCCGGCCGCTTCGCAGGCCGCCAGGAACGCCCGGGTCGTCACGTTCGGGCTGCGCTGCTCGGAGACCGTCTGCGGTCCGTCGGTGCCGTAGACGGCGCCCTCGTTGCTGCCGACGCGGCCCTCCAGGCGCTTGAAGTAGGGCAGCACCTCGTCGTAGGACCAGCCGGGCAGGTCCCAGCCGTCGTAGTCGGCGCGGTGGCCGCGCACCCACATCATGGCGTTCAGGGAGGACGACCCGCCGAGCGTCCTGCCGCGCGGCCAGTACAGCTCACGGCCGCCGAGCCCGTCCTGCTTGACGGTGCTGTAGTCCCAGTCGTACTCGGTCTTGAACAGCTTGGGGAACGCGGCCGGGATGTGGATCTCCTGCTTGGCGTCCGGGCCCCCGGCCTCCAGCAGCGCGACCCGCACCGAGGTGTCCTCGGCGAGGCGCGCCGCGACGGCGGCGCCCGCCGAGCCGGCGCCGACGACGACGTAGTCGAATTCCATGGGGGCTCCCGGTGACGTGGGGCCGCACTGTCGGCGACCCTGACGGGACTGGAATATCACTGCATGCCGCCCGCGTCCATGTTCTCACTCTCCGTTCCGATGGAGCGCCGGACCACCGGAAACGGGGTCCAGGTCACGGACCAGCACAGAGTCCACTGGACACTGGGCGAAAAAGTGTCCAGCATCACCCCGGCCCAACGAAGTGATGCAGGTCACAAGCGGAGACGGCGAACCATTCCCCCGGTTCGGACATCTTCTTTTGGCAGGTTCGAAGCAACTGAACAAGGGGCGCCGATGAATCGCCGGATGATCGCTGTGGCCGTCGTGGGCGCGAGCGCCACGCTCACCCTCACGGGCTGCCTCGGCGGAAACGACAAGGACCCGGCAGGCGAGGGCCCGACGACGCAGGTCTCCGCGGGCGTCTCCGGCACCGACTCCCCCGCCGCCGGCTCCACCGCCACCGGCCGGCCCACCAGCGCCGCCTCGACACCGCCCGGCTGGAAGACCATCGGCGGCCCCGACAACGGGCTGTCGTTCGCCGTCCCGGAGGGCTGGACCGAGATCCACCTGACCCAGGGCAACCTGGAGGAGGGGCTGGACAAGCTCGGCCTGAAGGGCCCCAGCGCGGCGACGATGCGGCAGAGCCTGCAGCAGCTCCAGCAGCAGAAGGCCGTGTTCGCCATCGAGACCGAGTCGGCCGCCAAGGGCTACGCCACCTCGGTGAACGGCCTCTGCTCGCCGTCGGCGACCGGCTCGCTGGACCAGCTGAAGGCCAGCGTCCGGCTGGGCCTCACCAAGATCGGCGCCAGGAACGTCCAGGTCACCGACACCCTCGTCGCCGGGGTGCCCGGTGTCAAGACCTCCTACGAGCTGAACTCCCAGCTCGGGGTGCTGACCGGCCGCCAGTACATGGTCAACTCAGGCGGGCGGTCCTGCACGGTGACCGTCACCGCCAAGCAGGGCGACATGCCCGCCGACACCGACCGCATCGCCGACACCACGCGCATGCTCTGACGCGCGGCGGGCCGGCCGGGGAAGACCCCCGGCCGGCCCGTTCACCCGATACCGCTCAGACGCCCCAGTCGGGACGCAGCGGCATGTCCGAGCGGCCCTGCTCGTCGGTCTTGACGCCGAGCGTCTGGTGCAGCTGGATCCAGTTCTGCTCGAAGCCGAGGACGCAGCCGGCCATGTAGACCTTCCAGACCCGGGCGGTGCCCTCGCCGACCTCGGCGACGGCCTCGTCCCAGTGCTCGTCCAGGTTGCGGCACCATCCCCGGAGCGTGCGGGCGTAGTGCTCGCGCAGGTTCTCCTGGTGCCGGATCTCGAAGCCGGCGTCGTTCATCTGCGACTGGACGTACCCGGGGCCCTCCAGCTCGCCGTCGGGGAACACGTACCGGTTGATGAACCCGTCCTGCTTGATCGCCGGGGCGATGTTGTCGGGGCGGGTGATGGTGTGGTTGAGCATCCGCCCGTGCGGCTTCAGCTTCCCGTACAGGAAGGAGAAGTAGCCGGGCAGGTTCGCCTTGCCGATGTGCTCGGTGAGGCCGATCGAGCTGACGGCGTCGAACCCGGTCTCGGTGACGTCCCGGTAGTCCAGGTGCCGCACCTCGGCCAGGTCGCTCAGCCCCCGGTCGGCGATGGCCTTCTGCGCCCACTCGGCCTGCTGCTTGGACAGCGTGACGCCGAGGGCCTTCACGCCGTACTCCTTCGCGGCGTGCATGACCATGCCGCCCCAGCCGCAGCCGACGTCCAGCAGCCGCATGCCCGGCTTCAGGCCGAGCTTGCGGGCCACCAGGTCGAACTTGTGGTACTGCGCCTCCTCCAGCGTCGCGTGCTCGCTGGGATAACAGGCGCAGGTGTAGGCCATGGACGGGCCGAGCACCCACTCGTAGAAGGTGTTGGAGACGTCGTAGTGGTGGGAGATCGCCTTGGCGTCGCGGCGCTTGGAGTGCCGCAGCCACGACGGCAGCCGGCTGAACGGCGCCTCCTGCGGCGGCGGGTCCAGCCGCCGCGAGATCGCGCCGCGCAGCAGCGGGTCGCGGGCCACCGCACCGACGATCTTCATCTTGTCGCGCGGGCCGACCTCCCCCAGCACCTGCTGCATGGTCGACAGGGCGGTGTACATGTCGCCGCTCACGTCGATCATGCCGGTGACGTAGGCGCGGGCGAGGCCGAGCGCACCCGGCGAGTGCACCAGGTACGACACCGCGTAGGGCGAACGCACGTCGAACCGGATGCCGGCGCCCGGCACCCCGGCCCGCGACCCGTCGTACGCCGCGAACTCCACTGGCGCCCCAGCCCCGGCGAGCCGCTCGAAGACCCTGGCCAGCGTCATCTTGTTCCTCCTGTCTCTCCGCCCCCGTGCAGGGGCGACGGCATCATGGCCCCGGTCCCGGGGCCCTCCCCCCGATGCCTCGGACGCCTCAGCGCCCGCGCACGCACTTGTCGTAGAGATCCAGCAGCCGTTTCGCGGGGTCGTAGGCTTCCTTCAGCCGCTGGTAGGTCTCCCCGTCGTAGTAGCGCCAGAACTCGTCCCGGCTGTAAAAAGCCGTCGAGTAGAGGGATTTGTGGCCTTCAAGAGCGGCGACCTTGCGCTCGATCAAGCGGTTGTGGTACTCGGGAATCTGGCCCGGAGGCAGGCGCACCGTGCCCCAGAAACCGACGTTCACGTAGGTGCGGCCCGGCTCCAGCGGGTACAGGGGCCAGCCCTCGCGCGCGCGCAGCGGGCACAGCCAGACCGGCTTCATCCCCACCTTGTCGTGGAAGAACTCCAGGAACTCGGGCAGCCGCTCGATGGGCACCTCGATGTCCTGGATGACGTCCTCGCGGGGGCGCAGGCCCTTCCAGCGCTCGATCCGGGCGATGACCTGGTAGCGCCGGTCGTAGGCGACGAGCTTGCGGTAGACGTCCGACCGCTTGGCCTTGTCCGGCCACACCCGGCGCACCAGCGGGTTCTGCACGCCGAACGCGCCCGAGCACCAGAACCAGTCGGTGTCCCAGCGCCAGATGTAGTCGCGGACCGTCAGGAAGTCCACCGACCGCTGCTGGATCGAGCGGTAGTAGATCCGCTGGCCGGTGTAGTCGGAGGTGTAGGGCGCCGAGTCGGTGAAGAAGCCGAGCGTGATGTACTGCTCGTCCGCGCCGAAGACGGTGCCGTCCATGAAGTCGACGGTCTCGCCGTCGTACTCGCCCGCCTCGGTGATCTCGGCCATCGCCGCCGTCAGCTCGGCCGCGCTCGCGAACCGCAGGTGCCGCACCTTCACGTACGGCTTGACCTCGATGAGCCCGATCTTCAGCCGCAGGCTGTAGCCGAGCGTCCCGTAAGAATTGGGGAAGCCGTGGAACAGGTCGCTGTGCTCGTTGTCCTTGGTGGCGACGACGATCTCACCGGCGCCGGTCAGCACCTCCATCTCCAGCACGGCCTCGTGCGGCAGGCCGAGCCGGAACGACGTCGACTCGATGCCGAGGCCGGTGACCGCCCCGCCGAGCGTGATCGTCTTCAGCTGCGGCACCACCGTCGGCATCAGCCCGTGCGGCAGGGTCGCGTCGACCAGGTCCTCGTAGGTGGTCATGCCCTGCACCTGCGCGGTGCGCGTCTCCGGATCGACGCTCAGCACCTTGTCGAAGCCGGACACGTCCAGGCCCGGGGCCTGCGACGGATCGCGCCACCGGAACAGGTTGGAGGTCTTCTTCGCCAGCCGGACCGGTGTGCCCGCCGGGATCGCCTCGTACGACCTGCGCAGCGCGGACACCGCCCGCTGATGATCATCGTTGACCAGAAGCTCCGTCATGCGTCCCTCCCCGTGACAGTAAACCGATCATCCCATGTATGTTCCACATAAACGGGCGAGAGCGTCGTCACAGGCAGCGAGGGGAATAAAAGTCATGGGCAAAGTGCACGAACGGATCGACGAGCGGCTCCGCGCGTTCATCGCCGACCAGCCTATGTACTTCGTCGCGACCGCCCCGGCGGAGGGCCATGTCAACGTCTCCCCGAAGGGGTACGCGGGCACCTTCGCCGTCATCGACGACCACACCGTCGCCTACCTGGACCTGACCGGCTCGGGCGCGGAGACGATCGCGCACCTGCGCGAGAACGGCCGGATCACCGTCATGTTCTGCTCGTTCGGCCGCACGCCCAACATCGTGCGGCTGCACGGGACGGGCACGGTCGTGCTGCCCGGCGAGCCGTCCTGGCCGGAACTGGTCGGCCTCTTCCCCGAGACGCCCGGCACCCGCGCCGTCATCACGATCGCGGTCGAGCGGGTCTCGGACTCGTGCGGCTACGGCGTCCCCTACATGGAGGTCGCCGGCGACCGCGACATGCTGAAGGACTGGGCCGGCCGCAAGTCGCCCGAGCAGCTGGAGGCCTACCGGGCCAAGAAGAACGCCACCAGCATCGACGGGCTGCCCGCGCTCACTTGACGGGCCGCAGCGTCCACGGGTAGCGGAAGTCGGCCCCGGCCAGCGCCATGATCGCCGCGACGGCGGAGGCGATCCAGGCCACCGCGTACACCACGCCGCCGATCCCGAACGTCACGATCGTGACGAGCAGCAGGGTGAGCTGGAAGTTCACCGCCTCGGCGGCGTGCCGCCGCACGTACGGCGAGCGCTTCCCGCTGACCAGCATCAGCACCAGCGGGCCCACGAACACGGTGGGGATCGCCAGCCCGTGCGCGAGGGCGGCGAGCACGCGGTCCTCCCCCGTCTCGGCCCCCGCAGGGACCATGCCCTTCGCCGGCGGCGCCAGGTCGCGCAGCACGACGGCGAGCTCGTCGCGGGTCTTGGCCGTCATGGCCAGGTGGGTCCGCATGTCGAACTCGTCGTGGTCCAGCCGCCCCTCGGCGTAGGCGGTCTGGAGACGCTCGATGACCGGTTCGCGTTCTGCGTCCGAGACGCGCAGATGGCCCGTCGCTTGGCTGTTCATGACTTCATGGTCGGCGCCGGGACGCGCCACCGCCATCGGGGAAGTCCCTGAGCCGTCCCTGACTTCCCCCGCCCGTCAGGGGGAGGGCCGCCGGTCGTACCTCCTCCCCGGGACGAGGGGCCGGCCGATCAGCTCCGAGACGGTGGCGAAGACGTAGCCCTTGCGGCGCAGCCCGTCGATGATGGCGGGCACCGCGGCGACCGACGTCGGGTGGATGTCGTGGACCAGCAGGATGGAGCCGGGGCGCGCCTGGTCCAGGATGCGCCGCTCGACCGCCCGGGTGTCGCGGACCTTCCAGTCGACCGGGTCCACGGTCCACATGATCTGGGCCATGCCCCGCCGCTTGACCGCCTCGGTCAGCGCGCGGCCCGTCGAGCCGTAGGGCGGCCGCATCAGCACCGGCGTGGTCCCGGTGGCCTGCCGGATCACCTCCTGGGTCCGCGTCAGCTCCTGGTCGATCTTCGCCGCGGACGCCTTGCCGAGGTCGGCGTGCGTGTAGCCGTGGTCGCCGACCTCGTGGCCGGCGGCCGCCTCCTGCCGCACCAGGTCGGGCCGCTCCGCCACGTTGCGCCCCACCACGAAGAAGGTCGCCTTGACCCCGCGCCCGGCCAGGATGGCGAGCAGCCCGGCGGTGCCGCCCGCCGGCCCGTCGTCGAAGGTCAGCGCGACGCACCGGGCCCGCGCGCAGTCGACCCGCGGCACCGGACGCTCCTGTGCCACCGGCCGGGCCAGGATCCCGGCCGTCATCGGCGCCCGGTCGTCCGCCGTCCTGGAAGGCAGCGCGCTCAGCCAGCCGCAGCCCACCAGAGCGATCACCACCCAGGCGGCCCGCCGCGCCGCACCCTGCATGAACGCCCCCTCGCGCAGTCGGGTAAGCCCGCCAGTGTAGGTACTGGACGTCCTCCGTTCATGGCATGAACATCCGTGTCGGGAACCCGCCCCGCCCGATAGATCGTTATTGTCATAACTCGCCTTCCTGACTCCGGAGCCGTTCCGGAGCGGCAGACAGGACGGGACATCCGATGAGGTTCCGCGACCGTTTCGGCATCCGCAGGCACCGTGGCGCCACGGTCACCAAGCTGGACCGCGAGGCCACCGACGCCGACATCGAGGCCCTCATCGCCTTCGCGGAGGCCCGCCGCGGCGTGGAGTTCTTCATCGAGCCCGAGACCTTCGCCACCGACACCACCGCGGTCGCGGTCGCCCACGACGGCGAGTGGATCCGCCGCCGCGTCGGCTCCCCCAAGGTGATCGCCAAGGTCGCCCGCGACCGCGGCCTGCCGGCCTACGACGTGCAGATCGTCGGCTACCCGCCCCGCATGCGCGCCTGGAACGAGCGCAACCGCGACCGCCGCCGCCTGGACCCCGGCACCCCCGGCGAAGCCGTCTCCTCCTGACCCGTCACCGCCCCGACACACCCCCGGCGCAGCAGAGCACCACTCGCGCGCACAGAACCCACACAGGCGGAGCGCCCCGCCCTGCAGACAAGCACCGCGTGCAGCGCCACACAAGGCAAGTCACCACCTCACGCGGACCGGGCCCCATGCAGGCGGAGTGCCGCGTCCTGCAAGCAGGGAACCGCGTGCGTGCAGAACACCGCGCTAAACGAGGCAGGACACCACCTCGCGCGGACAAGAACCCACGCAGATGGAGTGCCCCACCCTGCAGACAGAGCACCGCGTGCAGACAGAGCACCGCGTGCAGGCAGAACACCGCGCCGCACAAGGCAAGACACCACCTCGCACGGACAGCCCTCGGCAGATGGGATGCCGCGTCATGACATCAGGGCACCGCGTGCAGGCAGAACACCGCGCCGCACAAGGCAAGACACCACCTCGCACGGACAGCCCTCGGCAGATGGGATGCCGCGTCATGACATCAGGGCACCGCGTGCAGGCAGAGCACCACGGCCACACAGGGCAGGACACCACCTCGCGCGGACAGGAGTCCACGCAGATGGAGTGCCCGGCTCTGCAGGCGGGCACCGCGTGTGTGCAGAGCACCGCGCCGCGCGGGGCAGGTCACCACCTCGCGTGGGCGGCCCTCGGCTGGTGGAAGGTCGCGGCTTGGCGTCAGGGTGCCGTGTGCGGGCAGGGTTCTGTGCCGGGTCAGCTTGCCCGGCGGGTTTCGGGCGGAGGGCTGTGGGAGGTGGGCTGCTCGTCGTCGGCGTAGACGGCGGCCAGGTCCTCCGGGGTCATCCGGATGCGGGCCTTGCCGGGCGGGATGCCGGCGTTGATGAGGTCACGGATCACGATGGCCGCCGAGTAGGCCGGGTCCGCCTCCAGAGCGCGGTCCAGGACCACGTTGGCCAGGGCGCCGTCGCCCGCCGCGTAGGCGGCGAAGGCGAGCAGGGTGGCGGGCGGCGCGGCGTAGCGGTCCTCGACGCGGCGCAGGAAGTCACGCCAGAAGGCGATGTCGGCGGCCGGGTCGTCCTCGTCGATGCGCACCCATGCCTCGTCGCGGACGCGGACGCCGGTCAGCAGCACCCCCAGCCAGGCGACCTCGTCGTCGTCCGGGGGGCCGGCCCCCGAGCGGGCGCGGTCGAGCAGCCCGGCGACCAGTTCCCTGCCCTCGCGGTCGGCGCGCGAGCGGAACCCGCGGCCGAGGCCGAAGTAGCGGGCCTCGGCGCGGGCCGTGGCCCGGCGCATGGCGGCGCGGGCCGGCCCCTCCAGCGGGGCGATGGTGCGGGCGAGCTCGGCCCGCCCGGCCAGCGCCACGTGGCCGGCGAGGGTGGCCTCGGCGGCCACCCGGGACGCGGAGCTGTCGTAGCGCCTGCCCTCGGGCGGGCAGCAGTCCTGGTCGGCGCAGGCGAGGGAGCGCCAGCGGCCGCCGGTGACGTGCAGCATGTCGAGCACCTGCAGGCCCGCCTCCGTCAGCGCGGTGTGCAGCCGCCCGGCGGCCTCGGCCACCTCGGCGGCGGGGCCGTAGCCGAGCAGGAGGGCCCGGCGGAAGCCGTTCCCGGCCAGGACCTCGGCCGCGCGGCAGTCGGTCCGCGGCAGGTCCTGGCGGATGGCGCAGGTGCTTTCGGGCCCGTCGAAGCCGACGCAGACGATGCTGTCGGAGGGGTGGAAGCCGAGCATGTAGGGGACGGCCGCGATGGCGTCCTCGGGAGTGCGGATCTCCAGCGGTTTCATGCCTCCCAGCCTTGCGGGCGGGCCGGGCCGGTGCCAGCGCTCCGGTCACCTGTGGATAACCCCGGGTCGCCGCCCTCCTGCGGCAGGTGGCGGCGGGCGCGCAGGGCCAGGCTCAGGGTCAGGATCGCCTCGTGGTCGGCCAGGTCGACGTCGAGCAGCCGCCTGATGCGGGCCAGCCGGGCGTAGAGCGTCTGCCGGTTGATCTGGAGCTCGCGCGCGGCCTCGGCCTTGCGGCCGCCGTGCCGGCAGTAGGCCTCCAGGGTGCCCAGCGCCTGCCGGTGGGCCGGCCCGAGCAGCGGGCCGAGGTTGCGGCGGACGAACCCCGCCAGGCTCCCGTGCTCGCGCTGCAGCCAGAGCAGCAGCTCCACGTCGAGCGTGCGCGCGTCGTGCCAGGGCCGGGGCGCCAGCCCGGCGGCCGCCACGGCCACCTCGGCGGCGTGCCGCAGCCCGGCGGCGGCCGTCGCCCAGGTCTGCACCTGGCCGACGATCACGAGCGGGCGGCCGGTGAGGCCCGCGCGGGCGGCGCCGGCCTGCGCGGCGGCCGCGATCCGGTCGGCGGTCGCCGTCCGCCGGCCGCGGTCGGGCACGCCCGCCAGGACGAGCAGCCGCCCCGCCGGCGGGCTGCTGCCGACCATCACCGGCAGCCCGAGCCCGGCCAGCTCCGCGCCGATCGCCCGGCCGGCCGTGCGCCAGGGCGCGCCGCCCGGGCGCGGGTCCCCGGCCACCAGGCCGTCGTCCGGCGGCAGCCGGACCACCGCGGGGACCAGCAGCGCGCGGGCGGCGAAGCCGAGGACCCTGGCCCGTCCGGCGGCCTCGTCCGCGGGGATCCGGCCGGACGCCAGGTCGTCCAGGAAGTCGCTGTGGCCGTGCGCGGCCAGCTCCTCCTCCTGCCGGGAGCGCAGCATCGCCAGGGCGATCAGCGAGGCGGCCCGGTCGGCCACGATCCGGTGCAGCGGGGTCAGCGCCGAGTCGACGGGGACGACCACCAGGTGCCCGAGCCGGTCCGGCGACCCCATCGGGACCGGGATCCGCAGCGCCGGTCCGCACGCCCGCCGGGCCGCCGCCTCCCAGACGGCCAGCGCGGAGCTGGACGGCTCGGGCCGGTCGTGGTCCGCGCCGCCCGCGTAGGCCAGGACCCGGCCCTCGGCGTTCTCCACCACCACCGGATTGCCCGTGTGGCCGGCCAGGAGCCGGAGCACCGCGGGGACGCCCTCGCCCGCCAGCAGCGCCTCGGAGAACCGGCGCGCTATCTCCTCGGCGCTGCGCAGCAGCCGGTAGTGGCCGTTGACGATCGCGGTGTGGACGGCCTCGGTGACCGCGACGAACGGGACCTGCCGGTGCAGCTGGACCAGCGGCAGCCCCCGCCCGCGGGCCGCGTCGACCAGCGCGTCGGGCAGGACGGGGAAGCGCACCCCGAGCTCGACCACGAGCGCGGCGATGCCGCGGTCGGCCAGCTCGCCGACGAAGCGCCGCTGCTCGGCGCGGCGGGTGCCGACGCCCATCCCGGTGGTGAGCAACAGCTCGCCGCCGCGCAGCAGCTGGGCCATGTTGGGGACCTCGCCGGCGTGCACCCACCGGATGGGCCGGTCCAGGCCGTCCGCCCCGGCCACCACCTCGGGCAGCCCGTGGCGGAGCGCCGGGAGCTCCAGGGCGTCGCGGACGGAGATCTCCGCCGGCGGGCCCGTCACCAGCGAACCTTCCATGGCGGCGAAATGTACCGGCCGACCGCGCCGCCGCATGTTACGAGATGGTCAATTCCGGCCGTCATCGCCCGATGCAACGACACTGCGTCCAGCTCCGCGCCCACATATCGACGGTCTGCCGCTTGTCCGGCCCGTCCCCCGGCCTGATGCTGACGGCCAGCGGCTCACCGTGGCCGCGATCAAGCGATCCCCTCATTGCGGAGGTGCGCAGTTGTCCGTTCTCCCGCCGCCCGAAAGGCCGGCCCCCGCCCGCCCGGACCGGCTGAAGCCCGACTCGGTCGGGGTGATCGGCGTGGTGTTCATGGCGCTGGCCACCGCCGCCCCGGTCACCGCGATGGCCGGCAACATGCCCTATGTCATCGGCGGCGACGGGATCGGCGCGCCCGCCGGGTTCCTGCTCGTCACGCTCGTGCTCACCGTCTTCACCATCGGCTATGTCGCGATGGCCCGGTACATCACCGCCGCGGGCGCCTTCTATGGCTATGTCTCCTACGGCCTCGGCCGGGTCGCCGGCATGGCCTCCGGGCTGCTCGCCGTGCTCGCCTACATGGTGTTCGAGGCGTCCATCGTCGGCATCTTCGCCTACTTCGCCAAGACCGCCGTGGCCGCGCAGCTCGGGTGGGACGGGCCGTGGGAGGCCTACGCCCTCGGGATGCTCGCGGTCACCGCGGTGCTGTCGTACTTCGACATCGACATCGCGGCCAAGATCCTCGGGGTGTTCCTGGTGGGCGAGGTGAGCATCCTGCTGATCCTCGCCGGGTCGGTCCTCGTGCACGGGGGCGGCCCGGACGGCCTGGCCGTCAAGTCGCTCGACCCGGTCGAGGCGTTCTCCGGCCCGTCCGCGGGGATCGGGCTGTTCTTCTGCTTCTGGTCGTGGATCGGGTTCGAGTCCACCGCGATGTACGGCGAGGAGTCCCGCAACCCCAAGCGGGTCATCCCCCGCGCGACCCTGTTCGCCGTGATCGGGCTCGGCACGCTGTACACGTTCGTCACCTGGATGACCATCTCCGGCAACGGGTTCGCCGAGTCGGTGCGGACGGCGGGCTCCCCCGAGCCGCTGCGGCTGTTCACCGGCCCGCTGGACCACTACGTCGGGCACTGGTCGGTGAGCGTGTTCGAGTGGCTGATGTGCACCAGCGCGTTCGCCTGCGGCATGGCGTTCCACCAGTGCGCCTCGCGGTACCTGTACGCGATCGGGCGTGAGGGGTTCATCCACCGCGCGCTCGGGCGGACCCATCCCCGGCACGGCTCGCCTTTCGTCGCGTCCTTCGCGCAGACCGTGATCGCGACGGCCATCGTGCTGGCCTTCGCGGTGAGCGGCAAGGACCCCTACACCGACCTGTACGGCCTGATGGCGATCCTCGGCACGCTCGCCCTGCTGATCGTGCAGACGCTCTGCTCGTTCGCGGTGATCGCCTACTTCCGGCGCCGGCCCCCGCAGGAGCGGCCCTGGTTCGCCACGCTCGCCGCGCCGCTGCTCGGCGGCCTCGGCATGCTCACCGCGATCTGGCTGCTGGTGGACAACCTGTCCTTCGCCGCCGGCGCGGCCAGCAAGTCCCTGGTGTTCACGCTGATCCCGTGGATCGTCGGCGGGGTCTTCGCCGCCGGCGTCGCCTTCGCCCTGTACATGAGGGCCCGGCATCCGCACCGCTACGAGGTGATGGGACGCATGATCCTGGAGGACGCCCAGGAGCGGGAGCCCGTCCAGGCCGCCGTCGAGTCCTGACCCGAACGAAGCGGCGAGGCCGGGCCGCCATCTGCGGCCCGGCCCCGCCCGGACGTGCGCCCGCACGTTCCAGACACCTCTGGCGCGGGTGGATCCTTACCCCACGACCTGTGTGTTCTGGGCCGCGGCGATCTTCCACTCGCCGCCCTCCTTCGCCAGGATGTAGAAGGGACGGCCCTCGGGCAGGCCGGGCCGCGGCTCACCGCCGGGGCCGACCGGCCGCTGGTGGACGTTCACGGCCGCCACGTCGGGGCGGACAAACAGGACGCGCACCACCTCGTAGGTGGCCGTCCCCTCCTTCATCGCCCCCGGCAGCACCTTGTGGGTGAACTCGGAGATGGTGTCCCAGCCCGACAGGCGCATGCCGTGGCCGGTGGTCCACACCGGGTCCCGCCTGCTGAACAGCTCCATGAACGCGCCGGGCAGCTCGTTCTGCTGGGCGTGCTGGACCTTGGCGACCAGGGCGGTGATCGCCTCGACGTCGGCCTGCCGGTCGCCGTCGGCTCCGAAGACCTCGATGCTCATGATGTCCCCACCTTCCGGGGTTCAGCGGTAGGAGCCGGTGCGCACGTCGGCGACGGCGCCGGCGCGGGAGGGGCGCCACCCCAGCCGGTCGCGGGCCGCGGCGCCGCTGACGGACTGGTCGAGCGCGAGCGCGTCGGCGAACAGCTCGCCGAGTTCGGCGCGGGCCTCCTCCAGCGGCCAGACCTCCGGCTCGCCGGAGACGCCGGCCGCCTCGCCCGCGGCGGCGGCGAGGTCCCGGACGGGGACGGCGGACTCGGCCACGCCGTGCCACAGCGTGCCGGCGGGCGCGCGCTCCGCGACCGCGACGAACAGCTCGGCGAGGTCGTCGGCGTGGACCGACGGCCAGCGCACCGCCAGGTTCCCGACGACGCGCGGCGCGCCGTTCTTGCGGGCCAGCTCGACCAGCAGGGCGGGGATGCCGCCGCCGCGCCCGTGCGCGATGCCGGGGCGGATCACGGCGGCGCGCACGCCGTCCTCGGCGGCGGCGAGCACCTGGCGCTCGATGCCCGGCCGGTAGCCGACGATCGGGAGCGGGTCGGTCGGCGACTCCTCGTCGGCGGTCGCGTCCCCGGTGGCGCCGAGGACCCAGATGCCGCTGGTGTAGACGAACGCCCGGCCGGTGCCGCGCAGCGGCGCGAGCAGCGCCTCGACGGCCGCCGCGTCGGCGTCCGCGTCGCCGAGGGGCGTCGCCAGGTGGATCACCGCGTCGATGTCGGGAGTGACCGCCGCGGTGAGCGAGGCGGGGTCGGCCAGGTCGCCGGTGCGGCGCTCGCGGCCGCCCGCGGGACCCTCGGTCCCGGGACGGGCCAGCTCCACGACCTCGTGCCCGGCGGCGGTCAGTGCCTCGGCGGCGGCCGTGCCCAGGTAGCCGGCGGCGCCGATGAGAAGAGTACGCATGATCAAACCTCCATCAAAAACTTCGATGTCGAAACTTTAACCACAAGATCCAGCAAACGTCAAACACTTCGACGTCGAAGAGTTAGAGTGGGCGCATCGGCACGGCGAAGGGATGCGGATGGACGGCACCGAGGACGGCGTGGACATGATCCTTCAGCAGTGGCAGACGGTCAGGCCCGGCCTGGACTGCTCCCCGATGGGCGTCGTCGGGCGCCTGTCGCGGGCGTCGCGGCTGCTGGAGCGGGGGGTCAAGGAGGAGTTCGCGCGGCACGGGCTGGAGCCGTGGGAGTTCGACGTCCTGGCCACCCTGCTGCGCTCGGGCCCGCCGCACACGCTGACCGCCGGCGAGCTCAGCACCGCGTCGATGGTGAGCTCGGCCGCCCTCACCAACCGGGTCGACCGGCTGGTGGACAAGGGCCTGGTCGACCGCGCGGTGGACCCGGCGCACCGCCGCCGCGTGCTGGTCTCCCTGACCGAGCGGGGGATGCGCCTGGTCGACGACGCGCTCGGCCACCACCTCGCCAACGAGCGGCGGCTCCTGGAGGGCCTGTCCGCGGCCGACCGCGAACAGCTCACGGACCTGCTGCGCCGCCTGCTGGTCTCCCTCGGCGACACCGGGCGCGCGGAACCGGACCGCTGAGCCCGGCGGCTCGAATGATCTACGCGCGGCGCGCCCCGGCTCGCCCGGCCCGGGCACGCGCGCGCCGCGCGGCCGGTAGCGTTGGGCGACGTGCCCGCCCCTGAACTGCTGAACGACAGCGCTACCGCGATTCCCGACATCGGCCCCCTGCTCGCCGCCGCCGTAGCGGCGATCGGCGGCGCCGAGCGCCCCGGCCAGGTCCGGATGGCCGAGGCCGTCGCGCACGCGATCGAGACCGGCGAGCACGTCGCCGCCCAGGCCGGGACCGGCACCGGCAAGTCGCTGGCCTACCTGATCCCGGCGATCCGGCACGCGATGCGCAAGAACACCACCGTGGTCGTGTCCACCGCGACGATCGCGCTGCAGCGCCAGCTGGTCGACCGCGACCTGCCCCGGCTCGCCGAGGCGCTGCGCCCGCTGCTCGGCCGGGAGCTGAAGTTCGCGATCCTGAAGGGCCGCCGCAACTACCTGTGCCTGCACCGGGTGCAGACCGGCGCGCCCGAGGACCCCGAGGACGGCCCCGGCCTGTTCGACCCGCAGCAGCTGTCCACGCTCGGCCGCCAGGTCAAGCGGCTGAACGAGTGGGCCGAGGAGACCACCACCGGCGACCGCGACGAGCTCGTCCCCGGGGTGGGCGAGCAGGCGTGGCGGCAGGTCGCGGTGACCGCCCGCGAGTGCCTCGGCGCGGCGCGCTGCCCGCAGGGCACCGAGTGCTTCGCCGAGCTGGCCCGCGCCGAGGCCGGCGAGGCGCACATCGTCGTCACCAACCACGCGCTGCTGGCGATCGACGCGCTGGAGGAGTTCCAGGTCCTGCCCGAGCACGACGTGGTGATCGTGGACGAGGCGCACGAGCTGGTCGACCGGGTCACCTCCGTCGCGACCGGCGACCTGTCGGGGCCGGGCGTGGAGGCCGCCGCGCGGCGCTGCGGGCGGCTGGTGGAAGAAGGCGTCGCGGCCCGGCTGACCGAGGCCGGCGAGGCGCTCGGCGCCCTGCTGGAGGACGCCCCCGCCGGGCGGATGGACGTGCTGCCGCCCGCGCTCGGCACCACCCTGGCCGTCGTCCGCGACGCCGCGCACGCCTGCCTCACCGCGATCGGGCCGGAGAACAAGGACCAGGACCCCGCCGACGCCGGCGCCCGCAAGGCCGCCCGGTCCGCGCTGGAGGAGCTGCACGACACCGCCGGGCGGACGCTGGAGTCGTTCAAGCCCGAGATCTCCGCGCGCTTCGACGTCGTCTGGGTCGACCAGCCGTTCGCGCCCGAGGGCCGGCCGAAGCGCCCGCCGACGCTGTACGTCGCGCCGATCGGCGTCGGCGGCCTGCTGCGCACCACGCTGTTCGAGCAGCGCACCGCCATCCTGACGTCGGCGACGCTGACGCTCGGCGGCTCGTTCGAGCCGCTCGCCCGCCAGTGGGGCCTGCCGTCGCTGGAGCAGGCCGCGCCGCGCGACGCCAAGGCCGCCGCCGAGGGCCTCGCGCACACCGCGACCAAGGACGACTCCACCGACGACAAGCTGGTCTGGACGGGCCTGGACGTCGGCTCGCCGTTCGACCACCCGAAGGCGGGCATCCTGTACGTCGCCCGGCATCTGCCCGCGCCGGGCCGCGACGGCCTCTCCGACGCCTACCTGACCGAGATCACCGAGCTGATCGAGGCGGCGGGCGGCCGCACGCTCGGGCTGTTCTCCTCGATGCGCGCGGCCCGCCAGGCCGCCGACGAGCTGGCCGGCCACCTGACGCACCCGCTGCTCTGCCAGGGCGAGGACTCCACCTCGCTGCTGGTCAAGCAGTTCGCCGAGGAGGAGCGCACGTCGCTGTTCGGCACGCTGTCGCTCTGGCAGGGCGTGGACGTGCCGGGCCCGTCGCTGCAGCTGGTCATCATGGACCGCATCCCGTTCCCGCGCCCCGACGACCCGGTCCAGTCGGCGCGCCAGCGCGCGGTCGCGGCGCACGGCGGCAACGGCTTCATGGCGGTCGCCGCCACGCACGCCGCGCTGCTGCTCGCGCAGGGCGCGGGCCGCCTGCTGCGGTCGATGGACGACCGGGGCGTGGTCGCGGTCCTCGACCCGCGGCTGGCGACGGCCCGCTACGGCGGCTTCCTGAAGAACTCGCTGCCGCCGTTCTGGGCCACCACCGACCCGCAGGTCGTGCGGGGCGCGCTGCGCCGCCTGGACGAGGCGGCGGGCGGGAAGGGCTAGCGGCGGATCGTCTCCAGGAAGTCGCCGATGCGGCCGATGGCCTCCTCCAGCTCGTCGGCGTACTGCAGGGTGACGACGCGGAAGTGGTCGTGGGCGGGCCAGTTGAAGCCCGTCCCCTGCACGACCAGGATGTTCTGCTGCTCCAGCAGGTCGAGCGCGAACCGGGCGTCGTCCACGATCGGGTACATCTGCGGGTCGAGCCGGGGGAAGACGTACAGCGCGCCCTGCGGCCGCACGCAGCTCACGCCGGGCAGGTCGTTGAGCAGCTTGGCGGCGCGGTCGCGCTGCTCGCCGAGCCGGCCCGTCGGCAGCACCAGCTCGTCGATGCTCTGGTGGCCGCCGAGCGCCGCCTGGATGGCGTGCTGGCCGGGGACGTTCGGGCAGAGCCGCATGTTGGCCAGGATGTCCAGGCCCTCGATGTAGGACTCGGCGTGCTCCTTCGGCCCCGACAGCACGACCCAGCCGGACCGGAAGCCCGCGACGCGGTAGTTCTTGGACAGCCCGCCGAAGGTGAGGCAGAGCAGGTCGGGGGCGAGCGAGGCGATCGAGGTGTGCGCGGCCTCGTCGTACAGGATCCGGTCGTAGATCTCGTCGGCGAAGATCAGCAGGCCGTGCCGGCGGGCGACCTCGACCAGCCGCTCCAGCACCGGGCGCGAGTAGACGGCGCCGGTCGGGTTGTTCGGGTTGATGATCACCAGCGCCCGGGTGCGCTCGGTGATCTTGGCCTCGATGTCCTCGACCGAGGGCTGCCAGCCGTTCTGCTCGTCGCACAGGTAGTGCACCGGGGTGCCGCCGCACAGCGACGCGGCCGCCGTCCACAGCGGGTAGTCCGGCGCCGGGATCAGCACCTGGTCGCCGTCGTTCAGCAGCGCCTGCAGCGTCATCACGATCAGCTCGGACACGCCGTTGCCGAGGTAGACGTCCTCCACGTCCACCCCGGCGATGCCCTGGTCCTGGTAGCGCTGCACGACGGCGCGCCGCGCGGGCAGGATGCCCTTGGAGTCGCTGTAGCCGTGCGCGTCCGGCAGATTGCGGATCATGTCCTGGAGCAGCTCGGGCGGCGCCTCGAAGCCGAACGGGGCGGGGTTGCCGATGTGCAGCTTGAGGATGCGGTGCCCGGCCTCCTCCAGCTGCCTGGCGCGCTTCAGCACCGGCCCGCGGATGTCGTAACAGACGTTGGTGAGCTTGCCCGACTGGGTGACCTGCATGGACACACCATATCCGGGCCCGATCACGGCGTGGCGGACGGACCGCCGAGCGCACCGGCCACTCCCCAGCCGAGCAGGAGGCCGAGCAGCAGCCCGGCCGCGGCGCCCGCCGGCGTCGCCGGCCAGGTGCGCGGCCCGGGCTCGCGCGCCGCCAGCGCCAGGCAGCCGGGCAGCACGATCGTGCCCGCCAGCAGCAGCATCGCGTAGACCACATCGCGCAGGTCGGCGCGGAGCGAGCCGGCCAGCACGGCCAGCAGCGCGACCGCGCCGAACCCGACCGCCGGCGCGGTCGCGGCGCGCCCCCCGGCCACGACCGGCCCGAGGACGACCACCACGCCCAGCATCATGATCGCGCCCGCCATGGCGAGGTCGGCGCGGCCGCCGAACGCGCCGGACACCACCGCCCCGGCCGCGACGGCGGCGACCGCGCCGCCGATGATGACCCGCGACTCCGAGGGGCCGCCGGACCCGGTCCGGCGCAGCACGGCGTGCAGCGGGACCAGCAGGCCGGCCGCCGCCACGGCCGGGCCCGGCGTGGCGCCGGCCGCGAGGCCGTGCAGGCCCGCCGCCGGGAACAGCGCGCTCAGCAGCCGCACGCACCAGGCGGCGGCCGCGAGGCCGAGCACGGTGCCGGCGGCGCCGGCCGCGAGGGCCTCGGCGGCGGCGAGGGCGCGGATGCGGCCGGCCGCGACGCCGCGGGCGCGCAGCCGCGCCGTCTCGCGGGCGCGCTGCGCGGCGGTGCCCGTGCAGGCGCGGTGCACCCCGAACGCCGCCACCAGCAGCGCGACGCCGCCGAACCCGGCGAGCACCGACCGCAGGCCGCTCGGCACCGTGCCGTCGACGACCTCGGCGTCACCGAGCGCGAGGGTGCCGGCGAGGA
The DNA here is from genome assembly GCF_009604375.1 of Actinomadura macrotermitis. Taxonomy (GTDB): domain Bacteria; phylum Actinomycetota; class Actinomycetes; order Streptosporangiales; family Streptosporangiaceae; genus Spirillospora; species Spirillospora macrotermitis. The sequence continues at coordinate 835,556 of NZ_WEGH01000004.1, forward strand.
AGGCGACGGCGAGCATCACCGCACCGGCCAGGCCCGCGATGCGCCGCCGGCGCCCCCACAGCTCCCGCGCGACCCCGCCGTAGACCTCGGCGCGCGCCGCGCCGGGACCCACGTGCGCGACGACCGTGCCGCCCCGCGCCTCCATGACCGACCTTCGTGCCTCTGCCGCATTGCCCATACAGAAGATCGTCGGCCGACGGCACCCCCTGCGTCGTCGGGCCGGAAGAGACACCGCCCCTGCGCCATGAGGCGCATCCGCATGGCACCGCCTACGCCCGGCGGCGTACGGCACACGGGCGCGACCGGAGGCTGCGGCGCTCGCCGCCAGGCCTGTTAGCGCGACGGCAGACGGACGGCAGGGCGCTGGTAGGGGCGGCGCGCACGATGGGGCGTCCGTTGTCGAGCCCTCCCAGGAGGCGTCATGGTCAAATCCGTCCTGTCCATCGGTGAGCGGTTGCTCACCACGGTGCTGCCGGGCGCGGACGCGTCGGCCTGCTGTCCGCCGGACTGCTGGACCGAGGCGCACTGCGCCGGGAGCTGCGTCGTGTCGTGCCGCTACTGCTACAACTGCCGGTGCGAGGCCGTCAACCGCGGCTGCTCCTACGACTGCGGCCGTTCCGTCCCCTGCTGATCCGATGAGGTCCCGGGGCGGCCGGCCCGCCCCGGGACCGTCCCGGGAGTGCCCTCATGGGTTATCTGATCCTCGCCTGCCAGTGCCTGCTGGCCGGGGTGTTCGCGGTGTCGGCGGCGAGCAAGCTGCCCGTCCCCGCGTTCGGCCGCGCGGGCGCGTTCGACGACTTCGCCTGGTCGCTGCGGCGGCTGCGGCTCGTCCCGCCGCAGCGGGCGAAGGCGGTCGCGGCGGTGGTCGTGGCGGCCGAGGCGGCCGCCGCCGTCCTGCTCTGCCTGCCCTCGGCGGCCGGGCCGGTCGCCGCCGCCGCGCTGCTGTCGGTCCTGTCGGCCGGGATCGCGGTGAGCCTCGCACGCGGCGACCGGGTGCCGTGCCGCTGCTTCGGGGCGTCGGAGGCGCCGCTCGGCGCCGCGCACCTGATCCGCAACGGCCTGCTGCTGGCGGCGGCGGTGACCGCCACCGCCGGCCGCCTCGCCGGCCCCGTCCACCTGGGCCACCCCGCCGGGGTGACGGTGGCGCTCGCCGGGGCCGCCCTCGGCCTCGTCCTCGTCCTGCTGTTCGACGACCTGACCTCGCTGTTCGCCCGAAGCTAGGAGCCCCCATGCCCTATCTCGCCGCCGCCGTCGTCCTGCTCGGCGCCCTCACCGTCTTGAACCTGCTGCTCACCGTCACCATCATCCGGCGGCTGCGCGACCAGCCGCAGCACGACCACGACCGCGACGAGGCCGCCGCGCTGCCGTTCAGCCTGCTGGAGACCGGGACGCCGGTGCCCGCCGTCCAGGCCGCCGACCTCGCCGGGCGGCCCGTCGACTTCACCGGCGGCACCACCGTGGTCGGGTTCTTCTCCGGCTCCTGCCAGTCCTGCCGCGCCCACGTCGAGCCGTTCCTGGCCTACGTGCGGGGCCGGGCCGTCACCGACGCGGTCGCGGTGGTGAGCGGCGACGCCGCCGAGGGCGCGGACCTGGTCGCCGCGCTGCGCGAGCACGTCCGGGTGGTCGCCGAACCCGCCGACGGGCGGCTCGCGGCGGCGTTCAAGGTCGGGGTGTTCCCGACCTTCTACCTGGTCGGGCCGGACGCCACGGTCGCGGCCGGGCACACCAGCATCCGGGCGCTGCCCGCGCCGGTGGCCGCGTGACCGGTGCGCCGCGGGGCGGCGCCCGCGGCGCCGCCCGGCGCCTGCCGGGGCTGCTCCGGCTCACCTGGCGGGCGGCCCCGGCGGCCGCCACCGGCCACCTCGCCGTGGTCGCGGCCGGCGGGCTCGTCCCGCCGGCGGCGGCCTGGGTCACCAAGCTGCTGCTCGACCGGCTCACCGGCGGCGGCGCGGTGCTCGCGCCGGTCCTCGCGCTCGCCGTGCTCGGCGCGGTGCTGGCGATGACCTCGCACCTCACCCGGTACCTGGACGCGCAGGTCCGCCGCGAGGTGGGCCTGGCGATGCAGGACCGGCTGTTCGCCTCGGTGAACGCCTTCACCGGCGTGCGGCGCTTCGAGGACCCGCGGTTCCTGGACCGCATCCGGATGGCGCAGCAGGCGGGCCAGACCACCCCCATGCAGCTGGTGTCGGCGGTCTTCATGGGGGTGCAGAGCGCGCTCACGCTCGCCGGGTTCGTCACGGCGCTGCTGGTGATCAGCGCGCCGATGACCGCGTTCGTGCTGGTCTCGGCGCTGCCGCTGCTGCTCGTCGAGCTGCGCCTGGCGCGGCGGCGGGCGGAGTTCCTGTGGGGCACCAGCCCGGCGGCGCGGCGGCAGGGCCTGTTCGCCGGGCTGCAGACCGACGTGCGCGCCGCGACCGAGATCCGGCTGTACGGGCTCGGCGGCTGGTTCCGCGAGCGGATGCTCGGCGAGACCCGCGCGATCAACCGCGCCGAGCGGACGCTGGACCGGCGGGTGCTCGGCGGCCAGGGCGGCCTCGCGCTCGCGGGCGCGCTGGTGGCGGGCGCGGGCCTGGTGTGGGCGGTGCTGCGGGTGCGCGCGGGCGTCCTCACCGTCGGCGACATCGCGCTGTTCGCGGCGGCGGTCGGCGGCACGCAGGGGTCGCTGGAGGGCATCGTCGCGCGCGCCGCCGACGGCTACCAGGCGCTGCTCGTGCTCGCCCACTACGAGGCGGTGGTGAACGCCGGGCCCGACCTGCCGGCGCCCGCCGTCCGCCGCCGCGCGCCGGAGCTGCGCGCGGGCATCGAGCTGCGGGACGTGTGGTTCCGGTACGCCGACGGCCACCCGTGGGCGCTGCGCGGGATCTCGCTGACGATCCCCGCCGGGCGCGCGACCGCGCTCGTCGGCCGCAACGGCGCGGGCAAGAGCACCCTGGTCAAGCTGCTCTGCCGGCTGTACGACCCGACCCGCGGCGCCATCCTGTGGGACGGCGTGGACCTGCGCGACATCCCGCCCGAGGAGCTGCGCGAGCGGATCGGCGCGGTGTTCCAGCACCCGGTCGGCTACGACCTGACGGCGCGGGAGAACATCGGCATCGGCGACCTGTCCGCCCTGCACGACCTGGACCGCATCCGCGCGGCGGCGGTGCGCGCGGGCGTCGACGCCAAGCTGGCGGGCCTGCCCGACGGCTACGACACGATGCTCGGCCGGGAGTTCTTCAGCGACTCCGACGCCGACGGGGTCATGCTGTCGGGCGGCCAGTGGCAGCGGGTGGCGCTGGCGCGGGCGTTCCTGCGCGACGCCCGCGACCTGCTCGTCCTGGACGAGCCGGGCACCGGCCTCGACGCCGCCGCCGAGCACGCCGTGCACCGGCGGCTGCGCGAGCACCGCGCGGGCCGCACCAGCCTGCTGATCTCGCACCGGCTGAGCGCGGTCCGCGACGCCGACGCCATCGTGGTGCTGGCGGGCGGGGAGGTGGCCGAGACCGGCGACCACGCGGCGCTGATGCGCGCCGGCGGCGAGTACGCCGGGCTGTTCCGGCTGCAGGCCGACGGCTACCGCCTCGACGACACCGAGGAAGACCCCGCCGCCGGCCCCTCACCCCTCACGGCGCGATAGCCGCCGCACCGCCACGCCGAGCACGCCGTCCAGCGGGAAGTACCCCCACTGCCGCGAGTCGGCGCTGCGGGCGCCGTCGCCGAGCACCACCACCTTGCCCGGCGGCACCAGCGGGTCGGGCACGGCCGGGCGCACCCGTTCGGGGACCGGGTCGCCCGGCAGCGCCGCGACGCGCTTGACGAACCAGCGCGTCGTCGCCAGGCCGCCGGCGGGCGGGTCGTGCGGCCCGGCGAGCACCACCACGTCCCCCCGCCGCACGCTCCGGCGCCGCAGCACCAGCACCCGGTCGCCGCTCACGTAGGTCGGCTCCATGCTCGGGCCGCCCACGGTGACCACCACCAGCCGGCGGCGGGCCGCGGCGAGGGCCGCGCCGGCCGCGAGGGCCGTGCCGGCCGCCGTTCCGCTCACCCACAGCAGCACGCTCATCGTGTTCAGTATCGGGGGGTTCCGGGGTCTCGGCAAAGATCGATTTCGGGCGCATGATGCAGAGCGGGAGGGCGCACGATCACCCCCGCCGCGCCCTGGAACTCAGGAGATCCCGATGATGTTCCATGTTCTCGGTCCCGTCGAGATCCGGCACGAGGGACGTTCCCTGCGCCCGGCCGGCTCGCACCAGCGGACCGTCCTCGCCCTGCTGCTGCTGAACGCCGACCGTCCCGTCCCGCTCGCCCGCGTCATCGAGGCCGTGTGGGGCGACCGGGCCCCGCGCACCGCGACCGCCAAGGTCCACAACCTGGTCTGCGGGCTGCGCAAGCTCATCGCCGGTTGCCTCGGCCCCGCCGAGGCCACCCGGATCATCGCCACCCGCGCCCCCGGCTACCTCGCCCAGCCGGGCCCCGGGCGGCTCGACCTCGCCGAGTTCGAGCACCGCTGGTGCCTCGCCCGCGCGCACGAGCGCGCCGGGCGCCCCGAGCCCGCCCGCGCCGAGCTCGCCACCGCCCTGGACCTGTGGCGCGGCACCGCGCTCGGCGACGTCGCGGCCCCGCTCGCGGACGCGATGGGACCGGTCCTGGAAGAGCGGCGGCTCACCGCGCTGGAGGAGCGCATCGCCCTGGACCTGCGCCTCGGCCGGCACGCCGACCTGGTGTCGGAGCTGTCGGCGCTGCTGGCCGCGCATCCCTTCCGGGAGGGGCTGCGCGGCCAGATGATGACGGCGTTACGGCAGGCCGGGCGTCCGGCCGAGGCCCTCGCGGTCTACCGGCAGGGGCGGCGGCTGATGACCGAGGAACTCGGCCTGGAACCGGGCGCCGAGCTGCGCCGGCTGCACGAGTCGATCCTGGCCGGCCGGGCGGACGACCGGCCGGCCGCCCGGACGCGCCCCGCCGCGCCCGTCCGGCCGGTGCCGACGCAGCTGCCGCGCGACGACGCCGGGTTCACCGGCCGGCGGGCCGCCGTCGCCGCGCTCGCGGCGGCGCTCGCCGGGCCGGGCCGGATGGCGCCGGTGGCGGTCGTGTCCGGCATGCCGGGCATCGGCAAGACGACCCTGGCGGTGCACGCGGCGCACCGGCTGCGCGACCGCTTCCCCGACGGGCAGCTCTACCTGGAGCTGCGCGGCTCGTCCGCCCGGCCGGTGCCGCCGGGCGACGCGCTGCGCCGCCTCATCCGGGCGCTCGGCGCGGCTCCCCCGCCCACCGGCTCCTCGGACGAGCTCGCCGCGCTGTACCGGACGGCGCTCGCCGGCCGGCGGATGCTGATCGTCCTGGACGACGCGGCGGCCGAGGGGCAGGTGCGGCCGCTGCTGCCCGGCGGCCCGGGCTGCGCGGTGCTGGTCACCTCCCGCCGGGCGCTCGCCGCGCTGGACGCCGACACCCGGCTGCCGCTGGAGGTGTTCTCCCGCGCCGAGTCGCTGGAGTTCCTGGCGCGCGCGGCGGGCGGCGCGGCGATCCGCCGCGAGGCGGGCGCGGCCCGGCTGCTCGCCGGGCTCTGCGGCGACCTGCCGCTCGCGCTGCGGATCGTCGCGGCCAAGCTGACCGCGCACCCCCAGCACGGCCCGGGCGAGCTCGCCCGGCGCCTGGCCGCGGCCCCGCTGCTGCTCGACGAACTGTGCATCGGCGACCTGGACGTGCGCACCCGGCTGGACGCCCACCTGCGCCGCTCCCCCCGGGACCAGCGCGCCAGCCTGCGGGTGCTCGCGCGCGCCGGGCGGCGGCCGTTCTCGCTGCCGTCGGCGGCGGTCGCGCTCGCCACCGACCCGGCCGACGCCGCGCGCCGCCTGGAGGCGCTCGGCGAGGCGCACCTGGTGTCGTTCGGCAGCGACGCCCGGTACCGCATCCATCCGCTGGTACGCGCGCTGACCGGCCAGGACGCGGCCCGCGACGGACGATTGTGACGTGGCCGACATACATGCAGGCTTGCTTGCTTGTATGTCGGGCACGTACTTTTCGGGTGTGTCAGTAAGTACTCGCCGACGCCATGCCCGCCGCCGCAGCGGATCCGGCCGCCGCACCCAGGAGGAGCGCCGCTCCAGCACCCGCGCGCTGCTGCTGGACGCCACCATGGAGTGCCTGGTCGACCTCGGCTGGTCGGGCACCTCCACCACCGAGGTCGCCCGCCGGGCGGGCGTGTCGCGCGGCGCCCAGCAGCACCACTACCCGACCAAGATGGAGCTGGTCGGGGCCGCGGTGGAGCACATGCTGGAAGCGCAGCGGCTCGCCTACGAGACCGCGTTCGCGATCCTGCCCAAGGAGCGCCGCAACGTGGCGGGCGCGCTGGACCTGCTGTGGGAGGTCTTCCGCAGCCGCCCCGCGCGCGCGCTGATGGAGCTGGCCGTGGCCGCGCGCACCGACGAGGAGCTGCGGCCGTTCTGCCTGGACCTCAACGAGCGGATCCTGGAGATGATCCTGGAGACGTTCGAGCGGCTGTTCCCCGCGAACACGCTGCCCGAGGACGCCGTCCCGACGATGCTGCGCGGCCTGTTCGCGATGTTCGTCGGCCTGTCGATCCAGAACGCGCTGGACGACGACGCGGCCGGGCGCCAGCGGGAAGTGCTGACACAGATCAAGAACATCGCCCGGCTGATCGTCCCCGACGGAGGGGCGCCCGTCCCCGCACCGGGCGCCGCCCCCGAGCCCGCCGGGCCCACCCCCCAGGGAGCATCATCATGACCAAGGCACCCACCGAGCTCGCCGAGGAAGTCCGCGAGCAGGTCAAGGACCGCAAGTCCTACTTCGGTGTCATCGACCGCCTGAACAAGGCGTCGGTGGACAAGCACTGGGAGGCCTACGCCGACATCCCCTGGGACGACCCGGAGTTCCAGATCGACAAGAACGACCCGCGCTGGGTGCTGCCGCCCTTCGACCGGCTCGGCGAGACCGCCTGGTACCGGTCGCAGCCGCCGGAGATCCAGGCGCAGATCGGCCTGTGGCGGGTGGCCACGATGATGAAGATCGGGCTGCAGTTCGAGAACCTGCTGAAGCGCGGCCTGCTCAACTACGCCTACTGGCTGCCGAACGGTCGGCCCGAGTTCCGGTACGTCTACCACGAGACGACCGAGGAATGTCACCACGGGATGATGTTCCAGGAGTTCGTCAACCGCACCGGGATGCCGATCAAGGGCATGCCGCGCGCGCTCACCGTGGTCGCGCAGCTGGCGCCGTGGATCCCGATGATCAGCACCGAGATGTTCTTCGTGTTCGTGCTCGGCGGCGAGGACCCGATCGACTACGTGCAGCGCAAGAACCTCAAGGGCGGGCACATCCAGCACCCGCTGGAGGAGCTCATCATGAAGATCCACATCGCCGAGGAGGCCCGGCACATCTCCTTCGCCCGGCACTACCTCAAGCACCGGGTGCCGCGGATGCCCCGGCCCCGGCGGCGGGCCCTCGGCCTGCTCACCCCGATCGTGCTCGGCGTGATGGCCCGGATCATGCTGGCCCCGCCCGGGGCGATGGTGCGCCGCTTCGGCATCCCCGACGAGGTGGTCCGCGAGGCGTACAAGAACGCCGAGGCGCAGGGCGAGATCCGCGCCTCCGTCGGGAAGATCCGCGACCTGATGGACGAGCTGGGCGTGATCACGCCGGTCAACAAGCAGCTGTGGAAGGCGTTCGGGATCTGGGAGGAGCCGAAGAAGCGCGGCGCCGCACGCCTGGCCAAGGCCGCCTGAGCATGGGCGGGCGAACCCTGGAGCGGTCCGCCGTCGTCACCCCGGCGGCGGGGCCCGGCGGCGCGTACAAGGCCGTCATCGTCGGCACCGGCTTCTCCGGGCTCGGCATGGCGATCGGCCTGAAGAAGGCCGGCGTGCACGACTTCGTCATCCTGGAGAAGGCGGGCGAGGTCGGCGGCACCTGGCGGGAGAACACCTATCCCGGGTGCGCCTGCGACATCATGTCGCTGCTGTACTCCTTCTCCTTCGAGCCGAAGAGCGACTGGTCGCGGATGTTCCCCAGGCAGCGCGAGCTGCTGGCGTACATCAAGGGCATCGTGGACAAGTACGACCTGGCGCAGCACATCCGGTTCGAGACCGAGGTGACCGGCGCCGAGTACGACGACGCGACCGACACCTGGCAGGTCACCGTGGCGGGCGCGGGCGCCGCGCCGGGCGAGGTCGTGCGCGGCCGGGCGCTCGCGGCCGGGATGGGCCCGCTGCACCAGCCGAGCATCCCCGACCTGCCGGGCCTGGCGTCCTTCCAGGGCACCACGTTCCACTCGGCCGAGTGGAACCACGACTACGACCTGGCCGGCAAGCGCGTCGCGGTGATCGGGACGGGCGCCTCGGCGATCCAGTTCGTGCCGCAGATCGCCAAGCGGGTCGGGTCGCTGACGCTGTTCCAGCGCACCCCGCCGTGGATCATGCCCAAGCCCGACCGGCGCGTCACCGGCGTGGAGAAGGCGCTGTTCCGCCGGGTGCCGGGCGTGCAGCGCGGCTACCGCAACGCCATCTACCTGCTGCAGGAGAGCTTCGTCCTCGGGTTCAAGAACCCCCGCCTGCTGAAGGCGGCGAGCGGCATCGCGCAGGCGCACCTGAAGAGGCAGGTCCCCGATCCGGAGCTGCGCGCCAAGCTGACGCCCGACTACACGATGGGCTGCAAGCGGACGCTGGTGTCCAGCGACTACTACCCCGCGCTGACGCGCGACAACGTGGAGCTGACCACCGCGGGGATCGCCGAGGTCCGCGAGCACTCGATCGTGGCCAGGGACGGCACCGAGTACCCGGTCGACGCGATCATCTTCGGCACCGGGTTCCACGTGACCGACGCCTTCGAGCACGCGCACATCGTCGGCCGGCACGGGCTGAGGATCCAGGACGCGTGGAAGGACGGCATCCAGGCGCACCTGGGCGTCACGGTGGCGGGCTTCCCGAACCTGTTCCTGCTGCTCGGCCCGAACTCCGGGCTCGGCCACAACTCGATGATCTTCATCATCGAGGCGCAGGTCCGCTACGTCCTGCAGTGCCTGCGGATGCTGGACGAGCGCGGCGCCGGCCGGATCGCGGTGCGCGAGAGCGTCCAGGACCGGTTCAACCGCTGGGTGCAGGACAGGTCCGCGGGCGCGGTGTGGGTCGCGGGCGGCTGCACCAGCTGGTACCTGGATGAGAACGGGGTGAACCGGGCGGCCTGGCCCGCGTCCACGGTCAACTACTGGCTGCGGACCCGGCGGCTGGACCCGGCCGACTTCCAGGTGGGCGGCGCGCCCGCCGTCATCCCGGCGGGAACGGCTGCGGCAGCCGGTACCGGCGAGTAGACTCCCCGCAATTCCACAAGTCATCCAATACCGCCGCCGCGGGGCCGGGCCACTCCCCCCGTCCCGGCCCCGCGGACCGGCATCCCCGAGCGAGCGGAGCGCCCCATGAGCATCGCGATCGTGACCGGAGGCGCGTCCGGCATCGGCCGGGCGATCGCCACGTCCCTGGTCGCCCGCGGCGACACCGTCGTGGTCACCGACATCAACGCCGCCGGCGCGCAGGCCGTCGCCGACAAGCTGAACACCCTCGGCAAGGGCAAGGCGACGGCCGCCGCGCTGGACGTCACCGACGCCGACGCGGTCGCCGACCTGTTCACCGGCGTCAAGGCCGAGCACGGCCGGCTCGACCTGGTGTTCAACAACGCGGGCATCTCCATCGGCGGCGCCGCCGAGGAGCTCACCCTCGCGCACTGGGACCGTGCCATCGACATCAACCTCAAGGGCGTGGTGCACGGCGTGCACGCCGCCTACCCGATCATGCTGGAGCAGCGGTCGGGGCACATCGTCAACACCGCCTCGCTGGCCGGCCTGGTGCCGATGCCGCTCGGCATCCCCTACACCGCCACCAAGCACGCCGTCGTCGGGCTGTCGCTCGGCCTGCGCGCCGAGGCCGCCGGGCGCGGCGTCAAGGTCAGCGTGGTCTGCCCGAGCTTCGTGGACACCCCGCTGCTCACCAACGTCAACCCCGACCTGCCGGCCACGTCGATGAGCGGCGACGCCAAGGACGACATCCAGAAGGCCGCGCCGCGCCTGTACACCGCCGAGAAGCTCGCCGCCGACATCATGCGCGGCGTCGACCGCAACAAGGCGCTGATCGTGGCTCCCGCGCACGGCCGGGCCGCCTGGCGCGGCGTGCGCCTGAACCCGGGCGCCGCCACCCGCGTCGCCGGGCTCGCCGTGAGCCGCATCCGCTCGGGCAAGTAGCCGCCGCGGCGCGTCCCCCGGCCCGTGCGGGCCGGGGGACGCGCCGTGCTCAGGTCGGCCAGGGCGCACCCTTGCGCAGGGTGTCGTAGCCGACGAAGGTGAACAGCCGCACCCCCGGCTCCAGCGGGACGGGGCACCCGCGGAACCGGTGCGCGCCGACGCCGTAGGACTGCTCCCGCGGCGGTGACACCCACTCCTGCTCGAAGCCGTTCCCGGCGAACCAGCCGAGGATGCGCGGGGTGACATCGGGCGGCCGCCGGTTGCGGGTCCACACCACCCGCGCGCCCGCCGCGCACAGCTGCGGCAGCAGCGAGATCAGCCGCTCGATGTCGGCGTCGGTGATGTTGCCGAGGACGCCGCAGAGCAGGACCAGGTCGGCGGGGACGGCGCCGGCGTAGGCGTCGCTGACCGAGGCGTCGCCGGCCACCACCTCGATCCCCTCCAGGCCCGCGCGGCGGGCGGCGTGCCGGGCGGCCCGCACGTTGGCCTCGTCCAGCTCGACCAGCCGGGCCGTGACGTCGCGGCGGCGGCGGTGCCGGGCCAGCGCGCCGATCAGGTCGCGGCCCTGCCCGGCGCATAAGCTGACGGCCCGCAGCGGCCCGGGCGGCGCGGTGTCCAGCGCCGCGGCGACGCGCTCCTGGACCGCGCGCAGCCGGCGCGACAGCGCCGAGTCCGGGTCGTCGTAGGCCCGATGCCAGGCGGCCCAGTCCCGCTGGGCCGGGATCTCGTACCGTTCCATGCGATCACCGTATTCCGCCCCGTGATCACATAGTGGAAAAGTCAACCGATGGCCGTTCCAGGCCCAGATCAGTCGTCCGGGCCGGACGTGCGCCGCCCCTCTTCCACCGTCGGCGAATGCGGATGGTGCAGGTCGAACGCCGGGCGTTCGGAGCGGATTCGCGGAATGCTCGCGAAGTTGTGCCGGGGCGGCGGGCAGGACGTCGCCCACTCCAGGGAGTTGCCGTAACCCCAGGGGTCGTCGACGTCGACCCGGGTGCCGTGCCGGGCGGTGCGGTAGACGTTGTACAGGAAGAACAGCGTGGAGACGCCGAGGATGAACGCCCCGATGCTGGACACCCGGTTCAGCGCCAGGAACTCGCGCGGGTAGTCGGCGTAGCGGCGCGGCATGCCCTCGGCGCCGAGCCAGTGCTGGACCAGGAAGGTGGTGTGGAACCCCACGAACAGGAACCAGAAATGGATCTTGCCGAGGGTGTCGTTCAGCATCTTTCCCGTCATCTTCGGCCACCAGAAGTAGAAACCGGCGAACATCGCGAAGACGACCGTCCCGAAGACCACGTAGTGGAAGTGCGCGACGACGAAATAGGAGTCCTGCACCTGGAAGTCCAGCGGCGGCGACGCCAGGATGATCCCGGTCAGCCCGCCGAACAGGAACGTCACCAGGAACCCCACCGCGAACAGCATCGGCGACTGCAGGCTGATCCGGCCGCGCCACATCGTGCCGACCCAGTTGAAGAACTTCACCCCGGTCGGCACCGCGATGAGGAAGGTCATGAAGGAGAAGAACGGCAGCAGGATCTGGCCGGTGGTGAACATGTGGTGCGCCCACACCGCCATCGACAGCCCGGCGATGAGGATCGTCGCGCCGACCATGCCGAAGTACCCGAACAGCGGCTTGCGGCTGAACACCGGGATCACCTCGGTGATGATCCCGAAGAACGGCAGCGCGATGATGTAGACCTCGGGATGGCCGAAGAACCAGAACAGGTGCTGCCAGAGCAGCGCGCCGCCGAGCTCGGGGTCGAACACGTGCGCGCCGAACCGCCGGTCGGCCTCCAGCACCAGCAGCGCCGCCGCCAGGATCGGGAAGGCCAGCAGCACCAGCAGGCTGGTCAGCATGATGTTCCAGGTGAAGATCGGCATCCGGAACATCGTCATGCCGGGCGCGCGCATCCCGATGATGGTGGTGATGAAGTTGACGCCGCCGAGGATGGTGCCGAACCCCGACAGCGCCAGCCCCATGATCCACAGGTCGGCGCCGGCGCCGGGGGTGCGGATCGAGCTGGTCAGCGGGGAGTAGGCGGTCCAGCCGAAGGACGCCGCGCCGCCGGGCGTGACGAACGACAGGAACACGATCAGCCCGCCGAACAGGAACAGCCAGTAGCTCAGCATGTTCAGCCGCGGGAACGCCACGTCCGGCGACCCGATCTGCAGCGGCATGATCACGTTGGCGAACCCGACGAACAGCGGGGTGGCGAACAGCAGCAGCATCACCGTGCCGTGCATGGTGAACAGCTGGTTGAACTGCTCGTTGCTGACCAGCTGGTGCCCCGGCTCGGCCAGCTCGGCCCGGATGACCATGGCCATCAGCCCGGCCAGCAGGAAGAAGACGAACGAGGTGATCAGGTACAGGTAGCCGATCACCTTGTGGTCGGTCGTGGTCAGCCAGTTCACCAGCACCGAGCCCCGGGGGCGCGGCCGCGGCGGCGCCTCCGGGAGCGTGCGGCCGAGAAGTACCATGCCGGGCTCCCTGCGGACGGGGACGCCCTCCACTATTCGCCGCCGTCCCACCGGACGCAAGACTCCGCCCCGTTGTGGCCGCATACGCTGGCCCCTGTGGAATCGATCCTGGTCAGCTCCTGTCTGCTCGGCCGTCCGGTGCGCTACGACGGCGCCGGCAAGCCGGTGCGCGACGCGTTGTTCGAGGGCTGGCGCGCCGAGGGGCGGCTGGTCCCGTTCTGCCCGGAGGTCGCGGGCGGCCTGCCGGTCCCCCGGCCGCCCGCCGAGATCGTCGGCGGCGGCGGGGCGGAGGTGCTGGACGGCACCGCCCGGGTCGTCACCGACACCGGCGCGGACGTGACCGGCGCCTTCCTGCGCGGGGCGCGGCTCGCCCTGGACACGGCGCGGCGCGCGGGCGCCCGCGTCGCGATCCTGAAGGAGGGCAGCCCGTCGTGCGGCAGCCACCGCGTCCACGACGGCACGTTCTCGGGCCGCAAGGTCGCGGGCGACGGCGTCACCGCGGCGCTGCTGGAACGCGAGGGCATCCGCGTCTTCAGTGAGGACGAACTGCCCGCCGTGGCGGCCTTCCTCTCCTCCTAGGGCACCTCCCGGTACCCGCCGGGGGTGTGAGATCATCCGTTGCGATGGGCCCCTGGTCGATGGTGCGCTGGGTGCGCGCGGCGAGCTTCGCCGCCACGTGCGCCGGCCTCGCCACGCTCGGGCACGTGGCCGGCGGCGGATGCTTCCGCGCGCCCGCCGTGCTGGCCGGCTTCCTGCTCGTCCTCGCGCCCGCGCTCGCGCTGACCGGCCGGGAGCGCACCCTGCGCTCGATCCTGCCCGCGACCGCCCTGGCCCAGGTCCTGCTGCACGTGCTGCTCGGCCAGGCCGCCGGCCACCACGCGATGCCGGCCCCGCCGATCACCGTCAGCCCCGACCCGATGGGCGCGATGCACTACGCGGGCTCCCCGGGCCCGGCGATGCTGCTCATGCACGCGGTGGGCGTGCTGGTCAGCGCGGCGTGGCTGGAGTGGGGCGAGGCACGGCTGTGCGCCCTGGTCCGGCACCTGGCCGGATGGGCGCTGCGGCCGCTGCTGCTCCTGCTCTTCCTGCCGGGCGGCCCCGGCCGCACCGGGCCGCGGACCGGCCCGCACCCGCGCCGCGACGAGCGCGCGCCCGTCCGGCTCGTCCTCCGCTACGCCGTCGTGCGGCGGGGCCCGCCGGGAGCAGTCCCGGCCCTGGCCCCCTGACCCGCACCGCCTGACCGCCCGCCCCCCGTGGCCGGGCGGTGATGACGCGCTGCCAGGGGCCTGGCCGCCACGCCCCCTAGCCAGGACCTCCACAGAGAGCACGCATCGTGAACCCTCGTTTCCGACGTCCCCTCGCCGCCGCCCTCGGCGCGGCCATGATCGCGACCTCGGCCGCCTGCGCCGACACCGCCCCGCGCGCCGTCGGCGCCGTCCCCGCCGGGACCGGCTACCCCCTCACCTTCGACAACTGCGGTACCACGGTCACCTTCCGCAAGGCGCCGCAGCGGGTACTGCTCCTCAACGGCACCTCCGTGGGCGAGGTCGAGAGCTTCCTCATGCTCGGCCTGGACCGGCACATCCTCGCCAACGCCCAGTCCTACGGCGTCTCCGACGACCCGTCCATGGTCGGCCGGATCCGGGCGCTGCCGACCGGCGGGCTGACCCTGAACAACAACTTCGACGTGCCCGCCGAGCAGGTGCTGCGGCTGAAGCCCGACCTGGTGGTGTCCACCTGGTCCGGCGGGTTCGACGCCAAGCGGGGCATGGCGACCCGCGAGCAGCTCGCCGCCGCCGGGATCGCCTCGCTGGTCAACCCGGTGAACTGCGCCAACGGCAAGCCCGCGGCCACCGAGGCCGAGCGGCTGGCCTACCGGAACCAGTCGATGAACTCCGCGCTGGAGTTCATCGCGCTGCTCGGCCGGATCTTCGACGTCCAGCCGCGCGCGGTGCAGCTGGTCTCCCGGCTGCGCTCCCGCATCGAGACGGCGCGCGCCCGCGTCATGGGCCGGCCCGCCAGGAAGGTGCTCATCGCCTATCCCGGCATGGCGATGATGAATGCGAGCGGGCTGCCCGCGGTGATGACCGGCGGCATCTACGACGACGTCATCCGGGCCGCCGGCGGCGTCAACGCCTTCGCCGGGCAGACCGCCGACACGACCCGCACCCTCAGCCGCGAGCAGCTCGCGACCGCGCAGGTGGACGTGCTGGTCGTCGGGCTGTTCACCCCGCACGAGAAGGGCGCCGCCGAGGCCGCCCGGCTGTTCGCCGCCTACCCGCAGTGGGCCGCGTCGCGGACCCGGACCTACACGACCGTCTCCGACGGCGCCTACCTCGGCCCGCTCAACGCCTGGGCCGTCGAGAAGATCTCCAAGGTGGTGCACCCGTGAAGGGACCGCACCTGATCTCGGGCCCCGCCACCGGGCTGCTGCTCGCCGGGCTCGCCGCCGCGCTCGCCGCCGCCATGGTCCTCGGCATCTCCGTCGGCTCGGTCAACCTGCCGCCCGGCAAGGTCTGGGGCGTGGTCTGGGCGCACCTGTCGGGGCACGGCGCGGACGCCGACCCGCTGCTCGGCCAGGTCGTCTGGGAGATCCGCACGCCCCGGGTGCTGCTGGCCGCGCTCGCCGGCGCCGGGCTGTCGGTCGCCGGGGTGGCGCTGCAGGCGCTCGTCCGCAACCCGCTCGCCGACCCCTACGTCCTCGGCGTCTCCTCCGGCGCGTCCCTCGGCGCGGTGCTGGTGCCCGCGCTCGGCGGCACCGCCCTCGCCGGGGCGGCCGGCGCGCTCGGCGTCACCGGCGCCGCGTTCACCGCCGCGCTGCTGTCGGCGCTGCTGGTGTACGCGCTGGCGCAGCGCGCCGGGCGGCTGCTGGACTCGCGGCTGGTGCTGACCGGCGTCGCCGTCGGCTACCTGTGCACCGCCGCCACCACGTTCGTGCAGCTCCAGCTCAACCCGGCCGAGCTGCAGGGCATGATGTTCTGGCTGATGGGCAGCGTCGCGGGCGCCACCTGGGGCGACCTCGGGCTGCCCGCGCTGCTGGTCGCCGCGTGCCTGGCCGCGCTGCTGACGCAGGCCCGCGCGCTGAACGCGCTGCTCGCCGGGCAGGACGCGGCGACCGGCATCGGCGTGCCGGTCGCGGCGCTGCGGCTCGGGCTGCTGGTCACCGGGTCGCTGCTCACCGCCACGATCGTCGCCGTCGTCGGCGGGATCGGCTTCGTCGGGCTGATGGTGCCGCACACCGCCCGCTTCGCCGTCGGCGCCGACCACCGCCGGGTGCTGCCGGTCGCGCTGCTCGGCGGCGCGGTGTTCATGGTGCTGGTCGACCTGGCCGCGCGGGTCGCCGACCGGCCGAACGAGCTGCCCGTCGGGATCTTCACCACCGGGCTCGGCGTGCCGTTCTTCCTGTGGCTGCTCCGCCGCCGCGCCGGAGGCAGCGATGCGTCTTGACCTCGCCGGGGTGAGCGCCCGCATCGACGCGCGCCCCATCGTCTCCGACGTGACGCTGACGGCCGGGCCGGGCGAGTTCGTCGCGCTGGTCGGCCCGAACGGCAGCGGCAAGTCCACGCTGCTGCGCACCGTGTACCGGTCGCTGAAGCCGTCCGGCGGCGTCGTCCGGCTGGACGGGCGGGACCTGTGGCGGATGCGGCCCCGCGAGGCCGCCCGCCACCGCGCCGTCCTGCCCCAGCACCACCACGACGGCGCCGGGTTCTCGGTCGCCGAGGCCGTCGCCGCCGGCCGGCTCAGCCGCAAGCGCCCGCTGGACCGGGAGGACGCCGCCGACCGGGCGGCGGTCGCCACCGCGCTGGAGCGGGTCGGCATGGGCCGGGCGGCGGACCGGCTGCTGGCCACCCTGTCGGGCGGCGAGCGCCAGCGCGTCATGCTGGCCCGCGCCCTCGCCCAGGAGGCGCCGCTGCTGGTGCTGGACGAGCCCACCAACCACCTGGACGTCGGCTCCCAGCTCACCCTGCTGGAGCTGATCCGCTCGCTCGGGCTGACCCTGCTGGCCGCGCTGCACGACCTGGACCAGGCCGCCGCGTACGCCGACCGGGTCGTGGTGCTGCGGGACGGGCGCGTCGCCGGGCAGGGGCCGCCGCTGGAGGTGCTCACGCCCGCCCTGGTCGAGGAGGTGTTCGGGGTGCGCGCCCACGTCGGCCCGCACCCCATCACCGGGCGCCCGCACATCGCGGTGGCGGCGCCGCTACAGGTCGGTCGCGATGATCTTCGCCATGTTGCGCTCGGCGAGGGCGGTGATGGTGACGAACGGGTTGACGCCGATGCTGCCCGGCACGAGTGACCCGTCCACCACGTACAGGCCCGGGTGGCCGGGCAGCCGGCCGTAGCCGTCGGTCGCCCGGCCGAGGACGCAGCCGCCGAGGGGGTGGTAGACGAAGTCGTCGCCCCAGGTCTTGTAGACGCCGAACAGGTCGGTCCGGTAGATCGTGCCCTCCTTCTTGTTGATGGCGTCGAAGACGCGCTTGGCGGCGTCGATCGACGGCTGCGTCCACCCGGCCTGCCAGTTCAGGCCCACCTTGCCGGTGCCGGCGTCGAAGACGAACCGGGCCCGGTTGGGGTTCTTGGTGATCGCCAGGTAGAGGCTGATCCACAGCTCGGTGCCCGCCGGGAACGGGGCGATCTCGGCGAACACCGGCCCGGCCGCGTCGGCCCAGTCGTCGATGCCGAGCGCCGGGATGCACGACTGGTTCCCGCCGGTCGGGTCCCACATGTGGTTGGCGCGGCCGACCATCACGTTGCCGTTGTTGCCCCAGCCGGCGCCGACCTCGTCCCCGAGGTCGGGCAGCCGGCCGGTCGCCTTCATCGCCACCAGCAGCTTGCTGGTGCCGACGCTGCCGGCGGCGAAGAAGACCCGGTCGGCCGTCACGGTCTTGCGGGCGACGACGGCGCCGGCGGTGTCGATCTGCGTCATCTCGACGGTGTAGCCGCCGCCCGCCGCCGGGGCCACCGCCGTCACCGTGTGCAGCGGCGAGATGGACAGCCGGCCGGTCGCGGCGGCCGCCGCCAGGTACGTCTTGTCCAGCGACCGCTTCCCGGCGTTGTTGCCGTAGATGACCTCCTGGGCCAGCGCGGACTTCCGCACCTGCCCGGCGGCCTCCTGCTTCATGTACGCGAAGTCGTACACGTTGGGCACGAACGTCGTGGCGAAGCCCGAGTCGTTGGCGGTCTGGCGGCCGACGCGCGCGAACTTGTACCACTCGGTGGACTCGAACCAGGCGGGATCGATCGCGTTCACGCCGAGGGCGGCGTTGGCGCGCGGGAAGTACGTCCCGTACATCTCGTCGGAGTTCACCGACGGCAGCACCTCCTCGAAGTAGGAGCGCTTGGGCGTCACCGCCATGCCGCCGTTGACCAGCGAGCCGCCGCCGACGCCGCGCCCCTGGTAGACGCGGGTCGCGGCGAACGCCTCCGAGTCGAGCACCCCCGCGTACGAGGCGATGCTCTTGTTGACCGACCCACCGGAGAAGTACCCGACGGGCTGGTCGGTCTTGGTCCGGAACCAGAAGGAGCGGCCGTCGGGCTTCAGCATGCTGTTGAAGATCAGCCCGTCCGATCCGGGCGTCGTCCAGCTCTGCCCCATCTCCACCACGTGGGTGTCGATGCCGGCCCGGGTCAGCCGGAGCGCGGCGACGGCGCCGCCGTACCCGCTGCCGATGACCAGCGCCGGAACGTGGTCGCCGGTGGCGAGGGCGCGGCGCGGGGAGGCGGCGGCGGCCGTCCGCGCGCCGGGCAGCAGAAGGGCGCCGGCGGCGGCGCCCGCACCGGCGAGGAAGGACCGGCGCGACACCGCGGGACGTGAGGAAACCATGGCGAGACCTCTCTGCATCAAAGACCAACGATGCGGAGCCTCGCGCCGGGCATCCGCGACCGGAACGCCGGAGTGACGCCGATCACGTTCCGATCATGTGGCCGCCTTCCGGCGGTGTCAACGGCTTCACGTTCCTGACAATCTGTCACCGCCCCGGAAATGCCCGCCGTCCGCGAGACTGGGGCCGTGACGCCGTTCTCCCGACTCAAGGTCCGCGTCGGCGCCCTGGTGTTCTGCGGCGACGAGGTCGCCCTCATCCGCCGCGACCGCCCCGGATCCGCCCTCTACGTCCTGCCCGGCGGCAACGTCGAGCCCGGCGAGGACCTGCTCGCCGCCCTCCGCCGCGAGCTTTCCGAAGAGCTCGCCCTGAACGAGGCCGGCGACCCGGAGCTGCTGTGGGTCGCCGACCAGATGGTCTCCCGGCCCGGCCCCACCCCGCCGCCGCGCAAGCTGCACCTGCTCTACCGGCTCCATGTCACCCCGGCCGTCCGCGCGACCCTGGCCACCGAGGAGCACGACGAGGTCCCGGGCGGCCACGACGTCGGCGCCGTCGAGTGGAGGCATCACCGCACGACCGCCGGCCTGCCGATCTTCCCGCCCGTCGGCCCGGCCCTGGCGGCCCTCCCCTCCCCGCGCGCCCCGATCACGAACGCCGCCCTGCCGCCCGTCACCGACGCCGATTACACCTGGCTCTGACCACCCGCCTCCTCAGGGGAGCAGGACGCGCTCGTCGACGCGGTGCTCGGGCGGGCGCAGGAACACCTCCCCGGAAAAGGGGCCGTAGGCGACGTTGAGAGTGTCGAGCCGGTAGTACCAGCCCCATTCGGCCACGATCCGATGGTTGATCCGCCATCGCAGTGTCTGCCGAGGACGCAGCCGGACGGGCTCCGGCCGCCAGGCCAGAGCGAGTCCGTTCCGCGTCCACTCCGGGCCGTCCCGCCTGATGGGCCTGACGCTGAGGAGGCCGTCGTCTTCGGCCAGTTCCACTTCGGCCGGCAGGCCGCCCGTCAAAGACATCTCGGGGGCGAAGTCCTGCCCCTCGTACATCCGGACCTCGTGCACGAAGGGGGGCGGCGCGTCCGGCAGCGGGAACGCCTCAGGAAGGCCGCCGCGCCGGATGGCACCGGGCGCGCCGCGAGAGTGTTTCGTCCAGTAGACGCGGACCCACTGCACCGCTGCTTCCATGGGCTCATCGTGGCACCCGCCCCGGTCAGGCGATCAGGCCGTGCATGCGGCTCTACACGCGCAGCGCGACGACGGCGGGCCGTCGACCGGTGTGCCACACGGTGCCGACGGGCTGCACACCACGACCGCCGACACCCTCGCGGTGCTGGGCGTGTTCGCGGTGAGCGCGAGCGAGGTCGTCAAGTCCTTCCGCGAAGCGCGCGCGTGAGGCACCTCCTGGAAGGGAGCCGCCGGGGCGGTCCCCCTCCAGGAGGCGGTGTCACAGGGCGGCGCGGACCGCCTCGGCGATCCTCTCGTCGATGCGCCCGTCGGGGGCCCCGCCGACGCCGATGCCGGCGATCGGGAAGCCCTTGTAGAAGACGGGCACGCCACCGGGCAGGGTGAGCGTGCCGGGGATCTGGTTGATGGTCGCGTTCCCGGTCAGCGCGCTGGTGGGACGGCCGAAGGCGACGGCGGTGTAGGCCTTGCGCTTGGCCGACTCGTAGGTCTGCGGGCCCGCCTTGCGCGTCCGGACGACCAGGCGGATCACGCCCGAGCGCTCCATGATGACCACGGTCACCCGCTGACGCCCCTCGCGCCCGGCCGCTACGACGGCCGCCCTGGCGGCGCGGGCGAGCGACCTGTTGGACAGGACGTAGTCCACCTTCGGCCGCTCCGCGGCGGCGGCGGACGGGATGTTCCGCGCGGGCGCGCTTTGCGCGGACGCGGTCCCCGTGGTGGCCGCGGCGCCCGACGCGATCGCTCCGAACGCGACCACACCGGCCATGATGCCCCGATATGACACTGAATCCCCCCTAGAGGTCAACGACAGGGGCCGAGAGCGGCCCCTGCTCTTCCTCCCCGGCGGGATGCCCGCTGATCACCGGTAAGGGGAATTCTTGCGCAATGCCGGTCTGAATCATGACGCGTAAAGCACCGGCCGAGAAATGGCTACATCAACGGCATAGCACTTCCTTCTCTATCGATGCGGCAAACCAACTTTTCTTCCCAAGAGGCATCAAGTCCGTCTTTTCAGGCGACGGCCCGCCGGACCCGGTAGTTCCAGCGCCGCAGCACCCGGACCACCGTCTCGGCCCCGCCCGGGTTGGCGCTGTGCACGAAGACCATGCCGATCCGGAAGGGGCGGCCGGCGAAGGCGGCCTCCTCCGGCAGCGCCACGACAGGCATGATGCTGTCGTCCCAGCCGAGGTCGTGGTCGAGCCAGAGCTCGTCGATCTCGAGGTCGCGGTGCTCCTCGAGAAGCAGCACGCCCTCGCCGCTGGTGCGGGCGAGCCGGGTGGCCTGCGGCAGGGGGCGCAGGTCGTCCACGCCAAGGATGATCGGCATCTTCTCTCCGGAGGCGGCGGAAATGGCCGTTTCAGGAGCCGGCCGGACGCGCATTGTGTCAGAGGCACGGTCTAGCGTGTGAACTCCGTCAGTGACCGGAAGGAAGTGCCGGCGATGCGCATCGTTCTCAGCGATTTCATGAGCCTGGACGGAGTCGTGCAGGCTCCCGGCGGCAGCAAGGAGGACCTCGACGGCGGCTTCGCCCACGGCGGCTGGTCGCACCCGTTCTTCGACCCCGCCACGATGGGGGCGGCCGTCGGCGAGGCGATGAGCACCACCGAGGCGCTGCTGTTCGGGCGGCGCACCTGGCAGAGCATGGCGGCGGCCTGGCCCGGGCGGGCCGGCGACCCCTTCGCCGACCGGATGAACGAGATCACCAAGTACGTCGCCTCCCGCACCCTGACCGAGGACGACCTGTACTGGGACAACTCCACGCTGCTGCCCGCGGACGACGCCGTCGGCGCGGTGCGGGCCCTGCGCGACCGCGAGGGCGGCGACGTCCAGGTCATGGGCAGCCCCTCCCTCGCGCGGACGCTGATCGGCGCCGACCTCGTCGACGAGTACCGGCTGATGATCTCGCCGATCCTGCTCGGCGGCGGCAAGCGGCTGTTCCCCGACGACGGGCAGGCCCGCCCCCTGGAGCTGGTCAGCGCCACCACGGCCGCGACCGGCACGCAGATCTGCATATTCCGGCCGGTCCGCTAGCAAGAGTCCCCCCGCCGGTCCCGCGCGGCTCACTCGGTGCGGAGGGCGGTCGCCGTGCGGATCCGGGCGGCCCAGGTGGCCGGCAGCAGCGCGCCCGCCGCCGCGATCGCGAGGCCGCCCAGCAGCAGGGCGGCCAGCAGCGGCGCGCCGTAGGGGTCCAGCGCCCCGGCCGGGAGGCCGGTGCCCGCGCTCTCGCCCATGGCGGGCAGCACCCGGGCGTGCAGCGCGAGCCCGAGCGGCACGCCGGCGGCGCCCGCCACCAGCCCGATCCCGGCGACCGAGGTGAGGACCATGGCGGTCGTCTGCCCCGGCGTCATGCCGAGGGCCCGGTGGACGCCGAGGTCGTGCGCGCGTTCCCGGGTGTCGAGCACGACGGTGTTGAGGACGCCCAGCCCGGCGACCGCGACGAGCATCGCGGTGAGCATCCCGGCGAGGGTGTCCATCGCGATGATCGTCGTGCTCGCCTCGCTCGTGTTGCGCTGCGCCTGCGGCCCGCCCTGCCCGAGCACCCCGTTGAGGGAGGCGAGGTAGGCGCGCACGCCGGTCCCGGGCGCGAGGTCCACGTTGAACTGGACGGACCCGGGCTCGGTCTCGATGCGCAGGCCCGCCAGGGACGCGGCGGGCGTCAGGACCGTCATCCCCTCGTCGCTGAGGTCCAGCGCCTCGCCGACGACGCGCACCGGTGCGCTGCGTCCTTCGTTGGTCAAGGTGACGGTGTCGCCGACGCGCGTCCCGGTGGCCCGGAGGAACCCGGTGGGGACGACCGCCTCCCCGGCGGACCGGAACCAGCGCCCCGAGATCATCGTGTACGGGCCCCACGACGAGTCGCCTTCGTAGGCGACCGCGTTCACCGCGCCCGCGCGGCCGGCCACGCCGATCTGCGCCCGGCCCGTCCGGAAGTACGCGCGGGTGCCCGGCTGCGCGGCGATCTTCGCGGCGACGGCCGCCGGGTCCGCGGGCTTGGGCGGCCGGGCGGGTCCGCCGCCCGGCGGCGGGCCGTCCGCGCGGACGACGACCTCGCCCGGCGACCGGTGGTCCAGGCCGTGCTGGACGCTGTGCAGCGAGAGGGCGAGCCCGGCGCAGAACGTGACGCCGACCGTGCCGAGCACCACCGACGCGATCATCGTCGCCGAGCGGCCGGGCCGGGTGAACGGGTCGGCCAGGCCGAGGCTCACCGGGCGGGGCAGCGGCAGCCGGCCGAGCAGGCGGCGCGGGCCGCGGCCGCGGCCGGTCGCGCGGCCGGTCCGGCCGACGGCGATCGCGTCGATCGTGCGCAGCCGCCCGGCGCGCAGGGCGGGGACCAGCGCGGTCGCGGCGACGACGGCGAGCGCGCCGGCGGCGACCGCGGCGTCGACCCAGGGGGCGATGGTCAGGGAGCCGGCGCCGTAGGCGTCCTCGGCCTGGCGCAGCACGGGGACCGACAGCAGATTGGCCAGCACCACGCCGAGACCGGTGCCCGCCGCGGCCGGGATCAGGGCCTGGCCGACGTAGGCCCGCGCGACCTGCGCGGGCGTGAAGCCGAGCGACTTCAGCACGCCGATCCGCCGCGTCGCCGCGCCGACCGAGCCGCTGACGACCACCCCGATGATCAGCACCGACATGGCCAGGCCGAGCAGCCCGAAGGCCACCACGAACGGCACGAACGTCGCCGAGGTGCGCTCGGCGGCCAGCTTGGTCTTGAGGTAGGAGGCGGCCCCGTCCAGCGTGCCCGGCGGCAGGGCGGCGGCGATCGCCGCACGCGCGCGGGCCACCTCGGCGTCGGTGCCGGCGGCGCGGAGCCGGTAGCGCATCTGGTACGTGCGGGAGGCGCCGGGTGCGACGAGGGCCGTGGCCTGCGCGGGCGTGACCCACGCGCCGGCGGTCCGGCTCACCGACCGGGCGCGGCCGACCACGGTCAGCGTGGGGCGCCCCGGCAGGGCCTGGAAGGTCAGCCGGTCGCCGATCGCGAACGGCGGGCCGTCGGCGTTCACCACGATCTGGCCCTTCCCGGCCGCCCACGCGCCCGCGGTGAGGTCGGCCCGGTCGACGCCCCCGCCGGCCTGGTCGCGCCCGACGACGGTCAGCGGCGGCAGCCGCTCCCCCGGCGGTATGCCCCGCCCGCTCCCCTCCTCGACCGTGGGACGCAGCGAGACCACGGGGTCGGGCCCCGCGGCGGCCGTCACGCCCGGCACCCGCGCGGTGGCGGCGAGCTGCGCCGCGGTGGCCTTGGCCCCGTCGGCCCGGACCGTCAGGTGGGCGCCGTTCTGCCGCGCGAAGGCGTGCGCGAACGGCGCCCGGGACGCCACGACGAGCCCGGCGGCCAGCACCGACGCGGTCACCGCCATCGTCACCGTCAGCGCCATCACCAGGGTCTGGACGCGCCGCCGGCCGAGGCCGCCGCGCACCACCCCGCCGAGCGCGCTCATCGGGCCACCGTCCCGCCGCGGACGTCGCGGTGGATCCCGCCGTCGACCAGCTCGATGGTCCGGGTGGCGCATGCGTCCGCGAGCGCCACGTCGTGCGTGACCAGCACGAGCGTCTGCCCGCCGGCGTTGAGCTCGGCCAGCAGCCGGGTGACCTCCGCCGCCGAGGCGCTGTCCAGCGCGCCGGTCGGCTCGTCGGCCAGCAGCAGCGCGGGGCGGTTGACCAACGCGCGCGCGACGGCCACCCGCTGCCGCTGCCCGCCCGACAGCTGCCCGGGATAGGCCCGGGCGTGGTGCGGTTGCAGGCCGAGCCGGTCCAGCAGCTCCGCGGCGCGCTCACGCGCCTCGTCCCGTGACGTTCCGGCCAGGCGCGCCGGCAGCAGCACGTTGTCCTCGACGGTCAGGTCGTCCAGCAGGTTGAAGAACTGGAAGACCATGCCGATCCGGTCGCGCCGGTAGCGGGCCGAGGCGGCCTCGGACATCCCGTCGATCCGCAGGCCCGCCACGGTGACGCGGCCCTCGCTCGGCCGGTCCAGTCCGGCGACCAGGTTGAGCAGCGTCGACTTGCCGCTGCCCGACGGGCCGAGCACGGCCAGCGCCTCGCCGGTGTCCACCGTCAGGTCGAGGCGGTCGAGCGCGGGTCTGCCGGCGTCGTACTTCTTGCTCACATCGCGCATCTCGATGATCGGCGCGGTCATGGTTCCTCCAGGCGGTCGGTGCCCCGACGCTAGGAGCGGCGGCGGGCCGGGCGCGTCGCACGCGATGACGACATCGGCCACTCCGCCGGGACGACACCGGCGCGGGTCGTCCTTGAGATGGACACGAGGGGAGGACGTCTCCTGGTCATCGAGGATGATGCCGCGCCGCCGCCCGTTTGCGACACTGTGCCGGTGAGCCGCTTGAACGCCGCATATGCCCGGGACGTAGTCCTGCGCGGCCTGGCGGGCCGCCTGTTCCACCGCACCCCCGAGCCCCTGCAGCGGTTGTCGCGCTGGTCCTGGACGGCGGACGCGGTGCTCGCCCTGGCACTGGCGGTGAGCGCGCTCCAGGGCGCGCTGGGCCAGAGCGAGGACCCGACCCGGGTGTACAAGGTGGACCAGGACCGGCCCCCGCCGCCCGGCCTCGGTCCCGACCTCCAGCGGTTCGAGCCGATCGTCCGGCACGACGGCGCCGTCCACCCGTGGCAGATCGTGCTGATCCTGCTGATCGCGCTGCCGCTCGTGGCCCGGCGCCGGTACCCGCTGGCGGCGTTCTGGGTCGTCGCCGGCTCGGCGCTGCTCTACGACGGCGGCCCCGGCTTCGACGTCGCCTTCGTCTTCACCTGCTGCGTCATCGCCGCCTACAGCGCCGCGGTCTACAGCCCCTACCGGGCGCTCGCCCTCGGCTGCGTCGTGGCCGGGAGCAGCCTGGTCATCGCCGACCTCAAGGCGGGCCTGCCGCCGTTCGGCGTGGGGTTCAGCACCTCGCTGTCCCTGCTGCTGGTGTTCCTCGCCGCCAACGCCCTGCACAGCTGGCGGCAGCGCCTGCGGTCGCTGGAGGCGCGGCAGGAGGAGGCGACGCGCCTGGCCGTCGAGCGGGAGCGCTCGCGCATCGCGCAGGAGCTGCACGACGTGGTCACCCACAACGTGAGCATGATGGTGGTGCAGACCGGGGCGGCCCGCAAGGTCATGGCGGCCGCGCCGGACCGGGCCGAGCAGGCGCTCTTGGCCGTGGAGTCCGGCGGCCGCGCCGCGCTGACCGAGCTGCGCCACGTCATGGACCTGCTCACGATGAACCTGGACGGCCCCGGCGGGCCCGCCTCCGACGACCTCGCCCCGCCGCCCGGGCTGGCGCAGGCCGAGGCGCTGGCCGCCCGCGTCCGCGCCACGGGCGTCCCGGTCGCGCTGACCGTGACCGGCACGCCCGTGCCGCTGCCGGACGGCATCGACCTCGCCGTCTACCGGGTCCTGCAGGAGGCGCTCACCAACACCGTCAAGCACGCCGCGGGCGCGCGCGTGACGATCACGATCGACCACGGTCCCCGCGCGCTGTGCCTGGAGGTGGCCGACACCGGCGGGCCGCCCGCCCCGGCCGCCCGGCCCGGCGCCGGGCGCGGCCTCATCGGCATGCGGGAGCGGCTCGCGGTCTACGGCGGCGCGCTGGACGCCGGACCGCTGCCGGGCGGCGGGTACCGGGTGCGCGCCGTCGTCCCGCTGGCGGAGGCCCGGTGAGCGCCCCGCCCCGCGTGGTGATCGCCGACGACCAGGCCCTGGTCCGCACCGGCTTCGCGATGATCCTCGCCGCGGACGGCATCGACGTCGTCGCCGAGGCCGCCGACGGCGCGCAGGCCGTCGCCGCCGTCCGGCGCGAACGCCCCGACGTGGTCCTGATGGACATCCGCATGCCCGAGGTCGACGGCCTGGAGGCCACCCGCCGCCTCCTGGCGGCCCCGGCCGAGGCCCCGCCCCGGATCATCATCCTGACCACCTACGACCTGGACCGGTACGTGTACGCGGCGCTGGCCGCCGGCGCCAGCGGCTTCCTGCTGAAGGACGTCTCGCCCGAGCACCTGGTGGCGGCGGTGCGGCTGGTGCGCACCGGCGACGCGCTGCTGGCCCCCTCCATCACGCGCCGCCTGGTCGAGCGCTTCACCCCGCGCGAGGACGGCGCCCTCCACCGCGACCTGTCCGTGCTGACGCCGCGCGAGCTGGAGGTCCTCCAGCTCCTGGCGCGCGGCCTCAGCAACGCCGAGCTCGCGGCGAGCCTGCACCTCGGCGAGACGACGGTGAAGACCCACGTGACCCGCATCCTGTCCAAGCTCGACCTGCGCGACCGCGCGCAGGCCATCGTCGTGGCGTACGAGACGAGGCTGGTGACGCCGGGGAGCCCGTGAGCCTCAGCGGGCGAGCAGGCCGACCACGCCGGTGAGGTCCTCGTCCCGGTGCCCGTCCGCGACGCGGCGCTCCATCAGGTCCATGAACGGCGTCAGCAGCTCGGGGCTGACGCCCTGCTCCGCCGCGGTGTTCAGCAGCGTCGCGTTCCCCTTGACCATCATGGCGAGGTTGGACGTCACGCCCTCGGTGTAGTCGCCGCTCTCCAGATGGTCGGCCATCCCGTGTGCGTAAGGCGCCATCGCGGTCAGCCAGCCGACGAGGAGCGGGGCGAACTCCTTCGGCGCGATCTCCTTCCTGATCAGCGCGAAGGCGTGCGACACCCCCGCGAACATCCCGGTCATCGCGCTCAGCAGCGCCACGTCCTGCAGCGCGGCATGACCGGCGTTCTCACCGGCGTAGACGGCCCCCGCCGGGACGGCCAGCGCGGCGCGGTGCGCGTCGAACAGGGCGCGGTCCCCGCTGTAGAACACATAGGCGCCCGAGTCCGGGACGCCGATCATCGGCGGCACCGCCATGATCCCGGCGTCCAGGAAGCGGGCCCCGCGGGCGGCGGCCCAGGCGGCACGGGCGCGGCCCTCGGCCGGGGTGCCGGTGGTGAGGTTGACGACGTCCTTGCCGGTCAGGCCGGCGTCCTCCAGCACCGCGCCGACCGAGGCGTCGTCGAGCAGGCAGAGCACCACGAGGTCGGCGGCGGCCACCGCCTCGGCGGGGGTCGCGGCGACCTCGGCCCCCGCGGCGGCCAGCGGCTCGGCCCGGGCGGCGGTGCGGTTCCAGACGGTCAGCGGATATCCGGCGGCGAGCCAGGCGCGAGCGAAGGCGGTCCCCATGTCCCCGAGGCCGAGCAGGGCGATACGTGTCGTTTCCATGCCGCCAGCTTCGCGGCGGAACCACGAGATGATCAATTACGTACTTTGAAGTGGGTGCTTTCCGCGGGGTGAGCGAGCAGGTGGGAGAGGGCGATGGCGCGACGGCCGGGAGCGTTCGAGTGCGGCACCGAGGCCGCGATGGAGCTGATCGACGGCAAGTGGAAGGTGTCCATCCTCTGGGCGCTCAGCGAAGGGGTGCGCCGCTTCGGCGCGCTGCGCCGGATGCTGCCCGGGATCACCGAGAAGGTGCTCGCCTCGCACCTGCGCGAGATGGAGGCGGACGGCCTCGTGCGCCGGGAGGTCTTCGACGTCGTGCCGCCCCACGTGGAGTACGCGCTGACCCCGCGCGGCCTCTCGCTCAACGAGGCGCTGGAGCCGCTCGGCGTCTGGGGCGAGCGGCACGTCCTCGGTCAGGTGGAGGACGCCCTGCGCTAGCGCGCGAGAACCTCGTCAGCCGCGCCCGCTGTAGGCGGGGGCGAAGAAGACCAGCACCGTCATGTCCGCGGTGACGTCGTGGAAGCGGTGGTCCTCGCCGGCCGGGACGAAGAACGTGGTGCCGGGGCCGGCCTCCGCCGTGCGGCCACCGGAGGTGAAGGAGCCGCGCCCGCTCACCACGTGGTAGACCTCGTCCTCGGCGTGCGGCGACTGGTCGTCCACGGCGCCGGCCGGGAGGGAGTAGGTCCCCACGCTCAGCGCGGGCACCCGCAGCTGCTCGGCGTACCGGGCGGTCCCGTCGGCCGCCGGCGCGAAACGTCCGGCATCGATGATCTCCACGAAGCCGATCATTGCATGGCGGAACGGACGACGCCGCCGATGGCCGCGGTCACCATCCGCGTGACGGCCCCGGCCTCGGGGACGTCCTCCCGGCCGGCGAACAGCAGGTGCCCGCTGCCGATCAGCATGGGCGCGAGCGCGTCGACGTCGGCGTCCGCCGCGACGCGGCCCAGCCCGCGCTCGGCGGCGAGATAGGAGGCGACCATGGCCACGGCCTCCGTCAGCAGCGGGACGCCGCCGCCCGGCCGGGCCTGGCGCAGCCGGGCGCACAGGTCGTCCCGGAAGGTGACCAGGCCGACGATCGCCACGGCGACCGGCCCGAACAGCTCGGTCAGCGCGGCGGTGAGGTTGCCGACGACGGTGCCGGTGCCGGCCGAGTCGCACAAAGCCGCGGCCTGGCCGTCCAGCCGGCCGATGCGGTCCAGCACCAGTTCGGCGAGGAAGGCGTCGAAGTCGGCGAAGTGCCGGTGCAGGACGCCCTTGGCGCAGCCCGCCTCGGTGGTGACCGCCCGGCTGGTCAGCGCGTTCGGCCCGTCCCGGAGCAGGATGCGCTCGGCGGCGCCGAACAGCTGCTCGCGCGGATCATGGAGGGCCACGCCCGTCGGCATGGTGCGTCTTCTTCCGGTGGTTGACGAGTGGACACGCGCCCACCATAGTGGGCACATGCCCACTCTACTGCAGCCCGGAGTCCCCCTCCCCGAGCAGGAACCCCATCGGCACCGGCAGCTCGCGGAGTCGTTCGGCGTGGACGCCGAACGCTACGACCGGACCCGGCCGAGCTATCCGGACGCCATGGTGGACCGGATCGTCGCCGCCGCCCCCGGTCCCGGCGTCCTCGACGTCGGCTGCGGCACCGGCATCGAGGCCCGGCAGTTCCAGGCGGCCGGCTGCCGGGTGCTCGGCGTCGAGCCCGACGCCCGCATGGCCGACTTCGCACGGCACAGCGGGGTCGAGACCGAGGTCGCCACGTTCGAGGACTGGGACCCCGCCGGCCGGGTGTTCGACGCGGTCATCGCCGGGCAGGCCTGGCACTGGATCGACCCGGTCGCCGGCGCGGCGAAGGCGGCGCAGGCGCTGCGCCCCGGCGGTCTGCTGGCGCTGTTCTGGAACATCGGCCGGCCCGCGCCCGAAGCGGAGGAGGCCTTCGCCGCCGTCACCCAGCGGGTGCTGCCCGGCTCACCGGCCGCGCTGGCCGCCCAGGCGAAGCCCACCCAGGACGGATACTCGCCACTGCTCACCAAGGCGACCGACGGGCTGCAGCAGGCGAAGGCGTTCAGCGCTCCCGAACAATGGCGCCTCGACTGGAAGCGCCCCTACACACGGGACGAGTGGCTGGACCTGCTGCCCACCCAGGGCTTCCACACCCGGCTCCCGCCGGACGAGCTGCAGAAGCTGCTCACGGGCATCGGCGCCGCCATCGACGAACTGGGCGGCGGCTTCACGATGCGCTACACCACGCTGCTGGTCAGCGCGGTGCGCACCACCGACGAGTGATCACCCGGCCGCACCGGCGCGGGGACCTCACGTCTCGCCGGCGGGAGCGATCTCGTCCATGGCGGCCAGCTCGTCGAGAGCGCGCGGGCAGCCGATGGACGACAGCAGCCGCGTGGCCACCCCCGGTCGGTGCCGACGTTGAGATCGGCCGCCACACGGCCCCTGACCTGGAGCCCAGCGACACGTCCAGCCCGCCGCAGGTCATATCTCGACCCCACGTCCGGCCGGCACCTCGCCGGTGACGCGCACATGGGAACGCCGACGGTGAGCGCGCCGCCGGCATCACCCGACACCCGCCCGCCCCCTGGGCAGAACTCTCCGCCCAGGGGCCACCATCCGTCCTCACCTGCCGGCGGTGAGCCCGGCCAGGTGGTGCAGCGAGTTGGTGAGATGATCAACCTCGAACGGCGGGAACCGGATGTGCTCCCGGAGGAACGACGGCACGGCCGACCAGTCGTAGGTCAGCGTGACCGCGGTCTCGGACGGGCCGAGCGGCGTCAGGTCGTAACGCCAGAGCCAGCCGCCGAACTGCAGGTCCTCGCCGTCCTTCTCCTGGCCCGGCAGCCAGCCGATGGCGCGCGGCGGGTCGAACACCTGGACCTTGTTGGCCATCCGGTAGTGGCCGTCCGGGTGGTTGGGGTGGTACATGTCCATCCGGAAAATCTGCCCCGCCTCGGTCAGCGCCACCTGGTCGACGGCGTCCCGGACCCAGCCGGTGCCATCGATCTCGGAATGCGTCGTCGGGTCCGCCAGCACCGCGAACACCTTCTCGGCGGGTGCGGCGAAAGTCAGGGCGGCGCTCACGTTCTCCTGGTCCACGGCGTGCACGCTCCTCGTCATGTCGGGCCTCTCCCAGGCGCAGAAGAGGACGTTCCCACCATGCAGACGACGCGGCAAAGCGGAACTCATCGCTCGCACGGGAGATGACCTCCCCGGCCGCTACGCTCGGCCCTATGGCGATTCAGCGGATGGACAACGTCCTCATCGTCGTCGAGGACCTCGACGCCGTCATCGCGTTCTTCGTCGAACTCGGCATGGAACTCGAGGGCAAGTGGTCGCTCGAAGAGCGCTGGGCGGAACGCGTCATCGGGCTCGACGGCGTCCGGCAGGACAACGCCATGCTGCGGATCCCCGGCGCCCCCGGCCGGATCGAGCTGGCGCGCTTCCACACACCGGCGGCGATCAGACCGGAGCCGGCGAACGCACCGGTGAACACGCTCGGCATCCGCCGCGTCATGTTCGCCGTCGACGACATCAAGGACGTGGTCGCCCGCTTGCAGGCCCACGGCGCTGAGCTCGTCGGCGAGATCGTGCAGTACGAGAACATCTACCTGCTCTGCTACATCCGCGGCCCCGAGAACATCATCGTCGGCCTGGCCGAGCAGCTCAGCTGAAGACCGCCCAGATGCAGCACGGCGTTGCGCTGAAGAAGCGCCTGTAAGCCCAGGACAGGCCGACGTAGGACGGGTAACGCAGGTGCCCGCCCGACTAGACAAGCGCATCGCGCCAGACGGCAGCGAAGGCGTTGCCGACCCCTACCTGCTCAACGTCGGAAAAGCCGCTGCACGCAGCAGAAGCACAACATAGGCGATGGCCTTCTCATCGGAGTGGATCGCGCTGTAGGCCAGGCGGCATGGTCGTAGTCAATGGTGCAGGTCCAGCCGGAACAGGCGGCCCGACCAGGGCCGCGCCAGCCGACCTCTTGGACGCCCACATGCACCGGCTCGACCGAGTCGCTCCCGCTCATAGCGCGGAACGGGATGGGACGACAGACGGTCTGGCCGGTGCACCGGTGCAGGCCCTACGAGCCAGGACGCGGTGCCTCCACCACCGACGTGGTGCGGCTGACCGACCCGGCCTGCTCACCCGGTTCCGCCCCTCACTCGATCGCGTTCTCGAACCAAGGCTCGATCATCCAGCCGTCACCTGTGCTTCGAAGAACAGAAGCCGATCCCGGGCACTAGCTGAAGTGGGACCCCTTTCAGCGATCTCAGTCGGGTGATCGACGAACGAAAAGGGGCTCCACTCCGTCGGGGTTGCCGTAGCAACGATTGGCTACAGGCTCCGCCCCCCGAACTTTTGAGCGATGTCCGACACCCAGGCGATCGAACCGGACAGATGCCGGGCAGCCCTCACCCCCATGCGCCCGGACCGTTGCGGGCGCATGGGGACGGGGGTCAGCTGTTCCTGCTAACGGTCTTCTGGATCCACTTGGCGAAGGCGGGCGCGCTGCTGTAGAGCCCCGGCCCCTCCGAACAGGGCACCCCCGGCGCGCCGGGGCCCGAGGTCACGCCGATGAGCTCCCAGCGCCCGTTCCTGCCCCGCTGGATCTGCGGGCCGCCGGAGTCCCCGTTGCACGCCATGGCCCGGGGCACCCGGCTGACCGTGCACAGCCTGCTCCGGTCGGCATAGCCAGGGGCGCACTCGTCGGCCGATCCCCTGCGGGCGTCGAGCTGCTGGAGCCGCTCGGCGAAGACCCACTTGGTGTAGTCGGGGGACTCCACGACGGTGCCGAACCCGAGCAGCCGGGTCGGAGTGCCGGGCCGTCCGGGCTCGCGGGCGATGCGGATGGGCTTCTCGCGGACGGGACGGTCCAGGCGGATCAGCGCGACGTCGTTGAAGTTGGGGCGCCCCTTCTCGGGGTCCCCCGGCTTGTAGCCCGGATGGACCACCGTCCGCGTGATGGTACGGACGGTGCCCCCCGACTTGTACCGCTGGCTGCCGATGCGGACGGTGCCGTCCGCTCGCGTCTTCACCAGGCAGTGCGCCGCCGTCAGCACCCACTGCCGCCCGATCAGGGAACCGCCGCAGACTCCCTTGAACTGCAGCTCGTCGGCGGACACGGGGATCGACACCATGAACGGATAACGCTCTGTGGCGTCCTTGCCGTTGATGATCGCATTGGCGCTGCCGGCCGTCACGGTCGCGCCCACCGCACCGGCGGCCAGGGCGAGGACGGCGGCACGCGCCGCGTGGCGGCGCGCAGAACTGAAAGCGATCACAGGAGGGTTCCTTCGCTGAGGGGAAAACCGGACGCGTCCAGCTTGGCCATTTGGGACGAACCGATACATCCGGGCAGCATGCGTCCACATGGTGTGGCCAGCCCCAGCAACGCCATGCACTGGCGGGAAGGAGCGACGGCGCATGACACGGGGCCGGACCACGCTGAACCGAATCGATCCATCAGCAGGCGGGGGCCGGGTCCGGCCCGGCGGCTTCCAACGATCCTCGCAACACGGATCGTTCGACCGCTGCGATGAGCTTGGCGGTAGAGGCACCCCAGGGCTCACTATGGGGAGGGCCGAAATCGCTGGGACAATCTGAGCGTGACCGCGCGCGAGGGCAATGGCCCGGAGCAGAACGAAGCCCTCATGCGGCATGTCTTCGGTGGAAGTGGCCGAACTTTCCCCGACCTCGATCCCGCCAACGCCGAACTGATCCAGCGCTACGTGTTGTGGGATCAGAAGGAACCTCGATACCTCAAGCTGGGCGGCAGGCTGTCCAAAAGGAGCAACCGCTTCCAGAGAGCGCTAGGCGAAGACGCGCGCGAGATCAGCGATGAAGCCCTCGACCGGCTCCTAGCCTGCGGGTGGCGGCCCCGGCTCACAGCGGCCTGGCTGATCGGCGTGGACGCACGCAACCGCTACCGGCAGAAGCTTGGCGAACTCCTTCTCGACAGCGAGGTCATCTACGCCGGCCAGGGCTACTGCTTCGCGCTCGCCAGATTCGGACAGCACGAGGATGCCGAGATCCTCTCCGCCTACCTCGACCATTACCTACCGAGAACCGACTGCCACTACGACCAGCACTGGGCCATGGGGGCACTCCTCTATCTCGACGGCCGCCTTGGCACCCGCGCCGCCGACCGCTACCTGACGACCGGACTTTGGCAGTCGTCCTCCTTCGCGCGCCTCGATCCTCACGCCTACCAGCGCGGAATCACGGAGTCCTGCGCCGACGCGGTCACCATCACCGCCGAAGACGCCGGATAGGGACGGCATGAAGAAGGAGCCGGTCGATGAGCCCGGCGAAGGCCCTGCCGGCTAAGTATCTTGCGCGTGGCTGCTGATGAGCTGGGCGGCGACGGCGTCGAGTTGCTGTGCGGTACAGGACGAGAAGCCGGTGCCCTTCGGGAAGTACTGGCGAAGCAGGCCGCCGGCTTTCTCATTCGAGCCGCACTGCCAGGGGCCGGCCGGATCGCAAAAGTAGACGGGGATGCCAGTGACGGCGGTGAACTCGTCGTGCCGAGTCGACTCGCCGCCCTGATCCCAGGTGAGTGAGCAGGGGGCGCACGACAACCGGCGAAGATTCCATGAGGGCTTCGCAGATATGTGCTCGGAGGACTTGCCATCGGCCAGGCGCAGGAGCATGACGTGGCGGGTGGGGCGATCGCCCTGGGCGCCGATCGCTGAGCGGCTGCTCTACCCGACGATGAGATCACCCTTCCCAATGGCCG
Source organism: Actinomadura macrotermitis (assembly GCF_009604375.1). Taxonomy (GTDB): domain Bacteria; phylum Actinomycetota; class Actinomycetes; order Streptosporangiales; family Streptosporangiaceae; genus Spirillospora; species Spirillospora macrotermitis. The sequence continues at coordinate 870,155 of NZ_WEGH01000004.1, forward strand.
GCGATCTGGCGGACGTCAATGTCGACGAGCCGTTGGTGGATGAGCTTGCCAAGGTCGATGAAGCGGGAAGTGCGCTGGGTCCTCGCTGCATTGGTGGGGCTGCCCTTGGCAGCCGGTCCGCAAGGCGCCGCGCTGCCGCTCCAGGTCACCGCGGTAGGACAGGTAGATCGCCTCATGTGCGAGGTGCCGGCCGGGCTCGTCCAGCAGCGGGACACCAGAGCCCCCCGGACGTGCGGCTACTCGACCGGCTCTCAGCAGACCAGGCCGGCCTTCCCCCCGGCGGGATGATCACCAGGAATGCCGCCTAGCCTTTTCCCGGGAAATGCGAAAGGGCCCCGCCACAAGTGGCGGGGCCCTTTCTTAATATGAGTCCGGCGGTGTCCTACTCTCCCACACGGTCCCCCGTGCAGTACCATCGGCGCTGAAGGGCTTAACTTCCGGGTTCGGGATGGGACCGGGTGTTTCCCCTTCGCCAAAACCACCGAACGA
>NZ_WEGH01000005.1 GCF_009604375.1 Actinomadura macrotermitis
GTTCGGTGGTTTTGGCGAAGGGGAAACACCCGGTCCCATCCCGAACCCGGAAGTTAAGCCCTTCAGCGCCGATGGTACTGCACGGGGGACCGTGTGGGAGAGTAGGACACCGCCGGACTCATATTGGTCGAGGGTCGCCTCAATTCTGGGGCGGCCCTCGACGCATGTCCCAGGTCAGCCAGCAAAGTAGGCTGCAAGGGTCCGTAGAACCATCGAGAACAGTGACGGAACGTGATGAGCGCGGAAGAGGACGGCCGCAGCGACGACAACCGCGGGCGGCGTGGCAAGGACGGCAAGGGCGGTACGCCCTTCCGTCAGGGGGGCAACGCTCGCGGCGGTGCGGGGGGCGCCGGTGCTCGTAAGGGCGGCGGTCCTCGTGGAGGCGCGCCTCGTGCCGGTGGACCGCAGGCCGGCCGGGGGCGGCCGGGTGCGGACTCGGGACGTTCGGGTGGCCGGCCCTTCTCCGGCGGCGGTTCCGGCGGTGGCTGGCGGGATCGTCAGGAGGGCGGCCCGCGCGGACAGCGCGACGACCGTCCGGGACGTCCCGGTGGCCAGCGTGACGACCGCGGGCAGAGCCGTCCCTTCAACCGGTCCGACGACCGCCGTGGAGAGTCCGGCGGTCCTCGCTCCGATGAGCGTGGCGGACGTGGCTTCGGCGGCCCGCGCGGTTCGCGTCCCGAAGGCGGCCAGGGAGAGCGTCGTTTCCAGAGCCGGGACGACCGGCGGTCGGGCCCGGGCGGCAGCGGCCGTGACGACCGACGCACCGGCTTCCAGGGGCGCGATGACCGCCGTTCCGGTCCAGGCGCCGGCGGTTCGGGCTACGGAGCCGGCCGCGATGACCGTCGCTCTGGCGGCTCCGGCTTCCAGGGGCGTGACGATCGCCGTTCCGGTCCGGGTGGCGGTGATGATCGTCGTTCCGGTGGTTCCGGTTTCCAGGGGCGTCGTGATGATCGGCGTCCTGGCCAGTTCAACGGTGAGCGCGGCTCTGGCGGTTACCAGGGTCGTGACGACCGTCGGTCCGGTCCGGGTGCCGGCGGTTCCGGTTATGGCGGTGGCCGTGATGACCGTCGTTCCGGCGGCTATCAGGGTCGTGACGACCGTCGCTCGGGTCCAGGTGCCGGTGGTTACGGTGGCGGTCGTGATGACCGTCGTTCCGGCGGTTACCAGGGTCGTGACGATCGCCGGTCCGGTCCGGGTGCCGGCGGTTCCGGTTATGGCGGTGGCCGTGACGATCGCCGTTCCGGCGGCTATCAGGGTCGTGACGACCGTCGTTCGGGTCCGGGTGCCGGTGGCGATGATCGTCGTTCCGGTGGCTCTGGTTTCCAGGGGCGTCGTGATGATCGGCGTCCTGGCCAGTTCAACGGTGAGCGCGGCTCCGGTGGCTACCAGAGGCGCGACGACCGTCGGCCCGGCGGTTTCCAGGGGCGTGACGACCGGCGGTCCAGTGGTCCCCGGTCCGAGGACCGGCGTCCCGGCGGCTTCCGGCAGGACCGGGAGCCGGGGCAGCGTTCCGGCTACCAGGGTGGCCGCGATGACCGCGGCGCAGGCCGTCCGGGGCAGGAGAGGGGCTCCGAGCAGCGTCCCGGTTACGAAGGACGCCGCGACGACCGCGGTTCCGGTGGTTTCCAGGGCCGCGACGACCGCCGTCCCCCTCGCTCCGGCGGTTACCAGGGGCGTGACGACCGTCGTTCCGGTGGCTCCGGTTTCCAGGGCCGTCGTGACGACCGCGGGTCCGAGCAGCGTTCCGGCGGATCGGGCTACCAGGGACGCCGCGATGAGCGGCGGCCGGGGCGGCCCGGTCAGGAGCGCGGGGCCGGTGGCCGTCGCTTCGAGGGCGGCCGTGACGACCGTGACCGGGGACGTCGTCCCCAGGACGGCGGCGGGCGTTCCTACGGGCCGCCGCGGGATCGTTCCGCGCAGGACCGTGAGTCGACGGCGCCCAAGCACGACGACCCGGTGCTGCCCGACGAGGTGACCGGCGAGGAGCTGGACGCGGACGCCCGCGCCGAGCTGCGCACGCTGCCCAAGGACCTGGCGGCCCGGGTGGCCCGCCACCTGGTCATGGCGGGACAGCTGGCGGAGGACGACCCCGAGCTGGCCTACAAGCACGCCCGTGCCGCTCGCCGGCTGGCCTCGCGGGTCGGTCTCGTCCGGGAGGCCGCGGGACTGGCGGCGTACTACGCCGGCGAGTGGGCCGAGGCCCTCGCGGAGCTGCGTGCGGCCCGCCGCCTGAGCACCGGCGAGGACGCCTACCTGCCGGTGATGGCGGACTGCGAGCGCGGCCTGGGCCGTCCCGAGCGCGCTCTGGACCTGGTCAAGTCGCCCGACGCCGCCAAGCTGGACCAGGAGGGGCTCGTCGAGCTGCGCATGGTCGAGTCGGGCGTCCGCCGCGACCTCGGCCAGCTCGACGCCGCCGTGGTGACGCTGCAGATCCCCGAGCTGCGTGACCGGCGGCTGCGCCCCTGGTCGGCGCGGTTGTTCTACGCCTACGCCGATGCGCTGGCCGAGGCCGGCCGTGAGAGCGAGGCGTCGGACTGGTTCGCCCGCGCCGCCGCCGCCGACCGCGACGGCGAGACCGACGCGGCCGAGCGGTACGCCGAGCTGGAGGGGCTGGAGATCCTCGACACCGAGGAAGACGAGCTCACCGAGCCGGCGGCGGCCGTCGAGGACGAGCCGGGCACCGAGGCCGCGGCCGAGCAGGGCGCGGAGTCCGAGGACGAGCAGGACGCCGAGGGCATCGAGGCCGCGGTCGAGCAGGACACGGAGCTCGAGGACGAGCCGGACACCGAGGACGTCGCGGGCGAGGAGCCCGTCGAGGCGGCCGAGGAGAAGGTGGAGCCGAAGCCCGAGCCGGCGGACCCGATGGCCATCGAGTTCAAGGCGGCGGAGCCCACCGAGGTCGAGACTCCCGAGGCCCCGGAGGCGCCAGGCGCGCCGGTGGTCTTCCTGGAGCCCTCGCAGTCGGACGAGGGCACCAAGCCCCAGGCCGACGACGACAAGTAGCACACAGGAGCGAAGCCCCCTGGAGGGGCATGCAGAGCGGGGTCGCCGGATTCGTCCGGCGGCCCCGCTTTGTCGTATGCGGATGCCGTTCGGCTGAGGGCGGCTGGTAGGTGTGCGGGGCCGAGGCGGCGTCGTTCTGATCGACCGGGCGGGACGGGTCAGGCGTGACGGTTCAGGGCGTGCATGATCCCGGCGACGTTGCTCTCCGCGCCGTTCAGCACCTCGTACTTGGCGGCGAGTTCGGGGTCGGCGCCTTCCCGCGTGATCGCGTAGCGCTCGTCGGTGCGGTCGCGGACCATCGCGACGGCGTGGTCCAGCTCCAGATCCTGGTCCCGGGCGTCCCGTACGGCGTCCACCCAGACGCGCAGTTCCTCGGCGGAGCGGTCGAGGGTGTCGGTGACCTCGTCGACGGGGCCGTAGTGGGCGAACAGCAGGCGCTGCGGCTGCAGGGAGCCGAACCGGCGCAGTGAGCCGAGCGCGGTGTCCAGGTCGAAGTCCGGTGGCGGGGTGGCGGGCCGCACGTCGGCGGTCTCGGGGATGTAGATGCCCGCCGCGTCCCCGACGTACAGGTCTCCGGTCGCGGAGTCCATCAGGCCGACGTGGTGCTTGGCGTGCCCGGGGGAGTGGTACGACTCCAGGCGCCGTCCGCCGCCGAGGTCGATCACGCCGGTGTCGTCGACCGCCCGGATGCGCGCCGCGTCGGTCGGCTTCAGCTCCCCGAACAGCGTGTCGAGCCGGTCGCCGTACACCATGCGGGCGCTGCGCATCAGCCGTTCGGGGGCGGCCAGGTGGCGGGCGCCCTTCTCGTGCACGACCACCTCGGCGCCGGGGTACATCCCGGCGATGTCGCCGACGCCGCCCGCGTGGTCGAGGTGGATGTGCGTGACCACCACGGTCGCCAGGTCGGCGGCGCCGACGCCGAGCTCGGTGAGCGCCGCCTGGACCACCGGGGCCGAACCCGCGGTGCCCGGCTCCACCAGGCACGGCCGGTCGGACAGGATGAGATAGCCGGCGGTGACCCCGGTGTATCCGGCCATCCGCGTGTCGATCTCGTAGACGTCCCCGCCGAGCGGCCTGATCGTGGTCCTGGTGTCCATCACCCGATCATGCCGCCGCCGCGCGAGGTTATCCACAGTTGCGGACGGGCCTTCCGTCGGCCTGGCCCGGTCCCCGATCGTGGACGTGACGGAGAGGAGCAGAACATGACCCGTTCGCATGTCAACACCGTCGTCCTCGTCGGCAGGCTCGCCGAGGATCCGGCCCGCCGTCCGCTGGCGGCCGGCGGGGAGGTCGTCTCGTGGCGGCTGATCGTCGACCGGCCGGGCTCGGGCGATGGGCGCCATGTGGTGGACGCCCTCGCGTGCTGCACTTTCGAGCCCGGTGTCGGGGGCCGCACCGCCACCTGGCGGAAGGGGGACCTGATCCAGGTGCGCGGTTCGCTGCGGCGCCGCTTCTGGGGCGTCGACGAGGTGCGCCGCAGCCGGCACGAGGTGGAGGTCTACGAGGCCGCACAGCTCTTCGAAGAGCAGGCCGGGTCTCCACGGGGTCCTGACTGAGCCGGACGCCTTCTTCGAGGGCGGAAAGCCGGCGGCCATAGGAGGGGAAGGAGGCTCCGGGAAAAGGGTGCCTCGGTAGATTCGCCCTGTGCTCGACTACGACCGTGAAGCCCCGGTTTACGACGCGACGCGCGGCGGTGACGCACGGGCCCGGGCGGCGGAGGCCGCCATTGAGCCGCTGTTGCCGGCGGACACGGTGACGATCATCGATGTCGCCTGCGGCACGGGCATCGTGACCAGGAGGTTCGCGCGGCCTGGACGACGGGTGGCCGGGGTCGACCTGTCGGCCGGGATGCTCTCCGTGGCCGCCGGATCGCTCGGCGGGCGGGTGCTGATCGGTGACGCGCGGCGGATGCCCCTGGCCGACGGGTCGGCCGACGCCGTTCTGATGGTCTGGCTCTTGCACATGCTGGGTCCGGAGGACTGCGCGGAGACGCTGGCGGAGGCGGCGCGGCTGCTGAGGCCCGGCGGGGTGCTCATCACGACCGTGGACAAGAACGCCGCTGACTTCGCGGTGGCCAGTGACGTCTCCTCCTTGCTCAAAGAGGTGGCGGACGCCGCCGTGCCGGGACGGCCGGACGCCGCCGAACAGGTCGTCTCGCAGGCGGGCAAGGCCGGGCTCGTCGTCGATGGAGAGGGAGAGTTCGTCGGAGTGGGGCAAGGGAGAAGCCCCAGGGCGTGGAGCCGTGCGCTCGATCGGCGCGGGTACGCATGGATGGCCGCCACGGATCCCGACGTCACCACTGAGCTGAGCCGGCGGCTTCTGCGGTTGCCGGACCCGGACGTCCCGCGCCCGGATCCGCGCTACCGGTTGCTGCGCTTCGCCAAGCCCGCCGACCCGGATTCGCGCCGGGGAGGGGGTAGGGCGGCGGTAGGGTCGGTGGTGATCGACTTTCTGGCCGAAGGCACTGTGCGCACATGAACCTCCCCGTTCGGATCACCGTTTGCCGTGACTGCTGCTGCGGCGGCCCGAAGGTGACCGGTGTCGACCACGACGCGCAGCGCGCCCGGCTGGCTCAGGTCGCGCCGGTGCGGATCTCGGGGTGCCTGGACGTCTGTGAGAAGGCCAACGTGATCGTGGTGCAGCCCTCGGCGGCCGGGCGGGCCGCGGGCGGGCGGCCGGTCTGGCTCGGGCTGGTCAACGACGACGAGGCGGCCGAGGACATCGCGGGCTGGGTCCGGGCCGGCGGCCCCGGGGTGGCGCCGATGCCCGCCATTCTGGAGCTGTACGCCTTCTCGCCCTCGCGGCGGGTCCGGGCGCAGGTCTGATCAGGCGTCCAGGTCCAGGACCCGCAGGACCAGGCCCGTGCGGGGCTTCGGGCCGAACGAGGTCGACTTGCGGGGGACGCGCTCGCCGGCGCCCGCGATGGCGATGACGTCCTCGACCGACAGCGGGTTCAAGATCACCGCGGTGCCGCCGGTGCGGCGGGCGCGGTCCACCGCCGCGGCCGGGTCGTCGTGCACGACCTCGACGCTGTGCTCGTCCTCGCTGATCCGCCAGAGGTCCCCGATGAGCAGCCGGTCCAGGACGGCGGTGTCCAGGCGGCGCAGCCGCTCGGAGTAGCCGGCCGGCATGGCGCGGGCCACCCGCACCGGGTGCGGGTCGGTGAGCAGGTGCAGCCGGTCGCCGCCGCCCAGCAGGAACGCCGGGCCGTCCGCGGACGCCAGTGCGGGCACGGCGGTGGCCAGGTCGGGGCACTCGGTGACCTGGAAGACGTCCCGGGCGCGCTCGACGGCGGCGGCGGGGTCCAGGCCGGGCAGGACGCGGTGGATGGCGCCGAGGTGCGGCGGGTAGCGGGTCGAGTCCACCAGCAGGGCGAGCCCTTGGTCCCAGGGGCCGGGACGGCCGCCGTGGCGGGCCTGCAGGGCGCGGTAGGTGGCGTAGCGGTGGTGGCCGTCGGCGATCAGGGCCTGGCGCGGACGCAGGTCGGCGGCGATGCGGTCCAGCAGGACCGGGTCGGTGATGCGCCACAGCCGGTGCACCAGGCCGTCCTGGGCGTGGAACTCCATCAGGGGGGTTCCGGCGGCGGTCCGGTCGACGATGTCGGCGGCGTCCCCGCCGCCCGCGTAGACCAGGAAGATCGGCTCCAGGTTCGCGCCCGCCGCCGACATCAGCGCGAGCCGGTCGCGGACCGGCCCGGGGTAGACGTTCTCGTGCGGCAGCACGATCCCGTCGGCCTCCGCGCGCAGCCCGAGGGCGCCGATCAGGCCGCGCTGGCGGACCGCCGCGCCGTCCGCGGACTCGTAGACGTACAGGGCGGCCTCGTCGTCGGCGGTCAGCGCCCCCTGCTCCAGCCAGCGGCGCAGCGTCCGGCCCGCCTCGGCGTAGCTGTCGCGCGGCAGGATCAGCCGGACGATGTTGTGCCCGTCGCCCTCCATCAGCCGGTCCAGCGCGGTCTCGTCGATGAGGTCGTACGGAGGGCTGGTGACCTGCGAGAGGTCGCCGACGACCCGCGGGTCGAAGCGCACCCCGCGGAAAGGGGCGAGTTCCAGCCCGGCGGCCCCGTCCGGGGTCGCCGAACCGAAGACCCGCGCGCTGAACTCCTCCGGCCCGAGACCGGAGGGGAGATCGTCGTTCACTGTGGGCATGCTAATCACCGGCGGGCGACCGCCTCGCGGGCGGGTACCGTCATAGTGATCGGAGTCCGAGGGGAGGTCCATATGAGTGGTGAAGGACCGGAGCGGGCGGAGGATTCCCCCGGCCACCCACAACCTGAGGGCGGGGTGTACGAGTGGTACACCCGCGGCCTCGAGCTGATCCGGTCCGGCAGCCCGGCGGCGGCGCTGCAGCTCCTCGTCCGCGCCGCCGAGGCCGAGCCCTCTTCCCGCAGCATCCGCGAGGCCCTCGCGCGCGCCCAGTTCGGCGCGCGGCGGTTCCTGGAGGCCGCCGAGAGCTTCCGCTGGATCGTCGAGGACGACCCCGCCGAGGACTACGCGCTGTTCGGGCTCGGCCTGTCGCTGAGCCGGGCCGGCGACTTCGAGGGCGCGGTGGAGCACCTGGCGCTCGCGGTGGCGATGCGGCCCGACAACAAGGACTACGCCGAGGCGCTGCGGCACGTGCGGGCCACGCTCGCCGCGCGCCGATAAGGCGTGTTACATGGCTTTCGTCCGCTGCGGGCGGTGTCCGGACACCGCCCGGCGGACCGTGGCCCCGTGCGACCCCGCCCGGGAGCGCCCAACGACGAACGGAGACCGATGAAGGGCTGTGACAGGCCGCTGAGCGAGGCCTACGACGTGGCGCTGCTCGACCTGGACGGTGTCGTCTACGTCGGCCGCCGTCCCGTGCCGGCCGCCGCCGAGTCGCTGGCCAAGGCGCGCGCGGCGGGCCAGCGGCTGGCGTTCGTGACCAACAACGCCTCCCGGACGCCGTCGGCGGTCGCCGCGCTGCTGGAGGACGTCGGCGTCCCCGCCTCGCCCGCGGACGTGGTCACCTCCGCGCAGGCCGCCGCCCGGCTGCTGTCCGAGCGGCTGCCCGCCGGGTCGGCGGTGCTGGTCGTCGGCGGGATGGGCCTGCGCAAGGCGCTGTACGACCGGGGCCTGCGGCCGGTGTCGACGGCGTCGGAGCGGCCCGCGGCCGTCGTGCAGGGGTACGAGCCCATGCTGTCGTACGGGGCGCTCGCCGAGGGCGCCAAGGCCGTCATGGCGGGCGCCCTGTTCGTTGGCTCCAACGGCGACTTCACCCTTCCCGGGGGCGACGGCCCGCCGAAGCCCGGCAACGGGTCGCTGCTGCAGGTCATCCGCACCGCCACCGGCGTCGCCCCGATCGTCACCGGCAAGCCCGAGCGACCTTTGCACCACGAGTCGATCCTGCGCACCGGCGCGAAGTCGCCCCTGGTCGTGGGGGACCGGCTCGACACCGACATCGAGGGCGCCTACAACGGCGGCGCCGACAGCCTGCTGGTGTTCACCGGCGTCACCGATCCCCTCGCGCTGCTGACCGCGCCGAAGCAGCACCGCCCCACCTATATCGCGCCCGACCTGACCGGCCTGCTCGCCCCGCACCCGCAGGTCCGGGAGGACGGCGGCGGGTACGCGTGCGAGGGCTGGACGGCACGCTGGGAGGGGGAGCGGGTCGAGGTCACCGGCGACGGCGACCCCTACGACGGCCTGCGGGCCGCCGCCGCGGCCGCCTGGCGCGAGGACGGGCCGGCCCCCCGCGAGGCCGTCTCCGGCGCGCTGGAGCGCCTGGGAATGGCCCGCTAGCCGACACCGGCCGTTCGCACCGCCCTCACCGGGCGCACGCCCCGCCGCAGCACCGTGTGGCCCGTGACAATCATGAGGAAGCTGACGGCGGTGGCGCTGACGGTGGCCGGCGTGGTGGCGGCGGGCGGCACCGCGCACGCCGCCCCCCGCCACCGGGACTTCGACCTGCAGGCGCACCGGGGCGGGCTCGGACTGACGGTGGAGAGCACCCTGCCCGCCTTCGCCCGGGCGCTGGAGCTCGGTGTGCGCACGCTCGAGCTCGACGTGCAGATCACCAAGGACGGCCAGGCGGTCGTCACCCACGACCGCAAGATCAGCGCGGCCAAGTGCCAGGACACCGGCCCGGTCGCCAAGGACGATCCCGCCTACCCCTATGTCGGCAAGTACATCAACACGCTGACGCTCGCGCAGGTCCGCACCCTGGACTGCGGCTCGCGGACGCTGCCGGCCTTCCCGCAGCAGCAGGCCGCGCCCGGCGCGCGGATGCCGCTGCTGCGCGAGGTGTTCGCCCTGGTCCGCGGCTACCGCGCCAACGACGTGAAGCTCAACGTCGAGACCAAGGTGGAGGCGGGCGCGCCGAGCGAGACCGCGCCGCGCGAGCAGTTCGTCCAGGTCACCGCCGCCGAGGTGCGGCGCGCCCGGATGCTGCGCCAGGTGACGATCCAGAGCTTCGACTGGGGCGCGCTCATGCGGATGCGCCAGGTCGAGCCGCGCCTGCCGCTGGTCGCCCTCACCAACTACGACTTCCTGCAGACCGGTCAGCCGGGCCGCTCGCCCTGGCTCGGCGGCCTGGACATCGACGACTTCGGCGGCGACCCGCTGAAGGCCGTCCGCTCCTTCGGCGCGTCGGCGTTCTCGCCCGTGCACGGCTTCCCGCAGGACGGCAAGGTCACCGACCTCGGCTACCGGCCGTACGTGACGGCCGCCATGGTCGCCGAGGCGCACCGGCTCGGCCTGAAGGTCGTCCCCTGGACGATCGACGACCCGGCCACCATGAACAAGCTCATCGACGACGGGGTGGACGGCATCATCACCGACTACCCCGACCGGCTGCGCGCCGTCATGGCCGAGCGCGGCCTGCGGCTGCCCCGCCCGCACCACCGGCACTGAGCCGACCGTTCCCCGGCCCCGTCGCGCCCCGCGGCGGGGCCACCGGCGCGCCTACAGCAGCTTGCGCAGCCGCAGCAGGTCGAAGATGCTCGCCTCGATCTTCAGCCGGCCCGACGCCCACGCCTTGGCCGGGTTGAGCCGGTCGTCGGCCAGCGCGACCAGGTCGTCGCCGCCCACCGTGAGCCGCACCTGCGCGGCCTTGGGGTCGTCGGTCGGCTCGAACGGGTCGAGCCCGCCCGCGTGCAGCCGGGTCCGGTACGCCACGCCGAGATCGGGGATCCGGCAGCTGATCGTGCGCTCGACGACGTGCTCGGCGAAGGCGTCGCCGTCCACCTCGGCGAGCCGCCGCCCGATCCGCTCCAGCGCGGCGCGGCACTCCTCCTCGTTGGCCATGATCAGGCCGTTCCCCGTTCGGTCGGCAACGATGTCGTGAAGGGACGGTAGCGTTCAGACCGAGCCCGAAGCGACCCGCGGCACGCTGGTCGGGGTGTTCTGAGAGGTATGAGGCGATGTCCGACGAGCCAATGACGGCTCCCGCCTGGGCCGTCCCGCACGGGGCGGCCGGCGACGCGCGCGTGGACGGCGTGCTGACCAGGCTCGCCGAGCTCGGCTCCCTGCCGGTGGCCGAGCACGTGCGGATCTTCGAGGACGTGCACCAGCGGCTGCAGGAGCTGCTGGTGTCGGCCGACCGGGACGAGCCGGGCCCGCCGCGCCCGGCCGCCCCCGGCCCGCGGCCCGGCGCATGAGCCGGCGCCGCCTGGACGCCGAGCTGGTGCGGCGCGGCCTCGCCCGCTCCCGCGAGCACGCGACCGAGCTCATCGCCGGCGGCCTGGTCCGCGTCGGCGGGCAGACCGCCGCCAAGGCCGCCACGCAGGTCGACACCGGCGCCGCGATCGTGGTCGCCGAGGCCGACACCGGCCCCGGCTACGTCTCGCGCGGCGGCCACAAGCTGGCGGGCGCCCTGGCGGCCTTCCCGGGCCTGGCGGTGGCCGGCCGGGTCTGCCTGGACGCCGGCGCCTCCACCGGCGGCTTCACCGACGTGCTGCTGCGCGCCGGCGCCGCCCGCGTCTACGCCGTCGACGTCGGCTACGGCCAGATCGCCTGGTCGCTGCGCACCGACGACCGCGTCGTCGTGCTGGAACGCCTCAACATCCGCGACATGACGCCCGAGCAGCTCGGCCAGCCCGAAGAAGCGCCGCCGAGCGTGGTCGTCGGCGACCTGTCGTTCATCTCGCTCAAGCTCGTCCTCGCCCCGCTGCGGCGCTGCGCCGCCCCGGACGCCGATTACGCCCTCATGGTGAAACCCCAGTTCGAAGTGGGCAAGGACCGGGTCGGGGCCGGCGGCGTGGTGCGCGAACCGGCGCTGCGGGCCGAGGCCGTCCGCGACGTCGCCGCGCACGCGGCGACCCTCGGTCTCGGCGTGCTCGGCGTCGCCGCGAGCCCGCTGCCCGGCCCGTCGGGCAATGTGGAGTACTTCCTGTGGCTGCGCGCCGGCGCGCCGCCGCTGGAGGAGGACGAACTGACCAAGGCCATCACGGAGGGCCCGCAATGACGCCGAGCAGCCCCACGGCAAGGGAACACAGGACGGTGCTCGTCGTCGCGCACACCGGGCGGCCCGAGGCGGTCCGCAGCGCCCACCTGGTGATCGAGCGGCTCACCGCCGCCGGGATCACGGTGCGGGTGCTGAAGGGCGAGGCCGAGGACATCGGCTGCGCCGGGGTGGACGTGATGCCCTCCGGCCCGGCCGCCGCCGAGGGCGCCGAGCTGGTCATGGTGCTCGGCGGCGACGGCACGCTGCTGCGCGCCGCCGACCTGGCCCGCCCGGCCGGCGCGCCGCTGCTCGGCGTCAACCTCGGCCACGTCGGGTTCCTGGCCGAGGCCGAGCGCGAGGACCTGGCCGCGACCGTCGACCGGGTGGTGGACCAGTGCTACGACGTCGAGGAGCGGATGAGCATCGACGTGGTGGTCCGCCGCAACGGCGAGGTCATCGGCACCACCTGGGCGCTGAACGAGGCGACGGTGGAGAAGGCCGAGCGGGAGCGGATGCTGGAGGTCGTCGCCGAGATCGACGGCCGCCCGCTGTCGAACTGGGGCTGCGACGGCGTGGTGTGCGCCACACCGACCGGCTCCACCGCCTACGCCTTCTCGGCCGGCGGCCCGGTGGTGTGGCCGGAGGTGGAGGCGATGCTGGTGGTGCCGATCAGCGCGCACGCGCTGTTCGCCCGCCCGCTGGTGGTCTCCCCGGCGAGCCTGGTCGCGGTCGAGGTGCTGCCCGGCACGCCGCGCGCGGTGCTGTGGTGTGACGGACGACGCACGCTGGACCTGCCGCCGGGCGCGCGGGTGGAGGTGCGCCGCGGCGCGGCGCCCGTCCGGCTCGCCCGCCTGCACCTGACGCCGTTCACCGACCGTCTGGTGACCAAGTTCGGGCTCCCGGTGACCGGCTGGCGGGGCCGGGCCCGGGCCCAGGCCGAGGAACCGGACGGCGGCCGGAGGGGATAATCTCCACAGGCGCCGAAACCGGGACTGTTCTTGCGAGGGGTTGTGACGCTGGTGCGTCCGATGGTCGATGAGGTGCGGATCCAGGGCCTCGGGGTGATCGACGAGGCCGTGCTCGATCTGTCCCCGGGCTTCAACGTGGTCACCGGTGAGACCGGGGCGGGCAAGACCATGGTGGTCACCAGCCTCGGCCTGCTGTTCGGCGGCCGCGCCGACCCGCAGCGGGTCCGCCCGGGCGCCGAGCGCGCCACCGTGGAGGGCCGGCTGGTCGTCGACCCCGGCGGCCGGGTGGTGGACCGGGTCGAGGAGGCGGGCGGCGAGCTGGACGACGGCGCGCTGATCGTCACCCGCTCGGTGTCGGCCGAGGGCCGCTCGCGCGCCTACCTGGGCGGCCGGTCGGTCCCGGTCAGCCTGCTGATCAACCTGGCCGACGACCTGGTCGCCGTGCACGGCCAGTCCGACCAGCAGCGGCTGCTGCAGGCCGGCCGCCAGCGCGGCGCCCTGGACCGCTACGCCGGCGGTGCGCTCACCAAGCCGATGCGCGCCTACACCCGCACCTACCAGCGGCACCGCCAGGTCGCGGCGCTGCTGGAGGAGATCACCACCCGTGCCGAGGAGCGGTCGCGCGAGGCCGAGCTGCTGCGCTTCAACCTGACCGAGATCGAGAAGGTCGACCCCAAGCCGGGCGAGGACGTCGAGCTGGCCGCCGAGGAGGAGCGCCTCGGCCACGCCGACGCGCTGCGCGGCGCCGCCGACACCGCGCACGAGTCGCTGCTCGGCGACCCGGCCGCGGCGTTCGAGGCCGCCAACGTGGTCAGCCTGCTCGGCACCGCCCGCAACGCCCTGGACGCCGTGCGCGACCACGACCCCGAGCTGGCCGGCCTGGCCGACCGGCTCGCCGAGGCCGGCTACCTGATCTCCGATGTCGCCACCGACCTGGCCGCCTACGCCGAGTCGGTCGACGCCGACCCCGCGCGCCTGGCCGTCGTCCAGGAGCGCCGCGCCGAGGTCACCGCGCTGGTGCGCAAGCACGGCGAGTCGGTCGAGCAGGTCCTGGAGTGGGCCCGCACCGCCGCCGCCCGCCTCACCGAGCTGGAGGGCGACGACGGGCGGATCGACGAGCTGCGCGCCGAGCACGCCGAGCTGACCGAGCGCCTGGCCGTCGAGGCGGGCGAGCTGACCGAGGTGCGCGCCCGCGCCGCCGAGCGGTTCTCGGCCGCCGTCACCGCCGAGCTCGCCGCGCTGGCGATGCCGCACGCCCGCGTCGAGGTCGCCGTCACCGCGACCGGCGAGTACGGCCCGCACGGCGCCGACGAGGTCGAGGTCCGGCTCGCCCCGCACCCCGGCTCCCCGCCGCTGCCGCTGCACAAGGGCGCCTCCGGCGGCGAGCTGTCGCGCGTCATGCTCGCCATCGAGGTGGTGTTCGCGGGCGCCGACCCGGTGCCGACGTTCGTGTTCGACGAGGTCGACGCCGGCGTCGGCGGCAAGGCCGCGGTCGAGATCGGCCGCCGGCTGGCCCGGCTCGCCCGCAACGCCCAGGTGATCGTGGTCACCCACCTGCCGCAGGTCGCCGCGTTCGCCGACCAGCACCTGGTGGTGGAGAAGTCCAGTGACGGCACCGTCACCCGCAGCGGCGTCACCGCCCTGGACCGCGAGGGCCGGCTGCGCGAGCTGTCGCGGATGCTGGCCGGCCTGGAGGACTCCGAGCTCGGCCGCGCCCACGCCGAGGAACTCCTGCAGCTGGCCGACCGGGAACGCTGATCGTCCGAGCACGGCAAACCAGCAGACAGTGCGCGAACGGCCGCGACCCGTCACCGGGCGGTGCGGCCGGGCCCTCGCGGGCTCTGGCAGGATGGCAGGCGATGAACGACCCGTCCCCGATCACCGACAGCCGCGCCCGCCGCACGCCCCGGCGGCCGCGGCGCGTGCGCGCGCTCGGCCGCGGCCGCTCGGGCGGCGACGGCGAGGTCGCCGCCGCGGTCCGGCTGGACCGCCGCACCAAGAACCTGACCAAGCGGCTGCAGCCGGGCGAGGTCGCGGTGATCGACCACGTCGACCTGGACCGGGTCAGCGCCGAGGCCCTGGTGTCCTGCCAGGTCGGCGCGGTGGTCAACGTGGCGCCGAGCATCTCGGGCCGCTATCCCAACCTCGGCCCGCAGATCCTGGTCGAGGCGGGCATCCCGCTGCTGGACGACGTCGGCCCGGAGATCTTCACCCGGCTGAGCGAGGGCGACCAGGTGCGGGTCGCCGGCTCCAGCGTGCTGAAGGGCGAGGACGTGGTCGCCAAGGGCACCGCGCAGACGGCCGAGACGGTGCAGACCGCGATCGACGAGGCCAAGGCGGGCCTGGCGCACCAGCTCGAGGCGTTCGTCGCCAACACCATGGAGTACGTCAAGCGCGAGCGCGACCTGCTCATCGACGGCGTCGGCGTGCCCGAGGTGGCCACCAGGATCAGCGGGCGGCACGCGCTGATCGTGGTGCGCGGCTACCACTACCGCGAGGACATCGCCGCGCTGCGCCCCTACATCCGCGAGTACCGGCCGGTGCTGATCGGGGTGGACGGCGGGGCCGACGCGCTGCTGGAGGCCGGCTACCGCCCCGACATGATCGTGGGCGACATGGACTCGGTGTCCGACGCCGCCCTCACCAGCGGCGCCGAGATCGTCGTGCACGCCTACCGGGACGGCCGCGCGCCCGGCCTGAAGCGGGTGCACGAGCTCGGCCGCGAGGCCGTCACCTTCCCCGCCACCGCCACCAGCGAGGACATCGCGATGCTGCTGGCCGACGACAAGGGCGCCACGCTCATCGTCGCGGTCGGCACGCACGCCAACATGGTGGAGTTCCTGGACAAGGGCCGCGCCGGCATGGCCAGCACGTTCCTGACCCGGCTGCGCGTCGGCAGCAAGCTGGTCGACGCCAAGGGCGTCAGCCGGCTGTACCGCAGCCGCATCTCCACCTGGTCCCTGCTGTTCCTGGTGATCGGCGCGTTCATCGCCATGACCACCGCCGTGTTCATGTCACCGGCCGGGGACGTCATCCGCCCCCTGCTCGCCGACCGCTGGCACGCCTTCCTCTTCTGGCTGACCGGACTCTTCACGTGATCGATTTCCGCTATCACCTCGTCTCCATCGTCGCGATCTTCCTGTCGCTGGCGCTCGGCATCATCCTCGGCTCCACCACGCTGTCGGACTCGGTGACCTCGGGCCTGAAGCGCGAGACGACCTCGCTGGCCAAGCGCAACGACGCGCTGCGCCAGGAGCAGTCCCGGCTGACCACCCAGCTGAAGGGCGACGACCAGTTCGCCCGGGTGCTCGGCCCGCAGCTGGTCGCCGACCGGCTGAAGGGCCAGTCGGTGGTGCTGGTGGAGACGCCCGGCGCGAGCAACGACAGCATCGAGGAGCTCGGCGACCTGCTGCAGAACGCCGGCGCCGCCGTCACCGGCCGGGTCACCCTGCAGAAGAAGTTCCTGGACGACGACCAGGCCGGCACCGTCGGCGAGCTGTCGGGGCAGCTGAAGCCCGCGGGGGTCGCCTTCGCCGCGGACGCCGGCCCCTACGACAAGGCCGCGGCGGTGCTGTCGGCCGCGCTGGTGTCGCGCGACAGCGCCAAGACCGGCCGCGAGGACGCCGTCGGCGGCACGATCCTCAACGGGTTCCGGCAGGCGGGTTACGTGACCACCAGCGGCAAGCCCGGCCAGCATGCGACACTCGCCATCATGGTCGCCCCGTCCGCCCCCTACACCGCCGAGGGCGGCGACGCCGACAACAAGGCGCTCGTCGCGGTCGCCGGCGCGCTGGACGCGGCGGGCCGCGGCACCGTCGTCGGCGGCCCGCAGCTCGCCGCGGACAAGGGCGGCCTGATCACCGCGCTGCGCGACTCCGACACCGCCAAGGCGGTGTCGTCGGTCGACACCGTGGACACCGCCTCCGGCCAGGTCGTGGCGGTGCTGGCACTGCAGAACGAGCTGGGCGGCAAGGCCGGCCAGTACGGCACGGGCTCGGGCGTGAGCGGCTACCTTCCCTCGCCGGCGCCCATCGCCGGGAAGAACGGATGACGCACCCATGACGCGATCCACCTCCACTACGGGCTTCACCACGGGCCGGCTGCTGGCCGGCTCGCTGCTCGGCGCCGCCGCGGCCCGCGCGGCCTACGCCGGGCTGACCCGGCGTCCCCCCGGCCTGAACGGGACGCCCGGGGAGCAGCTGTGGGGCCGCACCAACCACCGCGGCGAGCCGGTCACGCTGCTGGAGGGCCCGGCGTTCGTCGCGGGCGCCGCCGCCGGCGGGCTGCTCGCCCCGGGCCTGTCCGGCCGCACCCGCGCCGCCGCGCTGCTGGCGGGCACCGTGCCCGGCCTGCTCGGCGGTTACGACGACCTGTCGGGCTCGGCGGACTCGCGCGGCTTCAAGGGCCACCTCGGCGCGCTCGCCCGCGGCGAGGTGACGACCGGCGCGGTGAAGATCCTCGGCATCGGCGCGGCCGGCCTCGCCGCCGCCGCGATCGCCGGGTCGCCCGCGCCGACCCGGCCCGGCCGGGTGTTCGACATCCTGCTCAACGGCGCGCTGATCGCGGGCTCGGCGAACCTGATGAACCTGTTCGACCTGCGGCCCGGCCGGGCCATCAAGGTCGGGCTGATCACCGGCGGCCCGCTCGCGCTCACCGCCGCCGGACCGGCCGGCGCGGCGTCCGCGGTGGTCGCCGCGCCGCTCGGCGCCGCCGCCGCGCTGCTGCCCACCGACCTCGCCGAGCGCGCGATGCTCGGCGACACCGGCGCCAACGCGCTCGGCGCGCTGCTCGGCCTGGCCGCCTCCCGGCTCGGGCGCGGCCCGCGGCTGGCGGCGCTGGCGGGCGTCGCCGGGCTGAACGCCGCCAGCGAGTTCGTCTCCTTCACCAAGGTCATCCAGCGCACGCCGGTGCTGCACCGGCTCGACATGCTGGGGCGCCGGCCGGTCGCCGCCGCGCCCGCGCCCGCTCCCGCCGCGGCGCCCGAACCGGCCGTCTGAACTCCCCGGAGAGCCCCGCCCATCACCGTGTCCTCACGCCTTCGCCGCCTCACCGGCGGCCTCGCGGGCGCCGCCGTCGTCATCGGGATCATCACCGTGCTGTCCCGGCTGGCGGGGTTCGGCCGCACCTACGTCTTCTCCCAGACCGTCACCACCTCCTGCCTCAGCCAGGCCTACTTCACCTCCACCCAGCTGCCGAGCATCGTGTACGAGATCGTCGCGGGCGGCGCCCTGGCCAGCATGGTGGTGCCGGTGCTGGCCGGGCCCGCCGAGCGCGGCGACCGCGCGCAGGTCCGCGCGATCGCCTCGGCGCTGGTCACCTGGGTGGTGCTGCTGATGGCGCCGCTCGCGCTGGCGATGGCGCTGCTGGCCCGGCCGATCATGGAGCTGCTGGTCGGCGACGACCTGTCGGGCTGCGCGCGCGAGGGCATCGTGGCGGTCGGCGCGCGCATGACGGCGATCATGGCGCCGCAGATGGTCATGTACGGGCTGGCCGTGGTGCTGTACGGGCTGCTGCAGTCGCACCGCCGGTTCGTCGCGCCCGCCCTGGCGCCGCTGATGTCCAGCCTGGTCGTCATCGCCGCCTACCTGGTCTACGCGCCCCTCGGCCGCGGCCACGAGAACGACCTGGCGCACCTGCCCCTGGACGCCGAGCTGACGCTGGCGGTCGGCACCGCGCTCGGCGGCGTCGCGATGGCCCTCACCGCCGGCGTCGCCGCCTGGCGGCTGCGGCTCGGCCTGCGGCCCGCGCTGTCCTTCCCGCCGGGCGTGGCGCGCCGGGTGCGGCGCCTGGCCGCCGCGGGCCTGGCCACCGTCGTCGCCCAGCAGCTGTCGGCGCTGCTGGTGGTGCGGCTCAGCTACGCCGGCACCGGCGGCGCCCTCGCCAACTACCAGTACGCCTGGGCGATCTACCTGCTGCCGTGGGCGATCCTGGCGGTGCCGATCGCCACCAGCGCGTTCCCGCTGCTGTCGGCGCGCGCCGCGGCGGAGGAGACCGCCGAGTTCGACCGGATCACCGCCGCCACCACCCGCGCGGTGATCCTGGTGTCGTGCGCGGGCGCCGCCGTCCTCGCCGCCGTCGCGCCGCCGGTCGCCGGGGTGTTCAACCCCGGCGACGCGGGCCAGCAGGAGGTGCTGTCCCGCGCGGTGCTGGCGTTCGCGCCCGGCCTGCTCGGGTACGGGCTGGTCGCCCATCTCGGCCGGGTGCTGTTCGCCTGCCGGCGCGGCCGGATGGGCGCGCTCGCCGTCGTCGCGGGCTGGCTGGTGGTCATGGCCGCCGACCTCGCGCTGGTCGCGGCGGTGGACCGGCCGTGGGTGGTGGCCGCGCTCGGCCTCGGCAACACCGCCGGCATGACCGTCGCCGGGGTGCTGCTCCTGGCCACCCTGGTCCGGGCGCGGGGCCGCGCGGCGGTGCGCGGGGTGCCGCGGGTGCTCCTCGCCGGGCTCGCGGGCGGCCTGGCGGGCGGCGCCGCCGGGTACGGCGTCACGGCGCTGCTCGGCACCGGCGGGCAGCTGCGCGACATCGGCGTCGCGGCGCTCGCCGCGCTCGCGGCCGGCGCGGTGTTCGTGCTGGTCGCCTATTCGATCGACGGCCGGGACCTGCGGGCCGTCCTCAGCCGGAGGGTCACACGCGATGCCTGACGAACGCACCGACGAACTGAACGGCCTGCGGGTGGCGCTGGTGCTCGGCACCAGCGCCGGAGGCGTCGGCCGGCACGTCCGGTCGGTCGCGGCCGGGCTCGCCGCGCGCGGCGCCCGGGTCGTGGTGTGCGGGCCCGCCGCGACCGAGGAGCTGTTCGGCTTCACCGCGGCCGGCGCCCGGTTCGCCGAGGTGGACCTGGCCGACCGGCCCCGCCCGGCGCGCGACGCCAAGGCCGTCGCCCGGCTGCGCACGCTGCTGCGCGACGCCGACGTGGCGCACGCGCACGGGCTGCGCGCGGGCGCCCTCGCCGTCGCCGCGTGCGCCCGCCTCGCGCCCGGCCCGCTGCGCGTGGGACGGGGCGCCACGCCGGTGGTGGTCACCCTGCACAACGCCGTCATCGCGGGCGGGAGGACCGCCGCGGTGTACGGGGCGCTGGAACGCGTCGTCGCGGCCGGCGCCACCCGGGTCCTCGGCGTCTCGCCCGACCTGGTGGAGCGGATGCGCTCCCTCGGCGCCCGCTCGGCCGGGCTCGCGCTCGTCCCGGCGCCCGCGCCGCGCACCCAGCCCGGTCCGGCCGCCCGCGCCGACCTGCGCGCCGAGCTCGGCGTGGGGGACCGGCCGCTGATCATCACCGTCGGGCGGCTGGCCGACCAGAAGGGACTGCCGACGCTGCTGGACGCGGCCGCCGGGTGGGGCCGCCGCGATCCGGCGCCGCTGGTGGCGATCGTCGGCGACGGCCCGCTGCACGACCCGCTGGCCGCCCGGATCGAGGCCGAGGACCTGCCGGTGCGGCTGCTCGGCCGCCGCTCCGACGTCCCGGCGCTGCTCACCGCCGCCGACATCGCGGTGGTGCCGAGCGTGTGGGAGGGGCAGCCGCTGATCGTCCAGGAGATCCTGCGCGCGGGCCGCCCGCTGGTGGCCACCCGCGTCGGCGGCATCCCGGTCATGGTCGGCGCGGACGGGCCCGTGCCGGCGGAGGGGGCGGGGCTGCGCGGACCCGAGTGCGAGGCCGCGCTGCTGGTGCCGCCCGGCGACGCCGGGGCGCTGGAGCGGGCCGTCGGCCGCGTGCTGGACGACCCGGCGCTCGCCGTCCGGCTCGGCGCGGCCGCCGCGCAGCGCGCCGCCGGGCTGCCGACCGAGGCCGGCGCCGTCGACCAGCTCGCGGACCTCTACCTGGAACTGAAGCGCGGGCACGACCGGCCTTAGATGCCGTCGGCGGGCGGTCGGTTCGGACGAAACTAAAGAAATTCGCGGTGAGGGGAACCGTTCGCGGGGCCGGGGCGTTCAAGTAGGTGAGTGGAGGGGAGTATCCCCCAACAGCGATTCCGTCAATACGTCCGGTCCGTACCGGTCCGGGATCGCCGGCCCGAACCGGGCGGGAGAGACCTCCGCGGCGCACGAATCACGCCGTCGGAGGTACGTTTTGCACGTCTCCCCATGGGTGTGGGCCCTGACGATCGCCGGGATCCTCACCGTCATCCTCGTCGACCTGCTGGTCATCCACCGCAACGACACCCGCGAGTTCACCACCCGCCGCGCCGCGTTCTGGTCCGCGGTCTACATCGGCCTCGCCGTCGCGTTCGGCCTCGGCGTCTGGGCGTTCTGGGACGGAGAGCACGCCGCGCAGTACTTCGGCGGCTTCGTCACCGAGAAGAGCCTGAGCGTCGACAACCTCTTCGTCTTCATGGTGATCCTGGCGCGGTTCTCGGTGCCCAAGCACGCCCAGCACACCGTGCTGATGGCCGGCATCATCGTCGCGCTGGTGCTGCGCGGGGCGTTCATCGCCGTCGGCGCCGCCGCGATCTCCACCTTCACCTGGGTGTTCTTCATCTTCGGCGGCATCCTCATCTGGACCGCGATCGGCCTCGTCCGCGGCGGCGACGACGATGAGTTCAAGGAGAACTTCCTGCTCCGCTGGGTCCGCCGCGTCGTGCCGACCACCGAGGACTACACCGGCAACCGGGTCGTGGTGCGGCGCGGGCACCGGCTGGTGGCCACCCCGCTGCTCATCGTCATGATCGCCATCGGCTCCACCGACGTGCTGTTCGCGCTGGACTCCATCCCGGCGATCTTCGGGCTGACCACCGAGCCCTACCTGGTCTTCACTGCCAACGCGTTCGCCCTGATGGGCCTGGTCCAGCTGTACTTCCTGCTGGACGGCCTGACCGACCGGCTCGTCTACCTCGGCCACGGCCTGTCGTTCATCCTCGGCTTCATCGGCCTGAAGCTCATCTTCCACGCCCTGCACGAGTACGGCGTGCACTGGGCGCCCGAGGTGCCGATCTGGGTCTCCCTGGCGGTCATCGCCGGGACGCTCACCGCCACCACCGTCGCCAGCCTCGCCTCGTCCAAGCGGCCCGCCGGCGCCGAGGGCGCTGACCAGGCAGAACGCGCCGCGGCCGGTGCGGGGGAGAAGTGAGACCCGGGTCACTGCAGCGCCGAACCAGAATGCTGTTCTAGAATCCCGGTCAACAGCGGTCTGAGAGAAGGTGACGCATGGCCATCGGGCTCACCGAAGAGCATGAGGCACTCGCCGAGTCGGTACGCGGGTTCGCCGAGCGCAACATTTCCGCGACGGTCCTCCGGGCCGCCCTCGAGGCGGACCAGGAGAGCAGGCCCGCCTTCTGGCCGGCCCTCGCCGAGCAGGGCCTGCTCGGCCTGCACCTCGCCGAGGAGCAGGGCGGGCAGGGGTACGGCCTGCTGGAACTGGCCGTGGTGGTGGAGGAGCTCGGCCGCGTCGCGGCGCCGGGCCCGTTCCTGCCGACCGTCCTCGCCAGCACGGTCGTGAACGCCTCCAGCAACGCCAAGGCGCGCGCGGAACTGCTGCCGGTGCTGGCCGACGGCTCCAGGACCGGCGCGGTCGCCCTCGCCTCCGGGCTCACCGGCACCCGCGACGGCGCCTCGCTGGTCGTCACCGGCACCGCCGAGCCGGTGCTCGGCGCCTCGCTCGCCGACGTGCTCGTGCTGCCCGTCCAGGTCGGCGAAGCCACCGAGTGGGTCGCGGTCGACGCCGCCGGCCTCACCGTCACCGCGGTGGAGAGCCTGGACCGGGTCCGCCGCGTCGCCAAGGTCGAGGCGGCCGGCGTCGCGGTCGACGCCGACCGGGTGCTGGACGGCCTCACCACCGGCCAGGTCCGCGACCTGGCCGCGGCGCTGTTCGGCGCCGAGGCGGCGGGCCTCAGCGGCTGGCTGGTCACCACCGCCGCCGAGTACGCCAAGGTCCGCGAGCAGTTCGGCCGCCCGATCGGGCAGTTCCAGGGCGTCAAGCACAAGGCCGCCCGGATGCTCATCGCCGCCGAGCAGGCCCGCGCCGCCGCCTGGGACGCCGCCCGCGCCCTGGACGAGGGCGCCGGCGACGCCGGGTTCGCCGCGGCGGTGTCGGCGGTCATCGCCGGCGACGCCGCCGTGCAGACCGCCCGCGACGCCATCCAGATCCTCGGCGGCATCGGCTTCACCTGGGAGCACGACGCGCACATCTACCTGCGCCGCGCCCTCACCCTGCGGGCCCTGCTCGGCTCGGCCAAGGAGTGGGCGGCCACCGTCGCCGGCGAGGCCCTGGCCGGGCGCCGCCGCCAGGTGGAGCTGGAACTCGACGACGACACCCAGCCGCTGCGCGAGCGCATCCGCGCCGAGGTGGCCGAGCTCGCCGCGGTCGAGGACCGCAACGAGCTCAACACCCGGATGGGCGACGAGGGCTGGACCGTCCCGCACTTCCCTAAGCCCTGGGGCCGGGGCGCCGGGCCGGTCGAGCAGATCCTCATCCAGCAGGAGATGAAGGCCGCCAAGGTCAAGGCGCCCAACCTGGTGATCGGCGCGTGGCTGGTGCCCTCGCTGGTCCGCTACGGCACCGAGGAGCAGAAGGAGCGCTTCCTGCGCCCGACGCTGCGCGGCCAGATGGTGTGGTGCCAGCTGTTCTCCGAGCCCGGCGCGGGCTCGGACCTGGCCTCGCTGTCGATGAAGGCCGAGCGGGTCGAGGGCGGCTGGCGGCTCACCGGCCAGAAGATCTGGACGTCGGTCGCGCAGTTCGCCCAGTGGGGCTTCTGCATCGCCCGCACCAACCCGACCGCGGCCAAGCACGACGGCATCACCTACTTCCTGGTCGACATGAAGGCCGAGGGCGTGGACGTGCGCCCGCTGAAGGAGCTGACCGGCGAGGCCATCTTCAACGAGGTGTTCCTCGACGGCGTCTTCGTGCCCGACGACTGCGTGGTCGGCGAGGTCGACCAGGGCTGGCAGGTCGCCCGCAACACCCTGTCCAACGAGCGGGTGTCGCTGTCGACCGGCGGCGGCCTCGGCATGGGCGTGCCCGAGCTGCTGGACTTCCTCAAGGGCCGCGAGCTGGACCCGGTCGCGACCGCCGAGGTCGGCAGGCTCGTCGCGCAGGGCCAGTCCATCGACCTGCTCGGCCTGCGCACCACGCTGAAGCAGCTGAACGGCGTCGAGCCGGGCGCCGAGGCGAGCGTGCGCAAGCTGCTCGGCGTGCAGTTCAACCAGGACGTCGCCGACTACTGCTGGGCGGCGCAGGGCGCGGCGGCCACCACCGAGGTGACGATGGCCGAGAGCGGCATCATCGCCCGCGCCATGCTGTTCAGCCGCGCGATGACGATCTACGGCGGCACCACCGAGGTGCAGCTGAACATCATCGGCGAGCGGCTGCTCGGCCTGCCCCGCGACCCCGAGCCGGGCAAGTAGCCGCCTCGCGCGGGCGTCCCGGACACGCCGGGACGCCCGCGCGGCGTGATCACTAGGCTGGCGGCATGGCCGAACGACGAGAGCTCTCCGACGCCGCGATCACCGAGCTGATGTCCCGCCTGGCGTCCCTGGAGCGGCCCTGGACCGCGGAGCGGGTCGCCGCCCACCTGGGCTGGACGGTCCTGTCCCAAAGCGGCACCGGGGCCACGTTCGACTGCGGCCTCGGCGACGCGAGCGGCTGCCCCGGGTTCGCCGACCTGGCCGAGGACGGCACCGCGTCCCGCGTCGTGGCGCGGGTGTCGGTCGCCGACCCGCCGAACACCGCCGACCCCGACGGGACCCGCGACGCCTTCGCCCGGCTCACCGCGCTCGCCACCGGCGTGCTCGGCGAGCCCGCCGAACGGATCCATCAGGGGATCGCGCAGGTGCGGTGGCACATCGGCGACACCACGATCCGGGCCATCCGCTCGGCACGCTCGGTGAACGCCGACCTCATGGCGACCGCCGAACTCGCCGAACGTCCGCCGCGCGTGCGCACCGCCACCGAGATCGCCGGCCTGATCGGCGCGGTCCGGGCGCTCGGCCTGGACTGGGGAGAGGACGAGGCGGACCTGCTGGCCGCCCGCCTGGCCTGGAAGAAGGAGGACACCTACGCCGGCCACGCCTCCTTCGACAGCGGCCTCGGCATGCTCACCGGCGGCCTGCAGTTCAAGGACGGCCGCCTGGTGCGCATGACCATGCACGCCTGCACCTGGGCCGGGGACGAGGGCAGGCTCAGCCGGGCGTTCGTCCAGGACGCCTTCGCGCACTCGGTGCACGCGGTGGGCGTGGCGCTCGGCCCGCCGACCCGGCGCGTCCACGGGGAGGACCCCGAGGTGCGCTGGCGCGGCGAGACGATGACCGTCATGGTCCGGCGCGCCCCACGGCACACGTCCCTGGTGTTCGCGACCAACGCTTATGTGGACCGGCTCGACTGGCTGGAGGAGAACGGACCGTGAGCGCGCAGACCTGGGACGATTTCGCCGCGGCGCTCGCCGGCGAGCTGGCCGCGCTGACGGCGGGGGAGACCCTGCTGGCCGGTGGCGTCCGTTGCGACCAGCGGTCCGACCGGCTGACCGTCGACACCGGCGACCGGCGCGTGGAGACGCCCTGGCCCCTGACGACGGCCCGCTACCGCGAGCTGGCGGACCTCGCCGTGACGGCGCTGCGGGGGGAGGACCCGGCGACGCTGGGAATCCGGGTCCTGCACGAGGAACTCCGCCCGGAGGGCGGCGGCGACTCCATGGCGGCGCTGCACTGGGAGGCGTTCGCGCAGGCCCTCGCGGAGGAGTTCGCGGACCTGCCGCACGGTGCGCTGGTGGTCATCTCCGAGCGGGTCGGCAACCGCTTCGCCCAGTTCGCCCAGGAGGACGACCGCCTCTACGCCGAGGTGACCGCGGCGTGCTTCATGCCGGAGGAGCAGCGGACCTCACCGGAGGGCGAGCGCGCCATCGAGGAGGCGGGCTGGCGCTCCAGGGAGGGGGACAACTGGTGGGTCGAGCTGCCCTGGCCCGGCTCGTCGCAGACCTACCGGGAGCTGGCGGGCATGGTCACCGGGGTGCTCGGCGGCGTCTTCGGCATCGCCGGCCCGGACGCGCTGCACTACCGGGCGTGGAACGAGCGCGACGGCAACGACGAGTTCGAGCTGCCCCGCCTGCGCCTGCCCTGGCAGCCGTGATGCCGGCGTGGCCGCCGTCAGCGCGCGGGCCGGTACATGTAGGCGACGTTCACCGCGACGATCGCGGCCCACGCCACCACCAGCCCGAACCCGCCCACCTGGACCGCGGCGATGGCGCTCAGCGGGATCGCCGCGAGCAGGGACGCGAGGGCCATCACCAGGCTGAGGTCGCGCCCGCCCTGGGGGCGTGCGGCGGGGGCCGGGCGCTTCGGCGCGGGGGCGCCCGCGCGGGCCGGCATGGTCTCCTGGAGGCGGTCCACGACCGAGTCCAGGAACGCGTCGTCGTAGTCGGGGCCGAGCTCGCGGCGGGCGGCGAGCGCCGCGGCCAGGTCTTCGCGCGACAGGCGTGGCATCGTCATGGTCCGTTTATAGACACGGTGCGTGATCGTCCGCGTCCCCCGGCGGAGCGAATCGCCCGCTACCTCGCAAGGATGAGGTCCGGCCGGATACGGTACCGATCGGTAAACCGCCGCATTCCCTTCCTTTCCTTCCGGAGGTCCACGTGAGCAAGCGGGCCCGCCCGACCGTCCCCCTCGTCTGCGCCGCCCTCGCCGCCGCGCTCACGCTCACCGCCTGCGGCGGCGGTGAGAAGAAGAAGGAGGACGCCGCGCCCGCCGGGCCGCCGACCACCATGGCGCCGATGCCGAAGGTGCAGCCCGCCCAGGTCAAGGCGCTCGTCGGCCGCTGGGTCGGGGTGAACAAGGACTACTTCGAGTTCCAGCGCGACGGCGCCGGCGTGTGGATGAAGGACAAGCAGCAGCTGTGGAAGGGGCAGGCCATCCCCGACGGCACGGACAAGTACCGTTTCTCCTGGGAGGGCGGCGACCCGCAGGCCGCCTCCTACTGGGGCGTCAAGGTCACCGACAACGGCGCCAAGCTGGTGTTCGCCGGCACCAACCAGTCCTACACCAAGAGCAAGGCCAAGTGATCGCCCGATGACGCCCGAACCGCTGTTCGCCTCGCCCGCCGACGTCGCCGAGCGGCTCGCGGCGGGCGGCTACCTGACCGACGAGTCGATCGCCACCACCGTCTTCCTGGCGCAGGCGCTCGGCAAGCCGCTGCTGGTGGAGGGCCCGGCCGGGGTCGGCAAGACCGAGCTGGCCAAGGCCGTCGCGGCCGCCACCGGCGCCGAGCTGATCCGGCTGCAGTGCTACGAGGGCCTGGACGAGGCCCGCGCGCTGTACGAGTTCAACTACAAGAAGCAGCTGCTGGCGATCCAGGCCGCGTCGGGCGACCGGAGCTGGCAGGAGACCCACGAGGACATCTTCGGCGAGGAGTTCCTGCTGGAGCGGCCGCTGCTCGCGGCGATCCGGCGCGCCGACCCGACCGTGCTGCTCATCGACGAGGCCGACAAGGCCGACGTCGAGGTGGAGGGCATGCTGCTGGAGGTCCTGTCGGACTTCCAGGTGACCATTCCCGAGCTCGGCACGGTCCGCGCGGTCCGCCGCCCGTTCGTGCTGATCACCTCCAACGCGGCGCGGGAGCTGTCGGAGGCGCTGAAGCGCCGCTGCCTGTACCTGCACCTGGACTACCCGGCGGCCGACCGCGAGCGCGACATCGTGCTGGCGCAGGTGCCCGGCATCGAGGCCGCGCTGGTCGAGCAGCTGGTCCGCACGGTCGGCGCGCTGCGCGACCTGGAGATCAAGAAGGCGCCGTCGATCGCCGAGACGATCGACTGGGCCCGCACCCTGCTCGCCCTCGGCCTGGACGAGCTGGACGAGGCGGCCGTCGCGCGCACCCTCGGCGTCGTCCTCAAGCACGTCTCCGACCAGCAGCGCGCGGCCCGGGAACTCGGGCTGAAGGGCTGACGATGGGCTCGCTGGTCGACCGGCACACCGGCTTCGTCGCGGCGCTGCGCGAGGCCGGGCTGCCGGTGTCGCTCGCCGAGGGCCTGGACGCGGTGCGCGCCATGCAGGTGATCGACCTGGTGCAGCGCGAGTCGCTGCGCGCCGCCTACGCCGCGACGCTGGTGAAGCGGCCGGCGCACCGGGCCACCTTCGACACCCTGTTCGACCTGTGGTTCCCGGCGGCGCTCGGGGACGGCGCCGCGCACGTCCCGGACCGTCCCGCGCGCTCCTACGACGAGGAGGGCAAGGCCGTCCCGGCGCCGCTGGACCCGCGGGTGCAGGCCCGCCGCGCCGAGCTGTCGGACCTGCTGCTGAGCGGGGACGAGGCGGCGCTGCGGCAGTTCGCGCGCGACGCCGTCGCCGCCTACGGGCAGACACCCGGCCAGCAGTCGTGGTTCTCCTCGGGCGTGCTGCGCGCGATGTCGCCCGAGACGCTGATGGCGGGCCTGCTGAACGCCGTCCTGAACGGGCAGGAGCGCGGCGGGATGGCCGAGCAGGTCGCCCGCCGCACCTTCCGCGACCGCATCACCCGGTTCGAGGACATGGTCGGCGCCGAGGTGCGGCGGCGCATCGCCGAGGACACCGGGGTGGAGCGCACCGCGCGGCTGGCGGTCCGCCCGCCGCTGGAGCGGCTGGACTTCAGCCGCGCGGGCCGCGCCGACATGGCGGCGCTGCGCCGCGAGGTGTACCCGCTGGCGCGGCGCCTGGCGACCCGGCTGACGCAGAAGCAGCGGGCCGGCAAGCGGGGCCGGCTGGACTTCCGCCGCACCGTGCGCGCGTCGCTCGGCAGCGGCGGCGTGCCGCTCACCACCTACCATCGGCCGCGCCGCCCGCACCGGCCCGAGCTGGTGATCCTGTGCGACGCCAGCGACTCGGTGACCGCGTTCGCGCACTTCACGCTGCTGCTGACGTTCGCGCTGCGCGAGCAGTTCAGCAAGGTGCGGGCGTTCGCGTTCATCGACGCCACCGACGAGATCACCGAGTACTTCGCGCCCGGCGTGGACGTGGCCGACGCGATGACCCGGATCGCCCGCGAGGCCGACCTGGTGTGGATCACCGGCCGGTCCAACTACGGCAACGCGATCAAGGTGTTCGAGGACCGGTACGGCGACGCGGTCGGGCCGAGGTCGTCCCTGCTGATCCTCGGGGACGCCCGCTCCAACTACGGCGAGCTGTCCCTGCCGATCCTGCGCGCGATGGCGGGCCGGGCGCGGCACTCCTACTGGCTGAACCCCGAGCCGCGCGCCCAGTGGGACACCGGCGACTCGGCGGCGTCGCGCTACGGCGAGATCGTGCCGATGTACGAGTGCCGCAACCTGACCCAGCTCACCGCGTTCATCGAGGAGCTGGCCTAGCGGCCGTCCAGCACGGCGGCCAGGAGCGCGCCGAGGGCGCAGACCACGGCCGACGCCAGCATCGCCGCGTTGGTGCCGTGCAGGACCGCCGTCGTGGAGGTGCCGCCGGAGGACGCGATGGCGATCGCGCCGGCGACGCCGAGGGACGCGCCGATGTAGCGGGCGGTGTTGTTGGCGCCCGACCCCATGCTCGCGCGCTCGGGCGGGACGCTCTCCACCGCGACGCGGGCGAGCATCGCGTTGCCGAGGCCGCTGCCGATCCCGGCGACGACCAGGCCGGGCAGCAGCCGCCACCAGTGCGTGCCGGGCGCGAGCCCGAGCAGGGCCAGTTCGCCGGCGGCGTTCACCAGCAGCGCGACGGCGAGCAGCCGGCCCGCGGCGAACCGGGTGGGCAGCCGCCGCGCCTGCAGCGCGACCAGGAACGACAGGCCCGACCAGACCGCGAACAGCAGCGCGGCGGTGAGGGGCGTCATGCCGAGCGCCACGTCGAGCACGGTGACCAGGTAGCTCATCACGCCGATGATGCCGAGGCCGGTGACCAGCGCGCCGGTGACCGACAGCAGGAACGCCGGCCGCCGGAACAGCCCCGGTTCCAGCATCGGGGCCCGGCGCCGCGCCTCGACCAGCGGGAACGCGGCGAGCAGCACGGCGGCGATCGCGAGGGAGACCAGCACCGCCGGGCGCGTCCAGCCGGTGCGGCCGAGGGTGACGGCGGTGAGCAGCGCGGTGACGCCGCCGGCCATGGTGAGCGTGCCGGGCAGGTCCAGGCCGCGCCGGACGGCGGCGCGCGACTCGGGCAGCGCGCGGGCGGACGCGGCGGTCAGCGCGAGCGAGGCTGCGGCCGTCGCCCAGTACCACAGGCGCCAGTCGGCTACGGCGAACGCGGCCGAGGCGATCGGGCCGAGCGCGATGCCGAGCCCGAGCATCGCGCCCCACACGCCGGTGGCGCGGACCCGCTCGGCGCCGGTGTAGGCGGTGCCGAGGATGCCGAGGCCGGTCGCCAGCAGCGCGGCGCTCGCGGCGCCCTGCACGATCCGCCCGGCGACGAAGACGCCCGCGCCCGGCGCGACGGCGCAGGCGGCGCTGGAGGCCGCGAGCAGGAGGCCGCCGAGCAGGAACACCCGCCGCCGGCCGTGGTCGTCGGCGAGGCTGCCGACCGCCAGCAGCGCCGCGGCGAGGCCGAGGCTGATCGAGCTCATCAGCCAGATCCGCGCGGTGGCGCCGGCGTGCAGGCTCGCGGCGGTGTCGGCCAGCACGGCCATCGGCGCGGTGTAGTTCATCAGGGCGATCAGGGTCGCCGCGCCGGTGAGGCCGAGCACGGCGCCCGCGGGCCCGGGGCCGGACCGGGTGGCGCGGGGGGTCGCCAGGGTGGTCATGCGCGCTCCTTGGTTCGGTGAACGAACCGACGGTAACACGATCGAGTTCGGTGAACGAACCATGGCGGGGGTAATCTGGCGGCATGGCACTCGGCAAGGACTACCGCGGGCTGGACTGCTCCCTGTCGCGCTCCCTGGAGGTGGTGGGGGAGCGCTGGACGCTGCTGATCGTCCGCGACGCCTGCTACGGCGTGCGCCGCTTCAGCGACTTCCAGGCGCACCTGGAGATCCCGCGCGCGGTCCTGTCGGCGCGGCTGACGGCGCTGGTGGACGCGGGCGTCCTTGCCAAGGAGGGCCACGAGTACGCCGTCACCGAGGTCGGCCGGCAGCTCTGGCCGGTGATCCACCTGCTGCTGCGCTGGGGCGCCGACAACTTCGCCGCCGGGCCGTGCCGGGTGTTCCGCCACGTCGGCTGCGGAGAGGAGATCGGCCCGGACGGCGGCTGCGCGGCCTGCGGCAGGGACGTCTCGCTGGAGGAGCTGGAGATCCATCCCGGGCCCGGCCTGGACCCCCGCCGCGACGATCCGGTCAGCCGGGCGCTGCGCGAGCCGCACCGGATGCTGGAGCCGATCCGTCCCTGACCGGGCAGAACATCCCGTTAAGGGGTGTGATGTACGGAACATTAAGGGTGACCGGATAATCTCCTGCGTCATGGAGACCGAGCAGGCGGAGCCGGAGCGCGCCCGGGCGCGCAGCCCCTTCGGCTTGCTGTGGCGGCTGATCGACGGACCGCCGGACGAGCCGCGCGCCCGCGTCGCCGCCCGCTCCCGGCTGCTGGTGATCTTCGCCGCGGCGCTGGCCAACCTCGGCGGCGCCCTGGTCGTGCTGCTGTTCACCCTGGTCATCCCGAGCCCCGAGGGCGAGGTCCCCGGCCGGCTGCGCGTCATCAACGTGTGGCTGTTCGGCACCTACGTCGTGCTCGCGGTGCCGGTCGGGCTGATGCTCGGCGAGCGCTTCTTCCGCCGCGTCCGCCGGCTCGCCGAGCAGCACCCCGAGCCCGGCCGCCGCGAACGCTCCCTGCTGCTGTACGCCCCGCTGCGGCTGATGGCGGTGCACCTCACGCTGTGGGGCGTCGGCACCGTCCTGTGGGTGATCATCAACGCGCCGTTCTCGGTGCTGCTGGCCGTCAAGCTCGGCCTGACCAGCCTGCTCGGCGGCCTCACCACCTGCACCATCGTCTACCTGCTCACCGAGCGGCTGCTGCGCCGCGCGGTCACCAGCGCGCTGAGCGCCGGCGTGCCGCGGCGCACCGGCCTGCCCGGTGTGGTCGCCCGGTCGGTGCTGGCCTGGAGCCTCGGCACCGCCGTCCCGCTGCTCGGGCTGCTCGTGCTCGCGGTCGGCTCGTTCACCATCGCCAAGGTCTCGCTGCGCGACTTCGCCGTCGCGGTGATCGTGCTCGGCGGCACCGCGCTGACCGTCGGCCTCGGCGTCACCTACGGCGCCGCGCGCGCGATCGCCGACCCGGTCGAGTCCGTGCGCCTCGGCCTGGCCCGGATCGAGCGCGGCGACCTGGACGTGCAGGTGCCGGTCTACGACGCCAGCGAGATCGGGCTGCTGCAGGCCGGGTTCAACCACATGGCCGCCGGGCTGCGCGAGCACGCCCGGCTGCAGGACCTGTTCGGCCGCCAGGTCGGCGAGGACGTCGCGCGGGACGCGCTGGAGCGCGGCATCGACCTCGGCGGCGAGCTGCGCGAGGTCGCGGTGATCTTCGTGGACCTGATCGGCTCCACCCGGCTGGCCGCCGACCGGCCGCCGACCGAGGTGGTCAAGCTGCTCAACGACTTCTTCGCGGTGGTCGTTCAGGTGATCGGCAAGCACGGCGGCTGGATCAACAAGTTCGAGGGCGACGCCGCCCTGGCGATCTTCGGGGCGCCGCTGGCGCTGGACGGCGCCCCCGGCCGGGCCCTCGCCGCCGCCCGCGAGCTGGCGGTCCGGCTGCGCGCCGAGGTGCCCGCGCTGCGCGCCGCGGTCGGCGTCTCGGCGGGCGAGGCGGTCGCCGGGCACATCGGCGCCGAGGAGCGCTTCGAGTACACCGTGATCGGCGACCCGGTGAACGAGGCCGCCCGCCTCACCGACCTGGCCAAGACCACCGAGGAGCGGGTGCTCGCGGCCGGCGCGGTCGTCGCCGTGGCCCCGCCCGAGGAGGCCGACCGCTGGTGGCTCGGCGAGGAGGTCACGCTGCGCGGCCGCACCCAGGCCACCCGGCTCGCCTCGCCGCGCCGCGCGGACCGCGAGCCGCAGGCCGCCGAGCGCTAGGCGGCGCCGAGCGTGGCGCCGCGCAGCGTGGTGTAGAACCTCTTGAACCCCGGGCCGGTCTCCTCGCCGATGTAGACGTCGGCGTGGTGCTCGCCCCCGTAGCCAGGGCGGAACAGGTCGGTGACCGTCCAGGAGGCGTTGCGGAACGCCGCGCACACCTTCGCCTCGACCGGTTCGCCGCTCTCGGTGCGGCCGCAGCCGGTGACGGCGAACCGCTGGCCGCGCTTCAGCACGTCCTTGTCGGCGGCGGCCGTGCTCCACGGGTGCAGCGGCTTGGCGGTGGAGTCGCGGGTGGTGTCGTCCAGCCACCAGCCGACGCTGTGCGACCAGTTCAGGTAGCGGCCCTTGTTCGGGCCGGCGGTGATCCGGCCGCTGCCCTCGATCTGGATGATCTTCAGGAAGTCCGCCGGGTAGGAGCCGAGCGGGGTGCGGCCGCGGGTGCAGTGCAGCTGCGGGCAGCCGCGCACCGCCGTCGGCTTCCCGCCGTGGAACGACTGGACGGCGGTGTAGTAGGTGGTGATCCGCCAGCCGCCGGGCCTGCCGAGCGGCCGGACCGGGCGGGTCTGCGGCCGGGGCTGCGCGGACGGCGGCGGGGGAGTGGTGGCGGGCACCACGTCGGCGGCGGGCGCGGTCGGCGGCGGCACGTTCAACGCGCCCCTGGACGTTCCGGACGCCGTGCCGCAGCCCGTCAGGGCCACGCACAGCGCCACGGCGACGGCCTGCGGTCCCCTGGGCCGCATCGCACCCCCTCGATCACCGGACGGTCCAGGGGACACTATGGCGCACCGGCGCCGCCCGTCATGTCCTCGCCCCGGATGTCACCGAAGGGTGCGATGTCCATCACCGCCTTGCCGGGCCCGCGCGCCTCGGCGACCCGCTCCCAGGGGCCCCGCCAGCCGATGCCGGGGTCGAGCTCCCCGGCGGCCAGCAGCCCGGCCAGGAAGGCCAGGTCGGGGCCGGTGCGGTCGGCGTCGCCGAACGAGCTGAGCGTCCGGGCGGCGCCGAGCGCGAACGTCGCGTACGGCGCCAGGACGGCGGGCTCCCCGCTGACCCAGCCGATGCTCTGCAGGCTGCCGCCGGGCGCGAGCAGGTCCCAGGCGGCGGTGAGCTGCGGGCCGCCGACGGTGTCCAGCACCAGGTCCACCGGCCGGTCGACGCCCGCCGGGCCGGTCACGACCTCGTCCGCGCCGAGCAGCGCACCGCGCCCGGGGTCGCGCACCGAGGCGATCACGTGCGCCCCGGCGCGCCGGGCGAGCTGCACCGCGAGCCGCCCGACGCCGCCGGTCGCGCCGGTGACCAGCACGCGCCGGCCGAGCAGCGGGCCGCCCGCCCGCAGCGTGCGCAGCGCGGTGACGCCGGCCAGCGGCAGCGCCGCCGCCTCCGCCGGGTCCACCCCGTCCGGCAGTTCGGCGAGGTCGGTGGTGGCGACCGCGATCCGCTGCGCCCAGGCGCCGGGCGCGAAGGCCAGCACGCGGGTCCCGGCGGGCGGCCCGCTGCCGTCCGCCGCCGCGCGCACGACGACGCCCGCCGCGTCGCAGCCGAGGACGGTGCCCGGCGGGCGGACGCCGGCGCGCAGGTCGCCGTGGTTGACCGAGGTGTGGCGCACCTCGACCAGCGCCTGGTGGGGCAGCGGGTCGGGGAGCGCGATCGGCTGCAGCGACATTCCCTCGACGATGGCCAGCACGTGCACGGCGGTCTCCTCCGATTAAGCGGACCGACGGTCCGCATCTCTGCGCGGTAATATACGGACCGTCAGTCCGATTTGTCGACAGGAGATCCGCGATGGCCGAGCGCGCCGACGCCGCCCGCAACCGGCGCGCGATCCTGCGGGCCGCCGAGGAGCTGCTGGAGGCGCACGGCTTCGAGCACGTCTCGCTCGACAAGGTCGCGGCGGCGGCCGGGGTGGGCAAGGGGACCGTCTTCCGCCGCTTCGGCAGCCGGACCGGGCTCCTCACGGCGCTGCTGGAAGAGCGGGCGGCCCGGATCGCCGACGGGATCGAGGGCGCGGCCGCGCCGCTCGGCGCCGCCGCCCCGCCCGGTGAGCGGCTGACGGCCTTCCTGGCGGCGCTCGCCGACCTCGCCGCGCACAACGTCGCCCTGCTCGCGGCGCACGAGCGGGCGTGCGCGGAGGACAAGCACGCCGACCCGACCTACCGGCGCTGGCACGAGCACGTGACGCGGCTGCTCACCGAGGCCCGGCCCGGCCTGGACGCCGACTTCACCGCCCACACCCTGCTCGGGATGTTCGACGCCGAACTGGTGCGGCACGTCGTCGCGGACGGGGGAGCGGCACGCCTCGGCGCGTCGGTGCGGAGCGTCGCCGAGGCGGTGCTGAACGGCGAGGCGGCGACCCCGGAACCGGGATCGCCGCCTGATTAGCCCGGCTCAGTGGCCGCGCGCGATCCATTCCTGCAGGTGCGGGGCCTCGGCGCCGATCGTGGTGGAGTCACCGTGGCCGGTCCGCACGACGGTCTCCGGCGGCAGCGTGAGCAGCCGCTCCCGGATCGAATCGATGATCGTCGGGAAGTCGGAGTAGGAACGGCCGGTCGCACCCGGGCCGCCCTGGAACAGGGTGTCGCCGGAGAAGACGGTGCCGAGGCCCGGCGCGTACAGGCAGACCGCGCCGGGGCTGTGGCCCGGGGTGTGCAGGACGGTCAGGTCCGTGCCCGCGACCGTGATGACCTGGCCGTCGGCCAGCGCGCCGTCGGGGTCGGTGCCGGGGTGCTTCTGCTTCCAGAGCATCAGGTCGTCCGGGTGCAGCAGGACCGGCGCGCCGGTCGCGGCGGCGAGGGCCGGCGCGGCGTCCACGTGGTCGTCGTGGCCGTGCGTGGACACGATCGCGACCAGCCGGCGGCCGCCGAGGGCCGCCTCGATGGCGGCGGCGTCGTGCGCGGCGTCGATGACGACCGCCTCGGTGTCGTCGCCGACGATCCAGACGTTGTTGTCGACCTCCCAGGTGCCGCCGTCGAGGGAGAACGTGCCGGAGGTGACGAGGTGGTCGACGCGGGCGGCCATCAGAGGATCACCACCGAGCGCAGCACGTCGCCGTGGTGCATCTTCGCGAACGCCGCCTCGACGTCGTCCAGCCCGATCGTCTCGGACACGAACGCCTCCAGGTCCAGCCGCCCCTGCAGGTACAGGTCGATGAGCATCGGGAAGTCGCGCGAGGGCAGGCAGTCGCCGTACCAGGACGACTTCAGCGACCCGCCGCGTCCGAACACGTCCAGCAGCGGCAGCTCCAGCCTCATCTCCGGCGTCGGGACGCCGACCAGCACGACCGTCCCGGCCAGGTCGCGGGCGTAGAACGCCTGCCGGTAGGTCTCGGGGACGCCGACCGCGTCGATGACCACGTCGGCGCCGAACCCGCCGGTCAGCTCCTGCACGGCCGCCACCACGTCGGTGCCCGTGCCGTTGATGGTGTGGGTGGCGCCGAGGCCGGTGGCGGTGGCGAGCTTGCGGTCGTCCAGGTCCACCGCGATGATCTTCGCCGCGCCGGCCAGCCGGGCGCCGAGCACGGCCGCCGCGCCGACGCCGCCGCAGCCGATCACCGCCACGCTGTCGCCGCGGGTGACGCCGCCGGTGTTGATCGCCGCGCCCAGGCCGGCCATCACCCCGCAGCCGAGCAGCCCGGCGACCTCGGGCTTGGCGGCCGCGTCGACCTTGGTGCACTGCCCGGCGGCGACCAGGGTCTTGTCGGCGAACGCGCCGATGCCGAGCGCGGGCGACAGCTCGGTGCCGTCCTCCAGCGTCATCTTCTGCGTCGCGTTGTGGGTGTCGAAGCAGTACCAGGGACGGCCACGCGTGCAGGCACGGCACTGCCCGCACACCGCCCGCCAGTTCAGGATCACGAAGTCGCCCGGCGCGACCTCGGTGACGCCCTCGCCGACCGACTCGACGATGCCGGCGGCCTCGTGGCCGAGCAGGAACGGGAAGTCGTCGTTGATCCCGCCCTCGCGGTAGTGCAGGTCGGTGTGGCAGACGCCGCACGCCTGCACGTCCACCACCGCCTCGCCCGGACCGGGGTCGGGAACGTTGATCGTCTCGATCCGGACCGGCTCGCCCCGGCCCGGGGCGATGACTCCGCGTACCTGCTGCGCCATGGGTCGCCCTTCGTCGCTCGTCCTTGATCCGACCCTATAGAAAGGGGCGCTGACGTGCCGACCTTGCCGCCGGGAGGCCCGCGCTGACCGCTTCCGGCGAATCCCGCCGCCTGATCGCCCCGCTCGGGATACTGGTCTTTTCGGGGCGAACCGGGGAGTGCGCGTTGGTGGTCGAGTCCGTGGCGCTGACCGTCGGCAAGATCGTGGGCATCCGGGCCGGGGGGCTCTGGCTCGCGGGACGGCGGGACAAGGGCGACCGGGACAAGGACCTGGTCGAGCTGATCCAGCTGCGGTTCCCGGACCGGATCCACCGCCGCCGGGCCGAGCGCCAGCTCGACGAGATCGCGGACTCCGTCGCCGAACGCGTCATCACGCTGTGCGGCCACGAGTTCGGCGGCCTGGGGGAGAACGACAAGGCGGCGGTCCTGGTGGACGTCGCGGACGTGCTGAAGGCGGCGGACCTGTCCGATGAGGCGCTGTTCGCCGCCGACGCCGTCCCGGCCCTGCTCGCCCGCCGCGTCCTGGAGGCCGACGGCCGGGACCGGCACGGTCAGCTCGGTGAGGCGGGCGCCCGGCTGTTCGAGGTGGTGCTCGAGGAGTGCTGCGAGTGCCTGGTCCAGATCGTCCGGCAGCTCCCGCAGTTCGGCCCGCGCGCCTCGGCGGAGATCCTGACCCGGCTGACCGGCCTCGCCGACGAGGTCGCCGGGATGCTCGCCCGCCTCCCGGCCCGCACCCTGGACGCCCCGCAGGGCACCGCCGACGACGAGGAGTTCGGTCGCCGCTACCTGCGGCACGTCAGCGAGACACTCGACACCATCGAGCTGTTCGGCGTCCGGATCGAGCGCTACCGGCCGCGCACCACGCTGAGCGTCGCCTACATCAACCTCAGCGTGTCCACCGAGACCGAGGAGCGGAAAGAGGCGTTCGCGGCCTGGCGGAGCGGCGAACGCGAGCCCGAGCAGAGCACCGTGCGGGTGGAGACGGCGCTCGGCCGCAACCGGCTTCTGCTCATCCGCGGCGAGGCCGGCGCGGGCAAGAGCACGCTGCTGCGCTGGCTGGCCGTCAGCGCCGTGCGCGGCGCCTACACCGGCGACCTGGCCGAATGGAACGGCTGCACGCCCTTTCTGATCAAGCTGCGCAGCCACGCGGGCCGTCCGCTGCCTGCTCCAGAGCGGTTCCTGGACGGCGTCGCCGACCCGATCGCCGGGCTCATGCCACCCGGCTGGGTGCACCGGCGGCTCGCGACGGGGCGGGCCGTGCTGCTGATCGACGGGATCGACGAGCTGCCTGCCGGGCAGCGGCAGTCGGTCCGGACATGGCTGCGGGGGCTGTTGTCGGCCTATCCGGAGATCCGCGTGGTCGTCACCAGCCGCCCGGCAGCGGCCAGTGGGCGCTGGCTGGCCGACGAGGGGTTCGCGACGGCGTTCCTGGAGCGGATGGGGCCGGCGGACATCAAGGCGCTGATCTCGCACTGGCATGAGGCCATGCGTGATCATCCTGATCTGCCGTGTGCGGCAGAGAAGCTTCCTGGCTATGAAGCCGCGTTGCTCTCCCGTTTGGAGGCCGCGCCGCACCTGCGCGTCCTCGCGGGCAGCCCGCTGCTGGCGGCGATGCTGTGCGCCCTCAACCTGGACCGGGCGACGCAGTTGCCGCGCGACAGGATGGGAATCTATGCGGCAGCCCTGGAACTGCTGTTGGAGCGCCGGGACGCCGAGCGCGACATTCCCAGCTCCCTCGAAGTGCCATTGGAACGCGAGCAGAAGATCCAGATCTTGCAGGACCTGGCTTGGCGGACCTCCACTACCGGGCGCACCGAGCTGCCGAAGAACGTGGCGCTGCGGCGGGTCGAGGAGCGGCTGAAGTCGATGCCGCGCGTGACGGCTCCGGCCGAGCAGGTGCTGGAGCACCTGCTTCAGCGGAGCGGCGTGTTGCGTGAGCCGGTGCCAGGCCGGATCGACTTCGTGCACCGCACCGTCCAGGAGTACCTGACCGCCAAGCAGGCCGCCGAGGACGGCGACCTGGAACCGCTCATCGAGAACGCCCATCGTGACCAGTGGCGGGAGACGGTCGTGATGGCGGCGGGCCACGCCAACGCGCCGCTCCGGCGCGAGCTGATCGCCGGGCTGCTGCACCGCGCCGCCGCCGAGCCCCGGCGGGCCCGCACGCTCAAGCTGCTGCTGGCTGCCTGCCTGGAGACGCTGCCGACCATCCCGCCGGAGCTGGCCGCCGAGGTCGATGCGTGCGTGGACAGCCTCATCCCGCCGCGTGATCTCGCCTCGGCCCGGTCGCTGGCGTCAGCGGGGGAGACGGTGCTGGCGCGGCTGCCGCGCAGCCTAGAGGGTCTCAGCGTGGCAGCAGCGCGCGCGACAGTGCGCACGGCGTGGCTGGTCAACGGTCCTGCCGCGCTTGCCCTTTTGGAGGGCTACGCCTCGGATTCACGTCCCGAAGTTCAGGAAGAGCTCATCGAGGGCTGGGCGTACTCCGATCCGGAGGAGTACGCGCGGCGTGTGCTCTCTGATGCTCCGCTCGTGCATGGGCGCGTCACACCCCCTTCCCGTGCGGTGCTTCCATATCTGCGCCTGCTCAATCGAATCGAGCGGCTGAAGTTGAGATATGTGGAGACTCCGGATACGGATTTCTTGTCTGGTGTTCGGCCGTTGACTCATCTGGATATCCTCGGTCGGAGGGGGAGTGTCAGTCCGAGTGGTTTGTTTGGGCATGCGAACAGTCTGAAGGAGCTCTATCTGTACACGGAGGAGATCGTCGGGGGGTACGATTTCCTGTATGGCCTCCCGCGCCTGGAAAAGCTATCCATAACAGGCCAGCAGTTCGCCGCCATCAACTTCATCGAAGGCTTGCCAAAGCTGATTCACCTGGTTCTCTCTTCGTTGGACATGGTCACTGACTATAGGCCTCTGGTCGGGCAGACTGCGCTTGTCAGTCTTTCTCTATTCGATTGCAAAAATCTCTTCTCGTTGGATGTGCTTCCGCCACTTGACCGCCTTGAGGCACTGTACCTGCCTTCAAGCAGGCTGGAGAGCGACGCAGAGTCCATCATGTCCGCCGCGCCGAACCTGAAGTCCCTCAATCTCATCGGCGCCGACTGGGGCGGGGGCTTGGCGGGATTCGCTGGAACCGGCCTGCTCAAGTTGCATATCGGGGACAATCCGAATATCCGGGATATCGCACCGCTGGCCATGTGTGAGCGGCTGGAAGAGTTGTCCGTCAACAACACGCAGGTAGAAGAACTCCCACGCTTCACTTCACCCCGGCTTCGATCGCTCGATCTGCGGGACTGTGAACGGATCACGGACCTGTCGCCGTTGGCCGATGTCCGGGGGATCCGAGAGTTGTACATCGGCGGTATCGCGGATGGTGTGGACCTCGCGCCGCTCGCCGCGAACGACAGACTGACCGTCTACATATCCCACGATCAGATCATTGAAAATGGCGAGGCGCTGGGCCGCAGGCTGCGGGTGTACGGCACCTCGTAATACGCCCGCCACATCGGCTGACCGGCGATCTGCTCAGGGGCGAGGTGTTCCAGGCCGTCAGGCTCTTGTCAGACCGGTGCTCCGGGCGATGGCGAGGGCGGCGGCCAAATCTGCGGTCGCGCGCAGTTCGGCCTTCAGCCGCTCAGCGTCCAAGGCCCCGAACAAGCGCGTGAGCGTCGCCTCGTCCACCGTGCGCGCACGGGCCGCCGCGAGCAGTCCGTCATAGGCCGCCCCCGCCTCCTCGGCATCGGAGGCGCATGCCAGCAACGCCGGTCGATAGTGCTCATGCGACCCGGGCGCGAGCGAGGACAGGCCGTCGTCGGTCAGGTCGTCCGGATACGGCGCACGCCCCCACGAGCCGTCCCACCAGTACAGCAGGCCGTACATCTCGGGTCCGCCGAAGGGAGAGTCGAGGTAGTCGGCGGGCAGCCAGTCCGGCGCGCCGGCCAGGAGGTCGATGGGCGGGTCCATGATCGTGTCGCTGTAGTCCTCGTCGATGCCGCACAGCAGCATGCGCCCGTGCGGCCAGCGGCTCAGCGTCCACCAGCCGTTCTGGTTGTCGCGTGAGCGAAGCCCGTGCTCGTCCGGCTCGGCTCCCTCCAGGTAATCGGAGCGCACCCCGGCGGAGAGGACGGCGAGCGCGGCGGCGTCGGCCCACAGCTCTTCGGCCGGGGGCAGGTCTTCGGGGCGTCCGGGGTTGTGCATGATCATGACCTCTCTCGGCGGCGGGCTTCGCGACCATGATCAGGCGTTGCCGGGGGCCGGCCGGTTCCCCTCCCTCTCGGGTAGCGGGTGTGACACCACCGTCCGGGTTGATGTGGTGTCGGTTCCCAGGTGGCCAGGCTGAGGGCGTTGTTCCGATCAAGGGGAAAGGTCCTCGATGTCCCGCCACCGCTTCACCGCCGCGCTCGTCGCGGCCTCCGCCGTCGCCGCGACGGCCGCCCCGGTCGCGGCGAGCACGCCGCCGGCGCGGGGCGAGCTGCTGTCCGCCCGGCATCTGCGCACGATGACGGCCGCGCAGGCGCGTGCCTGGCTCGCCTCGGACGGCTTCGACGCCCGGTCGGTCCGCTACGGCGTGGACACCTACCGGCTCGTCTACCGGACGGTCGACACCCGCGGGCGCGCCACCACCGCCAGCGGCCTGCTGGTGCTGCCCCGCAACGGCGACCATCGGCTGCGCACGGTCTCCTACACGCACGGCACGATGAGCTACAAGCCCGACGCGCCGTCGACCAGCAAGGACGTGTGGGGGCAGGGCTCGGCCGTCACCTATGGCGCGGCCGGGTTCGCGACCGTGGCGCCGGACTACCTGGGCCTCGGCGAGGGGCCCGGTGTGCATCCGTGGAAGGACGTTCCGTCCGAGACGACGGCCTCGGTCGACATGCTGCGCGCGGCCCGGCATTTCGTCCCCCGGAAGGGCCGGAGCCTGGACCGCCGGGTGCTCGTCACCGGCTTCTCGCAGGGCGCGTCGTCCGCGCTCGGCCTGGCGCGTGCGCTGCAGGGCGGCGCCGACCCCTGGTTCCGGCTGGGCGCGGTCGCCCCGATCAGCGGCGGTTACGACTTCCGCGGCGCCGAGCTGCCCGCCCTGCTGGCCGGCAAGCTGGACCCGAAACTGAGCGTCGCCTACACCTCCTACCTGCTGACCTCCTGGAACCGCATCCACGGCGGCCTTTATCGCACGCCGGGCGAGGTGTTCCGCAAGCCCTACGCCGGGCGCGTCGAGAAGTACTTCGACGGCACCACGCCCGGTCAGGTCATGCTGAAGGGGCTGCCCGGCAGCCTGGACAAGCTGCTCACCCGGCGCGGGTTCGCGCTGCTGCGCCACCCGTCCGGTACGTTCGCCGCGGCGCTGCGCACGGACGCGTCCGTCTGCGGCTGGACGCCGCGGGTCCCGGTCCGCCTCTACAAGATCGACAAGGACGAGCAGGCGGTCACCCTCAACACCGACCACTGCGCCGCCGACCTGCGCGGACGCGGTGTCCGGGTCCCGGTGATCGACGTCGGGGACACCCGTTACGGCGGCTCCCGCCACCTCGGCTCCAACGTGGCCGGCACCGCCCAGGTCGTGCGCTGGTTCAGCGGGCTCGGCCGAAGCTGATCTCCTGCAGCCGGTCGGCGGCGTCGCGGTCCAGGATCGTGACGCCGGCGGCCGCCCCGGTGTCGCCGCCGCGCGCCCGCGTCACCAGCGGGGTCCAGCGCCGCACGTGCCGGGCGAAGGTGGTGGCGGTGACGACCCGGCCCCGCGCGTGCTGGCCGCTGCGGGCGGTGCCCGGGGCGACGT
Source organism: Actinomadura macrotermitis (assembly GCF_009604375.1). Lineage (GTDB taxonomy): Bacteria > Actinomycetota > Actinomycetes > Streptosporangiales > Streptosporangiaceae > Spirillospora > Spirillospora macrotermitis. Next base: position 42,129 of record NZ_WEGH01000005.1, read on the forward strand.
CGATGAGGATCAGGTGCAGCTGCCCGCCGCGCCGCCGCACCAGCCAGCCGAAGCCGCGCAGGATGTGCGGCCAGGTGCCGCGGGTGTGCGCGACGACGCCGTGGCCGCCGTGCACCGCCCGGCCGATCCGCCACACGTGCGTCAGGTGCACCAGCGGGGTGCGCAGCCGGGGCGGCAGCGGCCGCAGGAACCGGGCCCACCAGTTGCGCGACTGGCGGGAGTCGATCACCCGGACGGCGCCGAGGGCCACCGGGGCCCGTTCCTGGCCGGTCAGGCCGTACAGGCGGTTCAGCAGATGGCTCTTGCCCGCGCCGGGCAGCCCGGCGATGAGCACGAGCGAGCCCGCGGGGTAGCGCAGGACCGTCCCCGCGTCGGTTCTTTCGGGTCCGTCGAGTTGGTGGATGTCAGTGCTCCCGGATCGGCTCCCTGGTGCCAGGGCCAACGAACACCGGGTGCCGCCGGTTCCGATTGCCGAACCGTGACCGCTTTGTGTCCTTCATTTCCAACGGTGAGTTGTTTGTTTGCTTTCTCTGCGGGGACCACCGCGGCATGGCAACCATTCTGTGGCTCATCGCCGTCGCACTGGTCATCGCGGGCATCTACGTCATCGTGGCGCGCCGCGACCTCCTCTGGGGGATCGTGCTGATCATCGTCGGGCTTCTCGTCGGCCCGGGCGGTGTCAGCATCTTCAACCCATGACCCGGTCCGCACCCGGACCCGGCGACCCGCGCACCGCTTCCCATGGTGCGCGGGTTCGGCCATGCCCGTAGGGGCGGCCTTTCTCACCAGCCGCGCTTGCGCCATTCGGGGAGCGAGGGGCGCTCGCGGCCGAGTGTGGAGTCCTTGCCGTGCCCGGGGTAGAACCAGGTCGCGTCGGGCAGCCGGTCGAAGACCCGCTCCTGCACGTCGGCCAGCAGCTGCGCGAACAGCGTCGGGTCGCCCCAGGTGTTGCCGACGCCGCCCGGGAACAGGCTGTCGCCGGTGAACAGGTGCGGCCGGTCGGCGAGCTCGCCGCCGGCGTCGTACAGCAGCGCGATCGAGCCGGGCGTGTGCCCGCGCAGATGAACGACCTCCAGTGACGCCCGCCCCACCCGGACGGTGTCGCCGTGCTCGACCGGGTGCGCCACCGGCAGCGGCAGCGCCCCCGCGTCGTGCGGATGCGCCGTCAGCGGCGCGCCGGTCGCCTCGGCGACCTCGGCCAGCGCCATCCAGTGGTCCTGGTGGCGGTGCGTGGTCACGATCCGGGTGAGCGGGCCGTCTCCGATCAGCTCCAGCAGGCGCGGCGCGTCGTTGGCCGCGTCGATGAGGAGCTGATCCCCGGTCGCCGTGCACCGCAGCAGGTAGGCGTTGTTGTCGTAGGGGCCGACCGACGCCTTGGCGATCGTCAGGCCGGGCAGTTCGCGGACGTCGGCCCGGCCGCCGGGCTCGACGTTTCCGGTGTAGCTCATGCGACCTCCCCATCGGTGGTCCGCCCATCCTTCCCCATCGGCCGGGCGGGCGCCGGATGCGTCATCAGACTCACTCCATCCGTGTCCTTTCTGACGGACGCGGCCGCCGCGCCGATCCACGATGAGAGCAGGCGGCGCAGCAGGGGCCGCCGGATCTGGCCGGAAGGACGGTGACGCCTTGGTGACAGCATTCCGCCCCGGACCGCGGGCGGACGACGGGCCCGGGGACCTGCTCGGGCACGCCTGCGCGCTGGTCCGGCTCTGCGCGCGGGACGCGATGATCGCCGCGACGCTGCTCGCGCTGGTGGTCGTCGGCGTGACCGCGCAGCTGGCCGCGGGCCGCACCGGCGTCCTCGCGCTGGTGTCGCTGACCGTCGTCGGCGCCGCGTTCAGCGTCGCGGCCTCGTGCGTGCTGCGCGCCCGCCGCACCCTGGTCACCGCGCTCGGCGCGGTCCGCGGCCGGACCGGCGCGCCGCTCGACCCGGGCGTCCCCTGGACCCCGTTCGCGCTCGGCACCGCCCTGGACAACGGCGTCCGCGACGTGGAGCTGCGGCGGCTGCTGGCCGCCGCGCACCGCTGCTGCGAGCTGTCCTGGCAGGCGGTGAACTGGGCGGTGATCACCAGCGGGCTGTGCCTGCTCTGGACGGCGCTCGCCGGATCGGCCGGGTGAGCGCCCGTGCGCGATGACCCGGTGCCCGACCTCGGCGCGCCCGCGGGCAGCTTCTGGTCGCTGCTCACCCCCGCCGGGCGGGAGGCGCTGCGCGCCATGGGCCGCCGCACCGACATCCCGCCCGGCGGCATGCTCTGCCACCAGGGCGTCACCCCCGCCGGCGTGCACGTGGTGTTCCGCGGCCGCGCCACCGGCAACGTGGTCGCCAAGGAGTTCGTGCTGTCCAGCGAGGGCGACGAGTCGATCATCGAGCTGTTCGGCGGCGGCGACCTGGTCGGCGGCCTGGCCCCCTGGGGGCATCCCCAGCGCGGGTCGGTCCAGGCGCTGGACCACCTGGTCGCGCTGCGCATCGACCGCCGCCAGTTCGGCGGGCTGCTGGCCGCCAGCCCGCAGGTCGCCGAGGCGATGATGTGCGCGTTCGCGAGCGCCGCCGAGCTCGCCGGGCGGCGCGCCGCGGTCGCCTCGGCCGAGCACCCGCAGCGCCTGGCCTACCACCTGCTGGAGCTGGCGCACCGGTTCGGCGAGCGGTCCGGCGACCAGGTGCGCGTCCCGATGCGCCTCAGCCAGGCCGAGCTGGCGAACTGGTCGGGGATCTCCCGCGAGACGCTGGTGCGCTGCTTCCGGCGGTGGCGGGCCCGCGGCGTCCTGGACCGCGCGGTGCGGCCGCTCACCGTCCTGGACACCGGGGGCCTGCGCCGCGCCGCCAGCCCGTGGGGCGAGGAGTGGCCGGACGGCTCCGCGGACGCCGCCCCGCCCGCGCCCCGCGCCGGCCTCGCCGCCCGGGCGCCGGTCCCGATCGACACCCCGGCCGCGCCGCTGCGGCGGCTGCCCGCCGACAAGCCGTTCTTCACCGGCCGCGCCGTCAGCCTCGGCAAGCTCGACATGGTGCTGGCGCAGGCCGCGCGGCCGCGCGGCGTCGTCATCCAGGGCATGCCCGGCGTCGGCAAGACCACCCTGGCGCTGCACTGGGCGCACCGGACCGCGGACCGCTTCCCCGACGGCGTCGTCTTCACCGACCTGCGCGGCGACGCGCGCGGCCCCGGCCCCGCCACCCCCGCCGAGGCGATGGGGCAGGTGCTGCGCGGGCTCGGCGTCCCCGGCGACCAGCTGCCGCGCGCCGAGGACGAGCTGGCCGCGCAGTGCCGGTCGCTGCTGGCCGGCCGCCGGATGCTGCTGATCCTGGACAACGCCGCCGACGCCGCGCAGATCCGGCCGCTGGTGGCGGCCGTCGACGCCGGGCTGGTGCTGGTGACCAGCCGGTGGCGGCTGCCGGCGCTGCCCGAGGGCGCCGACGTGCGCACCCTGGAGCTGCGCGAGATGGCGCCCGGCGAGGCCGTCGACCTCCTCGCCGCGGTGCTCGGCCCCGGCGACCGCCGGGTGCGCGACGAGCGCGACGCCGCCGTCCGGCTCGCGCAGGAGTGCGGGCTGCTGCCGCTCGCCCTCGCCGTCATGGCCGGGCGGCTCGCCGACGACCCCGGCGCGTCGATCGCGGGCACCGTCCGGGAGCTGGCCGGCCGCCCCACCTCCGGGTCGCCGGTCCTGCACGGCGTGCTCAGCCTGGCCTTCGACGTCGCCTACCGGGCGCTGCGCCGCGACCAGCGCGCGGCGTTCCGCCGGCTCGGCCTGATCGCCGGGCCCGACTTCACCCCGAGCGCGCTCGCCGCGCTCGCCGGCCTGCCGGGCGAGGAGGCCCGCGAGTGCCTGGACGGGCTGCGGCAGGCCTACCTGGTGCAGGGCGTCGGGCCCGGCCGCTACCGGATGCACGACCTGCTGCGCGAGTTCGCCCGCGAACGCTGCCTCGCCGAGGACCTGGACAGCGAGCGGCTCGCCGCGCAGCGCCGGCTGCTCGCCGGCTACCTGGCCGAGGCCCGCGCCGCCGGCGCCGAACTCGGCGGGCGCCGCCGCCCCACCCTGGAGGGGCGGCCGCCGGAGCAGGCCGCGCCGCCCGCCGCAGGGGCGCGGGCGGCCGCGGTCGCCTGGTTCGAGGCCGAGCGCCGCAACCTGGTCGCCGCGGTCCACCAGGCGGCCCGCCTCGGCCTGCACCGCACCTGCTGGGAGCTGGCCGACGCCCTGTTCGACTTCCAGGAGTTCCGCCGCTACGGCGACGACAACGTCGCCGTCCACCTGGCCGGGCTGCGCGCCGCCCGGGCCGAGGAGGACTGGTCCGCCGCCGCCGTCATGCTGCACGCCCTGGCGGTGCTGCACGTCCACCTCGGCCGCCCCCTGCAGGCCATCGGCTACGGCGAGGACGCCCGGCGCGGGTTCCGCTCGGTGCGCCCGCCCGATCGGTACGGCGAGGCCGTCACTCTCGCCACCCTCGCCGACGTGCACGTCGCCCTCAACCGCTACCCGACCGCGATCGAGCAGGCCCACCGCTCCCTGGAGCTGCACCGCGGGCTCGGCGACGCGGGCGGCGTCGCCCGCGGCCACGAGACCCTCGCCCGGGTGCACCTGGCCCTCGCCGACTACCCGCCGGCCGAGCGGCACGCCCGCCAGGCGCTGGACCTGCGCCGCGACACCGGCGACCAGCCCGGCATCGCCGAGTCCCTGCTGACCCTGGCCCAGGTGCAGCGCCGCCGCGGCGCCGTCGCCCAGGCCGCCCGGTACGGGCTGGAGGCGCTGGCGATCCGCCAGGAGCTCGCCGACCGCTACGGCACCGCCCGCGCCCTCACCGAGCTCGCCCGCATGCACGCCCTGCTCGGCATGCGCGACCTGGCCCAGCGCGACGCCGAGCAGGCGCTGCGCACCTACCGGATGATCGGCGCCCGGCACGGCGAGGCCCGCACCCTCACCACCCTCGGCCGGCTGATGAGCGACGCGGCCCGCTTCGCCGAGGCGTTCACCTACTGCGAGCAGGCGCTCGGCCTGCACCGCGACACCGGCGACCGGCACGGCGAGGCCGAGACGCTCGCCGAGATCGGCATCGCGCACTGGCGGCTCGGCCGGTACCGCGAGGCCCGCGAGCGCCTCGGCCGCGCCCTGGAGATCCGCCGCGAGATCGGCGACCAGCACGGCGAGGCGCACGACCTGGAGCACCTGTCGATGGTCATGCGCCGGCTGGAGCGCCACCAGGAGGCGTTCGTCCTCGGCCTGGAGGCGCTGGACCTGTGGCACCGGCTCGGCGCCAAGGCGGGCATGGCCGGCACCCTCGGCAGCCTGGCCCGCACCTACCTGCGGCTCGGCCTGCACGCCGAGGCCGAGCGCGCCGCCGGGCAGGCGCTGGCCATCCGCCAGGAGATCGGCGACTGGTACGGGCGCGGCATCGGCCTGGACACCTACGCGGCGGTGCTGCGCCGCAGCGGCCGCCCGGCCGAGGCGCTGCGGCTGGAACTGCAGGCGCTGCGGCTGCTCCGCGACGTCGGCGACCGGCACGGCGAGGGCACCGCCCTGGTCCACCTCGCCGACATCCACCTGGACCTGGACGACGCCGAGGCCGCGCTGCGGACCGGGCAGCGCGCCCTGGACCTGGCCGCCGAGCTCGGCGACACCCGCGAGCAGGCCATCGCCCGGCACGTCATGGGCCGCGCCTGCCAGCGCCTCGGCCGGCACGCCCCGGCCGCCGCGCAGTTCCTCGCCGAGATCGACGTCCGCCGCGACATGGGCGACCACCACGGCCAGCGCGCCGCACTGGAGCGGCTGCGCGAGTCGTGCCTGGCGGACGGCGACCACGACGCCGCCGCCGACTGCGCCCGCCGCGTCCACGCCCTCGACCGGTGGCTCGGCTCGGAGAACAGCGAACCGGATGAAGCGGACTCCGGTCCGGTGAGCGCGACGGAGGTGCCCGCCGGCCGGTGATCCGGTAGGACCAATGTGACGTCGTACGCAGTCCAGCGCCGTACTGCCGAGTTCACTCGACCCGGGAGGCGGTATGACCGGCAGCCGATTCTGGGACGCGCTGCCCGCGCGCGCCCGCACGGCCCTGGAGAAGGCCGGCGCCATCGTGATGATCAGGCCGGGGGCGCTCCTGCTCATGGAGCACACCTCGACCGCGCCGGTCTACGTGCTGCGCGCCGGCCACGTGAAGGTGTGGGTGGACCGCGGCGGCGAGCACGCCATCCTGGACGTGCTCGGCCCCGGCGACGTGGTGGGGGAGCTGGAGGCGGTCGACGGCCGCCCCCGGCACGCCAGCGTCGAGGCCCTCACCGCGGTGGAGGCGCTGGTGCTGCCCGCCGCGCGCTTCCGCGCCGTGCTGGAGGAGCACCCCGGCGCCGTCTGGGCGCTCGCCGGGGTGCTCGCCGAGCGGCTGCGCGACGCCAACGGGCTGCGCGTCGCGCACTTCCCCGACGAGCCGGCCCGCCGGCTGGCGGGGCGGCTGCTGCGGCTGGCCACCCGGTTCGGCGTCCCGCTGCCCGGCGGCGGCACCGAGGCGCGGGTCCCGGTCTGCCGCCAGGACCTCGGCCGCTGGGCCGGGATGGGCCGCGGCAAGGTTGCCCGGATCCTGGCCGAGGACCTGCGCGGCGGCGTCGTGGTCGACCGCGGCGCCGTCACCGTCCGCTCGGTGGACGACCTGCGCAGCCTCGCCGGGGAGCCGCCCTAGAAGCCGCCCGGCTCGGCCGGCCACGGCGGCGGGGCGGGCAGCGGGCCGTCCGCGTCCAGCTCCGCGCCGTCCGTGCGGCCGCTCAGCCAGCCGAGCAGCGCCCGCGCCGAACCGGTGATCACCGGGCCCTCGCCGGCGGTCTCGCCGGTGTCGGCCGCCACGATCCGGTACTCCTGCAGCGTCGTCCGGCCGTGCAGGGTGTCGGCCAGCGCCCACCGCACGTAGGGGTCGGGCCAGTCCGCCGGGCCGTACCCCGCCACGAGGTCCACGTGGTGGGCCTCCACCTCGTGCCAGCGCCGGAACAGCGTGTACCAGGCCGGGTGGGGCCAGCCGAGCATCGCCTGCACCGGCGCCTCCCAGGCGTCCTCGGGGAGGGCACGGGCCAGCTCGGCGAACCGGGCCGCCGAGGCGCGCACGTCCTCCACCAGCTCCGGGACGCTCCGGGCGGCGCCCTCCTCGATGTCGGCGTTGCGCTGCTCCAGGCTCGGGTACTGCGGGATCTCCCGCCCGGTCCGCGCCCACTCCAGCAGGTTCCACAGGGAGTCGGCGTTGCGCGCGATGTGCGCCGCGACGTGCCCCCGCGTCCAGTCCGGCAGCGCGGAGGGCTCGCGCAGCCGCGCGTCGTCCAGCCCGCCCAGCGTCGCCAGGAGCCGTTCGGTGCCCGCTTCGATATGTGTGAGGACCGTACGCCGGTCGTCCATGCCCACCGTCCTTTCCATGGCTCCGATCCTGGCCCATACGGCGGGACCGTGCCCAGGACGGGGGAGCGCGCCGGCCCGGTTCCGGCGCGGCCGGGCGTTTCGGTGGCGGGCGATCTTCGAACACGTGTACGGTTCCGGAGTGGTCGGGCGCCTCTTCCGGGACGGGCGGGGCGACGGCGAAATGCGGCGCGGCCCGCCGTCGTTATGAGACGCAGAGGGATTTCGTCGTACCCCATCTCTAGCCTGTGACCGGACGGACGTCCCGTCGCCACCCACCCAGAACAGGAACCAGAGAACGCTGTGCATGACCGCCTCATCGTGCGTGGAGCACGCGAGCACAACCTGAAGGACGTCTCGCTCGACCTGCCGCGGGACTCCATGATCGTGTTCACCGGGCTCTCGGGGTCCGGCAAGTCGAGCCTGGCCTTCGACACGATCTTCGCCGAGGGGCAGCGCCGCTACGTGGAGTCGCTGTCGGCCTACGCGCGCCAGTTCCTCGGCCAGATGGACAAGCCCGACGTCGACTTCATCGAGGGCCTGTCCCCGGCGGTGTCGATCGACCAGAAGTCGACCAGCAAGAACCCCCGGTCGACGGTCGGCACGATCACCGAGGTGTACGACTACCTGCGCCTGCTGTACGCGCGCATCGGCCACCCGCACTGCCCGATCTGCGCCCGGCCGATCAGCCGCCAGGCGCCGCAGCAGATCGTCGACCGGGTGCTGGAGCTGCCCGAGGGCACCCGCTTCCAGGTGCTCGCGCCGGTGATCCGCGGCCGCAAGGGCGAGTACCTGGAGCTGTTCCGCGAGCTGCAGTCCAAGGGCTACTCGCGCGCCCTGGTGGACGGCGAGACCGTCCGCCTGGACGAGCCGCCCGCGCTGAAGAAGCAGGAGAAGCACGACATCTCGGTGGTCGTCGACCGCCTCGCCGTCAAGGACACGGCCCGCCAGCGCCTCGCCGACTCGGTGGAGACCGCGCTCGGCCTGGCCGGCGGCACCATCGTGCTGGACTTCGTCGACCTGCCCGAGGGCGACGAGAACCGCACCCGGATGTACTCCGAGCACCTCTACTGCCCCTACGACGACCTGTCGTTCGACGAGCTGGAGCCGCGCTCGTTCTCCTTCAACTCGCCCTACGGCGCCTGCCCCGACTGCACCGGCCTCGGCACCCGCATGGAGGTCGACGCCGAGCTGGTCATCCCCGACACCGAGCTGTCGCTCGCCGAGGGCGCCGTCCAGCCGTGGTCGAACGGGCACGTCAGCGAGTACTTCCTGCGGCTGCTGTCGGCCCTCGGCGACGCCATGGGCTTCAGCCTGGACACCCCGTGGGAGAAGCTGCCGGCCAAGGCCCGCAAGGCGATCCTGAACGGGCACGAGACCCAGGTCCACGTCCGCTACAAGAACCGCTACGGGCGCACCCGGTCGTACTACACCGCCTACGAGGGCGTGATCCCCTACATCCACCGGCGGCACTCCGAGTCCGAGAGCGACTCCAGCCGGGAGAAGCTCGAAGGCTACATGCGCGAGATCCCGTGCCCGACGTGCGAGGGCGCGCGGCTGAAGCCGTACGTGCTCGCCGTCACCATGGGCGGCCGGTCGATCGCCGAGATCGCCGCGATGCCGATCGGGGAGTGCGCCAAGTTCCTGCTGTCGCTGGAGCTGTCGGACCGCGACAAGCACATCGCCGAGCGGGTGCTGAAGGAGATCAACGCCCGCCTGGGCTTCCTGCTGGACGTCGGCCTGGACTACCTGACGCTGGACCGGGCGTCGGCGACGCTGGCCGGCGGCGAGGCGCAGCGGATCCGGCTGGCCACCCAGATCGGGTCCGGGCTGGTCGGCGTGCTGTACGTGCTGGACGAGCCGTCCATCGGCCTGCACCAGCGCGACAACCACCGGCTGCTGGAGACGCTGCTGCGGCTGCGCGACATGGGCAACACCCTGATCGTCGTCGAGCACGACGAGGACACCATCGCCGCCGCCGACTGGGTGGTCGACATCGGCCCGCGGGCCGGCGAGCACGGCGGCGAGATCGTGGTGTCGGGCACCGTGGACGAGCTGCTGAAGTCCGAGAAGTCGATCACCGGGCAGTACCTGTCGGGGCGCCGCGAGATCGCCGTCCCGGCGGTGCGGCGGCCGCGCACCAGGGGCCGCGAGATCACCGTCAAGGGCGCGCAGCAGAACAACCTGCGCGACGTCGACGTGGCGTTCCCGCTCGGGGTGTTCACCGCGGTCACCGGTGTGTCGGGGTCGGGCAAGTCGACCCTGGTCAACGACATCCTCTACACCTCGCTGGCCAAGAAGCTGCACGGCGCGCGCACGGTGCCGGGCAAGCACAAGCGGGTCAACGGCATCGACCAGCTCGACAAGGTCGTGCACGTCGACCAGTCGCCGATCGGCCGCACCCCGCGGTCCAACCCGGCGACCTACACCGGCGTGTTCGACCACATCCGCAAGCTGTTCGCCCAGACCACCGAGGCGAAGGTGCGCGGCTACCAGCCGGGCCGGTTCTCCTTCAACGTCAAGGGCGGCCGCTGCGAGAACTGCGCCGGCGACGGCACCATCAAGATCGAGATGAACTTCCTGCCGGACGTCTACGTCCCCTGCGAGGTGTGCCACGGCGCCCGCTACAACCGGGAGACGCTGGAGGTCCACTACAAGGGCAAGACGATCGCCGAGGTGCTGGACATGCCGATCGAGGAGGCCACGGTCTTCTTCGAGCCGATCAAGGCGATCCACCGGCACCTGCACACCCTGAACGAGGTCGGCCTCGGCTACGTGCGGCTCGGCCAGTCCGCGCCGACGCTGTCGGGCGGCGAGGCGCAGCGCGTCAAGCTCGCCGCCGAGCTGCAGCGCCGCTCCACCGGCCGCACCATCTACGTGCTGGACGAGCCGACCACGGGCCTGCACTTCGAGGACATCCGCAAGCTGCTCGGGGTGCTGAACGGCCTGGTCGACAAGGGCAACACGGTGATCGTCATCGAGCACAACCTCGATGTGATCAAGACGGCCGACTGGATCATCGACATGGGCCCCGAGGGCGGCTCGCGCGGCGGCACCGTCGTGGCGACCGGCACGCCGGAGGAGGTCGCGAAGGTGGAGGCCAGCCACACCGGCCAGTTCCTGGCCAAGATGCTCGGCTGAGCCGGCCGGCGCCCTGCCGGTCCGCGCTCCGCCGGCGAGCACGGGGGTCGGCGGGGCCCGCCGGCACCCGTGCGGGACCATGGGTGACCATGAACGACGATGTGACGGCCGAGACCGTGGAGACCCCCGGTGCACGGGGAATCGGGCGCCGCGCGATGCTGTGCTGCGCCGGGGCCGCCGCGGGCGCGGCGGCGCTGGCCGGCTGCGCCCCGGGCGGCGGCGCCCGCAAGGCCGAGCCCGCCGCCAAGCTGCGCGGCAAGGAGATCGCCAAGGTCGCCGACGTGCCGGTCGGCGGCGGGAAGATCTACCCCGACACCAAGCTGGTGGTCACCCAGCCGGTGGCCGGGACCTTCAAGGCCTTCAGCGCCTCCTGCACCCACCAGGGCTGCCTCACCGACCGGGTGGAGGACGGCCGGATCGAGTGCCCCTGCCACGGCAGCAGGTTCAAGGTCGCGGACGGGACGGTGGCGCAGGGCCCCGCCAAGCGCGCGCTGCTGGAGTACCCCGTCCAGGTCAAGGGCGACGGGATCGTCGTCGTCTGAGCGCGGTTTGAACCATCGCCGCCCCCGCCCCGTGCTCCCTGGTGTAGATGTTGTGCCTGGGTCACCGAAGGTGACGCAGCGTGATATGGAGGCGGGCATGGCGGAGCTGGCAGGGGATCCGACGAGGCGCGGGCTGCTGTACGGGGTGGGGATCGCCGGCGTCGCCGGGCTCGCGGCGGCGTGCGCCGGCGGCGGCGACGGCAGCGACGGTGCCGACGACACCGCCAAAGGGAGCGGGCAGAGCCCGGCGGCCGCGGACGGCGCGACCCTCGGGCCGGCGTCGGAGGTCCCGGTGGGCGGCGGCAAGGTCTACAAGGACCAGAAGGTCGTGGTGACGCAGCCGGTCAAGGACGAGTTCAAGGCGTTCACCGCCGTCTGCACGCACCGCGGGTGCGTGGTCGGGTCGGTGTCGGGCGGCACCATCAACTGCCCCTGCCACGGCAGCAAGTTCAAGGCGACGGACGGCTCGGTGGCGAATCCGCCCGCCACCGAGCCGCTGAAGGAGATGAAGGTCACCGTCAAGGACGGCCAGATCACCCTGGCCTGACGGGCGCCCGCCCCCGCCGGGCGCCCGCGTCTAGCGGGTCCCGGCGCCGGCGAGCTCAGGCCCGGGCAGCTCGGCCCGCAGGCGCGGGAGCGCCTGCGGGTAGTGGTCGCGGATGTAGCCGACCAGGTGCTCGCGGATGTCGCAGCGCAGGTCCCAGGCGCTCGCCGAGTCGGGCGCGCTCATCAGCGCGCGCAGCTGGACCATGCCGTTCTCCAGCACGTCGGTGACCTGCAGCACCCAGTCGCGCTGGTCCCACAGGGGGTTGTCGCGCAGCGCCCGGTACAGCTCGGCGCGCAGCTCCTCGACCGGCACCGACCAGTCCACGTGCAGGATCACCGTGCCGAGGACGCGGCTGGTGCGGCGGGTCCAGTTCTCGAAGGGCTTCTCGGTGAAGTAGGAGACCGGCAGGATCAGCCGCCGCTCGTCCCACAGGTGGACCACCACGTACGACAGGGTCAGCTCCTCGACCCGGCCCCACTCGCCCTCCACCACCACGACGTCGTCGAGCCGCAGCGCGTCGCTGAACGCCAGCTGGAGCCCGGCGAACAGGTTGCCGAGGGCGGGCCGGGCGGCGATGCCGACGACGAGGCCGGCCACGCCCGCCGAGGCCAGCACCCCGGCGCCGAGCGCGCGCACCGCGGGGAAGGTGAACAGCGCCGTGCCCACCGCGAGCACGGTGATCACGGCGGCGCTGATCCGGCGGAGCAGCAGCATCTGGGTGCGCGCCCGGCGGGCGCGCCGGTTGCGCTCGCCCTCGATCCGGGTCAGCCGGTCCAGCGCCGGGTCGGTCAGGGCGTAGGAGATGCGCAGCACCAGCCAGGTGGCGGCGCCGATCGTGGCGATGCGCAGCGCCTGCCGCACGGGCGCGACGGCGCCGTCCGGCAGGAACTGGTAGGGCAGCGCCGCGGTCGTGGCGACCACCACCGCGAACGTGAACGCGGGCGCGGCGCACCGGCGGGCCGCGGCGCCGACGGGCGGCCACTTGGCCGACAGCCGGCCGGCGAGCAGCCGCCGGACCCCCTCCAGCACCACCACCGCGACCGCGATGGTGACCGCCAGTGTGATCCATGCCCCCAGTGCCGACACCTCAGGCACGCCCCCCTTCGACCGAACTTCCGGATGATCGGGACAAAAGTCCCCACGTCATCCGGGGTCCGTATCCGCATGATCGAGGGCGTAACGAGATCCGTGTCACTGTGGCCCCGCGCGCACCGGCGGTCACGGGGCGCGCACGTTGTCGGTGGGGCCCACTACCCTGGCTGACGTGGCAGATCCGGCGACCTATCGACCCGCACCGGGGTCCATCCCCGAGTCCCCGGGGGTGTACCGCTTCCGCGACGAGCACGGCCGGGTCGTGTACGTCGGCAAGGCCAAGAACCTGCGGGCGCGGCTGAACTCCTACTTCGCCGACTTCGCCGGGCTGCATCCGCGCACCCAGACGATGTTGCAGACCGCCTCCCAGGTCACCTGGACGATCGTCGGCACCGAGGTGGAGGCGCTCCAGCTCGAGTACTCCTGGATCAAGGAGTTCGACCCCCGGTTCAACGTCCGTTACCGCGACGACAAGTCCTATCCCTACCTCGCCGTCACCCTGAACGAGAAGTTCCCGAGGGTGATGGTGATGCGCGGAGCCAAACGCAAGGGCGTGCGCTACTTCGGGCCGTACTCGCACGCGTGGGCGATCCGCGAGACGGTCGACCAGCTGCTGCGCGTCTTCCCCGTCCGCACCTGCAGCGCCGGGGTGTTCAAGCGCCAGGAGCAGCTGGACCGGCCCTGCCTGCTCGGCTATATCGACAAGTGCTCGGCGCCCTGCGTGGGCAAGGTCTCCGAGGCCGAGCACCGGCTGCTGGCCGACGAGTTCTGCGACTTCCTGGCCGGCAACGCCACCCGGTTCATCAAGCGGCTGGAGCGCGACATGCGCGAGGCCGCCGCCTCCCAGGAGTACGAGCGCGCCGCCCGGCTGCGCGACGACATCCGGGCGCTGGAGCAGGCCCTGGAGAAGCAGGCGGTGGTGCTGCCCGACAGCACCGACTGCGACATGGTCGCCTTCGCCGAGGACGAGCTGGAGGCCGCCGTCCAGGTCTTCTACGTGCGCGGCGGCCGCATCCGCGGCCAGCGCGGCTGGGTGGTCGACAAGGTCGAGGCCGTCACCACCGGCGACCTGGTCGAGCACTTCCTGCTGCAGATCTACAGCGAGAGCGACTCGGTGCCGCGCGAGGTGCTGGTCCCGGAGCCGCCGCCGGACGAGGCCGCGATGACCGAGCTGCTGTCGGAGCGGCGCGGCGGCCCCGTCGCGCTGCGGGTGCCCCAGCGCGGCGACAAGAAGTCGCTGCTGGAGACCGTCGCCCGCAACGCCCACGAGGCGCTCAAGCAGCACAAGACCCGCCGCGCGAGCGACCTCACCACCCGCAGCCTGGCGCTGCGCGAGCTGCAGGACGCCCTGGAGCTCGACCAGGCGCCGCTGCGCATCGAGTGCTACGACGTGTCCAACCTGCAGGGCAGCAACGTGGTCGCCTCGATGGTGGTGTTCGAGGACGGCCTGGCCCGCAAGAGCGAGTACCGGCGCTTCTCGATCAAGGCGGTGGAGGGCCAGGACGACGTCCGCTCCATCCACGAGGTGATCACCCGCCGGTTCCGCCGCTACCTGGCCGAGAGCGAGAAGACCGGCGAGCTGGACGCGCTGGCCGAGGACCCGGACGCGCCCGACGACGCCGCGCACCAGCCGATCGACCCCGAGACCGGCAAGCCGCGCCGCTTCGCCTACCCGCCGAACCTGGTGCTGGTCGACGGCGGGCAGCCGCAGGTCGCCGCCGCGCAGCTGGCCCTGGACGAGCTCGGCATCGACGACATCGCCGTCGCCGGCATCGCCAAGCGGCTGGAGGAGCTGTGGCTGCCCGGCGACGACGACCCGGTCATCCTGCCGCGCAACAGCGAGGGCATGTACCTGGTGCAGCGCGTCCGCGACGAGGCGCACCGGTTCGCCATCACCTTCCACCGGCAGAAGCGCTCCAAGGCGATGACGGTGAGCGAGCTGGACGCCGTCCCCGGGCTCGGCCCGGCGCGCCGCGCCGCGCTGCTGAAACACTTCGGCTCGGTGAAACGGTTGAAAGAGGCGACGCCCGAACAGGTCGCCGAAGTGCCCGGCATCGGCCTGCGCAGCGCCGCGGCGATCCTGGCAGCCCTGCACGGCACCACTGACACTGGGGGGAAACCGGCATGACCGCTGAGACCAAGGTCCCGGACATCGTCATCGTCACCGGGATGTCGGGCGCCGGCCGCAGCACCGCGGCCAAGGCGCTGGAGGACCTGGACTGGTTCGTGGTCGACAACCTGCCGCCGGGCCTGCTGGCCACGATGGCCGACCTCGGCGGCCGGGTGAAGGACGCCGTCCCGCGCATCGCCGTCGTCGTCGACGTGCGCAGCCGCGGCTTCACCGAGGACCTGCACTCCTCGATCGCCGAGCTGGAGGCGCGCGGGGTGCACCCGCGGGTGGTGTTCCTGGAGGCCGGCGACGCCGACCTGGTGCGCCGCTTCGAGAGCGTGCGCCGCCCGCACCCGCTGCAGGACGACGGCCGGCTGGTGGACGGCATCGCCCGCGAGCGCGAGCTGGTCCGCGAGGTGCGCGCCGAGGCCGACCTGGTGATCGACACCAGCGGGCTGAACGTGCACGAGCTGCGCGCCAAGATCGTCGGCTTCTTCGGCAACGACACCGGCGAGTCCAGCCTGCGCGCCACCGTGGTGTCGTTCGGCTACAAGTACGGGCTGCCGGTCGACGCCGACCTGGTGGTCGACTGCCGCTTCCTGCCGAACCCGCACTGGGTGCCCGAGCTGCGCCCGAAGACCGGCCGGGACGCCGACGTGCGCGACTACGTCCTCGGCCAGCGCGGCGCCAAGGAGTTCCTGGACGCCTACACCGAGGTGCTGCGGCTGCTCGCCGACGGCTACGAGCGCGAGGGAAAGCACTACGTCACGCTCGCCGTGGGATGTACCGGTGGCAAACACCGTAGTGTGGCCATGGCGGAGCAGATCTCCGCCCGGCTGCGGGACGAGGGCATCGAGGTGCAGGTCGCCCACCGTGACCTCGGCCGTGAGTGAACGAGACCTTCGCGGGTCGGGTACGAGGAGACGAAAGCCGCGGTGAACGCCCCAGGCCCCAAGGTGGTCGCGCTCGGCGGGGGTCACGGCCTGTACGCCTCGCTGTCGGCGCTGCGCCGCGTCACCGACCGGCTGACCGCCGTGGTGACCGTCGCCGACGACGGCGGCTCCAGCGGCCGGCTGCGCGCCGAGCTCGGCGTGCTGCCGCCCGGCGACCTGCGGATGGCGCTGGCCGCCCTGTGCGGCGACGACGAGTGGGGCCAGACCTGGCGTGACGTGGTCCAGCACCGCTTCCGCAGCAAGGGCGACCTGCACGACCACGCCGTCGGCAACCTGCTGATCGTCGCGCTGTGGGAGCTGCTGGCCGAGCAGGCCGGGTCCACCGTGGCCGGCCTGGACTGGGTCGGGCGGCTGCTCGGCGCGCATGGGCGGGTGCTGCCGATGGCGTCGGTGCCGATGGACATCGTCGCCGAGGTGCGCGGCGCCGACCCGGCCCGCCCGGACGAGGTCCGCCACGTCAAGGGGCAGGTCGCGTGCGCCAAGACGCCGGGCGAGGTGCTCGGCGTCTCGCTGGTGCCGGCCGACCCGCCCGCGTGCCCCGAGGCGCTCGCCGCCGTCGAGGACGCCGACTGGGTGGTGTTCGGGCCCGGCTCGTGGTTCACCAGCGTGCTGCCGCACCTGCAGGTCCCGGCGCTGGCGCGGGCGCTCACCGCGACCCGGGCCCGCCGGGTGGTGGCGCTGAACCTGGTCCCCCAGCCGGGCGAGACCGACGACTTCTCCCCGCAGCGGCACCTGGAGGTGCTGCAGGCGCACGCGCCCGGCCTGCGCGTGGACGTGGTGCTGGCCGACCGCGGCGTGGTCGAGGACACCCAGGCGCTGGACCGGGCCGTCAAGGACCTCGGCGGCCGGCTGGTGCTCGCCGACGTCGCCGCGCCGGACGGCTCGCCGCGTCATGATCCCGCCCTGCTGGCCCAAGCCTTCGTACAGATATTCGCCGAGGACCATCCGGCCGGGCCGTAATCGGCCACACTGCTTGGCAGGTTCGACGAGGGGTGGCGCCGGCCCACGGGGCGGGCGAGGATCGCAAGGACGAGGGGGAGAGGGTTCATCCATGGCGATGACCGGTGTGGTGAAGGACGAGCTGAGCAGGCTCACGGTGCTGAAGCCGTGCTGCCGCAAGGCCGAGGTCTCGACGTTGCTGCGGTTCGCCGGCGGCCTGCACCTGGTGAGCGGCCGGATCGTGATCGAGGCCGAGATCGACACCGGGGCGGCGGCCAGGCGGCTGCGCAAGGACATCGCCGAGGTGTTCGGGCACACCTCCGACGTGGTCGTCCTCGCCCCGAGCGGGCTGCGCAAGGGCAACCGCTACGTGGTGCGGGTGTTCCGCGACGGCGAGTCGCTGGCGCGCCAGACCGGGCTGATCGACAACAACGGGCGGCCGGTGCGCGGCCTGCCCCGGCACGTGGTGGCGGGCGCCGGCTGCGACGCCGAGGCGGCCTGGCGCGGCGCGTTCCTGGCGCACGGCTCGCTGACCGAGCCGGGCCGGTCGATGTCGCTGGAGGTGACCTGCCCCGGCCCCGAGGCCGCGCTGGCGCTGGTCGGCGCCGCCCGCCGGCTGAAGATCCACGCCAAGGCCCGCGAGGTGCGCGGGGTGGACCGCGTGGTGGTGCGCGACGGCGACGCGATCAGCGCGCTGCTCACCCGGCTCGGCGCGCACGACAGCGTGCTGGCCTGGGAGGAGCGCCGGATGCGCCGCGAGGTGCGCGCGACCGCCAACCGGCTGGCCAACTTCGACGACGCCAACCTGCGCCGCTCGGCCCGCGCGGCCGTCGCGGCGGGCGCCCGCGTCGCGCGCGCCCTGGAGATCCTCGGCGACGACGCCCCCGACCACCTGGTCAACGCGGGCCGGCTGCGGCTGGAGCACAAGCAGGCGTCGCTGGAGGAGCTCGGCCAGCTCGCCGACCCGCCGCTCACCAAGGACGCGATCGCCGGCCGTATAAGGCGTCTGCTGGCCATGGCCGACAAGCGCGCGAGCGACCAGGGCATCCCCGGCACCGAGGCCAACCTCACCGCCGACATGCTCGCCCCCTGACCGGGCGCCCCCTCCCGTCCTCCGGCCCCGGCCGCCGCCACGGCGGCCGGGGCCGACGGCGTTCTCAGACGGCCCAGACGTTGACGAGGCGGCCCTGCGCGTCGTAGCCGGCCAGCCGGCCGATGCGGTTGGTCGTGGCACCGCGCGCGAGGCCGGTGGCGTGGACCGAGAACACCCGGCCGCCGCCGCCGAGGTCGACCATCCGGGCGGGCAGCTTCCGGCCGTCGCGCAGCTCGGCGACCACCCGCGTCATGCGCGGCGCGGCGAAGCCGTACCACCACCGCGACCGCGGGCCCTCGACGAGGCGGTAGACGGCGCCGAAGTTGCGGCCCGCGCCGGGGCCGGACGCGACGCTCTCCTCGGTGCCGAACCCGACCACCGCACCGTCGCGGAAAAGGTGCATGGTGACCGGGCCGTGCCGGGCCGGGAAGGTGAACAGCGGGGTGCCGGTCGTCAGCGGCCGCGGCTGGCTCAGCGTGAGCGTTCCGACCGGCGGGAACTGCCTGGTCCACCCTTCGGGCGTCAGCTCGTCCAGGTGGGGCGGTGAGACCGCCTGCAGCACCGGCAGCAGCACCGCCGTGTTCGGCCCGGCCATGACCGACAGGCTCGCCGGGCCGTGCCCGTTGCGCTGGGACGGGCTGAGGGGCACCTGCCAGATCCGCGGTGTCCCGCCGCCGATCCGTATGGGCGCGCCGGTCAGCCGGCCGGTCGGACGAAGGTCGGTGACGCGGCCGTCGGCCACCCCGTAGAGCACGCTTCCGGGCTCCTGCCCGTCGCTCTGTCCCGTCGAGCGCTCCATGATGACCGCGGCGTGCTGCCCGCCCGGGATCCGCCAGGGCCGGCAGTCCCCACCGCCCGTGGCGGCCCGCCAGCACAGCAGGTTCCCGGCGATCCACACCGAGGTGTCCCGGTCGGGGCGCCAGACCGGCCCGGTCGGGCGGTAGCGCGGGTCCAGGTCGCGGAGCAGGGACGCCGCCGGGCGCGGCGCCCGCTGTTCCGGCTGGACGACCACGAGCACGGCCGCGGCCAGCGCGAGCACCGATGCGGTCGCGGCGGCGGCGAGCGCGGGCGCCCAGCGGCGGCGGCGCCGGGCGCGTGCGAGCCGGGCCAGGTTGTCGGCGCGGGCGTGCCCGTGCGGCTCGACCCGGGCGGCCTCGGCGGCCAGGGCCGCCCGGATCCGCTCCTCGATGGTCGTCATGACGTCTCCCGCAGGGTCCGGCCGAGCGCGGCGATGGCGCGCGAGGTGTGGGTCTTGACGGTGCCGACGCCGACCCCGAGGGTGTCGGCGGTCTCCCGTTCCCCGAGGTCCAGCCAGTAGCGCAGCACCAGGACCTCGCGCTGGCGGCGCGGCAGCAGGTCCAGGGCGGCCAGCAGCTCGCGCACCGACTCGCGGTGCACGGCGCCGGCCTCGGCCGACGCCTCGGTCCCGGTCTCGGCGAGCTGGGCGCGCCGCCGCCGCGCCACGCCGAGGTGCCGCAACCGGTTGCGTGTCAGGTTGCACACGGTGCTGCGCAGGTAGGCGAGCGCCGCGTTCGGGTCGCGCAGGGCGCGCCGCCTGCGGTGCAGCCGGACGAACGCCTCCTGCGCGACGTCCTCGGGGTCGTCGGCGCCCAGCAGCCGGGCGAAGCGCACCAGGCCCCAGAAGTGGGCGTCGAAGAGCGCGGCGTATCCGGTCTCGGGGAGACCGGCCGCCGCCTCCCCGGCAGGGGAAGAGATCATGGTTGTAGGACAGCCGGGACGCGCCGGCGTTGACGCCGCGATGGTGAACATGCGGTGAACGGGTTCACGGCAGCCGCCGCAGGGAGCCGTCGGCGGCGACCTCGAAGGCCAGCCGCCGGCCGGCGATCCGCGTCTCGGCCCGCAGCGTCCCGCCCGGCCCGGCGGTGGTGCGCACCCGCGGCCTGGCGCCGTTGCGGGACGGCGCGATGAGCGTGAGCATCCGCACGTCGGTCCCCGCCCCGCTCATATGGACGACCGGGGCCTTCAGGACCGTCCGCTCGGCGGGCGCGATCCAGCCCTGCGCGACCTGCGCGGGCAGGGTGCCCGCGCCCGGCAGCGGGATGCCCAGGAAGTCCACCCGGACCCGGCCCGCGCGGGCGACCGCGCCGTCCGCGACGGGGGCGGCGGTGAACGCGGCGGGCAGGTGCCACAGCTGCTCGGCGGTGCGCGGCTCGGTGGAGCGGGCGCCGTCGAGCACGACCATGGCGTCGGGGCCCGACGCGACCAGCACCGACCGGGTCCGGGTCGTGCCGGTGTAGGCGGTGTCGGTGAAGGAGAAGGTGTCGGCGCCGGGGGCGAAGCGGTGCGCCGTCAGGGCGGTCGCGGCGTCGGGCCGTAACTGCGCGCCGCGTACCACCAGCGTGTTGTGGGAGTCGGGGGAGCGCAGCAGCTTCCGCCAGGACGGGTCGCTGTAGCCGGCGTGGCCGCCCGGGACGATGAGGTCGCGGCCCGCGGCGAAGAACGTCAGCGCCATGTGGTCGTCCTGGCCGTGCGCGAACCGGCCGGGCCCGAACCGGGCGGTGTAGGCCATCGCGTTCCGCTTCCAGCCGGAGCGGCCCATCACGTACCCGGCCTGGTAGACGCGGGCGCGGGCCTTCGGCGGGGTGCCGCGGCGCCCGCCGGAGGCCACGTGCTCGATCGGCCCCCGCCCGCGCCTGGAGATCTCGGACGCCCGGCCCGCGTAGGACTCGCCGATCTGCAGCAGGTCCCCGGCCGGGGTGAGCTGGAAGGCGATGAACTCGTCCAGCAGCCCGAGGCGCCGGTCCATCTCGGCCGGCACGGGGCGGCCGCAGGCCCGCATGGTCTTCAGCGCCAGGCGCCACCGGCCCCGGTTGTAGACCGCGTAGTGGGCGGACTGCTCGTTGCCGGCGCCCTCGGCGTCGATCGCGGGCCGCGCCCCGCCCGGCGGGTCCAGCATCGCCTCCACCAGCCGCCGGTGGCCGATGTCCGCCAGGTCGGGCCGGCCGATCGCGCAGCCGGCCGCCAGCAGGATCATGGACTCGTCGGTGCCGTGGTTCCAGGGGCCGGAGTAGTGCCGGGGGTCGGCCAGCCAGGACGCGTGCCGCGCGATCGCCTCGTCCAGCCAGCGCGCCCGGTAGCGGGCGCGCAGGCAGGTCATGGTGATCAGCCGGAACTTGGTGCCCTCCTCGACCGCCTCCCGCCGGTCGGCGCTCAGCCGGCCGGGGGAGGCGTTGTCGTGCAGCCAGTCGCGGACGATCGCGGCGGCCCGCTCCAGCGACGGCCCGTCGCCCGCGCCGATCAGGCCGCCGAGCCATTCCAGCGAGTGCAGCCACAACTGCCACGTCCGGTTGCGGTAGGGGTCCAGGCCCCAGTCCACGTCGGTGCCCGAGGCCACTTTCACCGGTGCGGTGCCGGGGGCGCGGAACAGGCCCGCGGCGACCTGGGCGGGCGGGTTGACGGTGCCGTCCAGGCCGTTGTAGCCGAGGCACGGCATTCCGGCGACGGGAGGGGCGGCCGGCGGCGCGATGCCCGCCGCGGGACCGCCGCAGGCGGCCGCGCCCAGCATCAGGAGGACAGGCCAGAGTCGTGGCTTCACAGGGCGGAGACACCGAGGACCGGTCCCGGGTTGACCCCCGAACGGTGATCATCACGACATTTCCTGCGGTTCATCGCCGCGATGCCTCAGCGCCCCGGAACCGCCCCAAAGCCTTCACCGTGCGGTTCGGCGACCGGCTGCGGCGGCCGGCTCAGGGGCTGCGCGCCATTGGTATAGACAAGGTGGTCTAGACCCTGCCGCCGCAGGCCGGATCCCCCGGACGGGTGAGGGCGGCTCACCCCCTGATTTCCCACGCCACCGGTGTCGGAGGGCGGGGCGGGCATTGGATAGGCTCGGTGGCAGGGGGCGACCCCTGGACCAGTGCGAGACGACGTAAGAGGAGAGCCGTTCCGTGACCATCCGAGTAGGCATCAACGGGTTCGGCCGGATCGGCCGTAACTTCTTCCGCGCGGTCAAGGCCAGCGGGGCCGACATCGAGATCGTGGCGGTCAACGACCTGACCGACAACGCCACCCTGGCCCACCTGCTCAAGTACGACAGCATCCTCGGCCGCTTCCCCGAGGAGGTCAAGGCGACCGCGGACGAGATCATCGTCGGCGGCCAGACCATCAAGGCCTTCGCCGAGCGCGACCCGGCCAACCTCAAGTGGGGCGAGCTCGGCGTCGACGTGGTGGTCGAGTCCACCGGGTTCTTCACCGACGCCAACAAGGCGCGGGTGCACGCCGACAACGGCGCCAAGAAGGTCATCATCTCGGCCCCGGCCAAGAACGAGGACGTCACCATCGTCATGGGCGTCAACGACTCCCAGTACGACGCCGCCGCGCACACGGTGATCTCCAACGCCTCGTGCACCACCAACTGCCTGGCCCCGATGACCAAGGTCCTCCAGGACACCTTCGGCATCGAGAAGGGCCTGATGACCACCATCCACGCCTACACCCAGGACCAGAACCTGCAGGACGCGCCGCACAAGGACCTGCGCCGCGCCCGCGCCGCCGCCCTCAACATCGTGCCGACCTCCACCGGCGCCGCCAAGGCGATCGCGCTGGTCATGCCGGAGCTGAAGGGCAAGCTGGACGGCTACGCGCTGCGCGTGCCGATCCCCACCGGCTCGGCCACCGACCTGACCGTCGAGGTCGCCCGCGAGACCACCGTCGAGGAGGTCAACGCCGCGATGAAGGCCGCGGCCGAGTCCGGCCCGCTGGCCGGCGTGCTGACCTACACCGAGGACGAGATCGTCTCCTCCGACATCGTGACCGACCCGTCGTCGTGCATCTTCGACGCCGGCCTCACCAAGGTGATCGGCAACCAGGTCAAGGTCGTCGGCTGGTACGACAACGAGTGGGGCTACTCCAACCGCCTGGCCGACCTGGTCAAGCTCGTCGGCTCCCAGCTCTGATCCACCCCGTCCGCCGTGGCCCGAGACCCTCGGACCACGGCGGGCGCGTATCCGGAAGGACATCGCGTTTCGATGCGCACCATCGACGATCTCGACGTCGCCGGCCGGCGGGTGCTGGTCCGCGCGGACCTGAACGTCCCGCTGCAGGACGGCACGATCACCGACGACGGCCGGATCCGGGCCAGCCTGCCGACGATCACGAAGCTGGCCGCCGCCGGCGCCAAGGTCATCGTCTGCGCCCACCTCGGCCGCCCCAAGGGTGAGGTGAAGCCCGAGTTCTCCCTCGCGCCCGTCGCCGCCCGCCTCGGCGAGCTGCTCGGCACCGACGTCGCCTTCGCCGGCGACGTGGTCGGCGACTCGGCCCGCGCCACCGTGGACGGCCTGGCCGACGGCCGGGTCGCGCTGCTGGAGAACCTGCGCTTCGAGCCGGGCGAGACCAGCAAGGACGACGCCGAGCGCGGCGCGTTCGCCGACGAGCTGGCCGCCCTCGCCGACCTCTACGTCGGCGACGGCTTCGGCGCCGTGCACCGCAAGCACGCCAGCGTCTACGACGTGCCGAAGCGCCTCCCGCACGCGGCCGGCGGCCTCATCGCCACCGAGGTCGAGGTGCTGAGGAAGCTCACCGAGGACGTCGCGCGCCCGTACGCGGTCGTGCTCGGCGGGTCCAAGGTCTCCGACAAGCTCGGCGTGATCGACAACCTGCTCGGCAAGGCCGACCGCATCCTCATCGGCGGCGGCATGGTCTTCACCTTCCTGAAGGCGCAGGGCCACGAGGTCGGCAAGAGCCTGCTCGAAGAGGACCAGCTGGACACCGTCCGCGAGTACCTGGCGCGGGCCGAGCAGAACGGCGTGGAGTTCGTGCTGCCGGCCGACATCGTCGCCGCCACCGCGTTCGCCGCCGACGCCGACCACGAGGTGGTCGCCGCCGACGCCATCCCGGCCGACCGGCTCGGCCTGGACATCGGCCCCGAGTCGGGCAAGCTGTTCGCCTCCCGCCTCGCCGACGCCGAGACGGTCTTCTGGAACGGCCCGATGGGCGTGTTCGAGATGGAGCCGTACTCGCACGGCACCCGCGCCGTCGCGCAGGGCCTGATCGACTCGGGCGCGTTCACCGTCGTCGGCGGCGGCGACTCGGCCGCGGCCGTGCGGCAGCTCGGCTTCGACGAGGGCGCGTTCTCCCACATCTCCACCGGCGGCGGTGCCAGCCTGGAGTACCTCGAAGGCAAGACGCTGCCCGGCCTGCAGGCTCTGGAGGACTGACACATGGCCCCCACCACCCCTTCCCGTAAGCCGCTCATGGCGGGCAACTGGAAGATGAACAACAACCACCTCGAGGCGATCGCGCTCGTGCAGAAGCTGGCGTTCGCGCTCAAGGAGGCCGACTACGACGCGGTGGACGTGGCGGTGCTGCCGCCGTTCACCGCGATCCGCTCGGTGCAGACCCTGATCGACGCCGACCGGCTGGCGATCGCCTACGGCGCGCAGGACGTCTCCCAGCACGCCTCGGGCGCCTACACCGGCGAGATCTCCGCGGCGATGCTGGCCAAGCTCGGCTGCTCGTACGTGACCGTCGGCCACTCCGAGCGCCGCGAGTACCACAACGAGACCGACGCGGTCGTCAACGCCAAGGCGCGGGCCGCGCTCGGCGCCGAGATCACCCCGATCGTGTGCGTCGGCGAGGGCCTGGACGTGCGCAAGGCCGGCGAGCAGGTCGGGCACGTGCTGGCCCAGCTCGACGGCGCGCTGGAGAAGATCACCGCCGAGCAGGTGCGCGGCCTGGTGATCGCCTACGAGCCGGTTTGGGCGATCGGCACCGGCGAGGTCGCCACGCCGGCCGACGCGCAGGAGGTCTGCGCCGCGATCCGCACCCGGATCGCGGAACTGTACGACGGCGGGGTGGCCGATCAGGTCCGCATTCTGTACGGTGGCTCGGTCAAGGGCGGCAACGTCGCGGGGATCATGGCGCAGTCCGACGTGGACGGCGCCCTGGTCGGCGGGGCCAGCCTGGACCCGGCCGATTTCGTGCGGATCTGCCGGTACCGCGACCAGCCCGCCTGATCAATTCTGATTAATTCGGGCGTGTCACGGGGGTTCTTGCCGAACCAGGGAGTTCTTCGTCGTACCCTTCGTACCTGACGGGTAAACCACCCGGCGCGATCCTCCGTCCTTGCTAGAGACGTACCCCGCTGCAGCGGGGGTGGCCAGAAAAGGCGCTGAACACTGTGAATGTGTGGATCATCACCACGTCCGTCGTGCTCATCATCTGCAGCCTGCTGATGGTGGTCCTCGTGCTGATGCACAAGGGCAAGGGCGGCGGCCTCTCCGACATGTTCGGCGGCGGTATCTCGTCGTCGCTCGGCGGGTCCTCGGTGGTCGAGCGCAACCTCGACCGGCTGACGGTCGGCGTCGGCGTGATCTGGTTCGCCTCGATCATCGTGCTCGGGCTGCTGTTCAAGAGCAAGGGCGTCGGCTGAGCCAGGCCGCGTGGATACGTACGATCGCCGCGCCGCCGTCCGTGCCCCGTCGGGGCGCGGACGGCCGCGGCATACTGAGCGAGGAGTAGTCCGTGGGTAGTGGCAACGCGATTCGGGGTAGCCGTGTCGGGGCCGGCCCGATGGGAGAGGCCGAGCGCGGGGACGCGGCGCCCCGTGTGTGGGTGACCTTCTACTGCGCCAACCGGCACGAGACCCGTCCGAGCTTCGCGACCGACGTCGCGGTGCCGGACACCTGGGACTGCCCGCGCTGCGGGTTCCCGGCCGGTCAGGACAAGGACAACCCCCCGGCCCCGCCGAAGACCGAGCCCTACAAGACGCACCTGGCGTACGTCAAGGAGCGGCGCAGCGACGAGGACGGCGAGGCCATCCTCGAGGAGGCGCTCGCCAAGCTGCGCGAGAAGCGCGCGCTGGTGAAGAAGGCGATGGAGGCCGCCGCCCGCGGCTGACGGCCGCGCCGGTCCTGAGCCGGACGTGGAAAGGCCCCGATCCCGCCCGGGATCGGGGCCTTCGGCGTTCCGGCCTGCGTCAGCCGAGCCGTCTGGCGACCTTGCGGCCGAGCTCCTGCATGGGCTTCTCCACCAGCCGGTAGGTCAGCTGGCTCGCGGCGAGCAGCAGCCCGAGGAACACCACGATGACGAGCGGCTGCTGGTGCACGGGCTTGCCGAACACGTGCGTCATCGCCTCCAGCAGCACCGGGTGCAGGATGTACACCGAGTAGCTGACGACGCCGAGCCACACCAGCCAGCCCGGCATCCGCCGGTCGCGCAGCAGCATGCCGCCCGCGAACACCAGCGCCGCCAGGACCACCGCGCTCGCCCAGGCCCGCTTCACCCCCCAGTCGGTCATCCCCGCGCCCCAGGCGGCCTTCTCGTAGAGGCCGAGCGCCACCGCGGACACCAGCACGGCGGCGGCGGTGAGCAGCGCGGTGCGCCACCGGATCTGGCCGCGCTCGGCCCGGTAGATCGCGGTGCCGGTGAACATCACCGCCAAGATGATCAGGCCCTCCCAGGTGGCGGCCCGGCTGTCGAGGGTGGCCAGGGTGAACGCCAGCGCCGCGCCGAGCAGCGCGCCGGCGCGCATGAGCGCCGGGCGGCGCGCGCAGGCCAGCGTGATCGCGGCGGCCATGGTCACGAACGCGACGACCACCAGCGGGGTCACCCCGGTGGCCTCGGCGAGCATCCTGGTCCGGGCGAGCCCGACCACCGCGATCGCCAGGGCCGTCAGGGTGAGCGCCGCCGAGGCCGAGCGGCGGTGCAGGCCGACCGAGAACAACCCGACGACCAGCAGGTAGAACGCCATCTCGTAGGACAGCGTCCACAGCACGTAGACCGCGTTCGGCACCGACAGCAGGTCCTGCATCATCGTCAGGTGCGCGAGCACGGCGGCCACCGGCCCGGTGCCCGCCAGGTGCGGGCCGAGCGGCCGCACCCCGGACACCGACAGCAGCACCATCGCGGTGAGCGCGACGAGCAGCAGCGGGTAGATCCGGAACACCCGGCTGACCCAGAACCGCCGCACGTCGCCGGTGCGCTCCAGCGAGGCCGGGACGATGTACCCGCTGACCAGGAAGAACACCAGGATGCCGAAGGCGCCCGGGTCGAACCACTCGGTCATCGCCTCGCGGGCGGGGTAGGTGTACTCGCCCATCGCGTGGTGCACCGCGACGACCAGCGCCGCCAGCCCGCGCAGCGCGTCCAGCCAGCCGAGCCGCCCGGTGCCGGACCGGCTCGCGGGAGGGTCGCGGGGAGGGGGCGCCTGCGGCGCCGCCTCGGGGGGCGGGAGGACGGTGACGGGTGCCGCTGTCGAGGAGAGTGCAGAGTCCATTTCCAACTGACCGTAGCGGGTCGGGTGAGTGGCCGGGCCGGGTGACGGACCGGTTCCGGCGGCTCACGAGTCTAGGGGAGCGCTTCGAAAGATCATGGCGTCTCGGGGGCGGGCACGCCAGGGGACCGGCGGCCTTTCCACCCCGCGACCGGATGATCTGCGGCCCGGCCGCCGCCTCGCGCCGGGCCCGGCCCGCTATGCTTGCCCGCAAGCGACTGGCGCAGTCAAGGTGGGCTCGACCACCGGGGAGCGAAGCACGTCCGCTACACCGCGCGCCTGGGTGTACGGGCCCCTCAGCCGGGGGTTCCCGTACCGAGCCCCCGGCGTGACCGGCGCGGAGGCCGTCATGCATGAGCCCGTCATCCCCCACCTTCAGGCCGAAGACCCCGAGATCGCGGGGCTGGTGGAGGCCGAGGCCCGCCGCCAGTTCGAGAAGATCCGGCTGATCGCCTCGGAGAACTACGTCTCGCCCGCGGTGCTGGAGGCCACCGGCTCGGTCCTCACCAACAAGTACTCCGAGGGCTACGCGGGCCGCCGCTACTACGAGGGCCAGCAGAACATCGACCCGGTCGAGCTGCTGGCGATCGAGCGGGCGCGGTCGCTCTTCGGCGCCGAGCACGCCAACGTCCAGCCCTACTCGGGGTCGCCCGCCAACCTCGCGGTCTACCTGGCGTTCCTGCAGCCCGGCGACACCGTCCTCGGCCTGTCGCTGCCGATGGGCGGGCACCTCACCCACGGCTGGTCGGTGTCGGCGACCGGCAAGTGGTTCAACGCGGTCCGCTACGGCGTGCGCGCCGACACCGGCCGCATCGACATGGACGAGGTCCGCGACCTGGCCCGCAGGGAGCGGCCGAAGCTGATCTGGTGCGGCGGCACCGCCATCCCGCGCACGATCGACTTCCCGGCGTTCGCCGAGATCGCCCGGGAGACCGGCGCGGTGCTGGCCGCCGACATCGCGCACATCGCCGGGCTGATCGCGGGCGGCGCGCACCCGTCCCCGTTCGGGCACGCCGACGTGGTGTCGACCACCACGCACAAGACGCTGCGCGGCCCGCGCGGCGCGATGGTCATGTCGACGGCCGAGCACGCCGCCGCGATCGACAAGGCCGTCTTCCCCGGTCTGCAGGGCGGCCCGCACAACCACACCACCGCCGCCATCGCGGTCGCGCTGAAGGAGGCCGCGACACCGGGCTTCGCCGCCTACGCGCGGCAGATCGTGGCGAACGCCCGCGCGCTCGCCGCCGCGCTGCTGGAGCGCGGCTACGACCTGATCTCCGGCGGCACCGACAACCACCTGATCCTGATCGACCTGACCAACAAGGGCGTGGCGGGCAAGCCGGCCGCGCAGGCGCTGGACCGGGCGGGCGTGGAGCTGAACTACAACGCCGTCCCGTTCGACCCGCGCAAGCCGTTCGACCCCTCGGGCCTGCGCCTCGGCACCGCCGCGATCACCACCCGCGGGCTGACCGAGGAGCACATGCCGCAGCTGGCGGCCTGGATCGACGAGGTCGTCCAGGCCACCGCCAAGGGCGACGCGGCGGAGGTGGAGCAGAAGGTGGCGGCGCGGATCCGCGAGCTGCTGGCCGCGCACCCCATGCCCGGCTGGGCCCCCGCGCCCTGACGGGCCGCTAGGCGGTGCGGCGCAGCACGGTGATCATCCGCCAGGCGGCGGGGTCGGTGAGGGCGACCGGGCCGAAGTCGCCGTACTGCGCCGCCGCCTCCAGCCCGCCCGCCAGCCGGATCGCGGCGGCCAGCTCGGTCGCGGTCCAGAACCGGTAGGGGACGACGTCCTCGATCACCCGGGTGCCGGCGGCCTCGGTGATGGCCACCGTCACGTGGTCGTCGGCGATCTGGGTGACCGGGTCGAGCCGGTCGTCCGGGCCGCCCCACTGCACGGCGGCGTGCACGCCGGGCCGATCGACCGTCCACGCGGTGGTGACGCTCGGGTCGTCGCCGAGCCGGTCGCGCGGGTGCGACATCTCCAGCACGTACAGGCCGTCCTCGGCCAGGTGCTCGGCGACCCGCCGCAGGTGCGCGGTGAAGGCGTCCAGCGTCATCAGGTGCGAGGTCGAGTCGAGCATGGTGACGACCAGGTCGAAGCGGCGGCCGAGGGCGAAGGCGGTCATGTCCTCCTGGACGACCTCGAGCCGCACCCCGGCCGCCCGCGCCTCCCGGTCGGCGTAGGCGCACATCGCCGGGTGCAGGTCCAGCGCGGTGGCGGTGAGGCCGCGCCGGGCGAACTCGCGGGCGTGCTCGGCGGGGCCCGCCGCCAGCTCCAGCACGGTGCGGACGGGCCCGGCGGACGCGGGCCGGTGCTCGGCGCACCAGCCGAGCACCGCGTCCACCTCGGGGGCGACGTCACGGAACGAGCAGGTGAGCGCGTAGGCCCAGGGGTCGTCATAGATGCCGGTCACCGCGCCATTTTGCCAGCCGCCCCCGCTCCGGTGTCCGCCGCGGTGCGCCCGTCCAGGCGGAGCCGCACCTCCACGATGCCCGGCTCCTCGGTGCGGCGGGTACGGCCGCCGAGGGAGGTCAGCAGCCGCCGGACGCGGGCGTTCTCGCTGAGCGCGGTCGCGCGCATCTCGACCAGCCCGCGCTCGCGGCCGAGCACCAGCAGCAGGGCGGCCAGGGCGCGGCCGAGGCCGCGGCCCTGCCAGGCGTCCTCCACCAGGAACGCCAGCTCGGCGACGCCGGGGTCCAGCACGTGGATCAGGTGCGCCATCGCCAGCAGCGACCCGTCGGGGCCCTCGGCGACCAGCGTCAGGCCGTGCGCGGGGTCGCAGAACCGGGCGATGGCGCGCGACGTCGGGTAGGGCTTGGCGCTGAAGTAGCGCATCCGGCGGCTGTCCAGCGAGCAGCGCTCGTGCATGGCCCGCACCGCGGCCGCGTCGCGCGGCTCGATCGGCCGGACGGTGATGTGGGTGCCGTCGCGCAGCGGGACGCGGCGCGAGGCGGGCCGCGGCTCCCCGGCGGGCAGCACGGCGCGCACCAGGGCGTCGGCGCGGGCGGCCTCGGTGGCGGTGAACGGCAGGCCGGGGCGGCGCAGCCGGACCGCGCGGCGCTGCCCGACGGGCACGGTCAGCACGTCGGCGCCGCTCTCGGGCGCGTCGCAGGCGTTGGTCCAGGCCGCGCCGCGGGCGCGCAGCAGCTCGGCCAGCACCTCCGGCAGTGTGTGCGGCTCGGCGCGCAGCCGGGCGGCCAGCACCAGGGCGCGGGTGGGCTCGTCCACCAGCTCGCGCGGGCGGGCCGGGACCGCGACGGTGCGGACGCCGCCCGCGGCCTCCAGCGCCGCGGTCAGCTCGGCCGCGCCGGCGCCGCCGGCGGGCACGTCCACGACGAACTCGTCCACCACGCCCTCGGTGTCGACCTGGACGGACAGGCCGAGGATGTTGGCGCCGCGCCGGGCCAGCGCGGCGGTGAGCACGGCCAGCCGGCCGGGGCTGTCCTCGATCTCGGTGCGGATGCGCAGCAGCGGCATGGAACGTTCCTCCGGACGTCGGGGGTCACTTGGGACCCACCGTCCCCCGGCCCTGTTACGGAACGGCTACGTCACCATGAGGCGGGGGTTTCACATAGCGGGCAGGGGCTTGAGGCGGCGCCGCGCACCGCCTAGCGTGCGATGGGTGATCGACCCATTGAGCGGTGACCACATCGGCGAACCCCACCCGCCCGAGCGGCTGCCGGCGCTGCCGCCCGCCGTGCTCGGCGAGGACCAGCGCGCGCTCTACCAGGCGATCACCGGCGGGCCGCGCGGCGCCGGTCCCGCCCCGTTCCGGCTCGTCGACGACGAGGGCCGTCTCACCGGCCCGTTCAGCGCGATGCTCTACAGCCCGGCCATCGGTCAGCCGCTGCAGGAGCTCGGCGCCGCGCTGCGCTTTCGCACCGCCTTCACCCGGCGGGAGCGGGAGATCGCGATCCTGGTGGTGGCGCGGCACTGGCGGTCGGACTTCGAGTGGTACGCGCACGAGCGGACCGGCCGCCGCGCCGGCCTCACCGAGGCCGAGCTGACCGCGCTGCGCGAGGGCCGCGCGCCGATGCTGGCCGACGTGCGCGAACGGCTGGTCTGCGAGGCGGCCGGCCGGCTGGCGGCCGACCACGACCTCGGCGACGCGCTGTACAACGAGGCCGCCGCCACGCTCGGCCGGGCGGCGCTGGTCGAGCTGGTCACCCTGGTCGGCTACTACGCGGGGCTCGCGCTGCAACTGCGGGTGTTCCGGGCCGGCCTGCCGGCCGGCGAGCAGGCGCCCGACTGGGGGGAGAAGGACGATGAGTGACATGACGGGCGCCCGCCGGTCCGCCGCGGGAGCGGCCGCGCCCGTACCGGGCGAGGAGGCCGTCCGCCGGTTCGCCGGGGGCCATGGTCCGCGGGCGGGGCGCGGCGCCGGGATCGACGACGCGGGGACGCCGCGCGCCTTCACCGGGCCG
This sequence comes from Actinomadura macrotermitis, assembly GCF_009604375.1. Taxonomy (GTDB): domain Bacteria; phylum Actinomycetota; class Actinomycetes; order Streptosporangiales; family Streptosporangiaceae; genus Spirillospora; species Spirillospora macrotermitis. The sequence continues at coordinate 73,559 of NZ_WEGH01000005.1, forward strand.
CGCCGCGACCTCACCGGGATCGACGCGGCCGGCGGAGCCGTCCGGCCCGCCGTGTCCATGCATCGCGGCGACCCCGACTGATACGGAACACGTCGTTCAATGGCGGGTTGACAATAGATTCCGTCGCCCTCTGGGCTTTTGACTGGGTGATACAGCAGTATTGTCCCCATGAGTCCTGCTCCCGCCCCGCTCGCGCCCGACTTCGCCAACGGCGGCGTCTCGTACTGGTACCGCGCGATCGGCGTGCCGGAGCCCGGGCCCCGGCTGCCGGGCTCGCTGTCGTGCGACGTGTGCATCGTCGGCGCCGGGTACACGGGGCTGTGGACGGCCTACTACCTCAAGCGGGCTCAGCCCGACCTGCGGATCGTCGTGCTGGACAAGGAGTTCGCCGGGTTCGGGGCGTCCGGCCGCAACGGCGGCTGGCTCGTCGGGGAGATCGCCGGGGCGCGCGAGCGGTACGCCGCCCGGCACGGCCGGCCGGCCGCCGTGGCGCTGCAGCGCGCCATGTTCGACACCGTCGCCGAGGTGGTCAGGGTCGCCGAGGCCGAGGGCATCGACGCCGGCATCGTGCACGGCGGGGTCCTCACCGTCGCCCGCAACGCCGCCCAGCAGGGCCGCCTGGCCGACATGATCGCGGCGAGCCGGGAGTGGGGCTGGACCGAGGACGACCTGATGCCGCTGGACCCCGCCGAGCGCCTGAACGTGGCGGGCGCGACGGGGCTGGCGTGGAGCCCGCACTGCGCCCGCGTCCAGCCCGCCGCGCTCGTGCGCGGCCTCGCGCGGGTCGTGCGGGACCTCGGCGTGGAGGTCTACGAGCGGACCCCGGTGCGGCGCATCCGGCCCGGCGCGGCCGTCACCCCGTACGGGACGGTCAGCGCCGACTACGTCCTGCGCGCCACCGAGGGCTTCACCGCGGACCTCGCCGGGCACCACCGCGACTGGCTGCCGATGAACAGCTCCATGATCGTCACCACCCCGCTGCCGGCGGAGACCTGGGCCGAGATCGGCTGGAAGCGGCGCGAGCTGCTCGGCGACATGGCGCACTACTACATGTACGCCCAGCGCACCGCCGACGACCGCATCGCCTTCGGCGGCCGCGGCAAGCCCTACCGGTACGGCTCCAGGATCGACGACGACGGCCGCACCCGCCCGCGGACCGTCGACGCCCTCTGGGAGATGCTGACCGGCATGTTCCCCGCCGCCGCCTCCACCGGGCGGGTCGCGCACGCCTGGTCAGGGGTGCTCGGCGTGCCCCGCGACTGGTGCTCGACCGCCGTGGTGGACCACACCACCGGCCTCGGCCACGCGGGCGGCTACACCGGCCACGGCGTCGCGGCGGCCAACCTCGCCGGCCGCACCCTGCGCGACCTGGTGCTGCGCCGCGACACCGAGCTGACCGCGCTGCCGTGGGTGGACCGGCGGGTGCGGCGCTGGGAGCCCGAGCCGCTGCGCTGGCTCGGCGTGCACGCCATGTACGCGCTGTACCGGACGGCCGACGCCCGCGAGCGCACCTCGGTGGACACCTCGGCGCTGGCCCGGATCGCCGACGCGATCACAGGTCACTGAATCACTGGGCGGCGAGCCGGCGCTCCAGCTCGCCCGCGGGCAGCGCCCCGGCGATCATCGTGCCGTCGGGGAAGACCAGCGTCGGCGTCGCGTCCACGCCGAGCTCCTCGGCGGCCAGGCGCAGCCGGGCGATCGGCGCGTGCGCGTCGGGCGGGTTCGCCGGCTCCACACCCTCGGCCATCAGCCGCGCCCACGCCGCGGCCCGGTCGGGGGCGCCCCAGACCAGCCGGGTGAGGCGGTCGGCGTCCGGATAGGTCTCCAGCGGCAGCGGGATCGTGTGCACGGTGACGTCGCCGGCCTTGGGCAGGATGTCGCGGAACAGCTCGCGGGTGAACGGGTCGGCCGGATCGCCGAACACCGCTACCTTGCGCCGCCCGTCGCCGTGCGTCTCGGTGAACGCCAGGTCGAGCGGCAGCTCGTCGAACCGCAGTTCCGCCATGTCCGGTCCCCCTCACCGTCGAGGGGCGATGTACCCGCGGGTGAGCGGGGTGAATCACCGGGTGAGGGCCACCAGCAGCCGGGCGAGGTCGGCCGCGCCCTCGGGGTCGTCGGCCCAGCGCGTCGTCCGCAGGGGGAGCGCCCGGCCGAGGCGCACGCCCTCGCGGGCGAGGACGAAGGCCAGCGCGAGCATCGCCGCGCGGGCGTTGCCGTCGGCGAAGGGGTGGAAGAACAGCACGTCGAGGTGGACGCGGGCGGCGCGCGCGGGGAGCGGGAGGCCGGGCTCGGTGCTCTCGGCCAGGTGACGCTCGAACCGGGCCTGCGTGTCCGGCGCGATCCCGTACCGCTCGCGGCCCTGCTTGGCGTAGGCGGGCGTGGTGCGGAAGGGCGCGTCGGCCACGCCGAGGACGGTGCGTTGCCAGGCCGCCATGAGCGGGAAGGAGAGGGGCAGGTCACGCGCGGCGTCGGCGCGGACCTGCCGCAACGCGGCGCGGGCGCGGGCGGCGCCGGCGGGGTCGCGGTCGCCCCGGGTGGCGGTGAAGAAGCCGGCGACGGCGTCGCGGGCGGCGTGGACGGGAGCGGTGACGTCGTCCGGCGGCCAGGGGACGCGGCCGCGTACCTCGCACCAGGCCGCCAGCGCGTCGGCGGTCATTCCATCCCGCCGATCTCGGTGGCGAAGCGCTCTCCGACCTCGGCGATCACGGTGGGCCTCGGCTCGACCCAGCTCTCGAACCGCCCGCCGACCGCCGCCTCGACGATGCGCGCCGCCTGTTCCGCGCCGATGCCCTGCGCGGCCAGGAACCATTCCAGGACCAGCGTGCACATCCCGTGCCAGCCGCTCTCGCTGTGGGTCCGGTCGACGACCAGGGTGACGAGGCGCGTGCAGGCCCGCTCCCAGTACCAGGGGTCGGCCGCCGCGGGGTCGCCGTCCGCGGGCGGGGCCAGCGCGGCGAAGCGCCCGGCGAGGTCCTCCAGCCAGTCGCGCCACTCCCGCAGCGACCGCACGATCAGCCGGGCGGTCTCCTCGCGCGTGCCGTGCATCGAGTGCCCGGCGCAGCACCAGGTGTCCACCACGCCGCTGCCGAGGCCCCCTTCGCCCGGAGACCAGTTCCAGCCCGCCGCCCAGAAGCCGTAGCGGGCGGTGAGCAGCCGGGTGATCGCGGTGGTGTGCTTTTCGCGGTCGTAGTAGCCGACCACCTCGGGGTCGGGGATCAGCGGCATGAGCAGGCCGGTCAGGAGGGCCGCCTCCTGGTCGGAGCGGTCGAAAGGGCGGCCGGCCGGGTCGAGCTCCGCCCAAGTGGCATTCCAGATGAAGCGCTCGTCCACGGGACGAGCCTCCCATAACGGCGTCCGGCGGTCAGGAGAGCTCGGCGTGGACCCGCTTCGCCCGGGCGAGCATGGCGGAGGTGGCCGGGACCTCCATCGTGATCAGGCCGACCGTCCTGCCGTCGGTCCAGACGACCGAGTCGTTGGTGGTCACGGGGCCGCCGGCGAAGGCGTTCTGGTAGGCGCCGAGGCCGAAGCCGACCTGGACGCTCTTCACATCGGGGGAGCCGAAGGGAACGGTCGCGGCCGTCACGGTCCGCCGCCGGTGGTCGGCGGCGAACTTCTTGACGTCTTCGATCACCGCGTCGGCCCCGCCACCGCGCAGCGTGCCGCCGGCATAGAAGAACCGGTCCATGACGCGGTCGCTGCCGGGCATCCGGTAGTAGCCCGCCTTGATCCCGGTGAGCCGGTCGCGCAGCGGCTGCGGCAGCGCCGAGGCCAGCTTGGTGAAGTCGGCCGACCGCTCCAGCTTCGGGTCGCGGGCCCAGCCGGTCAGCCGCTGCGGCGCGTTGAACTCATAGGGACGGACCGCCGGCAGGGCGGGGCCGAGCGCCCTGCCGGCCGCCTGCACCGGGTCGCGCGGCTTGACGGCCTCGGCGGTGCAGCCGGCGGCCGGCGGGACCAGGGCCAGCGCGCAGAGGATCCTGAGGAGCATGTCCCTGATCTTGCCGTCCCGGGAATCCCCACGTCATGGGCCTGTTGTCCCGGGCGATCAGGGACGCAGGAGCCGCTCCACGTCGGCGTAGGAGGGCATGGGCAGGGACGGGCGGCCGGCGAGCTCCAGCGCGGTGCCGACGGCCGCGTGCAGGGCGGCGCGGTAGAGGAGCGAGCCGGTGCTGACGCGCTTGACGCCCAGTTCGGCCAGGCGGGGGAGCGAGGTGCGGCCCGGCAGGTGCAGGACGTTCAAAGGGACCCGTGCGGTGTCCAGGACGGCCTGGATGTCGGCGTCGTCCGCGATGCCGGGCACGAAGACGCCGTCCGCGCCGGCGTCCTGGTAGGCGGCGACGCGGCGCAGCGTCTCGGGCAGGTCGGGCTCGCCGAGCCAGAAGGTGTCGGTGCGGGCGTTGAGGAAGACGCCGGGCGCCGCCTCCTTCACGGCCCGGACGACGGCCGCGTGGTGCCCGGCGTCGCCGCGCGCGTCCTCCAGGTTCACGCCGGCGACGCCGTAGGAGGCCAGTTCGGCGACGAGCGCGCCGACCTCGCCCGGGTCGGCGGAGAAGCCGTCCTCCAGGTCGATACTGACCGGGACCGGCAGCCGGGCGAGGCCGCGGGCCAGCGCTGCGGTCTCCGCGCGGGTCGCGCCGGCGGCGTCGGGCTTGCCCGCGACGGCGGCGACGCCGAGGCTGGTGGTCGCGACCGCGGCGAAGCCGGCCTGAGCGAACATCGCCGCGCTCGCGAAGTCCCAGGCGTTGGGGATGAGCAGGGGATCGGCCCCGTGGTGCAGGTCGTGGAAGCTCGTCATGACCGCAACGGTAGGGCCGGGACGTTTCGGTGCCGGTGGAAGTGTCGGGCACCGGCATACTTGAGGCCGTGATCGATGAATCGGGCGAACTGTGGCGAGGCGACGACTTCGCGGACCTCGCCGAGTTCGTGACGGACTTCGAGCCCGAGGGCCACGAGGTCGAGCGGGTCGTGGAGGCCGTCTGCGGCCCCTGCGGCGGCCGGGTCTTCCGGGTCCTGGCCGACGACGGCAACGGTGCCCGGCGGGAGTGCGCGGGCTGTGGCGGCGCCTCCTTCATCGCCGACAGCGGCGAATACTGGGACGAGCAGAACGCCGAGTACTGCGGCTGTCCCTGCGGCGGCGAGGAGTTCAACCTCGGGGTCGGCTTCTCCCTGTACGAGGAGGGCGACGTGCGCTGGATCAGCATCGGCCTGCGCTGCGTCGCCGACGGCACGCTCGGCGTCTACGCCGGCTGGAAGGTCGGCTACGGCCCCTCGGCGCACCTGCTCAACCAGGTGTGACGAACTCGGCCCAGACGGTGGTGCGCGGACCGTCCGGGCGGTGGCCCCAGCGGACGGCGAGCGCGGCGACGATGTGCAGGCCCCGCCCGCTCTCGCCCGCGGGGTCGGCCCGCGGGACGGGGCGTCCGCCGCCCGCGCCCTCGTCGGTCACCTCCGCGCGCAGGACACCGGGGGCGTGGAAGAGGGCGACGGTGAACTTGCCGCCCCGGCCGGACGCGGTGTGCCGGACGGCGTTGCCCGCCAGCTCGTCGACCACCAGGGCCATGTCGTCGAGGAGCTCGGCGTGGACCGGGGCGAGAATGTCGCGCACGAAGCGGCGCGCGTGGGGGACCGAGCGCTCGACGCCGGGGAGGGTGAGCGCCGCGATGAGGCGCGGGCCGCTCATGCCGCCGCGTCCATCGCGATCTTGCGGGCGACCTGGTCGAGACGCGCGGTGCCGAGCTCGGCGCCGCGCCAGCAGAGGCGCCAGGCCCCGCACCGCTGGACGGCGAGCACGGCGTCCCGCCGCCCGCCCCGGCAAGGGATATGAAGGACAGGTTCGGCATTATAGGGAAATATCAGAATCGCCGTGGCCGGCACGGCGCGCAACTCCCACACGAGCCGGACCAGGAGCGTGAATCTCTCTTCTGAAGGCGCCATCGACCTTCCTTCCCTCGGGGACACGGCCAGGGTCGCCGCGGCGGGTCATGGCTTCAACGCCTTCATGAGAGATGCGACATATCTCTTTGTGAATCTGCGAAGTGCGGGTGTATGAAAAAGCTGATGTATCTAACTTTCTCTGAACTGATTGACAAGACGACTTCCGGTGACATGGTGGCAGCATGTCCTCTGAGCAGCGGATGTCCTATCGGCGCAAGATGATCGGCGATACGCTGCGGCGGTTGCGGGAAGAGCGCAACCTGACCCAGTCCGCCGCCGGAAGGCTGCTGGAGCGGTCGGCCGCCTCGCTGAGCGCTTACGAGAACGGACATCGGGCGATCCGCCCGCGCGACCTTAAGCACATCCTCAACGAATACGGGGTCGCCGACGAGCGTTTGCGCGATCACTTGCTCAGGCTTGCGCATGACGGACGCCAGGACGGCTGGTGGAAAGACCTTGCCGAGCGGGTCAAGCCAGGGTTCATCTTGGAGTACGCCTCGCTGGAGGCGGACTCCGCCTGCATCCGCGACTTTGAGCCCTATGTAGTGCCCGGACTTCTACAAAACGAGAATTATGCCCGAGATGTCATCTCTCAATCGGGCATTACGCTGCGTCGCACTCCGGATTCGGTGGATACGGGCGTCGAGATCCGGATGAGCCGGCAACGCGTGCTGCAACGCGTGCCGCCGCTTCACTACAGCGCCATCCTCGGAGAGGCGGCGCTACGGAACATGGTGGGAGGGCGGAGGGTGATGCGGGAGCAGCTGAACAAGCTGAGGGACGTATCCCTGCTGCCCAATGTCGACCTTCGGGTGATCCCCTTCGAGGTGGGATCACACCCGGGGATCGATGGCGCGTTCTCGATTCTCGATGTGGGGTCGGAAGGGCTGATGCGCATCGTGTCCGTCGACAGCCTCGTCCGAAGCTGGTACGTCGATGAGCCCGAGGATGTCGATCACTACGCGGAGGTGTATGAGCGGCTGCGTGAGTGCGCGCTGTCTCAAGTGGAGTCCCGGGAGCTGATCGAACGGATATCGTCCGACCTATGACGGAGTCATTCATCGTTGGCGCCCACTGGAGGAAGAGCAGCCGCAGTGGTGGTGAAGGGACCAACTGCGTCGAGGCGGCCGCGCGCGTTACGGGGCCGGGCGTCGCGGCGCGTGACTCCAAGGATCCTGACGGCCCGGTGCTGGCCTTCACCCCGTCCGGCTGGGCGTCGCTCCTCTCCGAGATCAAGCGCGGAGCCCTCGACCTCGCCTAACGCGGTGGCGCAGAGCGTTTCCGGCGGCTCCAGGACGTGTCCGGAGTAGGACGAGCGCGCCGCCTGTCCAGGGCCCGATGTCTCCTTTAGTGTCCGAGTCGGGACTGAACCGCTCTTCCTCGGTACTCGCCGCGTAGGAACGGTTACATCGGGGGCGATCCGGCGGTGGACGGCTTCCGCCGCCGACGGTACATAGGGTGATGGCGGAGGTCGCCATGCCCTCAAGGACGCAGCGCCGGCCCGTCCTCTGCCGTCACGGCCGCGAACTTGTCGGGGTTGACGATGAGATGGCAGGCGCTCACCCGGCCGTCGGCGACCTGCAGCTGGAAGTGGACGAACGGGCGGTCGTCGGCCGTGACCTGAAGGGCGGGCCCGCCGTTGGCGGTGACCAGCCGGTAGCCGATCCGCGCCGCGGGGTCGACGCCGGCCGAGTCGGTGAAGGATCTGCTGAGCTTCATGATCTTCAGCACGAACCGGGCCACCTGCTCGGGGCCGGTGATCGGGCGGCGCGGCGCCACCGCCTTGCCGCCGCTGTCGGCGATCAGGCGGACGTCGGGGGCGAGCAGCCCCATCAGCTCCGCGACGTCGCCGTTCAGGCAGGCGCCGAGGAACCGGTCGGTCACCTGCCGCCAGGCGACGGGGTCCACCTCGAAGCGCGGGCGGCGCTCCTGCACGTGCGTGCGCGCCCGTGCCGCCAGCTGCCGCACGGCCGGTTCGCGCCTGTCCAGGGCTGCGGCGATCTCGGCGTAGGGGAACTCGAAGACGTCGCGCAGGACGAACACCGCCCGCTCCAGCGGCGACAGGGACTCCAGGACCACCAGCAGCGCCAGCGACACCGACTCGGTCCGCAGCACGCCGGCGGCGGCGTCCGGGCCGGTCAGCAGCGGGTCGGGCAGCCATTCGCCCACGTAGGCCTCGCGCCGCGCCCGGACCCGCCGGAGCCGGTCGACGGCCAGCCGGGTCGTGACGGTGACCAGGAACGCCTCCGGGTCGGCCACCGGGCCGGCCTTGGACCAGCGCAGCCAGGCCTCCTGCACCACGTCCTCGGCGTCGGCGACCCGCCCGAGCACCCGGTAGGCCACGCCCATCAGCAGGTTCCGGTGGGCCAGGAAGTCCCGCTCGCCGCCGTCCGGCACGCCGCCTCCCGATCATCGCGTTCCGCGGGGCATGCTAGCCGCCCGTCCTATAAGTTTGATCTTCCAACCCACTGAGGAGGGACCATGAAGGCGATACGCATTCACGAAGAGGGCGGTTTCGAGGGCCTGGTCTTCGAGGAGGCGCCCGCCCCGTACAGCGCGACCGGCGACGTGCTGGTGAAGGTGCGCGCGGCGGGCCTCGTGCCGGACGAGCTGTCCTGGCCCGGCACCTGGGTGGACCGCGCCGGGCGCGACCGCACCCCGTCCGTCCCGGCCCACGAGGTGGCCGGGGAGGTCGCCGAGGTCCGCTACGGCACCACCGGCCTCGCCGTGGGCGACCGCGTCTTCGGGCTCACCGACTGGCACCGCGACGGCGCCGCCGCCGAGTACGTCGCGGTGGAGGCCCGCAATCTCGCGCCGATGCCGCGGACCGCGGACTTCGTCCAGGCGGCGTCGCTGCCGGTCGCCGGGCTGACGGCCTACCAGGGACTGTTCGTCCACGGCGGCCTGGAGGCCGGCCGGACGGTGCTGGTCCACGGCGGAGGCGGCGGGACCGGGGCCCTGGCCGTCCAGCTCGCCGCGCAGGCCGGGGCCCGCGTCATCGCGACCGGTCGCGGCCGGGCCGCGCAGGTGGCCCGCGAATGCGGCGCCGAGGACTTCGTCGACCTGGAGGAGCGGGCGTTCGAGGACGCCGTCGGTCCGGTGGACCTGGTCTTCGACACCATCGGCGGTGACGTCCTGGCCCGCTCGGCCGCCGCGGTCGCGCCCGGCGGCGTCCTGGTGTCGATCACCGCGCCGCCGCCGGTGGCGCCGGAGGGAGGCCGCGCCGCCTTCTTCATCGTCGAGCCCGACCGCGCCCAGCTCGCCGAGCTGGCCCGCCTGGTCGACGAGGGCCTGCTCCGTCCCCAGGTGGGCGCCGTCTACCCGCTGGCCGAGGCCAGGGAGGCGTTCGCCGCCAAGCAGCGCGGCGTTCCGGGCAAGGTCGTGCTCGAGGTCTGAGGCCCTAGGCGTCCAGCCCGGCGAGTTCGGCGCTGTCGCGCCACAGGGCGTCGCGCAGGTCGTCCCGGCGGGCCAGTTCGGAGGGCTGCTTCCAGACGAGCTCGTTGTCGCGGAGGGCCGCGTAGTACCGGCCCGCCGGCGGCCGTGCCCGGCCGAGGGCGAGGTCGGCCAGGGCATCTCCTGCGGCCGCGACGCTGTTCGGGGACGGGCCGAGGGCCGACAGCGGCCGGGCCAGGACCCGCCAGCCGGCGCGGACGGCCCGCGGGTAGTGGCGGACCAGGCCGGTGGCGGGGACCGGCCCGGGGTCGTAGGCGAGCACGGTGGCGTCCAGGCCGGGCCGGGCGGCGAGCGCGCGGACGGTGAGGAGGTTGCAGAGCTTGGAGGAGGAGTAGGCGCGGCCGGCGGCGGTCCAGGGCGTCCGGCCGCGCTCGGGGTCGAGCTCGGGGTGGGCCAGCCGCCGGGCGTCGGCGTGGCGCGGCGCGGGCTGGACGGTGCGCTCGGCCGGGTCGTGCGTGCCGCTCGTGGTCAGCACGACGGTCGCGCCCGCGGCCAGGTGCGGCAGCAGGAGCCGCGCCAGCAGGTAGTGGGCGAGGTGGTTCACCCCGAACGCCGTCTCGAACCCGTCCGCCGTCCGGCCGCCGCGCGGCGGGATCAGGCCCGCGTTGAGGACGAGCGCGTCGATCTCCTCGCCCGCCAGGCGGCCGGCGACCGCGCCGGCGAACGCCCGGACGTCGTCCAGCCGGGCCAGGTCGAGCGGGAGCGTCTCGGCGGCCCCGGGCCCGGGACCGCGCGCGCCGAGCAGGACCCGGCCTTCGGCGGCCAGGCGGCGCAGCGCGACCGCGCCGATCCCCGAGGTGCCGCCGGTCATCACGATCGTGGGCATCGGCCGCCTCCACGCTAGGGTGAGTCGTGACTCAGGTTCGCGACAATATGAGTCGCGACTCATCTTTGTCAACGGAGGACGATGGAGCAGCGGGACAGGCCGATGCGCGCCGACGCCCGGCGCAACCGGGCGAAGATCCTGGCGGCGGCCGAGGCGGTGTTCACCGCCAAGGGTCCGGCCGCCTCGACCGAGGAGATCGCCGAGCGGGCCGGGGTGGCGATCGGCACGGTGTTCCGGCACTTCCCGGTCAAGGAGGCGCTGGTCCAGGCCGTCGTCGCCGAGCGGCTGCGCCGGCTCGCCGAGGCGGGGCGCGCGGCGGCCGGGGAGCCGGACCCGGGGGCGGCCTTCTACGCGTTCATCGCGCACTGCGTGGGGGAGGCCGCGACCAAGCATTCCTTCGCCGACGCGCTGCCCACCGCCGGGATGGACCCCTCGGCCGTCCACGACGCGGTGCTGGGCGGGGTGGCCGAGCTGGACGAGGCCGTCGGGGCGCTCCTGGCCAGGGCGCAGCGGGCGGGCGCGGTCCGCGCCGACCTCACCGTCCCCGAGGTGGCCGCCGTGGTCACCGGCGCCGCCCGGGCGGCCGAGTTCTGCGGGCCGGACGGGCGGCTGCGCGCCCGGGTGCTCGGCGTGATCTTCGACGGGCTGCGTCCGCTAGCCTCGGCGCCATGACGCAGCGGCGAGTGATCCTCAGCGGATCCACCTTCGAGGAGCAGATCGGATACGCGCGGGCGGTCGTGGACGGCGACCGCGTGTACGTATCGGGGACGACCGGGTTCGACTACACGGCCATGACGATCTCCGACGACGTGGTCGAGCAGGCCGAGCAGTGCCTGCGCAACATCGAGGCGGCGCTGGCCGAGGCGGGCTGCACGTTCGACGACGTGGTGCGGGTCCGCTACCTGCTGCCCGACCGCGCCGACTTCGAGCCGTGCTGGCCGGTCCTGCGCCGCCGCTTCGGCACCGTCCGCCCGGCCGCGACCATGCTGGAGTGCGGCCTGGCCGACCCCCGCATGAAGATCGAGATCGAGGTCGACGCGCGGCGGACGGCGGGCTGACGAACCGTGGTAGACCAGGGCATATGACCGATCTTGTGACCGGGCGGCTGCTGCTGCACCCGATGAGCGTCGCCGAGGCCGAGCAGTTGGTGGCGGGCGAGCCCGCCGCGGGGGAGCGGTGGGCGCCCGGCTACCCCGAGGAGGTCGACGTCCTCGGGGCGCGCCGCTACCTGGAGGCGTGCGCGGTCACCGGCGACCAGGGGGCGTTCGGCGCCTACGAGATCCGGCGCCGCGCGGACGGCGCGGCGATCGGCGGCGCCGGCTTCCACGGGCCGCCCGACGAGCACGGCGACGTCACCGTCGGCTACGGCCTCATCCCCGCCGTGCGCGGCCACGGCTACGCCGCCGAGGCGCTGCGCGGGCTGCTGGCGCTGGCGGGGGAGCGGGGCGCCCGCCGGGTGCTCGGCGACACCGCGCGCGACAACGTCGCCTCCCAGCGCGTGATGACGGCCGCGGGGATGCGGCTGGTGCGCGAGGAGGACGGCCTCCGCTACTACGCGGTCGAGGTCTGACGGGCCCGCAGCATCGCGGTGGCACGGTCCCGGACGAAGGCCTCGGGGTCGCGTTCGGCGATCTGCCGGACGGTGCGCCCGAACACCTCGTAGCCGGTGTAGTCCGCCGCCCACAGCGCGGCGTAGCGCACCCGGGCGTCGCCGTCGCCGAGGACGGCGCCGATCCGCTCCACCACCCGGCGGTCGGGCTCGGCGGTCGCGGCGAGGCCGAGGCGCAGCGCCGCCTGCCCGCGCTCCCGGGCGCCGGGGGCGTGGTCGAACGCGGCGCACAGGTCGGCGACCGTCCACGGCGCGAGGGCCTGCGCGGCCTCGGCCGACAGCTCCTTCAGCGTCTCGGGGCGGCGGCCGGTGAAGACGTAGTGGCCGATGCCGAACATCGCGTCCTCGAGGTAGTGCAGGGCCGCGCCGTCCGGCGCGGCCCAGGTGACGCGGCCGCCGGTCCCGGCGGCGCGGTCGCGCTCGGTGACCTCGCCCATCGGCCAGCGGCGGGACCGCGCGAACGCGTCCAGGTCCTCCACCGTCGTCTCGGGACGCAGCACGCGCCGCTGGGTCTGGAACCGATCATCGCTGCTGGGCATGCGGGGCATTGTCCTGGTGATCACCGCTTCGCGCCAGCGGAACGCCGGGACCGGCTCACTTCACCTCGCGGCGGGCCAGGCGGACGGTCCCGGCGGCGAGCGGCAGCAGCAGCCACACCGCCAGCGAGGCGGCGACGCGGGCCCACTCCCCGGACGTGACGCCGGGGTGGGTGAGCGCGTCGAGCGTGCGGTGGGTGTCCAGCCACTTGGCCGTCCCCTCCAGCCGGCCCACCATCGCGCCGAGCGTCGACCACAGGGTCGGCAGCAGGAAGTACAGCACGACGGCGAGGGGCGTGTTCATGAACAGCATCCCGAACGCCGTGCCCATGAGGACCGACGCGACCGCGAAGAGCAGCACGGTGGCGACCAGGGACGGCTCGACCGTCCAGCCGCCGCCCGACCGGCCGAGCAGCCCGCCGGCCGCGCGGCCGAGGACGGCGGCGGCCAGCCCGGCCAGCGCGAAGCCCGCGCCGAGGACCGCGCCGCCGAGCAGCTTGGCCGCCACGACCCGGTGCCGGTCCGGGACGAGCAGGCAGGTGCTCAGCATGGTGCGCTGCGACCATTCGGTCGTCACCGCGAGGATGCCGAGCACCGGCAGCAGCAGCCCGACCCCGAGCTGCGCGGCGACGAAGAACTCCCCGAGGCTCTGCTCTCCCTTCGGCGCGGTGTACAGCACCACCGGCATCATCGCGACGGCCGTGAGCGCGACCAGGATCAGCAGCCAGCGGCCCGAGCGGGTGTCGGTCGTCTTGCGCAGCTCGACGGCGGTCAGCCGGGCCAGGGAGGGCCGGGGCGGCTCCGCCAGGTCGGCGTGGGCCGTGGCCGGGCGCGTCAGGGTGGCGGTCATCGCGTGGCTCCATGGGTGAGGGTGAGGAACAGTTCTTCCAGGCCGTTCCCGTTCGCCTGGCGCAGTTCGGTGAGGACGACGCCGGCCCGCGCCGCGGCGTGCCCGGCGGCCTCGGCGGACCCCTGCACCAGGTAGGCGCCGGTGCCGTCGGGCCGGGACGGCAGCCGCGCGCCCGCCAGCGCCGCGTGCAGCGCGGCCGGGTCGGTGGCGCGCACCAGCACCCCGCTGGCGTCGCCGAGCAGCTCCTCCTTGGCGCCCTGGGCCGCGATCCGGCCGCCGGCGATCACCACGAACCGGTCCGCGACGGCCTCGACCTCGCGCAGCAGGTGCGACGACAGCAGCACCGTGCCGCCCCGGTCGGCGAAGCCGCGCAGCAGCGAGCGCATCCAGAAGATGCCCTCGGGGTCCAGGCCGTTGGCGGGCTCGTCCAGGATCAGCACCTTCGGGTCGCCGATCAGGGCCTGCGCGAGGCCGAGCCGCTGGCGCATGCCGAGGGAGTAGGCGCCGACCCGCCGCCGGGCCGCCTTGGCCGGCAGCCCGACCGCCTCCAGCATCTCCCCGACGCGCCGCTGCTCCACGCCGACGGTGCGCGCGGTGAGCGCCAGCACCTCGCGGCCCGAGCGGCCCGCGTGCTGCGCGGCGGCGTCGAGCAGCACCCCGACGTGCCGGCCGGGGTTGGCGATGCGCCGGTAGGGGCGGCCGAGCACGGTCGCCGCGCCGTCCGACGGCGGGGTCAGCCCGCAGATCATCCGCATCGTGGTGGACTTGCCCGCGCCGTTCGGGCCGAGGAAGCCGGTGACGGTGCCGGGCGCGCACCGGAACGTCACGTCCCGGACGGCCTCGGCGCCCCGGTAGCGCTTGGACAGGCGTTCGACTTCGATCATGCGTCCAGCCTGCCGGGGGCGGCCCGGCCGCCGCGACGTCCGAAGGTCGAGACCAGGGCGTCCGAAGGTCGATCCCGCGCCGGCCGGGCGGTCAGTCCCTGGGGCCGTCGTCGCCCGCGTCGTGCACCAGCAGCGCGATCTGCACCCGGTTGTTCAGCTCCAGCTTGGTCAGCAGCCGCGACACGTACGCCTTGACGGTCGCCACGCTGAGCGACAGCTCCCGGCCGATCTCGCTGTTGGTGCGGCCCCGCCCGACCAGCGCGGCGACCGCCCGCTCGCCCTCGCTGAGGCGGCCGAGCAGCTCGCGGGCGCGCTGCCGCCGCGGGTCCACGCCGCTGTCCGCGACGTAGGTCATCATCTTGCGCAGCACGGCCGGCGACAGCATCGGCTCGCCCGCCGCGACCTGCCGGATCGCCTGCACGATCTGCGCCGGCGGGGTGTGCTTCAGCAGGAACCCGCTCGCGCCCGCGCGCATCGCGCGCAGGATGTGCTCGTCGGTGTCGAAGGTGGTGAGGATGATGATCTCCGGCGGCTCGCGGCGGGCGCGCAGCCGCTCGGTGGCCGCCAGGCCGTCCATCCGGGGCATCCGGATGTCCATCAGCACCACGTCGGGGCGGTGCTGGTTCACCGCGGCCACGACCTCGGCGCCGTCGGCGACGTCGCCGACCACCGCCAGGTCGTCCGCGCCCGCCAGCATCATCGCCAGGCCCGCGCGCACCAGGGCGTCGTCGTCCACGATGAGCACGCGGATCGCAGAGTCCATGACGTCAGCCTAGAGGTCGCGGCCGGGGCCGGGGCCCTCGTCCGCCGGGACCGGCAGCCACGCGTAGAGCCGGAAGCCGCCGTCGCCGGTCCGGCCGTGCTCCAGCGTCCCGCCCACCAGCGCGACGCGTTCGCGCAGGCCGAGCAGCCCGGCGCCGGCGCCGGGCAGGGCGTCCGCGGCGGGGCCGGGCGGCGGCGGGTTGACGATCTCGACGGTGAGCCCGGCCCGCCCGGGGAAGCCGAGGGCGACCCGCACCGGCGCGCCGGGCGCGTGCTTGCGGGCGTTGGTGAGCCCCTCCTGGACGATCCGGTAGGCGTGCCGGCCGATCCGGTCGGGCACCTCCGGCGCGTCGGGCAGCCCGTCCTCCAGCGTGACGTGCGCGCCCGCCGCGCGCGCCTGCTCGACCAGCGCGGGCACCTCGGGCAGCGTCGGCTGCGGCCGGTCGGGATCGGCGCCGCGCGTGTCGTCGCGCAGCACCCCGATCACCTGGCGCAGGTCCTCCATCGCCTCGTAGGCGGTCCGCCGGATGACCCCGGCGGCGTCGCGCTGGGCGGCGGGCGCGCCCGGCGGGAACTCCAGTGCCCCGGCGTGCACCGCCAGCAGCGAGATCCGGTGCGCCAGCACGTCGTGCATCTCGCGGGCGATCCGCTCGCGCTCCAGCAGCCGGGCCTCCTCCACCCGCAGCCGCTGCCCCTCCTCGGCCTGCCGGGCCCGCTCCCGCAGCGAGGAGATCAGCTGGCGCCGGGACCGCACCAGCAGCCCGGCGGCGATCAGCACCGCGTAGCCGAGCGTCACCACCACGATCGCCTGCACCCGCTCGCGCGCGCCGCCCAGCGGCACCAGCGCGAAGGTGAGCGCGATGAGCCCGGTGTTCAGCGCCGCCACGGCGGCCGTCGCCCGCCAGGGGCGGTGCACCGCGACGGTGAACGAGGCCATCGCCATCGCGCCCATCGCGACGGCGGAGAACAGCCAGGCGACGGTGAGCAGCAGGCAGACCCGCACCGGCCAGCGGCGGCGGAACAGCACCAGGACCAGCATGGCCGCCGCGCCGACGGCGACGTCGCGCCATGCCTCGGCGGAGGACTTGCCCGGATACTCCTCCAGGGCGCCCTGCAGCATGAACAGGCCGATCACGACGGCGGCGGCGAGCACACCGAGGTCACGTGCCGTCCGCCGCAGATCCACCCGGCCAACGCTACCCCCACGCATGGGGCAGGCCCCCGTGCCGCCGGGGTGATCGCCCTACTGCGGCGCGGCGCGGCGCTGCCTAGCGTCTGAGCCATGACCTTCCGACGCACGACAACGGCGTTGACAGTGGCGTTGGCGGCGGGCGGCGTCCCGGCCGTGCTGGCGGGGCCGGCCTCGGCGGCCCCGCGATGCGGCGACCGCCCGGCCGTCCGCCGCGCCATGGAGCGGCTGACCGGGACCGACCGCGTCCCCGGCGTGGCCGTCCGGATCGAGGATCCCCGCTGCGGGACGTGGTCGGCCGCGAGCGGCAAGGCCGACCTGCGGACCGGGCGGCCGATGCGCGCGGACGAGCGCGTCCGCATCGGCAGCGTCACCAAGTCCTTCACCGCGACGGTGGTGCTGCAGCTCGCCGCCGAGGGCCGCCTCTCGCTGGACGCCCCCGTCGACCGCTACCTGCCCGGCCTGATCCGCAAGGGGCCCTACGACGGCCGCAGGATCACCGTGCGGTCGCTGCTGCGGCACACCAGCGGCCTGCCCGACCACATGGACTCCTTCGACGACTCCGGGCAGTACCGCTTCCGGCACTTCGAGCCGCGCGAGCTCGTCGCGCGGGCCCTCGCCATGGACCCGCCCGCGAAGGAGTGGCACTACTCCACCACCAACTACATCGTCGCCGGGATGATCGTGCAGGCCGTGACCGGGCACCGCACCGAGGACGAGGCCGTCCGGCGGATCGTCCGGCCGCTCGGGCTGCGCGACACCTACTGGCCCGGCGACGCCACCGGCATCCGCGGCCGCCACCCGCGCGGCTACGTCCGCGAGGAGAAGGACGGGACGGTGCGCTGGACCGACCGGACCCGGATGAACATCTCCGCCGGCGGCGCGGGCGGGGCGATCATCTCCAGCCCGCCCGACGTGGCCCGCTTCTTCGGGGCGCTGCTCGGCGGCCGGCTGCTGCCGCCCGCCCTGCTCGCCGAGATGCGGCGCACCGTGCTCGCCGACCCCGACCGGGTCTGGCCGGGCGCCCGGTACGGGCTCGGCCTGATCGAGACGCCGCTCTCCTGCGGCGGCACCTGGACCGGGCACGCCGGCGGCATCGAGGGCTACAGCGCCTACGGCGGCGTGCGGACCGGCGGCCGGCGCCTCGCGGTGTCGATGAACGAGGACGCGCCCGACATGCGGACGTTCCAGGACGTGCTGGCGCTCGTCGACACCGCCTTCTGCGACGACGGAAGGAAGAACTCATGATCAGGGTCGTCCCCGCCGTGGCGCTCGCCGTCGGCCTCGCCGCCGCCTCCGTGGCCGCCGCGCACGCCGCGCGGGGCGAGGAGGGCCTCGGCCGCTTCGAGCACCAGCGGATCACCTGGAAGGGCTGCGCCCTCGGGCCCGGCGACGAGACCGGCACGGAGCTGGACAAGGCCGGCGCGCGCTGCGCGGACGTCACCGTCCCGCTGGACTACGCCGCCCCGGGCGGCCGGACCGTCACGATCGCCGTCTCCAGGCTCGCCGCGACCGACCGCGCGCACCGGATCGGCACGATGATCGTCAACGGCGGCGGGCCCGGCCCCGCCATCGACATGCCGCCCTACATCAAGGCCCTGATGGGCAAGGCCGGGGCCCGCTACGACCTGGTCGGCATGGACCCGCGCTCCACCGGCCGCAGCGTCCCGGTCGACTGCGGCTGGCCGAGCGGCCACTGGGTGCGGTCGGCGGGCACCACCCGGGCCTCGTTCGAGCGGGGCGTCGCGTTCGCCCGCGACCTCGCCGCGCGCTGCGCCGCCCGGCACGCCGACGTGCTCCCGCACATCAGCACCCGCAACGCCGCCCGCGACATGGACGTCATCCGCGCCGCCCTCGGCGAGCGGCGCGTCTCCTACAACGGCGCGTCCTACGGCACCTACCTCGGCGCCGTCTACGCCCAGATGTTCCCCGGACGGCTGGACCGGGTGGTGCTGGACAGCGCCGTCGACCCGGACAAGTGGAGTCCGCGTCTGCTGCACGGCACCGAGGGCGCCAACGAGCGGGCCCTCGCGCACTGGGCGGACTGGGCGGCGCGCCGCGACAGCGCCTACCACCTCGGCCGGAGCCGCGCGGCGGTGCTCGCGACCGTCCGCCGCGTCATCGAGGCCTCCGCGCGGACCCCGCTGCGCGTCGGCCCCTACCGGGCGGACGACACGATCACCCCTGTCGTCCTGTTCAACCTGCTGCAGAACGACCAGGACGGCCCGCGCGCCGAACTCGCGTCGGCCGTCACCGGGATGGCCAGGGCGGCCCGCGGCGAGCACGTCCCGGCCACCGGCCCGCTCGGCGACACCCTGGCGTTCCTGCTGACCGGCGCCGAGTCCCGCTACGGCAGCGCGCAGACGGCGCTGCTCTGCGGCGACGCGGCGGCCCCGCGCGACCCGCAGGTGTACTGGCGCGACGTGCGGAAGGCCCGCCGCGTGCATCCGTTCTTCGGCGGGATCGGCGCGAACATCAACCCGTGCGCGTTCTGGCCTACGGCGCCTCGCGAGCGTCCGACGAAGGTCGCGACCACGCTGCCGTCGATCGTCGTCGGCGCCACCGGCGACACCCGCACCGTCTACCCGGCCTCGCAGGCGCTGCACCGGCTGCTGAAGGGCTCGCGGATGGTCACCCTGCGCGGCGCCGACGTGCACGCCCCCTACCAGGCCGGCTACGGGGACGCCTGCGTGAACGCGCAGGTCAACGGCTATCTGGCGACGGGACGCCGGCCCGCCCGCGACGTCGTCTGCGGCTGAGGGTCACTTGAGCGGCGCGCCCGTCACCGGGGTGCCGAGCGCGCCGTCCTTCAGCCACGCGTCCCACGACTTGGCCCATGGGGTGGGGCCGTTGCCGAACCGCAGCTTGCGGGTGGTGCCGGTGACCTCGATGATGTCGCCCCGGTTGGTGAAGTTGAAGAACCACTTGGCGTCGGCCGGGGAGGCGTTCACGCAGCCGTGGCTGACGTTGGCGTTGCCCTGCGCGCCGGTCGACCAGGGCGCGGCGTGCACGAACGTGCCGCTGTAGGTCATCCGCACGTTCCACTTGGTCGGGATGCGGTAGGCGCCCGGGTCGCCGGTGGTGGCCGAGTCCATGACGATGTCGGCGGCCTTCTCCTGCGCGATCATCACGCCGGAGTAGCTGTCGTCGCCGGGCTTGCCGAGGCTCACGTTCATCGTGCGGACGGTCCGGCCGCCGTCGGTGACCTTCGCGACGTGCTTCTTCGCGTCGATCTTGGTGATGTGCTGCGGGCCGACGGTGAAGTTCAGCGTCCGGTCCTTCATCCCGTAGACCCCGTCGCCGACCTTGAGCCCGGCCAGATGCGCGACGACCTGGACCTTCTGCCCGGCGGGCCAGTACTGCTGCGGCCGGAAGTCGACCTCCTTGTCGCTGACCCAGCTCCACGCGCCCGGCACCGGCGTCGACATCCGCACCTCCAGCGCGCGTTCCACCGCGGCCCTGGCCTCTTTGGTCGCCACGGGGCGCGACAGGATGAGCTGCACCGGCATGCCGACGCCGACCTTCTCGCCCTCCAGCGGCGACATGCCGCTCTCCAGCTTCGCGCGCGGCGTCAGCGTGGTGAACGTGGAGGTGCCGGTGCCGCCCTCGCCCTTGGCGGTGACGGTGTAGGTGGTGCCGGGCCGCAGCCCCCACGCCGACTTCCAGGACGACCTGTCCGGCGCGAGCGCGCCCGCAGCCTTGTTGCCCTTGGCGTCGGCGACGGTGACCTCGGTCAGCTTCCCCTTGCCGGCCTTGACGGTGACCGGCTGGTCGGGGGCGACGTCCTTGGTGCCGTTGGCCGGAGTGATCACCGGGGGAGCGGCCTTGCCGTCCTTGCCGCCCGTGTCACCACCGCCACCGCCGCTGCCGCCGCCGGAACACCCGGCCGCTCCGATCAGCACTACACCGGTGAGCGCCGTCGCCGTCCGTCCCTTCACCACGAAACCCCCTCTTCGATCGACCAGATAGGTCTTCCCCCGCTCGCCGAAGTATGCGGCGGGCGGGGGAAGGATCGGGGGGAACGGGCTCAGGGGGAGGCGATGCGCTCCAGCCCGGGCGGCAGCTCGGCCGCGGCGGCCCGGTCCAGCAGGTACAGCGTGCGCTGGCGGCCCTGCGCGCCCGCCACCGGCACCTGCACCGGACCCGCCCCCGACAGGCCGAGCCGGACCGCGCGGGCCTTGGCCGAGCCCGCCGCGAGCAGCCACACCTCGCGCGCCGCCCGGATCGACGGCAGCGTCAGCGACAGCCGGGTCGGCGGCGGCTTCGGCGCGCCGCGCACCGCCACCACCGGCCGCTCGTCGTGCAGCGCCGGCATCTCGGGGAACAGCGACGCCACATGCGCGTCCGGGCCGACGCCGAGCATCAGCACGTCGAACGAGGGCACCGGGCCGTGGTCCTCGGGCCGGGCGGCGGCGCGCAGCTCGGCGGCGTACCGCGCGGCGGCCGCCTCCGGGTCGTCGCCGCCGGGGCCGTCCAGCGCGGGCATCGCGTGCACCCGCGCCGGGTCGACGCCGACGTGGTCCAGCAGCGCCTCGCGGGCGCCGGTCTCGTTGCGCTCGGGGTCGCCGGCCGGCAGGAACCGCTCGTCGCCCCACCAGATGTCCAGGTTGCGCCAGTCGACGGCGTCGCGGGCGCCGGTGGCGGCCAGCTCGGCCAGCACCGCGGTGCCGACGCCGCCGCCCGTCAGGACGATCGACGCCGACCCGCGGGCCGCCTGCACGTCCACGATCCGCGTCACCAGCCGCGCCGCCGCGGCCTTGGCCAGCAGCTCCTGGTCGCGGTGGACCAGGACCGACGGGGCGCTCACGAGGCGTCCGGCCCGTCCGCCGCCTTGGCGCGCGACCTGCCCGCGCCCTTCTTCGGCTCCGCCTTGGGCTCCGGCGCCGGCTCGCCGGCGGCGGCCTGCTCCTTGGCGAACCGCCGCGCGGCGTCCTCGTAGACCTCGTCGGGGTCCAGCCGCCGCAGCTCCTCGGCCAGCAGGTCGGCCATCGGGCGCCGCATCAGCGACACCTGCCGGTCGGGCTGCCCGTGCCGCGACAGCGTGGCCACCCGGCCGTCCGGCCGGGAGATCTCGATGTCGCCGTCCCTGGTCTTCAGGCTCACCCCGGTGATGCCCGGGCCGTCGGACACCTCGCGGCTCACCTTGACGCCGAGGCGCACCGACAGCCACGCCGCCAGCAGCTCGGCGCTCGGGCTGTCGGGCTCGCCCGACACCGAGCCCGACAGGATCTCGGCGTAGGGCTGGTCGAGCGTCGCCGCCAGCAGCGTCCGCCAGGACGTCAGCCGGGTCCAGGTGAAGTCGGTGTCGCCGGGCCGGTACTCCTCGGCCAGCCGGGCGAGGGTGCCGAGCCGGTCGCGGGCGGCGTAGGAGTCGGTGACCCGCCGCGAGGCGAGCCGGCCGAGCGGGTCCTCGGCCGGGATCTTGGGCACCTTGCCGCCCGGCCACCAGGTGACGACCGGGGTGTCCTGCATCAGCAGCGGCACCACGACCGAGTCGGCGTGGTCGGCCAGCGGCCCGTACATGCGCAGCAGCACGGTCTCGCCGGGCCCGGTCTCGCCCATCCGGATCTCGGCGTCCAGCCGCGAGGAGCTGCCGCGCGAGTCGCGCGAGATCACGGTCAGCACCCGGCAGGGGTGCTCGCGGGCCGCCTCGGTGGCCGCGCGCACCGCGTCGTACTGCGCCGACTCGTCGGTCACGATGATCAGGGTGAGCACCATGCCGACGGCGGGCCCGCCCATCAGGTGCCGGGCCTGGGTCAGCGCGTCCTGGATCTTGCGGGTGGTGGTGTCGGTGAGGTCGATGTTCATCAGAGCCGCCTCCATGCGCGTCCGTCGCGGGCCATGAGCTCGTCGGCGCTGTCGGGGCCGTAACCGCCGGACTTGTACTGCTCGATCCTCCTGCTGCCCGACCAGTACTCCTCGATCGGATCGAGGATCTTCCAGGACAGCTCGACCTCCTCCTGGCGCGGGAACAGCGGCGGGTCGCCGATGAGCACGTCCAGCAGCAGCCGCTCGTAGGCCTCGGGCGAGGACTCGGTGAACGACTCGCCGTAGGCGAAGTCCATGTTGACGTCGCGGATCTCCATCGAGGTGCCCGGCACCTTGGAGCCGAACCGCACGGTGATGCCCTCGTCCGGCTGCACCCGCATCACCAGGGCGTTCTGCCCGAGCTCCTCGGTGTCGGTCAGCGAGAACGGCAGGTGCGGCGCCTTCTGGAAGATCAGCGCGACCTCCGACACCCGGCGGCTGAGCCGCTTGCCGGTGCGCAGGTAGAACGGCACGCCCGCCCAGCGCCGGTTGTCGATCTCCAGCTTGACCGCGGCGTAGGTCTCGGTGCGCGAGTCGGCCGGGATGCCGTCCTCCTCCAGGTACCCCTTGACCCGCACGCCGCCCTGCCAGCCCGAGGAGTACTGGCCGTGCGCGGTGGCCAGGGACAGGTCCTCGGGCACCCGCACCGACGACAGCACCTTGGCCTTCTCCGCCCGGACCGCCTCGGCGCTGAAGGAGGTCGGCTCCTCCATCGCGGTCAGCGCGAGCAGCTGCAGCAGGTGGTTCTGGATGACGTCGCGGGCCGCGCCGATGCCGTCGTAGTAGCCCGCGCGGCCGCCGATGCCGATGTCCTCGGCCATGGTGATCTGCACGTGGTCGACGAAGCCGCGGTTCCAGATCGGCTCGAACATCGTGTTGGCGAACCGCAGCGCCAGGATGTTCTGCACCGTCTCCTTGCCGAGGTAGTGGTCGATCCGGAAGATCGACTCCTCGGGGAAGACGCGGTGCACGGTGTCGTTC
The DNA here is from genome assembly GCF_009604375.1 of Actinomadura macrotermitis. Lineage (GTDB taxonomy): Bacteria > Actinomycetota > Actinomycetes > Streptosporangiales > Streptosporangiaceae > Spirillospora > Spirillospora macrotermitis. The sequence continues at coordinate 96,388 of NZ_WEGH01000005.1, forward strand.
AGCTCCACCGCGCTCTTCAGGTCGTGCCCGAACGGCTTCTCGATGACGACCCGCCGGAACCCCTCGTGCCCGGCGTCGTCGCCGTGGGCCAGGCCGCTGCGCTGCAGCTGCTCGACCACCTGCGGGAAGAACTTCGGGGGGATCGACAGGTAGAAGGCGTAGTTGCCGCCGGTGCCGCGGCTCTCGTCCAGCTCCTTGACCGCCATGGCCAGCGCCTCGAACGCGCCGGGGTCGTCGAACTCGCCCGGGACGAAGTGCATGCCCTCGGCCAGGTGGGTCCACACGTCCTCGCGGAACGGCGTGCGGGCGTGCTGCTTGACCGCCTCGTAGGCGATCTGCCGGAAGTCCTGGTGGTCCCAGTCGCGGCGGGCGAAGCCCACCAGCGAGAAGCCCGGCGGCAGCAGCCCCCGGTTGGCCAGGTCGTAGATGGCCGGCAGCAGCTTCTTTCGGGACAGGTCCCCGGTGACACCGAACAGCACCAGCACGCTCGGGCCGGCCACTCGTGGTAGCCGCTTGTCCCGGGGATCCCGGAGCGGATTGGGTGTGTCGCTCACGTGGGCGCCCCCTCTTTTCGCAATCTCAGCACTCTGCGTGGGCGTTCCTGCCCACGCTCACGGTCGGCTATCACGTTGTCCGGCAAGAACGGGTTCATGCCCCCGACCGGGCCGTTTCCAACAATCCGGCCAGGCCCTCCCGCCGGTCGTGCAGCCGCAACCGCACCACCGGCCGCCCGGCCGCCGCCGCCGCGCCGGCCGCGCCCGCGGCCCGCGCCGCCTGCAGCGGGCCGAGCAGGTGTCGCCGGTCCGGAGGCGTGGCGCTGTGGGGGACGTCACCGGACAACACCAGGTATACGCCCTTCTCCCGATGATCATTCCCTATCGCGGGGTAACGGCAACCCCAGCCGACGGTCACGGGGCGTGCCGCACGCGCCGCCAGCACCGCCGCGAGGCGCCTGACCTGCGGGCCCTGCCCCGCGACCGGGTCGGGGTCGAGGAAGGCGGCGATGTGCAGATGGCCCTCGGCCGCCGCGCGCGCCACCAGCTCGTCCAGCAGCTCGCCGAGGTCGCGCGCCCGCGCGAGGCCGGGGTCGGCGGTGTAGGCGGCGACGGCCCCGGCGGCCTCGCCGTCCACGAACAGCGGCTCGTCGCGCCGCGGGTCGGCGACCGGGTCGGGCCGGGGCGGGGCGAGCGGGTCCACGCCGAGCAGGTAGGCGGCGACGGCGGCGCCGTACTCCCACACCACCAGCTGCGCGGCCAGGGGGCCGCTCACGGTCGCGTCGTCCTGGTGCGGGCGGCCGTCCAGCGTCACCAGGAACACCTCCTCGCCCGGCAGCACCGGCACCCCGCCGTGCTGGACGAGCGGCAGCAGCCGCCCGCCGGTCGCGGCCGGCAGCAGCGCCGCGACCCAGTCGGCCAGGCCCGGCAGCGTCGCCGGGTAGCCGCCGATGACCACGGTGCCGCGGCCGGCGCGGACCGCGCCGCCGAGGATGGCGCCGAGCACCAGGCCGGGGTTGTTCTCGGGGCGGGTGAGGGCGGGCAGCACCGTGGCCGCCTGGTCCAGCAGCGCGCCCACGTCGGCGCCCGCGAGCGCCGCCGGGACCAGGGCGTAGGGCGACAGCGCCCCGAACGCGGTCGGCGCGGGGGCCTCCACCAGCGGGTGCCCGGCCTTGGCGGCGAGCTTCGCCGCCGCCGACCCGGGCGCGGCGACCACCACGAACCGCGCGGCGATCTCGGCGGGGGACAGGCCGATCTCCGCGAACGCCTCGGACAGGGCCTGCCGGACGGCGTCGTGGCCGGCGTCGTCGCCGGCCAGCACAACGACCGCGCGGTGCAGCCGCGCCCGGTCGGCGACCAGCCGCGCGACCGGCGCGGGGTCGGCGCCGTCCAGCACCAGCGGCGGCGCGCCCGTCCCGTCGGCGAAGCAGCGCACGATGAGCCCGGCCGCGTGCGCCGCCGCGCCGCGGCCGGCGAGCACCACGTCGGTGAGCCCGGCGTCGCGGGCCGCGTCGCGCAGCTCGCGCAGCCGGGGCAGCAGCGCCCGCGACGAGCCGGGCTGGCCGGGCCAGCACACCGCCGCGCCGTCCCGCCCGGTGGGCCACAGGCCCGGGTCCTCCGAGGCGAGCCGGACCGGCACCTGGTCGATCCACAGCCGCCCGAGCACCCGCTCGGCGGCCTCGCGGACCGGGCCCCGTGCGGTGATGGCCGTGTCGCCCGACACGACCGAGGTGAATCCGGTCACGGGCGGGAGGCCCCCGACAGCGACAGCGACACCGCGCGCACCACCTCGGCGACCCGCCCCGCGTCGGCGACCGGGTCGCGCAGGTGCAGCCGGACGACCGGCAGCCCGCGGTCGCGCAGCGCGCGCGTCTCGGCCAGGCCGCGCGCCAGCTGCAGCCGGGCCAGGCCGTAGGGGCGGCCCGGCACCGGGGGGTCGCCGAGCGGGTCGTCGCCGGCCGGCTCGCCGGTGATGATCAGGAACGCGCCGGTGCCCGGCCCGTCCTTGTGCACCGGGCCGGTCGCGTGCAGGTAGCCCGGGCCCTGCCCGTAGGAGACGGGCCGGTGCGCGCCGCGCGCGAGCGCGGGCGCCAGGTAGCGGCCGGAGAACTCGCCGGACAGGTAGGTCGCCACCGACAGGTAGCCGGTGCCCGGCACCCGGTCCAGCAGGCCCGCCACGACCGAGCCGAGGTCGCGGCCGCCCTGCCAGGACAGGTCGGCGTGCACCTCCACGCCGCCGTCGACGAACGCCGGGCGGCCGGTGTCCAGCGGCCCGGTGCCGGCCTCGCGCAGCAGCGCCGCCGCGTCGTCCTCGGCCTCCTGCACGGCGCTGCTGCCGGCCTCGAAGGGGTTGACGCCGAGCAGCCAGCCCGCCACCGCGGTCGCGTACTCCCACAGCAGGAACTGCGCGCCGAGCGGCGCCCACAGCGAGGTGTCGGCGTCCTCGGGCGCGGCCTGCTTCGGGTTGATGGCGATGCCGTGCGTGTCGGGCAGCGGCTGCGGGCAGCCCGGCGGCGCGAACGCCAGCACGCCGCGGCCGCGCTTGCCGGTGCCGACGGCCAGTAGCTGGGAGATCCACGCGGTGAGCGCGCCGCCCCCGCCGGGCTCGCGCAGCACCACCTTGTCGCGGGCGATCCCGTCGGAGCCCTGCTGGGCGCAGCCGCCGAGGATCGCGCCGAGCAGCAGGCCCGGGTTGTCCTCGGCCTGCGCCAGCGAGGGCGCCAGCGCCGCCGCCTCGTCCAGCAGCAGGTGCACGTCGGCGCCCGCGAGCACCGCCGGGACCAGGCCGTAGGCCGACAGCGCGCCGAAGTGGCCGGGCAGGTAGGGGTCGGTGAGGCCGATCCGGTAGCCGCACTGGCGGGCGAAGTCGTGCAGCGGGCTGCCGTGATCGGTGATCACCAGGAACCGGCCGGCGATCTCGCGCTCGGACAGGCCGTGCGCGCGGAACGCCGCGGTGAAGATCCGCCGGTAGGCGTCGCCCTCCAGGGACACCCCGGCCTTGCTGGACAGCACCACCAGCGTGCGGTCCAGGCGCTCCAGCGCGAACCCGAGCGCGGCCGAGTCGGCGCCGTCCAGCACCGTCAGGCCGCCGCCGGCCGCGCCGGGCCGGCCCTCCACGATCGCCTGCGCGGCGAGCGCCTCGGCGCCCACCCCGATCAGCACGACGTGGTCCAGGCCGGAGTAGCGGGCCTCGGCGACCAGGCCGTCGATCTGCTCCAGCAGCCCGCGCGAGGCGTGCGGCAGGTCCAGCCAGCCGAGGCGGTTGTGGTCCACCGTCCGGCGCCCCCACAGCCGCGGGTCCTTGCCGGCCAGGGCGCCGGGCACGCCGCAGCCCACGAGATAGTCACGCGCCTGCAGGGCCGCGTGCAGCACGTCGCCGCGCGTCAGTACGTCGTATCCGGACACCGTTCCTCCTGACCCCCATCGTTTCAGGAGTGACGCGACATTTGCGACCTTCTGCGCGATCTTCTGGTGTCCGGTCGCGGAACGCTAGTCCTTGAGCGCCTCGACGAGCTGGGCGACGCCTTCGGCGCGGTCGCGCAGGTGCAGCCGCACCACCGGGCGGCCGAGTGAGCGCAGCGCCCGCAGGTCGCCGAACGCCTGCGCCAGCTGGAGTTCGGCGAGGCTGTAGGGCCGGCCCGGCACCGGCAGGTCCCGCATGACGGCGCCGGTGATCTGCAGGAACGCCCCGTTCTGCGGGCCGCCCTTGTGGTACTGGCCGGTGGCGTGCAGGAAACGCGGCCCCCAGCCGAAGGTGACCGGAACCGGCTTGCGGCGCACCTGCGCCGCGCGGGCCGCCAGCAGCGTCCGCAGCTCGGCCGCCCGGGCGTCGCCGTCGCGGTCCAGGAAGGCCAGGACCGCCAGGTAGCCGCCGTCGGGCGGCGCCGCCAGCAGCGCGTCCAGCACGCCGGACAGGTCCTTGACACCCTTCAGCAGCCCCTCGGGGCCGTGCACCTCCACCGCGCCGCTCACCAGCACGGCCGGGCTGGACACGACGGTCGGCGCGGCGCCCTCCTCCGAGCGCAGCAGCGCCGCGGTGCCGGCCGCCGAGGCGGCCTCGTCCGGCGCGCCGAACGGGTCGACGCCGAGCACCCGCCCCGCGATCGCGGTGGCGTACTCCCACAGCAGGAACTGCGCGCCGAGCGGGCCCGCCACGCTGATCCCGGCCTCGCGGCCGGGGCCCGGCTCGTCCGGCCGGCTGCCGAGGACCACCCGGCGCAGGTCGCCGGTGAGCTCGAAGCCGGGGTCGTGCGCGCCGTCCAGGACGACCGGCAGCAGGCCCCTGCCGTCCTTGCCGGTGGCCCCGGCGACGAGCTGCTCGACCCAGCCGGCCAGGCCCGGCAGGCCCGACCCGTGGTCGGCCAGCACCAGCTTGTCGCGGCCGCCGAGCGCGCTCGCGGCGAGCGCCGCGCCGAGCGCGAGCGGGGGGTTGTCGTAGGGCTGGTCCAGCGCCGGGACGAGCGCGGCGGCCTCGTCCAGCAGCCGCGCCGCGTCCACGCCCGCGAGCGCGGCGGGCACCAGGCCGGCCGCGCCGAGCGCGCCGTAGCGGCCGCCGACGTCGGGCTCGGAGTGCACGATATGGTAGCCGGCCTCGACGGCCAGGTCGTTCAGCGGGGTGCCGAGATCGGTGACCGCGACGAAGCGGCCCGCCAGGTCGTCGCCGCCGATCCCGGCCTCGGCGAACGCCCGCTCGAATATCCGGCGCAGCGCGTCGGCCGCCACGCCGGTGCCGCTCCGGCTCGACACCACCACCAGCGTCCGCGCCAGGCCGCCGGCGAGGGCCGCGCCCACCTGGTGCGGGTCGGTGGTGTCCAGGACGGTCAGCGCGGCCCCCGCCGACCGGGCGATCACCTCGGCGGCGAGCACCGAACCGCCCGTGCCGCACAGCACGACCCGGTCCAGCCCGGCGCCGCGGGCGGCGCCGGTGAGCCCGGCCAGCCGGGCGGCCAGCGGACGCGCGGTCCGCGGCAGCTCCAGCCAGCCGAGCCGCCGCGCCGCCAGCGGCGCGGCGTCGGGGCCCCACAGGGTGGTGCCGCCGGCGGCCAGCGAACGCGGCACGCCGTCGTAGGCGAGCCGGTCCAGGACAGTCTCGCCCTGGTCGACGGCGTCGCCGCGCAGGGTGACGGAGACGCCGCCGGCGGTCACCACCGACGTCATGCCACGGCTCCCTGGCCCTTCTTCTCCAGCTCGCCCTGGACGGAGGCGATCAGCTCGGTCCAGGACGCCTCGAACTTCTGCACGCCCTCTTCCTCGAGGACCTTGACGACGTCGTCGTAGTCCACGCCGGCCTTCTTCAGCGCGTCCATGTGCGCCTGCGCGTCGGCGTAGTTCGGGCGGACGGTGTCACCCGAGGGGTCGCCCTGCTCGGCCTCGGCGTCCAGCGTCGCCTCCGGCATCGTGTTGACGGTGCCGGGCGCGACCAGCCCGTCCACGTACAGGGTGGGGGACAGGTCCGGGTCCTTCACGCCGGTGGACGCCCACAGCGGGCGCTGCGGCCGGGCCCCGGCGTCCTTCAGCGCCTTCCAGCGGTCCGAGGCGAACTTCTCCTCGTACAGCTTGTAGGCGAGCCGGGCGTTGGCCAGGCCCGCCTTGGAGCGCAGCGCCTTGGCCTCGTCCGAGCCGATCTTGTCGAGCCGCTTGTCGATCTCGGTGTCCACCCGGCTGACGAAGAACGACGCCACCGAGGAGATCTTCGACAGGTCCAGGCCGTTCTCGCGCGCCTGCTCCAGGCCCTCGAAGTAGGCGTCGATGACCTTGCCGTAGCGCTCCAGCGAGAAGATCAGCGTCACGTTCACGCTGATGCCCTCGGCGATCGCCTGCGCGATCGACGGCAGCCCCTTCTGGGTCGCCGGGATCTTGATGAACAGGTTGGGCCGGTCCACCATCCACCACAGCGCCCGCGCCTCGGCGGTGGTGCGCTCGGCCTCGTGCGCCAGCCGCGGGTCGACCTCGATCGACACCCGGCCGTCCAGCCCGTCGGTGCGGTCGTACACCGGCCGCAGCACGTCGCAGCCCCAGCGGATGTCGTAGGTGGTGATGGCCCGCACGGCCTCCTCCACGTCGACGCCGCGGACGGCCAGGTCGCGGACCTGGTCGTCGTAGGCGTCGCCCTTGCTCAGCGCCTTGGCGAAGATCGTGGGATTGGAGGTGACCCCCACCACGTTCTTGTCCTTGACCAGCGCCTCCAGGTTCCCCGTCCGCAGCCGGTCCCGGCTGATGTCGTCCAGCCAGATGGACACGCCCTCGCCGGAGAGCCTCTTCAGTGCCTCGTTCATGCTTCCTCCTCATCGAGGTCCGCGGTACCCGCCGCGGACGGGGGGTCGTCAGTTGCCGGTGGTCGAACCGCGGCCCGCGTCCGCCACGCCCGCCTTGATCAGGCTGGCCTTGGCGGCGGTGACGACGCGCTCGGCGGTGATGCCGAACTGGTCGAACAGCGTCTTGTAGTCGGCCGAGGCGCCGAAGTGCTCCAGGCCGACCGACTCGCCCGCGTCACCGACGAAGGAGCGCCAGCCGAGCGCGATGCCGGCCTCGACCGAGACCCGCGCGCGGACCCGCGGCGGCAGGACCTCCTGCTTGTAGGACTCGTCCTGCGCCTCGAACCACTCCACGCACGGCATGGACACCACGCGGGTCGGGGTGCCCTCCTCCTCCAGCGTCTCACGGGCGGCGAGCGCCAGCTGGACCTCGCTGCCGGTGGCGATGATCAGCACCGTCGGCTGCCCGTTGCTGGCGTCGGCCAGCACGTAGCCGCCCTTGGCGGCGCCCTCGGCCGAGGCGATGCCGTCGCCGCGCTCGAGCGTCGGCAGCTTCTGCCGGGTCAGCGCCAGGCCCGCCGGGCGGTCGTTGTGCTCCAGCACCGTCCGCCACGCCACGGCGGTCTCGTTGGCGTCGGCCGGGCGGACCACGTCCAGGCCCGGGATGGCGCGCAGCGACCACAGCTGCTCGACCGGCTGGTGCGTCGGGCCGTCCTCGCCGAGGCCGATCGAGTCGTGCGTCCACACGTAGGTGACCGGCAGCTTCATCAGCGCCGCCAGCCGGACCGCCGGCCGCATGTAGTCGCTGAAGATCAGGAAGGTGCCGCCGTAGGGGCGGGTGCCGCCGTGCAGCGCGATGCCGTTGAGGATCGCGCCCATCGCGTGCTCGCGCACGCCGAAGTGCAGGGTGCGGCCGTAGGGCCCGCCCGGGAAGTCCTTGGTCTGGAACTCCTCGGGGATGAAGGACGGCTCGCCCTTCATCGTGGTGTTGTTGCTCTCGGCCAGGTCGGCCGAGCCGCCCCACAGCTCGGGCAGCACCGGCGCCAGCGCCGACAGGATCTCGCCCGAGGCGGCGCGGGTCGCGATGTCCTTGCCCGGCTCGAACTCCGGCAGCGCGTCGGTCCAGCCCGCCGGCAGCCGGCGGGCGGCGATCCGGTCGTACTCGGCGGCGCGCTCGGGGTTGGCCGACCGCCAGGCGTCGAACGCCTTGTTCCACCGCGCGTGCTCGGCGCGGCCCCGGTCCGACACCTCGCGGGCGTGCGCCAGCACCTCCTCGGGCACCACGAAGCTCTCCGCGGGGTCCATGCCGAGGATCTTCTTGGTCGCCGCGACCTCGTCGGCGCCGAGCGCCGAACCGTGGATCTTGCCGGTGTTCTGCTTGTTCGGCGCGGGCCAGCCGATGATGGTGCGCAGCGCGATGAACGAGGGGCGGCCGGTCTCGGCCTTGGCGGCCTCCAGCGCCGCGGCCAGCGCGCCGACGTCCTCCTTGTACTCGCCGCCCTCGGTCCAGTCGACGCTGTGCACGTCCCAGCCGTAGGCCGCGTAGCGGGCCTTGACGTCCTCCGACATCGCGATCGAGGTGTCGTCCTCGATCGAGATGTGGTTGTCGTCGTAGATCACGACCAGGTTGCCCAGCCGCTGGTGCCCGGCGAGCGCGCTCGCCTCGTGGCTGATGCCCTCCTCGATGTCGCCGTCGGAGCAGATCGCCCAGACGGTGTGGTCGAAGGGGGACTCGCCCTGCGGCGCGTCGGGGTCGAACAGGCCGCGCTCGCGGCGGGCCGCCATCGCCATGCCCACCGCGTTGGCCAGGCCCTGGCCGAGCGGCCCGGTGGTGGTCTCCACGCCGGCGGTGTGCCCGTGCTCGGGGTGGCCGGGGGTGAGGCTGTTCCACTTGCGCAGCGACTTGATGTCGTCCAGCGACAGCGGGTAGCCCGACAGGTAGAGCTGGATGTACAGGGTCAGGCTGGTGTGCCCGCAGGAGAGCACGAACCGGTCCCGGCCCGCCCAGTTGGGGTCGGTCGGATCCTGCTTCAGGAAGCGCTGGAAGAGCAGATAGGCGGCGGGCGCGAGGCTCATCGCCGTGCCCGGGTGACCCGAGCCGGCCTCCTCCACCGCGTCCATGGCGAGGGCGCGGACCACGTCCGTCGCCCGCCGGTCCAGGTCGGACCATTCAAACGTGCTGTTGTCCCCACTCACGGAACGCCAGGCTCCTCTCGAACCACTTGTGCTGCAACGTCGAGCTGCAATGTCGTGCGGCGCCGGCCGGGCATCGGGCCCATGAGACCGCAACACGGCCCGCGCCGCCTGTCTTCCCCGAGATCGGCGGAACACGCCCGGCCGGACGGCCGGCGCGAACGCCGGGACGGCCGCCTCGCCGGGACCCGGCGAAGATCGCGCCGGGCCCGCGGCGAGCCTATCGAACCGGCGGGCCGCCGTTCCTGAGCTCGGATCGTCCTCGATGTGATGTGGGCGGCGTCATGCCGCGGGGGCGCCACGCCGTGCCACACAAGGTGACCCTTGCCCGAAGCGGTCCGGAGCTAACCCCCCGCACGGGTGAACCGAGGGGGGATGACGCAGTGCCTTTTCGGGGAGACCCCGATGCCGGGGCTCGTCGCTTCGCTCCGGGCGCCCCGGCCCCCCTCACCCCCTTCGGCGGCGCGTTCGCCGCCCCGGTGCTCGACCCCCGGAGGGGGCGGACTAAAGTGAGGGCGCGGCCGGCGACGACGGCCGCGACTGCTTACTCCAGACCCAGATCGCAGCCGGCCCGTGGCGCGATCCGATCGCGGGGGACCACCTCGGTGGTACGCGATGACTCTCCCTACTCGAACGTGGACCCGATGGTGACGGTGCTCAGTAACAAGCTCGGGATCGATCTCGACGACCAGGTGCCGGGGGCGCCTGCGACTCTCGTCGAGCCGGCGGCCGGACCCCGGTCGGTCGGCGCGAGCGTGCGCGCCTACGTGGCGCTCACCAAGCCCCGCGTCATCGAGCTGCTGCTGATCACCACCATCCCGGTGATGTTCCTGGCCGCCGGGGGAGTGCCGCCGCTCGGCACGGTGCTGCTGACGCTGGCGTTCGGCACGATGTCCGCCGGCGCCGCCAACGCGATCAACTGCTACATCGACCGCGACATCGACGCCAAGATGCGCCGCACCCGGCGCCGCCCGCTCGCCCGCGAGCTGGTCCTGCCGGGCCGCGCCCTGGTGTTCGGGATCACCCTGGCGACGCTGTCCACGATCGGGTTCGCGCTCTCGGTGAACGTGCTCGCCGCCGCGATGTCGCTGTTCGCGATCCTGTTCTACATCTTCGTGTACTCGCTGCTGCTGAAGCGGCGCACCTCGCAGAACGTCGTGTGGGGCGGCATCGCCGGCTGCATGCCGGTGCTGATCGGCTGGACGGCGATCACCGGCGGCATCGCCTGGACCCCGTTCGTGCTGTTCGGCGTGGTGTTCCTGTGGACGCCGCCGCACACCTGGACGCTCGCCATGCGCTACCGCGAGGACTACGCGGTCGCCAACGTGCCGATGCTGCCGGTCGTGGCCACCGAGCACCGCGTCATCGTCGAGAGCCTGGTCTACACCTACGCCACCGTCGCCTGCTCCCTCCTGCTGTGGCCGGTGGCCGGAATGGGCCCGGTCTACGGCGCCGTCGCCGTCGTGCTCGGCGCGGTGTTCCTGGCCGAGGGGCACCGGCTGCTGAAGGCCGTGCGGGCCGGGCAGACCGGCGTCCACCTGCGGCCGATGCGGTTCTTCCACCTGTCGAACGTGTACCTGGCGCTGCTGTTCACCGCCGTCGCCGTCGACCCGATCCTGCACTGATCACCGGCCGGTGACGCCCCGCTGACCCCTGGTGCCCGGCCCTGCGGTTACGCTCACCGCATGGCGCGCGTGGATCCCAAGGCGGTACTGGAAGGGCGAATCCCCGGACGGCCTCCGGTCGCCCTCATCTTCGGCGTCGCGGTGTCGTCGCTGTGCGCCCTGCTGGCGCTGGCCCTGGACGCCGTCCAGGGCGGCGCGGCCTTCTGGGTCGGGCTGGTCCTGGCCATCCTGCCGATCCCGCTGCTGATCGCGCTGGTGCTCACCCTGGACCGGATGGAGCCCGAGCCGCCGCGGGTGCTGGTGTTCTCGTTCATGTGGGGCGCGGGCGTGGCCGTCTTCGGCGCCCTGGTCCTGAACACCCTCGGCCTGCTCTACATCACCGTCCCGGTCTTCGGCGAGGTCAAGGGGCACTACATCAGCGCCACCTTCGGCGCCCCGCTGATCGAGGAGTCGCTGAAGGGCGCGGTGCTGTTCGGGCTGCTCTGGCTGCGCCGCAACGAGATCGACGGCTACGCCGACGGCATCATCTACGCCTGCATGGTCGGCCTCGGCTTCGCGATGATGGAGAACATCACCTACTACGTCCGGGCCTACGAGGAGGGCGGCGCGCACCAGCTGCAGACCGTCTTCATCCTGCGCGGCCTCGTCGTGCCGCTCAGCCATCCCCTGTTCACCTCCATGACCGGGCTCGGCGTCGCCTACGCCGCCACCCACCGGCGCGGCCGGATCATCGCGCCGCTGCTCGGCCTGCTCGCCGCCATGGTGATGCACGGCCTGTGGAACGGCTCCACCGCCTTCGGGGGCGGCGGCCTGGTCCTGGTGTACCTGCTGGACTTCGTGGTCCTGATCGTCCTCATGGTGATCGTCGCGGTGGAGCGGCGCGGCACGGTCCGCCGCATCGAGACCTACCTGCCGATGTACGCCGGGACGGGCCTGGTCACCCCGCAGGACGTGCGGATGCTGCACTCGCTGTCGGCGCGCCGCGCCGCCCGCCGCTGGGCCTCCTCGGTCGGCGGCCGGCCCGCCGCCCGCGCGATGACCGACTACCAGCTCGCCGCGACCGAGCTGTCCCTGCTGCACAAGCGGGCCGAGCGCGGCATCGCCGAGCCCCACTGGTTCGAGACCCGCCGCGACGCGCTGCTGTCCCTGATGGGCCTCGCCCGGCAGGCGTTCCTGCGCGTCCCCCGGCCGTCGGCACCGCAGGCGCCGCCGTGGGCGCCGCAGGGCCAGTCGGGCTTCCTGCCGCCTCCGCCGCCGGGCCCCTACGGCCGCTGAGCCCGAAGCGGGGGCCGGGTCGAGGCCACGCACCCGCGCCCATACGATTGATGCCGTGGCTGAGCGATCCGACGCCGTGGCGTCTCCGGGCAATCCGCTGATCCGAGCGTGGCACGCCGTGTGGCGGCCCACCCCGGCGTCCCTGCGGCTGCTCGCGCTGCTCGGCGTCCTCGGCAACGCCGGGATCGTCGCGACCGGCGGCGCGGTCCGCGTCACCAAGTCCGGCCTCGGCTGCCCCGACTGGCCGCGCTGCTCGGGCGACAGCCTGATCCCGACGCACAACCCCGAGCACCACGCGCTGAACATGACGATCGAGTTCGGCAACCGGATGCTCACCTTCGTGGTGCTGGCGATCGGCTTCGCCGTCTTCGTCGCCGCGCTGCGGCTGCGACCGCGCCGCAAGGACCTGGTGCGGCTGGCGTTCGCCCAGCCGATGAGCGTCGTCGCGCAGGCCGTGATCGGCGGCATCGTCGTGCTCACCGACCTGCACCCGGCGGCGGTGTCGCTGCACTTCCTGGTCTCCCCGGCGCTGCTGGTCTTCTGCGTGGCGCTGTGGGTCCGCGCGGGCGAGGGCGACGCCCCGCCCCGCCCCCTGGTCCCGGCGGGGCTGCACCGCCTCTCCCTGGCCCTCACCGCCGCGTGCGGCGTCGTCCTGGTCGCGGGCACGGTCGTCACCGGCACCGGCCCGCACGCCGGCGACGCCAAGTCGCGCCGCTGGGGGTTCGACATCGAGGACGTCGCCCGCGTCCACGGCGCGCTCGCCTGGATCACCGTGGCCCTCACGGTCGCCCTGCTGGTCTGGGCCTTCCGCGGCGCGGACATCCCGCCGGCCTTCCGGCGCCGGGCGGTGGAGCTGCTCGTCCTGGAGCTGCTGCAGGGCGCGGTCGGCTACATCCAGTACTTCACCGGGGTGCCGGCCCCGCTGGTCGTCCTGCACATGCTCGGCTCGGTGCTGATGTGGATCACGGCCCTGCGGCTGGTCCTGGCCACCCGCGACCGCGGCCCCGTCGCCGCTCCCGAGCCTGCCGCCCCGGCCCGCGAGGCCCAGCCCGCCTGACGCCGGGCGGCGGGGACGGCCGATGGCGGGGCTCAGCCCGCCAGCAGATCGTCCAGTTCGGCCGCGAAGAGCCGGGCGGGGTCGAACCCCATGCCGGTGAAGTGCCCGGCGAGCTCCAGGGACAGGACGCCGTGCAGCCGCGTCCAGAAGCTCAGCGCCCGGTGCAGGGCCGCCGGCGGGGCGGGGTGGTCGCCGGCCCAGTCGCGGTGGTCCGCCAGATGCGCGTCGAACGGCGTCGCGGGACCGTCCGAGGGCAGCGCCGCGCAGGCGTCGAGCAGGACCGCCATGGTCTCGGACGAGATGGCCGTGATGTCGTCGGGGGCGTGGTACCCGGGGACCGGGGTGCCGTAGATGAGCAGGTACCGCTGGGGGTCCTCCAGCGCCCAGGCGCGCAGGGCGTGCGCCAGCGCGGCCAGGTCGGCGCCTGAGCCGGCGGCCGCGCGGAGGGTGTCGGCGAGGCTGCGGTAGGCGTCCCGGACGAGGTCGGTGATCAGCTCGTCGCGCCCGGCGTAGTAGCGGTAGAGCGCGGGGCCGCTCATGCCCATCCGCTTGGCGATCGCGTTGAGGGAGAGCGCGGACGCCCCCGTCGTGGCGATCTGCTCCCGCGCGTGTTCCTTGATCTCCGCGCGCACCTGGGCGCGGTAGCGCTCGCGCGGGGTCGTGGTGTCCGTCGCCGCCTTCGCCATGACCTGCCGTCCGTCCGACCGTGTAGCTACGCCCTGAAGATTTAGTTAGAAGGTATCACGAACCTTGTTGACGTCCCCATGCGCTGGCGGTTATAACTTCTAACGAAAGCGTGACTGCCTAACGCAGCACCGCACTTCTTCTCCATGGCGATGAACGGGAGCCCCACATGAACATGCAGGTCCGTGACCAGAGCCGGCACGCGAACACCGAAGGGCTCGTCGAGGTCGTCCTGCCGGGCGAGGTCGAGCCGGAAGGGCTGCGGATCCGGCACGGCGCCGTCCCCGCCCCGGGCCCCGGCCAGGTCCTGATCCGGATGGAGGCGACGGGCGTCTCCTTCGCCGAGCAGCAGATGCGCCGCGGCCGCTACTACGACCAGCCGCCGTTCCCGTTCGTGCCCGGCTACGACCTGGTCGGCACGGTGGCGGCCGTCGGCGAGGGCGCCGACCCGGGCCTGGCCGGCACCCGGGTCGCCGCGCTGGTCAAGGTGGGCGGCTGGGCCAGCCACGTGCTCGTCGACGCCGCGGACGCGGTGCCGGTGCCGGACGGTATCGGCCCGGCCGAGGCGGAGGCCCTCGTCGTCAACGGCATCACCGCCTGGCAGATGCTGCACCGCAAGGCGCGCGTCCGTGCCGGGCAGACCATCGTGGTGCACGGCGCCAACGGCGGTGTCGGCTCGGTCCTGGTCCAGCTCGCCCACGCCGCGGGCGTGAAGGTCATCGGCACCGCCTCGGCGCGCCACCACGACGCGCTGCGGGAGCAGGGCGTCGTCCCGGTCGACTACCGGGACGGCGACGTCGCCGCCCGGATCCGCGAACTCGCCCCCGGCGGGGTGGACGCCGTCTTCGACCACGTCGGCGGCCGCGGCATCGTCGGCTCCTGGAGCCTGCTGGCCCCCGGCGGCACCCTCGTCTCCTACGGCAGCGCGTCCACCCGCGACGACGAAGGGCCCAAGCAGTGGCCCGTCCTCAAGCTGCTCGGCCGGGTCTGGTTGTGGCACGCCCTGCCCAACCGGCGCCGCGCCTACTTCTTCAACGTCTGGGCCGGACGCGCCCTGGCCAAGGACCGCTTCCGGGCCCGCCTGCGCGCCGACCTCACCCAGGTCTTCGCCGCCTACCGGCGCGGTGACATCACCGTCCAGGTCGCCGCCCGGCTCCCGCTCGCCCGCGTCGCCGACGCCATGCGCCTGGCCGAGTCCGGCACCGTCGCCGGAAAGGTCGTCCTGACGCCGTGACGCGCCGCATCCCCGCACAAGCCCCCAGAACCAGGAGAAGAAGCATGCTCAGCAACGGATCATCGAGCTCGCCCCGTCACCCGCACGTGCGCACCACCGCGCTCACGCTCTCGTTCGCCGCCGCGGGCGTCCTCGTGAGCGGCGCCCCGGTGGCCCAGGCCGCCACCGGGCGGCCCCATCACGACACCAGGCCCGAGTGCCGCGGGGAGGGCGTCGACCCCACCGCCCGTATCCGCTACCGGTCCGACATCGTGATCAAGGCGCCGCTGCGCACCGTCTTCGCGCTGCAGGCCGACGTGGAGCGCTGGCCGGCGTGGCAGGCCCCCGTCCTCACCAGCGAACGCCTCGACGCCGGCCCCCTCCGCAAGGGTTCGCGGTTCCGGTGGACCACCCCGGGGCCGCCCACGCCTACGACCCCCGCCACCACCATGACCATCACCTCCACGGTCCGGCAGCTCCGGCACAACGCCTGCATCCTGTGGAGCGGGCCTGCGGTCGGCCAGGGCGTGCGCATCGACGAGGGCGTCCACCTGTGGACCTTCACCAAGGTCAAGGGCGGCGTGCGCGTGCACACCGAGGAGACCTGGACCGGCGCCCAGGCCGAAGCCGACGTCCCCTGGGCGACCGAGATCCTCGGCGCGGGCCTGGAAGCGTGGCTGCGCGACCTGAAGGCCACCGCCGAAGCCCGCACCGGCCGCTGACGGGCGGCGGACCGGCCGGGCGTCCCTCAGCCCTTCTTGGCGGCCAGGAACTCGCGGAGGCGGGGGAGGGGCCAGGTGTTGATCACGTCGTCGGGGGTCAGCCAGCCGCGCTGGGCGGTGCCGACGCCGAAGCGGATGTTGCGCTGGTCGGCGACCGAGTGCGCGTCGGTGTCGATCGAGAACTTGACGCCGAAGCGCAGCGCGCGGCGGATCAGGTCGGCCGGCAGGTCGAGCCGGTCGGGGAAGCAGTTGACCTCCATGGCCGTGCCGGTGCGGGCGGCGGCGCGGAAGACCTCGTCCCAGTCGGCGTCGACGGGCGCGCGGCGGCCGATCAGCCGGGCCGTCGGGTGGCCGATGACGTGCACGTGCGGGTTCTCGCAGGCCGTGATGAAGCGGCGCGTCATCTCGGCCTGGTCCTGGTTGAAGTGGGAGTGGACCGAGGCGACGCACATGTCGAAGCCCGACAGGAAGTCCGCGTCCCAGTCGACCGAGCCGTCCGGGCCGATGTTCAGCTCGCTGCCGTGCAGGATCGCCAGGTCCGGATACTCCTTCTGCAGGGCGCGGATCCGCTCGCGCTGGGCGAGCATCTTCGCGTCGGTCATCTGGTGCATGGCCAGGTCGGGCGCGTGGTCGGTGACGGCGTAGTACGCGAGGCCCCGCTCGGCGGCGGTGCGGACCATCTCCTCCAGCGTCGCGCGGCCGTCGGTGAGGTCGGTGTGGGTGTGCAGGTCGCCCTTGATGTGTTCGACGGTGACGAGGTCGGGGAGCGCGTCGGCGAGGGCGGCCTCGATCTCGCCGCCGTCCTCGCGCAGCGCCGGCGGGATCCACGGCATGCCGAGGCGCTCGTAGACCTCCTCCTCGGTCTCCGAGACGATCAGCTCGCCGGAGGCGGTGAACAGGCCGTACTCCGACAGCTTCAGCTTGGCCTTGACCGCGATCTCGCGGGTGCGGATGTTGTGCGCCTGCGAGCCGGTGAAGTACTGCAGGGCCGCGCCCCACGACTCCGGCGGGACGACCCGCAGGTCGACCTGCGGCCCCCGGTAGGTGCGCACCGAGGTCTTCTTGTCGCCGCCCGCGATGACCTCGGTGACGAACGGCAGGGCGGTGAACGCCTCCATCAGGGGGCGCGGGTCGGCCGAGGCCGCCAGGACGTCGACGTCGCCGATCGTCTCGCGCATCCGGCGCAGCGAGCCGGCGTGGGTGATCCGTTCGGCGAGCGGGGCCAGGGCCGCGACGATCTCGTCGGCGAGGGCGGCGGCGGTGCCGATCAGGACGCGGTCGCCGGTCTGGCGCAGCAGCTCGATGCCGTGCCGGATGTTCTCCTCGGACTTGGGCCCGAAGCCCTTCAACCCGTGCAGCCGGCCCTCGTCGAGGGCCGCCTCCAGCTCGTCGACGGTCGCCACGCCGAGCCGCTGGTACAGCAGCAGCGCCTTCTTCGGCCCGAGGGTGGGGATCGCGGTCAGCGCGCGGACGCTGCTGGGCACCTGCGCGCGCAGCTCCTCCACCTGCCGGATGGTGCCGGTCTCGTTGTAGTCGACCAGCTTCTTGGCGATCGCCTCGCCGACCGCCGGGATCTTCTTCAGCCCCGTCAGGTTCAGGCCCGAGACGTCCTCGGGATACCCGGCGATCGCCCGCGCCGCCTTCTCGTACGCCCTGATCTTGAACGCGTCGCCGCCGGTGATCGACAGCAGGTCCGCCAGTTCCTGGATGAGGGCCGCAGCCTCGTCGTTCGCCCGTGCCATAGGCCGAGTCTAGGGCGCAGGTACGACGTTCCCCGGGCTCAGCGCAGCGGCGCGACGGGCCCGTCCGGCCGGCGGTGGCGCTGCTCGACGACCCGGTCGACGACCGCCGCCACCTCCTCCTCCGGCAGCATCCGGAAGCCGTCGGCGGTGACGGTGGCGATGCTGGGGTAGATGCGGCGGGTCTGGTCCGGCCCGCCGGTGGCCGCGTCGTCGTCGGCGGCGTCGTACAGCGCCTGCACGCACACCTCGGCGGCCTGCGCCGCCGTCAGGTCGTCGCGGTAGAGCTTCTTCAGCGAGCCGAGCGCGTACGGCGAGCCCGACCCGTCGGCGTGGAAGCGGTGGGTCTCCTGCGGTGAGCCGGTGATGTCGTAGCTGTAGATGTGCCCGGTGCCGCCGTCGACGTCGAACCCGGCGAACAGCGGGACGACGGCGAGGCCCTGCAGCGCCTGCGCGAAGTTGGCCTGGACGACGGCGCCGAGCCGGCGGGCCTTGCCCGGCAGCGACAGCGGGACCATCTCCATCTTCTCGTAGTGCTCCAGCTCGACCTGGAAGAGGCGGACCATCTCCAGCGCGAGGCCGACGGTGCCGGCGAACGCCACGACCGAGTACTCGTCGCCGCGCTGCACCTTGTCCAGCTCGCGGTAGGCGATGCGGTTGCCCGAGGTGGCGCGGCGGTCGCCGGCCATCATCACCCCGCCGGGGAAGGTCAGCGCCAGGATCGTGGTGCCGTGCGGCAGGTCGGGGGTCTCGCCCACCCGGTTGATCGGCAGCATCTCGGGGGAGTGCTCGCGCAGCAGCCCGACGAACGAGGGGTTGCCCGCCTCGAAGAACTCCGCCGGAAGTCCCTGCTCCTCGCCCCAGCCGGTCACGGCGACCCCTCTCCGCTCATCGCTTCGTCCTCTGATCGATCCTTGCACGCGGCGGGAGGTGCCCGCCACCGGCGGGCTCACGCCTCGGCGGCCGCCGGTGGTTCCTTCTGCCCGAGCGTGGCGCCGACGCAGGCGACGATGACGCAGCCGATCGCGGCCCACTGGCGGCCCGACAGCACCTCGCCGAGCAGGACGAGCCCGATCAGCGCCGCCACGGCGGGCTCCAGGCTCATCAGGATGCTGAACAGCCGGGCCGGCATGCGCCGCAGCGCCTCCAGCTCCAGCGAGTAGGGGATGACCGACGACAGCAGCCCGACGCCGAGGCCGAACAGCAGCAGCTCGGGGTCCAGCAGCGCGCCGCCGCCGGTGCCGACGCCGACCGGCAGCACCGCGGCCGTCCCGACGATGCTGGCGATCGCCAGGCCCGAGGTGCCGGAGAAGCGCTGCCCGGTGGCGGCGCTCAGCAGGATGTACCCGGCCCAGCCGGCGCCGGCCAGCAGCGCGAACCCGATGCCGACCAGGTCCATCGACCCGCCGCGGGCGAGCATCGCGACGCCGGCGAACGCCAGCAGCGCCCACACCAGGTCGCGGGGTCGCCGCGAGCCGGCGATCGCCACCACCAGCGGCCCGAGGAACTCGACCGTGACGGCCACGCCGAGCGGGATGCGCTGGAAGGACTGGTAGATGGAGAAGTTCATCAGCGCGAGCGTCAGCCCGAACCCGGCGACGACGGCGAGGTCGCGGCGGGTCCGGCCGCGCAGCTCGGTGCGCAGCGCCTTGCGGCACAGGAACGCCAGCACCAGCGCCGAGGTGCCGAGCCGCAGCAGCACCACCGCCCCGGGCGACATGCGGTCGAACATGTGCTTGGCCAGGCCCGCGCCGACCTGCACCGACACGATCCCGAGCAGGATCAGCGCGGGCGGGGGGACCGAGCCGAGCGACGGCAGCGCGGCCCGGCGCGGCAGCGGGCCCGCGCCGCCGTAGTGACCGGGTGCTTCAGCGAGTGCCACGGGTCATTCCCATCTGAAGAATCGGGCGGCGAGGGCGAGCCCGGCGACGGCCCACACCGCGAGGACGAGCAGCGGCTTGCCGGGGAGGGACGCGCCGTGCTGCAGCACCTGGCGCAGCCCGTCGGCGAGCGCGGAGATCGGCAGCAGTTCCAGGGCCGAGCGCACCCCGCCGGGGAACTTGTCCAGCGGGAACACCACGCCGCCGACCGCCAGCAGCAGGATGTAGACGAGGTTGGCGGCGGCGAGCGTCGCCTCGGCGCGCAGCGTCCCGGCCATCAGCAGCCCGAACCCGCTGAACGCGGCGGTGCCGAGCAGCAGCAGGACCAGCACCGACAGCGGGTCGCCGTGCGGGTGCCAGCCGAGCGCGAGCGCGACGCCGCCGATCACCACCGCCTGCAGGGCCTCGACCAGCACGACGGTGAGGGTCTTGGCGGCGATGAGCCCGGCGCGCGGCAGCGGGGTGGCGCCGAGGCGCTTCAGCACGCCGTAGCGGCGCTCGAAGCCGGTGCCGATCGCCTGCCCGGTGAACGCCGTCGACATCACCGCGAGGGCGAGGACGCCCGGGGCGAGGAAGTCGACGCGGCGGCCCGGCAGGTCCAGCAGCGAGGTCGCGCTGAACAGGGTGAGCAGCACCACCGGGATGATCAGGGTGAGGAGCAGCTGCTCGCCGTTGCGCAGCAGGCCGCGCACCTCGTAGCCGGTCTGCGCGGCGATCATGCGGGGCAGCGGGACGGCGCCGGGCGCGGGCGCCAGGTCCAGCGGCGGGGTGGTGGTGGCGGTCATGCGCGCAGCTCCCGTCCGGTGAGCTCCAGGAAGACGTCTTCCAGGGTCCGCCGTTCGATCCTCAGGTCCTCGGCCAGCACGCCGTTGGAGGCGCACCAGGCCGTCACGGTGGCCAGCAGCTCGGGCCGCACGTCGCCCTCGACGAGGTAGTGCCCGGCGGGCGACTCCTTGGCCGCGCTGCCGGCCGGCAGCGCCGTCAGCAGCTCGTCCAGGCCGAGGCCGGGCCGGGCGCGGAAGCGCAGCTGGCGTTCGGCGCCGGTGAGCTCGGCGGGCGAGCCCTCGGCCACCACCCGGCCGTGGTCGACGATCACGACCCGGTCGGCGAGCCGCTCGGCCTCCTCCATGTAGTGCGTGGTGAGCACCACCGACACCCCGGCGGCGCGCAGCTCGGCGACCAGCTCCCAGGTGGCGTGCCGGGCCTGCGGGTCCAGGCCGGTGGTGGGCTCGTCCAGGAACACCAGCTCGGGGCGGCCGACGATGGCGACGGCGAGCGACAGCCGCTGCTGCTGCCCGCCCGACAGCCGCCGGAACGCGGTGCGCGCGTGCTCGGTGAGGCCGAGCCGCTCCAGCAGCGCGCCGGTGTCCAGCGGCGCGGCGTGGAAGGAGGCGACCAGCTTCAGGAACTCGCCGGCCTTGGCGGTGCCGGGCACGCCGCCCGACTGCGGCATCACCCCGACCCGCGGCTTCAGCGCCCGCGCGTCCGCGGCCGGGTCCAGGCCGAGGACGCGGACGGTGCCGCCGTCGGCGCGGCGGAAGCCCTCGCAGATCTCGATCGCGGTGGTCTTGCCCGCCCCGTTCGGGCCGAGCAGCGCGGTGACCTCGCCGCGTCCGGCGCGCAGGGACAGGCCGTCCACGGCGGCGACGCCGCCGTAGCGCTTCACCAGCGCGTCGATCTCGACCGCGCAGTCTCCGGGGGGTGCCATGACGACGAGTTTAGGTCCGTCCCCGGACGGCTCTGCGCGGGGCCCGCCGACGTGTCCGGGACCACACCCCGGCCGGCGTTCGCCGTTTCCTTTTCCCGTTCGTCGCCGAATGTTCTCCCGCCCCTGGAATACCCAAGCCGGAGTCAAATTCTCTCAATGCCCGCCCAAAAGGGAAGGGGCGGCGCGGCTTGATCGTCGATGGCGTTTCGGTAGATCGCCCCCGGGTAATTCCCAGCCTGTCACCCGCATTGCGGAGATGGCTTCGGGGACTTCTGTTTTCTGCCGGGGGAACGAGCGTGGAAATGGCCGGGTCGGAGGCTTGGGAAGGGGTGACCCTGTCCCGGGCCGAGGCGGCCGCCCCCGCGAAGGACGACGCGGCGGACGCCTCGTCCGGCGGCCGGCTCGGCCTGCCCCAGGCGACCGCCCTGGTCGTCGGCAACATCGTCGGCACCGGCATCTTCCTGCTCCCGGCGTCGCTCGCCGAGATCGGCACGATCAGCTTCGCGGTGATGGGGGCCACCGCGGTCGGCGCCATCGCCCTCGCCCTGGTGTTCGGCCGGCTCGGCGCGCGCGTCCCGGCGAGCGGCGGCCCCTACGCCTACGCCCGCGACGCCTTCGGGGAGTTCGCGGGCTTCCTGACGGCGTGGTCGTTCTGGCTCACCGCCTGGGGCGGCAACGCCGGCATCGCGGTCGCCTGGGTCGGCTACGTCAACTACTTCCTGCACTGGGACTCGGTCCCGGGCAAGATCGCGATCGGGCTGGCCGGGCTGTGGCTGCCGGCGCTGATCAACCTGTCCGGGGTGCGCAACATCGGGGTGTTCCAGCTGGTCACCACGGTGCTGAAGTTCGTGCCGCTGATCTTCGTGGGGATCGTTGGGCTGTTCTTCCTCAAGGCGGGGAACTTCGGCCCGTTCAACGCCAGTGGTGGGTCGCTCTGGCACGCGGGCTGGCTCGCGGCCGGGCTGATCCTGTTCATCTACTCCGGCATGGAGAGCGTGACGATCGTCGCCGAGCGGATCAAGGACCCGGCGCGCAACGTCGGCCGCGCCAGCATCCTCGGCGTGCTGGCCTGCACCGCGCTCTACCTGCTGGCCACCCTCGCGGTCTTCGGCACCGTGCCGCACGCCCGCCTCACGGGCTCCGACGCGCCGTTCGCCGACGCCGTCAACAACATGTTCGGCGGCGGCGGCTGGGGCGCCGCGATGGCGGCCTGCGCGATCGTGTCGGGCATCGGCGCGCTGAACGGCTGGATGCTGCTGGTCGCCGAGATGCCGATGGCCGCCGCCCGTGACGGCATGTTCCCCGCCGCGTTCGGCCGGACGACGCGGCGCGGCGCGCCGGTCGTCGGCATCATCGCCGGAGCCGTTCTCAGCTCGCTGATGCTGCTGTCGTCCTACGCGTCCGAGAACGCTTTCAACACCATTTTGCTGTTCGCCTCGTTCACCACCGCCATCCCCTATTTCTTCTCCGCCGCCGCGCAGCTGTTCTGGCTGGTGACCGGAGGCCGGAAAGTGAGCCGGGGACGCCTGTTGCGGGACATGGCGATGGCGGTCGTCGCGCTGCTGTTCTCCTTCGCCATCGTCTACGGCTCCGGCGACCAGGCCGTCATGCTCGGCGTCCTGGTGCTGCTGGTCGGCGTTCCGGTCTACATCTGGACCAAGGCCGGGCGCGGCGAGTACGGGCCGCGGGAGACGGGTCGCGCCGGGAACCCCAGCGCCAGGAACCACTAGGAGGCCACCGAATGTCTTTCCACGTCGAGTCCGAGGTCGGCACGCTCCGGCGGGTCCTGGTGCACCGGCCCGAGCTGTCACTGAAGCGCCTCACCCCGTCCAACGCCGCCGACCTGCTCTTCGACGACGTGCTGTGGGTGCAGCGGGCCGGGGAGGAGCACGACGAGTTCCGGCGGGTCCTGGCCGGCCGCGGCGTGGAGGTGTTCCTGCTGGAGGACCTGCTGCGCGAGACCATCGAGCTCCCCGAGGCCAGGAAGCACATCCTGGACCACGTGATCGACCCCCGGCGGTACGGGCCGCTCGCCGTCGACGCCGTCCGCAACGGCTTCGACGCCATGGACGTCCGCGAGCTCGCCGCCTACCTGATCGGCGGCATCACCAAGCGGGAGATGCTGGAGCGCGTCTCCGAGCCGAAGTCGATCGCGTCCCACACGCTCGGCATGGACGACTTCATCCTGACCCCGCTGCCGAACCACCTGTTCACCCGCGACACCTCCTGCTGGATCTACGACGGCGTGTCCATCAACCCGATGCGCAAGAAGGCGCGCGAGCGGGAGACGGTCAACTACGAGGCCATCTACAAGTGGCACCCGATGTTCGCCGACGGCTACGGCAGGCCCGACGACGGCGGCTACAACATCTGGTACCAGGGCACCGCGATGGCGCCCGCCACCATCGAGGGCGGCGACGTGCTGGTGATCGGCAACGGCGCGGTCCTGATCGGGGTGAGCGAGCGCACCCAGCCGCAGGCGGTGGAGTTCCTGGCCCGGTCGCTGTTCGCGCGCGGCTCGGTCCGCCGGATCGTGGCGCTGCGGATGCCGCAGCGGCGCGCGTTCATGCACCTGGACACCGTCATGACGATGGTCGACCACGGCGTGTTCACCAAGTACGCCGGGATGGGCATGCTGCCGTCGTTCACCGTCGAGCCGGGCGACAACGAGAAGGAGCTGAAGCTCACCGACCATCCGGCCGAGCAGATGCACAAGGCCATCGCCGCCGCGCTCGGCCTGGACGACATCAAGGTGCTCACCGCCGTCCAGGACGTCTTCGCCGCCGAGCGCGAGCAGTGGGACGACGGCTCCAACGTGCTGGCGGTGGAGCCGGGCGTGGTGATCGCCTACGAGCGCAACACCACCACCAACAACTTCCTCGCCAAAAACGGCATCGAGGTGATCACCATCCGCGGCAGCGAGCTCGGCCGCGGCCGCGGCGGACCCCGCTGCATGAGCTGCCCGCTCGAACGCGACGCCTGAGCGGCCCGGACCGCACGCCGAAGGACGGTAGGACGACATGGCATTCAACCTGCACGGCCGCAGCTTCCTCAAGGAGCTGGACTTCACCCCGCGCGAGTGGCGGCTCCTGCTCGACCTGTCGGCGGACCTGAAGGCCGCCAGGCTCGGCGGCACCGAGCGGCCCGTCCTGGCGGGCAGGAACATCGCGCTGATCTTCGAGAAGACCTCCACCCGCACCCGCTGCGCCTTCGAGGTCGCCGCGCACGACCAGGGCGCGCACGTCACCTACCTGGACTCGAGCGGCTCGCAGCTCGGCCACAAGGAGTCGGTCAAGGACACCGCCCGGGTGCTCGGCCGCATGTTCGACGGCATCGAGTACCGCGGCAGGAGCCAGCAGGCGGTGGAGGAGTTCGCGCGTTTCTCCGGCGTCCCGGTGTGGAACGGTCTCACCGACGAGTGGCACCCCACCCAGATGCTGGCGGACCAGCTGACCATGCGCGAGCACAGCGACAAGCCCCTGCACGAGGTCGCCTTCGCCTACCTCGGCGACGGCCGCAACAACATGGCGCACTCCTACATCGTCTCCGGCGCGCTGATGGGCATGGACGTGCGGATCGTGGCGCCCCGCACCCTGTGGCCCGACGAGGACGGGGTGGTCGGGCCCGCCCGCGAGATCGCCGCCGGCACCGGGGCGACCATCACCGTCACCGAGAAGGTCGACGAGGGCGTGCGCGGCGCCGACTTCGTGATGACCGACGTGTGGGTGTCCATGGGCGAGCCCGAGAAGGTCTGGGACGAGCGGGTGCGGCTGCTGCGGGACTACCAGGTCAACCGCGGCGTCCTGGAGGCGACCGGCAACCCGCGGGTCAGGTTCATGCACTGCCTGCCGGCCTACCACGACCGCGGGACCGCCGTCGGGCGGGAGATCTTCGACAAGACCGGGATGGACGCGCTGGAGGTGACCGACGAGGTCTTCGAGTCCGACGCCTCGATCGTCTTCGACGAGGCCGAGAACCGGCTGCACACCATCAAGGCAATCATGGTCGCCACGCTCGGCTGAGCGGCACCGGCCGCCGGCCCGCCGGCAGGAGGACGGGGAACCACATGCGTGTAGTCGTCGCGCTCGGGGGCAACGCCCTGATGCGGCGCGGGCAGCGGCCCGACGCGGAGCCGCAGCGCGCCAACGTGATGGCGGCGGTGAAGGCGCTCGCCCCGCTCGCCGAGCGGCACCAGCTGATCATCACGCACGGCAACGGCCCGCAGGTGGGGGTGCTGGCGCTGGAGAGCGTCAACGACCCCGAGCTGGAGCGCCCCTACCCGCTGGACACCATCGGCGCCGAGACCCAGGGCATGATCGGGTACTGGATGCTGCAGGCGCTGCAGAACGCGCTGCCGGGCCGCCAGGTCATCGCCATGATCAACCAGACGCTGGTGTCGGCGGTGGACCCGGCGTTCGGCGACCCGGCCAAGTTCGTCGGCCAGGTCTACGACCGCGCGGAGGCCGAGCGGCTCGCCAAGGAGTACGGCTGGACCGTCAAGCCCGACGGCGACCGGTGGCGCCGCGTGGTGCCCTCGCCGGTGCCGCAGCGGGTGGTGGAGATCCGGCTGATCCGCACGCTGGTGGAGGCCGGCACCGTGGTGATCTGCGCGGGCGGCGGCGGCGTCCCGGTGGTGCGCAACGACGTCGGCCGGCTGGAGGGCGTCGAGGCGGTGATCGACAAGGACCTGACCGGGGCGCTGCTGGCCGAGACGCTGGAGGCCGACGCCTTCCTCATCCTCACCGACGTGCCGCGGGTGATGCGCGGCTTCGGCACTCCGGACCAGCAGGAGATCGCCAGCACCACCCCGCACGAGCTGCGCGCCGAGGACTTCCCGGCCGGCTCGATGGGGCCGAAGGTCGAGGCGGCCGCCGGGTTCGTCGAGCGCACCGGCGACATGGCCGCGATCGGCAGGCTCGACGAGTGCGTGCAGATCCTGGAGGGGCGGGCGGGCACGATCATCACGCCGAACGCCACCTGGCCGCTGACCAGCACGCTCTAGCGGAGTAGCGCGCGCTGACCCGGGTATCGAGCACCGTCGTCAACATCGGAGGGGGGCACGGCGTGGAAGCAGGCACCGGTTCCGCCGGGCTGTTGCACAGCCTGGTCCGGACCAAGCCGGTCGACCAGATCGTGAGCGAGGGCGGGCAGGGCGCGGGCGGTGAGCTGAAGCGCACGATGAGCCTGCTGCAGCTGACGCTGTTCAGCGTCGGCGCCACCCTCGGCACCGGCATCTTCGTCGTGCTCGGCGAGGCGGTGCCGCTCGCCGGCCCGGCCGTCGTGCTGGCGTTCGTGCTGGCCGCGGTGACCGCGCTGTTCTCGGCGCTGTCCTACGCCGAGCTCGCCGGCACCATCCCGGTCTCGGGGTCGTCGTACTCCTACGCCTACGCCACGCTCGGCGAGCTGGTCGCCTGGGTGTGCGGCTGGTGCCTGCTGCTGGAGTACGCGGTGTCGGTGTCGGCCGTCGCGGTCGGCTGGGGCGCCTACCTCAACGAGTTCTTCGACAAGACCCTCGGGTTCACCATGCCGGCGGCGATCAGCAACTCGCCGGGCGAGGACGGCGGCGTCGTCAACATCCCCGCCGTCGTGGTGGTGCTGATCGCCACCCTGCTGCTCCTGCGCGGCACGTCCGAGAGCGCGACCGCCAACACCGTCATGGTGATGCTGAAGGTCGGCGTGCTGGCGTTCTTCTGCGTGGTCGCCTTCACCGCGTTCCGCGCGGGCAACCTCACCCCGTTCGCGCCGATGGGCTGGGCCGGGATCAGCGCGGCCGGCTCGAAGGTGTTCTTCTCCTACATCGGGTTCGACGCCGCCTCCACCGCGGGCGAGGAGGCCAAGAACCCCAAGCGCGACCTGCCGCTCGCCATCATCTTGTCGCTGCTCATCGTGACCGTGGTGTACGTGCTGGTCGGGCTGAGCGCGGTCGGCGCGATGCCGTGGAAGCGGTTCTCGCTGAGCGGCTCGGAGGCGTCGCTGGCGCGGGTGCTGGACGAGGCGACCGGCATGGCCTGGCCGTCGGCGGTGCTGTCGTTCGGCGCGGTCGTCGCGATCACCAGCGTGGTGCTGACCGTGATGTACGGCCAGACCCGCATCCTGTTCGCGATGTCGCGCGACGGGCTGATCCCGCCGATCTTCCAGAAGGTGAGCCCGCGACACGCGGTGCCGGTCGCCAACACCCTGATCGTGGCCGGCTTCATCGCGGTGCTGGCCGCGGCGATCCCGCTCGGCCGGCTGGTGGACGCCACCAGCATCGGCACGCTGTTCGCGTTCTCGCTGGTCAGCCTGGGCGTCATCGTGCTGCGCCGGACCCGGCCCGACATGCCGCGCAGCTTCCGCACCCCCTTCTATCCGATCACCCCGCTGCTCGGCATCGGGTTCTGCGTCTACCTGATGGTCGGGCTCGGCGCGGTGACCTGGACGGTCTTCCTGCTGTGGGCCCTGGTCGGGCTCGCCGCCTACTTCGCCTACGGACGCCGGCACTCGCGGCTCGCCGCCGAGCCCGCCGGGCGGCCCGCCACCGGAAAGGAGTCACGATGAGCGACCGGTTGCGCGTGCTGGCCGGCTACTCGCCCGACGACCGCGGCGAGGACGCGCTGGCGCTCGCCGCCCTGCTCGCGCGCGGCACCGGGGCGGCGCTGACCGTCGCCAACGTGCACCCGCCCGCCTGGCCCGCGCGCGGGCCGGGCTCGGTGGACGCCGAGTGGGTCGGCTACCTGAAGGAGCAGTCGGCCGCGGCCCTCGCCCAGGCGGGGGAGCGGCTGGGCGCGCTGAAGGTGGCCAAGAAGGACGCCGCGTTCCGCCAGCACGCCCACCGGGGCAGCGGCCGCGGCCTGATCGAGGTGGCCGGGGAGACCGGCGCGGGGCTGATCGTGATCGGCTCGGCGCCGCGCGGCCGGCGCGGCCGCATCGCCATCGGCAGCACCGCCGACCAGCTCCTGCACGGCTCGCCGGTGCCGGTCCTGCTGGCCCCGCGCGGGTACGCCGAGGAGGCGCCGGAGCGGTTCGGGCGGCTGACCGTCGCCTACTGGCGGCGCCGCGACACCGAGGCCCCGCTGGCGGTGGCCGGGGCCTTCGCGCGCCGGCTCGGGCTGCCGGTCCGGCTGGTCACCCTGGTGCTGCGGCCCCCGGGGCTGCCGGCCCGGTTCCTGCGCGCCGACGACGTCGTGCAGCGCCAGCTCGCGCAGGCCGAGAAGGACCTGGCGCACGCCGCCGGGGTCGTCGGCGCGGACGGCGCGGTGGAGGTGCGGACCGAGGCGGTGCCGGGCGTCGGCATCGCCAAGACGCTCGGCGCGGTGGACATGCCGCCGGGCGAGGTGCTGGCCTGCATGTCCAGCCATGACGGCCCGCTGCGCAAGGTGTTCCTCGGCGAGAGCGCCGGCAAGATCGTCCGCGCCGCGCCGTGCCCGGTGCTGGTGCTGCCGCGGGGCGGCGGGACGCGCTGAGCGCGCATCAGTGCAGGTTAGGTAAGGCTTACCTGCGTGAGCGACGACATCGGGAGTTCACTTGGTGGCCGGGAAGTAATTACGGCACACTGATGTTGTGAAAAACGTGAACGAGCATCCGACGAGCGCCCCGGCCGCCCCCGCGCGGTCCGCCGGCGTGCCGTCGGGTGGCGCCGGGCAGGGCGAGCGCGACACCCGCGCCCGCGTCGCCCGGCTCATCCTCGAGCACGGTCCGATCACCGCGTCCGGCCTCGGCGAGCGCATCGGGCTCACGCCCGCCGCGATCCGCCGGCACCTGGACGCGCTGCTCGCCGAGGGCATGATCGAAACGCGCGAGGCGCGCTCGCAGAAGTCCCGCGGGCGCGGCCGGCCGGCCAAGTGGTTCGCCATCACCGACGCCGGCCGCAGCGCCTTCGTGCACGCCTACGACGACCTGGCCACCAGCGCGCTGCGCTTCCTGGCCGAGACGGCCGGGGAGCAGGCGGTCACCCGCTTCGCCCGGCGTCAGATCGCCGACCTGGAGCGACGCTACCACCCGGTGGTCAAGGGGGCCCCGCCCCAGCAGCGGCTCCGCACGCTGGCCGAGGCCCTGTCGGGCGACGGCTACGCCGCGGCGACCGCCAAGGCCCCCTGGCCCGGCGGCGGCGAGCAGCTCTGCCAGCACCACTGCCCGGTCGCGCACGTCGCCGCGGAGTTCCCGCAGCTGTGCGAGGCCGAGACCGAGGCGTTCGGCCGGCTGCTCGGCCTGCCGGTGCAGCGGCTGGCGACCATCGCCCACGGCGACGGAATCTGCACCACCCACGTCAGCTCGCGCTCCCTGTGCGAAGGGGAGCCGGCCGACGGTCCGGATATTGATGACGAGGAGTCCGGGAGGACCTCCCTATGACGACTGCAGCCCACCCGGAGCTGGAAGGGCTCGACCGGTACAAGTTCGGCTGGGCCGACTCCGACGCCGCCGGCGCCTCGGCCCGCCGCGGCCTGAACGAGGACGTCGTCCGCGACATCTCGGCCAAGAAGAGCGAGCCGGAGTGGATGCTCGACCTGCGCCTGAAGGGGCTGCGGCTGTTCGACAAGAAGCCGATGCCCTCCTGGGGCTCGGACCTGTCGGACATCGACTTCGACAACATCAAGTACTTCGTCCGCTCCACCGAGAAGCAGGCGGCGTCCTGGGAAGAGCTCCCCGAGGACATCAAGAACACCTACGACAAGCTCGGCATCCCCGAGGCCGAGAAGCAGCGGCTGATCGCGGGCGTCGCGGCGCAGTACGAGTCCGAGGTCGTCTACCACAAGATCCGTGAGGACCTCGAGGAGAAGGGCGTCCTGTTCCTGGACACCGACACCGGCCTGCGCGAGCACCCGGAGATCTTCCAGGAGTACTTCGGCAAGGTCATCCCGGTCGGCGACAACAAGTTCGCCGCGCTGAACACCGCGGTGTGGTCGGGCGGCTCGTTCATCTACGTGCCGCCGGGCGTGCACGTGGAGATCCCGCTGCAGGCCTACTTCCGGATCAACACCGAGAACATGGGCCAGTTCGAGCGGACGCTGATCATCGCGGACGAGGGCTCGTACGTGCACTACGTCGAGGGCTGTACCGCGCCGATCTACAAGTCCGACTCGCTGCACTCGGCCGTGGTGGAGATCGTGGTGAAGAAGGACGCGCGCGTCCGCTACACCACCATCCAGAACTGGTCGAACAACGTGTACAACCTGGTGACCAAGCGCGCCGTCGCCTACGAGGGCGCCACCATGGAGTGGATCGACGGCAACATCGGCTCCAAGGTCACCATGAAGTACCCGGCGGTCTACCTGCTCGGCGAGCACGCCAAGGGCGAGACGCTGTCCATCGCCTTCGCCGGCGAGGGCCAGCACCAGGACGCGGGCGCCAAGATGGTGCACGCCGCCCCCAACACCTCCTCCACCATCGTGTCCAAGTCGGTGGCGCGCGGCGGCGGCCGCACGTCCTACCGGGGCCTGGTGCAGATCCAGGAGGGCGCCGAGCACAGCAGGTCCACCGTCAAGTGCGACGCGCTGCTGGTGGACCAGATCAGCCGGTCCGACACCTACCCCTACGTCGACGTCCGCGAGGACGACGTGGAGATGGGCCACGAGGCCACCGTCTCCAAGGTGTCGGAGGACCAGCTGTTCTACCTGATGAGCCGCGGCCTCACCGAGGACGAGGCGATGGCCATGATCGTGCGCGGGTTCGTCGAGCCGATCGCGCGCGAGCTGCCGATGGAATACGCCCTTGAGCTGAACCGGCTCATCGAGCTGCAGATGGAAGGAGCCGTCGGCTGATGGGGCTCGACACTCGTCCCCTCTCGACGTTGCACGAGAGGGGTTCCTTCGAGGTCGCCGACTTCGAGGTCCCGACCGGCCGCGAGGAGGAGTGGCGGTTCACCCCGCTGCGCCGCCTGCGCGGTCTGCACAACGGGTCCGCCGCGGCGGACGGCAAGATCCTCCTCGAGGTGGACGCGGCGCCCGAGGTGACCGTGGAGACCGTGGGCCGCGGCGACGCCCGGATCGGCACGGCGTTCACGCCCGCCGACCGGGTGAGCGCGCAGGCCTGGGCGTCCTTCACCGAGGCGACCGTCGTCACCGTGCCCAAGGAGACCGAGGCGTCCGCGCCGACGGTCCTGCGGCTGCGCGGCGAGGACGCCGGCGCCGCCGCCTACGGGCACACCACCGTGATCCTGGAGCCGTTCGCCCGCGCCACCGTCGTGCTGGCGCACCGCGGCGACGCGACCTACGCCGACAACGTCGAGTTCATCGTCGGCGACGGCGCCTCGCTGTCGGTGATCAGCCTGCAGGACTGGTCGCACGACAGCGTGCACGTGGCGCACCAGTACACCCGCCTCGGCCGCGACGCCCGGTTCGTCTCGCACAACATCACCCTCGGCGGCGACCTGGTGCGGATCTCGCCGACGGTCGCCTACGACGGCCCCGGCGGCGACGCCGAGCTGTACGGCGTCTACTTCGCCGACGGCGGCCAGCACCTGGAGCACCGGCTGCTGGTGGACCACACCGTCCCCAACTGCCGCAGCCGGGTCGACTACCGCGGCGCGCTGCAGGACGAGGGCGCGCACGCCGTCTGGATCGGCGACGTGATCATCCGCGTCGAGGCCGAGGGCACCGACACCTACGAGCTGAACCGCAACCTGGTGCTGACCGACGGCACCCGGGTGGACTCGGTGCCGAACCTGGAGATCCTGACCGGCGAGGTCGCCGGCGCGGGGCACGCCTCGGCGTCCGGACGCCTGGACGACGAGCACCTGTTCTACCTGCAGGCCCGCGGCATCACCTTCGACGAGGCCCGGCGCATGGTCGTCCGCGGCTTCCTCGGCCAGCTCATCGAGCGCATCGAGGTGCCCGAGGTCCGCGAGAAGGTGCAGCAGGCGATCGAAGCGGAGCTGGACCGATGAGCTTTGTGAAGGTGTGCGCCGTCGCCGACATCCCCGCGGACGGGGCCCTCGGCGTGGAGATCGACGACACCCCCGTGGCGCTGGTGCGCACCGGCGACGAGGTGTACGCGGTCAACGACATCTGCTCGCACGCCGAGGTCTCGCTCTCCGAGGGCGAGGTCTACAACGGCACCATCGAGTGCTGGCTGCACGGGTCGTGCTTCGACCTGCGCAGCGGCAAGCCCACCAACCCGCCGGCGACGCAGCCGGTCGCCACCTACCGGGTGAAGGTCGAGGACGGCGACGTCTACGTCTCGCTCGGCTCCGACGACTGAACCCACGAGGGAAAGCACACAGATATGGCCACGCTTGAGATCCGCGACCTCCACGTCTCCGTCGGTGCGGGCACCGACGGCAGCAAGGAGATCCTGCGCGGGGTCAACCTGACGGTCAAGGCCGGCGAGACCCACGCGATCATGGGGCCGAACGGCTCCGGCAAGTCCACCCTGGCCTACGCCATCGCCGGGCACCCCAAGTACACCGTCACCGGCGGCACCGTCACCCTGGACGGCGAGGACGTCCTGGAGATGAGCGTCGACGAGCGCGCCCGCGCGGGCCTGTTCCTGGCGATGCAGTACCCGGTCGAGGTGCCCGGCGTCTCGGTGTCGAACTTCCTGCGCTCGGCCATCACCGCCGTGCGCGGCGAGGCGCCGAAGCTGCGCGACTTCTCCAAGGAGATGAAGGCCGCGATGGACGCGCTGTCCATCGACCCGGCGTTCGCCCAGCGCAGCCTGAACGAGGGCTTCTCCGGCGGCGAGAAGAAGCGGCACGAGATCCTGCAGCTGGAGCTGCTCAAGCCCAAGATCGCGGTGCTGGACGAGACCGACTCGGGCCTGGACGTGGACGCCCTGAAGGTCGTCTCCGAGGGCGTCAACCGGTTCAGCGCGCAGGGCGAGACCGGCGTGCTGCTGATCACGCACTACACCCGCATCCTGCGGTACGTCAAGCCCGACTTCGTGCACGTCTTCGCCGGCGGCAAGATCGTCGCCGAGGGCGGCCCGGAGCTGGCCGACGTGCTGGAGAACGAGGGCTACGAGAAGTACGTGAAGGCGGGCGCATCGGCATGAGCGGGCTGGAGGGGCGCGGCGCCGCCTGGACTGAGGAGCCTGCGACGAGGGAAGGCGGCGCCGTGAAGGCGCCCCGGAAGCCCGCGGGAGGTACGGCATGACATTGCTCCCCGAGGAGATCAAGAAGGACTTCCCGCTGCTGCAGCGCACGGTCCGCGGCGGCGCGCCGCTGGTCTACCTGGACTCGGGCGCGACGTCGCAGAAGCCGGTGCAGGTGCTGGACGCCGAGCGGGAGTTCTACGAGCGGCACAACGCGGCCGTGCACCGCGGCGCGCACCTGCTCGCCGAGGAGGCCACCGACGCGTTCGAGGCCGCCCGCGCCAAGATCGCGGCGTTCGTCGGCGCGGTGCCGGGCGAGATCGTGTTCACCAAGAACGCGACCGAGGCGATCAACCTGGTGGCGTACGCGATGAGCAACGCCGCCACCGCGGGGCCCGAGGCCGAGCGGTTCAAGGTCGGCCCCGGCGACGAGATCGTCGTCACCGAGATGGAGCACCACGCCAACCTGGTGCCCTGGCAGCAGCTCTGCCAGCGGACCGGGGCGACGCTGCGCTGGTTCTCGCTCACCGACGACGGCCGGCTGGACCTGGACGACCTGGACGGGCTGGTCAACGAGCGCACCAGGCTGGTCGCGCTCACCCACCAGTCCAACGTGCTCGGCACCGTCCCGCCGGTCCAGCTGATCGCCGAGCGCGCGCACGCGGTCGGCGCCCTGGTCATCGTGGACGGCGCCCAGTCGGTGCCGCACCAGGCCGTGGACGTGACGACGCTCGGCGCCGACTTCCTGGTCTTCTCGGGGCACAAGATGCTCGGCCCGACCGGCATCGGCGTGCTGTGGGGCCGCCGCGAGCTGCTGGAGGCCATGCCGCCGTTCATCACCGGCGGCTCCATGATCGAGGTCGTCCGGATGGAGGGCTCGACCTTCATGCCGCCGCCGCAGCGGTTCGAGGCGGGCTCGCCGAACGTCGCCCAGGCCGTCGGCCTCGGCGCGGCCTGCGACTACCTCACCGCGCTCGGCATGGACAGCGTGCACGCGCACGAGGAGATCCTCACCGGCTACGCGCTGGAGCGGCTCGGCGAGATCGACGGCGTGCGGATCATCGGCCCGGCCACCACCGAGGCGCGCGGCGGCGCGGTGTCGTTCACGGTGAACGACATCCACCCGCACGACGTCGGGCAGGTGCTGGACGAGCTCGGCGTCGAGGTCCGGGTGGGGCACCACTGCGCGTGGCCGATCTGCCGCCACTTCGGCATCCCGGCGACGACCCGCGCCTCGTTCTACGTGCACAACACCCTGGCCGACATCGACGCGCTCGCCGAGGGTGTGCGCAAGGCGCAGAAGTTCTTCGGCACCGGCCTTTAGCCGGGGCTGCGGAGGGGACGTCCCCTCCGCGAGGAACAGCCTGACACCGGCCCGTGTTGTAGGACGCGAAGGCCGCCGAGAAAGGAAGTCATGCAGCTCGAGGCGATGTACCAGGAGGTCATCCTGGATCATTACCGCAACCCCCTGAACAAGGGGCTGCGGGAGCCGTACGAGGGCGAGGCGCACCACGTCAACCCGACCTGCGGCGACGAGATCACGCTGCGGGTGCACCTGACCGGTGCCGGGCAGGACGCGGTCGTGGCCGACGTCTCCTACGACGCCATGGGCTGCTCCATCAGCCAGGCCAGCGCCTCGGTGATGAGCGACCTGATCATCGGCAAGTCCGTCAAGGAGGCCATGGAGGTCGGGGACGAGTTCCTGACCCTCATGCAGTCGCGCGGACAGGACGTCCAGCTCGACGAGGACCTCCTGGAGGACGCCGTGGCCTTCGCCGGCGTCTCCAAGTACCCCGCCCGCATCAAGTGCGCCCTGCTCGCCTGGATGGCGTGGAAGGACGCGACCGCCCGCGCCCTCGGAGAGGCATCATGACCGACGACATCCCCGCGACCGACTCGCCCGCCACCGAGGCCCCCGCCGAGGCGCCCGCCGCCGAGGCCGCCGCGGCCCCGGCGGGCACCGTGCCCGACGAGGAGATCCTGGAGGCGCTCAAGGACGTGGTGGACCCCGAGCTCGGCATCAACGTCGTCGACCTCGGCCTGATCTACGGCATCGACCTGGCCGACGGGATCGCCACCATCGACATGACGCTGACCAGCGCCGCCTGCCCGCTCACCGACGTGATCGAGGACCAGGCGCACAGCGCGCTGGAGGGCCTGGTCAAGGACGTCAAGATCAACTGGGTCTGGCTGCCGCCGTGGGGCCCCGACAAGATCACCGACGAGGGCCGCGACCAGCTGCGCGCCCTCGGCTTCAACGTCTGACCCGCGTCTCCCGCACAGCGTCTCTCGCACCGGGGCCGCGTCCTGCCAGGGACGCGGCCCCGTCGCTTTTCCGGCCCGGATACTTCGAAGGATGTACGCCCGCCCGTCTCCAGGGCGGACGCGCGGGCCGTCCGGGACATGCTGAGATGGGAAGCGTGCGCTTCACCACCCGCAGGGACGTCCTGTACGCCGTGTCCGCCCTGGCGGGCGGCCTGCTGATGCTGTCGGCGCACGGCTACTCGAGCTGGGGCGAGCACTGGAGGCCCGCCGTCGCGCTGCGCGCCGTCCCGCTCGCCGGCCTGTGCCTCGGCATGCTGTTCCGCCGCACCGCGCCGCTGACCGGCCTGGCGATCTCCAGCGCGTTCAACCTGATGGACCTGGTCCTCGGCCCGAGCCTGGCCAGCGCCGTCATCTACACCGACGCGCTGTACGCGGCCGGCGTCTACGGGCCGCGCCGCCTCATCCGGTGGCTGCTCGGCGGGACCGTCGCCGCGACCCTGCTGGCGGGCGCGGCGGTGTGGGCGGCGACGGGGCGGCCGGGCGTGGCCGTCGTGCTGGGCGCGGTCGCGGGCACCACCTGGGTGGCGCCGGTGCTGACCGCGATGGCCGTCGTGGAGCACCGCGACCGGGCCCGCGCCGAGCACCAGCGCGCCGAGCAGCTGGTCCTGCTGAACGAGCTGGACCGGCGCGGCGCCGTCGTCGCCGAGCGCGCCCGGATGGCCCGCGAGCTGCACGACGTCATCGCCAACCACCTGAGCGCGGTGGCGCTGCACTCCTCGGCCGTGCTGAAGCTGCCCGACATGGACCGGGCCGGCGTGGTCGGCGCGATGGAGGTCATCCGGGAGAACAGCGTGCAGGGCCTGGCCGAGATGCGCCGCATGATCGGGCTGCTGCGCGAGGGCGAGGAGGAGGGCCCGGCCGCCGTGCCGCGCCTGGCCGAGCTGGACCGGCTCGTCGCGCACACCGCCCGCGCCGACCTGGCCGCCGCGCTCACCGTGCGCGGCGACCCGCCCGAGCTGCCCGCCGCCGTCGAGCTCGCCGCCTACCGCATCGTGCAGGAGTCGCTGACCAACGCCCTCAAGCACGGCGGCCCCGGCCGCGCCGAGGTGTGCCTGGAGTACCGCGCCGACCGGGTGGTCGTGGAGGTGTGCAGCCCGCTCGGCGCCGGGGCGGGGCTGCCCGGGTCGGGCAGCGGCCTGATCGGCATGCGCGAGCGGGCCGCCATGCTCGCCGGCGACTTCACCGCCGGCCCCGACCGCGGCCGCTGGCGGGTCCGCGCCGAACTGCCCGTCGAACTGGAGAGCGCATGATCGAGGTGCTGGTGGCCGACGACCAGGCGGCGGTCCGCGCCGGGCTGGTGCTGATCCTGCGCAGCGCGCCCGGCATCACCGTGGTCGGCGAGGCCGCCGACGGCGAGCAGGCCGTCGAGCTGGCCCGGCGGCTGCGCCCCGACGTGGTGCTGATGGACGTGCGGATGCCGCGGCTGGACGGCGTCGCCGCGACCCGCGAGCTGGCCGGCGTCGCCGACGTGCTGGTGCTGACCACCTTCGACGTCGACGAGTACGTCTTCGGCGCGCTGCGGGCCGGCGCCGCCGGGTTCCTGCTGAAGGACGTGGACGCCGACCGGCTCGTCGAGGCCGTGCGCACCGTCGCGGCCGGCGAGGGCGTCATCGCGCCGCAGGTCACCCGCCGCCTGATCGGCGCGTTCGCGGACGGGGCGCCGGCCCGCCCCGGCCCGCCGCCGGACCTGGCCGGGCTCACCCCGCGCGAGCGGGAGGTCTTCGCCTGCCTCGGCGAGGGGCTGTCCAACGGGCAGATCGCGGCCCGCCTGGACATGGCCGAGACGACGACCAAGACCCATGTCAGCCGCATCCTGGGCAAGCTCGGGCTGCGCAGCCGGGTCCAGGCCGCGATCATGGCCCGGGAGGCGCTCAGCGGGCCGCCAGGCCCCGGATGAGGTCGGCCACCCGCACGATGCCGAGGCAGCGGCCGACCTCGTCCACCACCACCAGGTCGTCGTACACCCGGTCGTCCTCGCGGCCCGCCGCGCGCAGCGCCGCGATCGCCGGGACGGTGCGCGGCACCGTGCGCGGCGCGTCGGCGAGCCGCACCGCCGGCTTGTGCGCGTGCAGCGCGTGCCCGTAGGCGCCCGACAGCCGCAGCAGGAAGCGGGTGCGGTCCACCGCGGCGCGGGGCCGCTGCCGCTCGTCCACCAGGATGATGCTGGTGGTGCTCGCCTCGGCGTTCAGCACGTCCAGCACCTCCCCGGCGCTGGCGGTGTCGGGCATCGTCACCGCCGGCAGGGTGAACTCGGTGACGCGCGGCCCGAGGCCGTTGTCGGGCCGCGGCGGCTCCGCGGCCGCCACCGGCACCGTCACCGGCATCCCGGGCCACCACTCCGGCGGCGCGAGCGCCGGGCCCTGCACCAGCCGCACGCCGAGCTCGCGCATCCGCAGCACCTGGTCCTCGCCGGCCAGCCCCGGCGCGAGCACGTGCGCGCCGATCTGCTGCGCCAGCCCGACGACCGCCGACACCAGCGCCGCGCGGGCGGGGTCGGCGCCGGCCCGGCGGGCCAGCTCGGCGTCGATCCTGATCAGATAGGGGACGACGTCCACCAGCAGGTCCAGCGGCGCGTGCGCGGCGCCGATCCCGCCGAGGGCGACCAGGTAGCCGGCCCGGCGCAGGCCGCGCAGCGCGGCCGACACCGCCGGGCGCTGCGCGGGCGGGAAGCCGCCGCCGACGCACAAGATCACCTCGCGCGGGCGGCGGCCGGTCGCGGTGAGGCCCCGGTGCAGCTCCTCCAGCACCTCGTCGCCGAACGCGAGCGACTCGGCGCGCACGCCGATCTGCAGCGGCAGCCGGGTGCCGGCGGCGTCGGCGGCGCGGACGGCCTCGGCGGCGGCGCGCAGGTCCCGCGAGACCGGGTCGCCGGAGCCCTCCCGGCCCGCATGCGGCTCGACGGCGACGACCGCGCCCGAGCCCAGATCGACGACCGGGCGGAAACCCGCGCGGGCCGGTAGCAGGACATCCAGAGGTGACACAACGGCATCATGCCGTCGTGATCATGACAAATACGAAGGCGTGGTCCAGAGTTCACGCACTGTTCGGTGCCCGGTGGGCCGGAGCGCCGGACCGCGGATTACGGTCCGCCCGGGCACCGGTTCCGGCCGCGGAGCATCGGCGGCGGCCGGTTCACAGGCTGCGGCCGCCCGCCACCGCCGACAGCAGGTAGGTGGCCCCGGCGAGCGCCGCCAGCCACGCGTAGGGCGTGACGTCCGCGCCGCGCAGCGCCTGCACGACGAACGCGGCGACGATCCCGGCGGTCAGCATGTCGCCGGTCATCGCCGCCGCCTTCAGGTGCGCGCGGCCGCGGTGCCCGCTGCCGTACCCGTCGCCGAGCGGCAGCGCCGGCTCGTTGCGCCGGTAGGCGAGGTAGCCGGCGTACCCGGCCAGGACGGCGAGCGCGACCAGCGCGGTGCCGGTGCGCCCGGCCGCGCCGAGCACGCCCGCGACGGCGGCGGCGACGGCCAGCACCAGCAGCGGGACGATCCAGCGGCCGGGTCCACGACGTTCGGGAGCGATCCACATGACCGGCATTTTCCCCGATGGGCGGATGAACGGGCGGGCAACGCGCCCGGGGGATCGAACCTTGACCGCGGCGGACCGGTATCTTGTCGCCCCGTGGCGCAATTTCGACTGAACGGCTCAAAGATGCTGGCCGTCGATCTGGCGGGCGAGACGATCCGGGCGCTGAACGGCGCCATGGTCGCCTACGAGGGCCAGATGACGTTCAAACGGCAGGGCATGACCGGTGGTGAGGGACTGCGCGGCGCGCTGAAGCGCCGGATCGCCGGCGAGGGCATGACCCTCATGGAGGTCACCGGGCAGGGCACCGTCTACCTGGCCAGCGAGGCCACCGAGGTGACCCTGGTGCCGCTGGCGGGCGAGACCCTCTACGTGGAGTCCGAGAGCCTGCTGGCGCTGGACGGGCGGCTGCAGACGGGCGTGCAGTTCGTCGGGCTGCGCGGCATGGGCACCGGGCAGGGCATGGCCACCACCAAGGTGGACGGGCACGGCACCGTCGCGATCTTGTCCGACGGCCCCGCGATCGCGCTGGAGGTGACCCCGCAGACGCCGCTCTGCGTCGACCCCGACGCCTACGTCGCGCACCGCGGGCAGCTCCAGCAGGACGTCGTCACCGACGTGAACTGGCGCACCGTGCTCGGGCAGGGCTCGGGCGAGAGCGTGCAGTTCCGGTACCAGGGGCACGGCCTGGTCTACGTCCAGCCGGCCGAGCGCAGCGGGATTCTGGAGATCTGATGCCGGGATACACCTCGATCAACTCGAAGATGCTCCAGGTGCCGGTCGCGCCGGGCCGGGAGGTCTACAGCAAGCGCGGCGCGATGCTCGCCTACACCGGCGAGGTGCACTTCGAGCCGACCGCGACCGCCGGGCAGGGCATCGGCGGCGCCCTCGGCCGCGCCATGGCCGGCGAGCACTCGGCGATGATGCACGTCACCGGGAACGGCCAGGTGATGTTCGGGCACGCCGGGCTGCACGTGCAGGTCATCGACCTGCAGGGCGACACCCTGTACGTGGAGGCCGACCGGCTGCTGGTGCACGACACCGCGCTGCAGGTCGGCACGATGTTCATGGGCGAGCAGGGCGGCGTCGGCGGCGTGCTGCGCGGCGCCGTCACCGGGCAGGGCCTGTTCACCAGCACCCTCACCGGGCACGGCTCGTGCGCGGTGCTGTCGCACGGCGGGGTGATGGAGCTGCCGATCACCCCGCAGCGGCCGGTGCACGTCGACCCGCAGGCCTACGTGGCGCACCGCGGGCAGGTACAGAACAAGCTGACCACCGCCGTCGGGCTGCGCGACCTGATCGGGCGCGGCTCGGGCGAGGGCTTCCAGCTCCAGCTGAGCGGCTCCGGCGTCGTCTACGTCCAGGCCAGCGAGAGGAAGATCTGAGTGAGCACCCAGACGTTCAACGCGCAGACGCTTCCGGCCAACGACAACGTCAACCCCTACGCCTTCAGCGTGGACCTGAACGGCCAGTGGTTCGCGCAGAAGGGCAAGATGATCGCCTACTACGGGCAGATCAGGTTCGAGGCGCTGTCGGCCGGGCCGCTGGACCAGCTCGTCGCCGCCACCTTCCACTCGCCGCTGTACGCGCAGGACTGGATCGTGGCGCAGGGGCAGGGCAAGCTGCTGCTCGCCGACCGCGGCTTCGACATCAACTCCTTCGACCTGGACGAGGGCAACCTCACCATCCGGGCCGGCAACCTGCTGGCCTTCGAGCCGGGCCTGGAGCTCAAGCAGTCGATCATCCCGGGGTTCCTCACCCTGATCGGGACGGGCCGGTTCGTGGCCGCCTCCAACGGCCCGGTGCACTTCGTCGAGCCGCCCATCCGGGTCGACCCGCAGGCGCTGCTCGGCTGGGCCGACTGCCCCTCGCCGTGCCACCACTACGACCACTCCTACATGCGGGGCGTGCTCGGCACGGCGCGCATGCTGACCGGTCTCGGCGGCACCTCGGGGGAGGAGCACCAGTTCGACTTCACCGGGCAGGGCACGGTGCTGATGCAGTCGTCGGAGGTCGTCACCAACCAGGACACGCTGCTGCGCGACCTGGAGGGCCAGGTCGGGATGCTCGGCGTCGGCGGCCTGGAGCGGCTGCACGGCACGATCGGGCAGCGGATCGCCGCCGAGCGCCAGCACTGAGCGGGCGCCCGGCGGCGGCCCGCGCCGCGGCGCGGGCCACCGCTCGTACATCTGTTCTAACGCATTCGGCATGGCCGCTTCCCGGTCCGCCGTCACGTACACTGAACAGATGATTTCGCTCCTGAGCTGACAGGCCCCGCAGGCGCGTCCCGGTCCCGACCGCGACGCGCTGTTTCATGCCGTCCGCCCG
This sequence comes from Actinomadura macrotermitis, assembly GCF_009604375.1. Lineage (GTDB taxonomy): Bacteria > Actinomycetota > Actinomycetes > Streptosporangiales > Streptosporangiaceae > Spirillospora > Spirillospora macrotermitis. The sequence goes on from NZ_WEGH01000005.1 coordinate 137,416, forward strand.
CCGAGCCGCCCGTCTGGGGAGCCCCGTCACTGTGATCATCGCCAACGACATCGAACTGCGCGCCGGATCCCGGCTGCTGATCGAGGCCGCGTCCTTCCGCGTCAACCCCGGCGACCGGGTCGGCTTCGTCGGCCGCAACGGCGCCGGCAAGACCACCCTCACCAAGGTCCTGGCGGGCGAGGCCCTGCCCGCCCAGGGGTCGGTGACCCACTCGGGCACCATCGGCTACCTGCCGCAGGACCCGCGCGGCGTGGACCTGGAGGAGCTGGCCCGCGACCGCATCCTGTCCGCGCGCGGCCTGGACGAGGTGATGCGCAAGCTGCACGCCGCCCAGGAGCGGATGGCGACCGCGACCGGCGCCGAGCGCGACAAGGCCGTGCGCCAGTACGGGCGCCTGGAGGACCGGCTGCACGTGCTCGGCGGCTATTCCGCCGAGCACGAGGCCGCCTCCATCGCCTCCAGCCTCGGTCTGCCCGACCGCGTCCTCGGCCAGCCGCTCGGCACCCTGTCGGGCGGCCAGCGGCGCCGCGTGGAGCTGGCCCGCATCCTGTTCTCCGACGCCGACGTGCTGCTGCTGGACGAGCCGACCAACCACCTGGACGCCGACTCCATCGTCTGGCTGCGCGACTTCCTGAAGTCCCACCAGGGCGGCCTCGTGGTGATCAGCCACGATGTGGAGCTGCTGGACGCGGTGGTCAACCGGGTCTTCCATCTGGACGCCAACCGCAGCGTCATCGACGTCTACAACGTCGGCTGGAAGAAGTACCTGGACCAGCGCGAGACCGACGAGCGGCGCCGCAAGCGCGAGACGGCCAACGCCCAGCGGCAGGCCGCGACGCTGCTGTCGCAGGCCGACAAGATGCGCGCCAAGGCGACCAAGGCCAAGGCGGCCCAGCAGATGGACCGGCGCGCCCGGCAGCTGCTGGCGGGCGTGGAGGGGGAGCGGCAGGCCGACAAGGTGGCCAAGATTCGCTTCCCGGATCCGGCACCGTGCGGCAAAACACCCCTCACCGCCACGGGTTTGTCGAAATCGTACGGATCCTTGGAAATCTTCACCGATGTCGATCTCGCCATCGACCGCGGCAGCCGGGTGGTCATCCTCGGCCTGAACGGCGCCGGGAAGACCACCCTGCTGCGCATGCTGGCGGGCGTCGACAAGCCCGACACCGGCACCATCGTGCCCGGCCACGGGCTGCGCGTCGGCTACTACGCGCAGGAGCACGAGACGCTGGAGGTGGAGCGCTCGGTGCTGGAGAACATGCAGTCGGCGGCGCCCGACCTCGCACCGGTGGAGGTCCGCAAGATCCTCGGCTCGTTCCTGTTCTCCGGCGACGACGTGGACAAGCCCGCGGGCGTGCTGTCGGGCGGCGAGAAGACCCGGCTCGCCCTGGCGATGCTGGTGGTCTCCAGCGCCAACGTGCTGCTGCTCGACGAGCCCACCAACAACCTGGACCCGGCCAGCCGCGCCGAGATCCTGGCGGCCCTGCACACCTTCGCCGGCGCCATCGTCATGGTGACCCACGATGAGGGCGCGGTGGAGGCGCTCCGACCGGAAAGAGTGATTTTGCTGCCAGATGGTGTGGAAGACATCTGGAGTGACGAGTTTGCCGATCTGGTGGCACTTGCGTGACCTGCGCGTCAGCTTCCGCAGATCTTTTCTGGCCGAGTGGGTAGCCGAACGGGCGGGAATGACTGATCATGGCGGGGGATAACGCAGCGGTCACCACATCACTACGGGAGGTACTCGTGGCCGAGACCCTCAAGAAGGGCACCCGCGTGACCGGTGCCGAGCGCGACAAGCTGGCGACGGAACTCAAGAAGAGGTACGACTCCGGCGAGAGCATCCGCGCCCTGGCAGCCGCCACCGGCCGCTCGTATGGGTTCATCCACCGGATTCTCACCGAATCCGGCGTCAACCTGCGCGGTCGCGGCGGAGCGACCCGCGGTAAGAAGTCCTGACCGGACGTCGACCCCTCGGATGAGCGCACCGCCTGACCCGTCGCCGGGACCGACCGAGTAAGGTTCGGTCGCGGCGGCGGGGCGGGCGCCGGGAGGTCCCGCACCCGCTGTGACGTGCACGGAACAACATCGGCACCGGCCGGTGAGGCGTTGCTCGCGGAAAGGGAACTCATGGCGGACGCGAAGGTGGAGCAGGGGCGGCCGGATGCGGTCACCGGCGGTACGGGCCTGCCCACGGCCGAGGAGCTGGCCGCGGCCGGGCTGCTGCTGGACATCGACGGCGCGGTGGCGACCGTCGCGCTGAACCGGCCCGAGCGCCGCAACGCCATGACGTTCACCCTGTGGCGGACGCTCGCCCGCATCGGGCGCTCGCTGCCCGCGGAGGTGCGCGTCGTGGTGCTGCGCGGCGAGGGCAGCTGCTTCTCCGCCGGCATCGACCTCGGCATGTTCTCCGGGGAGGGCGAGGGCTTCGCCGACGGCAGCGACGAGGCGGCCGCCGACGCGTTCATCGCCGACCTGCAGCAGGGCTACACCTGGCTGCGGCGGCCCGAGATCGTCACCATCGCGCAGGTGCACGGGCACGCCATCGGCGGCGCCTTCCAGCTGGCGCTGGCCTGCGACATCCGGGTGATCGCCGACGACACCCGCTTCTGCATGAAGGAGCCCGCCCTCGGCCTGGTGCCCGACCTCACCGGCACCAAGCCGCTGGTGGAGATCGTCGGCCTGAACCGGGCGCTGGAGCTCTGCCTGACCGCGCGCACCGTGCTCGCCGACGAGGCGCTGCGCCTCGGCCTGGCCGAGACCGTCGTGCCCGCCGCCGACCTGCCCGGCGCGGTCGCCGACCTCACCGCCTCGCTGCTGGCCGTCAACGCCGGCGCCGCCGTGGCGACCAAGCGGCTGCTGCAGCAGGCGTCCGAGAACACCCTCGAGCAGCAGTGCGCGGCCGAGCGCCGGGAGCAGATCGGCCGGCTGCGCGAGATGTTCGGCGGCGCCGCGCAGGGCTGACCCGCACACAGCGCACGGGCAGGGCCCGGACCGCCGCGGCGGTCCGGGCCCTGCCGCGTCCTACCGCAGGGCCGTGCTCCCGCCGGGCCCGACCGGCAGCCACACCTTGCTGGTGCCCGGCACCAGGGACACCTTGGTGCCCGCCGGGTAGCGCAGCGTGTAGTCGTAGTCGGTGGACAGGACGATCACGCCGAGCCGGTGGCCGGGCTTGACGACGTAGTCGGTCGGCTCCAGGTCCCAGCGCAGGGAGTACTGCTTCCCGGCCCTGAGCGGCTCGCTGCGGGCCGCGCCGTGCCGGTTGCGGGCGTCGAGCCACCCGCGCGTGATGATCTTGTAGGGGGCCGTCTCGGTGTGCAGCACCTGGCGGGTGGTGCAGCCGGGGTCGCCCGGGACGCTCTGGCCGAAGCAGACCTGCTCGGCCGTGGTGTCGCGGGTGCCGGTCGGCCGGGTGTCGGTGCCGTAGTCGACCAGCAGCGCGGTCAGGTACGGGGAGCGGCCGTCCAGGGAGGCGCGCACCGACGCCGCCGGGATGCCGTCCAGGCGGAGCGGCCTGGTCAGCGGCGGGGTGAGGAAGGCCAGCCGGTTCGGGTCGGCCTGGTCCTCGTTGACCAGCAGCTGGTCGGCGGTGCGGGTGCGGCCGGCGTCCACCAGCGTCTGCGGGGCGCCGTGGCGGGGCCGCAGGCCGAGCGTGCCGGGCTGCCCGGCCGGGCCCGCGTTCAGGCTGACCGCGACCTTCGAGGTGCCCGGGACGGGCCAGTCGGCCGCGGTCTCCCACTGGCCGGGGGCGCGCTCGATGTCGACGCGCGGCTCACGCTCGATGCCGTTCCGGATGTCGTACAGGTAGCGGTCGAACCAGTGGTGGATCTGGCGCAGCCACTCCTCGACCCGCCAGCGGAACGGGGTGGAGTGGTTGCCCTGCGACAGCCACAGCTTGCGCGGCACGCCCGCCTGCTTGAGGGCGTTCCACCACTGCGCGGAGTTCTTGACCTTGACGTTCCAGTCGTTCAGGCCGTGCACCACCATGACGGCCGCGTGCACGTTGCGCGCCTGGCCGACGTAGTCGCGCTGCGCCCAGACCTTGCCGTAGTCGCCGGTCTCGCGGTCCTGGGCGGCCTCGATGCCGTCAATGACCTTCGTGCAGACCTCGGGGTTCTGCCGGGTCAGCACGGCCTTGGCGAGGACGTCCAGGTCCTCGCCCTGGTAGCCGCCGGGCGCGACGACGCCGCCGTTGGCGCGGTAGTAGTCGTACCAGGAGGAGATGCCCGCGATCGGCACGATCGCCTTCAGGCCCTTGACGCCCGTCGCGGCCGCCATGTTCGGCAGTGTGCCGTTGTAGGACTGGCCGATCATGCCGACGTTGCCGGTGGACCAGTCGGCGGTCACCGGCGTCCCGTCGGGCGCCCAGCCCTTGGCGCGGCCGTTCAGCCAGTCCACCGCGGCCTTGGCGCCGGCCTGCTCGCTGCGGTCCCCCGACGTCGGGCAGCCGGTCGAGCCGCCGGTGCCGATGCTGTCCAGGTTCGCCACGGCGTAGCCGCGCGGCAGGAAGTAGTTGTCGTAGATGCCGGGGAAGTAGTCGGCGACCGCGCGCTTGCTCGACTGCTTGGCCAGGGCGCGCGCGGAGTCGATGTCGACCGAGTGGTTCGGGACGTCCTTGATGCCGGCCCAGTACGGGCTGGCCTCCAGGATCGTCGGGACCTTCAGCCCGGCCGCGGTCTCCTTCGGCCGCATGATCCGCATCTGCACGCGGTCGCGGACGCCGTCGTGGTCGCTGTCGGCGGTCGTCTCGATGTTCACCGTCTGGGTGAGCGCGTCGGCCCGGCTGTAGATCGGCTGGGTCTCGCCGCCGCGCACGTGGGGGGTCGCGGGCGCCTTGTGGGCGGGTCCGGCCGCGGCGGCGGGCAGGGCGGTGGCGAGCCCGCCGGCGGCCAGCAGCGCCGCGCTGAGGGTGAGCGCGGCGCCGCTTCGCGGGAAGCGTCGTGTCAAGAGGGGCTCCTGAGGGGTGTGAGCCGGAAATTCTTGATCATGTTTACGCCGTGCGGACCTGCCTGTCCACACAAAGGCCCTATGTCGGTCACTTCAGCCGAGAGCGGAGCGCGGGAAGCGGGGCGGCCGGCCCGGTGTTGGATAGGGCGGCGAGATGCTTACTTGATTACGTTTCATCGATCCCCTCGTGGAGGCCCCGAATGACGATGCCGGGCAACGGCTGGCAGGTGATGGCCTCGTTCCGCCGTGACGACTCGGTGACCAAGCAGAAGCTGAAGCCGGGCACCGTGCGGCGCATCGCCGGGTACGCCCGCCCCTACACCCGCGAGCTGGTGCTGTTCCTGGCGCTCAACGCGTTCGCCGCGGTGATCGTGGTGGCCAACCCGCTGCTGCTGAAGTCGATCATCGACCGGGGCATCGTGCCCGGCCGCACCGGCCTGGTGGTCTGGCTGGCCGTCGCGGTCGCCGGCCTCGCCCTGCTGGAGGCCGTCCTCGGCCTGTTCCAGCGCTGGTACTCCGCGCGCATCGGCGAGGGCCTCATCTACGACCTGCGCACCCAGGTGTTCGGGCACGTCCAGCGCCAGCCCGTCGCGTTCTTCATGCGCGCGCAGACCGGGTCCCTGGTCAGCCGGCTGAACTCCGACGTGATCGGCGCGCAGCGCGCCCTCACCACCACGCTGTCGTCGGTGGTGTCCAACGTGATCAGCCTGGTCCTGGTGCTGGTCACCATGCTGGTGCTGTCCTGGCAGGTCACGGTGATCGCGCTGCTGCTCCTGCCGATCTTCATCCTGCCCGCCAAGTGGGTCGGCCGCCGGCTGTCGTCGATCTCCCGCGAGCAGATGCAGCTGGACGCCGAGATGAGCTCGCTGATGACCGAGCGCTTCAACGTCGCCGGCGCCATGCTGGCCAAGCTGTACGGCCGCCCCGCCGACGAGGAGGAGCTGTTCTCCGGCCGCGCCGCGCGGGTCCGCGACATCGGCGTGGTCGCCTCCATGTACGGCCGGGTCTTCTTCACCGCGCTCACCCTCGTCGCGGCCCTCGCCACCGCCATGGTCTACGGCGTCGGCGGCTACCTGGTGGTGGACGGCTCCCTGCAGCTCGGCACGCTGGTCGCCCTCGCCACCCTGCTCACCCGCATGTACGGGCCGCTGACCGCGCTGTCCAACGTGCACGTGGACGTGATGACGGCCTTGGTCAGCTTCGACCGGGTGTTCGAGGTGCTGGACCTCAAGCCGCTCATCGACGACCGCAAGGGCGCCACGCCGCTCGCGGTCCCGGCGGGCGCGGACGGGCAGGGTCCGGCCGCGCCGTCCGTCCAGTTCGACCACGTGCGGTTCGCCTACCCGGCCGCCGAGGAGGTCTCGCTGGCCTCCCTGGAGTCGATCGCGCGCACCGACACCGCCCCCGGCCGCGAGGTGCTGCACGACGTGGACTTCACCGCCGAGCCGGGCCAGCTGGTCGCGCTGGTCGGCCCGTCCGGCGCGGGCAAGTCCACCATCACCCACCTGGTCTCGCGCCTGTACGACGTGTCGGGCGGCGCGGTGCGCGTCGGCGGCGAGGACGTCCGCGACGTCACCCTGGCGTCGCTGCGCGAGCGCGTCGGCGTGGTCAGCCAGGACGCCCACCTGTTCCACGACTCCATCCGCGCCAACATGGCCTACGCCAAGCCGGACGCCTCCGACGAGGAGATCCTGGCGGCGCTGGAGGCCGCGCAGATCGGCGGCCTGGTCGCCGCGATGCCCGAGGGCCTGGACACCGTGGTGGGGGACCGGGGCTACCGGCTGTCGGGCGGCGAGAAGCAGCGCCTGGCCCTCGCCCGGCTGCTGCTGAAGGCCCCCTCGGTGGTGGTGCTGGACGAGGCCACCGCGCACCTGGACTCCGAGTCCGAGGCGGCGGTGCAGCGGGCGCTGAAGACCGCGCTCGCCGGCCGGACCTCGCTGGTGATCGCGCACCGGCTGTCCACCATCCGCGAGGCCGACCAGATCCTGGTCGTCGAGGACGGCCGGATCGCCGAGCGCGGCACCCACGAGGAGCTGCTGCTCGCCGGCGGCCTGTACGCCGAGCTGTACCGCACCCAGTTCTCCCGCCAGAACCGGGAGGAGGCCGCCACCGAGGCGTTCTGACCCGTTCCCCCCGCGCTCCTCTCCAGCGCGACCGGCGTTACCTGTGAATATCGGCGTGTCCTGAGGGAAAACCCTTACGTGTATCCGCGCGATGCGGTTTTCTTGTCTTCCTTTCCGGGCGCCGTGATCGCAACCTGACGGCCATCCCGTGACATCACAGTGGTAGGCGGGTGCCACCGTCCAGTGCGCCGCATCCGCGCGAGAGAGGGGAAAACATGCGTCTGACGATCAACCCCGAACGGCTCGTGAAGCCCGGTCCGGGCCGCTACACCGTGCTGCTGGTCGGCCTCGGCGCCGCGGGCGTCGCGCTCGGCTGGCTCGGCCCGGAGGTGGCGCACTCCTCGGCGGCGGTCATCCGCCGCCGCTGAGCGGGTACCCCAGGCGCGTCAGCTCGGTCCCGGCGATCTTCTCGACCTGCGCGAGCTGCCGCGGCGTCAGCCGCTCGCGCCAGACGCCCGTCGCGGGCTCGGCCGCCTCCCGGTCGCGGGGGCGGACCAGGCCCGCCAGGGTGCCGGTGGACACCGGCGCCTCCAGGAAGGCCGACACCTGCCCGGCGATCCGGCTGGGACTGGCGATCAGGTCCTCGTAGCGGACGGTGTGCAGCTGGTCGTCGGGGGTCTGCGCGCGCAGCCGGGCGCTGAGCCGCACCGAGCCGCGCCAGCGCAGCGCGCACTTGACCGCCGCCGCCGACCTCGGCCAGCGGTCGCGCTCGGTGAGGTCCTCCACGCCGAAGAAGGGGTTGGGGAACACCTTGTCCAGGTTGGCCAGGCCCGGCTTGAACCAGGCCAGGCAGCGCTCGTCGGTGAGCATGTCGGCGACCACGTCGCGGCCGTCGCGGATGACCTGCAGCAGCTGGGCGTCGGGGAAGGCGTCCAGCAGCACGTCGGCGCTGTAGATCAGGTCGGGGGAGGCGTCGGCGAACCGCGCCACCTCGCGCGGCTCCACGCACGGCCCGGCCCGGTCGGCCTCGGCGCGGGTGGCGCCGGCCCGCAGCCGCAGCCCGGCCAGCTCCCGGCACTCGGGCGGGCACTCCGCGCAGGAGCGCGCCGAGATCTGCCACGCCTCGGCGTAGGCGTCGCGCAGCACCCGGGCGGCGCCCGTCCCCTGCTCGGAGGCGATCGCCGGGCGGCGGGCGAAGGCGTACAGCAGCCGCAGCACGCTCGGGCGGCCGGAGGTCAGGTGGAAGCCCGCGGACCGCTTCAGCGCGCGCGCGAGCAGGTCCGCGCCGGAGTGGGGGGCTCCCAGCACGAACACGGGGCGGCGGACCTTCGTGCCGTGGATCACCAGGATGTGCGGCGTCGACCTCATAGAAGTGCCTATTTTCGCATCTCCGAAGGCGTGGACGGCCGCGACGCTCCGCCGGATCCGGCCGGATATCCGTCTCGAACCAGTGCGTTCCGGACCTAGCCTGGGGTCATGGACGTTCCTCCCGCGCTGCTGGCCGCCCTGCCGGACGCCCGGTCGATCACCGTGCTCACCGGCGCCGGGATCAGCACCGACAGCGGCATCCCCGACTTCCGCGGCCCGCAGGGCGTGTGGACCAGGGATCCGGCGGCCGCGCGGCTGTCCACGATCGGCGCCTACCTCGCCGACCCGCAGGTCCGCGCCGACGCCTGGCGGTCTCGCCGCGACCACCCGGCCTGGCACGCCGAGCCGAACGCCGCGCACGCCGCCCTGGCCGGGCTGGAGCGGGCCGGCCGGCTGCGCGCGCTGATCACCCAGAACATCGACGGGCTGCACCAGCGCGCCGGGTCGGCGGCGGTGCTGGAGATCCACGGCACCATGCGCGAGGCCGAGTGCCTGGCCTGCGGCCTGCGCACCCCGATGCCGGAGGTGCTGGCGCGGGTGGACGCGGGCGAGCAGGACCCGCCCTGCCCCGAGTGCGGCGGCATCCAGAAGTCGGCCACGATCTCCTTCGGGCAGCCGCTGCGGCAGGACGTGCTGGACGCCTCGATCACCGCCGCCCGCGAGTGCGACCTGTTCCTGGCCGTCGGCACCTCGCTGACCGTCGAGCCGGCCGCGAGCCTCTGCCTGGAGGCGGTGGAGCGCGGCGCCCCGCTGATGATCCTGAACGCCGAGCCGACGCCCTACGACGCGGTGGCCGCCGCCGTCGTGCGCGGGCCGATCGGGGAGACGCTGCCGCGGCTGGCGGATCTGGTCCTCGGGGCCGCCCGGTGAGCCCCTGCCAGCTCGTGCCCGCCGCCCCCTTTCCCTTGCGCGCGTATCCTGCGAAGCTCTATGGGTCGTACGGCGAGGAGGAGTCGGGTTGATGAGCGGGGGCGCCCGCACGGGGGCGGGGGACGGCCGGTCCGCCGTACCCTCGGCCACCCCGCACCGCCCGCGGCTGCGTCCCGGTGACCGCGTCGCCGTGGTCGCCCCGAGCGGCCCGGTCGACCCGGCCCGCCTGGACGCCGGGCGCGCCGTGCTGCGCGGCCTCGGCCTCGAGGTGATCGTGGGCAAGCACGCGCTGCAGCGGACCGGCCTGGCCGAGGAGCCCGCCCCGGCGTCCTGGCACGGCCTGGCCGGCGCCGACGCCGACCGCGCCGCCGACCTGACGGACGCCTGGTGCGACCCGGCCGTGCGCGGCGTGGTCTGCGCCCGCGGCGGCTACGGCGCCACCCGCGTGCTGGACCACCTGGACTGGGCCGCGCTCGCCGCCGCCGGGCCGAAGGCCCTGCTCGGCTCCAGCGACGTCACCGCCCTGCACGCCGCGTTCGGCGCCCGGCTCGGCGTGACCACCTTCTTCGGGCCGATGCCCGCCGGGTTCCTCGGCACCGGGCACGCGGCCAGCGTGGAGTCGCTGCGCGCCGCGCTGTTCGGCGCGCCGGACGGCCGCCCGGCGGCCGTGCGCGGCACCCACGCCCTGGTCCCGGGCCGCGCCGAGGGCCCGCTGACCGGCGGGACCCTCGCGCTGCTGACGGCGCTGCTCGGCACCCCCTACGCCCCGCCGCCCGCGGCCGGCCGGATCGTGTTCCTGGAGGACGTCACCGAGGCGCCCTACCGGATCGACCGGATGCTGGTGCAGCTGCGCCAGTCGGGCTGGCTGGACGGCGCCGCCGGGTTCGCCCTCGGCGCCTTCACCGACTGCGGCGACCCCGCCGAGCTGGACGCGGTCCTGGCCGCCCGGCTCGGGCCGCTCGGCGTGCCCGTCCTGGCCGGCCTGCCCGCCGGCCACGGAACGTGCCAGTCCACCCTGGAGCTGGGCGCCCGGGTCCGGCTGGACGCGGGCGCACTGACGCTGCAAGCCCCCCACGGAGGTGCCCGATGAGCGGCCGGCACGCGCGTCCCGACCCGACCGATGACGGCACCCTGGACTCCCTGCTGGTGCTGGTCGCCGAGAGCCTCGGCTACTCCTGCCGGGCGCTGCCGGGCGACGTGATGCTGCTGGAGGGCGCCACCCGCCTGCACGTCAGCATGCGCAACCTGCGCCAGCTGGCCCGCCTGGTGCCGCGCGACGACTGGCCCGCGCTGGTCTCCGACCACGTCACCACGATCGTCACCGCGATCGAGGAGCCGCTGGACCTGTCGGACTTCGAGCTCGCCCAGCATCTGCTGCGCACCCGGATCTACCCGGCCGAGGCCGACAACGGCGTGCTGGCCGCGCGGCCGTTCGCGGCCGGGCTGATCGAGGTGGTCGTGGTGGACACCCCGACCACCGTGCGCACCGTCACCGTCGAGGAGATGCACGGCTGGCCGGTGTCGGGCGACGCCCTGTTCATGCTGGGCCGCTCCAACGTGCGCGCCGACGGGTCGCTGGAGCACACCGAGCAGGACCTGGCGGGCGTGCGGGTGTCGGTGCTGCACGGCTGGACGTTCTACGCCGTCACGCACCTGGCCTGGCTGGAGGAGTACCTGCCGATCGGCCCCTACGGCGCCCTGGTGATCGCGCCGAACCGCAGCCTGATCGTGGCGCACGCGCTGCGGCCCGAGGGCGACCCGCGGGCCCGGCACCGGGCCGCGGTCGCCGCCGCGGGCGAGCTGCAGGCGCACGCCCACCGCGCCTACGAGGACGGCCCCGGATCGCTCAGCCCGCACCTGTACTGGTGGCGCGGCGGCGAGCTCACCATGCTGGAGACCCGCTACGACGGCGACACGCTGGTGCTGCCCGGCGAGTTCGTGTCGATGCTGACCACCCTGGCCGCCGAGCACTGAGCCCGGCCCCCGAGGGGGACCGGGCCCGGCACGCGGCGGATCAGCACGCGGCGGGCTCGGGCCGGGGCTCGGCCGCGGGCGCCGGGACGGGCCTCTTGATCTCCAGGGCCGGGATGAACACGTGCGCGAGCGGGCCGATCGCGACCGCGTACAGCAGCGTCCCGACGCCGACGGTGCCGCCGAGCAGCCAGCCGAGCGCGAGCACGCCCACCTCGATGCCGGTGCGCACCACCCGGATGGAGTGGCCGCGCGCGGCGAGGCCGGTGGTCAGGCCGTCGCGCGGGCCCGAGCCGAACCCGGCGCCGATGTAGCAGCCGGTGGCGAAGCCGCCCACCGCGATCGCGGCGATCAGGTACGCCCAGCGGGCCGGCAGCGCGTGCGCCTCCGGCAGCAGGTACAGGAACAGGTCGGCGAACACGCCGACCAGCAGCACGTTGCTGATCGTGCCGAGGCCGGGGCGCTGGCGCAGCGGGATCCAGCCGAGCATGACCACCGCCCCGGCGATGATGATCCAGGTGCCGATGGACAGCCCGAACGTGCGCGACAGCCCCTGGTGGAACACGTCCCACGGGTCGTTGCCGAGCGTCGAGGACACCTGCAGGGCGATGCCGAGCCCGTAGAGGGCCAATCCGCCGTAGAGCTGCACCAGGCGTCGCACCATCAAAGCCATTGTCCGTTCCCCCCTCGATTTCAAGCCAGTTTGTCGCATTTGGCCCTGGAAACTTAAGGGCCAATGGGGGAAAGTGGCCTGTATGACCACCCGTTATGTGAGCGGCCCGCAGCTGGCCCGGCTGCTCGGCCAGACGCCGCGCGAGCGGCCCGTCTACCTGGCGCTGGCCCGGCGGGTCCGGGCGCTGGTCCTGGACGGCCGCCTCGCCGGGCACACCCGGCTGCCCGCCGAGCGCGACCTGGCGTCCGCGCTCGGCCTCAGCCGGACCACGGTGACCGCCGCCTACGACCGGCTGCGCGAGGAGGGGTACGTCGAGAGCCGGCAGGGCGCGGGCAGCTGGACCGCCCTGCCGCCGCTGCGCGGCCCGGCGCCGCTGGCGGGCGGCCCCGGGTACGGGATGAGCCGGGCGCCGGACGAGGCGGGGACCATCGACCTCGGCGCCGCCGCCCCAGGCGCCCCGGCGGCGTTCGGGGAGGCGGTCGCGGCCGCCGTCGCCGAGCTGCCCCGCTACAGCGACGGGCCCGGCTACGAGCCGGGCGGCATCGCCGCGCTGCGCGAGGTGGTCGCCGCCCGCTACGCCGAGCGCGGCGTGCCGACCCGCCCCGACCAGATCGTGGTCACCACCGGCGCCCAGCACGCCCTCGTCATGCTGCTGCGGGTGCTGGTGGAGCCGGGCGCGGCCGTGCTGGCCGAGCGCCCCACCTACCCGCACGCCCTGACCGCGTTGCGCGAGCGGCCCGCCCGGATCGTCCCGGCCGGTGTCACCGGCGGCTGGGACGCCGAGCTGATCGCCGGGGCCATGCGGCAGGCCGCCGTCCGGCTGGCCTACCTGATCCCCGACTTCCAGAACCCGACCGGGCACCTGATGGGGGCGGACGAGCGGGCCGTGCTGGCGGAGGCCGCGCGCCGCGCCGACACCGTCCTGGTCGCCGACGAGACCTTCGCCGAGCTCGCGCTGGACCCCGCCGCGGCGCTGCCGCCGCCGCTCGCCGCGTTCGACGCCACCGGCCGGGTGGTCAGCATCGGCTCGGCGTCCAAGCTGCTGTGGGGCGGCCTGCGCATCGGCTGGATCCGCACCACCGCGCCCCTGGCGCGCCGGCTGGCCGAGTCGCGCGAGTCGCTCGACATGGCCAGCCCCGTGCTGGACCAGCTGATCGTGCGCGAGCTGCTGCTCCGGCTGGGGGAGGTCCGCGCCGAGCGCGCGGCGGCGCTCACCGCGAGCCGCGACGCGCTGGTCGCGGCGCTGCGCGACCGGCTGCCCGGCTGGGAGTTCACGGTCCCGGACGGCGGCATGTCGCTGTGGGCGCGGGTCGGCCTGCCGGTGGCCTCGCTGCTCGCCGAGGCCGCCGAACGGCACGGCGTGCGGGTGGTGCCGGGGCCGGTGTTCGGCGCCGAGGGCGTGCTGGAGGACTTCGTCCGGCTGCCCTTCGTGCTGCCGCCGGGCACGCTGGCGGCCGCGGTGGACCGGCTCGCCGCGGCCTTCGCGGAGGTGCGGGCGGCGCCGGTCGCCCGGCCCCGGCCCGCCTACGTCTGACCCCCCGGGCGGGGGCTAGGGGGCGCGCTGGATGTAGTCGACCAGGTGCTCGCGCTCGCTCTCCAGCGCGTCGATGGCGCTCTTGACCACGTCGCCGATGCTGACGATGCCGGCCAGCCGGCCGCCGTCGACGACCGGCAGGTGCCGGATGCGGTGCTCGGTCATGGTGCGGCGCAGGTCGTCGACCTGGTCGCCGGGCGCGCAGGTGCGCACCTCGGCCGTCATGATCTGCGAGACGGGGGCGTCGAGCAGCGCGGCGCCGCGCTCGTTCAGCCGGCGGACCACGTCGCGCTCGGAGACGATCCCGGCGATGGCGGCGCCGTCGGGCGACACCACGGCGGCGCCGATGTTGTGCTCGGCCAGCACGGCGAGCAGGTCCCGCACGCTGGTACCGGGGGGCACCGTGGCGACCTCGGTCCCCTTCCTCCGCAACACGTCGCTGATGCGCATGTCTCACACTCCAGGGCTCGGCAGGTGACGTACCCGCCACCCTCACATGTTCGGCGACCGGGGAAAAGAGCGGCGGCGTGACGGCCGCGTACATGCGCCTGCATAAATCGTGCGGATCGGGAAGAAGGGGGCCATGACGTCCCCCCAGACCCGCACCATCGACACCGACATACCAGCCAGGCTCGACCGGCTGCCCTGGTCGCGCTGGCACTGGACGGTCCTGATCGGCCTCGGCGCCGTATGGATCCTGGACGGCCTGGAGGTCACGGTCGTCGGGGTCATCGGCCCCCGGCTCACCGGGCCCGAGGGCGGCCTCGGCCTCACCGACTCCCAGGTCGGGCTCGGCGCCTCGGTCTACGTGATCGGGGCCTGCCTCGGCGCGCTGCTGTTCGGCCACCTCACCGACCGGTTCGGCCGCAAGAAGCTGTTCCTGCTCACGCTCGCGCTGTACCTGGCCGCCACCGTCGCGACCGCGTTCTCGTTCGACCCGCTCTGGTTCTACCTCTGCCGCTTCCTCACCGGCGCCGGCATCGGCGGCGAGTACGCGGCGATCAACTCCGCCATCGACGAGCTGATCCCGGCGCGGGTGCGCGGCACCGTCGACGTGGTCGTCAACGGCTCGTTCTGGGTCGGCACCTCGCTCGCCGCCGCGCTGTCCATCCCGGTGCTGACCGGCAGCCTGGTCCCCGAGGACCTCGGCTGGCGGCTGCTGTTCGGCCTCGGCGGCCTGCTCGGCCTCGGCGTGCTGCTGGTGCGCCGCACCGTGCCCGAGAGCCCGCGCTGGCTGTTCATCCACGGCCGCGAGGACGAGGCCGAGCGGATCGTGGCCGGGATCGAGCGCGAGGTCGAGCGGGAGACCGGCGCGGCGCTGGAGCGCCCGGACGGCACGATCCGGGTCCGGCAGCGCCACACCATCGGCTTCGGGGAGATCGTCTCCACCGCCGTCCGCCGCTACCCGCGCCGCACCGTGCTCGGCCTCGCCCTGTTCATCGGGCAGGCGTTCCTGTACAACGCCGTCTACTTCACCTACGCGCTGGTGCTGTCGAAGTTCTTCAAGGTCGCCGACGCGCACGTCGGCTACTACCTCATCCCGATCGGCGTCGGGAACTTCCTCGGCGCGTTCGTGCTCGGCCGGCTGTTCGACACCGTCGGCCGCCGCCGGATGATCGCGATCTCCTACATCGGCTCGGGCGTGCTGCTCGTCGGCACCGGGCTGCTGTTCCGGGCCGACGTGCTGGACGCCTGGACGCTCACCGCCTGCTGGTGCGCGGTGTTCTTCCTCGCCTCGGCGGGCGCGAGCGCGGCCTACCTCACCGTCAGCGAGATCTTCCCGATGGAGACCCGGGCGATGGCGATCGCGGCCTTCTACGCGGTCGGCACCGGGCTCGGCGGCGTGATCGGCCCGGTGCTGTTCGGCCGGCTGGTGGAGACCGGCAAGCTCGCCGCGGTCGCGACCGGCTACTTCATCGGCGCCGCGCTGATGATCGCGGCGGGCGTGGTGGAGCTGCTGATCGGCGTGGAGGCCGCCGGGCGGTCGCTGGAGGACATCGCGCCGCCGCTGTCGGCCGAGGAGGAGAAGGCCGCGGCCTGACCTGCGGTCGCACACCCACCCCGGCTCCGGGGCGGCGGTCCGCCCTCACGTAACGTGATGGGACGAAAGCGGATCGTCGCCCTAAGGAGCAAGTCGTGCCCGCACCCCGGATCGTCATCGTCGGCGCCGGCTTCGCCGGCTACCACCTCGCGCGCCGCCTGGAGCGGCGGCTGCGGCCGCACCAGGCGCACATCCGCATCATCGCGCCGTTCGGCTACACCCTCTACCAGCCGCTGCTGCCCGAGGTGGCGGCGGGCGTGCTGGACCCGCGCTCGATCGCCGGGCCGCTGCACCGGCTGCTGAAGCGCACCCAGCTGACCGCCGGCAAGGCCTCCGGCGTCGACCTGGCCGCCCGCCGCGTCGAGGTCACCATGATCGACGGCTCGACGCGCACCGTGCCCTACGACCGGCTGGTGCTCTGCCCGGGCAGCGTCACCCGCACCTTCGACATCCCCGGGCTCACCGAGCACGCGCACGGGATGAAGAACCTCGCCGAGGCCGTCTACCTGCGCGACCACGTCATCGCCCAGCTGGAGCTGGCCTCCACCGCCCAGGACCCGGCCGAGCGCGCGGCCCGGCTCGGCTTCCTGGTCGTCGGCGGCGGCTACTCGGGCGTGGAGACCGCCGCCAACCTGCAGCTGCTCACCGTCAAGGCGATGCGCGAGTTCCCGCGGCTGGACCCGGCGCTGCTCAGCTGGACGCTGGTGGACGTGGCGCCGCGGCTGCTGCCCGAGCTCGGCGAGCGCCTCGGCGCGGTGGCGCTGCGCAAGCTCACCCACCGCGGCCTGGACATCCGGCTCGGCGTCAGCCTGCGCGAGCTGACCGCCGACACCGCGACGCTCACCGACGGCAAGGTGCTGCCCTGCCGCACCGCGATCTGGACCGCCGGGGTCACCCCGGCGCCGGTCGTGGCGACCCTGGACGCCCCGACCACCAAGGGGCGCCTGGTCGTGGGCGCGGACCTGCGCCTGGCCGGGCACCCCGAGGTGTACGCGCTCGGCGACGCCGCCGCCGTGCCCGACCTGGTCAAGGGCGACGGCGCGATCTGCGCGCCGACCGCCCAGCACGCCACCCGCCAGGCCCGGGTCGCCGCCGACAACGTGCTGGCCTCGCTGCGCGGCGGCGAGCCGCGCGTGTACCGGCACCAGGACCTCGGCATGGTGGTGGACCTCGGCGGCAGCCAGGCGGTGGCGCGGCCGCTCGGCATCAGCCTGACCGGTGTGCCCGCCCAGGCCGTCACCCGCGGCTACCACCTGGCCACCGTCCCGTCGCTGCGGGCGCGGTCCCGGGTGCTCGGGGACTGGCTGCTGCACAACGTGGCGGGCGACGACCTGATCCGGCTCGGGTTCCTGGACACCCGCACCGACGACCTGGCCGACCTGAAGCACACCGTGACCGCGCGGCGGTGAGCCCGGGGCCGCCGCCGCGCGGGCGCCGCCTCAGTCGGCGTCGATCCGGGCGAACAGCCGCATCAGCCCGGGGGAGACCCGCGAGAGCAGGTGGCTGATCCGCGCCTCGGGCGTGACCGGCACGACGGCCTTGTCGCGCTGCACGGCCGCCACGATCTGCTCCGCGACGCGGTCGGGCCCGTAGCCGCGCAGCGCGTAGGCGCGGGCCGCCCGGCGGCGGCTCGCCGCCTGCTGCTCCTCGGACCGCCCGACGAACCGCGACGTCCGGGTGATGGCGGTGTTGACGATGCCGGGGCAGATGGCGCTCACCCCGATGCCCTGGCCCTTCAGCTCGGCGCGCAGGCACTCGCTCAGCATCAGCACCGCCGCCTTGCTGGTGGCGTAGGCGGGCAGTGATCGCGAGGGCGTGAACGCCGCCGCCGACGCGGTGTTGACGATGTGCCCGCCCTGCCCGCGCGCGGTCATCTGCGCGGCGAACAGCCGGGATCCGTGGATGACGCCCCACAGGTTGACGTCCAGCACCTTGCGCCAGTCGTCCTCGGAGTGCTCCAGGAACGGGCCGGCCATGCCGATCCCGGCGTTGTTGACGACCACGTCGGGGACGCCGAGGTCGTGCAGCACCGCCTTGGCGAAGTCCTCCATCGCCGCCGAGTCGGACACGTCCACCCGGTAGGCGCGCCCGGCCGGGCCGAGCAGCCCGGCGAGCTCGGCGGTGCGCTGCGCGGCCGGCAGGTCCAGGTCGGCGGCCACGATCTCGGCGCCGCGCTCGGCGAACGCCAGCGCGGTGGCCCGGCCGATGCCGCTGCCGGCGCCGGTGACGACCACCAGCGAGCCCTCGAAGGGGCGCCGGTCCGCGGCGACCCGGGCCCGGCGCACGGCGCGCTCCGCGGCGATGGCGAGGGGCTCGCCGCGGACCGCGGTGATGTGCTCGGTGATCCACTGGGCGACGACGCCGGGGTGGCTGCGCGGCACCCAGTGCCCGGCCGCGACCGTCCGCAGCGACAGGTTCGGCACCCGCGCGCCGAGGCCCTCGACCAGGTGCGGCGACACGAACAGGTCCCGGGTCGGCACGATGACCTGGGTGGGCACGGTGGTGCGGCGGTCGCGCGGGCGGCGCAGGCGCTGCAGCATGTTGGCCCGGTACAGGCCGACGCCCGCCGCGCCGTCGCGGCCGAGGGTGCGCGCGGGGTGGCCCTCGCGGGCCGGGACGCCCTCGCCGAGCTCCAGGGCGCGCGCGAACGGCCTGCCGAGGCCGGCCCGCCACAGCAGCTCCGGCAGCAGCGGGGTCTGGAAGAAGTAGATGTACCAGGAGCGCACGGCCTGCCCGAGGGCGGCCTTGATGTTGCGCGGCGTCGGCCGGGTCGTCTTGCGCCGGGTCCAGTGCGCCACGTGGTCCAGGCACGGCCCGGAAATGGAGGTGAAGGAGGCGAACCGCTCGGGCATCGTGCAGGCGGCCTCCCAGGACTGGATGGAGCCCCAGTCGTGGCCGACCAGGTGCACCTTGCGGTCGGGCGCGGTCGCGTCCAGCACGGCCCGCAGGTCCGACATCAGGTACTCGAAGGTGTAGCGCCGGCGGCCGAAGGGGCGCGAGGAGGCGCCCGCGCCGCGCACGTCGTAGCGCACCACGTGGTAGCGCTCGGCGAGCAGGCCGGCGACCTCGTCCCACACCGCGTGGGTGTCGGGGTAGCCGTGCATCAGCACGACGGTCGGCCTGGCCGGGTCGCCCTGCTCGTAGACGGCGAGGTCGACGCCGTCGCCGCGGACGTGCCGCCGCCGCTCGTCCCCGGTGCTCACGCGTTCTCCTCCCGTCGCGCCCAGCGGTGCACGTGGGGCAGGTCGTCGTCGAGCCAGAACGCGTCGTCCTCGGTCACCACGAGCAGTTCCTCGAACTTCACGCCCACGCCGCGGAAGCCGATGTGCGGCTCGACCGCCCACAGGCCGGGCGTCGGCGGGTGCGCGGACTGCTTGGCGCCGTTCCACAGCGGGGACCGGCCCGCCATCCGCTCCTTGACCAGCTCGCGGCCGATCGTCTGCAGGAACCGGACGCCGAACGGGAAGCCGACGCCCTTCGGCAGCGGGCCGCCGATGACGCCGACCTGGTGGCCGATGACGCGCCCGGGGTACTTGCGGTGCCGGTTGTCGTAGCCCTGCCGCTCGATGAGGGCGTCCACCTCGGCGTAGATGTCGGCGAACGTGCGGCGCTCGCGCACCAGCTCCAGGATGAGCGTCCGATAGCGGGCGAGGTCGCCGTCCAGCCGCTCCCAGATGCGGTTCTCGCCGAGGACGCCGCCGTAGCCGATGTCGGCGGAGTAGCCCTTCTTCACCGGCGCCATGTCCAGGATGTAGGGCATGCCCTCTTCCAGGCGGGTGCCGGTCGGCAGGAACTGGGTGGGGATCTTGAAGCCGCGGAAGGCGGTGCGGTCGCCGAACCAGGCGAACGGGGTGTGCAGCCAGTCGTCCACGCCGCGGTCGCGCAGCCAGCGGCGCATCCGCCGGCACGCCTCCCGCTCGGTCACGCCCGGTTCGAGCGTGGCGGCCACCTCGTCGGCGCACTGGTAGCACAGACGCTGGATCTCACGGAAACGCTCAAGCTCCGCGGCATTGCCGGTACGGGCGAGCGCGACATTATTGGACACAGCGTTAATTAACCGCCTGCCTTGAACTCAGGTCAAGTCAGGACGAAGCGATGAGCACCCTTCGTGTGCTGTGATCTCCTTCACAACAGCCTGAGCCGTCACGCGAGCGCGACCGAAGTCTGCAGCCGGGGGCCGAAGCCGAAGGCGAGGCCCCCGGCTGCAGATCGCGAAGCGATGCAGCGCTCGCCGATCTCGGTCAGGGGGTGAGCCGCCAGGCGAGCCCCCCTGGGCCGGGATCCCATTAATACGGGTCGTAGCCCGCCGCCTGGGCCGCGGGGGAGTTGAGCAGGTACTCCAGGGCCCGGGGGGTCGAGCACACCTGCGAGGGGTGGTGCGAGGGCTTGAGGTAGACCGGGGCCTCGCCGAGCAGCAGCTTGAAGATGCCCGGGATGTGGCCGTTGCGGACGGAGCGGCGGTAGGCCAGCAGGACGCGCGGCAGCGACAGCCTGTCCTTGACGGCAGGGTCCTGCTTCAGCAGGTACAGCGAGCCGCCGATCAGCGCCCAGTACAGGAAGAACAGCGAGACCACCCAGGCGAAGACGCGGGTCGGGTACCGGCCGCCCACGGCCTTGAAGGTGTCGAACACCACCGACCGGTGCTCGACCTCCTCGGCGCCGTGCCAGCGCAGCAGGTCCAGCATCGTCGGGTCGATGCCCGCCTTGTCCAGCTTGTCGTTGTCCATGAGCCACTGGCCGAGCACGGCGGTGTAGTGCTCGATCGAGGCGACCGCGGCCAGCTCGAAGCGCAGGCGCCGCCGCCAGGCCCGCGGGTTCTTCTCCTTCAGGGCCGCCATCTGCGCGGGCCGCTCGGCGTTGCCCTTGCCGGCCGGGCCGGTGATCTTGGTGACGTCGATCCCGTTGGCCGCCAGGATCTGGTCCAGCACGCCCTCGTGCGAGCGGGCGTGCACCATCTCCTGGCCGATGAAGCCGCGGATCTCCTCCAGCAGCTTGGCGTCCTTGATGAGGGGGCGGGCGTCCTTGACGCACTGGATGAACCACTTCTCGCCCTCGGGCAGGACGATGTGGAACGAGTTGATGATGTGCGTCCCGACGGGGTCGCCGGGGATCCAGTGCAGCGGCGTCTTGGTCCAGTCGAAGGAGACCCGGCGGGGCTTGATGGGAGGATGGCGCTCGTCGATCTCGAACGCGGGGACGTCAGGCGTCAGTGGCCTCGTCATTCGCTCTCCTCACGGGTCGCGCAGGGGGTGGTTACCGAAGAGTACAGATGTCGCTTAGTGCCCATAAGCCCATGAAATGAACTCATGTACGGCAGTGAAACTCTTGTGCGCCAGGCCACATCGGACGCCGCCCCACTTGTCGCACCGTGACAAGAAGAGATCAGATCGTGATCCGGTGCGCTCCGGTGTAGACGTTCATCGTCTCCCCGCGCAGGAACCCCACCAGCGTCATCCCGGCGTCGGCGGCCAGGTCGACCGCCAGCGACGACGGCGCCGACACCGCCGCCAGCACCGGGATCCCGGCCTGCATGGCCTTCTGGGTCAGCTCGAACGAGGCGCGCCCGCTCACCATCAGCACGTGCCCGGCGAGCGGCAGCCGCCCCTCGCGCAGCGCCCGGCCGACGACCTTGTCGACGGCGTTGTGCCGGCCGACGTCCTCGCGCAGGACCAGCAGCTCCCCGGCGGCGTCGAACAGCCCGGCCGCGTGCAGGCCGCCGGTGCGGTCGAAGACCCGCTGCGCCGCGCGCAGCCGCTCCGGCAGGGCCGCCAGCAGCTCGGGGGAGAGCGTCAGCGGGTCGGCGGCGACGTCGTAGGGACGGTCGTCGCGCAGCGCCGCCACGCTGGCCTTGCCGCAGACCCCGCACGCGCTGGTGGTGGTGAACGCCCGCGTCAGCAGGGTGTCCGGCGGCCGCACGCCGGGCGCCAGCACCACGTCCAGGGTGTTCTGCTCCACCGTGTCGGCGCAGTAGCGCATGCCGGTCACATCGTCCGGGCCGGCGATGACGCCCTCGGCGGCCAGGAACCCGGTGACCAGGTCGAAGTCGTCGCCGGGGGTGCGCATGGTGATCGTCAGCGGGGCGCCGGCGACCCGGATCTCCAGCGGCTCCTCCACCGCGAGGGTGTCGGGCCGCCGCCCGCGGCTCCCGGACGTGCTGAGCCGCAGCACGGGCCTGCGCACGGTGATCCTCCCCATGCCGCGACCGTACCCCGGCGGGGTGCCGTTGTCCCGCTGCGAGGTCCCTGTACGGACGGGACGTCGTGCCCTGGCGGGCGGGCGGGGGCGGGACGCACCATCGAGACGTGTCCAGACGCCTCCGGGGGACCGGGGCGCACACCATCACGGGGAAAGAGAAGACCTCATGCGCAAGCTCCTGGTACTGCCCGTCCTGACGGCCGCCGTCGCGTTCGCCGCCGCGGGCTGCCAGATCGGCGGCAAGACCGTCGAGAAGGACAAGGTCGAGCAGCAGATCAACGACAAGCTCGGGCTGAGCGCGAGCTGCCCGCAGGACCTGAAGGGCGAGGTGGGCGCCAAGCTGGAGTGCAAGGCCGGCGCCCGCACCGTCACCGTCACCGTGACCTCGGTCGAGGGCAGCCAGGTGAAGTTCAACATGCAGGCCTCCTGACCGGCCGCGGGGGCCTGATCAGGGGACACGGGGAGTCTCAGTCGGTGACCCCGCGGGGGCGCGGGGTCCGCCAGCCGTAGCGCACGGCCAGCACGCGCAGCCCGAACACCAGCACCGCCGCCCCGGCGGTGACCAGGGCGCCGTGCAGGCCGAGCGAGCGCGCCGCCGCGACCACGGCGGCGCCGAGCATCGCCGGCAGCGCGTACAGCTGCCGGTCGTACAGCACCGCCGGGATCTGCCCGCTCAGCACGTCGCGCAGGATGCCGCCGCCGATGCCGGTGATGACGCCGAGCAGCGCCGCGTGCAGCGGGGACAGGCCGTGGTCCATGGCCTTGATGGTGCCGGTCGCGCAGAACAGGCCGAGGCCCGCGGCGTCGAACAGCAGGACGCCCGGCAGCAGCCGGGCCACCTGCGGATGCCAGTGGAACACCAGCACCGAGGCCACCAGCGGCGTCAGCACGTAGCCGAGGCTGGTGAAGGCCGCCGGCGGCACCGCGCCGATGATCAGGTCGCGCAGGATGCCGCCGCCGAGCGCGGTGATCTCGGCCAGCACCACCATGCCGACCACGTCCAGCCGCTGGCGCACCGCGGCGAGCGCGCCCGACACCGCGAACACGAAGATCCCGGTCAGGTCCAGCAGCCCGGCGACGTCCAGCTCCTCCATGGGGGGATCATCTCGCGGGAGGATCAGTCCCGGCGGTCCGGGTTCCAGTTGGCGATGATCACCGCGATCGGCGGCAGCACCGTCGCGACCAGCGACATCACGATCGCGGCGGGCGGGGAGAAGAACCGGACCACCGTCCAGGACAGCACGAACAGGGTCACGCAGACGCCCATGATGATCCCGTAGGCGAGTGCGCGGCGCCGCATACCCCCACCGTACGCCCGGGTGCCGAAGGCGCCTCGGTACGGTCTGGGGGGACTCGGTCCGCGACCGCGAGGAGAGGGACGTCATGGAACTGTTCAGCCTGGCCGGCAAGACCGCGCTGGTGACCGGGGGCACCCGGGGCATCGGCCTGATGATCGCGCGGGGGCTGCTGCAGGCCGGCGCCGCGAAGGTGTACATCAGCTCGCGCAAGGCCGAGGCGTGCGAGAAGGCCGCCGCCGAGCTCGCCGAGTTCGGCACGGCGGTGCCGGTGCCGGCCGACGTCAGCACCGAGGAGGAGTGCCTCCGGCTGGCCGGGCAGGTCGGCGAGCCGCTGCACGTGCTGGTCAACAACGCGGGCGCCACCTGGGGCGCGCCGCTCGCCGAGTTCCCCGCCTCGGCGTGGGACAAGGTCGTCGACCTCAACCTGAAGGCGCCGTTCTACCTGACCCGCGCGCTGCTGCCGCGGCTGCGCGAGGCCGCCACCCCCGACGACCCGGCGCGGGTCATCAACATCGGCTCGGTCGACGGCATCATGACGCCGGGCGAGCGCTACTCCTACACCACCAGCAAGGCGGGCGTGCACCAGCTCACCCGGGTGCTGGCCAAGGAGCTCGGCCCCGAGTCCATCACCGTGAACGCGATCGCCCCCGGGCCGTTCGAGTCCAAGATGATGGCCGCCACGCTCGACGCGTTCGGCGACGTCATCGCCTCGGCCGTGCCGCTGCGCCGGATCGGCCGCCCCGACGACATGGCGGGCACCGCGGTGTTCCTCGCCAGCCGCGCCGGCGCCTACGTCAACGGCGCGGTGATCCCGGTCGACGGCGGCCTGACGACCCTGTGACCCGGGCCTGACGCGCCCGTCCGTCCCGGGTGGCGCGCCCGGGCGGAACGGGACGGCGGCCTCATGATCGGGGCCGCCCGGGACCGGCAGGGTGATCCCAACCGAGGGAAGGGATCACAGACGATGAAGACGACGGGGGCCCGGGCGGCCGTGGCGGCCGCGCTCGCGGTGGCGGCGCTGGCGGGGTGCCGGGTGCAGGCCGGGACGATCGACCGGACGTCCGCCCCGGAGGCGGCGGGCGACCGGACGCCGGCGGCCGCGGGGACGACGCGGGGCGAGTCCCCGGACGACCGGCCGACGGCCGGCGCCACCGCGCCCGGGAGCGACCTGCCGCGCCTGGCCGGCGACTTCAGCCGGGACTACCCGGCCGAGGAGCGGCAGGCGGCGACGCTGCGCGAGCTGCAGAACGACCCGCCGCCGGCCGGCCCCAAGTACTCCCTCGGGCCGCTGATGGCCGGCATCTACATGGACCTGCGCGAGCCGCGCAAGCTCGACGAGGTGCTGGTGCTGCGCGCCGAGGGGAGCTTCCCCGACACCGGCGCGGCGCTGACCGACTTCACCGCGCGCATCCGCGCGCAGGGCGCGGAGCTCACCCCGGTCGACCCGGGCAAGGGCGGCGGGTCGGCCGGCTGCACCCCGCGCACCACCACCAGCGGCGGGACGAAGATCGTCTGCTACCTCGTCGACGAGACCACGCTGCTGCTGGTCTCCAGCAGCGGGACGGTGCAGGACGTCGGCGAGGCCCTCGCCCACATGCACGGCTATCTGAGGGCATGACCGGGGCTCAGCCGCGGTACAGCCCCTCGATCGCGTCGGTGTACTTGGCGTGCACCACGCGCCGCCGCAGCTTCAGCGTCGGGGTGAGCTCCTCGCTCTCGGCGGTCCACTCGGCGGGCAGCAGCCGCCACCGCTTGACCTGCTGGACGCGGGCGAGGCGCCGGTTGGCGTCGCGCACCGCGGCGCCGACCTCCTCCAGCACCGCCGGGTGCTCGGCGAGCGCGGCGAGGTCGGTGGTGTCCACCCCGTGCGCGGCGGCCCAGACGGGGGCGACCTCGCCGTCCAGGGTGATCAGCGCGACGACGTAGGGGCGCCGGTCGCCGTAGGCCAGGGCCTGCCCGATCAGCGGGTGCTCCTTCAGGTGGTTCTCCACCAGGGACGGGGCGATGTTCTCGCCGCCCGCGGTGATGATGATCTCCTTCTTGCGGTCCACCACCCGCAGGAAGCCGTCCTCGTCGAGCACGCCGACGTCGCCGGTGTGCACCCAGCCGTCCTCGTCGATCAGCTCGGCGGTGGCCTGCGGCCGGTTCAGGTAGCCGGGGGTGCAGGTCGCGCCGCGCACCAGGATCTCGCCGTCCTCGGCGAGGGCCAGGTCCACGCCGGGGAAGGCGCGGCCGACCGTGCCGAGCTTGAAGGCGTCGTCGAGGTTGGCGGTGATCGCGCCGGTGGTCTCGGTCATCCCGTAGGCGTCGAAGATCTTCAGGCCGAGGCCGGCGAAGAACCGCGCCACGTCCTCGGGCAGCGGCGCGGCGGCGCTGGAGGCCTGCACCACCCGGTCCAGGCCGAGCAGGGCGCGCATCGGGGTGAGCACGGCGGCGTCGGCGCGCTCGAAGGCGGCCGCCGCCTCGGGGGAGAGGGCGCCGCCGTACTCCTGGCCGGCCACGTAGGCGCGCCCGGCCTCCAGCGCGCCCTGGACGGCGGCCTTCTTGGCCTCGTCCGGCTCGGCGGCCAGCACCGCCTGGATGCCCGCCATGATCTTCTCCCAGACGCGCGGCACGCCGAAGAAGCCGTGCGGGCGCACCTCGCGCAGCACGGTGGTGAGCTGCGCGGGGTCGGGGCAGAAGTGGATGTGCGCGGCGCGGGTGACCGGCAGGTAGTAGCTGAGCACCCGGTCGGCGATGTGGGCGAACGGCAGGTAGGAGATGCCGACGTTGTGCTCGGGCAGGACCGAGGCGCCCTCCAGCAGCGCGGCCTCGTGCAGCACCATCGAGTGGGTGATCCGCACGCCCTTGGGGTCGCCGGTGGTGCCGGAGGTGTAGAGCAGGGTGGCGGTGTCGCCGGGCTTGACGGCGGCGGCCCGCGCGGCGGTCCCGGCGGCGTCGGCGGCGAGCCGCTCGCGGCCGAGCGCGGTGAGGGCGGCCCAGGTCAGGAAGCGCTCGCCGTCGGGGCAGGCGGCCTCGTCGAGCACGACGACCTTGCGCAGGGCGGGCAGCCGCTCCAGCGCGGGCAGCCACCGGTCGAGCTGGTCGCGTCCCTCCAGCACGGCGAACCTGGCCGCGCAGTCGCCCGCGACGAAGGCGACCTGGTCGGGCGCGAGGGTGGCGTAGACGGTGGTGGGCACGCCGCCCGCGTGCACGGCGCCGAGGTCGGCGAGCACGTGCTCGGAGCGGTTGGACATCATCAGCGCCACCACGTCGCCGGCCTCCAGGCCGAGCGCGGCGAACCCGGCGGCGGTCTCCAGGGCGCGCTCGCGCACCTGGCCCCAGGTGAGGGTGCGCCACCCGTCCGCCGTCCGGTCGGAGTAGGCGGGCCGGTCGCCGTGCCGGTCCGCGGTCGCGGCCAGCCGCGACGGCACCGTCCCTTCGGTCGGTGACTGCCCTGGCCGCATGCCGGCGTCGGTCATCTCGCACCCCTCCGCGATATAAGTGTTCACTTGCAAGGCAGCATCGCACCATGCCGAACCGCGTTCGGGCAAGGGTGTGCCGCCCCGGTGAGCGGATCCCTACCGTGCGTTTCTTGATCATTTGCGTGGACTGTGGGATACCTGCGCTGTGATCGGCCATGTCGCGTCCCCACGACTGACCCAGTACGCCCACGGCGGCGGCTGCGCCTGCAAGATCCCCCCGGGGGAGCTGGAACGGGTGCTGGCCGGGCTCACCGGCCCGGCCGGCGGCGCGGCGGACCCGGCCCGCCCGCTGCTGATCGGCGCCGAGGACGGCGACGACGCGGCCGTGCTGCGGCTGGACGGCGGCACCGCGATCGTGTCCACCGCTGACTTTTTCACCCCCGTCGTCGACGACGCCTACGACTGGGGCCGCATCGCCGCCGCCAACGCCCTGTCCGACGTGTACGCGGTCGGCGGCACCCCGGTGATGGCGCTCAACCTGCTCGGCTGGCCCCGCGACGCGCTGCCCGCCGAGCTCGCCCGCGAGGTGCTGCGCGGCGGCCGGGACGTGGCGGCCGCGGCCGGCTGCCCGATCGCCGGCGGGCACAGCGTCGACGACCCCGAGCCCAAGTACGGCCTCGCCGTCACCGGCGTCGCCGACCCCGCCCGGCTGCTCCGGCTGGACGCCGGGCGGCCCGGCGTGCCGCTGTCGCTGACCAAGCCGCTCGGCCTCGGCGTGCTGAACGCCCGGCACAAGGCCACCGGCGAGGTGTTCCCCGAGGCCGTGGAGACGATGACCGCGCTGAACGCCGAGGCCGCGCGGCAGGCGCTGGAGCGCGGCGTCACCGCCGCGACCGACGTGACCGGCTTCGGGTTCCTCGGCCACCTGTACAAGCTGGCGCGCGCGAGCGGCGTCACCGCCGTCGTGGACGCGGCGGCGGTGCCCTACCTGGCGGGCGCCCGCGAGGCCGTGCGGGACGGGTTCGTCCCCGGCGGCAGCCGCCGCAACCTCGCCTGGGTCGCCCCGCACGCCGACTTCGGCCGGATCGGCGAGCAGGAGCGGCTGCTGCTCGCCGACGCGCAGACCTCCGGCGGGCTGCTGGTGGCCGGCGAGGTCCCCGGCGCGCCCGTCGTCGGCGAGCTGACCGGCCGCGGTCGGCACACCCTGATCGTGCGCTGACCCGCGCCGCGGCCCCGTTCGAGCGGTGATCACGCTGGGTAGGTAGCCCGGTGCTGCCGGCGTGCACGATTCGGGGGGACGTACCGCATGGCGACGACGACTTCGGGCGGCGCGCCGCCCGCGCGCACCTTCTTCGGCCACCCGTGGGGCCTGGCCACGCTGTTCTTCACCGAGATGTGGGAGCGGTTCAGCTTCTACGGGCTGCGCGCGATCCTGGTGCTGTTCCTCGTCGCGCCCCCGGCCGACGCGGGCCTCGGCATGGCCGAGGGCACCGCCAAGGCGCTGCTCGGCGTGTACATGTCGATGGTCTACTTCGTCGCGCTGCCCGGCGGCTGGATCGCCGACCGCGTCCTCGGCGCGCGCCGCGCGGTGCTGATCGGCTGCGTGGTCATCATGTGCGGGCACATCGCGATGGCGATCCCCGGCGGCGCCGGGTTCGTCTACCTCGGCCTGCTGCTGATCATCATCGGCACCGGGCTGCTGAAGCCCAACATCTCCACCATGGTCGGCAAGCTCTACGAGGGGCAGTCCGAGGCCCGCCGCGACTCGGCGTTCTCCCTCTTCTACATGGGCATCAACATCGGCTCGCTCGCGCCGTTCGTCGTCGGCTACCTCGGCCAGGAGATCAACTGGCATCTGGGGTTCGGCGTGGCCGCGCTCGGCATGGCGTTCGGGCTGGTTCAGTACGTGCTCGGCGGCCGGCACCTGCGCGGCGTCGGCGAGGCGCCCGGCCACCGGCTCACCCCGGACGAGCGCCGCACCTTCGTGCGCGGCCTGCTCGCCGGGCTCGCCGTCCTCGCGGTGGCGGTCCTGGTCGCGGCGCTGGCGGGCGTGCTCACCATCGACGGCGTCACCGTCGCGCTCACCGTGCTCGCCGTCGCGGTACCGATCGCCTACTTCGGCTACCTGTTCCGCAGCCACGAGGTGACCGAGGTCGAGCGGGTCCGGCTGCGCGCCTACGTGTGGCTGTTCGCCGCCGCCGCCGTCTTCTGGATGATCGCCGACCAGGCCGCCGGGCCGCTCAACCTGTTCGCGCAGGAGAAGGTGGACCTCAGCGTGTTCGGGTGGCGGATGCCGAGCAGCTGGACGCAGAACATCAACCCCATCATGATCATCTGTCTGTCCGCGGTGTTCGCCTGGCTCTGGCTGCGCCTCGGCGACCGCGTCGGCACCGCGCAGAAGTTCGCGTTCGCGCTGGTGGTGACCGGCCTGTCGTTCGTGGTGATGTCGATGGCCGCGGCGGCGGCCTCGGGCGGCGCCAAGGTGTCGCTGCTCTGGCTGCTGGCGGTCTACCTGCTGCAGGTCGTCGGCGAGCTGTCGCTGTCGCCGGTCGGGCTGGCGATCACCACCCGGCTCGCGCCGCGGGCGTTCGCCAGCCAGATGATGGGCATGTGGTTCCTGGCCACCGCGGCGGGCGACGCGGTCGGCGGGCAGGTCGCCCGGCTGCAGGAGCCGTGGGGCGACGTACCGTACTTCCTGGTGCTCGGCCTGTCCACGATCGCCGCCGGCGGCGCGCTGTTCCTGTTCGCGCGGACGCTGCGGCGGCTGATCGGGGAGGACCGGCCCGAGGCCGCGGTGCCCGCCCGGTGACCCCGTCCCGGCCCGGTCACCCGCCGTTATCGTCCCTGGTCGTGTCGCTGATCGATTTCGTGGGTATGCCGTTTTCCGAGCGGTTCGCGGCCTGCGGACCCCAGGACAACAGGACCGAGGGAGCGGACATGACCATCGGGGGGATCTTCACCGCCATCATCTTCGGCGCGATCATCGGCGCACTCGGCCGGCTCATCGTCCCCGGCAAGCAGAACATGCCGATCTGGCTCACGATCGTCATCGGCATCGTGGCCGCGTTCGCCGGCACCGGGGTGGCGCACCTGTTCAACCTGAAGACCAGCGGGTGGAACTTCTGGGAGACGATCTTCCAGGTCGCGTTCGCCGTCGTCGGCGTCTACCTGGTGACCGCCTTCTGGCCGAAGAAGAGCGGCGGTTACTGACCGCGCGCACCGCGAGACGACACGACACGACACGACACGGCCCGGCCGCGCGGCGGCCGGGCCGCGTGCGGTCAGGGCGCCGCGGGCGGCGGCGGCACGGGCCGCAGCACGGGCCGCAGCACGTCCAGCACCACCGGGTCCTCGATCGTGGACGGCACCACGACCTCGGCGCCGTCGGCGATGCCCCGCATCACCCCGCGCAGGATCTTGCCCGAGCGCGTCTTGGGCAGCGCCGGCACCACCGCGACCTCCTTCAGCGACGCGACCGGCCCGACCTGCTCGCGCACCATCGCCACCAGCTCGTCGCGCAGCTCCGCCGGATCGGGCCCGGCGCCGCTCTTCAGCACCACGAAGGCGCGCGGCACCTGCCCCTTCAGCGGGTCCGCGACGCCGATCACCGCGCACTCGGCGACCGCCGGGTGCGCCGCGACGACCTCCTCCATCGCGCCGGTGGACAGCCGGTGCCCGGCGACGTTGATGACGTCGTCGGTGCGGCCCATCACCCACAGGTAGCCGTCGGCGTCCACGTGCCCGCCGTCGCCGGTGAGGTAGTGGCCGGGGTGGCGGGTCAGGTAGGACTCCACGAACCGCTCGTCGTCCTGCCAGAGGGTCGGCAGCGTGCCCGGCGGCAGCGGCAGCCGGATCACGATGTCGCCGTCCTCGCCCGGCGGCAGCGGCGAGCCGTCGGGTGCCAGCACCCGCACGTCGTAGCCGGGCACCGGCACCGACGGCGAGCCCGGCTTGACCGGCAGCGGCTCCAGCCCGCGCGGGTTCGCCGCGATCGGCCAGCCGGTCTCGGTCTGCCACCAGTGGTCGATGACGGGCCGCTCCAGCATCCGCGCGGCCCACCGGTAGGTCTCGGGGTCCAGCCGCTCGCCGGCCAGGAACAGGGTGTCCAGCGCCGACAGGTCGTACCGGCCGAGCATCAGGCCGTCGGGGTCCTCCCTCCTGATCGCGCGCAGCGCGGTCGGCGCGGCGAACAGCGCCTTGACGCGGTGCTGCTCGGCGACCCGCCAGAACGCGCCCGCGTCGGGGGTGCCGACCGGTTTGCCCTCGTACAGCACGGTGGTGCAGCCGGTCAGCAGCGGCCCGTAGACGATGTAGGAGTGGCCGACGACCCAGCCGACGTCCGAGGCCGCCCAGAACACGTCGCCGGGGCCGACACCGTAGACGTTCTCCATCGACCAGCGCAGCGCGACCGCGTGGCCGCCGTTGTCGCGCACCACGCCCTTCGGGCGGCCGGTCGTCCCCGAGGTGTACAGGATGTACAGCGGGTCGGTGGCCGCGACCGGCACGCACCCGGCGGGCTCGGCGCCGGCGACCGCCTCGTCCCACTCCACGTCGCGCGGGCGCACCAGGTCGGCGTGCAGCTGCGGGCGCTGGCGGATCACGCACCGGTCGACCTTGTGCGACGCCAGCTCCAGCGCCCGGTCCAGCAGCGGCTTGTAGGGCACCACCCGCGTGCCCTCGATGCCGCAGGACGCCGACACCACGACCTTGGGGCGGGCGTCGTCGACGCGGGCGGCCAGCTCCTTGGCGGCGAACCCGCCGAACACCACCGAGTGCACCGCGCCGAGCCGGGCGCAGGCCAGCATCGCCACGACCGCCTCGGGGATCATCGGCAGGTAGATCACCACCCGGTCGCCGCGGTCCACCCCGAGCGCGCGCAGCGCCCCGGCGAACCGGGCGACCAGCCCGGTCAGCTCGCGGTAGCTGTAGGTCCGCGCGGTGCCGGTGACGGGGCTGTCGTAGACCAGCGCGGCCTGCTCGCCGCGGCCCTCGTCCACGTGCCGGTCCAGGGCGTTGTCGCAGGTGTTCAGCTCGCCGCCGGTGAACCAGCGGTAGAACGGGGGCGCCCCGTCGTCCAGCACCCGGTCCGGCGGGACCAGCCAGCGGACGTCCCGCGCGGCCAGGCCCCAGAACCGGGTGGGATCGGCGATGCTGCGTTCGTACGCTGCGGCGTAGGCGCCCATGTCGTCCTCCGAACCTCGGCACGTCCCGATGACGGTTTCGGGGCGTACCCCCTATAGGGCAGGTCCGGCACGCCGCGCGTCAAGGGCCCGCGCCGGGGATCCGCGCCGTCAGGCGTGCCGCGCGTGCCGCAGGCCGTGCGCGACCGCGACCGCGGCGGCGAGCGCGGCGCCCGCGGCCACGATCCAGAAGCACGCCTCGTAGGCGCGCAGCGTGGGGACCTGGGTGCGCGCGATGGTGTGGCCGCTCAGCACCGCCGCGGTCACCGCGCCCGCGATGCTGCCGCCGGTGGTGCGCACCAGCGAGTTGATGCCGCTGGCGATGCCGCTCTGGTCCATCGGCACGTGC
Organism: Actinomadura macrotermitis; assembly: GCF_009604375.1. Classification (GTDB taxonomy): domain Bacteria; phylum Actinomycetota; class Actinomycetes; order Streptosporangiales; family Streptosporangiaceae; genus Spirillospora; species Spirillospora macrotermitis. The sequence continues at coordinate 169,309 of NZ_WEGH01000005.1, forward strand.
TGGACGGCGAGGGTGCCGAGGGCGGCGTAGGCGATGCCGAAGCCGATGCCCTGCACGGCGCTGAAGCCGAGCATGTCGTAGCCGTGGGAGTTGGAGACCGCGAGCCACACGTAGCTGAGGCCGGCGAACACCGACCCGATGGCGAGGGTGAAGGCGGGGCCGATGCGGGCCGCGATCCGGCCGGCCATCGAGGAGAAGACCAGCATCGTGACGGTGCTCGGCAGCATGTACAGGCCGACGTCCAGCACCGAGCCGCTCAGCCCGTACCCGACCTTGTCCTTCGGGGTCTGCACGAAGCTGGAGATCAGGGTGAACGCGGCGAACATCGAGAAGCCGAGCAGGATCGAGGCCAGGTTGGCCGACAGCGACTGCGGGCCGGCCAGCAGCCGCAGCCGCACCAGCGGCTCGGCCACCCGCGACTCCACCACGACCCACACGGCGCAGAGCACGGCGGCGGCGGCGAACAGGCCGAGCACGCCGCCCGACGTCCAGCCCCAGCGGTTGCCCTGGCTGATGCCGAGCAGCAGGCAGACCAGCCAGCCGGCCAGCAGCACGGCGCCGAGGACGTCGGGGCGGCCGCCGGTGCGGGTGCCGACGTCGGGCGCGCTGACGGCGATCAGCACCAGCCCGGCCGCGGCGAGCGCGGCGGTGCCCCAGAAGACCGGGTGGTGGCTGGGGGTGTGGTCGGCGATGACGCCGGTGGCGAGCATGCCGAGGGTGCCGCCGACGCCCATGGTGGCGCTGACGATGCCGATCGCGGTCATCACCCGCTCGCGCGGGAAGGTGTCGCGGATCATGCCGATGGCCAGCGGGATGAGCGCCGCCGAGGTGCCCTGCAGGGCGCGCCCGGCGACCAGGACCGGCAGCGAGCCCGACACGGCGCACACCACCGAGCCGGTCACCAGCAGCGCCATCGCGACCAGCACCATCTTCTTCTTGCCGTACATGTCGCCGAACCGCGACAGCAGCGGGGTGGCCACCGCGCCGGCCAGCAGCGAGGCGGTGAACACCCAGGTCACCGCGGTGACCGAGGCGTCGAAGCGGGCCATCAGGCGGGGGAGCAGCGGGATGACGACGGTCTGCTGCACCGAGACCACCATCCCGGCGGTGGCGAGGGCGAGCAGGACCAGCCCGGGACGCACCGGGGGGCCGGCGGTCTCGGGCTTTTCGGAGACCGCCGTCGTGGCGCCGGCCATGGAACCTCCAGGAGAGGGGGAGCGCGCCGGGGGCCCGGCGACCACGCGATCGTACTCCTTACTTAAGTTAAGTAATATGGCTGTAAGGTGGATCACATGTCGCCGTCGCAGCAGGTCACCGTTCCCATCGAGGTGCCCGGGGAGATCGCCGAGATCGAGCGCGCGCTGACCCGGGTCGCGCATCTGCTCACCCGGGTCCGCCAGCACGACCGCACCGTCGCGGCGGCCGGCGTCCCGGTCGACCGCGCCGCCGTGCCGCTGCTGCGGCTGCTGGCCGACAACGGCGAGCCGATGCGCCCCGGCGAGATCGCCGCCCGGCTCGCGGTGGAGGCCCCGCACGTCACCCGGCAGGTGCAGCGGCTGGAGAAGGCCGGCTACGTCGACCGGGTGCCCGACCCCGACGACCGCCGCGCCCAGCGCGTCCGGCTCCGCCCGGCGGGCGCCGACGCCGTCGAGTGCGTGCGCGCCGCCGGCCGCCGCTGGATGGCCGGCGCCCTGGCCGGCTGGTCGCCCGAGGAGCGCGCGCGGCTGGCCGATCTCGTCCACCGGATGGTCGACGACTTCGTCGCCTACGCCGCCTCCGACTGCGACCACTTCGGCATTTCGGGCCGTCCGGGCGGCCCCGGCCACTGACGATCTCACTCCGCGGACAAGATCGCCTTCCGTGACGGGCCCGGCCTCCCTAGGGTTGGCTGGTGGACCAACGGCGTCTCGTCCCCCGCACCGACGCCGTCCTGGCCGACCCGGACCTGACCGCCGCCGCCGCGCGGCTCGGCCGCCGGATCGTCAAGGACGCCGTCACCGCCGCGCAGCGGCGTGCCCGCGCCGGCCAGATCCCGCCCGGGGCCGTCGCCGCCGAGGCGCTGCGCGCCCTGCCCCCGCACGCCGCCGCCCTGCGGCCGGTGCTGAACGCCACCGGCGTCCTGCTGCACACCAACCTCGGCCGCGCCCCCTGGTCGGCCGCCGCCCGCGACGCCGCCGCGGCCGCGGCCGGCTGCGCCGACGTGGAGTACGACCTGGCGACCGGCCGCCGCGGCCCGCGCGGCGCCGGCGCCCTCGCCGCGCTGCGCGCCGCCTGCCCGCCCGCGCGGGCCGCGCAGGTGGTCAACAACAACGCCGCCGCGCTCGTCCTCGCCGCCACCGCCCTGGCCGCCGGCCGCGAGATCGTCGTCTCGCGCGGCGAGATGGTGGAGATCGGCGACGGGTTCCGGCTGCCCGACCTGCTCGCCTCGACCGGCGCCCGGCTGCGCGAGGTCGGCACCACCAACCGCACCACCGCCGCCGACTACGCCGCCGCGATCGGCCCGGACACCGGGTTCGTGCTGAAGGTGCACCCGTCCAACTTCCGCGTCGTCGGGTTCACCGCCGAGGCCGCCGTCGCCGACCTGGCGTCCCTGCCGGTCCCGCTCGTGGCCGACATCGGCTCCGGCCTGCTCGCGCCCGACCCCGCCCTGCCCGGCGAGCCCGACGCCGCCACCGCCCTGTCGGCCGGCGCCGACCTGGTCACCGCCAGCGGCGACAAGCTCCTCGGCGGCCCGCAGGCCGGCCTGCTCCTCGGCGACCCCGCCGTCGTGGACCGGCTGCGCCGCCACCCCCTCTACCGGGCGCTGCGCGTGGACAAGACCACCCTCGCCGCGCTGGAGGCCACCCTGACCGGGCCGACGCCGCCCGTCACCCGCATGCTGCACGCCGCCGCCGGGGACCTGCGCGCCCGCGCCGAGACGCTGGCCGGGGACCTGGCCGCGCACGGCGTCGACGCCCGCGCCGTCGACTGCACGGCCGCCGTCGGCGGCGGCGGGGCGCCCGGCGTCGCACTGCCCAGCTCCGCCGTCGCGCTCCCCGCGCGCCACGAGGCCGCCCTCCGCTCCCACCGCGTCATCGGACGCGTCGAGGACGGGCGCCTCCTGCTCGACCTGCGCTCGGTCGACCCGGCCGACGACGCCGCCCTCCGCTCCGCCGTGCTCGCCTCCCTGGAAGGGCCCTGATGCAGGTCGTCGCCACCGCCGGACACGTGGACCACGGCAAGTCCACCCTCGTGCGGGCCCTCACCGGCATGGACCCCGACCGGCTCGCCGAGGAGAAGCGCCGGGGCCTCACCCTGGACCTCGGCTACGCCTGGACCGACCTGCCCTCGGGGGAGCGGCTCGCCCTCGTCGACGTCCCCGGCCACGAGCGGTTCGTCACCACCATGCTCGCCGGCGTCGGGCCCGTCCCCGCGGTGCTGCTCGCCGTCGCCGCCGACGAGGGCTGGATGCCGCAGACCGAGGAGCACCTGGCCGCCATCGAGGCCCTCGGCGTCCGGCACGCCGTGCTCGCCGTCACCCGCGCCGACGTCGCCGACCCCACGCTCGTGCTCCGCCAGGCCCGCGAACGGCTCGCCAAGACCGCGCTGCGCGGCGCCGAGGCCGTCGCGGTCGGCGCGCCGACCGGACAAGGCGTGCCCGAGCTCGCCGCCGCCCTGGACCGGCTCGCCGCCCGGCTGCCCATCCCCGACGCCGCCGCGCCGGTCCGGCTGTGGATCGACCGCGCCTTCACCGTCGCCGGCAGCGGCACCGTCGTCACCGGCACCCTGCCCGCCGGGACCGTGCGCACCGGCGACGAGCTGGTCCTCATGCCCGCCGGCACCCGGGTGCGGGTCCGCGCCATCGAGTCGGCCAAGCAGCCCCGCGACCTGGTCGAGGGCGTCGCCCGCGTCGCGCTGAACCTGCGCGGGATCGCCCGCGACCAGGTCGCCCGCGGCATGTGCCTGGTCACCGCCGACGCCTGGACGCCCACCACCTGCGTGGACGTGCGGACCCGCTTCGGGCAGGCCTCCGGCCGCCTGGCCCGCCAGATGACCCTGCACATCGGCTCGGCCGCCGTCCCGGTCCGGCTGCGCCCCCTCGGCCCCGACACCGCGCGCCTCACCCTGAACGCCCGGCTGCCGCTGCACGTCGGCGACACCGCGCTGCTGCGCGACCCGGACCGGCGCACCGTCGCGGGCGTCAGCGTCCTGGACGTCCGCCCGCCCACCCTGGTCCGGCGCGGCGCCGCCGCCGCCCGCGCCCGCGAGCTGGCCGCCTGGCCCGACCGGCCCGACGGCGCGGTCCTGCTGCGCCGCCACGGCATCCTGCGCCGCGCCGACCTGGCCGTCATGGGCTGCGCCGAGCCGCCGCGCGCCGTCGCGCTGGACGGCGGCTGGCTCGCCGACCCGGCGCACTGGGAATCGCTGCGGCAGCGGCTGGCCGACGAGCTCGAACGGCACGCCGCCGACCGCCCCCTCGCCCCCGGCATCCCGCTGGAGACGGCGCGGCTGAAGCTCGGCCTGCCCGCCCGGCAGCTCGTCACGGCCCTGGTGCGGCCGCCGCTGCGCGTGGAGGCCGGCCGCGTCCACGCGCCCGGGCTGCCGCCGCAGATCACCGAGGCCGTCGACCGGCTGCGCGCCGAACTGGCCCCCGCCCCCTTCCAGGCCCCGACGAGCGACCGCCTCGCCGAACTGGGCCTCACCCCGGGCGTCCAGGCCGCCGCGGCGCAGGCGGGCCTGGTCCTGCGGCTGCCGGACGGGATCGTCCTGCTCCCGGGCGCCGACCGGGCCGCCCTGCGGATCCTGGACGGCCTGCCGCAGCCCTTCACCGTCTCCCAGGCCCGCACGGCCCTGGACACGAGCCGCCGCGTGGCGATCGCGCTCCTGGAGCACCTCGACCGCGAGGGCCTCACCCGCCGCCTCGGCGACGGCCGTCAGACGGCGTAGTTGCGCATCACCTGAAGCGCCGCCTTCGCATACGGCCCCTCGGCGGCGAGCGAGGTGTCCTCGGGGCGCAGGCGGCGCGCGCCCACCCGGCAGAACTCGGCCGCCGAACCCCGGATCACCGACTCGCCGTCCCCGAACCGCCACTCCTCCCCGCCGGGACCGGTGAGCTCGCACCGCACCGGGCCGCCCGGCACCCCCGCGACCTTGAACGCGTACGGCAGCGTCCGCTGGGCGAGCCGCGCGATGTGCCGCAGCCGCGCGGTGTCGGGGTAGCCGATCCCGAGCGGGCCGGTGATGTCGAGGGCGTGGGCCCAGTGCTCGGCCATGCGCGTCGCGGCCAGCGTGCGCGGCGACAGCGGAACGGCGGCCCAGGACAGGCGCGCCCCGTCCGGGCAGGCCCGCAAGGCCGCGACCGAAGCGGTCCGCGCGTCCCGCCACCGCGCGAGCACCTCCGCGCCGGACGCGCCCCGCTCCTGCCGGACCCGGCCGTCCATCAGCTCGTCCAGCGGCACGCCCTCCTCCCGGGCGAAGGCCCCGTCCCGCCCGCCGGCCGACAGGACGACCATCTCCTCGGACTGCGTCAGATGGAGCACCACGTCGCAGACCGTCCACCCGGCGGCCGCGGACGGCGCGTCCCACTGCCCGGGCGCCAACCCGGCGAGGACCCCGTCGAGCCGCTCGTACTCGGCGGCCAGATCGTCGAAAATAGCTGTGTCGGCCATCACAGCACCCTACCGAACCAGATTCGGCTTGATGACTGCAGATGTGAGGTCATCGAGATGCTCCGGGCTGCTTTCCGTGCGTGCCCTGGAGCATCCAGCGCCTCATCTGGATGCTCTTCTCGGTGCGCCCCAGTGACTGAGCGGCATCGGGGATCGTCATGCTCCAGATGGCGGCGTCCTCCGCCTCGGTCCATCTTCTGCGAGCTGAGCGGGCCCGCATTCCGGGCGGTCGAGACCAGGTGGATATGGAAACGGCGCGCGCAGCCTTGCGCTCGAGAGCGAGGCAGTCCTTGTAGTACATCCAGTCGGCCATCTCCAGGGCGGCCTCCATGGTGACCATCAGGTTGTACACACCGTCACGCTTGTTGCGGTTCACAACCCGCTGTCGTCCGGTGACCTCGAAGACTTTTTCGCAGAAGTACTCGATCATCGCGGAACTTGCGGTCGTGAAGCCGATGAACGGATATCCCCTTGCCGTGAAGCCGAGCGAGCCGTCGGCATCGACCAGGCCGCGTGTGTAGTCACGTTCGCTGAACGGCGGAACCGGCGGTCGGACCGTCATGGATTTCCGGCCGGGTGGAAGTCCTAGGAGGCTCAGCGCCAATCGTGCCTCAAAGGAGTGGAAGGACCATGTCGCCGACGAGTGATCGCCTTCCGTGAAATTCGTCCTCCTTGTGCGATGGGAAATAGTGGATCGACACGGTATCAACTCTTGAAATTTCTGCAGCAAGGGTGCATCGGAGGCTTTGATCTCGATGGAAACACGTCCTCGATGCCGGGAACCCAGCGAATGTGAACCGTCGGCCTGCAGGAAGCCGAACAGATACGCCATGTCAGGCCTGGTTATATCGAACAGTGATGACAGGGACGTGACGCTCATGGCCTTCGGCCGGGACTTTTCTGGCGGTGGGCGCTCGCTTTTGGGCGTCGCCTTGGTCCACCGCTTGTAGTGCATCCTGCACATCCCGCGTGCTGCGACGGGGCGTTGGCAACCGACTTCGGCGCAGCCGGAAGCAGACATGATGACCTCGCTCTCCTGGGTAACGTCCGTAGAGGGACATGTCATTTTCCTCGGCAGGCAAGATCGCTGTGGTGGATCGCGGTAATCGGCCTCTGCGGCGAGGTGTGCATGTGAGGCTCGGACGCGAAAACAGGTTGACCTCATTCGAGGCTTCTGGCCTCATAGAGGCCGGTTCGATCACCGCCGCAACGGAGAGGAGCAGGTGATGCCGTACCAGACGCTCAAGGGCGGCCGCGTTCCCATCCGAATGTGGACCGACCCGGACACCGTCGAGGACGTCGCGCTCGAGCAGCTGCAGAACGTCTCGAGCCTGCCGTGGATCGAGGGCCTCGCGGTCATGCCGGACGTGCACTACGGCAAGGGCGCGACCGTGGGGTCGGTCATCGCCATGCGCGACGCGGTCTCGCCGGCCGCGGTCGGCGTCGACATCGGCTGCGGGATGACCGCCGCCAAGTCCTCGCTGACCGTGGAGGACCTGCCCGACGACCTGGCGCTGCTGCGCCACAAGCTGGAGCGCGCCATCCCGGTCGGCCGGGGCTCCCACAAGGATCCGGTGGACCCCTCGGGACTGCCGGGGCTGAAGGAACGCGGCTGGTACGACTTCTGGAAGCGCTTCGACGATCTCCATCCTGCTGTTCGGGGTCGCCTTGGGCGCGCCCGCGCCCAGATGGGCTCGCTCGGGGGCGGCAACCACTTCGTCGAACTTTGCGCCGATGATGACGGTTCGATCTGGCTCGTCCTGCACTCGGGGTCGCGCAACATCGGCAACGAGCTCGCCGAGCACCACGTCGAGGCGGCGCGCAAGCTCCCGCACAACCAGGACCTCCCGGACAAGGACCTCGCCGTCTTCCTCGCCGGCACGGCGAAGATGGAGGCGTACCGCCGGGACCTGTTCTGGGCGCAGGACTACGCGCGGCGCAACCGCGCCGTCATGGCCGCCATCGCGCAGGACGTGGTGACCCGCTACTTCGGCGCCAAGCGCTGCACGTGGGGCGAGGTCATCAGCTGCCACCACAACTACGTGGCGGAGGAGACCTACGACGGCGTCGAGCTGCTGGTCACCCGCAAGGGCGCGATCCGGGCGGGCCGGGGCGACCTCGGCATCATCCCGGGGTCGATGGCGACGGGCACCTACATCGTGCGCGGCCTCGGCAACGAGTCGTCCTACAACTCGGCCTCGCACGGCGCGGGCCGCCGGATGAGCCGCAACAAGGCGCGCAAGGCGTTCACGGTCGAGGACCTGATCCAGCAGACGGCCGGTGTGGAGTGCCGCAAGGACGGCGGTGTCCTCGACGAGATCCCGGGCGCCTACAAGGACCTGGAGGCGGTCATCGAGGCCCAGTCCGACCTGGTGGAGGTCGTCGCCCACCTCCGCCAGCTGATCTGCATCAAGGGCTGACCCGGTGCTCCGCGCCCCGCAGGGCGCGGAGCACCTTTCGTGAAGGAGATCCCCGTGTCCGGCCCGACGACGACCCTGTGGCGCCCGACCGGCCCCAGGGAGCTGGAGCTGGTGCGGGAGCTGGGGTGGCGGGCCTGGCCGCCGCGCCTGCCCGAGCAGCCGATCTTCTATCCGGTGCTGAACGAGGACTACGCGATCAAGATCGCGCGTGATTGGAACGTGCCGCACGACGGCGTCGGCTACGTGACCCGGTTCGAGGTCGAGACCGAGTTCCTGGGCCGCTACCCCGTCCAGCAGGCGGGCGGCCGGACGATCCTGGAGCTGTGGGTCCCGGCCGAGGAGCTGGCGGAGTTCAACGCCCACATCGTCGGCGAGATCGAGGTCGTCCACGAGTTCCGGCCTGGGGGCCGCTAGCGGAGCGGGATCTCCTGGCCGCGCTCGCTCTCGGGCCGGGGGCCGAAGTAGCGGCGCTCGGAGGGCCGGATGAGGGTGTCGTTGATGCTGGCCTCGCGGCGCCGCATGAGCCCGTTGTCGGTGAACTCCCACAGTTCGTTGCCGTAGCTGCGGTGCCACTGGCCGGCGGCGTCGTGCCATTCGTACTGGAAGCGGACGGCGATGCGGTCCTGGCCGTGGCTCCACAGGCTCTTGCGCAGCGCGTAGTCCTGCTCGCGCTCCCACTTGGCGGTGAGGAAGTCGATGATCTCCGCGCGGCCGGTGAGGAAGACGTCCCGGTTGCGCCAGACGGAGTCCTCGGTGTAGGCGCGGGCGACGGCGTGCGGGTCGCGGGTGTTCCAGGCGTCCTCGGCCGCCTGGACCTTGGCGAGGGCGGCGGCGTGGTCGAACGGCGGGAAGGGCGGGCGGGCCTCGGTCATGGGACGTCCTAGCGTGGCGGCGAGGGGCGGGTGCTGCACCCCTTTTTCTAATGCCTCTGGTCATCTAAAGGCGTTAGATACGCTGGCATGCCGCGGACGCCCTGTCAAATGGTTGGCAGGTACCTGGCTCATTAGGAAATGCCTCAGGGACGATCGCCGGGCGCAGCACGGGCGACCGGGCTCGGTGCCGGCGCCGAGGGGATCCGCGCCCTGGGGCCGTGACGCGGGCGGAAAACCGGTTGCGGCGGGTGGTTAGGGTTTTTGCATGATCGAACTTTCCGGGGCCCATGCCTGATCGGCAGCGGCCCGCCAACGCCCGCGACGTGGGCGACGGCATGAAACTGCACCGCCGGGTGCTGCGGCTGAACGGACGCGACCACACCGTCATCGGCCTGCGCCCCGGCACCACCGCGCGGTTCAGCACGAACCGCTACCACGGCACCTGGCACGTGCTGTCGGACCAGCACGGCGCGCGGCTCCTCGGGCGGCTGCTGTGGGGGCTGTCCTACCAGGCCCGGCCCGGCACCCTGCTCCTCATCGACCGCCCCTTCATCGTGCCGACGCCGTTCGACGCCGACCCGGCCGACCCGGTCGTCATCGCGCCCGGCTGGGCGACGCCGTTCGGCGAGCCCGCCGCCCGCGACCTCGCCCGGCGGCTGCCGCTGGCCTCGCCCTCGGAGGGCACCGTCCGCTGGCACACTCGCGGGCTGGACGCCGCCCTGGACGGCAGGCGGCCCAGGGAGCTCGACATCGCGCCCTGGTGGGACGAGCGCAGCGGCCGGGTGGAGCGCTTGAAGGGCATGATCGTCCTGACGCCCTGCAACGCGCGCGAGGCCCGGGAGTGGGCGTTGCGGGCCGCCCGTCTGAACCCCGCCAACCGATGGGGCATGGCCCATGAATACGTGGGCGGATGGGAAGAGGGCGAGATCCAGGTCTTCCGCTCCTTCCGCCGCAAGGTGGGGATGGCCGCGCGCGCCCGTGCCGACGTGCTCGCCCGCCCCGACGCCCCCGCGGATCCGGACGAACTGCGCCCGCTCATCTGGGACCGCCATTACGAGATCGACCGCGCCATGAGGCGCCTTCGACGAAGCGGATGATTGAACGTCCTCACCACCTTCCACTGCGCGAACTGCGACGCCGTCCTCACCGCCCCGGTCATCCGGGTGCGGCTGCCTGAGCCCGGCATCACGCCGGATCACATGGACTTCCTGCGGACCGACTTCCCGGCTCTGATGCCTTCCGGCACCTACGCGGTGGAGCCGTCGGGGACCTGTGTGCTGTTCCCCGGCGACGTGCACGGTGCCCGTCTGGTCCCTGAGCGGTGCGGGGAGGGCTGCCTGGGGTTCGGCGACTCCGAAGGGCCCAACCTCGTTTGCGCGTCCTGCGGTACAGACCTCGGCGGCCGTGTCGACGACTGCCAGGCGTGGCAGAAGACCCGCCTGTACGCCGACCTGGTCCGCGCGCATGACGAACCCACCGCCGCCGAGCCGTGGGAGGGCCCCGGATACGGGCTCGGCTGTGCGCCCATCGGCGACGACGGCCGGTCCGACTGGCTCTGGTTCGGGCGCCTGGCGGTGAGCGCGGCGGCGATCCTGGCCTGTGCGGGCGAGGACGGCCTGCGTTTTGAAGGACCAGGCCTGATGCCGGTCGCGGAGTTCCTCAAGGTGTCGCTGCGCGGCACGCCGCGCGCCGCCCTCCTGCGGCCTGACGCGCCCGTCGTCTGCGCGCTGCCCGACGACGCCGCGCAGGCCGCCGGGGCGGCGCGGCTGCTGGTCCCCGTCCCGCAGGACCGCCCCTGGCGGGCGCCGGACGGCGTGACCTTCGAGGCCGTGCCGATCGAGCCGCACGTGTGGACCTACCTGGCGAACCCCCCGAAGGCCCCTTTTGTGGGCACCCGCTGGCGGAAGCCGGGTCTGGCCGCGGCCGAGCATCGCGAGGAGCCGGTCCATCGCCTGGCCGCCCCCGAGGTCGCCTGGCCGGCCCGCTGGCGGGGGCTGGTGGGAATGGGCCTGTGAACTTGGAGGTTCCGCCAAAAGGAGCCGCCTCCGAGCGGCCCGATACCGTCTCCCGCGATGCGTCCGATCGCCGGGCGGCGCAATAGGCTGAGTACTCAGGCAACAACGAAAGGGGTCCGCGTGCTGGTCGACACTTTCGGGCGCACCGCCACCGACCTGCGGGTCTCCCTGACCGACCGGTGCAACCTGCGGTGCGGCTACTGCATGCCGCCCGAGGGGCTGGACTGGCTGCCGAAGCCCGAGCTGCTCACCGACGACGAGATCGTCCGGCTGGTCACGATCGGCGTCCGCGACCTCGGCGTCACCGAGGTCCGCTACACCGGCGGCGAGCCGCTGCTGCGCCGCGGACTGCCCGGCATCGTCGCGCGCACCACCGCGCTGGCGCCGCGCCCCCAGGTCTCGCTGACCACCAACGGCATCGGCCTGGCCCGCCTCGCCGCGCCGCTCGCCGAGGCCGGGCTGGACCGGGTGAACGTCTCCCTGGACACCCTGGACCGCGCCACCTTCCAGCGGCTGGCCAACCGCGACCGGCTGCCGGACGTGCTGGCGGGCCTGCGCGCCGCCCGGGAGGCGGGCCTGAGCCCCGTGAAGATCAACGCGGTGCTGATGCGCGGGATCAACGACCACGAGGCGGTGCCGCTGCTGCGGTTCTGCCTGGAGCACGGCTACCGGCTGCGGTTCATCGAGCAGATGCCGCTGGACGCCCAGCACGGCTGGACCCGCGAGAACATGATCACCGCGGACGAGATGCTGGACCGGCTCGGCACCGCGTTCACCCTCACCCCGGACGAGGCGCACGACCGCGGCAGCGCCCCCGCCGAGACCTTCCTGGTCGACGGCGGCCCCGCGACGGTCGGCGTGATCGGGTCGGTGACCCGGCCGTTCTGCGGCGCCTGCGACCGGGTCCGGCTGACCGCCGACGGCCAGGTCCGCAACTGCCTGTTCGCGACCGAGGAGTCCAACCTGCGCGACGCGATGCGCGCCGGCGCGTCCGACGCCGAGATCGCCGGGCGGTGGCGGGCGGCGGTGCGCACCAAGCGCGCCGGGCACGGCATCGACGACCCGAGCTTCCTGCAGCCGGCCCGCCCCATGTCGGCGATCGGCGGCTGAACCCCGCCCGGCCTGGCGCGTCGTGCGACGATGGCGGGGTGAGCGAGGAGCCGCTGGAACACCGCGTCGAGATCACCGTTCCGCCCGAGCACGAGGTCGGCGCGTTCGCCGGGTTCGCCTCGGTATGGCGGACCCAGGACGGGCTGGTGCTGGACTTCGCCACCGAGGTGCGGCCGCCGGAGGTGTCGCAGGACCCCGAGACGGGCGAGCGCTACGTGCACGTGCCCGCCAAGGTCGTCGCCCGGGTGCGCATCCCGCCCGCCCAGGTGTGGGAGCTGATGAAGTCGCTGGAGCAGGGCCTCAGCGCCTACGAGCGCGAGAGCACCGCCCGCCGGCGCGGCGATGGCTGAGCGGGCCTTCGACGCCGTCGTGCTGGCCGGCGGGCAGGCCCGGCGGCTCGGCGGCGCCGACAAGCCCGGCGCGCCGGTGGCGGGCCGGGCCCTGGTCGAGTGGGTCGCCGATGCCGTCGCGGCCGCCGGCCGGCTGATCGTGGTCGGGCCGCCGCGCGCCGCGCTGCCGCACGCGGTCGCCGTCCGCGAGGACCCGCCCGGCGCGGGACCGGTCCCGGCGCTGCGCGCGGGCCTGGCGGAGGTGCGAGCGCCGTGGCTGGCGCTGCTCGCCGCCGACCTGCCGTTCCTGCGGGCCGGGCACGTCGCGGCCCTGCTGGACGCGGCGCGGGGCGCGGACGGCGCCGTCCTGCTGGACGACCAGGGCCGCGAGCAGTGGCTCGCCGGATGCTGGCGGACCGGGGCCCTGCGCGCCGCGCTCGCCGGTTACCGGCGCTCGTCGCTGTTCGGGCTGCTCGGGCCGCTGCGCCCCGTCCCGGTCCGGCTCGCGGCGGGGGAGCGGCCGCCCTGGTACGACTGCGACACCCCGGACGCCCTTGCGGACGCCGAGCGGCTGGCCCGTGGTGGAATGTGACAGCGGCCGCGCCCGCCGGCCAGGGGAAGGACACGATGCTGGAAGAGTGGCTGGAGGCGGTCTGCCTCGAACTGGGGCTGTCCCGCGAGGACGTCGACCGGGACCTGGTGCTGAACCTGGCCCGCGACGTCGCGCATGGGGTGGCCCGGCCGGGCGCCCCGCTGACCACCTACCTGCTCGGCCTGGCGGTCGCGCGCGGCGCTCCCGCCCGCGACGCCGCGGCCCGCGTCACCGAGCTGGCCGAAGGCTGGACGAAGCCCGAGGCCGGGTGACCCGCTAGGCGTCCAGCTCGCCGACCGGCACCACGTCGCACAGGAAGCTCCGCCGGTCCAGGAACGAGGACAGGCTCGCGCGGTGCTCGTCGCAGGCGAGCCAGACCTTCCGCCGCTCCGGGGTGTGGATCTTGGGGTTGTTCCAGCGCAGCGCCCACACCGCCGCGGCGCGGCAGCCCTTGGCGGAGCAGATCGTTTCCTGGGGTTCGGTCACGCTCCACCTTGGCACAGCCGCGCCGCGATCACCGAACCCGGCCGCGGCGCCGGGCCAGCGCGCGCAGCGCCGTCCCGGCCAGGACGCCCCCGGCGACGGCGGCCCCGGCCAGGATCCGGTTCTGCCGCCGGATCCGCGCCGGGATCTCGGCGTAGGGCAGCGTCGTGAACGACACCAGCTCGTACCGGGAGACGTAGCGGCCCGACAGCCACCGCTCCAGCGCGTGCTGCCCGGCCATCTTGGCCCGGTACACCGGCGAGGACACCCGGTCGCGCATCTCGACGAAGTTGTCCAGCGCCATCTCGGCGATGGCGTCGGTGTTGCCCTTGCGCCGCTCCTGGTAGCGCGCGAGCGCGCGCTGCCAGTCCCCGCCGGTCTCCTCCAGGCAGCGGTCGATCTCGATGCAGTCCTCGAACGCGCAGTTGGCGCCCTGCCCGAAGAACGGCACGATCGCGTGCGCGGCGTCGCCGACCAGCGCGACCGTCGCGCCCGCGCCCTGGCGCACCCACGGCCGGCAGCGGACGGTGACCAGCGAGCCGACCGGGTTGTGCGCGAAGTCGGCGGCCAGGTCCGGGATGAGGCCGGCGACGTCGGGGTAGTGCGCCGCGAAGTGCGCGCCGACCTTGGCGGCGGTGTCCAGCGCCTCGAAGTCGCGCTTCGGCCAGAACAGCGTGCAGGTGAACGACCGGTCCAGGTTCGGCAGCGCGATCATCATCGAGGTGCCGCGCGGCCAGATGTGCAGCGCGTCGGGGTCCAGGGCGAACTCCCCGCCCCGCGGCGGGATCGTCAGCTCCTTGTAGCCGTGCTCCAGGAAGTCCTGGGCGGCGTCGAACCCGCCGATCGGCAGCACCGCCCGCCGGATCGCGCTGTAGGCGCCGTCGGCCGCCAGCACCACCGAGGCCGGCTCGGCGGGCGCGCCGTCCAGCAGCACCCGCCCGGCGGCGGCGTCGACGCCGGTCACCCGCGCGCCGAAGCGCAGCGTGACGCCCGGGGTCGCCTCGGCGGCGTCCAGCAGCGCCTCGTTCAGCTCGGCGCGGCTGATGGAGTTGATCGCGCGCCGGCCGTCGGAGCTGTAGGGCTGGAAGTTGCGGGCGCGGTTCAGCGGGTGCACCATCCGCCCGTGCATGGGCAGCGCCCGCTTCAGCGCCAGGTCGCGCAGCCCGACCTGCTCCAGCGCGGCCAGGCCGCGCGCCGACAGCGCCAGGTTGATGGAGCGGCCGCGCTCGGCGCCGGTGACGCGCGGGTCGGCGCGCCGCTCGTACACCGTGACGGCGATGCCGCGGCGGCCGAGCAGGGTGGCCAGTAGGCTGCCGGCCAGGCCGGCGCCGACGATGGCGACCCGGGGGGTGTCAGGCGTCATGGACGACGGTCTCCTCGATCTGGGACCGGACCTCCCACAGGTCCGGGAAGGCCGGGGTGAACAGGGTGCGGCGCAGGTACTCGGCGCCGTCGGAGCCACCGGTGCCGATCTTGGCACCGATGGTGCGCTCGACCATCTTCACGTGCCGGTAGCGCCACTCCTGGACGCCCTCGTCCACGTCGACCAGGGCCTCGCACACCTCGGCGGCCGGGCCGGTGTCGTCGGCGTACACCGCCAGCAGCACCTTCTGCACGCCGGGGTCGGGCCGCCACGGCGCGGCCGGGTCGCGCTCCAGGACGGCGGCGGGGACGGCGTGCCCGTGCGCGGCCAGGTAGCGCAGCAGCGAGTCCAGCAGCGAGCGGCGGCCGAGCGCGGCGCGCAGCCGGTCGTCGTCGCGGACGTCGGAGGCGGGGAAGGAGCGCCGGCCGAGCACCGCCTCGATCTCGCGGAACTGCGCCGACTGGAAGCCGCTGGAGGTGCCGAGCGCGTCGCGGAACGAGGCGAACTGGCGCGGCGTCATGGTCTCCAGGACGTCCAGCTGGCCCACCACCGTCTTCAAGATCTTGGCGATGCGGCGGGCGGTGCGCAGCGCCCCGGCGCTGTCGCCGGCCTCCAGCCGGCGCTGCAGCAGGGCGGCCTCGTGCAGGATCTGCTTGAACCACAGCTCGTAGACCTGATGGATGATCACGAACAGCAGCTCGTCGTGCGCCCCGGTCCGGGGTTCCTGGCAGGCCAGCAGCTCGTCCAGCCGCAGGTAGCCGCCGTAGGTGACGGCCTGCGCGTCGTCCATCGACGTCGTCCCTCCCGCGGGCCCGCGGCGACCCGGCACACCGTTGTACCGGGGACATCCGCCGCAAGACCGGCACCAAACGGTATACACCGGTCAGGTGACCTATCCGACATCCGGGGGTGCCCGGCGTGGCGCCGGTGAGCTGCGACACTGGGCGGCAACGACCGGCGGGCGCCAGGGAGCGGGAGTGCAGGAGACGGACCGGCTGCGCAGGGCCGCGGCGTTCTACCGCCCGCCCGCGCGCCGCCCCTACGCGCGCGCCGAGCTGAGCTTCCTGCGCTGGGCGTCCGCCCGCGGGGTGATGGACGAGCGGACCGGCAGCCCGTGGTGGCGGGCCGTCAACGACCGGCTGCTGCGCGACAAGGCGGCGGCGGACGCGGCCGGGGACGGCGCGCCCGCGCCGAGCGTCCGGCTGTGGCGGGAGTTCACCGCGGCCCCGTCCCCGGCGTCCTGGTACCGGGCGCACAACGCCAGCGTCGTCGCCGGCTACCTGGACAACCTGCCGCTCGCCGAGGCCGAGCTGCCCGCCGAGCGGTTCATGATGAACGTGGCCCTGCTGCGGGTGCTGTACGCCCACGCGCTGGTGGCCCGGCCCCGCCTCGCGCTCGGCCCGTTCGCGCGGCTCGGGCCGCCGCTCGGCGACCCGCGCGGCGGCTCGGTCGGGTTCTTCCTGGACCTGCGCAGTTCCTTCCCCGCCCGCTACCCGCTGACCGGCCTCACCGCCGAGCGGCTCATCGAGACCGAGGGGCGGGTGGCGCGCGCCCTGGACTACGGCCTGATCGCGCCCCGGCTGGCCGGTGTCTACGGCTTCGCGTCCCGCACGCTCGGCGAGCCGCGGGTCGCCGGGCTGATCCACGACGGGGCGCCCTGCTACGCCTGGCCCGCCGCGCGGCGCTCGGTCTGGCCGTCGGGCGCCCTCGGCCTCGCCCGGCTGGTCGCGCTGGCCACCGGCGCGCCCGCCCGCTAGGGCTTCAGGACGAGGCGGATCGGGTTCCCCTCCTTGCGGATCAGCCGGTCCACCGCCTCGCGCGCGTCGGCCAGCGGCAGCACCCCCGAGACCGACCGGGAGAAGTCCAGCCGGTGCCCGCGCACCAGCGCCAGCAGCTCGGGCAGGTCGGTGAACTCCGAGCCGTAGTGGCCCCTGATCTGCTGCTGCAGGTAGCTGAACGCGGTGCCGTCGCTGATGGTGAGCGGCTGGTGGGTGAGGCCCACCAGGACCATCCGGCCGCGCGGGCCGAGGCACCGGGCGGCCTGCTCGCGCACCGGCGCGACGCCGGCGAAGTCGAAGGCGATGTCCAGCCCGATCCCGCCGCTCGCGGCGCGGATCTGCTCGACCGCGTCCTCGGCGGCCGGGTCGACGGCCACGTCGGCGCCGAAGTCCAGGGCGCGGTCGCGGGCGGCCGGCAGCGGGTCGACGGCGATGATCGGCGCGGCGCCGGCGACGCGCAGCAGCTGCACGGCGTGCGCACCGAGCCCGCCGGCGCCCCACACCCCGGCGGGCCGCCCCGGCCGGGTCCGGCCGGTCGTGGTGATGGCCGCCCACGGCGTGGACACCGCGTCGGGGATGATCGCGGCCTGCTCGAAGGGCAGGTCGTCGGGGATGGCCAGCAGGGTGCCCGCGGTGGCGAGCGCGTACTCGGCCCAGCCGCCGTCGTAGTCGACGCCGCGTGTGTGGACGACGCCGTCGCGCTCCTCGCCGGCCGCCAGCAGCACTCGCTGCCCCGGCCGCCAGGCGGTGACGCCGGGTCCGAGCGCGTCCACCGTGCCGGCGACCTCGTGCCCGAGGGTCACCGTGTCGCCGGGCAGGAACAGCGGCTTCAGGCCGCCGTCGATCAGGTGCACGTCCGACAGGCACACCCCGGCGGCCTCGACCCGGATCCGGACCTCGCCGGGGCCGGGCTCGGGCACCGGCACCTCGGTGACCTGGAAGTCCAGCGTGGCGACGTTCAGCCGTCCGGCGAGCATGGTGGCGGTCATGGGGGGACGATCCCCCCCATCGGGGTCAATCCACGGCAAGGCGGGGGCGATGTTACGCCCTAGGGGGCGATCTCGCCCGCCGAGACGCGGACGGCGCGCAGCGCCTCGGTGATGCCGGCGGCCTGCTCGGCGGTCAGGTCGGCGAGGCCGAACTCGCCGTCGTGCAGCGCGGTGGTCGCCTGCTCGGCCAGCTCGCGCCCGGCCGGGGTGATGGAGGCGAGCACCACGCGCCGGTCGTCGGGGGAGGGGGCGCGGCGGGCCAGGCCGCGCTGCTCCAGCCGGCCGATCACGTTGGTGACCGAGGCCGGGTGGACCATCAGCCGCACCCCCATCTTGCCCATCGGCAGCGTGCCGGTGCGGCTGAAGGCGAGCAGCCGGAGCGCCTCGTAGGCGGCGAAGGTCAGCCCGTAGGGCTTCAGCACCGCCTCGATCCGGCTGAGCAGCAGCTGCTGGGCGCGCATCACCGAGGTCACCGCCGCCATATGGTCGGCGTGCTCGGGCCACCGGGCGCTCCACTGGCGGTGCGCCTCGGCGATCGGGTCGAAGGGGGCGTCGGGGCCGGTCACAGGGTCACCGTATGCCACCGGGGCCGCTTGACGGGGTCGCGCACGGAAACTACTTTAACTTCCAAATATTGGATGTCCAAGAGTAGGTACGGAGGTCGCGGTGACCGGCTCGGCAGGAAGCACGGCGGGAACGCTGCACACCCCGGTCCACCCGGTGCGGTTCGTGACGGCCGCCGCGCTGTTCGACGGGCACGACGCCGCGATCAACATCATGCGGCGCATCCTGCAGTCCCAGGGCGCCGAGGTGGTGCACCTCGGCCACGACCGGTCGGTCCGCGAGGTCGTGGACGCGGTGCTGGAGGAGGACGCCCAGGGCGTGGCGATCAGCTCCTACCAGGGCGGCCACGTGGAGTACTTCGAGTACCTGGCGCGCGCGCTGAAGGAGGCGGGCGCCGGGCACGTGAAGGTGTTCGGCGGGGGCGGTGGCGTCATCGTCGCCGACGAGATCGCCCGGCTGCGCGCCGCCGGGGTGCGGATCTTCTCGCCCGAGGACGGCCAGCGCCTCGGCCTGCCCGGCATGATCAACGAGCTGGTCCGCGACTGCGACGTGGACCTGGCCGCCGAGCCGCCGCGCGCGGCCGCCGTCCTCGCGGGGGAGCGCCATGCCCTCGCCCGCGCCATCACCTGCCTGCAGGAGGGCCGGCTGCCCGCGGAGGAGCTGCGCGCGCTGCGCGAGGCCGCCGCCGGGCGCCGCGTCCCGGTCCTCGGCATCACCGGCACCGGCGGCTCGGGCAAGTCCTCCCTCACCGACGAGCTGGTCCGCCAGCTGCGCGCCGACCAGCAGGACAAGATGCGCGTCGCGGTCATCGCGGTCGACCCGACCCGGCGGCGCGGCGGCGGCGCGCTGCTCGGCGACCGCATCCGGATGAACTCCCTGGACGGCGAGCGCGTCTTCTTCCGCTCCCTGGCCACCCGCGGCGCCCGCGAGCTGCCCGACCACGTCGAGGACGTGATCGGCGCCTGCAAGGCCGCCGGGTTCGACCTGGTGATCCTGGAGACCCCCGGCATCGGCCAGGGCGACGCGGCCGTCGCGCCGCTGGTGGACCGGGCGCTGTACGTGATGACGCCCGAGTTCGGCGCCGCGTCCCAGCTGGAGAAGATCGACATGCTCGACTTCGCCGACGCCGTCGCCATCAACAAGTTCGAGCGGCGCGGCGCCGCCGACGCGCTGCGCGACGTGTCGCGCCAGCTGGTGCGCAACCGCGAGGCGTTCGGCGCCCGCCCCGAGGACATGCCGGTCTTCGGCACCAGCGCCGCGACCTTCAACGACGACGGCGTCACCGCGCTCTACCAGCACCTGGCGCGCGAGCTCGGCATCGAGCCGGGCGTCCTGCCGGCCGTGGAGACCAGGATCTCCACCGGGGCCGCGCAGATCATCCCGCCCGCGCGCGTCCGCTACCTGTCCGACATCGCCGAGACCGTGCGCGGCTACCATGCCGAGACCGAGCGGCAGGTCGCGGCCGTGCGCCGGGTGCAGCGCCTGGCCGAGGTCCGCGACGAGCTGGCCGAGCCCGCCGAGGTGGAGGGGCTGCTGGAGCGGGCCCGCCGCGACGTCGACCCCGCCAGCACCGAGCTGGTCGAGCGGTGGCCCGCCGTCGTGGAGGCCTACTCCGGCGACGAGCAGGTCGTGCGCGTCCGAGACAAGGAGCTGCGCACCGCCCTCACCCGCGAGTCGCTGTCGGGCAACCGGATCCCGCGCGTCGCGCTGCCGCGCTACACCGACCACGGCGAGCTGCTGCGCTTCCTGCGCGCGGAGAACCTGCCGGGCCGGTTCCCCTTCACCGCCGGGGTGTTCCCGTTCAAGCGCGACAACGAGGACCCGGCCCGCATGTTCGCGGGGGAGGGCGACCCGTTCCGCACCAACCGCCGCTTCAAGCTGCTGTCGGAGGGCCAGCCCGCGACCCGGCTGTCCACCGCGTTCGACTCGGTCACCCTCTACGGCCGCGACCCGGGCGAGAGCCCCGACGTGTACGGCAAGGTCGGCACCTCCGGGGTGTCGGTGGCGACGCTGGCGGACATGAAGGCCCTCTACGACGGCTTCGACCTCGCCTCGCCCACCACCTCGGTATCGATGACGATCAACGGTCCGGCGCCGGCGATCCTGGCGTTCTTCCTCAACACCGCCGTCGACCAGGGCCTGGACGCCTTCCGCGCCGAGCACGGGCGCGAGCCGTCGCAGGACGAGACCGCCGAGATCCGGGCGCGGGTGCTGGCGACGGTGCGCGGCACCGTCCAGGCCGACATCCTGAAGGAGGACCAGGGCCAGAACACCTGCATCTTCTCCACCGAGTTCTCGCTGCGGATGATGGGCGACATCCAGGAGTGGTTCATCGCCAACAAGGTCCGCAACTTCTACTCGGTGTCGATCTCCGGCTACCACATCGCCGAGGCCGGCGCGAACCCCATCAGCCAGCTCGCCTTCACCCTCGCCAACGGCTTCACCTACGTGGAGTCCTACCTGGCGCGCGGCATGGACATCGACGACTTCGCGCCGAACCTGTCGTTCTTCTTCTCCAACGGCATGGACCCCGAGTACAGCGTCCTCGGCCGCGTCGCCCGCCGCATCTGGGCGATCGCGATGCGCGAGCGCTACGGCGCCGGCGAGCGCAGCCAGAAGCTGAAGTACCACGTGCAGACCTCGGGCCGCTCGCTGCACGCCCAGGAGATGGACTTCAACGACATCCGCACCACGCTGCAGGCGCTGATCGCCATCTACGACAACTGCAACAGCCTGCACACCAACGCCTACGACGAGGCCGTCACCACCCCGACCGCCGAGTCGGTGCGCCGCGCCCTGGCCATCCAGCTCATCATCAACCGCGAGTGGGGCCTGGCGATGAACGAGAACCCGCTGCAGGGCTCGTTCGTCATCGATCACCTCACCGACCTGGTCGAGGAGGCGGTGCTGGCCGAGTTCGACCGGATCAGCGAGCGCGGCGGGGTGCTCGGCGCGATGGAGACCGGCTACCAGCGCGGCCGCATCCAGGACGAGTCGATGCTGTACGAGCAGCGCAAGCACGACGGCACGCTGCCGATCATCGGCGTCAACACCTTCCGCGGCCCCGGCGGCGGCGAGGAGGCCGGCCGCGCGCTGGAGCTCGCCCGCGCCACCGAGCAGGAGAAGAAGTCCCAGCTGGAGCGGGTGCGGGCGTTCCAGGCCGAGCACCGCGGCGAGGCGGAGGCGGCGCTGGAGGCGCTGAAGGAGGCCGCCCGCGGCGGCGAGAACGTGTTCGCGGTGCTGATGGACGCCGCCCGGGTGTGCAGCCTCCAGCAGATCACCGACGCGTTCTTCGAGGTCGGCGGCCAGTACCGGCGGAACGTGTGACCGTCCCGCTCGACGACACGGTGTTCGACGACACGGGCGCGCCCGTCCCGCTGCCGGGCCGGGTGCGCCGGGTCGTGTCGCTCGTGCCGTCCCTGACCGAGACGATCGCGGTCACCGCGCCCGGCCTGCTGGCGGGCGCGACCGACTGGTGCACCCACCCCGAGGGGCTGGACGTGCCGCGGGTGGGCGGCACCAAGAACCCCGACGTCGCGCGGATCATCGGGCTCGCGCCCGACCTGGTCGTCGGCAACACCGAGGAGAACCGCGCCTCCGACGTCGAGGCGCTGCGCGCGGCCGGCGTCCCGGTCTGGATGACCGGGATCCGCACCGTCGACGAGGCGCTCGCCTCACTGCGGCGGCTGCTCACCGAGGGCTGCGGGCTGGCCGTGCCCGGCTGGCTGGACGAGGCCGCCCGCGTCTGGGCGGACCTGGAGCCCGGCCCGCCGCGCACCGCGATCGTGCCGATCTGGCGGCGGCCCTGGATGGTCGCCGGCCGCGCCACCTTCACCGGCGACGTCCTGGCCCGCCTCGGCGTCCGCAACGTCTACGCCGGCCATCCCGAGCGCTACCCCAAGATCCCGATCGGGGAGCTGAACGCGGCCGGCGCCGACCTGGTGGTACTGCCCGACGAGCCCTACCGGTTCACCGCCGAGGACGGCCCCGAGGCGTTCCCCGGCCTGCCGGCGGCACTGGTCAGCGGCCGGTACCTCACCTGGTACGGGCCGTCGCTGGTGGACGCGCCGCGCGTCCTCGCCGAACGGCTCGCCGCGGCGCGCTAGGGCTTGGCTGCGAACAGGTCGCCGAGGCCGCGCGCGACCCGCTCGTCCAGCTCCTCCAGCGGCACGCCGAGCTCGCGCGCCAGGTTCTCGCGCAGCAGCGTGTAGCCGTAGACGGCGGAGGCGAGCACAGCGTGCACCGCGTCCACGTCGTCGCCCGCCAGGTCGCCGCGCTCGGCGTCGCGCGCGAGCGCCTCGCGGCCCCGGCCGCGGTTCGGCAGCACCTGCACCCGCTCGTCGCCGTCCAGGACCAGCAGCGTCGTCAGCCGGATCGCCTCGGGCCGGCGCACGTTGGACCACAGCAGCCGGGCGAGGCGCTCGCGCAGCGGCAGCCCCGCGCCCGACGCGGCGTCGGCGGCGTTCACCCGGGACCGGTGCAGCAGCGCCGACCGCAGCAGCGCCCGGCGCGAACCGAAGTACTGGTAGACCAGCCCCCGGTTCACGCCGGCCGCGTCGGCGACCTCGCGCAGGTTCAGGCCCGCCAGGACGCCGCCCTCGGCCAGCAGCCGGCCGGCCGCCGCCCGCAGCGACTCCTCGGTGGCCTCGCGCCCGCGCGTCCCGCCGGTCACGCCTTCGGACCGCCCGCCACGTAGATGACCTGCCCGGACACGAACGAGGCGTCCTCGCTCACCAGGAACGCCACGGTGCCGGCGATGTCGGCGGGCCGCCCCACCCGGCGCACCGGGATCTGCTTGGCCGCCTCGGCCTGGAACGTGGCGAAGTCCACGCCGACGCGCTCGGCCGTCGCCGCCGTCATGTCGGTGACGATGAACCCGGGCGCGATCGCGTTCACCGTGATCCCGAACCGGCCGAGCTCGATCGCCAGGGTCTTGGTGAAGCCCTGCAGCCCGGCCTTGGCCGCCGCGTAGTTGGCCTGGCCGCGGTTGCCGAGCGCCGAGGTGGAGGACATGTTCACGATCCGCCCCCACCCGGCGGCCGTCATGTGGGCCTGCACCGCGCGGCTCATCAGGAACGAGCCGCGCAGATGGACCGACATGACCGCGTCCCAGTCGTCCTCCGACATCTTGAACAGCAGGTTGTCGCGCAGGATGCCGGCGTTGTTCACCAGCACCAGCGGCGGGCCGAGTTCGGCGGCGACCCGCTCCACCGCCGCGTCGACCGCCGCCCCGTCGGCGACGTCCACGCCGACGGCGAGCGCGCGGCCGCCCGCCCGCTCGATCTCGGCGACGGCCGCCGCGCAGGCGGCCTCGTCCAGGTCGCACACCGCGACCGCGAAGCCGTCCAGCGCGAGGCGCAGCGCGGTGGCCGCGCCGATGCCGCGCGCCGCCCCAGTGACGATCGCGGTCCTGCTCTCGGGCGTGATGTCGTCCACGGTCATGCCGGTCCCCTTCCGCGGGTCAGACGCCGAGGTCCTTGGCGATGATGGTCTTCAGCACCTCGCTGGTGCCGCCGTAGATGCGGCTGACGCGCGCGTCGGTGTACAGCCGCGCGATCGGGTACTCCAGGATGTAGCCGTAGCCGCCGTGCAGCTGCAGGCACTTGTCGACGACGCGGGCCTGCACCTCGGTGCAGAACAGCTTGGCCTTGGCGGCGTCGGCGGGGGTGAGCTCGCCGGCGTCCAGGGCCTCCACGGCGCGGTCGATGAGCGACTGGGCGGCCTCGACCTCGGTGGCGCACTCGGCCAGCACGAACTTGGTGTTCTGGAACGAGGCGACGGGCTTGCCGAACACCTTGCGGTCGCGGACGTAGGCCTTGGCGAAGTCGATCGCCGCCTGCGCCGAGGCGTAGGAGGTGGTCGCGATGCCGAGCCGCTCCTCGGCCAGGTTGTGGGTGAGGTACTCGAAGCCGCGGCCCTCCTCGCCGAGCAGGTCCTCGACCGGGACGCGCACGTCGGTGAACGACAGCTCGGCGGTGTCGGAGCTGCGCAGGCCGATCTTCTCCAGCTTGCGGCCGACCGAGTAGCCCTCGCTCTTGGTGTCGACCACCAGGATCGACAGGCCGGTGCGGCGGTTCTCCGGCGAGGGCGGGGAGGTGCGCGCGACGACCAGCATCCGGTCGGCGAGCACGCCGCCGGTGATGAAGGTCTTGGCGCCGTTCAGGACGTAGTGGTCGCCGTCGCGCTTGGCCGTGGTCTGCATGCCGGCCAGGTCGGAGCCGGTGCCGGGCTCGGTCATCGCGATCGCGGTCATCATGTCGCCGGACACGAAGCCGGGCATCCAGCGCTTCTTCTGCTCCTCGGAGCCGAACTTCAGCAGGTAGGGCTGGACGAGGTTGACGTGCACGCCGTAGCCGCCGAAGCTCACGCCGGCGCGGGCGCACTCCTCGGAGATGACCAGCTGGTACTTGAAGCTGGTCTCGCCGGCGCCGCCGTACTCCTCGGGCACGGTGATGCCGAAGACGCCGAGCTCGCCGAGCTTGTTGTAGAAGTCGCGCGGCGGGTGGCCGGCGTTCTCCCACTCCTCGTACACCGGGGCCACCTCGGCGTTGATGAAGTCCCGGATGGTGGACCGGAAGGCCTCATGGTCCTCGTTGAACACGGTGCGGCGCACGTTCCGCCCCTCTCGATCATGAATCTAGCGTTCCGCTAAATCGCTTCGAACCTGATTCTAATTCATTCGGGACGAACCGGAGGTAAAGGTTGCGGAAGTGCCGCCACCGGGCACTGTGCGTACATGAGCCGCTTCACTCGGTACGCGAACGACCACTGGACGGCCGTCGCGCCGGTGCTGGCCCTCGTCGCGCTCGTCCTCACCTGGGGCCGTGCCCTGCCGGTCGCCGTCGTGGTGCTCGTCGCGGCGCTGCTGGCCACCGCCGTGCTGGCCGCCGTGCACCACGCCGAGGTCGTCGCCGCCCGGGTGGGCGAGCCCTTCGGCTCCCTGGTGCTCGCGGTGGCGGTGACCGTGATCGAGGTGGCGCTGATCGTCAGCCTGAGCGCCTCGGGCGCCAAGGGCGGCGAGACGCTGGCCCGCGACACCGTCTTCGCCGCCCTCATGATCACCTGCAACGGCATCGTCGGGTTCAGCCTGCTGACCGGCGCGCTGCGCCGCCGCGTCGCGGTCTTCAACGCCGAGGGCAGCGGCGCCGCCCTCGGCACCGTCGCCACGCTCGCCACCCTGTGCCTGGTGCTGCCGACCTTCACCACCGGCCGCGCGGGCCCCGAGTTCGCCCCCGCCCAGCTGGCCTTCGCCGCCGTCGCCTCCCTGGTGCTCTACGGCGCGTTCGTGCTCACCCAGACCGTCCGGCACCGCGAGTACTTCCTGCCGGTCACCGCCGCCGGCGAGGTCGTGGACGACGAGGAGCACGACCGGCCCGCCGCCCGCCACGCCCTGGTCTCCCTCGGGCTGCTGTTCGCCGCGCTGGTCGGCGTGGTCGGCCTCGCCAAGGTGGAGTCCCCGGTGATCGAGGACGGGGTGGAGGCGGCCGGGCTGCCGCACGCCGTCGTCGGCGTCGTCATCGCGCTGCTGGTGCTGCTGCCCGAGACCCTCGCCGCGCTGCGCGCCGCCCGCCGCGACCGCGTGCAGACCAGCCTGAACCTGGCCCTCGGCTCGGCCATGGCCAGCATCGGGCTGACCATCCCCACGATCGCCGTCGCCTCGATCTGGCTGCCGGGGGCGCTGGTCCTCGGCCTCGGCGCGACCCACATGGTCCTGCTCGCCCTCACCGTCGCGGTGCTGATCCTCACCGTCGTGCCGGGCCGCGCCACGCTGCTGCACGCGGTGGTCCACCTGATGGTCTTCGCCGCGTTCCTGTTCCTGGCCGTCAGCCCCTGAAAAGTTCGGGCCGGCGGGGTTTCGGTCCGTGGCCCGATCAGGCCACGGCGAACCCTTGCCAGGCAAACACGAATCGGCTATGGGTGCGGGGATTCAGACATGAAAAAGCGGCGCCGGGTGGATACGGGGGCAATCCACCCGGCGCCGCACATCGGTGTTCCGACGGGGGCCCGGAACACCGGCACCGGCGCTCCGACGGGGGACCAGAGCGCCGGAACAAATCGTACACCGAAACCCCCCCGTACTAGTCAAGAGAAAGTCACGACCCGATTTCCCGGTGCTGTCCGGAAATCCCCTTGTGGTGCGGGCTTTGCGGCTCGGAGAATCGCGCCTGGGCGGTCGGCTCCCGCCCGCCGTTGGCGATCACCACGCTGATGTAGGGCAGGAACAGGGCCCCGGCGACCAGCAGCCCGAGCACCCACAGCGGGGCCCCCGCGACGCCCGCCAGCACGGCGGCGACGAAGCAGCCCGTGCGGATGCCCATCGAGACCAGGTAGCGGCGCTGCCGGTGGCCGATGTCCTCCGACAGGGGCTTCGGCGCATTGGTGACCGTGTAGATCTCGGTCTGCCGGCGGGGATTGACCTTCACATCTCCACGGTAATCCCCTAGGTGACAAGTGGCGACACCAGGAGGGCACATGAGCGACCGCACGTACCGGGTGACCGAGATCGTCGGCACCTCGCCCGAGTCCGTGGAGACCGCGATCCGCAACGGCGTCCGGCGCGCCTCGCAGACGCTGCGGCATCTGGACTGGTTCGAGGTGACCGAGGTGCGCGGGCAGATCGAGGACGGAGAGGTGGCGCACTTCCAGGTCGGCATGCGGGTCGGGTTCCGCCTTGAGGACTCCTGAGGGGGCCGCAGGGACCCACAGGCACGCACAGGCACGCGAAGGGGCGCTCCCCGCCACCCGAGGGCGGGGAGCGCCCCTTCGCCGCGTCAGGACGCCTGGGAGACCGTCGACATGTGGAAGTCGGGCACCCGGATCGGCGGCATCGCGGCCCGGGTGAAGTAGTCCGACCACTCGCGCGGCAGCGTCGGCGCCGTCGCGCCGACCTCGCCGAGCCGGCCGAGCAGGTCCACCGGGCTCTCGTTGAACCGGAAGTTGTTCACCGCGCCGACGACCTCGCCGTGCTCGACCAGGTAGACGCCGTCGCGGGTAAGGCCGGTCAGCAGCAGCCGCTGCGGGTCCACCTCGCGGATGTACCACAGGCAGGTGAGCAGCAGCCCGCGCTCGGTGCCGGCGACCATCTCCTCCAGCGACGCGCCGCCGCCCGGCCCCGTCATGACCAGGTTGTCGATCGCCGGGGTGAGCGGCAGCCGGGTGCGCCCGGCCGACTGCCGGGTCTGGGTGAGCGCGGCGAGCGCGCCGTCCTTGATCCAGTCGGTGGCGCCGAGCGGCAGGCCGTTGTCGAACACCGAGGACTCGCGGCTGGAGGCGTGCGCGAGCACGAACGGCGCGCACTGCAGGCCCGCCGCGGCCGGGTCGCTGGACAGCGTGACCGGCACCTCGGCCAGCCGCTCGCCGACGCGGGTGCCGCCCGGCGCGCTGAACACGGTGCGGCCGTCCTGGGCGTCCTGGGCGCCCGCCGACCAGTACAGGTAGATCATCAGGTCGGCGACGGCGCTCGGCGGCAGGATCGTCTCGTAGCGCCCGGCGGGCAGCTCCACCCGCCGCTCGCCCCACTGCAGCCGCCGGGCCAGGCCGGCGGTGAGGTCGGCGACGTCCACGTCGGTGAAGTCGCGGGTGCCGACGCCGGCCCAGGCCGAGCCGCCGGCGCCCTTGGCGTTCAGCTCCAGCAGCCCGGTCGGCTGGTCGTGGCGCAGCCGCAGCCCGGCGGAGGTGCCGAGGAAGGAGGAGGTCACCGTGTGGTTGGCGAACCCGTACAGCAGCCGGCCCGCCGACTCGGCCTGCGCGAACGCCTCGCCGAGCGCGGGCGCGAAGCCCTCGTAGACGCCGATGCCGGTCTCGGCGGGCGGCTCGTCCCAGCCGGGGGAGGCCGCGCCGGTGACGAGCGGGGCCGCGTCGTCGGCGGCCTCGCCGTCCGCGGCGACGGCCTCGGCGGCGCGCACCAGGTCCTCGATGCCGTCGGCGGTGACGGCCGAGCGCGACACCACGCCGGTGGCGACGCCGCCGGGGACCTTGCGCAGGGCGATCACCGTCAGCCGGGACGCGCGGGTGACGCCGTTGGTGGTGAGGGTGTTGCCCGCCCAGCGCAGGTTGGCGGTGCCCGACGCCTCGGCGATGACGATGCAGTCGTCGGCGCGCGACAGCGCGAGCGCCCGCTCGACGGCCTCCTGTGGCGCGATGCCGGTCACTGGCCGCCCTCCTTGATGGCGTTGAGGATCTTCACTCCGCGAAACAGCGCCGACGGGCAGCCGTGGCTGACCGGGGCGACCTGGCCGGGCTGGCCCTTGCCGCAGTTGAACGCGCCGCCGAGCACGTAGGTCTGCGGGCCGCCGACGGCCTCCATGGAGTTCCAGAAGTCGGTGGTGGTGGCCTGGTAGGCCACGTCGCGCAGCTGCCCGGCCAGCCGGCCGTTCTCGATCCGGTAGAAGCGCTGGCCGGTGAACTGGAAGTTGTAGCGCTGCATGTCGATCGACCAGCTCTTGTCGCCGACGATGTAGACGCCGCGGTCCACCCCCGAGATCAGCTCCTCGGTGGAGGGCCCGTCCGGCGCCGGCTTCAGCGACACGTTGGCCATGCGCTGCAGCGGCATGCTGGAGGCGGCGTCGGCGAACGCGCAGCCGTTGGAGCGCCCGGCGCCGGTGAGCCGGGCGATGCGCCGGTCGGTCTGGTAGCCGGTGAAGCGGCCCCCGGTGACGATGTCGAACGCCTGCGCCTGCACGCCCTCGTCGTCGTATCCGACGGTGGCCAGGCCGTGCTCGGCGGTGCGGTCGCCGGTCACGTTCATGACCGGCGACCCGTACTGCAGCGTCCCGAGCTTGTCGGGGGTGGCGAACGAGGTGCCGGCGTAGGCGGCCTCGTAGCCGAGCGCGCGGTCCAGCTCGGTGGCGTGCCCGATCGACTCGTGGATGGTCAGCCACAGGTTGGAGGGGTCGACGACCACGTCGTAGACGCCGGCCTCCACCGACGGCGCGGCCAGCTTCTCGGCGAGCAGGCCGGGGATGCGCTCCAGCTCGCCGGCCCAGTCCCAGTGGTCGCCGGTCAGCCACTCCCAGCCGCGCCCGGCGGGCGGCGCGAGCGTGCGCATGGTGTCGAAGGCGCCCTCGGCGATGCCGACGGCGTTGACGACCGGGTGCACCCGGACCCGCTGCTGGGTGATGGCGTTGCCGGCCAGGTCGGCGAAGAACTTGTTCTCCTTGACCTGCAGCAGGGTGGCGTCCACGTGCTGGACGCGCGGGTCGGCGAGCAGGCCGCGGCTCCACCCGGCCAGCAGCGCGATCTTCTCGGCGGTCGGCACGGCGAACGGGTCGGTCTCGTAGGCCGACACCCAGGTGCGCTCGCCGTGCACCGGTTCGGGCGCCAGCTCGATGGGCTCGCGGTTGACCGCCGCGGCGACGGCGGCGACCCGCACCGCCTGCTCGGCGACGCCCGCGGCGCCGTCGGCGGTCAGGTCGATGCCGGCGGCGAAGCCCCAGGTGCCCTTGACGACGACGCGGACCGACAGTCCGAGGTCGTTCGCGTCCAGGTTGGTCTCCAGGGTGCCGTCCTGCAGGCGGAGGGTCTGGCTGCGGATGCGTTCCAGGCGGAAGTCGGCGTGCTCGGCGCCGAGCTCGCGCGCCCGGCCGAGCGCCGCGTCGGCCAGCGCCCGCAACGGCAGCGCGGTGAAGTCGGGATCGATGTCATGCACCTTCCGCAACCTACCCGCCCGGCATCCGCCCGACGCGAACAAACACAGGCGCTTAGATCTTGTGGGAAGGGCACATCCTCGCCCGGCCCCGGGGCCGATACGCTCGGACGCTGTTGCAGTGCGGCGCCGCGGCGCCGGGCGCTCCGGACAAGCTGAATCGAGAGGTACCCATGAGTCGCTCCGTCCTCGTGACCGGTGGAAACCGGGGCATCGGGCTGGCCATCGCGCGCGAGCTGGCGGCCGCCGGCGACGCGGTCGCGGTCACCTACCGCTCCGGCGAGCCACCCGAGGGCCTGTTCGGGGTGCGGTGCGACGTGACCAGCAGCGAGGACGTCGACGCGGCGTTCGCCAAGGTCGAGGCGGAGCAGGGCCCGGTGCAGGTGGTGGTCGCCAACGCCGGGATCACCAAGGACACCCTGCTGGCGATCATGAGCGAGGAGTCGTTCACCTCGGTCCTGGACACCAACCTGACCGGCGCGTTCCGGGTCGCCAAGCGGTCGGTGAAGGGCATGATGCGCGCGCGCAAGGGCCGCATCATCCTGGTCTCCTCGGTCGTCGGCCTGCTCGGCTCGGCCGGCCAGGCCAACTACGCCGCCTCCAAGGCCGGCATGGTCGGCTTCGCCCGGTCGCTGGCCCGCGAGCTCGGCTCGCGCAACATCACCGTCAACGTCGTCTCGCCGGGCTTCGTCGAGACCGACATGACCGCCGTGCTCAGCGAGGACCAGCACAAGGCGATCAAGGGCGTGATCCCGCTCGGCCGGGTGGCGCAGCCCGAGGAGATCGCCAAGACCGTGCGGTTCCTGGCGAGCGACGACGCCGCCTACATCACCGGGGCCGTGATCCCGGTGGACGGCGGCCTGGGAATGGGGCACTGAGCACCACCATGGGAATCCTCGAAGGCAAGCGCATCCTGGTCACCGGCGTCCTCACCGACGCCTCGATCGGCTTCCACGTCGCGCGGGTGATCCAGGAGCAGGGCGGCGAGGTCGTCCTCACCGCCTACCCGCGCCCGACGCTGACCGCGCGCACCGCCAAGCGGCTGCCGACCGGCCGGGACAACCCGCCGCCGGTGATCGAGCTCGACGTGATGAACACCGGGCACCTGGACGCGCTCGCCGGCAACCTCGCCGAGCACGGCTGGGACCGGCTGGACGGCGTCGTGCACGCGATCGGCTTCGCGCCGCAGACCGCGCTCGGCGGCAACTTCCTGAACACGCCGTGGGAGGACGTGGCGATCGCGATGCACGCCTCGGCGTACTCGCTGAAGTCGCTCACGATGGCGTGCCTGCCGCTGCTGGGCGAGGGCGGCTCGGTCGTCGGGCTGGACTTCGACGCGACCAAGGCCTGGCCGGTCTACGACTGGATGGGCGTGGCCAAGGCCGGCCTGGAGTCGTGCGCCCGCTACCTGGCCAAGTACCTCGGCCCCAAGAACATCCGGGTGAACCTGGTCGCCGCCGGGCCGCTGGCCACGATGGCCGCCAAGAGCATCCCCGGCTTCGAGGGGATGACCGAGCTGTGGCCGCAGGTGGCGCCGCTCGGCTGGGACGTCAAGGACACCGAGCCGACCGCGCGGGCCGTCGCCGCGCTGCTGTCGGACTGGTTCCCGGCGACGACCGGCGAGATCGTGCACGTGGACGGCGGCATGCACGCCGTCGGCGGCCCCTCCGAGGACGTCGGCCAGGCGTAGCGACGACGGCGGCCCCGCTCCCCGGAAAGGGGGGAGCGGGGCCGCCGTCGTTCCGGTGCGCCGTCGTGTCAGCGGCGCGCGCGGCGCAGCCGCCGCCCGAGGTAGCTGATGTGCAGCGCGCCCGCCGCGCCCGCGGCGCCGGCCGCGACGGCGACCCACAGCGTCTGGGAGGGCTGCTGGTCGGAGGCGGCCATCGGGGCCATGAGCCGGGTCTGCGGCTGCGGGGCGCCCGGCTGCTGCAGGTAACCGTTGGGGTCGGCGGCGACCTGCGGGGTCGGCAGGACGCCCGGCAGCGCCGGCGCGGTGCGCGGCGCCGGCGTGTAGGGCTGCAGGCCGCCCGGGCGCGTGAGCGTGGTGGCGCCGTTGCCGATGGGCACCGTCCCGCCGCCGCCGTTGTTGCCACCGCCGTTGTTGCCGGACCTGTTCCCGCCGTTGCCGCCCTTGCTCTTCTCACCCTTGTGCGGAGTGCCCTTGCCGGCCTCGGGGGTGGGTTTCGGCGTCGGCTTCGGCGTGGGCTTCGGCGTCGGCTTGGGCTGCATGCGGTCGCGCAGGTTGTCGAGCTGGCACTTCCAGTTGTCGATCGTGGTCGCGGGGTCGGTGCCCTTCGCGCAGGTCTTCGGTGCGGCCGCGCTCTGGGCGTAGGCCGCGGGGGCGCCGAGGAACACCAGCGCCAGGGTGCCCGCCGACACCGCCGTCGCCGTCGAACCGAGCCGCCTGAAGCGTCGCTGCTGGGGCATCTCACTCCTTCGCTGCCGCGGGATGCAGTTGTTGACGATCAGTCCAACGAGATCATACGTGATCGGGGTCACCCGCACATCCCCGCACACCGCTCGATCGTGCCGCAATTGCGCACTTCGGTAAACGCCGACACGGTGATTTCTCCCAACCCACCCGTTTTGTTTGGCAATCGGCGCGCGTGGTCCCCGTCCGCGCCGCCGCCCGGGTCACTGCACGACGAGCCGCGCCAGCCGGGTCCGCCGCGCCGGCGCCTCCGTCTCGCGCACCGCCCGCGCCAGCGCCGGGCCCGCCGCCTGCACCACCGACAGGTGCCGCCGGGCGAGGCCGAACGCGGCGGCCACGAGCGGCCGCGACAGCGCCGCGTCGCCCGCGACGACCGCGACCACCGCCGGGCGCGGTGTCCCCCGGCCGAGGGAGACCGGCAGCGCCCAGCCGTGCCGCAGCCGGGGCACCGCGGCGGGCGGCACGGTGGCGGCGCCGCCCGCGAACGTCACCCGCAGCCCCTCCGGCCCGGCGCCGGCGACCGTGCCGGTCTCGCCGACCGCGGCCTGGGGGAGCGGGGCGGCGACCACGACCCGGTCGCCCGCGTCGAACCCGCCGAACGCGCCGGAGCCGGGGTTCAGCCGCTCCTTCAGCGCGGCGTTCAGCGCCCCGGCGCCCGCCTCGCCGCCCGCCGCCAGCGCGATCACCTGCACGTCCTCCACCGCGATGCCGAGGGCGCGCGGGATGGAGTCGGCGACCAGCTGCACCGCGCGGTGCACGGTCTCGGCGGGGGAGGCGGCCGGGACGATGACGACCTCGCGGTCCGGGGCGTCCACCGCGATCAGCTCGCCGCCGCGCACGGCCGCGGCGAGGCCGGCGAGCGGCCCGCCCGGCCCGGCCGGGTCCAGCTCCACGACCGGGACGGTCTCGGAGGCCTCCAGGTCGTGCAGGACCGCGCCCGGCCCGGCCGGCGGCAGCGCGCCCGGCGCGGCCCCGAGCACCAGGTGCGTCCCGTCCGCGCACGCCTCCACCAGGACGGCGGCCAGCTCGACGTCGAGCCCGGCGGCGTCCGGCAGGATCAGCAGGTCCAGCTCCAGCGGCCGCTGCTCGCCGCGCGCGAACGCCACGCCGCCCGCCGGGGCCGCCTCGGGCAGCGGTTCCAGCAGGTCGTGCAGCCCGGCGGCGGCGAACCCGGCGTCCGCCGCCGGCGCCAGGGCGGCGGCGGCCCGCGCGGTGGGCGCGGCCACCGCGACCCGCAGTTCCTGCCCGGCGGCCGCGCCGGCGATGGCGAGCGCGGTCGCGGTCACGTCGGCCGGGGCGCCGCGCAGCATGGTCACGCCGGTGCGCAGCGTCGCGGTGAGCGCGAGCGAGCGGTCCTCGGGCAGGCCCGCGCGCAGCGCCCGGATCGTGTCGTCGTCCAGCAGCGGGGCGCCGGTCGCGGTCAGCCGCTGGAAGCCCTCGGCGGCGGTCTCCTCGGCCATCGCCCAGCGCGCGAGCCCGAGGGTCTCCTCGGGCTCGGGGAGCTCGGCGTCCTCGTCGAACGCCGCCTCGTCGAACTCCGGCTCCTCGGTGAGCGCGAGCACCTCGGCCTCGTCCAGGGCGTCCTCGACGGCCCGGCGCGGATCGGCCACCTTCATCCGCTCCAGCGCGGCGAGCACGTCCGCGACCGGCGTGACGGTGTGGCCCTGCCGGGCGGCCTCGGCCATCAGGTGCTCCACCAGCGCGCGGCCCCGGCGCGGATCATCGGGCCGCGCCTCCTCGCCCAGGTGGCCCCGGGCGAAGTGGTCGGCCTGCGCGGGCGTGACGCCGGGGACGCGCAGCAGCCGCCACGGGTCGGCGCGCAGCCGCGCGGCGGCGTCCGGGCCGAGCCGCGCGGCGGCGCGCGCGGTGAACGAGGCGGGCACGCCGGTCGCGGCGAACAACCCGGCGAGGTCCTCGCCGCTGGTCGGGTCGGTGCTGGCTGGCGAATCGGTCACGGGCTCCCCGTCACGGCTGGTCGCTTGCAGGTCTGGCGGAAGAGGCGGGTCACGGGTGCGGCGGCGCCATGTCGGACACGTCGTCGAGCGCGCGGCGGATCTCCCGCGGCAGCGTCAGGTCCTCGCTGCCGAGGGCCTGCGCGAGCTGCGCGGCGGTGCGCGCGCCGACGACCGGCGCGGCCACGCCGGGCCGGTCGCGCACCCAGGCCAGCGCCACGGCGAGCGGCGACACCCCGAGCCCCTCGGCGGCGGTCACCACCGACTCCACGATCCGCCCGCACTCCTCGTCCAGGTAGGGCTGGACGAACTCGGCGAAGTGGTCGTTGGCGGCGCGCGACCCGGCCGGGATGCCGGTGCGGTACTTGCCGGTCAGCACCCCGCGCCCGAGCGGCGACCACGGCAGCAGCCCGGCGCCCGCGTCCAGCGCGGCCGGCACCACCTCGCGCTCCACGTCCCGGCTGAGCAGCGAGTACTCCACCTGCACCGACACGATCGGGGCGCGGCCCGGCCAGGCGCGCTGCCAGGCGGCGGCCTTGGCGACCTGCCAGCCGGCGTAGTTGGACACCCCGACGTAGCGGGTGCGGCCCGAGGCGACGGCCTCGTCCAGCGCCGACAGCGTCTCCTCCAGCGGCGTCGCCGGGTCGTAGACGTGCACCTGCCACAGGTCCACGTGCTCCAGACCGAGCCGGTCCAGCGAGGCGTCCAGCGCCCCGATCAGGTGCCGGCGCGACGCGTCGTAGCGGCCGTTCGGGCGGATCGCGGCCTTGGTCGCCACCACCAGCCCGTCGCGGTCCACCAGCTCGCGCAGCAGATGGCCGAGGATCCGCTCGCTGTCGCCGTCGCAGTAGACGTCGGCGGTGTCCACCAGGGTGCCGCCCGCGTCGGCGAACGCGCGGAGCTGGGCGGCCGCCTCGCCGGGGCCGGTGTCCTCGCCCCAGGTCATGGTGCCGAGGCCGAGCCGGGACACCAGCAGGCCGCTCCGCCCGACGTGACGCTCTTCCATGGTCGGCCAATTTATCGCCCCGGCGGAGCGCCGCACCCGTCCGCGTCCGGGCCCGGCGTCCGCCCGCGGCCGATACGCTGCCTTTGAGATCGCGTAGGAGTTGAGGGGAACCACCACCTGTGAACGTCGTGGAAGCGACCGTGCTCGGCATCGTCCAGGGACTCACCGAGTTCCTGCCGATCTCCAGCTCGGGGCACCTGCTGATCGTGCCGAGGCTGGCCGGCTGGGGCGACCCGGGAGCGGCGTTCACCGCCGTCATCCAGCTCGGCACGATGGCGGCGGTCATCATCTATTTCTGGCGCGACCTGGTCAACATCATCACGACCTGGACCAAGAGCCTGTGGACGCCGGACCTGCGCACCCACCAGGACGCCCGGATGGGCTGGTACATCGGCCTCGGCACGATCCCGATCAGCGTGGTGGGACTGGCGTTCAAGGACTTCATCGAGGGCCCGTCGCGCAACCTGTGGATCAACGCGACGTCGCTGATCGTGATGGGCCTGGTGCTGATGGTCGCCGAGTGGGCCGGCGCCCGCAAGCGCGAGGTCGCCGACCTGAACCTGCGCGACGGCCTCATCATCGGCGGCTTCCAGTGCCTGTCGCTCATCCCCGGCTCCTCGCGGTCGGGCTCGACGATGACCGGCGCGCTGTTCCTCGGCTACACCCGCGAGGCGGCGGCCCGCTACTCGTTCCTGCTGTCGGTGCCGGCGGTCGTGTTGTCGGGCGCGTTCGAGATGCGGCACGCCTTCGACGGCAACCTGCAGCTCATGCCCACCGTGATCGCGACGATCGTGTCGTTCGTGGTCGGCTACGCCTGCATCGCCTGGCTGCTGAAGTACCTCACCCGGCACTCCATGGCGATCTTCGTCTACTACCGGGTGGCGCTCGGCGGCATCCTGCTCGGGCTGCTGGCGGCGGGCGCGCTGTCGGCCACCTGACCTGCGCACCCGCATTGTCACCGCGGCATATATCGTTTTACGGCCGTCCGGGTTAGAGTTCGCAGCCATGGCGCCACCCCAGTTCTCGATGTACTCGCCGAACCTGCCCGACGGCGAGGAGGGCGACGCGGCCGCCGAGCCGGTGCCCGGCCTCGGCCCGCAGAGCGACCCGGGGTTCGCCGCCTCGCTGCGCTCGGGCACCTTCCTCGGGCAGTGGCGCCGCACGGTGCTGGTGCTCGCGGTCGCGCCGGTGCTGATCCTGGCGATCACGCCGCTGATCGTGCAGGACGGCCGGGGCCGGCTCGGCGACGCGCCGCCGTGGATCTACCTGCCGCTGCTGCTCGCCGCCGTCGCCGCCGCGCTGATCGGCCCGCGGGTCCCGGCGCCGCTGCCGCCGGGCCTGGCGCCCGCGCGGGCGGCGCGCACCGCGCTGCTGGCGTTCCGGCAGGCGGTGCTGGTGCGGTTCGCGCTCGGCGAGGGCGTCATCCTGCTCGGCATCCCGCTCGCCATGGTCGGGCACAGCGAGCTGGTCTTCGTGGCCGGCTTCGCGCTCGGCTACCCGGTGCTGCTCTGGCTGACCCTGCCGACCGCGGGCGCGGTGGAGCGGATGCGGCGGCGGCTGGAGGCCGGCGGCGCCGAGTCGCACCTGTGGGCGGCGCTGCTGTCGCCGGTGCCGCGCCAGCCGGGCGGCTGACCGCCCGGGGGCGAACACGGGCCAGAGCCCGTGGCCGCTAGAGCCACCCGTTCTTGCGCAGCTTGTAGAAGACGATCCCCATGGCGGCGGCCATCACCACGATGACCAGCAGGTACCCGTACCTCCAGTGCAGCTCGGGCATGTGCTCGAAGTTCATGCCGTAGATCCCGGCGATCGCGGTCGGCACCGCGATGATGGCCGCCCACGCGGAGATCTTGCGCATGTCCTCGTTCTGCTGCTTGCCCTGCAGCGCCAGGTGCGCCGACAGCACGCTGGTCAGCAGCTCGTTGTGCGCGTCGACCTGGCCGTCCACCCGCAGCAGGTGGTCCAGCACGTCGCGGAAGTACTCGCGGGTGCCCGCGCACTCGGCCACCCGGCCGCGGGCGATCTCCTGCATGACCGGGACGAGCGGGTCCTCGGCGGTGCGGAACTCCAGCACCTCGCGCTTGAGGGAGTAGATGTCGGCGGTGACGTCGCGGCCCTGCGGGTCGAACACCGCCCGCTCCAGCCCGATGATGTCGACCTCGACCTCGTGCGCGACCACCCCGTAGTGGTCCACCACCTCGTCGCACACCGCGTACAGCACCGCCGCCGGGCCGTGCTCCAGCAGCTCCTTGTCCTTCTCCAGCCGGTGCCGGACGGGCCCGAGCGGGTTGCCGGCGCCGTGCCGGACCGTCACCACGAAGTCGCGGCCGAGGAACAGCATGATCTCGCCGACCTCGATGTCGGAGGTGTCGTCGAGGTAGGACAGCGTCTTCAGCACCACGAACAGGGTGTCGTCGTAGCGCTCCAGCTTCGGCCGCTGGTGCGCCGACACCGCGTCCTCGGCGGCCAGCGGGTGCAGCCGCAGCTCGTCGCGGATCAGCTCGAACTCGTCCTCGTCCGGCTCGAACAGGCCGATCCACACGAAGCAGTCGCCCCGGCTGCGGGCCAGGTCGACGGCGTCGCTGATGTCGCCGTCGATGTCCTGCCGGCGTCCTTCGGCGTAGATGGCCTTGTCCACGATCACATCCGGCATTCTCGCGCACGCCGTCAAGTCAGGGTAATGATCACGCCGGGCGGGCGCGTCTCGTAGAGTGCGTGGCGTGACGACGCTCCTGCTGGTCCGGCACGGCCTGACCGAGATGACCGGGCCGCGGCTGGCCGGGTGGACCCCGGGCCTGGCCCTGGACGAGCGGGGCCGCGCGCAGGCCGCCGCGGTCGCCGCGCGCCTGGCGCCGCTGCCGCTCGCCGCGCTGGTCTCCAGCCCGCTGGACCGCTGCCTGCAGACCGCCGGGGCGATCGCCGCCGGCCGCGCCGGCGCCGCCGCGAAGGTCGAGGTGGACGACCGGTTCGGCGAGGTCCGCTACGGCGACTGGACCGGCCGCGAGCTCGCCGAGCTGGCCAAGGAGCCGCTCTGGCGGGTGGTGCAGGCGCACCCGAGCGCGGCGGTCTTCCCCGGCGCCGAAGGCGAGGCCCTCGCCGCCGCGCAGCACCGCGCGGTCACCGCGGTGCGCGAGTGGAACGCCCGGATCGCCGCCGAGCACGGACCGCACGCCGCCTACCTGGTGTGCAGCCACGGCGACATCATCAAGGCGATCGTGGCCGACGCGCTCGGCCTGCACCTGGACCAGTTCCAGCGCATCCAGGCCGACCCGGCGTCGGTCACCGCGATCCGCTACACCGGGCTGCGCCCGTTCGTGGTCCGCCTCAACGACACCGGCGGCGGCGTCGAGGGGCTGCTGCCGGCCCCCGACACGGATCCGCCGGGCGATGACGGTGACGCGCCCGTCGGCGGCGGCGCGTAGGGTCAGTGGCATGCCGGTCATCTCCTATGAACTGCCCGACAGGTTCGTCGCGGGCGCCGTCGGCCAGCCCGGCGAGCGCGCCTTCTACCTGCAGGCCCGCGACGGCCGCCGGGTCACCAGCGTGGGGCTGGAGAAGTTCCAGGTGACGCTGCTGGCCGAGCGCCTGGAGCAGCTGCTGGACGAGGTGCTGCGGCAGAGCGGCGGCGAGACCGCCGTGCCGGCGGTCGCGCCGGTCGAGCTGCGCGACGACGGCCCGCTGGACCAGCCGGTCGAGGAGGAGTTCCGGGTCGGCGCGATGGCGCTCGGCTGGGACCCCGAGGACGAGCGGGTGGTCATCGAGGCGCAGGAGGCCGGCGAGGACGACGAGGCCGTGGCCGAGGCCGGCGACCCCGACCCGGCGGTGGCGGTGCTGCGGGTCAGCATCACCGCCGCGCAGGCCCGCGCGTTCGCCGAGCGGGCGCTGCGGCTGGTCGCCGCGGGCCGGCCGCCGTGCCCGCTGTGCGGGCTGCCGCTGGACACGGCCGGGCACATATGCCCGCGCCAGAACGGGTATCTGGGCTGACATGCCGCTCTACTGGATCATGACCGTGGCGGCCGGGAGAATGGGCCCATGACGCAGTCCTCCCGGGATCGCACCCCCGCAGACGAGGCGCTGGAACCCGTGGTCTCCCCGCGCGACGCCGAGACCGCCGAGCGGCTGCTGCTGAACGGGCGGCTCACCGTGGAGGGGCGCCTCGTGCAGGCCTCCAACGCCACCCTGTACTGCGCCGTCGAGCACGAGGGCCGGTACGCGGCGTGCGTGTACAAGCCCGTCGCGGGGGAGCGGCCCCTCTGGGACTTCCCCGACGGCACCCTGGCCGAGCGCGAGGTCGCCGCCTACGCGGTGTCGCGGGTGATGGGCTGGGACATCGTCCCGCCGACGGTGCACCGCGACGGCCCCTACGGGCCCGGCATGGTGCAGCTGTGGGTGGAGCCCGACCCCGACATCGACCTGGTCGCGCTGTCGCGCTCGGAGGACGAGGCGATCCGCCGGATGGCGGTGTTCGACGCCGTCATCAACAACGCCGACCGCAAGATCGGCCACCTGCTGCCGCCCGGCGACGGCCACGTCTACGGCTGCGACCACGGGGTGTCGTTCTCCACCGACTACAAGCTGCGCACGGTGCTGTGGCAGTGGCGCGGCCAGCGCCTCACCGGCGACGCGCTGCGCGCGCTCGGCCGGGTGGAGGAGGCGCTGCGCGACGGGCCGCTCGCGCAGCGCCTGGCCGACCTGCTCACCGCCGAGGAGGTGGAGGCGACCCGCCGCCGCGTCGCGATGATGCTGAAGCACCGCATCCACCCCTACCCGCCCGAGGACTGGCCCGCCATCCCCTGGCCCCCGCTGTAGGGCGCCGCGGGGCGCGGTGGTCGAATATGGGCCATGTGCACGGCGATCATCAGCGTTGTCCCCGCGTCCCCCGTCCCCGTGCTGCTGGCCGGCGTCCGCGACGAGTTCGTCGGCCGCCCCTGGGAGCCGCCCGGCGCGCACTGGCCGGACCGGCCCGCCCTGCTCGGCGGGCGTGACCTGCAGGCCGGCGGCACCTGGTTCGCCGTCGACCCCGGCGCGCCGCGCGCGGCGTGCGTGCTGAACGGCCGCGGCCGGCCCGCCCCCGAGGCGGCGCGGCTCTCGCGCGGCGGCCTGCCGCTGCTGATGGCCGCCGAGGGCGGGCTCGGCGACCTGGACCCGGCCCGCTACGACCCCTTCCACCTGGTCTGCGCCGAGCCCGCGCTGGTGCGGCTGTGGAGCTGGGACGGCACGGACCTGGCCGAGCACGAACTCGGCCCCGGCCTGCACATGATCGTCAACAGCGGGCTGGAGGGCGAGGGCGCGCTGGAGGGCGGCAGCGAGGACGCCTACATGAGGGCGCGCCTCACCCACTTCCGGCCCCGGCTCGCCGCGGCGCCGCGCCCCGAGCCGTGTCCCGGCCAGGACGTCCGGCAGGCGTGGGAGCCGTGGCTGCCGCTGCTGGAGGGCGACGGCCTGGAGCGTTCCGACGTGCGGGCGCTGCTGCCGCTGCTGGACCTCGGCGGCGGCCGCGTCTGGGGGACCGGCTCGATCAGCCTGGCCGCGCTGCGGCACCCGGGCCCGGACGGCCCGGGCCTGCGCTACGACTTCAGCGGCGCGCCGGGCGATCCGGCGGGCTGGACCGCCGTCCGCTGACGCGCCCCTGACCCCCTTCGGGGACCCGCATGCGCCATCCCGTCACTCTCGGTGCTAATTTGACTACCTGATGCGATCTCCGTGGGCCGCCAGGGGGCAGCCCATCACGAGATGACGCGTCAAGGTCATCACGCGGACGGGGGAGTTGCAGATGGCGGGACGACGGACGGTGGCGATCGCCGCGGGGCTCGGGGCGGCCGTGCTCGGGCTCGGCGCCTGCGGCGGCGACAGCGGCGGCGGCGGTGGCGGCGGCAAGGACGGCACCCTGAAGCTGGTCGGCTCGGCCGACGTGGACCACCTCGACACCGCGTCCGGCTACAGCACCTTCAGCAGCCTGCTGACCCGCCAGTACGCGCGGACGCTGTTCAACTTCAAGGCCTCCAACACCTTCGAGGAGGCGATCAAGGTCCAGCCCGACCTGGCGGCCGAGATCCCCGCC
Source organism: Actinomadura macrotermitis (assembly GCF_009604375.1). Taxonomy (GTDB): domain Bacteria; phylum Actinomycetota; class Actinomycetes; order Streptosporangiales; family Streptosporangiaceae; genus Spirillospora; species Spirillospora macrotermitis. The sequence goes on from NZ_WEGH01000005.1 coordinate 210,563, forward strand.
ACCGGCAACGGCGGGATCAGCGCGGACGGCAAGACCTACACGATCAAGCTGCGCCAGGGCGCGCAGTGGAACACCCAGCCGCCGCGGCCCGTCGTCGCCGGCGACCTCGTCCGGGGGCTGAAGCGCCTGTGCAACCCCGCCAGCCCGTCCGGCGGCAAGGGCTACTACATCCAGACGATCGTGGGGATGGACGCCTACTGCAAGGGCTTCGGCAAGGTCGACGCCAAGAGCGCCAAGGCCATCGCCGACTACCAGAACGGCCACCAGATCCCCGGGCTGCAGGCCAAGGACGACGCCACGCTGGTCATCAAGCTGACCGCGCCCGCCAGCGACTTCACCAACATCCTCGGCATGCAGTTCGCCGCCGCGGCGCCCAAGGAGTACGACAACTACGTCCCCGACAGCCCCGACTACCGCAAGCACACCGTCTCCGACGGGCCGTACCAGATCACCTCCTACACCCCGAACAAGCAGTACACGCTGGACCGCAACCCGGCCTGGAAGGCCGAGTCCGACCCGCTGCGGGCGCAGAAGCCGGCCCGGATCACCATCACCATGGGGCAGGACTCGCCCGACGTCGTCCAGCAGCAGATGGAGCAGGGCGCGGCGGACCTGGCCTGGGACCAGCCGGTGCCGACCGCCCGGATCCCCAGCCTGAAGTCCAACGCCAACTTCAAGATCATGGAGGGGTCGACCAGCAACCCCTACCTGGTCTTCAACACCCTCAGCCCGAGCAACGGCGGGGCGCTCGGCAAGAAGCAGGTGCGGCAGGCGATCGAGTACGCGATCGACAAGTCCGCCCTCATCCAGATCTACGGCGGCCCGGACGTCAGCGAGGTGCTGAACCAGGTCATCCCGCCGCGCAGCGTCGGCTACCAGCCGTTCAACCTGTACCCGACGCCGAACAACAGCGGCGATCCGGCCAAGTGCAAGCAGATGCTCGCCGCCGCGGGCCACCCGAACGGGCTGCGGCTGAAGTTCCCCTACCGGGTGTCCAGCAACCACCCCAAGATCGCCCAGTCGGTGCAGGCCAACCTCAAGGCGTGCGGCATCACCGCCGACCTCACGCCCGACACCAACGGCACCTTCTACGGCACCACGCTGGTGACCCCGTCGGACGCCAAGAGCGGCAAGTGGGACATCGCCGCGCCGGGCTGGGTGCCGGACTGGTACGGCAACAACGGCCGCACCAACATCGTGCCGCTGTTCGACGGCCGGCAGTACGGGGCCAACTCCACCGACTACGGCGGCTACAACAACCCGCAGGTCAACGCCGAGATCGACAAGGCGCTGGCGGCCAAGGACGCGGGCGCCGCGGCGGCGTCCTGGGCGGCGGCCGACAAGCTGATCATGCAGGACGCCGCGGTGGTGCCGTTCATGAACCAGAAGTACCCGATCTTCCACTCGTCCCGGGTGAAGAACGCGCTGTACCTGCCGTCGCAGCAGGCCTACGACCTCAACCAGATCGAGCTGTCCTGACCGCCCGCAGCACGGACGCGAAGGGGCGTCGATGAGTCTTCTCGAGGTGACCGATCTGCGGGTCTCCTTCCGTACCGCCGACGGTGTGGTGCGGGCCGTGCGCGGGGTGTCGTTCTCGGTGGACGCGGGCCGTACGCTCGGCATCGTCGGCGAGTCGGGCTCGGGCAAGAGCGTCAGTACGCAGACGCTGATGGGCCTCACCCCCGGTGCGCAGGTGTCGGGTGAGGCGTGGTTCGACGGGCAGGACCTGCTGGCGATGCCCGAGCGGCAGATGCGCAGGGTGCGGGGCGCGCAGATCGGCATGATCTTCCAGGACCCGCTGTCGAGCCTGCACCCGCTGTACAAGGTCGGCTGGCAGATCGAAGAGATGATCAAGGCGCACGAGCCGGACATGAGCAAGGAGCAGGCGCGCAAGCGGGCGGTGGAGATGCTGGGCCTGGTCGGCATCCCGCAGCCGGACCGGCGGGTGGACGACTACCCGCACCAGTTCTCCGGCGGCATGCGGCAGCGCGCGATGATCGCGATGGCGCTCGCGCTGAACCCCAAACTGATCATCGCGGACGAGCCCACCACGGCGCTGGACGCCACCGTGCAGATGCAGATCCTGGACCTGATGCGGCGGCTGCAGGGCGAGTTCGACACCGCGCTGATCATGATCACGCACGACCTGGGCGTGATCGCCGACATGGCCGACGACGTGCTGGTCATGTACGGCGGCCAGGCCGTCGAGCACGCCGGCCGCCGCGACCTGTACTACCGGCCGCACCACCCCTACACGGTCGGCCTGCTGGAGTCGGTTCCGTCGGCGGCGGCAGGCCGGGGGGCGCGCCTGAAGGCCATCGCGGGCCAGCCGCCGAGCCTGATCAACCTGCCGTCCGGATGTGTGTTCCATCCGCGCTGCGAGTACGTCATGGAGCGCTGCCGCGTCGACGAGCCGCCGCTGGACGAGGTGGGCGGCGAGCCGCTGTCGCCGGGCGCCGCGCACCGCTCGGCGTGCTGGCTGCCGCACCGGATCACCGGCCTGGACGAGCAGGCCGCCCAGGCGCGCCGCCGCGCCTCCGACGAGGGCCGCTCCGTGGGCGGGGACGAGCGGTGAGCGAGCTGCCAGAGGGCCTGCACGCGCTGCCGGAAGGCCTGCACGCGGCGACCGCGCGGCCGGCGGAGGCCGCTCAGGACGACGTGCTGGTGTCGGCCGAGGGCGTGGTGAAGTACTTCCCGATCAAGCAGGGGATCGTCTTCAAGAAGGAGGTGGCGCGGGTCCACGCCGTGGACGGCGTCGACCTGCGGGTGCGGCGCGGCGAGACCCTCGGCATCGTGGGGGAGTCGGGGTCGGGCAAGTCGACCCTGGCGCGCTGCATCACCGGCCTGCACCCGGTCACCTCGGGCCGGATCCTGTTCGAGGGCACCGACATCACCAAGCTGTCCAAGTCGGGCCTGAAGGCGTTCCGCCGCGATGTGCAGATGATCTTCCAGGATCCCTACGGGTCGCTGAATCCGCGGCGCCGGGTGGGGTCGATCATCGGGGATCCGTTCGCGATCCACAACATCGCCGACGGCGCCGACCGCAAGAAACGCGTCCAGGAGCTCATGGAGCTGGTCGGGCTGAATCCCGAGCATTACAACCGGTTCCCGGCCGAGTTCTCCGGCGGGCAGCGCCAGCGCATCGGCGTCGCCCGCGCCCTGGCCCTGAAGCCGAAGCTGATCGTGTGCGACGAACCGGTCTCGGCCCTGGACGTCTCCATCCAGGCCCAGGTCATCAACCTCCTCAAAGACCTGCAAGACGAACTCGGCCTCACCTACATCTTCATCGCCCACGACCTGTCGGTCGTCCGCTATGTCAGCGACCGCGTCGGTGTCATGTACCTCGGCAGGATCGGCGAGTCCGCCGCCGCCGAGGAACTCTACGAGCGGCCGCGGCACCCGTACTCGGCGGCGCTGTTGTCGGCGGCGTCGATCGCCGACCCCGACGAGGCCGAACGCGCCGAACGCATCGTCCTCATCGGCGACGTGCCCTCGCCGATCGACCCGCCGTCCGGCTGCCGCTTCCACCCGCGCTGCCCGAAGGCACAGGAACGCTGCGTCGCCGAGGAGCCCGCGCTGGTGGTCCGCGACGGCGACGCCGCCGACCACCTGACCGCCTGCCACTTCCCGGTCGAGCCCGGCGAGGTCCTCGCCCACGAGCACGCCGGGATCTCCCAGGTCTCCACCGAGCCCGAGCTCCCGGAGGTCGAGCAATGAGCAGCTTCACCGAGCTGGACTCCGAGATCGTCCCGGTCGACGCCGAACCGCGGCGAGTGCAGGGCCGCACGCCCTGGCAGCTGGCCTGGACCCGGTTCCGGCGGGACAGGCTGGCGGTGGCGTCGCTGGTGGTGCTGGCGCTGATGGTCGTCTTCGCGGCGCTGGCGCCGCTCTGGGCGCACTGGACCGGGCACCCCTACGACGCGACGTTCCCCAAGACCGCGCTGGACCCGAGCGGGCAGCCGGTCGGCCCCGGCCGGCACTTCTGGCTCGGCGCCGACCAGCTCGGCCGCGACGTGCTGGTGCGCGCCGCCTACGGGGCGCGGATCTCCCTGGTGGTCGGCGTCGCGGCGGCGGTGCTGGCCTCGGTCATCGGGGTGGCGGTCGGCGTGCTCGCCGGGTTCGTCGGCGGGGTGCTGGACACCGTGCTGGCCCGGATGATGGACATCACGCTGGCGCTGCCCTACCTGCTCGTGGCGATCATGCTGGCGACCACCTTCCAGCTCACCTCGGTCGCCGCGAGCGTGTCGCTGACCATCGTGGTCATCGCGTTCTTCTCCTTCGCCGCCTTCGGCCGCATCATCCGCGGCCAGGTGCTGTCGCTGCGCGAGAAGGAGTTCATCGAGGCGGCCCGCTCCCTGGGCGCCGGCAACCTGCGGATCATGGCGGTGGACGTGCTGCCGAACCTGATGGCGCAGGTCACCGTGCTGACCTCGCTGCTGATCCCGACCTCGATCGTGTTCGAGGCCACCCTGTCGTTCCTCGGCGTCGGAGTCCGGCTGCCGATGCCGAGCTGGGGCTCCATGCTCGGCGAGGGCAGCGACGTGTTCCAGACCGCGTGGTGGCTGCTCGCCGTGCCCGCGTTCCTGCTGCTGCTGACCACCCTGTCGTTCAACCTGCTCGGCGACGGGATCCGGGACGCCCTCGATCCGCGCGGCGACCGGCACTCCGGGAAGAAGTGATCACGCCATGCTGCGCTTCGTCATCCGCCGGCTGCTGTACTCGGTCCTGGTGCTGTGGCTGGTGGCCACCCTGGTCTTCGTCTTCCTGCACATCTCGCCGGTGCCGGTGGAACGGGTGATCGGCGGCCCGCGGGCCACCACCGACACCCTCGCCCAGATCCGCGCCAACCTCGGCCTGGACCAGCCGGTGATCGTCCAGTACGGGCGGTTCCTCGGCCGGCTGCTGCGCGGCGACCTCGGCGACTCCTACATCAACGGCACCTCGGTCGCCGCGCTGGTGCGCGACCGGTTGCCGACCACGCTGTGGCTGGTGGCCGGCGCCGGCGTCATCTGGTTCGTCGGCGGCGTCGTCACCGGCGTGTACAGCGCCACCCGCGCCCGCGGCGCCGGCGACCGGCTCGTCACGCTGTTCGTGCTGATCGGCCTGTCCACCCCGCCGTTCGTGATGGCGCTGGTGCTGCTCTACCTGTTCTCCACCAAGCTCGGCGAGGCGGGCGTGCCGTTCTTCGAGGCGGGGCCGCCGCTACAGGAGCACTTCCTGCAGCGGATGATCCTGCCCTGGATCGCGCTGGCGTTCCTGATGGTGGCCGCCTACACCCGGCTCACCCGCGGGGCGATGCTGGACGTGCTCGGCGAGGACTACATCCGCACCGCCCGCGCCAAGGGCATCTCGCCCAAGCGTGTCGTCTACCGGCACGGGCTGCGCTCGGCGCTCACCCCGGTCGTCACCCAGTTCGGCATCGACCTCGGCGCGCTGATCGGCTCGACGATCGTCACCGAGAAGGTGTTCGGCCTGCAGGGCGTCGGGCAGCTGGTCTACCAGTCCATCAACCTCGGCGACACCCCGGTGATCATCGGGGTGACGCTGATGGTGACGCTGTTCGTGGTGCTGGCCAACCTGCTGGTGGACGTCGGCTACTCGTTCCTGGACCCGCGGGTGCGGCTGTCGTGACCCCGCCCGATGATCTCGGCGTTATCGCACATGCCGGACATGGATAAGCTCTGCTCATGCGATCGTGGCCCGTTCCGAACGTCCCTGGCCTGACCACCGCGGGGCTGCCCGCGGCGGACCGGCCGCTCAGCCTGCACGACACCGCGACGGGCGGGACGCGGCCCACGGCGCCGGGCGAGACCGCCCGGATGTACGTCTGCGGGATCACCCCCTACGACGCCACCCACCTCGGCCACGCCAACACCTACCTGGCGTTCGACCTGGTGAACCGGGTGTGGCGCGACCTCGGCCACACCGTGCACTACGTGCAGAACGCCACCGACGTCGATGACCCGCTGCTGGAGCGCGCCGCGCAGACCGGCGTGGACTGGCGCGAGCTGGCCGACCGGGAGATCGAGCTGTTCCGCGAGGACATGACGGCGCTGCGGGTCCTGCCGCCCGACCAGTACGTCGGCGCCGTCGAGGCGATCCCGCTGATCATCGAGATGATCGAGAAGCTGCGCGCCAAGGACGCGACCTACCGGGTGGACGGCGACGTCTACTTCCCCGTCGCCGCCGACCCCGGCTTCGGCGCGGTGAGCGGCCTGGACCGGGCGGCGATGCTGCCGCTGTTCGCCGAGCGCGGCGGCGACCCGGACCGGCCCGGCAAGCGCGACCCGCTGGACGCCCTGCTCTGGATGGCGCAGCGCCCCGGCGAGCCCGGCTGGGACTCGCCGTTCGGCACCGGCCGCCCCGGCTGGCACGTGGAGTGCTCGGCGATCTCGGTGCGCGAGCTCGGCATGTCCTTCGACGTGGAGGGCGGCGGCTCGGACCTGGCGTTCCCGCACCACGAGATGGGCGCCTCGCACGCCCAGGTCGCCACCGGCGAGCGCCCGCACGCCAAGGCCTACGTGCACGCGGGCATGGTCGGCCTGGACGGCGAGAAGATGTCCAAATCGCGCGGCAACCTGGTGTTCGTGTCCCGGCTGCGCCGCGGCGGCGCCGACCCGATGGCGATCCGGCTGGCGCTGCTGGCCCACCACTACCGCGCCGACTGGGAGTGGACCGCCGCCGACCTGGACGCCGCGTCCGCCCGGCTGGAGCGCTGGCGCGCCGCCGCCGCGCGCCCGGCGGCCCCGGCGGCCGCGCCCCTGCTGGCCACGGTGCGCGAGCACCTGGCGGACGACCTGGACGCCCCGGCCGCGCTCGCCGCGATCGACGCCTGGGCCGCCGCCGAGGGCACCGACGAGGCCGCCCCCGCCCAGGTCGCCGCGATCACCGACGCCCTGCTCGGCGTGGCGCTGTAACCCCGCTCACCCGGATCGGGCGGCGGCGTGCCTGCGCGCCCGCCGCTCGATCCGCCGGCGCGTCCGCCACAGCATCAGCGGGACGCCCGCGCGGCGCAGCCGCCCGGGCACCAGCCGGTATCCGAACGCGCCGAGCCGGAGCAGCAGCCACAGCACCCGCTCGCGGCGCGGCCCCCACGGCAGCCCGTACTGGTCGCGGACGCGCGGCGGCAGCAGCCCGGCGGTGACGAACCGGTTGAACCAGAGCGCGGGCCCGAGCAGCCGCAGCCTGCGCGACCACAGCACCGCCCGGGCGACGTCCCGGCCGGTGCCGGTGACCTCCAGCGAGCCGGTCATGTCGTCCATGTAGCGGCGGAACGAGGCCAGGTCGGCCGGCTGGGCGCCCGGCGGGCAGCCGAGCACGTCGGCGACGAACCGGGCCTGGTCGACGTAGCGCGCGGCCAGGTCGCCGCTCGGCGACCGCAGGATCTCCTCGTAGACGAACAGGGCGGCGTCGATCAGCGTGGCGTTCACCCAGACCTGCAGGTCGGGGTCGTTGCCGCTGTAGCCGGGCCCGGTGATCCGCTCGTGCATCCGGCGGATCGCGCGCCCGGTCCGCCACGCCTCCTCCTCGGTGCCGAACGCCACGATGGTGAGGAAGTCCAGGGTGCCGAAGAGCCGGTCCAGGGGCCGGTTCCGCAGGTCGCTGTGGTCGGCCACGCCCTGCGCGATCCTGGGGTGGGCGACCTGCAGGAGCAGCGCCCGCCCGGCCGCCAGCATGACGGCGGGCTCGGCGGCCACCAGCCGCAGGACGGTCCGGTCCCGCTCGGGAACGACAGCGCTCACGGGCATCCCTCCGCCGCCACCCTACCTATTGGCGCCCCGCCAACGAGAGCACCGGCCGCCCGCCCCGGCCGTGACGGATTGCGATCGACCGCACACGGGCAGGTATATCACCACGAAGTGATCACGAGGATGGGACCACGATGATCCTGGAACTGCTGGTGGTGATGGTGCCCGGCGTGCTGCTGGCGCTGTGGGTCCTGGCCTGGATCCGCACTTCCGAAGGCCCCGACCGCCAAGACCGCGGACCCCGGTGACGAACGGCCCCGGCCACCTTGATCCCGTCAAGACTCCGGGTCCGCGGTCAGGGGACGCGGGGCCGCCCCCGCGATCACCCGTCCCGGCGGCGCAGATAGCGCTCGAACTCCCGGGCGATGGCGTCGCCGCTCGCCTCCGGCAGTTCGGTCGCGTCCTTCTGCTCCTCCAGCGTGCGCACGTACTCGGCGACCTCGGAGTCCTCCTCGGCCAGCTCGTTCACGCCGTGCTCCCAGGCGCGGGCCTCCTCGGGCAGCTCGCCGAGCGGGACGGTGAGGTCCAGGATGTCCTCGATGCGGCGGACCAGCGCGAGGGTGGCCTTGGGGGAGGGCGGCTGGGCGACGTAGTGCGGGACGGCGGCCCACAGCGACACCGTGGACAGCCCGGCCTTGGCGCAGGAGTCCTGCAGCACGCCGAGGATGCCGGTGGGGCCCTCGTAGCGGGTCGGCTCCAGGTTCAAGGTGGTGACCAGGCCGGTCTCGGAGGCGGCGCCGGTGACCGGGACGGGCCGGGTGTGCGGCGCGTCGGCGAGCAGCGCGCCGAGCAGCACCACCTCGCGCACACCGAGCTCCAGCGCCATGCCGACCAGCTCGCGGCAGAACGAGCGCCAGCGCATGTTGGGCTCGATGCCGTGCACCAGCACCAGGTCGCGGCCGGAGGGCAGCCGGGCGAGGGAGACCCGGGTGGTCGGCCACACGATGCCGCGGCTCTCCCCGTCGACCAGCTCGACGACCGGGCGGGTCACCTGGAAGTCGTAGTAGTCGTCGGGGTCCAGTTCGGCGACGGGCTCGGCGTCCCAGGTCGCGGCCAGATGCCTGATCACCCCGCTGGCGGCCTCGCCGGCGTCGTTCCACCCCTCAAAGGCGGCCACCAGCACCGGATCGACCAGCTCCGGCACGCTCTCGAGCTCGACCACGCGCTGCCTCCTTCCAGACGCCGGATACAGCGTCACCGCGGGGGGCGGGCATTCCCGGGCGGGGCCCGCTCATGATCGGTGCCGTTCAGCCTACGTCCTGGGAAAGGCCTACCCCGCCGCCGCGCCGCGCAGTCCTGCCCGGGCCGCCGCCGCGCGGGCGGGGGCGGCCCGGCCGGTCACTTGCCGTCGGTGGTGTGCACGATCAGCACGTCGCCGGGCGAGCGGTGCGACAGGTTGGCCGGGACCGAGCCGAGCAGCCGGCCGGCCAGGCTGTTCAGGCCGCGGTTGCCGACCACGACCAGCTCGGCGCCGCGGTCCTTGGCCAGCTTGGAGATCACGTCGACGGGGTCGCCCTCGACCGCGATCTCCTCGATGTCCTTGGCGCCCGCCGCGACCGCCCGCTCGCGGGCCGCGCGCAGCGCGTCCTCGGCCGGGGTGGAGCCCTGCACCTTGTAGGCCAGGTCGCCGAGCCGGTCGGCGGCGCTCAGCCGCTCGCGGGCGGGCATCTTGTGATAGGCGGAGGCGAGCAGCAGCGTGGCGCCGGTGGCGGCGGCAAGCTGGGCGGCCCTGTCGACCGCGCGGAACGAGGTGTCCGAGCCGTCGGTGCCGACGAGAATGGTGCGGTACGCGCTCATGCCGCTCCTTACCGGGGAGTAGTTGGGGGAACGCTATCGGTCCGGCGACCTATCCGTCACCGTTCTGGACGCACGTCAACCCGGCCGGGACAGTGAAGTGGATCTCGGTCCGCTGATAAGGGGCGTCCGCTATGCGGACGTTCCTGCCCGACTCCGGGACGCCCGATAAGCTGTGGCACCATGAGCACTCCCACATCTCAGTCCTTGCGTCAGGCCCTGAAGGAACGCGTCGTGGTGGCCGACGGGGGCATGGGGACGATGCTCCAGGACGCCGGCCCCACCCTCGACGACTTCGAGGGGCACGAGGGCTGCAACGAGGTCCTGAACGTCACCCGGCCCGACATCGTCCGGTCGGTGCACACCGCCTACTTCGACGCCGGCGTGGACTGCGTCGAGACCAACACCTTCGGCGCCAACCTCGGCAACCTCGGCGAGTACGGCATCACCGACCGGATCTACGAGCTGGCCGAGGCGGGCGCGCGGATCGCCCGCGAGGTCGCCGACTCCTACGCCACCCCCGACCGGCCGCGCTGGGTGATCGGGTCGGTCGGCCCGGGCACCAAGCTGCCGACGCTCGGCCACGTCTCCTTCGCCGAGCTGCGCGACGCCTACCAGCTGAACGCCCAGGGCCTCATCGACGGCGGCGCGCACGCCATCCTGGTGGAGACCTGCCAGGACCTGCTGCAGGCCAAGGCCGCGCTGATCGGCGCCCGCCGCGCCATCGAGGCCGCCGGCGCCGACACGGTGCTGATCGGCCAGGTCACCATCGAGCAGAACGGCGCGATGCTGATGGGCTCGGAGATCGGCGCGGCGCTGACCGCGCTGGAGCCGATGCGCCTGGACATGATCGGCCTGAACTGCGCGACCGGCCCGGCCGAGATGAGCGAGCACCTGCGCTACCTGGCCCGGCACGCCCGCATCGGATTGTCGTGCATGCCGAACGCGGGCCTGCCGCAGCTCACCGCCGACGGCGCGCACTACCCGCTGACGCCGGGCGAGCTGGCCGACGCCCACGACACCTTCACCCGCGAGTTCGGCCTCGGCCTGGTCGGCGGCTGCTGCGGCACCACCCCCGAGCACCTGCGGCAGGTCGTGGAGCGGGTCCGCGGCCGCGAGGTCGCCGCCCGCCGGCCCCGCCCCGAGGCGGGCGCGGCGTCGCTGTACCAGCACGTCCCGTTCCGCCAGGACACCTCCTACCTGGCCATCGGCGAGCGCACCAACGCCAACGGCTCCAAGGCGTTCCGCGAGGCGATGCTGGAGGGCCGCTGGGACGACTGCGTCAAGATCGCCCGGGACCAGGCCCGCGACGGCGCGCACCTGCTGGACCTGTGCGTGGACTACGTCGGCCGCGACGGCGTCGCCGACATGAAGGAGCTCGGCTACCGCTTCGCCACCGCCTCCACGCTGCCGATCGTGCTGGACTCCACCGAGACCGACGTGATCGTGGCCGGCCTGGAGATGATCGGCGGCCGCGCCGTGATCAACTCGGTGAACTTCGAGGACGGCGACGGCCCCGACTCGCGGCTGGCGCGCCTCATGCCGGCGGTGGTCGAGCACGGCGCCGCCGTCATCGGCCTCACCATCGACGAGCAGGGCCAGGCCCGCACCGCCGCCAAGAAGGTGGAGATCGCCGTCCGGCTCATCGAGGAGCTGACCGGAAAGTGGGGGATGCGGGTCGAGGACATCATCATCGACACCCTCACCTTCACCATCGGCACCGGCCAGGAGGAGTCGCGCCGCGACGCCCTGGAGACCATCGAGGCGATCCGCGAGCTGAAGCGCCGCCACCCGCAGGTGCAGACGACCCTCGGCCTGTCCAACGTCTCGTTCGGCCTGAACCCGGCCGCGCGGATGGTGCTGAACTCGGTGTTCCTGAACGAGTGCGTGGACGCCGGCCTGGACTCGGCGATCGTGCACGCCTCCAAGATCCTGCCGATGGCGCGCATCCCCGAGGAGCGGCGCAAGGTCGCGCTGGACCTGGTCTACGACCGGCGGAGCGAGGGCTACGACCCGCTGCACCGGTTCATGGAGCTGTTCGAGGGCGTCGACACCGCCGCGATGAAGGCCGACCGGGCCGCCGAGCTGCAGGCGCTGCCGCTGTGGGAGCGGCTGAAGCGCCGCATCGTGGACGGCGAGCTGGACGGCCTGCAGGCCGACCTGGACGCCGGCCTGGCCGAGCGCCCCGCCCTGGAGATCGTCAACGACGTGCTGCTGGACGGCATGAAGACCGTCGGCGAGCTGTTCGGGTCGGGCCAGATGCAGCTGCCGTTCGTGCTGCAGTCGGCCGAGGTGATGAAGACCGCCGTGGCCTACCTCGAACCGCACATGGAGAAGGCCGACGACGACGGCGGCAAGGGCCGCATCGTGCTGGCGACCGTCAAGGGCGACGTGCACGACATCGGCAAGAACCTGGTCGACATCATCTTGTCCAACAACGGCTACGACGTGGTCAACATCGGCATCAAGCAGCCGATGTCGGCGATCCTGGAGGCCGCCCGCGAGGAGCGCGCCGACGTGATCGGCATGTCGGGCCTGCTGGTCAAGTCCACGGTGATCATGAAGGAGAACCTGCAGGAGCTGAACTCGCGCGGGCTGGCCGACCGCTGGCCGGTGCTGCTCGGCGGCGCCGCCCTCACCCGCGCCTACGTCGAGCAGGACCTGGCCGAGCTGTTCCAGGGCGAGGTCCGCTACGCCCGCGACGCCTTCGAGGGCCTGCGGCTGATGGACGCCTTCATGGCCGTCAAGCGCGGCGAGGCGGGCGCGCAGCTGCCGCCGCTGCGCGAGCGCCGGGTCAAGAAGGGCGCCACGCTCCAGGTCACCGAGCCCGAGGACATGCCGGCCCGCTCGGACGTGGCCGTCGACAACCCCGTCCCCGAGCCGCCGTTCTTCGGTGACCGCATCGTCAAGGGCATCGCGCTGAACGACTACGCCTCGTTCCTGGACGAGCGGGCCACCTTCATGGGCCAGTGGGGCCTGAAGCCCGCCCGCGGCGGCGACGGGCCGTCCTACGAGGAGCTGGTGGAGACCGAGGGCCGGCCGCGGCTGCGGATGTGGCTGGACCGCATCCAGACCGAGGGGCTGATCGAGGCGGCCGTCGTCTACGGCTACTTCCCGGCGGTCAGCGAGGGCGACGACCTGGTCATCCTCAACGAGGACGGCTCCGACCGGGAGCGGTTCACCTTCCCGCGCCAGCGCCGCGACCGGCACCTGTGCCTGGCCGACTTCTTCCGCCCCCGCGACAGCGGGCAGACCGACGTGGCGGCGTTCCAGCTCGTCACGGTCGGCTCGAAGATCGCCGAGGCGACCGGGGAGCTGTTCGCCAAGAACGCCTACCGCGACTACCTGGAGCTGCACGGCCTGTCGGTGCAGCTCACCGAGGCGCTGATGGAGTACTGGCACGCCCGCATCCGCGCCGAGATCGGGTTCGCCGCCGAGGACTCCGGCGACGTGGAGGACTTCTTCAAGCTCGGCTACCGCGGCGCCCGGTTCTCCTTCGGCTACGCCGCCTGCCCGGACCTGGAGGACCGCGCGACGCTGGTGCGGCTGCTGAAGCCCGAGCGGATCGGGGTGTCGCTGTCGGAGGAGCTGCAGCTGGTGCCCGAGCAGTCGGCCGACGCGCTGGTGGTGCACCACCCCGAGGCCAAGTACTTCAACACCTGATCTATCCTTCGGTCCCTCGGACCGGAAGGGGACACAAGGTGACAAGCGCGACCGGGTTGCAGGCCGTCCTGTTCGACATGGACGGCCTGCTGATCGACTCCGAGCGGCTGTGGCTGGCCGTCGAGCACGAGGTGATGGCCCGGCTCGGCGGCGAGTGGAGCGAGGAGCACCAGCACGACCTGGTCGGCGGCAGCCTGGACCGGGCGGTGGCCTACATGCTGGAGCTGTCCGGCTCGGACGTGCCGCCCGCGCGGGTGGGGGAGTGGCTGCTGGCCGGCATGGCCGAGCAGCTGGGCGCGGGCGTGCCGCTGCTGCCGGGCGCCAAGGAGCTGCTCGCCGAGGTCCGCGCCGCCGGGGTGCCGGCCGCGCTGGTGTCCTCCAGCCACCGGCGGCTGATCGAGCCGGTGCTGGACGCGATCGGCCGCGAGCACTTCGCGGTGACCGTCGCCGGGGACGAGGTCGCCCGCACCAAGCCCGATCCCGAGCCGTACCTGACCGCCGCCGCGCGCCTGGGCGCGGACCCGCGCCGCTGCGTGGTGCTGGAGGACTCCCCGAACGGCCTGGCCGCGGCGGAGGCGGCCGGCTGCCGCACGGTCGCGGTGCCGGGCGTCCTGCCGGTGCCGGCGGCGCCCGGCCGCACCGTGGTGGCCTCGCTGCGCGAGGTGGACCTGGCGTTCCTGGCGGCGCTCGGGGCCTGAGCGCCGCCCGGGAGCACCCGCCCGGAACCGCGGTGCGGGAAAACGCCGGCCGGCCGGGCGCCGAGCCGGTAGGCTGCACCGTCCCGCCGCCGGTGCCCCGCGTCCCGCCCGGCCGGCCCCGGCTCTGCCGCCGAACCGTCATGTGATCGTTGCCGGACGTTGATTTCCCCCTGCATACCGCAAAACGGCTCACTCCTGGGTCCCTGATACTCCCGGGGTGCTCCCTAGGGGACGGATCACGCGCAAGGAGGAGACGGCGGCGCCGGTAAACGGTCCCCGGGGAGGATCGGCCCCACGGTCCCCGCGTGTGACCATGGAAGGGAAGCACCGTTCGGACTGAGGGGCCGGCATGAGCGATTCCGTCATTTTCGCGATCAGCCTGGGGGTCACCCTGGCCGGCCTGGTGGTGAGCTGGGGCCTGTACCGGCGCCGGGGGGCGGCGCTCGCGATGCGCGGCGCGGCCTGGTCGCTGGTCCCGCTCGCCGCCGCGCTGACGGGGGTCACCGGGTTCCTGGTCGACCTCGCGCTCAGCCCCGCCAAGTGGGCGGGCGTCGTCGTGGCGGGCCTGGCCGTCCTGCTCTACCTGACCTCGGGCGCCATGCTCGGCCGCCGCGCGGCGGCGGGTGGCGGCGGGCGCAGGGCCGCCGCCCGCGGCGAGGCGGCGCCGAAGGCCGCCGGGCGCCGTGCGCCGCGCGGCGAGGTCGCCGGCGCCCCGGGCGCCGGGGCCGGCATGGACCCCGAACTCGCCGAGATCGAGGAGATCCTGCGCAACCGCGGCATCAAGTGATCCGCACCGGATGACCGGTGCCCCGCGCTCGGGGCCGGCCGGGGCGTCCTCCTGCGACAGGCAGGGGGGCGCCCCGGCCGTCGTTTCTGCGGAGATCCGATCCGACCTGCGCAGGGTCGATCTCAGATCGGACTCGGTCCGGTAAAGCTTCCCGCTCCGTCCCGGTCTGCGGTTGCCGAGCACCCCTGGACGTTACGTACTATCTGGGCGCTTTGTCCTTTGTGTTGTGCAGGTCACGTGTGCCCCAGATGACGACGAGATCACAAGTCAGAAACGGGTACTGGCACAGGCTGCTTCACGGATGGACAGTCGTGCCCGAAGCACTAGGTTTCCCTCCAGCAAACGCGGCGTAACGGGCACGCGGGCAGCGGACGATCCCGCTCTGCCCCCGGCCGTCGGCCGGTGGCAGCGTGGCCGGAGATGTAGGAGGTAGCGAGCGTGACCGCACCGATCGAGGTGTCGGGGTCCGAGACCGAGGCCCAGCCGGACGCCGTCCTTGCGGGCGTCGATCGCAAGGCGATCCAGGGGCGTTCGCTCGGGCAGATCGCCTGGCTGCGCCTCAAGCGCGACAAGGTCGCCATCGGCGGCGGCATCGTGGTGATGCTGCTGATCCTGATGGCCGTCGTCGGGCCCTTCCTGGTGGGCGACCCCAACCAGCCGCACAACGACCTCATCGACCCGATGCTGTCGCGTCCCAAGACCGGCATCATGCACTCGGGCATCAGCTCCCACCACTGGCTCGGCGTCGACCTGCCGGCCGGCCGGGACATGCTCAGCCGCATCGTCAACGGTGCCAAGTACTCGCTGATCATCTCCTTCCTCGCCACGATCCTGGCGGTGGTGCTCGGGGTGTTCTTCGGCGTGGTGGCCGGCTACTTCGGCGGCTGGGTGGACACCCTCATCGCGCGCACCATGGACATCTTCCTGGCGTTCCCGCTGCTGCTGTTCGCGATCGCCCTGGTCGGCGTCTTCCCCGACAGCGCGTTCGGGCTGTCGGGCAACGGCCTGCGGGTGGCGTTCCTGATCTTTGTGATCGGGTTCTTCAGCTGGCCCTACATCGGGCGCATCATCCGCGGCCAGACGCTGTCGCTGCGCGAGCGCGAGTTCGTCGACGCGGCCCGGAGCATGGGCGCGCGGGCGCCCTACATCCTGTTCCGCGAGCTGCTGCCGAACCTGTGGGCGCCCATCCTGGTCTACGCGACCCTGATGATCCCGACCAACATCATCTTCGAGGCCTCGCTGTCGTTCCTCGGCGTCGGCATCAAGGCGCCCACCCCCAGCTGGGGCGGGATGCTGAACGAGGCCAAGGAGGTCTACGAGGTCGCGCCGCACTTCATGTTCTTCCCGGGCATGGCGATCTTCATCACCGTGCTGGCCTTCAACCTTTTCGGTGACGGCCTTCGGGACGCCCTGGACCCGCGCTCCTCGCGCTGACATCCAGAACACCCATCGTTCGAGACAGCCTCGACCGAACTCCAAAGGGAGACCGCAAGAGATGAAGAGATCAGCATTCAGGGGGTCCGCCGCGCTGGCTGCGGTCGGCGTCACCGCCGCCCTCGCGCTGTCCGCCTGTGGGGGCGGGGACGAGAACGGTGGCGGTGACGGCGCCTTCGACCAGGCCAGCAACGCCATCGTGAACGCGTCCGACAAAAAGGGCGGCACGCTGAACCTGCTGCGGACCGGCGACTTCGACTCGACCGACCCGGGCAACATGTACTACGCGACCGCGTGGAACTTCAGCCGCCTGTACGCGCGCCCGCTGCTGACCTTCAAGTCCGTCGCCGGCCAGGGCAACCTGGACATCGTGCCGGACCTGGCGACCGGTCTCGGCCAGGCCAGCCCGGACCAGAAGACCTGGACCTACAAGCTGCGCACGGGTGTGAAGTTCGCCGACGGCACCCCGGTCACGGCCAAGGACGTCAAGTACGCGGTCGCGCGGAGCAACTACTCTCCCGAGGTCATGGAGAAGGGGCCGGTCTACTTCCGGCAGTACCTGGAGAACCCCAACGGGTACAAGGGCCCCTACAAGGACCCGAACCTGGACAACTTCAAGGGCGTCACCACCCCGGACGACCAGACCGTGGTCTTCCACCTGGCCAAGCCCTTCGCCGAGTTCGACTACCTGGCGACGATCCCGCAGACCGCCCCCGTGCCGAAGGCCGCCGACACCGGTGACAAGGGCGGCGTGAACTACGCCAAGAGCGTCGTCTCCACCGGCCCGTACAAGATCGACAAGTACGAGCCCGGCAAGTCGATCTCCCTCAGCAAGAACCCCAACTGGGACACCAGCGACCCCAACCGCAAGCAGCTCGTCGACAAGATCGAGGTGCAGCTGGGCGTCGCGGCCGACGAGGTCGACAACCGCCAGATGGACGGCAGCGCGCACATCGACGTGCAGGGCAACGGCGTCAACGCCGCCGCCCGCTCCAAGATCCTGTCGGACCCGGAGCTGAAGAAGAACGCCGACAACCCCAAGTCCGGCTTCCTGTGGTACACCGCCATCAGCCGCCAGGTCGCGCCGTTCGACAACGTCGAGTGCCGCAAGGCCGTGCAGTACGCGGTCGACAAGACCGCCTACCAGGCCGCCTACGGTGGCACCACCGGCGGTGACATCGCCTCCACGGTGATGCCCCCGAGCCTGAAGGCCTACCAGAAGTTCAACCTGTACGAGACCCCGGGCGACAAGGGCGACGTGGCCAAGGCCAAGGAGCACCTGAAGGCCTGCGGCAAGCCCGACGGCTTCTCCACCAGCATCTCCTACCGCACCGAGCGGCCGAAGGAGAAGGCCGCCGCCGAGTCGGTGAAGGCCTCCCTGGAGAAGGTCGGCATCAAGGTCGACATCAAGAACTACCCCGAGGACGGGTACACCGGCGGCGTCGTCGGCGACCCCAAGTTCGTCAAGAAGAACAACCTCGGCCTGATGGTCTACGGCTGGGCCGCCGACTTCCCGAGCGGGTTCGGCTTCCTGCAGCAGATCACCGACCCGGGCGCGCTGAAGGGCACCGGCTCCTCCAACATCTCCCACATCGACCTGCCTGAGATCGCCAAGATGTTCCAGGACGTCCCCGCCATCAAGGACGAGGCCGGCCGGAACAAGGTCTACCAGGAGATCGACAAGAAGGTCATGGAGGACGCCTCCATCATCCCGATGCTCTACGCGAAGAACCTGTACTACCGGAACCCCAAGGTGAGCAACGTGTTCATCAACTACGGCTACTCCGGCATGTACGACTACGCCAACCTCGGGCTGAAGTAAAGATCTGAGAGAGGTGAAGGCAGAGGCGGCCGGCGCCGATAGCAGTGATCCGATACATCATCCGGCGCCTACTGGTCGCCGTGCTTCTGCTGGCGATCATCAGCCTGGTGACGTTCGGCATCTTCTTCCTCCTGCCCAAGCTCGCGGGCCAGTCCACCGACGACCTCGCCGCGCGCTACCTGGGCCGGGAGGTGACCCCGGAGGGCCTGGCCGGGGTCAAGGCCAAGCTCGGCCTGGACGACTCCTTCCTGGTGCGGTACTGGCACTTCATCGAGGGCATCTTCGTCGGCACCGACTACAAGTTCGGTACCAGCGTGACGCACTGTCCCGCACCGTGCATGGGGTTCTCCTACCGCACCAACGAGCCGGTCTTCGACCTGCTCCTGGACCGCGCCCCGATCACCTTCTCGATCGCGATCGGCGCGGCCGTGCTGTGGCTGCTGGCGGGCGTGACGATCGGCGTGGTCTCGGCGCTGCGGCGCGGCTCGGCGTTCGACCGCGGCGCGATGTCGATGGCGCTCGCCGGCGTCTCGCTGCCGATGTTCTTCACCGGCCTGGTCTCGATCTTCCTGTTCTGCCGGCAGTTCAAGATCCTGCCCACCCCGCGGTACGAGGCCTTCCTCGGCAACCCCGCGACGTGGGCGCAGAACCTGATCCTTCCGTGGGTCACGCTGGCGTTCCTGTACGCGGCGATGTACGCCCGGCTCACCCGGGCCGGGATGCTGGAGACGATGGGCGAGGACTACATCCGCACCGCCCGCGCCAAGGGCCTGCCCGAGCGGGACGTGATCGTCCGGCACGGGCTGCGGTCGGCCCTCACCCCCATCATCACCATCTTCGGCCTGGACATCGGGCTGCTGCTCGGCGGCGCGGTCATCACCGAGACCACGTTCTCGTTCGCCGGCCTCGGGCAGCTCATGCTGCAGGGCATCACGCGCAGCGACCTGCCCGTGGCGCTCGGCGTCACGATGGCCACCGGCCTGTTCGTCATCGTGGCGAACCTGGTGGTGGACATCCTGTACGCCGTCGCCGACCCGAGAGTGAGGCTGGCCTGATGGCGGGCAAGGCGAGCAAGGCGCGCGGCGCCGAGACCATCGACACGGCCGCGACCGGCGCCGCCGCGGCGCACACCCCCTCGGCCTTCCTCGAGGTCCGGGACCTGAAGATCCACTTCCCCAGCGACGACGGCCTGGTCAAGTCCGTGGACGGCCTGTCGTTCGAGCTGGAGCGCGGCCGCACCCTCGGCATCGTGGGCGAGTCGGGCTCGGGCAAGAGCGTGACCAGCCTCGGCATCCTCGGCCTGCACAACCGGCGCAACGCCAAGGTCTCGGGGGAGATCTGGCTGGACGGCCAGGAGCTGGTCGGCGCCACCGAGGAGCAGGTGCGCCGGCTGCGCGGCCGCGACATGGCGATGATCTTCCAGGACCCGCTGTCGTCGATGCACCCCTTCTACACGGTGGGCCAGCAGATCGTCGAGGCGTACCGGATCCACCACGACGTCAGCAAGAAGGCCGCGCGCAAGCACGCGATCGAGATGCTGGGCCGCGTCGGGATCCCCAAGCCCGACCGGCGGGTGGACGACTACCCGCACCAGTTCTCCGGCGGCATGCGCCAGCGCGCCATGATCGCGATGGCGCTGTCGTGCGACCCCGAGCTGCTGATCGCCGACGAGCCGACCACGGCCCTGGACGTGACCGTGCAGGCGCAGATCCTGGACCTGATCCGGGACCTGCAGCGCGAGTTCAACTCCGCCGTCATCATGATCACCCATGACCTGGGCGTGGTGGCCGAGCTGTCGGACGACATCCTGGTCATGTACGGCGGCCGCAGCGTGGAGTACGGCAGCGTGGAGGACGTCTTCCACCGGCCCGAGCACCCCTACACCTGGGGCCTGCTCGGCTCGATGCCGCGGCTGGACCGCGACCGCACCGAGCGGCTGATGCCGATCAAGGGCACCCCGCCCAGCCTGATCAACCTGCCGCCCGGCTGCGCGTTCAGCCCGCGCTGCGCCTTCGAGGGGCTGACCGACGGCAAGGCGACCACCGAGCGTCCCGAGCTGCGCGAGTCGGCGCCCGGGCACAAGGTGGCCTGCCACCTGCCGGCGGAGCGCAGGCGGCAGATCTGGGCCGAAGAGATCGCGCCGAAGCTGTGACGGGGAGCATCGGGGGAGCGTGCTCCCCGACGGAGAACGTGGAGACATCGTGAGCACATCGCAGGACCGGGCGGACACGCCCGAGGACACCGCGGCGGGCACCGGCGGCGACACCGCCGCCGCCACGGCGACGGCGGCCGGGCCGGCGGGCGCGGGGGAGCCGCTGCTGGAGGTGGACAACCTCGGCAAGCACTTCCCGGTCACCCAGGGCATCGTCTTCAAGCGCCAGATCGGCGCG
Organism: Actinomadura macrotermitis; assembly: GCF_009604375.1. Lineage (GTDB taxonomy): Bacteria > Actinomycetota > Actinomycetes > Streptosporangiales > Streptosporangiaceae > Spirillospora > Spirillospora macrotermitis. Next base: position 230,899 of record NZ_WEGH01000005.1, read on the forward strand.
GTGAAGGCGGTGGACGGCGTGTCGTTCTCGGTGCGCAAGGGCGAGACGCTCGGCCTGGTGGGCGAGTCGGGCTGCGGCAAGACCACCACCGGGCGCATGATCATGCGGCTGCTGGACTCCAGCTTCGGCAAGATCACCTTCGAGGGCCGGGACATCACCGGCCTGTCGCAGGGGCAGATGCGGCCGCTGCGCCGCGACCTGCAGATGATCTTCCAGGACCCCTACTCGTCGCTGAACCCCCGCCAGACGGTCGGCGCGATCATCGGGGCGGCGTTCAAGCTGCAGGGCGAGACGCCCCAGCAGGGCACCCGCGCCGCGGTCCAGGAACTGCTGCAGCTGGTCGGCCTCAGCCCCGAGCACTACAACCGCTACCCGCACGAGTTCTCCGGCGGGCAGCGCCAGCGCATCGGCATCGCCCGGACGCTGGCGCTGAAGCCGAAGCTGATCGTGGCCGACGAGCCGGTGTCGGCGCTGGACGTGTCGGTGCAGGCGCAGGTGGTGAACCTGCTGGAGGACCTGCAGGACGAGCTCGGCCTCACCTACGTGGTGATCGCGCACGACCTGTCGGTGGTGCGCCACATCTCCGACCGGGTGGCGGTCATGTACCTCGGCAAGATCGTCGAGGTCGGCGACCGCAACGACCTGTACGCCAAGCCGATGCACCCCTACACCAACGCGCTGCTGTCGGCGGTCCCGATCCCCGACCCCGCCCAGCGCGCGGGGCGCGAGCGGATCCGGCTGCAGGGCGACGTGCCGAGCCCGCTGGACCCGCCGCCCGCCTGCCGCTTCCACACCCGCTGCTGGAAGGCGCAGGACATCTGCAAGCAGGTCGAGCCGCCGCTGGTCGAGCTCAGCCCGGGCCACCAGGCGGCCTGCCACTTCCCCGAGAACACCACGGTCAGCCAGACCGACCTGGTCGCCAAGGCCGCGGTGTCGCCCGGCGCGTCCGCCGACGGCGCCGCCGACGCCCCGCAGGCGCAGGAGTAACGCCGCCGGCGCCGTCACCGCACGGCCCCCGGTACCGCACGGCCCGCACGGACCCCTTCCGTGCGGGCCGTCGGCGTTCCCGGGACGGCCCGGTCATCAAGGCCCGATGTGCCCTTGGACACGGGGCGATCACGAATCCGCAGGGCTCTGGTTTATGCGGCCCGGCGGGTTCACATTCATCCGCAGATGTCGGGCCGGAACGGTCGCCGTGCGACCGGATGCGGAGGATGCGGATGGCAGGCAAGGACAACGGGGCCAAGTTGATCGCCGGGATGGGCGTTCTGTCGCTCGCCCTGGCGGCCTGCGGGGGCGGCGGCGGGGACGGGGGCGGGAGCGGCGACGAGGGGGGCGCGCCGAAGAAGGGCGGCATCCTGAAGATCGTCGGGTCGTCGGACCCCGACCACGTGGACACCGCCAGCTCCTACAGCACGGTGGGGCAGGCGCTGTCGCGCAACTACGCGCGGCCCCTGTTCGGCACCAAGTCGTCCAACAAGTTCGACGAGGCGGTCCCGCTGCAGCCCGACGCCGCCGAGGCGCTGCCGACCAAGGAGAACGGCGGCATCAGCGGCGACGGCAAGACCTACACCATCAAGGTCCGGTCGGGCATCATGTGGAACACCCAGCCGGCCCGGGAGGTGACCGCGGCCGACTTCGTGCGCGGCTACAAGCGCCTGTGCAACCCCGCCTCGCCGTCGGGCGCCCAGCCCTACTGGCGCACCACCATCGACGGGATGGACGAGTACTGCGCCGCCTTCGCCAAGGTCGACGCCAAGAGCGCCAAGGCCATCGCCGACTACCAGAACAAGCACGAGGTGCGGGGCCTGCTGGCCAAGGACGACCGCACCCTGGTGATCAAGCTGAAGCAGCCCGCCAGCGACCTGCTGAACATCCTGGCCATGCAGTTCGGGTCGGCGGCGCCGAAGGAGTACGACAACTACATCCCCGACAGCCCCGAGTTCCGCAAGCACACCATCTCCGACGGGCCGTACCAGATCACCTCCTACACCCCGAACAAGTCGTTCGTGCTCGGCCGCAACCCGGCCTGGAAGGCCGAGACGGACCCGATGCGGCCCGCCTACATCGACGGCATCCAGCTCACCCTCGGCCAGGACTCGCCCGACGCGGTGCAGCAGCAGCTGGAGCAGGGCACCGCCGACCTCGCCTGGGACCACCCGGTGCCGACGTCGGCCATCCCGCGCCTGAAGCGCGACAAGGACCCCGGCTTCGCCATCCGGTCGGCGCCGAGCAGCAACCCCTACCTGGTCTTCAACACCCTCAGCCCGAACAACAACGGGGCGCTGAAGAAGAAGGAGGTGCGGCAGGCGATCGAGTACGCGATCGACAAGTCGGCCCTGGTGAAGATCTACGGCGGCCCTGACGTGAGCGAGCCGCTCGGGCAGGTCATCCCGCCGGGCAACGTCGGCTACGTCAAGTACGACGCCTACCCGACGCCGAACAGTGCGGGCGACCCGGCCAAGTGCAAGCAGATGCTCGCCGCCGCCGGCTACCCGAACGGGCTGAAGCTGAAGTTCCCCTACCGGGTGTCCAGCAACCACCCCAAGGTCGCCCAGTCGATCAAGGACAACCTGGCCGGGTGCGGCATCACCGCCGACATCTCCCCCGACAACAACGGCAACTTCTACGGCACGTCCCTGGTCACCCCGGCCAACGCCAAGGAAGGCAAGTGGGACATCGCCGCGCCGGGCTGGCAGCCCGACTGGTACGGCAACAACGGCCGCTCCATCATCCAGCCGCTGTTCGAGGGCCGCAGCTACGGGCCGAACTCCACCAACTACGGCGGCTACAACAACCCCGAGGTGGACAAGCTCATCGACCAGGCGCTGCAGGCGCCCGACCAGAACGCCGCGGCGGAGGCCTGGCACAAGGCCGACCAGCTGATCATGCAGGACGCCGCGGTGGTGCCGTTCATGAACCAGAACTTCACCATCTACCACTCCAAGCGGGTGAAGAACGCCCAGTTCATCCCGACCCTGCAGGCCTACGACTTCACCAAGCTCTGGCTGGCCTCCTGAGGCAGCGCAGAGCGGTACCGGGCGGGGCCGCGCCGGCCCCGCCCGGGTCGTGGCCGGAACGGTGAGGGAGGTGAGCGGTAGATGAAGTTGCTGGAGGTGCGCGACCTGCGGGTGGCGTTCCCCACCGCCGACGGTGTGGTGCGGGCCGTGCGCGGGGTGTCGTTCTCGGTCGAGGCGGGCCGCACGCTCGGGATCGTGGGCGAGTCGGGGTCGGGCAAGAGCGTCAGTACGCAGACGTTGATGGGGCTGACGCCGGGCGCGCAGGTGTCGGGTGAGGCGTGGTTCGACGGGCAGGACCTGCTGGCGATGCCCGAGCGGCAGATGCGCAGGGTGCGCGGGGCGCAGATCGGCATGATCTTCCAGGATCCGCTGTCCAGCCTGCACCCGCACTACAAGGTCGGCTGGCAGATCGTGGAGATGATCCGCGAGCACGAGCCCGACACCGGCAAGGCCGCCGCGCGCAAGCGGGCGGTGGAGATGCTCGGCCTGGTCGGCATTCCGCAGCCGGATCGGCGGGTGGACGACTACCCGCACCAGTTCTCGGGCGGCATGCGGCAGCGCGCGATGATCGCGATGGCGCTCGCGCTGCATCCGAAGCTGATCATCGCGGACGAGCCGACGACGGCGCTGGACGCGACGGTGCAGATGCAGATCCTGGACCTGATGCGGCGGCTGCAGCGGGAGTTCGACACCGCGCTGATCATGATCACCCATGACCTGGGCGTGATCGCCGACATGGCCGACGACGTGCTGGTCATGTACGGCGGCCGGGAGGCCGAGGTCGCGGGGCGGCGGACGCTGTACTACCGGCCGCACCACCCCTACACCGTCGGGCTGCTGGAGTCGGTGCCGTCGGCGCCGGGCGTGGGCGGCCGGCTGAAGCCGATCCCGGGGCAGCCGCCGAGCCTGATCAACCTGCCGTCGGGGTGTGTGTTCCATCCGCGCTGCGAGTACGTCATGGAGCGCTGCCGCGTCGATGAGCCGCCGCTGCGAGAGGTCGTCGCGACCGAGCCGGCCCCCGGCGAGGAGCCCGCGGGTGCTCTGCCCGGTGGTGATCTGCCCCGTGTTGATCTGCGCAGGGACGGGACGCACCGGTCGGCGTGCTGGCTGCCGCACACCGCCGTCGGCCTGGACGCCGGGGTCGCCGCGGCGCGGCGGGCCGCGTCCGAGGCCGCCGACGCGGGCGCGGGCGCCGCGGAGGACGCCGACGGCGCCGAGCCCGAAGGAGGCGAGCGATGACCGCGGAGGCCGCACAGGACGACGTGCTGGTGTCGGTCGAGGGTGTGGTGAAGTACTTCCCGATCAAGCAGGGGATCGTCTTCAAGAAGGAGGTGGCGCGGGTCCACGCCGTGGACGGTGTCGACCTGAAGGTGCGGCGCGGCGAGACCCTCGGCATCGTGGGCGAGTCGGGCTGCGGCAAGTCGACCCTCGCCCGCTGCGTCACCGGCCTCTATCCGGTGACCGCCGGCCGCATCACCTATGACGGCGAGGACATCACGGGCTTCTCGCGGAGCCGGATGAAGGCGTTCCGCCGTGACGTGCAGATGATCTTCCAGGATCCCTACGGGTCGCTGAACCCGCGACGGCGGGTGGGGTCGATCATCGGGGATCCGTTCGCGATCCACAACATCGCCGACGGCGCCGACCGCAAGAAACGCGTCCAGGAGCTCATGGAGCTGGTCGGGCTGAATCCCGAGCATTACAACCGGTTCCCGGCCGAGTTCTCCGGCGGGCAGCGCCAGCGCATCGGCGTCGCCCGCGCCCTGGCGCTGAAGCCGAAGCTGATCGTGTGCGACGAACCGGTCTCGGCCCTGGACGTCTCCATCCAGGCCCAGGTCATCAACCTCCTCAAAGACCTCCAGGACGAACTCGGCCTCACCTACGTCTTCATCGCCCACGACCTGTCGGTCGTGCGGCATGTCAGCGACCGGATCGCGGTGATGTACCTCGGCAAGGTCGCCGAGCTGGCGGACGCCCCCGCCCTGTACGAACAGCCGCGGCACCCGTACTCGGCGGCGCTGTTGTCGGCGGCGTCGATCGCCGATCCCGACGAGGCCGAACGCGCCGAACGGATCATCCTCATCGGCGACGTGCCCTCGCCGATCGACCCGCCCTCCGGCTGCCGCTTCCACCCGCGCTGCCCGAAGGCACAGGAACGCTGCGTCGCCGAGGAGCCCGCGCTGGTGGTCCGCGACGGCGACGCCGCCGACCACCTGACCGCCTGCCACTTCCCGGTCGAGCCCGGCGACGACCTCACCCGCGCGCACGCCGGGATCTCCCAGGAGTCGACCGCGCCGGCGCTGCCGGAGGCGACGACATGACCCCCACCCACTCCCCGGGAGGACGGCGATGAGCCTGACCGAGGCACAGGCCGAGGTCGTCCCGGCCGGCGTCGAACCGTCCGGACGGCAGATCCAGGGCCGCAGCCCGTGGCGGCTGGCGTTCGCGCGGCTGCGCCGCGACCGCCTGGCGATGGTGTCGCTCACGGTGATCGTGCTGATGGTGCTGTTCGCGCTGTCGGCGCCGCTGTGGGCGCACTGGACCGGCCACAGCTTCCACAAGACCTACCCCAAGACGGGGCTGGACGAGTCGGGCCAGCCGGCCGGCCCGAACGGCGAGTTCTGGCTCGGCGCCGACTCCATCGGCCGCGACGTCCTGGTGCGCGCGGTCTACGGGGCGCGGGTGTCGCTGATGGTGGGCCTGGCCGCGACGGCCCTGGCCACCGTGTTCGGCGTCGTCACCGGTGTCCTGTCGGGCTTCCTCGGCGGCTGGGTCGACACCGTCCTCGCCCGCTTCATGGACATCGTGCTGTCGTTCCCCTACGTGCTGATCGCCATCGTCATCGCCACCACGTTCGGCGCGAGCGTCCCGATGACCATCATCGTGATCGCGTTCTTCTCGTTCGCGGCGATGGCGCGGGTGGTGCGCGGGCAGGTGCTGTCGCTGCGGGAGAAGGAGTTCATCGAGGCGGCCCGCTCCCTGGGCGCCGGCAGCCTGCGGATCATGGCGGTGGACGTGCTGCCGAACCTGGTCGCGCCGGTCACGGTGCTGGCGTCGCTGCTGGTGCCGCAGGCGATCGTGTTCGAGTCGACGCTGTCGTTCCTCGGCGCCGGCGTGGACCCCTCCACGCCGAGCTGGGGCTCCATGCTGAGCGAGGCGCAGGACTACTACCGCACCGCCTGGTGGTTCCTGTTCGTCCCGGCCGGGCTGCTGCTGGTCACCACGTTCGCCTTCAACATCCTCGGTGACGGTGTCCGCGACGCCTTCGACCCGCGCACCGAGCGGCTGATCCACAAGGGACGGAGGCACAAGTGATCCGCTTCATCATCCGGCGGCTGCTGTTCGGCGTGCTCGTGCTGTGGCTGGTGTCGACGTCGGTGTTCCTCTGCGTGTTCGTCGCGGCGGGCCATCCCGAGCAGGTCATCGGCGGGCCGCGCGCCACGACCGAGACCCGGGCGCTGATCCGGCACAACCTCGGCCTGGACGAGCCGCTGGCGGTGCAGTACGCCAGGTTCCTCGGCCGGCTGGCGCAGGGCGACCTCGGCACGTCCTACATCTACCAGACCCCGGTCGCGCGGATGATCGGCGACCGGCTGCAGACGACGGCGGTGCTGGTGCTCGGCGCGTCGGTGCTGTGGCTGGCCGGCGGCGTGCTCATCGGGGTGCTGAGCGCGACCCGCGCCCGCGGCCTGGCCGACCGGTTCGCCACCTTGTTCGTGCTGGTGGGCCTGTCGATGCCGGCGTTCGTCGTCGGCCTGCTGGCGCTGTTCCTGCTGTTCAGCAAGCTCGGCGACGCCGGGATCCACCTGTTCGAGCCGGGCCCGCCGCTGCAGGAGCACTTCTGGAAACGGATGATCCTGCCGTGGATCGCGCTGGCGTTCCTGCTCATCGCCGGGTACACGCGCCTCACCCGCGGGTCGATGCTGGACGTGCTCGGCGAGGACTACATCCGCACCGCCCGCGCCAAGGGCCTGTCGGAGCGCCGCGTGGTCTACCGGCACGGGCTGCGGGCGGCGATGACGCCGGTGGTGACGCAGTTCGGCGTGGACGTCGGCACCCTGATCGGGTCGACGATCGTCACCGAGAAGGTGTTCGGCCTGCAGGGCGTCGGGCAGCTGGTGGTGCAGTCCATCACGGTCGGGGACACCCCGGTGATCCTCGGCGTGGTGATGGCGGTGGCGCTGTGCGTGGTGGTCGCGAACCTGCTCGTCGACATCGGCTACTCGTTCCTGGACCCCCGCGTCCGCCTGTCGTGACGGAGCAGGGCCCGGCCGCCTGGGAGTGGCGGCCGGGCCCTGGTGCGGGCGGCGGACCGGCGGAGACCCGCCACCCGCCCGGGGGAGGGCCTATTCGGTGGAGATGGCCTTCAGCACGTCCATCCGGCCGGCCCGCCAGGCGGGCCAGAGCGCGGCCAGCACGCCGATCACCGCGGCGGTGACCAGGTAGCCGGTCAGGGTGCCGAACGGCACCGACAGCACGCCGAGGCCCTGGTCCTTCAGCGCGGTCTGCAGCGCGGCGCCGAACGCCACGCCGATGCCCATGCCGAGCAGCGCGCCGAACACCGCGATGACGATCGACTCGACGCGGATCATGCGGCGCAGCTGGCGGCGGCTGATGCCGATGGCGCGCAGCAGCCCGATCTCGCGGGTGCGCTCGATCACCGACAGGGCCAGGGTGTTGACCACGCCGACCGCCGCGATGATCACCGACATGATCAGCATGATGGTCAGGAAGGTGACGAACTGGTCGACCTGCTTGTGCGCGTTGTCCTTCAGCACCGACTGGTCCTGGACCTCCAGCGCCGGGTTGTCCTTGACGGCGTCCTTCAGCGCGGCCTTGGTCGCGGCGGTCGCGCCGCCGGCGTCGACGATGACGCTGTCGACGACCGGGCGCGGGGTGTGCGCCTGGTACACCTGCCGGGGGACCAGGATCCCGCCGATCAGGTCGCTCTTGTCGTAGACGCCGGCCACCCGCAGCGGCGCGCTCGCGCCGTCGGGGAAGGCGGCCTGGACCGTCGCGCCGGCGGTGAGGCCGCGGTCCTTGGCGATCTCCTTGTCCAGCAGCACGCCGTCGCCGGCGGCGCCGCCCTGGACCATCTTCAGCCGCGCCGCCCGCACCAGCGTCGCGACGTCGCCGGCGACGTAGGACATGCGCTTGCCGCCGAGCTTGATGTCGCCCTCGTAGACGGGCGAGGCGCTGCGCACCCCGCGCGCCGCGGAGATCTTCTTCACCTCGTCGGCGGACACCCCGCCCGCGCCGGTCGGCGTGACGATGTAGTCGGCGCCGAACTGCTTGCCGATCTCCTCGTCGACCGAGGCGCTCATGGAGGCGCCCAGCACGTTCACCGTGGTGATCAGCGCGAGGCCGATCATCAGGGCGGAGGCGGTCGCGGCGGTGCGCCGCGGGTTGCGCAGCGCGTTCTGCTGGGCGAGCCGGCCGGGGGTGCCGAGCAGCCGCGCGAACGGCGCGCCGAGCACCCGCACCACCGGGACGCTGATGACGGGGGCGAGCATCGCCACGCCGAGGAACACCAGCACCGCGCCGACGCCGACGAGCGCGGCGGGGTTGCCGGCGCCGGTCAGGCCCGTGGTGATGAGCCCGGCGCCGGCCAGGGTGAGCAGCGCGCCGAGCGCGACGCGGATGCGCAGCGAGCGCTGGGGGAGCGCGACGTCGTCGCGCATCGCCGCGACCGGCGGGACCTTGGCGGCGCGGCGGGCCGGGAAGTAGGCCGACACGACCGTCACGACGATGCCGACCAGGTAGGACACCCACACCGGAGTGGCGGTGATGACCAGCCCGCCGCCGCCGTTGAGGGACTGCAGCAGCGAGGCCAGGCCGGCGCCGGCGGCCAGGCCGAAGGTGGACCCGACGACGCCGACCGCGACCGCCTCCCCGATCACCGCGCGGGTGATCTGCGGGCGGGCCGCGCCGATGGCGCGCAGCAGCGCCAGCTCGCGGGTGCGCTGGGCGACCAGCATGGAGAAGGTGTTGAAGATGATGAACGCGCCCACGAAGATCGAGATGAGCGCGAACACCAGCAGCATGGTGCGGAAGAACCCCATGAACGCCGCGACGTCGCTCTTGCTCTCCTCGCGCAGCTTGGTGCCGGTGACGGCCTCCACGCCCGCGGGCAGCTTCTGCGCGACCCGGTCGCGCAGCTCGCTTTCGCCGACGCCGGCCGACTTCAGGTGGATGTCGGAGAAGTAGCCGGGCTTCAGCAGCAGCTGCTGCGCGGTGGCGGTGTCGAACGCGGTGATGGTGGCGCCCATCATGTCGCCGGTGTCGAGCAGCCCGACGATGCGGACCTGCCGCGGCCCGGCGCCGGTGACGACCTTGGTGGTGTCGCCGACGCGGTACCCGGCCTTGTCCGCGACGTCCTTGCCGACGGCGACCTCGCCCGCGCCCGCGGGCGCCCGCCCCGACACCACGGGGTTGTCGCCGCCGGGGGTGTAGTTGACGCCCAGCTGCGGCGGGCCCTGCTGCCCCGCCCCGACGATCTTGCCGTCCTTGCCGACGAGCGCGGCGTAGCCGGTGACGTTGCCGGTGGCCTCCTTGACGCCGGGCACGGTGCGCAGGGTGTCCACCAGCGCGGCCGGGACGGGCTGCGGGGCGCCGCGGCCCTCGTTCTCCTGCCCCTTGTCGTCCAGCGACTTGGCCCGCACGTCGACCGCGACGCCCTTGCCGATGCGGTCGAACAGGTCGTCGAACCTGCTGTTCATGGTGTCGGTGAAGATCAGCGTGCCGGCCACGAAGGCCACGCCGAGGATCACCGCGACGGCCGTCAGCACCAGCCGGATCTTGTGCGCCGCCAGGTTGCGGAGCGTGACCTTGGCCATCATCGCGCCACGGCCCCCGGCATGTCGAAGCCCTTCATGCGCTCCAGCACCCGCTCGGCGGTCGGGTCGGCCATGGTGTCCACGATCCGCCCGTCGGTGAGGAACAGCACCTGGTCGGCGTAGGCGGCGGCGGACGGGTCGTGGGTGACCATCACGATCGTCTGGCCCATCTCACGGACCGAGGCGCGCAGGAACGCCAGTACCTCCGCGCCCGACCGCGAGTCCAGGTTGCCGGTCGGCTCGTCCGCGAAGATGATCTCGGGGCGGGACGCCAGCGCCCGCGCGCACGCCACGCGCTGCTGCTGCCCGCCCGACAGCTCGCTCGGCCGGTGCTTCAGCCGCGGCCGCAGCCCCACGGTGTCGACCACCCGGTCCAGCCACGCCTGGTCGGGCCTGCGGCCGGCGATGTCCATCGGCAGCGTGATGTTCTCCAGCGCCGTCAGCGTCGGCACCAGGTTGAACGCCTGGAAGATGAACCCGATCTTGTCGCGGCGCAGCCGGGTGAGCTGCTTGTCCTTCAGCCCGGTCAGCTCGGTGCCGCCGATGTACACCTCGCCCGAGTCGACCGAGTCCAGCCCGGCCATGCAGTGCATCAGGGTCGACTTGCCCGAGCCCGACGGGCCCATCACGGCGGTGAAGCGGCCGCGCGGGATGCCCACGCTGACCGAGTCCAGCGCGATCACCTGGGCGTCGCCGCGGCCGTACACCTTGGCGATCCGGTGGGCCGAGGCGGCGAAGTCGCCCGCCCCCGGCGCGGGCTGCGCGTCGGCGGTCGATGGGGCGGTGTCCGTCACGAGAACTCCCCTGGAGAGTGGGTTGGGAACTGCGGTCTCAAGCCGTGCGGGGCGCCGTGATCGATGCGGCGGGCCCTAGTCCAGAACAGTAGGAGGCCGCGGCTCCCGGGACATGGACCCCAGGAAGGGAATATCCGCTCCACCCAGGGCATGAGGAGCGTCCACCCCCTTCGTCCTCGGGGAGTAGAGGGCCAAGACCAACGATGGGGGGCGTCTCAGGGTTCCCCCTGAGACGCCCCCCATCGGGCGCCCGCTCCGGTCAGGTCTGGCCCGGCCTGCTCAGCCCCGTCTCGTAGGCGTACACCACCGCCTGCACCCGGTCGCGCAGGCCGAGCTTGGCCAGCACGTTGCCGACGTGGGTCTTCACCGTCGTCTCGCTCACCACCAGCGCCGCGGCGATCTCGGCGTTGGAGCGGCCCCGCGCCACGTGCGACAGCACCTCGCGCTCGCGGTCGGTGAGGGTGGCCAGGCCCGGCGGCGGCGCGGCGTCGCGCACCGCCGGCAGCCGGGTGGCGAACTTGTCCAGCAGCCGCCGCGTCACGCTCGGCGCCACGATCGCGTCGCCCGCCGCCACGATCCGGATCGCGGTGATCAGCTCCTCGGGCGGGGAGTCCTTCAGCAGGAACCCGCTGGCGCCCGCCCGCACCGCCTCGATGACGTACTCGTCCAGGTCGAAGGTGGTCAAGATCAGCACCCGCGGGTCGTGCGAGGCGGCCTCCTCCCGGATGATGCGGCGGGTCGCCTCGATCCCGTCGACCCCCGGCATCCGGATGTCCATCAGCACCACGTCGGGCAGCAGCGAGCGGGTCAGCTCCACCGCCGTCGCGCCGTCACCGGCCTCGCCCACCACCGCGATGTCGGGCTCGGCCTCCAGGATCAGCCGGAACCCGGTCCGCAGCAGCGGCTGATCGTCCACCAGCAACACCCGGACGGTGCTCATGTCCCCGCTCCGCTCACGACCATCGATCCCCGCCTCATGTTCCGCATCCGTCCGCCGCCAATCTACGCCTCCAGCGGGAAGCGGGCCCGCACGCCGAACCCGCCGCCGATCCGCGGGCCGATCCGCAGCTCACCGCCGTACAGCGCGACCCGCTCGTACATCCCGACCAGCCCGTGGCCGGGGTTGTCCTTGTCACCCGCCATGATCGTGGCGGTGCCGCGCCCGTCGTCCTCGACCTCCACCGTCAGGTCCGCGGCGGTGTAGTACAGCCGCACCCACGCGCGGGCCTGCGGCCCGGCGTGCTTGAGCGTATTGGTCAGCGCCTCCTGGATGAGCCGGAACGCCGCCACGTCCACGCCCGGCGACGGCGTGCGCGCCTCGCCCTCGATCCACAGCTGCACCGAAAGGCCCGTCTCGCGCACGTGGTCGAGCAGCTCGCCGAGGTCGCCGAGGCCCGGCTGCGGCGCCAGCTCGCGGCCGGCCTGCTCGGCGTCGCGGTCGGTGCGCAGCACCCCGACGATCCGCCGCATCTCGCTGAGCGCGGTCCGCCCGACCTCCTCGATCGTGGACATCGCCTCGCGCGCCCCGTCGGGGTTGCGGTCGATGACGCGCCGCGCCGCGCCCGCCTGCACCGTCATCACGCTGACATGGTGGGCGACGACGTCGTGCAGCTCGCGCGCGATCCGCGACCGCTCCTCGATCCGCGCCGCCCGCGCGTCGCTGCCGCGCGCGCGCTCCAGCCGCGCCGCGCGGTCCTCCAGCTCGGCGAAGTAGGCGCGCCGCAGCCGCAGGTTCCGGCCCAGCACCCACACCCCGACGACCAGGGCGTTGTTGGTCAGCCCCGCGGCGGCCTCGGGCCGCTCGGGCAACGTGAACAACAGCACGTTGAACACCAGCAGCGCCACGCCCCCGCCGAGCGCGGCATGGGCGAGGCCCCGGTAGGCCGCCACCCCGTACACCGCGATGAGGAACGCCAGCATGTCGATGACCGACGGCATGTACGAGCAGGCGGCCAGGACCGCCTCGATGCCGAGCACCACGGCGAGCACGCTCAGCGGATGGGTGCGGCGGAACGTCAGCGCCATCGCCAGCACGACCAGCAGCAGCACCTGCCGGGCGTCGGGATCGACCCAATGGCTGCGGGCCTCGGGGGGAACGGTCTGCAGGAACAGCAGCGGCAGCCCCACCAGGAGCAGCAGCAGCCCGAGGATCGCGTCGGCGGCCTGCGGGCGCCTCTGGAAAAGGGCACGGCAGGTTCGCAGACCACGGATGCGGGGTGACACGATTCTCACCCTAAGAGGTCGCACCAGGTGACGACCCCTCCTGGACGCCGATCCCCGATCCTCCTTGCGGATGACCCCGGCCCGCCGCGGGAGCGGGCGCCGCGCCCGCCGGGGCCGCCCTCAGAGGACGTCGCGTTCGCGCGCCGCCGACTCCAGGTCCGCCGGCGACGGCCGCACCACCGGCTCGGCCGGCAGCGGCGGGGGAGTGCCGCCGAACTCCGGGCACCGCTCCTTGTGCTCGCACCAGCCGCACAGCCGGCTCGGCCGCGGCCGCCACTCACCGGTGTCCATCGCCCGCCGGATCGCCGCCCACAGCGCCTCCACCTTGCGCTCGGTCGCGCGCAGATCGGCCTCGTCGGGCTCGTACCGCAGGATCTCCCCGTCGCCCAGGTACATCAGCTGCAGCAGCCGCGGCACCCGACCGTGCAGCCGCCACAGCACCAGCGCGTAGAACTTCATCTGGAACAGCGCCCGCGCCTCGAAGTCGGCGCGCGGCGCCGCCCCGGTCTTGTAGTCCACGATCCGCACGTCGCCCGACGGCGCCACGTCGACCCGGTCGATGAACCCGCGCAGCTTCAGCCCCGACCCCAGCACCGTCTCCACGAACAGCTCCCGCTCGGCCGGCTCCAGCCGCCGCGGGTCCTCCATCGAGAAGTACCGCTCCACCTGCCGCCGCGCCTGCCCGAGCCACGCGCCGCGCTCGGCCTCGCCGGCGTCGCCCTCGGGGAACAGCTCCGCCAGGTCCGGCTCCCCGGCCAGCAGCCGCTCCCACTGCGGCCCGACCAGCTCCAGCGCCGCGCCGACCGTCCGCTCCCCGGCGGGCAGGTCGTACAGCCGCTCCAGCACCGCGTGCACCAGCGTCCCGCGCACCATCGCCGGGCTCGGCCGCTCGGGGATCTTGTCGATGACCCGGAACCGGTACAGCAGCGGGCACGTCATGAAGTCGCCCGCCCGCGACGGCGACAGCGACCCGGCCACCTGGGGGGTGCCGGTCTCCGCCGCGTCCGCTCCGGTCGTGCCCGCCTCGGTGGTCTCCATGACACTGCAGGGTAGGCGACGCCCCCGACGAAATCCCGCACCCCGTTCCCGCTCCCCGCGCCCGGCGCCACGGCCCCGGCCACGGCCGGAACGGGCCGCGCCGGTCCGCACGCCCGGGGCCGTAGCATCGACGGTGTGACAGACAGCGCACCGCCCACCGAGGACCCCACCCCCGCCGGGCCGGGCACGCCCGGCGGTCCCGGCAAGGGCCCGCGCGACGGCGGCCGGCCCGGCGGGCCCGCGCGCCGACCGGGCCTGTCCATGGGCCGCGTCCTCGGCGTCCCGGTCTACGTCTCGCCGAGCTGGTTCCTCATCGCGATCGTCATCACCGTCATGTTCGAAGGGCAGGTCAGCGACGTCGTCGCCCGCCCCGCCAGCTTCGCGGTCGCCTTCGCCTACGCCGTCCTGCTCTACGGATCGGTGTTCGTGCACGAGCTCAGCCACGCCGTCACCGCCCGCGTCCTCGGCCTGCCGGTCCGCTCGGTCACCCTGCACATCCTCGGCGGCGAGACCTCCATCGAACGCGAGGCGCCCACCCCCGGCCGCGAGTTCCTCATCGCCTTCGCCGGCCCGCTGGTCAACATCGTCCTCGCCGGCCTCGGCCTGCTCGCCGGCGCGACCCTGCCGCTGCCGGACGTGGCGCTGCTGCTCCTGGAGGCCCTCACCTTCGCCAACCTGCTCGTCGGCGTGTTCAACCTGCTGCCCGGCCTGCCCCTGGACGGCGGCCGCCTCGTCCGCGCCGTCGTGTGGAAGATCACCGGCCGCAGCCGCAGCGGCGCGGTGTTCGCCGGCTGGCTCGGCCGCGGCGTCGCCCTGCTCTGCCTGCTGTCGGGCGCGCTCCTGGCCACCCGCCCCGGCAGCGGCGCCGGCACCGGCTGGCTCGCGCTGCTGTGGTCGGCGCTGGTCGCCTCGTTCATCTGGGTCGGCGCGGGCCAGGCCATCCGCGCCGAACGCGTCCGCGACCGCATCCCGCTGCTGGCCGCGCGCCGCCTCGCCCGCCGCGCCGTCCAGGTCACCCCCGACGTGCCGCTCGCCGAGGCGATCCGCCGCGCCCGCGCCGAGCAGGCCGGCGCCATCGTCGTGGTCGACCACGACGGCCGCCCCCGCGGCCTGGTCAGCGAGAGCGCCGTCACCGCCACCCCCGAGCAGCGCCGCCCCTGGGTCACCGCCGGCGACCTGGCCCGCCCGGTGGAACCCGGCCTCACCCTGCCCGCCGACCTGGCCGGCGAGGAACTGCTGGACGCGCTGCGCGGCGCCCCCGCCTCGGAGTACCTGCTGGTGGAGCCCGACGGCGCCGTCTACGGCGTGCTCGCCCTCAGCGACGTCGACCGCGCCTTCGCCGGCGTCTGAGCGGTGCCCGCACACCGATAACCTTGACCTCCATGAGCGAACCTTCCTCCCACGCCGCCCCCGCCGGACGGCCCGCCGCCGCGCCCCTCGCCGGCCGCATCCCGCACGGCCCGTTCCGCCCCGGCGACCAGGTTCAGCTCACCGACCCCAAGGGCCGCATCAACACCATCACCCTGCAGCCGGGCAAGGACTACCACTCCCACAAGGGCGCCATCGCCCACGACGAGATCATCGGCAGCCCCGAGGGCTCGGTGTTCCGCTCCAGCGGCGGCATCGACTACCTCGCCTTCCGGCCGCTGCTCACCGACTTCGCCGTCCGCATGCCGCGCGGCGCCGCCGTCGTCTACCCCAAGGACGCCGCGCAGATCGTCGCGCAGGCCGACATCTTCCCCGGCGCCCGCGTCGTGGAGGCCGGCGCCGGCTCGGGCGCCCTGTCGTGCTTCCTGCTGCGCGCCGTCGGCGAGCACGGCCTGGTCTCCTCCTACGAGCGCCGCCCCGACTTCGCCGACATCGCCCGCGGCAACGTGGAGAAGTTCTTCGGCGGCCCGCACCCGGCCTGGCGCCTCACCGTCGGGTCCCTGGAGGACTCCCTCGCCGAGACCGAGGTCGACCGCGTCGTGCTGGACATGCTCGCCCCCTGGGAGTGCGTGGACGCCGTCGCCAAGGCCCTCATCCCCGGCGGCATGATCTGCGTCTACGTCGCCACCACCACCCAGATGTCGCGCGTGGTGGAGGAGCTGCGCGGCCACGGCGCGTTCGCCGAGCCCTACGCCTTCGAGACCCTGCTGCGGTCCTGGCACGTGGAGGGCCTGGCCGTCCGCCCCGACCACCGCATGATCGGCCACACCGGCTTCCTGGTGACCGCGCGCCGCCTCGCCGACGGCGTCACCCCGCCGCTCCGCCGCCGCCGCCCCGCCAAGGGCGCCTACGCCGCCGAGGACGCCGCCGCCCCCGGCGGGCCCGTCGCGCAGGGTGACGGCGCCGCCCCCGCCGGCGGGGCCCCGGCCGCCGGCGGCGACACGCCGAACGAGTCCTAGATCACGTTTACCGGTTCACGGCAGGACGATGACGTCCGCCGTGCACCGCCGCGTGACAGGTAAATCATCCGCGGTGCCAGGTTCCGGACAGGCCCGGCCAACCCCCTGAAAACCACAAACCTTGCGGTCAGCGGCCACCCGGACGCCGATTTCACCGCGCCCTCGGGCCCGCACACCCCACACTCTGCGCCCCCGGCCGCGCCCCCGCCGCCCCACGAAGATCCATCCGACACGGGACGAGTACCGAAAGGGCAGGTTACGGAAGCCCTTCAGATAGGTAGGGTCTCAGTAGGTCGTCGGCTCTCTTCGTGAGGAGGTGACGGGGCGTGGCCGCTCGTGACGATGCTGGGGCGCGTAAGGCGCAGCACGAAAAGGAGGTTCGAGACCTCCAGACACAGATGTCCTTCCTGGAGGAGGAGATCTCCGTGTTGCGCCGCAAGCTCGCGGAATCCCCGCGTCAAGTAAGGGTTCTGGAAGAACGCCTCCATGAGGCACAGGCCAACCTGGCCGCCGTGACGGGACAGAACGAACGTCTCGTGGCGACACTCAAAGAAGCACGCGAACAGATCGTCGCGCTGAAGGAGGAGGTCGACCGGCTGGCGCAACCGCCGTCCGGATTCGGCGTCTACCTCGAGACGCGCGACGACGGAACGGTCGACATCTTCACCGGCGGGCGCAAGCTGAGGGTCAACGTCAGCCCCGCCGTCGACGTCGACGAGCTCAAGCGTGGCCAGGAGGTCATGCTCAACGAGGCCCTCAACGTCGTCGAGGCCCTGTCCTTCGAAGAGCAGGGCGAGGTCGTCATGCTCAAGGAGGTCTTCGCCGACGGCGAACGGGCCCTGGTGATCGCGCACGCCGACGAGGAACGCGTGATCAAGCTCGCCGAGCCGCTGCGCGGCGTCCCCCTGCGGGCGGGCGACTCGCTGATGCTCGAACCCCGGTCCGGATACGCCTACGAGAAGATCCACAAGGCCGAGGTCGAGGAACTGGTCCTCGAAGAGGTCCCCGACATCTCCTACGAGGAGATCGGCGGCCTCGGCCCCCAGATCGAGATGATCCGCGACGCCGTCGAACTGCCCTACCTGCACGCGGACCTGTTCCGCGAGCACCAGCTCCGCCCCCCCAAGGGCGTCCTGCTGTACGGGCCCCCCGGCTGCGGCAAGACGCTCATCGCCAAGGCCGTCGCCAACTCGCTGGCCAAGAAGGTCGCCGAGCAGACCGGCCAGGAGGGCAAGAGCTTCTTCCTCAACATCAAGGGCCCCGAACTGCTCAACAAGTACGTCGGCGAGACCGAGCGGCACATCCGCCTGGTCTTCCAGCGCGCCCGCGAGAAGGCCTCCGCCGGCACCCCGGTCATCGTCTTCTTCGACGAGATGGACTCCATCTTCCGCACCCGCGGATCCGGCGTCTCCTCCGACGTCGAGAACACCATCGTCCCGCAGCTGCTCAGCGAGATCGACGGCGTCGAAGGCCTGGAGAACGTCCTGGTCATCGGCGCCTCCAACCGCGAGGACATGATCGACCCCGCGATCCTGCGGCCCGGCCGCCTCGACGTCAAGATCAAGATCGAACGCCCCGACGCCGAGGCCGCCAAGGACATCTTCTCCAAGTACATCCTGCCGGGCCTGCCCCTGCACCCCGACGACGTCGCCGAGCACCGCGGCGACACCGCCGCCACCGTCGACGCCATGATCCAGCGCGTCGTCGAACGGATGTACACCGAGAACGAGGAGAACCGCTTCCTCGAGGTGACCTACGCCAACGGCGACAAGGAGGTCCTGTACTTCAAGGACTTCAACTCCGGCGCGATGATCCAGAACATCGTCGACCGGGCCAAGAAGATGGCCATCAAGCAGTTCCTCGACACCGGCCAGAAGGGCATGCGCGTCGCCCACCTGCTCGACGCCTGCGTCGACGAGTTCAGCGAGAACGAGGACCTGCCCAACACCACCAACCCCGACGACTGGGCCCGCATCTCCGGCAAGAAGGGCGAACGGATCGTCTACATCCGCACGCTCGTCTCCGGGACCAAGGGCGCCGAGGCCGGCCGCTCCATCGACACCGTCGCCAACACCGGCCAGTACCTGTAACCACCCCGCACCACGCGACAACGGCGCGGCGGCCACCCCCACCCGGGGCGGCCGCCGCGCCGCCGCGTCCCCGGCCGCCCGCCCCCGCCCCGCGACACCCCGCACCCGCCACCCCACGCCCCATGGCTCCACCCCCTCCGCCCCGATAGGCTCGGCGATATGAGTGTTCGGCGGGTGATGGGCATCGAGACCGAGTACGGCATCTCCGTACCGGGACAGCCAGGGGCCAACGCGATGGTGACCTCCTCACAGGTCGTCAACGCCTACCTCGCGGCATCGGCGGCACGGGCCAGAAGAGCCCGCTGGGACTTCGAGGAGGAGAACCCGCTGCGCGACGCGCGCGGCTTCGACCTCGCCCGCGAGGTCGCCGACCCCACCCAGCTCACCGACGAGGACCTCGGCCTCGCCAACGTCATCCTCACCAACGGCGCACGCCTGTACGTCGACCACGCCCACCCCGAGTACTCCGCGCCCGAATGCACCAACCCCCTGGACGCCGTCATCTGGGACAAGGCCGGCGAACGCGTCATGGCCGACGCCGCCGCCCGCGCCGCCCTCGTCCCCGGCACCCACCCCATCCAGCTCTACAAGAACAACACCGACAACAAGGGCGCCTCCTACGGCTGCCATGAGAACTACCTCATGAAGCGCGAAACGCCCTTCGCCGACATCGTCCGGCACCTCACCCCCTTCTTCGTCTCCCGCCAGGTCGTCACCGGCGCCGGCCGCGTCGGCATCGGCGTCGACGGCCGCGGCCACGGCTTCCAGATCAGCCAGCGCGCCGACTTCTTCGAAGTCGAAGTCGGCCTCGAGACCACCCTCAAACGCCCCATCATCAACACCCGCGACGAACCCCACGCCGACCCCGAGAAATACCGGCGCCTGCACGTCATCATCGGCGACGCCAACATGAGCGAGATCTCCACCTACCTCAAACTCGGCACCACCGCCCTCGTCCTCGCCATGATCGAAGACGGCTTCCTCACCACCGACCTGTCCGTCGACATGCCCGTCGCCACCCTGCGCGCCATCTCCCACGACCCCACCTGCAAACACCTGCTCACCCTCCGCGACGGCCGCAAGATGACCGCCGTCCAACTCCAGATGGAATACCTCGAGCAGTCCCGCAAATACATCGAGGACCGCTACGGCGCCGACGTCGACGACATGACCACCGACGTCCTCGACCGCTGGGAATCGGTCCTGCACCGCCTCGGCGACGACCCCATGCAGCTCTCCCGCGAACTCGACTGGGTCGCCAAACTCGAACTCCTCGAGGGCTACCGCACCCGCGACTCCCTCGACTGGTCCCACCCCCGCCTCCAGCTCGTCGACCTCCAGTACACCGACATCCGCCCCGACAAGGGCCTGTACAACCGCCTCGTCGCCCGCGGCCGCATCGACCGCGTCACCACCGAGGCCAAGGTCGAACACGCCATCGACGACCCGCCCGAGGACACCCGCGCCTACTTCCGCGGCCGCTGCCTGCGCCAGTACGCCGACTCCGTCGCCGCCGCCTCCTGGGACTCGGTCATCTTCGACGTCCCTGGCCGCGAATCCCTCCAGCGCGTCCCCACCCTGGAACCCCTGCGCGGCACCAGGGAACACGTCGGCACCCTCCTCGACCGCTGCCGCACCGCCTCCGACCTCGTCGCCGCCCTCACCGGCCGGTAACGCCGCCGGCGGCACCCGAACGCCCGCGAGAGCCCCTCTCGCGGGCGTTCACGCGTCCCCGGCCCCCATTCACGCCCCGCCGCGGCAATGGCTTTAAACGCCCCCACGGCCCGCCGCAGATTTGTGACCGGTTTGCCCGTTTCGGCGATTCCTGCACGGGCGATAATCCCACCAGGCCCCCCGCGCCGACCGTCCTCGACACCGGGCGGCGGTACCCGCTCACCGTCGATCGACGGAGATAGGGTTGGGGGTACCGGCAGATGTGGAGGTACGGGATGGCCACGAAGGACACCGGCGGTCAGAAGCAGACCGAGCGCCGCACCGAGGAGGTGGAGGAGGCCCAGGCCGAGTCCACCAGCGACGTCCAGGAGCGCCAGGAGAAGCTCACGGACGATGTCGACTCAATTCTGGACGAAATCGACGAAGTGCTCGAAGAGAACGCAGAGGAATTTGTCCGGTCATACGTCCAAAAAGGAGGTGAGTAATCCTGAAATGTCCGACTTGATCCTCGGATAATTCCAAGCGGACACCTTCGAACGGCTGCGCTACTAAGCTAGAGGCCTGGTGGTGCGCGTTCGATGCCGGAACTCTTTCCGGGATGGGTGGGTGGGATGGTGTCCGAAGCCAAGAAGTGCCGTGACTGTGGCCTGATCAAGCCGGCCGGAGAGTTCTGGAAGCGCAAGGCTTCAAAGGACGGCCTGTCCCTCTACTGCAAAGAGTGCTTCGGTCTTCGCAACTCGGCCTCATATAGGAGCAAGCAGGCAGAGGCGGGGAAGCAGGCGCGCCCCTACCGGCGGCACTCGGCCGTCCCTGAAGGGATGAAGTACTGCCCGCAGTGCAAGGAGACGAAGCCGCTCGACGCGTTCGGGCGCAACCGATCGACTTCTGGTGGCAGGGCGGCTTATTGCAAGCCCTGTCACAACGCGGCCATGGCGGCGATCAAGGCACGCCGCCACGGCAGTGAGCGCGGTTACCTGCTCAAGCTCCGGTACGGCCTGACCGAGGCGGAGATCAAGGCGCTGGGCGCCCGGCAGGGCGGAGTCTGCGTCATCTGTCTTCGGGAGCCCGCGGCCCACGTAGATCACGATCATGTCACCGGGCTCTTTCGGGGCCTCCTGTGCTTCGGCTGTAACGGAGGTCTGGGGCAGTTCGAGGATGACATCTGGCGATTGGGGGAGGCGGCCGATTACCTGGAAGGCCGGAGTTCTTTCGCGCGCCGGATGATCCTTGAATTCGGTGAAGCCACCTTCGATGGGCGTTCCCGGCGTGCGGAGGAGCGCCGCCTTGGTGTTCGAGCCAACCGCAAGGGAACAAGTCGCCACTACCATCTACGGCACCGATACGGCATCACCGAGGACGAGGCCCGGGCTCTCGCGGATGTCCAAGGTGGCCTGTGCGCCATCTGCTGCGATCGGCCGGCCGAGCATGTCGACCACTGCCACTCCACGGAGGTCGTCCGTGGTGTGCTCTGCACCGGCTGCAACAGTGGCATGGGCCAGCTCCGCGACGACCCGGCGGTTCTGCGCCGCGCGGCCGCCTACCTGGAGCGCACGCTGATCACCGAGGTCCCGATCGCGGACGGCGCCACCCGCCTGTCCTTCACCCACCCCGACGTGGATCCCACCACCGTCCCGCTGAACGGCTGGGCGAAGTACCGGGAGCAGGACGCCGGTTATCGCAAGGCGGTGCGGGATATGGCGGAGCTGGTGGAGCGGGTTCCGTGGACGGAGTTCGCGTGGGTGGAGGGTCCGGCGCTTGAAACCTGCTGAGGGTTCGCCGTCAGCGGAAGCGGGCGGGGGATATCGCGGTATGCGGTGGGGCGTGGTTGAACAGTAGGGTCATAAGCGTCTGCGCCGGTGCGTCCCTCGGTGGGGTGGCCGGTGCCTTGGTGGAGGGAAGGAGTCGCGTGGCGTCCCATGATGCGCACACCGGACGTCTGCCCGGGTTGTTCATGAGCCCGGACACGTCCTCGTTCACGGAGTTCCTGGGGGCGTATTCGCCGGAGCTGCTGCCGGGCCGGCGGGGGTTGCCGGCGGGGGTGACGGCGGGGGAGGAGATCCCGCACGGTACGACGATCGTGGCGGTGTCGTTCCCCGGTGGTGTGGTGATGGCGGGTGACCGGCGGGCGACCGCGGGGAACGTCATCGCGCAGCGCGATATCGAGAAGGTGTTCCGGGCGGACGAGTTCTCGGCGATCGCGATCGCGGGGACGGCGGGGCTCGGGATCGAGATGGTGCGGCTGTTCCAGGTGGAGCTGGAGCATTACGAGAAGCGTGAGGGCCGCACGCTGTCGATCGAGGGCAAGGCGAACCGGCTGGCGACGATGGTGCGGCAGAACCTGGGTCTGGCGATGCAGGGGCTGGCCGTGGTGCCGTTGTTCGCGGGGTTCGACGAGGAGCGCTCGGAGGGGCGGATCTTCTCGTACGACCCGGCGGGCGGGCGGTACGAGGAGCGGGAGTTCCATTCGATCGGGTCGGGGTCGGTGTTCGCGCGGGGTTCGCTGAAGAAGCTGTTCCGGGCGGATCTGTCGGCGGCGGACGCGGCGCTGGTGTGCGTGCAGGCGCTGTACGACGCGGCCGATGACGATTCGGCGACCGGTGGCCCGGATCTGGCGCGGGGGATCTTCCCTGTGGTGGCGACGGTGACGGCGGAGGGGTATCGCCGGCTCGGTGAGGACGAGGTGGGCGCGGTGGCGCGTGCCGTGGTGGAGGAACGTTACGACTCGCCGGGCGGGCCGACCGCCCCGCTGCGATAGAAGGGATCCAGACCGGTGTCCATGCCGTTCTATGTGTCGCCCGAACAGCAGATGAAGGACAAGGCGGACTACGCGCGCAAGGGCATCGCGCGGGGTCGCAGCGTGGTGGTGCTGCAGTTCGCCGATGGGATCCTGTTCGTGGCGGACAATCCGTCGCGGGCGCTGCACAAGATCAGTGAGATCTACGACCGGATCGCGTTCGCGGCGGTGGGCAAGTACAACGAGTTCGAGAACCTGCGGCTGGGCGGTGTGCGGTACGCGGATGTGAACGGGTACCAGTACGACCGGCGTGATGTGACGGCGCGGGGGCTGGCGAACGTGTACGCGCAGTCGCTGGGGACGATCTTCACGGAGACCAACAAGCCGTACGAGGTGGAGCTGGTGGTGGCGGAGGTCGGTGAGGACGCCGACACCGATCAGATCTACCGGCTGACGTTCGATGGTTCGGTGGCCGACGAGCATGGTTATGTGGCGATGGGCGGTCAGGCCGACGCGGTGGCGGCGGCGTTGAAGGATCGGTACCGGGAGGGTGCGTCGCTGGCGGACGCGTTGCGGACGGCGGTGAGCTCGCTGGAGGCGCAGGACGCGGATCGGCGGCTGGAGGCGCGGTCGCTGGAGGTGGCGGTGCTGGACCGTAACCGGGAGCACCGGTTGTTCCGGCGGTTGCCGGCGGCGCGGATCGAGGAGCTGCTGGGGGAGCAGGCTTCCTGATCGCGGGGTGCGGGGCCCGTCGTGCCGGGAGGGCGCGGCGGGCCCCGCGCCGTCCTCATTGATCTACAACGTAAAGGCGCCGGGCCGGATCGCTGCGAAACAAGGGGCTGCGGAGACTGCCATGTCGGGGCCGGACCGCCTAGGCTCCAGGTGTGGACAGGCGCATCTTCGGTCTTGAGAACGAGTACGGCGTCACCTGCACCTTCCGCGGTCAGCGGCGGTTGTCACCCGATGAGGTGGCCCGTTACCTGTTCCGCCGAGTGGTGTCGTGGGGCCGCAGCAGCAATGTCTTCCTTCGCAACGGTGCCCGCCTGTATCTGGACGTGGGCAGCCACCCCGAGTACGCCACGCCCGAGTGTGACAGCGTCGTCGACCTGGTGACGCACGACAAGGCGGGGGAGCGGATCCTGGAGGGTCTGCTCGTGGACGCCGAGCGCCGGCTGCGCGAGGAGGGCATCGCCGGCGACATCTACCTGTTCAAGAACAACACCGACTCGGCCGGCAACTCCTACGGCTGTCATGAGAACTACCTGGTGGGCCGGCACGGGGAGTTCGGCCGGCTGGCCGACGTGCTGATCCCGTACCTGGTGACGCGGCAGATCATCTGCGGGGCCGGCAAGGTGCTGCAGACGCCGCGCGGCGCGGTGTACTGCGTGTCGCAGCGGGCCGAGCACATCTGGGAGGGCGTGTCGTCGGCGACGACGCGGTCGCGGCCGATCATCAACACGCGGGACGAGCCGCACGCCGACGCCGAGCGGTTCCGCCGGCTGCACGTGATCGTCGGTGACTCCAACATGAGCGAGACGACGATGCTGCTGAAGGTCGGGGCGACCGACCTGGTGCTGCGGATGATCGAGGCGGGCGTGGTGATGCGCGACCTGACGCTGGAGAACCCGATCCGGGCGATCCGCGAGGTCAGCCACGACATGACCGGCCGCCGCAAGGTGCGCCTGGCCAACGGCCGGGAGGCCAGCTCGCTGGAGATCCAGAAGGAGTACTTCGGCAAGGCCAAGGACTTCGTGGACCGGCGCGGCGGGGACGAGACGGCCAAGCGGGTGCTGGACCTGTGGGAGCGGACGCTGCGGGCGGTGGAGACCGGGGACCTGGACCTGGTGGGCCGGGAGATCGACTGGGTGACCAAGTACAAGCTGATCGAGCGGTACCGGCGCAAGTACGATCTGCCGCTCAGCTCGCCGCGGGTGGCGCAGCTGGATCTGGCGTACCACGACGTGCACCGGGACCGGGGGCTGTACTACCTGCTGGAGAAGAAGGGCTCGGTGGAGCGGGTCTCGCGGGATCTGGACATCTTCGAGGCCAAGTCGGTGCCGCCGCAGACGACGCGGGCGCGGCTGCGCGGGGAGTTCATCCGCAAGGCGCAGGAGAAGCGGCGTGACTTCACGGTCGACTGGGTGCATCTGAAGCTGAACGACCAGGCGCAGCGGACGGTGCTGTGCAAGGACCCGTTCCGGTCGGTGGACGAGCGGGTCGACAAGCTGATCGCCGGCATGTAGATCGCGGGTGGCAGGGCGGGCTACCGGCCGGTCACCCGGGGGGTAGGGTGAGCCGATCTGTCGCGTTCATCACCCTCGAAGGACCTCTATGCGCCGTCGTCTCGCCCTGCCGCGCCGTCGCCTCGTGCCGCCGGTGGCCGCCGTCGTGCTGGTTCCGCTTCTCCTGACGTCGGCGTGTTCGGACGCCGGGGACGTGCAGGTGTCGGTGAAGGGGGCGGCGGGCGCGCGGCCCGAGGTGGCGTTCCCGAAGAAGACCGCGCCGGCCGCGGAGCTGGCGGTGAAGACGCTGTCGGACGGCAAGGGCGCGCGGGTCCGCAAGGGCGATCTGGTGGTCGCCGACTATGTCGGGTACCGGTGGAACAAGTCCGGCAGCAAGCTGCTGGCGTCCAGTTACGAGTCGGGGCAGCCGGGGGCGTTCCCGACCGGGACGCTGGTGCCGGGGCTGGAGAAGGCGCTGGAGGGCGCGAAGCCGGGTGCGCGGGTGGTGGCGCGGATCCCGCCGAAGGACGGGTACGGGGCGGCGGGCGATCCGACGCACCGGGTGGAGGCGGGCGACTCGCTGGTGTACGTGCTGGACGTGCGGGCGGTGTACGCGCGGACGGCGTCGGCGCACGGTCAGGCGCAGCCGGTGGACGATCCGGCGCTGCCGAAGGTGAGTTCGCCGCCGGCGGGGCAGGCGCCGGTGGTGACGGTGCCGAAGGGCAGGCCGCCGAAGAGGCTGCAGGTGCGCACGCTGGTGAAGGGCGACGGCCCGGTGGTGGGCAAGAACCGGCTGATGGCGCTGCAGTACGTGGGGGCGTTCTGGCGGGACGGGAAGGTGTTCGACTCCACGTGGGAGAGCGGCCGCCCGTTCCCGGCGACGATCGGGACGGGCCAGCTGATGAAGGGCTGGGAGGACGGCCTGGCGGGGCAGCCGGTGGGGAGCCGGGTGCTGCTGGTGGTGCCGCCGGCGCTCGGGTACGGCGCGAAGGGCCTGGCGCAGGCCGGGATCAGGGGTGACGACACGCTGGTGTTCGTCGTGGACATTCTCGGCGCGCACTAGCCCGGCGCGTCGCAAGGGCCGTTCCGCTGGGCGGGGCGGCCCTTCCGCATTTCTAAATCCCACCTGCGTTGTTCTTAGAATGGGCGGGTGGAGGACATCGACGCGATCGCGGTGCTGCAGGATCCGGTGCGGCGCCGTCTGTACGAGTACGTGGCGGCGCAGGGGCGCGAGGTGGGGCGCAACGAGGCGGCCGAGGCGGCGGGCGTGGCGCGCAACCTGGCGGCGTTCCATCTGGACCGCCTGGCCGAGGCGGGGCTGCTGGAGACGGCGAGCCGGCGGCTGACGGGCCGGTCGGGGCCGGGTGCGGGCCGGCCGGCGAAGGTGTACCGGCGGTCGGCGGTGGAGCGGGAGGTGTCGCTGCCGGCGCGCGACTACCGGACGGCGGCGGCGCTGCTGGCCGAGGCCGCCGAGACGGCCGGGCTGGACGTGGAACTGCGGGATGTGGCCCGGCGGCAGGGCGAGGCGCTGCGCGGCTCCACGGCGCCCTGTGAGGGCCTGGAGGAGGTCGCCCAGGTGCTGGCGGGCCGCGGATATGAGCCTTATGTCGATGAGGGCGCTGAGGGCGCCGAGGGCGACGGGGGCGCCGTGCTGCGCATGCGCAACTGCCCCTTCCACGTGGTGGCCGAGCGGTTCCCGCCGCTGGTGTGCGGGATGAACCTGGCGCTCCTGGAGGGGCTGCTCGGCGGGTCGCCGGGGGTGCGGGTGCGGCTGGACGCCCGTCCCGGGCTGTGCTGCGCGGTGGTCGAACCTTCTAAAACCAATGAAGATTGACATAGAAGGAACGGGCATGGTGGAGTGGGCCGCATGACCGGTTTCCACCTGGCCCAGTTCAACGTCGCCACCCTCCTGCACCCCCTCGACGACCCCCGCACGGCGCCCTTCGTGGAGCTGCTCGCCCCGATCAACGCGCTCGCCGACGGCACCCCCGGCTTCGTGTGGCGGCTGGCCGAGGAGGGCGAGCCCGACGCCACCGGCCTGCGCCCGCTGGGCGCCGACGTGATCGTCAACTACTCGGTGTGGGAGAGCCACGAGGCGCTGTGGGACTTCGTCTACCGCAGCCGGCACCTGGAGGTGCTGCGCCGCCGCCGCGAGTGGTTCCGGCGGCACGTGGACATGCACCTGGTGATGTGGTGGATCCCGGCCGGGCACGTGCCGACCGTCGCCGAGGGCGTCGAGCGGCTGGAACTGCTGCGCGCGCAGGGGCCCTCGCCCCGCGCGTTCACCTTCGCCTCGGCCTACACCGCCGAGGAGGCCGCGGCCCCGGCGACCTGACCGGGGCCGGGACCGGGCCGGTCAGCCGAGCAGGGACGCGGTGTGGCGGCCCGCCGCCGCGGCCGTGAGGAAGTAGGCCAGGTCGGCGTCCAGGCGGCGGCCCATCGTCGACATCCGCACGCCCCACTCCTTCTCCGCCGCCGCCAGCTCCTCCGCCAGGCCCGCCACACCGACCGGGACGAGCTCGTGGCGGTCGCCGAGCGGCGCGGCCTGCGCCGCGACCTCGGTGCCGAAGTGCCCGCCGAGCTCGGGCACCACGATCTGCGCGCGCGCGAGCGCGACACGCCCGTAGGCGGTGAGGCTGTGGTGCGACACCCCGACGTGGCGGGGCCGCAGGTCGCCCTCGCTGACCCGCAGCGAGCCGACCGGACGCCCGCCCAGCACCGCCGCCGCGTTCACCGCCTCGCCCGCCGACACCCCCGAGAACCCCCACCGGGTGCCGGTGCCGAGGTTGCCCGGCCCCTGCGCCAGGACGACGACCTCGGCGTCCAGCACCAGCCGCGCCGCCAGCAGCCCGGTGTGGACCGTCACCGTCTCCAGGTCGCCGCCGAACGCCTGCCCGACCGTGACGGTCGCCGCGAGCGCCCCGGCCTCCTTCAGCTGAGCGATCGACATGGAGAACCACGCCGGCAGCGCGCCGCCGTCGGGCATCACGTACACCACGCGGGTGCCGGGCCGCGCCGCCAGCAGGCCCGCCAGGACCGGCGGCAGCGCCGAGTGCAGGTCGGCCACGACGACCGGCATGCCGTCCAGGGAGTCGGCGTCGCGCAGCAGGTCGTGGTGGGGGGAGTCCTGTTCGTCGGCGCCGAGGACGGTGGCCTGCAGCGGCGTGTAGCGCGCCTTGACCAGGTGGCCCGGCCCCGCCGGGTCGGGCGGCAGCCGGTCGGGGACCGCCACCACCATCGCGTACCCGCCCGTCCCGAGTCCCATCGCCAAGGCCGTAGTGTTGAGCAGGACGGTGTCGCCCGGCTCGGGCCGCCCCACCAGCGCGGGGTAGGCGAGGGCGCGGCGGGTGCCGTCGTCCTCGATCGTGACGTCCAGCTCGACCGCCCCCGGCCACTCCCGGCGGACGTTCTCTACCGTGCCTTTACGCCATCGGATCACACCGGAACGGTAGCGTCCTTCCCGGGAGAATGCCGGGACCGGCCGGGTCCCAGCGAGCAAAGAGGTGGTGGCGAAGTGTCGCGGCGCAAGACCGAGCGCCTGCTCAACCTGGTGGTCTGCCTGCTCGCCACGCGGCGGTACCTGACGGCCGAGCAGATCCGCCGGGCCGTGCCCGGCTACCCCGACGCCGGCGAGGCCTTCAAGCGCATGTTCGAGCGCGACAAGGAGGAGCTGCGCGAGCTCGGGGTCCCGCTGGAGGTCGGCAGCGACGGCGACGGCGGCGGCGGCGAGGAGATCGGCTACCGGATCCCGCCGCAGGCCTACGAGCTGCCCGACATCCACCTCACCCCCGACGAGGCCGCCGTGCTCGGCCTGGCCGCGCGGGTGTGGCAGCGCGCCAGCATGGCCGAGGCCGCCTCGGGCGCGCTGCTGAAGCTGCGCGCCGCCGGCGTGGACACCGGCACCGACACCTCCGTCGGCATCGAGCCGCGCGTCGGCGCCGGCGACCCGGCGTTCCCGGCGCTGTGGGAGGCCGTCCGCGACGGCCGCCCGGTCGCCTTCGACTACCAGGGCGTCGGCCGCACCGCCGTCGCCCGCCGCCACCTGGAGCCGTGGGGCGTGGTGAGCCGCCGCGGCCGCTGGTACGTGGTCGGCCACGACCGCGACCGCGGCGAGGCCCGGGTGTTCCGGCTCAGCCGCATCACCGGCGAGGTCGCCCCCGACGGGCGCCCGGGCACCGTCACCGTCCCCGACGGCGTCGACGTGCGGCGCATCGCCTTCGACCGCGGCGAGCCGGCCGCCGAGCCGCGCCCGGCGACGGTGCGGCTGCGCGCGGGCGCCGCGCAGGGCCCGCGTCGCTGGGCCAAGCAGGTCCGCCCCGCCGGCGACGGCTGGGACGAGGCCGTGCTGACCTTCCACGACGTGGACCGGTTCGCGCCCTACCTGGCGCGCTTCGCCGACGACGTCGTGGTCCTGGACCCGCCCGACCTGCGCGAGGCGGTCATCTGGCAACTGAAGGCCGTCGTGGCGGGGAGCGACCAGTGAGCGGCAAGACGACGAAGGCCGGCGGGCGGGCCTCCACCACCTCCACCGACCGGCTCGGCCGGCTGCTGGCCCTGGTCCCCTACGTGGTGAACCGCGACTCGGTGGCGCTGGAGGAGGCCGCCGAGGCGTTCGGCGTCACCGAGAAGCAGCTCATCGACGACCTCAACCTGCTGTGGTGCGTCGAGCTGCGCTCGCCCGACCCCTACTGCCCGATCGACCTGTCCTACGAGGGCGGCGAGATCACCGTCACCGAGGCCGAGTCGATCGCCCGGCCGCTGCGGCTGAAGGTCGACGAGGCCAGCGCGCTGCTCGTCGCGCTGCGCATGCTCGCCGACGTCCCCGGCCTGCAGGACCGCGACGCGCTCAGCCGCGTCATCGCCAAGCTGGAGACCGCCGCCGGGGCCGCCGGCGCCGCCGCCGGCAAGGTCTCGGTCGAGGTCGACGCGCACGGCGACGCCCTGGCCCGGCTCCGCCAGGCCATCGGCGCCGGCCGCCGCGTCCACCTGTCCTACTACGTACCCGCCCGCGACGAGAACACCGAGCGCGACGTCGACCCGATGCGGCTGCTGGTGGTGGAGGGCAACACCTACCTGGAGGGCTGGTGCCGCCGCGCCGAGGCCGTCCGGCTGTTCCGCCTCGACCGCGTCACCGACCTGACCGTGCTCGAGGTCCCCGCGCAGGTCCCCGAGACCGCCGAGCCCATCGACGTCGACGCCGGCCTGTTCCGGCCCTCCGACCGCGACGAGCGCGTCACCTTCGAGCTGACCCCCCAGGGCCGCTGGGTCGCCGACTACCACCCCTGCGAGAGCGTCACCGAGCTCGGCGAGGGCCGGCTGCGCATCGTGCTGCGCACCCCCGACACCCGCTGGGTGCGGGGCCTGGCCCTGCGCCTGGGCGACCAGGGCCGCATCGTCGACCCGCCCGCCCTCGCCGCCGCCGTCCGCGCCGACGCCGCCCGGGCCCTGGCCCGGTACGACGAGCGCTGAGGGGGTCGGCTACGGTGTCGGACGTGGCATGGAGCGGCGTGGCGGTGACCCTCGGCTTCGCCGGGCTGGCGGTGCTGGCCTGGTGCGCGGTCAAGGTCGCGCTCGGCGTGCGGCGGCTGGGACGTGAACTGGAGCGGGCCAAACGCCGGCTCGCGCCCCAACAGTCGGCGCTGCGCGATGAACTCCAGGCCCTGCAGGACGCGCGTGCTCCGTTCGAACCAGGTGACGGCGTACGATCGGGTTGAGAACACCAAGCAAGCACCACCCGCCGACGAAGGACCGCCCATGCCGAACCTCGGTACCCCCGAGCTGCTCATTCTCCTGCTGGTCGTCGTGCTGATCTTCGGGTCGGCCAAGCTGCCGCAGCTGGCGCGCTCGCTCGGCAAGTCGGCGCGCATCCTGAAGGCCGAGACCAAGGGCCTGCGCGAGGACGACGACGCCGACGACAAGGCCGCCGCCGCCGCTCCCGCCCCCGTGGGCGACGCCGCCGACGCCGCCCGCGCGCGCGCTGCGCAGCTGCGCGAGGAGGCCGCCCGCCTGGAGCGCGAGGCCGCCGCCCAGCAGCCCTACCCGCAGCGCACCCTGCCCTCCGGCGAGCCGATCCAGGGCGTCCCGCTGGACCGCGACCAGACCCGCAAGTCCTGACCCCCTCCCACCCCTGCCGTAGACGGGCCGAGTCACCGACGCCACCATGAGAACGCAGAGCCAGGCCGACCCCGACGGCCGGATGCCCCTACTGGACCACCTGCGCGAGCTGCGCAACCGGTTGATCAAGGCCATCCTGGCCTTCCTGGCCGGCGTCATCATCGGCTGGCTGCTGTTCAACCCCGTCTGGGAGTTCCTCAAGGAGCCCTACTGCTCGCTGCCGCAGTCGCGCGGCGTGGTCGAGGGCAACAAGTGCGCGCTGTACGTCAACGGGATCTTCTCCTCCTTCTTCCTGAAGCTGAAGATCTCCTGCATCATCGGCGGCGTGGTGTCGGCGCCCGTCTGGCTCTACCAGCTGTGGGCGTTCGTCGCGCCCGGCCTGTACAAGCGCGAGCGCCGCTGGACCTATGTGTTCATGGGCGCGGCGATCCCGCTGTTCTTCGTCGGCACCGCCCTGGCCTACGTCACCGTCGACAAGGGCCTGGCGCTGTTCCTCGGTTTCGTCGCCGAGGACGTCAAGCCCCTCATCACCGTCGACAGCTACCTCGGCTACGTGCTGACCATGCTGCTGGTGTTCGGGCTGACCTTCGAGCTCCCGCTGTTCGTGATCATCCTCAACCTGGCCGGGGTGCTGCCCTCGGCCCGCATCCGCAAGACCCAGCGCGTCGCGATCTTCGGCATCTTCGTGTTCGCCGCCGTGGCCACCCCGAGCGCCGACCCGTTCACCATGCTGGCGCTGGCGCTGCCCACCGTGCTGCTGTTCGAGATCGCCGCGCTGCTGGCGTTCCTCAACGACCGCCGCAAGGCCCGCCGCCCCGACCCCTACGCCGGGCTGTCCGACGACGAGGCCTCCCCGCTGGACCTCGCCGGGATCGACGCCGAGCTCGAGCGCGGCGAACGCCGCCCCTGACCCGTGCCGGCCCGTTCGGCCCGCCGCGAAACACCCCGGTAAAAGGCCCCGAATTGGGAATCGGGCCGGTCGAAACCGTAGGCTCGGTGGCATGACCACCCCCGACACGCAGTCGGCCGAGCAGTCCCCGGCGCAGCGCTACGCCGCCAACCGCAGGCGGCACGCCGGCAGCGGACCCGCCCTGCTGGACTTCCAGACCCTGTACGACTTCGACCTGGACGCCTTCCAGATCGAGGCGTGCCGCGCCCTGGAGGGCGGCAGCGGCGTGCTGGTCGCCGCGCCCACCGGCTCCGGCAAGACCGTCGTCGGGGAGTTCGCCGTCCACCTGGCCCTCACCGGCGGCTCCAAGTGCTTCTACACCACGCCCATCAAGGCGCTGTCCAACCAGAAGTACGCCGACCTGGTCCGCCGCTACGGCGCCGAGAACGTCGGCCTGCTCACCGGCGACAACAGCGTCAACGGCGAGGCGCCCATCGTGGTCATGACCACCGAGGTGCTGCGCAACATGCTCTACGCCGGGTCGCAGACCCTGGCGGGCCTGGCCTTCGTCGTCATGGACGAGGTGCACTACCTGGCCGACCGGTTCCGCGGCGCGGTCTGGGAAGAAGTGATCATCCACGTGCCGGACTCGGTCCGCATCGTGGCGCTGTCGGCGACCGTCAGCAACGCCGAGGAGTTCGGCGAGTGGCTGCAGACCGTGCGCGGCGACACCGCCGTCGTCGTCGACGAGCACCGCCCCGTCCCGCTGTTCCAGCACATGCTCGTCGGCAACCGCCTGTACGACCTGTTCGTCGAGACCGGCAAGGGGAACAACCGGCAGGCCCGGGTCAACCCGCAGCTGCAGCGGATGGCCGTCGAGGAGGTCCGCCGCGCCAAGGTCAACCAGGGCCGCCGCACCGGCCGCCGCCGCGAGGCCCGCCCGCAGCGGTTCCGGCCGCCGCTGCGCCCCGACGTCATCGGCCGCCTGGAGCGCGCCGGGCTGCTGCCGGCCATCACCTTCATCTTCTCCCGCGCCGGCTGCGACGCCGCCGTCCTGCAGTGCCTGCACGCCGGGCTGCGCCTCACCTCCAAGGAGGAGACCGAGGAGATCCGCGCCCACGCCGAGCTGCGCACCGCCGACATCGCCGAGGACGACCTGCGCATCCTCGGCTACCCCGACTTCCTGGCCGCGCTGGAGCGCGGCCTGGCCGCCCACCACGCCGGGATGCTGCCGACGTTCAAGGAGATCGTCGAGGAGCTGTTCACCCGCGGCCTCATCAAGGCCGTCTTCGCCACCGAGACCCTCGCCCTCGGCATCAACATGCCCGCCCGCACCGTCGTCATCGAAAAGCTCGACAAGTGGAACGGCGAGGCCCACGTCAACCTCACCCCCGGCGAGTACACCCAGCTGACCGGCCGCGCCGGGCGCCGCGGCATCGACGTCGAGGGGCACGCGGTCGTGGTGTGGAACCCCAGCGTCGACCCCGGATCGGTCGCCGGCCTGGCCGGCACCCGCACCTACCCCCTCAACTCCAGCTTCCGGCCCTCCTACAACATGGCCGTCAACCTCGTCGGCGCCGTCGGCGCCGACCGCGCCCGCACCCTGCTGGAGGAGTCCTTCGCCCAGTTCCAGGCCGACCGCGCCGTCGTCGGCCTGGCCCGCCAGGTGCACAAGAACGAGGAGGCCCTCGCCGGGTACGCCAAGGCCGCCGAATGCCACCTCGGCGACTTCATGGAGTACGCCGCGCTGCGCCGCGCCCTGTCCGACCGCGAGGCCGAGCAGTCCCGCGAGCGCGCCGGCGCCCGCCGCGCCGAGGCCGCCCGCTCCCTGGAGCACCTGCGGCCCGGCGACGTCATCATGGTCCCCCAGGGCCGCCGCAGCGGCCTGGCCGTCGTGCTGGACCCCGGCGTCGGCCGCCGCTCCGACGGGCCCGCCCCGCTGGTGCTGACCGCCGCCCGCTCGGTGCAGCGCCTGTCGGTGCTGGACTTCCCGCGCGCCGTCGAGCCCATCGAGCGCATCCGCATCCCCAAGTCCTTCAGCCCCCGCAGCCCCCAGGACCGCCGCGACCTGGCCTCCACCCTGCGCGCCAAGGTGCCCGACGAGGGCCGCTCGCACCGCCGCCCCCGCGACGTGCCCGCCGGCGACGACGCCGAGATCGGCCGGCTGCGCACCGAGCTGCGCCGCCACCCCGTGCACGGCTGCGCCGAGCGCGAGGACCACGCCCGCTGGGCCGAGCGGTTCTTCCGCCTGGAACGCGAGACCGAGCTGCTGCGCCGCCGCGTCGAGGGCCGCTCCCAGGTCATCGCCCGCACCTTCGACCGCGTCTGCGCCGTGCTCACCCAGCTCGGCTACCTCGACGGCGGCGCCGTCACCGACGAGGGCCGCCGCCTCGGCCGCATCTACAACGAGCTGGACCTGCTCACCGCCGAGAGCCTGCGCGAGGGCCTGTGGGAGCGCCTGGACCCCGCCGAGCTCGCCGCGTGCGTGTCGGCGCTGGTCTACGAGTCCCGCCAGCCCGACGACGCCGCCCCGCCCCGCACCCCGACCGGGCAGGTCCAGGACGCCCTGGCCGCCATGGTGCGCCTGTGGGGGCAGCTGGAGGCCGTCGAACGCGACAACCAGGTGTCGTTCCTGCGCGAACCCGACCTGGGGTTCGCCTGGACCGCCTACCGGTGGGCCAAGGGCGACGACCTGGACGAGGTCCTGCTCGACGCCGGCCTGACCGCCGGCGACTTCGTCCGCTCGGTCAAGCAGCTGCTGGACCTGCTCGGCCAGGTCGCCGACGCCGCCCCGCCCAACAGCCACCTGCGCAAGACCGCCCGCAAGGCCATGGACGCCATGCGCCGCGGCGTCGTCGCCTACTCCTCGGTGGCCTGACCCGCCGCGCGCGGCAGGGAACGCAAAGCGAAGGGCCGGCCGGGGAGCAGCTCCCCGGCCGGCCCTTCGCCCGCCCGGCCGGCGCGGACGCGCCGGCCCGGCACGGCCATGCCGCTCGCCGCTAGTGGGCGGCCTCGAACTTCTCGATGACCGTGGCCGGGATGCGGCCGCGCTCGTTCACCGCGATGTTGTGGGACTTGGCCCACTCGCGGATCTCGGCGCTGCGCTCCCGGTTGCCCGCCGTGCGGGTCGTCTTCACGGGCCGGCCCGCGGACTTGCGCGCCTTGCGGGCCCCGGCCACGAACGGCTCCAGGCCCTCACGGAGCCGGGCGGCGTTCTTCTTGCTCAGGTCGATCTCATAAGTGATTCCATCGAGCGAGAAGGTGACGGTCTCGTCGGCTTCTCCGCCATCGATGTCATCGACCAGAAGGACTTCTACCTTCTGTGCCATGCGGGGACTCCCTTGCTATACACCCGGCTTCGCGTCCGGATGGGCCTCGATGAATGCAGCATAGACCTCATCGGCGATTTTGCCACGCTCGGAGACTTCCACGCCGTTGCTGTTCGCCCACTCGCGGACATCGTTGTTGCTGTAGCCCTTGACCTTCGCCGGAGAGGCCGCCTTGCGGCCCTTACCTGCGGGCTTGACCTCGACGGCCTTGTCCACGAACGTGGCGAGCACTTCCAGCGCCTCGATCAGGCGCTTGTGGTTGTCATCGCTCAGGTCGATCGTGAAGACCCGGCCGAGGACCTCGAAGTCCCGCTTGCTGACATCGCCCCCCTCCGAACCGTCGATGTCGTCCACGCGAATGACCTTCTCGGCCATGTGTGCCCCGTCTTCCTTCCCCTTGCCGACACGGAATGGTGATGTTCTTCACCATGTGGCCAACGCGGACATCTTCGCCGCTCACGCCAGCGCCGATCTCACCGCCAATGGCGGCCCTTCCACAGAAAGAGGCCCCGGGGAATGCCCGGCGGCCCGGATCGAACGGCCCCCATTCTCGCGCAGGAGAACGACTCCCCGCGCCCGAAGCGGCGCGCGCGGCGCCGCTTCGGGCGCGCGGCCGGGTCCCGGTGCCGCGCCGCCGACCCGGCGGCGCGGTGGAAAGCGGCCGTGACCTGCGCAAAGGAGGGATCCGGCGGCCGGATGGTTTGACCCGCGCCAAGGAGGAGATCGTCCCGGTGCGCCTCGGGGGAGAACGCACCGCACGACACCGAACCACCCGACCCGGAGGTCCCAGATGCTCGCCATCGTCGCCGCGATCGTCTTCGCGATCGCGCTGCTGTTCGACCTCGCCGACGTCTCCTCGGACGCCTTCAACTACGAGACGCTCGTGACGCTCGGCCTGCTGCTCATCGCCCTGCACCTGGCGGGGATCGGCGCCGGCACCAACTGGCGCCGCGGCCGCCGCCGCTGACCCCGCGCGGGCGTCAGCCCGTCAGGGAGAAGCGCACCAGCCGGCGGGACGGGTCCGCCGCCTGCAGGCGCACCTTCACCGGTTCGCCGAGGGGCAGCCCGTCCCCGTCGCAGCGGGCCAGCACCGCCGGGCCGGCCAGCTGCACCAGGCCGCCCGGCTTGCCCTCGTTGACCTCGACGACGACCGCGTCGAACACCTGGCCGACGTGCGCGTTCAGCAGCAGCGCCTCGACCAGGTCCACGCACGCGCGCTCCACCTCGGCGCCGCGCCGCAGCGACCGGCGCATCACCTCCGGCAGCCCCGGCAGCGCCTCGCGCGCCCACGCCGGCACCTCGGTCCCCGCGCACAGGGCCAGGCACACCTCGGTGGCGTGCCGGTCGGCCAGGCGCCGCAGCGGCGCCGTCACGTGCGCGTAGGGGGCCGCGACCGCCGCGTGCGCCGGATCGGCGGGCGGCGCACCGTCGAAGGCGGTGTACCCCGCGCCGCGCAGCAGCGTCGGCGCCTCGAACAGCAGCGCCGCGTCCTTGGCCCGCGCCGGGTTCAGGCCGCGCAGCACCTCCCCGTAGGCGAGGCCCTCCGGCCAGACCACCCCGAGCGCCCGCGACGCCCGCCGCAGCCGCTGCACGGCCTCCTCGGGCGCCGGCGGCATCGTGCGCAGCAGCCCGAGGCCGCCCTCCAGCATCAGCGCCGCCGCCGCGCGGCCGGTCAGCAGCGAGATCTGGGCGTTCCACTCCTCGGCGGCCAGGTCGCCGCGCTGCTCCAGCGTCCAGCCGCCGTCGCCGCGCACCACCTCCTGCTCGGGCAGCGGCAGGCTCACCCCGCCGCGCGCGGCCTCGGCCGCCAGCAGCACCCGGCCGACCTCGCCGAGCAGCGCGATCCGCGGGTCGCCGGTGGAGGCGCCGTCGTAGTTCAGCCGGTCGCGGCTGCGCACCAGGGCGCGCCGCACGTCGGTCGCGGTGGTCGCCCCGGCGTCGTCGATGTCGATCGTCCACACCACCGCCGGGCGGTCGGCGCCCGGCAGCAGGCTGGCGGCGCCCTCCGACAGCACCGGCGGGTGCAGCGGCGCCTTGGCGTCGGGCAGGTAGAGGGTCACCCCGCGCTCGTGCGCCTCGGCGTCGATCGCGCCGCCCGGCCGCACGAAGTGCGCGACGTCGGCGATCGCGTACCGGATCCGGTAGCCGCCGGGGCGCCGCTCCAGCCACATCGCCTGGTCCAGGTCCATCGACCCGACGGGGTCCAGGGTGAAGAAGGGGATCTCCCGCAGATCCGCGCGCTCGGGCGGGCCCGCCGCGGCGGCCGCCTCGGCCTCGGCCAGCACCGCCGCCGGGAACGGCCCGGGCACGGCGAAGTCGGCCCGGATCCGGTCCAGCCCGGCACGGATCTCGGCGTCGTCGGTTCGCAATCGCAACGTGGGACGCGTCTGCACGTTCCGAGCGTACGGGAGGGAACGACCGGAACGCCCCATAAAGCGGATCTACAATGTAAAGGCGTCCGGCCGGGTCAGCCGCTCCGGCGCCCCGCGGCGTACGCGCGCAGCCCCGGCAGGTCGGTCACCACGGTCCGCCGCCAGCCGGTGCGCACCAGGCCGTGCCGCCGCAGGGTGTTCAGCGCGCGCGCGACGGTCTCGCGGGAGGCGTCCATCCAGGAGCCGAGCTCCTCCTGCGACAGGGGAGGGGCGATCTCGATGCTGCCGTCGGGGGAGGGCGGGACGTGCCGCGCCGACAGCTCGGCCAGGCCCGCCAGCAGCAGCGCCAGGCGCTGGGCGCCCTTGGCCGACACGTGCGCCTGCAGCCGCCGGTCGGCGTCGTCCAGGCGCTGCACGAACGTGCCGCTGACCAGCCGCCACGCCTCGGGATGGGCGTCCAGGAAGGCGGTGAAGCGCGCGGCCGGCACCACCAGGGCGCGCAGCGGCGACAGCGCGGTCACCGTCGCCGACCGGTGCCGGCTGCCGAGCACCGCGCTCTCGCACACCAGGTCGCCCGGGCCGCGCACGGCCAGCACGACCACGCGCCCGTCCTCGCCGACCGAGGCGACCTTGGCCCAGCCGCTCTCGATGATGATGATGTGGTCGGACTCGTCGCCCTGGTAGCACAGGGGGACCTTGGCGGCGTAGGAGCGAGGCCGCGCGGCCTCGCGCAGCGCGGTGCGCTGCGCCGAGTCCAGCGCGTCCCAGAAGCTCTCCGGGCGCTGGACGATGACGGCGGTGCTCGGTGTCCCGCGCGGGGGAGGGGTCCTTTCGATCACGGGGATCCGTTCGGTGGGCTGGGCCGTGGCAGGCCGGTGGACTCCGGTGGGCGTCCGGCGAGCGGCCCTGGCGAGGACGCCCGCCGTCCGGTGAACCGGCGCCCGCGGCGGATGGGGGGAGTGGGGCGTTGCGGCCCACGCGCCACGGGCACCGGCTCGTTCCTGGTGCACTTCCAGGAGAACCCGCCACTGATCGTGATGGTGCTCCCCGGGGCACGCCCTGTCTGCGTCACCTGACACATTGGACGCGTTCGGAGCATGTCGCGGATCACCCCTCCGACGATCTCGGCACTCGCGCGGGTGCGCTACCAACCCGGCGGGGCGACGCCGGAGGCGAGCCCCGCCGGGTTGATCGCGAAGCGATTCGCACTCGCCCGAGCACGGTCAAGGGCGAGCCGCCAGGCGAGTCCTTGGGCCGGGAGCGCCATCAACACAGCGCCTTCAGGAGCCGCTCCACCGGGCTGGAAAGGCCCCACCGCTCGGCGAGGTCGGTGAGCGCGCGCGGGTCGCGGGGCGCGGCGGGCAGCCGGTCGTCCAGGCCCGCCAGCTCGGGCGCGTCGATGTCGGTGACCACCCGCACGACGGTCTCGGCCGCCGCCAGGTAGTCGCGGGCCGCCTCGATCCGGCGCCGCGCCGCCGCGGTGAAGCCCTCGGCGTCGCCGGAGTCCAGCGCGGCCAGGATGCCCGCGACCGACCCGAACCGGGTGACCAGCGCCGCGGCGGTCTTGTCGCCGACGCCCGGCACGCCCGGCAGCCCGTCGCTCGGGTCGCCGCGCAGCGCGGCGTACTCACCGTAGCCGCGGCCGGGGATGGCGTACTTGGCCGCGACCTCCTTCTCGCCGAGGATCTCCAGGTTGCGGATGCCGCGCGCGGTGTACAGGACCAGCACCGGGCCGCGCTCGTCGACCAGCTGGAACAGGTCGCGGTCGCCGGTGACGATGTCGACCGGGCCGTCGGCCGCGCCGCGGGCGGCGAGCGTGCCGATGACGTCGTCGGCCTCGTAGCCGGGCACCCCGACACGGGCCAGGCCGACCGCGTCCAGCACCGCGTCGATGACCGGCAGCTGCGCCGAGAGCGCGCCCGGGACCTGGTCGCCGCCGTCGTCGGCGACGCGGTGCGCCTTGTAGGACGGCAGCGCCTCGACCCGGAACGCGGGGCGCCAGTCGGCGTCCATGCAGCACACCAGCCGCTCGGGGCGGCGGTCGGCGACCAGCCGGGCGATCATGTCGATGAGCCCGCGGACCGCGTTGACCGGCGTGCCGTCGGGCGCCTTCACCGACTCGGGCACCCCGTAGAAGGCGCGGAAGTACAACGACGGCGTGTCCAGCAGCATCAGCCCGCTCATGCCGCCATCGTCGCACGCGGGTCCGACGGTCCGCGGGAACCGGCCGGGTTCGCGCCCACCGCGTTCGCGCTCACCAGGGGCGCCTTGCGATCCTGGACCCGACACGCACGAGAACCCTGAGACGAAGATGGAGACGGATGTGACAACGGAGTTGTATCCGCGCGAGCGGGTGGCGCAGGTGCAGGAGGCCACGGCGGCGGCCGGCCTCGGGGCGGTGCTGCTGACGCCCGGGCCCGACCTGCGTTACGTCACCGGCTACGACGCGCTGGCGCTGGAACGCCTGACGTGCCTGGTGGTGCCCGCCGCCGGTGACCCGTTCCTGGTGGTGCCGCGGCTGGAGCTGCCGGCCGCCGCCGAGTCGCCCGCCGGCGGCCTCGGGCTGGAGCTGGTGCCCTGGGACGAGACCGACGACCCCTACGCGCTGGTCGCCGGGCGGCTGCCCGCCGGGATCGGCAGCGTCGGCGTCGCCGACCGGATGTGGGCGTCGATGGTGCTGCGGTTCCGCGACGCGATGCCGGGCGCCGAGCAGGTCGCCGCCGGGCGGGTGCTGGGCCGGCTGCGGGTGCGCAAGAGCGCCGCCGAGGTCGCCGCGCTGCGCGAGGCGGGCGCGGCCATCGACCGGGTGCACGCCCGGGTGCCCGACCTGCTGAAGCCCGGCCGCACCGAGCGCGAGGTCGGCCGCGACATCGCCGACCTCATCATCGCCGAGGGCCACAGCGCCGTCGACTTCGTCATCGTCGGGTCGGGCCCGAACGGCGCCAACCCGCACGCCGAGCTGTCGGACCGCGTCATCGGCGAGGGCGAGCCCGTCGTGGTCGACATCGGCGGCACCATGCCGAGCGGCTACTGCTCGGACTCCACCCGCAACTACTGCGTCGGCGCGCCGCCCGCGGACTACCGCGCCTACTACGAGGTGCTGCTGGCCGCGCAGGAGGCGTCGTGCGCGGCGGTGCGGCCCGGCGTCACCCCCGAGGCGGTCGACGCCGCGGGCCGCGACGCCATCGCCGCCGCCGGGTACGGGGAGTACTTCGTGCACCGCACCGGGCACGGCATCGGGCTGGAGACCCACGAGGAGCCCTACATCGTCGCGGGCAACCTGGAGCCGCTGGAGCCGGGCATGGCGTTCTCGATCGAGCCGGGCATCTACCCCGGCGCGCACGGCGCCCGCATCGAGGACATCGTGGTGTGCACCGAGGACGGCTGCGAGCGCCTCAACACCACCCCGCGCGACCTGGTGATCATCACCTGACAGGCGTCCTGACAGCGGGCCGCGCCGTGGCGGCGGCCGGGACCAGGCGGTCCCGGCCGCCGCCACGGCCGTATCTACGCCTTGGTAACGATCTTTAACGCCGTGTTGCAAGTCACCCGCCGAGGGGAGTAGAGCTGTGGATCATTGTTCCCCCGGGATGACGATCTTGTGATCCCCAGGTTGCGACGAGGCGAAGGAGACGTGCCGTGGCAGAGGTCGCCCTGACGGGCGTCGGAAAGGTCTATCCCGACGGCACCCGCGCCGTGACCGACCTGAACCTGACCATCGCCGACGGGGAGTTCCTGGTGCTGGTCGGCCCCTCGGGGTGCGGCAAGACCACCGCCCTGCGCATGCTCGCCGGGCTGGAGGAGATCTCCGAGGGCCAGGTCACGATCGGCGGCCGGGTGGTCAACCGGGTGCCCTCGCGCGACCGCGACGTCGCGATGGTCTTCCAGAGCTACGCGCTCTACCCCCACCTGTCGGTGCGCGACAACATCGGCTTCGGGCTGTCGCTGCGCAAGATGCCGAAGGCGCAGATCCGCGAGAAGGTCGAGCACGCCGCGCGCATCCTCGGCCTCAGCGACCACCTGGACCGCAAGCCCCGCAACCTGTCGGGCGGGCAGCGCCAGCGGGTGGCGATGGGCCGCGCGATCGTGCGCGAGCCGCAGGCGTTCTTGATGGACGAGCCGCTGTCCAACCTGGACGCCAAGCTGCGCGTGCAGACCCGCGCCGAGATCGCCCGCATCCAGCGCGACCTCGGCGTCACCACCGTCTACGTCACCCACGACCAGACCGAGGCGATGACGCTCGGCGACCGCGTCGCGGTGATGAAGAAGGGCGTGCTCCAGCAGGTCGCGCCCCCGCAGGAGCTCTACGACCGGCCCGCGAACCTGTTCGTGGCCGGTTTCATCGGCTCACCCGCCATGAACCTCGTCCAGGGCTCGCTGTCCGGCGACGCGGCGAACCCGCGCCTGCGGATCGGCGACCAGACGCTGCACCTGCCGGCCGAGGTCCTGCGCGACCGGCCCGGCCTGGCCGCCCACCTCGGCCGCGACGTCGTCGTCGGCATCCGCCCCGAGGACATGGAGGACGGCGAGCTGGCCGGGACCGCCGAGGGCGCGGTGCTCACCTCGACCGTGGAGCTGGTCGAGGCGATGGGCTCGGACGTGCTGGTGCACTTCACGCTCCAGGCCGCCCCGGTGGTCACCGACGACACCCGGGAGCTGGCGCGCGACGCCGGGACCGACGTGCTCGGCGCGCTGGACGAGACCCCCCACACCGAGCTGGTCGCGCGGTTCAGCCCGCGCACCGGCGTCAAGGTCGGCGACCCGGTGACGATCCACGTCGACACCGGCCGCCTGCACTTCTTCGACAACGAGACCGGCGCGTCGATCTTCGGATCCGCCGCCGCGCCGGATGGGAAGGACGAGTCATGAGGTTCAACTCCAGGCGAGTGACCAGCGCCGCCGTCGCGGCCGGCCTGCTGATGGCCGGCGCCGCCGCGTGCGGCGGCGACGACAAGAAGGACGGCGGCTCCACCGGCGCCCCCTCCGCCGGCAACTGGGCGAAGCTGAACGGCACCAAGATCGAGGTCGCGGCCAAGTGGAGCGGCCCGGAGGAGAAGAACTTCCGCGAGGTCCTCAAGGCGTTCGAGAAGGCGACCGGCGCGACCGTCACCTACGCCTCCACCGGTGAGAACACCGACGCCTACCTCGGCCCGCGCCTGGCCGCCAACACCCCGCCGGACGTGGCGATCCTGCCCCAGCCGGGCCTGCTGCAGCAGTACGCCAAGAAGAAGCAGCTGAAGCCGCTGGCGCCCGACGTGGTCGCCGAGGTCGACAAGAACTACTCGCCGTACTGGAAGCAGCTGGCCTCCGCCGACGGCCAGACCTATGGCGTGCTGGCCAAGGCCGCCTACAAGTCGATCCTGTGGTACCGGCCCGAGGCGTTCACCGAGACCGGCGTGCAGCCGCCGCAGACCTGGCCCGACCTGGTCAAGGCCGCCACCACCCTGCAGGAGGGCGGCCAGACCCCGATCGACCTGGCCGCCGCCTCCTCCGACTCCTGGACCCTCACCGACTGGTTCGAGAACGTCTACCTGTCGCAGGCCGGGCCCGACAACTACGACAAGCTCGCCAAGCACGAGCTGAAGTGGACCGACCCGACCGTCGGCAAGGCGCTGGAGACCCTCGCCCAGATCTGGGGCAAGGGCGACTTCCTGGCCGGCGGCACCGCGGGCGCCACCAAGACCAAGTTCGACGGCTCGGTCACCGACACCTTCGGCCAGAAGAAGGCCGCGATGGT
Source organism: Actinomadura macrotermitis (assembly GCF_009604375.1). GTDB lineage: Bacteria > Actinomycetota > Actinomycetes > Streptosporangiales > Streptosporangiaceae > Spirillospora > Spirillospora macrotermitis. The sequence goes on from NZ_WEGH01000005.1 coordinate 274,358, forward strand.
CTACGGCGGCGACTTCGCCGCCGCCAACATCGCCACCACCAAGGCCAAGGTCGGCACCGACGCCAAGGTCTTCGCCTTCCCCAAGGCCGGCGACACCACCCCGGCGCTGCTCGGCGGCGACATCGCCGTCGCGCTGAAGGACGGCAAGGGCGGCCAGGAGCTGATGAAGTACCTCGCCTCGCCCGAGGCCGGCAAGGTGTGGGCGGGCCTCGGCGGCTACCTGTCGCCGAACAAGAACGTCAAGCCCGACGCCTACACCGACCCGATCTCCAAGCAGCTCGCCGAGCAGATCGGCGTCGCCGGCGACGCCGCCCGCTACGACATGTCCGACCTGCAGCCCGCCGCGTTCGGCGGCACCCCGGGCAAGGGCATGTGGGAGGCGCTGCGCGGCCTGGTGCTGAAGCCCACCGACATCAAGGGCACGCAGGACAAGCTCGAGGCCGAGGCCGCCAAGGCCTACAAGTAAGCCAAGCAAGCCGACAGGCGCACGAGTAGGGAAACCCGCACGTGAAGAAGGCTCCGCAAGACCAGGTGCCGCCGGCCGCCACGGCCGGCGGCGCCGCCGCCGTCGGCCCGGCGCGCCCGGGCCGGCGGCCCCGCCGCGAACGCGACGGGCTGAACCCGCCGTCCTGGCTGGCGATCGGCTTCCTGCTGCCGGCGCTGCTGCTGCTCGGCTTCCTGGTGCTCTACCCGATCGTCTACTCGGTGATCCGCAGTTTCTTCGACGCCTCGGGCGACCACTTCGCCGGTCTGGACAACTACACCGGGGTCTTCCAGGGCCACGAGAACCTGCTGGCCGTCCGCAACACCGCCATCTGGGTGGTGGTGGCGCCGAGCGTGGTCACCATCATCGGCCTGCTGTTCGCCGTGCTCACCGAGCGGATCCGGTGGTCCACGGTGTTCAAGATGGTGGTGTTCATGCCGATGGCCATCTCCTTCCTGGCCTCGGGCATCATCTTCCGGCTGGTCTACGAGCAGGACCCCGACAAGGGCGTCGCCAACGCCGCGCTCGTCGCCGTGCACGACATGTTCGGCGGCGGCGCCGGCTACCCCGGCGCCGGCCCGCGCAGCGGCGCGGACCAGCCGCTGCGCGCGCAGGCCGACGGGGCGGTGCTGACCACCGGCTCGTTCGGGCCCGGGCAGAGCGCGCTGCTGCCGCTGCTGAAGATCAAGCCCGAGTACCTGCCGAAGAAGGCCGTGCCCGCCGCGCGGCCGCCCGCGGCCGCGCCCGGGCAGGTCACCGGCGCCGTCTGGTTCGACTTCACCAAGGGCGGCGGCGGCACCCCGGGCGCCCCCAACGCCGGCGAGGTCGGGCTGCCCGGCATCACCGTCCAGGCGCTGCGCGGCACCAAGGTCGTCGCGACGGCCACCACCAAGGACGACGGCACCTTCGTCATGAAGAAGGTCCCGGCCGGCTCCTACACGCTGCGGCTGCCCAAGGACTCCTTCACCGCGTCCTACGGCGGCGCCGAATGGCTCGGCTCCACCCTCATCACCCCCGCCATCATCGGCGCCTACCTGTGGGTGTGGGCCGGGTTCGCGATGGTGCTGATCGCCGCCGGCCTGGCCGCCATTCCGCGCGACGCCCTGGAGGCGGCGCGCGTCGACGGCGCCACCGAGTGGCAGGTGTTCCGCCGCGTCACCATCCCGCTGCTGGCGCCGGTGCTGGTGGTGGTGCTGGTGACGCTCACCATCAACGTGCTGAAGGTCTTCGACCTGGTGTTCATCATCGGCGGCGGCGACCCCAACGCCAGCGTGCTGGCGCTGCAGATGTGGACCGAGGCGTTCGGCGGCGGTGACAACGAGGGAGCGGGCAGCGCCATCGCGGTCCTGTTGTTCCTGCTGGTCATGCCCGCCATGCTGTTCAACATCCGCCGGCTGCGGCAGGAGCGCAAATGAGTACCGAGCAGACCGCAGCGGCCCCCGCCGACGGGGCCGCCCCCGCCAACGGAGCGGCCGGCGCGCCCCGCCGGTCCGTCGCCACCCGCGTCATCGGCCGGATCGGCGGCGGCGTCGCCCAGGCCCTGCTGGCCCTCATCGCGCTGGTGTGGCTGGTGCCGACGTTCGGGCTGCTGATCGCCTCGCTGCGCTCCAACGCCGACAACAGCGCCGGCGGCTGGTGGCAGGTGTTCACCAAGCCGTCCCAGATCACCTTCGACTCCTATGCGGCGCTGCTGGACAAGCCCGACTTCGTCGACTCGTTCTGGAACACCGCGCTCATCACCGTGCCCAGCACGATCCTGGTCGTGGTGATCGCCTCGCTGGCCGCCTACGCCTTCGCCTGGATGGAGTTCCCCGGCCGCGACTGGCTGTTCCTGCTCGTCGTCGCGCTGCTGGTGGTGCCGGTCCAGGTGGCGCTGCTGCCGGTCTCCACCCTCTACGGCAAGATCAAGTTCGGCGGGTTCCACATGTACGGCTCGATCACCGGCGTGGTGCTGTTCCACGTCGCGTTCGGGCTGCCGTTCGCGATCTTCCTGCTGCGCAACTTCTTCGCCGCCATCCCGCGCGACCTGCTGGAGGCGGCGCGGATGGACGGCGGCTCGGAATGGACGATCTTCCGGCGGGTCATCTTCCCGCTCGGCGGCCCGGCCATCGCCTCCCTCGGCATCTTCCAGTTCCTGTGGGTGTGGAACGACCTGCTGGTGGCGATGGTGTTCGCCGACCCCGGCGCGCAGCCGATGACCAAGTGGCTGCAGTCGCAGATGCGGCAGTTCACCGGCAACATCGACATCCTCGCGCCCGGCGCGTTCCTGTCGCTGATCATCCCGCTGGTGGTGTTCTTCGCCTTCCAGCGCTACTTCGTGCAGGGCGTCCTCGCCGGCTCGGTCAAGTAGGCCCGGGCGGGCCCGCGCCCCAGGACTGGGGCGCGGGCCCGGCCGGCCGGATGACCCGGCCCGGACCTGCGCGGACCCCTACAATCGCGTAGGTGACCGGCTACGATGATCGTGACGTGTTCGAGGGCCTGGACGTCTCGGTGCTGACCCCGCGCCAGCAGCGGATCCTCGCGGTGATCCGCGACTGGGCGGTCCGGTACGGCTACCCGCCGAGCACCCGCCAGATCGGCGACGCGGTCGGCCTGCGGTCGACCTCGTCGGTGTCGCGGCACCTGGCCGTCCTGGAGGAGCGCGGCTTCCTGCGCCGCGGCGCCGCGATGACCCGGCCGATCGACGTGCGCGCGTTCCTGCGCGAGCAGCGGGGCCCCGAGCCCGCGGACGCCCCGGTGAGCGTGCCGGTGGTCGGGAGCATCGCCGCCGGCGCCCCCATCGCCGCCGAGGAGCACGTCGAGGAGACGCTGGCGCTGCCGCGCGAGTTCACCGGCCGCGGCACCGTCTTCGGGCTGCGCGTCCGCGGCGACTCGATGGTCGACGCCGCGATCCGCGACGGCGACATCGTCGTGGTCCGCCGGCAGCCCGAGGCCCACCCGGGCCAGATCGTCGCCGCGATGATCGACGACGAGGCCACGGTCAAGGTGTACCGGCGCAAGGGCGGCCACGTGCTCCTGGAGCCCCGCAACCCCGCCTACGACGTCATCGACGGCGACGGCGCCGTCATCCTCGGCGTCGTGGTCTCGGTGCTGCGCAGCGTCTGACGGCCCGCGCCCCCTCCGGGACGCGGGCCGCCGCCGGCACGCGGTCTGCTACGCCGGCACGCTGTCGGCGAGGGCGCCCCGGTGCCCGATCGCCAGGCCGCTGTCGGGGTCGAAGAAGTGCAGCCGGCCGGTGTCGACGGCCAGCTCCACGCGCTGCCCGGGCTGCACGTCCGAGCGGGCGTTGACGCGCGCGGTCCACAGCGCCTTGTCGTCGACCAGCGGGATCGCCGCGTCGGCCTCGCCCTCGGCGGCGTCCTCGGCCAGGTCGGCGGTGTCCTTGTGCTCCACCGGCGGCGCGTCGATGGCGAAGATGACGTTGATCTCGCTGCCCAGGTTCTCGGTGACGCTGCAGGTGACCTCCAGCGGCGCCCAGTCGGGCTTGGCGTGCGCGGCGTCCTCGAAGTCCGAGGGCCGCACGCCGAGGATCACCGTGCGGCCGAGGTGGCCCTCCAGGCCCGGCTTGGCGGCCAGCAGCGCGTCCGGCACCGGCAGGGTGAACCCGGCGAACGACACCTGCGCGCCGCCGTCGCCGCGGGTCAGCTCGGCCGTCACGAAGTTCATCGACGGCGAGCCGATGAACCCGGCGACGAACAGGTTGACCGGGTCGTCGAACAGCCGCTGCGGGGTGTCGACCTGCTGGAGCCTGCCGTCGCGCAGCACGCACACCCGCGTCCCGAGCGTCATCGCCTCGACCTGGTCGTGGGTGACGTAGACGGTGGTGACGCCGAGGCGCTCGTGCAGCTGGCTGAGCGAGGCGCGCATCGACACCCGCAGCTTGGCGTCCAGGTTGGACAGCGGCTCGTCCATCAAGAACGCCTGCGGCTCGCGCACGATCGCGCGGCCCATCGCCACCCGCTGGCGCTGCCCGCCCGACAGCTCGGCGGGCTTGCGGGACAGGAACTGGTCCAGGCCGAGCATCTTGGCGGCCTCGCGGACCTTCTTCTGCCGCTCCTCCTTGGAGGCGCCGCGCAGCTTCAGGCCGAACTCCAGGTTCTTCTCGACCGTCATGTGCGGGTAGAGGGCGTAGTTCTGGAAGACCATCGCGATGTCGCGGTCCTTGGGGGCCAGGTCGTTGACGACCCGGTCGCCGATCGAGACCGTCCCGCCGCTGATCTCCTCCAGCCCGGCGATCATCCGCAGCGCGGTGGACTTGCCGCAGCCCGACGGGCCGACCAGCACCATGAACTCGCCGTCGCGGATGTCCAGGTCCAGCCCGTCGACGGCCTTGACGCCGCCGGAGTAGACCTTGTCGACGCCGTCCAGCCTGATCCCGGCCATGCGGCCCCCTTCGATGGAAACGTTTCCAGTCAGCCCTGCCGACCAGGGCCTTCTCATTAAGCCAGGAGTTAATATCATGGAAACGTTTCCATGAAAGAGGGGTGAACGGGTGGCGGCGACGATCAAGGACGTGGCGGCGCTGGCCGGCGTCGGCATCGCGACGGTCTCGCGGGTCTACTCGGGCAACGGGGCGGTGGGCGCCGCCACCCGCGAGCGGGTCCTCGCCGCCGCCCGCGCGCTGGACTACCGGCCGAGCGCGGTCGGCCGCAGCCTGAAGCTGCGCCGCACCGGCGGCATCGGCCTGGTCGTCCCCGACGTCACCGACCCGTTCTGCGCCGAGCTCGTCGCCGGGGTGCTGGACTGCGCCCGCACCCACGGCGAGCACGTGCTGCTGGACGCCGTCGGCGACGACCCCGCGCGCGAGGCCGCCGCCGTCGGGCGGATGGTCGAGCAGCGCCTGGACGGGATCGTGGCGATGCCCGCCGGGGACGCCGCCCCCTGGGAGGCGGCCGCCGCGAGCGGCGCGGGGGTGGTGTTCGCCGGCCGCGCCTGGCCCGGCCTGCCGCAGGTCCCGGTCGTGCTCGCCGACGACGGCGCGGGCGTGCGGTCGCTCACCGAGTACCTGACCGGCCTCGGCCACCGGCACATCGCCTTCCTCGGCGCCGCCGCCCCCGGCGCGGCGCCCGGCGTGCGCGAGCAGGCCTTCCGCGCCACCCTGGCCGCCCTGAACGTGCCGCTGGAGGAGGACCTGCTCGTCGCCGCCCGCCCCTCCCGCGACAGCGCCTACGCCGCCGCCGCGGGCCTGCTGCAGAGCCGCGCCGGCGTCACCGCCGTGCTCGCCGCCGGCCACCTGCTCGGCGAGGCGGCCGTGCTGGTCGCCCGCGAGCTGGACCTGCGGGTGCCGGCCGACGTGTCGATCGCGATGGTCGGCGACGTCGCCTGGGCCGAACTGTGCGACCCGCCGCTCACCGCCGTCGCCCGGCCCGGCCGCGACATCGGCCGCCGCGCCGGCGAGCTGCTGCTCCGCGACCGCACCCGGCGCGACCCGGCCGGCCCGGTCATGCTGCCGGCCGAACTGGTGGTGCGCGGCAGCTGCGGCCCGCCGCGCGGCGCCAGGATTATCAGAAAGCTCTGACATCTGGTGATGTATCGCCCGCCGGGGCCGCATCGCCCGCCCCGGTCCGCTAGATTTCCCGCGTGGAGGAGATCGATCGCCAGATCCTGACGCTGCTGGCCGACGACGGGCGGATGAGCTTCACCGACCTCGCCCGGGAGACGGGCCTGTCGGTGTCGGCCGTGCACCAGCGCGTGCGCCGGCTGCAGAAACGCGGCGTCATCAAGGGCTTCACCGCCCAGCTGGACACCGAGCAGATCGACCTGCCGCTGACCGCGTTCGTGTCGATCAAGCCGATCGACCCGGCCGCGCCCGACGACGCGCCCGACAAGCTCGCCGGCCTGGAGGCCATCGAGGCGTGCCACTCGGTGGCGGGGGAGGAGAGCTACATCCTCAAGGTGCGGGTCGCCTCGCCCAACCAGCTGGAGGACCTGCTGCAGAAGATCCGCGCCCAGGCCAACGTCGCCACCCGCACCACCGTCGTGCTCAGCACGCCCTGGGAAGGCCGCCGCCCTCCGCTGTGATTTTTCCATCCCGGCCCAAGGGGCCTCGCCCGGCGGCCCGGCCCCTTGACCGTGCCCGGGCGAGTGCCGCATCGCTTCGCGATCGACCCGGGCAGGGCTCGCCTCCGGCTTTGCCCCGCCCCGGCCGGTAACGCACTCGCGTGATCATTCGGGTTGTCGTCAGGCGTCGGGGGCGAAGGCTTCCAGGGCTTCGTGCGCGCGCCGCATCGACATCTTCGGGTCGGCCTCGGGACCGGTCAGTTCCGGGTCGAAGTTCAGGTCGACGAACAGCTCGGTGACGCCCTGATCGGCCAGGCGGGCGAAGTCGGAGCGGATCTCCTCCAGCGAGCCCGTCAGCGGGGCGCGGTCCGGCCGGCCGGCCGCGCCGACCTTGACCGCGCCCCGGCAGACGATGCGCAGCCCCGCGGGGTCGCGCCCGGCCTCGCGGGCGGCCTGCCGGACCACCTCGGCGGAGCGGCCGATGGCGGTGAGGTCGGCGCGGCTGGAGCTCACCCACCCGCCGGCCAGCCGCCCGGCGCGGCGCAGCGCTGGCTCGGAGGTGCCGCCGAGCAGGACCGGGATGCCGGGGGACTGCAGCGGCCCCGGCTCCATCACCACCGGCGGGATGTCGTAGAACTCGCCGTGGAACTCGGCGGGCCCGTCCGCCCACAGCGCGCGCAGCGCCGCCAGGTACTCCTCGGCGCGCGCCCCGCGCCGCGCCATCGGCACGCCCACCGCGGCGAACTCCTCGGGCATCCAGCCGAGGCCGAGCCCGAGGTCCAGCCGGCCGCCCGACACGTGGTCCAGGGTGACGGCCTGCTTGGCCAGCACCGGCGGCGCCAGGAACGGCATGTTCACGATCGCCACGCCGAGCCGGATCCGCTCGGTCACCCCCGCCAGGTAGGCGAGCGTGATCAGCGGGTCGGGGACGTTGCGGTAGGTCGTGTCGGCCGACCCGGCGGGGTTCAGCAGGCGCTGCAGCGTCCACACCGAGTGGTAGCCGAGCTCCTCGGCGCGCCGCGCCACCGCCACCTGGCCGGCGGGCGTGGCCCAGGCCCCCGACACCGGAACCGCGAAACCGATGAGCACGTGTCCCCTCCAGGGTGGTCGTCGTCGTCCAGACCGAACCTTACAACGTCAAGGCCGGCGGTTCGATGATCAACGTGCGCCGGATCACCGGAATACACCGTCCTTGTCCGGATACGCTGACCCCGTCCGGCAGCGTCGTCGGCGAAGACGTGGAGGAGGGGCCGATGCGGCGTCCGGTGGAACAACTCGCCCAGGCGGTCAAGCCGAGGCTGCGCGGGTGGCTGCACGCGGGGACCTTCCCGGTGGCGCTGATCGCCGGGATGCTGCTCATCGCGCTCGGCCCGACGCTGGAGGCGCGCCTGTGCGCCGTCGTCTACGCGCTCACCTCGGCGCTGCTGTTCGGCGTCTCGGCCTTCTACCACCGGGGCCGCTGGTCGCCGCGGGCGGCCGAGCGGCTGCGCCGCTTCGACCACGCCAACATCTACCTGATCATCGCGGGCACCTACACCCCGTTCGCCTACCTGATCCTGGACGGCGCCGCCCGCGCCCTGGTCCTCGCGGTGGTGTGGGGCGGCGCCCTGGCCGGGGTGCTGTTCCGGGTGCTGTGGACCGACGCGCCGCGCTGGCTCTACACCGCCCTGTACATCGGGCTCGGCTGGGTCGCGGCGTTCTTCGTCCCCCAGTTCATCGAGGGCACCGGGCTCGCCGTCGCGCTGCTGGTCGCCTTCGGCGGTGTGCTGTACAGCCTCGGCGGCCTGGTCTACGGGCTGCGCCGTCCCGACCCCTCGCCCCGCTGGTTCGGGTTCCACGAGGTGTTCCACGCCTTCACCGTCGCCGCCTACGTGCTGCAGTACATCGCGGTGTCGTTCGTGATCTACCGGGCCGGGACGGCCTGACCCCCGTCAGCCGCCGGTGAGGACGACGAGCCGCTGGGTCGCCCGGGTCATCGCGACGTAGCGGTCGACCGCTCCCTCGATGCCCTCGCCGAACTCCTGCGGGTCGACCAGGACGACCAGGTCGAACTCCAGCCCCTTGGCCAGCTCCGGTGTGAGCGAGCGGACGCGGGGCGTCGCCTGGAACGCGGGGTCGCCGATGACGCAGGCGATCCCGTCGGCGTGCGTGGCGAGCCAGTCCTCCAGGATCGGCTCCAGTTGCGAGACCGGTCCGTGGGTGACGGGGATGCCGCTGCTGCGGATGGAGGTCGGCACGTTGGCGTCGGGGAGCGCGGCCCGGATGACCGGCTCGGCCTCGGCCATGACCTCTTCGGGCGTCCGGTAGTTGACGCTGAGGGTGGACAGCTCGATCCGGTCGAACCCGACCCGCTTCAGCCGCTCCTGCCAGGACTCGGTGAAGCCGTGCCGGGCCTGGGCGCGGTCCCCGACGATGGTGAAGCTGCGCGAGGGGCAGCGCTGCAGCAGCATCTGCCATTCGGCGTCGGTGAGCTCCTGCGCCTCGTCGACGACGATGTGCGCGAACGGGCCGGCCAGCAGGTCGGGGTCGGCGGCCTCCAGCGCGCTCTCGTCGAGCAGGCTGACCTGCGCGTCCTCGCCGCGCAGTGTCGTCGCCAGGCCCTCGCCGTCGTCGTCGGCCGCGATCAGGTTGTCGACGACGTGGGACATGTACTCGCGCTGCGCGGCGACGGCGGCCTCGTGCCGGTTCCTGCGGCGTGAGGTGCCGGGATCGCCGAGCCGCTGCCGCGCCGCGTCCAGCAGCGGCAGGTCCGACACCGTCCAGGCCTGGGCGTCGGGGCGCTGCAGCGCCCGGATCTCGCCGGCGTCCAGCCAGGGCGCGCACAGCCGCAGGTAGGCGGGCACCGACCACAGGTCGCCGACGAGGTCGGCCGGCTCGATGATCGGCCACGCCCGGTTGAAGGTCGCGACGAGCTCCTCGTCCTGCAGCAGCGACCTGCGCAGCAGGGTGGGGGAGACGTCGTCGTCGTGCTTGTCGGTCAAGATCGTGACCAGTTCCTCCCAGATCTGGTCGCGTGCCTCGTTGTGCGGGGTGCCCGGGTCCGGGGCGCGGAACGCCTCGGCCCAGTCGTCGGCGGTCAGCCGGACGTCGGCCCAGTGGGTGGTGACCGTCATCCCCTTGGCGGGCGGGTTCTCGTAGAACCGCACGGCCTTCTCGATGGCCTGCACCAGCTGCGCCGACGACTTCAGCCGGGCCACCTGCGGATCGGTCTCCAGGGGCGCCGCGGCCCCTTCGGGGACCAGGTCGCGCAGGGTGCAGGTCTGCACGCCCTCCTCGCCGAGGCTGGGCAGCACGTCGGAGACGTAGGCCAGGTAGGGCTGGTGCGGGCCGACGAACAGCACGCCGCCCCGGCGGTGGCCGAGGCGCGGGTCGGCGTACAGCAGGTAGGCCGAGCGGTGCAGGGCGACCACGGTCTTGCCGGTGCCCGGGCCGCCGTCGACGACCAGGGCGCCGCGCGAGCCCGCGCGGATGATGGCGTCCTGGTCGGCCTGGATGGTGCCGAGCACGTCGCGCATCCGGGCCGACCGGTCGCTGCCCAGGCTGGCGATGAACGCGGACTGGTCGTCGAGCGCGGCGTGCCCCTCGAAGCCCTCGGCGGTGAACACCTCGTCCCAGTAGTCGCCGACCTTGCCGCCGGTCCAGCGGTACCTGCGGCGGCTGGCCAGCCCCATCGGGTCGGCGTGGGTGGCGCCGAAGAACGGCTCGGCGGCGGGGGAGCGCCAGTCGAGCAGCAGCCGGCGGCCCTCGCCGTCGGTGAGGCCGAGCCGCCCGATGTAGACGGGTCCGGCGCCGTCGGCGGCGACGATGCGGCCGAGGCACAGGTCCAGGCCGAAGCGGCGCAGGGTGCGCAGCCGGGCGGACAGCCGGTGGATCTCCATGTCGCGGTCCAGCGCCTTCTGGCCGGCGCCGGCGGGGGCCCGGCGCTCGGCGTCCAGGCGCTCGGACAGGTCGGCGATCGACTGCTCCAGGCTCCGCGCGATGGCCGCGAAGTGCCGCTCGTCGTCGGCGATCAGCGCCGGGTCGGCTTTGGCGGCCAGGCGCTCGGGCAGGTCGAAGGCGCTGTCGGTCCGGGAATGCACGTACTGGGCTCCGATCTGGAGTGGGCGGGGTGCGGGGCGGCGCGGCGGCTTCACGCCGGCGGCTTCTCCCGGCCGGCCATGTCGAGCAGGAACTTGGCGGCCACCGTCGCCCCGTCGGCGCGGATGCGGCCGGCGACGGTCTCGGCGCGGGCGGCGGTCTCGGGCGCCAGGGCGGTGCCGAGCGCGGCCGACAGCGATTCCAGGGTCGGGACCGGGCCGTCGTGCGCCGCGCCGATGCCGAGGTCGGCGACCCGGGCGGCGCAGAACGGCTGGTCGGCGATCTGGGGGACCACCACCTGGGGCACGCCCGCGCGGGCGGCCGTGGTCGTGGTGCCGGCGCCGCCGTGGTGCAGGGCGGCGGCGACCCGGCCGAACAGCGCCTGCTGGTTGACCTCGCCGGTGACGAAGCAGTCGTCCCGGTCGTCGATCGCGTCCAGGCCGGCCCAGCCGCGGGCCAGGAGCACGCGGCGGCCGTGCGCGCGGATCGCCTGGACGGCCGTCGCGGCGACGTCCGGCGACAGGTAGGCGGCGATGCTGCCGAAGCCCACGTACACCGGCGGCTCGCCGGCGTCCAGGAACGCCTCCAGGTCATCGGGGAGCGGCCGGGTGTCGGGCAGGATCCACGCCCCGGTCTGGATCAGCTCCAGGTCGACCTTGTCCTTCCACGGGCAGAGGAGCGGGTCGGCGGCCAGCAGTGCCCGGTCGCCGTGGACGTGGCCGCGCACGTCGTCCACCGGCGGCAGGCCGAGCGCCGCGCGGTGGGTGTTGAGCGGCTCGCCGTACAGCGCGTTCACCCGCTGGGCGTCCTCCTCCCACAGCACCTTCAGGTCGGTCTCCTCCGCCGAGGACGGCTTGCCCGGCCGCTTGCCCGGCGGGAAGTGCCGCGAGGGCAGCCCGAAGGTGTGGAAGGTGGCGAGCATGTAGGGGATGCCCAGCTCGTCGGCCACGTCGCGCGCGCCGGCCGGCATCAGGCCGGTCGCCAGCAGCGCGTCGCACCCTTCGGCGGCCTCGGGGAGCGTGGCGAACCGGGCGGCGACCAGGTCGGCCGCGAGCCGGAACGCGTCCTGCATCGTCGGCGGCCTGTCCTTGGCCACGATCGAGCGCACCGTCGGGCCGAACGGCACCATCGGCACGCCGGCCCGGTCCAGCAGCGCCGTGAAGTCGTCCTCCGGCGGCGCGCACACCACCGCCTCCGCGCCGAGGTCCTGCAGCGCCACCGCCAGCCCGGCCAGCGGCTCGATGTCCCCTCGTGATCCCCATGACGTCAGCAAAACGCGCATTCGGTGTCCCCCATTTCCGCAGGTTCTGGCCTCGGCCGTCGATTCTGCGGTACGAGGGGGGTCTTGCCGCAAGCCCCCCTGTGCGCTATACATTGAAAATGGAGGGAAGTGTGTACTCCTTCCTCCCCGGCTCCGGCCTCTCCCACACCGCTCCTCCACGCCGCCGCGGCGCACGCCGGCGGCCGCGCCGGGATCACCCGCGCGGTGCGCTGCCCGGAACCGGGCCGGTCAGGGGGCGGCGACGATGAAGCTGGCGTTGCCGAAGCCGACCTCGTCGCCCGGGCGGACCTTGGCCGGGCCGGTGAGGCGCCAGCCGTTGACCCGGGTGCCGTTCATCGACCCCAGGTCGGAGATCATCCAGCCGTCGTCCTCGTGATAGATCTCGGCGTGGAAGCGCGAGACGGTGAGGTCGGTCAGGATGAACTGGCAGCCGGGGGCGCGGCCGACCACGATGCGGGCCAGGCCCGCGGGGGGCAGGGTGAAGCGCGGCAGCCGGGGCGCGCGCCAGGCGGCCTCGATCCGCGCGGTCGCCTGGGAGAACGAGGAGACCAGGCCGGTCAGCCGGCCGACCACCCGGTTGGTGGGCGGCAGGTCGTGCACGATGTCGTCGAGCTCGGCCCGGCTGCGGGCGCGCAGCACCTGGTCCACGCGCCGCTCGAAGGTGTCGCTCGACATCCGGCCCTCGGCGACCCGGTCGCTGAGGGCGCGCAGCGCCTGGTCCCGCTCCACGTCGGACGCCCGCACCGGATATGAAGACCGCCCGTCCATGGTTGAAGTATCCAGACCCGTTCGTTCGCTGTCCAGAAAAGCCCGTGTGCGGGCCCTTCAAGGGATCCGACGCCCGCCGGCGGCGAAAGGTTCGCGCCGGCGGGCGGCCGGTGTTCAGCCGGCGAGCAGGTCCCGCGCGATGTGGGTGATCTGGATCTCGTCGGTGCCGGCGTAGATCTGGAAGGACTTGGCGTCGCGGGCCAGCTGCTCGACCCGGTACTCGCTCATGTAGCCGTTGCCGCCGAACAGCTGGACGGCCTCCATCGCCACCTCCGAGGCGGCCTGCGCGGCGTACAGCTTCATCGCCGAGGCCTCGGCGAGCGTGGGGGTGCGGCCGGCGCGACTCATCTCCACGTGCCGGAACACCAGGTTCTGCACGTTGAGGCGGGCCACCTCCATCTTGGCCAGCTTCAGCTGGATGAGCTGGAAGTCGCCGATGCGCTGCCCCCACAGCTCGCGCTGCCTGGCGTAGTCGACCGACAGGCGCAGGCACTCCTCGATGACGCCGAGGGCCATCGCGGCGACGCCGGCGCGCTCGGTGACGAAGTTCTGCCGGGCCGACTCCTTGCCGCCGCCCGAGCCGGACGCCAGGAGCCGGTCGGCGCCCGCGCGCACGTCGCTGAGGAACAGCTCGCCGGTGGGGGAGGAGTGCAGGCCCATCTTGCGCAGCGGCCGGCTCTGCTCCAGGCCGGGCATGCCGCGGTCCAGCACGAAGGTGAGGATCTCGCGGTCGCGCGGGTCGCGGCCGTCGTCGAGCTTGCAGTAGAAGACGATCGTGTCGGCGTGCGGGCCGTTGGTGATGAAGGTCTTGCTGCCGTTGATGACGTAGTCGTCGCCGTCCCTGCGGGCGGTGGCCTTCATGCCGCCGAAGGCGTCCGAGCCCGAGCCGGCCTCGGTGATGGCCCAGGCGCCGATCTTGTCCATGGTGAGCAGGTCCAGGCCCCAGCGCTCTTTCTGCTCCACCGTGCCGCGCTTCATGATGGTGCCGGCGGCGAGGCCGAAGCTGACGCCCATCGCCGACACGATGCCGGGGGCGACCTTGCACAGCTCGATGACCGGCAGCATGCTGAGCGCGGCGTTGCCGCCGCCGGGGCGGCCGTCGCCGGTGGGCTCGCCGCCCTCCTTCTCCTTGGCGATGCGCGCCTGGAAGGACGAGCGGGCCATCTCGTCCATGCCGAAGGTCTTGTACAGGTCGCGGATCAGGTCGTAGGGCGGCAGCTCGCCCGAGTCCAGCTCGTCCAGGTTCGGCCGGATCTTGGCCTCGATCCAGTCGCGCACCGCGTCCCGGATCATCAGGTCTTCGTCGGACCACTCGATCATGCTCGCTCCGCCTTCCGCTCCTGCCGACAGCGTGCCCATCCAAGCAGAAGGCGAAAGCGAGCGCTTACTCGGGTGGCTCAGGGGGCGACCGCGACCACGTCGGCCAGGACGCCGCCGGACTCGGTGAGCCGCGCGGCCGAGGGGCTGTCGTAGACGACCAGCAGCCGCAGGTCCGGGCCCTGCCCGCCCGCCAGCACCGCGATGCCCTCGGCGTGGTCCTCGCCGTCGCCGTGCGGCAGCTCGCCGAGCACCTGCAGCTCCCCGGCGGTGACGACGCCGGGGGCCTCGGCCTTGGCGGCGCCCGGCCAGCGCACCACCCGCACCGGGCCCGACAGGCTCATGCTCGGGCCGGTGAGGATGAGCAGGTCGTCGCCGTGCGGGCACAGATCGCGGACGCCGAGGCCGCCGAGGTCCAGGAAGTGGGTGCGGTAGTGGGCCTTGCCGTCGCCGACGGGGCGCAGCCGCAGCCGGTGCGGGTCGCGCGGATGGGTCTCGGGGCGGATCTCGATGAGCACCGCCCAGCCGCGCAGCACCGGGCCGCGCAGCCCGATGTAGAGGCGGTCGCCGTGCACGGCGACGCCCTCGATGTCGATCCCGTTGTCCTTGCTCGGGATGGACAGGAACGGCGCCAGGTGCGGGTCGTCGGCGAGCAGGTCGGTGATGGAGTCGCCGTTCAGGCCGAGGACGGCGGCGGTGCGGCCGTCCCCGGCCTCGCGCACCACCTCGGGCAGCCCGTCGGCGCCCTCGGTGAGCGGCAGCCGGGCCAGGATGAACCGGTTGTCCTCGCGCACGACCGTGGCCAGGCGCTTGCGGGCCTTGGCCGCGGACTGCCCGGCCTTGATGCGCTTGCGCTTCAGGCTGTGCGAGCCGATCGCCCACAGCCAGCCGTCGCCGCTGGCCAGGCCCTCGATGTCGGCCTCCTCGCCGGGCCCGGCGGGCAGCTCGACCAGGTCGGCGAGGGCGATGGTGCGGTGCCCGTCGTAGCCGGTGACCCGTCCGCCGGGGCCGGTGACGGCGGTGAGCCGCTCGATGGTGGCGGTCTCGTCGCCGGCGGTCCACAGGCAGCGGCCGTCCTGGCGCACGGCGGACAGGTTGGTGTGGGTCTCGGCTTGGCGGCTTTCATGCCCGAAGCGCAGTTCGACCCGGCGTTCCACGATCATGGGCAGATGCTCCCATATCCGGCGCCGCGCCGGGCCGCCCGCGCCGAACCCTTAATGATCTACGATGTAAAGGGCTCGGGCCGGTGGTCGCGCCACCACGCGCGCCCGCCCTCGGGCAGCGTGTGGATCGGGTCGTAGTACTCGTAGCGGCGCTGCAACGCGTCGGGGTCGGCCGCCTCGATCGCGGTGCGGTAGTTCTTGGTCCAGTAGGAGATGCCGCGCTCGCGGTCGTAGTCGGCCAGCTGGTGCACCCAGCGCTTGCCGACGTAGGGGACGTCGCACACGATGCGCGGGGTGGCGAAGCCGGGCAGGTAGCCCATGATCGCGTGCTGGAGCTCCTGGGCCTCCCAGACCGCCAGCCGCCAGTGCTCGGCGCCGGGGATCATGTCGCACATGTACAGGTAGTAGGGCATGATGCCGGCCTCGTCCAGCAGCGCGAACGACAGGTCCAGCAGCTCGGCGGGGGAGTCGTTGACGCCGCGCAGCAGCACGCCCTGGTTGCGCACGTCGCGGATGCCGGTGTCGAGCAGGGCGCGGGCGGCGCGGGCGACCAGCGGGGTGACCGACCGGGCGGCGTTGACGTGGGTGTGCACCGCGATCTGGGCGCCGCGGGCGGCGGCCTTGGCGGCCAGGCGCTCCATGCCGGCGCGGACCTCGTCCTGCAGCCAGTGCTGGGGCAGGCCCATCAGGGCCTTGCTGGCCAGGCGGATGTCGCGGATGTTGTCGATGTCCAGCAGGGCGTCGACGAAGGCCTCCAGGCGCGGCCAGGGCAGGTTGGCCACGTCGCCGCCGGAGACGACGACGTCGCGGACGCCGGGGGTGCGGCGCAGGTAGTCCAGCATCGCCTGGTGGCGGTCGGTGGGCTTGATGGTGAACTTGTGCTTGTCGACGGCCGGGGTGGAGTTGCCGACCAGGTCCATGCGGGTGCAGTGGCCGCAGTACTGCGGGCAGGTCGGCAGGAGTTCGGCCAGGACCTTGGTGGGGTAGCGGTGGGTCAGGCCCTCCACGGCCCACATCTCGGCCTCGTGGAGGGAGTCGCGGGACGAGCAGGGGTGGGAGGGCCAGTCGGCGAGGCGGTCGGAGAAGACCGGGATCATGTAGCGGCGGACCGGGTCGGCCAGGAACGCCTCGGTGGACGACAGGTCCATGGTGTTGAGCATCTGCGGGGTGACCAGCATGGACATGGTGGCGCGTTCGGCCTGGTCGCGCTGCAGGTCGGCGTAGAAGGACTCCTCCAGCAGGTCGCCGGTCACCTGGCGCAGCTGGCGTGCGTTCTTGACGCAGTGCGCGCGCTGCCACTGGGCGGACTCCCAGTCGGCGGTGGTGACGTCGTGCCAGCCGGGCAGCCGGCGCCAGTCCGGTTCGGTGAGCGGGCGGCGGCTGTAGGCGTAGGGCTGGCCGGCGGTGGCGGCGGCGCCGGACGCGGCGCCGGCCTCCGGGTGCAGGGCGGTGGTCATCGTCGACCCCTTCCTCGCAGACAGGTGGATGAGTAAAAGTCTTGTAAGTGCCAGACGCTACGGGAAGACTTCCCGCTGAACCAGTGATGCTCAGGATGATTTCCAGAATCGTAGTCGGACAAACGGATCGGGACGGGACGAAGATGATCGATCGGCGCGGTGGTACGGAGGCCGGGCTGCACCGGGTGCTGGAGCCGGCGGGGGTGCTGCCGCAGGCGGCGCTGCGGCTGGACGCCTCGCCGCGGATCGGGCCGGACGAGGTGCGGGTGCGGGTGGAGCGGCTGAACCTGGACGCGGCGTCCTACCGGCAGCTGCACACCGCGCACGGCGGCGACCCGGACGCGATCCGCGCCGCGGTGCTGGAGATCATCACGACCCGCGGCAAGATGCACAATCCGGTCACCGGGTCGGGCGGGATGCTGGTCGGGACGGTGGCGGAGGCCGGGCCGGACTCCCCGCTCGGGCTGAAGCCGGGCGACCGGATCGCCACGCTGGTGTCGCTCACCCTCACCCCGCTCGCGGTGACCGACGGCCTGGCCCGCTGGGACGGCCGCTCGGAGCAGATCCCCGCCGAGGGGCACGCGATCCTGTTCGCCCGCTCCATCGCCGCGGTGCTGCCGGACGACCTGCCGGTCCCGCTGGCGCTGGCGGTGATGGACGTGTGCGGCGCGCCCGCCCTCACCCACCGGGTCGTCGCCGGCTACGCCGCGCCCTCGGTCGCGGTGCTCGGCGCCGCCGGCAAGAGCGGCACGCTCGCGCTGGCCGCCGCCCGCCGGGCCGGCGCCGCCCGCGTCGTCGGGCTGGTGCCGAGCGAGCGGGAGGAGAAGGCGCTGCTGGCCACGGGCCTGGCCGACCAGGTGGTGCGCGCCGACGCCCGCGACCCGGTCGCGGTCGCCGCCGCGATCGGCGCGCCGGTGGACGTCACGGTGGTGTGCGTGGACGTGCCCGGCTGCGAGCACGGCGCGATCCTTGCGACCGCGCCGGGCGGCACCGTGGTGTTCTTCTCCATGGCCACCTCGTTCCCGGCGGCCGCGCTCGGCGCCGAGGGCCTGGCCGCCGACGTCACCATGCTGATCGGCAACGGGTACGTGCCCGGCCACGCGGAGATGGCGCTGGACCTGGTGCGGTCGATACCGGCCGTCCGCGCGTCGTTCACCGCGCGGACCGGCGCCGATTCGGCACAATGACCGGTGTATCCCCCGATCCCGAGGAGTTGTGACGATGGCCGGCATCACCGAGGCGCTGCGCGCGCGTGACCCCGAGCAGCGGCAGGGCCAGATCGTCCAGGTGCTGGTCGAGGCGTTCGCCGACCTGATGGAGCGCAGCCCCGCCGAGTTCCGGCGGCGGTTCCGCAAGATGGCCTCGGACCCGTTCGCGTTCTACCGGGGCAGCGCGTGCCTGTTCTACGCCGACATCGTGGACGACGAGGACCCCTGGGCCGACGAGCGCACGAGCCGGGTGTGGATCCAGGGCGACCTGCACGCGCAGAACTTCGGCACCTACATGAACGACGACGGCGTGTTCGTCTTCGACGTCAACGACTTCGACGAGGCCTACGTCGGGCACTTCACCTGGGACGTCAAGCGGCTGGTGGCGAGCCTGGCGCTGCTGGCGTGGGGCAAGGCGGTCTCCGACGCCGACATCCGCCGGCTGATCGAGACCTACGTGCGCGCCTACGTCGACCAGGTCCGCAGCTTCGCCCACAGCGGCGACGACTACTCCTTCGCGCTCACCCTGGACACCACCGACGGCTACGTGCGCGACGTGCTGATCGCGGCGCTGTCGTCGGCGCGGGTGGCGCTGCTGGACGAGATGACGATCGTGGAGCAGACCGAGCGGCGCTTTCGCAACCGGCCGGGCGTGCGGCGGCTGGACGAGACCGAGCGCGCCAAGGTGGAGAAGGCCTACCTGGACTACCTGGCCACGATCCCGGCCGAGAAGCGCTTCGGCAGCCTGACCTACAACGTCAAGGACATCGTCGGCGCGTCGGGCTTCGGCATCGGCTCGGCGGGCCTGTCGGCCTACAACATCCTGGTCGAGGGGCACAGCCAGGCGCTGGAGAACGACGTGGTGCTGTCGATGAAGCAGGGCAACGTCGCCGCGGCCAGCCGGGTCGTCGACGACGCCCGCATCCGCGAGTACTTCAAGCACGAGGGGCACCGCACGGCGGTGTCGCGGCGCGCGCTGCAGGCCAACACCGACCCCTGGCTCGGCTACACCGAGATCGACGGCGTCGGCTACGTGGTGCAGGAGCTGTCGCCCTACGAGGCGGACCTGGACTGGGGCGGGCTGGTGGAGCCCGAGGACATGCTGTCGGTGCTGGACGACCTCGGCCGCGCCACCGCCAAGATCCACTGCGTGTCGGACTTCGACTCCGACCACACCCTGGTCGGCTTCCAGGTCGAGGACGCCATCAGCGCGGTGATCGGCGAGGACGAGTCGGCGTTCGTGGAGGCGATGGTGGCCTTCGGCACCGAGTACGCCGCGGTCGTCCGCGACGACCACCGGCTGTTCGTCGACGCCTTCAGGAACAACCAGATCCCGGGCCTGTGACCGGCCGCCGGCCCGCCCCCTGTGCGCCGGGGGGCGGGCCGGTGGGTCAGCCGGCCCAGCGCTCGGGCTCGGCCTTCAGGCAGTCGATGACGTGGCTGGCCTCGGGGCTGGTGAGGTCGCGTGAGCTGGTGATCGACCGGCCGGTGATGTCGGTCAGCACCGCGTAGCGCGCGTCGCTGCGCTTGACGCCGGCGTCGGCCAGCAGGCTGTTGACGAACCGGATCTGGGCGTCGCTGGCGGGCTTGGTCTCGGGGCGGCCGGCGCGGGTCCGGGCGGCCGGCAGCGGCGGCTGCCAGCGCGGGTCGGCCTTGGCCATCGTGTGCAGCAGCCCGAGGGTGACGTAGCAGTCGGCGATCGCGCGGTGCCCGCTGCCGGGCTGGCGCTGCCAGGCGTAGTCGCCGCGGCGCTCGTCCCACTCGCCGATCCACCGCGAGTAGGGGATCATCACGTCGTCCCAGCGGGCGCGGGCCATCCACTGCTCGGCGGCCGGGTCGCAGGCCGACACCGCCCGGTGCAGCTCGGTGCGGTCGAACTCCATGTTGTAGGCCAGGACCCGGCGGCCCTCCAGCAGCTCCGCCAGGTCGCCGAAGGCCCGCTCGTGGAAGTGCGGGGCGCCCTGGACGGTGACCGCGTCGATGCCGTGCACCCGGGTGCAGTCGTCGTTGATGCCGAGGGCGGGGCGCACGAGCTCGTCGTAGCGGATCCGCCCGTCGACGCCCAGCACCCCGATCTCGCAGATCTCCGACTCGGGCGTCTTGAACCGGGAGGTCTCCAGGTCCAGGATCACCGCGCCGGGATCGGCCAGCGCCTCGCGCGCCCACTCGATCGCCTGGAGCCGGTCCGCGTACCGCTCGTCGTCGCTCGTGGCCATGGCGCCACCGCCCCCCTTGGACTGTGCTCGGTCTCGTCGTCCACGGTTCTACACCGCGCCGCCGACAGTGTGGCGGGTCAGCGGGCGAAGGCCAGGGCGGCCCCCGCGCTGATGACGGCGGCCAGGACGACGATGACCAGCGGGGAACGCAGCGGGCTCGGGCGGCGGTAGGGCGCCTGGATCGCCGTCCGGTGCAGCGGGCGCGGCGGGCGGACGGCCGGCGGCGGGGCGGGCGGCGGAGCGGCGGCGGGCCGCGGGGCCCTGGGCGCGGGGGCCGGGTGGGGCGCGGGCGGTGCCTGCCGCGGCGCCGGGGCCGCCGCCGGGCGCGGCGCGGGCCTGGCCGGGGGCGGCGCCGGTGCCGGGGGCTTGGCCACGGGCGGTGGCGCCGGCGGGGGCTTGGGGGCCGGCGTCGGCGTCGGAACGGGCGGAGGAGGTGGCGGCGGGGGAGGCGGTGGTGCCGGCGTCGGCGGGGGAGGCGGCACGGGCGTGGGCGCCGGCGGTGGCGGCGGGGGACTGGGGGCGGGGCAGTGGCTGCCCGCGCCGACCTTGACGTAGACGTCGTCGTGCACGTGGACCATGGCCACCCCGTCGATGCACACCAGGACCCCGCCCGGGTCCGGCGGGGGCTCGGCGGGCGCCGCGGCGGTGGTGAGCGGCACCAGCGCGGCGGCGGCGAGGGCCGCGGGGATCCGCGTCAGCGGGCGGCGCACGCTCAGCCTTCCGCGGCGATGCGCCGGAGCTCGGCCAGCGTGGAGCCGAAGGCGTCGGGGTCGACGGCGAGCGCGCCGCTGAACACGTGCGCGATGTCGAAGCACAGCCACACCCCGAGGCCGAGCAGGGCGGCCATGAGCACGAGCGGGACCATCGCCATGCCGCGCGGGCGGGCGCCCGACAGGAACGGCAGCGCGATGACGACCAGGCCGGTCAGCACCGTGATGAACAGCAGCGCGGGCGGCGGGGTGGACTTGGCGTCCATGGCGCGCTGGTGGCGGGCCCCGGAGATCTCCGACAGGTGGTCCAGCACGGCGGTGCGGGCGTCCTTGGGGTCGTCGTCCTTGGCCTGGACGGCGATGACCTCGCGGCGCAGCCGGTCCAGCCGGGTCCAGCCCTCGTCGTCCAGCCGGCCCTGGCGGCGCATCCGCGGCCATTCGCGGTCGTGCACGAAGCGGGTGTAGTCGGCCAGCTCGGCCTGGGCCCGCGGGCCGGCCGGGGCGGGCAGCCGCCCCGCGGCCCAGTAGGCCTCCACGATCGCCTGGCTCTCGGCGTAGGTGTTCAGGCGGGCGGCGTCGGCGGCGGTCCAGGGCACCACGATGGCGATGGCGAAGGCCAGCAGGAACAGCGCCGACAGCATCGACCCGGCGTGGCCGTTGGTCGGCCCGTCGGCGGCGGAGTCCTCGGTGGCGTGCCGGGACCGCTTGATCAGGCGGCTCGCGATGAACACGACCGCGACCGCGCAGCCCGCGGTCAGCAGGTAGACGAGCATGGTCCTCTTTCCGGGGGGAGGGGGATGCGGAGGGCATCGCTCAAAGTGATTATAAAATCACAGCACGTAATGCGCGAGGGTTTCTCCGCGTTCCGGCCCGGAAAAAGTCACCGCGGGGCCCGAAAAAGACGTTCTTGCGGTCGGCGGGGTCGATGCCGGAGGATCTCCCGTATGGATCGCGTTGGCGCGGATGATTGTTCGCGTCCGCGTGCGAGGGAGGGGAACCCGGCAATGACGCCGCAGCACAAGCTCGATCTCGATCCCGAGGCGGTGCGCACCGCCCGCCGGCTGGCCGCGCGCGCCGCCGAGCCCATCATCGCGATGGCGCGCAGCCACACGACCGTGTCGGTGGAGCGGGCGCTGCTGCGGCTGGCGGGGCTGTCGGGCGCCGACGCCGACGGCCGCCCCTGGGCCAACCACCTGTGCGACGCCGTGCGCGACCAGGTCGGCCTGGAGCACGGCGTGGCCCTGCCGGTCTGGGACGCGCTGGCGAGCGGCCCGCACGGCTCGCTGCGCGAGCTGGCGCAGGCCGCCGCCGCGGGGAAGGCCTCCTTCCGGCTGCCGTCCGGCGGCGACGCCGAGACCGCGCGGCAGGCGTCCCGGCAGGCCGCGCGCGGCGGGATCGCCCGCATCGACCGGCGCCGCGCCGAGCGCGAGGCGATGCTGCGCCAGGTGGGGGACCCGCCGCACCCGCTGATCTACCTGATCGTGGCGACCGGCGACATCTACGAGGACATCCCGCAGGCCCAGGCCGCCGCCCGCGAGGGCGCCGACGTGGTCGCGGTGATCCGCTCCACCGGGCAGTCGCTGCTGGACTTCGTCCCCGAGGGCGCCACCCGCGAGGGCTACGCCGGCACCTACGCCACCCAGGAGAACTTCCGGCTGATGCGCGCCGCGCTGGACGACGTCTCGCGCGAGCTCGGCCGGTACGTGCGCCTGACCAACTACGCCTCGGGCCTGTGCATGCCCGAGATCGCCACGCTGGCCGGGCTGGAGCGCCTGGACATGATGCTCAACGACTGCATGTACGGGATCATCTTCCGCGACATCAACCCCCGGCGCACCTTCATCGACCAGCGCTTCTCCCGGCAGATCCACGCCCGCGCCGGCATCGTCATCAACACCGGCGAGGACAACTACCTCACCACCGCCGACGCCGTCGACGCCGCGCACACCGTGGTGGTCAGCCAGCTGCTCAACGAGCGGTTCGGGCACGAGGCGGGCCTGGCCGACGCCCAGCTCGGCCTCGGCCACGCCTTCGAGATCGACCCGGCCGTCCCGCAGTCGTTCCGGCTGGAGCTCGCGCACGCCCAGCTGGTGCGCGAGCTGTTCCCGGCCGCGCCGCTGAAGTACATGCCGCCGACCAAGCACATGACCGGCAACATCTTCGCCGGGTACCTGCTGGACGCCTTCTTCAACCTGGCCGGCGTGCTGACCGGCCAGTCGATCATCCTGGTGGGGATGATGACCGAGGGCATCCACACCCCCTGGCTGGCCGACCGCGACCTGGCGCTGGAGAACGTGCGCTACGTCCGCGACGC
Organism: Actinomadura macrotermitis; assembly: GCF_009604375.1. Taxonomy (GTDB): domain Bacteria; phylum Actinomycetota; class Actinomycetes; order Streptosporangiales; family Streptosporangiaceae; genus Spirillospora; species Spirillospora macrotermitis. The sequence goes on from NZ_WEGH01000005.1 coordinate 297,354, forward strand.
CTGCGGCGCCCTGGCCGAGGACTTCGTCCCCCGCCCCGGCGGGTTCGTCGCCCAGCGCGCCCGGCAGGTGCTGGCCGAGTCGATCGACCTGCTGGAGCGCGTCGCCGACGACGGCCTGCTCACCGCCATCGCCGAGGGCACCTTCGGCGTCACCCGCCGCCCCGCGGACGGCGGCAAGGGCCTGGAGGGCGTGGTCGAGCGCGCCCCCGGCTACCACAACCCCGCCATCGAGATCCTGGACGCCGAGGACCCGCACGGCGCCCACGCCAGCGAACAGGAGGTGCCCGCGTGAGCGTCCAGAGCCCGCACGGCGCGGCGCAGGCCCCGGCCGAGCCCGCCGACACCCGCCAGGTCATCCGCCCCTACGGCGACACCACCGGCGACGGCATGATCCAGATGTCGTTCACGCTGCCGGTCCCGGCCGGCAAGCGCGCCGAGGCCGCCGCGCTGCAGCTGGCCGCCAAGATGGGCCTGGAGCCCGCCAGCGTGGTGCACGCCAAGGCCATGGGCCCCGACTTCACCTTCTTCATCGTCTACGGCCGCACCAGCCACCTGATCGACTACGCCGGCATCCCCGCGCCGCCCGAGCGCGAGTACCCGCTGCTGTCGGCCGCGGAGGTCAACCTGGCGATCCGCACCGCCCTCGGCCGGCGGCTGGTGGTGGTGGGCGCCTGCATCGGCACCGACGCCCACACCGTCGGCATCGACGCCATCCTCAACGTCAAGGGCTTCGCGGGGGAGAAGGGCCTGGAGTACTACCGCGAGATCCAGGTGGTCAACATGGGCGCCCAGGTCACCGTGCCCGAACTCGTCGCGCGCGCCAAGGCCGAGGACGCCGACGCCGTCCTGGTCTCCCAGGTGGTCACCCAGCGCAACGCCCACCTGCACAACACCAAGCAGATGGCGGCGGCCTTCCATGCCGAGTACCCCACCGCCGTCGCCGCCGGGATGGGCCGGCCGCTGCTGGTGGCCGGCGGCCCCCGCTTCGACACCGTCACCCCCGGCGACCTCGGCGTCGACCGCATCTTCGGCAAGGGGACCACGCCGGGAGAGGTCGCCTCCTACATGGTGCACGCCCTGCTGCCCGGCGACGCCGTCGCCGCCGCCCGCGCCCGCGCCGAGGAGGACCAGGACCGATGAGCGACCCCCGCGAGGGCCTGACGGTCACCCACCGCCGCTACGTGCCCTACGCCCACGCCCACTACGCCGGGAACCTGGTCGACGGCGCCTACACCCTCGGCCTGTTCGGCGACGTGGCCACCGAGGTGTGCATCCGCACCGACGGCGACGAGGGCCTGTTCGCCGGGTACTCCGAGGTGCTGTTCCACGCGCCCGTGCGCGCCGGGGACGTGCTGGAGGTCACCGCCACCGTCGCCCGCGTCGGCCGCCGCAGCCGCACCCTGGACCTGCGCGCCCAGGTGGTGTGCCGGGGCCGCCCCGACAAGGGCGCCTCGGCCGCCGAGGTCCTGGCCGAGCCGGTCACGGTGGTCACCGCGACCGGGACGGTGGTGGTGCCCGGGCCCGCCGCCTGACCGTCCCCCGGCGGCCGCCGCGCCCCTGCCCCGGGCCTGCCGGGGCAGGGGCGGCCGAAGTGATTTCCGCTACCCCCCGATCCCGGGCTTGAACAGCGGAAACATCATGTCGCCGCAGCGCATCGGCCGGTTGACAAGGGCGCGGAACTGGGTAGTTTTGCTGCAGTCCAGCACGGGACTCACCGATCGGCCGCTCACGACGCCGCCGGATGCCGCGCCAGGACGGGGCCGCGCGCCGAGCACAGGCGCGACCCGTCCGCACCAGGTGCGGGCACCGCGGCGCGTCAGGGTGGAGCCGCCCGGTCGGGCGGGGGGTTGGACCCGGGAAAGGGCCCGGACATCCAGTAGAAAACGGAGCACCGTTCTCACCGCCTGTGGGACGACTCCGGCCCGATGGATGTCGCGGGCCCTCTTCCGTGCCCGCGTCCCGTCCGGCCCCCGCGGGGGCGCCCGGCGGCCCCGGTCGTGTCCCGTCCGCAGGACCGGTAGCGTTCCGGCAGAGAACGCATCGGACAAGGAGCCAAGGTGGCGCAGGAGACCCTTCCCGAGCGGCCCGGGGCCGCCGGGCCGTCCGGCGCCCCCGCACCGGCCCGCCCGCCCAGGCTGTGGCGCGGGGGGCGCGCGGGGCGGCCCCGCACCCTGCTGGCCCTGGCCGCCGGCGGGGCGATGTGGCTGGCCTTCCCGCCCCAGGACCTCACCCCCTTCGCCCCCGTCGGCGTCGCCGCTTTCACCCTGGCGGTGCACGGGCTGCGCGCGCGCAGCGGCGCCTGGCTGGGGTTCCTGGCCGGCGCCGCGTTCTTCCTGCCGGTCCTGACCGGCATCTCCGCCATCGGCGACGACGGGTGGATCCTGCTCAGCCTGGTGCAGGCGCTGTACTGGCTGCCGCTCGGCGCCGGCGCCGCGCTGGTCGCCCGGCTGCCCGGCTGGCCGGTGTGGACCGCCGCCCTGTGGGTGGCGCAGGAGGCGCTGCGCGGCCGCCAGCCGTTCGGCGGGTTCCCCTGGGCGCGGCTGGCGTTCAGCCAGACCGGCACCCCGCTGACGCCCTACGCCTCCCTGGGCGGCGCGCCGCTGGTCACCTTCCTGACCGCCCTGCTCGGCGGCCTGCTCGCCTACGCCGCGCTCACCGCCTGGCGCGCCCGCGGCGGCGACGCCGGCGCCCGCCGCGCCGCGGCCCGGCCCGTCGCGGCCGCGCTGGCGGCCATGGCCGCGATCGTCGGCGGCGGCATGGCGATCCCCACCCCTACGGCCGGGCGCGCGGTGACCGTCGCGGTGATCCAGGGCAACGTGCCCCGCCTCGGCCTGGACTTCCTCGGCCAGCGCCGCGCCGTGCTGGACAACCACGTGCGCCGCACCCACGAGCTCGCCGAGCGCGTCCGCAGCGGCCGGGCGGCGCGGCCCGAGCTGGTGGTGTGGCCCGAGAACGCCAGCGACCTGGACCCCTACACCGAGCCCGACGCGCGCGCCGCGATCGACGGCGCCGTCCGCGACGTCGGCGTCCCGGTGCTGGTCGGCGCGCTGGTCGACACCCCCGACGGCCGCAAGGTGGAGAACCGCGGCATCGTGTGGGACCCCGTGACCGGCCCCGGCGACTACTACGTCAAGCGCCACCCGGTGCCGTTCGGGGAGTACCTGCCCTTCCGCGAGGTCCTGACCAAACTGATCAAGCGGTTCGAGCGGGTCCCGCGCGACTTCGCCAAGGGCGACCGCTCGGGCGTCATGCGGCTCGGCCCGGTCGACATCGGCGACGTGATCTGCTTCGAGGTCGCCTACGACAAGGAGGTCCGCGACGTGGCGCGCGGGAACATCCTGGTCGTGCAGACCAACAACGCCACCTACGGCCGCACCGGCCTGCCGCCCCAGCAGATCGCGATGTCGCGGCTGCGCGCGGTCGAGCACGGCCGTACGATCTTGGTGGCGGCCACGAGCGGTATCAGCGCGATCGTGGCGCCCGACGGCCGTATGATCTCCCGGTCACGGGAGTTCGTGCCGGACGTCCAGGTGGCCCGGGTGGCGGCGCGCACGCAGCGCACGCTCGCGGACCGGCTGGGTGCGCTGCCCGAATGGGCGCTGGTCGCGCTGGCCGCGGGGGCGGTCGCGGCGGCCGGCGGACTTGGACGCGACAAGAACGAGGGGAACTGACACCGATGGAGATCCCAGCCGGCCTCGGCCGGGTGCTCGTGATCATCCCGACCTACAACGAGCGGGACAACATCGCGGGCATCGTGGGCCGGGTGCGGGCCTCCGCGCCGGCCGCAGACGTGCTGGTCGTCGACGACAACAGCCCGGACGGCACCGGCGAGCTGGCCGACGAGCTGGCCGCCGCCGACGAGCGGGTCAAGGTGCTGCACCGCACCGCCAAGGACGGCCTCGGCGCGGCCTACATCGCCGGGTTCGGGTGGGCGGCCGAGCAGGGCTACGACGTGATGGTCGAGATGGACGCCGACGGCTCGCACCAGCCCGAGGAGCTGCCGCGGCTGCTGGAGGCGCTGCAGGACGCCGACCTGGTCATCGGCGCCCGCTACGTGCCCGGCGGCAAGGTCGTCAACTGGCCCAAGCGCCGCGAGGTGCTCTCGCGCGGCGCCAACACCTACGCGCGGATGATGCTCGGCGTGCCGCTGCACGACGTGACCGCCGGATACCGGGCGTTCCGCGCCGCGACGCTGGAGAAGATCGGCCTGGGCGAGGTCAACTCGCGCGGCTACATCTTCCAGATCGACCTGGCGCTGCGCGCGCTGCGCCAGGGCCTGAAGGTGGTGGAGGTGCCGATCACCTTCGTCGAGCGCACCCAGGGCGTCAGCAAGATGGACGGCGACGTCATCGGCGAGGCGATGCTGCGGGTCACCCAGTGGGGGATGAGCGAGCGCGCCCGCCGGCTGCGCGGCGGCCGCTAGGGACCGCCCGCCCGGCACCGGCGCCCGCCGCGGGAAACGTTCGCGGCCGCCGCGGCGTTGACCAGGTACAAGCCCCCGCCGCCGACCCCGAAGATGGAGCCATGCGCCGACTGCTGGTCCTCGCGTTCCTGCTGATGCCGCTGCTGGAGATCTACGTGATCATCCAGGTGGGGTCGGTGATCGGCGGCTGGTGGACGGTGCTGCTGCTGTTCGCCGAGAGCGCCTTCGGCGGCTGGATCGTGCAGCGCGAGGGGCGGCGCGCCTGGCGGGAGCTGCAGGAGACCTTCGGCCGCGGCGCCGTGCCGGGCCGCGAGCTGGCCGACGCCGCGCTGGTGCTGGTCGGCGGCGTGCTGCTGCTGACCCCCGGCTTCGTCAGCGACGTGCTGGGCTTTTTGTTCGTGATCCCCTTCACCCGGCCGCTGATGCGGCGGCTGCTGGCGGGGCTGGCCGCCAAGCGCGTCCAGCGCGCCGAGACGAGGATGTTCCCGCCGGTGGGCATGGCCGGCGGGATGCCGGGCGGGTTCCCCTTCGAGGAGGGGTTCGGGGACAGGGGCGCGGCCCGCGAGGGCGGTGCGGCGCCGCGCGGCCCGGTGGTGCAGGGCGAGGTCCTGCGCGACGACGACCGCGCCTGAGCGGGGAGCCGGGCCGGGCGGCCCTGAACGCCCCGTGGCGGGCGCGAAAAGGCCGGGCCCGCACCGTCCGGGGGGTGACGGTACGGGCCCGGGCTCACAGGCCTGTGGGCGCCCGGCGGACCGGGTGCCTGCTTGGGATCTTGAGTGGGTGCGGCCGCGCGTCCGGCGGCGTCAGGCGCTCTTGCGGCGCCCGGCGCGCAAGATGGCGAGCCGTTCGGCCAGGACCTCCTCCAGATCCTCCACGGTGCGGCGTTCCATGAGCATGTCCCAGTGGGTGCGGGCGGGCTTGCCCTTCTTGGTCTGGGGCAGTTCCCCGTCGACCCGCAGGGCGGTCGCGCCGCAGCTGCGGCATTCCCAGGTCATCGGCACCTCGGCCTCGGCGGCGAGCGTCACGGTGAACCGGTGGCCCTTGGTGCAGGTGTAGTCCACCTCTTGGCGCGGGGCCAGGTCGGTGTTGCGATCGTTCTCGTAGCTCGTCGCTCCGAGTCGGGTGCCGCGAAGTGCGCGCTCGGCCATCGTCACGTGCCTCCCAGACGGCTTACGGTGGTACCCATCCCAACGCTGAGTACCGTGTCAAGATTCCCCGTCGGGCCGCGTCCAACCCTGCCGATTTGCCGCCGCGGGCCCGTCACGGCCCGGGCGGGCCGGCGGAGCCGGTCACGTGATCGGCGAAACCGTAGGCGCGGGCCTGCCCGGCGGTGGACCAGCGGCCGCGGGCGGCTGATCAGGCGGGGCCGGGCTCGCGGCGCGCGGGGGCGGCGTGGTCCCACAGGCCGCGGGCGGCCATGACCTCGCGCAGCAGGACCAGCTCGTCGGTCATGACGCCGTCCACGCCCAGGTCCAGCAGCCGGGCCATGGCGGCCGGGTCGTTGATCGTCCAGACGTGCACCTTCAGGCCGAGCGCGTGGGCCTGGGCGACGAAGGCGGGGGTGACCACGCGGACCGGGCCGAAGGAGGCCGGGACCTGGGCGCAGGCGACGCCGGCGGCGGCCAGGCCGGCCAGGCGCGCGGCGGCGCGGCCGCGCGCCAGGGCGCGCAGGGTGGTGATGTCGCGGGGGCCGAGGGCGGTGCAGACGGGCCGGTCGGTGTACATCGGGACGCGGGCGCGCAGCCGGGCCAGCCGCCGGTCGGAGAAGGAGGTGACGCACACCCGGTCCCAGGCCTTGGTGCGGTGCAGCACCTCCAGCAGGGGGCCGAGGACGGGGGCGTCCTTGATGTCGATGTTGACGCGGGCGCCGGGGAAGGAGCCGAGCACGTCGGCCAGGCGGGGGATGGGCTCCAGGCCGCCGATGCGGGCCTTGGCGACCTCGGTGTAGGGCAGGCGTGCCACGTGCCCGGTGCGGTCGGTGACACGGTTCAGGGTGCGGTCGTGAAAGGCCAGCACGACGCCGTCGGCGGTGGCGCGGGCGTCGGTCTCCAGGTAGCGGTACCCGAGGTCGGTGGCGCGCTGGAAGGCGGCCATGGAGTTCTCGGGGCGGCCCGCGGCGCCGCCGCGGTGGGCGAACGGGATGGGGCCGGGGTGGTCGAGGAATTCGTACGAGCGCGGCACTCACCCGATTATGGCCGCTCGGCGGCACCCCGGACGACCGAGGCTCGACCTTACTATGTCAAGGCGGCGGGTGATGGTGCTACGGTCCTGTGTCCGACCCAGCACGACCCCACTTCAAGGAGAACCACCGATGGCGGACACCGACCAGTACCGGGCGACGTTCGAGATGCTCGACACCGACGGCGACGGGTACATCTCGCCGGCCGAGCTGAAGAACCTGATGCGCGCGTTCGGGCAGGAGGTCAGCGACACCCGGGCGGTGGAGATCGTGGTGCAGGCCGACCGCAACCGCGACGGCAAGATCTCATTGGAGGAGTTCGCGGCCCTGATGCAGGACTTCCGAGGGTAGCCCGTCAGGTGGTTCACGATGGGCGCGGTGCGCCGGGAAGGCGGACCGTGACCAGGAGGCCGCCGGTGGGGCGGGGGGCGAGGTCGAGGGTCCCGTCGTGGGCGCGGACGATGCTGTGCACGATGGCCAGCCCGAGGCCGACGCCGGCGTGCTCGTCGGTGCGGGCGCGTTCGGTGCCGCGCTGGAAGGGCTCGGTGAGGGTCGGCACCAGGTCCGGTGGGAGCGGGGGGCCGGTGTTCTCGACCCGCAGCACGCTCGCGTCGTGCCGGGTCCCGGTGTGGACGCGCACGGTGCCGCCGGCGGGCAGGTTGTGGACGATGGCGTTCTGGAGGAGGTTGGTCGCCATCCGCAGCAGGAGCGCCGCGGAGCCGGAGGTGCGTGCCGTCTCGCCGGTGACCTCCAGGGTGATGTGGCGTCGTTCGGCGAGGGGAAGCAGGGTCTCGGCGGCCTCTTCGGCGAGCAGGGACAGGTCCACGGGTTCGCGGGCGAAGTTCCTGCGGTCGCTGCGGCCGAGCAGCAGCAGGGCCTCGGTGAGGTCGATGGCCCGGGTGTTGACGGTGTGCAGGCGGTCGATGAGCTCGCGCTGGTCGCGGCCGGGGTCGTTGCGGGCGACCTCCAGGAGGGTGCGGGAGATGGCCAGCGGGGTGCGCAGTTCGTGGGAGGCGTTCGCGGCGAACCGCTGTTGCTCGGTGATGTGGGACTCGAGTTGCTCGAGCATGGTGTCGAAGACGTCGGCGAGTTCGCGGAACTCGTCGCCGGGGCCTTCCATGCGGATGCGGTGGGACAGTGATCCGCCGGCGGCCATGCGGGCCGCGTCGGCGATCCGGGTGAGCGGGGCGAGCATGCGGCCGGCCAGGAGCCATCCTCCCAGCAGGCCGAACACCAGCAGGAAGGCCAGTGCCTGGAAGGCGCGGGGCAGGAAGGCGCGCTGCAGGTCGCCGCGGGTGGGGACCGAGGGCGGGGACGGCAATCCCGGCCGGCAGCCCCACGGTCCGGGGACGAAGGCGGCGTCGGGCACGTAGCGCAGCAGGAACACCCACACCACGGCCAGCAGGAGGACTCCGGCGATGAGGAGGAATCCGGCGTAGCTGAGGGTGAGTTTCAGGCGGGCGCTCAGCCCGGGGCGTCTAGGCACGGGTTCCGCCGCCGGTGTCGATCCGGTAGCCGACGCCGGGGACCGTGGCGATGATCCAGGGTTCGCCGAGGCGTTTGCGCAGGGCCGAGACGGTGATGCGCACGGCGTTGGTGAAGGGGTCGGCGTTCTCGTCCCAGGCGCGTTCCAGGAGCTCTTCGGCGCTGACGACGCCGCCTTCGGCGGCGACGAGGACCTCCAGGACGGCGAACTGCTTGCGGGTGAGCGCGACGTAGTGCCCGTCGCGGTGCACCTCGCGGCGGAAGGGGTCCAGGCGCAGGCCGGCGATCTCGCTGACCGGGGGGCGGGTGTGCGCGCGCCTGCGGTCCAGGGCCCGCAGGCGCAGGACGAGCTCGCGCAGCTCGAAGGGCTTGGTGAGGTAGTCGTCGGCGCCGAGCCCGAATCCGGAGGCCTTGTCGTCGATGCGGTCGGCGGCGGTGAGCATGAGGATGGGGATGCCGCTGCCGGAGGCGACGATGCGGCGGGCGATCTCGTCGCCGGAGGGGCCGGGGATGTCGCGGTCCAGGACCGCCAGGTCGTAGGAGTTGACGGCCAGCAGCCGCAGGGCGGTGTCGCCGTCGCCGGCGATGTCGGCGGCGATCGCCTCCAGCCGCAGGCCGTCCCGGACTGCTTCGGCCAGGTAGGGCTCGTCCTCCACGATCAGCACGCGCATATCGGCAGCCTAGGCAGCACGGTGTATCGCGGGCGTATGCGGGCCGGGGCGGTCAGGCCCGGGCGCGCCACCAGGGGCGTGAGGCCAGTGCGGCCAGCCCGGCCCCGGCGGCGTTGAGCAGGACGTCGTCGACGGAGGAGACCCGGTCCAGGCGCAGGAGGTACTGCAGGATCTCCAGCAGGGCCGAGCAGCCCGCCCCCAGCGCCAGGGCCCGCGGCACCGAGGCCAGCGCGGCGAACCGCAGCGGGACCAGGAATCCCAGCGCCGCGAACACCAGCATGTTGCCGATGATCTGGCCGGCGTCCATGGTGAGCAGGTCGTGCAGCGGTACCAGGTTCACCACGGCGCCGTTCTCGTCGCCGGGCAGCAGGATGATCCAGGCGCACGGCACCGTCCCGTAGACGATGCCGACCTCGGCCAGCGACATCCGCCAGGGCGCCGGGACGCCGGCGGCCTTGCGGCGCCGTGCCAGCGCCCACGCCGCCAGCGCGGCCGGGGGCAGCGCGAGCACGGTGATGAGGGCCACGCCGTTGAAGGTGGCGACCCACCGGTGCCAGTCGGGGTCGTGCAGCGGCATGGCCAGCATCCGCAGCACCATGCCGAGCGGGCCGAACGCGGCGAGCGCCACGGCCGGGAGCGCCAGGCCGGCGATGACGATCATGCGTTTGCGGCGGGCCGGTGCCGACAGGGGTGAGCCGTGGTCCATGCGCCCATCTAAGCGGGAGGGGTGTTGCGGCGGTGTATGCGTTTTTCGATCGGTCCGGGCCGCCTTCGAGGGCAGGGTCAGTCGACGGGGGCGGTCCATTCGCGGCGGCGGGCCTCGGCGAGGGCGACGGCGGTGGCGACCGCGACGTTGAGGGAGCCGACGCGGCCGATCTGGGGGATGTAGGCGACGGCGTCGGCGGCGGTGAGCAGGGCGGGGGAGCAGCCGTGGTCCTCGCCGCCGACGGCCAGGCAGATGTCGCCGTCCAGGGGCGCCTCGTGCAGCGGCAGGGCGTCGGCGGTCAGCTCGACCGCGATCAGCCGCAGGCCTTCGGCGCGGACGGCGGCGGCGGCCTCGGCGGCGGTGCCGGCGTGCTCCCAGGGGACCAGGCGCTCGGTGCCGAGGGCGGTCTTGGCGACGTTGCGGTGGGTGGGGGGCGTGGCGTTGCCGGCCAGCCACAGGTGGTCGACGCCGAAGACGGCGGCGCTGCGCATGATCGAGCCGATGTTGAACGGCTGGGTGACCGATTCGACCAGCAGGTGCAGGCGGCCGTTGGTGCGGCGGCGCCATTCGCGGTTGAGGCGCTTGACGTCGGTCGGGCGCAGCTGCCTGCGCTGCTGCTCGGCGGGCTGGCCGGTCATCGGGTGGGGCCTTCCTGGTGGGTGGTCTGCTGCTCGGGGCGGGCGGAGACCGCCAGGATCCGGTAGGCCGAGCGGGAGGCGGTGCGTTGGGTGGGGAAGCCCTGGTCGTTCAGCCAGCGCTGCAGGGAGTCCGAGCCGAGGTGTTTCTGCACGACCAGGTGGGCGCGGCCGCCGGGGGCCAGGCGGGGAAGCCAAGTGAGCAGCAGGTCGTGCAGGGCGGCCTTGCCGATGCGGATCGGCGGGTTGGACCAGATGGCGGCGTAGCGCTGGGCGGGGTCGATCTCCTCGGCCAACCCGAACCTTACGTTGTCAAGGCCGGCGGTTTGGGCATTGCTCCGCGCCAGGTCGAGCGCGCGTTCGTTGACGTCGACGCCGACGACGGCCGCCTGCGGTGCGCGGGTGGCCATGGTGAGGGCGATGGGGCCGTAGCCGCAGCCCAGGTCGAGCAGGGTGCCTTCGGGCGGGGGCGGCGGGACGGTCTCCAGCAGGATGCGGGTGCCCAGGTCCACGCGGTCGGGCGAGAAGACGCCGCTGTCGGTGTTCAGGCGCAGGTGCAGGTCGGGCAGGACCAGGTCGATGGTGCGCGGACGGCCGGCGGCGCCGGGTTTGGCCGCGAAGTAGTGTTCCCCCACGTCGGCCGACCGTATCAGCGTGGCGGGGGTGCCGGTGCGGCGCGTAGGTGGGACAGTGCTGGCGGTTGCGCGGGTGGTGGCGTCGGTGTGGGGGCCGGGATGGTCGTTGCGGGTGTGTTGTGGTGCGTCGTGTGCTGGTACGCGCTGCGCGGGCTGGGGTCGGTGTGGGGCCGGGCGGCGGGGTGGGTGGAGCGGTTGTCGCCGTACACGCGGCGGTTGCACGCCTGGGTGCTGTCGGCGCCGGCGACGTTCGTGTACGTGGTGTTGTTCACGGTGTCGACGCTGGTGCAGTTCTCGGTGCCGCCGCGGTTGATCGAGCTGTTGACGACGTTGCAGTCGACGAATCTGGTGAATCTGCATCGGGCGCCGTTGCAGACGTTGCTGGACAGTGCGTTGTGGGTGGCCGACAACGGTCAGGGGTTGTCGTTGTACGTGGTGGTGTTCGCGACGGTGGTGGCGTGGGCGGAGCGGCGGTACGGGACGCCGCGGATCGTGGTGGTGGGGGCGGCGGGGCATGTGCTGGGGTCGTTGCTGACGGTGGCGGTGGAGCGGCGTGCGCTGGAGTCGGGGCGGGCTCCGGCGCGGCTGGCGGTGACGACGGATGTGGGGGTCAGTTACATCATGGTGGCGGGGTGTGCGGCGGCGGTGCTGCTGATGCGGGGGCGGTGGCTGGCGGTGGGGGTGGTGTTCCTGGGTGTGGGGGTGGTGGGGCCGATGTTCTGGAGCCGGACGTTGTGGGATCTGGGGCATCTTTTGGCGATGCTGTGCGGGTTGGTGGTGGCGTGGGGGTTGTTGCGGGTGGCGCCGCCGCGGCGGCCGCCGGATCTGGCGGGGTGCCTGCCGGTGGGGGGTCGCCGGGCCGGCGCTTCGTGAGCCGGTCTTGTGGCGGGGTCAGGGGAGGCGGGAGAACCAGGCGAGGGAGGCGCCGGCGGCGCCGAGGGCGAACAGCAGGGCCAGGCCGGTGAAGCGGGCGGCGATGTCGCGGTGTTCGATCTTGAAGCCGAGGGAGCTGCCGATGTGGGCGTAGACCTCGCTGAGCTGGCCGGCGTCGGCGGCCTCGTAGGCCTTGCCGTCGGTGCCGGTGGCCAGGGTGCGCAGGGTCTCTTTGTTGACCGAGACGCTGGTGGTCTCGCCTTCGATGTCGACGGTGCCGTAGGGGGTGCCGAAGGCGATGGTGGAGACGGGGACGTGGGCGGTGCGGGCGGCGTCGATGGCTTCGGCGACCGAGCGGCCGGTGGTGTTGTCGCCGTCGGACAAAAGGACGATGTGGGCGGGCGGGGGGTCCTGGCTGGCTTGGGTGTCGAAGGTGCGCACGGCCTGCAGGCCGGTGAAGACCGCTTCGCCGATGGCGGTGCGTTTGGCCAGGACGAGCTGGTCCAGGGAGGCGATGGCGGCCTGGCGGTCGGCGGAGGGGGCGGCGACGAGGTTGGCGTTGCCGGCGAAGGAGATGACGCCGACGTTGAAGCGGGCGGGCAGGTCGCCGATGAACTTCTTGGCGGCGGTCTTGGCGGCGTCCAGGCGGCTGGGGGCCACGTCGCGGGCCATCATGGACAGGGAGACGTCGACGGCGACCATGATGGTGGCGCGGTCGCGGGGGACCTTGACGCCGGTGGCGGGCCGGGCGAAGCCGATCATCATGAGGGTGAGCATGACCAGGAAGAGGGCGGCGGCGACGTGGCGGCGCCAGCCGGGCCTTTTGGGGGCGACCTGGGCGAGCAGGGCGAGGTTGGTGAAGCGGACGGCGTAGCCGCGGCGGCGGGTCTGGAGCAGGACGTAGACGGCGGCCAGGACGGGGAGCAGGGCCAGGAGCGCGAGGCGGCCGGGTGCCAGGAAGGTCATGGGCGTGCTCCGGGTGTGGCGATGGGCCGGCCCGCGGCGCGGCGGCGGCGCAGGGCGAAGCGGGCGACGTCGGTGATCCAGTCGCGGTCGGTGCGCAGGATCATGTGGTGGGCGCCGCTGCGGCGCAGGGCGGCGGCGGTGGCGGCGCGCTGGGCGGCGGCGGCGGCGGCGTAGTCGCGGCGGACGCGGTCGGACAGGACGATCTCGTGGACGGTGCCGGTCTCGGGGTCGGTCATGTCCAGCAGGCCGATGTCGGGCAGGTCGAGTTCGCGGGGGTCGATGATCTCGATGGCGAGGACCTGGTGGCGGGCGGCCAGGCGGCGCAGGGGTCGTTCCCAGGCGGGGCGGTCGCCGGGGTCGGGGGTGGTGCCGGGGGCGGGCAGGAAGTCGGAGATGACCACGCGCAGGCCGCGGCGGGACTGGCCGCGGTCCAGGGCGGTGATGCCGGCGGCCAGGTCATTGCCGGTGGCCGTCCGCGCGCTTTTGTCCTTGCTTTTGCCGGTGGCGGGGGTGTGGGGGGCGTCCAGGACGGCCTGCAGCAGTGAGTACAGGGCGGGTTTGCCGGGGCGGGCGGGGTGGCGGCGCAGTCCGGCGGGGTGCTGCAGGTAGGCGCCGACGCGGTCGCCCAGGCGCAGGGTGAGGAATCCGACGGCGGCCAGGGCGGCGGTGGCCAGTTCGCGTTTGGTGAGGTCGGCGGTGCCGAAGTCCATGCTGGGGGTGAGGTCGGCCAGGACCCAGGCCTCCAGTTCGTGGTCGGCGATGACGTCGCGGACGTGGGGGGTGGTGGTGCGGGCGGTGACGGCCCAGTCCATGTGGCGGACGTCGTCCTCGCCGGGCTGGTAAAGGCGGGCCTCGGCCAGTTCGGTGCCGGGGCCGGGGATGAGGCCCAGGTGCTGGCCGTTGAGCAGGCCGTCCAGGCGGCGGGTGACCGACAGTTCCAGGCGGCGCAGGGTGCGTTCGGGCGCCAGTTCGGCCAGGGTGGGGCGGCCCGGGCGGTGGGGCGGGCCGGCGGGGGGCGCGGGCGGGGCGAAGGAGGGGCGGTCCGTGCCTGGGCGGTCCATGCCTGGGTGGTTCATGCCGGTGTGGTCCATGCCGGGCGGCCCGTTCATCCCTGGGCGACGGTGGCGGTGGTCTGGTTCCACACGACGCGGGGCGGGGGGACGGCGGCCAGGATCTGGGTGACGACGTCGCGGGTGTCGACGCCTTCGGCCAGCGCGTCGAAGGTCAGCACGATGCGGTGGGCCATGACCTCGTGGGCGACGGCGTGCACGTCGTCGGGCAGGACGTAGTCGCGGCCCGACAAAAGGGCCAGGGCGCGGGCGGAGGCGGCCAGGCCGAGGGTGGCGCGGGGGCTGGCGCCGATGTCGATGACCTCGGCCAGGGCGGGCAGGCGGTACTGGGCGGGTTCGCGGGTGGCCATGACCAGGCGCACGATGTAGTCGGCGACCAGTTCGTGCACGGTGACCTGCTCGGCGGCGCGCTGGAGCCCGGCCAGCTGGCCGGGCTCCAGGACGCGGGTGGCGGCGGGCGGGTCGACGCTCATGCGGCGCAGGATCTGCAGTTCCTCGCTGGCGCCGGGGTAGCGGACGTCGATCTTCATCAGGAACCGGTCGCGCTGGGCCTCGGGCAGGGGGTAGACGCCTTCGGACTCGATGGGGTTCTGGGTGGCCAGGACGATGAAGGGCCGCGGCAGGGGGTAGGTGTTGCCGCCGAGGGAGACCTGGCGTTCGGCCATGACCTCCAGCAGGGCGGACTGGACCTTGGCGGGGGCGCGGTTGATCTCGTCGGCGAGGACGAAGTTGACGAAGACCGGGCCGAGTTCGACGTCGAACTGCTCGGTGGAGGGGTGGTAGATGCGGGTGCCGACGATGTCGGAGGGGACCAGGTCGGGGGTGAACTGCAGGCGGGCGAAGGTGCCGCCGACGACGTCGGCCAGGGTGCCCACGGCCAGGGTCTTGGCGACGCCGGGGACGCCTTCGATGAGGCAGTGGCCCTTGGCCAGCAGCGCGATGAGCATGCGCTCGACCATGTGCTCCTGGCCGACGATGACCTTCTTGACCTCGGCCACGGTGCTTTGCAGCAGCGCGGCGGCCTGGTCGGCATCGTGGGCGGCGACGGTCATCGGCGAGGTCCTCACTTGGTCTGCTGGTGCAGGCGGGCGCTAGAGCCGACCCTACGCGATCACCGGTGCGGTGTGCGGGGGGACGCCGCCGCGGGTGGGCGGTTGTTAGTGTGGCGGCCATGTCGAGGCCGTTGCCGCCGGGTGATCCGGCGCAGTTGGGGCCGTTCCGGCTGTCGGCGCGGTTGGCGGAGTCGGCGGCGGGGATCGTGTTCCTGGGAGTGGACGATCAGGGGCGGCGTGCGTGCGTGGCGGTGCTGAACCGGGGCGCGGCCGGGGACGCGGCGGCGCGGGACCGGTTCCGGGCGGCGATCACCGCGGCGCTGCCGGGCGGGCACGGCGGCGGCCCCTGGAACGCGGGGCCTGCGGGCTCGGGCGCGCAGGGGCCGCAGGAGGGCGGGGCGCCGGTGGTGGCGGCCCATCCCGACGGGCCGGCGCCGTGGGTGGCGACGGCGTACGAGCCGGGTGTGGCGGGCGCGGAGCGGTTCTTGGAGGCGGTGCCGCTGCAGACGGCGCCGCCGGCGGCGCGGGCCCGGCGGGGCCCGGGGTTCCAGCCGTACTGGCTGGGTTCGGGGGAGCCGGCGCTGGAGCGGCCGCGCGCCGCCGCGGCGGTGGCCGAGGGGCCGCCCGAGCGCAGCCTGGTCGCGGCGATCCTGGCGCTGGCGGCGGTGCTGGCGGGGCTGGCGCTGCTGCTGGCGGTGCTGTTCGCCTGCCAGCCGGTGGTGCGCACCCCGCCGGTCCCGCCGAGCGAGCCGGCGCCGGTGCCGACGCCTTCGGTGGCGCCTCCCACCTCCTCGCCGTCGCCGGTGCCTTCCACGCCGGGTGCGCCGACCGCGACCGGCGGCGAGGGCGACGGCGCGCCGTTGTCCTCCTCGCGCCCGCCGGGCCGCCCGGCGGGCTGAGCCGTCGGCTGAGAGTGGTCACCGGGCCGGGCCGGGGCGCGGGGCAAAGGTGTTGTCCGCCGCTCCCGCACGGGGTGATCATGGCGGGATGGTGGTGGAGGGTCTGGTGGCGTTCGCCGGGGCCGCGTTCCTGATCGCGCTGGCGCCCGGCCCGAGCACCGTGGTGATCATGCGGCAGTCGGTGCGGTCGGGCCGGCGGGCGGGCCTGGCGACGGTGCTGGGCAACGAGGCCGGGGTGCTGGCGTGGGGCGTGGCGGCGGCGGTGGGCCTGTCGGCGCTGCTGGTGGCCTCCCAGGTGGCCTATGACGTGCTGCGGGTGACGGGCGCGGCGGTGCTGGTGTACTTCGGGGCCAGGGCGCTGTGGCAGGCCCGGCGCGGCGCGGACGCCGCCGAGGGCGGGGACGCGCCGCAAGACGGCCCGGCGGGTGATGCGGCGGGCGTCCCGGTGCCGGTGTGGCGGTGCTTCCGGCTCGGGCTGGTCACCAACATCGCCAATCCCAAGGCCGGGGTGTTCGCGGTGTCGTTCCTGCCGCAGTTCGTGCCGTCGGGCTGGCCGGTGATGGCGGCTCTGCTGCTGCTGGCGGTGCTGTGGGCGCTGATCGACCTGGTCTGGTACGCCGGGGTGGTGTGGCTGGCGGGGCTGGCCCGGCGCACCCTGGTGCGGCCGGCGGTGCGGCGGTGGCTGGAGCGGGTGTCGGGCGCGGTGCTGGTCGGCCTCGGCGTGCGCCTGGCCGCCGAAACGCGCTGATCGGGGCGCGCCGAGCGGGCCCCTAGGCTGGGGCGATGACCGCTGTGAACACCCCCGCGCCCGGCCGCGCCGCCCTGGACGCCCTGGCCGACCGCTACGTCGACGACTTCGCCGCGCTGGACCCGTGCCGGGCGGCGATGATGGGCATCGCCGGGCAGGAGTCCCGCCTCACCGACTACAGCCCCGACGGGCACGCGGCGCGCGCGCAGCTGTCCCGCCGGACGCTGGCCGAGCTGGAGGCGCTGGCGCCGGCCGCGGGCCCGGGCCGGGTCGCGGCGGCGGTGCTGCGCGAGCGGCTGCTCACCGAGATCGCGCTGGACGAGGCCGGGGTGCAGGAGAGCTTCCTGGACACCACCGACGGGCCCGTCCAGCGGCTGCGGATCGCGGTCGAGCTGCTGGACCAGGGCGCGGCCACCCCGTGGGAGGCGGTCCGCTCCCGCCTGCGGGCCCTGCCGGGCGTGCTGGCGGGCCTGCGCACGACCCTGGCCGCCGAGGCCGCGCACGGCCGCGTCGCCGCCCGCCGCCAGGTCCTCAACAGCGCCGCCGACGCCGCGGCCATGGCGCCCTACCTGGCCGATCTGGCCGCCCGCCACGGCGAGGGCCCCCTCGGCGCCGCCCTGCGCGATGCCGCCGAGGACGCCGGCGCCGCGCTGGCCGATTTCGCCGCCTACCTGCGCGGTGACCTGGCGGCGGCCGCGCCCGCCCGCGACGCACTTGGCCCCGACCGCTACGCCCTGGGCGTGCGCGACCACCTGGGCACCCGCCTGGACCTGCACGACACCTACGCCTGGGGCTGGCAGGAGCTGGCGCGGGTGCGCGCGCGGATGGCCGAGGCCGCCGCGCAGATCAGCCCCGGCACGCCGGTGGCGGAGGTGTGCGCGCGGCTGGACGCCGACCCCGCGCACCGCGTCCGCGGCGCGCAGGCGTTCCGCGCCTGGATCCAGGACCTGGCCGAGAACGCGATCGAGGCCCTGGACGGCACCCACTTCGACATCCCCGCGCCGCTGCGCCGCATCGACTGCAAGATCCCGCCGACGCCCGCGGGCATCTACTACCTGGCGCCCGCCGAGGACCTGTCGCGGCCGGGCACGGTGTGGTGGAGCGTGCCGGACGACCAGGACATCGTGACCTGGACGGTGCCGGGCACCATGTTCCACGAGGGCGTCCCGGGCCACCACCTGCAGCTGGGCGTCACCACCCTCAACACCACCACCCTCAACCGCTTCCAGCGCACCTCCAGCGAACTGCACCCCGGCCACTGCGAGGGATGGGGCCTGTACGCCGAGCGGTTGATGGACGAGCTCGGCCTGTACGCCACCCCCGCGCACCGGCTGGGGATGCTGGCGGGCGGCCAGCAGTTCCGCGCGGCGCGGGTGGTGCTGGACATCGGCCTGCACCTGGGGCTGGCGATTCCGGCCGGGACCGGGTTCCACGAGGGCGAGCGGTGGACGCCGGCGCTGGCGCGCGAGTTCCTGCGCCGCCACACCGGCCCCGAGACCGACGAGGCGATCGCGTTCGAGATCGACCGGTACCTGGGCCGGCCCGGGCAGGCGATCGCCTACAAGCTGGGCGAGAAGGTGTGGCTGCAGGCGCGCCGCAGCGCCCGCGAGGCGGCCGCGCGCGCCGGCGAGCCGTTCGACCTCAAGGACTTCCACCGCCGCGCCCTGGACCTGGGCCCGATGGGCCTGGACCTGCTGCAGGCCGAACTGGCCGGCTGACCGCCCCGCACCAGGCCGGCCGGGCCGTTCAGCCGGTCAGGGCGGTGCGGACGGCGGCGCCGATCCGCCCGATCGCCTCGTCGGCGACGCGGGCGAAGGAGCCCCAGCCGAGGAACCCGTGGTCCAGGCCGCCGGCGGTGAGCTCGGTGACGGGCACGCCCGCCGCGCGCAGCCGCGCGGCGTAGTGCTCGGCCTGGGGGCGCAGCCGGTCGTGCCCGGCGGCCGCCACGATCGCCGGCGGCAGGCCGGCCAGGTCGGGCGCCAGCAGCGGCGAGGCCTCGGGCAGTGCGGGGTCGGCGCCGGCCAGGTAGGCGCGCACCGCCTGCTCCACGCCGCCGCGCGCGAACACCAGGCCGTCGGGGTCGGGCGGGTCGGGCGGCACCGCGCGCAGGTCCAGCGCCGGGTAGACCAGCAGCTGCAGGGCGGGGGCGGCGGCGGTGCCGCGCAGCCGCAGGGCCGCCGCGGCGGCGATCTGCCCGCCCGCGCTGTCCCCGGCGACCCCGGCGCGGCCCGGGTCCACGCCCAGCCCGGCGGCGTTGCCGCGGACCCAGGCCAGCGCGGCGACGGCGTCGTCGACGGCGGCGGGGAAGGGGTGCTCGGGCGGCCGCCGGTACCCCACCGACACCCACGCCACGCCCGAGGCGGCCGCCAGGGCCCGCACGACCGGGTCGTAGGCGTCCACGTCGCCTAGGACCCAGCCGCCGCCGTGCAGGTACACCAGCACCGGCCGCGGCGCGGGCCCCCGCGGCCGGTACAGCCGGGCCGGCAGCGGCCCGCCGGGGCCGGTGATGGTCAGGTCCCGCACGTGCCCGGCCGGGACGCGCGGGGAGGCGGCCAGGTCGGCGGCGTGCGCGCGGCGCGCCTCCTGCAGTGACCGGGCCGGTGGCTGAGCGGCGGCCAGGCGCCGCCGCAGGAAGGCCAGGTACTGCGGATCGCGGCCCATGCCCGTCCCGGCCCTCAGTCGGCGGCCGGGACGGGGGCGTCCCGGCCGTCCAGGCAGCCCAGGACGAAACCGGTGACGGCGCGGTGCCACAGGCCCGCCCGGCGCAGCAGCGCGTGGCCCTCGCCGGGGACCTCGACCAGCTCCACCTCGGTCACCTGGCTGGCGCGGACGGCGTAGGCGCGGGTCGCGGCGGGGGGAGTGGTGCGGTCCTTCGTACCGTGCATCAGCAGGACGCGGCGCCCGGCGAGCTGCTCGACGGGCTCGCCGCGCGGCACCCACGGCGCCAGCGCGGCGACCCCGCACACCTGCGGGTCGTCGGCGACCCGCAGTGCGGTCCGCGCCCCCATGGAGTGGCCGGCCAGCACGATCGGCGCGCCCGGGTGGGCGGCGCGCAGCCGCTCCAGCGCCCAGCGCGCGTCGGGCACGGGGGAGGCCTCCTCGCCGTTCCAGCCCCGGTGGCGGTAGCCGAGCGTGGCCACCGCCAGGCCGCGCCCGCGGCCGGCGCGGCGCAGCGCCAGCGCGAACGGCACCATCCGCAGGGGAGCGGGCTGGCGCGCGGTGGTGGGTTCGTGGCCGTGCTCGCGGCCGCCGTGCAGGAGCAGGACGACCGCGCGGGCCGGGGCGGCGTCGCGCACGGCCAGGCGCGGAAGCGGGTCAGGGGCCATGGCTCCGCAGCCTCTCACACCCACCCCCAACCTTACTTTGTCAAGGTACGGGGTGGTATGTCCAAATCCCGGCTGAGAAGCGTCAAGCGGGCACCGACCGCAGCCAGCGCCGGACACCGCCGTGGTGGGAGCAGGTGCCGCGCCGGTGCGCCGAGTAGGACAGGCTGCCGTCGCGGCACACCGCGGTCGCCCCGCCGGGGGCGACCGGACGGGCCGAGGGCTTGGTGCGCCGCGGCGTGGGACGCGCTGAAGGGCCAACCGGGGGACGCCGCGTCTTCTTCGGCCGGGGGGGCTGGCCGGGCGGTCGTGGGCGCCGTGGTGGGCGCTGGGCAGGGCGTCGGGCAGGACGCGGGGCGGCTGGGCCCGGGGGAGAGGCGCGAGCGAGGACGCGTCAGGAACCGGCCGGTCCGGGCTGCTGGCTGGACGGCGGGGCGGGCGGCGGGGTGGCGTCATGGCGGGGGACGCCGCTGTAGTCCTGGCCGTCCAGCCGGGTGATGTCCTCGGCGGAGACCTGCGTGACGACCTGGGTGACGCGCCCGTCGCCGGCGTCGTCGCCCACCTCGATCCAGGCGATACGGGCGCCCCAGGCGCCGCCGGGCAGGCGTTCCCAGGCCAGCAGGTACGCCGGGCCGCCCGCGGCGGCCGAACCGATCATGGGTGGAACGTGTGCCATGTGATCGTTCTACCGGTCCGGTCCGACAATGTCGCGCCGTGGCGGGAAAACGCGTTGCCCGGGGGCGGGCCGGGCGGGCACTGTTGATCGCGAGGAGACCTGGCCACGTGGCTCAGCAGGGAGAGCACCGGCTTGTCACGCCGGAGGTCGCGGGTTCGAGCCCCGTCGTGGTCGCCGGGTCCGCCCCTTGGTGTCGAAAGGGGCGGACCTGCGGCCGCCGCCCCCGTCGCGGGGGCGGCGGCGCGGCTCCCCGTGGCTCAGCGGACAGAGCACCGGCCTCCGAAGCCGGAGAGCGCAGGTTCGAATCCTGCCGGGGAGACCTGGGCACACCCGGTGCGGCACGGCCCGGCGATGTTTGCCGGGGCCGGTGCGGGTAGGGGCCGGGGCGGAAGGAGCGTGCAGATGAAACCCCCCTCGGTCCCGAGCAAGGGACCAGAGCAGATCGGTAAGAGCGCCGGGAAGACGGCCGGAACGGCTGGCAAGGCCGGGAAGGCCACCGGTAAGGCCACGGGGCAGGTCGCCGGGCACGCGGGCCGCGCGGGCGCGCAGGCCGGGCGGGCCGCCAAGGGCGCCGGGGCCGGTGCGCAGCGCGTGGCCGGGCAGGCGGTCGCCGTCCCCCGGCAGCTGACCAAGCTGGCCAAGCTGATGTCGTTGCAGAAGTTCCTGCGGGCCGCGCCGGCGGTCGCGGCCGCCGGCGCGGCGGTCGTGGTCGCGCGCCGGGTCGCCTCGCGCAAACGCTGACCGCGGCGCGCACCCCGGGTGAGGGCGGGCATCTCCTGCGCGAGCAGGAGGTGCCCGCCTTTGCCATACGTGAAGGATTTGTTGCCAAGCGCGGGAAAGATTCTGGTGAAAGGCCTTTCACCAGGGAAAACCCTTCTCACGGCACATGCCTTGTTTAGAGAGATCGACGGGGGTACGAGAGCTAGCACCACGCCGATGGACGCTCACAACAGCGGCATCGGCTCCCCTCAGCCAAAGGAAGTGGTGTTATGTCTGGGCCGATCGCCCAGCAGACCTCGGGCAGCAACACCGTGCAGCGAGGCGGATCCGGCGGCGGTCTCGCCGACGTGATCGACCTGATCCTGGAGAAGGGCCTGGTCATCGACCTGTACGCGCGGGTCTCGCTGGTGGGGATCGAGATCCTCACCATCGACGTGCGCATCGTGGTCGCCAGCGTCGACACCTACCTGCGGTTCGCCGAGGCGGTGAACCGCCTGGACATCGCCCATGACGGCACCTCGCAGGGCCTGCCGCAGTTCCTGGGCGACGCGCAGGAGTCGGGCGCCAAGAAGAAGACCCGGGGCGCCCTGGAGGGCGCGCAGGAACGCCTGAAGGAGACCTTCGGGTCCGGCGACGACGACGACAAGGACGACGAGAAGAAGACGCCGGCGCGCCGCCGCTCGCGTAAGGAGGACGACGAATGACCGCCCAGACCGGCGCGCAGGCCGGCGACGAGCAGGTTCCCCAGGACGGGCAGGCGCCCCAGTACGTGTACGGGGTGACGCGCGCCGACGCGTCGCTGCCCGACGGCGCCACCGGCCTGGACGGCAAGCCGGTGTCGCTGATCGTGCACGGCCCGTGCGCGGCGGTCGTCAGCGACCTGCCGCAGGGCCGCCCGCTCGGCGAGCGCGCCGACCTGATCGCTCACCAGGGCGTGCTGACCGCGCTGATCGGCGAGGGCACCACGGTGCTGCCGTTCCGCTTCGGCGCCGCGCTGACCGGCCGCCAGGCCGTGCAGGACGAGCTGCTGGCCACCGGCGGCGAGCGCTTCGGTGAGATCCTGGACGCCCTGCAGGGCCGGGTGGAGCTGCGCCTGAAGGGCTCCTACGTGCAGGACACGGTGCTGCGCGAGGTGATGGCGGGCGACCCGCAGATCGCCGAGCTGTCGGCGCGGCTGCGCTCGATCCCCGAAGACGCCGCCGACGCCGCCTACTACGACCGGGTCCGCCTCGGCGAGATGATCTCCCAGGCGCTGCAGCAGCGCCGCGACGCCGAGGGCCAGCAGCTGCTGGAGCGGCTCGCGCCGGGCGCCGAGGCCGTGGTCGCGCGCGTCCCCGCCCGCGAGGAGGACGTGGTCGACGCCTCGTTCCTGGTGCGCGCCGACGCCCGCGAGCAGTTCGAAAAGAGCGTCGCCGAGCTGGGCGAGGCGGTCGCCGACCGCATCAAGCTGCGGCTGGTCGGCCCGCTGCCGCCCTATGACTTCATCCCCGACAACTGAGCGGAGAGCCGCATGGGACTGTTCACCGGCCTGGTGACCCTGCCCCTCGCACCCGTGCGCGGGGTGGTGTGGCTCGCCGAGGTGCTGAAGGAGCAGGCCGAGGCGCAGCTGTACGACCCCGGCCGGATCGCGGCGGAGATGCAGCAGATCGCCGACGAGGTCGCGGCCGGGGAGATCACCGAGGAGGAGGCGGCCGCACGGGAGGAGGAGCTGATCGCCCGTCTGCACGAGGGCCGCGCGCAGGGAGGATGACCGATGCTCAGCGCGTCCGAGGCCGCCAAACGGGCGGTCCACCACGTCACCGAGATGACCGGGCGCACCGCCCAGGGCGTCATCGGCGTGGAACGCACCGATGAGGGGTGGCGCATCACCGTGGAGGTGGTGGAGACCCGCCGCATCCCCGATTCCGCCGACATCCTGGCGGTCTACCAGACCGAGGTCGACGGGGACGGCGAGCTGGTCTCCTACCGCCGCACCCAGCGCTATCCGCGCGGCCGGGTCGAAAGGAGCTGACAAGCGTTGACCGATATCTCCTGGGCGGGCGGCCGCGGCAACCCGGCCCGCGACATGACGGGCGGCCCCGCGCAGGGCGCGAACCTGGCCGACCTGCTGGAACGCATCCTGGACAAGGGCATCGTCATCGTCGGTGACATCCGGGTCAACCTGCTGGACATCGAGCTGCTCACCATCAAGCTGCGGCTGCTGGTGGCCTCGGTGGACCGCGCCAAGGAGATGGGCATCGACTGGTGGGAGCACGACCCGTCGCTGTCGTCCAAGGCGGCCCGCGAGCAGGCCGCGGCGTCCTCCTCCGAGCGCGAGCTGCGCGAGGAGAACCGCGAGCTGCGCGAGCGGCTGGCCGCGCTGGAGGCGCGCGCCCTGGACGCGGGCGCCCCTGAGCGCACCGGCGAACGGCAGCAGGAGCCCGCCGGCCGGGCACGCCCGGCCGGCGGCAGCAGCAGCAAGCAGGACAGGAAGGACGACGGTGACTGAGGCCTGGGGGATCGGCCCCGCCGCCGGCGCGGGCGCGGCCGGCAGCGCGGACACCGGCACACATGACGGCACGGGCGGCGGCGCGGCGGCCGGCGCGACCGCGGTGTACCTGTACGGGGTCGCGCGCGACCTGGACCCGGCCGCGCTGACCGGCCTGGCGGGGGTGTCGGGCGCGCCGGTGCGCGCCCTGCACGCCGGCGGGCTGACCGCGCTGGTGTCCACGGTCGCGCTCGCCGAGTACGGGGAGCAGGCGCTGCGCGCCAACCTGGAGGACCTGGACTGGCTGGAGGCCACCGCGCGCGCCCACCACGACGTCGTCGGGCACGCCGCCCGCGCCGCCGCGACCGCGCCGGTGCGCATCGCGACCCTGTACCGCGACGACGACCGCGTCGCCGCGCTGCTGGCCGCCCGCCACGACGACTTCTCCGCCATGCTCGACACCATCGCCGGCCGCTCGGAGTGGGGCGTGAAGGTCTACGCCTACCCCGAGGCGCTCAAACCCGACCCCGAGCCGCCCGCCGCGCCCGCCGACGCCGGCGGCGCGGCCGGGACCGGCGGCGGAGTGGGCACGGCCTACCTGCGCCGGCGCCAGCAGCAGCGCCGCAGCCGCGAGGACGCCACCCGCCGCGTCGCCGCGCAGGCCCAGGCGATCCACAACGAGCTCGCCCCGCTGGCCGTCGCCGCCCGCCAGCACCCGCCGCAGGACCCGCGCCTGTCGGGCCACCCCGGCGTGCCGATCCTCAACGTCGCCTACCTGCTGGAAGACGACCAGGCCGCCGGGTTCACCGGCCTGGCCACCGCCATCGGCGACCGCACGCCCGGCCTCGGCGTCGAGGTGACCGGCCCCTGGCCCCCCTACTCCTTCATCGACACCGCAGACCCCGGCGGCAGCGGCGGAGGCGGCGGGGGCGGCGGGGACCGCGCATGAGCGTCGCCTGGGACCACGGCGGCTGGGACGCCCGCCCCGGCCCGCCCACCGAGCGCGTGGCACTGGTGGACCTGCTGGACCGGCTGCTGGCCGGCGGTGTGGTCATCACCGGCGACCTGGTCATCTCCATCGCCGAGATCGACCTGGTGCACGTGTCGCTGCGCGCGCTGGTCACCGCCGTCCGCGACGCCGTCGCCGAACAGGAACCGGCGACCGCCGGCCTGGTAGGGGAGGAGGACCTGTCATGACACGCCGACCCGCCGAACCCGGCCGCCCGGTCGCGGGCGAGGTCACCGTCCGCGCCCCCGCCCTGGGCGACCCGGTCACCGACGCCATCGTCAGCGGCCGCACCGCCCACGCCGACGCCGACGATGCCCCGGTCCGGGCCGCGCCCGTGCGCACCGGCGTCATGCAGCGGCTGCGCGCCGACCCCGAGAACGTCGAACGCGGCCTGGTCAAACTCGTGCTCACCCTGGTGGAGCTCATCCGCCAGCTCATGGAACGCCAGGCCCTGCGCCGGGTCGAGGGCGGCACCCTCACCGACGAGGAGACCGAACGCCTCGGCGTGGCCCTCATGCGGCTGGAAGAGGCCATGACCCACCTGAAGGACCACTTCGACCTGTCCGACGAGGACCTCAACCTCGACCTGGGCCCCCTGGGGCCCCTGCTGCCGGACTGACCCGCCGCCCGGCACCGAAGACCCGACGCTGAAAAGGGGGGCTGCAGGACCGATCGGTCCTGCAGCCCCCCTTTTCAGCGTCCCCCGAGCCCCTGCTACCCGCCCGCCTTACGGATCGCCTCGGCCAGCTCCAGCTTGCTCATCTTCGACCGGCCCGCGATGTCCAGCTCCTGCGCCCGGCGGTACAGCTCCTGCTTGTCGGCCGACTCCACCAGCTCCTCCACAGCCGCCGCCTCGGGCTTTGCAGGCTTGGGCTTCTCGGGCTCGGCGGCCTTCTGCGAGGACGTGGAGGTCGTGGAGGTCCCGGCCGCTGACGCGCCTTCGGCCTTCTCGGCCGCCTGCTGTTTGGCCGGCTTGGTCTCCGGCGCGTCCTGCGCCTTGGCAGGGGAGGGGGCCGCGCCCTTGCCGGCGGCCTTCGCCGGGGCCGGGGACGGCTTGGGCGACGCCTTCGGCGTGCTCTTCACCGGACCCTTGGCCGCCTCCTTGGCGGGAGAGGGCCTGGCCGAGGCCGTGCTCTTGGCCACCGGCGCCGACACGACCTTCTTCTTGGCCTTGGCCTTGCCCTTGGCCTTGGCGGCCGTGGGCCCGGCCGAGGACCCGCTCTTGGCCGCCGGCCCGTTCTTGGCGGGGGAGCGGCGCTTCCTGCGCCCGATCCTGCGGCCGTTCGCGGGCTCGTCCGCCGGCTCTGCGGCGCCCCGGCGCGGGGACAGGCCGCGCGCACGGCGCAGCAGGTCCGCCGCGGCGCCCGGGGCGTGTTTCAGGGCCGAAGGCAGCTTGCGCATGCCCGGCTTCATCAGTGGCTCCTTCCGGAGGGGACTTGACGTTCACACTGATCGCGCTTTACCCCGCACCGGCACGTCCATGCAGGACCCCGCGCCGCCCCCTACCGGCGGCGGCGGGCCGCGCGCCCAGGGACACCGCGCCCAAAGACGCCCAGCGCCACCGCCAGCACCGCGTAGGGCAGCGCCGCCACCGCGAACAGCACCCCCGGACCCGCCCACACCGACCCGAGCGCGTACCCGGCGTAGGCCAGCACCGCCACCGCCTCCTGCCCGAACCCCGCCATCGACGTCACCGTCGCCCGCGCCCCGTCCTGGACGCGATCCTGCAGCCGGGCGTCGGCGATCGCCAGCGCCCACTGGAACACCCCGAACGCCACCGCCACCGCCACCGCCACCATCCCGGCCGGGCTGCCGCTGAGCGCCCCGGCCGCCAGGCACACCGCCGCCGCACCCAGCAGCCCCGCCAGCCGGTGCGCGCCGCGCCCGGCGCACCACCCGCCGACGGTCATCCCGGCGGTGACCACCAGCACCAGCAGCGGGACCGCCGCGGCGCCCGCACCGGTCGCCAACGCCAGCAGCGGCAGGTACTCGTCCAGCGTCGACACCCACGTCAGCGCGGCCAGCACCACCAGCGCGCCGCGCACCCCGGCGACCTGCGCGACCTGCCGCCGGCCCTCCCGCCACACCGCCGCACCCCGCCCGCGCCCCCCGGACCCCTCCACCTCATCCGCGGGCGCGGACGGCACGCCGCGCGACTCGGGCAGCGTGCCCATCACCACCGACACCGCCACGCACACCGCGACGCTGGCCACGCCCACCGCGCGGTAGCCGCCCGCCGCCATCACCGGCGCCGCCGCGGCCGAGGCGGCCATCACCGCCGTCGTGCCAAGGGCCCGCGCCCGCCCCATCACCCGCGCGTACGACCCGGCCGCCCCGATCCGCGCCAGCTCCTCGTACACCAGCGCCTGCAACGCCCCCGACCGCAGCGACGACCCCGCGCCCCACAGCACGAAACCGGCCGCGAACGCCGGATACACCGGCAGGCACGTCCACAGCGCGAAACCCGCGCCCCTCAGCAGCGGAGCGGCCGCCAGCAGGCGGCGCCGCGAGCACACATCGGCCCACAGCCCCGACGGCACCTCGAACGCCAGCGACGACACCGACCAGATCACAAAAAGCGAAGAGATCGCCGCGGGGGACAGCCCGGCATCGGCGAACAGCACCGCGTACACCGGGTACAGCAGCACGAAGTCTTCCAGGAACGCGCCCGCGTACAACCGGCGGGCCAGCCTGGACTCAGGTGAGCGTCAATGTCGCCATGTCATGCCCTCGACCCTACTCCCGGCCCCCGCACCACAAGCAAGGCGATAAAACGGGGGAGGGCACCTCAGGCCCGTGCCCGCGAATGCCCGCCCCGCTGCCGCCGGCGGCGCCGCATCAGCGCCGACACCGCGATCGACACCATCGTCCCGGCCACCGCGTACGACGCCAGCACCAGCCACGGGCCGCCGGTGGCGTGACCGTGGAAGTAGACGGTGTTGCGCACCAGCGCCGTCCCCGCGCCCGGCGGCAGCCACGGGCCGATCACCCGCCAGAACGCCGGCATCAGCTCGGGCGGATACGGGCCGCCCGCACTCGGATTGCCCAGTACCACGTACAGCAGGATCGCCACGCCGATGCCCAGTGTGCCCAGCAGGATCTGCATCGCGGCCGTGGAGGCGCCCGCGGCGAACACCACCAGCGCGCCGATCGCCCACAACTGCAGAAAATGGCCGTTCAACGCGCCGAACAGCGGCCCCGCGATCAGCGCGCCGCCAAGACCCGACACCACCGCGTACAGCGCCAGCGTCCCCAGCCGGATCAGCATGCGGTTCAGGTTCGCCGGGCGCGCACCGCCGGCCTGGGCCAGCAGCGCCGCCGCCAGGTAGCCGCCGATCATCCACCCCAGCACCAGGTAGAACGACGACAGGCCCCGCGCGTCGTTGCGCGAAGGCGGCCGCAGATCGTTCACGGTGATCGCACGCTTTTCGGCGCCCTCCAGCCGCCGCGCCAGCTGCTCCACCGCGGCCGGGCCCGCCGGGCCGCCGGCGGTGGCCACCAGCAGCGTGTCGGACCTGCCCTGCGGATCGATCACCAGGGCGGCCTGGACACTGCGGTCCAGCACCCGGGCACGGGCCTGCCCTGGCCCGGCGACCACGCGGGCGTCCACCGGCGTCCCCGGCAGCTTGTTCACCCGCTCCACCACCTGCGCGCCCGCCTGCGCCGAAGGCGCGGCGACCGCCACCGGGACACGGTGCGGAGCGGGAGCGTGGAACGCCCCGATGTAGGACAGCACGAACGCCAGCTGCACCACCAGCACACCCGCCACCAGCAGCGCCGCCCGCGGGCTCACCGCGTCGCGCAGATCGGCCGCGAACCCGCGCCGCCCGCCGCGGCGCGACCGCTCCACCCGCGACACCCCGCCCTCCGGCTCCGGCGCGGGTTCCGGCTCGGAACGCTCCGATGACGTCATCGAGTCCCCCTCATACGGCGCTGCCCACGGCCGCCCGGGAAACCCCACCGCCAACGAGCAGATCTGCACACCCGCGCCCGCCATACCCGGGCCGCGCCCACCCGCAACTCCGCCCCGGACCAAGACTTGCCCGCACCGACCTGCCCGCGCTCACCGGTCCCGCTGCGCCCGCACCAGCACCTCACCGGCCTGCGTCCAGGAGTACAGCACCGACCGGCCCGCGCGGCGGCGCCGCACCAGCCCCGCCTCCAGCAGCACCCGCAGATGACGCCCCACCGACCCCAGCCCCTGACCCGTCAACGCCACCAGCTGCGTACTGCTCTTGGGCGACTCCAGCAGCACCAGCACCTGCGCCCGCCCCGCACCCAGCAGCCGGGCCAGCCCGCCGGGCACCCGCTCCCGCCCCGCCAGCACCCCCGCGCACGGATACACCACCGCCGACCGCCCCGACCGGTCCCACGCCACCCACGAACGGTCCGGCGTCACCGGCACGAACACCAGACGCGCCCCGCTCACCTGGCGCGGCAGCTGCTCGTGCACCCCTATCTGCAACCGGCCGTCCCCGAGCCAGCGCAGCCCCGACCGCGTCCCCTCCAGCGCCGCCGCCCAGCCGCCCCGGCCCAGCCGCTCGACCCGCACCAGCACATCGGCCTCCAGCACCCGCCGGCGCCGCTCCCACGACGGCCGCACCGCCTGCCGCCACACCCACTCCAGCAGCTCCGCCGCCCGCCCGGGCAGATCATCACGGCACAACCCGGCAGGCAGCGGGCCGCCCAGCGCCACCCGCAGATCCGCGCGCGCCGCCTCCGCCGCCACCGCGCCCACCAGCGCCACCTCACGCTCGAAAGACGCCTCACCGCCCGGCGGGGGAGTGAGGAACGTGGCGTTCCAGCCCCCGCACAGCCCCGCCCGCACCAGCGCCGCCGCCACCGGATCACCCGCCAGCCGCTCACGGTAGGCCGGCAGATGCTCTCCCAACCAGGCCCGCTCGCCCGGATGCGACGCCGACCCGCCCGCCAGCACCTTCACACACGCCACCGTCTCGGCCAGCGGCGACACCACGAACCGGCTCTGCGCCAAAGTGTCGGCGTCGACCCGCCACCAGCCCACCGGCGCCCGCTACCGGCCGAAGACCAGCGCCGCGGCGCGGTCCAGCACCTCGGCCCGCGAACGGCCCTCATGACCGGCGGCCAGGAAATGGTGCCCGATCGCCACACAGAAGGCGATCAGGCTGCGCGCCTCGACCTCGGCCGGATCATCGCAGAACGAACCGATCGCCTCGCGCAGCAACGCCATCCGCCGGTCGTCGACCCGCCGCAGCCGCGCCGCGACCGCCTCGTCACGCCGCGCCCAGTCCCGCACCGCAAGATCGATGGGCAGCAGCCGGTCACCGGAGAAGGTGAGCGCGCCCGCCAGCCGCGCCCGCGCCATCACATCGCCCTCCTCACGCCCCACCCGCTCGATCACCTCATCGGTGCACTCACGCTCCCAGGCGTCCAGCATCGCCTCCAGCAACGCGTCCCGATCGGCGAAATACCCATAGAAACCACCCTTGGTGACGCCCAGGCGCTTGGCCAGCGCCTCGACCCGCACCGCGTCCGGGCCGCCCTCGGCCAGCACCCGCAGCCCCTCTTGCACCCACCGGCCACGCGGTGTACGAGCAGCGCCCACGATGCCTCCCACCCCGATATACGCCGCCGTATAACCCTTCCCGCCCCAACCTATACGCCACCATCCTCCACACCGCACACCCCAGCGGAACCGGACCAGCCCAACGGCCGCCCACTAAGGAGCCGGCTTGGGAACAAGCACGCAGGCAGCGACAGGACCCTGCATCAAGATGGTGCTGGTGGAACTACCCCCATCAGGGGACGCCGACATCGTCCACACGAACGTCTGACCGGGCCTGAACAACCGGGTATCGATGCGCATCTGCCAACCGGAACCGGAACCATCACCAGGGATATTGGCAGGCGCACTGTAGAGACCCGGCGGGACGTCCTGAACATAGACACCACGAGGCTCCCTGCACCATTTGCCATACGGGACGTTGTCGACGACGGCGGGCACACCCAGCTCACGCAACCGCTCACTCAAAGCGGGCGCGTCCCTGAAATCGCGCAGAGTGATGACCACGACCCCCCGGGCGTCCCCGGTGACGGCATAAGCCGGCTCGGCGCCGCCCTGCAAGACGACCGCCATCGCGGCACAGACACCGGCGACCGCACCGGCGGCCAGGACGAGACGGCGGCGCGGCGCCCGGAACCGGCGCACCCGCCGACCGCCGGCATGGGCCGCGAGATACCCCTTGAGTTCGACCAGGCGCCGCTCTTCGAAGCCGGCCAGTGGCTCGGTACCGGTCATCAGGATGCTCCATCCAGACTCGTGACGGTTTCGGCACGGGGCGCGCCTTGAAGCAGACGGTGGGCACGATGCAGACGAACCCGCGCGGTGCCCACACGTATGCCCAGCACGGCGGCCGCCTCGGCCACCGCCAGCCCGTCGACGTCGACGAGCTCGGCGATCGCCCGCAACCCCTTGGGAAGACCGGTCATGGCCGCCAGAAGCCGCCGGGCGTCCCGCTCGGCATCGATACGCTCCTCCAAACGGGCGATGTCGTCGGAGTCCAGCCACCGGCGGCCTCCCGCACGGCCGCTCTTGCGCACCTCCCGCGCGGCACGGCGCCGCTCGGCCGCCACCACGTTGCGGGCTATCCCGAACAACCACGCCAGCTCACCACCCAGCTCGGACCGATAACCACCGGCACCGTCGATGGCCGCCAGGAAGACCTCGGTGGTCAGATCATCGACGGTGTGCGGATCACCCACCCGCCGCGCCATGAACCGGCCGACCGCGGCGACATGACGCCGGTAGAACACCTCGAAGGCCGCCGGATCGCGCATGACCTGCTGGAGATCCCCGGCTTGCGAGGAGGCTTTCGAAGAGCCGTCCGACATCCACTGCACCTTCCGGTAGCCGGTCTTTCTCCTTCTTGGTCGGCAGGAGGGCCCGCATTACATCCCACGACGCGCTTTGACCGATCGCCCGGCCGGCACGACCGCGCCGCCGGCCAAAGATCCGCACGGAACGAGGCCGAGCGGGTGCGGTCCGCCGGGCGGCTCGGGGGAGTGGAAGCAGCAGCGGCCCGCGCGTTGAAAGTCCAGGCCAGCGAAGCGGTCAAGCAGCACCGATCGGCCTCAATGTCGCAAATGTCGATAGTGAGGAGTTCGCCGACGGGGGAGAGGTGCGGCAGCCCGCCCCTTGAACGACCAGAACGCGCGGCCGGCACTCGACGCGGCGGCCACCGAAGCGCGAGCAGACCCGCCGCGCAGAACACCGGCCGGATCAAGGGCGACGAGGCGACCGGTGTGAGCACGATGGCCGCTGAACAGGCGGCCGTTGAACAAGCGCACAGCCGGACCGAGCCGGCCTGCGGAAGGAGGCCGCGACGCGAGGCGATGGCGCCGCGGCGCGCAGCGAGGGTGGCGGAAGGGGCCGGGCGCAGGCAGCGGACGGGCGCGCGGTCGCCGGCCCGGCGGGGCAAGGGCGGGGTAGGGCCACCGCTCGAGGGGTTTCTCTCCGAGGAGCCAGAACAGGGCGAAACCACCCGAAGCTGCTCTACTTAACATAATGTACATTATCGACCAAGGAGAGATCATCCGAAGAGGGGGTGAAACGGACACCCGACCGGGACACCCCACCCGCCCTCGTCACACCGACCGGCCCGCCACCGGCGCGCGGTGCGGCTCGAGCGCCCGCATGTACTCCATCAGCCGCACACCGATCTCGAACGCCACATCGGCGCCCCGCAGATCCGGATCAGGCCAGACCTCCGACACCCGCCGCCAGCCGTCACGCCCCAGGAACGCCCCGGCGACCGGCTCGAGGCCCAGCGCGCCGCGCCACACGCCCTCGGCCGCGCGCAGCCGCACCAGCACCGCCTCGTTGTCGGCCTCCTGGCGGTGCTCGGCGTGAAAACCGATCTCCAGTGCCTGCGCGGCCGCGCCCGCGACCAGGTCGGCGCCGATCAGCTGCGCCTCGTAGTGCTCGCGGGCCGGCTCGGGGCCGCCGAGCCATGCTTTGATCCCCCGTCCGTGCACCCGCAGGTGCAGGGCGCCCAGGGCCGGCGGCGTCGATCCCCGCACGACCTCGCCGACGTGGTCGAACAGTTCCTGGCTCGTCATGGGTCACCTCCGCGAGGATCGTAGGGCGGGCCACCGACATCCCCGCCCGGCCCAGAAAACGGACGAAAGATGCTAAACCGTACAGAAGGTGGATTCTGTATGGTTTACATCAGGGTCGGATCCGCCTGTCCGGCGGACGATGTCCGGTCGGCCCGTTCCGCCAGGCCTGCTGCGGCGCGTCCCCTGGCCGGGTCATCCGCGCCAGTCCTGGCCGGTGCCGCCGCCGCACGGCCTGAGCACCAGGGCGACGAAGGGCGCCGCAGGCCGGGAGGTGTCCAGGCACAGTCCGCTGCTGAGGTTGGTGAGCCGGCCGGTCGCGGGGTCGTGGCGCCATCCTTGGCCGGTGCGGTTCCCGCACCGGTTCAAGATCGCGCCGACTCCCCCGGCGGGGGCGCCGGCGGTGTCCAGGCACAGTCCGCTGGGCGGGTTGGTGAGGTGGTGGGTGGCCTGGTCGTAGCGCCATTGCTGGCCGCTGAAGTTGCCGCAGTCGCGGACCTGTACTCCGACGCCGGGGCCTTGGGGGCCGTCGGTGTCGATGCACAGTCCGCTGGCGGTGTTGGTGATGGGGCCCGGGCCGAGGGCGGGCGGCCGCGGGGTGGGTGTGGTGGCCGGTTGCGTGCTGGTGGGCGGTGCCGGTGTTGTGGTGGCGGTGGTGGGCGGTGCCGCCGCGGGCCGGTCTTTGGTTGCGGTGTTCGCGTCGGATGCGGTCAGGGTCAGTGCGACGGCGCCGGTCGTGAGGAGCAGGATCGCGGTCAGGGCCGCGTAGGGGGCGATGTGCCGGGCGGCGCGGGAATCGTGGGGTGTCGTCAGGTGGCGGGTGCGGGGGTCGTGGTACTGGGGCGGGGTGGGCGGCGGGCCGGTGAGTTCGGCGAGCAGTTGGGGAACGGTGGGGCGGGCGGCCGGGTCTTTGGCGAGGGCGCGGGCGGCGAGTCGGCGAAGGTGGGGTTCGAGGCCGTCCAGGTCGGGTTCGGCGTGCTGGACGCGGTCGTTGATCTCGGTGCCGTTGTTCGCGGTGAAGGCGGGGCGGCCGGTGCCCGCGTAGGCGATGACGGCGCCCCAGCAGAAGACGTCTGCGGCGGGGAGCGGGTGTGCGCCGGCGAGGAGTTCGGGTGCGATGTAGCCGGGGGTGCCGATGACGGTTCCTGTGCGTGTGAGCCGGGTGGTGGCGTCGAGGGCGCGGGCGATGCCGAAGTCGATGACGCGGGGGCCGACCGGTGACAGCAGGACGTTGGAGGGTTTGAGGTCCCGGTGGATGATCTGGGCCTGGTGGATGGCGGTCAGGGCCGTCGCGATGCCGACGGCGAGTGCGTCGAGGTCGGCGCCGCGCAGCGGGCCGTGGGCGGTGACCGCTTGGTGGAGGGTCGGGCCGTCGATGTAGTCGGTGGCCACCCATAGGGGGTCCTGGTCGAGGCCGGCGTCCAGGACCGGTGCGGTGCAAAAGCGCCGTACTCGCTGTGCGGCGTGCACCTCTTGCCGGAAGCGTTCCCGGAATTGGGGTTCGCGTGCCAGGTCGGTGTTGATGACCTTCACTGCGGCGCGTTGTCCGGTGTTGTCTTCGGCGAGCCATACGGTTCCCATGCCGCCTTGGCCCAGCTGTCGAACAAGCCGGTAGCGTCCGATCATCTCGACCATGTCGGAAGCATGGCAGAAGAACATCGGTGTCTGGCGGCCGCTCCCCCGGGTCCTTGGGGTTGCCTGTCCCCCGTTTCCGCTCGAGGTGGATGCTTTTGTGAGTGTGTCGCCTGGTCGGGCCGTCGGGTGGTGGAGTCGCCGTGGTCGGCGAGAAATAGAGATGCTGACGTTTGCGTGGTCCTGTTAGCGTCAGCATATGGTCGCTGTGGAGTTCCCGATCCTGGGGACGGAGCCGCTCTCGGTGGAGTTCGCCAACACCCTGTACGGCCTGGGCGATCCGGTCGACTACCTACGCGTCCCTGAGTGGATCGACCTTTGGTTCGCGGAGACGGGGCATCGGGCGAACGGCGCGATGGGCGAGGACGGTGAACGGATCAGGGCTCTGCGCGACGCGGTTCACGCCGTGCTGTCCGCCGCGGTCGAAGCGCGACCGGCGGAGTCCGGGGCGGTGCAATGCCTGAACGAGTTCGCCGCCGCGGCGCCGACCGTCCTGCGGCTCGATTGGGCCGCGGGGGCGCCCGTCTCCCGTTGGATGGACACCGTCCGCGGGCCGGACGCGGTACTTGGGCGCATCGCCACCTGCTGTATCGAACTGCTGACCGGCCCTCGGGCGGAGCGTCTTCGCCGCTGCCCGGGCCCGGGGTGCTCGATGTTCTTCGTCAAAAACCATCCACGCCGGCGCTGGTGCGATCCCTCGTGCGGTCACCGTGACCGTCAGGCCCGCTACTACCGTCGTCGTCTCGCCCGAGGAGCTTCCCGATGATCACCTTTCGTGCGCTGGGCGAGCAGGACTTCCCGCTCTTGAAGGGCTGGCTGGAGCAGCCGCACGTGGCGCGCTGGTGGAACCATGAGACCTCGATGGAGGCGGTGGTCCGCGATTTCGGTCCCGGTACCCGTGGTGAGGAGCCGGGTGAAGACCTCTTGGCCTTCCTGGACGGCGCTCCGTTCGGCCTGGTGCAGCGGGCGTGGCTGGCCGACTACCCCGAGGATCTGGTCCCGCTCGGCGAGATCGTCCAGGTCCCCGAGGGCGCGCTGGAGATCGACTACCTGATCGGCGACCCCGGCCGGGTGGGCCGGGGCCTCGGCACCTTGATGATCCGCTCCATGCTGGAGCGGACCTGGGAGGAACTGCCCACGGCCACGTGCGTCATCGTGCCGGTCGTGGCCGGCAACGTCGCCTCCTGGCGAGCGCTGGAGAAGGCGGGTCTCCGGCGCATCGGCGAGGGCGAGCTGTCTCCCGACAATCCGATCGACGATCCGCGCCACTACGTCTACCGCATCGACCGCCCGGAACCTGCGACCGGATGACCGGTGCGGGAGGCGGTTCCCGGCGGAATGTGGCGCCGCTTCGGGTTGGTCGAGGGTGTCTGCGCATGCTCCGAAGCGGCACCGGGACAAGGGCGGGTCCGGCCGGTCCGTGCCGGTGAGGACGTTGGCGTCCAGCTGGGCTGACCCGTCGCTCCTCCCCCGTCGCCTGTGTCGGCGGCTCGCTCTTGATCGGCTGGCGGCAGCCGTCAGGCCTGGTGCGTGGTGAGGGCGGCATCGCTGCCGTACGGGAGCGGCGGCTGACGCGGGTCTGTGGTGGAGCCGTGGGGCTCGTGCGTGGCCGCAGGCGGCCCGTCCCCCGCCAGAGCACGACCTCCCGTGACTTCTCTATGTGAATCGTTTGCTACCCAGTGTAGCTATCTTGGTGTTGGGTAGAGGGGGTGTGGAGCGGCCAGGGCAGGGTGCAGTGGTCACCGGCCGGGCGCTGCTCGCAGAGCCGGTCGTTAGCCGTGGAGGGCGTTTGAGCAGCGTGGGCGTGCCCCGTCATGTGGCGTGTGTGATGGACGGCAACGGCCGGTGGGCCGCGCTGCGGTCGCGGCCCCGGACCGACGGGCACCGGGCTGCGGAGGCCGCGGTGATCGATGTGATCGAGGCGGCGCGGGGGGCGGGTGTGCAGTGGCTGAGCCTGTACGCCTTCTCGACCGAGAACTGGAGCCGTCCGGGCGGTGAGGTCGACTTCCTCATGCGGCTGGTGCGCGGGACGTTGCGCAGGCATGCGCCGGTGCTGCACGCGCGCGGGATCCGCTGCCGTTTCCTGGGGGTCGCGTATCCCCGGATCCCGCCGGGGCTCGCGCGTGACATCGCCGATCTGATGGAGCTGACCGGCGGCAACAGGCGGATGACGCTGACCGTCGCCTTCGATCACGGGGGGCGGCGCGACATCGTCGAGGCGGCGCGCTCGCTCATCCGCGGCCGGGTCCGGGCCGAGGACGTCACCGAAGCCAGTTTCGCCCGGTATCTGCCGTATCCCGATACCCCGGACGTGGATTTGGTGATCCGTACCTCGGGCGAGCAGCGGATCTCCAACTTCATGCTCTGGCAGGTCGCCTACGCCGAATGGATCTTCCCTAGTGTGCTGTGGCCCGATTTCCGGGCGGCGCACTTTTGGGAGTGCCTGGACACCTACCGCCGTCGCCAACGCCGCTTCGGGGGAGTCCCCGCGCCGGCCGCCCTGGAAAGAGGTCATCGATGAGCGCCCCCTCCCCCCTCTCCCCCGCCGCCCTCGGCCCCCACACGCTGCTGTACCGCTACAGCCAGGACGCCCGCTGGGGGCTGGCGGTCGTGCGCGCGACCGTGCTGGAGGCGGCCCATCCGCAGATCGGTGCCGCGCTCATCGACAACTCGACCTTCATGGCGCATCCCTGGCGGCGGATGCGCAACACCCTGGACAGCGTACGGCGGATGCTGGACGCCGACGAGGAGGTCCGCGTGCGTGAGGCGGCCCGCCTCAACCGCCTGCACCGGCGCATCTCCGGCACCGACGGCCAGGGCCGTCCCTACAGCGCGCTGGACCCCGAGGCGCGGGCGTGGGTGATGGCGACGCTGTTCGAGTCGACGGTGACGCTGTCGCGGCTGAGCGGTGAGTCCCTGGACGGGGCGGCCATGCGGCGGCTGTACGGGGATTTCCGGGCCATACTGGCCCTGATCGAAGGCGACGCCGATGCGCTGCCCGCCACGCCGGCGGAGTTCTGGCCCTATTACGACGGCATGATCGCCGGGGGGTTGGAGAACACCGAGGCCCTTCAGATCGTGTTGTACCGGCTGTTCGCCCAGGTGCCGGCGCCGCCGCTGCTGCGCGGTCGTCCGGCGGTGTGGGCGGTGGGGCGGGCGGTGGCCGCTCCGGTGGCCACCGCGGTCATCGTCGGGTCGCTGCCGGAGGCGTTCCGGCGGCAGGCCGGGCTCGGGGAGGTCCCGGGCGCGCAGGTGCTGTCGCGTGGTGTCCATGTGGGCACGGGCCTGGCGACCCGGCTGCTCCCCTCGTCGTGGACCCGGACCGACACGATGCTGGGGCTTTTGGATCCCGGGCGGGCCGATCTGGGGCCGAACCCGGTGTCCTCGCTGCGCGGCAGGGCGGGGCGGGCCGCGGCGCTGCTGCGCCTGGTGGCGCCCCTGCCCCGTGAGAGCGCGGCCGAGCGGTCCGCGGACCGGTTCTTCGCCGAGGTGCTGGACCAGACCGGGGACGGTCATCTGGACTGGCCCGACCTGGCGGCCATGGCCCGCGAGATCGCCACCCGGCTCGACCTGGACGAGCAGCACGAGGACCGCCTGTACGAGGCCTACGCCGGCTGGTGGCGCGAGCTGCTGGCCGCGCTGGACGCCGACGGGGACGGGCGTGTCACCCGTCAGGAGTACGCGGCCGCGGCGTCGTCCCTGGCCGGGCCGGCGTTGATCAGGGTCGCCGAGGTCCTGTTCGACGTCGCCGACAAGGACGGTGACCGCACCATCAGCGCCGCCGAGCACCAGGCGCTGTTTCGCACCGCGTTCACCCGCGATGTGAACGCCGAACGCGACCGCTACACCCCCGGTGAATTCGTCCGCGACTTCCTGGCCTTCATGTCCGGCCGCCAGGCCTCCGCCGCCTATGACTCACTGCTCACCCAGGCCTGACCGCGTCGCCGGGCCGGTCGCAGGGCGCGGCGCCTGCGGCCTCCGACCGGCCGATCCGGATCCGCGGGTGACGGTGGTCGCCTCGCAAGGCGCTCGGGCGCCGGGTTCAGACGAGCTGGCCGTCGGCTTCGGCCTGCTCGAGCACCGCGCGGGCCTGGCGGGTGTCGAGCATCTCCAGGCCGCGCACGGCCCAAAAGCGCAGGGGCTCCTCATCGCTGGCCAGCTGGGCGGACAGGATCTCCAGCGCCTGCGGGGAGCGGGCCTCGGCGAGCAGTTCCAGCAGCAGGCAGCGCAGGTCCAGGTCGCTTTCGCGGCCGAACTCGACCGCCAGTTGCGCCACGTAGGCGTCCGCGTGTTCGCGCAGGAAGTCGAAGCCGTTCTCCCGGTGCCGCGGATCGGTTTCGCGCATCATCGCCATCGCCCGTTCGAACCGGCGCATCGACATCGTTTCGCCCTCCTTCGTCTGGCTCTGTTCTACCGGTGCGGGGTGACAATCCTGCTGCGGGGATCTCCGGGAGGCGCGCCGGGCCGGCCTCGGCCGGCCCGCAGGCATGGCCGCGCCGCCGAGACCGCTCGTTCGTGCCCGGCGAGGTCGTCTCTGCGCCGGCCGCCGCGGTGGCCGGAGTGGCTGAGCAACCGGGGTTGGAGCCGCGGGTGTTGCAGAACTGCGCCAACTCGGCCTCGCTGCGTGACCAGCACCACCAGGCCGGGGCCGGGCCCTGGAACCGGGAACGGCTCCGGGGCTCGTGGCGGGCCTCGGCAGGGCGTTACGCCTGGGTCTTCTCCGGGGTGGCGGGGGTCGGCCGGGGTGCTGTGGGCGCGCGGTGGCGTGCGGTTGCCAGGTGGTAGAGCAGCGCCAGGGTCGTGACACCGGCGGCCGGCGGCCCCAGCGCGGCGGGCGCGATGGCGAACCACTCCTGGGCCAGTCCGCCCAGGCCGCCGCCGAGGGCGATGCCGACGTAGATGGCCGAGGAGTTGAGGCCGAGCAGAACCGGTGCTGCGGCCGGGCTGAGGGCGATGAGCCGGTGCTGTTGGGGCACGACGACGACGCCCAGGGCCGCGCCCCAGATCGCGGCCCATGCCAGGGTGGACGCAAGCGTGGCGGTCGCCACCGGAGTGAGGGCAAGGGCGATGGCGGCGATGATGAGCGGGCCGGTCAGCACGTGCGCGGGGTCGTGCCGGTCGACCAGCCGTCCGGCGATGAGGTTTCCGGCCAGGACGCCGGTCCCCCAGGCCAGCAGGATGACGGTGAGCCGCGATGGGGAGCCGCCGGTCGCATCCTGCAGGGCCGGGCCGATGTAGGTGTAGAGGGTGTAGGCGCCGAGGAAGACCAGTGTGGTGACGGCCAGCAGCGCGAGGACCCGGCCCTGCTTGAGCGGGCGCAGCCGGTCGCCCAGTGTGGCGGCGGGGAGCGTCACCTTGGGCAGGCCGGCGGCGATTCCCAGGAGCGCGGCGAGGCCGATCCCGGCGACGGCCCACAGGGTGATGTGCCAGTCGGTACGGCCGATCAGCGTGCCGAGGGGAAGGCCCAACGCCGTGGCCAAGGTGAGGCCGCCCAATACCAAGGCCAGGGCCCTGCCTCGGCGTTCGGGGGGTGCGATGGCCCCCGCGGTGCTGGCGGCGGCGGAGTTGATCATCCCGGCCCCGGCCGCGGTGACGACGCGAGCGATCATCACTACCTCGTAGCCGGTGCCCAGGGCGGTGACGGCGTTGCCGGCCACGAAGACGCTCAACGCGATCAGCAGCGCGGACCGCCTGTCCAGCCCACTGGTGAGCGCGCCCATGACGGGCGCCGACAGGGCCATCACCAAGGCGAACACCGTCACCAGCTGCCCGGCGGCGGGCGTGGAGACCTGCAGGTCGGTGGCGATGGCCGGGAGCAGGCCGGCGATGACGTAGCTGTCGGTGCCGACGGCGAAGGTCGCCAGGGCCAGCGGAAGAAGTCGTTTCAACACCAGATGGTGCCGCCTTTCCAGAGGGGCCTCGGAAGTACCGAGCGGAACCCTAAGCGATACATGGATGGTTGTCCATATATCAATGAGTTGGTAGCGTGCGGGTGTGCGGAACACGGGGGGCGGCGATGCGTGAGGTGTCACAGCCGGCGGCCGAGGCCATCCGGCTGGTGGAGGTGCTGCGCGCTCTGGCCGATCCGGTGCGGCTGGACCTGGTCCTGCGGCTCGACCAGATGGGCGAGGACTTCTGCAACGCGATCGGCGCCGAGATCGACGTGCATCAGACGACGCTGTCGCACCACTACCGGGTGCTGCGCGAGGCCGGCGTGACGTGGACGAAGGTGCAGGGCCGATCCCGGCTGGTACGGCTGCGCCGAGAGGACCTCGACGCGCTGTTCCCCGGCCTGCTCGACTCGGTGCTGAGCGCACACCGCCGAACCCGCGATACCGCGACCACCGGCACCCTCAAGGCGCCGTAGGCGCGGGTTCCCCGGCACTCGGCATCGGCGAGCGACTCCCCGCCCTGGGGCTGCGGTCTTATCCGACCGAAATTTCGTCAGCGCTACCGGGACCCCGGGCGACATCACCAAGGTCTCGCCGCCGACGGCCACGACCTAAGGCACGGTCGTGAACCTCGCCGGGGTGATCGCGTTCAGCGGGCCCGCACCGCACGAGCAGACGCCCCGCCGCGCCCTCTACGGTCGCCGCGGCTGTGCGGGGGCGTCGGGCCTCAGCAAGGACCGCGCCGTGCGGTCCGTGTCGCCCATCGGCTGGTCACGACCGCACCGGCCGCCGGCACGACCGCGGCGCAGCCGGCGATGACCGACCAGGCCAGATGACCGGCGGCCACGAAGGCGGTACCGGCGTGGGCGGCGATGACCGACCCGGTCACCGCGACGCCGGCGGCCGCGCCGA
The DNA here is from genome assembly GCF_009604375.1 of Actinomadura macrotermitis. Taxonomy (GTDB): domain Bacteria; phylum Actinomycetota; class Actinomycetes; order Streptosporangiales; family Streptosporangiaceae; genus Spirillospora; species Spirillospora macrotermitis. The sequence continues at coordinate 338,420 of NZ_WEGH01000005.1, forward strand.
ACTGGCGGCCGGTCGAGGTCAGGGCCGCGGCCATGCCCGCCTGGTCGGCCGGCAGGCCCGACATGGCGATGCCGGTGACCGGGCCGGTGACCAGCCCGAATCCGGTGCCGATGACGATGTAGGCGCCGACCAGGTAGGCGGCCGGGGTGTGCGCGTCCAGCCGCAGGAACATCAGCGCCCCGGTCGTCTGCAGCGTTCCGGCCAGCACGAGGGGCAGCCGGGGGCCCTTCGCCGCGACGAGCCGTCCGGACACGGTGGCCGACACCGCGAGCGCGACGGCCATCGGGATCGTCCGCACCCCGGCGCCCAGCGCGCTGTCGCCACGGACGTCCTGCAGGTAAAGGGTGTTGAGGAACAGGAAGCCGCCGAGGGCGGCGGAGTAGGCCATCGCGATGAGCATGGCTCCGCAGAACGGCGCGTTGCGGAACAACCGCATGTCGATCAGGGGTTCGCGGTGACGGGTCTCGGCCGCCACCAGCGCCGCCGCGCTCGCCGCCGCGACCACGCACAGCGTGATGATCGGCGCCGAGGACCATCCCGGCCGCGGCCCTTCGATGATCGCGGCCGTGACCGAGACCAGCAGCACGACGACCAGCGCCTGGCCGAGGGGGTCCAGGCGGCGGGGACGCGCGGACCTGGACTCGGGCACGAAGCGCCGGGTCAGCGCGATCGCGGCGATCCCCGCGGGAACGTTGATCCAGAAGATGGACCGCCAGCCCAGCGCGCCGACCAGAAAGCCGCCCAGGACCGGACCGGCCGCCAGGCTCAGCCCGGCCACCGACCCCCACACCCCCACCGCGCGCGCCCGCTCCCCCGGCTCGGGGAAGACGGTGACGATGATCGCCATCGCCACCGGGTTCAGCAGTGAGCCGCCGGCGGCCTGCACGGCGCGGAAGGCGATCAGCCAGCCCAGGCCGGGCGCCAGCGAGCACAGCAGCGAGCCTGCCGAGAACAGCACCAGTCCCGCCTGGAACGCGCGGCGGCGGCCGAGCCGGTCGGCCATCGACCCCGACATCGGCAGCAGGCAGGCGATGACCAGCGTGTAGGCGTCGATGGTCCACTGCAGGCCGCTGACCGATGCGCCCAGGCCGCGCCGGATCACCGGCAGGGCCACGTTCACGATCGTCATGTCGATACCGACGACGAACACGCTCATGCAGCAGATCGCCAGCACCGGCCAGCGGCGAGGCCGGTCCGGCAACGACCTGACGGCCTTGCCGGCGCTCCCTGCGGCATCCGAGGTCACAAGCACCCGCCCGGCCGCTCGGCCGGCTGCGCCGCCATCCCCACCCGGACCCGCCCCATGCAGACAGATACTCGCCCACACCTCGCCCACCGGCAGGGAAACCACAGGATCGGGCCGGGACGGGGATCAGGGCCGTGCCAGCAGCCGGTCGACGAGCCCGGCGATGTAGTCCGGGGTGAGCGGGCCCGCGCCGAACAGGACGCGGATGTACATCGGGGCCATGATGTGGTCGAGGACGCCCAGCGCGTCGGGGGGATGCTCGCCGCGGTCGCCGGCGCGGTCGAGCATGCCCTGGATGAGCCGGGCGCGTTCGGCGAGGAAGTCGTCGCGCGCCTGCAGGCCCCGTTCGCCCCGGTTGGACAGGGCGACGACCAGGCGCAGCACCGCCAGGCCGTCGGGTCCGGCGATCTCGCGGGCCACCTGGGCCGCGTAGGTGTGCAGGTCGCCGGCCAGGGTCCCGGTGTCGGGCATCGGCGACTGGGCTTTCAGCCGGGTGAGCGCCACGTCGGTGAGCAGGGCCTCCAGGGTGCCCCACCGGCGGTAGACGCTGGTGTCGGCCACGCCCGCGCGGGCCGCGACGTCACCGACCGTGAACTCGCCGTAGCCGCGCTCGCCGATCAGCTCCGTGACGGCCTGGTGCACCGCCGCCCGGACCCGGGCGCTGCGCCCGCCGGGCCGCCGGACCGGTTCTCGTTCTGCCATGCCCCCCACCTTATCGCAGTCGGCGGTTGCGTTTAGATGGTCGATCGGCTAGCTTCCCTAAAGCAGTAACGGACTGCTTTAGGGGGAACGATGAAGCCTGCACCACCGGTGGCCGTGCCGAACCGGGCGGCGTTGCTCACGGTGACCTGCCTCGGGCAGTTCATGGTGCTGCTCGACAACACGATCGTCGGCGCGGCGCTGCCCGACATGCAGCAGCGGCTGCACACCCGGCTGACCGGGCTGCAGTGGATCGTCGACGCCTACGTGCTGCTGGTCGCCATGCTGCTGCTGTCGGGCGGCGTCTTCGCCGACCGCTTCGGCCGCAAGAGGGTCTTCCTGGCCGGCGTCGCGGTGTTCACCGCCGCCTCCGTCCTGTGCTCCGCCGCGCCCTCGATCGGCTGGCTGATCACCGGGCGGGTGCTGCAGGGCATCGGGGCCGCCGCGCTGAGCCCCGCCTCGCTGGCCCTGCTCGTCGCCGCGCACCCGGTTCCACAGGAGCGGGTCAGGGCGATCGGGCTGTGGGCCGGCCTCAGCGGGATCGGCCTGGCCGCCGGGCCCCTGGCCGGCGGCGTCCTGGCCGAGGCCTTCGGCTGGCCCGCCATCTTCCTGGTCAACGTGCCCGTCGGCGCGGTCCTGCTGGTCGCCGGCCTGCGCACGCTGGCCGAGTCCCGCAACCCCGCCGCGCCGGCGATCGACGTGCCGGGGACGGCCCTGTCCGTCCTGGGCGTGGGGGCGCTCACCTACGGGCTGATCGAGGGCGGCTCCCGGGGCTGGACCTCACCGGTGATCTTGAGCGGCTTCGCCGCCGGAGCCGTGGCCCTCGCCGCCTTCATCGTCGTCGAAGGGCGGGTCCCGGCGCCGATGCTGCCCATGCGGCTCTTCCGGCAACGGCTGTTCACCGTCTCCAACACGGCGATGACCGTGGTCGGTTTCGCGCTCATGGGCTCGTCGTTCTTCTTCTCCCAGTTCTTCGTCCACGTCCAGGGCAGCTCGATCCTGCGCGCCGGGGTGCAGACCCTGCCCGCCACCCTCGCCATGGTCGTCGTCAGCCCGTTCGCGGGCCGCCTCGCCGCCCGGCACGGCTTCCGGATCATGGTCACCGCCGGCCTGGCGCTGGCCGGGCTGGGACTGCTGGCCCTGGGCTCGGTGCACGCCGGCACCGGCTACACCGACGTGTGGTGGCGGCTGGCCCTCATCGGCACCGGTTTCGCCCTGACCATGTCCCCGCTGACCGGCGCCGCCATCCAGGCGGTCGGCCCCCAGGAGGGCGGCCTGGCCTCGGGCGTCAGCAGCACCACCCGGCAGATCGGCGCGGTCCTCGGCGTGGCGGTGCTCGGAGCCGTCGTCCGCACCCGCCAGTCCGGTGGCGCCTCCTTCGAGGAAGGACTCGACAGCGCCTTCATCGCGGCCGGCGCCGTCACCCTGGCCACGGCCGTGCTCACCGGCCTGTGGCTGGGCAAGAACACCGAACCGGCACGGCCGGCGAACCCCGCCCCCCGTGTCCAGGAGAACACCCCGAGCCCGTGACGCAGATCCGACGCTCCCCGCCCGCTTCCCGAAGAACAAGGATGACGCGCGATGCCCACTCCGCCCACTCCGCCCACTCCCGCCGACCCGACCCTGGTGCACCCGATGCCCGGCCAGCGGCGGGTGGTACTGCTCAAGCCGCTGATCACCTCGCCGCTGATCGCCGGCGGCAACCCGGCCAAGCTCCTGCGCCGCCGCTACCCCGACCGGGACATCGACCGCCTCCTGGCACTGGCCTGGTGGGACTGGCCGCTGCCGCACATCACCGAGCATCTGCGCACGATCATGTCCGGCGGCATCGAGGACCTGGAGAAGGCGGCCCCCACACCGCCCCACGTGCGCTGACCCGTCCGGCACGTCGGAAGCGAGCCTTTCGGCATGCACGCCGGCACCGCATCCGCCCGTGTGGTTTCTGCCCGTGTGGTTTCTGTCGGTGGGGCGCGGTAGCGTCCGGCGGGTGCGTCCCATCGATGTTGAGCGTCTGCCCGTGGCCGAGTGCGTCGACCGCTATGTCGAGATGGTGCGGGCCAAGACCTCGACGGGCACGCTGGCGCCCTCGACGGCGGAGGTGTACGCGCGCGACGTGCACACCTTCGGGGAGCTGGCCGGCCTCGACCGGGTGCTGGACGATCTGACCGGCGGCGACGTCGACGAGGTGCTGCTGCGGTTCGCGCGCAAACCCGACGGCCGCCGCGCCACGGCGGGGCCGACAGCGGGGACGGCGGCGGCCGGGGACGGGGCGCCGCTGCAGAGCGCCTCGTCGCAGGCGCGGTTCCGCCGGTCGGTGTCGGCGTTCTTCCAGTACGCCGTCCTGGCCGGGTGGGTGCAGCTGAACCCGATGCCGGCGGTGACGGTCAAGCCCAAGCAGCGCGGCGGGCTGCGCGCCGAGCGGCGGGCGCTGACGGCCGAGCAGGCCGGCGGCCTGCTGGAGGCCGCCCAGGGGCTGGTGGAGACCGGCGAGCAGGACGAGGGCCGCGCCGACCAGCGCACACAGCTGCGCGACGGCCTGATCGTGCTGCTGCTGGCGGCGGTCGGGCCGCGGGTGTCGGAGCTGACCCGCGCCAACACCGAGGACTTCTTCGTCAACGACGGCACCCGGTACTGGCGGATCTTCGGCAAGGGCGGGCGGACCCGGGACGTGCCGCTGCCGGGCCCGGTCGCCCAGGTGCTGGACGCCTACCGCGCGCAGGGCCGGCCCGCGCTGGACCGCGGCCGCGAGCCCAAGGCGCTGCTGCTGTCGTGGCGGGGGCGGCGGCTGGCGCGCGGCGACGTGCAGGCGGTGATCGACCGGGTGCTGGCGCGGGTCGAGCCCGGCCGGCGCCGCAGCGTGACCCCGCACGGGCTGCGCCACACCACCGCCACGCACCTGCTGGCCGCCGCCACCGACATGGACGCGGTGCGCCGCGTGCTGGGGCACGCCGACCTGTCGACGCTGGGCCGCTACCGCGACGAGCTGCCCGGCGAGCTGGAGGCGGCGATGCGGGTGCACCCGCTGCTCGGGCCGGTCAGGCCGCGATGAGGGTGCGCGCCATCCGGTAGGCCTCGGCCAGGTCGCCGCCGCGGTAGTCCAGGGCGGCGATGCCGGCCAGGTGGTGGTCGGCGTTGACCGCCACGGTATGGGACAGGTGGCGGAACAGCGGCGCGTCCGACATCGAGTCGCCGTAGGCGATGCACCGGTCCAGGGCCAGGCCGTGGCGGGTGCGCAGCCGCTCGGCCAGGCGCACCTTGTCGGCGGGGGTGAGGATCCCGGCGGGGTCCAGCGGCGCGGCGAAGGGCGGCGGAGGGAACCGCGAGGCCAGCACCTCCCCGAAACCCAGGTCCAGCAGGTGGCGGGCGAAGAAGTCCGGGGACATGGTGATGACGGCCGAGTGCTCGCCGCGGGCGGCGATGTCGGCGCACACCTCGGCGATGCCCTCCAGCCACGGGCCGCCGGTGTAGGCGGCCAGGACCTGCTCGGGCGTCAGGGCGCGCCACAGGCGGTGGATCTCGGCGGAGAACCCGCGGGTGTCGATCGATCCGGCGGCGAAGCGCGCCTCCAGATCGGTCAGCTCGGCCAGGGTGCCCAGGTGGCGGGCGATCTGCAGGTTGGCGGTGGTGCCGGTGAGCAGAGTGCCGTCCATGTCGAAGATGTGCAGGATTCCCACGCGCTGATCATGGCGGAGCGGACGGGGCCGGCGCCACCGGGTTTGCCGCCCGTGCGGGCCGCGGGACATGACATCCTCTACAGGCAGGTGAACAGAGGGTGAACGCGCAGCGTCTACCGCAAGAGGCCGGTCACCGCCCCGGGGGGATGAGGAAGCAGCATGCACGCGCCAGATTTCAGCGCCGCCTGGTACCGCGCCGTCACCGAGTTCGCGCAGGGGACGCCCGGCTGGGTGCACGCCTTCGCCGAGATCGGCACCGACGCCGGGATGCTGCTGTTCGCGGCGCTGTTCGCCGCCGGCTGGTGGCGGGCCCGCCGGGACGGGCCGCGCGCGATGGCGCTGGCGCTGCTGGGACCGTGCGCGGTGATCGCGGCGTACCTGGTGAGCGAGGTGTCCAAGAGCCTGCTGCAGGAGGAGCGGCCCTGCCGCGCGGTGGCGCACGCGATGAACATCGCCGCCTGCCCGGCGCCCGGCGACTGGTCCTTCCCCAGCAACCACTCCACCATCGCGGCCGCGTCGGCCGCGGCGATCGTGCTGGCATGGCGGCGCACGGCGCCGCTGGTGCTGCCGCTGGCGGCGCTGATGGCCTTCTCCCGCGTCTTCGTCGGCGTGCACTACCCCCACGACGTGGCGGCGGGCTTCCTGGTCGGGGTGAGCGTGGCGCCGGCGGCGGCGCTGGTCGCGGCGCGCTGGGCGGTGACGCCGGTGACGGCGCTGCGGGCCCTGCCGGCCGGGGCACTGCTGCTGGGGACCGGCCCCGCCGCGGCGCCCCTCCCGCCCGCGGCGGCGGTGACGATGCCCGACGTGATGGGCGGCCTGGGCCCGGTCCCGCCCGACCCCCGGCCCCTGCAGCCCGCGCCGGGACGGCACCGCCGCCCCGGCGCCTGAACACCGCGCGGCTTTGCCCGGCCCGGACCGCAACCTGCGCGCGGCGGCCGGTGTTAGCCAGGATGTGACCGTGACCGACCCAGCCCCCGTCTGCGCCCCCGACCCGGCGCAGCAGGTCGTGGCGGCCCTGGCGGCCGACCTGGACACCGGCTTCGCCGCCCTGTACGAGCGCTACCGGGCACCGGTGTTCTCCACCGCGCTGCGCCTGTGCGGCCGCCGCGCCGAGGCCGAGGACCTGGCCGCCGAGACGTTCCTGCGCGCCTACCGCGCCCTGTGCGGGTACCCGCCCGCCCGCATCGCCGACCTGCGGCCGCGCCCCTGGCTGCTGACGATCCTGGCCAACCAGTGGCGCAACGACCTGCGCACCGCGGCCCGGCGCCCGCGGCCGGCCCCCGAGACCGACGCGCCCGACGCCCCCGACCCGCGCCAAAGCGTCGAGGACGCCGCCGAACGCCACGAGACCGGTCGCGAACTGGCCGCCGCGCTGGCCGCGCTCACCCCCGCCCAGCGCGCCGCCGTCGTGCTGCGCCACGTCGCCGACCTGCCCGTCGCCGAGATCGCCGACGTGCTCGGGCTGGCCGAGGGCACCGTCAAATCCCACATCTCCCGGGGCCTGGCCCGGCTCCGCACGCTGCACACCCCTGGGGGCACCCCATGACCGATCCCGCCACCGATCCCGCCACCGACCCGCTGGTCCAGGCCCTGTCGGGCCTGGCCGCCGACGCGCCGGGCACGCTGTTGGAACGCATCGCCGCCCGCCGCGTCCACGTCCCGGGCCCCCTGCCCGGCGAGCACGCCGACCTGCAGGTCGCCTTCACCGACCAGGGCGTGGCGTTCGTGCGCGCCGGCCTGGACGAGCACGAGTTCGCCCGCGCGTTCCGCGCCCGCTTCGCCCGCCCCCTGCTGCCGGCCGACCGGCCCCCCGCCGGGCTGCTGCCCGCGCTGCGCGCCGGCCGCCCCGGCGCCCTGCGCCTGGACCTGCGCGGCCTCAGCGACTTCGAGGCCGCCGTGCTGCGCGCCGCCGCCGCCATCCCGCGCGGCCAGACCCGCCCCTACGCCTGGATCGCCCGCCAGGCCGGCCACCCGCGCGCCGTGCGCGCCGTCGGGACCGCCCTCGGCCGCAACCCCGTCCCCCTGCTGATCCCCTGCCACCGCGTCACCCGCTCCGACGGCACCCCCGGCCGCTACATCTTCGGCGACGCCGCCAAACAGCACCTGCTGCGCGCCGAGAACGTCGACCTGGACCAGGTCGCCGACCTGGCCCGCCAGGGCGCGCTGCTGATCGCCTCCGACACCACCGGCATCGTGTGCTACCCCACCTGCGCCGACGCGCGCCGCATCACCCCCGCCCACCGCCACGGCTTTCGCACCCTGGCCGCCGCCCGCGCCGCCGGCTACCGGCCCTGCCGCCACTGCCACCCCGCCTAAAAGGACCGAGGGGGCCGGGTCAGGGGCGCACGGGGACCTCGGCGAACCCCGTCGCGCCGCGCCGCACGCTCACCCGGCCCCCCGTCACCTCGGCCGCCCACGCCTCGAACCGCGCCAGCTCCGCCGCCGGCACCGGCACGTCGGCCTCCACCGCCTGCCCGTAGCGCACGTCCGACGGCAGCGGCCCGCGCGCGTGCAGATCCCCCAGGAACCGGCCCGCCACGGCGTGCTCCACCCGCGCCGTCACCGTCACCACCGGCCGCAGCTCCACCACCCCCACCGCCTCCAGCGCCTCGGCGACCGCCTGCCCGTAGGCGCGCACCAGCCCGCCCGCGCCCAGCTTCACCCCGCCGAAATACCGCGTCACCACCGCGGCGGTGCCGGTCAGGCGCCGCCGCACCAGCACCTCCAGCATCGGCACGCCCGCCGTCCCGGCCGGCTCGCCGTCGTCGCTGCTGCGGGTGAACTCCCCCCGCGCGCCCACCACATAGGCGCTGCAGTTGTGCGTGGCGTCGCGGTGCGCCCGCCGGTGCGCCTGCACGAACGCCGCCGCCTCGGCCGCGTCGCCCACCCGCGCCAGCGTGCACACGAAACGCGACCGCCGCACCACCAGCTCGTGCGCACCGCCGCGCGCGACCGTGCGCATCACCACCGGCCCGCCGCCCGCGTCCCCGCCCACCGGCCTCAGCCCGGGAACGGCCACGGATTGGGCCGGCACCCCTGCAGCGACTTGGTCTGCTGCACCATCACCGGCGCCCGCCGGCCCGGCCCCGGGCACTGCTGGTGCCCGTGCCCCAGCGCGTGCCCCACCTCATGGTTGATCACGTACTCGCGGTAGGTCGCCAGGTCCCGGCCGTAGGTGGGCGCGCCGATCCCCCAGCGCCGCGCGTTGATGATCGAGCGGATCCCGCTGCGGCACGACAGCTCCCCGCCGGTGCGCAGCGGCAGGCACAGCCGATCGGTCAGCGCCGGGCTCGACAGTGCCACGACGAACCGCACCGGCCCGCCCGCCACCCGCTGGAAACGCATCGCCCCGCCATGGCCCCAGCTGCGCGGATCGTTGAGGACCCGGTGCACCTCGGCGGCGAACGCCGCCGCATCGAACGGCAGCCCCCGCTCCATCTGCACGCTGTAGCGCACCACCGGGCCGCGCGACCCGCCCGGCGGCGCGGCCGCGCCCGGCACCGTGACGTACCGGCCGCTCGCCGCATGCGGCACCGCCACCTTCACCGGCTGGCGACGCCCCGCCACGACCGCCCCCGGCGACCGCTTGGCCGGCGACGGCGCGGCCCCGGCACGGCTCACCGGCGGCTGCCCGGCCGGACCGCCCGCCCGATCGGGCTTGCCGCCGCCGGACGGCGCCGACGAGCACGCGCCCGCCACCGCCGCCACCAGCACCGCCGACACCACCGGCGCCACCACCCGCCCCCGACGGCCGGCGCGCCGGCCGGCACGAGAGCCTGCGCGGGGGCCGGCGGCGCGGCGCGGACGGCCGATACGGGGGCCGCGCGACGGCGCGGCGGGCTGCGGCGGTTCGGTCTGGGCGTGCACGGCGCTCCGGATCAGATGATCACCAATGGTCACTGCGCATGGTAACCGCCCCGCCGCGCCCGCCCGCACCCCGCCCACCCCGCCGCGCACCGCGACCGCAGGTCACAGGCGTTGCGGCGGTCCGGGCTCAGGCGCCCACGAGGGGGACCACGTCGGCGATGGAGTCCAGCACCCGTGACGGCCGGTAAGGGAACCGCTCGACCTCGTCGCTGCGGGTCACCCCCGACAGCACCAGGATCGTCTCCAGCCCCGCCTCCACGCCCGCGACCACGTCGGTGTCCATCCGGTCGCCGACCATCGCCGTGCTCTCGCTGTGCCCGCCCACCACGTTCAGCGCGGTGCGCATCATCAGCGGGTTGGGCTTGCCCACGAAGTAGGGCGCCACCCCCGTCGCCCGGGTGATCATCGCGGCGACCGCGCCGGTCGCCGGCAGCGACCCCTCCATCGAGGGCCCGACCGGGTCGGGGTTGGTCGCCACGAACCGCGCCCCCGCCTCGATCAGCCGGATCGCCCGGGTGATCTGGGAGAAGCTGTAGGTGCGGGTCTCCCCCAGCACCACATAGTCGGGGTCCAGGTCGGTCAGCACGAACCCGGCCTCGTGCAGCGCCGTCGTCAGCCCCGCCTCGCCGATCACGTACGCCGACCCCTCGGGCCGCTGCCCGGCCAGGAACGCCGCCGTCGCCAGCGCCGAGGTGAAGATCGCCTCGGCGGGCACCCGCAGGCCGAGCGACCCCAGCCGCGCCGACAGGTCGCGCCGGGTGTAGATCGAGTTGTTGGTCAGCACCAGGAACGGCTTGCCCGAGGAGCGCAGCGCGTCCAGGAACTCCGCGGCGCCGGGGATGGCGTGCCCCTCGTGCACCAGCACCCCGTCCATGTCCGACAACCACGACTCGATCGGCCCGCGCTCGTTCATGGCGCCATTGTCGCAGCCCGGCCCGGCCGCGCCCCGGAACGCCCCGCCCACCCCGGGCCGCGCCGGCCGCGCCCCGGAGGGCACCCCCCTTTGACAGGCGAGGTGAAGACGGGTGCGGAAAACAGGTCATGAACGCCGTAATCCACGGATGATCGTTGATCACCCGGTGCCTGCGGGCGCCGCGGTCTTTTTCACTCCCGCCCGGCGGCCTATTCACCGCGGCGCGCACGCTTTCTGCCGCGACACTCCCGGAAATGCGCCATTATTAATGTTTCCGAGAAAAGGGGCGGTATGGGGGCCGGTTCCTCCGTGGTGAAGGCCGCCGCCGCGGCCGGGGCGCTGGCCCTGGCCCTGACGTCCTGTCAGGGGGACGGCAAGAAGCCCGCACCGCCCCGCCCCGGCGCCCCTGCCGGCGGCATCACCGGCGGCACCGGCACCGGCGCGGGCACCGCCGGGACGGCGAGGAGGGGGCGGCCCGTGCGCCGGTGCGCACGGGCCGCCCCCTCCTCAGCGGTGGCCGTCCCCGGGAGACGTGCCGGTCAGACGTTCACCCCGAAGTCGGACGCGATGCCCGACAGGCCCGAGGCGTAACCCTGGCCGACCGCGCGGAACTTCCACTCGGCGCCGTTGCGGTACAGCTCGCCGAACACCATCGCGGTCTCGGTGGAGGCGTCCTCGGTCAGGTCGTAGCGGGCCAGCTCGTTGCCGTCGGCCTGGTTCACCACCCGGATGAAGGCGTTGCGGACCTGCCCGAAGCTCTGCTGCCGGCCGTCGGCGTCGTAGATCGACACCGGGAACACGATCTTGGCGACCTCGGCGGGCACCGCCGCCAGGTTCACCTTGATCTGCTCGTCGTCGCCCTCGCCCTCGCCGGTCAGGTTGTCACCGGTGTGCTCCACCGACCCGTCGGGGCTCTTGAGGTTGTTGAAGAACACGAAGTGCTGGTCCGACACGACCTTGTTCTCCGCCGAGCACAGCAGCGCGCTGGCGTCCAGGTCGAAGTCGGTGCCGGTCGTGGTGCGCACGTCCCAGCCCAGACCCACCACGACCGCGGTCAGTCCGGGAGCCTCCTTGGTCAGCGAGACGTTGCCGCCCTTGCTCAGACTGACACCCACTGGTCTACCTCCGTATCGGCCTCCGCGCGGGCCTGTCGCCCGCACGGTCTGTAACCAAGAACGGTAGTCACCCCACGCCGGTTCCCCCATGCCGACACGGCGTCACCCCCGTCACCCCCGTCACCCCCCGCCCCGCCTCCGCGCGGGCGGGGGCGGGGCGGGGCCGCTCAGCCGCCGGTGACGGCCTCGACCGGCGCGGTCAGCCACTCGGGCAGGTCCAGCCCCGCCGCCAGCGCCTGCGCCTGCCCGGCCAATGCGTCGCCGATCTCGCGCCGCGCCTGCCAGACCAGGTCCAGCAGGCCCGGCCCGGCCACGCCCTCGCTGAGCAGCGCGCCCGCGCGGCGCTCCACCCACTCCAGCGCGTGCAGCGCCAGCAGCGGCCGCAGCACCGCCGGGCCCGCGGCGGCCGCCTCGGCCACCACCGCCAGCTCGGCCCGCTCGGCCGACACCCCCGCCGTCAGCGACGCCAGCGCCAGGTTGTCGTTCCAGGCCGCGAACGCGTCGCCGCCCGCGGCCGCGGCGCCCACCCGCCCCGCCAGCCGCTCGGCCAGCCGCCGCTCCAGGTCCCCGGCCAGGTGCAGCCACACCTGCGGCGCCCGCAGGTCACCGCCCGCCGGAAGCCTCGCGGCGACCTCGGGCGGCGCGTAGCCCTCCAGCGACGCCATCGCCCGCGCGGTGTCGAACAAGATCAGCTCGTTGTCGCCGCCGGCGTTGGCGTAGGCGTGCGCCAGCCCCCGGTACCCGTTCAGCCGGTCGGTCGCGGCGAAACCCGGCGCGCCGCTGTGCACCCGGCACCGCGTCACCGTCTCGTGCGCCCGCCGCGTCGCCACCACCTTGAACAGCGCCAGGTCCCGGTCCACCGCCGACCACGGCGCCCACGCCCCGCCCGCCCCGCCCGCTCCGCCCTCGCCGTCCCCGGCCGCCGGCGGCAGGTCAGCCGGGGTGCGCCGGGCCTTGACGTGCCCGGCCACCGCCGTCAGCGCGTACGCCGACGCCAGCGCCCCCAGCACCGCCTCGCTCTGGTTGCGGTAGTCGGTCAGCGGCCGCCGCGGCGCCAGCCGGCCCAGGGTGGCCCGGCCCGCCGAGTGCGCCAGCAGCAGCCCCGCCGACGCCCGCGTGACCGCCGCCATCGCCGACACCACCGACCGCCACACCGCCGGCGCGATGCCCATCGACCGCGTCAGCCGCTGCGCCGGCCCGCCCGCCGGGTCGTGCAGCGCCCCGTCGGCGTCGAAGGACGCGCCGTCGCGCAGCCACGCCTCGTACGGCACCCGCAGCCCCCGCAGCCGCACCGCCGCGTAGTCCACGCGCAGGCCGGTCGTCTCGGGCGCGGGCACGATCTGCACCCCCTCGGCGGCCGCGCCGTCCGCGCCGCGCAGCGGCACCACGAACACGAACACCCCCTCCTCGCGGCCCCGGTGCACCAGCGTCGCGTACACCGCGGCGGTCTTGGGCACATCGGGATGGGCGGTGTTGGTGGGGAACTTGGCCGCCTGCGCGTCGGGGGTGTCCAGCACGAACTCGCGCGCGGCCTCGTCGTAGCGCGCCACCGTGCGCGGCGACAGATGGCTGTTGCTGCGCCCGGCCTCGGTCATCAGCAGCGTCCCGAAGCTGCGCATCGACTCCAGCGCCTCGCGGGCCCCGCCCAAGCCCTCCTGCCCGGCGCCGAACCGCAGGATCGGGCCGAGCGCCAGGGTGTAGTGCAGCATCATCACGTGGAACAGCGCCGGATCGGCCACCACCGTGCGCTCCAGCAGCGCGCACAGCAGCGGCGGATCGGCCAGCAGCTCGGCCGCCGGCGGCGCCGCCAGCCCCGCCTGCCGCAGCCGCCGGTAGGTCAGCTCCTGCTGCCCGCGCGCCGTCAGCTCCTCGGGATAGGCCGCGAACCGCGCCGGCACCGCCTCGGCCACCCGGGCCAGGGCCTTGGCGTCCAGGCCGCCGCGCACCAAGCGCAGCAGCGCCGGGTCGGCCGCGCTCATCGCCGCCCCTCCGCGGCCGGGCCCGCCGAACCCGACGACGAGGCCTCCCCGGGAGGATCCGCCGCGGGGACGCTGGGCGAGGACTTGCCGACCGGCGGCGCGCCCGACGACGCGCGCGGCAGCTCGCGCAGCGGCACCAGCGTCCGCGCGCCGGGCACCGCCAGCCGCGCGCACTGGGTCAGCGCGCCGCCCGCGCCGGCCTCGGCGAACACCGTCACGCCCGCCTCGCGCGCCGCCACCAGCGCCTGCGGCAGCCGCACCGGCTTGACGATGCAGTCGGCCAGCGCCCGGTGCAGGTCGTCGTCGTCGCCGTAGGCGCGGCCGCGCACCGGGGAGTACACCGGCACCCGCAGCGGCCGCTGCCCGAACCCGCTGATGATCTTGTACCACTCGTCGTCGGCGCCGGCCATCGCCGGATGGTGCGACAGATACGGCACCGCCAGGCGCACCGCCCGCGTCCCGCCCTCGCGCGCCGCCGCCAGCACCCGGTCCAGCGCCGCGTCCGGGCCGCTCACCACCGTCACCTGCGGCGCGTTCAGGCACGCCACCACCACCTGCGGCTCACCGGCCCGCTCGATCAGCCGCGCGGTGTCGTCCTCACCGGCCTCCAGCAGCCCCATCCCGCCGCCGGCGCCCCGGCTCGCCAGCACCCCCACCAGGCTGACCGCCATCCGCGCGCCGTCACCGACGCCGAACGCGCCCGCGCACACCAGCGCGGCGATCTCCCCGAAGCTCTGCCCGACCGCCAGCCCCGGCCGCACCCCGGCCGAGCGCAGCACCCGGTCCACCGCGACCGAGGCGGTGTACCCCGCCAGCTGCGCCACGCCCGGCGTGCGCGCCGCCTCGCGGTAGGACGCCGGGTCGATCAGCAAGATCTCGCGCAGCGACGGCCAGCCCGCCCGCGGGACGCCCTCCTGCACCGCGTCCACCACGTCCTCCACCACCTGCCGGGCGCCCGGCGCGGCCTGTGCCAGCGCCCGCAGGTCGGGGACGCCGGACGAGCCGGTGCCCGGGAACAGGAAGGCGCACACATCTGCGGGCTCGAGCCCGGACGACCACACATCGGCGAGGGCCACGCGCGGTTCTCCTTACTTGGAGGGAAGGTTGTGTTTTCTCGGTGGATAAAACCCGCTTAGAGCTGTGTCATTAGACAAAAGTTGCAATTTTGGATTATTCACGTGTTGGAACGGTCTGACAACCGTCGGTGGCACACGCATCGGCGGCGCGGACCCCAGCGGCGCACACCAAGGAGCGGCATGAGCGACCATCCGGGCCGGCACGGGGACCAGCACGCCGAGCAGCAGCCCGCCGAGCAGCACACCGAGCAGCACGCCCAAGACCGGCCCGCCGGGGACCGGGCCGGCGGCCGGCCCCCGGCCCGCCTGCCCTGGGGCATCCGCGGAACCGGCTCCTACCTGCCCGACCGGCGCGTCGCCAGCGACGAGCTGTCGCGCTCGCTCGGCCTGGACCCCGGCTGGATCGAGGAGCGCACCGGCATCCGCCACCGCCACACCGCCGCCCCCGGCCAGGCCGCCTCCGACCTGGCCGCCCTGGCCGCCGGCCGCGCCCTGGCCGCCGCCGGCCTGGACGCCGCCGACATCGGCCTGATCGTGCTGGGCACCTCCACCCCCGACGAGCTCGGCCCCTCCACCGCCTGCCGCACCCAGGCCCTGCTGGGCGCCCGCCACGCCGCCGCCTTCGACGTCGCCGCCGCCTGCAGCGGCTTCGTCTACGGCCTGCAGACCGCGGCCGGCTGGCTGGCCACCCAGCACGGCGCCGCCCCCTACGCCCTGGTCATCGGCGTGGAGGTCTACTCGCGGTTCCTGGACGCCGGCGACCGCGCCACCGCCGCGCTGTTCGGCGACGGCGCCGCCGCCGCCGTCCTCGGCCCCGTCCCCGCCCCCTACGGCATCGCGTCCATGACGCTCGGCTCCGACGGCACCCGCGCCGACGACGTGCTCATCCCCGCCGGCGGCAGCCGCGCCCCCGCCACCCCCGCCACCCTGGCCGGGCTCGGGCACACCATCCACATGGACGGCCGCGCCGTCCGCAAGTTCATCAGCGAGATCTTCCCCCGCCTGGTCGCCGACGCCACCGCCGGCGCCGGCCTGCGGCCCGCCGACCTGGACCTGGTCGTCCCCCACCAGCCCAACCCCAGGCTCGTGGCGAGCCTGGCCCCCGCCGCCGGCCTGGACACCGCCCGGCTGGCCATCGCCGGCCACGACGTCGGCAACATCGGCGCCGCCAGCCTCCCCTACGCCCTGGACCAGGCCGTGCGCGCCGGCCGCGCCGGCCCCGGCGACCTGGTCCTGCTCGCCGGGTTCGGCGCCGGCCTCACCTGGGGCCACACCCTGCTGGTGTGGCCGCCCGATCTGTGACCCCGGGCCCTCAGCGCGGGGGCCGGGAACACGGGCGCGGCCCGGACGGCGCATCCGCCGTCCGGGCCGCGGGCCGTCGCCCGGCCGGGCACCTCACCGCCGGGCCAGCGAGCGCAGCAGGTCCGCGGTGACCGCGCGGCGCCGCCAGGCCACCACCGCGAACACGACCCCGAACGCCACCGGCAGCGCCGCCCACGCCGGCTCCAGCACCAGCACCTGGGTGAGCGCGGCGCCGATCATCAGGCCGACGAGCCCGGTCGCGGCCAGCCCGGCCAGCCGCGGCACCACCAGCCCGATCGCGCCGGCCGCCTCCACGACCCCGGTGAAGTAGCGCAGCCACTGCCCCCATCCGATCTTGGCGAAGGTGTCGACCGCGTCGACCTGCCCGGCGAGCTTGGGCAGCGCCGAGGCCACCAGCAGGAACACCGCCAGCAGGATCTGCAGCGTCCACAGCGTGACCGTCACCGCGCGGCGGCCGGGAACCGCGTCGGCGGCGGCGGTGGTGGGGGTGGCGGAGGTGATGGGGCTCTGCGTGGCGGCCATGATGACGTCTCCTTCATTGGGCTCCGGTGTGCCTTCACCCACGCGTCGACCGGGCCGCCGCCGGATCGACATCCGCCCGCGACTTTTTTCAAGATTTCTTGTGTGGGACGTATCACCGCAGGTCACAGCGATTCGCGTGCGAGGATGAGCCGCGTGGCGCTGCCGTTCACCCTCGACCCCGCTTCCCCCGAACCCCTCTACCTGCAGCTGCGGGCCGCGCTGGAGCGCTCGGTGCGGGCCGGCGTCTTCCCCGGCGGGCGGCTGCCCTCCTCACGCGAGCTGGCCGCCGGGCTCGGCGTCTCGCGCAACACCGTGAACCTGGCCTACCAGGAACTGGCCGCCGACGGGATCGTCATCGCCCGGCCCCGCTCGGGATACGTGGTCAACCCCGGGGCCCGCATCACCCCCGCCGCCGAGCCCGACACCCGCCCCGGCACCGGCCCCGATGCCGGCTCCGCGCGGCCGGTGTGGCTGGAGCGGCTGGTGGCCCCCGCCGCCCGCGACGAGCTGCCCCACATCCGCAAACCCGCCGACTGGGACCGCTACCCCCACCCCTTCGTCACCGGCCACCTGCCGCCCGAGGCGTTCCCCGGGCGCGCCTGGGCGCGCTGCCTGCGCGAGGCCCTGGCCGGCGAGCACCGCCGCCACAGCCTGCAGGACGGCATCGACGCCGACGACCCGCTGCTGGCCGAGCTGATCTGCACCCAGATCCTGCCCGGCCGCGGCATCCACGCCGCCCCCGAGCGCGTCCTGGTCACCCTGGGCTCCCAGCAGGCCCTGCACCTGCTGGCCGCCGCGCTGGTGCGGCCCGGCACCCCGGTCGCGGTCGAGGACCCCGGCTACCCCGACGCCCGCCACATCCTGGCCCGCGCCGGCGCCGCGCTGCGCCCGGCGCCCGTCGACGACGCCGGCCTGGTCGTCGGCCCCGCCCTGGCCGGGGCCGAGCTCGTCCTCACCACCCCCGCCCACCAGTACCCCACCAACGTCACCTTGAGCGGCGCCCGCCGCCAGCGCCTGGTCGCGCTCGCCCGCGCCCGCGACATGGTCGTCGTCGAGGACGACTACGACGGCGAGCTGCGCTATACCGGCCGCGCCTCCCCGGCCCTGGCCTCCCTGGACCGCGACACGGTGGTCTACCTGGGCAGCTTCTCCAAGTTCCTGGCGCCGGGCCTGCGGCTGGGCTTCGTCACCGGCCCGCCCGGGCTCATCGAGGCCCTGCGCGACCTGCGCCGCTACAGCATCCGCCACCCGCCCGGCCACCTGCAGCGCGCCCTGGCCCTGCTCATCGCCTCGGGCGACTACCGGCGCGGCGTACGGCAGGTGCGCCGCGCCCTGCGCACGCGCTGGGAGGGCACCGCCCGCGCCGTCGCCGCGCACCTGCCCGGCTGGCACGTGCAGCCGCGCGCGGGCGGCGTCAGCCTGTGGCTCACCGGCCCCGCCGGCCTGGACACCCGCGAGCTGGCCGCCCGCCTGGCACCGCGCGGCGTGCTCATCGAGCCCGGCGACACCTTCTTCCTCGGCCCGGGCCGCCCCCGCAACCACATCAAGCTGGGCTTCGGCGCCCTGGACCCCGCCCGCATCGACCAGGGCGTCGCCCTCATCGCCGCCGAGGCCCGCCGCCTCGGTGTTACGCCCAGGTGACCACTGGTACCACGCCGCACACCTGAAACTGGCTCTTTGCGGGGAACCAGCGCACCCTTTACATTCATTTCCGACCAAACAAGTCGGTTTTATGGATCGGAAGAAGAGGCCGCCCGTGTTCCGTGCCGTCGCGCTCCGCGCCGCAGGGGTGCTCGCCCTGCTGGCGCTCTGGTGGGCGGTCGCCGCCGCCCACCTGTGGCCGCCGGTCTTCGTCCCCTCGCCCGGCGCGGTCTGGCACCAGCTGGTGCAGACCAGTACCGTGCACGACGGGCAGCGCGGCTACGCCGGCCACCTGCTGGCCGAGCACCTGGCCGCCAGCCTGCGCCGCATCCTGCTCGGCAGCCTGTACGGGGTCGCCGGCGGCGTCGCGCTCGGACTGCTCATCGGCCTGGTGCCCACCGTCCGGGCCCTGCTCGGCCCCCTGGTCACCTTCGTGCGCACCCTGCCGCCGCTGGCCTACTTCAGCCTCCTGATCATCTGGTTCGGCATCGACGAGACGCCCAAGACCGTCCTGCTGCTGGTCGCCGCGCTGCCCCCGGTCGCGGTCGCCACCGCCGACGCCGTGCGCGGCGTGCACGCCGACTACCTGCACGCCGCCCGCTCCCTCGGTGCGCCGCGCTGGCGCGTCCCGCTGTCGGTGGTGCTGCCCTCGGCGCTGCCGGAGGTGATGACCGGCGTGCGCGTCGCGGTCGGCGTCGCCTACACCACCGTCGTGGCCGCCGAGACCGTCAACGGCGTGCCCGGCATCGGCGGCATGATCCGCGACGCCCAGCGCTACAACCAGTCCGACGTCGTCGTCCTCGGCCTGCTGGTCATCGGCGCCTCCGGCCTGCTCATCGACGCCGCCCTGCAACTGGCCGAACGCCGCCTGGCGCCCTGGCGCGGCAGATCCTGACCCCGCCCCCACGCCGCCCTCTCACCTCGCCGCACAGCAGAAAGAACCCCACACATGAAGCTGCGACCACTGCCCGCGCTCGCCGCGCTCACCGCGCTCGGCCTCGCCCTCACCGGCTGCGCCTCGGGCACCGGCGCCGCCGCCGGGGACTCCGCGCCCAACGCCGACGGCACGCCCAAGGCGCTGCGCATCGGCTACCAGGCCATCCCCAACGGCGACCTCATCGTCAAGGACCAGCGCTGGCTGGAGCAGGCCCTGCCGCACACCAAGATCACCTGGTCGCGGTTCGAGTCCGGCGGCGACGTCAACACCGCCATGGTCGCCGGCGGCCTGGACATCGGCCTGGCCGGCTCCAGCCCCGTCACCCGCGGCCTGTCGGCCCCCTTGAACATCAAGTACAAGGTCCCCTGGATCTTCGACGTGATCGGCGACAACGAGGCCCTGGTCGCCCGCGGCGCCACCACCATCGCCGCCCTGAAGGGCAAGAAGATCGCCGCGCCGTTCTCCTCCACCTCCCACTACAGCCTGCTGGCCGCCCTGCAGGGCGCCGGGCTGACGGAGTCCGACGTCACCCTGGTCGACCTCGAGCCCCCCGACATCCAGGCCGCCTGGGCCCGCGGCGACATCGACGCCGCCTACGTGTGGACGCCCGTCCTCGGCCGGCTGCGCACCACCGGCAAGGTCCTGATCACCAGCAGGGAACTGGCCGCCAAGGGCAAGGTCACCGCCGACCTGGCCGTCGTGCGCACCGCCTTCGCCGACAAGTACCCCAAGGCCCTCACCACCTGGCTCCAGCAGCAGGACCGCGCCGTCAAGCTCGTGCGCGCCGACAAGGCCGCCGCCTCCGCCGCCGTCGGCCGCCAGCTCAACCTGCCCCCCGCCGAGGCCGCCCGCCAGATCGACGAGCTGGTCCTGCTCGACGCCCGCCAGCAGCAGGGCGCCCGCTACCTGGGCACCGCCCAGGCCCCCGGCGGCCTGGCCGCCGACCTGCACGGCGCCGCCGAGTTCCTCACCGCCCAGCACAAGATCCCCGCGGTGCCGCAGCTGAGCGTCTTCCAGCAGGGACTGGCCGCCAAGGAGCTGGGCGATGCCTTCCCCCGCTGACACCCCCGCCGGCCCCGTCGAAGAGGGGGCCGGCGGCGGGGCCGTCGCACTGCGCGGCGTGTCCCTGGCCTACGGCGGGCGCCGCGCCCGCGTCCAGGCCCTGGACGACATCGACATCGCCATCGGCGCCGGGGAGTTCGTCACCATCGTCGGCCCCTCGGGCTGCGGCAAGAGCACCCTGCTGCGCCTGGTCGCCGGCTTCCTGGCCCCCACCGGCGGCACCGTGCAGGTCGCCGGCGCCCCCGTCACCGGCCCCGGACCCGACCGCGGCGTGGTCTTCCAGCAGCCCCGCCTGTTCCCCTGGCTGAACGTGCGCCGCAACATCGAGTTCGGCCTGCGCATGGCCCGCGTCCCGGCCGCGCGGCGCACCGCCCGCACCCGCGAGCTGCTGGAACTGACCGGCCTGGCCGACGCCGCCGGCCGCCGCCCCCACGAACTGTCGGGCGGCATGCAGCAGCGCGCCGCCATCGCCCGCGCCCTGGCCCCCCGCCCCGCCATCCTGCTCATGGACGAACCGTTCGCCGCCCTGGACGCCCTCACCCGCGAACGCCTCCAAGAGGAGATCCGGCGCATCTGGCAGGCCACCGGCACCACCGTCCTGCTGGTCACCCACAGCGTCGACGAGGCCGTCTACCTCGGCACCCGCGTGCTGGTGATGAGCCGCCGCCCCGGCACCGTCGTCGCCGACCACCCCTCCGACCTGCCCCGCGCCCCCGACCCCCGCACCGAACCGGCCTACCTCACCCTGCGCGAAAGCGTCGCCGCAGCCGTCCGCCACGCCGCCGACCCCCGCAAGGACCCCCATGTGCACCCTGTGCTCTGACCACGGACGGCGCGCCTTCCTCGGCGGCTCCCTCGCCGCCGTCGCCGCCGCGGCCCTGCCCGCCCTGCCCGCCGCCGCTGCGGCACCGCGCCCCCACGGCGCACCCGACACCGTCTACCACGGCGGCACCGTCGTCCCCCTGGCCCCCGGCCGCCCCGACGCCCAGGCCATCGCCGTCACCGGCGGCCGCATCACCGCGATCGGCTCCGACCGGCGCATACGCGCCCTGGCCGCACGCACCACCGAACAGGTCGACCTGCGCGGCACGACCCTGCTGCCCGGCTTCATCGACGCCCACAGCCACCTGCCCGCCCCCGGCCTCATCGGCCTGTACTGGGCCGACCTGTCCAGCCCCCCGGTCGGCACCGTCACCGGCATCGCCGACCTCATCGCCGCACTGAAGACCAAGGCCGCCGCCGGCGCCCCCGGCGCATGGATCCTCGGCTGGGGCTACGACCAGACCCTGCTCGCCGAAGGACGCCACCCCACCGCCGCCGACCTGGACCAGGTCTCGGCCACCGCCCCCATCTGGGCCGCCCACACCAACGGCCACATGGGCGTGGCCAACACCGCCGCGCTGCGCCTGGCCGGCATCACCGAACACACCCCCGACCCGCCCGGCGGCGTCATCGCCCGCGACCCCGCCACCGGCCGCCCCACCGGCCTGCTCCAAGAGGCCGCCACCACCCTGGTCACCCGCCACCAGCCCGCCCTCACCCCCGCCCAGCTCACCGCCGCCGCCCGCGCCACCGACGCCCTGTACGCCGCGGCCGGGGTCACCACCACCGTCGTGGCCGGCGGCGGCGCCGACACCTACGCCGCCCTCAACGCCTGGCGCGCCGCCGGCGTGCTGCGCCTGCGCGCCCTGCTCATGCTGAACGGCGACCCCCTGGCCCCCGGCGGCCTGCCCCTGCCCGAAGGCACCGGCGACGACCGCGTCCGCGTCTCCGGCTACGGCGAAGCGGTCTACGACGGCTCCATCCAGGGCTACACCGGCTACCTCACCCAGCCCTACCACCGCCTGGCCGACGGGCTGCCCGCCGGCTACCGCGGCTACACCAACTACCCCGCCGACCTGCTGAAACGGCGCGTCGACGCCCTCTACGCCGCCGGATACGCCATCCGCCTGCACGCCAACGGCGACGCCGCCATCGACGACCTGCTGGACGCCTACGAGGCCGCCATCGCCAAGCACGGCCGCCGCGACCACCGGATGCGCGTCGAGCACGCCCAGACCGCCCGCCCCGACCAGCTGCGCCGCATGCGCCGCCTCGGCGTCACCGCCTCCTTCTTCGTCTCCCACACCTACTACTGGGGCGACCAGCACCGCGACGTCTTCCTCGGCCCCGAACGCGCCGCCCGCATCAGCCCGCTGCGCTCGGCCCAGCGGCTGAACCTGCGCCACAGCCTGCACCTGGACAGCCCCGTCGTGCCGATGAGCCCGCTGCAGGCCCTCTGGTCGGCGGTCAACCGCACCACCCGCAGCGGCCGCGTCCTCGGCCCCGCCGAACGCGTCACCCCCGCCCGCGCGCTGCGCGCCCTCACCATCGACGCCGCCTGGCAGCACTTCCACGACCACGACCGCGGCTCCCTGGAGCCCGGCAAGCTCGCCGACCTGACCGTGCTGTCGGCCGACCCGCGCACCGTCCCGCCCCAGCGGATCAAGGACGTCCAGGTCCTGCGCACCGTCGTCGGCGGCACCACCGTCCACCACCGCGACTGACCAAGGAACACCCGCTCATGGACCACCCCTTGAACCTGCACTGGTTCCTGCCCACCACCGGCGACGGCCACGACGTGCGCACCGCCATCACCACCACCGACACCCACCGCCCCGCCGCCCGCACCGCCGACCTGCGCTACCTGGTCCAGGTCGCCCGCGCCGCTGAGGCCACCGGCTTCCAGGCCGCCCTCACCCCCGTCGGCGCCGGCTGCCCCGACCCCTGGATCGTGTGCGCCGCCCTCGCCCAGCACACCGACCGGCTGCGGCCGCTGGTGGCGTTCCGGCCCGGCTTCACCCTGCCCACCCTGCTCGCCCAGCAGGCCCAGGCCTTCCAGCAGATCTCCGGCGACCGGCTGCTGCTCAACGTCGTCACCGGCGGCGACCCCGCCGAACAGCGCGCCTACGGCGACTTCCTGGACCACGACGCCCGCTACGCCCGCACCGGCGAGTTCCTGCACGTGCTGCGCCGCGCCTTCACCGGCACCCCCTTCGACCACCACGGCGACCACTACCGCATCGAACGCGGCGGCCTGGCCACCCCGCTGACCACGCCCCCGCCGATCTACTTCGGCGGCGCCTCGCCCGCCGCCGAGCAGGTCGCCGCCCGCCACGCCGACGTCGCGCTCATGTGGGGCGAGCCGCCCGCCGCGATCGCCGAGCGCATCACCCGGCTGCGCGCCCTGGCCGCCGCCCACGGCCGCACCCTGCGCTTCGGCATCCGGCTGCACGTCATCACCCGCGACACCACCGCCGCGGCCTGGGCCGAGACCGAACGCCTGCTGCAGGGCATGGACCCCGCCCGCATCGCCGCCGCCCAGGCCCGCTTCGCCCGCTTCGACTCCGTCGGCCAGCGCCGCATGGTGGACCTGCACCACGGCACCACCGCCGACCTGGAGATCTCACCGGGCCTGTGGGCCGGCGCCGGCCTGGTCCGCGAAGGCGCCGGCACCGCCCTGGTCGGCTCGCACGCCGAGGTCGCCGAACTGATCCGCGGCTACGCCGCCCTCGGCGTGCAGGAGTTCATCCTGTCGGGCTGGCCGCACCTGGAGGAGGCCTACCGCGTCGGCGAGAACGTCCTGCCCCGCCTGGCCCCCGCCACGACCCAGAACCATCCGGCATGAAACCTCGCCCGGCCCGGCGAACCGGCACACAATCGGCGCAGGCTCCACATCACCACCCGCCGATGCCGGGAGACCCGTCATGCGCCGACCCGCCCCCTGGATCGCCACCGCCGCCCTCGCCGGAACCCTCGCCGGCGCGCTGACCGGCTTCCTGCTCGCCCCCTCGCCCGGCGACGCCGCCCCCCGAGCCGCCACGACCACCCCCACAGCGGTGTCCAAGGCCCGGGCGGTGCGGCCCGCCGGCGCCACCCACCACCTGGCGCTCAACATGCCCGCCGCCGACCGCGCCAAGGCCGCCGCGCTCGGCTACGACCTGTTCGACGTCGGCCCCGACCCGGACGAGATCGCCGCGCTGCCGCCCGGCGGCCGGGCCATGGTGTGGGCCGGCAACTTCACCTGCGGCGACTTCACCATGGCGGCCGACGACTTCACCGCCGCCGTCGAGCGCCTGGCCGGCGACCCGCGCGTCTACGGCTGGTACCTGTCGGACGAGCCCGACCCCGCCGGCTGCCCCGGCATCGCCGCCGAGATCCGCCGCCGCGCCGACATCGTGCACACCCACGCCCCCGGCCAGAAGGCGTTCGCCTCCCTCACCGACTGGAGCATGCGGCCGCTGCGCCCCGAGACCACCCACCTGGACCTGATCGGCCTGGACCCCTACCCCTGCCGCACCGGCGCCACCGGCTGCGACCTGCGGCGCGTGGACGCGATGGTCGCCCAGGCCGACCAGGCCGGCTTCCCCCGCCGCATGATCGTCCCGGTGTTCCAGACGTTCGGCCAGACCTGCGCCGGCGGTGAGGACGCCTGGCGGCTGCCCACCGCCCGCCAGCTGCGGGCCCTGCTGGACCACTGGAAGACCCTCGCGCCCCGCCCCGCCCTGGACATCAGCTACTCCTGGGGCCACCAGCACCAGTGGGCCTGCCCCACCCTCGCCGACGCCCCCGGCCTGCAGGCCGTCATGAAACGCCACAACACCGCCGCCACCACGGAGTCCAAGCCCCCGGCGCCCACACCCACACCCACACCGGCGACGACGACGACGGCGCCGTGCGCGCCGCAGCCGGCACGGCCCAGCGCCCGCGCCAAGGCGATCCCCGGCCCGTAGCCGGCGCCGAACAGCGGTCAGCGCGCCGGCCGGTGCTCCCGGGCCGCCGCGCGCACGAGCCGGGACCCCAGATCGTGCAGCAGGGCGGCCAGCTCGGGCGGCTCGCGGACCTCGAAGTCCACCTCCAGGAACGCCAGCCGCAGCGCGGTGTACTCCAGCGACGCCGGAGCGGGGCGCAGCACGCAGGAGCGGTCGTCGACCGGCTCCACCTCGTGCCCGGCCACCGGGAACCGGTCGGCGAGCTCGGCCGCGGACACGCGCACCAGCAGCACCGGCCGCACCTCGGGCCGTCCCGCCGCCAGCGAGCGGCGCGCGAAGGCCGCCGCGTCCCCGCCGGGCGGCTCGCGCGGCGCGGCGCGCACCCCGGTCGGCTCCGCCTCCTCCAGCCGGTCCACCCGCAGCGTCCGCCAGCCGTCCCGGCCGGTGTCGAAGGCGACCAGGTACCAGCGGCGCCCCGCCGCCACCAGCGCGTGCGGCTCGACCAGGCGGCGGGTGCGGGCGCCGTCCTTGTCGCGGTAGACCAGGCGCAGCCGCTCGCGGTCACGGCAGGCGGCCGCCAGGACGGTCAGCGTCCCCGGCTCGACCGTCGGCCCGGCGGGCGCCCCCGCGATCGGCACGGTGGCGGCGTGCAGGGCGCTCACCCGCCGCCGCAGCCGCGCGGGCAGCACCTGCTCCAGCTTGGCCAGCGCGCGCACCGAGGTCTCGGCCATCCCCGCCACCGCGCCGCCCGCCGCGGCGCGCAGCCCGATCGCGATGGCGACGGCCTCCTCGTCGTCCAGCAGCAGCGGCGGCATCGCCGCCCCCGCCTCCAGCCGGTACCCGCCGATCGACCCGAGCGTGGCGTGCACCGGGTAGCCGAGGCCGCGCAGCCGCTCCACGTCGCGGCGCACCGTCCGCGCGCTCACCCCGAGCCGCTCCGACAGCTCGGGCCCGGTCCACTCACGCCGGGTCTGCAGGAGCGACAGCAGCTGCAGCAGCCGCGCTGAGGTGTCGGTCACGCCACCGAGTATGCCCGCCAATGAGGACAGATCCTGGCCTGCTTGGTGCCTAGC
This sequence comes from Actinomadura macrotermitis, assembly GCF_009604375.1. Lineage (GTDB taxonomy): Bacteria > Actinomycetota > Actinomycetes > Streptosporangiales > Streptosporangiaceae > Spirillospora > Spirillospora macrotermitis. The sequence goes on from NZ_WEGH01000005.1 coordinate 364,298, forward strand.
GTGACGGGCATGAGCGAGAGCATCGTGATCAGCGGAGCCCGGGAGAACAACCTCAAGGACGTCTCGCTGCGCATCCCCAAGGAGCGCATCGTGGTGTTCACCGGCGTCTCGGGCTCGGGCAAGTCCTCCCTGGTGTTCGGCACCGTCGCGGTGGAGGCCCGGCGCCGGCTGAACGAGATCTACTCCTGGCACGTGCGCGACCGGCTGCCCAAGCACGAGCGGCCCGACGCCGACGCGATCGAGAACCTGACCCCCGCCGTCGTGGTCGACCAGCGGCCGATCGGCGGCAACGCCCGCTCCACCGTCGGCACCGCCACCGGCGTCCAGCCGATGATCCGGGTGCTGTTCTCCCGGCACGCCGTCCCGAGCGCCGGGGAGGCGAGCCGCTACTCCTTCAACGACCCCCAGGGCATGTGCCCGCGCTGCGACGGCCTCGGCCGCACCGCCCGCCTCGACCTGGACCGCATCCTGGACACCGCGCGGTCCCTGGACGACGGCGCCATCGTGTTCCCGCCGTTCGCCGCCGGCACCTTCACCTGGCAGCTGTACGCCGAGTCGGGCCTGTTCGACCCCGGCAAGCCGCTGCGCGACTTCACCGAGGACGAATGGCGGCTGTTCCTGCACGGCGACGGCTTTCGCGTCCCCCGCCGCAACCGCAACGGAACGCAGGGCGACAACGCCTACGAGGGCATCGTCCGGCGCTTCGACCGCCTCTACCTCAACCGCGACCCCGCCTCGCTGCCCGAGCGCACGCAGGCCCTGGTCCGCGACGCCGTCACCCGCGCCGCCTGCCCCGAGTGCGGCGGCGCCCGCCTGAACAAGGCCGCCCTGGCCGGCAAGATCGACGGCCGCACCATCGCCGACTTCGGCCGCATGGAGATCACCGACCTGATCGCGGTGCTCGGCGCGATCGGCGACCCGGTGGCCCAGACGGTCGCCCAGGCCGCCGCGGACCGGCTGCGGCGCCTGGAGTCGGCCGGCCTCGGCCACCTCACCCTGGACCGCCCGGCCCGCGCGCTGTCGGGCGGCGAGGCCCAGCGGCTGAAGATCGTGCGCTACCTCGGCTCGGGCCTCACCGGCATGACCTACATCTTCGACGAGCCGAGCGCCGGCCTGCACCCGCGCGACGTCGCCCGCCTGAACGACCTGCTGCGGCGGCTGCGCGACCAGGGCAACACCGTCCTGGTCGTCGAGCACGACCCGGGCGTCATCGCCGCCGCCGACCACGTCGTCGACCTCGGCCCCGGCGCCGGGACACGCGGCGGCCGGGTCGTGTTCCAGGGCCCGGTCGCCCGGCTGCGCCAGGCCGACACCCCCACCGGCCGGTCCCTGCGCCGCGCCGCGCCCCTGAAGGACCGCTTCCGCGAGCCGGCCGGCTGGCTCACCGTCGCCGGCGCGCGCTCCCACAACCTCAAGGACGTCACCGCGCGCTTCCCCGTCGGCGTGCTGACCGCCATCACCGGCGTGGCCGGATCGGGCAAGAGCACGCTGGTGGCCACGGAGTTCCGCGCCGCCCACCCCGAAGCGATCATGGTGGACCAGTCGGCGGCCACCGCGGCGCGGCGCGCCTGCCCCGCCACCCACCTGGACATCATGGACCGGCTGCGGCGGCTGTTCGCCGGCGAGAACGGCGCGCCGGCGGGACTGTTCAGCTTCAACTCCACCGGCGCCTGCCCCGCCTGCGCCGGCCACGGCACCGTCCGCACCGATCTGGCGTTCATGGACCCGGTGACCACCCTGTGCCATGAGTGCCGCGGCACCCGCTACCGGCCCGAGGCGCTGCGCCACACCGTGCGCGGCAAGACGATCGCGGACGTCCTGGCGATGACCGCCGAGGAGGCCCTGGCCTGGACCGGCGACCCGCACGTGGAGCGCACGCTGCGCACCCTGACCGAGGTGGGGCTCGGCTACCTGACGCTCGGCCGCTCCCTGGACACCCTGTCGGGCGGCGAGCGCCAGCGCCTCAAGCTCGCCGGGCACCTGCACCGCGACGGCGAGATCTACGTGCTGGACGAGCCGACCACCGGCCTGCACCCCGCCGACACCGCCACCCTGCTCGCGCTGCTGGACCGGCTGGTGGACCGCGGCAACACCGTGCTGGTCATCGAGCACGACCTGGACGTGGTCAAGCACGCCGACTGGGTGGTGGACCTCGGCCCCGGCGGCGGCCGCCACGGCGGCGAGATCGTCTTCGCCGGCACCCCCGCCGACCTCGCCCGCGACCCGCACTCGGCCACCGCCGCCCACCTGCGCGCCGGCCTCGCGCACGCCGCCTGACCCGGCCCGGCCGGGCATCGACTTTGGTCTACCGGCCATGGCACATCGGACGATGCCCGGCCCCGTCCCCGGCGGCACGCTGGAACCACGCGATGCACACGGGGAGCGTGACCTTGCCCAGGATCAGGGGGATCTCGATGAACGGCGCCGCGCGGGGCCACTGGGAACTCGACCACGACGGCCACCGCCTGCGGGTGGAGAGCGAGCGGCGCGGCTGGCTGCGCACCGCCCGGCTGACCGTCGACGGCGAGCCGGCCGGGCAGGACGAGCAGGTGCTGTTCCAGGCCAGGTTCCCCTACGGCGAGCACACGGTGCTCGTCGGCTACGACCTGCGCGGACTGCTGGACGGCCAGGCCGCCCGCGTCCGCCTCGACCCGCCCGAGCCCAAGGACGGCGGCAACAAGGACGGCGATGCCAAGGACGACGCCGCCAAGCCCGAAGGCGTCGCGTTCACCCCGCCCGAAGGCACCCGCGCCGCCCGCCGCGAGCGGTTCGCGATGCAGCATCCTGGCCTGTACGCCTCACGGCACGTGGTGCTGGCCGTCGGCAAGGTGCTGTTCGGGCTGCTCGGCGTCGCCGCGCTGATCAAGGCGCTGCTCGCGCTCGTCCCCTGGCCCGAACTCCACCTGCCCAAGATCCCCTGGCCGGACCTCGACCTGCCGAGTCTGCCCCTGCCCGACATCGACCTGCCCGACGTCGCGCTGCCCGGCTGGCTCACGGCGGTCCTGGCCACCACCAAGTTCTGGCTGCCGGTCCTCATCGCCATCGGCGTCGCCCGCAAGGAGGCCGAACGGCGCAGGAGGCAGCGCGACGCCCGCCAGAACACCGAGCCCGCCGCCGGACCCGCCGCTGGCCCGGCGGGCTCAGCCGCTCAGCAGCGCGAAAAGGCCCGCGCAGGTCAGCACGACCATGACCGCGGCGACCGGTAGCTGCCCGCGCAGCGCCCGCTCCGGCGGCTGGGTGCGCAGCGCCAGGTCGTGCGCGGCGATCGTGCCGCAGATATGGCCGAGCACGATCGCGTTCACCTGCACCTGCGCGGTCAGCGTCGGCCCGGCCAGCCCGTAGTCGACCTGGTTGCCGGTCGAGCCGAGCAGGTTCAGGCCCGTCCCGAACGGGTCGCTGGCCAGGATGAACGTCATCTGGCCCTCCAGCACGAAGAACGAGAAGTAGTGCGCCACGGTGTAGCCGAGCGCGATCGGCAGCAGCGTCGCGGCGAACCGCCCGGGCAGCTCGGCCGGATCGCCGCCGGTCAGCGCCGCGCAGGCGCGCATCGCCGTCCAGTACAGGGCGGCGACGGCCCCGATCGCCGCGGCCAGCCCCAGCGTGCCCCAGACGATGCTGGAGGGGTCGACGTTGTCGCGCCAGTAGGTGGTGCGGGTGATGCCGTCGAACCCGGTCGAGCCGATCAGCACGCACGCCGTCGCCGCCAGCCCCGCCTCGCCGGTGACCCGCACCAGCCCGGCCAGCGGCGTGCGCAGCACCAGCGTCCCGTCGCCGCGCCGCCCGACCGGGCACATGCGCGCCAGCAGGCTCGAATAGGCCTCGAAGCCGTCGCCGCGGGTGAACCAGCCGCGCCCGAACCACCACGCCAGCGCCACGTTGACGGCCGCGTACCCGATGATCAGCGCGCCGACCAGGCGCGGGTCGGAGCGGTGCGGCGCGACCAGCTCCAGCCACACGAACCCCGTCAGCCACGCCGCCGCCGGCCAGTACCCGATCCGCTCCGGCAGCCGGCGGCGCCCGCCCGGATCGGTACGGGTGAGCCGGCACAGCCCCGCGTGCAAGGCGCGCAGCGGATTCACACGCCGCCAGACCGGCCCGAACAGCACGCTGACGGGCACCAGCCCCACCCAGAAGGTGACGAACAGCGCCCACGGCGCCAGGTTGCGCCGGTCTGTCGGTGGCCCCGCGAACGCCACCGCGACCACCAGCGCCGTCGCGGCGAACGCCGCGACGCGGCCGGCCGCGGTGAGGGCGGGCGCGTCCAGGAACCGGGCGGGCCCGCCCGGCAGCGGCCGCCCGCCGTCGGCGCGCAGCCGCGGCCGCTTCCAGGCGACGGTGAGGACCAGGAACGTCGCGGCCACGGCCGCGCCGCCCCCGGCGATCGCGGCGACCGCGTCCAAGGGCAGGTCGGTACGGCCGCCGAGCCCGTGCGCCAGCACCTGCTGCGCCGGGACCTGCTGCGCCGGAACGGGCACCGCTCAGCCCACCTGCAGCTCGAACACCCGGGCGCCCGAGTGGTGCAGCTCGGCCTCGAAGACGCCGGGCTTGTCGGCGACTAGCTCCAGCGTCGCGGCCTTGCCCGGCGCCAGCGTCATCTCCCGGTCGTAGCCGTGCAGGTGGAACTCCTCGGCGGTGTCGCTGGTGACGGTGATCCGCACCCGGGCGCCGAGGCGGACCTTCACCCGGCCCGACGCCGTCCGCACTTTCCCCTTGGTGACAGTCGCCTCGACGTTGGTCACGCCGGTCTGTCCCGCCGGTGCGGTGCCGGTCGCCGGGGCGCCGGACGACCCGGCCGGAGCCGGCGTCGCGCCGCCCGAGGCGCCGCCCGGACCGTCGGCCGGCTTGCCGCACGCCGCCGCCGAGGCCAGCGTCCCCAGGGCCACCGCCGTCACCAGCATCGTCTTGGCCTTCACGCTGGCGTCACTCCCTTCCCTCCGATGCCTTACACCACTCAACGAGACACTAGACAATGACACATTAGTGAGTGACATACTTCGGCCGGGGTGGTTTGTACCCCGTTTCTGTGGCTATGGGAGCATCCATGTTGGACCGACTGTCAAATCCCCTCGTGGACGCCGCACTGGCCGCACCACAGGCCAAGCCCGCCGGCGGCGCCGCTCTCGACCAGATCATCATCGCGACGGGCGCGGCCGGGATTCTGACGGCCGCGCTCCTGATCCTCGGCTGGGGCCACCGCACCGGGCGCCTCACGCTGCTCACCCGGCTGGCCGACCTGTCCGAGCGCGGACCCGGCCGCGGCCTGCCCGGCTGGGCCTCGCTGCCCATCGTCGTCGCCCTGTTCTCCCTGCTCACCGCCCTGCTCGGGATGTACTGGGACATCTCCCTGCACATCTCGCACGGCCGGGACGAGGGACCGCTCGCCAACATCGCCCACTACCCGATCCTGTTCGGGCTGTTCGGCATCTTCACCGCCGGCGTCCTCGCGATCGCCCTGCCGAACAAGGGCGTGCGGCCCGGCAAGGCCGCGGTGCGCATCACCCGCGACTGGTACGCCCCCGCGGGCGGCGTCCTGCTCGCCGGCGCCGGGTTCTACGCCCTGCTCGGCTTCCCCCTCGACGACGTCTGGCACCGCATCTTCGGCCAGGACGTCACCCTGTGGGGCCCCACCCACCTGATGCTCATCGGCGGCGCCGGCCTGTCCCTGGTCGGCATGATGATCCTGGAGCGCGAGGGCCGCCGCGCCTACGACGGCCCCGCCGGGGACCGCCCCGCCGCCTGGGCCCTGTTCGTGCGCCGCAGCATGCACGCCGGCGGCCTGCTCATCGGCCTGTCGGTCTTCCAGGCCGAGTTCGACTTCGGCGTCACCCAGTTCCGCCTGGTCAACCAGCCCCTGCTGATCGCCCTCGCGGCCGGCTGCGCCCTGGTCGCGGCCCGCCTGTGGGTCGGCCGCGGCGGCGCGCTGGCGGCCGTGGTGTTCTACATGCTGATCCGCGGCGGCGTTTCGCTCATCGTCGGCGGGATCATCGGCGAGCTGTGGGCCGCCGTCCCGCTGTACTTCGCCGAGGCCCTGTGCGTCGAGCTCGCCGCGCTCGTGCTCGCCCGCCGCCCGCTGCTGCTCGGCGCGGTGTCGGGCGTGCTGATCGGCACCGCCGGGTTCGCCGCCGAGTACGGCTGGACCCGGTTCGCCTACAAGCTTCCCTGGACGGGCGACATCATCGTCGAGGGCTCGCTGATGGCCGTCGTCGGCGGCGTCGCCGGCGGCCTGTGCGGCGCGATGCTCGCCGAAGGCCTGGAAGGACGGCTGCCGCGCCCGGCCGTCGCCCGCCCCCTGTTCGCCGCCGCGATCCTGGCGTTCGCCGCCGCCGCGACCAACTGCGTCATCTTCAGCGTGCCCAAGGGCGAGCAGGCCACCGTCGACCTCACCGACGTGCGCGGCGACGCCGCCCACCGCACCGCCAACGCCCGCATCACCCTGTCGCCCGCGAACGCCGTCGACGACCCCGCCTGGGTCGCCATCACCGGCTGGCAGGGCAAGGGCCTGCACGTCGAGCCCCTGATCAAGGAGGGCCAGGGCGTCTACCGCACCGCCGCGCCCATGCCGCTGTACGGCGAGTGGAAGACCCTGATCCGCATCCACGACGGCCGCACCCTGGCCGGCGTCCCGATCTACCTGCCCGACGACCCGGCGATCGGCGCCAAGGAGCTGCCCGCCACCGACCACTTCACCCGGCCGGTGCAGAGCGAGAAGAAGATCCTGCAGCGCGAGCTGAAGAGCGGCGTGCCCGGCTGGCTCTGGCTGGTCTGCTCCGCGGTCGTGCTGGCCTGCACGCTGACCCTGGTCATCGCGCTCGGCTGGGGCGTGGCCCGGGTCTCGCGCATCCTGCCCGAGCGGGCCGGCGCCGAGACCGGGACGCGCGAGAAGGCCAGCGCGTGACCCCCGCCGGCGGGGTGCTGGCCTCCCACCCCATCATCACCGCGGTGCCGTTCTTCGTGCCGACCTTCATCGTCGTCGCCGTCATCGCCGTGGTCATCTGGCGCGACCGGCGCCGCGGCGACGACGAGGAGCCCACCGACGTCTCCTAGGGACCCCGCGCCCTAGGGTTGCCGGTCATGACGGCACCCGAGTACCTGTCCGAACTGTTCTCGCTGCGCGGCCGGACCGCCGTGGTCACCGGGGGCAGCTCCGGCATCGGCCGCGCCATCGCCCTGGCCCTCGGCCGGGCGGGCGCGGCCGTGGTCGTCCTCGCCCGCCGCGAGGCCGAGCTGGCCGCCACCGTCGCCGAACTGGAAGGCCACGGCTGCCGGGCCGCGGCGGTCAGCGCCGACCTGTCGGCCCGCGACGCCGTCCGCCGCGCCGCCGACCAGGCCGCCGAACCGTTCGGCGAACCCGACATCCTGGTCAACAGCGCCGGGATCAACCTGCGGCCCCCGCTGCCCGAGCTCGGCGAGGACGTCTGGGACGCCACCATGGCGGTCAATCTGGACGCCCCCTACCTGCTCGGGCAGCGCTTCGGCCCCGGCATGGCCGCGCGCGGCTTCGGCCGGATCATCCACGTGTCGTCCCAGCAGGCCTTCCGCGCGTTCGTCGACAGCGGCGCCTACGGCGTCTCCAAGGCCGGCCTCACCGCCCTGGCCCGCTCCCAGGCCGAGGCCTGGTCACCCCACGGCGTCACCTGCAACACCCTGGTGCCCGGGTTCGTCATGACACCGCTCAACCGGCGGCTGTCGTCGGACCCCGAACGCGTCGCCGCCCTCGCCGCCCGCACCATGACCGGCCGCAACGGCCTGCCCGGCGACTTCGCCGGCGCCGCGGTGTTCCTGGCCAGCGACGCCTCCGCCTACGTCACCGGGCAGGCGCTGTTCGTCGACGGCGGCCTGTCCTCCCACTGAAAGGCCCTCAGCGGGCCAGGTGGGCGAGCAGCAGCCCGGCCACCTCGTCCGCGGCCTGCTCGGGGATCCAGTGCCCCACGCCCGCCAGCGTGCGGAAGGTGTAGGGGCCGGTCACCCACTTGCGGGTGAGCTCGGCGCCCTTGCGGCTGAGCGCCGGGTCGGCGTCGCTCCACACGTACAGGGTCGGGACGGCGACCTTGGTCAGCCGCCTGGGCGGGTTGAACGGCATGCCCCGGTACCAGTTGAGGGCCGGGGTGAGCGCGCCGGAGTTCATCAGGAAGTCGGCGTCGCGGACCGCGCCGCCCACGCTCTGCCCGCCGCCCGCCACCCCGGCGATCAGGCGCGGCCGCGCCCTGCGGTCCAGCTGACGCAGCAGGAACTCGGGCAGCCCCGGAATCTGGATCAGGTACATGTACCACGACTGCAGGAACTGGCGGCTGGTGAACAGGGCCTGCATGAACGCGCCCGGATGCGGGACCGACAGGGCCGTCATGGTGGCCACCGCGTCCGGGCGCGCCCCCGCGAGCGCCCAGGAGACCGCCGCGCCCCAGTCGTGCCCGACCAGGTGCACCCGGCGCCCGCCCGCCCCGGCCAGCTCGACGAGGGCCAGGGCGTCGTCGACCAGCTCGGTCATGCGGTAGGCGAACCTGCCGCGCGGCCGGGCGCGCGGCGAGTACCCGCGCTGGTCGGGCGCCAGGGTGCGGTAGCCCGCCTCGTGCAGCAGCGGCGCCAGCAGGTCCCAGGACGCGGAGGTCTGGGGGAACCCGTGCAGCAGCACCACGGCCTCCCCGTCGATCGGCCCCCGGTCGGCGACGTCGAACACCAGGCCGCCGCGCTCGAAGGAGGTGATGCGCCGCTCGTCGACGCCGTGCTCGATGGTCATGAGCGCGTTTCCTTTCCGCTCGCGGTCACCGGTGGTTCCCGGGCCGCTGGACCCACTGCCCGTGGAAGGTGAAACCGAGGCTCTCGGGGACGGGGAGGGTGCACACCGGGCCGCCCGCCACGTCCAGGGCGTCGAAGACGACGATGCTGGTGGCCGCTTCGGCGATGTCGGTCTCGTAGGCGACCAGCCAGCCCCGGTCGTCGACCACGTCCGGATCGCGGGGCACGAACAGCGGCTCGCTGACCATGCGGCCGGGGCCGTAGTCGAAGGTGTCGGCCTCGCCGCGCTCGGTGTCGTAGCGCGCGACCGCCGAGAACGTCACGCCCGACGCGGGACCGGTGGCGGCGGCGCCGAAGACGTGGCGGTGGGCGGTGGTGGCGCGCCGGGGGTCGATGGTGGGCCACTCCATCGGCAGGCCGTGGACCTGGTGCGCCTCGACCTTGCCCGCGGCGCTCACCCGGTAGCGCCACAGCCGCCCGACGGGGGTGGCGGCGGCGTCGAGCAGGTGGCTCATGCTGGAGATGGCCTCGTGCATGACGGTCCAGGACCGGAAGCGGGCCAGGTCGAACACGATGTCGTCGCCGTCGTCGTAGGCGCCGGCGAAGTGCCACTGGAACCACGGGTCGGTCTCCACGACACGGAACGGCCCCCCGTCGCGGGGGACCAGCAGGATGCGGGTGGGCTCCTCGCCGTGCCAGCGCATCGCCTCGAAGGGCGACAGGCGGCCCGACACGATGGCGGGCAGGTCCAAGACGACCGGGCCGAGGCAGAACACCAGGTGGGTGGCGGTCATCGCGAAGTCGTGGACCATGAAGCGGCGCGGCATGCGGACGGTGCGCAGGTGCTCGGTCGGGCGGCCCCGCCGGGTGCGGTAGATCTCCAGCTGCGGGCGCGGGCCATAGACGCAGCCGAAGTTCCACACCTCGGCGGTGGCGGGGTCCCAGCAGGGGTGGGCCGAGTAGGGGGCGCCCTGCCGGTCGGCGAAGAGGCGGCCGAGGAACCCCGACGGCGCCAGCGCGCCGTCCAGGTCGCAGCGGCCGAGGGTCTCCAGCGTGCCGGGGTCCAGCTCGAAGGGCGCGTCGGACTCCCACAGCGCCAGCAGCCGGCCGTCGATCATCGCCACCGAGGTGTTGGCCTGCGAGGCCGCCGGGGGCATCGTCAGGTTGCGCAGCCGGCCGCCGGTGGCCATGGACCCGCCGAGGCGCAGCGGGACGGTGCCGGTGCCGCGCGCCTGCACCGAGGCCCGGTAGGAGGGCGTGCGGACGTAGCGGGAGCGGACCCGCACCGGGCCGCCGGGGGCGAACGTCACGGCGCTGACCAGGCCGTCCCCGTCGATCATGTAGTCCGACAGGTGGTTTCCCGCGCCGTTGCGGTACAGGGTCCCGGCCAGCCCCTCGGGGACGGCCCCCTGGGTCGGGTGGAGCTCGGCGTCGACCTCGGGGGCCCAGCCGCCCTGGCGCAGATCCATGGAGACTCCAATGTGATCATTGAATACATTCATGTAATCGTTGATTACATTCCCTTCCGGGACGGGTGTCAAGGTGTGGTACGACTGGCTGCATGAGCACCCCGACGGCCGGCCGGCCCTACCATCACGGCTCGCTGCCGGAGACGCTGGTCGCGCACGCCGTCCAGTTGCTGGACGAGGCGGGCGCCGACGCGGTGGTCGTCCGCGAGGTGGCCCGCCGGGCCGGCGTCTCCCCCGCCGCGCCGTTCCGGCACTTCCCCGACCGGGCCGCCCTGCTGGCCGCGGTCACCGAGGCCGTCGCGGCCGACTTCGCCCGGATCCAGGCGGCCGCGGTGGACACCGCCGAGAGCATCCCCTTCCGGGCCCTCGGCGCCGCGTTCGCGCAGTACGCGCTGGACCACCCGCACCGGTTCGCGCTGCTGCGCGGCGCCCTGTTCGGCGCCGACCGCACGCCCGCACTGGAGGAGGGGCACCGCGCCTTCACCGACCGCATCACCGAGCTGATCGTCGCCGGGCAGCGGCGCGGCGAGCTGCGGCAGGCCGACCCCGAGCTGATCAAGATCGCCGCCCAGGCGCTGGTCTACGGCCTGTCCCAGATGTTCGTCGACCGCTATCTCGACGCCTCGCGCGCCGACACGGTCATCGGGCAGGTCATCGACCTGTTCGGCCTCGGCGTCCTCGCGCCGGACAGCGCGCTGCGCGCGGACGGCTGCGAGCCCGCCTGACCGCGCTCAGCCCTCGCCCTGCGCGGCCAGCCGGTCGATGACCGCGGCCAGGTCGAAGTCCTTGGCGGTGAGGCCGCCGGCGCTGTGCGTGCTCAGCGCGAACGTCACCGTCCGCCAGCGGATGTCGATGTCGGGGTGGTGGTCGGCGTCCTCGGCGGCCCGCGCCACCCGGTCCACCAGCTCGATCCCGGCCAGGAACGAGGCCGCCTCCACCTCCCGGCGGATCTGCGCGCCGTCGCGGACCCAGGCGGGCAGCCCCGCCATCCGGACGCTGATCTCTTCTTCCTCCAGCAGGGCGGCGCCCATGGCGGTCACTCCTTGTCGGCGGGGCGTTCGGGCAGCAGCGCGATGCGCGCCAGGACCAGCCCGAGCCGGCGCGCGGTGACGTCGGCGGGCCCGACCGGCTGCACGATGTGGCTGACGGTCAGCCGCACCACGGTCTCGATGGCCAGCGCGCGGGCGTCCGCGTCGACCTCGGGCCACGCCTCGGCGCCGTAGGCCTCCAGCATCGCGGTCGCGGTGTCCAGCAGCGGCTCGGACCGGGTGGTCAGATGGGCCAGCAGGTCGTCGTCCCCGCCCCGCGAGCTGGTCAGGATGCTCTTCAGCAGCGGATTGTCGGCCGCCGCCTCCAGCGTGAAGCGCACCCCGGCCTCCACCGCGTCGCGCAGGTCGGCGCGGTGGGCGTCCAGCCGCTCCTGGACGCCGAGCAGGAACCGCTCCACCTCGCGCATGACCAGCGCCTGGCCGATCGCGTCCTTGGTGCCGAACTCGGTGTAGAGGGTCTGGCGGCTGACCCCGGCGGTGGCGGCGATGTGCGCCATGCGCAGCTTGTCCCAGCCACCGGCGGTGACCAGGTCGTAGGCGGCGTCCAGCAGCCGCTCGTGCAGGAGCGAGCGGACCGATTCCCGATAGCGCGTCATCACCTCCAGCATAACGATCACCACCGTCCAGTGTCTTGACACCTTCCCGCAAAGTGTCTAGCTCCTGGACAGGACAGTGATTGGTGAACGGCCCCTGGGCGGTAACGCCGGGTCCGGTCCGCGGCCGATCGGCTCAGCGGCGGACGCGATAGCGGATGTGGGTGGCCTCGGGCGTGTCGAGCACCTGGATGATCTCCAGCTCGATCTCCGACGACAGGACGTCGAACAGCCGGCGTCCTGCGCCCAGGAGTACTGGAATGTGGTGGATCTGCACTTCGTCCAGCACTCCGGCCTCGAGGGCCTGCTGCACCGTGTACGCGCCGCCGCGGATCTGGACGTCCCGTTCCCCGGCCGCGGCCTTCGCCTGCGCCATCGCGCTTTCGATCCCGTCGTTCACGTAGGTCACCAGCGGATAGCCCCACCTGGCGGCCGGGCCGGGCGGCCGGTGGCTGGGGACGAAGATCGGGAGACCGCCGTGAGAGCCGCCCCAGTGGTCCATGAGCTCGGCGGTCCGCCGGCCCGCGAGGATCGCACCGGCCCCGTTCCATTCGTCCTGGAACTGCGCGACCGGCCCGGGATGCCGGTCCGAGTCGGCCCACTTGTGCAGCCGCTCGCCGTCGTCGCCGCCGAGGAAGTCGTTGGGATCGGCGATGTACCCGTCGAGGGACATCGACATGTCGAGCACTGATCTGGACATGACCCGCTCCTTGTTTCGCGGCGTGGCCCCTCGGCCACCGCCTGTTCCCAGGGTGGGGAATTAACTGTGTCCCCAGGACACTGTGTACGGTAGAGACAGTTTTGGCGGATGGCAAGCGGGAGACGACGTGGCGGTCAACGAGGATCCGAGGACACTGGCGGAACTGCTGTGGGGCCTGCGCAAACCGCGCACCAGAGGCCCCAGGCCCGCCTTCGACCTCGCCCGGCTGGCCGGCGCCGCCGTCGAGGTCGCCGATACCGAGGGCCTGGAGGCGGTCTCCATGCACCACATCGCCGCCGAGCTCGGCCTCACCAAGATGGCCCTGTACCGCTACGTCAACGGCAAGACGGAGCTGATGGCCATCATGATCGAGGCGGCGGTCGGCACACCCCCCGACCTGAACGGGGTGGCCGGCTGGCGGGCCAAGCTGGAGGAGTACGTCCGCGAACTGTCCGCCGCCTGGCGGCGCCACCCCTGGCTGCCGTCGGTCACCGTGGGCGACCGCGTCATGGGCCCGAATGAGACCGCATGGACCGAGACAGCTCTCAGCGCCCTCACCGACACCCCCTTGACCGAACGCGAACGGCTTGACGCGGTCATGATGGTGTCCCACCACATCCGCGCCACCCACTCGGCCGCCACCCAAGGCACTCAGACCTGGACGGACGGCAGCGCCGCCCCCGTCATGCGCGACCTGCTGCTCCTCAACGCCGACCGCTTCCCGTTGCTCGCCACCACCGTGGCCATTCCCTCGACCACCACCACCCGGGAATTCGGCCTCCGCGCCCTCCTCGACGGCCTCGAACGCACCATCACCCAACGCGCCCACGGCAACGGCGACGAACAACCGGCTTCGCGCCCAGGCCCTCGGTAAGCGGCGACCGCCGGCGGCCCGCCGGTCAGTGGCCGATGTTGCGGTCGCCTGCCTCGACCAGGCCGCTCTCGTAGGCGAAGATGACGATCTGGGCGCGGTCGCGCAGGCCCAGCTTGGTGAGGATGCCGGAGACGTGCGTCTTGACGGTCGCGGGTCCGATGAAGAGCTCTTTGGCGATCTCGGAGTTGCTCGACCCGCGGGCCACGGCGGCCATCACTTCGCGCTCGCGGTCGGTGAGGCGCTCCAGGCGCTCGGCCACGGCGGTGTTGACGCTCAGCCGCCGGGCGAACCGGCCGATCAGCCGGCGGGTGATCGAGGGGGCCAGCAGCGCGCCGCCGTCGGCGACGGTGCGTACGGCGGTGGCGAGCTGGTCGGGCGGGATGTCCTTGAGGACGAAGCCGCTGGCGCCGGCGTGCATCGCCCGGTAGACGTACTCGTCCGGGTCGAACGTGGTCAGGATGAGCACCCTGACGTTCCAGTCGGATTCGGCCAGGATCCGCTCGGTGGCCTCCAGGCCGTCCATGTCCGGCATCCGGATGTCCATGAGGATCACGTCGGGCCGGTGCCGGCGCGCCGCCTCGATCGCCTCGGTGCCGGTCCCGGCCTCGGCGACGACCTCGATGTCGTCGTGGATCCGCAGGATCATGGCGAAGCCGCCGCGGACGAGGGCCTGGTCGTCGACGATGGCGACACGGATGCTCACGCGGGCTCGCCTCCGGTGGGCAGGTGGGCGGTGACGGCGAACCCGCCGTCCGGGCGCGGCCCGGCGTCGAGGGTGCCGCCCAACAGTAGTGCCCGCTCCCGCATCCCCACGATGCCGTGGCCGCGTGTCCCGTCCCGGGCGTCTCCCGGCAGGGCGGCGGTGCCGCCGTCGTCGCGCACCTCGATGACGATCTCGCCGCCGACGGCCCCGAGCCGGACGTCGGCGCGGGCGCCGGGACCGGCGTGCTTGAGCACGTTGGTGAGCGCCTCCTGAACGATGCGGTAGGCGAACAGGTCCACGCGAGCGGGCAGTCCGGCCGGGAGCGTGGCGGGCGACAGGGTCACCGCGACGCCCGTTGCACGGATCTGGTCGGCCAGGCGGGGAACGTCGGCCAGGCCGGGCTGGGGCTCGGGGCCGCCGGCATCGCTCTCGGGACGCAGGACACCGAGCAGGTGGCGCAGCTCGGCCAGCGCCTGCCGTCCCTCGTCTTCGACCGCCCCCATCGCCCGCAGCGCCTGCTCCGGGATCGGGCCGTCGGCGGCGTGCGCGGCCATCGCCTTGGCCGCGCCCGCCTGAACGGTCATGACGCTCACCCGATGGGCCACCACGTCGTGCAGCTCGCGGGCGATGCGCGTCCGCTCCTCGGCCACGATGCGGACGGCCTCGGCGGCCTGTTCGGCGGCGAGCCGGGCGGCGTGGCGGTCGCGCAGCCGGAGACCGCGCCCCACGTACCACAGGCCGACCATGAGGACGGCCCCGAAGACGGCCTCACGCCACGGCGCGGACTCCGTCCGCAGGTCGACGGTGACCAGGGCGACGGCCGCCACGACGCCCGCGGGCCCCCGCCATGAGTCCGGCGAGTACCGCCCGGCGCTGTACAGGGCGATGAGCACCGGAACGCCGATGAGGGTGCGCGTGGTCGGCAGCAACACGGCCCAGGCGACCAAGGTGACGCTCAGCACGGCCAGAGGTGCCCGGCGTCGCCAGTACAACGCCGTACCGGCCGCGGCGAAGACCGGCAGAGCGGCGAGATCGAGGTCGCGAAGGGGGCGGAAGGCCAGGTCGTCTCCGGGCATGTCGCGCACGAGCACCAGCACCAGGAGGACCAGCCCGGCGAGGACGGCGTCCATGGCGCGCGGCCAGCGGGTGAAGGGCCCCCAGAGCCTTCCGGGGCCCTCGGCGGGCGGGCCGGAAGGCGGCTTCGTGCGGTTCACCAGCGCTCCACGGTGCGAGATGCGGTGCCCTCCGCGGCTTGTCGGCGGGCGCGGGGCCACCGTATGCGGGAACGGACACACCGGTCATCCGCCGCGAGGCGGAGCGGGCCTCCGCTGCGCGACGGGGACCGGTTCCGCCGGTGGACGGGCGACTGCGGCGGCCCCGGCGAGCACGGTTGGTGCGACACCCACCCCGGCGCACTCACCGCCGCATCCCCCACCGAAGGAGCACCGTCATGCATCGCGTCATCCGTCGCATAGGCGACGCCAGCGCCCGCCGACCATGGCCGACGATCGGGCTCTGGACTCTCCTGGCCGTCCTGGTCATCGGGCTGGCGGGCACCGCAGGCGGCAGGTTCGCCGACGACCTCGCCGCTCCGGGCAGCCAGAGCGAACGGGCGATGAAGTTGCTGGAGGAGCGCTTCCCGCAGGCGGCCGGTGGCAGCGCCAAGGCGGTCTTCGCCGCCCCGCAGGGTGAACGGCTCGACCGCTACCGACCCGCGATCCAAGCGGCCCTCGCCCGGATCGCCGCCGCCAAGGACGTGGCCGCCGTCACCGACCCGTTCGTCACCGGCACGGTGTCGCGCGATGGGCGCATCGGCTACGCCGAGGTCACCTTCGACCGGCCCTCGGCCGGGCTCGGCCCCGAACCGGTGAAGGCGGTCACCGGCGCGCTGGCGCCGGTACGGGCCGCCGGCGCCGTCGCGGAGGTCGGCGGCGACGCCGCGTTCGTCAACGCCGAGACCGAGACCTCGGGCACCGAGGTGGCCGGTCTGCTGGCCGCCCTGGTCGTGTTGCTCGTCGTCCTCGGAACGGCCGTCGCCGCCCTGGTGCCGATCGCGATCGCGATGGTCACGGTGGCCACCGGACTGTCCGGCATCGCACTGCTGGCCCATGCCATGGACGTCACCAGCGCCGCGACGAGCGTCGGAATGCTGATCGGCCTGGGCGTCGGCATCGACTACGCCCTGATCATCGTGGCCCGCTACCGCCAGAACCGGACGGCCGGCCAGGACAACCGCACCGCACTGTCGAACGCCATGGCGTCGGCGGGCTCGGCGGTCCTGTTCGCCGGAGGCGCCGTCGTCGTCGCGATGTCGGCGCTGCTGCTGACCGGCCTGGGCCTGCTGGCCTCGATCGGGCTCGGCGCCGCGCTGGTCGTGCTCTTCGCCATGGCCACCGCCCTCACCCTGCTGCCCGCACTGCTGTCCCTGCTGGGCGACCGCATCGACGCCGGACGCGTCGTCCGCCGCCACCGCCTCCCCGCCAAGCGCACCGAAGACGGCGCCTGGTGGCGTCTGGCGCATCATGTCTCGGGCCGCCCTTGGCCGTATCTGCTCGGCGCATCGGCGCTGCTGCTCACGCTCGCCGCCCCGGCGTTGTGGATGCGGACCGGCTACCCCGACGCCGGCGCCGACAGCACGAGCACGACCCACCGCCGCGCGTACGACCTGCTGGCGAAGGGCTTCGGCCCCGGCCACAACGCCCCGCTGCTGCTCGTCGCCGACCTGCGCCGCCCGGGCGTGACCGCCCAGACCATCCCCGACCTCACCGAACGTCTCGCCGCCGACCCCGGCATCGCCGCGGTGGGCCCGCCGCGGACCTCTCCCCGGGGGGACGCGGTCGTCGTGCCCGCGATCCCCACCAGCGCCCCCGCGGACGCCGCGACCTCCCGGACGCTGGAACGCGTTCGCGACCTGGCCCCCGCCAACGTCGCCGTCTCCGGCATGACGGCCATGACCGACGACCTCACGCGGCAGCTCGACAAGACCCTCCCGATCTTCATCGCCGCGATCCTGGCCACGTCGTTCCTGCTGCTGATGGTGCTGTTCCGCGCCGTCGTCGTGCCGCTGAAGGCCGCCGTCATGAACCTGCTGTCGATCGGCGCCGCCTACGGCGTCGTGGTCGCGGTGTTCCAGTGGGGGTGGTGCGCGGACCTGTTCGGCCTGGACGGAACGTACGCGATCGCCTCACCGCTGCCCACGATCTTCTTCTCGGTCCTGTTCGGCCTGTCCATGGACTACGAGGTGTTCCTGCTCTCCCGCATCCGCGAAAGCTACGACGCCACCGGCGACAGCACCGCGTCGGTCGCGCGCGGCCTGGCGGGCACCGGCCGGGTGATCACCTCCGCCGCTCTGATCATGACGGTGGTCTTCCTCGGCTTCGTCGCCCACCCGTCACCGATGGTGAAGATGCTCGGCCTGGGCCTGTCCACGGCGATCCTGCTCGACGCCACGGTCGTCCGGATGCTCCTGGTGCCCGCGACCATGGCCCTGCTGGGCAAGGCCAACTGGTGGCTCCCCCGCCGGCTCGACCGCCGGCTCCCCCACCTGACCGGCCCGGCCACCGAGCCCTTCCCCGACACCCCCGCGCCGCCCCCGGCGCCCGCCGTCCGCTGAGAAGGCCCCGAGCTCCTCCTGTCTTGACACTTTTTTCTAAAGTGTCTAGCTTCTAGACATATCAGCGATTTCTGTAGGAGGGCCGATGACCGCGATCGCGACACCCGGCACCGGTTCCGGCGCCGGCGCGGCGGACTGGCGGGACGGCAAGAGGTACCTGTGGCTGCTCGGCCTGTTCGTCCCCACCTTCCCCTTCCTGGCCTGGGGCCTCGCCGCCGCCACCGGCGCCGGCGTCTTCTGGTGGTCGGGCCTGGTCCTGCTGTACGGGATCTTCCCCGTGCTGGACCGGCTCGTCGGCAAGGACTCCGTCAACCCGCCCGAGAGCCTGCTCGCCTGGCTGGAGGGGCAGCGCTACTACCGCTGGTGCACCTACCTGTTCCTGCCGCTGCAGTACGCCGGGCTCGCCACGGCCTGCTGGCTGTGGACCGGCGGCGGCCTCTCCGCGATCGACAAGATCGGCCTCGCGCTCACCATGGGCGCGGTCGGCGGCATCGGCATCAACACCGCCCACGAGCTCGGCCACAAGAAGGACGACCTGGAGCGCTGGCTGTCCAAGATCGCCCTCGCCCAGACCGCCTACGGGCACTTCTACATCGAGCACAACCGCGGCCACCACGTCCGCGTCGCCACCTCCGAGGACCCCGCCAGCTCCCGGCTCGGCGAGGGCTTCTGGCGGTTCCTGCCGCGCAGCGTGTGGGGCAGCTTCCGCTCGGGCTGGCACCTGGAGAAGGCCCGCCTGGCCCGGCTCGGCGAGGGCCCCTGGACGCTGCGCAACGACGTCCTGAACGCCTGGGCGATGACGCTGGTGCTGTTCGGCGGCCTGCTGGCCGCCTTCGGGCCCGCCGTCCTGCCCTACCTGCTGGTCCAGGCGGTCTTCGGCTTCTCGCTGCTGGAGGTCGTCAACTACCTGGAGCACTACGGGCTGCTGCGCCAGAAGACCGCCACCGGCCGCTACGAGCGCTGCACCCCCCAGCACAGCTGGAACAGCAACAACATCGCCTCCAACGTGCTGCTCTACCACCTGCAGCGGCACAGCGACCACCACGCCAACCCCACCCGCCGCTACCAGGCGCTGCGCCACTTCGACGAGGCGCCCGAGCTGCCCTCGGGCTACGCCACGATGATCGTGCTGGCCTACGTCCCGCCGCTGTGGCGGCGCGTGATGGACAAGCGCGTCATCGCCCACTACGGCGGCGACGCCTCCCGCGCCAACATCCAGCCCGGCAAGCACGCGCGCTACGGGGTGGCGGCATGAGTCGTCACCGGTGTCCGGTCTGCGAGTACGTCTACGACGAGACCACCGGCGACCCCCGTGAGGGCTTCCCCGCCGGCACCCCCTGGGCCGACGTGCCCGACGAGTGGCCCTGCCCCGACTGCGGGGTCCGCGAGAAGATCGACTTCGAGGAGACGGCATGACCGACTACAAGGTCTACGAGTGCCTGGTCTGCGGGTTCGTCTACGACGAGGCCGAGGGCTGGCCGGACGAGGGCATCGCCCCCGGCACCCGCTGGGACGACATCCCCGACGACTGGTCCTGCCCCGACTGCGGCGCCGCCAAGTCCGACTTCCAGATGGTCGAGACCACCCGTGCCTGAGAACGCCGTGCCCGAGGAGATCGTCATCGTCGGCACCGGCGTCGCGGGCGCGACCGCCGCGCTGACGCTGCGCGCCGAGGGTTACGACGGCCGCCTCACCCTCGTCGGGGACGAGCCGCACGAGCCCTACCGGCGGCCCCCGCTGTCCAAGGACGTGCTGACCGGCCGCACCCCCGCCGAACGGACCCGGCTGAAACCGCCCGCCACCTGGGACGCGCAGGACATCGACCTGGTCACCGGCACCGCCGTCACCGGGTTCGACGCCACCCACGTCACCCTCACCGGCGGCGCCCGCCTCCCCTACGGCCGGCTGCTGCTCGCCACCGGCGGCCGCCCCCGCCGCCTCCCCCGGACCGCCGGCGTCCCGGACGCGCACACGCTGCGCACCCTCACCGACGCCGAGGCGCTGCGCGCGGACCTGCGCCCCGGCGCGCGCGTGCTGGTGATCGGCGCGGGCCTGGTCGGCCTGGAGGTCGCCGCGTCCGCGCGGGCGCTCGGCTGCGAGGTCACCGTGCTGGAGGCCGCGCACCGGCCGCTGGCGCGCGTCCTGCCCGCCGGGCTCGCGGACGCCGTCCTCGCCCTGCACCGCGAACGCGGCGTGCGGGTGCACACCGGCGTGCGGCTGGAGAGCGTCACCCGCCAGGGCGGCACGGTCATGGCCACCGCCACCGGCGGCGAACACTGGGCCGCGGACGTCCTGGTCGAGGCGACCGGCATGCTCCCGGCCACCGAACTCGCCGAACAGGCGGGCCTGCGCGTGGACGGCGGCATCACCGTTGACGCCTACGGCACGACCAGCGCGCCGAACGTGTTCGCCGCCGGCGACGTCGCCGACCGCCCCGACCTGCTGCACGGCGGACGCCACCGCGGCGGTCACTGGAACCACGCCCAGGAGCACGGCGCCGCCGTCGCCCGCAGCATGCTCGGCAAGGGCGCCCCCTACCGGACGCTCCCCTGGTGCTGGACCGACCAGCACGGCGTCACCCTCCAGCTGTGCGGTGACACCGGCACCGACGCCGAGCTGACGGTCGACGGCGATCCGGCCGCGTTCGACTTCGGCGCCGTACTCAGCCGGGACGGGCGGCCCGTCGCCGCGGTCGCGGCGGGCCGCCCGGCCGAGTTCCGGCGGCTGCGCGCCGCCATCACGGACGCCTCAGCGCGCTGACGTCAGGTCGTAGAGGGTGACGCCGCCGACGGTGCGGGCGGTGAACGACGACGTCACCCACGCGTTGATCTTCTGGGCGGCGTCGCTGCCGCTGGTGGCGCGCATCGCCATCCCCCCGACGCCCGCGATGAAGTAGTGCACGCGGTGCCCGGCGACCAGCCGCTGGAACTCCTCCAGAGTGGGCGCCGGGTCGGTCCCGTTGAACCCGCCGACGGCCATCACCGGCAGGCCCGTCGCCAGCTGGTACCCCGCGGCGCTGTTGGAACCGACCGCCGCAGCCGCCCACCGGTAGGCCGACGCGCCGTCCTTCAGCGCCGCGACCACCTCGGCGCCCGGCTTCGCCGCGTTCAGCAGCCCGCCCGGCCCGCCTCCGGGCCCGCCGCCCCGGCCACCCGCGAACCTGCCGGGAGGCATCCCCGGCATCATCCCGCCCGGGCGGCGGCCCATCATCGGGCCACCGCCCGGACGACCGCGCGGCCCGCCCATCCGCCCGAACCTGCCAGCGGCGCGCGGCCCGGCCGTCACGATCGACCCGCTATGCGCCGTCCCGGCGGTGTCCAGCGCGTAGGCGGCCGGTCCGAGCAGGCACACCACCGCCGCCGCCCCGGCGGCGACCGCGGCCGCCCGTCCCGGCAGTCGGCCGCCGACCGCCAGCACCGCCGCCACCACCAGCCCGGCGGTCAGCACCAGCGGCCGCAGCCACGGGTGCCAGTCCGGCGTTCGGCCGAGCAGCACGCACGCCCACCCGGCCGTGACCACCACGACCCCGGCGGCCACGACGCCGAGGCGCCGCTCGCGCAGCACCGCCGCGCCGAGCCCGGCCAGGGCCGCGACAGCCGGGGCGAGCGCCACGGTGTAGTACTCGTGGAAGATCCCGCGCATCAGGCTGAAGACCAGCCCCGTCACCAGCAGCCAGCCGCCCCAGGTGAGCAGTGCCGCACGCAGCGCGTCGGTGCGCGCGGCCCGCCGCGTCGCCCACAGGCCCACCACCAGCAGGACCAGCGCGGCGGGCAGCAGCCAGGAGATCTGGCCGCCGCTCGCGGCGCCGAACATCCGCGCCCACCCGGCATCCTGGTCCAGATTGCCCAGCCCGCCGGTCTCCTCCCCGTTCAGCCGACCGAGGCCGTTGTAGCCGAGCGCCAGCTCCAGGACGCTGTCGTGCTGCGAACCGCCGATGTAGGGACGCGACCCGGCCGGCACCAGCGCCACGGCCGCCACCCACCACCCGGCGGAGACCAGCAGCGATGCCCCGGCCAGCAGCACCTGCACGACGCGTCGCCGCAGCGGCGCGGGCGCCGTGGCCAGGTAGACCAGGGCGAACACCGGCAGCACCAGGAACGCCTGGAGCATCTTGGCCAGGAAGCCGAACCCCACCAGTGCACCGCACAGCATCAGCCAGCCGGTGTGCGCGCGCTCCTGCGCCCGGATCAGTGCGTACGCGCTGGCCGCCAGCAGCAGCACCAGCAGCGCGTCGGGGTTGTTGAAGCGGAACATCAGCGCCGCTACCGGCGTGAGCGCCAGCGCGGCCCCCGCCAGCAGCGCCGGGAGCACGCTGTCCGGTGTGCGGCCGAGCGACCGGCGGACGGCCGCGTACAGCACTCCAACCGTCGCCACGCCCATCAGCGCCTGCGGCGCCAAGATGCTCCAGGCGTTCACCCCGAACAGCCGCGCCGACAACGCCATCGGCCACAGCGCACCCGGCGTCTTGTCGACGGTGATGGCATTCGCCGAATCGGACGAGCCGAAGAAGAACGCCTTCCAACTCGTCGCGCCCGCCTGCACGGCCGCCGAGTAGAACGCGTTGCCCCACCCGGACGCGCCGAGCCCCCACAGATACAACACGGCCGTCGCAGCCAGCAGGACCAGCAGCGCCGGGCGCGCCCAGGCCGGGTCGCCCGGCCGCGCCGCCAGGTACTGCCGGGCCGGTTTCGGCAGAGTCGCAGTCATCGGTTCCCCCTCAGCTCAGCCGGTACAGCTGCGCGCCGCTGCCGGACGTGCCGCCGTACTCGCTCGCCTGCACCGCCGTGCCGTGCTGCTGCACCCAGGCGGTGACGGACGTGCCGCCCGAGTCCGGGCCGCGCCCGCCGCCCTGGCCGCCGATCATGATGTAGCGGAGCCGGCCGTCCTTGACGTACTGCTGCAGCTTGGCGACGCTCATCGCCGGGTCGCCGCCGGTGAAGCCGCCCATCGCGATGACGGGCCGCCCGGTCCGCAGGATGAGCGAGGACGCCTGCTGCGCGCTCGGCACCGCGACCAGCCACTGCGCCGAGCCCTGGTTCTTCTCCAGGTAGGTGATGAGCTGCCGGCTCACCTCACCGCCGGGACCGCCGCGCATCATGCCCCCGTCGCGCATACCGCCAGGAGGCATCCCCGGAGCGCCGTTCGGCGGCCGGCCCGGCATCCGGCCCGGTCCAGGGAAACCATCCCGGCCGCCGCGCGCGAAGCCACCCGGCGGGCCGCCGAAGCCTCGCCCGGTGTTCGGTCCCGCCAGCGGGTTGGTGCCGTTGACGTGCGAGGCCGCCGCCGACGCCGCGTACGCGCCCGGACCGGCCAGCCCCGCCACCAGCGCCATCGCCACGCCCGCGATCATCACCGGCAGCCCGGCGCGGCGGTGGAACCGCGCCGCCACCAGGTCGACGACGGCCAGCACCGTCACGATCGCGACCGCCCACCGCAGCCACGGGTTCCAGCCCGGCGTGCGGTTCAGCAGCACGAACGCCCACACGCCCGTCACCGCGACCGCCGCGGGCAGCACCCACGCCCACGCCGCCGAGCGCCGGTACGCGCCGAACAGCAGGACCGCGCCCGCGCCGGCGAGCGCGGCGATCGCCGGGCCCATCGCGGTCGTGTAGTAGGGGTGGAAGGTGCCCTCGGCGAAGCTGAACACCACGTAGTGCACCGCCAGCCAGCCGCCCCACAGCAGCAGCGCGGCCCGGCCGAGGTCGGCGCGCGGACGCCGCCGCAGCAGGATCAGCCCCGTCACCAGCGCGATCGCCGCGAACGGCAGCAGCCAGGAGATCTGCCCGCCGATGATGTCGTTGAACAGCCGGCCCGCGCCGGACGCGCCGCCGAATCCGCCGCCGCCCATCCTGCCGCCGCCTCCGCCGGGGCCGCCGCCCTGGCCGAAGACGCGGCCGAGGCCGTTGTAGCCGACGACCAGGTCCCGCACCGTCCCGTCGGTGCTGCCGCCGATGAAGGGACGCCGGTCCGCCGGGATCGCGTCCACCACGACCATCCACCACAGGCTCGACACCGCCAGCACCGCGCCCGCCGCCAGCAGGTGCACCACCCGCCGCACCCAGCCGGCCTTGGCCGCGACCAGATAGACCAGCGCTAGCGCGGGCACCACCAGGAACGCCTGCAGCATCTTGGTGTTGAAGCCGCAGCCGACGAAGAACGCCGCCGCCAGCAGGAACCGCAGCCGCCCCGTCTCGACGGCGCGCTGCGCGCCCCACGCCGCCAGCACCAGGAACAGCACCAGCAGCGAGTCGGGATTGTTGTCCCGGTCGATCGCCACGGTGATCGGCGTCAGCGCCAGCACCAGCGCCGCGATCGTCGCCGCCGGGTACCCGAACGCCCGCCGCACCGTCGCGTGCACCACCGCGACCGACGCGACGCCCGCCAGCACCTGCGGCAGCAGCAGGCTCCAGGTGGAGAACCCGATGACGCGGGCGAACAGCCCCATCGCCCACAGCGCCATCGGCGGCTTGTCGACGGTGATGAACGAACCGGAGTCCAGCGAGCCGAAGAAGAACGCCTTCCAGCTCTGCGTGCCGCTCTTCACCGCCGCCGAGTAGTAGGCGTTGGCGTCGCCGGCGCCCGTCAGGCCCCACGCGTACAGCGCGAACGCCAGCACCAGGATCGCCGCGAGCGCGGGCCGCGCCCAGCGCGGCCGCCGCACCGGTTCGCGCTCGGCGGGCGGCGCGTGCGCGGTCAGGGTCTCGGTGGTCATCGGTCGCTCCCTTCCCGGCCGAGCCGCCGGGGGTGAAAGATCCAGGCGCGCATCAGCAGGAAGCGCACCAGCGTGGCCAGGGCGTTCGCGCCCACCAGCGCCGCCAGCTCGACGGCGCGGGACGCGCCCGGCGCGGTCGCGTGCAGCAGCGCGAGGCCGCCGGAGCTGAGCGCCAGGCCGAGCAGGAACGTCAGGCCGCCCTCCAGTTGCTGGCGGAACGCGCCGCGCTGGCCCGTCACCCCGAAGGTGAAGCGGCGGTTGGCGGCGGTGTTGCCGATCGTGGTGATGACCAGCGACGCCGCGTTCGCCCACAGCGGCCCCATGACCAGCCGGAACAGCACGAACAGCAGCAGCTGCGCGAGCGTGCTGATCGCGCCGATGACGGCGAACACCGGCAGCTGGTGGCGCATCCCGGCGGGCAGCTCGGGCCGGGGCCGGCCGCCGACCGGCGCGGCGAACCCGCCGGTCAGCATCCGCCGCGCGACCCGCGCCATCCCGCGCAGGTCGTCCAGCGCGGTGCGCAGCACGTCGACCCGGCTGTCGGGGTCGTCGACCCAGTCGACGGGGACCTCGTGGATGCGCAGGCCGTTGCGCTCGGCGAGCAGCAGCAGCTCGGTGTCGAAGAACCACTCCTCGTCCTCCACCGACGGCAGCAGCGCCTGCGCGATCTCGGTGCGGGCGGCCTTGAAGCCGCACTGCGCGTCGCTGAACCCCGCGGCCAGCGCGGTGCGCAGCAGCAGGTTGTAGCAGCGCGAGACGACCTCGCGGCGCGGGCCGCGCACCACCGCCGAGCCGCGGGTGAGGCGGCTGCCGATCGCCAGGTCGCTGTGCCCGGAGATCAGCGGCGCGACCAGCGGCAGGAACGCGTCCAGGTCGGTGGACAGGTCCACGTCCATGTAGGCGACGACGTCGGCGTCGCTGCCGCTCCACACGTACCGCAGCGCCCGGCCGCGGCCCTTGCGCTCCAGCCGGACCGCCCGCACCCGCGGCAGCTCGGCCGCCAGCTCCTCGGCGATCCGCCAGGTCGCGTCGGTGCTGGCGTTGTCGGCGACGGTGATGCGGAACGGGTAGGGGAACCCGGCGCGCAGGTAGTCGTGCAGACGGCGCACGCTGGCGGCCAGCACGCGCTCCTCGTTGTGGACGGGGACGACGACCTCGACCAGGCGTCCCCCGCCGCCTCCCGGCGGCGGCAGTGGCGCCCCGGCGAGATCGGGTTCGGTGACCAGGTGGCTCATGCGACCACCGTCGGCGGCCGGGGTGGGAAGGCCCTGAGGCCCGTCTTAAGCCCGGATGAGAATGCCTCAGTCGTCCGGTTCGGCGGTGCCCGGCAGCCGGACACGGGCCAGTGTGCCGCCGCCCTCGGCGGGCTCCAGCGCCACCTCGCCGCCGGTCTCCCCGACGACCCGCGCCACGATCGACAGGCCCAGCCCGGACCCGGGCAGGCTGCGCGCCGACGGCGACCGCCAGAACCGCTCGAACACGTGCGGCAGGTCCTCGGCGGCGATGCCCGGGCCGTGGTCGCGGACGGTCAGCTCGCCGCCGGCCAGCCGCACCGTGACCTCGCCGTCCGGCGGGCTGAACTTCACCGCGTTGTCCAGCAGGTTCACCAGCGCCCGCTCCAGCGACCCGGGATCGCCGTGCACGAACCACGGCTCGATGGACGCCTCGATGCGCAGGCCCGGCCCGCGCAGCCGGGCCCGCTCGACGGCGCGTCCGGCGACCTCGTGCAGCGCCACCGTCTCGCCGCCGGTCTCCTCCCCGGCCGGGCGGGCCAGCTCCAGCAGGTCGCCGACCAGGCTGGACAGCTCCACCATCTGCGCCTTCACGCTGGCCAGCAGCCGCCGCCGGGTGCCTTCGGGCAGTTCCCGGCCGGTCGCCTCCGAGCGCAGCAGCAGGTCGATGTTGGTGCGCAGGCTGGTCAGCGGGGTGCGCAGTTCGTGCCCGGCGTCGGCGATGAGCTGCCGCTGCCGCTCGCGGGACCCGGCGAGCGCGGCCGTCATGGTGTTGAACGACCGGCTCAGCCGGGCGATCTCGTCGGTGCCCTCCTCGGGGATGCGCACGCCCAGGTCCTCGGTGCGGGCGATGTGCTCGACCGCGCCGGTCAGCTCGTCCACCGGCCGCAGCGACGCGCGCGCGATCACCAGCCCGGCCACCGCCGACGCCAGCACCCCGAACGCCGCGACCGCCAGCAGCGCGAACGCCAGCCCCTCCAGCGGGCCCTGCACCTCGGCCAGATCGATGGCGAACGAGACCGCCACCTGGGGGCCGCCGCCGGTGTCCAGCCCCCGGGTGAGCACCCGCACGTCGACGGCGTCGCCGGCGGCGGTGACGCCCCGCCCGTCGTGCACCGCCTCGGGCCGCTCCCCCTTGGCGACGGCGGCGTCGGCGCCGGTCACGGTGATCGCGCCCGCGTTCGACAGCGTGCAGCGCGTGCCGTCGGCCCGGACCACCTGGGCGATGTCGGAGGGTCCCATGCGCAGCGGCGACCGCACGATCCGGGTGACCGGGTCGGCCGAGCACGCCGCCAGCGCCTGCGAGATCTCCACCGCCAGCGGGCCGCGCACCGGGCCCCCGCCGGGCGGGCCGCCGACCGCGTGCAGCCGCCGGTCCAGCTCGTTGTAGAGCCGGTCGCGCACCACGAACCAGCTGAGCACCGCGCACGCGGCGACCGCCACCGCGACCGCCGCCCCGATGAGCAGCGCGAGCCGGCCGCGCAGCGACAGCCGGCGCATCACGAGCCCGCGCGCAGCACGTAGCCGACACCGCGCACGGTGTGCACCAGCCGGGGCCGCCCGCCGGCCTCGGTCTTGCGCCGCAGGTACATCACGTAGACGTCCAGGGAGTTGGAGGCGGGCTCGAAGTCGAAGCCCCAGACCGTCTCCAGGATCTGCTCGCGGGTCAGCACCTGCCGGGGATGGGCCAGGAACATCTCCAGCAGCATGTACTCGGTGCGGGTCAGCTCCAGCGGCTCGCCGTCGCGGGTGACCTCGCGGGCGGCGGTGTCCATCCGCAGGCCGGCGAACGCCAGCACCTCGCCCGGCCCGGCCGGGGCGGGCGCGGCCATCGCGCTGCGCCGCAGCAGGGCGCGGACGCGGGCCAGCAGCTCGTCCAGCTCGAACGGCTTGACCAGGTAGTCGTCGGCGCCCGCGTCCAGGCCGGTGACCCGGTCGCCGACCATGTCGCGGGCGGTCAGCATCAGCACCGGCATCGTGGCGCCCTGCGCGCGCAGCCGGCGGCACGCGGTGAGCCCGTCCATCCGGGGCATCAGCACGTCCAGCACGATCAGGTCGGGGGCCTGCGCGGCGACCCGCTCCAGCGCCAGCACCCCGTCGGCGGCGGAATCGACCCGGTACCCCTCGAACTCCAGGCTGCCGGCGAGGGACTCGCGGACGGCCGGCTCGTCGTCCACGATCAGAATCCGCTGCTCCATGCACCCACCGTAACCAGCGGCGATGTCTCGCCGATCCGGCGCGGCGCGATTCTCATGCGGCTCTCATGAACCGCTGAGCGCGCGTTCAGGAGGCGCGGCGGACCACCCTTCCGGTCAGCACGGGCCCGGTCGCCACGGTCCCGGCGACGACCGCGGGCCGGTCCGGGACCGGCAGCGGGGTGCGGCGCGTCCACGGCCGGTACCGGGAGGCGTTCCGCAGCGTGCTCACCGCGATCTTGGGGACGGCGCGCGGCGCGGTCCGGGTCGTCACCCGCACCGCGATGCCGGTGGCCGAGGCCGGCGCGCCGGTGGCGGCCATCAGGGACGTGGCGGTGCGCGCGGCGCGGCGGGCCATGTCGCGGGCCGACATGGCGGACGCCTCGGCCGGCGCCGGCGGGACGGGCCGGGTCGCGGTGACCCAGGTGGTGCGCATGACGTCGACGACGACGTCCTTGGCCACGTCGCGCATCAGGTCGCGCAGCGCGTCCTTCATCGCCAGCCGCAGCGCCTCGCGCAGCAGCTCGGCCATCACGGTCTCGATCGCGAACACCGTCGCCTGCAGCGCGGCGCGCGCGGCCATGTCACGGGCGGTGCGCGCCAGGGCGCTGCCCGCCACCGCGGCCAGCAGCCCGCCGGCCGCGCGGGCGGCGTCGCTGCGGGCCGCCTGCCCGGCGGCATCGGCCA
The DNA here is from genome assembly GCF_009604375.1 of Actinomadura macrotermitis. GTDB lineage: Bacteria > Actinomycetota > Actinomycetes > Streptosporangiales > Streptosporangiaceae > Spirillospora > Spirillospora macrotermitis. The sequence goes on from NZ_WEGH01000005.1 coordinate 392,858, forward strand.
TCGCGGCGGTCAGCGGGGTGAGCGCGGCGGCGTCCTGCGCCCGGCCGCGCACCACCGAGACCAGCTCGCGGGCGCTCTCCTTGGCCACCTCCTGGACGACCTGCGCCGCGATGTCGCGGCCGACGTCCAGCGCGACCTCCACCGCCACGTCGGCGACGGCGTCCAGGGCGCTGTCCACGACGGCCCTGGTGGCGGCCTGCACGATCGGCGCCGACACCGTCCGGTTCGCCACGTCCAGCGCGGTCGCGGTGGCGGCCCGCGCGAACGGGTTGCGCGCGGCCAGCCGGGCCGCGGCCGCCGCCACCGGGTGCTGCGCGGCCTGCCCGGCCAGCGCGACCGCCGTGGTGGTGACACCGAGCGCGGTGCCGGTCACGGCGTTGGACTCGGCGACGGCGCGCGCCTCCAGCACCGCCTTCTCCGCGGCGGCCGAGGCGATCCGCACCGCGGCGTCGCGCGCGGCCCGCTCCACCGCGCGCATCGCGCCGGTGCGGTTCAGCTGGTCGACGATCTGCACCGCCGCCCGGCCCGCGGCGTCGCGGCCGGCCTGGCGGACCGGGCCGGTCAGCACGGCGGCGTGCCGCGCCGCCTGCGACGCGGTCGGCGCGAGCCCGTTCCAGATGTCCTCCAGCCGCTCGGCCGCGGCCTGGTCGATCTTGGCGGGCAGTCCCGCGCGCTCGGCGGAACCGCTGGTCGCAGACTCCCCGGCGGTGCCGTCCACCTGTCCGTCCACGGCCGTGACCTCCCGTTCGGGTACCTGTAAATCACCATAACCGGCGCATGGCGGCTTCCACCTCCTACCTCGGAGGGAGCTATAGTGGCCGTGGAACGAGAGGGAGGTGAACGTCGATGGCCGTCACTGTGGTCGCTGCTGCGCGCAGCATCCGAGCCATCCACACCTCCCGGGCCCGCGCCTGACCGCGATTCCGCGCGTCCGCGCCCGGCCCCTTCACTCAAGGGTTCCATACCGTTGTCTTCTGCATTTCCGCAGGCCCTCGTCCCGTTCGGCTGGGACGACGACCTGGAGACCGCCTTCGCCCCGCACTACGCCGCGGGGCTGATCCCGGCCCGCGTCGCCGGGGTCGACCGCGTCCGCTGCGACGTCATCACCGAAGACGGCCCGCTGCGGGCCGACTCCACCCCGGTCCTGTCCCACGAGGATCCGTCCCTGTCCCCCTGCACCGGCGACTGGGCCGCGCTGCGGCCCGGGGCGCAGCCCGCCCTGGCGGCGCTGCTCCCCCGCCGGACCGCGATCGTCCGCTCGTCGGCCGCCCGCACCTCCCACGGCCAGGTGCTCGCGGCCAACGTCGACACCGTCGCCATCGCCGTCTCGCTGGAGACCGAGGTCGACCTCGGCCGCATCGAGCGGATGCTGGCGCTGGCCTGGGAGAGCGGCGCCCGCCCGGTCGTCGTGCTCACCAAGTCCGACCACAGCCCCGATCCCGCCGCGGACGCGGCGCGGGTCGCCGAGGCCGCGCCCGGCGCCGAGATCATCGCGGTCAGCGCCGCCACCGGCGACGGCGTGGACGTCGCCGCGGCCGTGCTCACCGGCACGGTCGTGCTGATCGGGCCGTCGGGGGCGGGCAAGTCCACCCTCGGCAACGCCCTGCTCGGCGGCGACGTGCTCGCCACCGGCGCGGTGCGGGCGGGCGACGGCAAGGGCCGGCACACCACCGTCCGCCGCGAGCTGCTGCCGCTGCCCGGCGGCGGCGTGCTCATCGACACCCCCGGCCTGCGCGGCGTCGGGCTGTTCGACGCCGCCGAGGGCATCCAGCAGGCCTTCGCCGAGATCGAGGAGCTCGCGCAGGGCTGCCGGTTCGGCGACTGCGCGCACGACACCGAACCCGGCTGCGCCGTCCAGGCCGCCATCGAGGACGGCACCCTGCCGCCCCGGCGCCTGGCCAGCTACCGCAAGCTGGTGCGCGAGAACGAGTGGATCGCCTCCCGCAGCGACGCCCGGCTCGCCGCCGAGCGCCTGAGCAAGTGGAAGACGATCCACAAGGCCCAGCGCCAGCGGTACAAGCTGCAGGGCAAGGGCCGGGGCGAGGGGGCGCCGTGACCGGCTGGAAGACCAGGCCCGAGACCACCGGGGACGCCGCGGCGATCCGCCGGGTCGTCGCGGCGGCGTTCCCGACCGCCGAGGAGGCCGACCTGGTGGAGGCGCTGCGGTCCGACCCGGCGTGGCTGCCGGGCCTGTCCTGGGTCGCCGAGTCGCCGGGCGGTGAGGTGGTCGGCCACGCGCTGCTCACCCGCTGCCAGGTCGGCGACGCCGACGCGCTGGCCCTTGCGCCGGTCTCGGTGCTGCCCGCCTACCAGCGCGGCGGCGTCGGCGGCACCGTCGTGGAGGCGGCGCTGGCCGCGGCCCGCGCACGCGGCGAACGCCTGGTGGTGGTGCTCGGGCATCCGGAGTACTACCCGCGCTTCGGGTTCGTCCGGGCATCCTCGCTCGGCATCGGGGTGTCGTTCGACGTGCCGGACGAGGCGCTGATGGCGCTGGTGCTGGACGGCTCTGGGCCCGTCCCGTCCGGAATCGTCCGCTACCCGGCGCCCTTCGGGGTCTGACAGTAAGGGAGGCCCCCGGCATCCGCCGGGGGCCTCCCGCCCGTTACGGCGTCACGCGGATCGGGAGCGTCTTCGGGCCGCGCAGGTTGATCCGGCCGTTCCAGACGACCTCGCCGTCGAGGGCGAGGTCAGGGAAGCGCTCGACCAGCCGCTGGATCGCCACCCGCCCCTCCAGCCGGGCCAGCGCCGCGCCGAGGCAGTGGTGCGGGCCCGCGCTGAAGGACACGTGGGTGCGGGCGTTCGGCCGGTCCAGCCGCAGCCGGTCGGCGTCGGGGCCCCAGTAGGACTCGTCCCGGTTGGCCGACGCCAGGCAGGTGATGACGAAGCTGTTGGCGGGGATCTCCCTGCCCCCCACGGTGTAGGGGGCGGTGGTGATGCGGCGGGTCTGCTGCACCGGGCTGTCGTAGCGCAGGAACTCCTCCACCGCGTTGCCGGCCAGGTCCGGGTTCGCGCGCAGCAGCTCGAGCTGGTCGGGGTTGCGCAGCAGCGCCAGCACGCCGTTGGAGATCAGGCTCACGGTCGTCTCGTGCCCGGCCACGTACAGCAGCACCAGCTGCGCGACCAGCTCGTCGTCGGACAGCATCGCGCCCTCGTGCTCGGCGGCGATCAGCGCGCTGAGCAGGTCGTCGGCCGGGTTGGCGCGCTTCCAGGCGATCAGCTCGCGGGCGACGCCGTCCAGCTCCTGCCCGGCCGCGGCGATGGCCTTGAGCAGCTCGGGGTCGCCGACGACCTCCAGGGAGTTGACCAGCAGGCCGCTCAGCTCCCGGATGCGGGCGTGGTCGCTGGAGGGCACCCCGAGCATCCGGGAGATCACCATGAACGGCAGCGGGAACGCCAGCGCGCTCACCAGGTCGGCGCGGCCCTCCCGCTCGATGCGCTCCAGCGCGACGTCGACCAGGCGGACGATCTCCGGCTCCAGCGCCGCGACCGAGCGCGGGGTGAACACCTTCGACACCAGCGAGCGCAGCCGGGTGTGGTCGGGCGGGTCGCGGTCCAGCATGGACATGGAGAAGACGTTGCTGCCGCTCTGGTCGAGCTCGTCGAACTGGGCCCGGACCACGCCCTCGGCCAGGTGGCGCATCTCGACCGACAGCCCGGCCCGCAGGGTGGCCGCGACGTCCTCGTACCGGGTCAGCATCCAGAACCCGAACGGGTGCTCGTGCACCGGGTCGGCCTCCCGCAGCAGCCGGTAGGCGGGATAGGGATCGCCGGCGAACGCCGGCTCCAGCGGGTTGAAGAGCAGTTCCGTCTCGGTCATCGCGAGCACCTACCCCGTGTTGGAAACATACGCTAAGTATGTTCGTATACTCGGCGTATGTCACCTGTCAAGAGCCGCCGGGAGCAGTACTCGGAGGCGACCCGGACCGCCCTGCTCGAGGCCGCCACCCGCCGGTTCGCCGAGCACGGCTTCGCCGGCACCTCACTGGAGGACGTCGCCGCCGACATCCGGGCGACCCGGGGCGCGGTGTACCACCACTTCGCGAGCAAGACCGCGCTGTTCCAGGCCGCGTTCGAGCGGGCGGAGGCCGAGATGATCCGCCGCGTCACCGAGGCGGCGGCGTCGGACGACCCCTGGCAGGCGGCGCTGGCCGGCATCGACGCGTTCCTCGAGCACTCGTGCGACCCGGTGTACGGGCGGGTGGTCTGGCAGGAGGCGCCCCTCGCGCTCGGCTGGAAGCGCTGGCGGGAGTGCGAGGAGAAGTACGCCTACGGGCTGATCGAGCAGATGGTGCGGGACCTGGTCGGGGCCGGCGACATCCCGGCGCTGCCGGTGGAGCCGATGGCCCGGGTCACCTTCCACATCTTCGGCGCGGCGGGCATGGCGCTGGCCGACGCCGCCGAGGGGGACAAGGCCCGGGTCCGGGCGGAGTACGCGCAGGTGATCAAGGGCATGCTCGAAGGCGTGCGCCAGACCGCGGCACGGGACGGCGGGTGAGCCCGCGGCGGGGACGGCCCGTCCCCGCCGCTTCACGGCAGGGGCCTCAGCGGCCCCGCCTGTTGTAGGTGCGCACCGTCAGCGGGACGAACACCACCAGCAGCGCCGCCGTCCATGCCAGCACCGCCGTGACCGGGTGCGCGACCGGCCACGCCGTGTCCCCGGTGACCACGCCCGGGTTGCCGAACAGGGTCCGGCAGGCCGCCGTCAGCGCGCTGCAGGGGTTCCAGTCCGCCAGGAACCGCAGCCAGCCCGGCATGCCGCCGGTCGGCACGAACGAGTTCGACAGCATGGTGAACGGCAGGATCAGCGGCATCAGGCCGTCGGCGACCTGCTCGTTCTTCACCACCAGCCCGAGGTAGCAGCCGACCCAGGCGAGCGCGTAGCGCATCGCGAAGATCAGCCCGAACGCCTCCAGGGTGGGGGCGGGGCCGCGGTGCGCGCGCCAGCCGACGAGCAGTCCCGCCGCGACCATCATCGCCATGGCCAGCAGGCCGCCCAGCACGTCCGCGCCGGTCTGCCCGAACGGCACCGCCGAACGCGCCATCGGCATGGCGCGGAAGCGGTCCATCACCCCGCGCGAGGCGTCCGAGGCGACCTTCATGGTGACGGCCATGAGGGAGGTGAAGGTGACCATGGCGAACAGGCCCGGCATCAGGTACTCGCGGTAGTTGCCGCCGCCGGGCACCGCGATCGCGCTGCCGAACACGTACCCGAACAGCACCACCATGATCGCCGGGAAGATCATCGCGACGACCAGCTCGCCGGGCTGCTGCCGGATCCGGCCGAGCTCGCGGCCGACCAGGGTGAGGCCGTCGGCGAGGGTCCAGCGCAGCCGGCCGGCCGGGCTGGCCGGGGCCGGGGTGAGGGCGGGGGCGGTCATCGCACGGTCTCCTTCTCGCGGCCGGGGGCGTCTTCGGTGAGGCGCAGGAACACCTCGTCGAGCGTGGGGCGGCGCAGGCCGACGTCGGCGGCGTCGACACCGGCCCGGTCCAGCTCGCGCACGGCCTCGACGAGCCGGACCGGCCCGCGCGTCAGCGCCACGCTGAGCCGCCCGCCGGCCAGTTCCGGGGCGGCGCCGGCCAGGCCGATCAGCACGTTCGCCGCGATGGAGGCCTGCGCGGGGTCGGCGAGCGCCACGTCGAGCCGGTCGCCGACGGCGGACTTCAGCTCGTCGGGCGTGCCGCCGGCGATGACCCGGCCGTGGTCGACGACCGCGACGTGGTCGGCGAGCCGGTCGGCCTCGTCCAGGTACTGGGTGGTCAGCAGCACGGTCGTGCCGTCGGCGACCAGTTCGCGCACGGCGTCCCAGATCTCGCCGCGGCTGCGCGGGTCCAGGCCCGTGGTCGGCTCGTCCAGGAACAGCACCTGCGGGCGCAGGATCAGGCTGGCGACCAGGTCCAGGCGGCGGCGCATGCCGCCGGAGTAGCCCTCCACCTGCCGGTCCGCGGCCTCGGCCAGCCCGAAGCGCTCCAGCAGCTCGTCGGCCCGGCGCCGGGCGTCGCGCCGCGACAGGTGGTAGAGCCGCCCGAACATGCGCAGGTTGCCGCGCCCGGTCAGCTTCTGGTCCACCGCCGCATGCTGCCCGGCCAGGCCGATGCGCGCCCGCACCTGGTCGGCCTGCCGGGCGACGTCGTACCCGGCGACGCGGGCGTGCCCGGCGTCGGGGTCGGCGAGCGTCGCCAGGATCCGCACGGCGGTGGTCTTGCCCGCGCCGTTCGGCCCGAGCAGCCCGCAGACGGTGCCCGCGGGGACGGCCAGGTCCAGCCCGCACAGCGCGCGGGTCGCGCCGAAGCGCTTGTGCAGCCCCTCGGCGATCACGATGGGCTCGGTCATCGGCCCTCCCATTGGGTACGACGTACGCGGTTGTTGCCCCCGAGGGTAAACAACCGGGTACGCCGTACGCAACTAGGATGTGGCGCAGGAGGTGAGCCGGTGGCCGACACCGCGTCCCCGAACATCTGGATGCGCCCCGAGCGCCCGGCCCGCGGGCCGCGCCCGGCCTACAGCCGCGCGCAGATCACCGAGGCGGCGATCCGCGTCGCCGACGCCGAGGGCCTGGAGGCGGCCTCCATGCGCCGCATCGCGGCCGAGATCGGCACCGGCGCGATGACGCTGTACCGGTACGTGCCGAGCCGCGACGACCTGATCGCGCTCATGGTCGACCACGCGATCGGCCAGGAGCCGCTGCCCGAGCGGCCCTCGGGCGACTGGCGCGCCGACCTCGCCCTCGTCGCGCGGCACACCCGCGCCGTCGGGCTCCGCCACCGGTGGCTGGCCGACCTGCCCCCGGCCGGCGCCGTCTTCGGCCCGAACCAGCTGCGCGTCATCGAGTTCGCCTACGGCGCCCTGGACGTCGGCCTGCCCATCGACGACATCCTCACCTACGTCGGCATGGTGATGGGGCACGCCCAGCTGGCGGTCCGGGCCGAGATCGCCTGGGAGCGGGAGGCCGAGCGCGGCGGGGCGACCGCGGAGCAGCGGATGAGGCGGAACTCCCCGTACGTGGACCAGCTGATCCGCAGCGGCGAGCATCCGATGTTCGCCCGGATCGTCATGGACGCCCGCCAGCCCCACATGTCCCCCGACGAGCGGTTCCGCTACGGCCTGGACCGCGTCCTGGACTGCATCGGCGCCATGATCCCCATCGGCCCGCGGATGTCGGCGCTCACCCGGGCGGACGCGCCGGCCCGGCCGTCCTGACCCGAGGGTGTGCCGTGGTCCCCTCCCCCCTTACGGGGACCACGGCAGGTCTCAGACCTCCAGGTCCTCCTCGATGCCCTTGAGGCGGTGCCGCGACAGCGCCAGGTTGGCCCGGCTCCGGTCCAGCACCATGTAGAGGAACAGGCCCTTGGACTTGCGGCCGGTCACCGGCCGGATGATGTGGTACTGCCCCGACAGCGTGATGAGGATGTCCTCGATGTCGTCCTTGAGGTTCAGCTGCTCCATCGTGCGCATCTTGGCGCGCATCACCTCGGTGTTGCCGGCCGAGGCGACCTGCAGGTCCAGCGACTTGGAGCTGCCGAGCATGCCGAGGGCCATGCCGCTGTTGTAGTCGACGACGGCCGCGCCGACGGCGCCGTCGATCGACATCATGTCCTTCAGGGCCAGGTCCATGTTGCTCATGGGGTTTCCTTTCACTCGCGGTCGGTTCACTCGCGGTCGGTGTCGCGCGGTTGCGGGGCCGGTGCGGCCAGGTGCCCGGCGATGGCGCGGGCGACCGGCCGCGACTCCAGATGGAGCCGGCCGACGTTGACGCCCGGGGACGCCAGCACGGTCAGGGACGCGGCGCGGCCCGCCGCGTAGATCACCACGTAGCCGCCGGTGCCGCGCACGACGACCTCGTGGAGCGCGCCGCCGTGCGCGGTCGCGGCGAGCCGGTACGACAGGGCCAGCTCCGAGGCGGTGAGCGCGGCCATCCCGGCGGGCTCGACGCGCCCGGGCAGGTCGCAGGCGATGAGCAGGCCGTCGGAGGAGGCGACCAGGCTGCCGACCAGGTCGCCGACGCGGTCGCGCAGGGTCTTCAGCTCGGCCAGCACGAGCGGATCGGGCCCGGTCCCCGGCGTGGTCACCTTCGTCAGCCTCCTCATCAGATCGCCCAGTCGCGGTCGCGGCGTGCTCACATGCATTCCTTCAGGGCCGTGCGCAGGCGCACCAGCACGTCCATGTCGGGCGGCGACCACTGCGCCGCCGGCGCGGGCGGCCGGACCGGCGCGGGCGGCGCGGCGCGCGGGGCCCGCACCGCCGCCGGCCGGATCAGCCCGGCGGCGCCCAGCTCCCGCGCGGCCAGCAGGCAGCCGTAGGTGGTGCGGCCGAGGTCCAGCGCCAGCTCGGCGGGCGTGCGCCGGCCGTCGGCGTTCAGCAGCAGTTCGGCCTGAAGCCCGGTGAGCACGACCCGCTGCCGGCGGATCCGGCGGACCGGCACGACCGGCGCCAGGTCGGTGGGCGGCACGGGCCACACGGCGTCCAGCCGGTCGCGCCGCCGCGCGCACTCGTGCGCCAGCGTCGCCGGGGTGACCCGGCAGAGCGGCGCGAGCCAGTGCGCCGGGCCGGCGCCGAACCGCGGGACGGCGGCCGAGCCGAGCAGGAAGTAGGCCGCGTCGAACAGCGCCAGCAGCGCGAACATCTCCAGCTGCGGCCGGGGCAGGCCGGGCGCGCCGTCCAGGCCGCCGAGCCTGATCCGGCCCCACTCCTCGGTGCTGACCATGCCCGACCCGACGGCGAGCCGGTCCAGGCCGGTGGCGCGGCGGCTCCCGGCGAAGACGACGGCGCCCTCGGCCACATGGAAGGCCCCCTCGTCGCCGACGCGCAGCACCCCGGTGCGCCTTTCCTTCTCCAGGCGGCGCAGTTCCGCGAGGATCCGGGTTTCCTCGTTCCCCGGATCGGCGGCCGTCACCGCAAGGGCCTTACCGCTCATCGCCGGTGACGCCCATTTCCTCGATGAGCCTTTGGACGTGAATCCGGGCCAGTGCGAGATTCCCCTTGTCGTGATCGACGGACAGATGCAGGAACAACTGCCCGTCGAAGGTCTGCCCGAAGAGCGTGAGCAGATGGAAACCGCGCGTCCCGCGCACGATGATCTCGGTGATGTCGTCCCCCGCGCGGCCGGTGCCGAAGGCGGGGCAGGCCAGCACCGAGCGCACCGCCTCGGTGGTCGCCGCCGCGTCCTCGTGCTGGTCGAGCCGGTCCCGGTGGCCGGCCGCGGCGACCGCCAGGCCGCTCGCCCCGTCCACCAGGGTGACGCTGCGGGCGCCGGGGATCTCCATGATCCGGTTCAGGCAGCCGTCGATGCCGAGCATTGCTTCACCCCCGCCAGGTGTGGGTCGCGGTGCCCGACGCTACACGCGGCCCCGCCCGTTGCGGGGTGAAACATAAGGAAATTCCAGACGACCCGGCATCTTGGCCGAAAGGGGACAGTATTCCGTCTTCTCGGGGTAATAATACCGATCGGAACTTTTCCCCTAATACCGTTTGGTATTCACGGTCCGCCCTTTCCGGTGCCCGCGCTCACAGCGCGCGGACGAGCGCGGCGGCCATCTCGGCGCGGGCCCGCCGGGAGATCCCGGCGTCGGGGGCCACATGGTCGAAGACGTGGAACGTCCCCGGCACGTGGTGCAGCTCGACCGGCACGCCCGCGTCCAGCAGCCCGAGCGCGTACCGGTTGCCCTCGTCGCGCAGCGGGTCGTGCTCGGCGGTGAGGACGTAGGCGGGCGGCAGGCCGGACAGGTCCGCGGCGCGGGCGGGCGCGGCGTAGGCCGGCTCGTCGACGCCGTCGAGGCCCGCCGGGAGGTAGAGCGGCCACATCTGGGCGGCGGCGGCCGAGTCGAACGCCGGGACGTCGGTGAACGAGGCCGCCGAGCGGGTGCGCATGCGGTCGTCGAGCGCCGGGCAGATGAGGAGCTGGAACGCGATGGCCGGGCCGCCCCGGTCGCGGGCCAGCAGGGTCACCGCGGCGGCGAGCCCGCCGCCCGCGCTGCCGCCGGCGACGGCGAGGCGGGCGGGGTCGACGCCCAGTTCGGTGGCGTTCTCCACCGTCCAGCACAGGGCCTCGTAGCAGTCCTCCAGCCCGGCGGGGAAAGGGTGCTCAGGGGCCAGCCGGTAGTCCACCGAGATCACCACGAAGCCGGTCCGCCGGGCCAGGTCCAGGGCGCGCCGGTGCTCGCTGTCGAGGCTGCCCATGACGAATCCGCCGCCGTGGAAGTCCAGCACGACGGGGGCGGGCGCGTCCGCGTCCACCGGGCGGTACACGCGGACGCGCGGCCCGCCGGTCTCCAGGTCGGTGATCTGGACGGTGTCGTCGGCCGGGAGCGCAGCGACGGCGGCACGGGCGGCGGCCAGCGCGGCCTCCCGCACGGCGACCGGATCGGTGAGGTCGGTGCGCGGCAGCGTCGCGGCGATCTCGGCGAGTTCGGGGTCGAGCCACATGGTGTCGTCTCCCAGGGGTTTCAGCGGTCAGGGGTTTCAGCGGCGGCCTGCGCACAGGCCGGTGACGGCGGCCAGGACCAGGACGGCCACGGTGGTGACGGCGGTGGCGTGGGTGTAGCCGGTGAAGGGGACGCCGGGCGAGCCGGGCGCGGAACCGAGGACGCGGGCGAACAGGGCCCCGATCAGCGCCACGCCCGCGGCGTTCGCGACCTGCGTGGCGGTGAGCAGGACACCACCGGCGGCCCCGGCGTCCGCCGGGTCCACCCCGGCCAGCACCGTGCCGATCAGCGGTGCGGCGACCAGGCCCTGCCCGACCCCGCACAGCGTGAGCAGGGGCAGCAGCCGGCCGATCTGGTCTCCCGCCGGGGCGGACAGCACGACGAGCAGCACCCCGGCCAGACCGATCGCCATCAGGACCGTCCCGCGGGCCGGCCCGCCGTGCCGGCGGCCGGCGAGGCTCGCCACGGCGAACCCGGCGCCGAGCGGCGCGAAGACCAGGCCGCTGCCGAGCGGGTCCAGGCCGAGCCCGGCCTGCAGGTGGTAGGCGAGCAGCAGGAAGAACCCGGCGTTGCCCGCGTAGAAGGCCAGCACGGTCAGCAGCCCGCGGACGATCCGCCGCTGGGCCAGCAGCCGCATCGGCACCAGCGGATCCGCCTGCCGCCGCTCGACCAGCGCGAACGCCGCGAACAGCGCCAGCCCGGCGCCGGTTCCGGCCGCGACGACCGGCAGGCCCCGCTCCAGCACGGGCGGGAGCAGCAGGGCCGTGAGCGCGAGCGCCAGCAGCCCGGCCCCGGCCAGGTCGGGCCTGGCCTGCGCGCCCCGGCTCTCGCGGACGGTCAGCCCCGCCGCGACCAGCGCCACCGCCCCGATCGGGACGTTCACCAGGAACACCGCGCGCCAGCCGAGGCCGAGGGCGTCCCAGGCGAGCAGCGCGCCGCCGGCGAGCTGCCCGGCGATGGACGCCAACCCGACCGCCGCGCCGTAGCAGGCGAGCGCGGTGGCGCGGGCCTGGCCGGTGAAGGCGTGCTGGATGATCGACAGGACCTGCGGGAGCATCACCGCCGCGGCCAGCCCCTGCAGCACGCGCGCGGCGATCAGCGCGGGCGCCGTCGGCGCCGCCGCGCACGCCAGCGAGGCCAGCACGAACAGCACGACACCGGTCAGGAACATCCGGCGGCGGCCGTACCGGTCGCCGAGCCGGCCGCCCGTCACCAGCCCGACCGCGTAGGCGAGGGCGTAGCCGGCGGCCACGAACTGCACCGCGCCGAACGAGGCGTGCAGATCGCGCTGGACCGACGGCACGGCGACCGTCACGATGCCGGCGTCCAGCACGCCCATGAACGTGGCGAGCAGCACCGCGGCCAGCGCGGCCCAGGGCCGTGCCGCGGCGCCGCCGGCGGCACGGGAGCGATTGATGATCACTGTGGTCATGCCGGTATTCAGCCACCGGCGCCGCGGCCGCGTCCAAGTCCGGGATCTTCCCCTGTGATAAGCCGCAGTGATCACAGCGGCTAGGATGCGGGGGCATGGAACTACGGCATCTGCGCTACTTCGTCGCGGTCGCCGAGGAACTGCACTACGGCCGCGCCGCGCAGCGGCTGCACGTGGCCCAGCCCGGCCTCAGCCAGCAGATCAAGGCGTTCGAGCGGGAACTGGGCGTCGAGCTGTTCGCGCGCAACCGGCGCGGCGTGGCGCTGACCGCCGCCGGGGCGGCGCTGCTGCCCGCCGCCACCGACGTCCTCGCCCGCGCCGACGCCGCGGTGGAGCTGGCCCGCCGCCACGGCACCGGCGAGGCCGGACGCCTGACGATCAGCCTCACCCGGTCCGCGCCGCGCCGCGTCGTCACCGAGCTGGTGGACCCCTTCCGCGCCGCCCATCCGGCCGTGGAGGTCAGGGTCACCAGCGGCTTCACCGCCCAGGACGAGCAGCGGCTGCGCGACCGCTCGATCGACGCGGCGTTCCTGCGGATGCTGGACGACCCGCGCGACGACCTGGCCGACCGCACCGTCGGCACCGAGGCCATCGTGGCGGCCGTCCCCAGCGCCGACCCGCTGGCCCGCAAGCGCCGCCTGCGCCGCGCCGACGTGACCGGCCGCCCGCTGGTCTGGTGGCCGCGCGAGCACGGCCCGCGCATGTGGGACCGCATGCTCGACGAGGTGTTCGGCGAAGGCGTCCGCCCGGAACCGGCGCACTGGGAGCCGGAGGAGGAGCACATGCTGCACGCCGTGGCGCAGGGGCACGGCGTCACCTTCATCACCGAGGGCAAGGCGGCCGCGCTCCACGTCCCCGGCGTCGCCGTCCGCCGCTTCGCCGAGCCCGTCCCCACGGTCCCGATCACCCTGGCGTGGCTGCGCGGCAACCCCAACCCGGCGCTGCGCCGCTTCCTGGAGCACCTCCCCGGCTAGCGTCCCTGAGCAGCGGCCTCGATGCCGTCCAGGATGACGCCGAGCCCGGACTCGAAGGCCCGGCGCGCCTCGCGCTCCAGGTAGGTCGCGGGGTCGCCGGGCTCGCCGGGCGGCTCGCTCTCCAGCCACGCCACCGAGGGGAAGCGCCCGGCGAAGTCGGGCGCGACCTCCTGCAGGACCGCCGAGCGGGCCTGCCACCACTCCTCGTCGGACACTCCCGTCACCGCCGCGGCCTGCCGCGCCTCGGCGACGGCCTGGGCCGAGCCCCGCACGAAGTGCAGCAGCGTCCCGACCAGGGGGCGCACCGACCGCGGCGGCAGGCCGGTCGCGCGCAGGACGCCCAGCAGCGCGTCCAGCATGCGGTACTCGTTCGGCCCGAGCACCGGCCGCGCCTGCGACACCTGCAGCACCCACGGATGGCTCAGCAGGAACGCCCAGGTGTCCTCGGCCCAGGACGTCGCCGCCGTCCGCCATCCCGCCGCGGTGTCGTAGCCGGCGGGCAGCTCGGCGAGCACCCGGTCGTACATGAGGTCGACCAGCTCGCTCTTGCCGGGGACGTAGGTGTACAGCGACATCGCGGTGCGGCCGAGACGCTCCCCCACCGCCCGCATGGACAGCGCCGCCATCCCCTCGGCGTCGGCGACGGCGATGGCCGTCGCCACGATCACCTCCACGCTCAGCCCCGGCCGCGGGCCCGGACCGCCGCGCCGCCCGCCGTCCTGCGGGCGCCACAGCAGATCCAGCGACCGGCGCGCGTCACCCTGCCCGGCGAAGACGACCACCGCACAACTCCTTATGCCATAAACTGATAACTGTTTACGGCCTAAAGATATCAGCCGGCCCCTGGAGGACCCCATGGCACCGCCCCTGCCGGTCACGTTCGTCACGGTCACCCGCGTCGAGCGCCTCACCCCGCACATGCGGCGCGTCGTCTTCGCCGCGGACGACCTGCCCGCGATCCTCGGCACCGAGCCGGACCAGCAGGTGAAGCTGTACTTCCCCAAGCCGGGCCAGGCCCGGCCGCGGCTGCCCGAACCGGGCCCCGACGGCGACCTCATGAGCTGGTACCAGGCCTACAACGACATCCCCGAGGACGAGCGGCCCTGGATGCGCAGCTACACCATCCGCGCGCACGACCCGCAGGCCCGCACCGTCGTCGTGGACTTCGTCCTGCACCCCGACGGCGGCCCGGCGACCCGGTGGGCGTACTCGGCCGAGCCCGGGGACACGCTCGGCATGTTCGGCCCGGCGGAGGCGTTCGCGCGCCCCGTCCCCCTCAGCGCCTCCATCGCCGAGGCCGGCTGGCTGCTGCTGGCCGGGGACGCGACGGCCGTCCCCGCGATCGGCACCCTGCTGGAATGGCTCCCCGAAGGCGCCCGCGCCCTGGCCTACATCGAGATCGGCGACCCGGCCGACGAGCAGCGCCTCGCCACCCGGGGCGACGCCGAGGTGCACTGGATCCCCGCCGGCACGCTGCTGGAGGCCGTGCGGGCGGCGCGGTTCCCGGAGGGGCCGGTGTTCGCCTGGCTCGGCGGCGAGGCGGGCACCGTCCGCGCCCTGCGCCGGCACCTGACCGGTGAGCGCGGCGTCCCCAAGGACGCGATCGACTTCACCGGCTTCTGGCGCCGCCGCCTGTCACAGGACGACGCGCCGACCGAGGAGGACCTGGCCGAGGCGCGCGAGCGGCTGGCCGCTCAGCAGGCCTGATCCCGCGCGGCGATCGCCTCCAGCACACCGGTGTAGACCGGCCGCCGGTCGGGCCGGGCCCGGCCGGCGGCATGCGTGAGCGCGGGGACCGCCGCCGCGCCGAGCAGCACGAGCCCCTGCCCGGCGGCCCTGCGGACGGGCGGCCGGGCATGGGTGAGCAGGCCGACCAGCGCCGGGACGGCGGGCTCCCAGCCCGCATGGCCCAGCGTCATGATCGCGGAGCGGACGACGTCGGGCCGCGGGTCGTCCAGCAGCCGCGCGGTCTGCGCCAGATAGGCGGGCCGGTCCAGCACCCGGCGGCAGATCCGGTGGGCGTGCAGCCGGACCCGGGCCGCGGGGTGGCCGATCGACGCGACGAGCAACTCCTCGAACTCGGGGTCGGCGGCGGCACCGGCGTCCTCGTGGCGTTCGGCCAGCAGGGTCAGCGCCCGGCGGATCTCCTCGGGGTCGCCGTCGCGGGCCTGCCGGAACAGCTCCGCGCGGGTCGGCGCGGTGTCCGCAGCCGGTGCGCGCTCACGCAACGCCGCGAGGGACGCGGCGTCCTGGGCGGCGGCGCCGGGCGGGCGCAGCGGGCCGTCCAGCAGCACGATCGCGTCCGCGAGGTCGTCGCGTCCTTCCTCACGCAGCCGCCGCACCGCGCGGGTCAGGACGTCGGTGCGCAGCAGCGGCACGCCCGCGATGAGGTCGAGCATGCCCCAGTCGCCGGCGTCCAGCCGCTCGGACAGAGCGTCCGCCACGGTGTCGGGGGCGGCCCGGCGCAGCGCCTGCCATGCCGCCGCGCGGGTCGCGGGGGCGCCCTGCTCCCACAGTGTCAGCAGTGACGGGACGAATTTCGCCAGGTCGGCGGGCTCCAAGCGGGCGGCCAAGGCGGCGGCCCGCTCGCCGTCCGTATCCTTCAGATCGTCTGGCTCTAGGGCGCGGGCGAGGTCGGCGGTAGCGAGCAACGTGACCTTGCCGTGCAGGAATGCGCGTAGCACCTCGCGTCGGATCTGCGGTTCGGGCCAGTTCAGCAGAGCGCGCGCGGCGGTTTCGCGACGGGCTTGTTCGGGGGCGTCCAACAGGGCGAGCAGCCGCGCCCGCTGTGCCGCCGAGCGGGGCTGGTCCAGGTCGCCGTCCTGCGGCGTCCGCTCCGGCTCACGCGGTCGGCCCGCATGTTCGGCGACGGTCCAGGGCGGCGCGTCGAGCGGCTGGAGCGCGAGCATCTGGTCCAACAGCGCCTCACGGGCCTCGGCCTCGCCGTACTGCCGTATCAGCTCGTGGATCTGCTGGCGCGATCCCTCTGCCGGGACGTCGGGGCCGACCCCGAACGCCTCACGCAACACCGCCTCCTCGGCGCGCCAAGGATTCGGGCCGAGCCGCGCCGCCGTCAGTGCACGGTCCAGGTCATCACGGGTCGGGACCGCGCCGCAGCGGCGCAGCAGCGGCAGCATCCCCTTGCCACCCGCCTGGCCCGGCGGCAGCGCGCGGACCTGCGCGGCGACCTCGGAGGCTTCGGCGGCGCCCAGCTTCGGGACGGCGGCCTCCAGCAGGGCCAGCAGGCCCGGCCGGTGCTCGTCGCCGATCTCGGCCAGCCCGCTGGCCAGCATCTGCGCCGATCTGGCCACGACCTCCACTTCGCTGTCCGACCACGGCGGCGGGCAGAGCCGCAGGACGAACCGCAGCACCGGACCGCGCGGGGCGGATTCGGCCAGCTCCAGCCAGCGGTCCAGCATGGGCCGGAGCGGCTTGGAGTCGCGCGGCATGGTGCCGTCGCGTTCGTGCTCGTCCACCAGGCTCAGCGCGACCTCGCGATCCCACCCGTGAGGCATCGCGGCCTCCGGATTGGCGGTGCGCTTCTCCTCCTTGAGAACGTCCAGAAGCAGTGCGCGGGTGCGGTCGTCGGGCGCGCACTCGGCCGCCGCCGTGACGGTGACGGCGAACGCCTCGCCCAGGATCGCCCGCAGCGCCGCCACGATCGCTTCGCGCAGGCCCGGATTGTCATGGCGGCCGAGCCAGGACAACAACGTCGGCACCGCCACCGGGGCGCTGGCATCGGCCAGCGCCGCCGCTGCGGTCTTCTTGACGTTCATGTTGGAGTGGTTCAAGCACCCGGCGATGGCGCCGGCGGCCCAGTCTGCGCGCGCGCTCGCCAAGGCCAGCAGGGCCTGCCGGACGGTCTGCGCGTCGGCGGCGGCCGTCAACGGGATCAGGCTCGCCGACAGCGCCCGCGCGTCGCCCGCCAGCAGCGCGATCACCTGCTTGCGGACGTGCCGGTCCCGGTGCCGCAGCAGCGGATGCACGCGCGCCCGGATCCGGCGGTACGGGGTCTCCTTCAGCAGACCGAGCAGGATCATCTGCTCGACCGGCACCAGATCCGGACGATCCAGCAGGTCCAAGGCCATGCTCGCCAGGAGCGCGTTCCCCGCTTCTGCGGCGTTCGCGGCGTCCAGCAGGCAGTGCGGACGGATCCGGCCTCGACGGTGCAGGTTGGCACCCAGCTCACGGACGGCGGCCATGGCCTCCTGCGGCACCACCGGTTCCTCGCCCTGTATCCACCCTGTCGCCAGGTCGGACACCACCCGCAGCAGCAAGTCAGTGAGGGCCGGGACGATGTCCGGGCCGCCGTTGCGGGCCAGCCTGCACAGCGCGTCCAGCGG
Source organism: Actinomadura macrotermitis (assembly GCF_009604375.1). Taxonomy (GTDB): domain Bacteria; phylum Actinomycetota; class Actinomycetes; order Streptosporangiales; family Streptosporangiaceae; genus Spirillospora; species Spirillospora macrotermitis. The sequence goes on from NZ_WEGH01000005.1 coordinate 410,026, forward strand.
CTCGTCCGGATCCAGGGCGGCGCGCAGCAGCGCGAGTTCCGCTTCGTCGGGTCCGCCCAGGTCCATGGCGATCCGGGGCGGCAGGTCGCGCGGGTCGAGTCGGCCGAGGAGCGAGCGCCGCTCCGCGGCCTCGCTGAGATGCCAGAGCAGCTCCAAAGCCCTGTGCCGGACGGACCGCAGGTGCGGGGCGATCTGCCCGCCGTCGATGCCCAGGCCGGCGCGCAGCGCGGCGACCGTCCGCTCGCCGCCGACAGCTTCCAGCGCGGCCAGCGCCGCCTCGGGTGCACGGGGCAACGCGTCGAGGACGGCCTGCTCGGCACCCAGATGGCGCAGCTCGCGGATCGCCCGCAGAGCCGGCTCCGCCGCGATGTCCAGCAGGCCGGCGACGATGCCGCCCACGCCGAGCTCGCCGCCGCCTTGGGCGTCCAGCGCGACCAGCAGCTCCAGGACCCTCGCGTCTGCGCCGCGCCCGGCCAGCACCCGAACGGTCTCCCGGCGGCAGGTGAACAGGACGGTGGCGACGTCGCCGGCCGGGACGGAATGGTCGGCAAGAGCCAGATCCACGATCGCGGCGACCGCAGCATCACCCGGAAAGTGGCCACGGCGGTGCATTCCAACCAGGCAGCGCAGCGCGGGCCCGGCGAGAAGCAGCGGATCTTCGGTGGCGAGGGCAACCAGGTCGGCCACATCCTCGCGGTCCGCCAGGCCGCCGAGCAGCTCCAGCGCCCTGGCGCGCAGTGCGGGCGGCCGGTCTGAGTCCGCAGCGATGTCCCACAGCAGGTCCCGGTGCCCGTGACGTGCGGCGACCTCGGCAGCCGCGTCGGCCGGGCCCGTCGCGACGAACCGTTCCAGCCGCTCACGCGGCAACGGATCCAGCGCGGCCCAGGGCTCGGCCAGCTCGCGCAAGGCGTCTTCGTTCCCTTCGGCGAGTCCGGCGATCAGCGCGCGGGCCCGCGCCGGGACGATCAGCGCGGCGCGCATGGCCTCGCGCGTGATCCGTAGGGCCTCCGCCCGCAGAACGACGTCATCACGGGCCGCCAACTCCCCGGCCAGCGCCTCGGGATCGTCCAGCTCGGCCGCCCCGATCCCCTGGACGGCCTGGTAGAGCAGCTCCCGCGCGGGCTCGTCCCGCACGGTCCGCGGCCGGGCCGCGATCTCGGCCCGCAACCAGGCGATCCGCACGGAGACGGGCATGTCCGCCGCCCGCCACCGCGGCCACGCGCCGACATGGGCGTGCAGCCGCAGATACAGGCGCGCCTGCGCGAGTGCCGCCTCCGGAGACTCCTCCAGGGTGCTCGGCAGGGATTTCGCGCATTCGACCTGCTCATCGACGCCACGCTCGGCGAGCGTGACCAGCCCCAGCCGCCGCATCCGAGGGTCCGCGCTGGTGAGCAGCGCCTTCAGGACGTCCGTGGACCATGTCGCGGAATGACGGTTCACGGCGGCCGTGAGCGAATCGTCCATCCGGTGATCCTAGGTCGGTGCCGGCCAGTTCCTGAGGGTGACGTCCAGGGCGTCCAGGACCCTGGACCAGGAGGCCTCCACGTCGCCGGTGTGGGAGAAGCCGCCCACGCCCTCCAGCGACACGTAGCCGTGGAAGGTGCTGGACAGCAGGCGCACCGCGGCCGTCTGCTCGGACTCGGGCACGCCGTAGCCGCGCAGGATCGCGCGGGTCAGCTCGCTGTGCCGGCGGCCCGCGGCGATCACCTCGTCCGTCGCCGTCTCCGGGTCCAGCCGCATCCGGGTGGCGGCGTAGCGGCCCGGATGCGCCTTGGCGAAGTCGCGGTAGGCGGTGGCGAAGGCCACCAGCGCGTCCTTGCCCGCACGGCCGGCGAGCGCGGCGGTGACCTGGTCGGCGAGCTCGTTCAGCGCCAGGGCGGCCACCCTGGTCCGCAGGTCCTCCACGTTCTTGACGTGGGAGTACAGGCTCGCGGCCGAGACCCCGAACCGGCGCGCGAGCGCCGAGGCGGTCACGTTCTCCAGGCCGGCCTCGTCGGCCAGCTCGGCCGCCGCCTGGGTCAGGCGCTCGACGGTCACCCCGGCACGCGGCATGCACGCTCCTCCGTTTCCTAAAGCCTTTAAGGATTTGGATAATACCCGTAGGTCGGCTAGCTTCGCTCCCATGAACCCCATCACCGAGAGCGACATCCGCACGTCCTTCGTCAACTGTTCCAAAGGCGAGGCCAAGCGCATGCACCTGCCCAAGGACTTCCCCGAGCTCCCCTGGGCCGACCTGGACTTCCTCGGCTGGCGAGATCCAGGGGCCCCCGAGCGCGCCTACCTGGTCGCCGAGCACGGCGGCCGCACGATCGGCGTCGCGCTGCGCGCGACGTCGGGCGGCACGCGCGGCTTCACCTCGCGCAGCATGTGCTCGCTCTGCCTGACCATGCGCACCGGCAGCGAGGTCGCGCTGATGACCGCCCGCCGGACCGGCGAGGCCGGACGCCAGGGCAACACGGTCGGCCAGTACCTGTGCGCCGACCTGGCGTGCTCCCTGTACGTCCGGGGCCGGAAGAAGTCGGCCGCCGCCGGGGACCTCGACGAGACCCTCACCCTGGACGACAAGATCGCCCGCACGCTGGCCAACCTGGAGTCCTTCCTGGACAAGGTCACCGCCTGACCTAGGCGGCGGTGACCACCACCTTGCCGATCTGGGCGTTGGACTCCAGGTACCGGTGCGCCTGGACGATCTCGTCCAGCGCGAAGGTGCGGTCCACCACCGGGTGGAAGGCGCCCGAGCGCAGCCCGGAGGCGACGAAGGCCTCGGCCCGGCGCAGCCGCTCGGGCCGGGTGGTCGTCTCCAGCATGGTGTAGGTGCGCATGGCGAGCGCGGGCATGCCGAGGTCGAAGCCCGGATAGGGGGTCGGCTCGCCGCTCAGCCCGCCGTACACCAGGTGCAGGCCGTCGTCGGCGGCCACCTTGCCCAGCTCCAGCACGCCGGGTCCGGCGACGGCGTCGAAGACGAACTCGGCGCCCCGGCCGCCGGTCGCCGCCAGCACCCGCTCCACCACGTCCTCGGTCTCGGTGACCACGACCTCGGCGGCGCCGGCCTTCAGCAGCGCCTCCTTCTTGGCGGCGGTGCGGGTGAGGGCGATCGGCGTGGCGCCGACGCGGCCGGCGACGCGGATGGCGGCCAGCCCCACGCTGCTGGACGCCGCGTTCAGCACGACCGTGTCCCCGGCCCGCATCCCGCCCACCTCCACCAGCGCGCCGTAGGCCGTCACGTACGGCATCCACACCGCCGCGCCCTCGACCGCGCCGACCCCTTCGGGGCGGTGCAGCACCGCCGCAGCGGGCACGATCGCCCGCTCGGCGTAGACGCCGTAGTCGTTCTGCGAGAACGTCTGCACGGTGCTGACCGGCTGCCCGACCCGCAACCCGGTGACGCCCGCGCCGACCGCCTCGACCACGCCGGCGGCCTCGGAGCCCAGCCGGGCGGGGAACCGCTTCACCGGCTCGATGTAGTGGCCGCTGCGGAACAGCACCTCGGCCCGGTTCAGGCCGAACGCCTCCACCCGGATCCGCACCTCGCCCGGCCCGGGCTCGCCGACCTCGACGTCCTCCAACCGCAGCACCTCGGGGCCACCGAGCTCGTGGAACAGCACCGTCCGGGTCATCGCCTCGTCCTTTCGCGGGAAGTCATGATCGACTTAAGCCCGAAAGTACGATGGCTGTCAAATTTCGATCTCTGTCGTACTATGGGGTCATGGACGCAGAACGCATCCCCCCGCATCCCGACCTGGGCGAGATCACGCTGCAGCCGGTCCTGGAGGCCCTCGTGGACCCGGTGCGGCGGCGCATCGTCACCCGGCTGTACGACGGCGCCGCCGACGTCAAGTGCGGCGCGTTCGACCTGCCCGTGAGCAAGTCCACCGCCACGCACCACTTCCGCATCCTGCGCGAGGCCGGGCTCATCCGGCAGTACTACGTCGGCACCTCGCGGATGAACACGCTGCGGCGCGACGAGATCGACCAGGTCTTCCCCGGCCTGCTCGACGCCATCGTCAGCGCCGATCGCGCAGCCGTGCATTGAGCCGCGCGGCCTGCCGCGTGAGGTGATCGCGCTCGGGGAGGCTCGGCGCCGACCGGGCGGCCTCGGCGTAGAGCCGCGCCGCGGCCCCCTCGTCGCCGGCACGCTCGTGCAGGTACGCCGCGGCGGCGGTGCGGCGGGGCAGGGCGGGGTCGAGTTCCGCCAGCGCGGCCAGGCCGGCCCGCGGGCCGTCGGCCTCACCGACCGCGACGGCCCGGTTGAGGCGGGCCACCGGGCTGCCGGTGAGGCGCACCAGCTCGTCGTACCACTCGACGATCTGCACCCAGTCGGTCTCCTCGGCCGTGCGGGCGTCGGCGTGCAGCGCGGCGACGGCGGCCTGGGCCTGGAACTCGCCCAGCCGGTCGCGGGCGAGGGCCGCCTGGAGGATCTCGACGCCCTCGGCGATCATGCGGGTGTCCCATAGGCCGCGGTCCTGCTCGGCGAGAGGTACGAGCCTGCCGTCCGGGCCGGTGCGCGCGGGGCGCCGGGCGTGATGCAGCAGCATGAGCGCGAGCAGGCCCGCGACCTCCTCATGGTCGGTCATCGCCGCCAGTTGGCGGGTGAGCCGGATCGCCTCGGCGGCCAGGTCGACGTCGCCGGAGTAGCCCTCGTTGAAGACCAGGTAGAGCACGCGCAGCACGGTGGCGGCGTCCCCGGGCTGATCGAACCGGACGTCGGAGACGGTCCGCTTGGCCCTGCTGATGCGCTGGGCCATCGTCGCCTCCGGCACCAGGTAGGCCTGCGCGATCTGCCGCGTGGTCAGGCCGCCGACCGCGCGCAGCGTGAGCGCGACCGCCGAGGCCGGCGACAGGGACGGGTGCGCGCACAGGAAGTACAGCCGGAGCGTGTCGTCCACCGCCTCGCCCGGGCCGGGCACCGGCTCGGCCTCGACGCGGATCTCGCGGTGCTGCCGGGAGGTGTCGGCGCGGGCGGCGTCGAGGAACTTGCGCCAGGCCACGGTGACCAGCCAGCCCTTGGGGTCGCGCGGCGGCTCGTCCGGCCACAGGCGCACGGCCTCGACCAGGGCGTCCTGCACGGCGTCCTCGGCCGCCGCGAAGCCGGCCCCGCGGCGGACCAGGACACCGATCACCGCGGGCACCAGCTCGCGCAGCAGCGCCTCGTTCACTCGGTGACCACGCACTGCTCGCCGTAGAACGGGCGCAGCTCGAGCCACTCGTGGATCGGCCTGCCGCCCGCGCCCGGCGCGGCGGACAACTCGGCGGCCAGCTCCAGCGCCCGCTCGTAGGAGTCGACGTCGATCACCATCCAGCCGGCGATCAGGTCCTTGGTCTCGGCGAACGGGCCGTCGGTGACCGGCGGCCGCCCCTCGCCGTCGTAGCGGACGAACGTGCCCTCCGGGGAGAGCGCCTGCTCGCCGACGAACTCGCCGGTCTCCTTGAGCCGGTCGGCGAAGTCGCGCATGTACTGCAGGTGGGCCGTGACCTCCTCCGGCTCCCACTGGTCCATCGGCACGTCGTTGACCGGCGCCGGCGCGCCCCGGTAGTGCTTCAGCAACAGGTACTTGGCCATCGTTTTCTCCTTGCCGTGGTGGATGCCATTGTGGCGGGGGCGACTCAGGCGCGCTGGCGCTCTTCCCGCTGCCGGACCAGCTCCTCGACCGCGCTCGGCAGCGTCGTCTCGAAGTCGATCAGCTTCGCCCAGGTCGGGCTCACCACGATCCGGACCATGCCCTCGTGGTAGAGCGAACGCACCTCCGCCTCCCAGACGACCCGCTGCTCGGGCGTCATCTCGTAGGTACTGGTCGACTGGAGGAACTCGTCCGGGATGCCGTCGACGTGGTCCAGCTCGGCCCGGCCTCGGATGAGCAGGATCCTGGGCGGGTGCGACTCGGTGTCGATGGTCAGGGCGACCATCGGGTTCTCAGACAGGGCCCGCAGCTTCGGCGCGTTCTTCGGCGTGCTCATGACGATCTCCGAGCCGTTCCAGGCGAAGATGATCGGGATGTTGCGCGGGGTGCCGTCCTTGGCGACGTAGGCCAGGCGGGCCACGTCGCGGGCCAGCAGCTCCTGGCTGACCGGCCGGCCCAGCACCTCGGTGATCTCGTTCGCGTCCATGGTGGTCCTCCTTCGCCGCGCGGCCCGTCGTGGCCGCTGATGTGCCTGGGACGGAGCCGCCGTCGCGTTCTCGACATCGAGGGCACGCCGAATTCAGAAATTTTCTGCGGCAAGCTGGTGACCATGGACGACGACCTTGACCAGGCGCTCGGCGCGGTCGGCCCCCGGCTGCGCGCCCTGCGCCGGCAGCGGGAGGTCACGCTGGCCGCCCTGGCGGAGACGACCGGCATCTCGGTGAGCACCCTGTCCCGGCTGGAGTCCGGCGCCCGCCGGCCGACCCTGGAACTGCTGCTCCCCCTGGCCCGGGTCCACGGCGTCACCCTCGACGAGCTCGTCGGCGCCCCGCCCACCGGCGACCCGCGCGTGCACCTGCGCCCGGTCACCGCCCACGGCATGACCATGCTGCCCCTGACCCGCCGGGCCGGCGGCATCCAGGCCTACAAGCTCGTGATCCCGGCCGGCCGGCGCAAGGAACCCGAACCGCAGACCCACGAGGGCTACGAATGGCTCTACGTGCTCAGCGGGCGGCTGCGGATCGTCCTCGGCGAGAATGATCTGGTGCTCTCGCCCGGCGAGGCGGCCGAGTTCGACACTCGCGTGCCGCACTGGTTCGGCAGCGCCGACGCCGAAGCGGTCGAGTTCCTCAGCCTGTTCGGCAGGCAGGGCGAGCGTGCGCACCTGCGCGCCCGCCCGAAGGCCAAGCGAGCCGGCCAGGAGTGATCTCCGGCGCGGCCGGATGTCGGTGGCACGGTGCAGGATCGGGCCGTCACCCCTGCCACGCGTACAGGAGATCGCGATGCCGCTCACGAACCAGCAGGTCGCCGGGCATGTGTTCCTCGAGGACATGTTCGGCGACGACTACTACCCCGATCACGTCGTCGCCAAGGGGGCGTCGATCCTGGTGCGGCTGTGCGAGCGGATCGAGGCCGAGCGCCCGGCGGACCTGGCGGCGCTGTACGCGCTCACGCAGGCCGCGACGGAGGAGTTCAACGAGCTGGACGAGGAGTTCTGCGCGGCAGGCAGCGAGATCGAGACCGTCGCGCGGGACACGATCGCCGTGGATTTCGGGTTCGTGGCGTCGGCCTACGGGTTCCCGGACGCGGACCTGGAGGAACTGGTCGCCACCCGGGAGTGGTGAGGCGCGGTCTCAGCGGTCCCCGTCCTTGGTGCGCCGGTAGATGACGATCATGACGACCAGGGCCGCCACCCCCAGCGCGAGCACGACGGCGCCCTTGAGCAGGTAGTCGGCCAGCAGCTCGTGCAGGATCTCGTCCCCGCCATCAGCGGCCATCACGGGTCTTCCCCTCCCGTCCGGCGGCCTGGTCGAGGTGGTCGAGCGCCTGCCGGGCGGCGGCCTTCTTCCATTCGCCGCCCCGCGCACCGGGCCGGCCGGCCCAGTACCGGACGACCGGTTCGGCGTACCGGCGGGCGTCCTGCAGCCGGCCGCGCCGCTTGAGGGTGAGCAGCAGGACGAAGGCGGCGACGGCGAGCAGGGCGATCCCGCCGGCGACCATCACGAAGCGCAGCATGAGCAGGCCCATCACGTCCGAGGCGTCCATGTGTCCTCCCGTTTATTTAGCACGTCCATGCTAAATCAATTTAGCATGGACGTGCTACAAAAGACACATGCCGAAGATCGTGGATCCGGAGGCGCGCCGCCGCCAGGTCGCCGAAGCGGTGTTCCGGGTGGCCCGCCGCGACGGGCTGGAACAGGCGTCGCTGCGCACGGTCGCGGCCGAGGCGGGGCTCGCGGTCGGCTCGGTGCGCCACTACTTCGACGGCCAGGCCGACCTCATGATCTTCGCGATGCGGCACTTCGCCGAGCGGGCCGGGGACCGGATCCTGGAGCGGGCCGGGGCGCTGCGCGTCCCGGACCCGGCCGCGCCGCCCGCCGCGCACGCGGCGGCGATGGAGGCGCTGCTCGGCGAGGTGCTACCGCTGGACGACGAGCGCCGCGAGGAGACCGAGGTCTGGCTGGCCTTCATCACCAGCGCCCGCACCCGGCCCGAGCTGCGCCCCTACGCGCAGCGCCTGTTCGACGGGCTCCGCGAGATCCTCGTCAAGCTGCTGGCCACCGCGCAGCGCCTGGAGCTGCTGCGTCCCGGCCTGGACCTCGAGGTCGAGGCCGTCCGGCTGGGCGCGCTGCTGGACGGCCTGGCCGCCCACGGAGTCCTGTATCCCGACCGGGCCGGTCCGGCCGACCTGGCCGCCGCCCTGCGCCGGCACCTCTGCGAGATCACCGTCGTCGGCCCGGACGACCTCCCACCGGTCACCGGAGCCGCGGCAGCAGCATGCCGGCCACCGCGATGACCAGGCCGAGCCCGGCCGCCACGAGGAAGACCAGGTCGTAACCGGCGGCGTCGGCGACCGTCGCGAGCACCGCCAGGCCCACCGACCCGCCCGCCTGGCCGGCGGTGTTGGCCAGGCCGCCGACGATCCCCGCGTCGCTCTCGGGGACACCGGCGGTCGCCGCGGCCATGAGGGTGGGGAAGGCGAGCCCGATGCCGACCGCGATGAGCAGCGTGGGCCCGAGCACGCCGGTGACGTAGGCGCTGCCCGCGCCGGCCTGGGCGAGCCAGCCGAAACCGGCCAGCAGACAGGCGCCGCCGGCCAGCACCAGGGGACGCGTGCCGGTGCGCGGCAGCAGGGCGGACGCCCTTCCCGCGACCACCATGAACATCACCGCCGCCGGGGTCTGCCCGAGCCCGGCCTGAAGCGCGCTGAAGCCGAGCACGTCCTGCAGGAACAGCGACGTGAAGTACCACATCGCGATGGCGATCCCGCCGAACAGCAGCAGCAGGCCGTTGCCGACGGCCACTCCCCGGTTCCCGAACAGCCGCAGGGGCATCATCGGCCGGGCGGCGAAACGCGCCTCCACCACGGCGAAGAGAATGAGCAGGAGCAGGCCCGCGCCGGCCGGCCCGGCGACCGGCGCGGACGTCCAGCCGTGATCGGCGCTCTGCATGACCCCGTAGATCAGCGCGGCCAGCCCCGCCGTCCCGGTGACCGCGCCGGCGAGGTCGAGCGGCTCCCGCCGGACGGCCCGTGCGCCGGCCGGGGCCAGCACGGCCAGTGCGATCAGCGCCGCGCCGATCGGCACGTTGATCAGGAAGACCCAGCGCCACGACAGGCCGGTGGTGAGAGCGCCGCCCGCGAGCGCGCCGGCCATCCCGCCCACCCCGCCCGCAGCGGACCATGCGCCGAACGCCCGGGCGCGCGCCCGCTCCCCGGTGAAGCCGGTGTTGATCAACGCCAGCGTCGCCGGGGCCAGCAGGGCGGCGCCGGCGCCCTGCACGGCGCGGGCCGCCACCAGGACCTGCGGGGCGGTCGCCAGGCCGCCGGCCAGGCTCGCGAGCGAGAACAGCGCCAGCCCGGCGACCAGCGTCCGGCGATGGCCGAACAGGTCGGCGGCGCGGCCGCCCAGCAGCATGAAGCCGGCGAAGGTGAGCAGATAGCCGTTCACCACCCAGGCCAGGCCGGTGGCGGTGAAGCCGAGGTCGTGCTGGACCGAGGGCAGGGCGACGTTGACGATGGACGCGTCCAGGATCACCATGAACTGGCCGGCGCACGCCAGCGCCAGGACCATCCAGGTGCCGTCGGCCCGCCGGACTGCGGTACCGGTGTCCGTCATGCCCGCCGTCCCGCCATCTCAGCGGCCCGCTGCCCGGTGACATTGCCGGCGCCCGACAGCCGGATCGCGAACCGCGCCAGCCGCTGCCCCTGGTACCGGGCCGCCTCCAGCGCCGCGGCGTCAGGGCCGCCGTCCTGCGAGCCCGTCGCGGAGGTGCCGTAAGGGTTGCCGCCGGCGGCGTACACGGCCGGATCGGTGAAGCCGGGCGGGACGATCAGCGCACCCCAGTGGTAGAACACGTTCGCCAGCGACAGGAGCGTGGCCTCGCTGCCGCCGTGCCGGTTGAACGCCGCGGTGAAGGCCGTCACCGGCTTGTCGGCCAGGACCCCTTCCCGCCACAGCCCGCCCGTCTGGTCGATGAACTGCTTGAGCTGCGCGGCCGGCGTGCCGAACCGCGTCGGCGTCCCGAACGCGAACGCGTCGGCCCACGCCAGGTCCTCGACCGAGGCCTGGGCGATCGACGCGGCGGCGTCGGCGTGCCGTCGCCACTGCGGGTTCTGGTCGATCGCGGCGTCGGACGCGAGTTCGGCGACGCGGCGCAGCCGCACCTCGGCCCCGGCATGGGCGGCGCCCTCGGCGACGGCCTGTGCGAGCGCGTGCACGGTGCCCGTCGCGCTGTAGTAGATGACGGCGACCTTCACGGTCATGTCGGCTCCCTTGCTAGGATTAGTTACGCGCATAATGTTATGCACATAACTAATCCGTCAAGGAGAGCCCGTGGACTTCGACCAGGCCGACGCCCTCAACCAGGCCATCCGCCTGCTCAGCCTGCGCCACCGGGCCCGGACCGCGACGCTGCTGGCCCCGCTCGGCCTGCACCCCGGGCAGGAGGCGCTCCTGCTCGAGCTCGCCCGGACCGGCCCGATGATCCAGGCGCAGCTCAGCGAGGCGCTCGGCTGCGAGCCGCCGAGCGTCACGCTCATGACCCGCAAGCTCGAGGCCTCCGGCCACATCCGCCGCGGGCCCGCCCCGTCCGACAAGCGCGCCAGCATCGTCGAGCTCACCGACAGCGGCAGGGCGCTCACCGACCAGGTCAAGCAGCTGTGGTGCGCCCTGGCGGAGGAGACCGTGGCCGGCCTGCCGGCCGAGACCGTGGCGGAGCTGCCCGCCCTCCTCAACACCCTGACCGGCAACGTCGACACCAGGCGCCTCCGCCACCCGCGCGGGTGATCAGGTGAGGCCCGCGACCTGCTCCCCCGCGTGCTCACGGCGCGGCAGCGGGTGGCCGGCATGACGGCACCGGCGGCCGCGATCGCGATGCGGGGGCCGGTGACGGCGGCCAGTACCGGGTTGAATAGCCGGCCGGCACGCGCGCAGCGTTCCGCTGGCGGGCAGCGTCCTGTGCCGTCCGAACCGCGCCACGAACCGGCGTGCCAGGCAGGAGCCGAGGAGGCGGCCGAGGCAAGGGAGCGCGAGGCTGTACGGCCCGTCCGGCCGCGCTGCGGACGGCGGTGAGCGCCGAGATTGATCTTGGGGTGGAGCCCCAGGTCGGGTGTTCCGTAAGAGCGTTCCGCGAACTGTCCCGACGAGGGGCCCTAGCCGGAACACGGGAGCGTGAACGCTATGGCTCCCGATACCGTCCGGAATGGGTGCACCCGCTGTTCCACCGATGAACAGGACGTGGTCGTCCAGACCGAGTAGCTGCTCGCGCTCGGCGTCCCGGCCGATCGGATCTACATCGACCGGAGCTTCTCCGGGACCACCTGCCGCAACCGTGGCGGCCTGGACCAGGTTCGCCCGCACCATGGCCGAGGCCGACCAGATCCTCACCGACCTGTCCGACCGGGAGGTGCTGTTCGGACGGGGCGGATCGGTCTGCGACTGGAACGACCCGTTCGGCCGGCTGTTCCTGCAGACCCTGGCGATGGACGCCGAGTTCGAGGCGAACCTCGGCCACCTGCGCACCCGCGAGGGCATGGCGCTGGTCAAGAGGAACGGCAAGCAGCCCGAGTCCGCGCGGCGGTCCATCCGTCGCCGCTACGTCACCGGTGAGGTGTCGCCGGACAGAGCTGACGACCGGCGCGGCCGATCGGCTTTTCAGGGTTCGCGAATCCGACGGCGACCGGCAGGGAACGACGTTTCGGCCTCTCAGCCGGATTCGGCATCTGCGCTTGCCGATGGGCCGGCCAGGACGCGCGCCAGCAGGTCACGGAGGTGCCGCTGGTCGGAGCCGGGGAGGTCGAAGAAGGTCCGGGCCAGCGCGTGGGCGCTGGAGCGCAACTCCTGGCGTTTGCGCTCGCCGGCTTCGGTGAGCACCACGTGCTTGACCCGGCGGTCGCCCGGAGCGGGCCGGCGGGTCACCATGCCGCGGCGTTCCAGGCCGTCGACGATGCCGGTGACGTTCGACGGCTCGCATGACAGCCAGTCGGCCAGCTGACGCATCGGGGCAGGACCGGACAGGTTGGTCAGGACGAGCGCTTGGGCCGGGGGAAGGCCGAGCTCTGCCGCGGTGGCGTTGAACTGCGCGCGCAGCCGCCCGGTGACCTCGAAGACCAGGCTGCTCAGCTCGGCTACGACCGCATCCGCGTCGGTGCCGGCCCCTGTTTCGGCGCCGGTGTCGCTGTCGGCATGGGGGCTCATACGGCCAGCATAGCCGCCGCTTAAGCCACTGAACTGTTCAGCTTGTGAAGTAAGTGCTACGCTCGGCCGCATAGAACTTCAGGAACTGAACTATGTAGCAACTGAAGGAGATGTGGCGATGACGCAAGTGAGCACGGCCCGGCGCGCGGGCCTCAGGAGCCCACGACGGGCACGGGTACTGGCCGTGGCGGGTGCGGTCGCGGCCGCGCTGGCGGTCTGGGCGGTCGGGGAACCGCTGCTGGGCCATGACCTGGTCATCCAGCAGAAAGGACAACAGCCGCGAGACCTGGGGGCGGGCGCCATCGCCCTCTTCGCACTGGCCCCCTCGCTGCTCGGCTGGGCACTGCTGGCCGCGCTGGAGCGGGTGACGCCACTGGCGGCCCGGATCTGGACGGCCACCGCCCTGACCCTGCTCGCGGTGTCGTTCCTGCCCATCGTCGGCGTTCAGGCCTCCGGCGCGAGCAAAGCAGTGCTCGCCCTCACCCATCTCGCCGTCGCAGCCGTTCTCATCCCCGTCTTCTGGCGGACGGCCACGACCCGCGCCGCCGACACCGGGAGCGGGCGATGACAGCGCCCGAGAACGAGATCCTCGACAGCCCCACCCCCTGGGTCGCCGACCACATCCGCACCTACCTCGAAACCGACGGCGCCCAGGGCCACCTCTACCAGGGCTGGCCAACGCTGCTGCTCACCACCCGCGGCCGCAGGACCGGCAAACTCCGTCGCACCGCGCTGATCTACGGCCGCGACCAGGGCCGCTACCTGCTGGTCGCCTCCAACGCCGGCGCGGAACGCCACCCGGCCTGGTACCTCAACCTCACCGACACCCCGACGGTGTCGCTGCAGGTCGGCCCGGACCACTTCACCGCGACCGCCCGCACCGCCACCGCCGAGGAGAAGCCCCGGCTGTGGCAGATCATGACCGAGCTGTTCCCCCACTACGCCAAGTACCAAGAGGAATCAGTACGCGAACTGCCCCTGGTGATCCTCACCCCACAGGCACCGCCGGGGTGACCGGGACCGGACCGAGCCACCCGCCGTCCCCATCGACGGCGCCCTTCCGTGCCGAACTCCAGCACCCCCATCGATCCCGCACCGAACCCAGAGGAACCATGGAGACGCGACCCGCCCTGAGCGACCACCAACACCCCGTGAACGCGCAGACGGTGGCAGCCGACTTCGCCGCGATATTGCAGCGGGCCGGCGAGACCCGCGACGCCGACCTCTACGACTCCGCCTTCGCGGCAGACATGCTGTGGGGCAGCCCCTACGGAGCGACTGTGGCCGGCTACACCGAACTGAACACCATCCACCGACGGCTCATGGCGGCGAACGCCGCACCACCGTCACGGTTCGAGGTGGTCACCGCACACACCCCCGCACCCGGCGTGGTGGTGACACACATCCGCCGGCAGGCAGCCGACACCAGCGGATTCTCCGAGATGGCACTGTACGTCCTTGTCGAACGCGCCGGACGATGGTGGCTCGCAGCGGCGCAGAACACCCCCATCGGCGAATCACCACTGCACAACTAAAGCCAGGACAGACCACCGGCTCCCGGGCCTGCCATACCCGAAGCCGTACCGACGGCTGGCTGACACCACTGGCGTTCGGCTGCTGCAAACCCCGAACCCTGCTCCCGAAGACTGCTCTGACCTGCGCGTTGACCCCTTTCGGAAGTACTTCGGCCGTGCCCCCGGGACGCGCGCGCAAGCACCCCGGTCCAGGTGTTCGGACACCCGGCTGCCGTTTGGGGCTGGGGTCAGCTTCGGGAGCAGGACGCCGGGAAGCTCAAGAGTTCACGCGGAACCGCAGGGTCCTCGGCGAACCCGAAGGTGGCTTTAGCCTTTGGTGGGCGCCTTGGCCCCTTGGGTTCGCGGTGAACTCTGGGACTGGCTCGCTGATCCCGAGCGTGGCGCTGGCCGCCGGGCGGCGGATCCGGCTCCAGTCCGGGGCGGCGCCGGGATGGGGCGCGGGCGGGTCCGCCGGCGGCGACGAGCAGGATCGGCGGGACCTCCTGCCCCCGGAGCGGGAGCAGTCCGCCCGCTAAGGCCACGCCCCCGCCTGACCGCCCTACTCCGGCGCGGGCAGCGCGGGCCCCAGGCTGTCCTGCAGATAGGCCATGCCCTCGGTGTACACCGGGTCGGCCGCGCGCTCGCCGATCTCCTCGGGCGTCAGATCGGCCAGTCGTTCCTGGATCCACCAAATGTTGCCCAGCGGGTCTCGCACGCGTCCCACCTTGTCCCCCCAGAACAGCTCGGTCGGTCGCGTGACGACCGCCGCCCCCGCCTTCACCGCGCGTTCCACCACCGCGTCGGCATCATCCACGAACAACCGCAGCAGCCCTGGAGTCTCGACCGGAAACGGCGAGTCGAACATCAGCACCACCGAGTCCCCGATCCGCGCCTCGGCATGCCCGATCCGCCCCTCCACCTCCATCCGGCTGAGCTCCTGGCCGCCGAACGCCTCCTCGATGAACCCGATCAGCGCGACCGTGTCCCGGGTGACGATCCACGGCGTGACCGTCCCGTACCCCTCGGGCGCCTGGGGAAAGTTGTTCGTCATGCCATCTCCTCGCTCGCGGCTCCGGAGACCAACATAGCAGAACGGAATAGTTCGTTCCATAACGGGCCGGCTCTCCGGGCAAGAACCGCAGTCGGCAACCGACCGATCAAAACGGCGATGGCCACAGCCGTCGGCCCTGGGTTCACCCAACCGATCGAACGCCCACCGGCGCCCCAGAACCCTCAGGGCCGCTGAAGAACCCTCAATATCTGCCAGCGAGCCGTCGAGCCATCAACGCAGCACGTCACGGCCTTTCAAACGCCCCCGCCTTCACACCAGGACCCAAGGGTTATTTCTCCATCGCGGAAGGGCCGCAGGTCCGCCTTGGGGTCGGCGCGGGCGAAGGCGTAGCGGTCGAGGAAGTCGATGTGCTCATAGGCGATCGGCGAGAGCCGGGCGCACGTGTTGTCGGTGGCGGGCCTCCTGGGTGTTGAGCTGGGTGCCGGCCATGCGGGACGCGGCTTCGTCCCGCCGACGGCGCGGATGCCCAGCGCAGAGAGCAGGTAGCTGACCGCATCCGCCAGCACGGTCGTCACCGGGCCCAGCAGTCCGATCACCGACGCGCTCCACATCGTGGACTCGAACCGGCTGTTGGCGATGAGCAGGTCCTGTGGCAGCAGCAGCGCCTTCAGGTAAGCGTCGCTGGCGCCCGGAAGGCGAGGTCGGCCGCGGCGACGACAACGGACACAACGAGAAGTTGGGCGAAACTCAGGCAGCCGAGCGCGGCGGGGATGCTCGCCAGCGCCGCGAACCGGACCAGATCCGTCGCGATCATGACGGGCCGCTTGCGCTGGAACTCCACCCACGGGCCGAGCGGCACCGCCCCCCCGGCCCGTCCCACAGCGGCCAGCACCGCCACCTGGGACGGCCCGGAGTGCAGCACGATGACGGCGATCAGGGGAAACGCACCGAACCCGAGCCACGAGCTGTACGTCCTGACCGCGTACGACGCCCACAGTTGTCGTCGGCAGCGAAACCGTCAGTGAATCGGCAACGAGAACGTCAGCTCCTGTCGGTCGAGGGGGTTGTTCGGGCATGTGCGCCACGTAGGCCACGGCCTGCCGCCACCTGACCGGTCTGCGTCGTCAACGCCCAGGTGCTGCCGGCTTTCGGCGTCGACCTGGGGCCCTGGCCTAAAGCAGGGCGAACAGGTCGGCCCACTGCTCGGCCGCCAGGTCGCGCGGCAGCGTCGCACCGGTCACGCGGTGGCGGCGCGCCCAGGGCCGGAGCGCCACCCGCCTGTCCGGCATCGCGCGGTCGAGGATCTGCGGCAGGCCGCGCCCACCGCCGGTGAAGACCCTGTGCACCAGGTCCTGGTAGGCGCGGCGATCGGCCGGGGCCACGAGCGGGCGGGCGCGGCGCGTGATCGTCATCAGGCCGCCGTCCACGCCCGGACGCGGCCGGAACGCCGCCGCCGGCACGCGCTGGACCAACCGGAACTCGAACCACGGCCACCACTGCGCCGTCATCAGCGTCGCGCCGCCGACCCCGGCCCTGCGCCGCGCCACCTCCCACTGCACCAGCAGCACCGCGTCGGTCCAGTGCTCGCTGTGCAGGACGCGGCGCAACATCGTGGTCGTCTGGTGGAAGGGCAGGTTGCCGACCAGCACGTGCGGTGTGCGCGGCAGCCGGTGGCGCAGGAAGTCGCCGGTCACGACCGTGGTCGCCGGGGAGGCCCGGCGGGCCAGCGCGGTGGCCTGGCGGTGGTCGATCTCGACGGCGGTCAGGGGCCGTCCCAGGTCCTGCAACGGGAGGGTGAGCGCGCCGCCGCCCGCGCCGATCTCGACGATCGGGCCGTCGGTGCGGGCGACGAGGCCGACCATCGCGGCGATGACGCGCCGGTCGGTGAGGAAGTTCTGGCCGAGCTCGTGCCGGCCTGCGTGATGGGTGCGCAACGAAGGGCTCCGGGATTCAGAGGGTGAACCCGGGCAGCGTGAGGAGCCGCCCAGCATGGATCTGCTGGAGCGGCGGCGACTCTCAGAGGGGACGACCGCCGCTCAGGGGCGGCGGATCCTCATGAACGCTGCGGGTGCGCTGCACATGGCGCGAACCTACAGCAGGGTGGGCGCGCGGTCCCACCCGTTTTTCAGCGGCGGCGCCGGGCGTACCGGCCCGCAGTTCCTGTCGTCGCCAGCGAGACCGTCAGTGAATCGGCAACGAGAACGTCGGCTCCCGTCGGTCGAGTTTGTGATGTCGAGGTTGAGGGATGGCCGTCGGGCCGGTGTTATCTGGGGTGGCCTTCTGCTGTTTTCATGTACGGCACGTACGTCTTGCGGTCGTGCTGGACAAATACCCAGGGGTTGTTCGGGCAGGTGCGTCACGTGGGCCACGGCCTGCCGCCACCTGGTACGTCATCCTTGGGCTGAAGGCCGGAAGGGTCAGCGTGGACGGGGTTACGGCCGCGGCATGACCGAGACGAAACAATGGCGGGGCTTGCCCGCCGGGAGTCGGGACTTGAGCAGCAACCGAACCGTCAGTCACGGTAGGAGCCCGGTGGGCCGCATCCGCGTCCACCTCATGCCGCACGGCCGCGCCGCCTTCCAGTCCCACGCGCTGGTACTGGAACACATCGTCGCCGCCGCCCGCACCGAACCCGGCCACTGACCTCCATCACACCTACCGCCACGGCTGGTCACGACACGACAAGCCACGAGGCTCTGTAGCATGACCGGCCGTACGGTCGCCGCTCACACCCCGAGTAGGCCGCTGACACCCCAACCGCGCCTGGCCCGCCTGACGCATAAGAGCTACTGACGGTTTCGCTGCCGACCACTGTCGCTCCGGCTGCCGATCCGCTGACATCCGCAGGCCGGGGTCACTGACGTTCTGGCTGCCGACGACAACAGCCACCCGAACCGCCTGCCCAGCGCCCGCCTGCGTGTCCTACCCGCCACACCTCTCATCGCTACGGACAACCATTCGTTGTACAGATACCGTGACCGGCATGGATCTCGATGCCGTGCGCACCTTCGTGGCCGCCACGGACGCAGGGCGCTTCCAGGACGCCGCCGCCGAGCTGTCGATCACTCAGCAGGCCGTATCCAAGCGCATCGCCACACTGAAGAAGGCCCTCGGCGTGCGGCTGTTCACCCGCATCGCACGCGGAGTCGAGCTCACCATCGACGGCCAGGCGTTCCTGCCCCATGCCCGCGATCTCCTGCGGGCCGAGGAGCGGGCGGTCGCCTCGGTCCGTCCCGGCCGCCGCGCGCTGCGCGTCGACGTGATCGGCCGACGGCTCGCCCCGGCGGCCGTGCTGCGCGACTTCTACCGTGCACACCCCGAGTACGAGCTCGACGTCCTGACCCTCTTCGACGCCGACGCGGCCATCGACGCCATCCGGTCCGGCACGATCGACGCGTCCTTCCGCGCCGTCCCTCAGCCCGGCCGCCGGCTCCCCAGCGACATCGAGGCCGCCCGCGCCTTCGACGAGCCCCTCGAGATCCTCGTCGGCCCCGTCCACGAACTCGCCGCCGCCCGCGCCGTCACGCTCGCCGACCTCGCCGGGCGCCGGATCTGGATGCCCGGTATCGTCCCCGGAACCGAGTGGGCCGCCTACTACGACGCCCTCGCCGCCGCGTTCGGGCTCACCATCGAGAGCACCGGCCCCGACTTCGGCATCGAGGCCCTGCTGGACGTCATCGCCGACTCCCGGTCACTGGCGACTTTCGTCGGCGAACTGACACGCCTCGTCTGGCCCGCCGCCCAGGGCCTGCGACGCGTCATCGTGCGCGACCCCGTCCCGGTCTATCCGCACTCACTGGTGTGGCAGCGCGACAACCCGCACCCGGCCCTCGCCGCACTCCGCGACCATCTGGACTCAGCGCAGCCCCGCCCCTCCGGCACCTGGACACCGGCATGGGCAAGGTCGGCAGGACACCTGCGCACGACACCGTGAGTCCCGCCGGTGACCGTTCGCCGGCGCGGCCTGGAGAGCTGCGTCACCGGCCGGAACATACCCAGGGGGGTATATGTTGGACGAGGTACGGGCACACACGGCCATAAGGGGAACGACGATGGAGATGGACGCGTCGGTGCTGGCCGACGCGCTCACCCGGCTCAAGCGGGCGCACGGCCAGCTGGGCGGGGTGATCGCGATGATCGAGAACGCCGAGGACTGCGAGCGGGTGCTGACCCAGCTGGCGGCGGTGTCCAAGGCACTGGACCGCGCCGGTTTCAAGATCATCTCGACCGGCCTGCAGCAGTGCCAGCTCGCACGCGACACCGGCCAGGAGCCGCCGATCACCCCCGAGCGGCTGGAGAAGCTGTTCCTCGCCCTGTCTTAGACAGAGCCCGGCGAGGACATGGCCCCCAGCAGACAGCGCACAAAACCGCTCCCCCACCAGCGCGCACATCTGCCCGCAACATACCCCCAGGGGTATCGCCACAACGGAGTGAATGATGACTCCCGCGAGACGGCGATTACTGAGCTGCAACGCAGCGACTTAACCGGCCCCGGTCGCCGCCGACCAGGCGGGCAAGGGCGTGCCTGCCCGGCGTCCGCAGCACGATCGCCACGCAGGCCCTGCACAGCGCCGTCGCGCGGGTGCGCCCTCTGACCGGCGGCACCACGGCCTGCCGTTGCGAAAACGGCACGCTGACGGCCCGGCACCGGCCGCAAAGAACCGATCGCGACAGCGATGACAACAGCCGAACGACGACATGCGAAGGCGGCGAAACGATGACCACGATCCACGTCGAGGTGGTGGAGACCTCCTCCCTGGGCGACCGCAGCTACCTGGCCCACGACGGGCGGGTGGCGCTGGTGGTCGACCCGCAGCGCGACATCGACCGGGTGCTGGCGCTGGCCGGCCGCGCGGGCGTGCGCATCACGCATGTGGCCGAGACCCACCTGCACAACGACTACGTGTCCGGCGGCCTTGCGCTGGCCAGACTGACCGGTGCGGCGTATCTCGTCGCCCGCGCCGACGAGGTCGGCTTCGACCGGCTGGCGGTCGCCGACGGCGACGAGATCGCCCTGTCTGCGGAGATGGGCCTGCGGGTGGTGGCCACCCCGGGACACACCTTCCACCACCTGTCCTACATCCTGACGGGCCCCGGCGGGGCCGAGGGGGTGTTCACCGGCGGGTCGCTGCTGTTCGGCACCACCGGCCGCACCGACCTGCTCGGACAGGAGCACGCCCACGCCCTGGCCCACCACCAGCACGCCTCCGCCCACCGGCTGGCCGACCTGTTGCCCGACGGCGCGCAGATCTGGCCCACCCACGGGTTCGGCAGCTTCTGCTCGGCCACCCAGTCCGACGCTCCGGCCTCCACCATCGGCCGGGAGAAGCAGGCCAACCCGGCGCTGCGGCTGGAGGCCGACGACTTCGTCGCCGAGACCCTGGCCGGCCTGGATGCCTACCCCGCCTACTACGCCCATATGGGCGCCCGCAACACCGCCGGCGCCGACCTGATCGACCTCACCCCCGTTCAGCGGGCCGACGCCGACCAGCTGCGGGCGCGGATCGCGGCCGGCGAGTGGGTGGTGGACCTGCGCTCGCGCAAGGCCTTCGCCACCGGACACCTGACCGGCACGCTCAGCTTCGGGCTGGACGGGCCGATGGCGACCTGGCTGGGCTGGATGATCGACTGGGGCGCGCCCATCACCCTGCTCGGCGAGGACCCCGGCCAGGTCGCCGCAGCCCAGCGCGAACTGGCCCGCATCGGCATCGACCGTCCCGCCGCGGCCGCCACCGGCGGCCCGGAGCAGTGGGCCGGCGGCGACGGCACCCGGCTCGCCGGCCTGACGGTGGCCGCCTTCACCGACCTGGCCGCCGCCCGCGCCGGACGGCCGCCGCGCGGCCTGCCCGCCTCCGACGTCGTGCTGGACGTGCGGATGACCAACGAATGGCGCGCCGGGCACATCGACGGCGCCGCCCACATCCCGCTGCCCGACCTGCCCGCGCGCCTGGCCGAAGTACCAGGCGGCACGGTGTGGGTGCACTGCGGTTCGGGCTACCGGGCGGCAGCCGCCGCCAGCCTGCTGACCCGTGCCGGGCGCCGCGTGGTGCACATCGACGACGCCTTCGACAGCGCCGCGGCCGCGGGCCTGACCATCACCGATCCCCAGCACTGACCACCTCACCTCCGCGACAAGGAGAATCCATGTCCACCGCTGACACCCCGGCCGGTCCCGCCGCACTGGACACCGCCGCGCTGCGGCAGCTTCTGGCCGCGCAGGACGCGCCCCGGCTGATCGACGTGCGCACCCCCGGCGAGTTCGAGTCCGCCCACATCCCCGGCTCCTGCAACGTTCCGCTGGACCTGCTGCGCGAACACCGCATCGAACTGCGCGCCCACCTGGACGAGCAGGCGGTGCTGATCTGCCACTCCGGCCAGCGCGCCGCCCAGGCCGGGCAGGTCCTGGCCGACGCGGGTCTGCCCGGCCTGCGGGTGCTGACCGGCGGGATCACCGCCTGGCAGGCCGCCGGTGCCCCGGTCGCCACCGGTCGCGCCCGCTGGCACCTGGAGCGCCAGGTGCGCCTGGTGGCCGGGTCCGTCGTGCTGAGCTCGGTCCTGGCCAGCACGGTGGCCCCCAAGGCCAAGTGGGTCGCGGGCTTCATCGGCGCCGGCCTGACCTTCGCCGCAGTGTCCGACACCTGCGCGATGGGCCTGCTGCTGGCCAAACTGCCCTACAACCGCGGGCCCCGGACCGACCTGGACGGCGTGCTCACCGCCCTGACCGGCCACGGTCCCGTCCCGCACGGCGGCCGGACCCGATGATCGCCGCGCTGCTGCTCGGCGTCGTCATCGGCGCGCTGCTGGGACTGCTGGGCGGCGGCGGATCGATCCTGGCGGTGCCCGCCCTGGTCTACGGGGCGGGCCTGCCGCTGGCCTCGGCGATCCCCGCCTCCCTCCTGGTGGTCGGCATCTCCTCGGCCACCGCCGTGCTGCCGCGCGCCCGCGCCGGCCAGATCGCCTGGCGCATCGCCGCGGTCTTCGGCGGCGCCGGCGCGCTGGCCGCTTTCGCCGGCACCGCCCTCAACCGGCTGCTGCCCCCGCGCGTGCTGCTGCTGGGCTTCGCCGCACTGATGGTGGCGGCCGGCCGGCGCATGCTGGCCGACCAGAGCAGCCGGGGCGGCGCCTGCGCCCTGCCCGAAGGCGGCGTCAACTGGCGCAGCTGCCTGCCCAGATCCATTTTCATCGGCGCCGTGGTCGGCGTGCTGACCGGCCTGTTCGGCGTCGGCGGCGGCTTCCTGATCATCCCCGCGCTGGTGCTCGGCCTGGGCCTGCCGATGACCACCGCGGTCGGCACCTCCCTGCTCATCGTGGTGGCCAACGCCGCAGCCGGTTTCGTCGCCCACGCCGGCGACGCCGACCTGGACTACCCCGTCATCACCGCGTTCACCCTGGCCGCGGTCGCCGGCTCCCTCATCGCCGGCCGGCTGGCCCGCCGCCTGGACGCCACCCGGCTGAGCCGCTGGTTCGCCTACCTGGTCTTCGGCATCGCCGCCTTCGTCGCCGCCCAGGCCCTGCTCAACCCCGCTGCCGTGACCGGCTGAGCCTCAGGCGATCGCAAGGCCCTGTAGGGCGAACCCGCGCTGAGGCCCCGCCACCGTTCTCCAAGCCGAGTCCCCACGCTCATCTAGCCAGACTCAGCGCCCACATCCGTCGTTGCTACTGACCATTCCGATCCTCCTCGCGGGCCGATCCGCCTTCTTCCGCGGCAGGGGTGCCGGCGCGCTCGGCTTCGGCCAGCGCGGCGTCGGCGCGGGCGGCACGTTCCCGCTGAGCAGCGGCGTCGGCGCGGGCGGCGGCCAGGTCCTCTTCCAGCCGGGCCCGCAGCGCCTGCTGGGCGGCCAGGGCCGCTGCGCTTTCGGACCGTTCACGGTCGGCGGCGGCCTGTAGCGCCGCCAACTGAGCGGAGAGCTCGTCTGCCCGGGCGACGGCGGACTGCTCGTCACGCCGGGTCTGCTCCAGCGCCTGTTCGGCGGCTTGAGCGCGGGTGCGCTCGGCCCGAGTCTCGCCCTGGGCGGTGGCCAGGGCCTCACGGGCGGCGGACAGCGCGGCGGCCATGTGGGTCAGCTCGGCGCGCAGCCCCTCCATCCGTTCGGCCTGCCTGTCGGCCGCCGCCTGGTGGCGGGCGGTCTCCTCGGCGTGGGCGCGGTGGGCCTCACGCAGCTCGGCGGTCTTGGCGTCCCGGGCGGCCTCGGCGTGCGCCTGGGCCTCGCGGGCGGCGTCGCGGACCTGCTGGTGGACCTCGATCAGCGCCGCGCAGTCGGTACGGGTCTGCGCGGCGTCCGCGATCGCCCGCTCCGCCTCGGCCTGCGCCGCCTGCCGCGCGGCGACGGCGTCCGCGGCGGCCTGCTCGGCCTGACGCCGGGCACGGTCGGCCGCCTCGGCACGGGCCTCGGCGTCCGCGGCGCCCTGCCGGGCCGCGACCGTCTCGGCCTCGGCCCGCTGCACCCGGCCGAGCGCCCCCTCCTGCGCCGCGGCCAGGAACTCCCGCAACTGGGCGAGCTGGTCGGCGACGGCGGCCAGTGGCAGGGTGCGGGCCAGGGCCTCAGCGCGGGCCAGGGGCTCCTCGATCGTGAGGGCGTCGGCGCTGCGCCGGTCGCGGCTGGCCTGGTCAGCGTGGGCCTTGCTGCAGTACTTCGGCCGCCGGCCCCGCCCCTCCACCTGCGGCAACGGCAGTGCGCACCCCTCCAACGCGCACACCCCGCCACCTTCGGTCCGGCGCCCGCCGGCCGCTTCCGGTTCTGCCTCGCGCGGATCTTCGCTCTGGCCAGTAGTCGCGCCCACCTCGTTGATCATGAATCCAGGCTACACCTTCATCGCGTATGAGCACGCGAAAATAATTAAGCGTCACGCGATATGCGAAAGAAGTTGAGCCTGCCCACTCCGGGATAACTCCGATTATCCAGGTGGCTCCTGCCAGCGACTGGCCCCGAGGAGAGAGCTTGTGCCCCGGCCCGTGTGCGGCGCTGACTTGATGTCAGTGAGTGGCGCCGACCTTCTGTCAGTAGCGACGTGGGTAGGCCCGCCGGTAAGAAACGCGTTGTGATCCCCAAACGAGGGACATCGTCCCAGGTCACAGTGGGTGCGGCTCGCGTCGCCGGAGACGGGGTTTTCGACTGTGGCTGACGGGCGGGGCCGGTGCCCGAATTGGCGTGCATGCTGTCGTCACGGCGTTGCCCTGCGTTGGTGCGCTCAGGAGTGCCGGACAGGGTTGGGAATCTGTCCGGCGCGCCCCTTGGTGACATCAACGACCGTAACAATCCGTGAACGCGCGCCGCGCAGGGATGGCCGAGCGGCTACCCGCCCCATCGACAGAGGTTCAACACACCCCGCGCTCGTTTGCGGCTAATTGCATGTTGTGAGTGGGTGCCGGTCTGCAGAACCTGACTTGGCGAGGGGGCGGGACTAAGCATCAGCGCGTGGGGATGCCGAGCGACAGATCCAGTTGGCGGTTGCCGTCGCCCTCGTTCCAGGCGTGGTACCGGAGGGCGTCGGGGGACGGGATGCGGAAGGCGTCGCGCAGGGCGGTGACAATCATGGTGGCCAACTGCTGGTAGTCCGAAGTGGTTGCCGGCCAGGAGAGCTCGAACCACCGGTTGCCGCCCCGGTCGGGATCTTGCTGTTGCCAACCGGATTCGGTCAGCATCTGGGTAATGGCCGCTCCGACCCGCGCCCCGGGGGAGGGGGGCGGGCCGGGATCGCCGGGCACTTCCGCGGTGAGATAGTCGGGATACCGCCGGAATTGTGTGAACCCCTTACCGGCAGAACGAAAGCCGGCTTCTTCGATGATCACGACGCCGCCCACCGGCAGGTCACGCAAACAACGGGCCAGGGCAGCGGCGAACATGCTCCACTCGGTCACAGCAGGCCTTGGCGTTCCAGTTCGATGGCTTCGTCGTTGTTCGCCAGCCAGCCGTTGGTGGCCAGTGCGAGATTGATGCGAACCGACCCGGCGATCAGCCTGAGCGTGGCTTCCGGTCCGGCCCAGCGTATTTCGGAGCACGTGCCGGGGAGCTTGGCGGTCGGTGCGCCGAAGGCGGCGGTCAGCGCGGCAGTCATCCGCGCGAACGTGTCGTTGAGCGCGTCCCGGCCGGCATCATCCTGGGACGCGAATCCGGTGACCGGCAGTTCCATCACCTGCACCCGCCCGGCATTGCCCCGCGCAATGCCACTGGCGTGCCCGAACCCGCAGTCGAAGCGGGCCCGGTTTTCCCTGGTGCTGACCATGTTCCAACCGAAATCCGCTGCGAGTCCAGCGAAATCGGAGAACTGCCAGGACCAGCGCAGCTCACGCAGGCGGGTGGCCAAGTCGACGAGGTCGGCGTCGGCCGTGGTGATCAGTTCGCTCATGGCGCATCTGTCCTTTGCTAGAGAGTGCAGCCGCGATCCCGAATAGCTTCCCGCGCCGCAGCCAGGTCTGTGGATGGCAAGGGGATGCCCATCTCGGCCAGAGTGTTAGGGAGCAGGTCGTTCATCGCGTCGGAGTCTTCCGCGAGAAAATCCATCTGGACAAGGCATCCGGCGCTAAGGTTTCCCACCCGAGACTCAACCTCGTCCTTCAACTGCTGCGCGAGGGCGACACGTTGAAGGCCACCCGCCTGGACCGGCTGTCGCGGTCGGGTCCTGCATCTGGCTGTGACGTGACCCGCCGAGTGTCGTTACGCGCCGCTCAGGGGCCAACTGCACGGACCCGAGAAGTGGGCGTCCCATCGGTTGCTGTTCACGGGCCGTAGCCGTGGGGGTTGTTGGGATCGAAGGGGCGGGGCGGCATCGCACCGGGTGGTGGTGGGGCGCTGAACAGCTGTTGGCCGGGGACAGGAGGGGACCCGTAGACCGGCTGACCCGGAGCGGGTGGCGGGGCGAACGGCGGCTGGGCGGGAGCGGGCGCCTGGGGCGCGCCCCAGGCGCCCGGCGGCACGGGCTGTCTTGACCGGTGGGCGGGCTGCTTGGCACCCAACAGCGCGAGCACGGCGGCGACGACCATGGGCAGCAGCAGGCTGAGGATCCGCAGGAGGTTCGGCGAGAGCAGGAAATCCAGGTTGATGCCGAAGCCGATGAGAGCGGGCACCAGGCGGCCGACCTCGCTGACGACCAAAGCCGCACCGGCCGCTGCGAACGGGGCGGCGACCCCTTTGACCCTGACCATGATGAAGGCCAATCCCACGGCCAACCCGGCCAGTAGGGCTGACAGCAATATCGAGACGGCCGCGCCGAACAGGCGGCCGACAACGGCCGCCAGCATGCTAATCACCAGCCCGACGCCACCGCCCAGGACCATCCCCAGGACCAGGGATCGGGCATGGGCAGACGGGCGGACGGGTGGCGGGGCGAACGGGGGCGGGGGGAAGGGCGCGGCCATACGAACATTAAATCGAGCCGCCCCCTCAGAAAGCCAGTCTTGTTCCTCTATGGAAGCCCGTCACGGCCCGAGACCCGGGAGACCGCAAAGAGCGTTGAGTGACGATGGTGGTGCGTACTCGCAGAAATGGCCTGTTCCGCGAAGCTGTGACCTGCACAGACGATCTAGTTTGGGGCTCATCGCAGCTTCCTGGGTCCCGGGCCTGGAGTTGCGGGACGAACGGATATGGGGCGGGGAAGGGTGCGGCCGTAGCGGCATTGAAGCGACCTGCCCCTTCAAAAAGTCAGACTTGTCCTTCTATCGTGACCCTGTGCGTTCATCCGCTATGAGCTTCATGTCCGAGCTGACCGAGCCGCTGGTCCGCCAGGGCTTGGTCGCGCCCGAGGACTTGGTCGGGTGCACCGTCGAAGAGATCGAGACGTTGAAGGAGTCCCAGGGCGTCACGACGCTACCCGCCCGCTACCGGGAGTTCCTGGAGCAAGGGGGCCGCACGCCCTACTGGCTGGCCCACCTGGGCGAGTGGCACTACGAGTGGCTTCTGGAGGCCAAGAACATCGCCCGCGAAATCGTCGAGGACCACGGCGACGACTTCGCTCCCTACGCCGACGCCTTCATCTTCCAGACCCACCAGGGCTACATGTTCCTCTACTTTCGCGCGGCGGACCTGTCTCAGCTTGACCCGCACGTCTGGACTTACACGCAGGGACGGCCAGCCAAGGGCAGTGATCAGCCGTTCACTCAGTGGCTGGGGGATCTGGCCGCCTACCTCCCGCACGCGATCCGGCTTCGCCGCGACCTCGGGCCCCGGTAAGCCCGCGGGGCCACCCATGGACACCTGTGCCGGTATGACCCATCGAAACGAGCCGTGCGGATGACCGCACCCGGATCGAGAAGCCGTGTTCAAGAACTACTCCGATGCCCGTCGTAAGGCCCGCCTCTTCGCCGACTGCGCCGATATCAGCTACGCCGCGGCCCTGCGCCGGCTGAACGACGCCCGCATCGCAGCTGCTGGCCACCAGCACGACGCCACAGAGGGGGTGGGCCTGATCGAGCTGCCCTACAGCGGCGGCCGCGCGGTGAACACCGACCTGGCCGCCCGCCTGGTCGCGGCGGTCAAGGACGGGTGCCGCCACTGCCGGATCGTGTTGTCGGTTGAGGCACTGGACCACCGCCCCACCGTGGCCGCCCTCGCCGGGACGGTGTTCTGGCCCCTGCCCAAGGCGGGGAGAGCGCGAGCCTCCACCGTGCGGTGGCATGCTCTGGCTCGGCGCGCCCACACCGACCGTACCGACTCCGCAGCCGCCGCAGCCGTGTGGGAGGTCGTCGAGGCCATGGATGCCCCGCAGGTGTACGGCCTGCTCGACGACGCACTCCGCCTGTGGGCCGTGATCAAACCCCCGCCCCTTGTCATCCACCACGCAGAGCTCGGCGATGACCCAGGCGGTGAACCCCACTATCAGGTGACCGTCGCGTCCATCAGAGACGGCGGACACAAGGTGCCCGCGCTTGTCCTGGGCCACGAGGCCGGCCGAGCCGGGCTGGCCCACCTGCGCGAGCTCGGCCTACCCGACTGGAACAAGGACAGCTCGCCCGTCACCGATCCCGCATGGCGGCTGAGGGTCAGCATCAGCACCCGCGCGTTGGAGGCGATCGTCCACGTCAACGACGAGGAGGAGGGCGACGACATCGTGCTGTGGAAGGCCGCCAAGCCCGTCCGGCTGCCCGACGGCTGGTGGGACCTGATCGACCGCGTTCAACACGTCGCGGTCTGCGGCCCTACCGCATCAGGCGCCCCCAAACAGCCCGCCCAAGTCGCCGTCATCGCCCGCGTCACCTTCCGCTAGTCGCCGGATACGCAGTGATGGCGATCAAACCACCGCAGACCACGCGGTATCGCCAGCAGCTGAGCGTGTCGAAAGCCAAGAACGACGCGGTCGATGTGCGCATGCCGAGCCGATATCGTCTGCACCGACTCCCACCAGCCGCACCTCGTTACCGGCGACAGCGACCAGGCCGCAGCGATCAAAGTGATGACCTGGACGCGCAAGATGCTGATCTGGGAGCAGACCCAACACGTCACGGTCTTACAAGCCCCCGCCCCTCGCCCTCCCTCCAGGAACCCTGGGCGATTCCTCACAGCGGACCCTCGACGGGACACTGAGCTGGCCGAGATTCCCGTTCAGGGCCGGTTGGAGCCAGCCGGGATGCTCACCTTCACGTGGCGGGCCTGCCGCTGTGGTCGAGTGTGAACCTCAGTTGTCGTCGGCGGAGAGCGCGGCGACCAGACCACCGCCGTGGAAGCGGCGGAACACTGGGAGCGCCCCAAGGCGATCGATGAAGTAGACGGACGTGGGACAAGGAACAGAACGCAAGTCAGCCAGAGCCCCGACGCCTCCTTCGTCTGGAGGCATTCCACTGACAAGCGACCGACACCCGCCAGCGGCACGCCCTGGCCGCGCTGATCGCCCCCGTCTACGACGACCCCGCCACCTCCACCCGCTGGCTCTCCCTGGACCGCGCCGGATTCAAAGAGCTGCTGCACGACGCCGCGGTCGGGGACACCATCCGCATCGCCGATGCCGCCCGCCTGTTCCGCTCGGTCGCCGACATCCTCGCCCTGCGCCCCGTGCTGATCCGCCGCGGCCTGCACCTGCGGGTGGAGTCGGGGCTGCTGTCGGGGATCGACCTGGCCGCCGACGATCCCGGCACCAAGATGATGGTCAACGTGCTGGCCTCGGTGCTGGAGTTCCAGCGCGACATGATCAGCGAGAACACCCGCCAGGGCGTCGCCGCCGCCGAGGGCGCAAGGCCTACCGGGTGTACGCCACCCGCATCACAGCCGCTCAACAGCAGAGGACGCCCGGCAATTAACCACGCCGCCCCGCCGGGCTCACCACCCCTAGCCGTCCTGATCCGCTACCTCGGGCTCGTTTGGGGCTCATGACACGGTTCTTACCGGCACCCCGGGTACAGTCGCTTCCCCCGTGCCGACTATGCCTTTGAACTGGGGGTTTCTAGGTTAAGCAGAGGTGGCTACGTGCGAGCAGGCTTCCTCGACATCAGGTTGCCCGATCGGGTTCGTGTGGTTGCCCGGCGGGTTTCCCGCATGCGGTTCTGCTGTTGAGTGCCAAGTGAAGGTTCGGGACGGCAAGCTAGGAAACCGCTCTGCGTGAGGTGGCTGGCAGGTCGCGTCGTGGTGCCTCTCAGGGTTGCTTGGCGCAGTGGGTAGGTGTGGTGCCAGCCCTGGGAGGCCTGGGTAGCGATAAGCTCACTTATCGCTACCCAGGCTGAGGATCGCGGAGAACCATATGAGTGCCGCTGACCGTCCACCCGCTGTCGACGGCGCATTGGTCACCGCCAGCATCATGCCCGGTGCGAGCGGCGAAGCCAGCAAGGCGATCGAGGCGGAGCACCTGCTGAACGCTGAGGCCGCGCGTCTGGTCGAGGGAGGGCTGGCGGTCAACACCCGCATCGCCTACACCCGTGACTTCGCTGCCTACGCCACCTGGTGCGACCACACCGGACACAACAGCCTGCCCGCCAGCCCGGCGACACTGGCCAACTACGTGGCCCATCTGACCACTCGGCAATACGCCCCGGCCACCATCGACCGAGCCTTGGCCTGTGTCCTGGCCGCGCATGACCACGCTCAGTTGCCCAAGCCCGCCACCACCGCCGCACGGATGGCGCTACGCGCCTACCGTCGCAACCGCGCACAGCAGGGCCACCGCCGGCGCAAGTCACCGCCGATCACCGTAGACACCGCCTTCGGGCGATGGTCGCCGCACTACCACGGGACACCCCCGCCGGGCTCCGTGATCGCGCGTTGCTGGTACTGAGCTTTGCGCGCATGGGCGACGCTCAGAGATCAGCGAGGTCGATATCGGCGACCTCGCCGTTACCGGCGATGGGCTGGAGGTCTACGTTCCCCTCAGTAAGACCAATCAGGACGCCCACGGTGAAACCGTCGCCGTCCCCTACGGCCCCACACCCGATACCTGCCCAGTACGGGTGGTACGCGCCTGGCTGGTCGTCCTGGCCAACGCAGACATCACCAGCGGACCGCTGTTTCGTCCCATCGACCGGCACGGCAACATCGGCGACCGCACTCGCGCCTCGGCCGGGCGCGGTCGACGCGGCCGTCTGACTCCACAGGCAATCAACCTCATCGTCAAGCGCGCCGCGGCCGCGGCCAACCTAGAGCACGCCGACACCTATACCGCGCACGGACTGCGGGCCGGCGGAGCCACCTCCGCCGCCAAGGCAGGAGCGCCCATGTCGGCCATCACCCGACACGGCCGCTGGGCCGACGGCTCCCCCGTAGTGGCCGGATACATCCGACAGGCCGACAAATGGAACGACAACCCCCTCCGCGGCATCGGGCTCTGAACCTGGTACGGAGACCGGGAGAAACAGCTTCGAACTCCCGAAGTCACAGCGAGTCGGGCAGTCGCGAATGACCCGCAGGTTGGCGCCTTGTAGCGAGCCAGCGAAGTCACCTCTACCTGGCCGGGTTTCGGCGGTAACTGATGCGCGTTGGCCGAGGATCGCAACGGTCTCTTGGCTGCCAAGATGCGCTGACCAGCAGCGAAGCGAGCGAAGAGAACAGGCAGGACATAAATACTGTCTGGTCAGATTTGTTCAGCAGGATGACAGTTTCGATGCCCGATCTTCGGTCTCATGGAATCTCGTCCGGTGGTGACGCTGTGGGCAGCGGCGAGTCAGGTTGGTTGAGATCGTCGGCTGGTGTGTGTCTTGTTCAGCCTGGTCTGTGGTGTGGATGGTTGATGTTGTCTCACTCAAAGCATTCTGAGCGGGGTGGAACGGGCTGCCTGCCATCGCTCGATGGCTTCGCGGGCGTAGGGAGGCGTGATCTGATGAGACGATCCGGCAAACGAACCAGATTCATCGAGACGGCAAGGTGCCCAAGTCCCCGTCCTTCGCATGCTTCAACTGGGGTGTAGCCACCTGCTATTCGATCTCGACCCCGCGAGCCCGCGCCAACTCCGTCATCTTGGTCACCACGGTCGCTAGGAAGTCACGGGTTCTGGTCTGGCCCCTCAAGCCCGAAAGGTTCAACTCGGACAGGTGCCCCCTGCAGCCACCATGAGCAACGATGTCGCCATCCGGGGTGACATAGGTGCGGCAGGACGTGGGATACCGGGAGATCCCGCCGGAGTCGAAACGTACATCGCGGATCGGCTGTTCCAAGAACCAGTCGTAGGTGCCGATGCACCACCCGTAGCGGTGCTCTTCCGGGTCTTCGCGGGTGCGGTACTTCCAGATTCCAAAGAACTTCAGGAACCCGATCGGCTCGGTCGTGGTGGCGTGTAGGTACTGCTCGTCGGGGCCGGCCCCGGCTTCAACCAGGGCGCGGGCCAGAGCCTGAATTCGGGCGCGGGCCCGCTCTTCCGCCTCCTCGATCTCGGCCTCCCGGAGGTCCTCCGCGCGAGAACATCCCATACACCAACCCTGCCGCCCACTGTGACGACGCTCAACGTGCGAGCTGCAGAACGCAGCACCGCCCTGAACATGGCATTCAGGGTTCGCACAACGTCCTACCGCTTGGACACCGCAGAGGACGCCCCGATCGTCGCTTTCGCATTCAACTGCCATGGGCCGCCATCCTTTCAGGTTCATAGACCATCCTGCCCGCACGCTTATGGCCCGGGGGCGCCGTCGTCGAGGAATCCCAGCGATCGGCCCTTGTCGGCCAGCGCGAGCTGGGAACCAGCAGGAACCCGGGCCAGAGTCACCGAGATCCGGGCCAGGTTCCTTGGGCGGGTCACCCGAACGGACTACTTAAGGTCGTCCCAGCCCCATGCGGCTGCGGCAGTTCCCTCCGGGGAGCGTCCGAACCGAAACTGCTCCCGATGGCCACCAGCTTGTAGAAACATTTCGAACAATCCAGCAGCCGGCAACCGCTGGGTAAGCATGGCGGTCTGCTCGGCTGTCCCCTCATACTGCAGCGCGTTCAGCAGCTCGTGCACGGCGTACGGGTCGTCGAGGGGGGCGTGAGTGGCGGCGCGTTCAGCCAGCGTGGTGACCTGCTCGACCGCCCCCGCCTCCCGCAGCTCGTCCAACAGGTCGGCGACGGCGCCCGGGTTGTCGAGGGGGACATGGGCGGCGGGGTCGCGGCTCAGCAGCGCGGTGACCTGTTCCCCCGCTCCCGCCTCCCGCAGCGCATTCAGCAGCCGGGTCACGGCCTGCGGGTTGTGGAGGGGGGCGTGGGCGGCGGCGCGTTCAGCCAGCGTGGTGACCTGCTTGACCGCCCCCGCTCTCCGCAGGGCGTCCAGCAGTTCGGCGTCGGCGTCCGGGTTGTCGAAGGGGTCACGGGCGCCGGTATCCGAGTCGTCGAAGGGATCATAAGGGGCTCGGCTCAGCAGCGTGGAGATTTGTTCGTCCGCCCTCACTCTCCGTAGTTCGTCCAGCAGCATGGCCACGGCGCCCGGGTTATCGAGGGGGGTGTGAGTGGCGGCGCGTTCAGCCAGCGCAGTGACCTGTTCAACCGCCCTCACCCTCCACAGATCACCTAGCAGCGTGACCACAGCGCGCGTGTTGTCGAAGGAGACGTGGGCGGCGGCGCGTTCGGCAAACACAGCAACCTGTTCGGCTGTCCCTACCATCCGCAGCGCGTCCAGCAGCTGGGCCACGGCGAACGGGTCATCGAGGGCGGTGTGGGTGGCGGTCCAGTGGGCGGGGCGGTGGTCGGTGGGGTGGAGGGTGTGCAGGTGGGTGAGGAGAGCGAATGCGGTGGTGGAGTCGCCGTGGGCGGTGGCGTTCTTGTGGAGTTGGGCGGCGTGGCGGCGCAGGCCACGCTTCCAGGCGGCGTAACCGAGAGCTGACAGGTCGGCGGGGTGGGCGTGGGTGGTGAGGGCGGTCCAGAAGGGCAGCGGGGGGGATGTGTTCGGTTCGGGTGGTGCGGCCGTGCTGGTCGAGGTAGTCGGCCAGGCGGTAGCCGGCGATGCCCACGCCGTCGTCGGGTGGGACGGGTTGCAGGGGGCGTACGGCGCCGTGCAGGCGGCGGGTGGCGTACTCCCAGGCGCCGGCGGGCCAGCCGTCATGGAGGGCGGCGCGCTGGTCCTCGTCCAGGTAGCCGACGGCGGCGTGCTGCAGCAGGCCGGTCGACAGTAGGTGGGTGTGGCCCATGCGGACGGTGTCGATCGCGGCGGTGATCAGTGCGTGCCCGTGCGGGTTCGCGCCGCGGTTGGCGTAGTGGTCCAGCAGCGCGAACACCCCGGCCAGGTACTGGGTGACCTGCCCGGGCGCGCCCGCGTGTCGGGCGGCGTCGATGGCCTGGCGCAACGCGGCGTCGTCCAGCAGCCCCGCACGCTCCAGCTCGGGCGCGGTGAAGTGATCGGGGATGTCGATCCTGGCGCCGCGGGCGGGATCGGCCTCGCCGGGGCCGCAGCCGGTCAGGTCAGGCAGCGGTTCCAGCAGGGTGCGGGTGGCGCGGGCGGGGTCGGGCCGGCCTGGGCCGGTGTGGCAGGGGGCGGTGTAGGCGTCCCAGAAATCGGGCCACAGCGCGGTGAGCACGATGACGTGGTCGCGGCCGGTCAGCAGCTCGGCCAGGCAGTCCAGGGCATGAGGGCCGGCCGGGTCGTCGGCGTAGTGGCGCAGTTCGTTGAGCCACAGCACCGTCCCGCGCGGCACGCCCTGCTCGATCAGCCGGGCCAGCCGGCCAGCCGAGGCGGGGTAGAGCAGCGGCCGGTCGGGCAGGCGCGCCCGTACGGCCTGGTAGGCGGCGCGGGTCTTGCCGGTGGAGGACCCGCCGCGCAGCACCACCAGCCGGTTGGCCGCCACCGCCGGGTCCAGCAGCGCGTACAGCAGATGGTCGTGAGCGCGCCGCACATACGCCGGCAGCGGGCCGCCGCCGATCGCCTGGTGCACCCCTAACGCCACCGGATCCCAGTCGCCGACCCTGCGAATCGCGCTCCCACCCGCTGAGGACGCAGGTGCCGTGCGGCGATCGCCGGAGGGCGGGCCGCCCAGGGGCTGGCGGGAGTCACGGGACTGCTTGGCCTCGGCCAGCAACTCCACCCAGCCCTCGACCGTCCCCGGCAATCCGCCCTCGCCGGCACCGGCGCGCTGGGCGGTGTGGTCCAGGCACAGCTGGACCACCTCCAGCAGCGGCCCGGTCCCGGTCGGCAGATGCGCGCCCTTGCGCCAGTCGTACAGCGACGCCCGGCCCATCACCCCCGGCAGCGCGGCCACCACCTGATCCACCGACAGGCCAGCGGCCCTCAACAACGCGGTGAACGCCGCCCCGAAGTCCTCGGGCGTCCGTGGTGACGCCATCGCCGCACCCCTCCCCGGGCCGGATGTCCGAACCCTTCGGATTGTGCCCGTACGTTGGACATCTTGTCCGGCCTGCACCTGGATCGGCGCTTATCCGACCTTCCCGCAGCCCCTCCTGGACAGCGCCGGATCCGGCCCACTCTGCCGTCATGACCACCTACGACACCGGCACCGGACACCACCCGGCCACTCTGTTTCAGGAGGCGTCGTGCTGACCACTGTTCTGGCCGGCCTGGCCGCCGCCGTGCTCATCGTGGGTGCGGCCGCGCGCATCCCCGCCGCCCTTGCCGACTTCCTGCGCGCCTGCCTGCCCGTCGTCCACGCCGCCCGCGAACTCCACCACGCCCTCACCCACCCCGACGCCCCTCCCCCGGCAGTGCTGCCCGCGTCCGCATCAGGGCAGGACGCCGAGCGATAGCAAGCTTGCGCCGAGCTGGGCAGGGGGCCCGTCTTCTGCACGGTTGCGCCACAGCGCAGGCACTAGCTTCGAGGAAACCCGGTCAGTCCATCTGCTCTGAAGCGAGCCACCGTTCTCGTCCCCCGGCTGGCTGGTCGTCAACTGCCCGCCCATGTGATCTGGTCTCGCGCGCGGCCGGGCAGTCCATGCTCAACGCTGACTGCGAGATGCAGCGCGTCGGCGCTGCTGGGTGGGCGTTATCGCGTGGGAGTGGAGGGCTTGTCGAGGCCGTGGGTGGTGACCAGTTGCGCGGTGCCGTCGGCAAGCCGGTAGGACAGGCCCGCCACCGCGGCCTGGCCGGTGGCTACGCGCTCGGCGAGAACGCTGGAGCGCTCGAGCAGCAGGTCGACGGTGTGCCGGATGTGCTGGTGCAGGATCTGTTCGGGCTGGTGGTGTCCGGCGGCGCGGGCCGCCAGCACGCTCGGGGTGACCCGTTCGACGACATCGCGCACGAATCCGGTCGGGATCGTGCCGCCTTGCAAGGTGGCCTGAGCGGCTGCGATCGCACCGCAGGAGTCGTGGCCCAGTACCACCACCAGCGGGCAGTTCAACACGGCCACCCCGTATTCGATGCTGCCCAGCACCTCGGCTCCCAGCACATGGCCGGCGGTGCGGACCACGAACAGGTCCCCCAGTCCCCGATCGAAGATGATCTCTGCGGCGAGGCGGGAATCGGAGCATCCGAACAGCACGGCGAACGGGTTCTGTTCCGGCGCGGTGCCGGTGCGGCGGACGGCGTCCTGGTTGGGGTGCTCGGGCGTATCGGCGACGAATCGCCGGTTGCCGGCCAGCAGCATTTCCAAGGCGTCACCGGGGCTCGGCGGCAGGGCGTCGATCATGGCCACAGGCTACGGCCCGGCTCGGCCGCGCCGCCTGCCGGGGGTACGGACAGGGAGTTGATCGTGTTCTACCGCCGACGGGTGGACAGGAAGGTGCACGTAGTCGGCTCTAGAGCCGAGCCGACCATGTGGCCTGTCCGGCAGCCACTCGACGATCTCGCACCCGTGTCTCCCTGATGGCGGCCGACCCGGCCGCATCATCACCTGATCGGGGAGTCGGAAGGCCGGCGTCACCAAGTACGTCCGGGGCGGTGACGGGGCAGAACTATTTGGCGTGCCGGTAAGGAGCATGTCATAAGACCCAAGCCGTGTTCGGCATGGTCGATGCTGTCCGGCTATGACGCGCCTCCCGATGCACGTCGACGAGCAAGCACGAGATTGCCCACACGTCGCCTCCAAACTGCGGCTCGACCGCTGCGGCGGTCCGGTTCCAGATAGCCGGACCAGGCTGGTTCCGGTCCGACGGCGCGGTGTCGGGCAGGACCTGATCCCCGCAACCTCGCGGTGGCGGCGATCAGTGGCCCGCTGTGGCGCGCAGGGCGGAGGCGAAGGTGCGCAGCGCCCTGCGCGCGGCGGGCTCGGACGGGCGTGATTGCAGGACGACGCTGCGAGTGGGCAGTGGGGGGAGGCCGAGTGATTCGCCCATGTCCATGGTGCCGGGTGGGGCCACGCGCGGGCTGAGCGCCGCCACGGCCAAGCCTGCTGCCACCGCCGCGCCGATGGTCGCGATGCCGCCGCCCACGAACACCTCTTGCCAGGCGATGCCCGCTTCGTTCAGCGCGGTCACCGCCATCTCGTGCACACGGCATGACTCGGCCTGCAGGGCGAGGCGCAGAGGCTCGCCGGAACGGTGTTGGAAGTCGGATGAGGCCATCCAGCCGAAGGTCTCCTCCATCAGGACTTCACCGTCGGTGCGGCGGCCCTCGTGGCGCAGCACGATGGCCGCGTCCAGCGCACCGCTGTCGAACAGGTCAAGGAGCTCCCATGAGCCGGCGATGCTCACCTCCAGCGTCAGGTCCGGTTCTGCCCGCCCTATCTGGCGCAGGAGGTGGGGCAGTTCGGCGCCGACGACGTGGTGGCTCATGCCGATCGACAGGCGTTGCCGCTGGACGCCGAAGGAGCCCAGCGCGTCCGCGTGGGCGGCCAGCAGTTCACGTGCGGGCCCGAGGAAGGCGGCGCCGTCGTGCGACAGGCGGACCAGGCGGGGCGTGCGGTCCAGCAAGCGGCGGCCCAAGGCGTCCTCCAGCCGTTTGATCTTCAGGCTCACGGCGGACTGCGTGGAGTCCATCGCCTCCGCCGCACGCGTGAAGCTCTTCAGTTCGGCGGTCAGCACGAAGGCATGCACGGCGTCCAGGGCGAGCATCTTCATCGTCACACCGATCATTGAAATATTTAATGACTGAAATATAGTAAGATGGCTTTTTTGAATGATCAAGTGATGGCTACGCTGCGAACCGTCCCGAGGAACGGAGCCAGACCATGCCCTTGGTCCAAGTGTCGTTGCGGCGAGGCAAGCCCGCCGAGTACCACCAAGCCCTCTTCGAGGGCGTCTACCGCGCCATGCGCGAGACCTTCGACGTGCCGGAAGACGACCGCTTCATGACGATCACCGAGCACGACGACAGCACCTTCAGCGTCAGCCCCACCTATTACGGCGTCGAACGGAGCGACGAGGCGGTCATCATCCGGATCACCGCCAACAACACGCGCGACCTCGCCCAGAAGCAGGCGCTCTACCTGCGCATCGTCGAACTGCTGCAGGCGAACCCCGGCGTGCGTCCCGAAGACGTGTTCATCAATCTTGTGGAAGTACTGCCGGAGAACTGGTCGTTCGGCAATGGCATCGCGCAGTACGCGGTGCAGCAGGGCTGAGGGGAACGGTTCGCCCCGCGCCTTCCGAGTTCCAGCGCCACGTGACGGTGCCATATTGCGCCGTCACTGGTCGTGAACAGTTTGGACGTATCTCCGGAGCCCGGTCAGCCGGAGGCTAATCAACATCTGAACCGCCTGTTCGAGCACAAGGGCGATCCGGGAGACCAACGTCTCCGCCAGCACCAACGCCAGGGCGGAATCGGAGCCTCCCTGGCATACCTGTGGAACTCCTAACTGGGCTCTCTCCCATCGGTCTCTTCCGGCTCTTGAGGTCGCCCGTCACCCTCAAGTGGAAACTGATGACAAGCGGGCCGGGTGTTGTCGGCTGTACGCCGATTCGCGCTGTCCCGATGGGCAGGTGGGTGGCGGTGCCGCAGTCGTAGGAGCCGTCCCGGACAGTCACGAGAGATCGAAGGGGGCGGGGAAGTGGCCTTCCCAGATCTGGCGGGATGCCTGTTCGGGGTAGGGCAGAGTCTTCGATTCGGTGTCCAGGACGCGGGTGAGGTGCTCGCCGGGCCGGTGGGCGGACCAGCCCGCATCGCCGGTGGTGACGAAGCGGACCCATGCCTCCTGGAGTTCGCGGGAGAGCGCGACGGCCTCGGGAGCGGCCTCCTCGCCGATGAGTTGGGTGCCGACGGGGCTGTCCAATGTGCCGAACGCCAGGGGCACGTCGAGGCTGTGGCAGGCGCCCAGGATGCCGCCGAGGGCCGGGGCGACCCAGCACAGTTCGAACAGGTACGAGGTGCCGCCGGCTGCGGCGTTCGCCTCGGCCAGCTTCTGTGACGGCATGCGGAAGAGGGCGTCGGAGTACACCGTCTCCACCAGTTCCTCCGGGCCTGCCTGCGGGAACGCGGCACGGTAGGCCCGCGTGCCGTCCGGCTGCGGGGCGTGCAGTTCCAGGACCGCGTGGGCGTCCTCCTCGGTGAAGGTGCCGTACCTTCCGCCCATGACGCTGAAGGACCGGAATTCGTCCCGAGTGTGGCCGACGAGCAGTTCGGTCCCGCTCGCACGTGCGCCGGTCAGCGCGGGCCAGGGTGTTTCCGGGAGGACCTCGCCGTCGACGACGGGGCACAGCGCGGTGCCGGTCTCCGTGAGGCGTCCCCAGCTCTCCCGGTGCGCGTGGAGGCCGGCGTTGAAGGAGGTGAGCTCGGCGGCCAGGCGCCATGGGTCGATGTCGCGCAGGGCTTCGGCGGTGGGGGCCGCCGCGCCGAGCCGGTCCGCGAACGCGGCGGTGACCTGCCGTGCCAGCGCGGGGGTGCTGTGCAGCCCCGGCACCGAATGGGCGATGGCCCGCCGGAACAAGCCGCGCGCGGACTTCATCGTCAGCAGGGCGGCGACCGAGCCCGCCCCGGCGGACTGCCCGCCCACGGTGACCCGGCCGGGGTCGCCCCCGAAGGCGGCGATGTTGCGCTGCACCCACTCCAGCGCCGCGATCTGGTCGAGGAATCCGCGGTTGGGCGGCGCGTCGTCGAGGAACGCGAATCCCTCCGCGCCCACGCGGCAGTTGATGGTCACCACGACGACTCCCGCCTCGGCCAGCGCCGCCGGGTCGTACATCGGGTCGCTCGACAACGCCGAGAGGTAGCCGCCCACGGGGATCCACACCAGCACCGGCAGCCCCGCCGCGCCGGGATCCGGAGTGCCGACGTCGAGCGTCAGCCAGTCGGTGCCCCGCGGGGGCACGTCGACCGGCAGGGACAGCGGCACCACGGGGCCGAACTCGACCGCCTGCCTCGTCCCCTCCCAGCGGTGCGGCGGCGCGGGCGCGGCGAAGCGGAGCGTTCCGACCGGGGGCCGGGCGTAGGGGATGCCGCGGAATACCGCGTGCCCCTGCCGCCGGCGCCCCTGCACCACGCCTTCCGTGGTCCGTACCTTCGGCTGCTCGGACATGACGGTTCCTTCCCTGGAGTGGCCTCCAGGTTTATAGGTCAGCTGTATTATGTCAACTGTATTGAAACAGTCCCAGGTGCGAGGGAAGGGCCGGCGATGCCGAAACAGGTGGACCACCGCGGACGCCGCGAAGCGATTGCCCGCGCACTGTGGCGGGTGGTGGAGCAGCGCGGCGTCGCACAACTGACGATGCGCATGGTGGCGCAGGAGGCGGGCATGTCACTCGGGCAGCTGCAGCACTACTTCGCCTCCCGGGCCGCCATGCTGTCCTTCGCCATGGACTTCGCGTCCGAGCAGACCTCGGTGCGCGTACACCAGGGGCTCGAAAAGCTCGGTGACCGTCCGCACCCCCGTGACGTGCTGCGACTGACGCTCGCGGAAATGCTCCCCCTGCATGCCGACGCCCGCGCGACCAGCCGGATGAGCGCCGCCTACGTCCTGGAGGCGCTGCACGACGAGGCCGTGCACGAGCAGGCGCGCCGCGGCCTCCTGCAAGGGCGGGCCCTCGTCGAGCAGTTGGTCCGCCAGGCGATCGCCGATGGGCACATCGACTCCGGCCGCGACCCGGCGATCGAGACCAACCTGCTCCTCGCCCTCACCGGCTTCACCCCCCTGATCGAACTTGGCGTGATCGAGCCCCAGGACGCACTCGGCGCGATCGACGTGCATCTGGACCGGCTGTTCAGGAGTACGTGACCCGTCCCCGGACACGGGAGCCGGGTGGAGACGAGATCAGCTCTGGTCCGGCCGCCCCCGGCCTGGCCCACGGCGCCGAACGCGACGCGAATGAAGATCGATCAGGTCGCTTCCTTCTCAATGCGCCATTCCAGATGGGGACGCAGCACCGCCCCTACATCGGCAGGCTGTTCCAGCGTCGCGTCGGCCAGGTGCCGAGCCTGCGACAGTTCGGCCGGAAGGGGCCGCCGATCGACACGTCCACCTGGCACACGAGCACCGACGTACCTCACCAACTTCCTTGTTGGACGAGGCAGTGGAATCGTCGAGTCCCTGGAGGAGATGCGCCCTCTGCGCGCTGATCCGGTACAGCCAAGGCACATCTCTACCTGGCCCGGTGCTGGGCGCGGGCCGCAGCGCTGATTGCGAGCGCCGACGCCGACGCCATGACCTCCTTCTGGAGTGCTCCGGCCGCACACCTAGAACCGGGAATCGGCATCGGAGTCCTTGGCGATCCGCTCCAGCGCTTACACCGCGGCGATGCGCACCTCCCGCTTGCCGGGGGCCAGTTGCTCGGCTGCCTTGATGTACTGGTCGGTGACCTGGCCCTGCTGCGCGATGGCGACATTCTCCCGTGCCGTCCGCTTCCCACTGCCGGTGGAGTTCCTGTGCGCCGCAGCCCTCGGCTACTGCGGTCCGGCCGAGCAGGCACAGGCGCCGGCGAACTGGTTCGAGGAAGCGCTGGACTACGCTCCCCAGCCACTGTCGGGCGCCGCCGCGGCCCTCGACCTCGTGAGGACGGCATGACCATGGGTGCCAGCACCGGCTACCAACTGGCCGACTACCTCGACCAGCACGCCCGAACTGACCGCTACGAACAGCTCCCCCGCACGGTTTCTGGACCGCCGCCGCACACGGCCACCTCGTCGCCGTCGAAAAACTGGTCGTCCACCTGCACGCATTGCACCCGGCCGACCACCGCCCTGCCCACTACGCCGCCGCCCATGTCGCCCTTGGCGGCATGACGGAGGACAGGTCACCTGTCCGCGCCAGCGTCCGGGGACTACAGGGCCTCTTCGTTCTGCACCGAGGCGTGCGGGGTGTCGCCGGCGCGGCAGGGCCTGCCGGTGAGCATGTTGGTGCCGGCATTGGCGATGACCGAGTCGAGCCGGTCGCGCGTGCCGGTCAGGTCGGCGATATGCCTGTCGATGTGGTCGCGTTGGGCGGCCAGGCGGGTGAGCAGTTCGGGCGTGGCGCGGCCGTCCACGACGCAGGGGATGAGATCGGCGATGGTCTTGCTGGACAGCCCGGCGGCGTACAACTGCTGGATGAGCCGGACCCGGTCGACCGCGCTGTCAGGGTAGTGGCGCTGACCGCTGGAGCTGCGTTCGGCGGCGAGGAGGCCCTGCTGCTCGTAGTACCGCAGGGACCGGACGCTGACGCCCGCCTTGACGGCGAGTTCCCCGATACGCATATCCGGCCCCTCCGTGATGTGTGGCACACCCCTTGCCTCTGACATCGATGTCAGGTTTTAGCGTACCCGGTGTGAGGCCGATCCCCTGCTTCCCGCTCTGGCCGCGAACAGCCGGCGACCGGCCACCGCACAACCCACGGTTGGAGACATCCATGACCACTTCGGCTACCGCGCAGACGGATCTCACCGGTGGCATCGCCGCCTCCCCGATCGTCTCGGTGAAGCCGATCGTGCTGCCCGCCCCCGAGCGCGGCGAGGACCTGCATGTGCGCCTGTCCGCACCGGTCACCGGGCGCGACCTGCCGATCATCTTGTTCGCGCACGGGTACGGCTCCCATCTGGACGGCTACGCACCTCTGATCGAC
The DNA here is from genome assembly GCF_009604375.1 of Actinomadura macrotermitis. Lineage (GTDB taxonomy): Bacteria > Actinomycetota > Actinomycetes > Streptosporangiales > Streptosporangiaceae > Spirillospora > Spirillospora macrotermitis. Next base: position 452,094 of record NZ_WEGH01000005.1, read on the forward strand.
TACTGGGCCGCGCATGGCTTCGTGGTGGTCCAGGCCACCCACCTGGACTCCAGGAGGTCGGGTCTCGCCGCGGACGACCCCCGCCGGCTCCGGACGTGGCGGATCCGGGTCGCCGATATGAAGCGCGTCCTCGACGGTCTCGACGTGCTGGAAGCGGCCGTCCCCGGCCTGGCCGGACGCCTGGACCGCAGCCGCATCGCCGCGGCCGGGCACTCCTTCGGCGGTCACACCGCCGCAATGCTGCTGGGCCTGCGCGTCACCGACCCGCAGACCGGAGCCGCCGACGACCTGTCCGATCCTCGGGTCGCGGCGGGCGTCCTGCTGGCCACGGCCGGAGAGGGCGGCGACCATCTGACCCCCTACGCCATCGAGAACCTCCCCTGGTTGCGGAAGGTGGACTTCTCCCACCTCACCGCCCCGGCCCTGGTGGTCGCCGGCGGCAACGACCACCTCCCGCTGACCACCCGGGGACCGGAATGGACCACCGAGCCCTACACCCGCAGCCCCGGCGATAAGAGCCTGCTCACCGTCTTCGGCGGCGAGCACTTCCTCGGCGGCATCTCCGGCTACGACGCCGCCGAGACCACCGACGAGAACCCCGAACGCGTCGCCCTCGTCCAGCAGGTCACCCTCGCCTACCTGCGCCACGTCCTCGGCCTCGACAGTTCAACTTGGACCGCGGCGCAAGCGGCCCTCACCGGCGCCTCGCACCCGATGGGACGACTCGAATCCAAATGAGGCGCCGTAAGGGCAGAGCGGAGAGAACACCTCGAACCGGCGCGACGCGCAGGAGATGTTCGTGCTGTGCATGCGGATTCTGCGATCGGCCCTGCTCTACATGAACACCCTGACGCTCCAGGACACCCTCGGCGAATCCGAGTGGGCGGAATTCCTCAAGCTCGCCGCAGCCTCTGTGCTGGATGCGCGAGGGTGAGCCCCGCCCCCCCTCTTCCGCAGCAGTGGCCGATGCCGCAACTTCACCCGGCTTCTCCGGCTGTTCGCGTGACCGGTCTGCGGCCGTGCGCTCTCAGCCGAGGAGTGTCGTCAGGATCAGTTTGTCGAAGACGAGGTAGGCCAGTAGCGAAAAGGGAACGGCGGTCAGGAGGGTCAGCGCGCGTTCTCTGTGGGTGCGGCCCATGAGCAGGGGCACGAGGACCAGAACGGCGAGGCATGCCCATGCCTGGGAGGCGTAGTGCAGAACCCAGGCGTAGTGGATGGCCTCCATGCCGAAAACGCCCGCCAGGGCGGCGAGGCCGATGACGCGATGGCGCGGGCTGATGCCTCGCCACCAGGAGCCCGCCACCCCGAAGAGGGGGCCGGCGATGAACGCCATGCCGAGCCAGACGAGGGGCGCGAACAAAGAGCCCATGCCGTCGCGCGCGACCTCCGCGTAGCCGTAGTAGCCGACGACGAGACCGGACTCGGCGAACAGGCCCGCGACGGCGGCCGCGGGCAAGCCGACCCTCCGGGCCAGCAGCGCGCCCGCGGCGAACGCGGCGACGGACCAGACCGCACCGGAGTTGGCGATCTGATTCCACGCACCCGGAAGCCAGCCCTGGGCCAGATTGGTCAGGACGCCGAGAAGGAGTCCTCCGGCGAATGCCGACGCCGTCGCGTAGGCCCAGGATCTCCCGCTCGTCTCGGGTACCGAGGCGATGACCGGGGACGCGCTCATGGTGGTGCTCACTTCTCTGTCGAGTGGCATGGACGCGACGCCATCGGCGCCCGCAGCCGTTCAGGGGTCTTCCGAACCTCGCCGCCGGGCCTGCCGCCTGTGGTGCGCGCCATGATCACGGGCTTGACGTTAACCGCTGTACCGATGTTCCCCAGGGCCGGTAACGCTCTGCAGGAATGGTGGTGGAGCGTGTTCGCAGAAATGACCTGTTCTACGAGGTCAGCACACTACCTTCCGCAGGTTGCGCTACCGCACTGCACGCGCCTTCGGTGTGGCCTCTTGGCCTACCGGCAAAGTTGCGGTCGCATGGAGCACTGGCGTCCCTCGTGGTCCCATGCGGTGTTCTCCCCGGCGAGTTGGTACACGTCGTATTCGACGTTGTACTTGCCATCCACGAGGCAGGTGAAGCGCGTGACGTGATCGGGCTCGGTGGTATCCGGCTCCGGCCTTCGGTTCGATGTGGTGGTCGTCCTGCTCGGGCGTGAACTTGCCGTGAGCGGGGTTGGGGAGGCGGTCGCGTTCCTCCAGCCTGGTGCTGCCGTCAGCGCCGGTGACACTCTGGTAGATCGTGCAGCTCTTGGCGTCAAGGCGACGGGGCTCTGGGAGAGCCCGTTGAGGTCCTAGGCGACCATTGCCCGTTGTTGCTTGGCCTTCCCGCCCCATCTGCATGCCCTCCTGCCCAGCATGGCCTCCAGCCAGGGCAGATACCGGCAGCGAGGGCGGGGTATGCCCTCACCGTTGTGTCTTCGAAGGTTGGACAAGGGGGACCGTATGCGTGCGACGGTGGGGGACAACATCCGGCTCGCGTCGAGGGCCGTGGGGATGCAGGAGCGGGTCGGCGAGATCGTCGAGGTGCGCGGGGCCGATGGCGCGCCGCCCTATCTGGTCAGGTTCAGCGACGGACACGAGACGCTGGTATACCCGGGGCCCGACTGCGTCATCGAGGCCGGCGCCCCGGCGGACTAGCACCGCCAGCGGGGCCGACCTGCCTCATGATCAATGAGACGGACGAGAGTGCCGGCACCTCATTGATCATGAGGCGCGGACTGGGGACTCCGGTTACCTCAAGTCCGATGGGACAGGACAGCTGACTTGGTCGGCAGCTGGGTGCCGGCCTTCCGCAGGCAGCGACATAGGCGGCGGTCGCGTTCCCGGTACCGGCCATGCGCCTGGGCTGGGGCTTCCTGGTTCACGCCGAGCAGAAAGGGCCCGCGAGGAGGACTGGGCCGAGTTGACGACGGTTCGGTGCCGGCGGGCCCGGTTCTGCGTTCCTGGGCATGCCAGTTGATTTCCTGTCGGCTGATTCCGCGAGGATGCGGCGGTGCCTCAAGGCCAGACTCAGCAGGTGCCGTTCTGCACCGGATAGTCGATGACGATCGCACCGCCTGTGGCGTAGTTGGCGACATCGGCAGCCACCTGCCGGCCCTGCGGGGACTCCCTCGCTGCGGTCATTGCCGCGGCGTCAGCGAACTCGGCCTCGAAGACCGCGAAGTACGGCGCCTGTCCCTGCGCCGCTGACACCTCGAAGCTGTAGCGCCACGCGAGCAGGCCGGGCATGCGCGCGACCAGCGGGAGGTGGGTGCTCACGTAGTAGTCGCGGAAGTGGTCGGGATCGGCGGGTTCGGGATACAGGACCATCAGCTTGTGCATGACAACCTCCGTTCGGCGGTGGGCGACCACGACATCCGGGGACCTTGGGGTATCGCCATACCGGCACCACCACCTCGATGCCCCGGCCGGTCGCACGACCCGGCAGTGATCGCCTCCCGAAGCCCTGCTCAAGCGCTTCGGAAATCGAATCGATGCGGCTCACGATAGTGTGTCGGATATCGAAGCCGCAAGATGGGACGGTACGACGCATGGCGGCACCCAGGCCGGGACGGGCGGTCCGAGGGTCGGACACCGGCCGGCCGCTGATGGCCGCCCTCGACCTGTTCGGCCGCAGGTGGAGCCTGCGGATCGTCTGGGAACTGCAGCACGGGCCGGTCGGGTTCCGCGCATTGCAGGAGCGCTGCGACAACATGTCCTCCAGCGTGCTGCGGCAACGGCTGACCGAGCTGCTCGACGCCGCCCTCGTCGAGCAGCATCCGGACGCCACCTACGCCCTCACCGAGCTGGGCCACGGCGCCCACCGCGCACTGCGCCCGCTCGTCCGGTGGTCCGCGGAGTGGGCCGCGACCCTCTCCGCCGCCGGTTCCGAAGACGCCCGCTAGCACCATTCGGCCTGCGAGCAGGCCGAGTGCAGGAGTCAGCGGTTGGTCGCGGGTGTCCCGGGGTCCGTTGCCGAGGTCGTGGGCTTGGGGCAGGGTGCGTCGGCCGGGAGGCATGGACGCGGTCGGCGTACTCGCAGCGCCGTCGCGGGGGTGGCGGCCCAGGTTGGCGATGCACGGTGGACGAGGCGTTGATGCGCAGGGCGCAGCCCTGGCCGCGCCGTATGGCCTGACAGTGGTCGAGCGCAGCCCGTTCGGCCCGCCGAGGTGGGCGTTCCCTTACTTGGTCATGTTGAAGACCCGCAGGTGCTCGCTCTTTCGGGTCTTGAAGATCAAGTCCTTGATCACGCCCTTGTGTCCCGTCGCGAGAATGTCGGCTTTCCTGTCCATCTTTTTCGCGACATCGTCGATCATCTGGACGAAGGCCGGGTCGGCGTTGTAGGTGGCGCCGCTATAGGTCCTCAGATCGGCGATGGCCTCCTTGGCGGCGGTGATCTGGCCGGCGGCGTCCCTCGCGAAGGCGGCGGCCCTCAGCGCGGCCTCGTCGCCGAGGGCGACTTCGTCGAAGGTCCCCTTGGCGACGGTGGCCCTGCTTTCGCCGTGGCCACTGCGGCCACCGGAGTCGACGGTGGCGAAGGGGAGCACATTGCGGAAAGTGAGGTAAGCCTGGATCGCTTTCTCGGGGGTGTCCGCGGCGCGGACCGCGTAGGCGGCGTCGGCGATCCTCCTGAGCTGGCCCTTGTCGAGCTGGCCGGAGGGCAGGGCCGGGGCGAGCTCCGTCATCAGCTTGCCCTTGAGATCGTTCTCCGTCTCCGTTTTGAAGCGGTCGATGATCTCGGCGTCCCCGCCACCGTTCGCCCGCACCTTCTCGACCATCGACTTCACCGCGTCGGTCTCCGTCTTCCAAGCGGTGATGTGCGCGCCCATGCCGTCGATGCCGGGCGGCGCCGCCGCGCGTCCCAGGATCATCGGAACGTCGTTGCGGATCCCGACGACGAGGCCGGTGTTGCGGGAGCCGACCACCCACCTGCTGTCGGCGGCGATCTTCGGGGTGTGGTTCAGCGAGGCGTAGGCGGCGTCGAAAGCGGCGAGCAGGTTGTCCCGCTCTCCCTGCTCGACCTTGAGCGTGCCGGCCGCCTCGCCGTCGGCGATGTACTTCCTGAGCATCTCCCTGGCGGCGGCCGCCGGATCAACGTTGCCCGCGGCGTCCTGGAGGAAACCGGTCGCCTTGACCGCCTCGGGATAGGCGGTGGCCATGTTGCCCTGGTGATCGTTGATCATGTGCGCGAGCATCAGGGCGGTATCGGCGCGGACGTCCGCCTCCGGCCTCGACAGCCTGGTGATGACGTCGTCGAGGCCGTCGTGCCAAACAGCGAGGGTCTCGGCACGCTTTCTGAGCGTGTTCAGCTCCCCGGCCGGGGGCTTGGGCAGCGCGGCCAGGCGCTCGAGTTCGTTCACCACCCAGATCCCGTCCCTGGCAAGCCCTGCCAGCGCGTTCTCGGGGTCGTTCTTGTGTTCGTCGGTGAAAGCGGTGACCTTATCGGCGGGATTCGGATTTGCAGGATCCTCTTCGGTCAGTTTCTTCAGATGTTCCGCCAGGTCTTTCAACGCACCGGGTGTGGTCAACTGGGTGATCCGCTTGACGCCCGTTCCGCCGTTGGCCGCTGTGGGCGGCAGGACGGCCGCGGCGATCCCGCCCCGCAACTCCCGGGTGTACCTGCTGATCGCCTCCATATCCGCCTTGGTCTTTTTGAGCTCCTGCGGCTTCAGCGCCTCGCCGAGCCGGGCCTCGCGGGTGGCCGCCGACATCGAGAACATCGCGTGCAGTCCCTCGCCGGCCTTCTTGACGGCATCGGCGCTGGGCAGAGGGGCGTTGGGGTCCTTACGCCGTTCGTTCATGGCGATGTCGATGGCCAGGACGTTGTTGCGGTGCGTTCCTTCGCCCGAGCCGATCGAGCCGCGGTCCGCGGCGGCGGGCACGGTGGCGAGCGGCAGCATGTTCCGGTAGGCCGCGTGGTGCCCGAGCGCCTCGCTCAGGTGAGCGCCGACCTCGTTCGTCTCGGCCGCGGTCAGCGGACGGCCGGCCGCGGCGGCCGCCTTGATGATCTTGTCTGCCTTGTCGAGTTCGCTACGGACCCTGAAAGCGTAGCCCTGCACCAGGTCATGCCGGGCGTTCCGGTCGGCCTCGTCCAGCATCTTCCACAGCTTCAGGACGGGCGGGTCGGCGCCGTTCGGCAGCGGGCCGTCCATCCACTTGTCGGCGGCGTCCTGCCGGTCGCGCAGCTCTTGGACGGCCCCGTCGAGCGTCTTGCCGAACACGCCGGCATGGATGGAGTCGACGACGCCCGCCCAGGACGAGGTGTGGTCGCCCATCTTCGCGCCGAACGGGCTCGGAGTCCGGGTCGTGCCGAAATTGACGCTCCCGACCCTGCCGTTCTCGACCGAGAAGACCGGGTAGTACTTGACATCGTCGATCCTTGCGGCGTCGGTCCGCAGGAACGCGTTGAGGTTCTTCGCGCCCTGCTGAGCCCCGGTCTGCTGCTGAGCCGCAACCTGTTGCTGCGCGCCGGGCTGCGGCGGGTTCGCCGCGTTCTGGGCAGGCGTGGTGCCCGTCTGCATCGCGACGGTCAGGTGCTGCGGGCCCGGGACGGGTCCCGGAAGCGGTCCGATCAGGGCGGTCAGCGCCGCCATGCCGGGCGACTGGTTGCTGGACGGCGACGGACCGGCGGTCGACGGGCGCGCCGGCCCGTCGGCCGGTTTGCCCTGCGGGTCGCTGTCGGGCGCGGCGACCCGGACGCGCTTGGCCGCGCTGGACGGCCGGGCGGGGCCGTCGGAGCCCGAGTCGGAGCCGTCGCTCCAGGCCCGCTTGGGCGGAGCGCCGGCCCGGAACGACGTGCGGTCCGACGGGCCGATCCTGGTGCCGGAGTCGTAGGAGGAATCGTCGTCGTCCAGGTCCATCGGGGACGGGCGGGAGCCGCGGACCGGGGTGGAGTGGGTGTCGGGGCCGTCGGAGTCGATGCTCATCGCCGAGCCCGGCCGGCTGTCGGAATCGGAGTCGGACGAGGAGCCCGACGCGCTCATGGTCCGGTCGGACGTCGGCTTCTTCCGCTTCTTGAGCTTCTTGGTGGTCGGTGTGGGGGGCATCGCGACCTCGCTAGGCGGTGGCTCGGTACAGCAGGATCAGGGTCAGGCCGGTCAGGTCCTCGGCGGAGCCCGACAGCGTCAGCCGCCACGGGGCGGACCCGGCGGTGAGGCCGGCGGGCCGCAGCAGCTGCCCTTCGACCAGGGTCTGGCGGGCGTCGCCGTCGAGCAGCAGCCGGGCCGTGGAGCCCGGGCCGTACAGCGCGGTGATCCCGGTGATCTGCCGTCCCGAGATGCCGGGCAGCAGGTCGGGCGTGACCCGCAGGCGCAGTTCACCGGTCTCGTCGGTGCGCAGGTCCTGCCACTCGTCGGGGAAGACCGCCGCGACGTCGAGGGCGACGGCCGCCGGGTACGGTTTGAGCAGGCCGCGCACGGCCGTCGCGAACGTCTCGCCGCCGTCCTCGGCCGAGTACCGGACGGTGATGGTGACGTCCCGCAGCCCGGACGGCGGGCGGCGGGTCTCCAGCCGCCACCGCGAGACCGCGCCGGAGCCCTCGAACGGCAGGTAGCGCGGGTCGTCGTAGCGGACCTCGAACAGTCCGGCGTCCTCCCCCTCGGTCACCTCCGACAGGGCGATCCGCTGCCCCGGGCGCCAGGCGGAGCGCAGCGACGCCGGGGGCGCGCCGCGCGGGTCGAGCAGGTATCCGACGGCCTTGGGGTCGGGCGTCAGCACGGTCTTGTCGCTGAGCTGGGTGAGCGTGGCGTTGAGCTGCACCGGCCCCTCGGCGGTCGCGAACGCGACGCTGATCGACTTGATCTGCCGCCGGTAGTGGCCGGGGAAGTCCCGGTCGAACAGGTCCTCGCTCAGCGCGAACTCGCACCGGCCCTCGGTCTGGAAGGCCAGCAGCGCGGCCGCGTCGAGCCGCAGCAGCGACACCCGCTTGGTGATCTCCATTCCGCGGGCGCCCGCCTCGGCGTAGGCGCTGTCGAGCCGCTCCAGGTCGAGGCCGAGCTGGTCGCCGGCGAGCAGGCCCTTGCGGCGCGAGTCCCAGTAGGTGGGCCGGATCAGGCCGGGGGCCCGGCCGCGCTCGGCCTCGAAGGCGCGCTCGGCGGCGCGGGCCATGTCGAACGCCAGCTGGTAGGTCTGGAAGTACAGGCCGGAGATCTGCCCGACCATCCAGCCGTAGAGCTCGGATCCGGCGAACTTGGTGGTCAGGAAGGTCTTCACCGCCTCCAGGTGGGCGGCCTCGCGCAGGTGGATCTCCAGGTCGCGGCGGGCCACGGCCACCTGGAGCTCGGCTCCGGCGATCTGGTGGCCGAGCTGGTCGGCCTCGGCGCGGCCGGTGGCCAGCTGCAGGTCCCAGTCCTGCTTCTGGCCCTCGAATTCGGCGATCACCCCGAGCAGCTCGCCGACCATGCTGAAGCCCTCGCCGAGCGAGGCGGAGATCTCCGCGGCCTCGCTGAGCGCCCCGCCGACCGACTCGCCGCCCGTGGTCGTGCCGAAGATGAACGGTCCGGCGTGGATCTGCGGCACGGCCTTGGCGATGGCCGCGCCGATCTTCAGCCCGCCGGAGACGAACTGGCCGGTCGCGCCCAGCCCCATCATGACCAGCTGGGCGATCTGGAGCGGCGACATGCCGTCGGCGATCAGCCGGGTGTAGTGCTTGACGCGCGCGTCGGCGCCCGCCTTGGCGGCCCGCGCCTCCGCCAGCCCCTCCTCGGCGATCTTGATCTGCTGCTCCTTGATCTGCCGGGTCAGCGCGTGCAGCTCGGCGTCCTGGCGGTTCTGGAGCAGGCCCAGCTCCTCGCCGTCGCGGCGTTCGATGGCGTCCAGCAGCGCGGAGCCGAGCTCGCGGACCCGGGCGGCCAGCTCCTTGGCGCGGGCGAGCACGACGTCGAACCGGTAGGCGGGGATCGGCGCGGCGAGCGCGGCGGTGACCTGGTCGGCCGACAGTCCGGCGGCGGCGCCGCGGACGAGCGCCATGACGTCCAGCGGCGGGTCGAACAGCGGCAGCGGCCGGCTGATGCCGAGGATGTCGAGGGACGCCCGGATCTTGGTCAGCCGGTCCTCGACCCTGGTCCAGTACTCCAGGAACTGCGCGTTGCCCGGCACGTGGAAGTAGGGGTTGGCGACGCCGGCGTGCACGATGCCGCCGCCCTTGAGCAGGGTGCCGTCGGCGGTGAGGTGGGCGGTCTCGCCCGGCCCGTCGCCGTCGGTCAGCTCGTAGGGCGCGGCGGGCGGAAGCAGCCCGGTGCCGAGGGTGGCCGGGCGGCGGCCGAGCAGGTCGTAGGCGAAGATGTACAGCAGCCGCGCCTCGTCGACGCTCTCGGCGGTGTACTGCCGGAACAGCATGTCGCCCCAGTCGAGCAGGTTGTCGATGTAGGCCATGACGACGCCGCGCCGGTAGCCGTCGGGGCGCAGTTCGGCGATGGCGTGCGGGTCGAACGGGTCGTCCAGGTAGGTCTGCAGGAGCGCGCGCCGGTCGCCCATGAGGTCGTACTGGCGGCGCAGCTGCCCGATCAGCGCGATCCGCTCGGCCAGCTCGGCGGTGCGCGCGTCCTGCGGCACCGCGGCGAGGGCCTCCTTGACCGGGTCGAGGCCGGTGCCGGCGAGGTCGGTGAGGCGGTCGCGTTCGGCGGCGGTCAGGTCGCGGGCCCGGCGGAACGCCGGGACCATCGGGTCGAGCGCGGCGAGGACCGGGGTGAGCCGGGCGGTGAGCGTGGCGTCGCCCAGCTCGGTGAGGTCGAGCCGGCAGGCGGCGACCAGCGCGCCCGGGTCGACCGCGAGGAACGGCAGGAACCGCCACGGCCGTCCGTGCCGGGTGGGGTCGAAGACGAACTCGTACCAGTGGCGGGCGTCCTCGAACCGCTGCGCCTCGTTCAGCGCCTGCGCGATGAGCATCGGCGCGTGGTGGAAGATCTCCCAGTAGTACAGGCCGTTGGCGCTGTCGAAGTCCAGGTGGGTGCTGACCGGGACGTGCGCGGCGACCTTCGGCTTCACCTGGACGGTGGTCGCGTCGGACGTCGTGGGGCTGAACGAGGGGAGCTCGTCGAGCTCCTGGGTCGGCTGGGCGAGCAGCGCGTCGACGCCGCCGGTGAGCAGCCGCCGGTTCAGCTCGGCGGCGGTGCTGGACGTCAGCCGGACGATCTCGATGGGCAGCGTCGCGGTCTCGTACGGACGCGCGGTGGCGTCGGCCGTCGGGGAGGTGACATAGCCCGAGCGCAGGAACAGGAACAGGGCGCTGTCGGTCGACATGGCGCCGGTGAGGTCGGCGGGGAACCCGGCGGGCAGTCCCCGCCAGTTCGCGGTGTAGGACAAAAGCGGGACCGCGGTGCCGGGTTCGAAGTCCCGTCCCACCGGCGCGTATCCGGCGGTGCTGATCAGATAGCGCTGGTCGCCGCGGGTGATGACGCCGTTGAGTGGCTGCGCGACGGGCCTGGGGTATCCGGCGTCGACGAACCGGGGCACCGTCCCGTCGGACGCCAGCGTGTACCGGACGTACTGCTGCGCCCCCACCAGGAACAGCTTCCCGTCGGAGACGTAGGCCGCGGTGATCTTGCCTTCGGTGGTGAAGGCGTTGGCGGCGCGGCCCAGCTCCCAGGTCTGCCGGGGCGCCTCGTCCTGGCCGCCGCCGCGCGCCGAGAGGGTGCCGCGCGCGTTGTCGAAGGTGAACACGCCGCCGCCGAGGGTGAGCGACGGGCCGGTCGGCTCCTGCTCCGGGACGCCGTCTTTGTTGCCGGGGAGGGGCTTGGGGTAGCCGGCCTCGGCGGTCAGGTCGGCCCGGAGCCGGACGTACTGGCCGTCTCCCACGACGTGGGCGCGTCCGCCCGAGACCACGGCCCGGGTGATCTGGGTGCGCGCGGGCAGCCGCCAGTTCGCGGCGACCGGCTTGACGCTGGTCAGCGACCCGGACGTCACGTACCCGTCGAGGGCGCGGGAGTAGAAGACCTCGGTGCCGTCAGGCGCGGCGAAGGCCACGTCGACCTTGTCCCAGCGGGGCAGGTTCTCGGTGTTGGCCGCCAGCTTCTTGGGGTAGCCGGCTTCCAGCAGGTTCGCGCCGAACAGGTAGTCCTGGTAGCGGTAGTATTCGTCGCCGCAGAACAGGAACACCTTGTCGCCGCGGATCAGGACGGCGTCGACGGCGGCCGAGGTCCCCAGGTTGGTGGCGGCGTACCCGAACCGGTCGTAGGTCTTCTGCCGGACCTGCCCGGACGCCGGCCGTCCCGGCCCGGCCTGGACGTACAGGCCCGAGGCGGAGTCGAAGACGTACAGGGTGCCGTCGGGGAGCTGGAATCCGGCGTCGACCTGGTTCCAGGTGGTGGGCAGCCGGTCGGGGTTGCCCTTGTAGGGCAGCACCTGCGGCGCGTCGGACGGCGCGTCGACGGGCCGGACCAGGAAGCTGCCGCCCTTGTGGTCGACGCTGCACCACGGGCCGTCCTGGCTTTCGGCGGGCGCGTTGAAGCGGACCACCCCGGCCGGGTCGATGGGCGCCGGCTCGGCGAACACGCGCGACAGGTCGACCGGGCGCGGCGGCGCGATCGTCTTGGTCGCGGGCTGCGAGGTCAGCTCCGGGGTCAGGCTGAACGCGGCGGTGACCGGGACGGCGGCGGCGCCGGTGCCGACGGTGTAGTCGCAGCGCACCACGATCGAGTCGTGCACGTCGCCGCCGGGCACCGTCCGCGACGCCTGCACGTACAGGCTCACCCCGCCGATCGGCCCGTTGCGCACGACGTCGGAGTCCAGCAGCTGTGCCGGGAGCCAGTCGCCGTTCAGGTTCAGGTACGAGTAGTAGACGCTGACCTGGTAGCTCGGCGGTTCAGCGGTGACCTCCTGCTTGCCGCCGGACTCCTTGGTGGTGATGGTGGTCTTGCTCTGGTCCTCCTTGGGCACCGCGGACACGACCGGCCAGAACACGAAGACCCGGCCGAAGGCGTGCACCGGGTCCACCCGGTCCGCGGTGATCTGGGTGTCGACCTTCAGCCACGGCCGCCACGTCGCCGACAGCCTGTCGCCCTCGCGGAACTCGGCGGTCCGGTAGTAGTAGCGGCGCGGGTCGGTCCTGGTCCGGCCGAACAGCACCAGGCGGCGCACGCCGGACGCGGCGCCCTCGGCCGGGTAGACGTAGCCGCCCGCGATGGTGAGCCGGGACACCTCGGTGTACTCGTCCAGGTAGCGCTTGTAGGCGCCCTGGACGGTCGCCGCGGTGATCTCGCGCTGGAGCAGGTCGTCCTGCAGGGCCTGGAACGCCGGGGTCTTGCGGTCGCGCAGCTCGGGCCGCAGGTAGTTCTCCGGGTACAGGAAGACCTTCCGGTTGGCCTCCCAGACCCGGTAGGTGCGCATCCACTTCCACCAGGTGCGCAGCCGCGCCTTGACCTGGGCGGGGTCGACGCCGGCGGGCAGGTCGGCGCGCTCCAGGTCGAGCAGGTAGCGCTGGACGTACAGCTGGGTCGCGGCGATCGCCTCGCGGATCCGCGAGGTGGTGCCCGCGGGGCCCATGTCGACGTCGATGAGGTACTTCTCGTACAGGTCGCGGGACTTGCCGTGGACCGGGGTGAGCGCGGCGACGAGGGCGTCGCGGCGGCGGGTGTTGAGCCGGTCCCGCAGCCGGGCCGACACGATCTTCCATTCGGCCGGGGCCGAGCGGCGGCGCAGGATGTCGCCGAGCGCGGCCGCGGCGGCGTCCTGGTCGCGGGCGGGGCCGTGCAGCCTGGCCCAGACCTTCTCGTAGAGCTCGGCCGGGCCGCTGCCGATCCGCGTGGTGACCGTGAACAGGCTCGCGAGGGACAGCAGGAACTCGATCTCGAACAGGTCCTCCTCGCGGGTGTCGGGCCGCAGCAGCGCGATGTTGCGGCGGGCCCAGCGGACCTCCTCCAGCGGCCAGCCGAACCGGTCGGCCAGGTGCGCGTAGGGGTCCTCGGCGCCGGCCAGCAGGAACGCCGCGAGCCCGTCGGGGCGGGTGCGGCACAGCTCGGCGAAGCCCGCGATGACGTGCACGTCGCCGAGCCGGTAGTCGGCGCCGCCCGTCCAGCGGTGCGCGAACGCCTGCGGGAAGGTCCGGTCCACGACCCGGCCGGGCCCCGAGTAGCGGACGTACCGGTCGCCCTTGGTCAGGTAGACGCGGCCGTCCAGGGTGAACGCGCCATCGATCCCGGCCTCGAAGTCCGGCGGCAGGTCGCCCCAGTCGTCGGCGATGGTGCGCGGGTAGCCGAGTTCGGCGATGTCCAGCGCGCCGGTCGCGGGGTAGCGGACGTACTGGCCGCCGCGGAAGGCGTACAGCTCGCCGCCGCGGCCGGTGAACGCGGCGTCCAGGGCGCCCGACTCGAACGCGTTGCCGTTCTTGCCCCACACGCCCGCGAGCGGGGTGACCTCTCCCCCGGCCAGGTGGGCGCGGCCCTTGAACAGGTGGACGGTGCCGTCGGTCGCGGCGAACGCGGCGTCCAGGCCGTCCTGGAACTGCGGCGGCAGCGGCGGCAGGCCGAGTTCGGCGGCGAGCGCCGGCAGGGGGCGCGGGTAGCCGTCGTCGGCGCGGGTGCGGTCGGTGCCGGAGTAGCGGACGTACTGGTCGCCGGAGAACAGGTAGGTGCGGCCGCCGGCGACGAGGGTCGCGTCGACCCGGCCGGACGTGGCGAGGTTGTCGCGGGTCCGGCCGAGTCCGGCGAGGTCGATCGTGCCGGTCGGCTCGGGCGACACGGTGTGGCAGATCCCGCCGCTGATCAGGTGGATGGTGCGGTCGTTGCCGACGACCGCGTCGAGCGGGGCGGTGAGCGCCGCGTCGAAGGTGTCGGGCAGGTGGCCGAACGGCGGCTCCTTGCGCAGCTCGCCGATGATCGGCTTGGGGTAGCCGGGGTCGATGTTCCGGTAGGTGGTGCCGGTGTAGCGGACGTACCGGGTGCCGGAGAACAGGTAGGTGTACCGGCCCTTCCACACGAACGCGGCGTCGACCGCGGCGCCCGGCGGCAGGAACGGGTTGGGCGAGCGGCCCCACCGGTCCCGGACGGGCGTGCGGGCACCGAACACCTCGCCGGTCAGGGAGGCGAAGGTGTCGTCGAAGAAGAAGTGGATCGTGCCGTCGGCGGCGCGGAACGCCGAGCGCAGGCCGTCGGGGGCGTCCAGGTCGTGGCCGAAACCGGGGTACAGCCGCTCGATCGGGCGGACCCGCGACCAGCCGCCGGAGCCGGTGCGGGACACGCACGACTCGCCCGCCAGCAGGGTCAGGGTGTCGCCGTCGGACAGCACCGCGGCCGGGAACGGGAAGCCCTCGGGCGCCTGGTGGAAGGCGGCGTCCGCGAGCCGGGGGTGGCCGGGGTCGGGGGTGTCGTAGGCGGTGCCGGAGTAGACCAGGTAGCGGCGGCGGCCGGCCGCGTCGGGGCGCTCGAACAGGTAGGTGCGGTCGCCGTGCACGTAGGCGAGGGCGACGCTGGTCAGGCCCGCCCAGCTGTCGGCGATCGGCCGCGGGTCGCCGTCGATGGCCGTCCCGCCGTCGGCGGCGTACACCACGAACTGGTCGCCGGAGAACAGGTAGGTGCGGCCGTCGCGGCCCACGAACGCCGCGTCGACCGCGCCGGTGTCGTACAGGTTGTTGCGGGGCCGTCCCCATTCCTGCTCGGCCGGGTAGGGGCGGCCGAGCTGGGTGTTGAAGCAGGTCGCGCCCTGGAACAGGTAGGTGGTGCCGTCGGCGCCGGTCAGGACCGAGTCCAGGCCGGTGCGGAACCGGTCCGGGACGCCGCGCAGCACGCGGGGCCGGAACGGGGTCGCGGTGACGGTGCGGCCTTCCAGCGCCGACAGCCGCACCCAGCCCGCCGCGGTCGCCGCCACCAGCGTGCCGTCCTGGATGAACGCGCAGGTCAGGTCGCGGACCGGGAGGTCGTCGTAGCGGCGGTAGGTGGCGCCGGACACCGCGTGGCAGCGGCCGCCGGAGAACAGGTAGGCGGTGCGCCGGTCGGAGTAGGCGGCGTCGATCCGCCCGAACCCGGCGGGCAGCCCGGCCAGGCCCGGCTCGGTGCGCAGGACGGACAGCGGACGCGGGTAGCCGGGGTCCACCGTCGCGGGCATCGCGGTGCCGGCGCAGGTGTAGCGGACGTACTGGTCGCCGGAGAACAGGTAGGCGCTGGTCCGCGGCCGGTCCACGCCGTCGACCTTCTCGACGGCGTCCAGCACGAACGCCGCGTCGACCTTCCCGGTGCGGGCCAGGGTGTTGGACACCCGCCCCCACAGGCTGGAGATCTTCTCGGGGTAGCCGTCGTCGACCTGGGTGTAGTCGTCGGTGGAGTACCGCACGTACCGGTCGCCGGAGAAGACGTAGGTGCGGCCGTCGACACCGACGAACGCCGCGTCGATCCGGGCGAAGGGGATGCTGTCCCACCGCTCGCGCAGCGCCATCGGCTCCGACCACCAGCGGTGCCGGGCGTCGAAGCGGACGAACCGGTCGCCGGAGAACAGGTAGGTGCGGCCGTCGCGGCCGGTGAACACCGCGTCGACCGGGCCCAGCTCCATGTGGGCCGGCATGTTCCACCAGTTGTCCGACAGCGGCTTGGGGAACCCGGCGTCGGGGGTGCGGTAGTCGCGGGTGGAGTACCGGACGTAGAAGCGCGAACCGTCGCCGGACGCCTTCAGCCGCAGGCCCTCCAGCCGGACCGTCAGGGTGACGCCCTCCTCGGTGGCCAGCACCCAGTCGCCGGCGTTGCGGCGGACCTCGCGCAGGGTGAGGGCGTGCTCGGCGAGCAGGTTGCGCAGCCGCGGGGTGACGCGGCCCGCGTCCAGGTCGGCGCGGCTGTCGGCGGGCAGGTCGAACAGGTGGCCGCCGACGCCGAACAGGTAGGTGTGGCCGTCCAGCACGAACGACGCCTCGACCTTGGTCAGGCCGCCCCAGTCGCCGGCGATGGAGCGCGGGTGGCCCGGGTCGGCGACCGAGTAGTCGCCGGTGGAGTAGCGCAGGTAGGTGGCGCCGCTGAACAGGTAGGTCTTGCCGTCGAGGCCGGTGAACGCGGCGTCCACGATGCCGCCGGACAGCGGCGCGGGCAGCACGCCCCAGCGGTCGGCGACCGCGACGGAGGTCGCGCCCGGGCCGGTCAGCGCGACGGTCCGGCCGTCCTTGAACAGGTGCACGACGCCGTCCGGGGCGGTGAACGCGGCCTCGACGCCCGTCTCGAACTGCGGCGGGACCCCGGCGGGACGGGCGGTGCCCTCGTCGGCCAGGACGCCCGGGTTCTCGATGCTGTCGGAGTAGCCGAGCCACCTGCCGCCCGCCAGGAGCCGGGCCGCGGCGCCCTCGGTGTAGGCGGCGTCGACGCCGGTCAGGCCGGCCGGGGCGGGGGTCGTCCCCCAGCCCTGGGCGATGGGCGCGGTCCCGGCGGTGGTGTGCTCGACGCCGCCGGTGAACACATGGACGAGGCCGTCCCGATCCTGGAAGCAGGCGTCCAGGGGGGTGGCCGGCACCGGGCCGGGCAGGCCCTCGTGCCGCCACCAGTCGGCGACCGGGCGCGGGTAGCCCTCGTCGGCGGTGGCCAGGCCGCTGGAGTAGCGGACGTACTGGTCGCCGGCGAACAGGTAGGTGTGCCCGTCGGTGTCGGTGTAGGCGCTGTCGATCCGGGCCGGATCGGTGAAGGCGCTCTTGACCTTGCCGAAGGTCTGGGCGCGCGGCACCCACGCGGTGCCCGCCTTGTCGCGGGTGAAGACCGAGGAGGTGCCCGCGGCGTCGCGGCCGACCAGCCATTCGACGCCGCCGGGACGGACGAACGCCGCGTCGATCGAGGTCAGCGCGGCGAACCGGGGCGACAGGTCGGTGAGCGGGCGGCGTCCGGTCCCGGTGGGCTCGTGGGTGGCGGCCGAGTACGTCCAGTAGCCGTCGCCCGCGAACAGGTACAGCAGGCCGTCGCCGCCTTCCAGCAGGGCGTCGATGCGGTCCGCTCCCTGCGGGAGGGTCAGCGGCTCGGGGAACTTGCCGGTCAGGTCCTGGTCGGCGAAGACCGCGCGGACCTCGTCGGGGGTCAGGCCGAGCTTGGCGGCCAGCGCCGCGAACCGGCGGATCCGCCGGACCGCCAGGCGCACCCAGGCGTCCGCGGGCGGCTCCACCAGGTCCAGGGCCGGGACCGACAGCAGCGCGCGGGCCTGCGCGGGGCCGCCGGCGACGCACTGCGCGATGGCCTCGGCGACGGCGGCGGGCACGCCGAGCACGTCGGCGAGGCACGAGTACAGGGCGGTGTTCTGGCGGCCGGCCAGGACGGTGAGCCGGTCGGTGAGCTCGGTGACGGCCGCCGTCAGCGCGCGAGCGACCGTGTGCAGCAGGAAGAACACCTTGCGGGCGTGGTCGGGGGCACCGGGCAGGGTGAACGCCAGGGAGTTGTCGGGGTTGGCGAAGTAGCCGAGGCGGTCGCGGGTGACGGCCAGGCGCGGGGTGAGGTCGCCTTCCTTGACCAGGTGCGCGATCACCTGGTCGCGGCCCGCCTCGTCCAAGCCCAGGTCGGTCAGGGCGGCGGGGTCGACACGGTAGGGGGTCTCATCGCGCAGCACCCGGACGATCCGGGCGAAGACCGCGTCCTGGTCGGGGGCGAGGAAGCCCGGGCCGAGCTGGACGGTGCCCTCAGGGTCGGCGAACTCGTCGGGGTCCAGGACCCGGCCGCCGGACAGGTGGACGCCGTCCATCGCGGTGAACGCGCGGCGGGCGGCGATCCCGTCGGCGAGGTCGGCGAAGTCGTCCGGGCCGAAGGTCGTCAGCTTCGCGCGGTGCGCGGCGATCCTGGCCTGCAGGATCGCCAGCAGCTCGGCGCGGATCGGCGCGAACTCGGCCGCCAGCCCGAAGTCGGCGAGCGGCAGGGTCAGCAGCGCGGCCTGGTCGGTGAAGCGGCCCTCGGCGTCGAGGTGGCCGTTGAAGTGCAGGCTCTCCATCAGCCGGGTCGTCTGCGCGGGGGTCAGCCACAGCTCGGTGAGGATGTCGGGGTCCAGGCGCAGCGCGTTGTCGCGGAAGCCGGCCAGGCGCTCGGCGAACAGCGCGCCGAGCGGACCGGCCGCGTCGGCGAGATCGGCGTTGACCTCGAAGTGGGCGACGTTCTCGACGTCCAGGAAGAAGTCCGGCTCCACGAGGGTGCCGTGCTCCTCGATGTAGCCGATATACCACAGGTTGTCGTACAGCTCGGCGCGGGCGGCGTCGCTCAGCTCGCCGAACGCGGCGAGGTCGGACGGCCGGAACACCGCCGTCCCGTTGATGACCGCGCCGATCGCCTTGAAGACGGCCTCGCGGTGCGCGGAGAAGTCCCCGGCCAGCTCCGCCGGGCCGAGGGCGGTGGTCTCGGCCGCGAGGGCGCCGTCGGCGTGCAGCACCCCGCGGAACACCAGATTGCGGAAGATCTTGTGCTGGAGGCGCTCGCCGAGGCCCAGTCCCTGCAAGTCCGAGGCGAAGATCACGCCCAGGTCCGTGACGGCCCGGTAGGCGGCGCCGCGGGCGGCCTCGGCGTCCAGCTCGAGGGCGCGGCTGCCGACGGAGGGGACGACGCCGGGATGGCAGGCGACCAGCACGTCATGGACGACCTGCGCCGCACGCTCGCCGAACCGGTCCGACACCAGCGCGGACGGCTCCAGCGCCACCTGGTCGAGCTCCTCGCCGAGCCGCTTGAACAGCGCGATCCGCCCGGAGTCGTCGGTCTCGGGACGGCCGCCGAGGATCTTGGCGAGCTCCGCGCCGTCGAACCCGGCGCGCCCCATCCAGCCGGCGATCGCGAACAGCGTCTGCGCCAGCCAGAGCACCGTCTGCGGCGGGCCGCCGCGCAGCACCGCGTGCAGGTCGCGGGTCTGCGGGCCCGGCTCGCCCAGCACCGCGAAGGCCGGGTACCGCTGGAGCGACGGGTCGCCCTCGATCGCGACCAGCAGGTCGAACAGCTCCCCGGCGGAGATGCCGAGGGCCCGCGCCAGCAGGCCGCACCGCCGGATCAGGGTGATCTCGGGGAGCTCCACCCGGCCGCCGTCGAACGGACCGGGCTCGTTGCCGGAGTAGCGCTGCCGGTGGCGGCGGACGATCTCCACGATGTCGGGTTCGGCGACGTCGATCAGCGCGGCCAGGCGGAACCGGTAGTCGCGGTTCGCGGGCGTCAGGATGTCGCCGGTGGCCGTCTCGACGGCCACGCCCTCGGCCGGTTTCCACGGCAGGACCAGGCCGCAGACGTCCGGGACGGTCATGCCGTGCAGCCGGACCAGGCGGACCGCGCCGGCGACGGCCCGCAGGGCGGGGAGGTCGAGGCGTCCGGCGGCGAAGGTGGTCAGGACCGTGTCGGCGTCGGTGAGGGTCAGGCCGGTCCTGCGGGTCAGCCGGATCAGCCGGTGGGTGCGGCCCAGCCACGCGACCAGCGAGGCCGGTCCGGCCGGGGCCGCCAGGCGGGTCTCCTCGGGGTTCAGCTGGACCTCGGTGCGCAGCTTCACCAGCTCGCGCAGGGCCGCCTCGTCCAGGCCGGTCGCCTCCAGGAAGCGGCGGGCGTCCAGGAGGGCGTCGAAGTTCTCGCCGGCGATCAGGCCGTAGCGTCCGCCCAGCTCGGCCTCGGGCACCGCCTCGGTGGTCAGCACCGTGACGTCCTCGGCCGACAGGCCCAGGTACTCGCGGGCGGCGATGTCGTGATCGACGCGCGCGGCGAACAGCCGGTAGAGCTCCTCCGGGGTGACCTTCAGTTCGTCCAGATGCGCGCGGAGCCGTTCGTTCCGGACCGAGAACGGCAGCCCGAACGGGTGGACCCGGGTGCGGAGCGTCTCGTAGGGATCGGGGCCGATGAGGCGTTCGAGCACTTCGTTGACGATGTCCAGGTAGGCGGTCTCGCCGAAGGTGTTCTTCTCGTCCAGGACGATCCGTTTGAGATCCGGTCTGCGTTCCAGCAGGCCCGGCCGGTCGAAGGTGCCTTCCAGCAGGCCCAGCAGCTCGACGAAGTACGCCGCCGGAGAGGTCACCGCCCTCGCGTCCTGTCCCGCCACGAACCGCGACTCCCCGAACAGCTCGGCGTACTCGGGCAACGAGTTCTCAGCCACGGCGACATCCCCACTTCGCGTTCCGGAAACGGCGCCCCATGTTCGCCGGGCGGCGGCGAATCCAGATACTTACTCCAAGGACACAAAACTCAGGCGAGAATTATTCGCGCACCACAATCTCGATCCCCGGGGCCGGGCCGCGAAATATCCCTGAGGCGCGGCACCGGACGCTGCACGCTGGGCTTTCTTCCGGTTCAGCGAATATCATCCGGCCACGGCGGCCGGTCGTCCGTTTGGACCGAAACATGGTGGCCCGCTCTGGCCCAGAACGCGATGCGCGGAAGCCGGACCGGGACCGATCGTTTCCTCCGCCTCATCCGAATCCACGGGGCGGCACGCTTCCTGCGGACCGGTGGCGGCCAGGAAGCGGCGGCAAAGTTGCGGTGCGCTCATCCGCGCATCCCTTCGCCAGAGGCATCGGCTCAGGGCACCCGGCGGCAATGTGCCATACGCCGACCATCTCAATATGAGAATATCTCGATCTACGGACAGGCGATCTGAGGAATTCGCCCCAGGGCTTTCTCCGGCCGAATCCGGCCGCACCCGCGAAGGCCGGCCGGTTTCCTTTTTCCACCCGGCGCTTGGACCTCCCCTCCCCGGGGCAACGGTACTGGCCCCCTTTATAGAGGCGGGGTGTAACCGCGGGTGCGGACGAGGTCGTGGGTGAGGCGGATAAAGGCGCGAGTGGCGGCGCTTTGGTAGGCGTTCTCGCGATGCAGGAGGGCGACGGTGCGGGTCGGCAGGGGCGGGGTCAAGGGCACGGGGGTGAGGTGGGGGTGGTCGTGGGTGACGGCGTCGGGCAGGACGGTGGCCAGGGAGGTGCGCTGAACGATTTCGGTGAGGGCCTGGATGGAGTTGGCCTCGACCGTGACGCGCGGAGTGACCCGGTGACGGGCGAAGTAGGCGTCGATGTGGCCGCGGGTGGCGAAGTCGCCGCTGAGCAGGGCGAGCTGCTCGTCCTTGAGGGCGTGGACCGGCAGGCGGTCGGGCATCGCCTGGGCGCGCGGGGCGGCGGTGACGAGGCCGAGGGACTCGGTGAACAGGGCGGTGGCGGTGATGCCGGGCGGATGGGCGCCGGCGAAGGCGATGCCGAGGTCGAGGTCGTCAGCGAGCAGGGCCGCTTCGAGATGGTCCTGCGACATCTCGGTCAGGGTGAGGCCGATGCCGGGGTGGCGGGCGTGGGCCTCGGCGGTGAGCGGGCCCACCAGGTAGGCGGTGAAGGTGGGGGTGACGCCGAGACGCAGGTGGCCGCGGGAGAGGTCCTGGACGTCGTGGACGGCGCGTTCGGCGGAGGCCAGCTCGCGCAGTGCGCGCCGGGCGTGGTCGGTGTAGACGGCTCCGGCGTCGGTGAGCCGTACCGTGCGGCCGGTGCGGTCCAGCAGCAGCACGCCCACGGTCCGTTCCAGCTGCTTGATCTGCTGGGAGAGCGTGGGCTGGGAGATGTGCAGCTCCTCGGCGGCGCGGGTGAAGTTGCCGTGATCGGCCACGGCGAGCAGATAGCGCAGGTGACGCAGTTCCAGGGCGGCCATGGAACACACTATAGATGCCATCAATGGTTTCTATCTGTAATGGCTCTTGGACACTATAGGTGCAGGTCATGCAGGATGGATTTCACCGGCCCACCGGGGCCGGCCACCTGAAGGGAGTGACCGTGCAGGACCTCAGCGAGGGCGTCGCCCGTTTCCAGCGGGACGTCTTCCCGGCCAGGGCGGAGCTCTTCGCGCATCTGGCCACGCACCACACGCCGCACACGCTGTTCATCGGCTGCTCCGACGCCCGCGTCGTGCCCGAGCTGATCACCGGCGCCGAGCCGGGCGAGCTGTTCGTCGTCCGCACCGCCGGCAATCTGGTGCCCGCCCACACCCCGGGGACCGACGGGGTCGCGGCGAGCATCGAATACGCCGTCGCCGCTCTGGGCGTGACGGACATCGTCGTCTGCGGTCACTCCGCCTGCGGCGCGATGACCGCCCTCGCCGAGGGCCACGACCTCAGCGGCGCCCCGGCGGTCGCCACCTGGCTGCGGCACGCGGACGCCGCCCAGGCCCGCACCGCCGGAAACGGCGGCGTTCCCGCCCTGGTGCGCCAGAACGTGCTCGCGCAGCTGGCGAACCTGGCCACCCATCCCTCGGTCGCCAAGGCCCTGGCGGAGGAGAAGGTCACCCTGCACGGCTGGGTCTTCGACATCTCCACCGGCCGGGTCGAGGACCTGACCGCCGCCGGTCGCGTGCGCGCGGCCTGACCATCCGGTGCGGGCTCGGTGCCCGCACCATCCCGCCCGCCCCTCAGGGAGCGGCCCATCCGGAAAAGGACGTATTGATCATGGTGCACGCACAGTTCGAGCAGACCGCCCGTGAGGCCCTCGCCGTCAAGGCGGTGCAGGCCAAGACCGTCAAGGACCTGTCCTGGAAGCAGATCGCCGAGGCCTCGGGCCTGTCGGTGGCCTTCACCACCGCCGCCGTCCTCGGCCAGCACCCGCTGCCGGAGAAGGCCGCGCAGGCCGTGGCCGAACTGCTCGGCCTGGACGACGACGCGGCGATGCTGCTGCAGACCATCCCGGTCCGCGGCTCGATGCCGAACCGGGTCCCGACCGACCCGACCATGTACCGCTTCTACGAGATGCTCCAGGTCTACGGCACCACCCTCAAGGCCCTGGTCCACGAGGAGTTCGGCGACGGCATCATCTCCGCGATCAACTTCAGGCTCGACGTGAAGAAGGTCGCCGACCCCGAGGGCGGCGAGCGCGCCGTCATCACCCTGGACGGCAAGTACCTGCCGACCAAGCCGTTCTGACCCGGCGTCGCGCGCGGAGCGGAGACTGCACGCCGCTCAGTCCAGGTCGCCGGCCTTGCCGAGCAGATAGCGCTGCTCGACCTTGTTGCCGGTCAGGGCGGCCGCCTGACGGTAGAGCGCGGCCGCCCGCGTGGTGTCACCGGTCATCTGGAGCAGGTGGCCGCGGACCGCGTGCTCCCGTTGCCTGGTGAGCGGGTTCCGGTCCAGGTGGTGGCGCTGGTTGAGATCGTCCAGGAGCGCCAGCCCGCGGACCGGCCCGTGGGCGCGGGCCACCGCCACCACGCGGCTGAGCCGGACCGGTGCGGTGGGGGTGAGCCGCTCGAGCCACAGATACAGCACGGCGATCTGGGCCCAGTCGGTCCGGTCGGGCGAGGAGGCCGCGGCGTGCACGGCGGCGATCGCGGCCTGGAGCCGGTACGGGCCCGCCGGGCCCCGGTTCCAGACGCCGTCGATGAGAGCGGTGCCCTCGTCGATCAGGTCGCGGTCCCAGCGGGTGCGGTCCTGCTCGTCCAGGGGGACCAGGTCACCGCCGTCGGTGCGGGCGGCGCGCCGGGACTCGGTGAGCAGCATCAGCGCCAGCAGGCCGGCCGCCTCGGCGTCGTCGCCGACCGCGGCGTGGAGCATGCGGGTCAGCCGGATGGCCTCGCGGGTCAGGTCGACGCGGGCGAGCCGGTCGCCGGCGGTGGCGGTGTAGCCCTCATTGAAGATCAGGTAGAGCACCCGCATCACGGCGGCCACCCGACTGTCGCGGTCGGCGCCGGCCGGGAGCGCGAAGCGGGCTCCGGCGCGGGCCAGCCGCTGCTTGGCGCGGCTGATCCGGGCGCCCATGGTGGGCTCGGCCATGCCGTGGGCGCGGGCGATCTCGGCGGTGGTCAGGCCGCCGACCGCGCGCAGCGTGAGCGCCACCTGCGAGGTGGGGTCCAGCGCGGGATGGCAGCACAGCAGCAGCAGGGTCAGGCTGTCGTCGGTCTCGCGTGCCGGTCCCCGCACGGCCGGTTCGGCCACGCAGGCCTGCAGTTCGCGGCGGTGGCGGGCCTGCTCGGCGCGGATCAGGTCGACCATGCGCCGGTATCCGACGCGGATGAGCCAGCTGCGCGGGTTCTCCGGGACCCCCTCGGCCGGCCAGGTCCGGCCGGCGGTCAGCAGCGCCTCCTGCACCGCGTCCTCGGCGATGTCGAACCGGCCGAAGCGGCGGACCAGCGCGCCGAGCACCTGCGGCGCCTCGGTGCGCAGCAGCTGCTCGAGCTCGTGGTTCACGCCGCGAAGTCCTCACCCATGATCGGGCGGACCTCGATCGGTTCGCCGAGCGCCTCGACGATGCGTGCGGCGATCTCGACGGCGCGCTCCTTGCCGGCCACGTCGATCACGGCGAAGCTGGCGAGGACCTCCTTGAGCTCGGCGAAGGGCCCGTCGGTGGCGACCACCTTGTCACCGTCGCGGTGGACGGTGGTGCCGACCGCCGGATGCCCCAGGCCCTCACTGGTGACGAGCTCGCCGGAGGCGAACAGCTCCCGCTCCAGCTTCTGGTAGGTCGCGAAGGCGGCCAGTGCCTCCTCGGAGGGGACGTCGGCGGTGGCGGCGTCCCACGCGGCGGCCGGGGTGTAGGCGAGCAGCAGGTATTTCATGGTGGATCCCTCTATCGATCGTCGCAGGTCACGTTACGGCCGCCTCAGATAGCGCGCGCGAGGACTCCTCCCTTGCGGGCCCTCGCTGGCACCTCGGACCCGGACCGGGATTTTTGACACCGAACAGATGTGATCCAGAACACATCGATCCGGCGTCAAAGCCCGGCAGGGGGCTCCGAGGTACCGGCAAGCGACCACCAAGGAGGACAACATGATCGAGACCCGGCAGCCCAGCCCCGAGGTGCAGGCCCTGGACCGGCTGGTCGGCACCTGGAAGGTCACCGGCGGCGCGGAGGGGACCGTGCGCTACGAGTGGATGCCCGGCCGCTTCTTCCTGGTCCAGCACGTCGAGCTCACCCAGTTCGGCGAGCCGGTCACCGGCATGGAGGTCATCGGCAACCTGCGTCCGTTCGGTGAGCCGGCCGGGGCGGACGTGGTGTCGCGGTACTACGACTCGGCGGGCAACACCTTCGACTACGTCTACGAACTGGAGGGCGACAAGCTGACCATCTGGGCCGGCGCCAAGGGCGGCCCGGCCTACTTCGCGGGCACCTTCGACGCCGCCGGCACCACGCTCACCGGCGAGTGGGTCTACCCCGGCGGCGGCGGGTACGCCTCCACCTCGACCCGCATCTGATCGAGGGGCCACCACCAGACGTCATGTCGCCGTCCATGTCCTTCAGGCCATGGACGGCGGCGTTCCCTTATCCGTCAAGGGCGGTGAGGAGGTCGTCGAGGGCCTTGCCGAGGGCTTGGGAGTTGCCCGGGGTGAACCATGTGGTGCGGATGCGCTCGTTGCTTCCGTTCGGGGTCTCATGGTCGGCCGCGAGCCGGTGCAGGGAGCGCGTCTCATCCCCCAGGGAACGGCCGACGCCCTGGAAGAGGCCGCGGACGTAGCCGTCCGCGTCGTCGGCGGCGATGCCGTGGCCGACGGCCCACGACGTGAGCGCGGCGAGATACGCGTAGTGGGTGGTCAGCGTCCCCGTCAGCGCGGAGAACCCGTCAGCGCGGAGAAGACGTTGAAGGCCGCCTCGTCCTCGACCGGAAGCACCCCGCCCAGGCGCTCGAAGAGGGAGTCCGCCACCGGGTGCGACGGGTACGTTACCGTGACGGAGCGGCGCTCGCGCGCGGCGGGCAGAGGGATGGCCCGTACCAGCGGGGCCTCGGTGGCCAGCGTCCGGCGCAGGTCGTCGATGCCGACGCCGGCCATCACGCTGACCACCGTCCGGCCGCCGTCCACCCTCAGGCCGGCGAGCGCTTCGTGCCGGTCCCGGCCGCGTACGGCGATGATGACCACCTCGGAACGGTCCACCACCTCCTGATTGCCGGCGCACACCCGCACGGTCTCGAAACGCCCGGACAGCTCGGCGGCCGTGCCCGCGCCCCGCGGGGAGAGGAACACCTCCGGCGCCTCGTCGTCCCCGTCGCACAGGCCCGTCACGATGGCCCGGCCGATCTCGCCTGCTCCGATGATGCCGATCCTCTTCACTGTTCTCTCCCCTTATTCGGCGTCCGGCGCGTTCCGGAGCCGGGCCGCCAACTCCCGGACCTGTTCGGGGCGCGGATTGGCGCCGGTCAGCACCGTCGCCGGCCGGTCGCCGTCGACCGCGCCCTCGGCGATCGCCGCCAGGCCCGCCGCCCCCGCCGGTTCCAGGAGGATCCCGAGCGTACGCGCCGCCAGCTCCATGGCGGCCGCGATGGCCTCCTCGCTCACCAGGACGATCTCGTCCACCAGGGCGCGGACCCGCCGCACCGAGGCCTCCAGCGGGGTGCGCACCGCGATCCCGTCGGCGAAGGTGCGGACGCGCTCGACGCCGACCGCGCGGCCGGCGCGCAGGCTCTCCAGCATGGAGGGGGCGCCTTCGGGGTTGACCCCCACGATCCGGGTGCCGGGGGCGTGCTCCTTCATCCAGCACGCCACGCCGTTGATCAGCGCGCCGTCGCCGACCGGGAGCACGACGGCGTCGAAGGCCGGGGCGCCGTGGGTCAGCTCGACCCCGATCGTCCCGGCCCCCTCGGCGATCGCCGGCTGGAGGCCGTCTTGCAGGTAGACGCGGTCGGGATGGCGTTCGGCGTGGGCGGCCGCGGCCTTCCGCGCGGCCGATCCGTCCGGCCCGGCCGCCACGACCCGGGCACCGAAGGTCTCCATCCTGGCCCGTTTGGCGGGATTGACCGTCTCGGGCACGAACACCTCGACCGGCATCCCGCGGGCCCGACCCGCATAAGCGACGGCCTGGCCGAAGTTGCCCGAGCTGGCGCACACCACCGGCGTGCCGGGGGCCAGCGTGCTCAGCATCAGGTCGGCACCCCGGCCCTTGAAGCTGCGCACCGGGTTGGCCGTCTCCAGTTTCACCGTCACCGCACGGCCGCCCAGCGCCCGGCACAGCTGCTCGTCGAGGTACTGCGGGGTGTTGCGGAACACCGGATCGATCACCTGCACGGCCTGCTCGATGCGTGCCACGTCCAGGTCCATGAGCGCCGCCTTTCCTTCGAGGCTTGCGGACCCGGCCGACGCTAGGGGAACCCCCGATCGAAGCGATTGAGAATTTTCGCGCCGCGACGCAATAATCTTGCATGCCCGAACCGCCGCCACCGCGCCTGGACGAGATCGACGCCCTGCTGCTGGACCAGCTCCAGCGCGACGCCGGACGCACCCTGCACGACCTCGGCGAACAGGTCGGACTCTCGCCGAGCGCCGTCCAGCGGCGGCTCGCCCGCTACCGCAAGGACGGCCTCATCACCGGGCAGGTCGCCGTCCTGGACCCGCACCGCTTCGGCCCGTCCGTCCTGGCCGCGGTCCTGGTGACCCTGGACCAGGAAACGTTCGAGTACCACCGCGCCTTCGCCGACCGGATGCGCTCGGAGCCGCAGGTCCAGCAGTGCTACCAGGTCGCGGGACCGTGGGACTACCTGGTCGTCCTGGCCGCGCGGAGCATGCGCGACTGCAGCCGGCTCGGCGATCGCCTGTTCAAGGCCGACGACAACATCAAGCGTTACGAGACCCTGCTCGTCTTCGACACCATCAAGACGGGACTGGCCCTTCCTCTCCCCGTGCCGCAGTCGCAAGACGGACGGCCATGAGCAGGAAGCGGTCGCTGATCAGGCCCGCGTCAGAGACGGCGTCGTTCGTCCGGCCGCACGGACATCGGACCGGCCCGTGTGCAGGTAGCGGGCGCGGCCCTGGCCGTCATCTCCCAGGAACGCGACGGGTCCGTGGCCGGGTTCTGCGGGCGGCTCGACGACCCTGCCGAGGATCTCCTTCATCAACGGCTTGCGGTCACCGCCGTTGGTGAGGACCGCCACGGCCACGTCGCGGCCGGGATCGACGCGCAGAACGGCCGACTGCCCGATGGTGTTGCCGTCGTGACCGAACACCGGGCCGCCCGGCAGATCGTAGAGCTCCCAGCCGGGGCGGGAGATCTAAGGGATCTCGCGAGCCGCGATGAGTTCTGCGGCGTCCGGTGGTCGTACTCGTCGAACCCATGACCGAGGAGGACTTCTGACGCGCGGCGTTCCCTCTTCGCTGAACGTCACGCTTGACAGCCATATCGGCGGGGCGGGCGGTGGGTTCGACTACGACGTACCGATCGGGCAAGGCGTCACGATGCATCATCGCTACGCCATCCAGGACACAAGGAGACAAGCTCGTGCTGAGGCGGGTCGCGGAGGGTGTGCTGGTCCACGAGAGCGAGTTCGTGCAGAGCAATGCCGTTGTGGTGCAGGGCCGGTCCGGTGTGCTGCTCATCGACCCCGGGGTGACCGGCTCCGAGATCGACTGCCTTGCGGACGACCTTCAGGAGCTGGGACAGCCTGTGGTGGCAGGGTTCTCCACGCATCCGGATTGGGATCACCTGCTCTGGCACGACCGGCTCGGCGAAGTGCCCCGTTACGGCACGGCGCGCTGCGCTTCCACGATCCGGGATCAACTGTCCGAGCCGGGAGCGAAGGCCCGCATCGCCGACCACCTGCTCGAGACGGAAATCGCCGGGCAGGTACCGCTGGACCTGCTCGGGCTCATCACCGGCCTGCCCGCCGCGACGGAGCAGATTCCCTGGGACGGTCCTCAAGCCCGGATCATCGAGCATCAAGCGCATGCCCCGGGCCACGCGGCGCTGTTGATCGAGGAACGCGGAGTCCTCGTTGCCGGCGACATGCTTTCCGATGTCCTGGTTCCGATGCTCGACCTGGCCGACGCGGACCCGATCGAGGACTACCTCACCGCGCTGCGGCTGCTCGAGGACGTGGCGAGCGACGTCGATGTCGTCGTCCCGGGCCACGGTTCCGCCGGCGGATCCGGCCAGGTCCAGGCACGGATCGAGCAGGACCGGGCGTACGTGCTCGCGCTGCGGAACGGCCACGTCCCCGCCGACCCACGGATCGGACCATCGGCCAAGCCCGGCTGGGAGTGGGTGAGCGACGTACACGAAGGGCAACTCCAGCGCCTTGGCCGTTGCTGACGATCGGCGTGCGACACGCTGGTCGCGGGGCTTGGACAGCGGCGGGGTCCTGCGGGAAAACCTGTTGGCTGGTCACGGGGGCCGCTGGTACCTTGCCGGTGGCCGTGCGAGAGAACGAGGAGGTGGTACCCGTGAACGCAGTATCGACATGGGTGCTCCCCTCTGGGGCCACGGTCGGGCGATAGGTCGTCCGGGAGCGCCGTTCAGAGCACTCCCGAAAGGCACGACCATGCAGTTCATCTCCGAGCAGCGCCTCGACGACGGCGTCCTCGAACGCGAATTCACCCTCGGCGATATCCCCGGCATCCTGTGGACGCCCGCATCCGTATCCGTGCCGGCGCCGCTGGTCCTGATCGGCCACCCCGGCGGAATGCGCAGGATGTACCCCCGGCTGGTGGGCCGGGCCCGGCAGTCCGTGGCGGACGGCTTCGCCGCGGCCACCATCGAGCTCCCCGGAAGCGGTGACCGGCCCCGCTCGGCCGCCCTGGACCAGGCCCGCGCCGACCTGCGCGGGGCGCTGGAGGCCGGCGAGCCGGTCGGCGACGAGATCGTCGACCGGCTCGTCCTCCCGCTGGTCGACACGGCGGTCCCGGAATGGCAGGCCGCCCTGGACGCCCTCCTTGCGCTGCCCGAGATCGGCGGCCCGGTCGGCTACTCGGGCGGAGTGATCTCCATCGGCGTCCGGCTGGCGGTGGTCGAGCCGCGCGTCTCGGCCGCCGTGCTGTTCGCCGGGAGTTTCGTGCCCCGCGTCATGTTCGAGGAGGCCCGGCGGGTCACCATCCCGCTGCACGTCCTGCTGCAGTGGGACGACGAAGGGAACGACAGGCAGGCCGCCCTGGACCTGTTCGACGCCTTCGGCTCCAAGGAGAAGACGCTGCACGCCAACATGGGCGGGCACACCGGCGTCCCGCAGTTCGCGGGAGAGGCCGCGGCCCGGTTCTTCACCCGGCATCTGGGCTAGCCACCTGACGGCCTCGGCTCCAGATCCCGAAGCGAGGCGAGGGCCACACGGCCCTCGCCTCGCCGGCGGAACGTCAGGGACGCAGGCCGGGACGGTCCACGACGCCCGCGGCCACAAGGACGGAGTAGCTCTCGACGGCGCCCTTCAGGAAGCGCCCCCCGTCCGGCAGGGTGTGGTCCTGGGCGACGGTGGTGCGGTGGCCCCGGTAGGCGTAGGTGGACGGGTCCAGGAGGATCTCGTCCTTCGCCCAGCCCTCGATGAGGAACGAGACCGAGATCGCCTTGTGCCCCGTCGCGTCCTTGGCGGTCCGGTCCACGGTGACACCGGGGATCTTCGCCATCGCGCGGTAGGCGGCGGCGGTCTGCGCCGGCGGCAGCGCGCCGTTGTTCAGCAGGAGCGATCCGAGCATCTGGAACGCGCCCTCGTTCCCCTGGTTCGGCGTCTTCTGCTTGCTGAACCAGGCCAGCATCCCGTCGGGGTCGGTGGGCAGCTTGGAGATGGTGGCGTAGTCGGTCGGCGGCATCGCCGCCGCCCCGCCCGTGGCGGAGGTGACGAGCTTGCCCTGGTCGTACAGCGCCATGACCTTGCCGTCAGCCCGGACCCACGTCCGGTCGACCTGCGTCTTCAGCGGCGACCCCGGCTTGATGACCTGGCCGCGGCCGGGGACGCCGCTGCGCCGGAAACGGGTCTCGGTGTAGACCCACTGGCCGGGACGCGGCGCGGTGAACGGCTTCTTCAGCGCGAACGTCGCGGCGACGTTCAGCACCTGCTGCGTCTCCGACGCCTGTGCGGGCGCCGGGTGGCTCGGCCCGCCGCCGCCCGTGGCGACGACGGCGCCGGCGACGAGCGCCCCGGCGACGCCGCCCGCGGCGACGAGGCGGAACGTCATCCGGCGGGACGGGGCGGTGCGGCGGTCCGTGGCCGCCGTGATCCGCGCGTAGGCGGCGCGGCCGGCCGGGTCGTGGGCGGCGCCGTCGAAGGTGCCGGGCGGGCAGGGGTCGGCCGGGGCCATGATGCGGCGGACTTCGTGGAGGTCGTTCATACCTGGTGGCTCCTTTGCAGCGGGGCGGCGGGGGCGGGGCGGTCGGCGGCGTCGATCTCGGCGAGGGCGGCGGTCAGGCGGCGCCGGGCGCGGTGCAGGCGCACGGAGAACGTCTTGACCGAGCAGCCCATGACGGTCGCCGCGGCCCGCGCGTCGAGGTCGTCCCAGCCGACGAGCTGGAGGACCTCGCGGTCGCGGGCGGACAGGCGGCTCAGCCCGGCGGCGATGCGGCCGCCCTCGGCCAGGCCGGACGCGACATCGGCGGCGGGGGGGTGCGCGCCGTCGCCGCGCAGCCGGTCCCACAGCCGGGTGCGCCGGTGGTGGCTCCGCGTCTCGTTGGCGAGGACGTTGCGGGCGACGTTCAGCAGCCACGGGAACGGGTGGTCGGGCGGGATGTCGCCGCGCCGCCGCCAGGCGATCAGGAACGTTTCCGCGGCGATGTCCCGGGCCGTCTCGTGGTCGATCCGACGCGCCGCGTACCTGAGCACGTCGTCATAATGTTCGTCCCACAACCGGGTGAATCCCCCGTCTGGATCCGGCACTCCGGTTCCCTTCTCTCGAGTTGGTGTCGCTCAGAGATGTCCGGCAGGGCCGCTTCGCCTACACTCCTGATCGATCTTCGGCGCCCTCGCCGTGCCCATCACCTCCGAACGCGGCGATCACCCGGCTGGTCGGATCCGGCGCAGCACCGTCCCGGAGACGGTCGGTCAGCAGGAAGCCCGCGAGCTCCCACGCGGCCGCGTGCTCGCGCTCGGTCAGCACGAACGTCCCGCCGACGGCATCGGGCTCCCAGCCGTGCGCGAGTCCGTGCTCGATCACCGCGCGAACGTCGTCCGGGCCCGGATAGGCGCCGTCGGCAGCGCATGCGCCCCATGGAGCGGGCCAGCTCTTCGAGAGGAGGTCGGCCTGCAGAGCCCGGCTGTTCTTCCCCGCGCCCCACACCCGCAGCCGGATGCACCGGTGGCAATCACCCGCACCCCGCACGCAGCGGATCTCGGCCCTCCATGTGAACCTGCGCCCGCCCGAATGAAGGTTCCGCAACCTTGTCCGCACGCCGACTCCCACTTCGGTTCGTCTTCACCAGCGAGACCGCCCACCCGTCCGCGGACGGTTCACCGCTCGGGCCTCGCGGCGGACGCGTAGCCCTCCAGCACGTCCGCCACCTCTCTGGGACGGCTGAGCGCGACGCAGTGGCCGCCCGCGATCTCGTCGGGGACGATGCCCAGCCGGTCGGGCACCAGGCGGCGGAAGAAGTCGGGCGGGAAGCAGCGGTCCTCGGTGCAGAGCACGAACCTGGTCGGCACGTCCGGCCAGGCGTCCAACGGCCATGGAGCGGCCATCGCGGCACGTGAAGGATGCGCGCGCTCCTTGCTCATCGCCTGCTCGGCCAGTTCCCGGGGTACGTCGTGGTAGAAGCCCACGAACGGATCGGCGTTGCCGGTCAAGCCGCCATCGCGCCCGGCCTGCTCGGCCACCGCGCTCTCGTAGCCGGTGCCGGCCCACCACTCCTGCGGCGGCTCCCCCGGCGACGGGACCATCCCGGCCAGCAGGACCAGCACATCGACGTCCAGCCGGTCGGCGACCAGCGGCGCGGTGAACGCGCCGAACGAGTGGCCCACGACGACCAGGTCCCGCTTCTCGCCGACGGCCTCGACCACGGCGTCGGCGTAGTCGGTCAGGGTCTTCGACTCGTCGTCGCCCGGAAGGTCGGGGGCCACCACGTCGTGCCCGCGGGCCCGCAGCTCGGCCTCCACCAGATGCCAGGACCAGCCGACGTCTCCGCCGCCGTGGATCAACACGAAGGTGCTCATCGCGCACTCCTTGAGGTCGTCGTTGTCCCGTACCCATCGCGCGGAGCGCGCGGCGGCCGCCACCACGACGGTCGCCGCCGTACCGGCCACGTTGGGGACGAGCCGTCATCGCGAAAAGCGATGATCCTCGGTCAAGGCGATCGTCCCACCCGGGCTGGAATCCGTGGCAAAGGCCGGGCAGATGAGGGCGGCGCGCGGATTTGACCCTGACGTTGCGTCAGGCTTCACGATGGCCGCATGAGCGACTACTACGACGCATTCGAGATCAGTCCTGTGCCTGCGCCCGGGCCGGACGCGACGCCGCCTGAGATCTACCGGGGCATCTACGGCATGCCGATGTTCGTCAGCGTGCCGACGCCGGATCTGGCCGCGTCCGTGGACTTCTGGACGCGCGGGCTCGGGTTCGTCGACCTGTTCACGATCCCCGGCCGGCTCACCCACCTTCGGCGGTGGGCGTTCCAGGACGCGCTGCTCGTCCCGGCCGACACCCCGGCGGCGCCGCCGGCGGTGAGCATCAGCTTCTCCTGCGTGCTGAGCCAGATCGACGAGATCGCGCAGGCGTGCACCGCGCTGGTGCCCGGATGCACGACGGGGCCGCGGCGGACTCCGTGGAACACCGTGGATCTCGAGGTCGTCACGCCGGAGAACGCCCGCGTGATCATGACCGCGGCCCGGCCGCTGGAACCCGGCAGCGCCGAGGCGCGCGACCTCCAGGCGGCCGGCATCACCCTTCCCAAGGGGTAGGCCGTGCATGGCAGACTCGGCGGCGTGATGGACGATGTCGCGGGCCACGGCGAGCTGACCGTCGGGGCCGCGGCGGCGCACGCGGGAGTGACCGTCCGCACCCTGCATCATTGGGACGCGCTCGGGCTCGTCCGCCCGTCCGGGCGGACCGCGGGCGGTTACCGGCTCTATTCGGCGGCCGACGTCGCCCGCATCCACCGGGTGCTCGTCTACCGCGAGCTCGGGCTGCCCCTCGACGACATCCGCGGGCTTCTCGACGCCCCGGCGGCCGATATGGCCGTGCCGTTGAGACAGCAGCGTGCTCAGCTCCTCGACCGCATCGCCCGTTTGCAGGCGATGGTCGACGCGGTCGATCGCCTGATGGAGGCCGCGAGCGCCGGCATCCTGCTCTCGGCGGAGGAACAGGTCGCGATCTTCGGGCAGCGCTGGGAGCCGTCATGGGCCGCGGGCGCACGCGACCGGTGGGGCGGCACGGCCCAATGGACGCAGTACGCCGAGCGCGCCGCGGGCATGACCCGCGAGGACTGGCAGCGGGTCGCCGCCGGCGTCGCCGCGCTCGAGGGCGACCTGGCGGCGGCCAAGCGCGCCGGCGTCAGGCCGGGCAGCGGCGAGGCCAACGCTTTGGCGGAACGGCACAGGGCCTCCATCGGCGTGTACTTCGACTGCACCCACGCGATGCATGTCTGCCTGGGCAGGAAGTACGCCGCCGATCCCGGCTTCGCGGCCTACTACGACGCGATCGAGCCGGGCCTGGCCGGGTGGCTCCGCGACGTCATCGACGCCAACGCCCGCGATCGCGGCATCGACCCGGATTCGGCGACCTGGACCTGACGCGCCCGCGCCGCCACCGGGATCACCTGCTGGATGATTCCCGGCATGACCGACAACTCCCGTATCACCTTGCGCCACGAACTGGACGCCTTCGCCGGCCGGCGCCGCCGGATCCAGGACCGGGTCGCCGACCGGATCACGGCGTTCAGCGGCTCGATCCCCTTCATCTACCTGCACGTGGTGTGGTTCACGGGCTGGATCGCCTACAACACCGCGGTGACGCCGGCCTTCGACCCCTTTCCCTTCGGCCTGCTGACCCTGATCGTCTCGCTGGAGGCGATCTTCCTGTCCACGTTCGTGATGCTCAGCCAGAACCGCGAGGCCCTCCGCTCGGAGATCCGCTCGCAGATCGACTTCGAGACCAACGTGCTGTCGGAGGTCTGGCTCGAGGCGATGGCCGACAAGCTCGGCATCGACATCGACGAGGTCCACACCAAGGCGACCGCCCGCATCGCCGCCGCCCAGGCACGCCAGGAACAGGCCACGGGCACGTCCGGCGGCTGAACCCGCGCCGGCGGAACGGCGGCGGTGACCGCGCTGCGCGGACGAGCAGGTCCTGGCTTTCTAGGGGCGCGTACTCAGGTGGAGATGAGTAGGGCGGCGGAGGTCCCGGCGGGGCGGGATGGCCGAGAGTGACGGTGGCAGAAGGCACCGGGCGTCGCGGGTACCGGCGGTGACCGTGGGCGTGGAAGGTCAGGGGAGAACATGCGGATTCGGGTGGCCGGACCGGAGGACCGGGAGTGGATCTTCCGGACGCGGCACGAGGTGTTCGCGCGAGAGCTGGGACAGCACCAGGTCAACGGCCAGGGGATGCTCAGCGACGCGATGGACGAGCGGAACGTCTACCTCGTGGCCGAGGTGGACGGGGAGCACGCCGGGTTCGTCAGCGTGACGCCGCCGTGGGCGGGGCGGTACGCGCTGGAGAAGCACCTCGGACAGGGAGGACTCGACCAGCTCGCCGGGGGCGAGGAGCTGTTCGAGGTGCGGCTGCTGACCGTGGCCGAGCGGTTCCGCGGCTCGCTGGTGGCCGGGGTGCTGCTGCACGCGGCGCTGCGCTGGGTGGTCGCGCACGGCGGGCGGCGGGTGGCCGCCATGGGGCGGGCCGAGCTGATGGAGATGTACCGGGGGATCGGCCTGGCGGGGACGGGACGGGTCATCCGGTCGGGCGCGGTGGAGTTCGAGCTGATGACCGGCGACACCGCGGAGATGGCGCGGGTCTCGCTGGAACGGTACGGGCGGATCCTGCGGACCGTGGCGAAGCGGGTGGTCTGGGAGCTGGACACCCCGTTCCTGCCGGATGAGGAGGCCTGCTACCACGGCGGGGCCTCGATCGGCGCGATCGGGGAACGGGTGGACGCGCTCGACGGCAGGCACGCGGCGGTGCCCGCCGACGTCCTCGACGCCTGGTACGCGCCCGCGCCGGGGGTGGAGAAGTCCCTCATGGAGGACCCGGCGTGGCTGGCGCGGACTTCGCCGCCGGCCGACGCGGCGGGGCTGCTCGCCGAGGTGTGCGAGCGGCGCGGCCTGCCCGCGGAGTCCGTCGCGCTCGGCGCCGGCTCCTCCGACCTGATCTTCCGGGCGATGCGCGGGTGGCTGCGGCCGGACAGCCGGGTCCTGCTCGTCGATCCCATGTACGGCGAGTACGCGCATGTGGTGGAGCAGGTCGCCGGATGCCGGGCCGAACGGTTCCGGCTGCGCCGGGACGAGGACTGGCGGATCGATCCCGGGCGCCTGTCCCGCGCCCTGGCCGAGGGCCGCTACGACCTGGCCGTGATCGTCAACCCGAACAACCCGACGGGGCAGGTCCTGGACACCGCCGTCCTGCGGGCCGTGCTGGACGGCGCCCCGCGCGAGACCAGGTTCTGGATCGACGAGGCGTACCTGGAGTACACCGGGCAGCCCTCGCTGGAGGGTTACGCCGCCCTGTCCCCGAATGTCGTCGTGGCCAAGACCCTGTCGAAGATGTACGCCCTGTCCGGGCTGCGGGCCGGCTATCTGGCCGGGCCGCCCGCGCTCGTCCGGGAGATCCGCCGCTGGACGCCGCCGTGGGCGGTGAGCCTGCCCGCCCAGGTCGCCGCCGTCCAGGCGCTGCGCGAGACGGAGTACTACGCCGCCCGCTGGGCCGAGACCGCCCGCCTCCGCCGCGACCTCGCTGCGGCCCTCCGGGAACTGCCCGGCGCCCCGCGGGTGCTGTCCGGCTACGCCAACTCCGTCCTGCTCACCCTTCCCGAAGGGGCGCCCACCGCCACCCGGGTGGTCCGTGCCTGCCGTGGCAGCGGTGTCTTCGTGCGCGACCTCACCGGCATGTCCCCGTCCTTCGAGGGACGCACGCTGCGGATCTCGGTCCGCGGCGCCGAGGAGAACGCCCGCGTCGTCGCTGCTCTGCGCGGCGCCCTCGCATGATGACCGCGCTCCAGGCGGCGCCCGCGGTCGGCGGGGCGCTGGTCGTCGGCGGTGTCGGTGTCGCCTTGTCCCGCCGCCGCGAGTACATCGTCCGCTGGTGTGCCTGGGCGGTCGCCGTCCCGGTCGCGCTGGGGGCGTTCGCCTTGGGCGGGCCCGGTCTGGCGCTGCTCGCCGCGCTCGGCGGGACGGTCTGCGCCGCCGAGTACGCGGCTCTGGCGCGGCTTCGCTGGGCGGACCGCGGTGTCCTGCACGCCGCGGTCCTCGCCCTGCCCGCCGCGGCCTGGCTCGTCCCCGGGCAGCTGCCCAGGGTCCTGGCCGCCGCTGTTCTGGCGGCCCTCCTCGTCCCCGTCCTGACCGGGGACGCCGAAGGCGGGGCGCGCCGGCTGGCCTTCACCGCGGGCGGCGTCCTGTGGTTCGCGCCCCTCGCCGGCGCGGTCCTGCTCGACGACGCCGCGCTGGCCCTGTTCGCGGCCGTGTCGGTCACCGACATCACCGCCTCCCTGGCCGGACGCCGGCTGCGCGGCCCGAAGCTGTCGCCGATCTCGCCGAACAAGACCTGGGCCGGCGCTCTCTGCGGCGCCGCGGCCGGGCTGGCGACCCTCGCCGCGCTGGACGCCTGCACCCCCGCCTACGCCGTGGCCGTCCTGCTCGGCGCCCCCTTGGGCGATCTCCTGGAATCTCTGGTCAAGCGGTCCCTGGGGGTCAAGGACTCGGCTTCGTGGCTGGCCGGCGCCGGCGGCCTCCTCGACCGCCTGGACTCTCTTCTGCTCACCTTCGCGCTGGCGCTGCTGCTCGCGCTTTGACCGGCGCGACGATAGAACAGGACGGCACCGCCCAGTCCCCGAGGAGGCCATTGCCGTGACGGCGCTGGAAGGACCCGTCAACGACGGGGTGCTCCATGCCCCTGGCGGGCTCGATCCGTTCGCCGAGGCCGTCGCGCTGCTGCCGGCCCTTCCGCCGGATGCGCCGGGCGACCGTTACGGGATCCGCGGCCTGACCGCGGCCTGGCTGCGCAACCTGAAGAGCGACGCCACCCGCCGCGGCTACTACCGGGACCTGGCGGGCTGGCTGGACTACTGCAACCGCACCATGCTGGACCCGCTGGACGCGCGCCGCGCCGACATCGACGACTGGTCGGCGTCCATGACGGTGGCCGCGCCGCACGGCGGGACCCGGCCGGCCGGGGTGTCCACCCGGGCGCGGCGGCTGGCGGCGGTGTCGTCCTGGTACACCTACCTGCAGTCCAACGACGTCACCGACCGCAACCCCACCCGGCTCGCCAGCCGGCCCTCCGCGTCGGAGATCTCCGCGAACGCCCGCAAGGCCCCGACGCTCAGCGCCCCCGAGACCGCGCTGCTGCTCGACACCGCCGAGTCCCGCGCCGCCGAGCTCGGCACCGAGGCCGCGTGGCGGGACGCCGCGGTGATCGCGCTGCTGTTCTACACGGCCCTGCGGGTCTCGGCCATCACCGGCGCCGACCTGTCCGACCTGAGCACCGAGGCCGGCTACCGGATCCTGTGGCACAGCACGAAGGGCAAGGGGCCGGACGGCCGCGACTACGTCCGCCTGGACGGCGAGCTCTGCCGCGTCCTGGACACCTACATCGCCGTCCGCGGCGGCTCCGGCGGCCCGCTCCTGGTCACCACGCCCCACCCCTACGACGCGTCCAAGCCGGGCGGGAAGCGCCTCACCCAGCGCGACGTCACCAACATCATGCGCAAGCTGGCGGGCCTGGCCGGGCTGCCCGCCGCCGCCCGCCTGTCCCCGCACAGCGGCCGCCGCACCGTGATCACCACCCTGCTCGGCAACGACGTCCCCCTCGCCAAGGTCCAGGACCTGGCCGGCCACGCCGACCCGCGCACCACCCGCCGCTACGACGACACCAACCACAAGCTCGCCGCGTCGCCCGTCACCGACCTCACCCGCATCCTCGCCCGCCACCGCTCCTCCCCCGGCTGACGCGCCGGTCAGCCGCGCGCGTATCCGCCCAGGTCGCCGCGGTGCTGCTCGACACCCGGGGAGAGCGGCGGGCGGCCCGGGGCCAGCAGGTTGGCGGCCATGGGCGCCGCGGCCGGCTCCCCCCGTCCGTACGCCTTGACGATCTTCTCGACCTGGGCCGGTTTGACGGTCTCGCCGAAGGGCGGCTCGTGGGGATCCACGACGCATTCGACCAGTACCGGCCCGTCGTGGGCGAACGCCCGGGTCAGCGCGTCCGCCACCTGGCCGCACTCCTCGACGCGGAACGCAGTCAGCCCGCAGCCCTCGGCGACCTTGACGAAGTCGATGGGCGACAGGCCGCACCCGTACTGCGGGTTGCCCAGGTAGGCGTTCTGCTCCCACACCTCCAGGCCGAGCGTGTCGTTGCGCAGGACGACGACCTTGACCGGCAGCCCGTGCTGCACGAGCGTGGCCAGCTCCCCCAGGCACATCGACAGGCCGCCGTCGCCGACGAAGGCGACGACCGGCCGGCCGGGGTGGGCGATCTGGGCGCCGACCGCGTACGGCAGGGCCGATCCCATCGAGCACAGCGTGCCGGAGAAGGAGAACTGCATCCCGCGCCGCAGCATCACCCGCGACCCCCAGGAGCTGACCGTCCCGGCGTCACCGGTGAGGATCGCCCCGTCGGGGATGGTGTCGCTGAGCGCGCAGGTCACCGCCTGCGGCTTCATCGGCACCGCGGGGTCGGCGGCGCGCCGGCGCTGCAGCTCCCACCACCGGTCGTAGAGGGCGCGCGCCTCCTCGGCGAACGAAAGGTCCTTCCGCGCCCGCAGCATGGGCAGGAGCCGGGCCAGGGTGGCTCCCGCGTCCCCGCACAACCCGACCTCGACCGGGTAGCGCATGCCGATCCGGTCCCCCGCCACGTCGATCTGCACCGCCCGCGCCTGGCCCGGCTTCGGCCAGAAGTCGTAGAACGGCGTGCTGCTGCCGACGATGAGGAAGCCGTCGCAGTTCTCCATCGCCCACTGCGAGGCCCTGGTGCCGATGAAGCCGATCCCGCCGGTGCAGAAGGGGCTGTCGTCGGGGACAGCGTCCTTGCCCAGGCCCGCCTTGGCGATCGGCGCCCCCAGCGTCCGGGCGACCTCCTCCAGCAGATCCCCGGCGCCGAACCGGGCGCCGGCCCCGGCGAGGATCGCGATCTTGTCGCAGTCGTCGAGCAGCACGGCCGCGCGCCTGATGTCGTCCTCGGCCGGCACCTGGACGTGGCGCTGGCCGGCGGTCGAGGTGTGGCCGGGGACGTTCTTCTCCGACACCGTGTCCTGGTCCCCGGTCCAGGACTGGGTGTCGATCGGGATCGTCAGGTGCGCGGGCGCGCGGCGGTAGAGCGCGGCGCGCACCGCCCGGTCGGTGACCGCGACGGCGTGCGCCGGGCCCATCACGCGCTCGCTGAAGGTGCAGGCCGGCTCCAGCACCTTGGCGTTGTCGATGTCCTGCAGGAAGTGGGTGCCGACCAGGTCGTGGTAGGTCATGCCGGTGATCGCGATCACCGGGGCGCCGTCGATCCTGCCGTCGTACAGCCCGTTCATCAGGTGCAGCGCGCCCGGGCCCGAGGTGGCCACGCAGGCGGCGGCGCGGCCGGTGAACTTGGCGTAGCCGACCGCCGCCAGCGCGGCGTACTCCTCGTGCCGGACGTGCACGAACCGCATCTCCGGGTGCGTGCGCAGCGCCTCGAAGAAGCCGTTGACGGCGTCCCCGCAGATGCCGAAACAGGTGTCGATCCCCCATTCCAGCAGCCGTTCCACGATGAGGTCCGAGGTCGTCTTGGGCATGGCGTGGCTCCTTGTTCGCGGAAACGGCCCGCTTGCCGCCATACCCGTGCCGGCCTTGGCGAGGGAAGGCCGGTGGTCAAAAGTTGGCCGGGGTGCGGGGTGCCTCAGCTCTGCGGGACGTCCTTGACGAACACGATCCCGTCGATGCTTTCCAGGTGGGACGGGTCGAGCGAGGCGTAACCGAACCAGGGGGATTCGCGGTGCGCGGGCCGCGTGCCGCCGAGGGCGGTGGTCAGCCGGCGGGGGTCGACGAGGCAGCGGTCCTCCGGGAGCCCGTACAGGAGCCCTTCGAGGGTGCCGGGCGGCGGGGCGTCCACGCCCTGGTGCCGGATCGTGCCGAGGGCCGTGGCCACGAAGGCGTAGTCGTCGCCGAGCCGGGCGTTCGCCAGCGCGCCGGCGCTCCACCACTCCACCGGCTTCTCGCCCATCCGCATCGAGCTCTTCTCCCGCTGGAGGTGGGAGTTGTGGGCGTAGACGAAGACCGGGCCGCGCTCGGCGAGCGCGAGGAGGTTGTGCGCCATCATCTGGTCCCGCACCCCCACCAGCCAGGCCATGCGGCCCGGTGAGGTGTCGGCCATCCAGTGGTGGTAGCGCAGCAGGCCGGTGGCGGTGCGCGCGTACAGGCGCGCCCGGTCCCACTCGTCCCGCGAGGAGGACGCGATCAGGTGCGGCATCTGCGTGTCGAGCAGCGCCGCCAGGTCGTCGGCGAGCAGCCGCAGCCGGCGGGCCTCGGCTGACCGCCCCACCGACCGGGTCGGGTCCATCATCGCGGCGGGCTCGGTCCACTGCTCGTCGGAGCCGAGCAGCCGGTCGAGCGTTTCGGCGGTGCAGGGAAGCAGGTCCGCGTCCGCCCGGGCGGCGAGGTAGTCGTGGAGCGCGGTGAGGGCCTGCCGGGGACTCGCGGCGTGGCTGATCTCCAGCGGGCCGTCGAAACCGGCGAAGCGGACCTGCTCGGAGGCGGGCCGGCCGTCGTTGTAGGCGCGCATCCAGCGCACGAGCTCGCGGTTGCCCGCGCAGGTGCCCCAGTCGTGGCTGAACCCGTGCGCCATGACCTCGTCCAGGGTGCCCGTGCCCGAGGTGACGTGGTCGTCCACGATCAGGCCCGCCAGGCAGTCGCTTTCGAGCGCGATCGTCCGGTAGCCCCCCTGCTCGACGAGCTGCCGGAAGAGCTCGTTGCGCAGGTCGAGCAGGGCGTCCTCGTGGTGGGTGGGCTCGCCCAGGGCGAGCAGCCGGGGCCGGGCCGGGAGCAGGCCGAGAACGGCGGTGGCATCGACGGGATGGACGGTGTCCTTGATGTCAGTGGCCATGCCTTTAACGATATCGTTGAACTTACGGTTGAAACTTTTCTGCGATG
Organism: Actinomadura macrotermitis; assembly: GCF_009604375.1. Lineage (GTDB taxonomy): Bacteria > Actinomycetota > Actinomycetes > Streptosporangiales > Streptosporangiaceae > Spirillospora > Spirillospora macrotermitis. The sequence goes on from NZ_WEGH01000005.1 coordinate 493,848, forward strand.
TAGGAGGGGGCATGGAGCAAAAGCTTAAAAACGGCAGGCAGCTCAGGCCGGTCGACCTGGCGCGCGGGCACGGCCTTTCCACACAGGCCGTCAGGAACTACGAGGAGGCTGGCATCCTTCCGGCCGCCGATCGCACGCCGCACGGCTACCGGACCTACACCCCGCTGCACGCGCAGGCCCTGCGCACGTTCCTCGCCCTGGTGCCCGGCCACGGCCACCAGACGGCGACGTCGATCATGCGGGCGGTGAACCAGGGCGCGGTCGATGAGGCGTTCCGCCTCATCGACGAGAGCCACGCCCAGCTCCTCGACGACCGGCGCACCCTCCAAGCGGTGGAGAACGCCCTCCGCGACCTGGAGCCCGGCACGGCGGCCGAACCCGGATCCGGCGGCACGTTCATCGGGCCGCTGGCGAACAGACTCGGCCTCCGGCCGGCGACGCTGCGCAAATGGGAGAACGCCGGGCTGGTGCGCCCGCGCCGCGACCCACGGACCGGGTACCGCGTCTACGACGAGGCCGACGTGCGGGACGTCCGGCTGGTCCACCAGCTCAGGCGGGGCGGCTACCTGCTGGAGCAGATCGCCCCGCTGATCGCGCAGGTGCGGGCGGCCGGGGGACTGGAGCCGCTGGAGGCCACCCTGCGCGGCTGGCACGGCCGGCTGTCCGCCCGCGGACGCGCGATGCTGGCCGGGGCCGCCGAACTGGAGGCGTATCTCCGCGAGTGCGAATGAGGCCTCTCCCCCGCCGTGGAGCCGGGTCAGGCGGTGGCGTACACGGCCCGGCCCAGTTCGGCCTGCAGCGTCGCGAGCGTCACCGCCCCGACGAGGACGATCCCGTCCGGGAACCGGAAGACCGGTACCGGCGGGCCGGACGCGGGGGCGGGCTGCACGAGATCCGCGGGAAGCGGTTCGCCGTTCCAGGGCATGCCGAACGCGGAGGCCAGGTCCCGCAGCACACCCGCGTCGGCGACGTCCAGGCCGTCGGTGAAGTAGGCGCGGTACAGGCGTGCGGCCATTTCCTCGGCCGTGCCGTGCGCGGCCGCCAGGGCGATGAGCCGGTGGGCGCCGGTGGTGTCGGCGGGCACGATCCGGTCGAGGTTCATCACCAGGCCGTCCGCTGCGGCCTCCCGTGCGATCCGCTCGGCCCGCATGCTGGAGGCGAGCCGGGAATGCACCCGGCCCGGCGGCGATCCCGCTGATGTGACCGCGCTCCGGTAAGGCCTGAAGACCACCGTCAGCTCGCCTCCGCCGGCCCGGTGCTCCGCGGCGGCGCGGTGCAGGCGGGCATAGCCGAGCGCCGACCAGGCGCAGGCGATGTCGTGGATGATCTCAACCTTCACGAGCCTTGTCCCTTGCTGGCGGCACGGATCGTTCCGTGCCGCTTCAGCATGGCCGCCGCCGTCGGCCCATGTCAACACGGAACGTTCCGTATCGCCTGAATGCTAGGCTGGTCCCATGTCCCCCAGACGTCCCGAGCGCCGCAGCGAAGAGTCCGCCAACGCCGTCATCCGGGCCGCCATGGAGCTGTGCCAGGAGGTCGGGTACCGCAAGCTCAGCATCGAGGGCATCGCCGCCCGGGCCGGGGTCGGCAAGAACACGATCTACCGGTGGTGGCCGTCCAAGGCCGCCGTGCTGCTGGACGGCCTCCTGTCCACCTGGAGGGTGGACGCGTCCTTCCCCGACACCGGCGACTTCGCCGCCGACATCAAGGCGCAGATGACGGCGGCCGCCCGCCTCCTCGGCGACCCGGACGTCCTCCCCCACTACCGCGCGCTGATCGGCGAGGCCCAGCACGACCCCGAACTCCACCAGGCCCTGTGGGACCGCTTCATCGGCCACCTGGCGGGGGCCGCCGTCGAGCGCATCAAGGCCGCGCAGCGCGCGGGGCAGATCCGCGCCGACGCCGACCCGGTCCTTGTCACCGAACTGCTCTACGGCGCCGCCTACTACCGGATGCTGCTCACCCCGCGCGCCGTGGACGCCGGCCATGTCAGCGCCGTCATCGACCTCGCCCTCGCCGGCCTCGCCCCGTCCCAGGGCTGAGTTCGCAGCAGGTCAGGCGGGCCGGTCCTCGGGTTCGCCGGTCTGCCAGTTCCAGCCGGTGAGCGTGGTGCGCATCAGGCGGGCGGCGTCCGGGAGATGGTTGCCGGTACCCCAGTGCAGGGTGAGCGTGCGGCGGCAGCCGGGGTGGTCGACGGGGATCCAGGCGACGGGATAGGGCAGAGCGGTGTGCCGGGCGACGCCGGGATTGAGGCCGATACCGAGCCCGGCGCGGATCAGCTCCTGGATGGCGGTGGCCTCGTCGGCCTCGCAGACGATCTTCGGGGTGAGGCCCCTCTCGGCGAAGAGCCGGTCCAGGAGGCTGCGCTGCCAGTGTCCTTTGCGGGCGGTGACGAAGGGCCGGCCGGCGAGGTCGTCGACGCGCACCGAGGTGCGGCCCGCCAGCGGGTGGTCCAGGGACGTGACGACCCCCACCGGCTCGTCGAGCAGCAGGGCCGCCTCCAGCCCCTCGGCCGGGATCGGCTGCGAGGCGACGCAGAGGTCGATGTCCTGGGCCCGCAGGCTCCGGGCCATCTCCTCGGCGGACATCTGCTGGAGCACGACGTCGGCGGAGGGATGGGCGCGCTTGTACGCCGCGAGCGGGCCGGTGAGGGCCAGGAAGGTCTCCGACGCCAGCCGCACGCTGCCGAAGCCCGCGCCGGTGGCCTCGGCGACGGCCCGCCGTCCCGCGTCCAGCTCGCCGAGGGCGCGTTCGACGTGCTCGCCGAAGAGCCGCCCGGCGGCGTTGAGCCGGAGCCGCCCGGCCCGGTCGAACAGCGGCGTGCCGAGCTCGTTCTCCAGCCGGGCGATGGTGCGGCTCAGCGACGGCTGGGCGACGCGGAGTTCGGCGGCCGCGCGGCTGAGGTGCTCCAGCCGCGCCACCACCAGGAACTGCCTGAGCGTGTTCAGCTCCATGGCCTTCTTCCCGCCCTTCGGTCATACCGTTCGGGACATAACAGGATAGCAATATTGATCTTTGACGTGATCACTTTGGAGGCATAGCTTCGCGGTTGATCGAGCACCGGAGAAGGAGGGGGCCTCATGGTCACCGCAGCCAGAAGGTTCCGCCCGGCCCCGACGGGCCGGGCGGGCGCCGCGCCACGGACGAGACCCGCCGGGTGGGCGCTGCGGGCGGTCGTCAGCGCGCACATGGCCGTGATCTTCGGCCAGCCGGTGTTCGCCGGGGTGTACCTGAGCGGCGACTACGACGGCCTGCGCTGGCACGCGGCCGGCGCGGACCTGGTCACCTACGCCGGCTACCTGCAGCTGATCGCGGCGATCGTGGTCTGGGTCCGGCTGCGGCGGGCCTGGCCGGCGGCCGCCGCGCTGGCCCTGGTCGCGGCCGAGACGGTGCAGTACTTCGCCGGGCTGGACGGGGCGCTGTGGCTGCACCTCCCCCTGGGCGTGCTGACGATCGCCGGCCTCGCCGTGATGTTCGTCGGCGTGTGGCGCCTGCCCCTGTGGCGGGCCGGGCAGCGGCAGCCGGAGGCCGAAGCCGATGCGTGAGCAGGAGAGGGACGAGCCCCGCGGAATGGCCAGGCGCCAGGTGCTCGGCATCGGCGGGGCGCTCGGGCTGATGACGGCCACCGGACTGACGACCGCGGCCGCGCTGTCGCGCCGCCCGGCGGCGACGGGCGCCGAACTGCGCAGCGCCCTGCCGCTGCCGCCCCCGTTCCAGGCGCCGCTGCCGATCCCCGCCGTGCTGGCGCCGGCCGGCACCGCGGGCGGGACCGACCGTTACGAGATCACCCAGCGGCAGGCGAGCGCGCAGATCCTGCCCGGCGTCCAGACGCCGCTGTGGACCTACAACGGCACCTTTCCCGGGCCGACGATCGAGTCGCGCCGCGGCCGGCCGGTCACCGTGACGCACCACAACCGGCTGCCCGTGCCGACCGTGGTGCACCTGCACGGCGGACGGACCCCGGCGGCGTCCGACGGGTACCCCACCGATCTCGTCCTGCCCGAGGGGTGGCAGGAGGCCGGCCACGGCATGGGCCACGGCGGCCACGGCATGCAGGGGATGCGGGATCCGCGGGCGGTGCGGTCCAGGCTGACGCGGGACTACACGTTCCCGCTGGACCAGCGGCCGACGCTGCTCTGGTACCACGACCACCGGATGGACTTCACCGCTCCGGCGATCTGGCGGGGCCTCGCCGGGCTGCACATCGTGCGCGACGACGCCGAGGAGGCGCTCGGCCTGCCCTCGGGGCGGCGCGAGTTGCCCCTCGTGATCGCCGACCGCGCGTTCGCCGCCGACGGCTCCCTCGCCTACCCCGCGCTCGACCCCGCCCTGCGGGCCCGGCCGGGCGTCCGCGACCCTTACCTGGCCGGGGTCCTCGGTGACGTGATCCTGGTCAACGGCGCGCCGTGGCCCCTGCACGAGGCCGACGCGGCCCGGTACCGGCTGCGCGTCCTGAACGCCTCCAACGCCCGGCACTACGAGCTCGAGGCGGTCCTGGACGACGGGCGCCGGCTGGACCTGGTCCAGGTCGGCGCCGACCAGGGGCTGCTGGCGGCGCCGGTCGCCCACCGGTCCCTGCCGATCGCGCCGGCCGAGCGCTACGACGTGGTCGTCGACTTCGCGAAGGTCCCGGTGGGCGGCCGCGTCCGGATCGTCAACCGGCTGGGCTCCGGGCGGACCCGCGACGTGATGGCCTTCCGGGTCGTGCGCAAGGCCGCCGACCACAGCCGCGTGCCGCGCGTCCTGTCGCGGGACCTGCCGGAGTGGCGCCGGTCGGACGCCGTGCGCGTGCGCGACTTCTCCTTCCGGGCCGGGCGGATGCACGGCGGCCACGGATGGCTGATCGGCGGGCTGCCGTTCGATCCGGCCCGCACCGACGTCACCGCCCGGCTCGGCGACGTCGAGGTGTGGCGGCTGGTCGCCGACGTCCACCATCCCGTCCACCTGCACCTGGTCGGTTTCCGGGTGCTCTCGCGCGGCGGCCGGGCGCCCCTGCCCCACGACGCGGGACTGAAGGACACGGTCTCCCTGCGGCCGGGCGAGTCAGCGGAGATCATCACCCGCTTCGACGGCTACCGCGGCCGCTACCTCTTCCACTGCCACAACGCCGAGCACGAGGACATGGGGATGATGGCCAACCTCGAGATCATCTGACGCCGGCCGCATCGGCGTGCGAGCTGCGGAAGGTGCGGCGGTAGGTGTCGGGGGGCACGCCGACGGTGCGGTTGAAGTGGCGGCGCAGGGTCGTGGCGGTGCCCATGCCGGTGGCGGCCGCGATGACCTCGACACTGTCGTCGGTCCGCTCCAGCAGTTCCTGGGCGCGGCGGATCCGCTGGATCAGCAGCCACTGCAGCGGGGTGGTGCCGGCCACCGACCTGAAGTGGCGGCCGAGGTTGCGCGAGCTCATAGCGGCCTGACGGGCCAGGTCCTCCACCGTCAGCGGGTGGTCCAGCCGTTCGAGCACCCACGGGAACAGGTCGCCGAGCGGGTGGCCGGTCCGGTCGGGCATCGGCGAGGCGACGAACTGGGCCTGGCCGCCGGCCCGGTGCGGCGGCACGACCAGGCGGCGCGCGACCGCGTTGGCGACCGTCGCGCCGTGGTCGAGGCGGACCAGGTGCAGGCACAGGTCCAGCGAGGCGGCCTTGCCGGCGGAGGTGAGCACGCTGCCCTCGTCCACGTAGAGGACGCCGGGGTCGACCTCCACCCGGGGATGGCGCGCGGCCAGGTCGTCGGTGTGCGCCCAGTGCGTGGTCGCGCGCCGGCCGTCCAGCAGCCCGGCGGCGGCCAGCACGAACGCCCCTGTGCAGAGCGAGGCGACCCGCGCGCCCGCCTCGTGCGCCGCGCGCACCGCGTCGATCAGGTCGGCGGGCGGGGCCACGTCGACGTCGGCCCACGCGGGGACGATCACGGTGCCGGCGTCCGCCAGCCGGTCCAGGCCGTGGTCGGGCTCCAGGAGGAACCGGCCGGCCCGCACGGCGCCCGGCCCGCAGCCGACGAGGTCGTACCAGGGGCCGGACACGGCGGCCGGGGCGGGGCCGAACACCTCGAACGCCACGGACAGCTCGAAGTGCAGCATTCCGTCGGTGATGGCCACCGCGACTGTGCTCATGTCCGGAATTGTACGGTGCATGGCGTTCCAGACACTCGTGCGGGCCGGCCGTTCCCGCGAGGATCTCCTCATCGGATCAAGCGAGCATGGCGGGGGAAACGATGGAATCGGCACAGAATGTCGCGGTATTCGGCGCGTACGGGCACACCGGGCGCTTCGTGGTGGCGGAGCTGCTGGAACGGGGGTTCGTCCCGATCGCGTCCGGCCGTGACGCGGGCAGGCTGCAGGCGCTGGCGGCGTCCTTCCCCGGGCTGGACGTCCGGCCCGCGACGGCGGACGACCCGGCCTCGCTCGACCGCGCGCTGGCCGGCGCGGCGGCGGTGATCAACGCCGCCGGGCCCTTCGCCGACACGGCCGCCCCGGTGATCGAGGCGGCGCTGCGCGCCGGCATCCCCTACGTGGACGTCGCGGCCGAGATCGAGGCCAACGCCGACACGTTCGCGCACTTCACCGAGCGCGCCCGCGCCGAGGGCGCCGTGATCGTCCCCGCGATGGCCTTCTTCGGCGGCCTCGGCGACCTGCTGGCCACCGCGGCGACGGGCGGCTGGACGACGGCCGACGAGGTGCACATCGCCTACGCGCTGAGCAGCTGGCACCCGACCGCCGGCACGCGCGCCGCGGGCGCGGTCTCCCGGGAACGGCGGGACGGCCGGCGCGTCCGGTTCGCCGGCGGGCGGCTGGAGTACCACGACGACGCCCTTCCGACGCTGAAGTGGACGTTCCCCGAGCCGGTGGGCGTCCAGTCCGTCATCGGGGAGTTCAGCATGGCCGACGTCGTCACGATCCCCAGCCACCTGGCCGTCCCCGCCGTGCACTCCTACATGTCGGCCCACGCGGTCGGTGATCTGTCGGCCCCGGACACGCCCGCGCCGACGGCGGCCGACGAGCGCGGACGGTCCGACCAGACCTTCCTCGTCGAGGTCGTCGTGCGCTCCGGCGAGGAGGAACGGCGCGCCACGGCGAGCGGCCGGGACATCTACGCCATCACCGCGCCGCTCGCAGTGGAGGCGGTCGGACGCATCCTCAGCGGGCGGACCAGGACCACCGGGGTCGCCTCCGCCGGGGAGATCTTCGACGCGGCCGACTTCCTGCGCGCGCTGTCCCCGCACCTGACGTTCGAGGTGCGTCAGTAGTCGATCATGCGGGCGTACGGGCCGTTCCGGAGGGCGGCGAGGGCGAGGCGCTCGCGCGGCGGGTTCGGGCCGACGGGCCGCCACGCCAGGCCGGAGTCCTCGCCCACGGCGTGCCGCGGCCGGAGCGCGACCAGGCCGGTGTCGCGGCGCAGCGCGTGCCGGAACAGGGTGTGGCTGGAGTGGCCGCCGGTGACGAGTTCGGGCGTCCAGCCGTTGGCCTCAAGTGCGGCGAGGACCGCGGCGGCGTAGTCGGGCGCACGCGCCGAGGGGAACCAGAGCAGGCGCCGGCCGGCCAGGTCGTCCCAGGTGAGGGCGGTGCGGCCGGCCAGAGGGTGGTCCGGGGCGAGGACGATGCCGAGCGGTTCGTCGCTGACGAGGTGGAGCGTCAGCACGGCCCGGGCGGCGGGCGGGCGCAGCAGCCCGAAGTCCAGTTCGCCGCTGCGCAGCAGCCGTTCCTGGTCGCGGGAGCTGATCTGCTCGATGGCCGGCCGCAGCGGCCCGGCGCCGGCGATCAGGGCTTCGGCGCGGGCGAGCACCGCGTCCGGGACGCCGGAGCAGACGCCGAGCCGGACCTCGCGGACGGTCCCCCGGGCGGCCGCGATCGAGGACCGCAGGCCGCCGAGCGCCCGATCGACGCCCTCCAGCAGCACCCGGCCGCTCTCGGTGAGCTCCATCCCCTGGGGCCTGCGGTGGAACAGCGGGGTGCCGACGCGCCGTTCCAGCGCGCCGATCTGCTGGCTCAGGCTGGGCTGGGCGATCCGCAGCCGCCGGGCCGCCCCGGTGACCGTCCCCTCCTGCGCCACCGCGGCGAAGTAGCGCAGGTGCCGGATCTCGATCCCCGCCAGCTCGTCCATTCCCCCGCCTTCGCCTGCACCTATAGGGCGGAGCCTATGGCACGGCGGCGGAGAGGTCTTGGCGTCCGGGCGAAGGGATGGGCTTCGCTGGAGGCATGTTCCTCATCATGCTGACCTACCAGGCCCCGCTGGACACCATCGACGAGCTCAAGGACGAGCACTACGCCAACCCGAAGGGGCTGTTCGCGCAGGGCATGGTCCAGATGGCGGGGCGGCTCGAACCCCGCACGGGCGGCCTCATCATCGCCGAGGGCGACCGCGCCGACGTCGAGGCGGCGGTGGCGTCCGACCCCTTCGTCACCAGCGGCGCGGCCACCGTCCAGATCACCGAGTTCCACCGGACGCGGTGAGCGCCCCCAGTTTCGCGAAGAACGCCCGGACGTCGTCCGCGAACAGATCGGGCACTTCCATCGCGGCGAAGTGGCCGCCCCGGTCGAACTCGCTCCAGTGCGCGATGTCGTAGAGCTGCTCGGCGAGGGGCCGGACCGACAGGACGATGTCGTGCGCGAAGACGGCCATGCCGACCGGGGCCGGGCAGGGCGGGCTGCCGAACGTGCTCTCGCGGGTGAGGCGGGCCGAGGAGCCGGCGGTGGCGGTGAGCCAGTAGAGCATGACGTTGGTCAGCAGCCGGTCGTCGCTGATCGCCGACCGGGGGTCGGTCCACTCGGTGAACTTCTCGGCGATCCAGGCCAGCTGCCCGACGGGCGAGTCGGTCAGCGCGTAGGACAGGGTCTGCGGGCGGGTGGCCTGCAGAACCTGGTAGCCGGGGCGCTGGGCGGCGAAGCGCCTGATGTGATCGAGCCTGGCCCGGTCCTCCTCCGACAGGCCCTCCTCCCGGCCGGTCGGAGGCGTGGGCAGGTAGTTCAGGTGCACCCCGACGACGTTTTCGGGAGCGGCGGCCGCCACGGCCCGGCAGATCCCCGACCCCCAGTCGCCGCCCTGCGCGCCGTAGCGGTCGTAGCCGAGGCGGGCCATCAGCTCGGCGAAGGCGGCGGCGACGCGGTGCTGGCTCCAGCCGCGTTCGCGGGTCGGGCCGGACAGGCCGAAGCCGGGGATCGAGGGGACGACCAGGTGGAAGTCGCGCGACAGCGGCTCGATGACGTCGAGGAACTCCACGACCGAGCCGGGCCAGCCGTGGACGAGCAGCAACGGCAGCGCGCCGGGGTCGGCCGAGCGGACGTGCAGGAAGTGGACGTTCTGGCCGTCGATCTCGGTGGTGAACTGCGGGTGGCGGTTGAGCTCGGCCTCGTGCGCGCGCCAGTCGTAGCCGGTGCGCCAGCGCTCGGCGAGCTCGCGGACGCGGGCGAGCGGGATGCCGTAGTCCCAGCCGGCGTCCGGGAGCTCGTCGGGCCAGCGGGTGCGGGCGAGGCGGTCGGCGAGGTCGTCCAGATCGGCCTGGGGGACATCGAGGCGGAACGGCTTGATCATGGGGGTCTCCATCAGGCGAGTTCGGCGTCGATGCGGGCGGTGACGGCGTCCAGCACGCGGCCGGCGGTCGCCAGGTCCGCGGCGGTGACGGCGGAGTAGGCGCGGGCGGTCGCCTCGGTGACGGCGGCGGTGAGGCGGTCGTGCAGGTCGCGGCCGGCGGCGGTGAGGCCGCCGTCGTCCAGCAGGCCCGCGGCGGCGAGGTCGTCCAGGGCCGCGCGGGCCGCCGGCGCGCCGGTCTTCAGCGCGCCGGCGATCCGGGCGGCGAGGTCGCCGCGGTCCGCCGGGCCGGCCCCGGCGGCGATCTTGAGGGCGACCCACTGCGGGTAGCCGAGGCCGCTGCCGGCCAGCAGGCTCTCCAGCAGGGCGCGGTGGGCGTTCTCGGCGCGGCCGAGGACCTGCGGGCTGAGGGTGGGCGTCATGACGACTCCAATTAATTGGCAGCACCAATGTTGGTATGCCCAACGATAGCAACTCGTTGGGGTGGCCAACAAGTGGCTAGACTGAGGCGCATGACGACGGCCGAGAACGAGACGCCCGCGCGGCTTCGGGCGATGCCGAGCTGGCTGCTCGGCCAGCTGTCGGTGCACGCGCACCGGATGCTGTCCGAGGGGCTCGCCGCCGCCGGCGCGCGCGGCCACCACTACCGGCTGCTGGCCGCCCTGGAGGAGTTCGGCCCGGCCAGTCAGGCCGCGCTCGGCCGCCGGACCGGCATCGACCGCAGCGACGTGGTGGCGGCGCTGAACGACCTGGCCGGGCAGGGCTTCGTCGAGCGCTCCCCCGACCCTGAGGACCGCCGCCGGAACGTCATCACGATCACCCCGGCCGGACTGGAGGCGTTCGGGCGGCTGGACGAGGTGCTGGCGGGAGTGCAGGAGGAACTGCTCGCCCCGCTGCCCGCCGCCGACCGCGACCAGCTGACCAGGCTGCTCGGCCGGCTGCTGGAGCACCACTCCGGGCGCTGACCCGCCCCGCGTGCGGGCGCCCCTGTCCGCCCCGGCGCGTTCCAGTTACTCAGATCGCTCCTGCTGAACTCGGCGTGCTCAGAGGGCGGAGTACGGGTGGACCTCCATGTTCCCGAGCACGGCCGGGGCCGGCGTCCTCGCCCGCCGGGTCATGCCGGGCCGTCGCGGAGCCAGGCCAGGACCGCCATGACCCTGCGGTGGTCGTCGGCCGAGGGCGGGAGGCCGAGCTTGTCGAAGATCGCCGAGATGTGCTTCTCCACGGTGCCGGCGCTCAGGTCGAGGGTGCGTCCGATGGCGCTGTTGCGGCGGCCCTCGGCCATCAGCGCCAGCACCTGGCGTTCGCGCGCGGTGAGCCCGCCCAGAGGGTCGCGGCGGCGCCGGTGGGCGAACAGGGCCGCGACCACTTCGGAGTCGAGGACCGTTTCACCGGCGACGACGCGGGCCAGGGCGTCCGACAGCTCGGTCAGCTTGGCGACCCGGTCCTTGAGCAGGTAGCCGACCCCGCCGCCGTCGGCGAGCAGGTCCTCGGCGTAGCTCTCCTCGACGTACTGCGACAGCACCAGGATCGCGGTGCCGGGCAGGTCCTGGCGGATCCGCAGGGCCGCCCGCAGCCCTTCGTCGGTGAAGGTGGGCGGCATCCGCACGTCGACCACCGCGACGTCGGGCCGGTGCGCGGCCGCGGCCTCGACCAGCGCGGGCCCGTCGCCGACCGCGGCCACCACCTCGGCGCCCGCCTCCTGCAGGAGGCGGACCAGGCCCTCGCGCAGCAGCAGCGAGTCCTCCGCCAGGACGACGCGCATCAGTGGCCCGCGAGCGGGACGACAGCGGTCAGCACGGTCGGCCCTCCGGACGGACTGGTGATGTCGAGCGTCCCTTCGACGGCGGCCAGCCGGTCGGCGAGGCCGACCAGGCCGTGGCCCTTGCCCGGATGGGCGCCGCCGCGGCCGTCGTCGTCGACCCGGACGTGCAGCGCCGCCTGGCTCGAGGTGACGACGACGGCGCACCGCGTCGCCTGGGCGTGCTTGGCGATGTTGGCCAGGGCCTCGGTCACCACGTAGTAGACGGTGTTCTCGACGATGGCCGCGTAGCGCCGGCCGGGCAGGTCGACCTCCAGCGACACCGGGACCGGGCAGCGGCCCGCCGCCGCGGACAGCGCCGCCGCGAGCCCGCGGTCGGCGAGGATCGGCGGGGCGATGCCGCGCGACAGGGCGCGCACCTCCGACAGCGCTTCCCGGCTCTGCTCGATCATGTCCTCGACCAGCGGCCTGGCGCGCTCGGGGTCGTCGTCCAGGCGCCGCGCGACGGTCTCCAGGTCCATGTTGAGCCGGACGAGCCGCTGCTGCGGCCCGTCGTGCAGGTCACGCTCCAGCCGGCGCAGGGTGTGCGCCTCGGCGGCGACCGCGCTGCGCCGGCCGGCCGCCAGCTGCGCGGTCCGGGCCTGCAGCGCGGCGGTCTGGTTGGTCAGCAGCGCCCGCGCCAGCGAGGTCTGGAGGGCGGCGAGCCCGCGGACGACCGGGACGGCGGTGGCGAGCAGCACGACGCCGATCCCCATGTTGAACGCGATGTCCGCGGCGCGCGAGGAGATGCCGAACGCCAGGTCGAGCACACCGGTCTTGCCGGGGTCGCGCGGGATCGGCCACGACCACAGCGCGTACAGCAGTTCCGCGACACCGCCCAGCGTCCAGGTGATCGCGAGGCAGAAGGTCGTCACCCGGACGGGGAACGCCACGACCATGTGGATCAGGTCGCGCCATGACTGGGGTTCGCGCACCGCGCGCAGCAGCCCGGCGATCCCGGTCTCCTCGGTGTGCCGGTAGTGGTGCGGGGGCAGGGGCCGTCCGGTCGCCCGCTCCACCTGGCCTCGTTCCAGCCGTGCGAACGCCCGCGCCGCGGCCAGCGTCCCCACGAGCAGGGGGATCCCCAGGCCGATGACCAGGGTCGAGGCGCCCGCGGCGATCCCGGCGATCGCGACCGCGAAGGCGACGGCGCCGACGGGCGCTCCGGACAGCAGGTACGCCAGCTCGCGGCCGAACCGGCCGGAGGTCTGCGACGGGCGGGTGGTGGGCGGTGCGGCCACAGATGCTTCGCTCATGTCTCCAACTTCCCGCCCCCGGCCTCCGCTGCCCACGGTGCCCGCCCTGTGATCATGGTAGGGCAAACCCCCAGAAGCTCGACGAACCAGAGCGGTCGCTACGACTGCGGCGCGGCGCCGGCGGGCACAGGGCTGAGGCGCGGGAACCGGCGCGCGAGAGGCGCGACCGCGGCGCCGAGGGCGAAGCCGTACACCGCCACCAGTCCGTGCCCGTTGTCCTGGGCGATCCACAGGGCCAGGCCGAAGACCGGCACGCTGAGCGCGAGGAGGCGGTCGGCGCGGCCGGAGGCGAACCACAGGAGGCCGGCCGCCAGCGTGGAGCCCAGGAAGTACGTCGCTCCCGAGCTTCCGGCGAGGTTGCGGGGGTCGGTGCTGCGGCCGGCCTGCCCGAAGAGCGCGTCGATGTGCTGCGGGAGGAGGAGGCCCGCGAGGAACAGGGCCAGAAGGCACCGGCCGCCCGCCCGGGTGCGGATCAGGGGCTGATCGCAGGTCATGGGCCGGTCACACCTCGGGCTCCCGGGACAGGGCGCGGGTGGCACCGGCGATGACGTGGCGCAGCTCGTCCAGGTCGTGCCCGGGACCGAGGATCATGCGTCGCAGCTGCGGCATGGCCAGGCTCCAGCCGACCATCCCCAGGACCAGGAACAGCCGGTTCCTGGCGGCGTCGTCCTCGCCTCCGGCGGCGCGGATCTTGTCCTGGTAGTGCTGGGTGCGGGCCTGTTCGGCCGGTACGGGCCGGTCGCCGAGCTCCAGGGCCTCCCACAGCAGCAGCCGGAGCGCCTCGGGGTGGGCGCGGTGGTAGTCGAACAGCCGCTCGGCGTAGGCGGGCAGGTCCTCCTCGCCGGGGGGAACGGCCTCGGCCAGCTCGGCCATCAGATGCTCCAGCACGGCGGCGAACAGGGCGTTCTTGTCGCCGAAGTAGTCGTAGATGGCGCGCTTGTTGGCCTTGGCCTGGGCGGCGACGCGGTCCACGCGCGCCCCGGCCACGCCGTGCGCGGCGAACTCGGCGGTCGCCGCCGCCAGGATGCGTTCCTTGGTCGCCGTGGAGTCGTATGCCATGCCACCAGGGTAACGAACTGGTTCGTTTGACCTCCTCCACCGCATCGCCTACATTCCGAACCAACTAGTTCGTTCGAATGAAGGAGGGCTCGGTGTCCATCACCGGCTCGTTGCGGGCCTCCCCGGCGGAAGCCCCGCGACTCCAGGCACGCACCCCCGCGACGCGTCCGCTGTTGTTCGTGGTGATGGCGGTGTGCTGCGGCGCCACCGTCGCCAACGTCTACCTGGCCCAGCCGCTGCTGGAACTGTTCGCCCGCGACCTGGGGGTGTCGGCGGCGGCCGCCGGGATCGTGGTGACCTGCGCCCAATTCGGCTACGCCGCCGGGATCTCGCTGCTGGTGCCGCTCGGGGACGTGCGGCGCCGCCGGCCGCTGCTGGCCGCCCTGCTGGCCGCGACCGTCGCGGCGCTGCTGCTGGCGTCCGCCGCCCCCGGCCTGTCAGCGCTGGCCGCGGCCGCCGCCCTGATCGGCGCGGTGACGGTGATCCCGCAGGTGCTGGTGCCGCTGGCCGCCGAACTCGCCCCGCCGACGCGGCGCGCGGCGGTGGTGGCCAACGTCCAGATCGGGTTGATGACCGGCATCATCGGCTCCCGGGTCGTCGGCGGGGTCGTCGGGCAGGCGCTGGGCTGGCGCGCGGTCTACCTGCTGGCCGCCGCGCTGACCGCCCTGGCGGGCCTGGCCACGGTGTGGCTGCTGCCGCGCGAGGCCGCCCGCGCCGACCGGATCGGCTACGGGCGGTTGCTGGCCTCCCTGCCGGGGCTGCTGCGCCACCACCCGGCGCTGCGCCAGTCCTGCCTGCTGCACGGCGCGCTGTTCGGGGCCTACAACGCCACCTGGACCACGCTGGTGCTGGCCCTGACCCACGCTCCGTACCACTTCAGCAGCGCCCAGGCCGGCCTCTTCGGGCTGCTGGGACTGGCCGGGGCTGCGGCCGCTCCCTGGGCGGGCCGCGTCATCGACCGCCACGGCCCGTCGCCGATCCTGACCGCCGCCGCCGCGCTGACGCTCGGATCGGCCGGGGCCTACGCGCTGGGCCGGACCTCGCTCCCCTCGATGATCGTCGCGATCGTGCTGGTGAACGTCGCGGTGCAGTGGAGCCAGATCGCCAACCAGGCCCGCGTGTTCGCCCATCTGCCCGAGGCCCGCAGCCGCGCCAACACCGTCTACATGGTCGCCGCCTTCCTCGGCGGGGCGGTGTGCGCCGTGGCGGCGGCCGCCTGCTACGGCGCCTACGGCTGGTCCGGGGTGTGCGCGCTCCAGGCGCTGCTGGCCGGGACCGCACTGCTGGTCCTGCCCGCCATCCGCCGCCACGACCAGCGCCACCGACCGGCCTGACCTCGCCCTCATTGCACACGAAGACAAAGACAGGAGCCGTCATGACCTTCCCCGCGATGCCCGCCTCGGTGATGCAGTTCTTCACCGCCTCCCAGTCCGGCGACGTCGACGCCTGGGCCGACGCCTTCGCCGCCGACGGCGTCTTCCACGACCCGGTCGGCCGGCCGCCCATCGTCGGCCGCGCCGCCATCCGCGCCTTCATCGCCTCGGTGGTGCCCGGCTTCCAGCCCTTCCTGGGCCTGACCCCGCACGAGGCGCACACGGTCGGCGACCAGGTCGCCGTCGCCTGGCGCGGCGCGGCCGTCAGCAAGGACGGCGAGCCGGTCAACTGGTCGGGCATCAACGTCTACGAACTCGACGACGCCGGCCTGATCAAGGAAGCCAGGGCCTACTTCAACAGCGCCATCTTCCAGGCCCAGCTCACCCGCTGACCGGAAACGACCATCCTCGGCGGCGCGGGCCGAGGCCCCTTTCGGGCCCTGGCCCGCGCCGCCTCGTCTCCGCCTCAGGCCGGCGAGCCGGTCGCCACGAACATTCCTTGACACGAATATTCGTTTTGAGGAATACTACTTCTCATGGACGCACTCCTCACCGCACTGGCCGATCCGGCCCGCTGGCGGCTCGTGGGCCTGCTGGCCGAACGCCCCCGTTCGGTCGGCGTCCTCGCCCAGCTGGCCGGGGCGCGCCAGCCGCAGACGACCAAGCACCTGCAGACCCTTGAGCGGGCCGGCGTCGTCACCTCCCAGCGCTCCGGCCAGCGCCGCGTCTACGCGCTCCGGTCCGCTCCGCTGCGGGACCTGGCGGCCGAGCTCGGCCGGCTCGCCGACACCGCGGACCAGACCGGCGAGACCTACGACCGCTACGGGCTCGGCCTCCAGGCCGAGCGGCTCGCGGCGGCGGAGCCGGGGTGGGCCGACGGCCGCTCGTTCCGGTTCCGGCGCTCGCTGGCGGGGCGGCCCGAGCTGGTGTGGCGGCATCTGACCGAGGCCGCCCTGCTCGCCCGCTGGTGGACGCCCGACGACCTGCGCGTCTCCGAGCTGGTCTTCGAGGCGCGGCCGGGCGGGCGGATCGTCCAGGAGTACCGCGACGCCGAGGACACCGACGGGTCCGACCCGGTCGCCGGGCGCGCGGAGGGTGTCGTCGAGGAGGCGCGTCCCGGCGAACGCCTCGCCTACCGGCTCTCCCCGCTGCTCCCCGGCGGCGGCCTCGCCTTCACCGCCCACGTCGACCTCGGTCTCCGGCCCGCCGGCGCCGGCACCGAACTGGACGTCCACTGGCGGATCGCCGACAGCACCGTCGACTCCGCCGACTTCATCGCAGGCATCGAGATCGGCTTCGGCCAGAGCCTCGACAAGCTCGCCGCGGCCCTCGTCGCGGACACCGACCCAAGGAGCGCGAAATGACCGACCGCACAGTGACCGCGAACATCAGCATCACCCTCGACGGCCGCTACAACGGCCCCGGCGGGCCCGGCGACCTGTCGGCGATCGTCCCCTACATGACCACCGAGGTCGCGCGGGGCCACCTCACCCGCATCTGGGAGGGCGCGACGACGGCGGTGCTCGGCCGGGGCAGCGCCGAGGGGTTCCTCGGCTACTGGCCCTCGGTCGCCGCGGACGAGAACGCCGACCCGCGCGACCGCGGATACGCCAAGTGGCTGGTCGACACCGAGAAGGTGGTCTTCTCGACCACCCTGGCCGAAGCGCCGTGGGACCGCGCCCGCGTGGTGAACGCCCCCGTCGCGGACGTCCTCACCGAACTGAAGGCCGCCGGCGAGGGCGACATCCTCATCAACACCTGCCCGAGCATCATCAAGCAGGCCCTCGCGGCCGGCCTGGTCGACCGGCTGTACCTCATGGTCACCCCGCGGATCGCCGGGGACGGGCAGCGGCTGTTCGAGGACGGCCTGCCGGGCTCGCAGTGGACGCTCACCCACCAGGAGACCGGCGAGCAGGGCGAGATGGCCCTGGTCTACGACCGGATCAGCTGACCCGGTTCCGGGCGCGGGCACTCCGCGCCTGCGCCCGGAACCCGAGCAGTGGTGTGCCCTACGCTGACGGCATCCCTCCAGAACGGATCACCCGGTGCCTGCCGAACTACGCGGACTGACCGTCCATATCGACACGGGCCGGTGGAGCGGGACGGTCCTGGACTCCATCGACCTCGTCGTGCCGGACGGGAAGGTCACCGCGCTGCTCGGCGAGTCCGGATGCGGCAAGTCCATGGCCGCCGCGGCGCTCACCGGCTCGCTCCCCGCCTCCGCCCGCAGCACGGGGCAGGTGCGCATCGACGGCGAGCCGGTGCGCGGGCGGCGCCAGTGGCAGCGCCTTCGCGGCGGCACCGTCGGGCTGCTGCCCCAGGAGGGGGTCACGGCCTTCCGCGCGGAGGAGACCGTGGGTGCGCAGTTGCGCGCACTGGAAGAGCGGTACCGGTGCTGGAGCGTCGATGACGCTTGCGCGGCCGCCCGGTATCCGGCCGAGTCGGTCGATCTCTACCCGGACCAGCATTCGGGCGGCCAGATCCAGCGCGCCGCGCTCGCCGCCGCACTGCTGCCCCGGCCCCGCGTCCTGGTCGCGGACGAACCGACGGCCTCCCTGGACACCGAGACCGCCTACGGCGTGTGGGCCGCCCTCCGCCGGTACGCCGGCGCCGGAGCCGCGGTCCTGGTGATCACCCACGACGTGCCGATGCTCACCGCGGCGAAGATCGCCGACCAGGTCGCGCTCATGCGCGCCGGAAAGATCGTCGCCACCGGCGGCCTCGCCGCCCTGGCCGCACTCGACGACCCGTACGTGCGCGGCTTCTTCCAGCCGAGCGGCCACTGACCGCAAGGCTGGAAAAGCGGTTCCGCTCGCACCGTCTCCGGCGCGCCTTCGAGTTCGCGGGGCGAGGACGTCACCCTGGTGACCGCCGGTTCCCCAGGCCCCGCGCCCATGTCCGGCTGTACGCGCACTTCCCCGCTTCCTGGAGCCGCCTCGTCAGGCACGGATCGCGTGATGCGCGTACAGCCGTCATCCGACTATGGGGTCAACTGGCGCAGACGAGGCTGCCGGCGGCCTGGTAGTTGCTGGTGTTGTAGCCGTTGAACCCGGCGAAGGTCCAGCTGCTGGAGTCGGCGCCGGGAGCGATGGTGCGGATGAGGCCGCGGGCACCGGGGACGTTCATGCCGATCGACAGGCCGGTCTTCCCGCTGGGGCAGGTGATGGAGTTGTTGGTGGTCGGGTTGGGGACGGTGAGGAGCGGGCCGGTGAAGCGCTCGTACCCGGCGGGCGGCTGGGCGCAGATCGCGTAGACGTCGAGCTTGTTGTTGCCCGCGCTGGTCTGGTTGAGCGCGGCGTTGGCCACGCCGCTGGCCTGGTCGATGTAGAGGGCGGACAGGCCCGTCACGGGAGCCTCGCCCTGGGCGGTGCCGCCCACACCCAGCACGACGGTTCCGCTGCCGGGGCAGCCGGTCTGGACGCGGGTGCTGGAGGTCACGTTCGTCACGGTGTTGGTGGCGATGGCGTAGCCCGCGGGCTGGGGCATGCACACCGCGTGCATCTTCAGGTCCACGGGGGCGCCTCCGGCGGAGCCGTAGGCGGAGTTGGGGGGATTGGCCACGACGACCTCCCAGCCTTTCCCGTCGGCCGTCGGAGCGCTGCGGACCAGGACGTTGGGAGCCGCCATGTCGACCCCGCCGCTGACGGCGACCTTGCCCAGGGGGCAGGAGATCTTCTGCATCGACCGGCTGGGCGCCTGGATCGGCCCCACGCGGACGATCTCGTAGCCGCTCGGAGCGCGCAGCGACCGACTCTGCGGCGCCGCCGCCCCGGAGGCCGCCGCCGGGCCGAGCAGCACCAGCCCCGCCGCCGTCGCGGTCACCAGTCCGCCCAGGCCCATCCGGGTCCCTCGTGTGGATCGCATTCATCTGCCCCTTCCGTTTCGGAGCTCACAACCTCCCAAGTCGAACACGCATTGAACATGACCGAATACGTAAGGTGGCCGTTCCCGGCGTGCGTGTCACCGTTGAACATCAGTCCTGCTCACGCCCTGGGGCTCGAATGACAGCGGTCGCGAAAAATCTGCTTTGCTCCACTTTCCGAGATCACCCTTCGCGACTTTCTTACAGAAAGCAATCAGTCATTCACAGATAGCGACCATCGCAGGATTCGCCGGTGTGAGGCATTGCGCTGCGAGAGCGAGGCACGGCGCTGACCGCATGAGGACATCGGGCCGTCATTGAGCGGTGTAGCCGCCGTCGACGGGCAGGGCGACGCCGATGACGAAGGCGGCGGCCGGGCTGCACAGCCACAGGACGGCGTCGGCGATCTCGTCGGCGGCGCCCAGGCGGCCGATGGGCTGCTGCTTCATGATTTCGGCCATGGCCTCGGCCTGGCCTTCGAGCATGTCGGCGACCATCGGGGTCTCGATGACGCCGGGGCACACGGCGTTGACGCGGATGCCCCGGGGGCGTATTCGACCGCTGCGCTTCGGGTCAGCCCGATCACGCCGTGCTTGGAGGCGTGGTAGGCGGCGCGTTCGGGCAGGCCGACCAGGCCGCCCAGGGAGGAGCAGTTGACGATCGCGCCGGAGCCCTGAGTGCGCATCTGCCGCAGTTCGTGCTTTTGGCAGGCCCAGATGCCGCGCAGGTTGACCGCGTTGACACGGTCGAAGTCCGCGGCCGTCTCGTCGGCGGCGTCGGACGGAGGGGCCTGGACGCCGGCGTTGTTGTAGGCCATGTCCAGGCGCCCGAAGGCCGCGACGGTGCGGTCGACGGCGGCGTACTCGGCGTCGGTGACGGGGGTGAGCCAGTGCACGACGTCGTGGTCGGCGTCGCCTTCGTTGATGGCCAGGTGGACCATCAGCCGGCTGGGCGCGGCGCCGTGCCAGTGCTCCTCGTCGGCCTCGAACAGGACGCGGTCGCCGGGCCGGATGACCTCGACGGGACCGCCGCGGCGACGGTGTCGATCGAGCTTCGCGTGATCTGCATGGCCGTTCCCTTCGTGGGCGTTGCCGGGGCTCAGGGCTGCAGCAGGGTCTTGATGGCGCGGCGCTCGTCCATCGCGGCGTAGCCCTCGGCCACCTGGTCCAGGGGAAGGGCGAGGTCGAAGACCTTGCCCGGGTCGATGGCGCCGGTCAGGACCCGGTCGATCAGGTCGGGCAGGTAGCGGCGCACGGGGGCGGGGCCGCCGCGCAGGCCGACGTGGGAGAAGAACAGCTCCTGCCCGTCGAGCGCGACCTCATGGGGGACGCCGACGAAACCGACGTTGCCGCCCGGCCGTGCCGAGTGCAGCGCCTGCCGCATCGCCTCGGCGGTGCCGACGCACTCCAGCACGCTGTCGGCGCCGATCCCGCCGGTCAGCTCCTTGATCCGGGCCACGCCGTCGTCGCCGCGCTCGGTGACGATGTCGGTCGCGCCGAACGCGCGGGCCAGCTTCTGGCGGGGCTCGTGCCGGGACATGACGATGATCCGCTCGGCGCCCAGCTGCTTGGCGGCGATCACCGCGCACAGGCCGACCGCGCCGTCACCGACGACCACGGCGGTGGAGCCGGACCCGACCTCGGCGGCGTCGGCGGCCCACCAGCCGGTGCCCATCACATCGGAGACGGCCAGCAGACCGGGCCAGAACCCCTCCCCCGGCACGCCGTCGGCGGTGACCAGGGTGCCCTGGGCGTTGGGGATGCGAACGTACTCGGCCTGGCAGGTGCTCATGAACTCGCGGTTCAGGCAGTGGGACTGGAAACCGTTGCGGCAGTTGGCACAGGTGTTGTCCGAGGTCGCGAACGACCCGACGACGAACTGCCCCGGCTTCACCGAGGTGACCTCGGATCCGACCTCCTCCACGAAGCCGACGTACTCGTGGCCCATCGGATGCGGCGCGTCCGTCGGCTCCGCGCCGCGGTAGGGCCACAGGTCCGAGCCGCACACGCACGTCACCGCGGTGCGGATGATCGCGTCGGTGGGGTGGAGGATCTTCGGGTCGTCCAGGTTCTCCAAACGGATGTCGCCGGGGGCGTGGATCACTGCTCCGCGCATGAGAAAGGTCCTTTGCTTAGTGGGACGGGCGCGCCGGCACGGTTCTCGCCCGGGCACGTAGCGACGCCGCGTGCGGTTGGGGGCCCAGGGCGTCAGGTGGCCGACCGCCTGGGGCGGACAGGAGCTCCTGCGGTCACCGGTTTCACATCCGGCAGGAGGAGCACCACGCCTTCTATGTAACCCCTCGTCAAAGCGCGTAACCAGGCACGGCCAAGGGGTGTACCGGCAGTACACCCCTAGGGCCACGGGCAGCACGTACCGTCGTAGGAGTGGACAACCGTGAAGAGGTCCGCGAGTTCCTGACCTCGCGGCGCGCGAAGATCACCCCCGAGCGGGCCGGGCTGCCGCCGGGGTCCCGGCGCCGGGTGCCGGGGCTGCGCCGCAGCGAGGTCGCGGCCCTGGCCGACATGAGCGTGGAGTACTACGCCAAGCTCGAACGCGGCAACCTCGCCGGTGTCTCGCCGTCCGTCCTGGAGTCCCTCGCCCGCGCCCTGCGGCTCGACGACGCCGAACGCGCCCACCTGCTGAACCTGGCCCAGACCGCCGACGGCACCGACGCCCTCACCCGCCCTCGCCGCCGGCGCACCAAGGACCAGTGGAAGCCGCACCGCAGCCTGCAATGGACCCTGGACGCCATCACCGCCGGACCGGCGTTCGTCTACAACGGCCGCCTGGACATCCTCGCCGTCAACCGGCTCGGCCGCGCCTTCTTCAGCGACGTCTACGCCACCCCCGGCAACCAGGCCAACCTGGCCCGCTTCAACTTCCTCGACCCGGTCTCCCGCCGCTTCTACCCCGAGTGGGACCAGGCCGCCGACATCACCGTCGCCATCCTGCGCACCCAGGCCGGCCGCAACCCTCACGACAAGGACCTGCACGACCTGGTCGGCGAACTGTCCACCCGCAGCGACGCCTTCCGCACCCGCTGGGGCGCCCACAACGTCCGCCACCACGGCACCGGCACCAAACGCTTCCACCACCAGGCCGTCGGCGCCCTCACCCTCGCCTACGAGGGCCTGGAAATGGCCGCCGAACCCGGTCTCAGCCTCACCATCTACACCGCCGAACCCGGCTCGCCCTCCGAAGAAGGCCTGCGCCTTCTCGCCTCTTGGGCCGCCACTCCACAGGCTTCACCCGCACCGCACTCCGGCGGCTGACCACCCGGCCCGGAGTGAGCACGCGGACGGCGGGCGGCTCCCGGTCCGAACGGAGGCATCGGCATCCGCCCTGTCGTCGGACGCCTCGCACTTATCCCTATTGCCGCCGGATCTCCTGTCGTATCGCCCATCACGGTGGGCATTCCTCGGCACACAAAGGTATGGGCAAAGTTTTCTGCGGTCGGGTGGCGACGACTTGCCCGCCGATCCGGTTGCGACTTCCCATAACCCGGGAACTTGGAAACGCGCACACGAATGCTCGCGCACGCCGACTGCCACATCAATGACGATTGTGTTTCCGGGTTCCCGGCACCCGCCATGCCTTCAGAGAAGGTGATCAACGTCTCAGGTCACCCAAAGAGGGCAAAGCGATGGTCGCAGCCCTCTCTTTTTGCCTTCTACCAGCGACAATGCATCCATGTTACGCCCGCGTCGTGACCGTGTCCTCCTGCCGTCCCGCCTGCCAGTAAACCTCTTCCGGTCAAACACCTCGAACCCTACGTCCGCACCGCCACCAGGGGCACCGGTGAGCTGGCTACGGCCACCCGCGCCGCGCTGACCGCCCACCTGCCGCACGCCACCGAGATCATCGAATACCTCGCCCTCTACTACGGCATCGAGTCCTGACGCTCGACGTAGCCTGCCCCCCGCGCGGGGGTCAGGTGCGCTTGCGGCGGCGGTGCCGGACGAGAAGCAGGGCGGTGGCGATCACCGCGGCCAGGCCGCCGGCGGTCGCCATGTCCGTCGTGACCGATCCGCCGTCGACGACGTTGCGGGGGAACGGGGCCGGGCCCACCGCGGCATGGCCCGGCGCGGGCCGGTGCGTCGGGGCGGAGGGGACCGCGAGGGGCCTGCCGGCGGGGCGGGAGCCGCCGCAGGCGTAGGCCTCCAGGACGCCGTCCTTCCGGTCGGCGAAGATCAGGTACTCGTCCCCCTGCCGGGCGCTGAGCCCGCACGTGGCGTCCTGGGCGGCGGTGCGGACGTCCTGCAGGCGCGAGACCTCGCCCTTGTTGACCGCGCTCACCTCGAACACGAGGACCGTGGGATCGCTGCTGCTGGACTCTCCCCAGACCGGCGAGTACACGTGACGTTGCACGACGCGTCCGGTGAACACCGCGTCGGCCATGGCATAGGCCTTCTGCTCGGGCACGGCCGCGCAACTGCACGCGCAGGCCCGCCCGGGTGCCGCCGCCACGACAAGCAGGACGACGAGCGCCGATGCAAGCAAGGTCCGCGCGAGCACCGATAAGGGCATGGGCCTTGGACGCGATCGGCGGCGAGGCGGTTCCCCCTATGCCGGCGAGACCTGGCCCGCCTTCCGGGTGGCGAGGAAGCCGTCGATCTCGGCCTGCTGCTCTTCGTCGAAGGCGGCCTTGGGAAGGAACGCCGCGGGCTGCCTGTTCACGGACAGCAGCCAGAACTCCGGGGTGGCGGTGATGCCGGAGAGCATCGACCACCGCATCGCCATGGTGGATTCGTCGGTGCGGCACTCATAGCCGTCGTCGGTCACCCGCACCGTCGTGGGGACGCAGAGGAACGCCAGCCGCTGCCGGGCGCGCCGGCGCATCCACCAGTGTCCTGCCGGCGGCGCCAGGACGGACGAGATGAGCATGGCGACGGCCATCGGCAGAACGCCGATGGCGAACAGGACCGCCGCGGCCACGAGCAGGACGCCCACCAGGACCGCGTACAGCGTGACGAGCTGCCGCCGGAGCCCCAGGGAGAACGCCCGGACCACTTCGTCCGAGGTGGGCTCGTATCTGACCGTGATGTCCACGCCGCCGCCTTAGCCGAGATCGTGGCGATCATCCTTCAGCAGGGTGTCCGGCCGGGCAACCTCCGGCGCCGCGCCCTCCGGCCGGCCGGAGGACAGGGCCCGTTTCACAACCGCGAACCGTTGACCACGAGCGCCACGTCGACGTTGCCGCGCGTGGCGTTGGAGTACGGGCAGACCTGGTGGGCCGTCCTGACCAGCCCGGCCGCCTGCTCCCCGGTGAGCGACGGAAGCGAGATCTCCAACTCGGCGCCGAGCCGGAAACCGCCGCCGTCCGCCGAGATCAGCGACACCGACGCGTCGATCCGCGCGTCGTCGGCCTTGACGCCCTCGCGCTGCCCGACCAGGGCGAGCGTGGTGCCGAAGCAGGCGGCGTACCCCACCGCGAAGAGCTGCTCGGGGTTGGCGCCCGCACCGTCTCCGCCCAGCTCCTTGGGAAGTCGCAGCTCCAGGTCCAGCCGTCCGTCGGATGTGGTGCCGTGGCCGTTCCGGCCGCCGGTCACGCGTCCCCGCGCCGTGTACAGGGCCTTGCTCATCGCGCGCTCCTTTCGTCTGCTTCCTGATTTTGAATCTTTCACTTCAAAAACAGGAAGTCAATCGCTAGGGTCGGGATCGTCGACGACGGCCGGGAGGCACGATGCTGGGACCGCAGGTCGGCTATCTGCTGCCGACGCGCGACCAGACCGTCCGGGGCGAGCATTTCGCCTTCGAGGGCGTGCGGCTCGCGCCGCCGCCGGCGCGCCCGGGAGGGCCACCGATCTGGCTGGCGGGAGGAGGCGGGCCGGCGCTGCGGCGCGTCGTCCGCCTCGCCGACGGCCGGCTCCCCTATCCCCCGCGGGCGCAGACGTACGCGGCGGAACGCCTGGTCATCGAGCAGGCCGAACTGGCCCCGGTCACCCCCGCCCTGTACGCGACGCTCTGCCTGGACGACGATCCGGACAAGGCGCGCCGGCGTCTGCGCGAGGGCGTCGAGCGCTACTACAACGCGCCGCTGGAGGTCGTCGAGTCGCTCCAGGCCCTGTTCGCCGGCCGCGTCCTGCCACTGCTTGGTGAGGAGAACCGCCATGACCACGTTCGTTCTCGTCCACGGCGCCTGGCACGGCCCGTGGGCCTGGGACCGCGTCGTCCCCCTGCTGCGCGCCGCCGGAGCCCGCACCCTCACCCCGGACCTCGGCACCCCAGGGGACCGCGGGCTGCACGACGATGCCGCGACGGTCGCCGCCGCTCTGGACGGTGTGCCCGGCGGCGAGGAGGTCGTGCTCGTCGGGCACAGTTACGCGGGCCTGGCGGTGCGGGAGGCGGCCGACGCGCGGCCCGGGGCCGTCGGCCGCATCGTCCTGGTCGACGGGTGGGCCGGGCCCGACGGCGCCGCCATGGTCACCCTGGCCCCTGCCTCCCTCATCACGGCGGTCCGCGCGGCGGCCGGGGACGGGACGCACGTCCCGGCGCCTCCCCCGGCGGCGTTCGGCATCGACGACGCCGGCGACGCCGCCTGGCTGGCCCCGCGCCTGGTCCCCCAGCCGCTGCGCACCTTCACCGAGCCCACCCGCTTGAGCGGGGCCGTCGACCGGATCCCCGGAACGGCCGTCCACTGCGAGCCGGCGACCTACCCGTTCGAGCGGTTCGGCCGGTCTGCCGGCTACCGGACGCTCGCGCTGGACGGCCCGCACGACGTGATGCTCGCCCGCCCGGAGCCGCTCGCCCGGATCCTGCTGGACGCCGCTTCGTTCAAGAACAGGAAGCGGGAAGCCTAAAGTGAAGAAGTGGAGCAGCGAACCTACAACCAGTACTGCGCGACCGCGCGCACCCTCGACATCGTCGGCGAGCGCTGGACGCTGCTGCTGATCCGCGAGCTGCTGACCGGCCCCAAGCGGTTCGGCGATCTGCAGGCGAGTCTGCGGGGCCTCGGCACCGGCCTGCTGGCCGCGCGGCTGAAGCACCTGGAGCGCGAGGGGCTGGCCCGCAAGGTCACGCTTCCGCCGCCCGCCCGCACCCCCGCCTACGCCCTGACCGAGGCGGGCGAGGAGCTCGGCCCGGCGGTGCTGGCCCTCGGCCGGTGGGGCCTGAAGTGGGCGATGGGCGAGCGGCGCGAGGGCGAGACGTTCCATCCCGGCTGGGCGGTGCTCGGCCTGCGGGCCTGCTTCGACGCCGGTGCCGCCGCCGGGCTGCGCGCGGTGTACGAGTTCCGCATCGGCGGCGAGGTCCTGCACGCCCGGGTCGACGGCGCTGAGATCGAGACGCTGCACGGGCCGGCCCAGTACCCCGACGCGATCGTCACGATGGACGAGGAGGCGTTCCTCGCGGTGACCGCCCGGGACACCACCCTCGCCGAGGCGCTGGAGAGCGGCGCCGCGTCGGCGTCCGGCGACCGCGCGGCCTTGGACAGGCTCACGGACCTGTTCCGGCTGCCGGTCCCGCGGTCGCGCACGCCGTCCACGTCCTAGCGCGCACGCCGGTTCCTTTCCCGGGCCTTCGGGGTCTTCAGCACATGGCGGTCGTATCCGCCGCGCTGAATACCGATGGAGGCCCTCATGCCGAAAGTCGCCGCCCGTCCGGTGGTGGTACTGGCGGTCGTGTCGCTGGGAGTGGTGCTGTCCAGCCTCGACCTGTTCGTCGCCAATGTCGCGCTGCCCGCCATGGCCGCCGACCTGCACCCCAGCGATCTCGGTGAGCTGAGCTGGGTCCTGAACGCCTACGCGATCGTCTTCGCCGCGCTGCTCGTCCCGGCGGGCCGGCTCGCCGACCGCACCGGCCACAGGACCGGCTTCCTGGCCGGCACGGCGCTGTTCGTCGCGGCCTCGGCGGCCTGCGCGGCGGCCACGAGCGTGCCGATGCTGGTCGGTTTCCGCGCCGTGCAGGCGGTGGGGGCGGCGCTGCTCATGCCGACCTCGCTCGGGCTGGTCCTGGCGGCCTACCCGCCGGCCGGGCGGCCGGGGGCGGCGCGCGCCTGGGCGGTGACCGGCTCGGTCGCCGCCGCCGTCGCGCCCGTCGTCGCCGGGCCGCTGGTGCAGGTGTCGTGGCGCTGGGTGTTCCTGGTCAACCTGCCGGTCGGGGCGGTCGCGCTGGTCCTCGGCCGGCGGCTGCTGCCCGAGACCGCGCGCGAGCGCGGCCCGCTGCCGGACGTCCTCGGGGCGGCGCTGCTCACCGCGGGGATCGGCGCGCTGGCGCTCGGGCTGGTCAAGGGCGGGGCCTGGGGCTGGTCGTCGGGGCGCGTCGCCGGCGCGCTGGCGGCCGCGGCCGTGCTGGTCGCGGTGTTCTTCGCCCGGTCGGCGCGGCACCCGAGCCCGGTCTTCGAGCCCGGCCTGCTGCGCGACCGCGGGTTCGCCGTCGCGACGGCGGCCATGCTGGTCTCCTCGGCGGCGTTCGGCGGCATGCTGCTGTCGGTGGTGCTGTGGATGCAGGACGCCTGGCAGTGGTCGGCGCTGCGCGCCGGGTTCGGCATCGCCCCCGGCCCGGCCATGGTCCCGTTCTGCTCGGTGCTGGCCGGGCGGCTGATCCCGCGCCTCGGCCCGGCGCGGATCGTCGTCGCCGGCGCGGTCGTCTTCGCGGCGGGCCTGGGCTGGTGGGCGGCGAGTGCCGGCGCGGGCTCCGGCTACGCCTCGGGGATGCTGGGCGGCATGGTCCTGACCGGGATCGGGTTCGGCCTGCTCATGCCGACGCTGTTCGGCAGCGCGGCGGGCTCTCTGCCGCCGCAGCGGTTCGCCACCGGCGCCGGGGTCGTCTCCATGGTCCGCCAGATCGGGATGACGGTCGGCGTGGCGCTGCTCGTCGCCGTCCTCGGGACGCCGCACGGCGCGGACGAGCGGTCGGCGGCGTTCCGGACCGCCTGGATCGTGCTGGCCGCGGTCGCGCTGGCCGCCGCGGTGGTGGGGAGCGCGCTGCCGCGTCCCCGGCGGGCACCCCGGGACCCGGCGGCGGCCCGGCCGATTCCTTTCGAGAAGGCGTCGGGTCGATAGAGGTGAGGGAACCCGCGACCGAGAGGAAACGACCATGAACGAGACGGCAGAGATCAGGCTGGGCGGGCTGGTGCTGGGCAGCGACGACCCCGAGCGGCTGAGCGCCTGGTACCGGGCGGCGTTCGCGCCGGCGGCCGAGCCGGGCACCGTTCTGATGGTGGGCGGCGGGCGGCTGGTCTTCGACCGCCGCGACGACCTGGCGGCGAGCACCCGGGAACCGGGCCGGATCCTGATCAACTTCTATGTCCAGGACATCGACGCGGTCGCGGCCCATCTGAAGGGGCTGGGCGTCACGCGGTGGATCCGCCCGGTGGAGGAGTTCGGGCCGGGCCGCATCGCGACGGTGCAGGACCCGGCCGGCAACTACGTGCAGATCGTCGAACTCGCCGCGGGGCGGTGACGGGTGGTCCGCACCTACGATGAGGCCGATGAGCGGGTGGTGGCGGACGCGGGCGGCCCGGTGGCGCTGCTGACACCGGACGGCGACGCCTTCGAGCGGCTGACCCGCCCCTACCGGCCGGAGCTGCTGGCCTACTGCTACCGCATGCTCGGTTCGGTCCACGACGCCGAGGACCTGGTCCAGGAGACCTATCTGCGCGCGTGGCGTTCCTACGGGACGTTCGAGGGCCGGTCGTCGCTGCGCACCTGGCTCTACCGGATCGCGACCAACGTCTGCCTCACCGCGCTGGAGAACCGCAAGCGGCGGCCGCTGCCGTCGGGGCTCGGCGGTCCCGCCGACGATCCCGACGGGCCGGTGGCGCCGCCGCTGGAGGCGGCCTGGCTGCAGCCCCTCCCCGACCGGGCGGCCCGCGCCGGGGCCGACGACCCGGCCGCGATCGTCGCGGCGCGGGCGAGCCTGCGGCTCGCGCTGGTCGCGGCCCTGCAGCATCTGCCGCCGCGCCAGCGCGCCGTGCTCATCCTGCGCGACGTGCTGGCGCTGCGCGCGGCGGAGGTCGCCGGGCTGCTGGACATCTCGGTCCCGGCGGTCAAGAGCATCCTGCAGCGCGCCCGGGCGCGGCTCGGTGAGGCGGCCCCGTCGGAGGACGACGCGGCCGAGGCGTCGGGCGCGCGCCAGCGGGAGCTGCTGGAGCGGTATGCGGCGGCGTTCGAGAACGCCGACGTCGCCGCGTTGATGGGGCTGCTGACCGAGGACGCGGTCCTGGAGATGCCGCCGACCCCGACGTGGTTCGCCGGGCGCGAGGACGTCGGCCGGTTCCTGCGGTCGCGGGTCCTCACCGGGCCGGGCGTCTTCCGGCTGGTGGCGACGGCGGCCAACGGCCAGCCCGCGTTCGCCATGTACCGGCGCGGCGCGGACGGCGTGCACCGCGCCTACGGGGTGATGGTCCTTGCGGTGTCCGGCGCGGGGGTCGCCCGGGTCGTCGCGTTCCGCGAGCCGGGCCTGTTCGAGCTCTTCGCACTCCCCCCGGTGGTCAGGGAGAGTGCGGGCTGAGCTTGGGCACCGCCCGGCGCAGGTTGGTCAGGACGGTGGGGTCGGTCTCGGTCTCCAGCAGGGCTTCGAGCAGCGGGTGCAGGTGGCGCAGCTCCCGGTGCTCGATGCCCTGGACCGCGGTCCAGCGCGAGCGCGCCTCGCCGTCGCCGAGCGCGGCGGCGAGCAGGGCGTCGGCGCCGTCGCCGGTGGCGTCGCGCAGGTAGTGCAGCCCGGTGGCGCGGATGCCGGGGTCGGGGGACGAGGTGAGCGGCGCCAGGTCGGCGACCGTCAGCTCGCCGGAGTCGAGCAGGGCCCACACGGCGCGGATGACGACGTCCTGGTCGGGGTCGCCCAGCATCGTCCGGGCGACGGCGGCCAGGTCCGGGATCTGCAAGTCGCGCAGGGCGCTCACGGCCGCCGCGCGCACGGCCGGGTCGTCGTCGCCCAGCGCCGTGCGGGCGGCCGGCCCGGCTTCGGCGGCGCGGAAGCGGCGGACGGTGCGCAGCGCGGCGGCCCGCACGGGCGCGACCGGGTCGGCTGCCAGCCCGGCCAGTGCCCGGCGGCCGGCCGGTGACAGCTCCGGCAGCGGGCACAGCGACCAGACGGCGCGGGCGCGCCGGGCGGGGTCGGGGTCCGCGGCGGCGATGGCCAGGAGCTCGGCCTCGCCGCCAGGGATCTTGTCGGTGATGCGGGTGACGTCGTGGCCGGCGGCGAGCTCGTCGAGCCAGCGCTCGTACCAGGCCAGGAAACCGGTGTCCTCCAGCACGTAGGGGGCCGGATCGCCGTTGTGGTCGACGCTGACCAGGCGGCCCCGGGCCGGGCCGGAGACGACGAGCAGGGTGTAGGACGTGCAGCCGTGGTGGACGATCGCGAGGGTGCCCTGGCGGGGGTCCCGGCCGAGGTCCTCGTCGATGTGTCCGTCCCACCAGTCGCCGGTGTAGGTCACGCCCGGCGCGAAGGGGCTGGGGGCGGCGAGGGGGCCGGTGTCGGCGTCGTAGGCGTCGGCGAGCGGCAGCAGGCCGTAGCCGGGGCCAGCCCCGCCGTCGGCGAGCCCGGTGACGAACCGCCGGTAGTCCTCGGGGAGCCGGACGCCGTGGGCGCGTTCGAACGCGGCGACGGTCTCCTCCGGCAGCGGCGGGTTCAGCTCGAAGCGGTGCCTGCCCGCACCGAAGATGTCCAGGTTGCCGGGCACTTCGGCCGCGGCGGCGACCTTCGCGGCGATGCGCTCGAGCTGCTCGTCCCCGTCGGCGCGCCGGCGCGCCGCGAGCGTATGCAGTGCGGCCGCGGCGGCGGCACCCGCGGCGTAGGCGGCCAGGTCGCCGGCGTTGAAGCCCGAGCCGAGGACGAGCCGGGCCAGGACGCTCTTCTCCGACAGTTCGGCGGGCCAGCCCGTCAGCTGCGCCGCCTCGATCAGCCAGCACACCGCGGTCGCGGCGGCCCAGAGGCGGGGCGCGGCGGCGGCGGGCCGCGCGAACAGGAGCAGCAGGTAGATCAGGACGGCGTACAGGGCGTCGCCCAGGTAGCCGCCCACGTCTCCTGGCACCAGCCGGTGCACTCCCAGGCCGGACGCCACGGTGAGGACGATCGCGGCCGACACGCCCGCACGCGCTGTCTGCATGACCGCTCTGACCCCTGTTCCACGGCTCCGGTTCCGCCGCGACCCTACGGGTGTCCGCCGAAAACCGTTCGACCGGGCCGGTCCGTCTTCGCTACAACGTTTCCATGCTTCACAAATACCCTCGCACCCGCCATATCGAGGGTTCCCGGCTGCAGCCCGGCGACCACGACCTGGCCGCCGTGCCGTTCCGGGAGATCGCCGGGCGCCATCTGGTGGTGGAGGAGAAACTCGACGGCGCCAACTGCGGCGTCAGCTTCACCGGGACCGGTGAGCTGCGGCTGCAGAGCCGGGGCCACTTCCTGACCGGCGGTCCGCGCGAGCGGCAGTTCGCGCCGCTGAAGGCGTGGGCGGCGTCGGTGCAGCACCTGCTGTGGCCGGTGCTGGGCGACCGGTACGTCATGTACGGCGAGTGGCTGTACGCCAAGCACACCGTCTTCTACGACGCCTTGCCCCACTATTTCTGCGAGTTCGACGTGCTCGACCAGTCCGACGGGACGTTCCTGTCGACCGTGCGCCGCCGCGAGCTGCTGGCCGGCACGCCGGTGGTGTCGGTGCCGGTCCTGCACGAGGGGCCGCTGAAGAACCTGGCGGCGCTGACCGCGCTGACCGGGCCGTCGACCTGCCGCACGGGGCGCTGGCGCGACGCGCTGCGCGAGGCGGCGGTGGCGGGCGGCGCCGATCCCGAGCGCGTCGCGCTGGAGACCGACGCCGACGAGGAGATGGAGGGCCTCTACATCAAGGTGGAGGAGGGCGGGCGGACCGTCGACCGGTTCAAGTGGGTCCGGCCGAGTTTCCTGACCGCGATCCTGGACGCCGGGACGCACTGGCAGGACCGTCCCATCGTCGCCAACGGCCTGGCCGACCCGGAGGTGCTCTATGCGGGTGTTCGATGAGCTGTGCCCGGCCCCGCCGCACTGGCAGGTGCCCTGGGAGCGGATCCGGGCGACCTTCCGCTGGGTGCGGGCGATGGAGGGCGTGGAGCAGGACGCCGTCCACCACGCCGAGGGCGACGTGGCGGTGCACACGCGGATGGCGTGCGAGGCGCTGGCCGCGCTGCCCGAGTGGCGGGCCCGGCCGGCGCAGGAGCGGGTGCGGCTGTTCGCCACCGTGCTGATGCACGACGTCGCCAAGCCGTACTGCACGCAGGTCGAGGACGACGGCCGCATCACCGCGCACGGCCATTCGCGGCGCGGCGACCTGATGGTGCGGCGGATCCTGTGGGAGCTCGGCGCGCCGATCGCCTGGCGCGAGCACGTGGCCGCGCTGGTGCGCCACCACCAGGTGCCGTTCTGGGCGCTGGAGCGCCCCGACCTGCAGCGGATCGCGTTCCGGGCGAGCCTGCTGGCGCGCAACGACGACCTGGTGCTGCTGGCCACCGCCGACATCCTCGGCCGGGACTGCGGCGACACCGCCGAGGTGCTGGACAACATCGGGCTGTACCGGGAGTACTGCGCCGAGCAGGACTGCCTGGACCGGCCGCGGGCCTTCCCCTCCGACCACGCCCGGTTCTGGTACTTCCGCAAGCCCGGCCGCGACCCCGGGTACGACGCCTACGACGACACGCGGCTGACGGTGACGGTGCTGTCAGGGCTGCCGGGCGTCGGCAAGGACACCTGGGTCGCCGAGCACCGCCCGGATGTGCCGGTGGTCAGCCTGGACGCGCTGCGCGCCGAGCTCGGCGTCGATCCGGCCGGGGACCAGCGGCCGGTGGCGGCCGCCGCCTACGAGCGGGCCCGCGAGCATCTGCGGGCGGGCCGGTCGTTCGTGTGGAACGCCACCAACGTGTCGCGGGCGCTGCGCGAGCAGTGCACCAGCCTGGCCGCCGACTACCGGGGGCGGGTCGAGGTGGTGGCGCTGGAGGCGCCGCCGCAGGTGCTGCGGGCCCGCAACCGGGCGCGGGAGGCGCCGGTGCCGGACGCGGTGATCGACCGGCTGGTGCGGCGGTGGGAGCTGCCCGACCCGACCGAGGGGCACCGGGTGGAGTGGACGCGCACCGGCTGAACCTCACGCGGCCGGCCTCACACGGGGCGGGAGAAGAACTCCACCAGGGCGGGGACCATCAGCTCGGGGGCGAACTGGTGGCCCTGGCCCTTCAGCACGGCGTGCCGGGCGCCCGGCAGCGCCGCGAGGAGGGCCTGCGCGGAGCGGCGCATGTCCTCGGGGCTCTCCTCGCCCTCCAGCACCAGCACCGGCATGGTGATCTTGGGGAAGAGGTGGTGCGGCGGGCGGCCGTCGCCCTGGACGGCGCCGTCGTAGGCCAGGGTGGGGGCGATGCGCTCCAGCCCGGGCCAGGCCGGTGACCCCTTCATCCCGGCGACCAGCTGCGGGGGGACGCCGACGTTCAGCATGAACGTCTCGACGGCGTCGCCGTTGCGGCCCGCGGCGATCAGCCCCTCCAGGGTCGCGCGCAGCTCCAGCCAGGCGCGGGCGGCCTCGTCGTCCAGGGCGAAGGGCGGCTCCCACAGCGCGAGCCGGGTGACGGGCAGCCCGGCGGCGGCCGCGTGCAGGGTCAAGGTGGCGCCGGAGGAGGCGCCGAACAGGTGCGCGGGGCCGCCGCCCGCGGCGTCGATGACGGCGGCGATGTCGTCGATCTCGCGTTCGACCGCGTAGGGCGGGGTGTCGCCGCTCTCACCGCGGCCGCGCCGGTCGTAGTTCACGACGGTGAAGTGCTCGGCCAGGCCCGCGGCCAGCGCGGTGTGCACCTGGTGGTCGCAGGACGCGCCGCTGACCAGGACGAGCGGGGGCCCGTCGCCGAGCCGGTCGAAGGCGATGACGGTGCCGTCGGCGGAACGCGCCTGCTCCATGCAGTCTCCATGCCTCGCGGTGCCGGTCGTGTCCCCGAAGTCTGCCACCCGCGCGCCGGGCCCGGCCGGGGTTGCTGGCAAAATCCAGGCCATCGGCGGCGGGGAGGACGGGACGTGGACACATCCGGGCAGGTGGCGCTGGTGACCGGTGCGGGCTCGGGCATCGGCGCGGCGGTCGCGCAGGCGCTGCTGCGCGGCGGCCGGCGCGTGGTGCTGGCCGGCCGGCGGGCCGGGCCGCTGGCCGAGGCCGCGGCCGGCGCGGGCGTGCCGGACGAGCGGTTCCTGGTGGCGCCGGCCGACGTCACCTCCCCCGAGTCGGTGGAAGCGCTGTTCGGCGCGGTGCGCGACCGGTTCGGCCGGCTGGACCTGCTGGTGAACAACGCCGGGGTGTTCGGGGCGCCCGCGCGGGTGGAGGACTTTCCCGTCGAGGAGTGGCGGCGGGTCCTGGACACCAACCTGACGGGCGCGTTCCTGTGCGCCCGTCAGGCGTTCGCGCTGATGAAGGAGCAGTCGCCGCGGGGCGGCCGCATCATCAACAACGGGTCGCTGTCGGCGCACACGCCCCGGCCGCTGTCGGTCGCCTACACCGCGAGCAAGCACGCGATGAGCGGGCTGACCAAGTCGCTGTCGCTGGAGGGGCGCGCCTACGGGATCGCCTGCGGGCAGATCGACGTCGGCAACGCCGCCACCGACATGACCACCGGGTTCGGGTCGGGCGCCCTGCAGGCCGACGGGTCGGTGCGGGCCGAGCCGGTGATGGACGTGCGCAGCGTGGTCGAGGGCGTGCTGTACATGGCGGGGCTGCCGCTGGAGGCCAACGTGCAGTTCATGAGCGTGCTGGCCACCGCGATGCCCTCGTTCGTCGGCCGCGGCTAGCGCCCGCCGTCCTCGCCGAGGGTGTTGCGGGGACGCAGCGCCAGGTGCAGGCCGAGGCCGCCGGTCACCAGGATCAGCCAGCCGCCGCCGATGCGGGCGGAGGCGTCCATGCCGACGCTCGCCTGGGCGCCCATCGCCACGATCAGCCACAGGCCGCACGCGAGCGGGTGCCAGCGCAGCGCGCCGCGGAAGCGGCCGACGACCGCGGTCATGATGCCGAGGATCAGCAGGACGAGCTGCGACAGCGGCCAGGAGGCGTCCAGGACGGGGAACCAGGCCGGGGTGGGGTCGTCGAAGCTCTTCAGCGCGACCAGCGAGTAGACGTTGAAGGCGGCCGCCAGCGGCAGCAGCGCCATCAGCACGAACGGCGCGAACCGGCCCTTGCGGTCACCGGTGGCGCGGGTGTGCCGCAGCACCCAGGCGAGAGCGAGCAGGCCGGCGAGGTAGCCGATGCCGGTGACCTCCTCCAGTTTGGACAGCTTCTTGCCCTGGTCGCCGGCGATGATCACGCCGGTGCCCCAGGCGGACGCGCCGAGCGCGAGCACGATCCCGGCGACGCGGATCTTGAGCGTGGAGGCGGCGGGGGCGGGGCGGGCCTCGGCGGTGGCCGGGCCGTGCGGGCTGTCGGTGTACATGGTCTCCCCGGTCGGGTGGCGGCGGCGCCGGTCGCGCCGCTCGTGCGTCCACCCACGTTCGGTGCGCGGCGTCCCGGGCGCCCAGGGCCCTGCCGCCCCGTCGCGCCCTCGTTCCGCTCATGACCGATGTCCCGGTTCGGCGGGACACAGATCCCGCGCCGCCGGGACGGCGCCCGGGCCATGCTGGGGCCGTGACCAGCACTGCAGCGAACCGGCGGGCCGATCGGTGGACGGTGTCGGCCGCCGTGGCGGTGGCGGCGCTGTGCACGCTCGCCACGGCCGGCACGATCTGGGCCGACGCCCTGCTCGGCGACGCCCGCCCGCCCGGGCCGCTGAACTACCCGCACTGGGGGTCGGCGCTGTCGGGGCTGCCGGTGGTGCTGGCGGGCGCGGTGCTGGCGACGCGGCTGCCGCGGCACCTGATGACGCGGCTGCTGCTGGCGGGCGGGACGGTCGCGGTGGCCGACGGCGCGGGCGCGGCGTACGCGTCGCTGTCGCTGCTGCACCATGGCGGGGGGCTGCCGCTGACGGCGGCGGCGGTGTTCGCCGGCGCCCGCTTCGGCCCGATGATCAACCTGATCATCCCGACGCTGCTGGTGTTCTTCCCCGACGGCCGGCCGCCGTCGCCGCGCTGGCGCTGGCCGGTGCGGATCACGCTCGGCGCGCAGGTGCTCGGCGCGCTGACGCTGCAGCTCATCCCCTGGCGGGTGTTCGCCATGGGCGAGCCGCTCGTCCCGGCCCTACGCGGTCTCCCGCTGGACCCCTTCACCCCGCCGCTGCCCGACGCGGTCTGGCCGCTGACCATGCCGCTGTGCCAGTTCTCGTTCTTCGCCGGGTTCGCGGTGGGGGTGGCGGCGTTCGCGGTGCGGTTCCGCCGCGCGGATGCGGTGCGGCGGGCGCAGCTGCGCTGGATGCTGCTGGCGGTGCTGGTGGACGTGGTGCTGGTGGTGGTCACCGAGGTGATGCTGCACCTGATGCCGCCGGGGATCTCGTGGTGGGTGATGGACATCTGCCTGGCCCTCATGCACACCACGGTCGCGGTCGCGGTGGTGATGGCGGTGGCGCGCTACCGGCTGTACGACGTGGACCTGCTGCTGGGCTGGACGCTGCTGTACGCGGTGGTGGCGGCGGCGGTGGTGGCGATCGACATGGCGGTGTTCGTGGGGGCGGGCACCGTCATCGACGACCCGCCGGCGGCGGTGGTGGGCGCGGGCGTGGTGGCGGCGCTGTACGGGCCGCTGCGGCTGCGGTTGCAGCGGTGGGTGAATCGGCTGCTGACCGGGCGCGGCGAACCCTATGACGTGGTGTCGGCGCTGGCGCGGCGGCTGGAGGATTCGGGCGGCCCGGGCGAGCTGCTGGCGGAGGTGGCGCGGGTGGTGGCGGTGTCGTTCCGGTCCCCTTACGTGCGGGTGGAGCTGGACCGCGGCGACGGCGCCGCGACGGTCGTCGAGCACGGCGAGCGGCGCGCGGACGTGGTGGTGATGCCGTTCGCCTACCGGGGCGCGGCGATCGGGCGGCTGGCGCTGGTGCCGCGGTCGGGGGCGCGGCTGTCGGACGCCGACCAGCGGCTGCTGGCCGACGTGGTGCGGCAGGCCGCGGCGGCGGCGCGGGCGACGGCGCTCAGCGAGGAGCTGCAGCGCAGCCGCGAGCAGCTGGTGACCGGGATCGCCGAGGAGCGCCGCCGGCTGCGGCGGGACCTGCACGACGGGCTCGGCCCGTCGCTGGCGGCGGCCGCGCTGAAGATCGAGGCGGCCCGCAACCTGGCGGCGCGCGATCCGGCCGCCGCCGACGCCACGCTGCGCGGTGTGCGCGGGGACCTGTCGGGGGTGCTCACCGACGTGCGGCGGCTGGTGCACGACCTGCGGCCGCCGTCGCTGGACCAGTTCGGGCTGGTGGAGGCGGTGGAGCAGCAGGCGGCGCGGTTCCGGACGCGGGCGCTGCGGGTCGCGGTGGACTGCTCGGGCGATCTGTCGGCGCTGCCGGCGGCGGCCGAGGAGGCGGCGTACCGGATCGTCGGGGAGGCGCTGAACAACGTGTCGCGGCACGCGGCGGCGGCGTCGTGCCAGGTGCGGCTGATCGCGGGCGCCGAGGCGCTGGAGGTGGAGGTGCTCGACGACGGGCGCGGGGTGCGGCCCGGCGCGGCGGCGGGCGTCGGCCTGATCGGCATGCGCGAGCGGGCCGAGGAGCTGGGGGGACGGTGCGCGGTGACGCCGCGGCCGCCGCGCGGCACCCGGGTGCACGCGGTGCTGCCTTACGGGCCCGGTGTGCGCCGGGCCGTCCTGCAAACGAGCGGAGGAAGAGCATGAGCGGGCTGCGGGTAGTGCTCGCCGACGACCATCCCGTCTACCGTGACGGGCTGCGGCTGATGCTGGAGTCGACCGGCGCGGTGCAGGTCGCGGGGACCGCGGCCGACGGCGCGGAGGTGGTGGCGCTGGCGGCGCGGCTGCGGCCCGACGTGGTGGTGATGGACCTGGCGATGCCGCGCCTCGGCGGGGTGGAGGCGACGCGGCGGATCCTGGAGCGCCGGCCCGGGACGGGCGTGCTGGTGCTGACCATGCACGACGACGATGACAGCGTGCTGGCGGCGATGCTGGCGGGGGCGCGCGGCTACCTGGTCAAGGGGGCGGGGCAGCGCGAGATCCTGCGCGCGATCGGCGCGGTCGCCGACGGCGAGGTGATCTTCGGGCCGGCGCTGGCGGGGCGGATCGCGTCCTACTTCGGGCGGCTGAGCGAGGTGCGGCCGGCCGGCGGCGACCCGTTCCCGCAGCTGACCGCGCGCGAGCGGCAGGTGCTGGACCTGATCGCGGCGGGTCTTGGCAACGGGCAGATCGCCGAGCGGCTGGGGTTGTCGCCCAAGACGGTCCGCAACAACGTGTGCACGGTGCTGGCCAAGCTGCAGGTCGCCGACCGGGGGCAGGCGATCGTGCGGGCCCGCGACGCCGGGCTCGGCCGCTGACCGCCCGCCCCCTGAGGAGGGCGGGCGGTCAGGGCCGTGGGGTCACGGCTGCGGGACCGCGCAGCCGTCGGGGCCGCAGGCGTCGGCGGCGGGGTCGCCGGCGAGGACGGTCAGCGGGGTGCGGGCGGCCCAGGCCTGGCGCAGCGCGTCGGTGAAGACCTCGGCGGGCTGGCCGCCGGACACGCCGAGGCGGCGGTCCAGGACGTAGAAGGGCACGCCGGTCGCGCCGAGCTCGGCGGCCTCGCGCTCGTCGGCGCGGACGGCGCCCGCGTAGGCGCTCTCGTCGTCCAGGACGGCGGCGGCCTGCTCGCGGTCCAGCCCGGCCTGCACGGCCAGTTCCAGCTGCCGCTCGCGGTCGTAGACCGAGCGCTCCTCGGCGAAGTTGGCGCGGTAGGCCAGGTCCAGCAGCCGCTCCTGGCGGCCGTGCTCCCTGGCGAAGTGCAGCAGGCGGTGCAGGTCGAAGGTGTTGCCGTGGTCGCGGCCGTCGGCGAGGTAGTCGAGCCCTTCGGAGGCGGCGGCCGCGGCGACGCGCTGCTCGGCCTGGCGGGCCTGGTCCAGGGTGAGGCCGTACTTGGCGGCCAGCATGGGCAGCACCGGCCCGGTCTCGCCCTTGGGGGCGCGGGGGTCCAGCTCGAACGAGCGGTGCACGACCTCGACCTGGTCGCGGTGCTCGAACGCGGCGAGGCCGGCGGCGAAGCGGGCCTTGCCGATGTAGCACCACGGGCAGGCGATGTCGCCCCAGATCTCCACGCGCATGATCGCGGTCTCTCCTCAAGGTCGGTGGGTTGCCGGGTGCGACAACACCGCCGGCCGCTCCCCTGTTCCCCGTG
The DNA here is from genome assembly GCF_009604375.1 of Actinomadura macrotermitis. Classification (GTDB taxonomy): domain Bacteria; phylum Actinomycetota; class Actinomycetes; order Streptosporangiales; family Streptosporangiaceae; genus Spirillospora; species Spirillospora macrotermitis. Next base: position 532,870 of record NZ_WEGH01000005.1, read on the forward strand.
GTCAGGGGCGCGCGGTCAGGGGAGCATCTGGTGCGGCATGTCCCAGCCGTCCGCGAGCCGGGAGGGGTGCACGTTGCCGCCGCCGCCGAAGAACTCGCAGAACTTCATGATCAGCGGGTCCCAGGCGAGCGGGTCGATGTGGCTGGTGCCGGGGATGACCAGTTTCTCCTCGACGTGGGTGCGCAGCACCTCCAGGTGGAAGGCGGTGGCGCGGGCGTCGGGGCCGTCGAAGGGGTGGGCGGCGACGACCTTGCACTCCAGCTGGATGGGGCATTCCAGGACGCGGGGCGCGGCGACGAGCTCGGCGGCCTGCTCGGTGAGCCCCGCGACGCCGAACTTGTCGGGCTCGTAGCGGTAGCCCCGGGCCGCCTTGTGCTCGGACAGTTCCCGCCTGCCGGTGGTGAGCGCGATCCGGTCGACGGCGTCGACCATCGAGGAAGAGGGCAGGTTGAGCACGCACTCGCGTTCGCGCAGCAGGTTCGCCGTCGTCTGGCCGCTGTTGCCGAGGCCCAGCATGCAGCACTGTCCGAGCCACCACGCCGAGGACATGGGCGCCAGGTTCGCGGTGCCGTCCTCGTTGCGGGAGCCGACCAGCACCACCGGGGTCCCGAAGTACAGCACCTTCAGTCCGGGGTCGACGTGCATGGCTTCACCTTTCGCGGGCCGGGGATCGAACGGGCCCGCCTTGGGGCGGCGGGCCCGTCCCAGCGTGGCGGGGGCGGGCGGGGGCGCGCTGGCCGGAATCCGACCTGGCGTTCGAACGGCCGGGCGGGGGCGAGGCCTTAGGATCATTCGTGTGCTGCGTCCCGATTACCCCCTGCAGACCGAGCGGCTGACGCTGCGGCCGTTCGGTCCCGGCGACCTGGCCGAGCTGTACGCCTACCAGTCGCTGCCCGAGGTGGCGCGGTTCCTGTACTGGGAGCCGCGTGATCTTGAGGAGTCGCGGGTGTTCCTGGAGCAGAAGATGGCCTCCACGGCGCTGGAGCGCGAGGGCGACTGGCTGGTGGCGGCGGTGGTGTGGCGCGAGACCGGCGCGCTGATCGGGGAGATCAACCTGCAGTGGCGCAGCCGGGAGCACCGCCAGGGCGAGATCGGCTACATCTTCAACCCGGCCTATCACGGGCGGGGGTTCGCGACCGAGGCGGCGGCCGAGGGGCTGCGGCTGGGGTTCGAGGAGCTCGGGCTGCACCGGGTCGTGGGGCGGCTGGACGCGCGCAACACCGCCTCGGCGCGGGTGCTGGAGCGCCTCGGGATGCGCCGGGAGGCGCATCTGGTGGAGAACGAGTTCGTCAAGGGCGAGTGGAGCAGCGAGGTCGTGTACGCGATGCTGCGGCGGGAGTGGGACGCCCGCTGATCCGGCCGGCGGTTCGGCGGCGGTCTCAGCGGCGGTCGGCCTGGGCGTGCAGGGTCGCGGCCAGGGCGTGCACGGCGGCGCGCAGCTCGTCGGGGCGGTGCACGGTGAACGGGCAGCCGAAGCCCGCCAGCAGGCTCGCGACGCCGTCCAGGTTCTCGGCGCGGATGTTGAGCAGCACTCCGTCGCCGGTCTCGGTGAGCGTGCCGAGGGCGGGCGGGATGCGGCGGCGCACCTGGTCCAGGCCGGTCTCCAGCAGGACCTGGACGTCGTGGGCGTAGGGCACGGCGGCCAGTGAGCGGGTGACGTGCCCGACCGGGTCCAGGCCGCCGGGGACCTGGAAGGTCTCGGCGCGGGGCTCGGCGGTGGTGACGCGGTCGATGCGGAAGGTGCGGACCTCGTCGCGGCGGTGGTCGTGGCCGGTGACGTACCAGCGGCCGGAGTGGAAGACCAGGCCGTAGGGGTCCAGGTCGCGGACGCTGTCCTCGCCCTTCCAGGAGCGGTAGCCCATGCGCACGCGGCGGCGGGCGTGGGCGGCGGCGGCGAGGGTGAGCAGGGCGCCGGTGGCGGGCGCGGCGCCGTCGCGTTCGGCCAGGGTGAAGCCGAGGGTCTGCTGCAGGGCGGTGACGCGGTCGCGCAGCGCGGCGGGCAGCACGCGCTGGATCTTGGCCAGGGCGCTGTCGCCGGCGGCGGCTCCGGTGGTGAGGCCGAGGCGGCGCGCGGCCAGCAGGCCGAGGACGACGGCGGTGGCCTCCTCGTCGGTGAGCATGAGCGGCGGCAGCTTGTAGCCGGGCATGAGGCGGTAGCCGCCGTGGCGGCCGCGTTCGGCGGCGACGGGGACGCCCAGGTCCTCCAGGCGGGCGGCGTAGCGGCGCACGGTGCGCTCGTCCACGCCCAGGCGGCGGGCCAGCTCGGTCCCGGTCATGCGGTGGTGGGCCTGCAGCAGTTCCAGCATGGCCAGGACGCGGGTGGTGGGGTGTGACACGGGTCACCGTCTTAATCCGGGCGGGTTCTGTCCGGTATTGATCCTACGGTGGAGCCATCGACCTCCAAGGAAGGCATGTGAGATGGCGGATTTCGTACTGGTCCCCGGTTTCTGGCTCGGCGCGTGGGCGTGGGAGCAGGTCGCGGCGAAGCTGCGCGCGGACGGGCACCGGGTGCACGCGGTGACGCTGACGGGGCTGGCCGAGCGGGCGGGCGAGGCGACGCCGCAGACGGACGTGGACACCCATGTCGGCGACATCGTGCGGGTGGTGGAGGACAACGACCTGCGGGAGGTGGTGCTGGTCGGGCACAGCGGCGCGAACATGCCGGTGACGGGCGCGGCGGACCGGATCGCCGGGCGGCTGGCGCGGGTGGTCTACGTCGACACCGCGCCGATGCCGTCGGGGATGGCGCAGGTCGACTTCCTGCAGGGCGAGGCGCGCGAGGCGGTGCTGAGGCAGATCGCCGAACAGGGTGGAGGCCGGTGGCTGCCGGCGCCGTCGTTCGAGGCGGCGGGCGAGGGGCCCGGGACGCTGTCGGAGGCGGATCTGGCGGGGCTGGCGCCGCAGGACCTGGCGCTGCTGCGCGAGCGTGCCACGCCCGAGCCGGCCGGGGCCGCGACGCAGCCACTGGAGCGGCCGGCGGCGGTGCCCGCCACCCCCAAGTCCATGATCATGTGCACGATGCCCGCGCCGCTGGTGCGGCAGCTGGTGGCCAGCGGCAACCCGGTGTTCGCCGCGATGACCGGGCCGGAGTGGAGCTTTCACGAGCTGCCGACCGGGCACTGGCCGATGCTGTCGCGGCCGGTGGAGCTGGCCGCGCTGCTGGCGGAGCTGGCGGCGGCGGGCGGCTGAGCGGCGCGTGACCGGCCGGCGCGGGTCCGGCGCGGGTCCGGGCGCGGTCAGGGGGCCGGCGGGTCCTCGGCGGCGCGGTCGCGGCGGCGGCCGGGGATGATCAGGCGGGCGAGGGCGGCCGACAGGACGCCGAGGGCCCAGCCGGCCAGGGCGTCGGTGGGCCAGTGGTAGCCGAGGGCGACGGTGGCGGCGGCGACGCCGATCGCCAGGGCGTGCGCGGCGATCGTCCAGGCGCGGCCGGCGCCGGTGAGCAGGGCGATGACCGGCAGGCAGGCGGCGGCGTTGGCGGCGTGCCCGGAGGGGTAGGACAGGTAGCCGTCCTGGAACAGCAGGTCGTGGCCGGTGCGCGGCGGGGTGCGGGCGGTGGCCAGCTGGCCGGCGCGGACGGCCAGCTCGGTGGCGGCCAGCCAGAGCGCGGCGCGCACCGGCAGCCAGGCGTCGCGGCGGCGCCAGGCCGCCAGGAGCGCGGCGAGCGCGGCGAGCCCGCCGACCAGCCAGTACTGGCCGCCGTTGACGACGGTGCGCCAGAACCAGTGCCGGGCGCCGGTGCGCGGTGGCAGGCCGCCGGCGAAGGTCTGGCCGTCCAGGTGGCGCAGCGGGCCGCCGATCAGGACGTCCAGGGTGACCAGCGCGGTGAACACGGCGGCGGCCGCGGCGGCGATCGCGGCCGCGGGCCGGGTCATGGCGGGGCGGCGCGCGTCCCGGGGTCGCAGCAGCCGCATGCCTGCCGATCCTGCCGGACCGGCGGGGCGGGAGGCGGGAGGCGGCGGTCCAGGGCGGATCTACCTCATATCCCCCCACGGGCCGGTGGCGGGGGGCTTAGCATGACGGCCATGGAGCCTCCGGTGAGCCGCAAGCGGCCGGCGTTCCGGCGGCTGCCGGCGGACCGGCGCCGCGACCAGATCATCGAGGCGGCGGTCGAGGTGTTCGGGCGGCGGCCCGAGCCGGAGGTGTCGATCGACGACGTCGCGGCGGCGGCGGGCACCTCGCGCTCGTCGATGTACCGCTACTTCGAGGGCAAGCAGGAGCTGTACGGGGCGGCGGCGCAGCGGGTCGCGGCGGCGCTGGTGGAGCGGCTGGAGCAGGCCGGCCAGGGGCCGCGGCCGGTGCCGCCGTCGGTGCTGATGGCGACGCGGCTGGCGCTGTACCTGGACTTCCTGGAGCAGTACGAGGCCGGGTACGCCGGGCTGCTGGGCCGGGGCGGCGCGCGGGCGCCGGAGGCGGCGCTGGCGGCGGTGCGGCGGGTGCGGGCGGCGGCCGAGGAGATGACCTGCCGGGCGCTGCAGGTGAGCGAGCCGGGCGCGCCGCTGCGCACCACGGTGCGCTCGTGGGTGGCGGGGGTGGAGTGGGCCGGCGCGGAGTGGCTGCGCACCCGCACCCCGCCGCGGCCGGTGCTGGAGCGGCTGCTGGCGGCGCAGTTCGCCACGATGCTGGTGGGCGCGGCGGCGCTGGACGCCCAGGCCGCCGGGCGGGTGGCGTGGCTGCTGGAGGTCGAGCCGGCCGGGTCGCCGTTCGGGGCGCTGGTGCGGTCGGTGGCGGGCACCTTCGACCGGCCGATGGTGGCGCAGCTGGCCCGGTTCCTCGGCCACCGGGACGCGCCGGGCTCACCCTAGGACAAAACGGCCGGTTTTTCTTGTCATCCCCGCCCATAGATCATCGGCGGGCGGGGCGAGGACACTCTGCGTCCAGCCGTGCGGCCGCCCGGGCCGCGCACCGCCGCCTAGGAGTGCCATGACAGTCTCGGTCCCCTCCCGCCCGCGCGTGCGGTGGCGTCGTTCGCTGGCCGCCGGGGCGATCGGCACGGTCACGGTCGCCGGGCTCGGCGGGGTCGGGGGCGCCGCCCAGGCGGCCGGGCCGGGCCTGAAGGCCGACGACGGCGCGCAGATCACCGCCACCACGCGGGTCGCGGGCAACGAGGTCGACCTCACCATCTCCTCCCCCGCGCTCGGCAAGTCGGTCAAGACGCGGGTGCTGCTGCCCGCCTCCTGGCAGGCCGGGGGCAGCGCCACCTACCCGGTGCTGTACGCCTTCCACGGCGGCCAGGACGACTACACCTCCTGGACCCGCAACACCGACATCGAGGCGTGGGCGGCCAAGTACAACGCCATCGTGGTGATGCCCGAGGCCGCCAACGGCTCCTACGCCGACTGGTACAACTACGGCAAGGGCGGCACGCCCAAGTGGGAGACCTTCCACACCTCCGAGGTGCGCCAGCTGATCGAGCGCAACTACCGGGCGGGCGGGGCGCGGGCGGCGATCGGCAACTCCTCGGGCGCGCAGGGCGCGCTCAGCTACGCAGCGCGGCACCCGGGGCTGTTCCGCTACGTGGCGTCGCTGAGCGGGATCTTGTCGATGCGCTCGCCGGGCATCCCGGCGATGCTGATGTTCACCAACGCCGGCAACGGCCAGGACCCGTACGCGATCTGGGGCATCCCGCGGTTCGACGACGCCAACTGGGCGGCGCACGACCCGGCGGCGCTGGCCGACAAGCTGCGCGGGACCGGGGTGTTCTTCTCGGCCGGGACGACGGGCCGGCCCGGGCCGGGCGACCCGGACGTGGCGCCGTGGGACATCGGGCTGCTCAGCGAGATCGCGATCGGGCAGAACAACAAGGACTTCCAGAAGCGGCTGGACGAGCTGAAGGTCCCCTACACCGCGCACATCTACGGCGACGGCCGGCACAACTGGCCGGCGTGGCGGCGTGAGGCCACCTTCATCTGGCCGACGCTGATGCGCTCGATCGGCGCCTGAGCGCCCCTGCGGCATCCGTGTAGTACCCGTGCAGCATCCGGGCGTGGAAGCGGCCCGGCACCGTAGCCCCCTATGACTTCGGTGCCGGGCCGCGGCTTTTGTCACCTGGCGGCGGCGGCCGTCACTCGTCCTCGATGACGGTGACGGGCAGGGCGCCGTTCAGGTAGGCGGCGCGGCAGGCGGTGCGCGAGACCTTGCCGCTGCTGGTGCGGGGCAGGCCGCCGGGCTCGATGAGGACGAAGTCGTGCACGCGCACGTCGTGGTGGTGGTTGACGGCGCCGCGGACGGCGGCGGCGATCTCGTCCGGGTCCAGGCGGCGGATGGGGACGCGGCGGTTGCGTTCGGCGACCACGACCAGGTTCTCGGTCTCCTCGCCGGGGACGGCGAACGCGGCGACCAGCTCGCGGCGCACGCCTTCGTGGGCGTGGTAGGCGGTGTGCTCGATGTCCTGGGGGTAGTGGTTGCGGCCGTCGATGATGACCAGGTCCTTGATGCGGCCGGTGACGTAGAGCTCGCCGTCGTACCACACGCCCAGGTCGCCGCTGCGCAGCCAGGGCCCTTCGGGCAGGTCGCCGCGGTCGCCGGAAAGGACGCCGCCGAAGGTGGCGGCGGTCTCGGCCGGGCGGTTCCAGTAGCCGGCGGTGACGTTGGGGCCGTGGATCCAGATCTCGCCGACCTGCCCGTCGGGCAGGCGGCGGCCGGTCTCGGGGTCGGCGATGGCCAGGTGCTGGCCGTAGGGGGTGCCGCAGCCGACCATGACGGTGGCGCGCTCGTGGTCGCGGTCGACGGGCACGGCGCGGCCGGCGCCGAGGGCGTCGCGGTCGAAGGCGTGCACGGTGGGGATCTTGTAGCGGGAGGAGGAGCAGACGTAGACGGTGGCCTCGGCCAGGCCGTAGGCGGGGACCTGGACCTCGGGGCGCAGGCCGTGGGGGCGGTAGGCGTCCAGGTAGCGGGTGAGGGTGTCCTCGCGGATGGTCTCGGCGCCGTTCATGAACACCTGGACACCCGACAGGTCCAGGCCGGCCTTCTCCTCGTCGCTGACCTTGGTGGACAGGTACTCGTAGGCGAAGTTGGGGGCGCAGGTGAAGGCGTGGGACTGCTTGCTGAGCAGTTCCAGCCAGCGGGTGGGGCGCATGATGAACGCGACGGGGTCCATCAGCACGGCGGGGCTGGCGTAGGCCAGCGGCAGCGCGACGGCGGTGACCAGGCCCATGTCGTGGAACAGCGGCAGCCAGTTGACGCCGGTGGAGACCCGGGGGATGCCGTCGAAGGTGCCCCAGCACTGCTCGGCGTTGACGGCGATGTTGCCGTGGGTGACCATGACGCCGGCCGGGACGCGGGTGGAGCCGGAGGTGTACTGCAGGTAGGCCAGGTCGTCGGCCTCGATCGGCTCGTCCTCCCAGGTGCGGGAGGTGTCCAGGGTGTCGACGGCCAGGATCTGCTTGGGGCGGGGCAGGGTGTTGGTGTTGAGGAAGTCCTCGACGTGGCCGAGGGAGGGCGTGGTGGTGATGACGCAGGCGGGTTCGGCGTCGTCGTAGACGGCCTGCAGCCGGTCGGCGTGGCCGGGCAGGTCGGGGGAGAACAGCGGGACGGCGATGACGCGGGCGTACATGCAGCCGAGGAAGGCCACGACGTAGTCCAGGTTCTGGGGGGCCAGGATCGCGGCGCGCTCGCCGGCGGCGGTGACGTCGCGCAGGGCGGCGGCGGTGGCGCGGGCGCGGGCGTCCAGCTCGCCCCAGGTGATGTCGACGGCGACGCCGGCGGGGTCGTCGCCGTAGTCCATGTAGGTGTAGGCGCGGTCGCCGGGGTAGAGCTCGGCCCAGCGGGCGAGGCGGTGGACGAGCGGGGTGCGGTCCAGGTCCTGCGGGGTCGTCATGGAGGGGGCTCCGGTTCGTTCGGTGAGGCTGCCGTTGGGCGCGGAGAGGCGCGGGCGGGGTGTGCGGGGGTCAGGGGTTGGCGCGGCGGGCGGCCAGGCGCTGGGGGTCGGGCCAGCGCACGTCCCACACCCAGCCGGCCTTCTCCATCAGCCAGATGACGCGGGCGCTGATGTCGATCTGGCCCTTCAGGACGCCGTGGCGGGCGCAGGTGGGGTCGGCGTGGTGCAGGTTGTGCCAGGACTCGCCGAAGGAGGGGATGGCCAGCCACCACACGTTGCGCGAGTGGTCGCGGGTCTTGAAGTCCTCCTTGCCGAACACGTGGCAGATGGAGTTGATGGAGAAGGTGATGTGGTCGCCGGCGAACACCCGCAGCAGCCCGGCCCAGAACAGGGCGGTGACCGCGCCGTGCCAGGACCAGGTGAGCAGGGCGCCGAGGCCCATGGGGACCAGCAGGGTGGAGGCGGCGATGAGGACGTAGACGTCGTTGCGGCCCATGAAGCGCAGGTCGGGGTCGTTCAGCAGGTCGGGGGCGTACTTGGTGCGCGAGGTGCGCTCCTTGCGGAACAGCCAGCCCATGTGGGCGTGGAACAGGCCCTTGGTCAGGCCCCACACGCCGGGGCCGTAGGCCCAGGGCGAGTGGGGGTCGCCCTCCTGGTCGGCGTACTTGTGGTGGCGGCGGTGGTCGGCGACCCAGAACACCACCGAGCCCTGCCAGGCCTGGCCGCCCAGGATCGCCAGCGCGATGCGCACCCAGCGCTTGGCCTTGAAGCCGCCGTGGGTGAACAGGCGGTGGTAGCCGACGGTGATGCCGAGGGCGTTGAACGGGTACAGCAGCGCGAAGATCGCCACGTCGGTCCAGCCGAGGCCCCAGCCCCAGAAGAAGGGCACGGCGGCGGCGACGCCGGCGATGGGGGCGAGGACGAACACGACGACGCTGGCCCGTTCGATGAAGGGAACGGGTTTGGGGGAGATGTCGGGGAGCGGGGCTCGGCTGCCCGCCTCGGCGACGCCCGTGGTCATAGGGGGCTCCTTGGGAGGACGCGTTCGCGAGGGGCGGCCTGGGGTGCGGCGCGCCGTGATGTGGCCACGACCGTACGGTCCCCCCGCGGGGGCGGTCTTGGCTCCGGGCACACTGGTTGGTGCGCCGGGTGTGAAGCGCGTTGACAACTGCGCGGCGTGCGCGCAGGCGGGCGGCGCCGCGGGAGTGTCACCGGGCGCGGCGGCGCCGGCGGGGCGGGTCGGGGGCGGTGAGGGGGTGGTCCTCGACGGTGTAGCGGTGGACGTAGGCGCCGGCGAAGGCCTGGATCCCGGCGCCGGCGGGCAGGGCGAGCAGGGCGCCGAGGGGGCCGAGGACGGCGGCGCCGGCCAGGACCAGCGCGAACGCGACGGCGGGGTGCATGTCCAGGGTGCGGGCGGTGATGCGCGGCTGCAGGACGTAGTTCTCGAACTGCTGGTAGGCGACGATGAACAGCAGCGTCCACAGTGCGGTGGCGGGGCCGGCCGCCAGGGCGACCAGGACGGGGACGGCGCCGGCCAGGTAGGTGCCGACGGTGGGGATGAACTGGGAGACCACGCCCACCCACAGGGCCAGGGTGAGGGCGTAGGGGACGCCCAGCAGGGTGAGGGCCAGGTAGTGGGCCAGGGTGGAGGCCAGGGCGAGCAGGGCGCGCGAGTAGATGTAGCCGCCGGTCTTGTCCAGGGCGATCTGCCAGGCGCGCAGGACCAGGCGCTGGCGGGCGGGCGGCAGCACCGAGCACACCGTGCGGCGGAGCTGGGGGCCCTGCGCCGACAGGTAGAAGGTGAACAGCAGCATGCCGAGGGCCTGGAACAGCAGGCCGGCGGCGGTGGCGCCGATGCCCCACACGCCGCCGGCCAGGCCGGTCAGGTGGCGTGACAGCGTGCCGGTGAGGGCGGGCAGGCGGGCCAGCAGGCCGGAGGTGGACAGGTGCGCGCCGAAGGCGGTGTTGATCTGGTCGATGACCTGGTCGAGGTAGCCGGGCAGGCCGTCGACCAGGTGGGTGGTCTGGGTGATCAGCAGGGAGCCGAGGACGCCGGTGAAGGCCGCCGCGGCGGCGGCGAGCAGCAGCATGACCAGGCCGGTGGCCAGGCCGCGGCGCATGCCGCGGGCGGCCAGGCGGTTCACCGCCGGTTCGATGGCCATGGACACGAACAGCGAGGCGACCAGGAGCAGCAGCAGGCCGCGCAGACGCTCCAGGAGCCACAGGCCCGCGACGAACAGCATGACGACGGCGCCGGCGAGCACGAAGGCGCGGGGCAGCCAGGGCGGCATCCGCCGGGGCCCGTCCGCGACTCTGCCTGTGGGCCTGTCCGCGGGCCCGGGGGCCGGGTCGCCGGCCGGCGGCGTGCCGGGGCCGTCGCCGGTGTCATCGCCGGTGGCGTCGCCGGGTGTCTGCGGCATGGCCGCAACGCTAGAAGGCGTGCCGGGTGCGGCCGGGCCGCCCGCCGGGGTGGCGGGCCAGGTTTTGCCGAGTCTTCAGGCGGGCGGCCGGGTCAGCCCGCGGCCTCGCCGCCGTCACCGCTGTCATCGCCGCTGTCGTCGCCGTCACCGTCGGGGGGTTTGACGGCGTAGTCGCCGATGCCGCCTTCGAGCAGGTCGAAGACGCGGGCGGCGGCGGCGTAGACGTCGGCGCGCATCTCCTCCAGCGACTCCCCCGCGAGCTTGCGCTGCACGGCCTGGGCGACCAGCGTCCCCTGCGCCGTCATGATCATGGCGGCGACGGCGCGGGGGGTGATGTCGTCGGGGCCGGCGCCGGTCTCCTCGGCCAGGATCTCGGCGAGCCGGTCCTGGGCGCGCTGGCCGATCTCGCGCTGGTAGGCGACCAGGGAGGGGCTGGCCTGGACGGTCGCCACCCAGGCCTCGGCGCCCTCGTGGAAGCCGGTCTGGTAGGCGCCGGCGTCCAGGCCCTCGAAGAAGCGGCGGCGGAACAGCGCCAGGGCCGACTCGCCGGGGCGGCGGGCGGCGAAGTCGCGGGCGGCCTGCTCGATGATGTCGGCCTGGCGGTCGAAGAACAGCTCTTCCTTGGTGCGGAAGTAGTTGAAGACGGTGTTGACCGACACGTCGGCGGCGCGGGCGACGTCGGCGATGGTGACGGCGTCGAAGCCGCGCATCAGGAACAGCCCGGTGGCGATGTCGGCGATGCGCCGGCGGGTCTCGCGCTTCTTGCGCTCGCGCAGCCCCAGTTCCTCCATGCCTGCGATCCTAGCCGGATTGGTGTCGCTTAAAACTTGGTGTCACTTCAAAATTGTGGTTACTCTAGCGACGTTCCCCCTGACAACCGGAGGCAGGCAGTGATCGAGGCGAGCGGGCTGGCCCGCACCTTCACCACCAAGCGCGGCGACGTCGAGGCGGTGCGCGGCGTCGACCTGGACGTGGCGGCCGGCGAGATCGTGGGGTTCCTCGGCCCCAACGGCGCGGGCAAGTCGACCACGCTGCGGATGCTGACGACGCTGCTGGCGCCGACGGCGGGCCGGGCGCGCGTCGCCGGGCACGACCTGCGCGGCGACCCGGCGGGCGTGCGGCGGCGCATCGGGTACGTGGCGCAGGGCGGCGGCACCGACCCGGGCGTCCCGGTCGCCGAGGAGCTGGACCTGCAGGCGCGCCTGTACGGGGTCGCCGGCCGGGCGGGGCGGGTCGCGGGCCTGCTGGAGCGGTTCGGCCTGACCGACCTGGCCGGGCGGCCGGCGGGGGCGCTGTCGGGCGGGCAGCGGCGGCGGCTGGACCTGGCGCTCGGGCTGGTGCACGCGCCGCCGCTGGTGTTCCTGGACGAGCCGACCGCCGGCCTGGACCCCCAGAGCCGCAGCGATCTGTGGGAGCACGTGCGGGGCCTGCGCGAGCGCGAGGGCACCACGGTCTTCCTCACCACGCACTACCTGGAGGAGGCCGACGCCCTATGCGACCGGGTCCTGATCATCGACCGGGGGCGGATCGTGGCGGCCGGCTCGCCGGCCGAGCTGAAGCGCCGCGTCGCCGGCGACGTGCTGGTCCTGGAGCCGGCGGGCCCGGGGGGCCCGGAGGCGGTCCTGGACAAGACGCGCGCGGCGCTGGCGGGGCTGCCGCAGGTGCGCGAGGCGGTGGTCGCGGCGGGCGGGGTGCGGCTGAGCGTCGAGGACGGCGACCGGGCGGTGGCGGCCGTGGTGCGCGCGCTGGACGGCGCCGGGGTGGAGCTGGCGTCGCTGCGGCTGTCGCGGCCGACCCTGGACGACGTCTTCCTCACCGTCACCGGCCGCTCGCTGCGCGATGCCGCCTGAACCCGCCGACCGGCCAAGCCGACCGACCAAGGAGCCGATGAGCATGTCCCAGATCGTCCACGACACGTTCCTGATCTTCCAGCGGTGCCTGCGGCAGACGCTGCGCAGCAAGGTGGCGGTGGTGTTCGGCGCGGTGCAGCCATTGCTGTACCTGCTGCTGTTCGGGCCGCTGCTGATGCGCGTCAGCGGCGCGCAGGGGTTCGGCGCGGGTTCCGGCGGGTCCGGGGGTGCGGCCTGGCGGGTGTTCGTGCCGGGGGTGCTGGTGCAGCTGGTGCTGTTCGGGGCGGGGTTCGCCGGGTTCGGGCTGATCGCGGACCTGCGGTCGGGGGTGGTGGAGCGGCTGCGGGTGACGCCGGTCAGCCGGGTCGCGCTGCTGCTCGGGCGGGTGCTGCGCGACGCGGTCGTGCTCGGCGTGCAGGCGGTGATGCTGCTGGCGGCGGGGCTGGCGCTCGGGCTGCGGGCGCCGGTGGCCGGGATCGCGGTGGGGCTGGCGCTGGTGACGGGCCTGGCGGTGGCGATCGCGGCGGTGTCGTACGTGCTGGCGCTGGCCACGCGCAGCGAGGACGCGTTCGCGCCGCTGCTGTCGTCGGTGACGCTGCCGCTGATGCTGCTGGCGGGGATCCTGCTGCCGATGGGGATGGCGCCGGGCTGGCTGGACGCGGTGTCGCGGTGCACGCCGCTGCGGTACGTGGTGGACGCGGCGCGGGCGGCGTTCGCAGGGGACGTGGCGTCGGCGGCGGTGGCCGAGGGCGCGGCGGTGACGGCGGTGCTGGTGGCGGGGTCGGTGGCGCTCGGGGTGCGCCGGTTCCGCCGCGAGAACGCCTGAGGCCGGGGCGCCTGCGGCCGGGGCGTCAGGGGACGAGGGTGGGCACGGGGTCGGCGGCGGCGCGGGGGCGGGCGGCCAGGGCGCGCTGGGCGATGTAGGCGCCGGCCAGGACGGTGACGCCGCCGGCGATCTGGACCGGGGCCAGGTGCTCGCCGAGCACGGCCCAGGCGATGAGGGTGGCGGCGACGGCCTCGGTGTAGCAGACGGCGCCGGCGGCCTCGGCCGACAGGCGCTGCACGCCGGCGACGCCGGTCAGGTAGGCCACCACGGTGCAGACCACGGCGAGCCAGGCGACCAGCAGCCAGCCGGGCGCGGTGTGCCCGCCGACGGCGACGGCGGCGGTCAGCACCTCCCAGTGCAGCGCCCAGGGCGCGGCGGGCAGGGTGAGGGCCAGGGCGGCGACCAGGATGCCGGCGGTGCTGGTGACCAGGGGGTCCAGCCGGCCGGCGAGGTGGTCGGCGATGACGAAGTAGGTGGCCGCGCAGGCGGCCGAGCCGGCGCCGGCGGCCAGGCCGAGGGCGTCCAGGCGCAGGCCCGACCCGATCCGCACGACCAGGGCCAGGCCGATCAGGGCGATCGCGACGCCGAGCACGGCGCTGCGGCGGACCCGGACGCGGCGCACCAGGCGGGCCCAGGCCAGCACCAGGACCGGGCCGGTGAACTCCAGCAGGATGGCCACCCCGACCGGCAGCCGGGAGGCGGCGACGAAGTAGCAGGCCTGCGCGCCGGCGACGCCGGTCATCCCGTACAGGGCCAGGCGGGGCAGGTGGGGGCGGGCGGCGCGGGCGGCGGCGGGGCCGCGCAGCAGCGCGGCGAGCGGGAGCAGGACCAGCGCGGCGCCGGCGATGCGCAGCCAGGTGGCCTGCAGCGGGGTGAGGCCGGCCTCGATCAGGGCCTTGCCGAAGGGGCCCGAGGCGCCGAAGCACACCGACGACAGCACCGCCAGGACCAGTCCGTGGGTGCGGGTGCGCGCCGCGGTGCCGGTTGCCATGCGCTTCTCCCCCGCCGTCCCGTCGATTCAGGAGCATCCTGACATAACGCTCCTTACGGGTCGAGGGTGGGAGATCATCGGAATGCGGGGCGCGGCCGCGGACGGGACTACTATTCGCGGGGTGAGCTGGCAGGCGGCCGGGGCGGGACTCGGCGCAAGCGGAGGCGGGGCGGCCGGAGATCTCTTCACGGCGGTCGAGGGCAACGTGCGGGAGCTGGTGGCCTCGCCCTGGTGGCAGGGCGCGTCGCCGCAGGACCGCGCGGCGCACATCGCGGCGCGGATGCTGTGGGGCGCGGGCGAGTGGTGGCTGTTCGGGGCCTGGGGCCGCTGGTACCGGTGCGGGCTGGACGGCAGCTGGCACCCCTGCCCGCCGCCGGCCGACCCGGCGGGCCGGGCGGCGGCGCAGCCGGCGCCGCGCGGGGCCGGCACGCCCCCGGTGCCGCCGCAGCTGTACCCCACCGGCCCCGACCTTGCGGCCGGCCGGATGGCCTCCACCGGGTTCCTGGGCCCGCTGCCCGACACCGCGGTCGTCGCGCGCATCTCCCAGGCCCTGACGACGGCGCTGGCGGTGAACCCGGCGCAGTTCGCCCAGCAGGACCCGATGTTCCAGGCCGGGACGCCCTCGACGGTGGCGGCGGCGTGGGGCGCGCTGCTGTGGTGCGCGGGGTCGCCGGTGGCCCTCACCGAGCACCCGCTGATCGAGTCGTTCACCTACTACCTGACCACCCCGGCCGAGCGGCTGCACTGGATGATGCCGCCGGACTTCTCCACCCTGGCCGGCTACTACTTCTCCCGGCTGGGCGCCGGCGACGGCGCGGGCGCCGCGCACCTGGCGCGGGTGATGTACGAGGTCGCCTCGGGGCTGCAGGGCGACGCGCGGTTCCGGCCGGGCGCCGACGCGCTGGCGGCGGTGACGGGGATGTCGCTGCGCTACGTCCAGCAGGACCTGGCCACGGCCCGCTACGGCCCGGCGGCGATCTTGCAGGAGTGGCGGCGGCGCTGCCCGCCGGAGTTCGCCACGCCGATGGTGCGCGACACCGCGCCGGGCGAGTACCTGCGGCTGGCGCTGTACGACCTGCAGCAGATCGTGGCCGGATTGTCGGGCCCGGCGGCGCCGGCGGCGCCCGGCGCGGCGGCCGGCCGCGGCCATGACCGGGTGCGGCACGCGGGCCTGGCGGTGCTGGCGGCCGACCTGCAGGCCGCGCCGGGGGTGCTGCCGGCGCTGCAGCGGTGGCTGGACCCCGACAGCGCGCGCGTGCTGCAGGCGGTGCTGGGCGATCCGGCGCATCCGCTGCGCACGCTGTGGCCGCGCGACGGGCGGCTGCCCGAGGCGCTGCGCAGCCAGGACGCCGGGCTGCTGGCCGAACTGCTGGCCACCACCTACAGCATCGGGCTGACGTGGTGCCGGCTGGCGCAGGTGGCGCCGCCGGCGACGGGGTTCGTGGTGCCGCAGGCGGTCGCGGCGGAGCTGACCAGCCCGGCGATCTACAGCCCGCCCTCGACCGACGAGCTGAGCGCCTGGGACATCATCTCGGCGGCGCGGGCGCATCTGGCGGCCGAGCGGACCGGGGCGCCGGTGCCCGACGAGCCGGTCGCGCCGGTGCCCCCGGCGCCGCCCGAGCCGCCGCCCGCGGTCGCGCCGGCGCCGCCGCCGTCGGCGCCCGAGCCGCCGCCGGGCCCGCAGGCCGACCCGGCCGCCGGGCACGGACCGGTCGGGTTCGGGCAGCAGGGTTTCGAGCAGCAGGGCTCGGGGCCGGAGGGTGAGGCGGGGGCGCCGCCGCGGATCGCGCCGCCTCCTCCCCCGCCGCTGCCCGACGAGCCGCGCCGGCAGGACCGTCCCGCCTGGCCGGGCCAGCCGGGCCGGCCGGATGCGCAGGGGGCGCACGGGTTCGCGCAGGGTGCGCCGGTGCCGCCCGCGGCGGCGGGGGTGCCGCCGGCGCCGCCGACCGCGCCGGTGTGGCCGGGCGCCGACGACGTGCCCGCCCCGCCGCCACCACCGCCCCCGCCGCCGGCTTCGGCGGCGCCGGTGCGGGAGGGGCCGGTGCGGGAGGGGCCGGGGACGTGGCCGGGTGACGCGTCGGCGACGCAGTTCGATCCGGGTCCGGCGCACACGCAGCTGGACCGGGGCGGGCCGTCCTCGTGGCCGGGCGCGCCCGCGGTGTCTTCGGATCTGCCGTCGAATCTGCCGCCGCCTCCGGCGCCGGTGTCGGAGCCGCCGCCGCCCGCGCCGGCGGCCCCCGATCCGCAGACCGGCCCGCAGGTCGTGCAGGCCTACGGGATCCGGTTCCTGTGCGGCGCCGACGACATCGAGCGGGTGGTGACCGAGGTGCGGCGGCGCGGCAAGTGGGCGGCGCGGCTGCGCGGGCAGGAGGTGTCGAGCGCGTCGGTGCCGGCGCTGCTGCTGATCGGCGGCCCCTCCAGCGGTCAGCGGCGGCTGGCGCGGATGGTGGGGCGGGCGCTGGCGGAGGTGGAGGTGTCCAGCGGGCAGGTGCGCACGGTGCACGCCGAGGACCTGCGCGACGCCGGACCCGAGGGGCTGCGGGCGGCGCTGGACGAGCACGCCGGGCACGCGCTGCTGCTGGACGGCCTGGACGAGCTGATCCTGGACACCTCGCAGGGCCGCGCGTACGCGGCGGCGCTGTACCGGGCGCGGCTGGAGGGGGTGAGCGACACCGCCCTTTTGGCCACGTGCGCGCCCGAGCGGGTCGGGGAGCTGTCGGCGGCGTCGCCGGAGCTGCTGACCGATCTGCGGGCGGTGCGGCTGCCGGACCTGGGCGAGGCGCGGGTGCGCGAGGGGCTGCTCGGGCTGCTGGCCGAGGAGCGGCGGCTGCGGCTGGCCGCCGACGCCTGGGAGGTGGTGCGGCGCGAGCTGCCGGGCCTGCGCGGGCGGGGGCGGCTGACGGGCGCGCGGCTGATCGAGGCCTACCTGGACCGGGCGGCGACCCGTCAGCTGGGGCGGGCCGAGGCGACGCAGGCGATCGGCAGCGCGGGGACGCTGACGCTGAGCGGCGCGGACTTCGCCGGCGTGGCCGCGGAGCTGTCGGGCCCCTAGCCGCCCGCGCCGTTCGCGCCGCCGTGCAGGGTGCGGGTGAACCAGGCGGTGGTGCCGGTGGCGGTGGGGTGGGCGCCGTGGGCGTCGGCGAGGGCGGCCACCAGCAGCAGGCCGCGGCCGGCCTCGGCCCAGTCCAGCAGGGCGGGCGCGGGGCCGGGGACGCAGGGCGCGCCGGCGCCGGCGTCGGTGATCTCGGCGGTGAGGCGGGCGCCGGTCAGGCGCAGCCGGAGCCGGACGGGGCCGGTGCCGTGCACGACGGCGTTGGTGACCAGTTCGTCGACCATGAGGACGATGTCGTCGGTGTCGCTGGTGTCGCCGTTGGTGCCGGGTCCGGTGAGGTGCCAGGCGCGCAGGGCGGCGCGGGTGAGGGCGCGGGCGCGGGAGGCGGCGCGGGCGTCGTCGGGCAGTTCCCAGGACGCGCAGGGCTGAGACGCGCAGGGCTGAGGGGCCGGCCCGCGGGCCGGGCCGGTGTGTTCACTGGTGCGTGCGTCGATTCCGGTCCCGTTGCTGCTCATCGTCCCCGACTCCTTGGCTTGGCCCGCTGGTGCGCGGTGCGGTGTGGAGGGTCCCGGGCGCGCCGTGCGCTCCGGGTGTCCGCATGGGGGACGCTCCGTCGCGGGCGGCGGTGCACGGGCGCGGGCGAACCCTCACCGCGGGGTGAGGCCGGTACCGCACGGCCACGACATCGGCGTGACCTGAGGGTGGGTGGGCCGGGCATGGCCTGGTTGCCGTTACAGTGGAGGGCGTCGGTGTGGATTGTGTCCCCCGGGCTCTAATAACGGCCTTCGTGGAATACCGTCGGGTCCTTGCGGCCCGTGCTGGAGCCTCGTTGTGCTTTTCGCCGTGAGGCGACCGCCACACCGGCTTGACGCCGAAGGCCCCGGCGAGACCAGGTTCTGGTCTCGCCGGGGCCTTTCGGCTTTCCCGGGGCCGGCCGGGGGTGGTCGGCGGCCCGCGGGGGGCCGGGTGTCAGCCGAAGACGGTGGCGATGGCCGACATCAGTGCGGTGGCCACGCCGAGGACGGCCACGAGCGCGGCGGCCAGCAGGCGGGTGCGGCGTCGTGGCCGGCGGCCGTGTCGGGCCAGGCGGCGGGCCAGGCGCGGGTCGTCGTGGCGGAGCCGTTGTTCGATCTCGGCGAGGAGCCTGCGCTCCTGCGTCGACAGCGCCATGGGCGTGTTCCCTCCGGGGGCGGTGAAGTGCTCTGGTTGTGCCCCGTGGCGGGGTGGTTCACCCCTGCTGGGCCGCGGTGACGGTGGCGGCGCGGGCGGGAGGGCTCTCGTGGTGCAGGCGGTCCACGGCGGTGACGTAGTAGGTGTAGGTCTTGCCGGGGGCGGCGGTGGGGTCGATGATGCCGCCGCCGCGGACGCTGGCGACGAGGGTGGCGGGGTCGACGGGGGCGCAGGCGGGGCGGCGCCCGTCGGCGCGGTAGACGGCGTAGGAGGCGGCGCCCTGGGAGGGCTGCCAGGTGACTTTGACGCCCTTGGCGGCGGGGGCGGCGGTGACCTGGCGGGCGGCGGGCGGGGCCTGGCCGCCGGGCGCGGCCGGCGGCAGGGCGGGGCGGCCGTAGTGGTCGGCGCGCAGTTTGGCGGCGAAGCCGCGGCGGTTGGCGGCCAGGTCGGCGGCGCTGAAGAACACGTCGCCGCGGATCTCGGGATGGCGGGTGTTGAGGTCCAGGTGGCGTGACAGCTCGGCGGGCTTGCGCCAGGTGGCGTCCTCGCCGACGCGGTAGCCGGCCTGGCCGATGGTCAGCTGCACCTTGGTGCCGGCGACCTGCCGGGACCACCAGGCGGCCAGGGTCTGGTAGTCGGCGCGGGGGTCGCCGATGGCCCAGTACAGCTGGGGGGTGACGTAGTCGATCCAGCCCTGGCGGATCCATTTGCGGGTGTCGGCGTACTGGTCGTCGTAGCTTTGCAGGGCCTTGGTGGCCGAGCCGGCGGGGTCGCTGGAGCGGTTGCGCCACACGCCGAAGGGGCTGATGCCGAACCGGACCCAGGGTTTGGCCTGGTGGATGCTGCGCGACAGGTCGCGCACGAGGGTGTCGACGTTGGCGCGGCGCCAGTCGCCCTTGTCCATGCCGCGGCCGTAGGCCTTGTAGGTGGCCTGGTCGGGGTAGTCGCCGCTTTCGGGGTAGGGGTAGAAGTAGTCGTCGAAGTGCACGGCGTCGATGTCGTACTTGCCGATCACGTCCATGACCGACTTGGTGACCAGGTCGCGGACCTGGGGCAGGCCCGGGTCGTACCACAGGCCGGTGCCGTACTTGCGGACCCAGTCGGGGTGGCGGCGGGCGGGGCTGGTGGGGGCGAGCTTGCCGAGGTCGGCGTCGCGTGAGACGCGGTAGGGGTTGAACCAGGCGTGGAACTCAAGGTTGCGGGCGTGGGCCTCTTTCAGCATGAAGCCCAGCACGTCGTAGCCGGGGTCCTTGCCGGGCGTCCCGGTGATCCACTGTGACCAGGGCTCGTACGGGGAGGGGTAGAACGCGTCGGAGTTCGGGCGGATCTGCACGAACACGGCGTTGAGGTTGAGGGCCTGGGCGGTGTCCAGGCGCTTGCGGAAGGCGTCCTGCTGCTGGGCGGGGGTGCGGGCGCCGTCGGTGGGCCAGTCGATGCCGCCGACGGTGGCGATCCACATGCCGCGCAGCTGGCGGGCCTTGGAGTCGCCGGGCGGGGCGGCGACGGCGCATTCGCCGGCTGCTCCGGCGGGGACGGGGGCGCGGGCCCCGGCGGGGCGGTCGTCGCCGCCGCCGCACGCGGTGAGGGTGGCCGCGGTGAGCGCCGCCGCCACGATTGCTGCCTTGCCTGCCGTTGCCCTTCGCCTGACCATAGCGAGCCATTGTTACGCATCCGTTGCCGTGCTAGGGACGGAACGACGCGGCCGGCACGGGCGCCGCACGGGCGTTGCGCGGGGGGCGTGCGGGGGCGGGGCGGGGCGGCCATAAGGGCGGCGTGAAGATTTTTTCAAACCCGGGGTGGGGTGCGTCACATCTAACCCAGTGTTCCGCCGACCACGCCAGGAGTCCTCATGAACGCCACCGGCCCGGCCCGCCGCACCTCGCCCGCGCTGACGGTCACGGCCGTCGTCCCGGTCCTGAACGAGGCCGACAACCTGCGCTGGCTGCTGCCGCGGCTGACCGGGGTCGATGAGATCGTGGTGGTGGACGGGCAGTCCAGCGACGGGTCGGCCGAGGTCGTGGCGGCGCTGCGCCCCGACGCCACGATCATCAGCCAGCCGCCGCGGGGCAAGGGCGCGGCGCTGCAGGCGGGGTTCGCCGCGGCGACCGGCGAGGTGATCGTGATGCTGGACGCCGACGGGAGCATGGACCCGGCCGAGATCGGCTCGTTCGTGGCGCTGGTGGAGCGCGGCTTCGACTTCGTCAAGGGGTCGCGGTACGCCTGCGGCGGCGGGTCCAGGGACCTGACGCTGGTGCGGCGGACGGGGAACCGGTGGCTGACGGCGCTGGCCAACGCGCTGTACCGCACGCACTGGAGCGACCTGTGCTACGGGTACGTGGCGCTGCGGCGGTCGGCGGTGCCGCGGCTGGCGCTGCGCTCGACCGGTTTTGAGATCGAGACCGAGATGTGCGTGAACGCGGTCACCACGGGCCTGCGGATCGCCGAGGTCGCCTCGTTCGAGGGCGACCGGCTGTTCGGGGAGTCGCACCTGAACACCTGGCGGGACGGGTGGCGGGTGCTGCGGACGATGGTGGGGGCGCGGGTGCGGCCGGTGCGGGCGGCGGCCGAGCCGGTGGCGGCGCCCGAGCGGGTCGCGGCGGGCCTGGCGGCCTGACCCGGCCTCTCCCCTGCTGTGCGCGTGCGGGGCCCGGTCCGCCGGAGGGGGCGGGCCGGGCCTGGCGCCGTTCAGCGCAGGGTGGACAGGCCGCCGTCGACGTGCAGGACCTGGCCGGTGATGTAGGAGGCGCGGTCCGACAGCAGGAACACGGTGGCGTCGGCGACCTCCCAGGCGGTGCCCTGGCGGCGCATGGGGATGAGGGCGGCGACGCGGTCGCGGTCGGTGTTGCCGGCCGAGGCGTCGCGGCCCATGACGGTGTCGATGAGGCCGGGGGCCACCACGTTGGCGCGCACGCCGCGGGGGGCGCCCTCGGCGGCGACGTGGCGGGCCAGGCCGGTGAGGCCGGCCTTGGAGGCGTCGTAGGAGGGCGAGGAGCTGCCGGGCTTGGTGCCGGCCAGCGAGCCGGTGAACACCAGCGCGGCGCCGGTCTCCAGCAGCGGCATCGCGGCGCGGGCGATCAGGTAGGGGCCGCGCAGGTTGACGGCCAGGACCCGGTCCCACACCTGCGGCTCGGTGCCGGCCAGGCCGTAGCCGGCGCCGATGCCGGCGTTGACCACGACGCCGTCCAGGCCGCCCATGCGCAGCGCGGCGCCGGCGACCATGGCGGCGCTGGCCTCGGGGTCGGCGTTGTCGGCGGTCAGCACGTGCGCGGTGCCGCCCTCGGCGGTGATCAGGGCGGCGGTCTGCTCGGCGGCGGCGGTGTCGATGTCGGCGCAGGCGACCTCGGCGCCGGCGCGGGCGGCGGCGACGGCGATGGCGCGGCCGTTGCCGGCGGGGGCGTCGGGGTCGTTGCTGGGGCGGGTTCCGGCGCCGGCGACCAGGATGCGGCGTCCGGCCAGCTGTGAGTGATCGGGCATGGGCCGTGACCCTAGCCGGGCGGGCCCGGCGCCGGAAGGGGCGCGCGAGTGAACAGGGGGGCGGCGCAGGGGGGCCGGTCGGTAGGGTCGGGGCGTGGCGATGACGGACGCGGCGGGCGCGGTGGTGGTGGAGCGGGCCGAGGGCGTCGGCGGGGAGCTGGTGCTGCGGCGCGACGGCGGCGACTACGAGATCATCAGCAACGGGGTGTTCCTGATGGACACCCGCAACGGCGAGTCCGAGCGGCTGCTGGTGCGCTGGGCGCTGGAGGCGCTGGACGGGCCGGCGGCGCCGGTGCGGGTGGCGATCGGGGGCCTGGGCGTGGGGTTCTCGCTGGCCGAGGCGGCCGGGACGCCCGGTGTGGCGGCGGTGACGGTGGTCGAGCGCGAGCCGGCGGTGGTGGGCTGGCACGACGGGCCGCTGCGGCCGTTCTCGCGCGGCGCGCTGCAGGACCCGCGGGTGCGGGTGGTGCGCGCCGACCTGGTGGAGTGGATCGCCACCGCCGACGCCACCGCCGGTGCGGGTGGTGGTTTCGACGTGGTGTGCCTGGACATCGACAACGGCCCGCACTGGACGGTCACGCCCGGCAACGCGCGCCTGTACGGCCGCGAGGGCCTGGCGCGGCTGGCGGGGCTGCTGAGCGGGCGCGGGGTGCTGGCGGTGTGGAGCGCGGGCGCCGCGCCGGGGTTCGAGGAGCTGCTGCGCGCGTGTTTCGCGCGGGTGCGGGTGCGGCCGGTGCCGGTGCCGCGCGGGGAGCCCGACGTGGTCTACCTGGCCGGCGGCCACCGCGGGTGAGGCGGGCCCCGGTCCGGGACGGCGGGCCGGTGCCGGTGCGGCGGGCCGGGCAAGGGCGGCGGGCGACAAAGCGGGGGCGGCGGTTTCTGTACCCCGCAAGATCTACGCCGATCGCACGGGTCGGTAGGTTTGTCCCCGGACGCAACTTTTGGAGGCAATTGTGGCTACGGTCGATGCCGCTCCGCGCCGCGCCGCGGTGCTGGGCGATCTGCTCCCCGGCGCGCTCGCCCGCGACACCGCGCTGGTCGCGGGCGCCGCGCTGATGGTCGGGCTCGCCGCACAGGTGAGCGTGCCGCTGCCGGGCACCCCCGTGCCGGTCAGCGGGCAGACCTTCGCGGTGCTGCTGGCCGGCGCCGCGCTCGGCTGGCACCGCTCGGCCCTGGCGATGGTGCTGTACCTGCTGGCCGGCATGGCCGGCGTGCCCTGGTTCGCCGAGGGCGCCTCGGGCACCGCGATGCCCACGCTGGGCTACGTGATCGGGTTCGTGGCGGCGGCCGCGCTGGTCGGGCGCCTGGCCGGGCGCGGCGGCGACCGCACCCCGCTGCGCACCGTGGCCACCATGACGCTGGGCACCACGGTGATCTACCTGGCCGGGGTGCCCTACCTGATGGCCTCGCTCGGCGTCGACCTCGGCCGCGCGCTGGAACTGGGCGTCACGCCCTTCCTGATCGGCGACGCGCTGAAGGTGGCGCTGGCGGCGGGCCTGCTCCCGGCCGCCTGGAAGCTGGCCGGCCGCACCCGCTGACCCCGCCCGGGCCCCGTCCGGGCCGGCGCCGCCGCGCCCGCCCGGACCCCGCCGGACCCCTGCTCCAGGGGCCGGCGGGGCCCCAGGGTGTGGCGCACACCTCACGCGCGCACCGCGTCCCGCCCGTTTGAACGGGTTCAACTCTGTCGTACAGTGGCGGGGTGAGTGTCGCCGTCACCGCCTCGGACAGCCTGGTCGTCCGCACCGTCCCGATCGCCGATCCCGGCGACCTCATCGCCCGGCTGCCCCACCCGGCCGCCCTGGCCTGGATCCGCCACGGCCAGGGCGTCGTCGGCTGGGGCGAGGCCGCCCGCATCACCCTGCCCGGCGGCCCCGGCCGCTTCGCCGACGCCGGCCACCGGCTGCGCGAGCTGTTCGGCGCCGCCCACGTCGAGGACCCGCTGCAGATCCCCGGCTCGGGCCCGGTCGCCTTCGGCAGCTTCGGCTTCGACCCCAAATCCCCCGACTCGGTACTGATCGTCCCGCGCCAGATCATCGGCCGCCGCGACGGCCAGGCCTGGCTCACCACCATCGGCACCGGCCCCCACCCCCACCCCCTGGCGCACCCGCCCGCCCCGCCGACCCAGCTGGCCTGGAGCGACGGCGCCCTGTCCGCACCGGCCTGGGAACAGCGCGTCGCCGCCGCCGTCGAACGCATCCGCGCCGGCCACCTGGGCAAGGTCGTCCTGGCCCGCGATCTGTACGCCCAGGCCGGCGAGCCCATCGACGCCCGCGTCCTGCTGCAGCGCCTGGCCGCCCGCTTCCCCGGCTGCTACACCTTCTCGGTCGCCGGCCTGGTCGGTGCCACCCCCGAACTGCTCATCCGCCGCTCCGGCGGCCGCATCGACTCCCTGGTCCTGGCCGGCACCACCGCCCGCGGCGCCGACACCGCCGACGACGCCGCCCGCGCCGCCCGCCTGATGGCCTCGGCCAAGGACCGCCAGGAACACGCCTACGCCGCCGAGATGGTCCGCGACGCCCTGGCCCCGCTGTGCGCCGAGCTCACCGTCCCCGCCGAACCCCGGCTGCTCGCCCTGTCCAACGTCATGCACCTGGCCTCGGCCGTGCACGGCCGCCTGGACGGCGACCGCTCGGTCCTGGACGTGCTGGCCGCCCTGCACCCCACCCCCGCCGTCTGCGGCACCCCCACCGCCACCGCCATGGACCTCATCCGCGAACTGGAGGGCATGGACCGCGGCCGCTACGCCGGCCCCGTCGGCTGGGTCGACGCCCGCGGCGACGGCGAATGGGGCATCGCGCTGCGCTGCGCCCAGATCAGCGGCACCCGCGCCCGCCTGTTCGCCGGCTGCGGCATCGTCGCCGACTCGGTCCCCGCCGACGAGCTCACCGAGGCCCAGAACAAGTTCCGCGCCATGCAGTACGCCCTGGAAGGCTGACCCCTCCCCCGGAACCGCTACCCTGAAGACGTGATCTTGGCGTTGCTGGGGGCGTTCGCCGCCGCGGTCTGCTTCGGGCTCGGCTCGGTACTGCAGGCCCTGGCCGCGCGCCGCGCCCCCGCCGGCGCCGCCGGCGACCCGCGGCTGCTGGTCCGCCTGGCCCGCCAGGTGCCCTTCCTGGCCGGGCTCGGCCTGGACGTGCTCGGCTTCGCCGCCGAACTGGCCGCCCTGCGCTCCCTGCCGCTGTTCGTCGTCCAGGCCGTCATCTCCGCGCAGCTGGCCGTCGCCGCCGTCGCCGCCGGCCCCCTGCTGGGCGTGCGCCTGGCCCGCCGCGAATGGACCGCGATCGCGGTGGTCTGCCTCGGCCTGTGCCTGCTCGGCCTGTCCGCCGGCCACGAAGGACCCGCCCACACCGGCACCGCCCTGCACTGGTGGCTGCTGGCCGCCGTCGCCGCCCTGGCCGTCGCCGGCCTCATCGCCGCCCGCACCCTGCCCGGCCCCGCCATGACCGTGACCCTCGGCCTGATCGCCGGCCTCGGCTTCGGCATCGTGGCGATCGCCGCCCGCGTCCTGACCAGCCTGGACATCCCCGCCCTGATACGCGACCCCGCCACCTACGCCCTGGCCGCCGGCGGCCTGGTCGCGTTCCTGTACTACGCCACCGCCCTGCAGCGCGGCACCGTCACCTCCACCGTCGCCGCCCTGGTCGTCGCCCAGACCGCCGCCCCCGCCGCCATCGGCATCTGGCTGCTGGGCGACCACAGCCGCCCCGGCTACGCCCCCGTCGCCATCACCGGATTCGTTCTCGCGCTCGCCGCCACGCTCACCCTGGCCCGCTTCGGCGAACCCGGCCACGACTGACCGGCCCGACCGGCCCGGCCGGCCCGGCCGGCCCGGCCGGCTAGGGCGCCGGCTGGCACCCCGGGCACCAGAACAGGTTGCGGCCCGCCAGCACCCGCGCCCGCACCTCGCTCCCGCACACCAGGCACGGCGCCCCCGCCCGCCGGTACACATACACCTCACCACCGTGATCGTCCTGGCGCGGCGGCCGCCCCATCGCCTCAGGGGTGTGCTCGGGCCGCACCGTGTCGATCCGCCCGTCACGCACCCCCGCCGCCATCAACACCACCAGATCCCCCCAGATCGCCTCCCACCGCTCCCGCCCCAGCCCGCGACCGGGCACATCAGGGTGGACGCCCTGACGGAACAGCACCTCGGCCCGGTAGATGTTGCCCGGACCCGCCACCACCGACTGGTCCATCAGCAACGCCGCCACCGGCATCCGGCTCGCCCCGACCCGCCGCCACGCCCGCTCGGGATCGGCATCGGCCCGCAGCGGATCAGGCCCCAGCCGCCCCTGCAGCGCCGCCACCCCGCCCGGCTCCAGCAGCTCGCACGCGTTCGGCCCCCGCAGATCCGCGTAATGCTCCTCGGAACGCAGCCTCAGCCGCACCGCCCCCACCGGCGCCGGAGCAGGCCCCGCCCCGAACCCGAACCTGCCGTAAATCCCCAGATGAACGTGCAGATGCTCCTCGCCCGCGAACCGCAGCAGCAGATGCTTGCCGTACGCCGACGCCTCCACCAGCCGCCGCCCGTCCAGACGCGCCGCACCCGCCGCGAACCGCCCCTGCGGACTCACCGCACCCAGCACAAGACCGCCGAACACCCGCTGGTGCTCGGCGGCCAGACGATGAACAACATGACCTTCAGGCATGACGCCCGCCAGCATAAAGCCGGCGCCGCCCCACCCGATCCCGCTCAGCCCCGCAGCGGAGCCCCGACCTCGTGCATATGGGCGAGGGCCTGCCGGTAGGACTCCACCATCCCGGTCTCCACATACGGCAGCCCCACCAGCGCACAGTGCTCACGCACCAGCGGCTGCACCTTCCGCAGATTGCACCGCGCCACGCTCGGGAACAGATGGTGCTCGATCTGGTAGTTCAGGCCGCCCAGCAGCCAGTCCACCACCGGCCCGCCGCGCACGTTGCGCGACGTCAGCACCTGGCGCCGCAGATGATCCCACCGGTCGCCCGGACCCGGCATCGCCATCCCCTTGTGGTTGTGCGCGAACGCGCTCCCCAGATGCAGGCCGAACAACCCCTGCTGCACCGCGACCAGCACCAGCGCCTGCGCCGGCGGCAGCAGCGCGAACGCCAGCGCCAGATACCCGACGGTGTGCACCGCCAGCAGCGTCCCCTCCAGCACCTGCACGCGCCGCGCCCGGCCCCGCAGGAACAGCACACTGTTCACCCGCAGGTTCAGGCCCTCCAGCAACAGCAGCGGGAAGAACAACCCCGCCTGATGCGCGATCACCCACCCGCCCAGGCCCCGGCGCCGCTCGGCCTGCCCGCGCGTCCACGCCAGCACGCCCTCCCCCACATCCGGATCCTTGTCCACGTGATTGGGGTTGGCGTGATGACGGCTGTGCTTGTCGTTCCACCACCCGTAGCCCATCCCCAGCAGCAGGTTCCCGAACAGCAACCCCAGCCACCGGTTCACCCGATGCGACTCCGCGATCTGCCGATGCCCCGCGTCATGCCCCAGAAAAGCCGTCCGCGCCGCCACCATCGCCAACGGCACCCCCAGCAACACCACCCACCACGACGGCGCCGCCCACGCCACCGCACCCCACAACCCCACCGTCGCCGCCAGATTGATCCCGATCGCCCGCGCGTAGTACCCCCGCCGCCGCTCCAGCAGCCCCGCCGCCCGCACCCGCCGCGCCAGCGGCCCGAAATCACTCGCCACACCGCGGCGCGGCACACTCTCCACGACAACCGTCACGACTCGACACCCTCCAGGCAGCCACCGGCACCAACAACTGCCCGCAACGCTAGGGACCGCCGCCCCGAACCCTCGCCCGGCACCAGAGCCATCTACCGCCTGGCTCCCAGGTCCCGCCACCACCCGCCCAAGATCCCCCCACAGAGTGATCCGGATCCCACCACCCTCGGTCAAAGAACCGCCACACCCCCCATATAGGGTCATAAGCCATGAGCGACAGCACCCGGTGGATCCAGCTCGACGGCGCC
Source organism: Actinomadura macrotermitis (assembly GCF_009604375.1). Classification (GTDB taxonomy): domain Bacteria; phylum Actinomycetota; class Actinomycetes; order Streptosporangiales; family Streptosporangiaceae; genus Spirillospora; species Spirillospora macrotermitis. The sequence goes on from NZ_WEGH01000005.1 coordinate 560,436, forward strand.
GTCAACATCCGCGACCTCGGCGGACTCCCCACCCACGACGGCACCACCACACGACGCGGACGCCTCCTGCGCTCGGACAACCTCCAGGACCTCACCGTCACCGACATCCGCCACCTGCTCGACGACTACCACCTCAAAAACGTCATCGACCTGCGCAGCGACGCCGAAGTCCACCTCGAAGGCCCCGGCCCCCTCACCCGCACCCCCTCCATCACCATCCACCACCTGTCCCTGTTCTCCGAAGGCGGCCGCCACACCGACGTCGCCGCCGACCAGCCCGACATCGACATCGACCGCGTCCTGCCCTGGCAGAACCGCCCCGACCACGGCCCCCTGCACGAACGCCCCATCGGCCACTACACCGGCTACCTGCGCGACCGCGCCGACTCCATCGTCTCCGCCCTGCGCGTCATGGCCCGCACCGACGGCTCCGCCCTCGTCCACTGCGCCGCCGGAAAAGACCGCACCGGCGTCGTCTGCGCCCTCGCCCTCGAGGTCGCCGGCGTCACCCGCGAAGCGATCGTCGCCGACTACGCCCAGACCGGCGAACGCCTGGACGCCGTCCTGGCCCGCCTGCGCGCCAGCACCACCTACGCCGCCGACCTGGACTCACGCCCCGCCGACAGTCACATCCCCCACGCCGCCATCATGGAGAAGTTCCTGGCCCGCGTGGACGAGGAGCACGGCGGCACCCTGGCCTGGCTCGCCGGCCACGGCTGGACCGACGAGGACTCCACCGCCCTGCGCGACCGCCTTCTCACCTGACCAGAGCCCTTCATCGACAAGGAAAAGCCCCTCACCCAGGTGAGGGGCCTTTTTCTTTTTTAGTTATGGGAGTTTTCTTTCAGCCGACTACCTTTACAAAGTAAGTTCAGCGGTGGCGGGCGATGCGCCGGCGGCGGAATCCCTCGTGCGACCGAGGTGAACCCGTCCGTGTCGCCCGATACTGAGGGGATGTCAGATCGATTTCGCGACTTAGGCCTCCCCGTGTGGGCGCGTGCGGGTGACGGCCTCCTCGTGGACGTGCTGGTCGCCGCGGCGGTCGCCGTCCCGGTGTTCGTGCCGTTCGCCACTGCCCCGCAGGTGACGCCGCTCGGCGTGGTGGTCAACCTCGGCACGGTCGTGCCGCTGGTGTGGCGGCGGCGGGCACCGTTCGCGGTGGCGGTGGTGGTGGCGTGCTTCGCCATGGGGGTGTCGCTGCATCACCGGCCCGGGCAGATGCTGCAGTACGGCGCGCTCGTGGCCATCTACACCCTGGCCGACCTGGGGCGGTACCGCTGGCAGCGGTGGGGGTTCATCGGCGTGCTGGTGGCCTCGATCCCGCCCGGCGCGCTGCTAGTGAAGGGCAACGACGCGGGCGAGTTCATGTTCACGCTGCTGCTGCCCATGACGGCGTTCCTGCTCGGCACGCTGGCGCGGACCGGGCGGGAGCGGTCGGAGGCGCTGGTGGAGCGTTCCACCCAGCTGGAACGCGAACGCAAGGCCCTCGAGCGCGAAGGCGCGGCCGAGGCGGCGCGGGCGGCGGCCGAGGAACGGGCCCGCATCGCCCGCGACATGCACGACGTGCTCGCGCACGCCGTCAGCATCATGGTCGTGCAGGCCGAGGCCGGCCCGGTGGTGGTCCGCTCCGACCCCGACCGGGCCGAGCAGGCCTTCGAGGCGATCGCCGGCGCGGGCCGGGACGCGATGGCCCAGCTGCGCCGCATGCTGGGCGTCCTGAAGGAGGAGCGGCAGGACAGCGATGGCCACCGGCACGGGGCGCGGGCGCCGCAGCCGACGATCGGCGCGCTGCCGGGCCTGGTCGAGGACGTCGGCCGCACCCGGGTCCGGGTGCGGCTCACGACCGAGGGCGAGCGCCGCGACCTGCCGTCCGACACCGACCTGGCGGCGTACCGCATCGTGCAGGAGGCGCTCACCAACACCGTCAAGCACGCCGGCGCGCGGACCGCGGAGGTCCGGCTGCACTGGCACGACCACGAACTGGAGATCACGGTGACCGACGACGGGCGGGGCCAGGGCGCGGCGGACGCGGGCTGGCGGCGGGGCGGCGACGGCCTCATCGGCATCGGCGAGCGCGCCGCCGCCTGCGGCGGCACGGCCGAGGCCGGTCCCCTGCCCGGCGGCGGGTTCCGCGTCCTGGCGCGGCTGCCCTACGCCGCGGCGGTGACCGCGTGATCCGGGTGGTGCTCGCCGACGACCAGGAGCTGGTCCGCAGCGGCTTCGCGATGATCCTGGACGCCCAGCCCGATATCGAGGTGGCCGCCGAGGCGGGCGACGGCGCCGCCGCGGTCGCCGCCGTGGCCGAGCACGATCCCGACGTGGTGCTGCTGGACATCCGCATGCCGGGCATGGACGGCATCGAGGCCGCCAAGGCCGTGTGCGCGACGACCCGGACCCGCGCGATCATGCTCACCACGTTCGACCAGGACGACTACGTCTACGACGCCCTCTACGCCGGCGCCAGCGGGTTCCTGCTCAAGGACGTGCGCCGCGACGACCTGGTGCACGCGGTCCGGGTGGTGGCGGCGGGCGAGTCGCTGCTGGCGCCCGCCGTCACCCGCCGCCTCATCTCCGACATCACCCGTGACCGGCCGCGCGCCGCCGCGGCCGTCTCCGATCGCCTGGCGGTGCTGACCGGGCGCGAGCGCGAGACCCTGCGGCTGCTCGGCCGCGGTCTGTCCAACGCCGAGATCGCCGCGGCCATGGTCGTCAGCGAGCACACCGTGAAGACCCATGTCAGCAACGTCCTGGCCAAGCTCGGCATCCGCGACCGCGTCCAGGCCGTGATCGCCGCCTACGAGACCCGGCTCATCGAACCCTCCTGACGAAGGGGCGCCTCCGTCGCGCGGGGGAGGAAGGCCCGCCCTCTCCCCCGCGCCACCGAGGCCCCAAGACCGCTCGCGGCGGCGATCCGCCCGGCCCTCCTCTCCCACCAGGATCGAGAACGCAGGAACGCAGCACTCGAACCCCGGGAGAACCGCTCATGGCCAGGATCGCCTTCCACCTCGCCCCCGCCCTCATGCTCGCCTACGGCATCGTGCGGCTGATCGACGGCCGCGACGGGCAGCACGGGCCGGGCCCCGCCTGGACCACGGGCCACCTGATCTTCCTCGGCTCGCTCCTGCTGTACGGCGGGGTGATCGCGGGTCTGTACGGCCGCCTGCGGGCCGCGGCGGGCGGCACCGCGCGCCGGGTCACGGCCGCCGCCGCGACCGCGGTCGCGGCCTTCGGGCTGGTGCTGTTCGTGCGCGTCGCGGTCATCGACATCGTCGTCGGCCTGCAGGCCGCGGACCCGGCGGACAAGAGCGCGCTCGCCGACAAGTACGCGGGCGTCCCCGCGGTGCTCCCCCAGGCGCTCTATGAGATCGGCCCGGTGTTCTTCATGCTCGGGCTGCTCGCGCTGCTGGTCCTGTCCGCGGTCGCCGCCCCGGGGCGCACGGCGGTGGCCGCCCTGAGCCCGGTCCTGGTCGCCCTCGGCTTCGTCGCCATCATGGCCGACCTGGACCTGCTGCCGGCGGGCGCGGCGCTGATCTGGATCGCGCTCGCCCTGATCACCCGCGGGCGGCGCCCGTCCGCCGCCGCGCCCGCCGGCGCCCCGGCCCAGCCGGGCACGCCGGTCACAGGGCGGCGCTGACGCGGGGGTCGGTGGAGGGGACGGGGGTCTCATGCCCGACCCAGGGGTCCCCGCCGAAGTGCCGCGCGAAGATCTTCTCGGCGGTGCGGGTGGCCAGGGCCTGGGTGGTGAGGGTCGGGTTGGGGCCGCCCAGGCTGTTGGCGAGGGCGGAGTTGTCGGCGATGTAGAGGTGGTCGATCCAGCGGCTGCGGGCGTCGGCGTCCAGGACCGAGTCGTCGGCGGACAGGCCCATGCGCATGGTGGAGTGCACGTGCAGCAGCAGCGGCGCCCAGTCGAACCGGTACACCCGCCGGGCGCCGGCGCGGCGCAGCAGCTCGGTGGCCTTGCGGGCGAGGAACTCGCGGTTGGCCTGGGTGCGGCGGGTGCGTTCGCGGGAGCGGAACACCACCTTGGGGACGGGGCCGTGGGAGTCGGGCGGCAGGACCGACTGCGTGACGCGGTTGTGGGCCTCGACGTCGTCGCCGGTGAGGATCAGCACGTTCAGCAGCCGGTCGATGCCGTGGGCGAGGACCTCTTTGAGCTCGGGGCCGATGACGCGGCCGGTGGGGCCGTCCCAGGGGCCGGTGAAGCCGCGGCCGTTGCGGTAGCGGCCGCGGATGCCGCTGTCCGACAGCGCCATGGAGTAGGCCTGCATGGCGGGGGGCAGGCCGATGTTCTCCAGGGCGCCGTGGCCGGGGAAGTCGCAGCGCGCGGCCGAGTTGGGGCCGCGCGAGTTGCCGGTGTCGTGGTCGAACAGGCCGGTGACGCCGTCCAGGAAGTGGTCGGTGTAGCCGCGGCCGACCCAGCCGTTGGGATTGGGCAGCCCGCTGTTGAGCCACAGGCGCGGGGTCTCGGTGGCGCCGCCGGCCAGGACGACGACGCGGGCGTCCTCGCGGTGCGTCTCGCCGGTCGCGCCGGTGCGCCAGGTGACGCCGGTGGCGGTGAGGCGGCCGTCGCGGTGCCCGGTGTGCACGCGGGTGACGTAGGCGTCGGCGAGCAGGGTGACGTCCCGGCCGTGCGGGGACCAGGCGGCGGCGGTCAGCGCCATCGGCACGTAGCTGTTGTCGGTGGAGCGCTTGGCGTACAGGTTGCGCGGCGCGCCGGGCGGTTCCATGCAGCCTTGCAGGCAGTAGCCGCAGAAGGTGCAGCCGGTGGCGCGGGGGTGCTGGAGCTCGGCGGGGTCGCCGGTGCGGCCGGCGGTGCCGCCTGGTTGCAGGATGGCGTTCTCCTGCGGGCGGTAGGACCAGCCGGTGGTGTCCTTGGCGGTCTGCACCGGGATGCCGAGCTTCTCGGCGCCCGACAGGAACACCGTCTCCTTGACGCCCATCGCGGCGGTCTGCACCGGCAGCGTCGCCTCGACCCACCGGTAGTAGGGGACCAGGTCGCGGTAGGCGAAGGGGAAGGCGTGCGCGGTGTCGTACATGGCCCGGTCGGCTCCGTCGTAGCCGTGGAAGACGCCGGGGTAGGCGCGCGGGGAGTTGCCGAAGTAGTGCAGGGTGGTGCCGCCGACGCCGGCGGCCTGCAGCAGGAAGGAGTTCTGGGGTTCCTCGCGCAGCCAGGCCGGTTCGCGGCGGTCGGGCGGGCCGAAGCGCAGGAACCCGGTGAGGGGGTTGTTGGCGTCGTTCTCCAGGTGGGTCCATTCGCGGCGGGGGTCGCCGTGGCGGGCGCCGCCCTCCAGCAGCAGGACGTCCAGGCCGCGGGCGGCCAGTTCCTTGGCCACCACGGGCCCGCCGCCGCCGGCGCCGACCACGATCACGTCCCGGGTCATCCGGTGACCTCCCTGCGTCCCTGGTAGTAGCCGCGGAATTCGGGGCGTCCCTCGGCGGCGGGGACGTATCCCGACAGGCGCCAGCCGACGGGCCGGCCGGTGAGCCGCCGGGTGGTGGGGTCGAACACCCCCCATTCGGACAGTCCGCCGAGGGCGGCCAGTTCCAGCAGCGCGCCGCCGAGGAAGCGCAGCAGCCCCGAGGCGGTGCGTTTGAGGGGTTCGGGCAGGTGGGCGTCCAGGGCTTCGACCAGGGCGGGGTCGGGGCCCTCCAGCAGCCGGAACACCGCGGCCTTGCCGGCGTAGGACAGGCGGCTGAAGGGGGTGGGCAGCGGTCCGGCGACGGTGCGCGGGTCGACGCGCAGGGCCTGGATGTTCAGCAGCAGCGCCACCAGCGGCGCGAGCGGCACCGCGTCCTTGGCCAGGGAGGCGGGGGCGCCGGGCGGGGCGGGCAGGGCGGTGAGGGCGGCGCGGCGGTAGGCGGTGACGACCGGGACGGGCAGGTAGCGGTTCAGGGCGTCGACCAGGAACCGCGGCAGCCCGGCCTCGACGCCGCCGGGGTCGGGGCGGGGCGTGCCCTGCGCGCGCGAGTGGGCGTCGGGGCCGGGCAGGACGAAGACCGCGAGGCCGGTCATGGTGTCCAGGGTCCAGGCGGTGAGCGGGTCGGGCGCCGCCCGCGCGGGCCGGGCCCCGGCGGCGGTGACGGTGGCGGCGGTGGCGAGGCCGGCGGCGCCGAGCAGGGCGCGGCGGTCGCGGCGCGGGGGGTCGGGCGGGGGCGGGGGTTCGGTCGGGGGCGGCGGGTTCAGCGGGAGCGGCGGGTTCAGCGGGAGCGGGTCTGGCATGACACCTCCAGCGCGGGGAGCCCACTCAACGTATTGGACGCATAGTCCAATTTCTTGTACCTGAGTGACAGTTCCCGCGCCGCCGGTACGCACGACCGCACAAGCCCCGGCCGGGCCGCCCCGGCCGGGGCGGTCAGCCGGCGAGCAGGTCGCGCACCGCGCGGTGCGCGGCCTGGCGCATCTCGGCGTGCAGGACGGCGTTGACCTCGCGGTCGGTGCGGACCTCGATCATCCGCAGCCCCTCCCCCGCGATCGCCTTGGGCACCTGCGCCGCCTCCTGCACCCGCCGGTAGGGCAGCCGGTGCGCCGCCGCGACCGCCTCCAGGTCCACCTGCTGCGGCGTGCCGAAGACCCGCTCGAACGGATCGCGCAGCGCCGCCTGCGGCAGCAGCGAGAAGATCCCGCCTCCCTGGTTGTTCACCACCACCAGCGCCAGGTCCGGGCGGTGCTCCTGCGGCCCCAGGATCAGCCCGTTCTGGTCGTGCAGGAACGCCAGGTCCCCCAGCAGCGCGTACGAGCGGCCGCTGTGCGCCAGCGCCGCGCCCATCGCCGTCGACACCAGCCCGTCGATGCCGCTGGCGCCCCGGTTGGCCATGATCCGGATGCCGCGGCGCGGCCGCATCACCTGGTCCAGATCGCGGATCGGCATGCTCGCCGCACAGAACAGCAGCGACCCGCCCGGCAGCGACGCCGCCAGGTCGCGGGCCAGCCGCGGCTCGGTCACCTCCGGACGCGCGTCCAGCACCCGGTCCACCGCCGCCGCCGCGGCCGCGTCCGCGGCGCGCCAGGACTTCAGCCACGCGTCGTCGCCCGACACCACCGGGATCTCCACGTCCTGCGCCACCTGCGTCGCCGACCGCACCGGGTCGGGCCAGTGCGCCAGGTCCGGCGACAGCACGATGTGCTCCTCGGCCAGCCGCAGCAGCGACAAAAGCGGCCGCGACAACCCCGGCTTGCCCAGCGTCACCACCACCTCCGGGCGGTGCCGCTCCACGAACTCCGGCACCCCCAGCAGGAAGTGGTGCGCCGACAGCGCGTGGTCGCCGTAGCGGGCGTTGCCGTTCGGCTCGGCCAGCACCGGCCAGCCCGCCATCGACGCCGCCGCCACGTACCGCTTGACGTTGACCGCGCCGTCCCCGACCACCAAGAGCCCGCGCCGCGTCGGCGGCACGTGCAGCACCGACCCCGGCGTCGCCGCCCGCACCCGCGTCCACGCCCCCGACGCGTCACCGCCGAGCGGCTCGCACCACGACTCGTCCCCGTCGGGGATCAGCGGCTCGCGGAACGCCGCGTTTAGGTGCACCGGCCCGGCCACCGGGAACTGCGCCAGCCCCCACGCCCGGCTGACCAGCGACCGCCAGTAGGCCACCATCCCCGGCCGGTCCTCCGGGACGCCGATCTCGGCGCTCCAGCGCGCCGCGGTCCCGTACAGCTTCACCTGGTCGATCGTCTGGTTGGCGCCGGTGCCGCGCAGCTCGGGCGGCCGGTCGGCGGTCAGCACCACCAGCGGCACCCGCGACTCGTGCGCCTCGATCACCGCCGGATGGAAGTTCGCCGCCGCCGTCCCCGAGGTGCACACCAGCGCCACCGGCCGCGCCGACCGCTTGGCCAGCCCGAGCGCCAGGAACGACGCCGACCGCTCGTCGATCCGCACGTGCAGCCGCACCCGGCCCGCCTGCTCGGCCGCGTGCAGCGCCAGCGCCAGCGGCGCCGACCGCGACCCCGGCGCCAGCACCACCTCGGTCATCCCGCAGCGCAGCAGCTCGTCCACCAGCACCGTGGCGAGCGCGGTCGCCGGATTCATCGCCCCACCCTGTCCAAAACCGCCGCGGCGCCGTCCATCCGGCGCCGCCAGCCCTCGTCGTCGATCTCGTACCGGGCCAGCGCCGCCTCGTCCACCGCCGGCCGGCGGACCGGCAGCACGCCGCCCTCGGCCCGCAGCGGCTCGGCGGCCACATCGCCCTCCAGCAGCGACAGCGTCGCCAACCCGCACGCGTACGGCAGCTCCGGCAGCGCCGCCGCCAGCGCCACCCCGGCGGCCAGCCCGACCGAGGTCTCCACCGCGCTCGACACCACCACCGGCAGCCCCGTCGCCTCGGCGACCTTCAGCGCCGCCCGCACCCCGCCGAGCGGCTGCACCTTCAGCACCGCGATGTCGGCGGCGCCGGCCGCCCGCACCCGCAGCGGGTCCTCCGCGCGCCGGATCGACTCGTCCGCCGCGACCGGCACGTCCACGCGCCGCCGCACCGCCGCCAGCTCCTCCAGCGTCGCGCACGGCTGCTCGACGTACTCCAGCCCGAACCGGTCCAGCTCCCGCACCATCCGCACCGCGTGCTCGACGTCCCAGCCGCCGTTGACGTCCACGCGCACCTTCCCCGCGGGGCCGATCGCCGCGCGCACCGCCTCCACCCGGGCCAGGTCGTCGACGTCGCCCTGCCCGCGCTCGGCGACCTTGACCTTCGCCGTCGCGCACCCCGACGCCCGCACCATCGCAAAAGCCTGCTCCGGGCCGACGGCCGGGACCGTCACGTTCACCGGGATCCGGTCGCGGACCGGCTCGGGCCACCCCTGGAACGCCGCCTCGCGCGCCGCCGCCAGCCAGCGCGCGGACTCGGCGGGCCCGTACTCGGCGAACGGCGAGAACTCGCCCCAGCCCGCCGGCCCCCGCACGAGCACGCCCTCCCGCCGCGTGACGCCGCGGAACCGCGTCCGCATCGGGATGGAGAACACCCGCACCCGCCGAACCCCCTGCTCTGCCCGATTTCCGACGTCGTTAGTAGTACCACGGGTAGGGCGACCAGTCCGGGTCGCGCTTCTCCAGGAACGCGTCCCGCCCCTCGGCCGCCTCGGCCGTCCCGTACGCCAGCCGCGTGGTCTCCCCCGCGAACACCTGCTGCCCCACCAGACCGTCGTCGATCATGTTGAAGGCGAACTTGAGCATCCGCTGCGCGGTCGGGCTCTTGCCGTTGATCTTGCGGGCCCATTCCAGCGCCGTGGCCTCCAGCTCGGCGTGCGGCACCACCGCGTTCACCATGCCCATCCGGTGCGCGTCCTCGGCCGAGTAGGTCTCGCCCAGGAAGAAGATCTCCCGCGCGAACTTCTGCCCCACCTGCCGCGCCAGGTACGCCGACCCGAACCCGCCGTCGAAACTGGCCACGTCCGCGTCGGTCTGCTTGAACCGCGCATGCTCACGGCTCGCCAGCGTCAGATCCGCCACCACATGCAGGCTGTGCCCGCCGCCGGCCGCCCATCCGGGCACCACGCAGATCACGACCTTGCCCATGAACCGGATCAGCCGCTGCACCTCCAGGATGTGCAGCCGCCCCGCCCGCGCCGGGTCGACGCCCTCGGACGTCTCGCTGTCGGAGTACTTGTACCCGTCCTTGCCCCGGATGCGCTGGTCACCGCCCGAGCAGAACGCCCACCCGCCGTCCCTCGGCGAAGGCCCGTTGCCCGTCAGCAGCACACACCCCACATCACTGGACATCCGCGCATGGTCCAGCGCCCGGTACAGCTCGTCCACGGTGTGCGGCCGGAACGCGTTGCGCACCTCCGGCCGGTCGAACGCGATCCGCACCGTGCCCTGGTCCACCGCACGGTGATAGGTGATGTCGGTGAAGCCGAACCCCTCGACTTCCTTCCAGGCCGACGCGTCGAACAGCTCCGAGACCATGTGTTCCTCTCCTAGACCGGCGGACGCCCCATTCAACCGCCTCCGCGATTCGAACATGTTCAGCGGGGTCGTCTACGCTGAACAGATCATGGAACGCCGCCTGCACGCCGTCGTGCTCCCACCCGGCCCGCGCCTGCTCACGGCCCTGGCCGCCGCCCTCGACGGCACCGGCCCGGCCATCTGCCCCCTGCCCGCCGACCTGCCGCCCGCCGCGCTGCGCACCCTCATCGACACCCTCGCCCCCCACGCCGTGCAGACCGAGGACGGCCTCACCCCCCACCACCCCCGCACCCCCGAGGCCGGCGTCCCCGCCGGACCCGGCACCGCCGTGCTCATCGCCACCTCCGGCTCCACCGGCACCCCCAAGTTCGTCGAACTGTCCGCCGAGGCCCTGCGCCGCTCCGCCGCCGCCACCGTGCGCCGCCTGGACGCCGGCCCCGGCGACCGCTGGCTGTGCTGCCTGCCCACCAGCCACATCGCCGGCCTGCAGGTCCTGGTCCGCTCCCTGCTCACCGGCACCGACCCGATCATCCACCCCCGCTTCGACACCGCCGCCGTCGCGGCCGCCGGCGCCGACCTGCTCGCCCTCGTCCCCACCCAGCTGCGCCGCCTCCTGGACGCCGGCGCCGACCTGGCACGCCACCGCGCCATCCTGCTCGGCGGCGCCGCGGCGCCCCCCGGCCTGCTGGAGACCGCCCGCGCCCGCGGCGCCCGCGTCCACACCACCTACGGCATGAGCGAGACCTGCGGCGGCTGCGTCTACGACGGCCGGCCCCTGGACGGCGTCCGCCTCGCCATCGCCCCCGACGGCCGCATCCGCATCGCCGGACCCGTCCTGTTCACCGGCTACCGCCTGCGCCCCGACCTCACCCGCCAGGCCCTCGCCGACGGCTGGTTCACCACCCAGGACCTCGGCTCCCTCGGCGACGACGGCCGCCTGCACGTCCGCGGCCGCGCCGACGACGTCATCAACACCGGCGGCGAGAAGGTCGTCGCCGCCGAGGTCGCCGCCACCCTCGCCCACCACCCCCGCGTCCGCGACGTCGTCGTCGTCGGCCGCCCCGACCCCGAATGGGGCGAACGCGTCACCGCCGTCGTCGTCCCCGACGGCGACGCCCCCGACCTGACCGACCTGCGCGCCTTCGTCCGCCGCACCATGCCCGCCCACGCCGCCCCCCGCGAACTGCGCCTGGTCCCGGCCATCCCCCTGCTGCCCTCCGGCAAGCCCGACCGCGAACTCCTGCGCCGCGGCTGACCCGTCCCGCCACCCCCTCCTGGCCTCGCCGCCCCGCCCGTGACACCCTGTGATCATGGCAGAGCAGGCAGCAGAGCAGGACGAACAGCACGAGAGCGCCCTCACCGTCGCACTGGCGTTCGCCGCCAACCTGGGCATCGCCATCGCCAAGATCGTCGCCGCGGTCGTCACCGGCTCGGCCTCCCTGGCCGCCGAGGCCGCGCACTCGGTCGCCGACACCTTCAACGAGGTCCTGCTGATGGTCGGGATGCGGCGCAGCGTCCGCCCCGCCGACCGCCGCCACCCCTTCGGCTACGGCAAGGAACGCTACATCTGGACCCTGCTCGTCGCCGTCGCCATCTTCGGCATGGGCGCCCTGTTCGCCTTCTACCAGGGCGTCCAGACGATCTTCGGCCACCACGGCGAGGAGGCCAGCCCCACCGTCGGCTACATCGTGCTCGCCGTCTCCTTCGTCCTGGAGGGCATCTCCTGGCAGCAGGCGCTGCGCCAGATCCGCGCCGCCGCCCGCGAGGAGGAGCTGCCCTTCATCACCTACATCCGCCGCACCGACGAGCCGACCTCGATCAGCGTCCTGCTGGAGGACAGCGCCGCCCTGCTCGGCCTGCTGCTGGCCTTCGCCGGCCTCGGCCTGCACCAGCTCACCGGCTCCCCCGTCTGGGACGGCGTCGGCTCGATCTGCATCGGGGTCCTGCTCACCGTGGTCGCGGTCGTGCTCGGCCGCATCAACCTCAACCTGCTGATCGGCACCCAGGCCGACCCCCGCATCGTCCGCGACGTGCGCACCCGGCTCGGCGCCGCCCCCGAGGTCGAGTGGCTCGTCGACATCGTCACCATGACCGTCGGCGCCGACCGGGTGCTGGTCTGCGCCCGGCTGGACTTCCGCGACGGCCTCACCTCCGGCGACGTCGAGCACGCCTGCGTGCGCCTGGCCGACGAGCTGCGCGAGGCGCACGAGGAGATCGACGAGGTCTTCCTGGAGCCGGTCCCCCGCGACGATCCCGGCCTGCGCGAGCGCGTCGTCGCCCGTTACGGGATGCAGCTGAAGCAGGACCCGCCGCCGGAGATCGGGCGCTCGTGAAAACCCACCGCCTTTACACAGTAAGGTTCAGCCGGTCGCCGGGGTCCGCCGCGCGGCCGGCATGTGAACCGCCTCACCGCCGCGGCCGCGCCGCCGCGCCTTCCCCGGGGCAGGCCGCGAACCCGCGGCAGCCCCTTGCGGGCCGCTGATCTGGGCTTTCACCGGCTCCCCCGGGCCGGCCCCGCCGCGTGCCCCGCGGCGCCTGTGAGACGCTGGAACCAGAAAATCCGGGAACAAGCGGGCGGGTGTGCGGCGTTCCCGTTTATGCGCGCGTGAATAGAGAACAGCATCATCTCCGCGTCGCACACACACCACGGAAGGGAGGGGGGCGTCCTCATGCCGCGAACCGCCGTTGAGACCCCGCTGACGGAGTCGACGAGCCCGGCCCTCGGCGATCTGCTGGAGCGGGGCCGCACCCAGGGCCGTCTCTCGCTCGACGAGGTGCGCACGGCCTTCGAGTCGGCCGGGATCAGCCCGTCCCAGGGGCGCTCCATCCTGCGCGAGCTGTCGGAGTCGGGCATCAGCCTGGCCACCGAGGACGAGCCCGCCAAGCGCAAGCCCGCCGCCAAGGCCGCGGGCCGGACCACGCGCGCCCGCGCGGCCGACAAGGCCGAGCCCGCCGCCGCCCCGGTCAAGAAGCGCGCCACCCGCAAGACCGCCGTCAAAGCCGCGCCCGACGCCGCCGAGTCCCCCGCCTCCCCCGCCCCCGCGGCGGGCGGCGACGACGAGCCCGGCGACGAGGCCTTCGAGCTGACCCAGGTCGAGACGGCCGAGGCCGAGATCGCCGACCTGGACGACACCTCCACCGCCATGGGCGACTCGGTGCACACCTACCTGAAGGCGATCGGGCGGCGCCAGCTGCTCACCGCCGAGCAGGAGGTCGACCTGGCCAAGCGCATCGAGGCCGGCCTGTACGCCGAGTACAAGCTGGAGAACGACAAGCTCGGCCCCCGCGAGCGCGCCGACCTGGAATGGGTCGCCGCCGACGGCCAGCGCGCCAAGTCGCACATGCTGGAGGCCAACCTGCGCCTGGTGGTCTCGGTCGCCAAGAAGTACTCCGACCGCGGCCTGTCGCTGCTGGACGTGGTCCAGGAGGGCAACCTCGGGCTGATCCGTGCGGTGGAGAAGTTCGACTACTCCAAGGGCTACAAGTTCTCCACCTACGCGATGTGGTGGATCCGCCAGGCCATCCAGCGCGGCTTCGCCGACTCGGCCCGCACCATCCGGCTGCCGGTGCACGTGCTGGAGATGCTGAGCAAGCTCAGCCGGGTGGAACGCGACATGCACCAGCGCCTCGGCCGCGAACCCACCCCCGAGGAGCTGGCGGTGGAGCTGGACAAGAGCCCCGAGCAGATCCGCGAGCTGCTGCGCACCAGCCGCCAGCCGATCAGCCTGGACTCCACCATCGGCGAGGACGGCGAGACCCGCATCGGCGACCTCATCGAGGACACCGACAGCCCCGAGGCCTCCGACCTGGTGGACCGCCAGCTGATGGCCGACCAGCTGCGCCGCACGCTGGACATCCTGTCCCCGCGCGAGGCCAAGATCATGGCGATGCGGTTCGGGCTCTACGACGGCACGCCGCGCACCCTGGACGAGATCGGCAAGGCCCTCGGGCTGACCCGGGAGCGGATCCGCCAGCTGGAGAAGGAGTCGCTGTCCAAGCTGCGGCACCCCAGCAACGCCCAGCCGCTGCTGGACTTCGCGGTCTGACGACCGCCGCACGCCGAGGGCCCCGGACGGACCGTCCGGGGCCCTCGGCGCACGTCCGGGGCTCAGTCGCCGCGGCGGAACTCCCAGATCGCCACGCCCATCAGGCCGAACGCCATCGCGGCCACGATGGCGATCTCCAGCCAGACCGGGACGGGCCAGCCGTTCCAGGTGACGCCGGGGTTGAAGGTGCGGGCGAGGGCGGGCGAGACGTCCAGGTGCGCGAACACCGCCTGGCGCAGCGGGTCCACCGCGTAGGTGAGCGGGTTGACCCGGGTGAGCACGCTCAGCCAGACCGGCAGCCCGTTCAGCGGGTACAGCGCGCCCGACAGGAACATCATCGGCATCATCGCCATCTGCATGATGGCGAAGAACGACTGCATCGTCGTGATCCGGGCGGCGATCATGACGCCGAAGCCGGTCAGCGCGAACGCGCCGAGGAACATCAGCCCGAGCATCTCCAGCAGCAGCAGCGGGTCGTAGGGGACGCCCGCCAGCCCCGCCAGCGCGAGGATGATCACGCCCTGCAGCGTCGCGACGACGGCGCCGCCGACGCACTTGCCGACCACGATCGCGGCCCGGCTGACCGGGGCGACCAGCATCTCGCGCAGGAACCCGAACTCGCGGTCCCACACGATCGACCCGGCCGAGAACATCGCGGTGAACATCACCGACATGGCGCACACGCCGGGGAAGATGAAGGTCTTGAGATTGACCGGGCCGTGCGCGCCGCCGGCCGCGGCCGTCAGGTTGGACAGGCCGGTGCCCATGACCAGCAGCCACAGCACCGGCTGGACCAGGCCCGACACCATGCGCATCCGCTCCCGGGAGAAGCGGATCAGCTCCCGGTGCATGACGATCCGCACGGCGCGCAGGTCGTGGCGGACGCTGCGCTCGGGCACGCGGACCCGGGCGACGCCGGTCTCGGCGCGGGTGGGTGCCGCCATCGTCATCGCCTCCCGCGCATCGCCATGCGCATCCAGTCGTTCGAGGACCCCTCGGCGTCGCGGATGGTGCTGCCGGTGTACTTCATGAACACGTCGTCGAGCGAGGGGCGCGACACGCTGACCGAGCGGATCGGCACGCCGAGCTCGCCGAACAGCCGGGGCACGAACGCCTCCCCCGCCGGCACGGCGAAGGTGACCGCGCCCTCGGCGACGGCGGCGTCCAGCCCGAAGTGCTCCTTCAGCGCGGCGATCGCGGCGTCGTCGTCGGCGGTGCGGATCTGCACCCGGTCCTTGCCGACGCCGGCCTTCAGCTCCTCGGGGGTGTCCAGCGCCACGATGCCGCCCGAGTCCATGATGGCGATCCGGTCGCAGAACTCCGCTTCGTCCATGTAGTGGGTCGTCATGAAGATGGTGATCTCCTCGGTGTGCCGCAGCCGCCGGATGTACTCCCAGATCGAGGACCGGGTCTGGGGGTCCAGGCCGACGGTCGGCTCGTCCAGGAACAGCACCCGCGGCGAGTGCAGCAGCCCGCGCGCGATCTCCAGCCGGCGCTTCATGCCGCCCGAGTAGGCCGACACCAGGTCGCCGCGCCGGTCCCACAGGCCGACCATCTCCAGCACCTGGCGCATCCGGCCCGCCGCCGCCGCGCGCGGCACCCCGTACAGCTCGGCGTGGAAGCGCAGGTTCTGCTCCCCCGTCAGATAGCCGTCCAGCGTGGGGTCCTGGAAGACCAGGCCGATGTTGCGGCGCACGTCGTCGCGCTCGGTGACCACGTCGTGCCCGGCGACGCGCGCGGTGCCGGCGGTCGGCCGCAGCAGCGTGCACAGCATGTTGATCGTGGTGGACTTGCCCGCGCCGTTGGGCCCGAGGAACCCGAAGATCTCACCGGGCGCGACGCTGAACCCGATCCCGCGCACCGCCTCCACGTCACCGAACCGCTTGACCAGCCCGTCGACGGCGACGGCCGGTTCCCCCTGCGGCATGAGGCCTCCTCGCCGGGCCGCGCCCGGCACGGCCACCCCTAGAACAAGCCTCTCATATACCACCAAGCACGGCAGGCCGCCGCCGGGGACGCGGCCTCAGGCCACCGGCACCACCGGCGCCATCCGCAGCCGCGCCTGGTCGTAGCGGCGCAGCACCAGCCGCGCCAGCGCGTCGTGCGCGCCGAGCGGCCGCGTCACATGATCGGCGCCCGCCCCCTCCAGCCGGTCCTGGAAGTGCCCGGGCGCCAGCAGGTACGACGCGACCACCACCCGCGCCGCCCCCGCCGCCCGCCGCTCCGCCACCACCTCGGCCAGCGGCGGACCGCCCGCCGCGACGAACCCGAACGGCACCGGCCGCCGCAGCCGCCGCGACAGCAGCCGCGCCGCCACCCGCACGTCGGCCAGGCCCGCCGGATCCGACGAGCCCGCCGCGCCGAGCACCACCGCGTCACCGCGGCCGAGCGCGGGGATCTCGGCCAGCCGGTCGGCCAGCGCCTCGGCCAGCAGCGCGTGCGGCCCGAGCGGCCGGCCCGCCGCCGCGTCCGGCCGCAGCCGCTCCACCCGCCCCGGAATGTCGATCAGCGCGTGGTAACCGCGCGCCAGCAGCAGCGGCACGCTCACCAGCGGCCCGTCCACCGCCCGCACCGCCTCCTCCAGCGACGGCTCGGCCAGCTCGGCGTAGGCCTCGGCCACCGTGACCCACGGACGCAGCGCCCGCACCCGCCGCAGCAGCTCGCGCGTGCTCGCCGCCGCCCGCGGGTCCCGGGAGCCGTGCGCGACCGCCACCAGCGCCGGCGCCTGCCCCGCCCCCCGCTCAGCCACCGGACTCCACCCTCACCGTCTCCACCAGCCGGGGGTCGCAGGCCAGCCGGTACCCCCGCTTCACCACCGTCTCCACGATCCCGGTACGGCCGAGACCCCGGCGCAGCCGCGCCACCGCCATCTCCACCGCGTGCTCGTCGGCCTGCGGCCGCGCCTCGCGCGACCACGCCGTCGTGCCGCCGGCCGCCATCAGCCGGCTCGGCAGCACCCCGCACAGCTCGGCCCGCGACACCACGTGCCCCGGCCGCCGCGCCAGCGCCCGCAAGATCGCCATCGGCGCCGGCGCGATCGGCCGCAGCTGCCCGTCCAGCACCACCGCGTGCCCGCGCAGCTCCAGCTCGGTGCCGCGCACCTCCAGCCGCCGCGACCGCCGCCGCGGCAGGTTCTCCGCCAGCGCCCGCACCAGCGCGCCGATCCGGGCCCGCTCGGGCTGCACCGTCGGCACCGACCGCTCGGTCAGCGCCTGCGCCGTCACCGGCCCGACGCACGCCGCCACCACATGCGTGCGCAGCGCCTCCAGCAGCAGCTCCTCCAGCCCGTCCTCGGCCGCGACCGCCAGCGTCGAGGCCACCGCCGGGGCACTGGTGAAGGTGACCGCGTCCAGCGTCCCGGCCACCGCCTGCCCCACCAGCCGCCGCAGCGGCGTGGAGTCCTCGGTGCGCGACCACCGGTACACCGGCACCTCCACCACCTCGGCGCCCGCGTCGCGCAGCGCCCCGGTGAACTCCGGCAGCTGCTCGCCGTACAGCTGCACCGCGATCCGCGTCCCGGCCAGGTCCTTGGACAGCAGGTGCTTCAGCACCTCCGCGCAGCTCTCGGCGGCCGGCGACCACGCCTCGGTCAGCCCGGCCGAACGGATCGCGCCGCGCGCCTTCGGACCGCGCGCCAGGATGTCCACCGACCCCAGGCGCGCGATCAGCTCGTCGCGCAGACCCCACCCGTCGGCCGCCTCCAGCCACGCCCGGAACCCGATCCCGGTGGTGACCACCGCGTGGTCCAGCGGCCGCGCCACGCACTCCTTGGTCGCCTGCAGCAGCTCCACGTCGTCGGCCAGCGGGATCAGCCGGATCGCCGGCGCGTGCACCACCCGCGCGCCGCGCCGCTCCAGCAGCGTGGCCAGCTCCTCGTGCCGGCGGGCGGCGGTCACCCCGACCGCGAACCCGGCGAGCGGCTCATCGCCGGTGCTCATCGGAGACAGCCACCTCCACCCGGTCGCCCGGCGCGCGGCGGACCGCGAACACCGGCAGCGCGACCCGCGGGTCGTCCAGGCACGCCCCGGTGCGCAGGTCGAACACCTGCTTGAACATCGGCGAGGCCACCGTCGGCGCCCCGCCCCGGGTGCCCAGGATCCCGCGTGAGATCACCTGCGCGCCGCTGAAGGGGTCCAGGTTCGCCAGTGCGTGCAGCCCGCCCTCGTGGGTGAGGAAGATCGCCACCTGCACGCCGTCCACCAGCGCGGCCACCCCGCGCTCGGGCATCAGGTCGGCCAGGGCGCACACGTCGTGCCAGCGGGCATCGGCGGCCCGTCCCGGCGCGGCGGCGCGGGTCGTCAGGTCAGGGGTGATGGTCATCGGACGGCAACCTCCAGGCGGGAGCCGGCCACCAGGACCGGCTTGATCTGGTCGCGTTCGGACGCGAACACGATGCTCGGGTCCGGGGTGTCGGGAGCGTTGACGAAGGACACGAACCGCCCGAGCTTGGCCGGGTCCTCCAGGGTGTCGCGCCACTCGTCGGAGTAGGCGCCCACGTGCCGGTCCATGGCGGCGTCCAGCTCGGCGCAGATGCCCAGGCTGTCCTCCACGATCACCTCGCGGAGGTAGTCCAGGCCGCCCTCCAGCGCCTCCAGCCAGCTCGCGGTGCGCTGCAGCCGGTCGGCGGTGCGGATGTAGAACATCAGGAACCGGTCGATGTAGCGGACGAGCGTCGCGTCGTCCAGGTCGGAGGCGAACAGGTCGGCGTGCCGGGGCCGCATCCCGCCGTTGCCGGCGATGTACAGGTTCCAGCCCTGCTCGGTCGCGATGACGCCGAAGTCCTTGCTCTGCGCCTCGGCGCACTCGCGCGCGCACCCCGACACCGCCGACTTCAGCTTGTGCGGCGCGCGCAGCCCCCGGTACCGCAGCTCCAGCAGGATCGCCATCGCCACCGAGTCCTGCACCCCGAACCGGCACCAGGTCGACCCCACGCACGACTTCACCGTGCGCAGCGACTTGCCGTAGGCGTGCCCGGACTCGAACCCGGCGTCCACCAGCCGCTTCCAGATCCGCGGCAGCTGCTCCACCCGGGCCCCGAACAGGTCGATGCGCTGCCCGCCGGTGATCTTGGTGTAGAGCCCGAAGTCCCGGGCCACCTCGCCGATCACGATCAGCTTGTCCGGCGTGATCTCCCCGCCGGGGATCCGCGGCACCACCGAGTAGGTGCCGTTCTTCTGCAGGTTCGCCAGGAAGTGGTCGTTGGTGTCCTGCAGCGCCGCCTGCTCGCCCTCCAGGATGTGCCCGTTGCCGAGGCTGGCCAGGATCGAGGCCACCACCGGCTTGCAGATGTCGCAGCCCCGTCCCTGGCCGTGCTCGGCGATCAGCTGCGTGAACGTGGTGATCCCGCGCACCCGCACGATGTCGAACAGCTCGGCGCGGCTGTGCTCGAAGTGCTCGCACAGGGCCTTGCTCACCTCGATGCCGGCCGCCGTCAGCTCGGCGTCCAGCAGCTTCTTCACCAGCGGGACGCAGCTGCCGCACGTGCTGCCCGCCCGGGTGCAGGACTTGACCTCGCCCATGTCGGTCAGGCCGTCGTCGCGGATCGCGCACCGGATCGTCTCGGCGCTGACGTTGTTGCACGAGCAGATCACCGTCGAGCCCGGCAGGTCGCCGCCCGCCGCCTCGGTCCCGCCGAACAGCACCTGCTCGGGGCTGCCCGGCAGCTCGGCGCCGATGTAGGCGCGCAGCGTCGGGTAGGCCGCGGCGTCGCCGACCAGCACCCCGCCGATCAGCGTCCGGGCGTCGTCGCTGACGATCAGCCGCTTGTACACCCCCGCCAGCGGGTCGGTGTAGGTGACGTCCAGCGCGCCCTGCTCGGGGCCGGCGAACGGGTCGCCGAAGCTGGCCACGTCCACGCCCATCAGCTTCAGCTTCGTCGACAGGTCCGCGCCCTCGAACCGGGCCGGGCTGTCGGTCCCGGCGGCCTGCGCCAGCAGCTGCCCCGCGACCACCTCGGCCATGCTGAAACACGGCGCGACCAGGCCGTACACCTGGCCGCCCACCAGCGCGCACTCCCCCACCGCGTAGATCGCGGGGTCGGCGGTGCGGCAGTGCTCGTCCACCACGATGCCGCCGCGCTCGCCGACCGGCAGGCCGCAGCCGCGGGCCAGCTCGTCGCGCGGCCGCACGCCGGCCGAGAAGACGACCACCCCGGCCTCGATCGCCGAGCCGTCCGACAGGGCGACCCGCGCGACCGCGCCGTCCTCCCCCGCCTCCAGGCCCGCCATCGGGGTGCCCGCGTGCACGTGCATGTCCAGCGCCTCGATGTGGCGGCGCAGCATCGCGCCGCCGCCCTCGTCGAGCTGGCGCGGCATCAGCCACGGCGCCACCTCCACGACGTGGGTCTCGACGCCGAGGCCCTGCAGCGCGCGGGCGGCCTCCAGGCCGAGCAGGCCGCCGCCGACGACCACGCCACCGGTCCCCGGCCTTGACGAAGTAAGGTCGGCGCAGTGCGCGCGGAGCGCGTCCAGGTCGTCGATGGTGCGGTAGACGAACACGCCCGGCAGGTCCTTGCCCGGCACCGGCGGCACGAACGGCGCCGACCCGGTCGCCAGCACCAGCGCGTCGTAGCCGACCTCCCGGCCCGACGCGGTGCGCACCACCCGCGCCTCCCGGTCGACCGCCACCGCGGCGTCGCCGGTCACCATCTCCACGCCGTCGTCGTGCGCCGGGTAGGCCAGGTCGGCGTCCTCGGTGAGGTAGGAGGTCAGCGCCACCCGGTCGTAGGCGGTGCGGTCCTCCTCGCCGATCACGGTGACCCGCCACGCGCCGGCGCCCTCGCCGTCGCGCAGCGCCTCCACCAGCCGGTGGCCGGTGGGGCCGTGCCCGACGACCACCACGCTCTTCGTTGCGTCCCCTCCAACGTTCATGGGGTGAATCCTGCGAAGAGGCGGTTTCGGCGTTGCGTCCCGTCTGTCACCGGCGTGTTAAAAGCAGCTCACCGCGACACCGTTTCGTGGTCGCCTCGCAACCGGACCGCCATGAATTTCGGGTGTTCTTTCCGGAAAGGCAATTCCCGCCACGCTCTTCTCGCGCCGCGGGTAGCGCTCCGCGCCTTCTTGACGATCACGTGTCAAGCGTTGTGGGGCGGCGTCAAGGGCCATTCGGCACCGCCGGATCGGTTGCCGAACGGATCGGCGGCGCCGCGGCGACCTCCGGCGGGAAAGCGGCCACGAACCGCGCCGGCACCGGGTGAGGGCCCGGCCGGCACGCCTAATCTCGGTACATGCCCGACCTTGCCTATTACGCTTCGCTGCCCCGTACGCGCGGTGCCGCGGCGGCCCTGCTCCTGGACGACCTCGGCCGCGTGCTGCTGGTCAAGCCCACCTACAAGCAGGGCTGGTTCCTGCCCGGCGGGGTCATCGAGGCGGGCGAGTCCCCCCTCACCGCGTGCGTGCGCGAGTGCCAGGAGGAGCTCGGCCTGACGCCCCGGCTCACCGGGCTGGTCTGCGTGGACTGGGCGCCGCCGCGCGACGGGGTGGACGCCGTCAACGTGTTCGTGTTCGGCGGCTCGATCACCGCCGCCGAGATCGCCGCGGTCCGGCTGCCGCCCGAGGAGCTGTCCGACCACGTCATGGCCGCCCCCGAGAAGGTCCCCGAGCTCGCGCCCGCGCACATCGCGCGGCGGATGGGGCCGAGCCTGCGCGGGCTCGCCGAAGGCCGCGCGCTCTACCTGGAGGACGGCCGGGAGACCCCGTTCGGCTGAACGGGGCCCCGCCGCACCGGACCGTCCTACACCGGCACGCTGTCGCGGGCCTCCCGGCCGCGCCGCGGATCGCCCGTGCGCGCGCAGTGCGCCGAGCAGTACCAGTGCCGGTCCACCTCGACGCCGTGGCCGACGATCCGGCACTCGCAGTGCTCGCAGATCGGCGCCATCCGGGTGATCGCGCACTCGAACGAGTCGAAGGTGTGCACCGCCCCCTGCGCGTGCACCTCGAACGAGAGCGCGTAGTCGTTGCCGCAGACCTCACAGGTCGCCATGGTCGTGTCTTCCCCTCCCCCGCCGCGTCGCGCTCACGATCTACCCGCGCCGGGCGCCGCTCACTCGGCGGCGCGGGTACCCGGGACGGGAAACGGCTCCGCGCGACCCTTGGGCAAGGGCCGCGCGGAGCCGCGGGCGCGCAGAGCGGGCAGGGATCAGACCCGGACCCCGGCGAGGTCCGGTGCGCCCGCCTCCTCCTGCGCACGGGACTTGCGCAGGTAGCACGCCCAGGTCAAAGCGACGCAGACCGCGTAGAACCCGGCCAGCACCAGCAGCGCCGGGCCGATGCTCTTGGTCTGCTCGATCGAGATCCGGAAGGTCTGCTGGATCAGCACGCCGCCCGCCGCACCGATCGCGGAGATGATGCCGATGGCCGCGGCGGCCTGGCGGCGGCCCCGGGCGACCGCCTCGTCCACCGCGCCCGCCCGGGTGGCGTCCACCCCGGCCAGCGCCCGGTTGCGGAAGATCGCCGGGATCATCTTGTAGGTGGAGCCGTTGCCGAGCCCGGTGGTGAGGAACACCAGCAGGAACGCGGTGAGGAACAGCGGCCAGCTCTTGGCCTGCACCGCGTAGGCGACGACGGCGACGCCGAGGCCCATCGCGAAGAAGTTCACCATCGTCACCCGGGCGCCGCCGAGCCGGTCGGCCAGCCAGCCGCCGAACGGGCGGGCCAGCGAGCCGACGCACGCGCCGAGCCAGATGACGTTCGCGCCCTTGACGTCGGGGAACTGGTTCTTGATCAGCACGCCGAAGCTGAACGAGTAGCCGATGAACGACCCGAACGTGCCGATGTACAGCACCGACATCACGATCGTCTGCCGGTCGCGGGCGCTCGCGGCCATCTCCCGCAGCGTGTACGAGGAGGTCGCCGTGGACAGGTTGTTCATGAACAGGTAGGCCAGCAGCGCCGCCAGCAGGATGAACGGCATCCACACCCAGCCGACCGCGACCAGGCCGAACGCCACGATCAGCGGCGGCATCGCCAGCTGCGTCACGCTCGTGCCGAGGTTGCCGCCGGCGGCGTTCAGCCCGAGCGGCAGGCCCTGCCGCGACGCCGGGTAGAAGTGGGTGATGTTGGCCATCGAGGAGGCGAAGTTCCCGCCGCCGAGCCCCGTCGTCGCCGCGATCAGCAGCAGCGCCCAGAACGGGATGCCCGGATTGTTGATCGCGTAGACGAACGATCCGCACGGGATCAGCAGCAGCAGCGCGCTCACGATCGTGAAGTTGCGCCCGCCGAACCGCGCCGGCGCGAAAGTGTAGGGCACCCGCAGCGCCGCGCCGACCAGGTTGGGGGTCGTGGTCAGCCACAGCGTCTCGCCGACCGTCAGCTTGATCCCGGCGGCCGGCAGGTTGAGCACCGCGATGCTCCACAGCAGCCAGACCGAGAAGCCGAGGTGCTCGGTGATGATGGAGAAGACCAGGTTGCGGGTCGCGACCCGGCGGCCCGTCGCCGCCCAGAACCCCTCGTCGTCGGGCCTCCAGTCGTCGATCCAGCGCCGCCCCCGGGCCGGTGCGGGCGGGGCGGTCTTCTCGGTCAGCGCGGTCATGCCCTACCTCCGATGTCGGTGACAGTCCAGAAGGTAGGAACGCTGAGTTACGACCGGCGGCGCAGGGTGTGCACGGCTTGCTACATCCTGCGCACATCGGAAACATCGGCGTGTGAAAGGGCGGGCCGCACGCGCGGAACGGCGTCAGCGCGCGGCGGGGCCCTCCGGCCGCCGCGGCGACCGCCCCGACGAGCGCAGCACCGCCTCCCAGGGCTCGCCCCGCACCAGCGGCAGGTGCGGCACGCCCCAGTGCCAGGCGGGCACCAGCACCTCCGCGTCGCGCGGCCGGTAGTCCTCGCCGATCGTGCGCGCCAGGTCCCAGGCGTGCAGGTGCCACTCCACGCAGGCGGCCCCCGCGTGGTCGCCGACGGTGTACTTGGTGCCCCGGTAGACCAGGTGGGTGCGGTCCCACTGGTCGGGGATCAGGTCGGCGTAGGCGCCCGCCGACACGGTGAAGGCGGTGATGCGCCCCGGGCCCGGCTCGGCGGGCAGCACGGCGAGCTCGGCCGCGTTCTGCCGGGCCTGCCGGCGGATCAGCACCGCGGCCGCGCCCTCCCAGGCGAACAGCTTGGCCAGCCGGCTGTCGGGCGCGTCCTGCAGGTACTCCAGGTAGTTCTCCGCCACGCACCGCAGATGCCCGGCCAGCTCGATCGCCTGCCACTCGCCGCACGGGGTCGGCGCGTCCCAGGCGGTGACCCGGTCGGCCAGCGCGCGGATCGCCCGCACCCCGTCCCGGTAGCACTCAAGGACACGGTCGCGCTCGGGCGGCGTGTGCTCCACCTGTTCGTTCTCCCCCGCGGTCAGAGCACCCTGCGACGCACCCGGCGACGTGATGCGGCCCCCTCGCCGGGACGCCCGCCGGCACCGCCGCGGCCGGCCGCGGGTGCGGGGCGTCCCGTCGTTCCCCCGAGGGGCAGAATCTCAGAGTTCGGCGGCCGGTGCCACCCGGGTGACACGGTGTCACCCGCCCGATGTCACCGGCCCCGGTGATGTGCGGCCCCGGTCAGGCGACCCAGGCCGGCGGCACCGTCGCGGGACGGTCGCGGAAGCCGAGGCGGTGCTGCTCGCGGACGGTGCGCAGCCGGTCGATCTCGGCGGTCCACGGCTGCACGGCGGGCTTGGCCAGGCCCTTGCGGCGGTGGATCTCGGCGGCGCGGCGGGCCTTGGCGTCCTGCTCGTCCGCGGCGTAGCCCTTCGGGCCGATCTCGGCGCGCTCGGCGGCCTGCGCCGCCGCCAGGGCCCCGGTCAGCGCCCGGTCGAACGCCGACCGCAGCGCGGCGATCTCCTCGTCCGGGCCGCCCGCGGCCTGCGCGGCGCGCAGCGTCTCCTCGGCGCGGCCGGCGGCGGCGAGCCGGTCGCGGTACTCCCCCGCCAGCCGGCGGTCGGCCTCGTACGACCCGGCGACGTCCTTGTTCACCCGGCGGCGCGGCAGCGGCATGTGCGACTCCTGAAACAACCGATCTTCGAAACCCGTCGGGGTCAGCGTACGCTCGGCGGCGGCGTGTTGTGACGGGGGACACCCCGTTCGCGGCCTTTACGCAGTAAGGTGAGGTCTCATGGTCCGGCAACCGAGCATCAACGCCCAGAACCGCCCGCCGCTGTCCATCGAGCGGATCATCGAGGCGGCCCTGCACATCGTCGACGGGCAGGGCCTCGGCCGGCTCACCATGCGCCGCCTCGGCGACGCGCTGGAGGTCGAGGCGATGGCGATCTACCACCACCTGCCGCGCGGCAAGGAGCAGCTGCTGGACGGCCTGGTCGCGCACGTGGCCGCCGCGCCCGCCGACGAGCGCGGCGCGGCGGGCTGGCGGGACGCGCTGCGCCGCTGGTCGGTGTCCTACCGCGAGCGGCTGCTCGCCCACGCCGGGGTGCTGCCGCTGCTGGTCACCGGCCGCAACCCCGCCGCCCTCGCGGCCACCACCGCCTCCCTGCGCGAGATCCTGCGCCGCGGCGGGATCCCCGAGGCGGGCGCGGCGGTCGCCGCGCACACCCTGCTCGGCTACGTGATCGGGCACACCGCGCTGGAGGTCCGCGGCCGCGCGCCCGCCGAGGCCGCCGAGGGGCCGGTCGACTGGGACGCCCGCTTCACCGCCGGCCTGAACCTGGTGCTGAACGCCGTCAACCCCGGCTAGCAGAGCGGCCCGTCGACGATCAGCACCTCCAGGACGCGCGGGCCGTGCACGCCCTCCACCCGCGCCATCTCGATGTCGCTGGTCGCCGACGGGCCGCTGATCCAGGTCAGCGGCCGGACCGGGTCCAGGCGGGCGACCGCCTCGGGCACCGTGCCGACGATCTGGTCGGCGTGCACCACGCACAGGTGGTGGTCGGGCACCAGGGTGAGGGCGCGGCGGCCCTGGCCGCGGCCGCCGTCCAGCACGATCGTGCCGGTCTGCGCGATCGCCACGGCGCAGCCGGTGACCACGCCGTCCATGCCGTCCAGCGCGCCGGCCGGGATCGGCGGGGCGTCGGCGACGGCCTGCACCCCCTCCAGCTCGGCGAGCCAGCCGTAGGGCAGGTCCGCCGGGACGGCGATGCGCGCGGCCCCGCGGCCCCACAGCGCGGCGGCGACGGCGGTGGCCACCTCGTCGGCGCCGACGTGCCGGACCGAGGCGCGGTACTCGGCGACCCGCTCGGAGAACAGGGCGACGACGTCGGCGCGGTCGGCGGGCTCGGCCAGACGGCGCCGGTAGCCGCGCGGGACCTCCACCGGGGTGCCGCGCGCCGGGCCGAGCGCGGCGCGCACCCGGCCGAGCACCTTCTCCCTGGAGTTCACCGGCCCCCCTCGCGCTCGCGCCACCAGGCCCGGAAGCTCTGCGCGGGCGGCGCCGGCAGGTCGCGGGCGTCGCTCCACTTGCCGAGCGGGCCGGGCAGCCGCCGGATCCGGCCGCCGCGCGACAGCAGCCGCGCCCAGCGGGTGCCGCGGCGCAGCGCGGCCTCGTAGCGGCGCGGATCGGCCATCGTCCAGGCGGCGGTGCGCATCAGCGCCAGCTCCGGCGTCGGCACCGGGCGGTGCCGGCGCGCCTCGACGACCTCGCCGCGCAGGTGCACCAGGATCTCCGGGATGTCGATCTTGACGGGGCACAGGTCGGTGCAGGCCCCGCACAGGGTGGAGGCGAACGGCAGCGACGCCGGCTGCGCGGCCTTCACGCCGCGCAGCTGCGGGGTGAGGATCGCGCCGATCGGCCCGGGGTAGACCGAGCCGTAGGCGTGGCCGCCGGTCCGCTCGTAGACCGGGCACACGTTCAGGCAGGCCGAGCAGCGGATGCAGCGCAGCGCGGCGCGGCCCACCTCGTCGGCCAGCGCCTTGGTGCGGCCGTTGTCGAGCAGCACCAGGTGGAACTCGCGGGGGCCGTCGCCGGGGGTGACGCCGGTCCAGGTGGAGGTGTAGGGGTTCATCCGCTCGCCGGTGGACGAGCGCGGCAGCAGCTGCAGGAAGACCTCCAGGTCCTCCCAGGTCGGCACGACCTTCTCGATCCCGGCGACGGTGATCAGGGTCTCGGGCAGCGTCAGGCACATCCGGCCGTTGCCCTCGGACTCCAGCACCACCATGGTGCCGGTCTCGGCGACCATGAAGTTGGCGCCCGAGACCGCCACCTCGGCCGCCAGGAACCGCTCGCGCAGGTAGGCGCGGGCGGCGGCGGCCAGGGCAGCGGGCTCGTCGGTGAGGTCGGCCGGGGCGCCGGGCATCGCGCGCAGGAACAGCTCGCGGATCTGCGCCCGGTTGCGGTGGATCGCCGGGACCAGGATGTGCGAGGGCCGGTCGTCGCCCAGCTGGACGATCAGCTCGGCCAGGTCGGTCTCGCGGGCGGTGATCCCGGCCGCGGCCAGGGCCTCGTTCAGCCCGATCTCCTGCGTCACCATCGACTTGACCTTGACGACCTCGCGCTGGCCCGTCGCCCGCACCAGCCGGGTGACGATCCGGTTGGCCTCGGCGGCGGTCGCCGCCCAGTGCACGGTGCCGCCGGCGTCGGTGACGGCGCGCTCCAGCTCCTCCAGGTAGCGGTCCAGGTTCAGCAGCGTCCGGTCCTTGATCGCGGCCCCGGCGGCGCGCAGCTCCTCCCAGTCGGGCAGCTCCCCCGCGGCGGCGGCGCGCCGCTCCCGGATCGTCGCGGTGGCGTTGTGCAGGTTGCGGCGCAGCTGGGTGTCGGCGAGCGCGGCGCGCGCCGCGTCGGCGAACTTCGGCGGCGGCGTCCCGGCGGGCGCGGTCACGGCGTCCCCTCCTTCGCCGCCTCGGTCGCGGCGAGGATCTCGGCCAGGTGCATGACCCGCACCCCCGAGCGCAGCCGCGACAGCGCCCCGCCGATGTGGGAGAGGCAGGAGTTGTCCACCGCGCACACCACGTCGGCGGCGGTGTCGCGGATGTGACGGACCTTGTCGGCGACCATCGCCACCGACACGTCGGAGTTCTTCACCGCGAACGTGCCGCCGAACCCGCAGCACTCCCCGGCGGCGGGCAGCGCGACCAGGTCCAGGCCCCGCACGGCGCGCAGCAGCCGCAGCGGCCGGTCGCCGACGCCGAGCATCCGCATCGAGTGGCAGGTCGGGTGGTAGGTGACGCGGTGCGGGAAGTAGGCGCCGACGTCGGTGACGCCGAGGACGTCGACCAGGAACTCGGTCAGCTCGTAGACCGCCAGCCCCTCGGCCGCGCGGGCGAGGCCCGGGTCCCCCGCGGCGCGGGCGATGCGCGGGTAGGCCTCGCGGACGGTGGTCGCGCACGACGCCGACGGCGTCACCACCGCGCCGGCGCCGCCGAACACGCCGGTGAAGGCGCGCGCGAGCTCGGCCGCCTCCTGCCGGTACCCGGTGTTCCAGTGCATCTGGCCGCAGCAGGTCTGCCCGGCCGGGAACACGACCTGGTGCCCGAGACGCTCCAGCAGCCGGACGACCGCGCGGCCGGTGCCGGGGAACATCGCGTCGTTGAAGCACGCGACGAACAACTCGACCCGCATCCGGCCTCACCCCCGCGGGACATCGTACGAGGCGGCGGCCGTTTCGGTGGGAGGATCGCGCCGCGCGTCCCCGCCCGCCGGTCATGGACGCGTGAACCGCACCGGCCGAAAGATTTGCCGATCGGACAGCGTGTCGTACTCGACCCGTTATCCCGCCAAGGGCACGCTATGTCCAGCACCACAGGGTGAGACGGATCACAGCGGACCGGTCCCCCGGTACCAAGGGACAACCGTCCCAACGGGCTATGGCCGGACCACCATGAACCGTTCCACACTGGGGTGCGTCATAAGAGACAACATCACCGCGTAGTCGAAGACCGGAGGCACGCCGATGTGCCCGCACCAGACACCCTGTCCCTCTCCTGACGGACCGAACCGCGACGCCGCGCGCACGGTCGCCTGCCACCCCGAACAGGGGTGGAGCCTGCTGTGCAACGGTGTGGTGCTGTTCGAGGACACCGGTGAGCTGCTGCCCGACGGGGCGATCATCGCACCGCACCGGCCGACCGACCTCGGGGTCGCCTCGGCCGCCTGAACCGGCCCTCCGCACGGGGGACTAGTTCCAAAGGGTGATCGTCTCGGGGGCCATGCCCATCGGTCCGGCGCCTCTGGACCCGCTCACGGGTCCAGAGGAACCGCACCCCTTTTCGTCCATCACGTCCGTTCCGCGAACACCTCGCCCGCGGGCCGCCCGGCGGCCCAGCGGCGCAGCCACGGCTCCACCGCCGTCCCCACGGCATCCGGATCCTTTGCCAGTTCATGGCGCTCCCCCGGCAGGACCCGCACCTCGGCCGCGTCGGCCGGGTCCGGCACCCCGAAGGGGTCCCGGTCCCCGTTGACGACCAGCACGGGCACCCCCGCCGAACGCAGCTCCTCCGCCCGCGACTTCTCCGGCCTGCCCGGCGGGTGCAGCGGGAACGCCAGCGCGACGACGCCGGCCGCCCCGGCCGCCCGCGCCGTCCGGCACGCCACCCGCGCCCCGTTGCTCCGCCCGCCCTGCACCAGCGGCAGATCGCCGAAGCGGTCCCGCAGCACCGCGACGATCTCCAGCCACGCCTCGTCCTGCCGCACCGCCGAGCCGGGCGCGCGGCGCCCCGCCTTGCGGAACGGCTGCAGCACCCGGGCGACGGCGCCGCCGAGCCCGAGCGCGGCCGCCCGGACGGCCAGCAGGTCGGCGGCGTCCACTCCCCCGTTGGAGCCGTGCGTGAGCACCAGCAGGAAGGACGGGCGGTCCGGCGCGTCCAGGACGACCTCGGCCGGCCCGTGCGAGGTGGCGATCTCCATGGCGGTCACGCTACCGCCCGCGTGCGGGGGCGCGGACCTGGGCAGACCCACCCCATGGAGATCATGAAAGAGGACGAGTGGCGCGACTTCGTGCGGCAGGGCACCCGGACCGGCAAGGCCGCCGTCGTCCGCGCCGACGGATCGCCGCACGTGACCCCGGTGTGGTTCGTGCTGGACGGCGACGAGCTGCTCTTCAACACCGGCGCCGACAGCCTCAAGGGCCGCGCCCTCGCCCGCGACCCGCGGGTGTCGGTCTGCGTCGAGGACGACACGCCGCCCTTCTCCTTCGTCACCCTCTCCGGCGAGGTGACGCTGGAGCGCGACCCGGCGGCGATGCTGCCCTGGTCGATCCGGATCGGCGCCCGCTACATGGGCGCCGGCCGGGGCGAGGAGTTCGGCCGCCGCAACGCGGTGCCCGGCGAGCTGCTGGTCCGGATGCGGATCACCCACGTGGTCGCGCAGCGCGCGGTCGCGGCCTGAGCCGCGGTCAGGCGGTCGGCGGCGCGGCCGGGGCGTCCATCGCCAGCCGCAGCCGCTCGGCGAAGCTCTCGTGCAGCAGCGGGCCCCAGGAGTAGTCGCTCGGGACCCGCACCGCCCGGCCGAGCAGGCGCTGGGTCTCGTCCCCGCCGGGGCCGTCGGCGTAGCGGACGGCCAGCAGCGCGTACATGTGGTCCAGCGCGCCGAACGCCTCGCCGGCGAGGGCGGGCAGCGACCCGTCCGCCACCGACTGCTCCAGGACCGGCTCCCACCACAGCCCGGCCGGGTCGCCCTCGTCGCCGAAGTCGCGCCGCAGCCGGGCCCGGACCTGCCCGGCCACGCCGGGGTCGGCCAGGCCGCGCCGCCACACCTCGCGGGCCTCGGCCTCGCGGCCGCGCAGCGGCAGCGTGCGCGCGAGCAGCTCGGTCGCCAGCGGCCCGACCTCGGGGTCGGCCGGGCCGGCCAGCGCCGCGCCGAACGCGCCGACCGCCTGGTCCAGGCAGGCGATGCCGAGGGCGACGGCGAGGCGGGCGTAGGCGTGCGGGGCGGTGTCGCGGTCGATCAGCCGCAACCCGGCGGTGAGGATCCGGTAGGCGCGGGCGGGGTCGCCGCGCTCCAGCAGCCGCTGGGCGAGGTCGTGCGCGGCGAGCGTGCCGTACTCGGGGTCGCCGGTCGCGACGGCCTGCTCCCAGTGCTCGCGGGCGGCGTCGAAGTCGCCGGCGTCGTCGTGCAGCCGGGCCAGCGCCAGATGCGCCGGCGGCAGGTAGGCGGGGTTGCCGAAGCCGACCACGGCCTGCCAGGCGGCCCCGGCCTCGTCGCGCTCGCCGGCCCGCTCATGGGTGAGGGCGAGGTGGTAGGCGGCGCGCGGCCCGTACTCGGGATCGCCGGTGGCGATGGCCTGGCGGTCGGCCTCGCGGGCGGCCGCCACGTCGCCGCCGTCGTCCAGCACGACGGCCAGGCCGAGCGCGGCCCGCGCCCGGTAGGGGGTGTCGCCGAGGGCGAGCACCTGCCGGAACAGGCCGGCGGCGCGGGCCGGCTCTCCGTCCTCGGCGAGCCGGCGGGCCCGCTCGCACAGCCGGGCCGGGTCGTCGCCGCGCACCGCGGGGGGCGCCGTCTCAGGCGTTTCGCTCATCGCTCTGCTGCCCTCTGGGGGTTCGGGGTCCGCCCCGAGCCTAGCGACCCGGCCCTCCCCCGTCCCGGCACGACACCCCGCGTTCCGCACCCAAGATCATGACCGCTTCCGGCCCGCTGCCTTTACGTTGTAGATCACGAGAGGCGGGCCGGAAACGGCCCTGCCGGGCGCCGCACGGCGCCCGGCAGGTCTTCAGGCTCGTCTGGCGACGCCGGAGGCGGGCCCCGCCCAGGTCCGGTCGCGAAGCGATGCGCACCCGCTCCGAGCACGGTCAAGGGACGAGCCGCCGGGCGAGTCCCTTGACCGTGCTCGAACGAACGCGGATCAGTCCTCGAACGCCTCCGGCGGCGGGCAGGAGCAGACCAGGTTGCGGTCACCGTAGGCCTGGTCGATGCGGCGCACCGGCGGCCAGTACTTGTTCTCCCGCAGCGAGGGCAGCGGGTAGGCCGCCTCCTCGCGGGTGTAGGCGTGCTTCCAGTCGTCGGCGAGCAGCGTCGCCGCGGTGTGCGGGGCGTTGCGCAGCGGGTTGTCCTCGGCGTCGTAGCCGCCGTCGGCGACCCGCTGGATCTCCCGGCGGATCTCGATCATGGCCTCGGCGAACCGGTCCAGCTCGGCCAGGTCCTCGCTCTCGGTCGGCTCGATCATCAGCGTGCCGGCCACCGGGAACGACAGCGTCGGCGCGTGGAAGCCGTAGTCGATGAGGCGCTTGGCCACGTCCTCGGCGGTGACCCCGGTCTCCTTGGTGATCTTGCGGAGGTCGGCGATGCACTCGTGCGCCACCAGGCCGTTGCGGCCGGTGTACAGGATCGGGTAGTGCGGGGCGAGCCGGGCCGCCAGGTAGTTGGCGCCGATGATGGCGCCCTCGGTGGCCGCGCGCAGGCCGTCCGGGCCCATCATCGCGATGTAGGCCCAGGAGATCGGCAGGATGCCCGCCGAGCCCCACGGCGCCGCCGAGATCGGCCCGACGCCCGTGCCGGCGGGTCCCGCCTCGCCGCGCAGCGGGTGGTTCGGCAGGAACGGCGCGAGGTGCTCGCGCACGCCGATCGGGCCGACGCCCGGGCCGCCGCCGCCGTGCGGGATGCAGAAGGTCTTGTGCAGGTTCAGGTGCGAGACGTCGGAGCCGAACTCGCCGGGCCGGGCGAGGCCGACCAGCGCGTTGAGGTTGGCGCCGTCGACGTAGACCTGGCCGCCCGCGTCGTGCACGGCCTTGCAGACCTCGGTAATGGACTCCTCGAACACCCCGTGGGTGGAGGGGTAGGTCACCATGATCGCCGAGAGCGCGTCCCCGTGCTTGCCGATCTTGGCGTGCAGGTCGTCAACGTCGATGTTGCCGCCGTCGTCGCACTTGACGACCACGACCTTCATCCCGGCCATCACCGCGCTCGCGGCGTTGGTGCCGTGCGCCGAGGAGGGGATCAGGCAGATGTTCCGGTGCTCCTCGCCGCGCGAGGCGTGGTAGCCGCGGATCGCCAGCAGCCCGGCCAGCTCGCCCTGCGACCCGGCGTTCGGCTGCACCGACACCGCCGCGTACCCGGTGATCTCGGCGAGCGCGTGCTCCAGCTCGCCGATGAGCTCCAGGTAGCCGGCGGCCTGGTCGACCGGCGCGAACGGGTGGATGTGCGCGAACTCGGGCCAGGTGATCGGCTCCATCTCGGTGGTCGCGTTCAGCTTCATCGTGCACGAGCCGAGCGGGATCATCGAGCGGTCGAGCGCGATGTCCTTGTCCTGCAGCCGGCGCAGGTACCGCAGCATGGCGGTCTCGGAGCGGTGCGCGTGGAAGACCGGGTGCGACAGGTAGGGGCTCTCGCGGCGCAGCGCGCCGGGGAACGCCTCGCCGACCTCGCCGAGGTCGCCGGTGTCCACGCCGAACGCCTCCAGCACGGCGGTGACGTGCTGGGGGGTGGTCGTCTCGTCGCAGGCGACCGCGACGTGGTCGGCGTCCACCGGCCGCAGGTTGATGTGCCGCTCGCGGGCGGCCTCCAGGACCTGCGCGGCGCGGCCGGGCACCCGCGCGAGCACGGTGTCGAAGAACGAGCCGTGCACGACCTCGACGCCGCCGCGGCGCAGCCCCGCGGCCAGCTCGGCGGCCCGCGCGTGGGTGCGCTGGGCGATCGCGGCCAGGCCCTCGGGGCCGTGGTAGACGGCGTACATGCTCGCCATGACGGCGAGCAGCACCTGCGCGGTGCAGATGTTGCTGGTGGCCTTCTCGCGGCGGATGTGCTGCTCGCGGGTCTGCAGCGCCAGCCGGTAGGCCGCGGCGCCGTCGGCGTCGACCGACACGCCGACCAGGCGGCCGGGCAGCTGCCGCTGGATGCCCTCGCGGACGGCCATGTAGCCGGCGTGCGGGCCGCCGAAGCCGTAGGGGACGCCGAACCGCTGCGCCGAGCCGATCACGATGTCGGCGCCGGACTCGCCGGGCGGGCGCAGGATCGTCAGCGCGAGCAGGTCGGCGGCGACGACGACCTGGGCGCCGCGCTCGTGCGCCTGCGCGGTCACCGGCGCGAGGTCGCGCACGGCGCCCGACGCGCCCGGGTACTGCAGCAGCACGCCGAAGAAGTCGCCCTCGGGAAGCCCGCCGGACAGGTCGGCGGTGACGACCTCGATGCCGAGCGGCACGGCGCGGGTGCGGACGACCTCGATGGTCTGCGGCAGCGCGTCGGCGTCGACCAGGAACGTGCCGGGCTCCTTGCGGCGGGACGCGCGGTGCGCCAGCGCCATCGCCTCGGCGGCGGCGGTGCCCTCGTCCAGCATGGAGGCGTTGGCGACCGGCAGGCCGGTGAGGTCGGCCACCACGGTCTGGAAGTTCAGCAGCGCCTCCAGCCGGCCCTGGGAGATCTCCGGCTGGTAGGGCGTGTAGGCGGTGTACCAGCCCGGGTTCTCCAGCACGTTGCGCAGGATCACCCCGGGCGTGTGGGTGCCGTGGTAGCCGAGGCCGATCATGGAGGTGAGCACGGTGTTGCGGCCCGCGATGTCGCGCAGCCGGGCCAGCGCGGCGGGCTCCGACAGCGCCGGCGGCAGGTCCAGCGGCCGGCCGGTGCGGATCGCGGCGGGCACCGCGTCGTCGATCAGCGCCTCGGTGCTGGAGTAGCCGATCGCCGCGAGCATCCGGTCGCGGTCGCCGGCGGACGGTCCGATGTGGCGGTCGGCGAAGGTGTCGCGCGGGTCTTGCGGCGACGCCACGGGGGCGAAGTACTGGGCCGTCATCTTGGAGGAGCCTCCTGGGCTGCTGCGGTCGCCTAGGGCGCCGGGGACCCGTGGCGGGTCTCCGGCCGTCTCCCCCTCTGTCATCGGCACCTGAGAGCTTCACCCGCCGGGAGCGGGGTTTCCCCTTCGGTGAGCCGCCGCGCCCTCCGGTGGAGGGGACGGCGCCTGCTTTCCAGAGGTGCCTCGCCCGAGCGGTCCTTTTGCCTGAGAGGTTCCGGGGAGGTTGCCCCTTCGGCGTCCCACGCTGGGTGCGTGGGATCTCTCCCGCACAGGGTCGACGGCTGTCCTACCGGGAACTGTATCCAATGGACGGCGCAAACGATCGCG
This sequence comes from Actinomadura macrotermitis, assembly GCF_009604375.1. GTDB lineage: Bacteria > Actinomycetota > Actinomycetes > Streptosporangiales > Streptosporangiaceae > Spirillospora > Spirillospora macrotermitis. The sequence continues at coordinate 595,276 of NZ_WEGH01000005.1, forward strand.
GCGGCCCCCGGCGGGCGCCGAACGCGCGGCCCCGGCCCGCCCCCTGCCGGGCGGGCGCGGGCCGGTGAGTACGATATCCACAGCTCACGGACACGGGGACGGGCCGCGGGCGCGGGGCGGAAGGACATGGGCGCGGGGTGCAAGGCGTGCGGGCACGGTTCCCCGGGCGCCCTCGACGGGGCGCGGCCGGGTCTGCGACGCTGATCTCGATGAGCGGTCCGGACGGCGGTGCGCAGTGACGCAGGCGGGCGACACCACGGTGCGTCCCGGGCGGCCCGGCGCGGCCGCCGCGGGCGGCGTGCCCGTGGACGAGCCGCCCCGCCCCGACCGGATCCGCCGCCCCTCCGACGCGTTCCGCTTCGCCGCGGCGATCATCGGCCTGGCCGCGGTGCTGCTGCTCGTGTCGATCGCCCAGCAGACCACGCACGGCCTGCAGACCGACATCACCGAGGGCACCGCGCACGCCCCGCGGCTGCTGCTCTACCTGGCCACGCTGGCCTCCAGCTTCGGCGTGCTGGCGGTGCCGGTCGCCTTCGCCGCCGAGCGCCTGTTCCACAAGGACGGCATGCGGGTCGCGATCGCGCTGCTGGCCGCGGTGATCGCGTTCGTGGTGACGCTGGTGCTGGACGACTGGGTGGTGCCGGCCGCGCCCGGCGGGGTGCTGGACTCCCTCATCTGGGGCGGCACCCGCACCGCGCCCGCGCACGTCGACATCGCGCCGGTGATCGCGTTCGTCACCGCCGTCGGGATGGCCGGCCGGCCGCGCTGGCAGATCGCGACCTGGTCGATGATCGGGCTGACCGCGCTGACCGGCCTCACCGCCTCCTACGCCTCGGTCTCGGCGCTCGCCGCCACCTACTTCCTCGGCCGCGCCATCGGGCACGGCGTGCGGTACGCCGTCGGCACCCCCAACCCGCGCCCGCCCGGCACCGCCGTCATGGCCGCCCTGGAGCGGCTCGGGCTGCGCCCGGTGCGCGCCCGGATGCTGCCCGGCGGCGCCGAGGCCGACCGCCACTACGGCGTCGCGGTCGCGCACGCCCCCGGCGCCGCGCCGGTGGACGCGACCGGCGCCGCCCTGCCGCCCGGCGAGTGGCAGCTGGACGTCAGCGTGCTGGACCGCGACGCCCAGAGCGCCGGGCTGCTCTACCGGATGTGGCGCCTGGCCCGGTTCCGCGAGGCCACGCCGGGGCGGGCGCTGCGCTCGCTGCGCCGCTCGCTGGAGCAGGAGTCGCTGACCGCCTACGCGGTGGCCGCCGCCGGCGCCCGCACGCCCCGGCTGACCGCCGTCTCCGACGTCGGCACCGAGGCGGCGCTGCTGGCGTTCGAGTACGTGCCGGGCCGCCGGCTGGGCGAGCTGCCGCCCAACGAGATCACCGACGAGCTGCTCACCGACGTGTGGCGCCAGCTGCAGTGCCTGCAGCACGCCCGGCTCGCCCACCACCGGCTGGAGGGCGAGGCGGTCCTGGTCACCGACACCGGCCGGGCCTGCCTGGTGGACCTGGGGGGCGGCGAGATCGCCGCCGGCGACCTGGCGCTGCGGCTGGACGTGGCGCAGCTGCTCACCACCCTCGCGCTGCGGATCGGACCCGAGCGGGCCGTCGCCACCGCCGCCGCCGTGCTCGGCGAGCAGACCCTGGCGGGCGTGGTGCCGCTGCTGCAGCGGGTGGCGCTGTCGCGCAACACCCGCGCCGCGCTCCGCCACGACAAGGACCTGCTGACCCGCATCCGCGAGCAGATCGTCCGGCTGGAGCCCGAGATCGAGGCGGCGCCGGTCCGGCTGGAGCGGTTCCGGCCGCGCACGATCGTCAGCATCATCGCGCTCAGCTTCGCCGCCTACATCGTCATCCCGCAGATCGGCAGCATCGACCTGGTGCGCCTGGCCTCCACCGCGCAGTGGTGGTGGGTGCTGACCGCCCTCGCCGCCTCCGGCGTCACCTACCTGGCGGCCGCGCTGATGCTGATGGGGTTCGTGCCCGAGCGGCTGCCGCTCGGGCGGACCGTGCTGGTGCAGATCGCCGCGTCGTTCGTGAAGCTGGTCGCGCCCGCCGCGGTCGGCGGCGTGGCGATCAACACCCGCTACCTGCAGCGCTCGGGCGTGCGGCCGGGGCCGGCGGTGGCCAGCGTCGGCGCCTCCCAGCTGATGGGCATGGTCACCCACATCCTGCTGCTGATCGTGTTCGGCTTCGTCACCGGGTCCACCCGCACCGCGACCAAGGACCTGGCGCCGTCCCGCACCATCGTGATCGTGCTGCTGGCGCTCGCGGTGCTCGCCTCGGCCGCGCTCGCCGTCCGCCGGGTCCGGCGGGTCGTCACCACCCGGCTGAGGAGCATGTTCTCCGGCGTCGTGCCGCGGCTGGTGGACGTGCTGCAGTCGCCGCGCAAGCTGTGCACCGGGCTGGGCGGCACGCTGCTGCTCACCGTCGCCTTCGTGGTCTGCCTGGACGCCTCGGTGCGCGCCTTCGGCGGCTCGCTGCCCTGGACGACGGTCGTGGTGGTCTTCCTCACCGCCAACGCGCTCGGCTCGGCCGCGCCGACCCCCGGCGGCCTCGGCGCCGTCGAGGGCGCACTGACGCTGGCCCTGACGATCTCGGGGCTGACCGCGGAGACCGCGACCTCGGCGGTGCTGCTGTTCCGGCTGCTGACGCTGTGGCTGCCGGTGCTGCCCGGCTGGGCCGCGTTCACCTATCTGCAGCGCAAGGAGGCCATCTGAGGGCCGGGATGGGTCTGCCGTGGGATGGATACTGCCGGGGAGGGCGCGTCGCGCGCGGGCGGTGGTCTCAGGCAGGGGGTGGAGGGGTGGAGCGGCGGGGAGGCCGGTCAGCCGGTCTTGCGGGCGCGGCGGCGGCCGGCGAGCTCGTCGTGGGGGTGTGATCCGTCGCAGTCCTCGTCGGCCGCGCGTTCGGCGGGCAGCTCCGCCAGGCTGCCCTCCACCTCCTGCCAGACGCGGCCGAGCGCTATGCCGAAGACCCCCTGGCCGCCCTGCAGCAGGTCCACCACCTCGTCGGCGGAGGTGCACTCGTAGACGCTCACCCCGTCGCTCATCAAGGTGATCTGGGCCAGGTCCTGGACGCCGCGGTCGTGCAGGTGCGTCACCGCGGTGCGGATCTGCTGCAGCGAGACGCCGGTGTCCAGCAGCCGCTTGACGACCTTCAGCACCAGGATGTCGCGGAAGCCGTAGAGGCGCTGGCTGCCCGAGCCGTGGGCGGCGCGCACGCTCGGGGCGACCAGGCCGGTGCGGGCCCAGTAGTCCAGCTGCCGGTAGGTGATGCCCGCCGCCGTGCACGCGGTCGGCCCGCGGTAGCCGACGTCCTCGGGCGGCGCCGACACCCGGGCGTCGAAGAGCAGCCCCTGCTCACCGGCGCGGCGGGACGCCACGCGCCGTTCGGGGGTCGCCTTGCCCTCGCCGCTGCTCACCGCCACGCGGACCTCCGGCTTCTATCAGCCCGCCGCGCTCCGTCAAGGGGGTTCGACGGATTACGCCACGGGTGTTCCACCAGCACGGTAGGTGCCGGTCAGGGTGTGGTCAACGTTCGTCGTCGGCGCGTCGCATGCCCGGATGAACCGGCTTCACGTGGGCAAACTGCGCACCTTCGCTCTCAGGGACTCCTACCCCGGTCGTCACCCGCCGGAAACGGCCCGGCCGTCGCCAATGCAAGAACACTCATATCGGGGCATAAACGTGCATACCCGGACGCCAGGGGGCGGCATCGTGCCTGGCCGGCGCGGCGCGCCGGGACGGCGCGGCCCACCGGGGGCGGGGGCCGTCACGAACCCGCGCGGCCGAAGTCCTCCGGGGTGATGTTGTCCAGGAACTCCCGGAACTTCTCGACCTCGTCCTCCTGTTCGTCGGGAATCGCGACGCCCGCCTCCTCCAGCACGTCCTCCCCCGCGAAGATGGTCGCGCCGGTGCGCAGCGCGAGCGCGATCGAGTCCGAGGGCCGGGCGCTCACCTCGACGCCGTTGGAGAACACCAGGTCGGCGAAGAAGATGCCCTCGCGCAGCGCGGTGATGTTGACCGCGCGCAACTGCACGCCGAGCGCGTCCAGCACATCGCGGAACAGGTCGTGGGTGAGGGGGCGCGCGGGCAGCACGCCCTGCTGGGCGAAGGCGATCGCGGTCGCTTCGACCGCCCCGATCCAGATGGGGAGATAACGGTCCCCGCCCGACTCCTTCAACAGGACGATCGGCTGATTGGAGGGCATCTCGACCCGGACGCCGACGACCTCCATCTGCTTCACAGCGGCTCCCTGCTGGTCCTCGACTTATCGATTCACCGTGCTGCTCGATCACCGTGCGCGCGGGGCCGGTCCCCACCCGTCCCTGTAGCCAACGTACACCCAGGGGCGGACGGCGGTGCGGGGCGGCGGGCGAGCAAATGCCCGCGCGCCCTCACGGGCCGCCCCGCGGGCCCGCCATCGCAGGCCCGCCGCCACGGGCCCGCCGCCAACGGGCCGCCCGGCGGATCAGCGGTCCAGGCTTTCGCGCAGGCCCGCCTCGACCAGCGCGGCGTGCAGCCCGACCGCCAGCTCGGCGATCCGGCGGGCGGTCTCGGCGGCCTCCTCGTGCGCGCCGGGGCTGCGGCGGCGCAGGGCGGGCGCCACGACCTGCTCGATGAGGCCGACCTGCCGGTCCGCGGCGGCCTTGACCGCGCGCAGGTTGCGGGGCTGCAGCCCGTGCTCGCCGAGCGCGGCGACGGTGCGCGCGATGGTGAGGGCGTCGCCGTCGTAGTACTGGCCGGCCCGCCGGACCAGGCCGTAGCCCTCCAGCTCGGCCAGCAGGTCCTCGTCGATGCCGGCGCCGTCCAGCAGCTGGCGGCGGGTGAGGCGCACCGCGGGCTCGGGCGCGGCCGAGTCGGCGGCGACCAGGGTGCGCGGGCCGCGCGGCGGGGCGGCCGCGCCGAGCGGCGGCACCGGCTCGCCGCGGTCCGCCGCCTGCAGGTGCTGCCTGATCACCCGCAGCGGCAGGTAGTGGTCGCGCTGGGCGGCCAGGATGAAGCGCAGCCGCGCCACCTCGGCCTCACCGAACTTGCGGTACCCCGACGGGCTGCGCTGCGGCTCGATCAGGCCGGCGGTCTCCAGGAACCTGATCTTGGAGACGGTGATGTCCGGGAACTCCGCCCGGAGCAGCGCCAGGACGTCCCCGATCGTCATCAGGGCGCCGGCCGGCTGCGCGTTCATGCCCCTCCCCTCGTCGCCGCGTGCGTCCGGTCCGGGCCCGCCCCGGCGGGGGGCGGGCCGCCGGGTCAGCCGTGCTGCGGGTTGGTCAGGAACACCAGCCGGAACTTGCCGATCTGCACCTCGTCGCCGCCCGACAGGCCGGCCTGGTCGATGCGCTGGCGGTTGACGTAGGTGCCGTTCAGGCTGCCCACGTCGCGGACCGAGAAGGTGCCGCCCTGGCGGGCGAACTCGGCGTGCCGGCGGGACACCGTCACGTCGTCCAGGAAGATGTCGCTCTCGGGGTGGCGGCCCGCCGAGGTGCGGTCCTTGTCCAGCAGGAAGCGGCTCCCGGCGTTCGGCCCGCGCTTGACCACCAGCAGGGCGGTGCCGGGCGGCAGCGCCTCCACCGCGACCTGGTCGGCGCCCGGCTGGTCGGCCTCGCCGCCCTGGCCGTCGGCCTCCAGGGCCTCGAAGCCGCCGATCGAGATCGTGGACGTGGACTCGCCCGGGGACTCCCGGGGAGGCAAAGGCTGCTGGCCACTGCGGCCCAGCGGAGTCCCGCAGTTGGAACAGAAGCGGGCATCATCCGGGTTGGCGTGACCGCACTGCGTGCAGTAGACGCTCGGCATAGATCGGCTCGGCCTCCTACCATCGGTGTGCCACCGGCCGCTCGCCCTCGCGGGGAGCCGCCTGCGTCACGCGCATCGTTCTACCAACCCACGCCGGGGGACCCGCCCCCGAAGGCGGTCCGGCCACCGCCTGCAACAGGACGGTCGCCGCAACTTACGCGGGTAGTGCCCGGGGGGTCAACCGGAACGGTCGGCCGGCTGCCCCCAAGCTACCTCCGTCAATGATCGCAGGTCTACGCCGCCGCGCGGACCGGGCCCCGGCGATCGGCCCCCGGCCTGGGCGGACGCCGCTCAGGGCGGCCGTACCGCGCGCACCACGATCTTGGCCCGCTCGGCGACGGTGACGGCGGCGCCGATGTTCTGCAGGGTCTTGACCACGCCGCCGGGGATGCCGAGGGCGGTCGTCAGGGTGTGCGGGTCGCCGATGGCCAGGAACCGGTAGGGCGGGGCGAGCTGGCGGCCGTCGGCCTGGACGCCGCCGGGCGTGTCGAGGAAGTAGGTGCCGGCCCCGGCGCGCACGTCGCCGACCTGGACCACCTCGGCGCCCGCGTCCCGCAGCTCCTGCAGGGCGTCCAGCAGGTTGGCGGCGCGCACCGCGGTGCCGGGGTCGTCGATGACCACCTCGACGCCGGGGCCCTCGGCGGGCAGGGTGCCGGCGAGCAGCCCGTAGGTGCCGGCCCGGCGGCGCGCCTCCTGCAGCGCCCGCTCGCCCTGGACGTCGCGGCGCAGCCCGGCCCGGGTCTCCTCCAGCTCGCGCAGGTCGCCGCGCAGCCGCTCCGAGCGCTGGCCGAGGTCGGACAGGATGCCGACGAGCTCGTCCTGGCGGGCGGTGGCGAAGGTGGTGTCGCGCTTGGTGGTCCGGATCTGGGCGACGGCGGCGAAGCCGAGCACCATGCACAGCAGGGCGCCGGCGAACTGCCCGCGGGTGGTGCGGGGGCGCAGCAGGTCCAGCAGGCCGCGCATGCCCGCGGGCGGCCCGGCCGGCCGGTCCGGCTCCGGCGCCTCCGGCGCCTCTGGCGGCTCTGGCGGCTCCGGCGGCTCGGTGGCCCCGCTCACGCGCCGAACAGCTTCCGCCGGATGGCCGCGGCGTTGGAGAAGATCCGGATGCCGAGCACCACGACCACGCCGGTGGACAGCTGGGAGCCGACGCCGAGCTGGTCGCCGAGGAAGACGATCAGCGCGGCGATGACGGTGTTGCTGACGAAGGAGACGACGAAGACCTTCTCCTCGAAGACGCCCTCCAGCCGGGCCCGCACGCCGCCCGACATCGCGTCCAGCGCCGCCACGATGGCGATCGGCAGGTAGGGCTGCAGCCAGAGCGGCACCTGGGGGTCGAACAGCAGCCCGAGCGCCACCCCGATCACCAGCCCGATGAGCGCGATCACCCGGGGGTCTCCTCTCCCTCGCGCCCTGCCTCCCGAGCAGGCCGCGCGTACCGCAGCCGCAGCGTCCCGGCCGCGGGCAGCGCGGCGTGCGCGGCGCGGCGCAGCCCGTAGCGGATCCGCAGCCGGTCGCGCAGGCCGGCCAGCCGCCGGTCGGCGGCCGAGCCGCGGTAGGCGGCGCGGATCCGGCCGGGGTCGCCGAGCGCGGTCACCTCGTAGGGCCCGTTCAGCGGCCGGTAATCGACCAGGATCGCCTCGCCCGCGGCGCGGATGGCGGTGGTCGGGGTGAGCCGCTGGCCGTTGACCCCGATGGCGGTGGCGCCCGCGGCCCACAGGCCGTTGACCAGGATCTGCAGGTCCTGATCATAGACCCGGCCCGCGCCCGGCCGGGCGTCCCCGTCCGCCGGGGCGTCGGCGAGCGCCACGACGAGGGCGGGCCCGGCGGCGGGCACGGCGGCCGCGCCCCGGGCGGCGGCGGCGAGGTCCTGGCGGGTGCGGCGGCCCTCGGCGCTGCGGGCGAGGGCGTCGGCGCGCAGCCGCTCGGTCTCGGCGCGCAGGGCGTCCACCCGGCGCTGCAGGGCGTCGCTCTCGGCGGTGCGGGCGTGGATCTGGCCGATCAGGCGGGAGCGGCGCTCGGCGGCGGCGGGCTCGCCGCGGCGCGCCTCGGCGCCGGCGGTGGCGAGCAGCACGCCGAGCAGCAGCACGACCAGCAGGACGCCGCCGCCGCTCAGCGGGCCGCGGCGCGGCGCGTCCCGCCCGGCGGCGGCCCGGCGCGCGGCGGCCTCGGCGTAGCCGGGGTCCAGCCGGCCCGAGAACAGGTCGGCGAGCAGGGACATGGACGCGTCGGGCCGCCGCCATCCCGGCGGCCGCCCGTCCTCGCCCTGTCGCTCGCGCACCGGCCCATCATGGCAAGATCCGGCGGAGCACGGCGGGTCAGGCGGTGAAGGCGGCCCGGGACCGGTCCAGGCCGATGCGCACCGCGAGCGCGGCGAGGACGGTGCCCATCAGGTACCGCTGCGCGCGCTGCCAGCCGGGCCGCCGGGCCAGGAACCCCGCGATGGACCCCGCGCTCAGCACGACCAGGCCGTTGACGGTGACCGCGACGGCGACCTGGGTGAGGCCGAGCAGCAGGATCTGCGGGGCGACGGGGCCGGCCGCGGGGTCGGCCAGCTGCGGCAGCAGCGACACGTACAGGACGGCGATCTTGGGGTTGAGCAGGCTGGTGACCAGGCCCATGGTGTAGAGGCGGCGCGGCCGGTCGGCGGGCAGCTCCTTCGGCGCGAAGGCCGTGGCGCCGCCGGGGCGCACCGCCTGGACGGCCAGCCAGAGCAGGTAGAGCGCGCCGCCGACCTTGATGGCGGTGTAGCCGGCGGGCACGGCGGCGAAGACCGCGCTCAGCCCGGCGGTGGTGACGCTCACATAGACGGCGAAGCCGGTCGCGACGCCGCCGAGGGAGATCAGCCCGGCCCGGCGGCCCTGGGTGATCGTCCGGGAGGCCAGGTAGATCATGTTGGGCCCGGGCGTCATGACCATGCCGAGGGCGATCGCGGCGGCGGCCGCGATAGCGGCGGACGAGACCATCGTGTCCCCTTTTGTCGAGTTATTGCGCAGGCTATCGCTCGCACCTTTCTCAGTGCAATAATGAGATTGAACTCGGAGCAATGACGAGAAGAGGCACCGATGGAGACGTTCGGCCAGGTGGCGGACGCGGTCGCGGCCGATATCGCGGCCGGCCGGCTGCGGCCCGGCGACCGGCTGCCGCCGCAGCGCGCGTTCGCCCGCGAGCGCGGCATCGCCGCCTCCACCGCGGCCCGGGTCTACCGGGAGCTGGCCCGGCGCGGCCTGGTGACCGGCGAGGTGGGGCGGGGCACGTTCGTCCGCGCGGCGCGGGCGGCGCCCGATCCCGCGCTCGCCGAGCCCGCGGCGGCGCGCATCGACCTGGAGCTGAACTACCCCGTGGTGCCCGGACAGGCCGCGCTGCTCGCGCCCGGCCTGGAGCGGCTGCTGCGGCCCGACGCGCTGGAGGCCGCGCTGCGGCCGGTGGGCGCGGCCGGGACGCCCGCCGCGCGCGAGGCGGTGCGGGCGCTGCTGGCCCGCCCCGGCTGGGACCCCGGCCCGGCGCTGTTCGCCGGGAACGGGCGGCAGGCGATCGCGGCGGCGGTGTCGGCGCTGGTGCCGGCCGGGCGGCGGCTCGGCGTCGAGGAGCTGACCTACCCGGTGGTCAAGGGCATCGCGGCGCGGCTCGGCGTGACGCTCGTGCCGGTCGCCGCCGACGAGCACGGGATGCGGCCGGACGCGCTGCGGGAGGCGCACCGGCGGACGCCGCTGCACGCGGTGTACCTCCAGCCGACCCTGCACAACCCCTACAGCGTCACCATGCCGGCCGCGCGGCGCGCGGAGTTCGCGGACGAGCTGGCCCGGCTCGGCCTCACCGCGATCGAGGACGCCGTCTGGGCGTTCCTGGACGAGGACGCGCCCCCTCCCCTGGCCGCCGCGGCGCCCGAGCGCACGATCCTGGTGGACGGGTTCGCCAAGCGCCTCGCGCCGGGCCTGTCGGCGGGCGTCGCCGTCGTCCCCCCGGCGCTGCGCGGGCGCGTCACGGCCGCGCTGCGCTCGGCGGGCGCGCCGCCCGCCGGGTACGCGCTGGAGGCGGTCACCGGATGGGTCGGCGACGGCACGGTGGCCGCCATCGGCCGCGCCAAGCGCCGCGACGCCGCCGCGCGCGGGCGGATCGTCGCCGCGCGGCTGGCGGGCTTCGCGCTGCGGACCGCGCCGTGCTCCTACTTCTGCTGGTGGGAGCTGCCCGCGCCGTGGCGGGCCGAGACGTTCGTCGCGGCGGCGGCCCGGCGCGGCATCGCCGTCACCCCGGCCGCCGCGTTCGCGGCGGGCGCGGGCGCGGCGCCGAACGCGGTCCGGTTCGGCACCGCCTCACCCGGCCTCGACGAGCTGGACCGCGCGCTCGGCGTGCTCGGCGACCTCGCCCGGGCGATGCCGGACGAGGTGCTCGGCGACTGAGCCGCCGGTCAGGTGCCGGCGCGCTCGACCACCGCCGCCCACTCCTCCAGCAGGGCCTGCGCGGAGTCGGCGTCGGGGCCCTCGGCCCACAGGTGGGTGACCGGCTCGGAGGGGTCGGGCAGCACCAGCACCCAGCGGCCCGGCTCGGGCACCACCCGCACACCGTCGGTGGTGTCGATGGTGAGGCTCCCGGCGGCCTCCACCACGTGCCGCATCACGCTGCCCTTGGCCGCCCACGGCGTCGGCACCGAGCGGCGCAGCAGGTGCGCCTCGGGGATGCGCCGGTCGATCTGCGACAGGGTGAGGCGGGTGCGGGCGACCAGGCCGACCAGGCGGACGAACGCGGCGATGCCGTCCACGGTGGTGGTGAACTCCGGCATCAGGAAGCCGCCCCGGCCGTCCCCGGCGAAGATCACCTCGGGCCGGGCGGCGGCCTTGGTCAGCACGTCCTGGGAGGTGGAGGTCCACTCGACCTGGACGCCGTGGAAGCGGCACACCTGCTCGGCGACGCGGGTGGTGGTGACCGGCAGCGCGACCCGGCCGCCGCGCCGCTCGGCCGCGACCAGGTCCAGCATGACCAGCAGCGCCCGGTCGTCGCTGATCAGCTCGCCGTTCTCGTCGACCAGCGAGATCCGCTCGCCCACGGGATCGAAGCGCACCCCGAACGCCGCCCGCGAGGACGACACCAGCTCGCCGAGGCGCTGCAGGTCGCGCATCCGCTCGGCGAGCGTCTCGGTCGGGTTGGCCTCGTCCAGCCCGTTGTTGCGGGTGAGCACCTCCACCCCGACCTTGCCGAGCAGCGAGGGCAGCACCAGCGAGGCGGTGCCGCCGGCGCAGTCCACCACCAGCTTCAGCCGCGCCTCGCGCACCCCCGACATGTCGACGCGGCGCAGCAGGTCGCGGGTGTAGGTCTCCATGATCCGGGCCGGGTAGCTCAGCTCGGCGATCTCGCCGGGGAACGCGCGCCGGTACTCCTGGCGGCCGAACACCCGGTCCAGCTTGCGCTGCGCGCCCTGCGACAGGTCGGCGCCCTCGTCGTCCAGGAAGACGATGTCCACGCCCTGGGAGTCGCCGAGGGTGGTGCGGATGTAGATGCCGCCCGCGGCGTCCTGGCGGCCGGTCTCGAACCGGGCGACCGGCAGCGGGCACGCCTCCAGGTCCTGCACGTTGATGGCGCTGGCGGTGAGCGCGCTGATCACCGCGCGCTTGAGGGTGCGCGCGGCGCGCGAGGCGTCCCGGCCGGTCACCACCGTGCTGCCCTTCTTCAGCGTGGTGGCGTAGGCGCTGGCCAGGCGGACCGCGAGCTCGGGGGTGATCTCCACGTTGATCAGGCCGGACACCCCGCGCGGGCCGAACAGGTTGCGCTGGCCGCGCGACTCCCAGATGACGCTGGTGTTGACGACGGCGCCGGCCTCGATGGTCTTGAAGGGGTAGACCTTGACCTGGCTGGAGACGTAGGCCTCGGCCTCGATGACGCACTCGTCGCCGATGATCGCGCCCTCCTCGACCCGGGCGCCCGCCATCACGTCGGTGTTCTTGCCGACCACGCAGCCGCGCAGGTTGGTGGAGGGGGCGATGAACACGTTGTCGTGCACGACGGCGCGGTGCAGGAACGCGCCCTCCTTGACCACGACGTTGCTGCCGAGCACGGTGAACTCGCGCAGCTCCACCCCGGCCTCGACCTTGGCGTAGTCGCCGATGTAGAGCGGGCCCTTCAGCACCGCCTCGGCGTCGACCTCGGCGCCCTCGGCGACCCAGACGCCGGGCGAGACCTCGAACCCGTCCATCTCGACGTCGACCAGGCCCGACAGCATGTCGGCCTGGGCCTTGAGGTAGCTCTCGTGGGTGCCGACGTCCTCCCAGTAGCAGTCGGCGACGTAGCCGTACAGCGGGGCGCCCTCGGCGAGCAGCTTGGGGAACACGTCGCTGGACCAGTCGACGGACTCGCCCGCCGCGACGTGGTCCAGGACCTCGGGCTCCATGACGTAGATGCCGGTGTTGACGGTGTCGGAGAACACCTGGCCCCAGGTCGGCTTCTCCAGGAAGCGCTGGATGCGGCCGTTCTCGTCGACGATGATGATGCCGAACTCCAGCGGGTTGGGCACCCGCTTCAGCCCGATGGTGACCAGGGCGCCGTTCTCGCGGTGGAAGCGCACCATGTCGGTGAGGTCGATGTCGGTGAGCGCGTCGCCGGAGATCACCAGGAAGCGGTCGTCGCGCAGCGCCTCCTCGGCGTTCTTGACGCTGCCGGCGGTGCCGAGCGGGATCTCCTCGGTGGCGTAGCTCAGCGTCATGCCGAGCTCCTCGCCGTCACCGAAGTAGTTGCGGATGAGCGCGGCCAGGAACTGCACCGTGACGACGGTCTCGTCGAAACCGTGCCGGCGCAGCAGGCGCAGCACATGCTCCATGATCGGCCTGTTGACCACCGGCAGCAGGGGCTTCGGCTGATTGGCGGTCATCGGACGCAGCCGCGTCCCCTCGCCTCCGGCCATCACAACGGCTTTCATCGGGGATTCTCCGCTCCCTTCCGATCGCCGGGCGCGGTGCCCGGTCCGGGTTCCAGGTCCTGTCCCCCCGGCGCCGCCCGCTCGGCCAGCACCAGCCGCCGCGTCTGCTCCCAGTAGAGCAGCGCCGCCCACCAGTACAGCGCGGTGCCCCAGATCGCCCACGACCAGCCGACGACCTTGGCGGTGGCGGCGACCGCGCCCGGATGGTCGCCGAGCAGCAGCAGCGGGAACGCGTACAGCAGGCACATCGTGGCGGCCTTGCCCACGAAGTGCACCGGCAGCGTGCCCTGGTAGCCGAGGCGCCGCATGATCGGCGCGATCGGCACGATCGCGAACTCGCGGGCGACCAGCAGCACCACCAGCCACACCGGGATGATGTCGCGGACCATCAGCCCGACGAGGGTGGCCAGGATGTAGAGCCGGTCGGCGGCCGGGTCCAGCACCATGCCGAGCCGGCTGGTCTGGTTCAGGGCGCGCGCGAGCTTGCCGTCCAGCCAGTCCGACAGGCCGGCCAGCACCAGCAGGCCGAGCGCCCACCAGTCCGCCTCGGCCAGCACCAGCCAGAGGAACAGCGGCACCCCGAGCAGCCGGGCGAAGCTCAGCGCGTTCGGCACCGTCCAGACGCGGCCGGACGCGGCCCCGCCCGGGCCGTTCCCGCCGTCCGCCGCCCTGTCGACCTCAGCACTCACCGACGTGTCCCGCCTCCCTGTCCCCCAATGATCCTGACCCTACCGTCAAGGATCTGAAAGGCCCCGATAGCGTCCGGTCCATGAGGTGGACCCTGCACGGCGAACGGGCGGTTTACGAAAGCCCCTGGATGAACGTACGGCTCGCCGACGTCGAACTGCCCGACGGGCGCCGGTTCGAGCACCACCTCCTGCGGGTCCGTCCCGCCGCGGGCGTGGCCGCCCTGGACGGGCACGGCAACGTGCTGCTGATTTGGCGGCACCGCTTCATCACCGGCCGGTGGGGCTGGGAGATCCCCGGCGGCCGGGTGGAGGAGGGCGAGGACCCCGCCACGGCCGCCGTGCGCGAGCTGCTGGAGGAGACCGGGTTCCAGGCGGGGCCGGTCCGTCACCTGGTGGAACTGCGCCCGTCACCGGGTCTTCACGATGGTCTTCATCACATCTACCTCGCCGACGGCGCGGAGCGGGTCGGCGAGCCGACCGACGTGGAGGCCGAGCGGATCGAGTGGGTGCCGCTGGAGCGCGTCCCCGGGCTGGCCGTGCGCGGCGAGATCGGGTCGGCGACCACCCTGGCGGCGTTGCTGCTCATCGGCGCGACCGGCGGCTGAACCGGCGCGGGCGGGCTTCTACGATGGCGGGACCAGTTCCGGCCAATGGAGGCGCGCGTGTCCGATCCGGTTCCCAAGGCGGAGCTGCACCTGCACATCGAGGGCACCCTGGAGCCCGAGCTCGCCCTGGACCTCGCCGGACGCAACGGCGTCGCGCTGCCCTACCGGAGCGCGGACGAGCTGCGCGCCGCCTACGACTTCCAGGACCTGCAGTCCTTCCTGGACCTGTACTACGGGCTGATGGCGGTGCTGCGCACCGAGCGCGACTTCGCCGAGCTGGCCGACGCCTACCTCGCCCGCGCCGCCGCGCAGGGCGTCCGGCACGCCGAGATCTTCTTCGACCCCCAGGCGCACACCGCGCGCGGCGTCCCCCTGGCCACCGTCATGGCGGGCCTCGGCGAGGCCCTCGCCGCCGCGCCCGCCCGGCACGGCGTGACCACCCGGCTGATCATGTGCTTCCTGCGGGACGAGCCGGCCGCCTCGGCGCTGGAGGCCTTCGAGGCCGCCCGGCCCTGGTTCGGCACGCTGATCACCGGCGTCGGCCTGGACTCGGCCGAGGTCGGCCACCCGCCGGCCGGTTTCCGCGAGGTGTACGACCGCGCCCGCGCGGCGGGCCTGCGGCTGGTCGCGCACGCCGGCGAGGAGGGGCCGCCCGAGTACGTGTGGCAGGCCCTCGACGTCCTCGGCGTGGAGCGTGTCGACCACGGCATCCGCAGCATGGAGGACCCGCGCCTGGTCGAGCGGCTGGTGCGCGACCAGGTGCCGCTGACGGTGTGCCCGCTGTCCAACGTCCGGCTGCGCTGCGTGGACCGCCTCGCCGACCACCCGCTGCCCCGGATGATGGCGGCGGGCCTGCTGGTGACGGTCAACTCCGACGACCCGTCCTACTTCGGCGGCTACGCGGGCGACAACTTCGACGCGCTGCGCGACGGGCTCGGCCTCACCGGCGAGGAGCTGCGGCTGCTGGCCGCCAACTCCTTCCGCGCCGCCTTCCTGTCCGACGCCGAGCGGGCCGCCTACCTGGAGGAGGTCGCCGCGCACCGCTTCGCCTGACGCGCGCGCCTTTACCCCATGCCCCGGGGTTGCGGCAACGGGGGCGGGGCGGGTTAGCGTCGGGGACGACAGATCGCGGGGGCCCGGCGAACCGGGCTGAGATAGCGGCTGGGACGGCCGCTGACCGCTGGAACCTGACCGGGTAATGCCGGCGTAGGGAGAGATCGAGTCGTCATGAGCGACAACACCGTGGTCACGCCTGCCCGCAAGACCTACCTCCGGGGCTCGCGCCCCGACCTGAGGGTGCCGATGCGGGAGGTGCCGCTCACCAACGGCGGTTCGGTGGTGCTGTACGACACCTCCGGGCCGTACACCGACCCCGCCTACGAGGCCGACGTGCGGCGCGGGCTGCCGCCGCTGCGCGCGGCCTGGATCGCCGAGCGCGGCGACACCGCCGAGTACGACGGCCGCGCGGCGCGGCCCGAGGACGACGGGCGGCGGGCCGGCGACCCGCTGCGCGAGGCGGCGTCCTTCCCCGCCCGGCGGCCCCGCCGGGCCACCGGCGGGGCGGTCACCCAGCGCGCCTACGCGCAGCGCGGGGAGATCACGCCGGAGATGGAGTACGCGGCGCTGCGCGAGGGGGTCGACCCCGATTTCGTGCGCGCCGAGCTGGCCGCCGGGCGGGCGGTGCTGCCGGCCAACGTCAACCACCCCGAGATCGAGCCGATGGTCATCGGGCGGAACTTCCTGGTCAAGGTGAACGCCAACATCGGCAACTCGGCGGTCGCCTCCTCGATCGAGGACGAGGTCGACAAGATGACCTGGGCGACCCGCTGGGGCGCCGACACGATCATGGACCTGTCCACCGGCCGCGACATCCACACCACCCGCGAGTGGATCCTGCGCAACTCCCCCGTCCCGGTCGGCACCGTGCCGCTCTACCAGGCGCTGGAGAAGGTCGGCGGGAACCCCGCCGAGCTCACCTTCGAGGTCTTCCGCGACACCGTCGTCGAGCAGGCCGAGCAGGGCGTCGACTACATGACGGTGCACGCGGGCGTGCTGCTGCGCTACGTCCCGCTGACGGCCCGGCGCAAGACCGGCATCGTCTCGCGCGGCGGGTCGATCATGGCGGCGTGGTGCCTGGCGCACCACGAGGAGAACTTCCTCTACACCCGCTTCGACGAGCTGTGCGAGATCTTCGCGGCCTACGACATCACCTGGTCGCTCGGCGACGGGCTGCGCCCCGGCTCCATCGCCGACGCCAACGACGAGGCCCAGTTCGCCGAGCTGCGCACCCAGGGCGAGCTCACCGCGATCGCGGCCCGGCACGGCTGCCAGGTGATGAACGAGGGCCCCGGGCACGTGCCGATGCACAAGATCAAGGAGAACGTGGACCTGCAGCGCGAGTGGTGCGCCGACGCGCCGTTCTACACGCTCGGCCCGCTCACCACCGACATCGCGCCCGGCTACGACCACATCACCTCCGCGATCGGCGCCGCGATGATCGGCTGGTACGGCACCGCGATGCTGTGCTACGTCACGCCGAAGGAGCACCTCGGGCTCCCCGACCGCGACGACGTCAAGGCGGGCGTGATCGCCTACAAGATCGCCGCGCACGCCGCCGACCTGGCCAAGGGCCACCCGGGCGCGCAGGCGTGGGACGACGCCCTGTCGGACGCCCGGTTCGAGTTCCGCTGGGAGGACCAGTTCAACCTGGCCCTCGATCCCGGCACCGCGCGGGCGTTCCACGACGAGACGCTGCCGGCCGAGCCCGCCAAGACCGCGCACTTCTGCTCCATGTGCGGGCCGCACTTCTGCGCCATGAAGATCACCCAGGACGTCCGCCGGTACGCCGGCGAGCAGGGCCTGGACGAGCGGGAGGCCCTCGCCGAGGGCATGCGGGCCAAGTCCGCGCAGTTCCGCGAGTCCGGCGGCCGGGTCTACCTGCCGCTCGCCCCCGCCGAGGAGTGACCGGCCGGGCCGGGGACGCGGCGCGTCCCCGGCCCTTGACCGCCCAGGTGCGCTCTTCTTTACTGTGGCGATAACGGCGAAGCCGGACACGGCGCCGCGATCCGTACGGGGATGATCAAGCGTGACGGTGGACCTCGGTGCGCCCGGCACCGGCGCGGGGGCGGAGTGGCCGCGCACGCTCGACCTGCCGGGGCTGCTCGCCACGGGCTGGCGGCCGGTCCCCTTCCGCGAGTTCGTGCTGAAGATCCACAGCCGCTGCGACCTGGCCTGCGACTACTGCTACGTGTACGAGATGGCCGACCAGAGCTGGCGCGGCCGGCCCCGGGCCATGTCCGGCGCGGTGCTGGACCGCGCCGCCCGCCGCGTCGCCGAGCACGCCGCCGCGCACGGCCTGGAGACGGTCGAGCTGGTCCTGCACGGCGGGGAGCCGCTGCTGGCCGGACCCGGCCTGCTGGCCGACGCGGTCACCGCCGTCCGGCGGGCCGCCCGGGGCGTCCGCGTCGAGGTGACGGTGCAGACCAACGGGGTGCGGCTGGACGAGTCCTTCCTCGCCCTGTTCGAGCGGCTGGGCGTGCGCGTCGGGGTCAGCCTGGACGGCGGCGCGGCCGCGCACGACCGGCACCGGCGCGACGCCGGCGGTCGCGGCAGCCACGCGCGGGTGAGCCGGGCCCTGGAGCTGCTCGCCGGGGACCGCTACCGGCACCTGTTCAACGGCCTGCTCTGCACGGTCGACCTGCGCAACGACCCGCACGCCGTCTATGACGCGCTGATGGCCTGGGAGCCGCCCGCCGTCGACTTCCTGCTGCCGCACGGCAACTGGGCCGCGCCGCCGCCCGGCCGGGAGCCCGGCTCCCCCGCGACGCCCTACGCCGCATGGCTCGTCCCGCTGTTCGACCGCTGGTACCGGGCCGCGCCGGCGGGCCGGGTGCGGCTGTTCGCCGAGCTGGTGCGGCTGCTGCTCGGCGGCGCGTCCGCCTCCGAGGCGGTCGGGCTGTCGCCGGTCGGCACCGTCGTCATCGAGACCGACGGCGCGATCGAGCAGTCCGACCTGCTGAAGTCGGCCTACCCCGGCGCGGCCGAGACGGGCCTGCACGTGGACCGCGACCCGCTGGACGCGGCGCTGCGGCTGCCCTCGGTCGCGGCCCGCCAGCTCGGCGAGCGCGCCCTGGCGCCCGAGTGCCGGGCCTGCGGCGTCCGCGCGGTGTGCGGCGGCGGCCTGTACGCCCACCGGTACCGGCCCGGCCGCGGGTTCGCCAACCCGTCGGTCTACTGCCCCGACCTGTACCGCCTGGTCCACCACGTCCGCGACACCGTCCGGTCCGATCTGGCCGCGCTGCGCCGGGGAGGGTGATGCAGTCCCGCCGTCACCACGTCCCCGCGGAGGACCTGGCCGCCCTCGCCGCCGGCCACGGCGGCGAGGGCGCGGTCCGCCGGCTCGTGGCGATCCAGTACAGCCGGCACGTGCTGCTCGTGCGCGGCGTCGCCGACGCCGCCGCCGAGGCGGGCCACCCCGGCGCGGCGCGGGTCCGCGCCGCCTACGACCTGCTCGCCGGGATCCAGCACCGGGCGCCCGGCGCCGTCGACGCGGTGCTGCGCCATCCCGCCGTCGGGGCGTGGGCGCTGCGGGCGCTGACCGGCGAGGCCGACCCGCTCCTGCTGTCGGGCCTCGCGGCCGCGGCGGCCGTGCGCGGCGGCGTGCCCTGCGCGGTGGAGGTCCCGGTGCGCCGGGGCCGGGTGACGCTGCCCTCGCTCGGGCAGGCCGCGGTGCCGGGCGGCGACGGGACGGCCGAGGTCCGGGTGACCGGTACCGGCGCCGTGGTCGCCGGCACTGTGGTCGTCGGCACTGGGGCCCGCGTCGCCGTCCCCGCCGACCCGCACACCGACGCCCCCGGCTGGCAGGGCCTGCGCCGTCTTTCGGCCGGTACCGGCGACGGCGCGATCGGGCTGCTGATCGACGACCTGGACCCCTGGCGCTTCCCCGGCGCGGGCGTGCGCGGGCGGCTCGGCGCGGCCGAGGCCGCCGCGTGGTCGGCCGCGCTGGAGGACGCCTGGGGGCTGCTCCGCCGCCACCACTGGACCACCGCCGCCGAGGTCCGCACCGCGATCCGGGTGCTGACCCCGCTGACGCCGCCCGCGCGGGACCACATCAGCGCCACCTCGCCGACCGCGTTCGGGTGCACCGCCCTGTCCGACCCCGGCGACGGCCTCACCCTCGCCGGGACGCTCGCGCACGAGGTGCAGCACGCCAAGCTCGCGGCGCTGCTGAACGCCGTCCCGCTGATCCGGCCGGGCGACGACCGCCGGTTCTACGCGCCCTGGCGCGACGACCCGCGCCCCCTGGCCGGCCTCCTGCAGGGCGCCTACGCCTACCTCGGCGTCAGCGGCTTCTGGCGCCGGCAGCGCCACCACGAGACGGGCGGGCGGGCGACGCTCGCGCACGCCGAGTTCGCCCGCTGGCGCGCGGCCGCGTTCCAGGTGACGCGGACGCTGCTGGCCAGCGGCGGCCTCACCCCCGCGGGCGAGGCCTTCGTCGCCCAGATGCGCCGCACCCTGCTCGGCTGGCAGCAGGAGGCGGTGCCGCCCGACGCCGCCGGGCTCGCCCACCGGTCCGCGCAGCGCCACCGGATGCGCTGGCACCGCGACCACGCGCGCCGCCCCTGACCCCCTAGATCGGCGGCGGGTCGAAGTCGAAGTCCAGCCGCCGCTGCCGCCGCGCGGCCTGCGTGTCGGGGTGGTTGCGGCCCACCATGCGGTCGTAGCGGGCGATGGTGTCCTCGAACAGCTTGGCGGCCTGGTCGGCCTCGCCGAGCTCGCGCAGGTCGACCGACAGGTTCGCCGCGCACCCGAGCGTCATCGGATGGTCCTCGCCGAGCAGCAGGCACAGCCGCCGCAGGGTGTCCTCGCCGAGCGCGCGGGCCCGCTCCACGTCGCCCATCTCGTACAGGTCCGAAGCGAGGTTGGTGGCGACGGTGAGCGGATAGTGGTGGTCCTCGCCGAGCGCGGACCGCAGCCCGGCCAGCGCTTCCTCGTTGAGGAAACGGGCTTCGCGCAGGTTGCCGTTGACCCGGCTGAGCAGGGCCAGGTTGCCGACGCAGCCGTGGTTGTAGGGGTGGTCCTCGCCGTACACGCGCGGGTAGCGCTCGACGGTCTCCTGGGCCAGCTCGTACGCCTCGACGATCTTGCCGGTGGTGCGCAGGACGTTGGCCAGGCCCATCGCCGCCGCGAGGGTGTCGGGGTTGCCCGGGCCGTACAGCCGCAGGAACCGCTCGTGCACCTCGCGCGCCAGGACGAGCGCCTCCTCGTACTCGCCGGCCCGGCGCAGCGCGATCGACAGGTCCTTGGCGGTGCGCAGCGTGGTGAGGTGCTCGGGCCGCATGAACCGGCTGCCGTACTCGTAGGCGTCGCGGCCGACGTCGCGGGCCTCCTGGTAGTAGCCGCAGAGCCGCACGGCGCGCGCGAGCCCCGTCCAGGAGCTCAGCACATCGGCGCGGCTGACGCCCCCGGCCGCCTTGCTCTGCGCGTTGAAGGCGAGCTCGTGCAGTTCGCGCGAGGTCTGGTACCCGCTGTTCAGGCCGTGGTCCAGCGCGAGGTTGTTGATGGTGCGCAGGGTGCGCGGATCCTGCTCGCCGAACACCTCGGCGTGGCGCCGCCGGGAGATCTCGTCGTGCTCGAGGGCGCGCGCGAACTCGCCGCGGGCGCGCAGGTCGGCGCCGAAGCTGTTGATGATCGGCAGCATGTCCTGCTCGGACAGGCCCGCGGCCTCCCCGATCCGCCGCACCAGCGCCTCGTCGATCTCGTAGGCGCGGGCGTACTCGCCGCGCTCGCGCAGGATGGAGGCGCGCAGCGCCTCCATCCGCACCACGTCGGCGCGGTCGTCGCCGCCCTCGTCGCGCCGCCAGCGGGCCAGGAACTGGCCGGCGAAGGCCAGGCCGAGCTCGTGGTCGCCGGACCGGTACAGGTAGCGGACGACCCGGCGGGCGAACTCGCGGACCTGCGGGTCGGTGCTGTCCACCACGCGGGCGGGCTCGACGTGCGGGATGAGCTCCTGGAAGCGCGTCCACTCCCGCTCGTCGTCGGGGTCCACCCGGGCCTGCGCGGCGAGCAGCAGGTGCACGTCGCGCCGCAGCCGGTCCGCGGCGTCCTCGTCGACCTCCTCGCGCAGCAGCGCCTGGATCAGCCGGTGCACCTGGATCGTGCGCGCCTGCGGGTCGATCCGGGCGAGGGCGAACCTGCCGAGGGTGCGCTGCGCGCGGGCGCGCAGGATCTGGTCGTCCAGCAGCGCGGCGAGCTCGGCGTCGGCCAGCCGCGCCTCGCGCCGGAACACGTCCACAGGGATCGGCTCGGGCCCGAAGAACGCGCAGGCGCGCAGCAGCACGACCGCCGCAGGCAGGGTGGCCTGCAGCAGCGACACCGACAGCTGCCAGACCGCGGTCATCGACCGCGGATACTCGGCGGGGTTGTTCTCCTGCAGCAGCGCGGCGGGCTGCTCCTTCAGCAGCTGCAGGTACTCGTCCACCGACATGCCGGTCTCGTACTGCAGGGCGCCGGCCTGCTCCAGGGCGAGGGGCAGGTCGCCGAGGCTCTCGGCGAGCCGCACGGCGTCGGCCTCGCTGATGACGTTCAGCACCCGGCGGCCGAGGAACTCCACGCTCTCGGGGCGGTCGAACACGTCGACGGCGATGGTCTCGAAGCGCTGCCGCCACGCCTGGTTGCGCGAGGTGATGATGACGTGCCCGGGACCGCCGGGGACGAGGCCGACCAGATCCTCGGGCTCGTTGGCGTTGTCGTAGACGAGCAGCCAGCGCGCGTAGGGGTCGCCGCGCCGCAGCGCGTCCAGCACGCTCTGCGCGGTGTCGGCGGTGCCGGTCGAGGTCGTGCTGAGCCCGAGCGGCTTGGCGAGCCCGGCGAGCGCCGCGGCCACCAGCTTCGGCTGATCGGCCGGGATCCACCAGATCAGGTCGTAGTCGTCCTGGTAGCGGTGGATGTACTCGATGGCGATCTGGGTCTTACCGACCCCGCCCATGCCCTGCAGCGTCTGCGGGGTGCCGGTGGCGGCCTGCACGTCCGACACGACGGCGGTCACCCCGGAGCCGTCGTCACCGGCGTCGGGCGCGGACCGGTTCAGTTTCTCGTGCAGCTGCGTCAGCTGCTCGTCGCGCCCGGTGAAATCCCGGTTCTGCAGGGGGATGCGGCTTCCCCATACTTGCGGACCACGTCCCGCGGCCGGCCTGCCCTCTGAGGATCGCCCATCCGTCACGTGCCGCCTCCGCGTTCTCGCCGCTTCGCGCTCGCCCACATCCTAATCGCAGAATAGGCCCGCCCTCCGCGCGCCTTACAAGGGCAGGTCCCGATATCCGCCTGGACGTTCCTCGCCCCTCGGCGAACAAGGGACGAACCCGACTCAGCACACACAGAACGGCATTATCGCCCCATTGTCATATTTCCGGATGGGCCGGGTTCCGGGCGCCTTACGGGCGGCCCCGTCCTGTCGACAGGGGCGTACGGTGACAGGTATGACTGTGCGGAGGCAGTCTCCGGCAGCCGCAGGGCGAGGTTGCCCCGCCTGACCCGGGGGAATGCCCCGGTCGAGCAGGACGACGGCAGGCTGAGGAGTAGTGCATGGGCGACGCCACGACGCCGCAGGACGGGCCCCTCGACCTCGGCGGGATCCCGTTGAGCCGGCTCGGCGAACTCGGCGACACCGTGCTCGCCCGGGAACTGCGCAAAGTGCGCGACGAGGCCGGCGCCCCGGTGCAGGCCATCGCCGGTTTCCAGGCGAAACTCGGGCCGCCGCCGGAGATCTCCGGTGCGGCCTCCCCCGGCCCGGAGACCGGCACGGCCGGCGGCGAGGAATGATCGCCATGCGGCCACCGGCGGGCGAATCGACGGCGGCGCACGATAGTGCCGAATTTCCCGCCCGGCCGGAACATCTCCTCACCGGGAATTCCCTCCGACGTTATGGGAACCGGGGTCCGACCGAAAGCGGGAAGCGATGACCATTACCGGCCACTCGCGGCGGATCGGCCTGTTCCCATGACCGTCGACGCCCTCGGGCTCCCGCCACGCGACCGGCCCTTCGCCGGGCCCCGGCCGTTCGGTCCCGGCGACGCCGCGCGCTTCTTCGGCCGGGCGCGGGCGAGCGCGCAGGTCGCCGGGCTGTGGCGGTCGCGGCGCGTCACCGTGCTGTCCGGGCCGTCCGGGGCGGGCCTGACCTCGCTGCTCGGCGCCGGGGTGCTGCCGCTGCTCGCACGGGACGGCGCCGACGTGCTGCCGGTCGGGCGGGTCGCCGCCTCCCCCGCCGTGGTCCCCTTCCTCACGCCCGCGGGCCGCAACCCGCTGGTCACGGCACTGCTGGACTCGTGGACACCGCCGGGAGGGCGCACCGGCCCGGCCGCCGGGCGGACGATCGGCGAGTTCCTGCGCGTTCTCCTGCGCGATCGCGCGGCGGAGGTTCCGCTCCTGGCGGCGATCGACCGGGCCGAGGACCTGCTCGCCGTGCCCGGCGGGCAGCGCGGGCATCTGGGCGACCTGCTGGAGCAGCTGTCCGGCGCGCTGCACGAGCATCCGCGGCTGCACCTGCTGCTCGCGGTGCGCGAGGCGCACCGGCCGGCCCTGCGGCCCCTGGCGGCGCGGCTGTCGGGGGACGAGCCGGCCGAGGCCGGGATCGGCTTCCTGGAACGGGACACGGCGCTGGAGGCCGTCCGCCGCCCGCTGGAGAGCACCGACCGGCAGTTCGCGCGGGGCGCGGCCGAGTACCTGCTCGACGAGCTCGCCGTCCCCCCGGAGGACGGGCTGATCGCCCCGGCGCTCCTGCAGGTCTGCTGCGTGCGGATCTGGAGCCGCGTCCCGGCCGAGGTGCGGTCCATCACGGCCGAGCACATCCACGCCTACGCCGACGTCGGGCGGTCGCTGACCGACTTCGTGGCGCGGGTGCTCGCCGAGACCGCCGCCGAGCACCGGATCGGCGTCGGCGACCTGCGGGCCTGGCTGCAGCGCGCCTTCGCCGGGGAGCACCGCGCCGCGTCGGGGGTCTCCGCGGCCGCCGCGCAGGCCGGCGGCATCCACCCCGGCGTGCTGGCGACGCTGGAGGACCGGCACCTGCTGCGCTCGGCGCACGGGCCCGGCGGCGTCCGGTTCGTCCTGTACCACGAGCGGCTGGCCGGGCCGCTGGCCGAGGTCCCCGGCTCCTTCACCGCGGGCGACTACCTGCGGTCGGCCGAGCTGGCGCTCGCCGCCGGGGAGCTGGAGCTGGCCGACAAGCACGTGGCCGAGGCCGAGGCGGCGGCGCCCGCGGGCGACCGGCGGCTGCGCGCCGACGCCGAGCGGCTGCGCGGCGACATCGCGGCCGAGCGCGGCCGTCCCGAGACCGCCGAGGGCCACTACCTGAGCGCCGCCACGCTGCTGGAGGCGCTGCAGGACACCCCCGGGGTCGGGCTGCTGCTCGCCGCGATCGGCCGGCTCCAGCTCGCCCGCGGCCTGACCGTCGAGGCGTTCGACAAGCTGCGCGCCGCCGCCGACCGGCTGCCCGCCGACCCCGGCGTGCAGATCTCGCTGGCCCGCGCGCTGTGGGGCATGGGCCGGCCGCAGGCGGCGGTGAGCGTGCTCACCGGGCTCCTGTCGGCCAACGGGGACACGCCGGACGCGCTGCGCGCCCGCGGGGAGTTCCTGGCCGACCTCGGCGAGGCGCAGCGGGCGCTGCGCGACCTGGACCGGGTCCCGCGCAACCCCGGCCCGGCGGCGCGGGCCGCCCGCGCCCTCGCGCTCGCCACGCTGCAGGACTGGGACCACGCCCGCGAGGAGATCGACGCGGCGCTCGCCGCGGCCCCGGGCAACGGCCCGGTGCTGCTCTACGCGGCCCGGATCGCCGAGCTGCGCGGCGACCGGGCGGCCGCCGCCGACCGGGCCGGGCGCGCCAAGGACGCCACCGCGCCGCGGCTCCCGCGCCATCAGGGCGAGGAGGCCGACCGGCTCCTCGGCCGGCTCCACGGCCACTGACGCCGGGCGCGGACGGGGCCGGCGAGTGCGCTCTCGTCCGGCGCCTCCTCCTCCGGCGCGTCCCCGCCCGCCAGCACCGGGCCGAGGGCGCGCTGGAGCTCGACCGTCCAGGTGTCCAGCCCGGTGAAGTCGACCTCGCCGTTGACGTTGCCGCCCGCCGCCGGCTCACCGTTCTGCGGCTCGTCCCAGACGATGGCGTTCCCGAGCGCGACGACGAGCCCGGCGGTCGCCGCGGCGACCTGGCGGGCGGCGTGCGCGGCCCGCTCGCCGCCGGGCCCGGCGGCGTACAGCGCGGCGGCCAGCGCCGTCTCCTCGGCCACGGTCACCGCCTCGTCGTGCAGGACCGCCATCCGGGCGCGCAGGTCGGCCCGGTAGCCGTCGCCGAGCATCCGCACGTCGGCCTCGACCCGGGCCGAGGTCTTCAGCACCCGGCTCCACAGGGCGCGCCGCTCGGCGTCCAGCTCGGCGCGCCGGGCGCGGCGCCGGGCGGCCTCCTTCTCCTCCTGCTGCCTGCGCTCGCGCCGGTTCGCCTGCCGGTCGGCCAGGGCGACGGCGCCGAGGGCCGAGCCGGCCGCCCCGGCGGTGGTGACCAGCGTGGTCCACAGGACGACATCGGGCATGGGCGCAGCCTCCCACCGCCGTGCCGGCGGCACCGCGCCACCGGTCACATTTGGACGGCGTCTTCCGGCCCGGAGTTCCGCGGCGGGCCGAAGACGTCGTCGCGGGCGTGGTCGAGCGCGGTCAGCACGGCGCCCTGCAGGACGGCGTTGCCTTCCACGGCGCTCGTGCGGATCTCGGTCGGCGCGGGCGACAGGGCGGCCAGGTGCCCGGCGACGGCGGCGGCGAGGGCCTCGCCGCCGCCGCGCCCGAGGGAGCCGCCGAGCACGACGAGGCCGGGGTCCAGGACGGCGACGAGCGCGAAGACGCCCTTGGTGATCCGGGCGGCGAACTCGGCCTCGCCGAGGAGGCCGGCCGTGCGGGCCTCCAGCGCGTGGCAGAACATCTCGCCGTCGACGTCCAGCAGCCCGACCTCGCCCGCGCCGCCGGACGCGCCGCGCCGCACCCGGCCGCCGAGCACGACGGCCGCGCCGACGCCGTCGTCCAGCCAGAGCAGGGCGAAGTCGGCGCGGCCGGCGGCCGCGCCGGCGCGCTGCTCGGCGACCGCGGCGAGGTTGACCTCGTTGTCCAGCAGCACCCGGACGCCGAGGCGCTCGCGCAGCGCGGCGGCGAGGTCGGGGCGCCAGCCGGGCATGCCGTTGTCGGCCGCCAGGCCGGTCGCGGGGTGGACGAGGCCGGGGGCGCCGAACACGACGGTGTGCAGGTCGCGCCCGCCCGCCGCCTCGCCGACGGCGTCCGACAGCAGCGCGGCCAGGTCGGGCGTCCCGGCGGCGGGCAGGGGGCGCGAGACCGCGCCGACCTCGGCGCCGGTGATGTCGGCGGCCGTCACGTGGACGGCGCCGCGGCGCACGTCGACCCCGGCGACGTGGGCGCGGCCGGCCACCAGGCCGTACAGGCGCGCGTTCGGGCCGCGCCGGTCGGCGCCGGTCTCGCCGGCCGCCTCGACGAGCCCGCCCGCGCAGAGCCGCTCGACCAGGTCCGACACCGTGGGCCGGGACAGGCCGGTGAGCGCGCGCAGCTGGGGCGCGGTCAGCGGGCCGCGCTCCAGCAGCAGGTCCAGCGCGAGCCGGTCGTTGATCGCGCGGGCCAGCGTGGGGGTGGCGGTCTTCACCCCGGCCATATTAGTCAGGGAACCTGCCTGATGCTCTTTTCATCAGGAACCCTGCCTGTTAGTTTCTGGGAACCATGAACCGGCACCATCGCGCCATCACCCTCGTCTTCGCCCTGCACGGCGCCGTCTCCGGCAGCCTCGCCACCCGCGTCCCCTGGCTGCAGGACCATCTCGGCCTCGGCCCGTCGGTGCTCGGCCTCGCCCTGCTCTGCCCGTCGGTGGGGGCGTTCCTCGGCATGCCGACGGCCGCGCGGCTCTCCCACCGGCTCGGCGGCGCGGCCACCACCCGCATCCTGATCGCCCTGTGGTGCGCCGGCCTCGCGCTGCCCGCCCTCGCCCCGGCGCCCGCGTGGCTGTTCGCGGCGTTCCTGCTGTACGGCGCGACGGCCGGCATGTCCGACGTGGTGATGAACGGCCACGCGGTCGACCTGGAACGGCACCTCGGCCGCTCCATCATCTCCGGGCTGCACGGCATGTGGTGCGTCGGCAGCCTCGCGGGCGGCGGCATCGGCATGCTCGCCGCGCACGCGCACCTCGACGCCCGGATCCACCTCGGCGCGATGTCGGCGGCGCTGCTGGCGGCGGGCCTCGCCGCCGGGCGCGGCCTGTTCACCGGCGGCGGTGAGGTCGGCGCGCCGGTGCCGCGCCGCTTCGCGCTGCCGTCACGGGCCGTCCTCGGCATCGGGGTGCTCGGGTTCTGCGGCACCTTCGCCGAGGGGGCGAGCGCGGACTGGGCGGCGGTGTACCTCACCGAGGTCACCGGCGCCGGGCCCGGTCTCGCCGCCGGCGGCTTCCTGGTCTTCGTGCTGTGCATGGCCGCGACGCGCCTCGCGGGCGACCGGCTGATCCGGCGCTTCGGGCCGGTGGCGGTGGTCCGCGGCGGCGGGGCGGCGGCCGTCCTCGGCGGTGCGCTGGTCGTCACCGCCGTCTCCCCCGTGATGGGCGCCGCCGGGTTCGCACTGGTCGGGACGGGCGTCGCGACGGTCGTGCCGCTGGTGTTCGCGGCGGCGGGCGCCAGCGGGCCGGCCGCGAGCGAGGGCGTCGCCGGGGTCGCCACGATCACCTACCTGTCCGGGCTGACCGCGCCCGCGGTCACCGGCTGGGTCGCGGGCGCCGCGTCCTATCCGGCCGCGTTCGCGATGATCACCGCGATGGCCGGGGCGACGGCGCTGCTGGCCGGCGCGCTGCGTCCGCGCCCCGCTCCCCCGGCGGCCCTCGGCACCCCTTGCGAGCAGGGCGAACGCGAAACTTCGCCGCGGGACGTGTAGGCGGCGGCCAGCGCGGTACAGCCAGGACCGCCCCAGAGGAAAGGCGGATCGCATGCACGTCACCGGGATCATCACCGCACTCGTCATCGGCCTGATCATCGGCGCGCTCGGGCGCCTGGTCGTCCCCGGCCGGCAGCACATCCCGATCTGGCTCACGATCGTCATCGGCATCGTCGCCGCGCTGATCGGCACCGCCATCGCGGCGGGCCTCGGCGTGGCCGACACCAACGGGATCGACTGGGTCGAACTGGCCATCCAGGTCGTGCTCGCGGCGGTGGGGGTCTTCGCCGCGGCCGCCCTGTACGCCCGCCGAGGGTCCCACTAGCCCTCGGCCAGGAAAGACGGCCGCCGCCCCACCTCCCGGGGGCGGCGGCCGTCCGCCGTTCCGGGGGCGGCTAGCACCCGGCGATCAGCGCCTCGGCGGCGGGGCCCGGGACCAGGACCCGGTCGGCCGGTCCCGGGCGCAGCAGCCCCCGGGCCGTCAGGGACCGCAGGATCTCGGCGCCGAGCGCGCCGCCGAGGTGCGGTGTCCCGGAGGTGGAGTCCAGGCAGCCGACGGCCGGGCGCCGCCGCCCGGCGTCCGGCGGCGCGACGCCGAGCCGGCCGAGTTCCGCCGCGAGCGCGGGCCCCGGCGCGAGCGGCGACTCGGGGCCGGGACCGGGGACCAGGGCGCCGGCCTCGACGAGACGCCGGTACAGCAGGACGCCGAGCTCGCCGGCGAGATGGTCGTAGCAGGTCCGGGCCCGCGCGAAGCCCGTCGTCGCCGCCGGGGCGGCCCCGCCGTCCCCGGCGAGGGCCTCCACCGCCCGGATCAGGTCGGCGGTCCGCTCGGGGTCGGTCAGCCGGTAGAGCGCGGCGCGGCCGACCCGCCGTGTGGCGACCAGCTCCGCGTCGCGCAGCACGGCCAGGTGGTTGGCGAGGCGCGGTGCGGACACCGCGAAGCGCTCGGCGAGCGCGCTCGCGGGCAGCTCGCGTTCGCGCGCCAGCTGCCGCAGGACGCCGAAGCGCAGCGGGTCGGCGACGGCGGCGAGCAGCCGCTCGGCCCGTCCGGCGCCGTTCACTTGACAATCCGCCCTACATTCATAGTTCATATTAACATGAATCGTGACAGCGGCAGGATCGTCCGGCGGCTGCTGCTGGGCAGCGGGATCAACGGGGTCGGCGGCGGCGTCTGGTTCACGGTGTGGGCGCTGTACCTCACCCGTGACCTCGGCATGCCCCCCGGCCGCGTGGGCCTCGCGCTGATGGCGGCGGGGACGGCCGGCCTCGTGCTCGCGCTGCCGACCGGCGCGCTCGCCGACCGGCACGGCGCGCGCCGCGTGCTGATGCTGCTCCACCTGGTGCGGGCCGCCGCGGCCCTCGCCTACCTGCTGGTGGACGGCCTGGCCGGGCTCATCGCCGTCGCCGCGGTGTTCAACGGCGCGCAGGTCGTCGGCACCGGCGTCAACGGGGCGCTCGTGGCGGGGCTGTTCGAGGGCGCCGGGCGCATCGGCGTGCTGGCCCGGATCCGGGCGGTGGTGCACGGCGGCAACACCCTCGGCGCGGCGGGCGGGGCGCTGGTGCTCACGGTCGACGAGCACTGGGCCTACGTCGCCGCCATCGTCTTCAACGCGGCCACCTTCCTCGCCGCGGCCGCCCTGCTGCGCGGGGTGCCCGAGGCCGCCACCACCGGGCGCACCGCGCGCTGGGCGGGCCTGCGCGGCGCGGCGATCCGCGACCTGCCCTACATCGCGGTGATGGCCCCGGTGGCGGGGCTGTCGCTGTGCTGGGCGATGCTGTCCACCGGCGTCCCGCTGTGGGTGTCGGAGCACACCGCCGCGCGGCCCGCCGTCGCCGCCGGGGCCGTCGTGGTCAGCTCCCTGCTCATCGCCGCGCTGCAGACGCCGGTCAGCGTCCGCGTCCGCGACACCGCCCGCGCGGCCCGCGCGGCGGCGCTCGCCGGGGTGCTGCTGGCGGTCGGCTGCCTGCTGCTGACCGGCGCGTCCGGGACGACCGCCGCCGTCGCCGTGGTGGTCGTCGCGCTGGCGGTGCTGGCGCACGTGGCCGGCGAGCTGCTGTTCGTCGCGGGCCAGTGGCAGCTGTCGCTGGCGCTCATGCGCGAGGACCGCCGGGGCGAGTACCAGGGGCTGAACGCCGCGCTCACCGGCGTCGTGCAGACCTTCGCCCCGGCCCTCGTCGCGGCCCTGGTCGGCGGCCTGGCCGGCGTGGGCTGGGTGCTGCTGGCCGCGGTCTTCCTGGCGTGCGGCGCGCCCGTCGTCCCGCTCGCCCGGCGGGCGGCGCGGTCCCGGCCCGCCGCGGCCGGGGCGCCGCCGGCCCCGGTCGGGTGAGCCGGGCCCGTCAGGCGTTCCAGACGCCGGTCGCCGCGGCCGCCGCGGCGAAGTCGGCGAAGTCGGTGGCCTCGCGGCCGAGGGCGCGCCGGACCCCGTCCTGCGGCTCGGCGTTGCGGCCGTCCAGGACGGTGCCGAACAGGTAGGTCAGGAACCCGACGTACTCCTGCGGCACCTGGTGCTCCTTCAGGACGGCCGCGTAGTCCTCCAGCGGGACCGGCACGTAGGCGATCTCCCGCCCGGCGGCCCGGCCGATCTCGGCGACGGCCTCGGCGAAGGTGAGGGCGCGCGGCCCGGTCAGCTCGTAGACCCGGCCGGCGTGCCCGTCCTCGGTGAGCGCGGCGACCGCGACGTCGGCGATGTCCCCGGCGTCCACGAACGGCTCGGGGACGTCGCCGGCGGGCAGCACGACCTCGCCGCCGAGGACCGGCTCCAGCAGGTAGTCCTCGGTGAAGTTCTGCGCGAACCAGGAGGCCCGCACGATCGTCCACTCCGGGCCCGCCTCGCGGACGATGTCCTCCGACGCCCGGGCCTCCTCCTCGCCGCGGCCCGACAGCAGCACGATCCGGCGCACCCCCGCCGCGACGGCCGCGCCGGTGAAGGCGCGGACGGCCTCGGGCGCGCCGGGCACCGCGAGGTCGGGCACGTAGGCGAGGTAGACGGCCGCGACGCCCTCCAGGGCCGGCGCCCAGGTGGACTCGTCGGTCCAGTCGAAGCCGGTCGCGGCCGAGCGGGAGCCGATCCGCACCGGGACGCCGCGCGCCTCCAGCCGCTCGGCGACGCGGCGGCCGGTCTTGCCGGTCCCGGCGAGCACGAGGGTGAGGCCCGTGGTGGCGACGACGGTGGCGGTGGCGGCGGTGATGTTCTCGTTGTTCGTCATGTCCCCGAGTCAAGCCGCGCAAGATCGTTGAGGACATCGCCGAGAGGCGCGGCCGCATACGCGAGCGTCTACGCTGCCCACCATGGACGCGCTGGCGGATCTGCTCGACGGGCCGAGGGCGCGCGGGGCGTTCCTGCTCCGCTCGGCGCTGTCGCCGCCGTGGTCGGTGCGCGTCCGGGACGAGGCGCCGCTCTGCCTGGTCGCGATGGTCCGGGACGACGCCTGGATCCTGCCCGAGGACGGCGCCCCGGTGCGGCTGCGGCCCGGCGACGTCGCGATCGCCCGCGGGCCCGCGCCGTACACGGTGGCCGACGACCCCGCCACGCCCCCGCAGATCGTGATCCACCCCGGGCAGCGCTGCACGGCCCCGGACGGCACGAGCATGTCGGAGGCGATGGACCTCGGCGTGCGCAGCTGGGGCAACGACCCGGACGGCTCCGCGGTGATGCTGATCGGCGCCTACCAGCTGCGCGGCGCGGTCACCCACCGGCTGCTGGCGGCGCTGCCGCCGCTGCTGGTGGTGCCGGCCGACGCGCTGGAGTCGCCGCTGGTCGCGCTGCTCGGCCAGGAGATCGTCAAGGACGAGCCGGGCCAGGACGTCGTGCTGGACCGGCTGCTGGACCTGCTGCTCATCGCCGTGCTGCGCACCTGGTTCGCCCGGCCCGAGGCGCGGGCGCCCGGCTGGTACCGGGCGCACGGCGACCCGGTCGTCGGCCCGGCGCTGCGGCTGCTGCACGGCGACCCCGCCCGCGGGTGGACGGTCGCCGGCCTGGCCGCCGAGGTCGGGGTGTCGCGGGCGGCGCTCGGCCGGCGGTTCACCGCGCTGGCCGGCGAGCCGCCGATGGCCTATCTGACCGGGCTGCGGCTGGCGCAGGCCGCCGACCTGCTGCGCGAGTCCGACGCCACGCTGGAGGCGATCGCCCGGCGGGTCGGGTACGGGACCGCGTTCGCGCTCAGCACGGCGTTCAAGCGCGCGCACGGCGTCAGCCCGCAGGAGTACCGGGCCGGTTGAGCGCCGGGCGCCGGTCACGTCGGCGTTTCCTGCCTGTCCGGCCGCTTTGCCTGTGACATGATGCGGGACACATCGGACCGACACGAGGAGTGAGATGACCACCAAGCCTGCCGAGGAGGGCGACCTCGCGGCCGTGTTCTCCCGGGCGGACCTCGGCGGAGACGACCGGCTCGACCTGATGGAGTTCACGCTCGTCATGGAGAGCCTCGGCATGACCTGGACGCGGGCCGAGCTCCAGGACAGGTTCGAGAAGGCCGACACCAACCATGACGGCTTCATCTCCTTCCCCGAGTTCCGCGCGCTGATGGACGCCCAGGGCGCGTGACACCGGTGCCCGTGTGACGCTTGAGGTCGCGCGGGGCGGGAACGGCACCGGCATGAACAAGCCGAACGAGGAATCAGTGGCCCCGGAGCCGGCGGAGCCGTCCGAGGCGTACGACATCGGCGGCGGCCGCCGCGGCCGCGGCCGCGAGCACGGCGGCGGGCCCGATGAGGGCCCGTCCGCCCGCGCGGCCGGCGGCCCGGAGACCGAGGCCGGGCGCTCTCCCGCCGAGGAGGTCGTGCAGGAGTCCGGGCAGGGGCCGGACGACGGCGACTTCACCGACGAGTTCCGCCCCGAGCCCGTGCGCCAGCGCCCGTCCGCGGGTCAGGAGGGGCAGGCGGAAGGCCCCCAGGTGGAGCCGGAATAGCACCCGGCGGCCGGCCGGGCCGTTTGCCCTCCTCACCACGGGAAAGGGGAGGCGGACAACGGTCCGGCCGACTCGGGATGTGATCTCCGATGAAACTCTTGTTCAAGCCACTGTCGATGCTGTTCAGCGTGCTCGGCGGCCTCGCCGCCGGCGTGGTCTTCAAGCAGATCTGGAAGCGCGCGGCGGGCCAGGACGACGCGCCCGACGCCGACGACCAGAACTACACCTGGAAGCAGGTGCTGATCGCCGCCGCCGTCCAGGGCGCGATCTTCGGCCTGGTGAAGGCGGCCGTGCAGCGCGCGGGCGCGCAGGGGGTCCGCAAGACCACCGGGCGCTGGCCCGGTGACGACTGAGGCGGCGCCCGATGAGCGACAAGGAACGGACCGCCGAGAAGACCGGGAAGACCGGGGGCGAGGGCGCCGTCGTGGACAGCCCCACCGACCTGCCGGCGGCGTCCTGGACGAGCGCGGTGAAGCGGTCCCTGAAGGAGTTCCAACGGGACGACCTGACCGACTGGGCCGCCGCGCTCACCTACTACAGCGTGCTGTCGATCTTCCCGGCGATGCTGGTGGTGGTGTCGCTGGTCGGGCTCGGCGGAAAGTCGGTCTCCCAGGACCTGATCACCAATGTCGGGCAGCTGGCGCCCGGCTCGGCCAAGCAGGTCCTGACCAACGCGCTGACCGAGCTGCAGCGCGGCCGCGGCGGCGCGGGCTTCGCCGCGGTGATCGGCCTGGTGGGCGCGATCTGGTCGGCGTCGGGGTACGTCGGCGCGTTCATGCGGGCGTCCAACGCCATCTACGACGTGCCCGAGGGGCGGCCGATCTGGAAGACGATGCCGCTGCGGGTCGGGGTGACCCTGCTGACGCTGGTGCTGCTGTCGGTGTCGGCGGTCGCGGTGGTGGTCTCGGGACCGCTGGCGCGCAAGGCCGGGGACATCCTCGGCCTCGGTTCGGCGGCGGTCACCGCCTGGGACATCGCCAAGTGGCCCGTCCTGCTGCTGGTGGTGAGCTTCCTGTTCGCGCTGCTGTACTGGGCGTCGCCGAACGCCAAGCACGGGTTCCGCTGGGTCACCGCCGGCGGGCTGCTCGCCATCGGCCTCTGGCTGGTGGCGTCGGCGGTGTTCGCGTTCTACGTCGCCAACTTCGGGTCCT
The DNA here is from genome assembly GCF_009604375.1 of Actinomadura macrotermitis. GTDB lineage: Bacteria > Actinomycetota > Actinomycetes > Streptosporangiales > Streptosporangiaceae > Spirillospora > Spirillospora macrotermitis. The sequence goes on from NZ_WEGH01000005.1 coordinate 629,274, forward strand.
ACAACAAGACCTACGGCAGCCTCGCCGGGGTGATCGTCTTCCTGGTGTGGCTGTGGATCAGCAACCTGGCGATCCTGCTCGGCGCCGAGCTGAACGCCGAGCTGGAGCGGGGGCGCGCCATCGCGGGCGGGCTGCCCGAGAAGCAGGAGCCCTACGTGGAGCCGCGCGACACCCGGGGCTTCGACGACGAGGACCCCGGGTGAGGCGCGGCACCGGACGTCAGGCGCGGCGGCCGCGCAGCTCGCGGTAGCGGCGCACGAGCGCGGCGGTGGAGGGGTCGGGGGCCTCCGCCGCCGGCTCGGCGCCGGTGAGGGCGGGCACCAGGTCCTTGGCCATCACCTTGCCGAGCTCCACGCCCCACTGGTCGAAGGAGTCGATGCCCCAGATCGTGCCCTGGACGAACACGATGTGCTCGTAGAGGGCGACGAGCTGGCCGAGCACCGAGGGGGTCAGCTTCGGCGCCAGGATGGTGCTGGAGGGCCGGTTGCCCGGCATCACCTTGTGCGGCACCAGCGCGGCGGGCGTGCCCTCGGCGGCGATCTCCTCGGCGGACTTGCCGAACGCCAGCGCGGAGGACTGCGCGAACAGGTTGGCGTTCAGCAGGTCCTGCATGCCGGGGCCGTCCGCCGAGGCGTCGGCGAACGGCTCGGCGAAGCCGATGAAGTCGGCCGGGACGAGCCGGGTGCCCTGGTGCAGCAGCTGGTAGAAGGCGTGCTGGCCGTTGGTGCCGGGCTCGCCCCAGTAGATCTCGCCGGTCTGCACGACGACGGGGGCGCCGTCGGCGCGCACCGACTTGCCGTTGGACTCCATGGTGAGCTGCTGCAGATAGGCCGGGAAGCGGGCGAGGCGCTGGCTGTAGGGCAGCACGGCGTGGGTCTGCGCGCCGAAGAAGTCGGTGTACCAGATGCCGAGCAGGCCCATGAGGACCGGCATGTTGGCCTCGAACGGCGCGGTGCGCAGGTGCTCGTCGACGGCGTGGAAGCCCGCCAGCATCTCGCGGAACCCGGCCGGCCCGATCACGATCATCAGGGACAGGCCGATGGCGCCGTCGAAGGAGTAGCGGCCGCCGACCCAGTCCCAGAAGCCGAACATGTTGTCGGTGTCGATGCCGAAGTCCGCGACCCGCTCGGCGTTGGTGGACACCGCGACGAAGTGCCGCGACACGGCCTTGTCGTCGCCGAGCCGCTCCACCAGCCACTGGCGGGCGACCTTGGCGTTGGTGAGGGTCTCCTGCGTGCTGAAGGTCTTGGAGCTGACGACGAACAGGGTCTCCTCGGGGTCCAGGCCGGCCAGCACGCCGAGGATGTCGGCGGGGTCGATGTTGGAGACGAAGCGGGCGCCGATGCCGGCGTCGGCGTAGTCCGCCAGCGCCTCGTAGGCCATGGCGGGCCCGAGGTCGGAGCCGCCGATGCCGATGTTGACCACGGTGCGGATCCGCTTGCCGGTGAACCCGGTCCACTCCCCCGAGCGGACCCGGTCGCTGAAGGCCGACATCTCGTCCAGCACGGCGTGCACGTCGGCGGTGACGTCCTGGCCGTCCACGACGAGCCGCTCGCCGGGCGCGGCGCGCAGCGCGGTGTGCAGGACGGCGCGGTCCTCGCTGACGTTGATGTGCTCGCCGCCGAACATGGCGTCGATGCGCCCGCGCAGCCCGGCGGCGTCGGCGAGCGCGGTGAGCAGCCGGACCGTCTCGGCGGTGACGCGGTGCTTGGAGTAGTCCAGGTAAAGGTCCCCCGCGGTGACCGTCATCCGCTCGGCGCGCCCGGGGTCGTCGGCGAACAGCTCGCGCAGGTGCCGGCCCGCCAGTTCCGCCTGGTGCTCGGCCAGCGCGGCCCATGCCGACGTCTCGGTGATATCAGTCATCGTCCTCTTCTTCTCCTCGCCATGCCAGGCGAGCGCCTTCGGCGCCCCCGGAAGAATTCCCCGCCCCGGTCGTGATCATAAGTTGGCGAACCGTCCCATGGTCGCCAACCCGCGCGGGCCGTCCCGGCTTCCCGCGCCAAGTGGGGGCTTTACCCGATATTTCCGGCCGGGAACGCGCGGCCCCGCCCCCTGTGACGATCTTGAGGAGCGTAGGGTCGGAGGCATGAGCGAGCGCATGCTGTGGCTGGGCGACTACACCGGGGAGCAGGGCACCGGACGGGGTGTGTACCGGATACGGCTGCGCGACGACGGCACGCCCGAGGCGCCCGAGCTCGCGGTCGAGGCGCCGGATCCGTCCTATCTCGCGCTGCACCCGCGCGGGGACGTGCTGTACGCCGTCGGGGAGCTCACCGACGGGCTGATCATGGCGTTCTCCGTCACGGACGGGATGCGGCTCCTCGGCTCGCGCCCGGTGCCGGCCGACCCCTGCCATCTCGCCGTCAGCCCGGACGGGCGACGGCTGCTCGTCGCGTCCTACACCGCGGGCACCGTCGCCCTGCAGCGGCTGGACGCCGCGGGCGCGTTCGACGGCGACCCGGCGATCTTCGCCGGGAGCGGCAGCGGCCCGGTCACCGACCGGCAGGAGGGCCCGCACGCGCACCACGTGCTGTGGGCACCGGACGGCACGGTGCTCAGCACCGACCTCGGCGCCGACCTGATCCGCGCCTTCCGGGCCGAGGACGGCGGACTCCGCCCCGCCGGCGAGACCCGCCTGCCCGCCGGGTACGGGCCGCGGCACATGGCGCTGCACCCGAGCGGCCACCTGTACCTGGTGGCCGAACTGGCGCCGCGCGTGCTGGCGTTCGCGCCGGGCGCCTCGTACGCCGAGCTGAAGCCGCTCGGCGAGTGGTCCCGGCCCGAGGGACTCGGCGCGGCGATCAAGCTGGGCGCCGATGCCGCCCACCTGTACGTCTCCACCCGCGGCGCCGACACGATCAGCACCTACCGGGTGGTGGAGGGCGGCGCCGCGCTGGAGCCGCTCGGCGAGGTCCCCTGCGGCGGGCACTGGCCGCGCGACCTGCACGTGGCCGGGGACCGGCTGTACGTCGCCAACGAGCGCTCGGGGACCGTCACCGCGTTCCGCCTGGACCCGCGGCCGGTGCCGCTCGGCGAGCCCCTCCCGGCCCCCACCCCGGTCTGCCTCATCGCCGGGTGACCTGGGGGTTTCCGGCACGCCGCACCGGGGACGACCGGAGAAGAGCGCCGGAGCGAGCAGAGGGGGACCCGGCATGGCGATCGCCACGATCAATCCCGCGACCGGGAAGACCGAGCAGACCTTCGACGCCCTGACCGACGCCGAGGTGGACCGGCGCATCGAGCGGGCGGCGGCCGCCTTCGCCGGCTACCGCCGTACCGGCATGGCCGAGCGCGCGCGGTGGATGAACGCGGCCGCCGGCGTCCTGGAGGACGAGGCGGACGAGATCGCGGTCATGATGACCACCGAGATGGGCAAGACGGTGAAGGCCGCCCGCGCCGAGGTGCTGAAGTGCGCGCACGCCTGCCGCTACTACGCCGAGCACGCCGCGGGCTTCCTGGCCGACCGGCCCGCCGACGCCGCGGCCGTCAAGGCCGGCCGGGCGTTCACCCGCTACCGGCCGCTCGGGCCGGTGCTCGCGGTGATGCCGTGGAACTTCCCGCTCTGGCAGGTGATCCGGTTCGCCGCGCCCGCGCTGATGGCGGGCAACGTCGGGCTGCTCAAGCACGCCTCCAACGTCCCGCGCACCGCGCTGTTCCTGGAGGAGTTGTTCGCCCGCGCCGGGTTCCCCGAGGGCGCCTTCCAGACGCTGCTGATCGGTTCCGGGCAGGTGGAGGCGGTGCTGCGCGACCCGCGGGTGCGGGCGGCGACGCTCACCGGCAGCGAGCCGGCGGGCCGCTCGGTCGCCTCGATCGCCGGCGACGAGGTCAAGCCGACCGTGCTGGAGCTCGGCGGCAGCGACCCCTTCGTGGTGATGCCGTCGGCCGACCTCGCCCGCGCCGCCGAGACCGCCGCGACCTCGCGGTGCCTGAACCACGGGCAGAGCTGCATCTCGGCCAAGCGCTTCATCGTGGACGAGCGGGCCGCCGGCGAGTTCGAGGAGCTGTTCGTGGCGGCGATGCGGGCGCAGAAGGTCGGCGACCCGAACGACGACGACACCGACATCGGGCCGCTCGCCACCGAGCAGGGCCGCGCCGACGTGGAGGAGCTCGTCCAGGACGCGGTGGAGCACGGCGCGACGGTGCTGTGCGGCGGGCGGCGGCCGGACGGCCCCGGCTGGTACTACCCGCCGACGGTGATCACCGGGATCACCCCCGAGATGCGGATGTTCCGCGAGGAGGTCTTCGGGCCGGTCGCGTCGCTGTACCGGGTCGACGGCATCGACGAGGCGATCGCGCTGGCCAACGCCACCGACTTCGGGCTCGGCGCCAACGCCTGGACCACCGACGAGGGCGAGCAGGAGCGGTTCGCCAACGAGCTGGACGCCGGCCAGGTGTTCGTCAACGGCATGGTCACCTCCTTCCCCGAGCTGCCGTTCGGCGGCGTCAAGCGGTCCGGGTACGGGCGGGAGCTGTCGGATCTGGGCATCCACGCGTTCTGCAACGCCAAGACCATCTGGATCTCCGGCTAAGGGTCGACGCGGAAAGACGCCGTCACCGGCGGCCTGCCGCCGCCCGGCACGAGGGCGCTGATCCGGTGCCTGCCGGGCGGCAGGCCGCCCGGATGGAACTCGCCGCCCTGGTTGACGCCGTAGTTGAAGGTGCCCGCCCGGTCGGCCCACGGGCCGGGCCGCGCCCGGGACGCGTCGAGGCGGAGCGCGACGCGCTCGCCGGGCGGCCAGCCGGTGCCGTGCACCACGAAGACCGTCCGGGCATCGCCGTAGGGCTGGTTGACCGTGATCTCCGGCGGGCCGCCGGGCCGGTCGTGCGCGCCCGACACCGGGCCCGGCGGCGCGGGCGGGCCCTGGCGGGCGGGCCGCGCCTGCGGCTCGGTCCCGCCGCCGGGCCAGAAGGCGCGGCCGATCAGCACGCCGATGCCGACGAGGGCGACCGCCAGGACCGAGGCGAGCCGGTTGCGGGGCTCGCGCAGGAAGACGCCGACCGAGGAGGACGCGGTCCTGGGCGCGGTGGACGCGGGCGCGGGTACGGGCGGGGCCTGCGGGGGCGGCGGCTCCTCCTCCCCCATCGGTTCGGCCGCCACCGGTTCGGCGCCGAGCTCCAGCCGGGGGCCGTCCCGGTACTCCTGGACCAGCTCGAGCGCGACCGCCGGCAGGTAGGCGCGGCCCGGGTCGCCGCCCGCGCCCCGGTCCAGCGCCGGGGAGACGGCGGCCACCAGCTCGGCCGGCCGGGGCCGGTCCCGCGGGTCGCGCTCCAGGCAGGCGCGGACCAGGGCGTCCAGCGCCGGCGGCAGGCCGGCCAGGTCGGGCGGCCGGGTGGCGAGCTGGGCCATCAGCTCCAGCACGCCCTCGCCCGCGTAGGGACCGTGGCCGGTGGCGGCGTACAGCAGCGCCGAGCCGAGCGCGTAGACGTCGCTGGCGGGGGTGACCTCGCGGGCGCCCGCGGCCTGCTCGGGCGCCATGTAGGCGGGGGTGCCGACCGCGACGCGGCTGACGGTGACGCGGGCGCGCTCGCAGGCGTGCGCCAGGCCGAAGTCGATCACGCGCGGCCCGTCCAGCGCGACCAGCACGTTGGAGGGCTTCAGATCGCGGTGCACCAGCCCGGCGGCGTGCACCGACTCCAGCGCCTCGGCGCAGCCGGCCGCGAGCCAGCGCACCGCCGCGACCGGCAGCGGCCCGGCCACCTCGACCAGCCGCTCCAGCGACGGCGCGGGCACGTAGGCGGTGGCGAGCCACGGCGGGTCGGCGTCCGGCGCGGCGGCCACCACCGGGGCGGTGTAGGCGCCGCTCACCCGGCGCGCCGCGGCCGCCTCGTGCCCGAACCGGACCCGGAAGCCGGCGTCGCGCGCCAGCTCGGCGTGGATGGTCTTGACCGCGACGAGCCGGCCGGCGGCGGACCGGCCGAGGTAGACCCGCCCCATGGAGCCCGCGCCGAGCCGGCCGAGCAGCACGAACGGGCCGAGCACCCCCGGATCGCCCGGGACCAGGGCTCCCATCAGGCTCTCACGTCGCCGCATATCGCCTCCCGGGGGAACTATCCTCCACATTCCGGGCGGGCGGGGGCGCAAAGCGCCGTCTACGGGCGGAAACGTCCGGCAGCGGCCACGGGCGGGCCTTGCGGAGGGCCCGCCGCGCGCGTCACTTGCTGGGCTCGGGCGTCTTGCAGGAGATCTTGGGGTTGAGACCGACGTAGTTGAGGGGGCCGGCCACGATCGTGACGAGGATCGTTCCGGTGCGGCTGCAGTCGGTGACCGGCCGGGTGTAGTAGTGGCGCTGGCCCGCCGCGATGGCACCGATGACCAGCCACAGCAGAAGTACGAGCGACCCGATGCGCATGCCTGGACCTTCGTTTCTCTCCCGGCGGGCCCTCGGGGCGGGCCCGCCCGCGATCAGTGGCCAGCTCATCCCCGGTACAGGTCCGAAAAAACACCGCAACCCGGACACGCCGGAATCCGGGCCGGGGCCGGGTGATCGCCCCGGGCCCCATATACGTGAGAATGCATGTTCATGCGGACACTTCGGGGGCGGGGGCCCCTCGCCTTCCTGCTGGCGCTCTCCACCGTGACGGGATGCTCCCCGTCCGCCGCCGGCAAGCGGGAGCCGAGGCCGCCCGTCCCGACCAGGGCGGCGGCGGAGGAGCGGGCCGAGAACGCCAGGCCCGGCACGGCGGACTGGCGGATCGCGCGCAAGGGCGCCGAGCACGAGATCGAGGGCTACGCCGACCGTGTGAGCGTGCTGCCCGGCGAGTCGTTCCGGCTGTTCGTGTCCACCACCAAGGGCGCCTTCACCGCCGAGGCGTTCCGGATGGGCTGGTACGGCGGGAAACAGGCCCGCAAGGTGTGGGGGTCGCCCTCGACGCCCGGCGTCCGGCAGGCGCCCGCGAAGGTGGACGCCAGGACCCGTACCGCGTCCGCGCCCTGGCGGCCGACGCTGACCGTCGCCACCGCGAACTGGCCCGAGGGCAGCTACCTGATCCGGCTGACCGCCTCGTCGGGGGCGCAGCGGTACGTGCCCCTCACCGTCCGGTCCGCGACGACCGCCGGCCGCGTCGTGGTGATGAACGCGACGACGACCTGGCAGGCGTACAACATGTGGGGCGGCTACGACCTGTACAAGGGGCCGTCCGGCGGGGACGGCGACCGCGCCTCGGTGGTGAGCTTCGACCGGCCCTACGACGGCACCGGCGCGGTGAAGTTCATGACCTACGAGCAGCCCGCGATCGCGCTCGCCGAGAAGCAGGGCATCGCGCTCGCCTACACCACCGACAACGACCTGCACTACACGCCCGGCCTGCTGGCGGGCGCCCGCGCCCTGCTCACCCTCGGGCACGACGAGTACTGGTCCACCGCGATGCGGCGGCACACCACGCAGGCCCGCGACCGGGGCGTCAACATCGCCTTCCTCGGCGCCAACGCCGTCAACCGGCACATCCGGTTCGGCGACACCGCCCTCGGCAAGGGCCGCCTGGTCGTCTGCTACAAGGACGCCGGCTCGGACCCCCTGGCCGGCCAGGACCCCGCGGAGACCACGCAGGACTGGCGGCTGCCGCCGAAGCCGCGGCCCGAGAGCGAGCTGATCGGCATCCAGTACAACTGCTTCCCGGCCGAGGGCGCCTACACCGTCCGGCGCCCCGACTTCTGGATGTTCCAGGGCACCGGCGCCCGCAAGGGCTCGCGGTACCCCGGGGTGATCGGCCCGGAGTCGGACGGGATCAACTTCGCCGGTCCGACGCCGCGGCCCATCGAGATCGTCGCGCACTCCCCCATCAGCTGCGGAAACACCACCATGCTCGCCGACTCCTCCTACTACACCGTCAAGAGCGGCGCCGGGGTCTTCGCGGCGGGCACCATGCGGTGGGTGTGCTCGATGCGCGGCCCCGAGTGCGGCCACGGCGTCACCGAGGCGAGCCGCCGGTTCGTGACCAGGGCGACCGAGAACCTGCTCCGGGAACTGGCCGCCGGGCCGCTCGGCCGGTCCCACCCGGCCCGCGACAACCTCGGGGAGTTCGCCGTCGGGCTGTGAGCCCGGCGGCCGGGGTCAGACGCAGCACCAGGAGTACAGGTGCTCGCCCGCGCCCTGCGCGCGGCGGGCCAGCGCGACCAGCTCGCCGAGCAGGCCCGTCAGCTCCTCGGGGTCGGGGTCGTCGCCCAGTTCCCCGATGCCCGCCCAGCGCCCGGCGACGACGGGCAGGTCGGCGTCGGCGATCCCGGCGAGGCCGTCGCGCAGGACGTCGCCGAGCTCCTCGACGGTGACGCCGCTGCTCCACGGGTCGTCCTCGGCGAACCCGCCGTCCTCGTCCGGCTCGGGTTCGCCCTGCGGCCACACCAGGGAGCTCGGCACGAGCCCGGCGTCCCACGGCACGCCGAGGACCTGGGCGAGGAGCTGCCCCAGCACGACGGTGGGGTCGATCCTCTTGGTCTCGACCGAGTCGGCGGCGGTGCCGGGCGCCTCGGGGACCCCCTCGGGGGACTTCAGCAGCCGGAGCGCCGCGCCGCGGTCGGGCGCGCGGAAGTACTCGAAGATCACAGCCATGCCCACTCCTTCGTCCGGCCCGCCCCATGTGATCGTCACCGGGATGCCGCGGGCGTTCTCCCCGGCTACCTGGCAGGTAATCGTTTCTGCGGCGGCATGTCTCTAGCGTCAGGGGTGTCAAAGGGACTCGGAAAGGAAAACACAGTGAGCGCGATCCGTTCCATGAACACCACCGGTCTGCTCTCCGACGGCCGCCGCCTGCTGACCACCGCGCTCCGGCTGGACGCGGTGGTGACCGGCGTCAACGGCCTGGCCTACCTGGCGCTGGCCGGGCCCCTGCACGACCTGCTCGGCCTCGGCGCCGCCACCGGCCGCGGCATCGGCGCGTTCCTGCTGGTCTACGCGGCGGCGGTGTGGGCGGTCTCGCTGCCCGGCCGGGTCCGCCGGGTCGCGGTGTCGGCGATCGTGGAGGCGAACGCGCTGTGGGCGGTGCTGAGCGTCGCCGCCGTCGCCACCGGCTGGCTCTCGCTGAACCTGGCCGGCGGCGTGTGGGCGGTCTTGCAGGCCGCCGTGGTCGCGGGGTTCGGCGCGCTGCAGTACGTCGCGCTCCGCAAGGCCACGGCGGCCTGAGGGGTCAGGACGGCACGACGTCCCAGGCCTCGGCCCGGACCTCGTCGTGCGGGGAGGCGCGCAGCCCGTCCAGGGCGGCGCGCCACGGCTCCGGCCAGCCCGCCTCCGGGCCGCCCTCCTTCAGCAGCGCGAGCGCCAGCAGGTGCGCGGTGAGGTGCCCGAGGTCCAGCAGCAGGCGCACGGCGGGCAGCGGGACGGCCGCCTGGGGGCCGCGGCCCCAGCGGCGGAAGCCGTACGCGTCGAGCAGCCCCTGCTCCGCCAGCCGGGCGGCCGTCAGAGGCCGGTCGCGCAGCAGGTCCGCGAAACGTTCCAGTTCGGCGAGCACCTCGCCCTCGTCCGCCGCGCGATGCTCCTCCCGCCGGACGCGCGACACGGTGAGCAGCAGCTGGGCCGCCATACGGCGGTACAGCGGGTCGGCTGCCAGCACCTCCGTGGCCCGGTGGACGAGCGGCGACGGCCCGTCCAGCCGGTTCACGATCGCGGTGACGCGTTTGCGGGCGGCCTCGCCGGGCCCTGCCGCGAGCAGGCTTTCCAGCACGCCGGGGACCTCGTCGCCGATCCGGCCCGTCCGCAGCAGGGCGAGCAGCGCCGGCAGCTCCCGCTCCCCCGCCGGATCGGCCGCGTCCGCGACCGCCGCGACGATCCCGGCGGTGTCGCCCTCGTACCAGGGTGCCCAGGTCGCGAAGGCGCGTTCGGCGCGGAACCGGACGCCCGGCCCGTCCGCCGCCTGTTCCAGCCGCCGGACGAGCGCGGCGTAGCGGGGGCGGTGGCGGGGCTCGTACTCGTCCGGCCGGGCCTGGAAGAGGCTGCGCAGCATGAGCTCGCCGGTGGCGGTCTCCAGGGCGTCCAGGGCGCGGGGGTCGCCGGGCATCCGGCGGAGCGCGATCGCCACCGCGACCCGCACGTCCCGGTGCAGGCCGGGATCGGTCCAGGCGCGCAGCAGGGTGTCGGCGGCGCCCGGGGGACGGTGGCGCTCCAGGAGACGGGCGGCCTGCTTGCGCGCGGTCACCTTGCCCTCCGCCAGGGCGGCCTTGAGGACGGGCCCGAGCCGTGATGGCGGGACGGCGTCGCAGCAGCGGGCCAGCGCCGCCACCGCGACCCGGGACGCCGGGCCGGACGCGTGGGCGAGCAGGACCGGCAGCGCTGCGGCGGGGTCGTCGCCCGCCGCCATCGCCTCCAGCGCCGTCTCGGCATGCAGGACGTCCGGGCCGTCCGCCCAGGTCTTCAGGGCCGGCAAGGTCCCGGGCAGGCTCCCGAGGGAGCGCAGCGCGTTCAGCCGATCGGGGACCGGGCGGTCCCCGTCCCCGGCGATCACGGTCAGCGTCCGGCGCACCCGGTCCACCTGGGCGGGCGTCCAGCGGCCGGGCATCATGCCGGTGAGCGGCGGGCTCCCGGGCAGCAGGTCGGTGCGCCGTCCCGCGACGATCCGCCACACCTCCGGCACCTCGATGAGGGCCGGGTCGGCGGTGAGCAGCTCCGCCACCCGGCCGGGATCGGCGGCCAGCCAGAGGACGGCGGCCTCGGGGAGCTCGGTGACCGCCGCGCGCAGCGCGTCCTGCAGCTCGCCGAGCCCGTGCGCACGGCGGCCGAGCGACGCCGCCAGCGCCACGGCGAGCTCGTGACCGCCCCGCAGATGCGGGCGCAGCGCGTCGAGCAGATCGCGTTCCCGGCCGCGCCGCAGCACCAGGTCCAGCCGGTGGCCGACCAGCGCGGCGGCGCCCCACCTGGCCACCAGCCTGGCGTAGATGCCGATCCCGGTGGCCGAGTCGTGGTGGTGCAGCAGCCGGTCGGCCAAGGCACGCAGCGCGTCGCGGCCCGCCGGCGAGGTGTCGCGGGCCTGCACGAGCATGTCGGCCAGCTCGTCCAGGAGCGGGGCGGACGCGTCGTCCAGCAGGCCGGGCGGCACCGCCGCCAGGGCGGCGGCGAACCGGTTCCGCAGCGGATCGGGCTCGTTGCGGACGCGCCCGAGCAGGTCCGCCGCCACGTCCCGCAGCAGGCCGGGGTCGCGGGTGCGGGCGGCGGCCTCGACCAGCAGGGTCCGGGCGAGGCCGCGGCGGTCCGGGTCGCCGCCGAGGGCGGCCTCGGTGAGCGGGCCGGCCGCCTCGGCGTACGGGAGGTGGGCGGTGATCCGCAGCGGCAGGTCGGGGTCGTCCAGCCGGCCGCGCGCGGAGTGCCAGACCGAGGCGTGCCAGTCCAGCATCCGCCGCGCCTCGGCCGCCGCCCGGTCGGCGGGCAGCAGGCCGAGCACGGGCAGCGCGCCGATCCCGGCGAACGCGCCCGGCCGGCGCGCCACGACCGCGTCGAACACCGGGAGGCGGCGACCGGGAGGCAACCGCCGCAGCAGTGCCTTCAGGTGGGCCGGCGCCCTGACCGCCTTGTCGATCACCACCTCGTCGGGCCAGAGCCGCAGGCGGACGCCGACCGGGCCCCGCCGGTGCTGGCGTTCGCGCGCGGCCAGCGCGGCCGCCCGCACCGGGTCGACGCGGAAGAACGCCGTGATGGCCGCATCCGACCGCCGCGGCACATTCGGGGCGTACCGCTCCCACCAGTTCAGCGCGGCGGCCGGATCGGCGAGCGCGGCGGCCGTCAGGCCGTGCAGGCGGCGGCGCCACACGGCGAGCTTCATGCCGTGCCCGTCCGCCTCCTGGGCCGCCTGGTCCAGGACCGCGCGGGGGTGCCGGGAGCCCAGCGCGCGCCAGGCGGTGACGGCGTGGGCGAGGTCCGGCAGCAGCTCCGCGACGGTCCGCTCACCGCACGCGGGCAGCAGCGCGGCGGCGTCCCGGTCGCCGTAGGCGGCGCGGAGCCGCGGCAGGAGCCGTTCGGCCAGTTCGGTACGGCGGGAGTGCCGGAGCGTCCGGTAGAAGGCGCGCCGCAGTTCCAGCGGGGCGTCGTCCAGGACGCGGGCGGCGTCCGCGTCGGGTACCGGCAGGGTGCGGACGGCGCGCAGCGCGGCGCGGCGCAGCCCCATGTCGGGACCGGCGAGGACGGCGGCGACGAAGCCGAGATCACGGGCCGCCATGGCCATGTGCAGGGCGGTGCGGCGTTCGTACCGGCCGCGTGCGGACAGTTCCGCGAGCAGCCCGGGGAGTCCGGGGCTCCCGGCGAGGCGCCGGGCGTGCAGGGCCAGCTCCCGCATGCGCTGCGGGTACGGCAGGGGTTCGACGTGCGCGAGCAGGGTGTCGGCCGGTGACGTGACCGGCTCGATGGGGCTCAACGGCCCGGGCGGAGACCGCCCTTCCTGAAGATCATGCCGCCGATGATGGCGCACCGGCCGCCCTCCCGGCAAGCCCGGTCCCTCATGATCGCCTAGCGGTACGATCGGCTCCCCTCCCCCCGATCTGGCAGGACGATGCTCACCGACACCCGTTCACGCGCCGCCCTCGCGGTCCTTTTGGTGGTGGCCGCGGCCACCGGGACCTGGCGGTGGGCGGCCCAGCCCCGGCACGCGGCCACGCCGCCCGCCGGGGCCGCGCCCGAGGCGACCGTCCTCGCCTACTACCAGGCCGTCAAGGTCCGCGACCTGGATGCCGCCGTGCGGCTTTGGGCGCCGGGTTTCTCCCCTGAGGAGGAACTGACCCGCTTGCCCGACTCGCCGTTCGTGAACTGGATCGAGGTCCGCGACGTCAAGGCCGCGCGCGACACCTACCGGGGATTCTGCGCCGAGCTGCCCAGGCCCTGCGTCTCCGTCGTGGCGACCTACACGATGCGGCAGCGCCACTTGTACACGGGCGAGGACGGCAAACTGGCCGCCCGGTTCGCGCTCGTCCCGCACGAGGGCCGCTGGCTGATCCGCGACGAGGTCCCGGAGGGGGCGCCGTGAGCCCCCGCGCGGCGCTGCCGATCGTCCTCTCCTGGGCCGCCTACCTGGCCGTGCTCACCTGGGGCGCCGAGGCGGCGGACCGCCTCCCCTCGCTCACCTGGGGCGGTGACCTGCCGATGGCCGGGCACCTGCCCGCCGTCACGGTGATCGCGCTGGCCGGGGCCGCCGCCGGGGCCTGGCACACCACCTGGCGTGCCCGGCTGCTCGCCGTCCTGCCGCCCGCCGCCGCACTGGCGGCCGTGCTGGCCTGGTCACCGGCCCTCGCGTGCGGCGCGCACGGCGGCTGCATGCTGTCCTGGAAGCCCTGGCTGCTGCTGACCGACGTCGCCGTGGCGGCGCTCCTCGGGCTCGCCGTCGCCTCCTGGGTGGGCGGGCGGCGGGGTTTGGCAGGATTGCGGGCATGACCTATGTCGCCGCGACGGACCGTTACGACCGGATCCAGTACCGCCGGTGCGGGCGCAGCGGGCTGAAGCTGCCCGCCGTGTCGCTCGGGCTCTGGCACAACTTCGGGGACGACCGGCCCCTGGACACGCAGCGGGCCATCCTGCGCCGGGCGTTCGACCTCGGCATCACCCACTTCGACCTCGCCAACAACTACGGGCCGCCCTACGGCTCCGCCGAGACCAATTTCGGGCGGCTGTTCCGGGAGGACTTCGCGCCGTACCGGGACGAGATCGTGCTGTCGACCAAGGCGGGCTACGACATGTGGCCCGGCCCCTACGGTGAATGGGGGTCGCGCAAGTACCTGCTCGCCAGCCTCGACCAGTCGCTGAAGCGGATGGGCGTGGAGTACGTCGACATCTTCTACAGCCACCGGTTCGATCCGGAGACGCCGCTGGAAGAGACGATGGGCGCACTGGACCACGCCGTTCGGTCGGGGAAGGCGCTGTACGCGGGCATCTCGTCGTACTCGCCCGAGCGGACGGCCGAGGCCGCCGCCATCCTGCGCGAGATGGGGACGCCGCTGCTCATCCACCAGCCGTCGTACTCGATGCTGAACCGGTGGATCGAGGGCGGCCTGCTGGACACCCTGGAGGAGGTGGGCGCCGGTTGCATCGCCTTCTCGCCGCTGGCGCAGGGCATGCTGACCGACAAGTACCTCGGTGGCATCCCCGAGGGGTCCCGGGCCGGCCAGGGCAAGTCGCTCTCCCCCGACCTGCTGACCGATGAGACGCTCGGGCACGTGCGGGCGCTGAACGAGATCGCGGCGGCCCGGGGGCAGTCGCTGGCGCAGCTCGCGCTGGCGTGGGCGCTGCGCGACCCGCGCGTCACCTCGGTGCTGATCGGCGCCAGCAGCGTCGCGCAGCTGGAGGACAACGTGGCGGCGCTGGACGGGCCGCCGCTGACCGGTGACGAGCTGGCCGCGATCGACCGGGACGCCGTCGAGGCCGGGATCAACATCTGGGCGGACTCCAGCGCCGGCTGAGCCGGCCTCAGTGCCGGTGGTCGGTCGCGGCCGCGTCCGGGTGCTCCATCAACCAGGCGACGCGGTCGCGGTCGATCTGCTCCACCGGGGCGTAGACGACCATCCGGGCATCGGGCGTGCCCGCCACGTCGAAGGCGTTCGCGCGGGTGCGGATCTCACCGACCGCCGCGTGCCGGAACACCTTCAGCCGCACGGCGGTCAGGGCGACGTCCTGCCTGGCCCACAGCCGTGCGAACAGCGGGCTCGCCTGCTCCAGCCGCCGCACCAGGTCCCGCCAGGCGGGCTCGTTCAGGTGCCGGCTGTAGCGGTGCCGGAACGTCGCGATGTGCAGGGGCGCCTCTTCCTCCATGTTCACGATCGGGTTGCAGCAGTCGGGCAGCGTGAACACCTTCCACATGGTGTTGCGCTCGCCGGGCGGGGCGGCCACCAGGTGCGGGAAGACCGCCGCGTAGGCGGAGTTCCAGGCCAGGACGTCGCAGCGGCCGTTGGCGACCGCCGCCGGCAGCGGGTCCAGGCCGTCCAGGATCTGCTGGATGTCGGGCGGCAGCGGCTCGCCCCCGGGGACCGGTGCGGCCTCGGGCACCTCGGCCAGCCGGTACAGGTGGCCGCGCTCGGCGGCGTCCAGCCGCAGCGTGCGCGCCACCGCGTCCAGCACCTGCGGGCTGGCGTTGATCGGGCGGCCCTGCTCCAGCCAGGTGTACCAGGTGACGCCGACCCCGGCGAGCTGCGCGACCTCCTCGCGGCGCAGCCCCGGGGTGCGCCGGCGCGGGCCCGGCGGCATGCCGACGTCGTCGGGGGTGATGCGCTCGCGGCGGCTGCGCAGGAAGGCCGCCAGGTCGGACCGGCGGCGGGGCCGGACATCGCTGATCGTCACCCGTCCAGTCTGCCCGGTGGCCGCGACCCGATCCAGGTGCTGTCGGTACCCGTATCGGCAGGCTCTCGTTACCGGTACCGGAACGGCCCCACGCTGATGACCATGACACAGACAACCGATCTGCCGAAGGTGCGGGAGACACCCGCCCCCCGGCCGCGGGGCACCACGCTGCTCGCGGTCATCCTGCTCGGGCAGTTCATGGCCATCCTGGACGTCAGCATCGTCAACGTCGCCCTGCCGACCCTGCGCACCGACCTGCACGCCTCCGGCGCCGGCCTGCAGCTGGTCATCGCCGGGTACATCATCTCCTACGCCGTGCTGCTCGTCACCGGCGCGCGCCTCGGCGACCTGGCCGGGCACCGCCGGATGTTCCTGCTCGGCCTCGCGGTCTTCACCGCCGCCTCGCTCGCCTGCGGCCTGGCGCCCGGCAGCGGCTCCCTGATCGGCTTCCGGCTGGTGCAGGGCGCCGGGGCCGCGCTGATGACGCCGCAGGTGATGAGCCTGATCCAGCACCACTTCACCGGGCCCGCGCGGGTCCGCGCGCTCGGGGTCTACTCGTCGGTGATCGCGGGCGGCGTCGTGGCCGGCCAGGTCGCCGGCGGCCTGCTGGTGAGCGCCGACCTGTTCGGCGCGGGCTGGCGCACGGTGTTCCTGGTGAACGTGCCGATCGGGCTGGTGCTGCTCGCCGCCGGGCCGCGGGTGCTGCCGCGCGGCGAGCGGCGGACCGGCGGCGGCCTGGACCTGCCGGGAGTGCTCACGCTGACGCCCGCGGTGCTGCTGTTCGTGGTCCCGCTGGTCCTCGGGCACGAGCTCGGGTGGCCGGCGTGGGGCTGGGCGTCGCTCGCGGCGAGTGTCGTGCTGTTCGCGGCGTTCGTGGTGGTGGAGCGCCGGGTGGCGCGCGGCGGCGGCAGGCCGCTCCTGTCGCCGCGGGTGCTGCGCGCGCCGGGTGTCGCCGCCGCGGCGGCCGGGCTGCTGCTCGGCCCGTGCACCTGGTCGGCGTTCCTGTTCACCACCACCCTGCACCTGCAGGGCGACCTGCGGTTCGGCCCGCTCGGGTCGGGGCTGATGTTCGTGCCGTGCGTCGCCGCGTTCGCGCTGGTCGGGCTGAACTGGCAGCGGCTGCCCGCGCGCTGGCACCGGCGGCTGGTCCCGGCCGGGTTCGCGGTCGCCGCGTCCGGCTACCTGGTCATCGGGCCGGTCGCCGACGGCGGCGTGCTCTACGAGACCGTGACGGCGGTGATCGGGGCCGGTCTCGGCGTGCTGCCGATCGCGATGACGGTGGCGCTGGCGAACGTCCCGGCCGAGGACGCCGCCGACGGCAGCGGCCTGCTGCTCACCGTGATGCAGCTCGGCCAGGTCGCCGGGGTCGCCACGATCGGCACCCTGTTCCTGGTGCTGGCCGAGGGCGGCGGCTCGACCCGCCACGCCGAGTACGGCACCGGCTGGGCGCTCGCCGCGACGGCGCTGGTCGCCTCGGCCGCGACGCTCCTGGCCGTCCGCCGCCGCGCGGCGTGACCGCCGCCCCGGCTAGCATCGGCGTCATGATCGATCGTCCGATCCGCTGGGGCGTGCTCGGTACCGGCGGGATCGCCGCCGTCTTCACCGAGGACCTGCTCGCCCTTCCCGGTCACGAGGTCCGCGCCGTCGGCTCGCGCGCGCAGGGGACCGCCGAGGCGTTCGCCGGACGCCACGGCGTCCCCCGCGCCTACGGCTCCTACGCCGCGCTCGCGGACGACGACGAGATCGACGTCGTCTACGTGGCGACGCCGCACCCCATGCACTACGAGCCGGCGCGCCGCTGCCTGGAGGCGGGGCGGGCGGTGCTGGTGGAGAAGCCGTTCACCACCTCGGCGGCCGACGCCGAGGCCCTCGCAGACCTGGCGCGCGAGCGCGGCCTGTTCGCCATGGAGGCGATGTGGACGCGCTGCAACCCGCTGATCCGGCAGGTGTACGGGCTGGTCCGCGACGGCGCGATCGGCGAGGTGACGTCGGTGCGCGCCGACTTCTCCATCCCCGCCCCCTACGACCCGGCGAGCCGCCTGTGGGCGCCCGAGCTCGGCGGCGGCGCGCTGCTGGACCTCGGCTGCTATGCGTTGTCGTTCACCTGGCCACTGCTCGGCGCCCCGGACACCGTCCAGGCGACGATCACTCCGGCGCCGACCGGCGTGGACGCCAACACCGGCATGCTCCTCGGCTACGACAGCGGCGCCATCGCGCTGCTGCACTGCGGGCTGATGGGCGACTCGCCGCACACCGCCACCGTCGTCGGGACGGCGGGCCGGATCGAGGTCGCCGGCCCGTTCTACCGGCCCGGGTCGTTCCTGCTGGTCCGGCAGGGCGCCGAGCCGGAGACCGTCACCGGCCGGCTCGCCGGGCACGGCTACGGCCCGCAGGCCGAGGAGGTCGCGCGCTGCCTGCGCGCGGGCCTCACCGAGTCGCCGCTGATGCCGCTGGCGGAGTCGGTGGAGATCATGCGCGTCATCGAGCGGGTCCGGGAGGCCGCCGCCCGGAGCTGAGCCCGGACGGCGGCGGACGCCGGCGGTCAGTCCACGTCGACCCAGCCGTAGGTGCGCTCGACGGCCTTGCGCCACCCGGCGTAGCCCTCGGCGCGCCGGTCCTCGTCCCAGGCCGGCTCCCAGCGCCGGTCCTCGTTCCAGTTGCGGCGCAGCTCGTCGGTGTCGTTCCAGAACCCGACGGCGAGGCCCGCGGCGTAGGCGGCGCCGAGCGCGGTGGTCTCGGCCACCACCGGCCGCGAGACCGGCACGCCGAGGATGTCGGCCTGCAGCTGCATGCACAGCTCGTTGGCGGTGACGCCGCCGTCGACCTTCAGCACGTCCAGCGCGACGCCGGAGTCCTCGCGCATCGCCTCCACCACGTCGCGGGACTGGTAGCAGATCGCCTCCAGGGTGGCGCGGGCCAGGTGCGCGTTGGTGTTGTAGCGCGACAGCCCGACGATGGCGCCGCGCGCGTCGCTGCGCCAGTAGGGGGCGAACAGGCCGGAGAAGGCCGGCACGAAGTAGACGCCGCCGTTGTCCTCCACCTGCGCGGCCAGCGCCTCGCTCTGCGCCGCGCCGGAGATGATGCCGAGCTGGTCGCGCAGCCACTGCACCGCCGACCCGGTCACCGCGATCGAGCCCTCCAGCGCGTACACCGGGTCCTGCCCGCCGAAGCTGTAGCACACGGTGGTGAGCATCCCCGCCTTGGAGCGCACCAGCTCGATGCCGGTGTTCAGCAGCAGGAAGTTGCCGGTGCCGTAGGTGTTCTTGGCCTCGCCCGGCGCGAAGCACACCTGCCCGACGGTGGCGGCCTGCTGGTCGCCGAGGATGCCGGTCAGCGGGATCTCGCCGCGCAGCGGCCCGGACGCGCGGGTGACGCCGTAGGGGTCGGGCGCCGACGACGGCCGGATCTCGGGCAACATCGCCCGCGGGATGCCGAAGAACGACAGCAGCTCCTCGTCCCAGTCCAGCGTCTCCAGGTCCATCAGCATGGTGCGGCTGGCGTTGGTCGGGTCGGTGACGTGCACGCCGCCGTCGGTGCCGCCGGTGAGGTTCCACAGCACCCAGGTGTCGATGTTGCCGAAGACCGCCTCGCCGTTCTCGGCGGCCTCGCGGACCCCGTCGACGTTCTCCAGGATCCACTGGATCTTGCCGCCGGAGAAGTAGGTGGCGGGCGGCAGCCCGGCGCGGTGCCGGATCGTGTCGCCCTTGCCCTCGCGCTCCAGCGCGGAGGCGATCCGGTCGGTGCGGGTGTCCTGCCAGACGATCGCGTTGTGGTAGGGGCGGCCGGTGCGCCGGTTCCACACCACGGTCGTCTCGCGCTGGTTGGTGATGCCGAGCGCGGCCAGGTCGCCGCTGGTGAGGTTGGCCTTGGTGAGGGCGCTCTCCACCACCGCGCGGGTGCGCTCCCAGATCTCGGCGGGGTTGTGCTCGACCCAGCCGGCCCGCGGCAGGATCTGCTCGTGCTCCAGCTGGTGCCGGGCGATCTCGTTGCCGCCGTGGTCGAAGATCATGAATCGGGTGCTGGTGGTGCCCTGGTCCAGCGCTCCGACGAAGTCGGCCATCGGGCTCTCGCTTTCTGCTCGCAGGGGACGGCCCGGTCAGGGTGCCACGTCGTACTCGGGTTCGGGTCCGGTGAGCTCGGGTTCACCCGCCTCGGGGAGCGTACGGCCGATGAGGAGGGTGTACAGCCCCGCGCCGAGGACGGCGCCGATCAGCGGCCCGATGATCGGCACCCAGAAGTACAGGTCGCCGTGCTGGTCGCGCCAGGCGCTCCGGTAGCCGGTGAGGAACTGGGCGAGCCGCGGCCCGAAGTCGCGGGCGGGGTTGATGGCGTAGCCGGCGTCGGTGCCCCAGGCCATGCCGATCGCCACCACCAGCAGGCCGATGACGACGGGGCCGAGGTTGGCCAGCGGCGGCCGGTTGCGCCGGTCGGTGACGGCGAGCACGACGAACAGCAGGATCGCGGTGCCGATGACCTGGTCGCGCAGCGCGCCCCAGGTGCCGACGGGCAGCGTGCCGTTGCCCGGCAGGGTGGAGAACACCCCCTGGGTCTTGATGGTGTGGCCGGGATCGGCCTTGGCCAGGACCTCGGTGTAGTTCCAGCGGACGATCAGCGCGGCGATGAAGGCGCCGGCGGTCTGCGCGAGGCAGTACGGGGCGACCTTGCGCCAGGGGAAGCCCTGGAAGACCGCGAGCGCGAACGTCACCGCCGGGTTGATGTGGCCGCCGCTCACCGCGGCCGACACGTAGACCCCGAGGATCACGCCGATCCCCCAGGCCCAGGCGATGCTGTCGTGGTCCCCGATGCCGCCGGCGGCGACCTGCGCGACGACGCCGACGCCGAACAGGATGAGGATCAGGGTGCCGGCGAACTCGGCGGCCAGCTCGCGGGCCAGGCCGCCGGCCGGTCCGCGGGCGGGCCGCGATGTGCTCGGTCGTGCCGCCATGCCTCCTCCTTGAGGGCGGGGTGACGTGCGACATCTCTGCCGTGAAAGTAAGTAATTGCTATGAAACGGTCAAGAGGGCTGAAAGTGAACATCGGCGGCGACTTCCGGCGGGGATGACCCCGTCGTGACAGCGAGGACGGCGGCGCGCGGGCGCACCCGGGAGGCCCCACCGGCGGCGGGCGCCGAGGTGATGGCCACCGGCATCGTCTCGGTCGGGCTGCACCTGGCGGGCGCCGGGTGGCCCTCGGTCGCGCTGCTGGCCGTCGCGGCCGCGCTGTGGGCCGCGCTCGGCGCGGGCTTCGCCCGCCGGCTCGCCCGCGACCGGCGGGGCTGGGCGGACGACGCGGCGACGCCCGCCGCGCTCACCGGCGTCGCGGGCACCTGCGTGCTCGGCGTGCGGCTGTCGCTGCTCGGCTGGGACGCCGCCGCGGCCGTGCTGCTCGGCGGCTCGGCCGTGCTCTGGGCGGTGCTGCTGCCCCGCGTGGTGCGGCGCCTGCACGGCCGGGTGCCGGGCGCGGCGTACCTGGTGTGCGTGTCCACCCAGTCCCTGGTCGTGCTGGCCGGGACGCTTGCGGTGTCGCTCCCGGCCCGGCTGCTTCTGTGGCCTGCCATCGCCTTGTTCGTCCTCGGTCTGGTGCTGTACTGCGCGGTGCTCGCGCAGTTCGACTTCGGGCAGTTGCGCACCGGCGCCGGAGACCACTGGGTGGCGGGCGGCGCGGTGGCCATCTCCGCGCTCGCCGCCGCCAAGCTGACGGCCGCGGCCACCTCCGGCCAGGGCGTGCTGCGCGCGGCGGCCCTGGCGCTGCTGGCGGTCGCGCTCGCCTGGTACGCGGTGCTGGTGTGCTGCGAGATCCGCTGGCCGCGCCCGCACTACGACCTGCGGCGCTGGTCGACGGTGTTCCCGCTCGGCATGACGGCCGTCGCGACGATCACCACCGGCACGGTCGCGCACGCCGGCGCGCTGGTCACCGCGGGCCGGGTGCTGCTCTGGCCCGCCGTCATCGTGTGGGCGGTGGTCGCCGCCGGGGCCGTCCGGCACCGGTTCAGCGGCGGGTGAGCGGTTCCCAGCCGCGCGCGGGGTCGCGGGTGGCGAGCCCCGCGCCGTCCCGGCTCCGG
The DNA here is from genome assembly GCF_009604375.1 of Actinomadura macrotermitis. Classification (GTDB taxonomy): domain Bacteria; phylum Actinomycetota; class Actinomycetes; order Streptosporangiales; family Streptosporangiaceae; genus Spirillospora; species Spirillospora macrotermitis. Next base: position 650,571 of record NZ_WEGH01000005.1, read on the forward strand.
TAGACGATGTAGGGCCGGAACGCGTACCGCCACGGCGCGGCGAACGCGTGGATCAGGCGGGTGAAGGGGAACAGGGCGGTCAGCACCAGGCCGAGCAGCACGTGGAGCTTGTAGAGGACCGGGATGCCGGTCATCAGGTCCGGGTCGGGGCGCAGCAGGAAGATGTCGCGGAACCACGGGGCGACCGTCCTCCGGTAGTCGTAGGGGCCGAGCAGGCCGTTCTCGACGACGGTCACCGCGAGGCCGAGCAGCAGCGACCCGCCGAGCAGCAGGTACATGAGCTTGTCGTTGCGGGTGGTGGCCGAGAACACCGGGCCGGTCGCGCGGCGGCGGTAGATCAGCATCGCCAGTCCGGCCGCCGCGGCGACCCCGGCGACGGTGCCGCCGATCAGCGACCCCGCGTGGTAGGCCGATTCGGACACGCCGGCCGCCTTCGTCCAGCCTTCGGGGATCAGCAGGCCGATGACGTGCCCGAGGATCACGAAGATGAGCCCGTAGTGGAACAGCGGGCTGGCGACGCGCAGCAGCCGTCTCTCGTACAGCTCCGAGGATCGGGTCGTCCACCCGAACCGGTCGTAGCGGTACCGCCAGACGGTCCCGGCGATCAGGGATGCCACCGCCACATACGGCAGGGCCACCCACAGCAGCAGGTTCATCGGGTCGCTCCCCGGGTGATGGGTTCCAGCGCGAAGGGCTCCAGGCCGACGTGCTCGGCGGGCGGGCCGGCGGCGGCGAGCCGCAGCGCCTCGGCGCGGTCGCGCGGCGACGGGCCGGGCAGCGTCGCGCAGACGGCCTGCACCGGCAGCGCGTAGGGCGTCCCCCGGTCCTCCAGCGCCAGCCGCAGCAGCTCCAGCCCGGCGCGGTGCTCGGTGAGCAGGTCCGCGCCGCCGTGCAGCGCGGCGAACTCCAGCACGACCGGCAGGAAGTCGGGCAGTTCGCGGGTGCCGAGCTCGGCGCCCGCCGCGCGGTAGCGGCCCTTCAGCGCGGCCAGCGACCCGCCGCGCCGCCGGGTGTCGCCGTCGCGGTAGTAGGTCAGGTAGAGGCAGCAGCGGCGGCGCAGGTCGAAGGTCTCGACGTAGTGGGCGGCGAGGTCGTCCAGCGGCACGGCGTCCATGTGGTCCAGGAACGCCGTCAGCCGCTCCTCCCCCGCGACGGCCTCGCGCAGCATCGCGCGCCGCCCGTACAGCTCCTCGTCGGGGTAGCCGAGCAGCAGGGACGCGGCCTGCCACACCACAGGGCTCATCACCACGGGGCTCACGACTTCTCCTTCTTCTTCCCCGCCCCCGGGAACATCCCGGCGGGGCGGCCCTTGCCGTCCCAGTTCAGGAGGTTGACGCGTTCCCTGCGGTCGGCGGGGTCCAGCAGCGCGCCGCTGGTCTGCCGCTCGCGCAGCGCGTGGAAGCTCTCCACCGACGCGGGCGCGGGACGGCCCGAGCCCTCGCCGAACGGGCCCGCCTCGCCGCCCTCCCCGTACCCGACGGGGCAGGCCGTCTCCTCCAGCGCCGCCGCCTCGGCCCGCGCCTGCGTCGGGATGACGTAGCGCTCGTCGTACTTGGCGAGGGCGAGCAGCCGGTACATGTCCTCGACGTCGCGGCCGGTCATGCCGGCGACGGCGGCCTTGGCCTCGTCGGGCGGGTCGCCGAGCGCGGTGTCGCGCATGTAGGACCGCATCGCCGCGAGCCGCCGCAGCGCGGCCGTGACGGGCTCCGGGTCGCCCGCGGTGAACAGCTCGGCCAGGTACTCCACCGGGATGCGCAGGGTGTCGATGGCGCCGAACAGGTTGCCCGCGTCCTCGCCGTCGTGGCCGGTGTCGCGCAGCGCCTCCACCACCGGCGACAGCGGCGGGACGTACCAGACCATCGGCATCGTGCGGTACTCCGGGTGCAGCGGCAGCGCCACCTTGAACCGGCTGATCAGCGCGTGCACCGGGGAGCGGCGCGCCGCCTCCAGCCACGGCTCGGGCACCCCGTCGCGGCGCGCCGCCTCGGCCACCCCGGGGTCGGCGGGGTCCAGGAACAGGCCGAGCTGCGCCTCGTACAGGGCGGTGTCGTCCTCGGTCTCGGCGGCCTCGGTGACCCGGTCGGCGTCGTAGAGCAGGACGCCGATGTAGCGAAGCCGCCCGACGCAGGTCTCCGAGCACACCGTCGGGATGCCGACCTCGACGCGCGGGTAGCAGAACGTGCACTTCTCGGCCTTGCCGGTCTTGTGGTTGAAGTAGATCTTCTTGTACGGGCAGCCGGTCACGCACATGCGCCAGCCCCGGCACTGGTCCTGGTCGACCAGCACGATGCCGTCCTCGGCCCGCTTGTAGATCGCGCCGGACGGGCAGGCGGCCATGCAGGTGGGGTTCAGGCAGTGCTCGCAGATCCGCGGCAGGTAGAACATGAACGCGCGCTCGTAGTCCAGCCGGATCGACGCGGAGATCTTCTCCACGACCGGGTCGTGCCGCGCCAGCTCGGGGCCGCCGCCGAGGTCGTCGTCCCAGTTGGCGCTCCACTCCACCTTCGTGGGCTCGCCGGTGATGAGCGAGTAGGGGCGCGCCACCGGGAAGTCGTCCGACAGCGGCGCGCTGGTGAGCGTCTCGTAGTCGTAGGTCCAGGGCTCGTAGTAGTCGCCGATCGACGGCAGCAGCGGGTTGGAGAAGATGCCGAGCAGCCTGCGGGCCCGCCCGCCCGAGCGCGGTTTCAGCCGTCCCTTGCGGTCCAGGGTCCAGCCGCCCTGCCACTGCTCCTGGTCCTCGTAGCGGCGCGGGTAGCCCTGTCCGGGCCGGGTCTCGACGTTGTTGAACCACACGTACTCCACGCCCGAGCGGTTCGTCCACGCCTGCTTGCAGGTGACCGAGCAGGTGTGGCACCCGATGCACTTGTCCAGGTTCATCACCATCGCGAGCTGCGCCATGACCTTCATGTCAGTAGGTCACCTCCTGGGAGCGGCGGCGGATCACGGTGACCTCGTCGCGCTGGTTGCCGGTCGGGCCCAGGTAGTTGAAGGCGTACGACAGCTGGGCGTACCCGCCGATCAGGTGCGTCGGCTTGACCAGCAGCCGGGTCAGCGAGTTGTGGATGCCGCCGCGCCGGCCGGTGCGCTCGGTCTTCGGCATGTCGATGACCCGCTCCTGGGCGTGGTGGTAGTAGACGGTGCCCGCGGGCATCCGGTGCGAGACGACCGCGCGGGCGTCCACGACGCCGTTGCGGTTGGCCATCTCCACCCAGTCGTTGTCGGCGACGCCGATGCGCCCGGCGTCGGCGGCGCTGATCCACACCGTCGGGCCGCCGCGCGACAGCGTGAGCATGAACAGGTTGTCCTGGTACTCCGAGTGGATCGACCACTTGGAGTGCGGGGTGAGGTAGCGGACGGTGAGCCCGGCCCCGTCCCCGGTGCCGGGCCGGGGCTCGCCGAACAGGGCGTGCATGTTCAGCGGCGGCCGGAACACCGGCAGCTGCTCGCCGAGCTCGGCGATCCATGCGTGGTCGAGGAAGAAGTGCATCCGGCCGGTCAGGGTGTGCCAGGGCTTGTGCCGCTCGACGTTGATGGTGAACGGCGAGTAGCGGCGGTCGGGGGCCTCGATGCCCGACCATTCCGGCGACGGCCCGACCGCCGTCGGCCGGGCCTGGGTGTCGGCGAAGGTGATGCGCCGCTCGGCGCCGCCCTCGGCGAGCTCGTCGTAGGACACGCCGGTGCGCTCGGCGAGCTGGGCGAACCCCTGCGCGGCGAGCCGGCCGTTGCTGGTGCCCGACAGCGCCAGGATCGTTTCGCACCACTGCGCGGCGGTGTCGAGGCGCGGGCCGCCCGCCGGGCCGGTGCCCGAGCGGGCGCGCAGCCAGTCCATCTCCTTGTCCGGCGTGAACGTGACGCCCTTGACCGGAAGCCCGGCGGCGGCCGCCTTCGGGCCGAGCTCGGCCATCCGGGCGCCGACGGCGGTGTAGTCGCGCTCGACGACGGCGAACACCGGGCCCGTCCCGCCCGCGGCGCCGTAGGGGGCGCCGCACTCCCCCGGCGTGTCGTGCTGCAGCGGGGAGGCGACCAGGTCCCGGCGGACGCCGAGGCGCCCGGCGGCCAGCTCGCTGAACTTCCGCGCGATGGCCTGGAAGGCGTCCAGGTCGCTGCGCGCCTCCCAGGGCGGGTCGACCGCCGGGTTGAAGGCGTGCACGAACGGGTGCATGTCGGTCGAGGACAGGTCGTGCTTCTCGTACCAGGTCGCGGCGGGCAGCACGACGTCCGACATCAGCGTCGTGGACGTCATCCGGAAGTCCAGCGACAGCAGCAGGTCGAGCTTGCCGCGCGGCGCCTCGTCCCGCCAGGCCACGTCGCGGGGCCGGCGGTCCGGCGGGGTCTCGGCGGCCTGCAGGTTGTCGCCGGTGCCGAGCAGGTGCCGCAGGAAGTACTCGTCGCCCTTGGCCGAGGAGCCGAGCAGGTTGGCGCGCCAGACGGTGAGGACGCGCGGCCAGTTGCGCGGCGCGTCGGGGTCGGCGGCGGCGTGCCTCAGCGTCCCGTCGCGCAGCCGGGCCGCGACGAACTCGCCCGGGTCGCGGTCCCCGGCCTCGTCGGCGAGGTCGAGCGGGTTGCGGTCGAAGAACGGCGCGAACGGCGTCCAGCCGAGCCGGGCGGACTCGGCGACCAGGTCGGCGGTGTGCCGGCCGCCGAACAGCCCCTGGCCGAGCGGCGAGGCGAGCGCGTCCGCGCGGTACCCGTCGTAGCGCCACTGGCCGGTGTGCAGGTACCAGTACGCGGTCGCCGGGATCTGCCGGGCGGGCCGGGTCCAGTCCAGGCCGAACGCCAGCTGCGCCCAGCCGGTGAACGGGCGGACCTTCTCCTGCCCGACGTAGTGCGCCCAGCCGCCGCCGTTCACGCCCTGGCAGCCGGTCAGCATCAGCAGCGACAGGAACGTGCGGTAGATGGTGTCGGAGTGGAACCAGTGGTTGGCGCCCGCACCCATGATGATCATGCAGCGGCCGCCGGACTTCTCCGCCGTCGCGGCGAACTCGCGGGCGATGCGGACCGCGGTCGCCGCCGGCACCGAGGTGATCTCCTCCTGCCAGGCCGGGGTGCCGGGCGCGGCGGCGTCGTCGTAGGAGGCCGGCCAGTCGCCCGGCAGCCCCGGGCGGGCCACGCCGTACTGGGCGAGCATCAGGTCGTGGACGGTGGTGACCTCGTGCCCGCCGACCCGGCGGACCGGCACCCCGCGCCGGACGACCCCGGCGGCGCCGTCCGGCGCGTCGAAGCGCGGCAGCAGCACCTCGGCGGTCCCCGCGCCATCGCCGTGCACGCTGAGCAGCGGGTCGACGCCCTCCAGCAGCAGGTTCCAGCGCCCCTTGCCCGCCTCGCCCCAGCGGAAGCCGAGGGAGCCGTTCGGCACGGCGGGCGCGCCGGTCGCGGCGTCCAGCAGCACCGTCTTCCACGCCGCCTCCTCCCCCGGCTCGCCGAGGTCGGCGGCGGTGAGGAAGCGGCCCGGGACGCGGGCGCCGTCGCGCTCCTCCAGGGTGACCAGGAACGGCAGGTCGGTGTGGCGCTTGACGTAGTCGGTGAAGTACGGCACCCGCCGGTCGGCGAAGCACTCCTTGAGGATCACGTGCCCCATCGCCATGCCGAGCGCGCCGTCGGTGCCCGGGTGCGGGGCGACCCACTCGTCGGCGAACTTGGTGGCGTCGGAGTAGTCCGGCGACATCACCACGACCTTCTGGCCCCGGTAGCGGGCCTCGGCCATCCAGTGCGCGTCGGGGGTGCGGGTGACCGGGACGTTGGAGCCCCACAGGATCAGGTAGGCCGCGTCCCACCAGTCGGCCGACTCGGGCACGTCGGTCTGGTCGCCGAACACCTGCGGCGCGGCCACCGGCAGGTCGGCGTACCAGTCGTAGAACGACAGCATCGCGCCGCCGAGCAGCGACACGAACCGGGACCCGGCCGCGTGCGACACCATCGACATCGCCGGGATCGGCGAGAACCCCGCGATCCGGTCCGGGCCGTACTCGGCGATGGTGTGCACGTGCGCGGCGGCGATCATCTCGACCGCCTCGTCCCAGGACGCCCGCACCAGGCCGCCCCTGCCCCGCGCGGACTGGTAGCGCCGCCGCTGCTCCGGGTCGGCGGTGATCTCGGCCCACGCCGCGACCGGGTCGCCGAGCCGCTCGCGCGCCTCCCGGTACATCCGCAGCAGCACGCCGCGTATGTAGGGGTGGCGGACGCGGGTCGGCGAGTAGGTGTACCAGGAGAACGCCGCACCGCGCGGGCAGCCCCGCGGCTCGTACTCGGGACGGTCCGGCCCCACCGACGGGTAGTCGGTCTCCTGGGCCTCCCAGGTGATGATGCCGTCCTTGACGTACACCTTCCACGAGCACGACCCGGTGCAGTTCACCCCGTGCGTCGACCGCACCACCTTGTCGTGCGCCCACCGGTCCCGGTAGAAGGCGTCGCCCTCACGGCCGCCCTTCAGATAGCGGGCGCGCAGGTCCGGCGAGGTCTCCGCCCTGGAGAAGAACCGGCCCGTGCGCAGCAGCGCGTCGCTCATCACACCCCCCGAAGATCACGTTCGTGACCTTTCCCAGCACGGTGCGCAGGTAAGCCGCCACGCAGGGTGGTCTTCTCCCGGGGGGCGCGCCGGCCGCTCCCTGTGCCTGATCACAGACAAGCCCCGCAGATTCGGTACTTGTCTCCATATACGCGGTGGCCCTCGAGGGCTGACCATCTGTGCGACCCCCATCACCCCGTGTCCTTCCACCCCTCGGAGATGCGATGCGCCGCACCGCCCTCGCCACCGGCACCGCCCTCACGGTGCTGGTCCTGGCGCCAGGCTCGCCCCCCGCCCACGCCGCGCCGACCCCGCCGCCGACGCCGTCCGCCCCGCGGCAGTCCACGACCGAGCGCTCGACCGGGTTCGACCCGCTGCCGCCCTCGTCCGACCCGGTCAAGCTGCGCACCGCCCTCCGCTCGCTCAAGGTGAGCTACACCTACAAGGGGCAGAAGCACACACTGGACGACTACCTCGCGCGCACCGGCACGCAGGGCTTCGTCGTGCTGGACGGCCAGGACGTGGTGTTCGAGCGCTACTCCTTCGCCGCCCGCGACACCCTCTTCCAGTCGTGGTCGATGGCCAAGTCCTTCACCTCGGCCGCGTTCGGCATCGCGCTCGGCGACGGCAAGATCTCCTCCATCGACGACACCGTCACCAAGTACGTGCCCGAGCTGCGCGGCTCGGGCTACGACGGGGTGTCGCTGCGCGACCTGCTGCGCATGTCGTCGGGCATCGAGTGGAACGAGCCGACCAGCATCCCGCCGGTGCACGTCGCCGCCAGCCTCGGCGTGCCGATCACCCGCTTCGCGGCGGAGGCCAAGCGCGGCTGGGAGCCCGGCAGCCGGTTCGAGTACACCTCGATGAACTCCTTCGTGCTGTCCTGGGTGATCGCCCGCGCGACCGGCGTGCCCTACCACCGCTACGTCGCCGAGCGGCTGTGGCAGCCCGCCGGGATGGAGTCGCGCGCCTACCTCGGCAACGACTCCAACGGCAACAGCCTCGGGTACTGCTGCTACTACGCCACCGACCGCGACTTCGCCCGCTTCGGGCTGCTGTACCTGCGCGGCGGCGTCGCCAACGGCCGCCAGGTCGTGCCGCGCTCGTGGGTGACCGAGTCGACCAGGCCGTCGGCGCCGTTCAACAAGGGGTACGGGCTGCAGTGGTGGCTCGGCGAGGACGGCGACTACGAGGCCAACGGCCTGGCCGGGCAGCACATCTTCGTCTCGCCGCGCACCGGCGTGGTCATCGTCAAGTCCACGCTGGCCACGCTGGTCGGCGAGGAGGAGACCGACACCGCCTTCCGCGCCGTCGCCGCCGAGGTCGCGCGCACCCGGGAACAGCCGCCCGGCAAAGCGGGTTAGGGTTACCTAACACCCCTTTCCGCATCGGAGGACGCATGGCGACGGAACCGGCCCGCCAGGGACCCCAGGCCACCAAGGGCGTGGTGCTGCGCACCGAGCGCGTCACCCCGCACATGATCCGGGTCGTCCTCGGCGGCCCCGGCCTCGCCGGGTTCGGCGCGGGCGCCTTCACCGACCACTACGTGAAGCTGCTGTTCCCCAAGCCGGGCGTCGCCTACCCCGAGCCGTTCGACATGGGCGCGATCCGCGCCGCGCTGCCCCGCGACCAGTGGCCGGTCACCCGCACCTACACCGTGCGGGCCTTCGACGCCGCGGCCGGCGAGCTCACCCTGGACTTCGTGCACCACGGGGACAAGGGCCTCGCCGGCCCGTGGGCCGCCCGCGCCGAGCCCGGCGACGAGATCATGTTCCTCGGCCCCGGCGGCGGCTACGCGCCGGACGCCGGCGCCGGCTGGCACCTGCTGGCCGGGGACGAGAGCGCCCTGCCGGCCATCGCCGCGTCGCTGGAGCGCCTGCCCGAGGGCGCGCCCGCGCGGGTGTTCGTCGAGGTCGAGGGCCCGGCCGAGGAGCAGGTCCTCACCTCCCCCGGCAAGCCCGAGATCGTGTGGCTGCACCGCGGCGGCCGCCCGGTCGGCGAGGCCCTCGTCGCCGCCGTGCGCGGCCTGGACTTCCCCGGCGGCACCGTGCAGGCGTTCGTGCACGGCGAGGCCGGGTTCGTCAAGGAGCTCCGCCGCCACCTGCGGATCGAGCGCGGGCTGCCGCTGGAGCAGCTGTCGATCTCGGGCTACTGGCGCCTCGGCCGCGACGAGGACGGCTGGCAGTCCTCCAAGCGCGACTGGAACCGCGAGGTCGAGGCCGAGGAGCAGGCCGCCCTCGCCACCTGATCTCAGGCGCGCAGGGCCTCGGCCAGGCGCTCGCCGAACTCGGCGGGGTGCGTGGTCAGGCCGGTGTGCCCGCCGGGGAAGTGCAGGAGCGGCGTGCCGAACCGCTCGGCCAGCAAGGCGGCCGGGCGGTAGGGCAGCTCGCCGCGCGAGTCCTCGCCGCAGGCGAGCACGAGCCGGTCCGTCAGCTCCCCCAGCCGCCGGACGTCGGGCGCGTAGGACATGAAGCTCGGCACGATGCGCCCGACGAAGTAGGGCAGGCCGGCCATCGTCTGCTCGGCCCGCGCCGCCGCCTGCGGGGGAAGCCTCAGCTCGGGCTCGGTTTTCGGCTCGGCGGCGTCGCCGTCCTTCTTCAGGCCGGCGGCGAACACCGCCATCGCCGGCATGAGCCCCTGCGTGCGGAACGTCTCCCGCACGCGCGCGATGAGCGCGCGGTGCTCGGCGGCGTCCGGCAGGACCTCCACGACCGGCGGTTCGTGCGCCACCAGGCGCGCGACGCGCTCGGGACGGGCGGTGAGCAGGTGCAGGGCGGCGATCGCGCCCGAGCTGGTGCCGAAGACCCGGGCGGGCCGGTCCGGCGACAGCAGGTCCAGCAGCCGCAGCGCGTCGCCGGCGTGCTCGGCCACGTGCTGCTCGGCCTCGGGGTCGTCCAGCGTGCTGCGGCCGAGACCGCGCGGGTCGTAGGTCGCGACGGTGTACTCGGCGGCCAGGCCATCGGCGATCTCGTCGAAGGCGGCCGCGCCGCCGGTGCCGCCGGGGATCAGCAGCAGGAGCGGTCCTTGGCCGCGCACCTGGTAGTGCAGGGTCGCGCCGTCGACGGGCAGGCCGCCCGCGGTCATGGTGGTCATCGGGGGTCTCCTTCGGGGGCCGGCGGCCAGTTCTCCAGCAGGACGTGCAGGGCGTCCAGGGCGCGCTCCCAGGAGTGCTGCGGCGAGCGGTCGGCACCGAACCCGTCCGCGGCCTCCAGGGACACGTATCCGTGGAAGGTGCTGCGCAGCAGCCGGACCGCGTCGGTCAGGTCGGGTTCGGCCAGCCCGTAGCCGCGCAGCATGCCGTAGGTCAGCTCGACCGCGCGCCGCGGGCCGGTCGCCTTCGCGGCCAGCTCCGGGTCGATCCGGCTCGGGACCTGGGTCGCGGTGTAGCGGCCCGGATGCTCGCGGGCGTACCGGCGCCAGGCGTTCGCGTACGCCACCAGCGCGTCCTTGCGCGCCAGCCCGGCGGTCGCCTCCGCGATGGCGGTGGTCTTCTCGTCCGCCGCCAGCAGCGCGATCCGCCCGCGCAGGTCCTCCAGGTTCCGGACGTGGCCGTACAGGCTCGCGTCCTTCACGCCCAGCCGCCGCGCCACCCGCGCCATGGTCACCTGATCGAGCCCGATCTCGTCCGCCAGCTCGGCACCCGCGACCGTCACCCGCTCGGCCGTCAGCCCGGCCCGCACCATACGCCCTCCATTCCTAGGGCCCCTAGTTATAGCCTAGGACCCCTAGGAACGCAACGCGCTTCACCGGCTTCCGGCCGACCAAAGTCGATCGCATCGCCTTCTTTCGGAGGCTGTGGGCGTACCGGGCATGGCGGGAGGCTGGGCTGGTGAGCGAATCGAAGATTCCCCTTGCGACGGGCTCGTACGCCGGTTCCCCGGCTGAGGAGCTCGCCGGGCGCAGGCGAGGTCACCGCATCGCCGCGGGGGTGGACCAGCGGGTGCTGTTCCCGCGGACCGGACGGCTGGAGCTCCATCCCGACCGCCTCGTGATCGGCGGCTGGCATGGCGGGGCCGATCTCGTGCTGCGGCCGGAGGAGGTGAGATCGGTGGCCAATGAGTACACCGGCCTGTACGGACGGTTCGTCGGCGGGCTGCTGAACTCGGGCAGGCCTCTCATCGTGGAGACGGCCACGGCCGGCGAGATCTACCTGATGGTGGATCACAGGACGTTCCTGGAGACCACCGCCAACCGCAAGTGGGCCCGCCTGCTGAAGACCTGGCTGGTGTCGGGCGATGGGTGAGCCGGTCCTGGGGCGAAGGCGGCGAACGGCCGGGCCGGTATGGGCCGTGACGGCCCTGGTGACGTGCTGCCTGAGCGTCCCGGCGGTCGGCGCGTCGGTCACGACGGGCGGGGCGGACCCGGTGGCGCGCACCGATCTGGGTCCGGTGCGCGGAGTCGCGACGGGACACACGGAGCTTTATCAGGGCATTCCCTACGCTCAGCCGCCGACCGGGTCCAGGCGCTGGCGCCCGCCGGTCCGTCCCCGCCCCTGGACGGCGGTACGGGACGCGAGCAAGCCCGGACCGGCATGCGCGCAACTGGACGAGACCGGTGGCGTCGCGGCTCATTCCTCCGAGGACTGCCTCTACCTCAACGTCACCGCTCCCCGCGGGAACCGTTCCGAGCGCCGGCCGGTCGTGGTGTACCTGCACGGCGGAGCCTTCAGTTCGGGCTCGGGCAGCGACTTCGACGCCCGCCGCATGGCCGCCACGGGCGGCGTCGTGGTGGTCACCGTCAACTCCCGGCTCGGCGTGTTCGGGTTCTTCGGCCATCCCCGGATGGCCGGGTCGGGCACCTACGCGCTGGCCGACCAGCAGGCCGCGTTGCGCTGGGTACGGGCCAACGCGCAGGCGTTCGGCGGCGATCCGGGTAACGTCACGCTGATGGGAGAGTCCTCGGGCGGGGCGAGCGTCTGCGCCCAACTGGTCTCGCCTCCGGCGGCCGGACTCTTCCACCGCGCGATCATCCAGAGCGGGTCCTGCCTGCAGAGCTGGCCCAAGAACATGATGGCCCCCGGGCTCGACGCCATCTCCTATTGGGCACCCCGAACGGCCGTGCAGGCCCGAGGCGCCGCGGCGGCGGCGAAGCTGGGTTGCACGGGACCGGACGGACCGGCATGCCTGCGCCGGACGGACACCGGGAAGCTCCTGGCGTTGAACGGCCGGTTCGTCACGCCGGCGTTCGGGACCCGGGCGCTGCCCACCGACCCGGTCAAGGCACTGCGGACCGGCGCCTTCCAACGGGTCCCGGTGCTGCAGGGCAACACCCGGGACGAACACCGGCTGTTCGGGAGCCTCTTCGAGGCGGAGAAACCCATCGACGACGCCCGTTACCGGGCTCTGCTGGCGACGTCCTTCGGAGAGCGCACGGCCCGTCGCGTCTACGTCCGGTATCCGCCCCGGGCGTACTCCGGCCGGTCGGGATCCCCGGCCGCGCTGGCCTGGGCCGCGGTCGGCACCGACGTCGGATGGGTGTGCCCGACCCTTGCCGCCGACCGGCTCCTGGCCCGGCACGTGCCCGTCTTCAGTTTCGAGTTCGCCGAGCCGAACGTCCCGGACTTCCTCGGCGTCTTCCCCAAGGGCTACCCGCCCGGCGCCTTCCACGGCTCGGAGCTCCCCATGTTCTTCGACATCGCGGGCACGTCCGTGCCGCTCGGTCCCGCGCAGCGGAAGCTGTCCGAATCAATGATCATGTATTGGGCCGCGTTCGCCGCCCAGGGCGATCCGAACCGGGCCGGGCTGCCCCGCTGGCCGAGGTTCCCGGCCACCCAGGCGCTGGACTCAGCGCGCGCCGGGATCTCCCGGACCGATCTGGCCGCCGGGCACCACTGCCGCTTCTGGGCGGCACGGCCATGAGGATCGCATGGTGGCCGGCCCCCGTGGTCGACGCCGTCGCCATCGCCGTCGCGGTGCTGATCGGCGTGCTGAACCTCTGGCCTCGTTACGCGCAGGAAGCGGGCACGCTCGCCAAGGCCGACCTGGCGGCCGGGCTCGCCTGCTGCCCGGCCCTGGTGATGCGCCGCCGCCGGCCGGCCGGGCTGGCACTGGTCGTCACGGCGGTCTCGGCCGTGTCCCTGGTGGCCGGCGGCGCGGCGTTCGTGGCGACGCTGTCGGTCGCCGTGCGGCGGCCCTGGCCCGTGGCGGCGGGGATCGGCGCGCTCGGCGTGCTGACCGGGATGATCGCCGTGGCGCTGCGTCCCCCTCCCGAGCTGCCCTACGCGGCGAACGTCGCGATCATCGCCCTGCTGACCGCCGCGACGGTCGGCTGGGGACAGGCGGTCCGCGCGCGGCGCCAGCTCCTGGCCTCCCTCGCCGAGCGGGCCCGCCGCGCCGAGAGCGACCGCCACCTCCGGGAGGCCGAGGCCAGGCGGCTGGAACGGGTGCGGATCGCTCGCGAGATGCACGACGTGCTCGCCCACCGCATGTCCTTGCTCAGCGTGCACGCCGGCGCGCTGGAGTTCCGCCCGGACGCCTCGCCGGAGGAGATCTCGCGCGCCGCCGGGGTGATCCGCAGCGGCGTCCACCAGATGCTCGTCGACCTGCGCGAGGTCATCGGGCTGCTGCGCGAGGACCCGGCCGACGGCGGGGACGCCCCGCCGCCCTCGCTCGCCGGCGTGGCCGGGCTCGTCGAGGAGTCCCGGCGCGCGGGCGCACAGGTCGCCTTGGAGCTGGACGTCGGGAACATGGCGATGGTGCCCACCCTGGCCGGGCGCACCGCCTACCGGGTCGTCCAGGAGGGGCTGACGAACGCGCGCAAGCACGCGCCGGGCATGCCGGTCACCGTCACCGTGCGGGGCGGGGCCGGGCACGGGCTGGAGGTCCAGGTCCGCCAGCCGCTGCCCGGTCCCGATCGCGGGCGCCCGGCGATCCCGGGGACCGGCACCGGCCTGACCGGGCTGTCCGAGCGCGCCACGCTGGCCGGCGGGCGGCTGGAGCACGGCCCGGTGGCGGGCGCCCATCTGCTGCGCGCGTGGCTGCCCTGGGAGGCGTGATGCCGGAACCGATCAGGGTGCTGCTGGTCGACGACGAATGGCTGGTGCGGGCGGGCCTGGCCACCATGCTCGGCGGCGCCCAGGGGATCGAGATCGCCGGCGAGGCCGCCGACGGCGCCGCGGTGCCCGCGGCGGTGCGCACCACCGGCGCCGACGTCGTCCTCATGGACATCCGGATGCCGGGGACCGACGGCCTGACCGCGACCCGCCTGCTGCGCGCCGCCGCCGGCGCCCCCCAGGTCATCGTCTTGACCACCTTCGACACCGACGAGCACGTGCTGCGCGCCCTGCGCGCGGGCGCCGGCGGATTCCTGCTCAAGGACACCCCGCCCGCCGAGATCGTGACGGCGATCCGCCGGGTGGCCGCCGGCGAGCCCATGCTCTCCCCGTCGGTCACCCGCAGGCTCATCACCCACGTCACCGGCCACGACCAGCAGGATCGCACGACCGCCCGCACCACCGCCCGCGCCCGGCTGGCCCGCCTCACCGGCAGCGAACGCCGGGTGGCCGAGGCCGTCGGCCGCGGCCTGTCCAACGCCGAGGCCGCCGCCGAGCTGTACATGAGCGTCACCACCGTCAAGACGTACGTGTCACGCATCATGCGCAAGCTCGACTTGAACAATCGCGTCCAGATCGCCCTGCTCGCCCACGACGCCGAGTGAGCGCCTCGCCGCGGGGCGGTCAGGCGGTCTCGGCCGCGCCCGGGTCCTCGCCGCCGGCGAAGCCGGGCAGCCACCGCTCGGCCTCGGCGCGGAACGGCCCCTCGGCCTCCAGCTGGCAGAGCACCCCGCCGCAGCCCGACAGCGCCCGGCTGACCGCCAGGTACTGCGGCGGCAGCCGCAGCTGGCGGGCCAGGCCGCCGGGCCGCAGGTCGGTGGCGAGGCCGATGCCGCGCTGGGTCTCGCGGCGCATCCACTCGCGGCTGTACTTGAAGGTCTCCTGGGTGAAGGGGACGGCGTGCGGGGTGACGATCGCCGCGACCTGCTCGGGGTCCACCTCGGCGTCGGGCGCGAGGAACCCCTCCTCCTTGGCCGCCGCGACCATCGCCTCGCCGCTGCCGAGGGTGCCGATGCGCAGCATCCGGCCGATCGCCCACTGCAGCTCGGCCGGGACGCGGGCGGCGCCGCCGAAGTCCATGACGCCGAGGCGGCCGTCGTCCAGCAGCCGGAAGTTGCCCGGGTGCGGGTCGATGTGGATCATCTGGCAGCGGGCCGGGCCCGACAGCAGGAACCGGAACAGCAGCAGGCCCGCGCGGTCGCGCCGGTCCTGCGGCCCCTCGGCGATCACCTTGGCCAGCGGGGTGCCCTCCAGCCACTCGGTGACCAGCACGTTGCCCGACTGGGCGACCACGGCCGGGACCACGAAGTCGGGGTCATCGGCGTAGGCGTCGTGGAAGGCGGTCTGCGCGCGGGCCTCGTCGAGGTAGTCCAGCTCCTTCTCCAGCCGCCGCTTCAGGTCGGCGATCACCGGCTTGACCTCGATGCCGGGGAACAGCGGCGTGAACAGCCGGCTGAGTCGGGAGATCTGGTTGAAGTCGCTCATCAGCGCCTGCCGGGCGCCGGGGTACTGCACCTTGACCGCGACGGTCCGGCCGTCGTGCCAGACGGCCTTGTGCACCTGGCCGATGGACGCCGCGGCGGCCGGCTTGTCGTCGAACTCGGCGAACAGGTTGCGCCAGCCCGGCCCGAGGCCCTCGGCGAGGACGCGGTGGGTGGTCGCGGCCGGCAGCGGCGGCGCCGCCTCCTGCAGCCGGGTGAGGCTGGCCCGGAACGGCCCGGCCACCTCCTCCGGCAGCCCCGCCTCGAAGATCGACAGCAGCTGGCCGACCTTCATCGCGCCGCCCTTCAGCTCGCCGAGCACGGCGAACAGCTGCTCGGCGGTGCGCCGCTGGACCTCCAGCGCGACGGCCTCGGCGGGCCGGCCGATGGTGCGCTTGCCGAGGCCGAGCGCGGTGCGGCCGGCGAAGCCGAGGGGCAGCGAGGCCAGCTTGGCCGTCCGGGTGACCGCCCGGCGGGGGATCTCGCTCACGGGTGACCGTCCCTCCTTGCGCCCTGGGGGTGGGCGGCGTCCTGCGGGGCGCGGCGTGCGCCGCGCCCCGTCCCATCCTGCCCGCTCAGCGTCCGGGTCGCACCAGGGGGAAGGCGACGGTTTCGCGGATCGACCGGCCGGTGAGGGCGATCAGCAGCCGGTCGACGCCCATGCCCATGCCGCCGGCCGGCGGCATGCCGTACTCCAGGGCGCGCAGGAAGTCCTCGTCCAGCTCCATCGCCTCGGGATCGCCGCCCGCGGCGAGCAGCGACTGCTCGGTGAGGCGCTGGCGCTGCAGGACGGGGTCGATCAGCTCGGAGTAGGCGGTGCCGAGCTCCATGCCGAACACGATCAGGTCCCACTTCTCGGCCAGGCGCGGGTCGGCGCGGTGCGGGCGGGTGAGCGGGGAGGTCTCGGCCGGGTAGTCGCGGACGAACGTGGGCGCGGTCAGGTGCTCCTCGACCAGCGCCTCGTACAGCTCCTGGACGATCCGGCCCTGCCCCCACTCGGGCGCGGCCTCGATGCCGAGCCGCCCGGCGTGCCCGGCGACGACCTCCGCCGGGGTGCCGGGGGTGACCTCCTCGCCGAGCGCCCGCGACACCGACCCGTAGACGGTGATCTCCTGCCACGGCTCGGCCAGGTCGTACTCGGCGCCGCCCCGGACCACGACGGTCGTGCCGAGCGCCGCGCGCGTCCCGGCGAGGACCAGCTCGCGGGTGAGCTCGGCCATGGTGTCGTAGTCGCCGTAGGGCTCGTAGGCCTCCAGCATGGTGAACTCGGGGTTGTGGGTGGCGTCCACGCCCTCGTTGCGGAAGTCGCGGCCCATCTCGTAGACCTTGCCGAGCCCGCCGACCAGCAGCCGCTTCAGGTACAGCTCGGGCGCGATCCGCAGGTACAGCCGCATGTTGTAGGCGTTGATGCGGGTGGTGAAGGGCCGGGCCGTCGCGCCGCCGTGGATCGGCTGCAGGATCGGCGTCTCGACCTCCAGGTACTCCCGCGCGCGCAGCACGTCGCGCAGGGCGTTCACCGCGTCGCCGCGCATCCGCAGCATCCGGCGCGACTCGTCGTTGACGATCAGGTCGACGGCGCGGCGCCGCACCCGGGTCTCGGGGTCGGCGAGGCCCGAGCGCTTGTCGGGCAGCGGGTGCAGGCACTTGGCGGTGAGCGTCCAGGACGAGCCGAGCACCGACAGCTCGCCGCGCCGGGTGGTGACGACCTCGCCGGTCACCCCGACCTGGTCGCCGAGGTCGATCATCGCGCGCCAGTCCGCCAGGGCGGCCGGGCCGAGCGACTGGGCGGTCAGCATGATCTGCAGGTCGCCGGTCTCGTCGCGCAGCGTGGCGAAGACCAGCCCGCCGTGCGCGCGGGCCAGCATGACCCGCCCGGCGATCGCGGCGTCCTCGCCGGTGCGGGTGTCGGGCGGCAGGCCGGCGAAGCGGGCCCGCAGGCCGGCCGCGGTGCCGGTGCGGCCGAAGCCGAGCGGGTAGGGGTCGATGCCGGCCGCGCGGATGCGCGCCAGCTTGTCGTGGCGGACGCGCTCCTGCTCCGACAGCCGGCGCTGCGGGACGCGCGCCGCGTCCGCCGCCTCCTCGATCTCCTTGATCTCGCGGACCAGCTCCGCCGAGGGCACGGTCTGCGCGGCGCGCTCCAGCCGGCGCCGGTTGGCCACCGGCAGGAAGCCCTCGGCGCGGGCGTAGGCGATGCCGTGCCAGACCAGGCCGCCGCCGCTCTGCTGGAAGCAGATGTAGCGCGGCACCCATTCGGGGTGGTACTTGGCGTTGGCCAGGTAGAGCGACTCCAGCTGCCAGAACCGGGACGCGAACGACAGCAGCCGGTAGGCCAGGCGCAGGACCGGGCCCGCGCCGATCTGCGAGCCGCGCTCGAACACGCCGCGCAGCATCGCGAAGTTCAGCGAGATGCGGCGCACGCCGATGCCGCCCGCGTGTTCGGCGAGCTTGGCGACCATGAACTCGTTCAGGCCGTTCTCGGCGGCCCGGTCGCGGCGCATCAGGTCCAGCGACAGGCCCGACCGGCCCCACGGCACGAAGCTGAGCAGCCCGCGCAGCTCGCCTGAGTCGTCGAACGCCTCCACCATCACGCAGCGCCCGTCGGTCGGGTCGCCGAGCCGGCCGAGCGCCATCGAGAACCCGCGCTCGGTCTCGCCCTCGCGCCACTGGTCGGCGCGGCGGACGATGCCCGCCATCTCCTCCGGCGGGATCTGGGCGTGGCGGCGGATGCGGACGGTGTAGCCGGCCCGCTCGACCCGGCGGACGGCCTGGCGGACCTGGCGCATCTCGCGGCCGTCCAGGTTGAACTCGGCCACGTCGAGGATCGCCTCGTCGCCGAGCTCCAGCACGTTCATGCCCTGGCGGCGGTACTCCAGCGCGGCGCGGGCGCCGACGCTGACCGCGCCGGCCGTCCAGGCGTGCGCGCGGCACTCGGCCAGGAACGCCTCGATCGCCTGGCCCCAGGACTCGGGGTCGCCGAGCGGGTCGCCGCTGGCCAGGCAGACCGAGCCCTGGGTGCGGTAGGCGATGGCGGCGCGGCCGTTCGGCGCGACCAGCACGTCCTTGTCGCGGCGCAGCGCGAAGTAGCCGAGGGAGTCGTCGTCGCCGTACTCGGCGAGCAGCCGCCGCGCGGCCAGCTCCTCCCCCGGGCTGAGGACCGCGTCGCCGCGCGACGGCCGGAACAGCGCCCAGATGGTGAGCATCAGCAGCCCGGTGCCGAGCACGCCGAGGATGAGGTCGACCCAGCCGGGGACGGCGACCTTGACGGTGGCGCCGGTGACCCCGGCGCCGAGGATCGTCTGCAGCAGCACGTAGAACGGCTGCGTCCAGGGCCCGCCCGCCGGGTCGGTGTCGGTGAGGTGCACCAGGGTGGTGCCGAGCAGGCCGCTGACCACCACCAGCACCGCGAACACCGTCAGGGCGAGGCGCCGGTTGGCGCGGTCGGGCAGCGCGGCGAACTCCCGGCGCGCGGCTATCAGCAGGGCGAGCGCGAGGCCGTACAGCGCCGTCGACACCCAGTCGCCGACGGAGAGCCCGGCGCCGTCGTCGACCAGGCCGTACGCCAGGTTCAGCACCGACAGGCCGAAGAACAGGCCGAGCAGCAGCAGGGTGATCCGCCAGGCCGACTTCTTGTGCCGGCGCAGCCCGCCCGCGAGCATGATGAGCATGACGCCCCAGGGCATGCTGGGCAGCCAGCCGAAGTAGCCGATCCAGCGCAGTATCCAGATGTCCAGGAGGTGCTCGATCCGGTCGGCCCAGAGCCAGGCCAGGATCGACACCACCCCGGAGAACCGCAGATACCACGACACGACGCCCGGGACGGCCCGGACGATAGTTCTGGCGCGCATCTGCCCCCCGGCCGACGTTCGTCCCCCACCGGCCTGCCCAGGCCGTGTGATCAGCCTACCGTTGCGCTCCGTGGTGGGATCGTCACCGGATCGGGCGCGGGGCGCGGCGGCCGCAGCACCAGCAGGACGGCCGTCAGCAGCGCGGCGACGACGATGCCGTCCAGCCAGTAGTGGTTGGCGGTGCCCACCACGACCGCGATGGTCAGCAGCGGATGGGCGAGCCAGAGCCAGCGCCAGCGGGTCCGGGTCGCGGCGATGAGGCCGACGGCCACGATCAGCGCCCAGCCGATGTGCAGGGACGGCATCGCGGCGTACTGGTTGGCGACGGTGTCGGTCTGCGGCGCCCCGTACACCGCGGGCCCGTACCGGGCGCCGGTGTCGATCAGGCCGGTGACGGCGAGCATCCGCGGCGGGGCGAGCGGGACCAGCAGGTGCAGGGCGAGCCCGGCGCTGGTGAGCGCGACGACCGTCCAGCGCACCCAGCGGTAGTACCCGGGCCGCCGCAGGTACATCCACAGCAGGAACGCGGCGGTGGCCGGGAAGTGCACGTAGGCGTAGTAGGCGTTGGCCGCGTGCACCAGCGTCCCGCTGTGCAGCAGCGCGTGCTGCACGCCGGTCTCGGCGGGCAGCCCGGCGGCCCGCTCCAGGTGCCAGACGCGGCGGGCGTTGGCGAACGCCTCGCCGACCCGGCCGGTGGCCGCCAGCCGGCCGAGCTTGTAGATCGAGAACAGCACGGTGATCAGCAGCAGCTCGCGCAGCGGCCGGGGCCGCGTGACGGCGGGCCGGAGCCGGCCGGCGCGCGGCGCCGGGCGCCGGACCGGCTGGAGGAGGTTCATGGGAGTTCCTCGGGGGCCGGGAGGGACGGGCCGCCCGCGTCGCGGCGGGCGGCCCGGGGCGGGTCAGGAGCGGGCGGCGGCCTGCGGTTCGGGAGCCGGGGCGGGAACCGGGACGTCGTCCAGCCGGTGCCGCAGCTTCTCACCTTCGACGTCCACGTCGGGCAGGATTTTGCCGAGCCAGGCCGGCAGCCACCACGCGGCGCGGCCGAACAGCGCCATCACCGCGGGCACGATCGTCATCCGCACCACGAACGCGTCGAAGGCGACGCCGGCGGCGAGCGCGAAGCCCATCATCTTGATCATCGACTCGCCGGAGGCGATGAAGCCGGCGAACACCGCGATCATGATGACGGCGGCGGCCGTGACCACCCGCGCGCCGTGCCGGAACCCGGTCACCACGGCCTCGCCGGGCGCGGCGCCGTGCACGAACTCCTCGCGCATCCGGGTGACCAGGAAGACCTGGTAGTCCATGGCCAGGCCGAACACCACGCCGATCATGAAGATCGGCATCATGGACATGATCGGGCCGGTGGTGTCCACGCCGAGCAGCCCGGCCAGCCAGCCCCACTGGAAGACCGCGACGACCGCGCCGAAGGTGGCCAGGACGGTGAGCAGGAAGCCCAGGGTCGCCTTCAGCGGCACCAGGACCGACCGGAACACCAGCATGAGCAGGATGAACGCCAGCCCGATGACGACCGCCAGGTAGGGCACCAGGGCGTCGGCGAGCTTGGCCGACACGTCGATGTTCATCGCGGTCTGGCCGGTGACCATCGCGCTCGCGCCGGTCGCGGCGTGCAGGCCGCCGCTCTGGCCGCGGATGGCCGCGACCAGGTCCTCGGTGGCCTTGCTGCCGGGCGCGCTCTTCGGCACGACGGTGAGGATCGCGGTGTCGCCCGCGGCGTTCGGCGCCGGCGGGGTGACCGCGGCCACGTCGGGCAGCGTCTTGATCTGCCCGGCGAAGCGCTGCGCGGCGCCCTCGGCGCCGCCGCGGCCGGCGTCCACCACGACCAGCAGGGGGCCGTTGAAGCCGGGGCCGAAGCCCTGCGCGAGCAGGTCGTAGGCCTTGCGCTGGGTGGTGGCGGGCGAGGCGGACTCGTCGCCGGGCAGGCCGAGCCGCAGGTCCAGCGCCGGGGTGGCGATCACGCCGAGGGCGGCGACGGCGGCCAGCAGCACCGGCAGCGGGCGCCGCACGACGGCGCGGGCCCAGCGCTCGCCGAGGCCGCGGCCGTGGCCGCCGCGCCCGCCGCGCAGGCCCGGGATGCGGCCGCCGACCACCCGGCGGCCGGCGAAGCCGAGCAGCGCGGGCAGCAGGCTGAGCGCGATGAGCACGGCGACGACCACGGCGAACGCGGCGGCCAGGCCCATCTCGGTGAGCAGCGGGATGTCCACCACCGCCAGGCCCGCCAGGGCGATGACGACGGTGAGGCCGGCGAAGACCACGGCCGACCCGGCGGTGCCGGCGGCGCGGCCCGCGGCCTCGGCGCCGTCGCGGCCCTCGGCCAGCTCGTGCCGGTAGCGCGAGACGATGAACAGGGCGTAGTCGATGGCGACGGCGAGGCCGAGCATCAGCGCGAGCGTGGAGGTCATCGAGCTCATCTCGAAGAACCCGGTGGCGGCGGTGATGCCCGACATGGCGATGGCCACGCCGAGGATCGCGTTCAGCAGCGGCAGCCCGGCCGCGACCAGCGAGCCGAAGGTGATGACCAGCACGACCGCGGCGACGGCGACGCCGATGACCTCGGTGGCGCTCTGCTCGGGCATGGCCTGGGTGGCGCTGCCGCCCATCTCGACCGTCAGCCCGGCGGCCCGCCCGGGGGCGGCCGCCTCCTTCAGCGCGTCGCGCGAGGCCTCGGTGACGTCGATCGGCGCGACCTTGTAGGTGGCCTGCGCGTAGGCGATCCGGCCGTCCGGCGACACCGCGTTCACCTGGTAGGGGTCGGCGACGCCCGCGACCTGCGGGACCGCCTTCAGCTTTCCGACGGCCTGCTCCACGGCGGCCTTGGCTGCCGGGTCGGTGACCTTGGTGCCCGGCGGCGCCGAGAACACCACGCGGGCGACGGCGCCGTCGGCGTTGGCCTGCGGCATCCGGTCCCGCATCAGGTCGATGGCCCGCTGCGCCTCGGTGCCGGGGATGGAGAAGTCGTTGGCGGTAGGGCCCTTCAGCGTGGCCGCGCCGACGCCGAACAGCACGAGCAGTCCCACCCAGAGCAGCGCGACGAGCCTGCGCCTGCGGTAGGAGAACCGGCCGAGCCGGTACAGGAAGGTGGCCATGGACAGGTCCCCTCGGGTGTCTAGGCATGGGTCGCCGCCTCACGGCGGGGCCGTCAGGTGGCGCAGGTCGGGTGGGGGGGCTCGCGGCCGGCGGCCGGGGCCGGCCGGGCGGGTCAGGGGCCGGGGAGCCCGGCGCGCAGCCGCTCGAACGCCTCGTCGATGAGCGCGGGCAGGTCGGCGGTGCCGCCGCTGTCGGCCCACAGGTCGACGGTGGTGCGCAGGGCGAGGCCGGCGGCGCCGGCGAGCAGGTGCGGGTGCAGGTCCCGGGAGGGGTCGGTGCCGGTGCGGCCGGCGATGACCTCGGTGATGCGCCGCTGCATCTCACCGAGCCCGCACAGCTGGCGGGCGACCAGGGACGGGTCGGCCTTGACCGTGCGCAGCAGCGCCAGGGTCTCGGTGTCCACGCCGCCGCCGGCGCCGGACGGCAGCAGCACGTCCCGCACCACCCGGCGCAGCGACTCCCAGATCGGTTCGCCCGCGGGCCGCGCGCGCAGCCCCGCGATCACCGCCTCGGCCCCGTCGGTGAGGGGGGCGACGATCGCCTCCTCCTTGCCCGGGAAGTAGTTGTGGAAGGTGCGCGGGGACACGCCCGCGGCGGCCGCGATCTCCTCGACGGTCACCGCCGCGACGCCGCGCCGGACCGCCAGCCGGGCGGCGGCCCGGCTGAGCGCCGCCCGGGTCGCGGCCTTCTTGCGTTCGCGCAGGCCCAGCTCCACCACGGTCATGACACCACCGTAGAACAAATTGCGCAATCCGCAAAATTTCAGGCACTGTCATGTTGCGTGACGTGCATCTCAGCCCCGGCCCGCCCCCGGGGCGCGGTCAGGCCCGCGCGGGCAGCCCGAACAGCGGGAACAGCGACGTGTCGAAGAACGCCGAGACCTGCGCGATGCCCTCGGCGCCGAGGTCGAAGACCTGGAGCTGGTAGGGGCGGTGCACCCCGTCCTCGTCCCGCTTGTACATGCCGAACGCGGGCTGGCCGTTGGCGCGGGCGGGCAGCATCCGCATCTCGCCCGGCACCGGGCCGCACTGGGCCTCGATGAGGCGGCCGATCGTCTCGGCGCCGACGAACCACTGCGGAAAGGGCGGCATCTCCCAGACCGCGTCCTTCTTGAACAGCTCGACCAGCCCGGCGATGTCGGCGTTCTCGAACGCCTCGGCGTAGCGCTCCAGCAGCTCGCGCTGGGCCGGGTCGGTCGGCTCGGCCAGCGCGTCGCGGTCGGGCGCGACCTCCGCCAGCTGCGCCCGCGCGCGCTGCAGGGCGCTGTTGACCGACGCGGTGGTGGTGTCGAACAGCTCGGCGACCTCGGCGGCCTTCCACTTCAGCACGTCGCGCAGGATCAGCACGACCCGCTGCCGGGCGGGCAGGTGCTGCAGGGCGGCCACGAACGCCAGCCGGGTGCTCTCGCGGCCGGCCACGATCGCGGCGGGGTCGGCCGGGTCGGCACTGATCATGCCGTCGGGCACCGGCTCCAGCCAGGGCACCTCCGGCGAGGCGACGACGGGCCGCTCGGGGTCCTCGGTGGGCCCGCCGAGCCCCGAGGGCATGGGCCGCCGGCCGCGCTGCTCGATCGCGGTGAGGCAGGCGTTGGTCGCGATGCGGTAGAGCCAGGTGCGCAGCGAGGAGCGGCCCTCGAAGTCGCCGTAGTGGCGCCAGGCGCGCAGGCAGGTCTCCTGGAGCTGGTCCTCGGCGTCGTGGATGGAGCCGAGCATCCGGTAGCAGTGCGCCAGCAGCTCCCGCCGGTAGGGGTCGATGAGCTGCTGGAACTCCCGGTCGTCGGTCCGGGTAGCGGAATCGGTCATGGTCGTCGCCTTCCGAGCGGGCGCGGGTGGTCCGGAACCATCCCCTCGACCGTAGGCCAGGCCTCTGACAGAACGTGGCCGGCCTCACACATCGCCCAGTTAATCTCAACTTGAGAAAATCTAGGGTTCCCGTTACCGTCCGAGGGGACGACGAACGGGAGGCACCCATGGCCGACATCCAGCAGCGCCCCTTCCTGCGGCACCTGCGCGGCACGCCCACCACCTACGTCCGGCACCTGCGCGGCGGCCGGACCGCGCACGAGGGCGTCGGCGTCTCGTTCTGGTTCCGGCCGCTGTCGGCCGTGCTCAGCGAGGTCCCGGTGGACGACCGCGAGCTGCCGATGCTGTTCCACGCCCGCACCGCCGACTTCCAGGACGTCGGCGTCCAGGCGACCGTCACCTACCGGATCGGCGACCCGGCCCTCGCCGCCGGCCGGATCGACTTCGCCATCGACCCGGGCACCGGCGCCTGGCGCGGCGCGCCGCTGGACCAGGTCGCCTCGATGCTCACCGAGACCGCCCAGCAGCACGCCCTCACCCGGCTCGCCCGGATGGCGCTGCGCGAGGCGATCACCGACGGGCCCGCGGCGGTGCGCGCCGACGTGACCGAGGGCCTGCGCGGCGACCCCCGGCTCACCGACACCGGGCTCGTCGTCGTCGGCGTGCGGGTGGTGGCGATCCGGCCCGAGACCGAGGTGGAGCGGGCGCTGCAGACGCCCGCCCGCGAGGAGATCCAGCAGGAGGCCGACCGCGCCACCTACGAGCGCCGCGCGCTCGCGGTCGAGCGCGAGCGCGCGATCGCCGAGAACGAGATGCAGAACCAGATCGAGCTGGCCGGCCGCGAGCAGGCCCTGGTCGCCCAGCGCGGCCAGAACGAGCGGCGGCGGGCCGAGGAGGCCGCGGCCGCCGCCTGGATCGAGGCCGAGGCCCGCGCCGAGCGCGAGCGGCTCACCACCACCACCCAGGCCGAGGCGCGCCGCGCCCTCGGCGCCGCCGAGGCCGACGCGCAGGCCGCGCACCTGGCCGTCTACCGCGACGCCGACCCGGCGGTGCTGCTCGCGCTCGCCGCGCGGGCGCTGGCCGAGCACCTGCCCGAGATCGGCCAGCTCAACCTGTCCCCCGACGTGATCACCACCGCCCTGGCCCGGCTCGGCGGGGAGCGGCGGTGACGCTCGCGCCGCGCGTGGTGGTGGTGCACCGCCGCACCGAGTACGAGGAGCTGCTGGCCCGGCACGGCACCCGCAGCCAGGCCGAGTTCTACCTGGGCACCCGGGGCCGCGACATCGCCGAGGTGCTGAGCGCGCACACCCTGGCGGTCCGCGCCCGCACCGAGATCGCCGCCGCGATCCCGGTGCGCTGGCGGCGCGGCACGGTGGAGCGCGCCGACCTGGACCGCTTCCTGTTCGCGCCGGACGACCTGGTCGTGGTGGCCGGGCAGGACGGCCTGGTCGCCAACGTCGCCAAGTACCTGGACGGCCAGCCGGTGATCGGCCTGAACCCCGACCCGGCCCGCAACCCCGGCGTGCTCGTCCCGCACCCGGTGGCGGCGTGCGCGGAGCTGCTGCGCCTGGCCGCCAGCGACCGCGTGGACTGCGAGGAGCGCGCGATGGTCGCCGCGTCCACCGACGACCGGCGCGAGCTGCTCGCGCTCAACGAGGTGTACGTCGGCCACCCCGGGCACCAGTCGGCCCGCTACGTGCTCGGCGGCGAGCGCCAGTCGTCCTCGGGCGTGCTGGTCGCCACCGGCACCGGCGCCACCGGCTGGGCGGCCTCGATCCGGGCCGGGCGCGGCGGCGGGGGCGTGGCGCTGCCCGGCCCGGCCGAGCGGGGGCTGGCCTGGTTCGTCCGGGAGGCGTGGCCCTCCCCCGCCACCGGCACGTCGCTGACCGAGGGGCGCCTCGGCCCCGGCGAGACGCTGACGCTGACCTGCGAGACCGACGGCCTCGTCGTCTTCGGCGACGGCGTCGAGAGCGACCGCCTCACCCTGTCGTGGGGGCAGGACGTGCGGGTCGGGCTGGCCGGCCGCGTGCTGCGCCTGGTCCGCTAGCCCCGAAGCGTTTCCGTCGCCGTCGTACCGCTGTGGCAGGGTTCTGCCGGAACGACAGGAGAGGGAGGGGTCCGTGACCGAGGCTCATGAGGGCGTGGCCGACCCGCGGCTGGAGGCCGAGGGCGAGCTGGCCATGGCGCGGCTCGCGCTGGACGACGGCGAGCTGCGGCACGCCGCCGACCACGTCGTGCAGGCGCTGTTCTGCGCGCCGGAACTGCCCGAGGCGCACGAGCTGCTGGCGGCGCTCGCCGCGCACCCGGCCGGCGGGCCGGACCTCTTACCGCTGGACCAGCCGCTCTACGTCGGCACCGTGGTCGCCCGCGCGCACGCGCTCGCCGCCCGCGGCGAGCACACCGAGGCGCTCGGGCTGCTGGTGGCCGCGCAGTGCAACGCGCCCGACCGGCCCTGGGCGGACGTGCCGTGGACGCAGGACCCGGCGGTCGCCGCCCGCCTGGAGCCGGACGCGGTGTGCGACGCGCTCCTGCGGCTCGCCGGTTCGCTCGGCGACCCGGTCCCCGAGCCCGAGCGGCCGCCGCTGCTGCCCTACCGCGCCCTCGCCCTCGCCATGACCCACGAGCACCCCGGCCACGCCGGGCTGCTGTGGTGCTCCTCGCTGCTGCTGCGCAGGCTCGGCGACCCCGGCGCCGCGGTCGAGCTGGCCGCCCGCTCGGAGCGGGTCGAGCCGTCCTTCCACGCCGCCATGGCGCTCGGCTACGCGCACCGCGCCGCGGGCCACTGGGAGGAGGCCTTCCAGGCGTGGTCGCGCGCCCTGCGCCTCGACCCCGGCAACACCGCGCTGCACACCGACATCGGTGAGCTGCTCGCCGCCAACGGCCGCCCGGAGGAGGGCCTGGCCTGGGTGGAGCGCGCGCTGGAGTTGGACCCGGCCGACGAGAGCGCCTACCCGACCGCGTGCGGCATGCGCTTCGAGCGCGACGGCGACCTGGCGCACCTGACCGCCATCGCCGGCCACCTGCGCGAGCACCCCGGCAACGGCCACGCCGACCAGGTGCTCGCCCACCACTCCCAGCGCCGCTACTGGCTCGGGCACCTGCCGCGCCCGACCGAGTCGGTCATGAACGTGCTGCGGCAGATCGTCGGCGACGGCGGCGGCGCCGGCGGCGTCACGCTGACGGTGTCGGCGCCCGAGCCGCCGAGCGCGCTGCTGGCGTTCGACCTGGTCATGCCGGGTTCGGAGGTGTCCATCGCCGCCCCGGCCGAGCCCGACCCGCGCCGCACCGTCCCCGAGGTGTTCCAGAACGGCCCCGTCCGCTCGGTCCGGCACCGGGTCTGGGCCGAGGACGGCTCCCCGGCCGTGCCGCCGCCGTCCGGCGAGGCCGCGCGGGCCGTCGGCGAGCTGGCCGGGTACCGGTGGCGGCACGTGCCCGGCGCCTACGACGACGCGGTCCGGCTGTCGGGCGTCCCGCTCGGCGACCTGCTCGGCGTCCTGGTGCACCCACCCGCCTTCCCCGGCGCCGACCGGGCGCAGATCCCCGACCTGGTCCGGTCCGCGCAGGTGTGGGCGTGCCTCGGCATCGCCCACCACCGGCCCGAACAGCCATGGGAGGGGTCCGAGCGGCGCGCCGTCCTGGTCGACCTGGCGTTCGGTCCCGAGGACTGGGTCACCGAGGCCGCGCTGTTCGCGCTGGTCGCGGCCGCCTGGACCGATCCGCAGGCGCGCGCGGACGTCGCCGAGCTCGTCGGCTGGCGGTTCCTGGCCGCGGTGCGGGCCGCGCAGAGCCGCGCGGTCACCGTCCTGGAGTCGCTGGCGCTGCTGGTCCGCGCCACGCCGGGCATGAACGCCGACCTGCTCGGCCTCGCGGCGGAGGTCCTGGAGGACTGATCGCGGACATCTTCGCGAAACCCGCCGTCCAATGCGTGTAAACACTTCCGCCTGAGCGGGTAAGCCTGCACCCTGGAAGCCACATCGACGGTGGCGGGTTCCCGGGAGGGATCGTGATCGCAAGACCGGAGGGCGGCCCGCGGGTGGTCGTCGGGGTCGACGACTCGGCGGGAGCGCGCTGCGCGCTGTCGTGGGCGATCGGCGAGGCCCGGCTCCGGCGGCTGCCGCTGCTGGTGGTGCACGCGGCCCCGCTGCCCCCGCACGTGTCGGCGGCGGGCCAGCTCGGCTGCGGCATCACCGAGGCGCTGCGGCAGGCCGGCGTCGAGCTGATCGGGCGGCTGCTGGCCGAGGTCGGCGACGGCGGCGACCCGCCGGCCACGCTGGCGCTCGTCGGCGAGCCCGGCTCGACCCTGGTGCGGCTCACCCGCGAGGACGACATCCTGGTCGTCGGGCACGGCGACCGGTCGTGGACGTCGCGGCTGGTGCGGCCCTCGGTGCGGCTGCACTGCGCCCGCCGGGCCCGGGCCACGCTGGTGTGCGTGCGCCCTCCTAGGATCGACTCCCTGCTGGAGTCGCTGAGCGCGCAGGACCATCCGCCCGACCGGTTCCGCATCCGCCGGTTCGGCCGCCGGCTCCGGCTGACCGGCGAACCGTGAGCGGGTCGCGCTAGGGCTTGCGGGCCAGGCCGGCGAACGCGTCGACCTCGGCGGGCTCGGGGGCGGCGGGGTCGGGGCGCCAGCGCGAGCACGACACCACGCCCGGCTCGGCCAGTTCCCAGCCGTCGAAGTAGCGGGTGATCTCCGCCGGGCTGCGCAGGATGACCGGCGGGCGGCCGCCCGACTCGTTCCACTGGCGCGCGCTGCGCTCGGCGGTCTCGCCGTAGACGGCGCTGGTCGGATGGTTGATGGCGAGCCGGCTGCCGGGCGCGACGGCGTCCTTCAGCCGCTGCACGATGGCGTGCGAGTCGCCCTCGATGTGGTGCAGGATCCCCACGAGCATCACCGCGACCGGCCGGGACAGGTCCAGCAGGCCGGCCGCCCGCTCCAGGATCGTGTCCGGGTCGTGCAGGTCGGCGTCGAGGTAGTCGCACGCGCCCTCGGGGCTGCTGGTCAGCAGGGCGCGGGCGTGCACCAGCACGAGCGGGTCGTGGTCGACGTAGACGATGTGGCTGTCGGGGGCGATCCGCTGCGCGACCTCGTGGGTGTTGTCGGCGCTCGGCAGGCCGGTGCCGATGTCCAGGAACTGGCGGATCCCCTGCTCGCCGGCCAGGTGGGTGACGACGCGGCCGAGGAAGGCCCGGTCGGCGCGGGCCTGGTCGAGCATCCGCGGGTTGGCCTGCAGCACCTTCTCCGCGGCGGCCCGGTCCGCGGGGTAGTTGTCCTTGCCGCCGAGCAGGTAGTTCCAGACCCGGGCCGAGTGGGGCAGGTGGGTACGCAGCGGATCGTCCCCGGTCGCCTGGTCGGTCACGTGCGGTCCTCTCGCTCGGCGGCAGGAGCGATCTTACGGCGCGAACCGGGCGCCACCTCCCGAGGGGGGACGACCCCCCGCACCCCCCGGCGGCCTTCGGCCGGATCAGGCGGGCGGGAGTCCGGCGAGCCGGGCGAGGGCTGCCCGGTGCCGGTCCGGCGTGCCGAGCGCGAGGGCGCCGGCCTTGGCCCGCTTGAGGTACAGGTGCGCCGGATGCTCCCAGGTGAAGCCGATGCCGCCGTGCATCTGCACGCACTCCTCGGCGGCCCGCACCGCGACGGCCGAGCAGTGCGCCTGCGCGACGGCGATCGCGACGGGGGTGTCGGGGTCGCTGTCGGCCAGGCAGGCCGCGGCGTAGCGGGCCACCGCGCGGGCCTGGGTCACCGCCGCCCACAGGTCGGCGAGCCGGTGCTTGAGCGCCTGGTAGGAGCCGACGGGCCGGCCGAACTGGTAGCGCGTCTTCAGGTAGGCGATGGTCGTCTCCAGGCAGCGCTCGGCGAGCCCGAGCTGCTCGGAGGCGAGCATCGCGGCGCCCGCGGCCAGCGCCGCCTCCACCGCGGAGGCGTCGCCGATCCGGCGGGCGGGGGCGGCGGTGAACGCCACGTCGGCGAGGCGGCGGGTCATGTCGAGCGAGGTGACGGGGGTGCGGACGGCGTCCGCGGCGTCCACCGCGTACAGGCCGTCACCTGCGGGCACCAGCAGCACCTGCGCCGCGAGCCCGCCTTCGACACTGGTCACCTCGCCGGTGAGCGCGCCGTCCTCGGCGCGGACCGACGGGGCGAAGGCGCCCGGCGCGGTGCTCAGCGGGACGGCGAGGACGGCGAGCCCGTCCACCCGCGCCCCGCAGGCGAGCAGCGCGGCGGTCGCCAGCACGGCGGAGCCGAGGAACGGCACCGGCGCGACGGCCCGGCCGAGCTCCTCCATGACGACGGCGGTCTCCCGCCAGGACGCGCCCGCGCCGCCGTCCTCCTCGGGGACCGGCAGCGCGGTGACGCCCATGCCGGTCAGGGCGCCCCACAGGGCGGCGTCGAAGGGTTGGTCCTTCTCGGTGCCGGCGAGCACACCGGTCCAGGGGCACTTGTCGTCCAGCAGGGCGCGGACGCCGGCGCGCAGGTCGTCCTCGATCTCGCTGTAGAGCAGGTCCTTCACTTGGGCAGGTCCTTCCACGGCACGTCCTTGTCGACCCGGATCTCGCCCGGCAGGCCGAGCACCCGTTCGGCGATGATGTTGCGCAGGATCTCCGAGGTGCCGCCCTCGATGGAGTTGCCCTTGGCGCGCAGGTAGCGGTACCCGGGCGAGCGGCGGGTGAAGTCGACCTCGCTCGGGCGGCGCATGGTCCAGTCGTCGTAGCGCAGGCCGTCCTCGCCGAGCAGCTCCAGCTCCAGGCCGGAGATCTCCTGGTTCAGGCGGGCGAAGGCGAGCTTGGCGGCCGACCCCTCGGGGCCGGGCTGCCCGGCGGTGAGCTGCTGGCGCAGCCGCGCGCCGGTGAGCCGCGCGGCCTCGGCCTCCACCCACAGGCGCAGCAGCGCGTCGTGCAGGCCCGGCGTGCGCAGTTCGGGGCGGTCCCGCCAGAGCCCGGCGACCACCCCGATCATGCCGCCCTCGCGCGGCGCGGCCTGCCCGCCGATGGCGACCCGCTCGTTCATCAGCGTGGTGGTGGCGACGCGCCAGCCGTCGCCGACCTCGCCGAGCCGGTGCTCGTCGGGGATCCGCACGTCGGTGAGGAAGACCTCGTTGAACTCGGCCTCGCCGGTGATCTGCCGGAGCGGCCGCACCTCCACGCCGGGCGCGGTCATGTCGCAGACGAAGTAGGTCATGCCGCGGTGCTTGGGGACGTCCGGATCGGTGCGGGCGACCAGGATGCCCCAGCGCGCCTCGTGCGCCATGGACGTCCAGACCTTCTGCCCGCTGACGGTCCAGCCGTCGCCGTCGCGGACCGCGCGGGTGCCGAGCGCGGCGAGGTCGGAGCCGGCGCCGGGCTCGCTGAACAGCTGGCACCAGATCTCCTCGCCGGTCCACAGCGGCCGCAGGAAGCGCTTCCGCTGCTCCTCGGTGCCGAACGCCAGGATCGTCGGGGCGGCCATGCCGAGCCCGATGCCGTTGCGCTCGGGCTGGTTGCCCGGCGCCCCGGCCTCGGCGAACAGGCGGTCGACGCCCGCCTGAAGGTGGCGCGGCGCGCCGAGCCCGCCGAGGCCCTCGGGGTAGTGCACCCAGGCCAGGCCGGCGTCGAAGCGGGCGCGCAGGAACTCCAGGGGCTCGCCCGTTCCGGGGTCGTGGCGGGCGAGGAAGTCCTCGGCCCGCCGGTGCAGCTCGTCGGCGTCGGGCGGTGCTGTGCTCACGGACGGACCTCCGCGCGGGTCGGGAACGCTACATACCAACCGGTCGGTATCCACCTTAGGAACGCCGCCCGGGCCGCGTCAACAGCCCGGGTCAGGCGGTGGCCCGCAGGTAGTGCGCCCAGTAGCCCTGCCAGGGCCCGTAGGCCGCGCCGAGCCGCTGGACCTGCTCGCCCGACAGGGGCCGCCCGTAGACGCGGGACGCCGCCTCCTTCAGCTGCTTCTCGTCCGGCGTCTCGTCGGTGCGGCCGAGCCCGCGCAGCATGATGAAGGCCGCCGACCAGGCGCCGATGCCGGGCAGGCCGAGCAGGACGTCCTTGGCCTCGGCGTAGGGGCCGGTGCGCAGGAACCCCTCGTCGATGTCGAGCCAGGCCCGGACGGTGCCGCTCACGTACTCGCCCTTGCGCCGGTTGCCGATGAGCTCGGCGATCCGGCCCGGCTGCAGGGAGGCGAGCTGCTCGACGTCGGGGAAGGCGGTGTAGTCCGCGCCGTCCAGGGTCAGGGTGTTGCCGAAGGGCGTGGCGAGGGCGTCCTTCTCCTTCGCCGCGACCTTCAACGCGGTCCGCTGGGCGAGGATCGCCCACACGGCGGTCTCCAGCGGGGAGGGGAACCGCACCTGGTGGTAGCCGCGCAGGCGCTCCGCGACGGGCGCGAAGTCGGGGTCGTCGCGAGCGAGGTCGTAGAAACCGGACAGGTCGTCGTCCAGGCCGAGGGAGGACGCGATCCGGCCGGTGGCCGCGCGCACGACGTCCGGGGTGAGCGGCCCGGCCGCGTGCAGGACGCAGCGCAGGCCGCCGCCTTCGGCGGTGAGGACGGCGGCCACGGTCCGCCCGGCGGCGCGCACGGCGGTGACGAGCCCGTCCCCCACCACCCGCTGTGAGTTCGCGGTCGCCCAGAACCCCGACATGAAGGCCAGGGTGTGCCCGAAGTCGAAGGGGGCGGTGGCCGGCATCAGGACGGACTCGGTGTTCACGCGGTCAGCTCCGGGGGCAGGTCGGCGTCGTGCAGGACGGTGAGGGTGGTGACCGCGCGGGTCAGCACCACGTAGAGGCGGGCGAGGCCGCGCTCCTCGGCGGCGGCGATCGCGGCGGGCTCGGCGACGATGACGTGGTCGTACTCCAGGCCCTTGGCGACGGTCGCGGGGACGACCAGCAGCCGGCCCGCGCCGTCGGATTCGGGGCCGAGCACGCCGTGCTCCAGCCCGGCCTCGGCGAGCGCGGCGGTGTAGACGGCGACGTCGGCGTCCGGCACGATCAGGCCGATCGAGCCCTCCCGGCCGAGCGCCTCGCGGGCGGCCGCGGCGACGGCGGCGGGCAGGTCACCGGCGGCCGCGCGCACGGTCAGCGAGCCCGCGCCCGCGCGCAGCGAGCGCGGCGCCTCCAGTTCCGGCGCGATGTGCGGGAGCAGCCGCGCGGCGTAGTCCAGGACGGGGCCGGGGACGCGGAAGCCGAGGGTCAGCTCGGTGACCTCGCCCTCCTGGCCGAGGTGGGCGAGCACCTCCTTCCACGACGTCGCCGACCAGGGCGTGGTGCCCTGGGCCAGGTCGCCGAGGACGGTCGCCGAGCCGCTCGCGCAGCGGCGGCCGAGGGCGCGCAGCTGCATCGCCGACAGGTCCTGCGCCTCGTCCACCACCAGGTGGCCGAGGGAGGGGGTGCGCGCGACGAGGTCGGCGAGCTCGTCCAGGAGCGCGCGGTCGGCGGCGGTCCACTTGGCCGAGCGGTGCGACCGGTACGGCTTGGCCCAGCGCAGCGCCTCCTGCTCGGCCTCCGACAGCACGCCCTTGGCCGCCGCCGCCAGGAAGGCCGCGTCCGACAGCAGCCGGAACAGCACCTGCTCGGGGGTGACCTTCGGCCAGACCTGGTCCAGGAGCTGCTTGACCGGCCGGGAGCGGGCGACCTGGTCCTGGTCGCGGTCGTCGGGCGCGTGGCCGCGCTGCTCCATCCGCACCAGGATCTGGTGCGCGAGCCGCTGGGCGAGCATGTCGCGGCCGTTGCCGTAGCGGGTGGTGCCGCGCAGCGCGGCGGTCATCTCACGGATCTCGTGGTCGGCGAGCCGGAACCGGGCCGCGCCCCGGGTGACGACCAGGCCCTCGGCGGGCTTGGCCACGTGCGCCCACAGCGCCCGGCGCAGCACGTCCGCCATGCGCGCCTCGCCCTTCAGCGCCGCGACCGGCGCCGGCTCGGCGGCGAGCGGCGCCCCGAGCAGGTCCTCGACCGTGGCCTGGTCGACGCGGACCTCGCCGAGCGCGGGCAGCACCGCCGAGATGTAGGCCAGGAACGCCCGGTTCGGCCCGACGATCAGCACGCCGCCGCGGGCCAGCCGCTCGCGGTGGGTGAACAGCAGGTAGGCGGCGCGGTGCAGGCCGACGGCGGTCTTGCCGGTGCCGGGCGCGCCCTGCACGCAGACCGAGACCGGCAGGTCCGCGCGGACGATCACGTCCTGCTCGGGCTGGATGGTGGCGACGATGTCGCGCATCGGCCCGGTGCGGGGGCGCTCGATCTCCTCGGTCAGGATCGCCGAGGGGCCGAGGGCGCGGCCGTCCAGCGGCTCGTCCTCGTAGGCGGTGAGCTCCCCGCCCCGGAACCCGAACCGGCGGCGCCGGCGCCACCCCATCGGGTCGGCCGGGCCCGCCTGGTAGAACGCCCGCGAGACCGGCGCGCGCCAGTCCAGCACCAGGGGCCGCCCCTCGTCCCCGTCGTGGACGTGCCGCCGCCCCACGTACATGGTGCGCGGCAGGTCGTTGGCGTCGTCGTCGTGGTCCAGCCGCCCGAAGAAGAGCGGGGTGTCGGGATGGTCCGCCAGGGCGGCCACCCGCTGGTCGAGCAGCGACTCCAGGAACTGGCGCGAGACCCAGTCGGCGGCGACGTCGGCCGACAGGCCGGCCGCGTGCTCGCGCATCCGCCGCAGGGCGGCACGCGATTCCGCGAGATGAGCGCGTTCGGCCGCGAGGGCCGGGTCCTCCTGCTCTTCGGTCTGTTCTCCGGGCATGCGAAAACCCCTCCGGGCGACTAGGCGAAACCGACCAGCCTACTCGCCCGCCGCCCGGGCCGCCTCGCTATCTTGACGCCGGGCCGGTCGTTCAGCGGCTCCACCTCACCGCGGGCGTGCTCGCGGTGTCCGAGAACGCGAGGGAGCACGGGATGAAGCTCAAGGTGCACGAACTGGGCGACGGCGACCGGACCGCCCTGCTGGTCCACGGCATCATGGCCTCGGCCGGGACCTGGTGCCGGGTCGCGCCGCTGCTGGCCGCGCGCGGCTACCGGGTGCTGATGCCCGACCTGCGCGGCCACGGCGACAGCCCGCACGCGCCGGAGTACGCGCCGGAGCTGTTCGCCGGGGACCTGCTGGAGTCGCTGCCCACGGGCGCCGACGTGGCCATCGGGCACTCGCTCGGCGCGCTGTCGCTGTCGCTGGTGGCCGCCGAGCTGCGGCCGGCGAGGGCCGTCTACAGCGACCCCGCCTGGAAGATCCGGAACGCGTGGGACCGGGACCAGCTCCGGGCCTTCGCGGCGGCGACCAAGCGGCTGACCGCCGAGCAGGTCCGGCGGATGGCGCCGAAATGGGCCGACGAGGACGTCGCCGCCGAGCTGGCGGGTTATGCGCGGTGGGACGTCCGCGCCGCGGACTGGCTCGCCGAGGCGGCCGACGCCGTCCCGGACGCCCCGGTGGTGCCGTCCCTGGTGCAGGCGGCCGGGGACCCGCGGCTGGTGCCCGAGGCCCTCGCCGCCGACCTGCGCGGCAAGGGCTTCGAGGTGGTGCGCGTGCCGGGCACCGGCCACTGCGTGCACCGCGACGATCTGGACGGGTTCCTGCGCTCCCTGGAGGGCTGGATCTGAGCGGGGGCGTTGCCCGCACCGGCCGGCCTCAGTATCGTGAACCCCGCTAGTGATCCACGTCACAGTGGCACCGGGAGGCGGTATGCCCGCTCGTGTCCGGACCGGGTTCGGCCCGTACGGGCGGCTGCTGCTCGCGCTGCGCGGCAGCCGCACCGCCTGCGCGACGCTCGGCCTCGGTGTGCGCCCGCCGTCCGGCGGCCGGTCCGCGCCCACCGGAGAGGGGCTGCGGGCCGAGGACGTGGCGGCGCGCTCGGGCGGCGCGGCGGCCGTGCGCGTCGCGGTGCTGGACGTCCCGCCGGGCACGGTGACCGGCCTGGTCGGGCCGCCGGGCGCGGGCAAGAGCACGCTGCTGGACGTCTTGACGGGGCTGCGCCGGGCCGACGGCGGCACCGTCCGGCTCGGCGGGGCCGAGCTGACCGGCCGGTCCCCGCACCTGCGGGCCCGGCACGGGCTGGCCCGCACCTTCGAGCGGCCGGCCGCGTTCGGCGCGCTCACCGTCCGGGAGAACGTGCAGGTCGCCGCGGAGATCCACGCGATGACGCGGGCGACGCCCGGCCGCGGCGCGCGGGACCGGCGGCGCCGCCGGCGCGCCGCCCGCCGGGACGCCGGCCGCGTCGCCGACGCCCTGCTGGCCCGCCTCGGCATCGCCGGGTACGCCGCGCAGCGGGCGGGCGCGGTCCCGCCCGCCGCGGCCCGGCTGCTGGAGCTCGCGCGGGCCCTGGCGACCGGGCCGCGGGTGCTGCTGCTGGACGAGCCGTTCGCCGACCTGCCCGACGCCGCGTCGCGGTCGCTGGAGGTGCTGCTGCGCGACCTGGCCGCCGAGGGCCTGGCGGTGCTGATCACCGCGCCCGCGCTGGAGCCGGTCCTCGGCGTGTGCGACGTGTTCTACCTGCTGGACGAGGGCCGGGTGACGGCGTCGGGCCCGCCGCTGGAGGTCACCAGGTGTCGATCCACCGGTGCGCCCGCCCGTCCCGTGGCAGCGGCCCGGCCGGCATGACCGAGGTGATCCAGCGCCGCGTCCCGGCGGGGTCGATGACGTCGTCGAGCTCGAAGGCGGTCGCGGCGTTCAGCGCCTTGCCGTGGTCGTAGGCGGCGGCGACCATCTGCTCGAACATCGCCTCGGGGTCCTCGGCGGCCGCCAGCTCCTTGCGGAACCCCAGCCGCACCGCGCCCTCCAGCCCCATCCCGCCGATCTCCCCGGTCGGCCAGGCGACGGTCGCCAGCGGCGCCTTGAAGCTGCCGCCGGCCATCGCCTGCGCGCCGAGCCCGTAGCCCTTGCGCAGCACGACGGTGACGAGCGGGACGCGCAGGTTCGCGCCGATGACGAACAGCCGGCTGAAGTGCCGGACCGTCGCGGTGGCCTCGGCGTCCGGCCCGACCATGAACCCGGGGGTGTCGCACAGCGAGACGACCGGCAGGCCGTGCGCGTCGCACAGCTGCAGGAACCGGGCGGCCTTGTCGGCGGCGTCGCGGTCGATCGCGCCGCCCAGGTGCGCGGGGTTGCTGGCCATCAGCCCGTAGGGGCGGCCCTCGATCCGCGCCAGCGCCGTGATGATCCCGGCGCCGAATCCGCCGCGCAGCTCCAGCACCGAGCCGGTGTCGGCGAGCAGGCCGATGACGGCGCGCACGTCGTAGGGGCGGCGCCGGTTCTCCGGGACGGCGTGCCGCAGGAGCCGCTGGTCGGCGTGCTCCCACCCGGCCGGGGACGGGCCGAAGTAGGACAGGTAGCGCCGGGCGGCGGCGACCGCGGCGGCCTCGTCGTCCACCACGACGTCGACGACGCCGTTGGCGCCCTGCACCTCGATCGGGCCGATCTGCTCGGGCGCGAAGACGCCGAGCCCGCCGCCCTCGATCATGGCGGGGCCGCCCATGCCGATGTTGGCGTCGCGGGTGGCGATGACGACGTCGCAGCAGCCGAGCAGCGCGGCGTTGCCGGCGAAGCAGCGCCCGGCCGCGATGCCCGCCGTCGGGACGCGGCCGGACAGCCGCCCCATCGCGTGGAAGGTCGTGACGTCCAGGCCGGACACGGTGGTGGTGTCGGTGTCGCCGGGGCGCCCGCCGCCGCCCTCGGCGAACAGCACGACCGGCAGGCGCTCGCGGTGGGCCAGGTCCAGCATCCGGTCGGTCTTGCGGTGGTTCTGGTAGCCCTGGGTGCCGGCGAGGACGGTGTAGTCGTAGGACATGACGACGCAGCGGGCGCCGTCGACCTCGCCGATCCCGCAGACCATGCCGTCGGCGGGGGTGCGCTCCATCAGCTCCTCCAGGCTGCGGCGCTGCCGCTGCGCGGCGATGGCGAGCGCGCCGTACTCGCTGAAGGTGCCGGGGTCGCACAGGTCGGCGATGTTCTCGCGGGCGGTGCGCAGGCCGCGCGCGTGCCGCTTGGCGACCGCCTCGGGGCGGGCGGCGTCCAAGCCGGTCTCGTGGCGGCGGCGGACCTCGGCGAGGTCGGCGCGGATCGCGCCGGGGTCGGCCGCGGCCTCCTCGTCCGCGCGCGTTTCCGCGTCCTCGGCCGGGTCGAGCGTCACCAGCGGGTCGCCGGGCGCGACGGCGTCCTCGGGGGCGACCGCGACGGCCCGCACGATCCCGGCCGCCTCGGCCTGGACGACGTGCTCCATCTTCATCGCCTCCAGGACCACGAGCGGGTCGCCCGCCCCGACCCGGTCCCCGGCGGCGACCTCGACGCTGACGACGGTGCCGTGCATGGGGGCGGCGACCGGCGGTGTCTCTCGGCTCACGCGTCAGACCCTAGGGCGGGTGGCCTTCAGCGAGTACATCAGGGGCACCCGGGGCCGCCCGGCGGGCTGGCGGTAGACCGTGCCGTCCTGCTCCAGGGTTGTGAAGCGGGCCCAGAGGGTGTGGTCGTGCTCGTGCAGGAAGTCGACGCGCAGGCCGGCCGCCGCCAGGGCGCTCACCACGTCCCCGAGGCCGTGCTGGAACTCCACCGACCGGGTGTGGGTCAGCGCGGCGCCGCCGTCGGTGTAGGTGCCGGGTTCGTCCCAGTACTGCGGGGAGCGGTCGAAGTAGTCGTAGGCGACGGTGGTCCCGGTCTCGTCGTCCAGCATGTGGCTCACCGGATGGAACTCGCTGAGGTAGAGGAACCCGCCCGGCTCCAGCAGGGCGGCGACGACGCCGGCCCAGCGGCCCAGGTCGGGCAGCCAGACCAGGGAGCCGAGGCCGGTGTAGACGATGTCGTAGGTCTCCCCGAGCGCGGCGGGCGCGTCGTAGACGTCGGCGGTGACGAACCGGGCGTCGATCCCGCAGTCGGCGGCCAGGCCCTGGGCGGCCTCCATCGCGGCGCCGGAGAAGTCCAGCCCCGTCACCCGCGCGCCGCGCCGGGCCCACGACAGGGTGTCCAGGCCGAAGTGGCACTGCAGGTGGGCGAGCCGGCGGCCGGCCACGTCGCCCACCTCGGCGATCTCGAAGTCGCGCAGGGTCTGTGCGCCGGCCCGGAAGCCGGGTACGTCGTAGAAGTCGCTGCCGAAGTGGACCGCAACCCTTTCGTCCCACAGTGGCCGGTTCAGTGCGCGGTAATCCTCTTCGGTCATCCCGCGATGATAAATAAAGGGCTCGGCCGCGCCCACTCGTTCACCCGGAGGACCGACCCATGAGCACGCCGGACCGTTCCGTGCGCGAGGCCCTGCTCGACGCCGCCGCCGAGCAGCTGGTCCGGTGCGGGTACCGGCACATGCGGATGCGCGACGTCGCCGACGCCGCCGGGGTGAGCCGGCAGACCGTCTACAACGAGTTCGGCGGCAAGTGGGGGCTCGCGCAGGCCGTGGTGATGCGCGACAACGAGCGCTATCTGGACGGCATCGACCACATCCTGTCCGAGCACACCGACCTGCCCTCGGCGGTGGTCGCGGCGGTGCTGTTCACCCTGGAGCTGTCCGCCGACGACCCGATCAAGAAGGCGGTGCTCACCGGCGCGGGCGGCGACGAGCTGCTGCCGCTGCTGACCACCCAGGCCGAGCCGGTGCTGTTCACCGCGAGCGAGCGCATCGTCCAGCACGCCCTCGCGCAGTGGCCGGAGCTGGACCCGGCGGCGTTCGCCGAGGTCGCCGACGCCGCGGTGCGGCTCACCATGAGCCACATGGTGCTGCCGGACGGGCCGCCCGAGCGGGTGGCGCATTTCATCGCGCGGATGGTCGGCCGCTACCTGCGCGTCCCGGGCACGGATTAATCCGTGGCGCCGCGGCGCACGGCGCGCTAGATTCCCCTTCACCTCGCGGCTGCTGATCCGCAGGCGTCACGGCGGGCCCCGGGCCCGGCCGTCCCTCGCCCTTTCCTTTTCCAGCAGCCCCGAAGGACCTTCCCTCATGCGCATCCGCCAAGATCACCGTCTTGAGCGTCTCGACGGCCACCGGCTCCGCCTGCCGAACCCCTGGGACATCCCGGCCGAGATCTGCGCCGGCCCGGACGTCCCCCTCGAACCGGCCGCCGTGGACGAGGCGCTCAGCCTCCTGGAGACCGCGGGCACCCTCGCCGCGCTCAGCGAGGCGACCGGCGGGCCGCCCGCCCGCATCACCCGGCTCGCCCTCACCCCCGACTTCCACAAGGGCGCCGGCATCCCCATCGGCACCGTCATCGAGACCGAGCACGCGCTGCTGCCGCAGGCCGTCGGCAACGACGTCAACTGCGGCATGCGCCTGGAGGTCACCTCGCTGCGCGCCGAGCGGGTGCGGCCCCGCCTGCGCGCGCTGGAGCGGCGGCTGCGGCACCTGTTCTTCGAGGGCGGCCGCCGCATCGCGCTCACCCCGCTCCAGCGCGAGGCGCTGCTGCGCGACGGCCTGCCCGGCCTGCTGCTCACCGGCGGCGCGCCCTGGGCCGGGCTCGGCCCGCACGACGCCGACGACAGCGTCGACCGCGTGCACGCCCCGGCGCATCCGGCGGGCACCGCCGACGCGTTCGCCGACTGGATCGGCAGCGCGGGCGGCGCCAGCCACGACAGCGTCATCGGCGGGATCGGGGGCGGCAACCACTTCGCCGAGCTGCAGTACGTCTCGGCCGTGCACGACGCGGCCGCCGCGCACGCCTGGGGGCTCGTCCCGGGCACGGTCGTGGTGATGGCGCACAGCGGCTCGCTGTCGCTCGGCCACCAGGCCAACGGCACCGCGCTGGACCTGCTGCGGGCCGGCTGGCCGGCCGGGCTCCCCCGGCCGCGCAACGGCATCCTGCCGTTCCTGCTGGACGAGCGCACCGAGCCGGCGCGGCGCCGGTACCTGGACGCGTTCGGCAACGCCGCCAACTTCGCCGCCGGGAACCGCTTCTTCCTGTCCCTCACCATGCGCGCCGGGCTCGCCGCCGAGTACGGGGAGCTGGAGTCGCGGCTGCTGTACGACGCGCCGCACAACCTGTTCTGGCAGGACGGCGACCGCGTCGTGCACCGCAAGGGCGCCACCCCGGCGGGCGGGCACGCCGCGATGGCGGGCGGCCCGTACGCGATGTGGGGCGAACCGGTGATCGTGCCGGGGTCGATGGGCGCGGCGAGCTTCGTGCTGCGCGGGCACGGCGACCCGCGGTCGCTGGCCAGCGCCTGCCACGGCGCCGGGCGGCGCGTCCCGCGCGGGGCCGCCGCGCGCGGGAGCGACGCGGAGCTGGACGCGTTCCTGCGCGGGTTCCACGTGGTGACGCCGCTGGACCACCGCGACCCGATGGTGGC
Organism: Actinomadura macrotermitis; assembly: GCF_009604375.1. Classification (GTDB taxonomy): domain Bacteria; phylum Actinomycetota; class Actinomycetes; order Streptosporangiales; family Streptosporangiaceae; genus Spirillospora; species Spirillospora macrotermitis. The sequence goes on from NZ_WEGH01000005.1 coordinate 691,551, forward strand.
GCGCCGCTCCGACGTGATGGCCGCCTGGCGCCGCGACCTGAAGCAGGAGGCGCCGTGGGCCTACAAGGACATCGGCCCGGTCGTGGCGAGCCTGGCCGCGGGCGGGGTGGCCGCCCCCGTCGCCGAGCTGCGCCCCCTGCTCACCGTCAAGGGCTGAGCGCGGCGGCCCGCACCTGCGTCAGTGTTCACTTACTGGATGGGCTAGCGTGGGCCCGCAACGTCGTTCGGAGGAGGCGCGGATGGACTTCGATCTGCCCGAGAGCGCGCTCGCGGTGCGCGAGGGCGTGCAGGCGATCGCCCGTAAGTACGACCAGGACTACTGGAGCCGGTGCGACGCCGACAAGCGCTGGCCCGAGGAGGTGTGGCGGGAGCTGGTCGAGGGCGGCTGGCACAGCCTGGCGGTGCCCGAGGAGCACGGCGGCGCGGGCCAGGGCCTGCTGGAGCTGGCGGTGGCGCTGGAGACGCTCGCCGCCGGCGGCGCGGGCGGCGCCGCGTCCTTCATGTACCTGCTGACGCCCGCGTTCGGCGGCCTCACCATCGCCCGGCACGGCACCGGGGAGCAGAAGCGCGAGTTCCTGCCGCGGATCGTCGCCGGCGAGATCGAGACGTGCTTCGCCATCACCGAGCCCGACGCCGGCAGCAACGCCATGAACATCTCCACCCTGGCGCGCCGCGACGGGGACCACTTCGTGGTGAGCGGCCAGAAGATCTGGATCTCCGGGGTCGAGCGCGCCGACTTCCTGGTGCTGGTCGCCAGGACGACCCCGGCCGCCGAGGCCCGCCCGCGCACCAGCGGCTTCACCGTGCTGCTGGTGGACGTCAAGGACGCCGTCGCGCAGGGCACCCTCACCTACCGGCCGATCCCCAAGCTCGGCACCAACACCGTCGCCTCCAGCATGGTGTTCCTGGACGAGGTCCGGGTGCCCGCCGGCCGCGTCCTCGGCGAGGTCGGCCAGGGCTTCGCGGTGCTGTGGGACATCCTGAACCCCGAGCGGATCCTGGCGGCGGCGAGCGGCGTCGGGTTCGGCGAGCTGGTCCTGCGGGTCGCCTGCGACTACGCCCGCGAGCGGGCGCCGTTCGGGCGGCCGATCGGCGCCAACCAGGCCGTCGCGTTCCCGCTCGCCAAGGTCAAGGCGCAGGTGGAGCTGGCCCGGCTGATGACCTACAAGGCGGCCTGGCTGTGGGACCGGGGCCGGCCGTGCGGGTCGGAGGCCAACATCGCCAAGCTCACCGCCGCCGACGCCGCCTGGCAGGCGGCCGACCGGGCGTTCCAGGCGCACGGCGGCATGGCGTACTCGCTGGAGTACCCGGTGGCGCGGATGTTCCGCGACGCGCGGATCGCCAAGAACATCCCGGTGGCCGAGGAGCTGGTGCTCGCGCACATCGCCCAGCACGAGCTCGGGCTGCCGAAGTCGTACTGATTCCATGATCGGCGGCTGTTGCCCGGGCGCGTCCGGCGGCGCAGCATGGAGGCGCCGTCCCACCCCTCGACGCCGAGGAGCGCCGCCATGCCGAGGTCCTACGCCAGCACCGTGCTGAACGCCACCGCCGGGGAGGTCTGGTCCTATCTCCGCGACTTCGGCAACCTGGCCGAATGGATGCCGGGCGTGCAGACCGGCATGATCGAGGACGGCGGGCCGGCCGACCGGGTCGGCTGCGTGCGGCGGCTGATCGGCCCCGGCGACTCGGTGTTCCGCGAGCGGCTGACCGACCTGGACGACGACGCGCTCAGCTACTCCTACGTGATCCTGGAGTGCCCGCTGCCGGTCCGCGGCGGGTACGGGCGGCTGCGGGTCTCCCCCGTCACCGACACCGGCCAGGCGTTCGTGGAGTGGTCCGGCGGCTTCTCGGCCGACGCCGGCGACGAGGAGGCGATGCGCGCGACCTTCGCGCGCGGGATCTACGGGGCGGGCCTGGAGTCGCTGCGCAAGCGGTTCGGGTGAGGGGTCAGGCCGCGGTGCCCTCCTCGGCGGCCGCGCCGTGCAGGGCCGCGCGCAGCCGCCGCACCGCGTAGCGCCGCGCCTCGGCGCCGGTGTCGAAGATCTCCGGGAGCAGGAAGAAGGAGTGCACCACCCCGGGGTAGCGGCGCTGCTCGACCGGGACGCCGGCGTCGTGCAGCCGCCGGGCGTAGGCCTCGCCCTCGTCGCGCAGGATGTCGTACTCGGCGGTGATCACCGTGGCGGGCGCGAGCCCGGACAGGTCGGCCGCGCGCAGCGGCGCGATCAGCGGGTCGGCCGGGTCGGCGTCGCCGACGTACATGCCGGTGAAGCGGGCCATCGCGTCGGCGTCCAGGCCGTACCCGTCGCCGTAGCGGGCCCAGCTCTCGGTGTCGCGGGCGGTGTCGGTGATCGGGTAGACCAGCAGCTGGTGCGCCAGCGCGACGCCCGCGTCGCGGGCCAGCAGGGCGACGACGGCGGCCAGGTTGCCGCCCGCGCTGTCGCCCGCCACCGCCAGCGCGCCGGGCCGGGCGCCGTAGCGGCCGGGGTCGCGCGCGACGTCCGCGGTGACCGCCCAGGCGTCCTCGACGGCCGCGGGGAAGGGGTGCTCGGGCGCCAGCCGGTAGTCCACGCTCAGCACCGTGCAGCCCGCGGCGGCGGCCAGGTCGCGGCAGGCCACGTCGACGCTCTCGACCCCGCCGAGCACCCAGCCGCCGCCGTGCAGGTAGACCAGCAGCGGAAGCGGGCCCGCCGCCGGCGGCTCGGGCCGGTAGAGCCGCACCGGGACGGGCCCGCCGGGGCCGTCCACGGTCAGGTCCGCCACCCGCGGCAGCTCGCGGCGCGGCACCGGGTACTCCAGGGAGAGCTGCGCGCGCATCTCGGCGACGGACGGGCGCGGGCCCTCCACCGCCGTCAGGAAGCGCAGCTGGTCCAGGAAGCGCTCGGTCTGCGGGTGCAGGGTCATGCGGCGGCCTCCTGCGGATCGACTGGTCGGAATGTCCCGCATGAGCGGTTCCCCGGGCCGGCGCGGTCAATCCCCCCGGCCGGTGTGACCCGCGCCAACACGGGCCGGGCCGACACGGGCCGGGCCGACACGGGCCGGGCCGACACGGGCCGGGCCGACACGGGCCGGGCCGACACGGGCCGGGCCGGCGGGGCCGTCAGCGGCCCGCCGCCTTGGCCACCAGCGCCTCGAACAGCCGCCGGTCCTCGCCCTCCTCGGGGTGCCACTGCACGCCGATCCCGAACGGATGGCCCTGCAGCTCGACCGCCTCGACCACCTGGTCCTCGGCCCAGGCGACCGGGGCCAGCCCCTTGCCGAGCCGGGCGACGGCCTGGTGGTGGTAGGTGGGCACGTCCGCGGCGTCGCCGAGGATCTTCCCGACCGTGCTGTTCGCGCTGATCTGGACCCGGTGCGTGCCGATCATGCCGATCGCGGGGCGGTGCCCCTCGTGCCCCACCGCCTCGGGCAGGTGCTGGACGAGGGTGCCGCCGCAGGCCACGTTGAGCACCTGCATGCCCCGGCAGACCGCCAGGAACGGCAGGCCCGCGTCGAGCACGGCGCGCACGAGCGCCAGCTCGTAGCGGTCGCGCTGCGGCTGGGGCGGGCCGGTCTCGGTGTGCCGGGCCGCGCCGTACAGCTGCGGGTCCACGTCCGCGCCGCCGGCGAGCACGATGCCGTCCAGCCGGGAGGCCACCGCCTGCAGGCCGCGCAGGCCCGCGGTCGGCGGCAGCAGCACCGGTATGCCGCCCGAGCGCTCGACCGCGCGCAGGTACGGGGCCGGCAGCAGGGCCGCCTCGCGCACCCAGGTGCCCCAGCGGGCCGGTTCGAGATAGGTGGTCACGCCGATGAGCGGCGGCGCGCCGCCGGCCGGGGTATGGGGGCCGGGAGCCCCCTGGCTCGCCTCTGGCATGCGTGTCTTCCCCTCTGGTGAGACTCGGCCGCGGTTCACCGACCGCCGCGCACTGGTCCGTCACCTTCGCCAGGTCATCATGGCGCATCGGCCGCATCAGGGGCCTCCGCCACCCCATCCGGGCCGCCGCGGACCCCCGTCCGCGCGGCCCGGCGTGGGCGCCGGCGTGTCACGTGCCCGGGCCCGGAATGCCCCCGCGGTCCCGTCCGCACCCCCTCCCCCGATGCTCCCTCCATGATCCCGCGTGACCGCGAATTCGGAAACCCCCACCGCGGGATGAGAATCGTCCCCCGCGTCGGAACGCCTTCTTCCACCGCCGCGACAATGCCGGAACACGCGCCGCCCTAAGGCTTTCCATGTCATCCGAATCGGCCCGGGCGATCATCTTTCGGACCGGCAATTCCCATACCGATCAGTATCCTTCCTCCAAACACGAATAACATGATTACGGAGAATCATAGGTTCGTCACTCTTAGCAATGATCGGCGCCGCTTGCCGCGAATCGGTTGAGTACCAGGGACTTTCGGTGCGAGAATCTCAGTGAGCCGGGCAGCCGGGGGCGCCCGAAGGCGCCGGGGAACCCCGGATCCGGCCATCGGAACATTGGGGGCGTGTGCGACAAATGTCCTTGGAACCCCGAATCATCAAAGAGACTTTCTCCCGACTGGAACTGTCCGGGGACAAGGCGGCCGCGTATTTCTACGGCCGGCTGTTCGCGGAGAACCCCCGCCTGCGCGCGTTGTTCCCGCCCGCGATGGACATGCAGCGCGACCGGCTCTTCCAGGCCCTCACCACGATCGTGTTCAGCCTGGACAATCCCATGACGCTGGACTCCTATCTGGCCCGGCTCGGCCGCGACCACCGCAAGTTCGGGGTGCGGCGCGAGCACTACCCGGCGGTCGGCTCCGCCCTCCTGGCGACGCTGCGCCGGTTCGCCGGCGACGGCTGGTCGCCCGAGGCCGAGGCGGCCTGGGCCGCCGCCTACGCCCGCGCCGCCGCCACGATGATGGAGGCGGCCGAGCGGGACGCCGAGCAGAACCCGCCCTGGTGGGTCGCCGAGGTCGTCGACCACGACCGGCGCGGCCCCGACCTGGCGGTGCTCACGCTGCGGCCCGGCCGGCCGCTGCCGTTCGCCGCCGGGCAGTACGTCACCGTCCAGACCGCCCGCTGGCCGCGGGTGTGGCGCCCCTACTCGGTCGCCAACGCGCCGCGCGCCGACGGGCTGCTGCGGCTGCAGGTGCGGGCGGTGCCGGGCGGCTGGGTGAGCGGCGCGCTGGTGCGGCACACCGCGGCCGGCGACTCGCTGCTGCTCGGCCCGGCGCTGGGCGCGATGACCCTGGACGCCGACTCCGGCCGCGACCTGCTGCTGGTCGCCGGCGGCACCGGGCTGGCCCCGCTGAAGGCCGTCGCCGAGCAGGCGATCGGGTCCGGCCGGCGCCGCGACGTCCACCTGCTGGTCGGGGCGCGCACCGAGCGCGACCTGTACGACCTGCCGGGCCTGCGGCTGCTGGAGTCCACCTGCCCGTGGCTGCGGGTGACGCCGGTGGTGTCGGACGATCCCGGCTTCGACGGCATGCGCGGCACGCTGCCGGAGGTGCTGGACCGCCTCCACGACCTGGAGGACCGCGACGTCTACGTGTCGGGCCCGGCCGGGATGACCAGGCGGGCGGTGAGCGTGCTGCAGCGCCTCGGCGTCCCCCTGGACCGCCTTCACCACGACCTGCTGGAGACCGAGGGCGTCCCCGTGCCCGCCGCCCCCGGAACCGGGCCTGAGAGCGTGTCCGAAACCGGCTCCGGAACCGGGCGGGTCCCGGTGCCCGCCCGCCGGGGCTGCCCCGCCGCCGGGTAGCGCCCGGCCCCCCGAACGGCCCCGGCCTGATGCGCGGTCAGGCCGGGGCCCCTTGTCACTTGAGCGTCGGACTGTAAGAAATCCCTTGTCAACAGTGGCGCAAATCATACGGATGTGAGTACGGTTCACCTTCAAAGATCACCCAGGCGGTGTCCCCGGCCCCCGAGCGGGCGGGGGACCGGTGCACCATCCCCCCGCGCACCGCCTGTACCGATCTGTGTCACCGCTCAGGAGAGTGCGCATGACCGTAAGTGCTCGACGTCTGGCCGCGCTGGCCCTCACCGTGCCCCTCGGGCTCGGCCTCACGGCCCAGACGGCTTCGGCCGCCCCCAAGCCGAAGCAGAAGAACCGCATCAGCACGCTGGCCGCCAAGACCGGTGCCCGCACCGTGTCGCCGAAGTCGGTGGCCGACGAACTGCCGCCGGTCGACTTCCGCGACTGCCCGCAGGTGCTGCCCGTCGGCATCGACCCGGCCACCGCCTGGTGCAACCTGCTCATCACCACCGGCGACGAGATCACCATGGGCAAGATCGTGCAGCCGCTCGACAAGCCCATGACGATCACCCAGCTCCTCTACGCCGACCCGGTGACCGGCGCCGAGGTCGTCAAGACCGTCGCGGTGCGGGCGCCCCAGCTGCGGGTCCCCGGCGGCGTGCTCGGCATCCCCGGCACCGACGACGTGTTCCCGCTGCTCCGGCTGGACGCCGGGGTCGAGCTCGACAAGGTCGAGACGGACCTGCCCAACATGCGCGTGGGGCTCGGCATGCGGGTCAAGGTCGGCAACCCGCTGCTCGGCGACAAGTGCTACATCGGCAGCAAGACGCAGCCGATCAACCTGAACCTGGCGATCGACCCGGGCAAGCTGGAGTACATCCCGACCACGCCGCCGCTGCTGAAGGCCGTGTCCACCGACAACGGCTTCGCGGTGCCCGGCGCGTCGGGCTGCGGTCTGCTCGACCCCATCGTCAACTTCCGCGCCGGGCTGCCGTCCGCGGCCGGCGCCAACAAGGCGACGATGGTCAGCTACCTGACCGCCAAGCCCTACACCGAGCTCAAGCTCGCTCGGCGCTAGTCCCTCCCGCGCGGGCGGGCCGGCCTACCGGCGGGCCCGCTCGCGCAGGAAGTCCCTGGTCCGCTCGTCGGCCGGGTAGAACGACTCGATCGCGAGCTCGGCGAGCGTGATGTCCACCGGCGTGCCGAACGTGGCGACCGTGGTGAAGAACGACAGGTCCACGCCGTCCCGCCGCACCCGCAGCGGCACCAGCACGTCGTTCCCCGTCGGCGGCGCGAACGCCTCGCCGACCGGCCCGGCGCCCGGATAGTCCCGCAGCTCCCGGTACAGGGCGGTGAGCGAGGCGTCGGCGGTCAGCGCCACGTGCCGCCGCACCCGGTCGATCATGTGCGCGCGCCACTCCCCCAGGTTCAGGATGCTGCGCGCCATCCCGTCCGGGTGCATGCTGAGCCGCAGCACGTTGAGCGGCGGCTCCAGCAGCTCGGGCGGCGCGCCCTCCATGAACAGCCCCGCCGCCGCGTTGGCGTCGACCAGGTTCCAGAACCGGTCGACCACCACCGCCGGATAGGGGTCGTGGGCGTCCAGGATCCGCCGCAGCGCCGCCCGCACCGCGTCCATCCGCGGCTCCTCCATGCCGGTCTCGGCGTACACCGGCGCGTACCCGGCCGACACCAGCAGCAGGTTCCGGTCGCGCAGCGGCACCTCCAGGTGCTCGGCCAGCCGCAGCACCATCTCACGGCTCGGCGCGGACCGGCCGGTCTCCACGAAGCTGAGGTGCCGGGTGGAGACGTCGGCGTCGGAGGCGAGTTCCAGCTGGCTCAGCCGGCGGCGCTGCCGCCACGCGCGCAGCTGCTCGCCGACCGGCCGGACGTCACTGAGGGAGGTCGTCATCGTCGTCACCTCGCCGACGCTAGCGGCAGCGGGGTCACCGCGGCGATGACGTGGGAGGTAACGGGCGGCCGCCTTTACATTGTAGATTCATTACCCGCGCCCAGGTGCCCGTCCAGGAAGCCGAAGATCCGCTCCCACGCCTCCGGCGCGAACTCGCGCCCCTCGCCGAGACCGAGCACGACCTTGGCGACCGGCATGAGCGGCGCGGGCGCCGTCGTCCCGGTGAGGAAGCTGTGCCCGGCCCCGGGGTACTCCTTCACGTCGTGCGTGACGCCGGCGATCGTCAGGGCCCGCTCCAGCTTGCCCGCGGCGCCGCGCAGGCTGTTGTCCTTGCCGCCGTAGCTCGCCACGATCGGGCAGGCGCCCTCCAGCACCTTCTCCGCGTGCCGCGGCAGGATGCCGTAGTTGGCCGCGGCGGCCTGGAAGTCGTACCGGGCGGCGGCGACGAGCGCGAAGCCGCCGCCCATGCAGAACCCGACGACGCCGACCTTGCCGGTGCAGTCCTCGCGCCCGGCGAGCCAGACACGGGCCGCCTCGATGTAGTCGTAGGACGGGCCGCGCCGCCGCAGCATCTCCAGCATCGTCTTGCGGATGCAGCGATACCACGGCGCGCCGTCATAGAGGTCGGGCAGGACCGCCAGATACCCCTGCGCGGCGAAGCGGTCGGCCTGGTCGCGCATATCGGCGACCCCGCCGAGCGCCTCGAACACGATGACCACGGCGGGCCAGGGCCCCTCCCCCTCGGGGACGGCGAGGTAGGCGGGCCGCTGCCGCGCCCCCACGGGAACAGTGATGTCTGCCATCCCCGCACCCTCCCGCCACAAGGTGCCCCCTGCCCAGCCCCGGGCCTTATGACGCGGGACACACCTGGCGCGGCCGGGTCAGGGGCAGACGCGGCCGTTGGCCTCGAAGGCGGCGTGGGTCAGCGGCATCAGCGCCGCCCACTGCTCCTCCATCCGCTCGGCGACCATCTCGATCTCGCGCTGCGGGAACGAGGGGAAGGCCGAGTCCTCGCGCTTGACGCGCAGCGACAGGAAGTTCATCAGGGCGCGCGCGTTGCAGGTGGCGTACATCGAGGAGTACAGGCCGACCGGCAGGACGGTGCGGGCGACCTCGCGGGCGACGCCGGCGTCGAGCATCTCGGTGTAGGCGCGGTAGGCCTGCCGGCAGCTCTCCTTGGTGGCCTCGGTGACCAGCTTGTACTGCTCGGGGGTGCCGTCGACGAAGACGTACTTGCCGGGGCGGCCCTCCTGCACGAGCTTGCGCTCGGGCGAGGGCACGTAGAAGACCGGCTCCAGGCGGCGGTAACGGCCGCTCTCCTCGTTGTAGGAGAACGTGCGGTGCCGCATGAACTCGCGGAAGACGAAGATCGGCGCCTGCACGTAGAAGGTCATCGAGGAGTGCTCGAAGGGGGTGCCGTGCCGGTCGCGCATCAGGAAGTTGATGAGGCCCTTGGACCGCTCGGGGTCGGCCTCGATCTCGGCCAGCGAGCTCTCGCCCTTGGTGGAGACCCGGGCGGCCCACAGCACGTCGGCGTCGGAGGCGGCCGACTTGATCAACTCCACCGTCACGTCGTCGCGGAACTCGATCTCGTTCACGTTGCCGTCCGCCATCGGGACTCCCCTCGTCCATGCCTCACAAGCCTCCGACACTGTAGTCCCGGAGGGTGACGCGCCGGACTGCTCCTTGCGTAATGTCCGTCTCAGGGAGACGCTGCTGGCAAGATGGGACGCGTCCTGTTCTGTGCCCTTTCCGGGAGGTGGCCGTGGCTCAGCGGACCGAGCTGAAGGTGCTGGGCGCGTGCCCGCTGGACTGCCCGGACGGGTGCTCCTGGGTGGTGACGGTCAAGGACGGCGCGGCCGTCGGGCTGCGCGGCAACCCCGACCACCCCTACACGCGCGGCGCGCTCTGCACCAAGGTGAACCGGTGGCTGGAGCACGCCGCGCAGCCGGACCGGATCCTGCACCCGATGCGGCGCGTCGGCCGCAAGGGCGAGGGCCGGTTCGAGCGGATCTCCTGGGACGAGGCCCTGGACGAGATCGCCACCAGGCTGGGACGGGTCGTGGCCGAGCACGGCGGCGAGGCGATCTGGCCGTACTGGGGCACCGGCACGCTCGGCTACCTGCAGGGCCTGGAGGGGCAGGCGGGGCGGCGGTTCTTCAACGTGCTCGGCGCCTCAGAGCACGACGCCAACATCTGCTCGGCCGCGGGCGGCGCCGGGCTGACGTACACGGTCGGCTCGGCCGGCGGGATGGACCCCGAGGACCTGGCGCACAGCCGGCTGATCCTGCTGTGGGGCACCAACCCGCTGACCAGCGGCCACCACGTGTGGAAGTTCGTGCAGGCCGCGCGGCGCGCCGGGGCGCACCTGGTCGCGATCGACCCGGTCGCCACCCGCACCGCCAAGCAGGCCGACGAGCACCTGGCGCCGCTGCCGGGCACCGATGCGGCGCTCGCGCTCGGCCTGCTGAACGTGGTCGTCGGGCTCGGCGCGCAGGACGAGGAGTACCTGGCGCGGCACACGCTCGGCTGGGCGGAGCTGAAGGAGCGGATCGAGGGGTTCCCGCCGGAGAAGGCCGCCGAGATCACCGGGGTCCCGGCGGAGCGGATCGTGGCGCTCGGCGAGCGGATCGCGCGCACCCGGCCGACCGCGATCCGCGCCACGCAGGGGTTGCAGCGGCACGCGGGCGGCGGCGCGGCGCTCCGCCTGCTCGCCTGTGTCCCCGGCGTGACGGGCGACTGGGGGCGGCGCGGCGGCGGCCTGACGTACTCGACCTCCGCGCACATGAAGCTCGACCGGGCCGCGCTGGCCTGCGACGACCTGCGCCCCGGCCCGGTGCGCACGCTGTCGATGAGCCGGCTCGGCGAGGGCCTGCTGGAGGCCGACCCGCCGGTGCAGGCGCTGTTCGTCATCGCCGCCAACCCGGTCACCAGCACCCCGCACCAGAACAAGATCCGCGCCGGTCTGGCCCGCGAGGACCTGTTCACCGTCGTGCTGGAGCAGTTCCCGACCGACACCACCGACTACGCCGACATCGTGCTGCCCGCGACGATGCAGCACGAGCACGCCGACCTCAACGACGGCTACGGGCATTTGTACCTGGCGTGGAACGAGCCGGCGGTCGCTCCGCCCGGCGAGTGCCTGCCGACGACCGAGACGTTCCGGCGGCTCGCCCGGCGGATGGGCCTCACCGAGCCGAGCCTGCAGGACTCCGACGAGGAGCTCGCCGGGCAGGCGCTCTCCTCGGGCCACCCGTGGCTGGAGGGGATCACCCTGGAGCGGCTGCGCAAGGAGGGGTTCGTCCGGCTGGCGGTGCCCGACCCGTTCCTGCCGTACGCGGACGGCTTCCCGACGCCGTCGGGCCGGCTGGAGTTCCGGTCCGAGCGCGCCGCCCGCGACGGGCACGACCCGCTGGCCGGGTACACCCCGCCCGCCGAGGTCGCCGATCCCGAGCGGGCCCGCGCCTACCCGCTCGCGCTGATCTCGGCGGCGTCCCACCACTTCCTCAACACCGTGTTCGGCAGCAACGACGAGCTGCGGCGCCGGTCGGGCGGCCCGGCGCTGCGGATGCACCCGGGCGACGCGGCGGCGCGCGGCCTGGCCGACGGGCAGCGGGTGCGGATCGGCAACGACCGGGGCGCGTTCGAGGCGGTGCTGCAGGTCACCGAGGACGTCCGGCCGGGCGTGGCCGCGACCACCAAGGGGCACTGGGCCAAGTTCGCCGGCGGCGCGGGCGTCAACGCGGTGGTCGACGAGCGCGACACCGACCTCGGCGGCGGGCCGGTGTTCCACGATGTGCGGGTCGAGGTCACCGCGATCCCGGGTACCTGAGCGCGAAGATCATCGGGACCGGTACGGTAGCGCCCGAACGGAGGGCGTCATGACGATGCAGGCTGACCTGGAGCAGGCGCGCAGATACGAGCGCCAAGGCCGATCGGACGAGGCGGCGGCGGTCTACTCCGGCCTCGCGCGCGCCCTGCAGGAGGGCGGCGACTGGCCGACGGCGATCGTGGTGCGCGCCCGCCTCGCCCGGGTCCTGGCGGATTCGGGGAACTCCGCGCAGGCCCTGCGCAACCTCGCCACCGCCGACCAGGCGCTCGCCCGGCTGCCCGCGGACGCCGCCGCCGGGCCCCGCGCGGCCGTGGACGCGCAGGCCGCGCACGTGCTGGCGGCCGCGGGCCGCACCGCCGAGGCCGCGCGCCGCGCCTGGGCCGCCACGACCGGCCACCTGGCGCTCGGCGACCGGGCGCGGGCGGACCGGGCGGCGGTGCACGCCGCCAAGCTGATCGTGAAGGACGCCGGGCCGCGCGGCGCGCTGGAGCCGCTGCGCGCGCTGCTCGCCCTCCTGCCGCCCGGCGACGGGCACCACCGCGTCGCCGCGCTGCTCGCGGGCGCCGAGCGCCGGCCCGACCGGATCTACGACGTGCTGGTCACCGACATCGACGCGCCGGTCTGGGGCCGGCTCGCCGGCGCCCTCGCGGTCGGCGCGCACCTGGCCGTCGGCAACGGCGTGGCGTGGAACACCATGCTCGGCGACCGCTCCCCCGAGGCCGACCGCCACCTGCTGGAGCGCGACTGGGGGATCACCGGCGCGGCCGGCTGGCGCGAGCAGGCCGACGAGCTGCTGAAGGCCGAGAACAGCGACCCGCGCGTGCACGCCGTCCTGCTGCAGCGCCGGCGCGGCATGCGCGAGCGCGACTGGCGGGAGGCGATCGTCGCCTGGGCCCGCGAGTACGACTTCGAGGACGCGGTCATCGGGGACCTGTTCGCCATCGCCGACGTGGTGCAGCGCTACGAGGCCCGGTTCCGCGCCGACGGGCTGCTGGCCCCCGACGGGCGGGTCGACAGCGTCCACGGCTACGACTACGGCCGGGCCGTCAACCTCGCCCGCTGGGGGCTGAACGCCCGCTTCTGCGACGCCGAGGCCGCGGAGGAGGTCGTCCTGCGGGCGGCGCACCTGGCCGGCCAGGCCTACGACTCCTGGACGTCGTTCTCGACCGGGTACATCCTCGGCAGGATGCTGAAGTTCGACCGCGGGGAGTTCGGCGAGATGTACGAGGAGTCGCTCCTCGGGCACCGGATCCTCATCGAGGATCCGGAGAGCCCGTGGCGCCTTCTGGCGTGGGGCTGACCAGCGCGTCGATCTCCGCGAGGACCTCGGCGCGGCCGGCCTCGTCCAGCGACGAGGCCGCCACGCCGTTGCGGGCCAGGTCGGCCAGTCCCTGCGGGCCGATCCCGAACGTCCGCGCGACGGCCCGGTACTCGCCGGTCAGCGTGGTGCCGAACATGGGCGGGTCGTCGCTGTTCAGCGTGACGAACAGGCCCTCCTCCAGCATCCGCGGCAGCGGGTGGTCGCCCAGGGAGGCGACCTGCCCGGTGCACACGTTGGAGGTCGGGCACACCTCCAGGGGGATCCGCGTCTCGCGCAGGTGCGCGACCAGGCGCGGGTCGGCCAGGCAGTTGGTGCCGTGCCCGATCCGCTCGGCGCCGAGGCCGTCCAGGGCCTCCCAGATCGTCTCGGGGCCGGTCATCTCGCCGGCGTGCGGCAGGCTGCGCAGCCCGGCGGCGCGGGCGGCGCGGAAGGCGTCGCGGAACGCGTCCCGGTGCGGGGCGCGCATCTGCTCGATGCCGCCGATGCCGAACCCGATCAGCGCCTCGGGCGGGTGGTCCAGGGCGTGGCGCAGGGTGCCGCGGGCGCCCTCGGCGCCGAACTCGCCGGGGATGTCGAAGATGTAGGCGACGCGGATGCCGTGCAGCTCGCGGGCCCGGCGGACGGCCAGGTCGAGCGCCTCGGTGATCTCGGGCATCGGCATGCCGGCCCGCTGGTGGGTGTAGGGGGTGACGGTGAGGTCGACGTAGCGCACGTTCTGCGCGGCGAGGTCGCGGGCGACGCCGAGGACGAGCGTCGCCACGTCCTCGGGGGTGCGCACCAGCGACGACACCGCCTCGTACACCTCGGCGAAGTGCGGGAAGTCGCGGAAGACGTAGAAGTCGCGCAGCTCGCGCTCGCCGGTCGGGACGGGCCCGCCGGGGTGGCGGCGGGCGAGCTCCAGCACGGTCGGCACCGAGGCGGAGCCGACCAGGTGGACGTGCAGCTCGACCTTGGGCAGGGCGTCGATGAAGGCGTTCAGGGAGGTGTTCTCAGTCAGCACGCTGAGGACGCTAACAACCGGAACGGCCCCGCTGACAGAGAAAAGGCCGTTATCTCACACGAGAATGTCAGAATAGGGGGATGCGTGCGTCCCGGCTCATCTCCCTCGTCCTGTTGCTGCAGTCACGGGCGTCGATGACGGCCGCCGAACTGGCGCGTGAGCTCGAGGTTTCCGAACGGACCGTCTACCGGGACGTGGAGGCGCTGTCGGCGGCGGGCGTCCCGGTCTACGCCGAGCAGGGCCGTCACGGCGGGTACCGCCTCGTCGACGGCTACCGGACCCGGCTGACGGGCCTCAGCCGCGAGGAGGCCGAGGCGCTGTTCCTGGCCGGCCTGCCCGGCCCCGCCGGGGACATGGGCCTGGCCGACGCGGCCGCCGCCGCCGAGCTGAAGGTCCTCGCCGCGCTCCCGGCCTCGCTGCGCGACGCCCCCGCCCGCACCGGGCGGCGCTTCCACCTGGACGCGCCGGGCTGGTTCGGGGAGGCCGGGCCGCCGCCGCGGCTGCGCGAGCTGGCCGCGGCGGTCTGGCGCGACGAGACCGTGGAGCTGCGCTACCGCAAGAGCGGGGACGGCGAGGTCGTCCGCACCGTGCAGCCGTACGGGCTCGTGCTGAAGAACGGCGTCTGGTATCTGGTCGCCCGCGTCGGGGACGCCCACCGCACCTACCGGGTGGACCGGGTCGCCGCGGTGCGGCCCACCGGCGAGGCCTTCGACCGGGACGAGGGCTTCGACCTGCCGGGCCACTGGCGCGAGCAGGCGGAGGCGTTCCTGCGGTCGATGCTGCGCGGGCGCGCCGTCGTCCGGCTGAGCCCGGCCGGGATGCGCGCGCTGCGGCACGCGGTGGAGCCGTACGCGGCGCGGCGGGCCGCCGAGGCGGCCGGGGAACCCGGTCCGGACGGGTGGGTGGTCACCACGCTGCCGGTCGAGTCCCCCGAGGTCGCCTTCGGCGAGCTGCTGCGGCTCGGCCCCGAGGTGGAGGTGCTGGAGCCGCCGGAGCTGCGCGCCCGGGTCGCCGAGGCGGCGGCCCGCCTCGCCGCGCTCTACCGGTAGCCGGTGGTGTCGGCGGGCCTGCCGGGGACCACCACCTCCTCGATGTAGCGCCAGGAGTCCGGGCGGCTGCCGTCGGTGTCGGTGAACCCGTACACCCGGGCGAGGCCGCCGCTGGACTGCGAGGTGCCGTTCCAGCGGTGCCGGCCCGGGTCGGCGGCGAGGGCCGCGACGGCCCGGCCGACGAACGTCGGCGACTCGGAGATGGCGAAGTGCGGCTCCTTCGCCAGCGCGTCGCGCCAGGTCTCCTCGGTCACGCCGAAGGTGTCCAGCATCTCCTCCGACCGCAGCCATCCCGGGCTGACCGACAGGGCGGTGCAGCCGTGCGGGGCGATCTCGGCGGCCTGGGAGAGGCCGAGCCGGAGCACCGACCACTTGGCCAGGTCGTAGAACAGGCCGGGCTCCTTGCGGTACTCGGCGTTGGTCTCGGCGGTGCCGTCGGTGACCTCCACGACCAGGCCGCCGGGGTTGCGGACCAGCAGGGGCAGTGCGAGATGGCTGGTGATCAGGTGGGTCTCCACGGCCAGCCGCAGCATCCGCAGCCCCTGGTCCAGGGGCCGCTCCCAGAAGGGCACGTCGAAGGCGACGAACGGCTCGGCGCCCCAGATGTCGTTGACCAGGACGTCCAGCCGCCCCTGCTCGGCGTCGATCCGCGCGACCAGCGCGGCGACCTGGTCCGGTTCCAGGTGGTCGGTGCGGACCGGGACGCCCCTGCCGCCGGCGGCGGTGACCAGTTCGGCGGTCTCCTCGATGGTCTCGGGCCGGTCCAGCTCCGAGCGGCCCGCCCGGGTGCTGCGGCCGGTGACGTACACGGTGGCGCCCCGCTCGCCGAGCGCCACCGCGATGCCGCGGCCCGCGCCCCGGGTGCCGCCGGCGACCAGGGCGGTCTTTCCTGTGAGTGCTTCGTCCATGCCCCCATGCTCGCCGCGATACCTGACATCCTCTGTCAGATATCGCGGCGGGTCGTTCAGCCGCGGCGCGCGAGCCGCAGCACGTTGCCGACGATGGCGTGCCCCGAGCGCCCGGCCGCGGTGAGGATCGACTCGGGGTGGAACTGCACCGCCCAGCGGCGCCGCGCCGGGTCCTCGACCGCCATGACGACCTCGCCGGTCAGCGCGGTCACCTCGAAGCCCTTCACCCGCTCGGGGGTGGCGTGCAGCGAGTGGTAGCGGGCCGCGGTGAACTCCCCGGGCAGCCCGGCGAACAGTTCGCCGCCGGTCACCCTCACCTGGCCGGGCTTGCCGTGCGCGGGCTCGGGCAGCAGCGCCAGCTCCCCGCCGGCGTGCTCGACCATCGCCTGCAGGCCGAGGCAGACGCCGAACGCCGGCAGGCCGCGCTCGTCCAGGGAGTCCAGCAGCGCGCCGGTGGCGAAGTCCTCGGGACGGCCCGGGCCGGGCGACAGCACCACCAGGTCGGGGTCGTGCTCGTCCAGCAGCCGGGCGGGGAACCCGTGCCGCAGCGTCACCACGTCCGCGCCGTGCTGGCGGAAGTAGTCGGCGAGGGTGTTGACGAAGGAGTCCTCGTGGTCGACCAGCAGCACCTTCACGCCCTCGCCCTCGCGGGCGGGCGCGGGTGCGGGCACCGTCGCGGCGACCCCCTCCTCGACGGCGGCGAGGGCGCCGAGCAGCGCGCTCGCCTTCAGGTGCGTCTCGCGCTCCTCCTCCTCGGGGTCGGAGTCGTACAGCAGCGTCGCGCCGGCCCGGACGGTGGCGACGCCGTCGCGGATCTGCGCGGTGCGCAGGGTGAGGCCGGTGTTCATCGAGCCGTCGAAGCCGACGCAGCCGACCGCGCCGCCGTACCAGCGGCGCGGCGCGTCCTCGTGGTCCTCGATGAACTGCATCGCCCACGTCTTCGGCGCGCCGGTGACGGTCACCGCCCACATGTGGGTGAGGAAGGCGTCCAGCGCGTCGAAGCCGGGCCGCAGCCGCCCCTCGATGTGGTCGACGGTGTGGATCAGCCGCGAGTACAGCTCGATCTGGCGGCGGCCGAGGACCTTGACGCTGCCGGGCACGCACACCCGCGATTTGTCGTTGCGGTCCACGTCGGTGCACATGGTGAGCTCGGACTCGTCCTTGGCCGAGGTCAGGATCGTGCGGATCTGCTCGGCGTCCTCCAGCGCGTCCCGGCCGCGCCGGATCGTGCCGGCGATCGGGCAGGTCTCCACCCGGTCGCCCGACACCCGCACGAACATCTCCGGCGACGCCCCGACCAGGTACTCGCCCTCGCCGAGGTTGAACATGAACTCGTAGGGGGCCGGGTTGGTCTCGCGCAGCCGCTCGAAGAACGCCGCCGGGTCGGTGCAGCGCCCGTACATGGCGTGGCCGGGCGTCACCTCGAACAGGTCGCCGCGGACGAACTTGTCCTTGGCCTCGCGCACCATCTGCGCGTACACGCCCGGCACCGGCTGCGGCGGCAGGTCGGCGACGGCCGCGACGGGCGTCGGCCCGGTGTCGCGGGAGAGTCCCTCGGTGCTCACCCCCGCCACCTCGAACTCGTAGGACATCCGGTGCGAGGTCTCGCGCTTGCGGTCGACCACGGTCATCTCGTCGGCCAGGTGCAGCACCAGGTCGCGCTGGTCGGCCGGGCGCTCCAGGCGGGTCCGCAGCGGCTCGAACTGCAGCGACAGGTCGTAGCCGAACGCGCCGTACAGGCCGAGGTGCTGGTCGTCGCAGCGGAACAGGTCGACGACCGCGCGCAGCGCGGTGAAGACCGTCGGCTGGCGGCTGCGCTCCTCCTCGGTGAAGAACTCCCCGGTCGGCGGCACGAGCACCCGCACGCTCACCGCGTCCTCGGCGACGACCTCCCCCGTCCCCTGGACCACCTCGGCGACGGCGGGCAGCAGCACCCCGCCGCGCGCGTTCAGCGCCCGCACGGTGAGCGTCCGGCCGCGCGCGACGATCTCCAGGCAGGGATCGACGTAGGCCATGTGCCACCGGCTGTAGCGGCCGGGATACTCCATGCCCGAGCTCAGCACGCCGCCGCGCCGCTCCCCCACCGCGGCGACGAGGGCGTTCAGCACGTCGGACTTGCGCTCGGAGTCGACCGGGGTGGCGGTACGGGTCACCCCTATCCCCCCGGCCGTGACGAACCGGCTGGTCAGTGGCTGTTGTGCAACGGTCTCCACCGTGGTGGCCCCTATGTGTTCGGGCCCCCACCCGGCCGGAAAGCAGAACGACCGCCCGGGTGGGAGCGGTCGCCTGGAAGTCGAACGTGCGAGAACCGGCGCCGCCTCAGCGGCGCCACCACCACTGGCGGGTCCCGGTTCGCATGAGGCGAGCGTACCCGGTCGGGGGCCGCACGGTCGACCTCATCGGCCGCGCCGCGCCGGGCCGGGGTTCTGCCCGGCGCGCGATGCTGTCAGGATGGGATGAAAGGGATCACTTACCCACCATGCGGGAGGACGGCCGTGGACCGCGTCAACACCGAGTTCGAGCTGCGCGGGGTCAACCACCTCGCCCTGGTCTGCCGGGACATGAAGACCACGGTGGACTTCTACCAGGGCGTGCTCGGCATGCCGCTGATCAAGACCATCGAGCTGCCCATGGGCTGGGGGCAGCACTTCTTCTTCGACTGCGGCGGCGGCAACGCCCTGGCGTTCTTCTGGTTCCCCGACGCGCCCGAGCCGGTGCCCGGCGTGTCGGCCCCGAAGAACCTGCCCGACCGGGGCGAGCTGCTCTCGGCGGTCGGGTCGATGAACCACGTCGCCTTCGACGTGCCGCCGGACAGGATCGAGGAGTACCGGGACCGGCTCATCGCCAAGGGCGTGGACGTCGGCGTCCTGCTCAACCACGACGACAGCGAGTTCGGCGTCGCCAAGGACGTGCACGACGGCGTCTTCGTCCGCTCCCTCTACTTCAAGGACCCCGACGGGATCCTGGTCGAGTTCGCCGCCTGGACGCGCGAGCTGGACCAGCCGTCGGACGTGCGGCACGAGCCGAAGACCGCCGCCGACCGCACCGTCTGACCACCCCCGCACCATGGCGGGGGCATCCGAGCAACCCCAGCACAGGGAGTGAAGACATGCCCAGACTTCGCCAGGTTTCCCGAGCCGAGGCCGCTGAGCGAGAGGACAAGCTCGTTCTCTTTTTCTACGACCGCCTGTTCGGCGAGGACCGGGACCCGGCGGCCGGACCCGGCACCGCCACGGGCTCGCCGGGGAACTGGTGGAGTGTCTTCGCCCTCGACCACGCTGTCTTCAAGCACTGCGTTCAGGGGTTCAACGTCTACCGCAACGTCACCCTCGACCCCGTGCTGCGCGAGCTCGGCCAGATCCGGGCCGGGTGGGCGCGCGGCAGCCAGTTCGTGTACTCCCAGCACTGCAAGCAGATCCGGGCGCTCGGCGTGCCGGAGGAGAAGATCCAGGCGGTCGCCTCCTGGGAGGTGTCGCAGCTGTTCGATCCGCTGGAGCGGGCGGTGCTGGCCTACACCGACGCGCTGGTGCTGAACGGCGGCCGGGTCCACGACGGGGTGTTCGCCGCGCTGAAGGAGCACCTGGCGGACGAGCAGATCCTGGAGCTCACCTACGTGGTGTGCCTGTACGAGATGCACGCGACGATGGCGCGGGCGCTCCGGCTGGAGTTCGACGACCGCGACGACCCGATCGTGGAGGTGCCGGCGCCCGAGGGCTACGGGGCCCGCGACATCGCCGACGAGATCACCGGCGGCTGAAAGCCGCGCTGACCTGCGGTTCCCCTGGCGGAACGGTCGGCCGATCGTGCCGCGTCCGAGACAGGCCCGTGATCAGGCCGGGGTTAGGCTCGCGCCACCCGACCCTGGACGCGGGCCGTTCCCCTTCCCTGGCGGCCCGCGCCGGCCCGACGAGGAGGGACCATGGCCCCGCAAGACCCGCAGCAGGCGGAGTCCCGGCGCACCGACCGCAGCCCCTGGAACTGGCTGCTGGTCGTGCCGGTGATCGTGCCGCTGCTGACCTTCCTGTTCAACGACGACGCCCCCCGGCTGGGGGGCTTCCCCGCCTTCTACTGGATCCAGCTCGCCTTCATCCCGTTCGGGGTGGCCTGCACGGTCGTGGTGTACCTGGCGACCCGGAAGAAGGGCTGAGCCGTGAGCGGAGACCACCTCACCGAGATCGTCATCTTCGGCGCGCTGTTCGCGCTGGTCAGCGGGATGGGCTTCGTCGCCGCGCGGTGGCGCCGGCCCGCCACCATGGACTCGCTGGACGAGTGGGGCCTCGGCGGCCGCAGCTTCGGCAGCTGGATCACCTGGTTCCTGATCGGCGGCGACCTGTACACCGCCTACACCTTCGTCGCGGTCCCGGCGCTGGTGTTCGGCGCGGGCGCGGCCGGCTTCTACGCCGTGCCGTACACGATCGTGGTGTACCCGCTGGTGTTCCTGGTGCTGATCCGCCTCTGGTCGGTGTCGCACGTGCACGGCTTCGTCACCCCGGCCGACTTCGTGCGGGCCCGGTTCGGCTCGTCCACGCTGGCGCTCGCCGTCGCGGTCACCGGCATCGTCGCCACGATGCCCTACATCGCGCTGCAGCTGGTCGGCATCGAGGCGGTGCTGAAGACGATGGGCGTCACCGGGCACTGGCCGATCGTCATCGCGTTCGCGATCCTGGCGGCCTACACCTACCAGTCGGGGCTGCGCGCGCCGGCGCTGATCGCGTTCGTCAAGGACGCGCTGATCTACGTGGTGATCATCGCGGCGGTGCTGTACATCCCCGGCAAGCTCGGCGGGTGGGGGCACGTGTTCGACGCGGCGCAGGCCAAGTTCGACAAGTCCAAGCCGCCCACCGACGGCATCCTGCTGAACGGCACCAACCAGCTGAACTACGCGATGCTGGCGCTCGGGTCGGCGCTGGCGCTGTTCCTGTACCCGCACAGCGTCACCGGCGTGCTGGCCAGCAAGAACCGCAACGTCATCAAGCGCAACATGGCGGCGCTGCCGGCCTACAGCCTGGTGCTCGGCCTGATCGCGCTGCTCGGCTTCATGGCGATCGCGGCGAGCGTCGTGCCGCTCGGCCCGGCGGGCAAGCCGGACAACAACACGGTGGTGCCGCTGCTGTTCGACCACATGTTCCCGAGCTGGTTCGCGGGCGTCGCCTACGCCGCGATCGGCATCGGCGCGCTGGTGCCCGCGGCGATCATGTCGATCGCCGCGGCGAACCTGTTCACCCGCAACATCTACAAGGAGTACCTGCGCAAGGACGCCACCGAGAAGCAGGAGGCGACCGTCAGCAAGCTGGTCTCGCTGCTGGTCAAGGTCGGCGCGGTGGCCTGCATCCTGCTGCTGGACCCGGAGTTCTCCATCGACCTGCAGCTGATCGGCGGGGTGATCATCCTGCAGACGCTGCCGGCGGTCGGGCTCGGCCTGATGACCCGCTGGTTCCACCGCTGGGCCCTCGTGGCGGGCTGGGCGGCCGGGCTCATCGCCGGCCTGGTGATGCTGTACCAGACCCCGAACCCGAACCCGGCCAAGCACAAGGAGCACTTCGGCAGCTCGGCCTACAACCTGAGCGACCTCGGGCTGGACACCAAGATGACGGTGTACGTCGGCATGCTGGCGCTCGCCGTCAACCTGGTCGTGGTGGTCGCGGGCACCCTGGTCTGCCGGGCGGCCGGGCTGGCCGACGGGGCGGACGCCACCAAGGAGGCCGACTACCTGGCCGACGAGGGCGACCCGCGGGTCAAGGACCTGGACCTGGCGAGCAGCACCTGATCCCTGCCCGTCTCTGCCGGTGAGCGTGGCCGTCCGCCGTGGCGCGGGCGGCCACGCCCATGCGTAGCGGGGCCCGGCGGCCGGGCGGTGTGACCTACGTCATACAACCGGACGGCGGCCCGGCGCGGTCCCCGGTACGTGCACCCCTCACCGGTCGAACTCAGCATCGTCATCCCCGCCTACAACGAACGCGACCGCCTGCCGGGCACCCTGGCGGCGCTGCGGGCCTGGCTGGCCGGGGAACCGGACCGCTGGGAGCTGATCGTGGTGGACGACGGGTCCACCGACGGCACCGCCGCGCTCGCGCGGGCGGCGGCGGGCGGCGACCCGCGCATCCAGGTCCTGCGCTCCCCCGTCAACCGCGGCAAGGGCCACGCGGTGCGGCGCGGGGTGCTGGCCTCGCGAGGCCGGCAGGTGCTGTTCAGCGACGCCGACCTCGCCACGCCCGCCGCCGAGCTGACCCGGCTGCGCGCCGGGCTGGCGGGCGGGCACGCCGCGGCGATCGGCACCCGCCGGGCCGGGCAGCGCGCGCTCGCGCGCCGCCCCGCCGCGCTGCTCGGCGGCCTGCTGATCCGGGCGCTGGCGGTGCGCGGATTCGGCGACACCCAGTGCGGCTTCAAGCTCTTCGACGGCGACAAGGCGCGCACGGCCTTCGGCGAGGCCCGGGTGGACGGCTGGGGGTTCGACGCGGAGATCCTGCGGCTGTTCACCGACCGGGGCTGGCCGGTGGCGCAGGTCCCGGTGCGCTGGACGCACCGGCCGGGGACGCGGCTGCGCCCGCGCGACCATCTGCGCACGCTCGCCGAGATCGCCGCGATCGGGCTGCGGCACGGCCCGCCCCGCCGGTACCGGGCGGGCCTGGCGATCGCCGCCGGGTACCTGCTGGCGGCGGTCGCCGTGCTGGCGCACCTGTGGGCCGCGCCCGGCCGCCGCTACCTGGTGGACGGCGGCCAGGACCAGGACCAGTGGGAGTGGTTCTTCGCGGTGACCGCCCGCGCGGTCGCGCACCTGGACGATCCGCTGTTCAACACGCTGCAGAACCACCCGGACGGTGTGAACCTGATGGCCAACACCGTCATGCTCGGGGTGGCCGTGCCGCTCGCCCCGGTCACCTGGGCGTTCGGCCCGGGGATCACCTGGGCGCTGGTGCTGACGCTCGGGCTGGCCGGCACCGCGGCGGCCTGGTACCGGCTGATGCGCCGCCACCTGGGGCGGTCGCGGACGGCGGCTGCGGTCGGCGGCGCGTTCTGCGGCTTCGCGCCGCCGATGATCTCGCATGCCAACGCCCACCCCAACTTCGTGGTGCTGCTGGTGATCCCGTTCATCATCGGGCGGCTGGTCATGCTCGCCCGGAACGGGCGGGTGCTGCGCGACGGCGCCGTCCTCGGCCTGCTCACCGCCTACCAGATCTATCTCGGCGAGGAGGCGCTGCTGCTGACCGCGCTCGGCCTGGCGGTGTTCGCGGCGGCCTGGCGCCCGCCGCGGGCCGTCCTCGCCGGGCTCGCGATCGGCGCCGCGGTGGCGCTGCCGCTCACCGCCTACGCCCTGTACTGGCAGTTCTGCGGCCCGCAGAGCTACGACGGGCTGCTGCACGGCCCGGCGGGCAACGATCTGGTGGCGCTCCCGGCGTTCGCCCGCCAGTCGCTCGGCGGCCACGCCGCCGCGCCCGGGCCGCTGGACGCGGGCACCACCGAGCAGAACGCGTTCTTCGGCTGGCCGCTGGCGGTCCTGGTGGCGGCGCTGCTGGTCCGGCTGCGCCGCGACCGGCTCGCCCGCGCGCTCGGCCTGGTGGGCGCGGCCGCGCTGGCCCTGTCGCTCGGCCCCGAGATCATCGTGGCCGGGCGGCCGTCGGGGGTGCCGGGGCCGTGGGCGGCGGCGGCGCGGCTGCCGCTGCTGGAGTCGGTCCTGGAGTCGCGGCTCGGGCTGGTCGCGGTGCCCGCGATCGGGCTGCTGCTCGCGCTCGGCGTCGACCGCGGCCTGCACCCCCGGCGGGCGCTGTGCTGCCTGGTGCTCGTGCAGGCGCTGCTGCCGATCGCGCCGAAACCGCTTCCGGCCGTCGACCGGCCGCCGGTCCCGGCGTTCTTCACCGGCGGCGCCTGGCGCCGGTACGCGGCGCCGGGCCGCACCGTGGTGCCGGTGCCGCCGCCGGGGCCCGCCGACGCGGGCGCACTGCACTGGCAGACCGCCGCCGGGCTCGGCTTCGCGCTGCCCGAGGGCTATTTCGTCGGTCCCTGGGGGCCGGACCGGACCGGCGTCTACGGGACCGCCCGCCGCCCCACCTCCGAGCTGCTGCACCAGGTCGCCCGCACCGGCGCGGTCCCGCCCGTCGGCGTCCGCGAACGCGCGCAGGCGGCCGCCGACCTGGTGTATTGGCGCGCCGACGCCGTCGTGCTCGCGCCGCGCCGCCGGGACCGCGAGCTGCGCGCGGCGGTCGAGGCGCTGCTCGGCCCCGGCCGCGCCGACGGCGGCGTCCTGGTGTGGGACGTGCGCGCGCTCACCCGGGGGCGGTGACCGGTCGTGGCCATGGACCCGGCGGTCACGGCGGCGGCGCGCGTCCCATGGCGGGACGGGAAGGAGGCGGCGGTGCGGGCCGGCGACGAACGCGATTACGTGGAGTACGTGACCGGCGCGCTGCCGGCGCTGCGCCGCACCGCGCACCTGCTGTGCCGCGACCCGCACCGCGCCGACGACATCGTCCAGGCCGCGCTGACCCGGCTGTACGTGCACTGGCGGCGCGCCCGCGCCGCCGGCGACCTGGACCGCTACGCCCGCGCGGTGCTGGTCCGGGCGTTCCTGAACGAGCAGCGGCTGCGCTGGGCCAAGGTGCGGCTCACCGCCGCGCCCGCCGAGACGCCCGCCCCGCCGGGCCCCGACGTCGAGACCCAGGTCGTGCTGCGCGCCGCGCTGGCGCGCCTGCCGCCGCGGCAGCGGGCCGTCGTCGTGCTGCGGTTCCTGTGCGACCTGCCGGTCGCCGAGGTCGCCGCGGCGCTCGGCTGCTCGGAGGGGACCGTCAAGAGCCAGACCGCGCACGGCCTCGCCCGGCTGCGTACGCTGCTGGGCGGCCGGGACGCGAGCCCGCTGGGAAGGGAGTAGCCCGCCATGGGCGAGCCGAGGGACGAGCAGGAACGGGAGGGCGCCCGGCTGCTCGGCGCGCTGCGCGGCTTCGAGCCGCCCGCCGGGCGGGCGGCGCTGCCCGGGCTCGCGGTCCGGGCCGGCCGGCGGCGGGTGCGGGCGCGGCGGGCCGCCGGGGCCGCGGCGGCCGCCGCCGCGGTGCTGGCGGCGGTCGTGCCCGTCCGGCTGCTCGGCGGGCCCGCGGATCCCGGCCCGGCCGCCGGGGCGTTCCCGCCGGGGCGGCCCGCGTTCCGCGTCGGGTCGGCCGGCGGCTTCACCCTGGACTCCTACGAGACCGGGCCGGTGCAGGTCATCAGGCTGCGGCCGGAGCGGCCCGGCGGGCCGCCGCGCGCCGACGGGCTCGTCGAGATGTACCCCCGGGGGGTGCTGCCGCGCGGGCAGGAGCCCGCCGGGCCGGCCGCACCCGCCGTGCACGACCGCCCGGCGCGCTGGCTCACCGTGCCCCTGCTGCGGCCGGGCGCGGTGGAGCTGGCGTGGGAGTGGCGGCCCGGCGCCTGGGGCGTGGTGTCCCTCCAGGGCCCGGACGCCGACCGGCGCCGGGCGCACCTGGTCGCGCTCAGCGTGGTGCCGTGGGACATGCCCGGCATGCCGGGCACCGCTCCGCCGGGCACCGCCCCGCCGGCCGGGGCCCCGTCCGCCGCCCCGTCCGGCGCGACGGCCCCGGCTACCGGCCCGGCCACCGGCCGGGCCACGGGTCAGGCCCGGCCGTAGGAGTCCTCCAGGCGCTCGATGTCGTCCTCGTCGAAGTCGCCGAACGCGATCTCCATCACCCGCACCGCCGGGCCCGCCGAGCCGAGCCGGTGGGTGTCGCCGGCCCGGATGAACACCCGCTCGCCCACCTCGGGCAGGATGCGCCGGCCCGCGACCTCGAACACCGCGCCCGGGTCGAGCGCGACCCACAGCTCGTCGCGGTCGCGGTGGCGCTGCAGGCTGAGCCGCTGGCCCGCGTCCACATGGATCACCTTGACCGTGGAGGGCTCGTTGAGCGTGAAGCGCTCGAAGGCCCCCCAGGGCCGCCGCTCGGTCTCGACGGCGGGTTCGGGACGCTGGTCGGTCCGCAGGTCGGTCTGCACGGTCACCTCGGGATCGTCTATTCGTGGAACAGTTCGGGAACACGGTCGGAGTAGCCGGCGGCCGCGGGCAGGCCGCCGAGGATGAGGTCGGCCAGGCCGTCGACCACCGTCTCGCGCGGCACCTCGCCCGCGTGGTCCAGCCACCAGTCGCCGGCGTTCTGGACCATGCCGACGACCGCGTGCCCCCACACGTAGGCGCGGGCGCGGCCGCCGGGATCGGCCAGCCGCCCCTCGGCGATCATCACCTCGGCCAGCGCCAGGCTGACCTCGCGGATCATCGTGCTCATCGCGCTGTGCGTGGCCGCGTCCTCGGCGCTCGCCCGGTGCATCAGGAACCGGTAGAGGTTCAGGTTCGCCGAGATCGAGGCCAGGTAGGTGTCGATCGTCGAGCGGGTGCGCTCGCGGATCGGGTCGCCGCCGGAGAACTCGGTCCGGATGCCCTCCAGCAGCTTGCGCGTGTGCCGCTCGGCGAGCGCCTGGTAGAGGCCGCTCTTGTCGCCGAAGTGACGGTACAGGATCGGCTTGCTGATCCCCGCCTCGGCCGCGATGGCCGCCATCGACGCGCCCGGCCCCTCGCGCTGGATGACCCGGTCGGCCGCCTCCAGCAGGGCCCGGCGGCGGCCGGGATCGCGCCGCGCCCCCGTCACCGCCCTGCCCGCCCCTGTCATGGTCCGATCACCGTACGCCGCGCGCGGGCGTGCGGGGACGGCGGGGCGTCCGGGCCGGGACGGTGCTGGCGGGGCGACGGGGCATACCCGAACGCTATCGGGGGTGTTACCCGGTGACAACACCCGTGGCCTGCGGCTTGAGCCCGCGGCCATCCGGCGCGCTCTTTTTTGGCAACACACAGTGATCGATTACTTGCTCTCCGTAATCAAGGCGGGCACACTCGAAGTGATCACCATCGTCCCCGGCCCCACCCGAGGTGAGCCCATGTCCCCGGAACCCGCCAGCGTCCGCGTCCTGCAGCGGATCGAGCTCTGCGACACCGACGTCACCGGTCACTACCACCATTCCACGGTGATCCGCTGGGTGGAGTCGGCCGAGCAGACGCTCCTGCACCGCATCGGCCTGGACCACCTGCCGGTGATGCCCAGGGTGAACTACACCGCCGGCTACCGCCGCCGCCTGTGGCGGCACGAGATCGTCCAGACCCGCCTGCGGGTGGAGGCCGTCGGCCGGACCTCGCTGCGCTACCTGTTCGACGTCACGACCGGCGGCGACCCGTCGGTGGAAGGAGAGCTCACCGTGGTCAAGGTCGACACCGAGACCGGGGCGACCCGCCCCTTCGACGAGCAGGAGCGCAAGCTGCTGCTCGAGTCGGGCGAGCAGGAGGGCGACTTCCTCGGGCGCGGCCCGGCCGGCCCGGCGGGGCGCGACCCGAACACCACCCCGCTGGCCCGCCCGTCCGGCGACCACTGGGGCATCGGCTACGGCTGAGCCGCGCCGAGGCGGACGCGCAGCAGGGCGTGGTCGGACGCCGGCGCGTCCCGCCGCGCCGCCGGGTCGTCGGTGACGCTCGGCAGCCCGTCCCGGCCCGCGCGCAGCGTGCCGACGTCGCCGGCCCGGCCGAGCAGCGCGTGCGAGACCAGGATGTGGTCGATCAGCTCGCGGCGGCCGCGGTAGATCCGCGAGTACCGCTCGCCTTCGGGGATGCGGGGCGCCAGGTTCCACAGCCGCGCCCCGTCGCCGTGGTCGGGCCGATCGGCGCCGGGGGTGCCGAGCTCGGACCCGGGCGGGCCGAGCAGGATCTGCGTGGTCGCGGCCTCGGGCCCGTCGTTCATGTCGCCCATCACCATGACCCGCCGCTCGCGCCCCTGCCCCGCCAGGAAGCGGTCGGCGAGCGCGCGGACGGTGACGGCCTCGGCGGTGCGCCGGTAGAGGGCGTAGGCCGCCACCCGGGCGCGCTCGCCCTCGTCGCGGGGCTGGAAGCGGGGCCGGCCGCCCGGCCCCGGCGGGTAGGACAGCAGCTTGCTCTTCAGGTGCGCGGCGGCCAGCAGCAGGTCGCGGCCGTCGTCCTCGGTCACCCGGACGGCGAGGACGCCGCGCCCCATCCGGGAGATCGGCGCGCCCTCGTCGGCGCGCTGCACCGGGGCGAGCGCCCCGGGGAACGCCGCGGTGTCGGCGACGACCTCGAACGGCAGCCGGGACAGGAACCCGACCCGGATCGGGTGGCCGTCCTCGAAGCAGCCCGAGGTGGCCTGCCGCCACGGCCCGCCCTCCAGCCGCCCGGCCAGCTCGGCGAGCGCGGCGGGCTCGCCGACCTCCTGGACGGCCAGCACGTCGGCGCCCGACGCCGTGATCACCTCCGCGAGCCCGGCCAGCTTGGCCTCGTAGGCGTCCGGCGTCGTGGGCCCGAAGGGGCCGCCGGGCGTGAAGAGGTTCTCCAGGTTCCAGGTGCCGACCGTCGTCATCGCCGCTCACGATCCCCTCAGATCCGGCGCATCCCTACCTACCAGTGAAAAACGCCGGAAAGGCGATGTCCATGGCAGCCGGCGCGAGATGCGCGAACAGCGCGATATCGGCGGCATCCGGATGACAACCGCCCGGCCGGGCTGCGAGGATTTCGCCGCACACCCCCGGCCGCCCTCGCCTGGCCGCCGGGCCGCGGCCGGCGCGCTCGCAGGGGCGCGGCGCACAAGGACACGAGGGGGCGACGGCTGTGACCGTCTCGATGACGAAGGGCCAGCGGATCTCGCTGGAGAAGCCGGGCGGAGAACTGCGCATGGTCCGGATGGGCCTCGGCTGGGACGCGGTCCGCAAGAAGGGCTTCTTCGGCTCCCGGGCGCAGGAGATCGACCTGGACGCCTCCTGCGTGCTCTTCGCCGACGGCCGCATCGCCGACGTCGTCTACTTCGGCAAGCTGGTCAGCGACGACGGCTCGGTCCGGCACACCGGGGACAACCTGACCGGCGACGGCGACGGCGACGACGAGTCGGTGATCGTCGACCTGGCGCGGCTGCCGGTGCACGTCACCTCGCTGGTGTTCACCGTCAGCTCGTTCAACGGGCAGACCTTCAACGAGGTGGAGAACGCGTTCTGCCGCCTGGTCAACGAGGACGACGGGTCCGAGCTGGCCCGGTACCAGCTGACCGGCGGCGGCGCCCACACCGCGATGGTGATGGCCCGGCTCTACCGGCACGGCCAGGCCTGGAAGATGAACGCCATCGGCGAGCCGTGCCACGGCCGCACGTTCCAGGACATGCTGCCGACGATCGCCGGCCTGGCCTGACCGGCGATGCCCGAGCTCTCGCCCGGCGCCAACGCGCCGCTGCCCGCCCGGCGGGTGGCCGCGGCCGTCTCCTGCGCCGCCCCCGTGGACCTCAGCGCCCTGCTGGTGGACCAGGGCATGCGCGTGCGCTCCGACGCCGACCTGGTGTTCTTCAACGCCCCCGAGGCGCCCGGTGTCCGCTGGCGGGACGGCGGCGGGCGCCAGCACCTGGACATCGACCTGGACGCCGTCCCGGCGGACGTCCACGCGGTGCTCGTCGCGGTCAGCCTGGCCGATGACGGTGGCTCGTTCGGCGCGGTGCCGGCGCCCCGGGTCCGGCTCACCGCGGCGGACGGGACGGCGCCGGCGCTGTTCACCGTGCCGGGCCTCGGCCCGGAGCGGGCGATCATCGCGCTCGAGCTGTACCGCCGCGCCGGGCAGTGGAAGGTCCGCGCCGTGGGCCAGGGCTACCCGGGCGGGCTGGCCGAGCTGGTCCAGGCCCACGGCGTCGAGGTGGACGACCCGGGCCCGGCGCCCGCCGCCCCGGCGCCGCCGCAACGGCCCGCTCCCCCGCCCCCGCCTCCCGCGGCGCAGGCCCCAGTGGTGCGGGCTCCCGGGCCGCAGCCTCCCCCCGCCGGGGAGGTCGGCTACCTGGAGCGGTGCTGGCTGGTCTGGGAGGACGCGAGCCGCTCGGTGGCCGCGTTCCGCGCGTCCACCATGCACGCCCTCGACATCCGCAACGACGAGGTCACCGGCCGGGCGCCGCGCGGCCGCTACGACGAGCTCATGGCGGCGGCCGACCGGCGGCTGCGCGACGACGCGGCGCAGCTGCGCGGCGAGCTGGCCCGGGTGGAGCCGCACGTCACCGCCGAGGCGGCGCCGTTCGACGCGCCCTCCTGGCTGACCTGGCGGCCCCGCGCCGACCTGGCCGAGGGCGTGCTGCTGGGGCGGCTGTCGGCGCAGGAGATGCCGGAGCTGCGGGTCCCGCTCGTCCTGCGCGTGCCCTGGCGGCGCGGCATCTGGATCTCGCGGGGCGCGCTGCCCGGCGACTCGGCGGCCTTCGCCTGGTCGCTGGTCACCCGCTTCCTGGCCGCCGTCCCGCCCGGCCTGGTGGGGCTGGACGTGATCGACGGGGTGGGCCTGTCGGGCGCGGGATGGCTGAACGCCCTCGGCCCGGCGGACGGCGCCGGGCTGCTGGGCGGCGGCGTGGCCACCGGCCCGGCCGCGGCCGAACGGATCCGGCGGCTCCTGGACCTGGTGGACCTGCGCCGGATCGGCGGCGACGACGAGCGTCCCGGCGGACCGCCGGTGCGGCTGGCGGTGGTCATGGACGCCGGGGCGGCCCTGGCCGGGGAGCAGTCGCACGAGCTGCTGCGCCTGGTGGAGGACGGCCCGCCCGCCGGCGTCCCGGTGCTGCTGGTGGAGACCGACACCCCGGCCGCCGAATCGGTGCGCGCCATCCGGGTCAGGCAGTCCTGCAACACCGTCCCGTCCGCGCCGGACACGATCCCCGACTCGTGGGTGGGGGTGGACTGGACGCTCACCCCCGAGGTGCTCCCGGACGGCGGCGACGGCACCCGCCTCCCGGCGCTGCTCGCCCACATGCTGCGGACCCACGCCCGCACGGTCGCCTCCTGAGGGCGGGGCCTCGGCCGTGAAACGCCCGGTGCCGGGGACCTGAGCGATCCTCAGGTCCCCGGCACCGGTTCCGTGCCCGCGGGAACGCGTCCCGGCGGCGGTTAGCGGACCGGCAGGCCGGTCAGGGTGCGGCCGATGACCAGGCGCTGGATCTCGCTGGTGCCCTCGAAGATCGTGAAGATCTTGCTGTCGCGGTGCATCCGCTCGACCGGGTACTCGCGGGTGTAGCCGTTGCCGCCGAGGATCTGGATGGCCTCCTCGGTGACGCGCACGGCGGCCTCGCTCGCCATCAGCTTGGCCATGGAGCCCTCGGCGGCGGTGAAGTCCTTGCCGTTGCGGGCCATCCAGGCGGCGCGCCACACCATGAGGCGGGCGGCGTCGATCTGGCACTTCATGTCGGCCAGCTTGAAGGCGATGGCCTGGAAGTCGCCGATCTTCTTGCCGAACTGCTCGCGCTCCTGGGCGTACTGCAGCGCGTAGTCGTAGCCGGCGCGGGCGACGCCGAGGGCCATCGCGCCGACGGTCGGCCGGGTGGTCTCGAAGGTCTTCATCGCGGCCTGGCCCTTGGCGCGCTTGCCCTCGCGCACCCGGGCGATCCGCTCGTCGAACTTGTCCTTGCCGCCGACGATCAGGCCGGCCGGGACGCGCACGTTGTCCAGGATGACCTCGGCGGTGTGCGAGGCGCGGATGCCGTGCTTCTTGAACTTCTGGCCCTGCTTCAGCCCCGGGGTGTTCGGCGGGACGATGAAGCTGGCCTGGCCGCGGCTGCCGAGCTCGGGGTAGACCGAGGCGACCACGACGTGGATGTCGGCGATGCCGCCGTTGGTGGCCCAGGTCTTGGTGCCGTTCAGCACCCACTCGTCCTTGGCCTCGTCGAAGACGGCGCGGGCGCGGATGGAGCCGACGTCGCTGCCGGCGTCGGGCTCGGAGGCGCAGAACGCGCCGAGCTTGACGTCGTCGGCGGTGCCGAACATCTGCGGCACCCACTCGGCGACCTGGTCGGGGGTGCCGACCGCGGCGACCGAGGCGGCGGCGAGGCCGGTGCCCACGATCGACAGCGCGATGCCGGCGTCGCCCCAGAACAGCTCCTCGAACGCGACCGGGATGCCGAGGCCCGACGGCTCCAGCCACTGGGTGGCGAAGAAGTCCAGCGAGTAGATCCCGACCTTGGACGCCTCCTGGATGAGGGGCCAGGGGGTCTCCTCGCGCTCGTCCCATTCCTCGGCGGCGGGACGGATCACGTCCTTGGCGAACTCGTGGACCCAGGCCTGGACCTCGCGGACGTCCTCGCTGAGCTCCAGCGAGAACGGCGTCGCCTCGGTGCTCGTCATCGTTATTGACCCTCTCTCCAATATGGCGTGTTACCAACGGTAGCACCATTCGGGGTTACCGATGGTAACACTGTGACGCGTGCCATACCGGGAGACCGGGGCGACCCGGGGGAAGGCGACCCGGCCGGGCTCAGGAGAGCAGGGACCGGCGGGCCGCCGCGTACTCGGGGACCTCGGCCATCGGCCGCCGCTCCCCCACGCCGATGTCGCTCTCGCGCACCTCGGTCCCGCCGGGCGTGCGGGCGAACTGGGCGAGCGCGGTGGCGGGCGCCTCCAGCGGCAGCATCCGCCGGTGCCGCTGCAGCCGCGACCAGGCGGTCAGCATGATCTGGCCCGACATCCGGCCGAGGTCCTCGATGGACTGGTGCGCGTGCACCCGGCGGCCGAGGTCGACCTGGGCGATGGCGTCCAGGCCCGCCTCCTGGAAGACGTCCAGCAGCAGCCCGAGCTCCACCCCGTAGCCGGTGACGAACGGCAGCCGCTCCAGCAGCGCGCGGCGCCCGGCGTACTCGCCGCCGAGCGGCTGCATGACCGCGGCCAGCATCGGCCAGTGCAGGTTGATCAGCGGCCGCGCGACCAGCTCGGTGACCCGGCCGCCGCCGCCCTCGGCGGGCCGGCCGCCGGTGAGCAGCGGCCGGTCGTAGCAGCCCTTGACGTAGCCGACGCCCGGGTCGGCCAGCAGCGGGCCGAGCAGCCCGGTGACATAGGAGGAGGTGAAGCCGCGCAGGTCGGCGTCCACGAAGACGATCAGGTCGCCGGTGGTGACGGCGAGGGACTTCCACAGCGCCTCGCCCTTGCCCGACATGCGCCCCTGGCCCGGCAGGACGTCGTCCTGCGCGACCACCTCGGCGCCCGCGGCCGCGGCGACGGCGGCGGTGCGGTCGCTGGAGCGCGAGTCGACGACCACGATCTCGTCCACCAGCGGCGCCCGCTCCATCAGGTCGGCGCGGACGGCGCCGACGATCGCGCCGACGGTCTCCTGCTCGTCGCGCGCGGGCAGCACGACGCTGATCCGCGTCGTCCCCTTGGCCGCCAGCAGTCCCGGCAGCGGCCAGTCCGCCGCGGCGCTGGTGCGCCGGCGCATCCACGAGGCGGCCTCGGGCAGCACGCGTCACCCCTTCCACACGGACGGCGTCCGGTCCTCTCCCTCCAGACAACGCCATGGCGGCGCGGATGACGCCCCGATCGGGCGGCGCGGGACCAGGTGACCCGAAGAGTTAACAGCCCCACAACACAGCGGTCATCCGGCGGCGTGCCGGTCCAGGAAGGTGTAGACGTCGGCGTCGTCCACGCCGGGGAAGCCGCCGGGCGGCAGCACCGACAGCACGTGCGAGTGGGCGCGCGCCGACGGCCAGGCCATGCCCTCCCAGCGCTCGGCCAGCTCCTTGGGCGGGCGCTGGCAGCAGTCGCCGTCCGGGCAGGCCGACTTCACCCGGTTGGTGGTCTCGCGGCCGCGGAACCAGCGCGAGTCCTCGAACCGGACGCCGAGGGTGATCGCGAAGTCGCGCTCGTGGCTCGGGTCGATGTGCGACAGGCACCAGTAGGTGCCCTTGGGGGTGTCGGTGTACTGGTAGTAGACCGAGAAGCGGTCGGCGGTGCCGAACACGTGCCGGCCGGCCCACTCGCGGCACATCCGCTGGCCCTCGATGGCGCCGTCGGAGTCCTGCGGGAAGACCAGGCCGTCGTTGGCGTAGGCCTTGTAGATCGTGCCGTTCTCGTCGTTCTTGGTGAAGTGCAGGTTCAGGCCGAGGTGGTGGGTCGCCACGTTGGTGAAGCGGTGCGCGGCCATCTCGTAGGACACCGAGAACACGTCGGCCAGGTCCTCCACCGACAGCTCGCGGGCGGCCTTGGCCTCCTGCAGGTAGGGCACGACGGCCCGCTCGGGCATCAAGATCGCGGCGCCGAAGTAGTTGGCCTCCACCCGCTGGCGCAGGAAGTCGGCGAAGTCGCGGGGCTGGTCGTGGTCGAGCGCGATGTGCCCGAGCGTCTGCAGCAGGATGGTGCGCGGGGTGTGCATGCCGAGCTGCTCGCGCTCCAGGTAGATCCGCCGGTTGCGCAGGTCGGTGACCGAGCGCACCGAGCGCGGCAGGTCCTGCACGTACTGCAGGCTGAACCCGAAGTGCCCGACCAGGGTCATCAGCATGCCCTGGGAGACGGCGTTGCCGCGGTAGCCGACGGCGTCCAGGGTCTGCGCGGCGATCTGCTCGATCTCGCCGAAGTAATTGCCGCGCTCGTGCATCTGGCGGCGCAGCGCGGCGTTGGCCTTGCGCGCCTCCTCCGGGCTCGCGGTGGGCTTGGTGCGGCTGCGCCGCAGCTCGCCGTAGAGCGCGAGGATGTGCTCGATCACCTCGTTCGGCATCCGCTTGCCGACCTTGAGGTGGGACAGGCCGAGCGTGCGGTACAGCGGGTCGCGCTGCGCCTCCTCCAGCGCGATCTCCAGCTGGGCGCGGCGGCTCGGCGGCTGCTTGCGCAGCAGCTCCTCCACCGGCACCTCCAGCGCGGCGGCGAGGGACTGCAGCAGCGACAGCTTCGGCTCGCGCCGGCCGTTCTCCAGCAGGGACAGCTGCGAGGGCGCGCGGCCGACGCGTCCGCCGAGGTCGGCGAGGGTCATGCCGCGGCTGCGCCGCAGGTGGCGGAGCCGCTGCCCGAAGGTGACGAGATCTACGTCACTCGTCAAGTTGAGGGGTTCTTCTGGCCGCAAGGTCGTCACCGCTTCAGCTTAGCGGAATTTTCGCAGTTCTTCTGTTACTCGTCGGTTCATTTTGGTGTTGCAAACCGGGCATAGTCATGGGCAAGCACCCAGGGGACGACACGGAAGGGCAAGAACATGAGCGACAGTCGCCTCAAGGGCGCAGCCGACGAGCTGCGGAAGCAGTGGGACACCGACGCGCGCTGGAAGGGCATCGAGCGGTCCTACTCCGCCGAGGACGTCGTCAAGCTGCGCGGTTCGGTCCAGGAGGAGCACACCCTCGCCAAGCTCGGCGCCGAGCGCCTGTGGAAGCTGCTGCACGAGGAGGACTACGTCCACTCCCTCGGCGCGCTCACCGGCATGCAGGCCGTCCAGCAGGTGAAGGCCGGGCTCAAGGCCATCTACCTGTCGGGCTGGCAGGTCGCCGCCGACGCCAACCTGGCCGGCCAGACCTACCCCGACCAGAGCATCTACCCGGCCAACTCCGTGCCGCAGGTCGTGCGCCGCATCAACAACGCCCTGCTGCGCGCCGACCAGGTGCAGTGGAGCGAGGGCGAGGGCGACACCCACTTCCTGGCCCCGATCGTGGCCGACGCCGAGGCCGGCTTCGGCGGCGTGCTGAACGCCTTCGAGCTCATGAAGGGCATGATCGCCGCCGGTGCGGCGGGCGTGCACTGGGAGGACCAGCTGGCCTCCGAGAAGAAGTGCGGCCACCTGGGCGGCAAGGTCCTCATCCCGACCTCGCAGCACATCAAGACCCTCAACACCGCCCGCCTCGCCGCGGACATCTCCAACGTGCCGTCCCTGATCATCGCGCGGACCGACGCCGAGGCCGCGACCCTGATCACGACGGACGTGGACGAGCGCGACCGCGAGTTCATCACCGGCGAGCGCACCGCCGAGGGCTTCTACCGGGTCCGCAACGGCATCGAGCCCTGCATCGCCCGCGCCAAGGCCTACGCGCCCTACTCCGACCTCATCTGGATGGAGACCGGCACGCCGAACCTGGAGCAGGCCCGCAAGTTCGCCGAGGCCGTCAAGGCCGAGTACCCGGACCAGATGCTGGCCTACAACTGCTCGCCTTCCTTCAACTGGAAGCAGCACCTGGACGACGCCACCATCGCCAAGTTCCAGCGCGAGCTCGGCCACATGGGCTTCAAGTTCCAGTTCATCACGCTGGCCGGCTTCCACTCGCTGAACAGCGGCATGTTCGACCTGGCCTACGGCTACGCCCGCGAGGGCATGACCGCCTACGTCGAGCTGCAGGAGCGCGAGTTCGCAGCGGCCGAGCGCGGCTTCACCGCGGTCAAGCACCAGCGCGAGGCCGGCACCGGCTACTTCGACGCCGTCAGCACCGCGATCGCCCCGGACTCGTCCACCACGGCGCTCAAGGGCTCCACCGAAGAGGGCCAGTTCCACTAAGCCCCTTCAGACCTCAGTCCACGGCTCACGCTGAGGGCGGCCGGTCCGATCCGGCCACCGAAGGCCCCACCGTCCTACACCCGGTGGGGCCTTTCGGCGTCCTCGGGCCCCTCCCGCGCGGCCACTTTCGGCATAGGTATCGACATATCGCCCTAAGAGCGGCAATGTGGGCACGCTGATGATCACTCAAGGGAGAGGATCCTGAAGATGGCCTTGCGCCACCCCAGGCAAAGCCCGCTTCGCGGTACCCCGGTGCGCGTGCTACCGCTCGCCATCGCCGCGGTCACCGTCGTCACGCTCGCCCCGGCCGCCTCGGCCGCCGCCCGCCCCCACTTCACCCCCGGCGCGCCGGGCGTGGGCGACGCCTACTTCCCGCTGGAGGGCAACGGCGGGTACGACGCCCAGCACTACTCCCTCGACCTGGCCTACGACCCCGACAGCGACCAGCTCGACGGGACCGTGACCCTGCGCGCCCGCGCGACCCAGGACCTGTCCAGCTTCGACCTCGACCTGTCCGGCATGGAGGTCGCCAAGGTCGAGGTGAACGGGCGCCGGGCGCAGTTCTCGCGCGACGGCCAGGAGCTCAAGATCACCCCGCGCAAGGGCCTGCGCAAGAACAGCACGTTCAAGGTCGCCATCACCTACGGCGGCGTGCCGAAGACCATCGTCGGCTCGCCGATCGTGTTCGGCTCCCCCTACGGCTTCCTGCACACCCCCGACGGCGCGTTCGTCGGCGGCGAGCCGAACGGCGCGTCCACCTGGTTCCCGGTGAACGACCACCCGTCGGACAAGGCGACCTACGACTACACCATCACGGTGCCGAAGGGCCTGCAGGCGGTCGCCAACGGCCTGCCCGGCGGCCACCGCGACCGGACGGCGTCCTTCAGCCGGCGCGCCGGCGCCGTCCCCGCGACCACCTTCAAGTGGTACGAGAACAGCCCGATGGCCAGCTACCTGACCACCATGGACATCGGCAAGTGGGAGATCAAGGACGGCCGGACCCCCGGCGGCCTGCGCAACTACACGGCCGTCGACCCCGAGCTGATCGCCTCGCAGCCCGGCGCGGTGGACTTCTTCTTCAACACCACCAGCCAGGCCACCGACCTGTGGAACGACACCTTCGGCAGGTACCCGTTCTCCACCACGGGCGCCATCGCCGACGACGCCCGCTACGAGGGCCAGCCCCTCGGGTTCTCGCTGGAGACCCAGGGCAAGCCGGTCTACTCGGCGGTGCGCAACACCTCCACCATCGCGCACGAGCTCGCGCACCAGTGGTTCGGCGACTCGGTCTCGCCGCAGCGCTGGCAGGACGTGTGGCTGAACGAGAGCTTCGCGACCTGGGCGCAGTGGTTCTGGAACGAGAAGCAGGGCGGCGCCAAGGTCTACGACCAGGCCCGCACCACCTACAACTCGCGTCCGTTCCCCGACCCGGCGGGCCGCCCGTTCTGGTCGGTCAAGACCGCCGACCCGCAGCGCGACACGATGTTCAACCAGCGCGTCTACAGCGGCGGCGGCATGGCGCTGCAGTTCCTGCGCGAGAAGATCGGCGACGAGAAGTTCTTCCTGCTGCTGCGCACCTGGGTCAAGCAGCACCACCACGGCAACGCCACCACCGAGCAGTTCGTGGCGCTGTCCAACAAGGTCTCCGGCCAGGACCTGACCCCGTTCTGGAACGCGTGGATCTACTCCACCCAGAAGCCCGCTCTGCCGTAGCGGTCCCTTCCCGGCGCCACATGTGAGGCCGGACCCGGCATGCGCCGGGTCCGGCCTTCGCGCTTTTTCCCGATGGATCCGCCGCCCGGCTGCGCCTATGCTTCCGGCGGGTGGGCGTCTTTCCGTGGGTCGCGTGGTACGCGTTCCGCAGGCACACCGCCTACCCCCTCGGCTCCGCGGCCGAGGCGGTGACCAACACCGCCTTCGGCTTCCTGCGCGCCTACGTCCTCATCGCGCTCTGGCAGGCGCGGCCCGCGCTCGGCGGGTACGACGCCGCCGACGCGGTCACCTTCACCTTCCTCACCCAGGCGCTCATCGGGCCGGTGCAGATCTTCGGCGGCATGGAGCTGACCGACCGGATCCGCAGCGGCGCCGTCGCGATCGACCTGTACCGCCCGGCCGGCCTGCAGTCCTGGTGGCTGGCCGACGACCTCGGCCGCGCGGCCGGCGCGCTGCTGCTCCGCGGCACCCTGCCGATGCTGGCGGGCGCGCTGGCCTTCCCGCTGCGGCTGCCGGGCCCGGCGGGGCTCGCCGCGTTCACGCTGTCGTTCCTGCTGGCCACGCTGGTCGGGTTCGCCCTGCGCTACCTGGTCGCGCTCGGCACCTTCTGGCTGCACGACGAGCGCGGCCTGCAGGCGATCTCGCTGGTGCTGTCGCTGTTCCTGTCCGGCATGATCCTGCCGCTGGTGGTCTTCCCCGGCGCCCTCGGCGCGGCCGCGCGCGCCCTGCCGTGGGCCGCGCTGATCCAGGTGCCCGCCGAGGTGTTCCTCGGCCGGCGCGAAGGCCCGCGGCTGGTCTCCGCCCTGGCGTTCCAGGCGGGCTGGGCGGTGGTCCTGCTCGCCGCCGGGGCGCTGCTCACCCGACGGGCCCGGCGCAGGCTGGTGATCCAGGGTGGCTGACCGGCCGTTCGACGCCGTGCGCGTGTACGCGCTGCTCGCCTGGACCTGGATCCGCGCGGCGGCGCAGTACCCGGTGTCGCTCGCGCTGCTGACGCTCGGCACCGCCGTCGTCACCTCCCTGGACGCGGCCGCCATCGTGGTGCTGTTCGGCCACGCCCCGCGCATCGCCGGGTTCACCGCCCCCGAGGTGCTGTTCCTCTACGGCACTTCGAGCCTGTCCTTCGCGGTGTCGGATCTGCTGGTCGGCACCACCGAGCTGCTCGGGCGGCACATCCGGGAAGGGAGCCTGGACGCGATGCTCGTCCGGCCGGTGAGCCCGCTGATCCAGATCGCCACCGAGGACTTCTCGGTGCGCCGGCTGGGCAAGCTGGTCCCGGCGGGCCTCGTCCTCGGCTACGCGCTGCCGCGGCTGGACACCGCCTGGACCGCCGGGCGGGTCGTGCTCGTCCCGGTGCTGGTGCTGGCCGGCGTCGCGATCTTCGGCGGGATCTGGGTGCTGGCCGGGGCGGTGCAGTTCGTGCTGATCGACGGCGCGGGCGCGACCAAGTCGCTCACCTACGGCGGCGCCTACCTCACCCAGTACCCGCTGACGATGTTCGCGCGCGACCTGGTGCGCGGGGTGACGTTCGTGGTGCCGCTGGCGTTCGTGAACTGGATGCCCGCGCTGTACGTGCTGGACCGGCCCGACCCGCTCGGGCTGCCGGGCGCCGCCCGCTTCGCCTCGCCCGCCGTGGCCGTGCTCACCTGCGGGGCGGCGGCGCTGGCGTGGCGGGCCGGGCTGCGCCGCTACCGGTCGACGGGGAGCTGAGATGATCGAGGTCGTCGACGTGGTCAAGACGTTCACGGTGCGCCGCCGGGCCGGGCGGGTCCGCCGCGTCCGCACCGAGGCGGCCGCGGTGGAGGGGGTGTCGTTCACCGTCGGGCGCGGCGAGTTCGTCGGGCTGCTCGGCCCGAACGGCGCCGGAAAATCGACCACGATCAAGATGCTGACCGGCATCCTCACCCCCACCTCCGGGACGGTGCGGGTGTGCGGGCTGGACCCGGCGCACCGGCGCACCGCGCTCGCCCGGCGGACCGGCGTGGTGTTCGGGCAGCGCACCACGCTCTGGTGGGACCTGCCGCTGCGCGACAGCCTCGCCCTCGTCCGGCGCCTGTACCGGGTCGAGGCCGCGGCGCACCGGGCGCGCCTGGCGGAGCTGACCGCGCTGCTGGAGCTCGGCCCGTTCCTGGACACCCCGGTCCGCCAGCTGAGCCTCGGGCAGCGCATGCGCGGCGACCTCGCCGCCGCGCTGCTGCACGCGCCCGAGCTGCTGGTCCTGGACGAGCCGACGATCGGCCTGGACGTGGTGAGCAAGGCGACGGTGCGCGGCTTCCTGGAGCGGCTGAACGCCGAGCGCGGCACCACGATCCTGCTCACCACGCACGACCTCGGCGACATCGAGCGGCTCTGCCCGCGCGTGATGATCATCGACCGGGGGCGGCTCGCCTACGACGGCGGGCTGGAGCGGCTGCGCGCCGAGGCCGGCGGCGACCGGGTGCTGGTGGTGGAGCTGGCCCGCCCGGGCCCGCCGGTGCGGGTGCCGGGCGTCACGGTGGACCGGGTCGAGGGGCCGCGCCA
Organism: Actinomadura macrotermitis; assembly: GCF_009604375.1. Classification (GTDB taxonomy): domain Bacteria; phylum Actinomycetota; class Actinomycetes; order Streptosporangiales; family Streptosporangiaceae; genus Spirillospora; species Spirillospora macrotermitis. The sequence goes on from NZ_WEGH01000005.1 coordinate 731,756, forward strand.
GTGGCTGCGGCTGCCCCGCTCGGCCAACGCCGCGCAGGTGGTCGCGGCGCTCGCCGGAGGGCACGAGGTCCGCGACATCGCGCTGCGCGAGCCCGGCATCGAGGAGGTCGTGGCCCGCCTGTACCGGGGCGAGCGGGAGTACCGGCCCGGCGCGCCGGCTCAGCGCCCGGCGGCCGCCGAGTAGTACGCCATCGACGCCTCCTCGTCGTCGCGCCGCGCCCCCCAGCGCCGCGGCGCCCAGGTCGGCGCGAGCAGCGCGAAGCCCAGCATCGCGTACAGGCCCGTGCCGAGCAGCATCCGCAGCCCCGAGTCCAGGTCGCCGCCCGGCGGCACCCGCGCGGGCAGGCCGAGCGCCGTGCCGGGGTCGTACAGGAAGTAGCCCGACAGGCCGAGCAGGGCGAGCGCGGGCACCAGCGACACCAGCGGCGAGGCCCACCGGGCGACGATGACCACGCCGGCCACCAGCCCCGCCGCCGCCAGCACCGCGAAGGCGCCGTAGATGCGGGTGCGGTCAGTGATCATCTGGCCCGACCCGTCGAAGGACTGCCCGGCCTGCACGTAGCCCCAGGCGGCGCCGTACAGCAGGGCCGGGGTCAGCAGGACGCCGAGCAGGAGACCGAACGCATGGCGCACCGCGCATCACTTCCCATCGGACGGGCCCGGCTTCCACAGAGCGGGCCGCGGGTGCGTCCATCACAACACGCACGCACAACTCAGCGCAGTAAATCATCATTTATCCGCACTATCGGCACTTCAGCCCCGGTCACGGACAGACCATTTCCCCTGCTCGGGCATGCCCTCAGGGGCCGCGCCCGTTTTGAAGGCTTTTCTGGGGGCATCGGCGCTGCATTCGCAACGACGCACGCTGGAGGACATCATGTCGACCGCCATCTGGGTCGTCGTCGCCGTCGTCATCATCGCCGTCCTCGCGGGCGCCGGGTATCTGGTGTGGACCCAGAGCCGTTCCCGGCGGCTGCGGCAGCAGTTCGGCCCCGAATACGACCGCGCGGTGGAGCGCCACGGCAGCCGCGGCGCCGCCGAGAAGGAGCTGCTGTCACGGCGGCAGCGGCACCAGGAGCTGGAGCTGCGCGAGCTGGACCCGCGCCAGCGCGAGCTCTACCGCGAGCAGTGGACCCATGTGCAGGAGCAGTTCGTCGACGCCCCCGAGGGGGCCGTCGAGCAGGCCGACCGCCTGGTGACGGTGGTCATGGGCGAGCGCGGCTACCCGACGGGGGGCTTCGACGAGAAGGTCACCCACCTGTCGGTCGAGCACGGCCGCACCCTGGACCACTACCGGCGCGGGCACGAGATCAGCACCCGCGCCGCGGGCAAGGAGGCCTCCACCGAGGAGCTGCGGCAGGCCATGGTGCACTACCGCGCGCTGTTCGAGGACCTGCTGGCCGTCCCGGCCGGCGAGCGCGCCCCCGCACCCGAGCCGACCGCCGCGCCCGCCGCGGGGCCCGGCAGCACCGCGCCCGGCACCGCCGGCACCGGTCCGGCCGACCGCGACGCCGACCAGGGCGCCGGGCACGACCGGCGCGACGACGAGCAGACCCCGAGGAGCTGACCATCATGAACGAGCCCACCCCCCGTGGCGACCGCGACGCCGGCCTTCCCGGCGACCAGGTGCCCCCGCTGCCCCGCCGGGGCGCCGCGACCGGCGACACCCGCGTCGCCGGTGCCCCGCCCGCCTCCGCGCCGGCCGCCGGCGGCGGCGCGGAGGCCACCCTGCCCGACGGCCCGCGCGAGGACGCCCCGGAGGCGCCGGGGGCCGCGGCGCCGAAGCCCGCGGCAGCCCCGGGCACCCCGCACGGCAACGGCTCGGGCTTCCCCGAGACGCCGTCCGGCGAGAGCCCGATCGAGCGGCTGCTCGACCCGGCCGAGGCCGACCGCTTCAAGGAGCGCTGGCACGACCTGCAGGCGAGCTTCGTCGACGACCCGCACGACGCCGTGCAGCGCGCCGACGAGCTGTCCGCCGAGGTCGTCAACGCGCTCGGGCAGGCCCTCACCGCCCACAAGCGCACCCTGGACGAGGGCTGGCGCACCGAGAAGGAGGACGAGCGGCCCGACACCGAGCGGCTCCGCCTCGCCCTGCGCGGCTACCGCCAGTTCCTGGACCGCATGCTCGCCTCCTGAAAGTCCCCGCATCGCGCCGCCCGCCGGGTTCCCTCGCCCGGCGGGCGGTCCCCGTTCCCGGCGGCCCGTGTGGCGACTCGTGCGGCGACCCGTACGGCGGCGCCGCGCGGGGGCTGGCCTGGATCCTCCCGCGGGTGAATACTGAACGACATTCGGTACGCGCCTCACCGTGGAGGAACAGCAGTGTCCGACTACACGATGACCATCGACGGCAAGGCCGTGTCCGCGCCCGGCACGTTCGGCGTGATCGATCCGGCCACCGGCGAGGTGGCCGAGCAGGCGCCCGACGCCTCGCGCGGGCAACTGGACGAGGCGATGGACTCGGCGCGGGCCGCGTTCGCCGAGTGGCGGCGCGACGACGCGGCCCGGCGCGCCGCGCTGCTCGCGGCCGCCGAGCAGATGTTCGCCCGCGCCGAGGAGATCGGCCGGATCATCACCCTGGAGCAGGGCAAGCCGCTCGGCGACGCGACCATGGAGGTCGTCGGCGCCGGGGTGTGGCTGAAGTACTACGCCGGGCTGGAGCTGCCCCGCGAGGTCATCCAGGACGACGACGCCGCCTTCGTGGAGGTCGTCCGCCGCCCGATGGGCGTGGTCGCGGCGATCACCCCGTGGAACTACCCGCTGCTGCTCGCCACCTGGAAGATCGCGCCCGCGCTGCGGGCCGGCAACACCGTGGTGCTGAAGCCCTCGCCCTACACCCCGCTGTCCAGCCTGAAGCTCGGCGAGGTGCTGCGCGAGGTGCTGCCGCCCGGCGTGCTGAACGTCGTCACCGGCGGCGACGCGCTCGGCGCCTGGATGACCGCGCACCCGGTGCCGCGCAAGATCAGCTTCACCGGCAGCGTGCCCACCGGCAAGCACGTCGCCGCCGCGGCCGCGCCCGACCTGAAGCGGGTCACCCTGGAGCTCGGCGGCAACGACGCGGCGATCCTGCTGGACGACGCCGACCCGGCCGCGGTCGCGGACCGGCTGTTCGGCGCCGCGTTCATGAACAACGGCCAGGTCTGCTCGGCGGTCAAGCGGGTGTACGTGCCCGAGGCGCTGTACGGCGACGTGGTGGACGCGCTCGCCGCCAAGGCCCGCGCGGCCCGCGTCGGCAACGGCATGAACGAGGGCGTGGAGTACGGGCCGATCAACAACCGGCCGCAGTTCGAGCGCGTCGGCGCGCTCGTGTCCGAGGCGATCGCGGCCGGCGCCCGCGCCGCCGCCGGCGGCAGGCCGATCGACGGGCCCGGCTACTTCTTCGAGCCGACGATCCTCGCCGACGTGCCGGAGGACGCCCGGATCGTCACCGAGGAGCAGTTCGGCCCCGCGCTGCCGATCGTGAAGTACCGCGACGTGGAGGACGCCCTCGCCCGCGCCAACGGCACCAACTTCGGCCTGTCGGGCTCGGTGTGGGGCGCCGACGCCGAGCGCGCGAGCGACGTCGCCGCCCGCCTGGACTGCGGGACGGCCTGGGTCAACACCCACCTGGCGCTCGCGCCGCACCAGCCGTTCGGCGGGTTCAAGTGGAGCGGCGTCGGCGTCGAGAACGGCCCGTGGGGCCTGTACGGCTTCACCGAGCTGCAGGTGCTGCACCGCAGCAAGCAGTGAGCGGCGGGCGGTGACGCGCGCCCGGGCCCGGTGCCGGGGCCCGGGCGCTCTGGCAGACTTTCCGCGCGGCCGCCGGGCGCCGCACCGATCGGGAAGGAGCCGGATGACCAGGTGGGTCGTCATGCGCCAGGACGACAACGGCGTGGAGTACCCGATGGGGTCGCACGAATCGCGGGTGGCCGCGCTCGCCCAGCTGCTGGCGGTCGAGAGCGGCGTCCCGCACAAGCAGCTCTACCGGGTGGCCGGACCGGCCGACCCCGCGGTGCGCACCAACCGCGACCTGTACCTGCGCCTGTTGCGCCTCGGCCGGGAGGCGCGGGCGGCCTCCTGGTCGCTGTCGGCGTTCCTGCGGGCGCTGTGGAAGGCCGCAGGGCCGCTGGCCGACCGCGCCGTCTTGGAGCCCGACGACGTCGCGGCGCTGTTCGCGGCCGCCCGCGCCATCTCCCCCGCTCCCTACGACCCGGCCTGGAGCACCGCCGACCTGTCCCTGCCCGGCGCCGAGCCGGCCGGCCACGCCGACTGGGAGCGCGTCGTGCTCTCCCAGATCGCCGACCTGGAGGACTTCCTGGCCGCGCCGCCGGGGCCGCGAGCGCGCTTCGGCGTGGACGCGCCGCGTCCGGCCGGATCGGGTCCGCGGGCCACGCCGCGCCGCTGGTGCAACTTCGACACCGCCACCTACCTGGAGTGCGCGGTCGCGGGCTCGCTCGGCGGCTGGGACGCGGCCGACGGCGCGCGGGCGCCGCGTCCGGGCGCGGCGCAGACGGCCTCCCCCGTTCGCGAGCTGTCCCCGATGGGCTGGGGCGACCTCGCCCGGATCGCGGTGTGCGGGCAGCTCTACGAGTGAACTGTCACCCCCGGCTGCGACACTGGCCGGGTGGACCAGAGACGGGTCGCGGTGCAGGACCGCGGCGGCTGGTGGCGGGCCGCCGCCGCGCCGCACCCGGCGCTGCGGCCGTTCCTGCGTTCCTACCAGGGCTACTGGGAGCCGGTCGTCGCGCCGAGCCGGCGGCGCACGCTGCCGACCCGCACGGTCGTGGTGATCGTCAACCTGGGGCCGCCGCTCTACCTGGAGGTGCCGGACGGGCCGCCGGCGCGCTACGGCTCGTTCGCCGCGGGCATGCACGACGGGCCCGGCCTGTACACCCATCCCGGCGGGCAGCGCGGCGTCCAGCTCGACCTCACCCCGCTCGGCGCATACACCCTGCTCGGCCTCCCGATGGCGCGGCTCACCAACGTCGCCGCCGACCTGGCCGACCTGTGCGGGCCCGCCGCCGCCGAGCTGACCGAGCGGCTGCTGGAGGCGCCAGGCTGGGCGGCCCGGTTCGACCTGCTCGACCGCTTCCTGCTGCGCCGCCTGGAGACCGGCCCCTCCCCCGCGCCGGAGGTCGGCCACGCCTGGCGGCTGCTGGCGCGCTCGCACGGCACGGTGCCGGTCGGGGACATCGCCGCCGAGGTGGGCTGGAGCCGCCGGCACCTGGCCGCCCGCTTCCGCGAGCAGGCCGGCCTGGCGCCGAAGACGATGGGCCGGGTGCTGCGTTTCCAGCGGGCGGTCGAGCTGCTGGCACGGGACCGGCTCGACCGGGCGTCGGCCGCCCTGGCCTGCGGCTACTACGACCAGGCCCACCTGAACCGCGAGTTCCGGGCGCTGGCCGGCTGCACCCCGGCCGAGCTGCTGGCCGCGCAGGGCGGCGACTGGTCCACCACCGCCCCCGAGCCCTGACGCCGCGGATCGCCTCCCCGGCGATGAGTGGAACGCGCCGGAACGGCAATACCGTGGTCGACCCTCAGGGAGGTACGTCATGGTCTGGGCCGGGCTCATCCTGCTCGCCGCCGGCGTCGTGCTCGCCTTCGCCGTCGGCGGGGACGCGGGCGGCGTCGACCTCACCCTCGCCGGCGCGGTGGCGATGGCCGCCGGGGCGGTGCTGGCCGTCGCGGGCGTGCTGCGGCTGCGGCGGGCCCGGCGCGCCGGCGGCGGCCTCGCCGGGCGCGGCGTGCAGTCCTACTACCGGACCGGCACCGGGAAGACCGTCGCGATGATCGCGGCGGTGGTGTACATCGTGTCGCCGATCGACCTGATCCCCGACGTGTTCCTGCCGATCGGCATCGTCGACGACGCCACCGCGTTCACCTGGCTGCTGTTCGCCGTCGGCCAGGAGTACCGGCGGCGCCGGGCCGTGCCGGCCGCGCCGCGCGACTGAGGCCGCTCAGCCGGCCGCGTGCCCCGTGGTGGTGGGTTCCGTGGTGGCGGGCCCCGTGGCGGCGTGTTCGGCGGCGACTGCCTCGAAGACCTTCATGTCGGCGTCCCACTGGGTGCCCGGGCGCGGCCAGTGCACGGCGATGTCGGTGATGCCGAGCGCGGCGTAGCGGCCGGCGAGGTCGGCGAACGCCTGCGGCGACTCCAGCCACGGCTCGCCGGTGAAGCCGGTGAGCAGCAGGCGCCGCATCCCGGCCGGGTCGCGGCCCTCGGCGGCGCACGCCTCGTCCAGGGCCTCGCCCTGCAGGCGGATCGCCTCGGCCGGGTCGTCGGACTGCGGGCCGCCGCCGTTGGCGACCCAGCCCGCGCCGAGCCGGGCGGCCAGGCGCAGCCCGCGCGGCCCGGTCGCCGCGATCATGAACGGCACGCGCGGGCGCTGCACGCAGCCGGGGCCGGTGAGCACGTCCCGCGCCTGGTAGTAGGCACCCTCGAAGGTCGTCTCGGGGCCGCGCAGCAGCCGGTCCAGCAGCTCCGTCCACTCGGCGAACCGGCCGGCGCGCTCGCGCGGTGACCAGTCGGGGCCGATGATGCCGCCGTCGGAGGTCCGGTTCGTGCCGCCCGAGCCGATGCCGAGGGTGAGCCGCCCGCCGCTGATGTGGTCGATCGTCTTGACGGCGTGCGCGGTCGGCACCGGGTGCCGGAAGTTGGGCGAGGTGACCAGGGTGCCGAGCCGGACGCGCGAGGTCACCGCCGCGGCCGCCGCGAGCGTGGTGTAGGCGTCGTACCAGGGCGTCGCGCCGCGCCAGGCGGTGTGGTCGTACACCCAGGCGGTGTCGAAGCCGAGGTCCTCCGCCCGCCGCCAGAGCTCGCCCGCCTCGGGCCAGCTCTGCATGGGCCACATCACGGTGCCGATCCGCGGCGTGTTCAACCCGCTCCCCCTTCGCGTCGTTTCCGGTCCGCCCACATCATGGCGCATCCCGATCATGGTGCGTCCAGGTAGCTGCGCAGCGCCCACCACCAGTGCGCGGTGTGCGCGACGGCCTGGCCGTCGCCGCCGTCGGCCAGGGAGCGGCCGGTCAGCTCGCGCAGCCGCCGCAGCCGGTACTTGACGGTGTTGCCGTGCACGTGCAGGGCGCGGGCGGTGGGCTCGATCCGGCCGCCGTGGTCGAGGTAGGCCAGCGCGGTCCCGGCCAGCTCCCGGTGGAAGGGGTCGGCCGGGTCCAGGCCGCGCAGCAGCTCGGCGGCGAGCAGCCGGCCGAGCTCGGGCTCGGCCTCGGCCGCGGTGAGCAGCGCCAGGTCGGCCAGGCGCCGCAGGCCGGTGAGCCCGGCGGCGGCGCCCGCGCGCAGCGCGCGGCGGCCGAGCGCGTACTGGGCGCTCGCCCGGGCGGGCGGCACCGGCGGCGCGGCCACCAGCAGCGGGACGTCCCCGGGCAGCGCGGGCAGCCGGGTCAGCAGGGCGGCCAGCCGCCCGTCGACCAGGCCGCACAGGCCGGGGCCCGCGGCGGTGAGGGCGTCCTCCAGCCGCGCGGCGACGGCGGGGTCGCTGACCTCGGAGACGACGCAGTGGTAGGCGGCGGCGGGGTCGAGCGGCGCGGGCGCGGCGACCTGCTCGCCGTGCAGGAGCCGCCGCAGCACCTGCAGATGGCTCTCGCGGGCGGTGCGGGCGAGCTCCAGCTCGGCGACGCGGTGCGCGTGCACCATCCGGTGCACCAGCGTGGTGGTGATCTCGTCGATCCGGGTGACGCCCTCCAGCAGCAGGTCGGCCGGGACGCCGCGGCGGCGCCCCTCCTCGATCAGGGTGCGGACCAGGTGGGCGCGGCCGGCCTGGAAGCCGTCCAGCAGCGCCGCGACCGGCACGCCCTGGCGGGCCCGGTCCGCGCCGAGCCGCCCCGCCGACTCCAGCACCTGCGGGCCGGGACCGCCGTCGCGCATCGCGGCGAGCACGCCGGTGACCAGGGCGCGGGTGTGGCGCCGGGTCTCCTCCTCCGGCAGCGCGGCGACGAGCTCGGACCTGCCGCGCGCGGCGAGCACGGTCGCCTCCAGCAGCGCCGGGTCGCGGCTGCGGTCGGCCAGCAGCCGCAGGAACAGGTCGCTCTGGTCCGCCGGCATCGGCCCCTCCGGATCGCCCGCTGTCCGCCCCGGACAACCGCCTCGCGCACGCTTGGACGAATCCACCCTAGGCGAGCGCTCGCCCGATGGGGTTTGGTGGTGGCAGACAAACAGCTAGGAGCGGCCCATGTCCGACGAAGAGAAGTTCCTCGACAAGCTGGCGACCGACCTGATCTTCCGGTTGCCGCCGTCGTTCGACGACGTCGAGGACGAGCGCCGGCACCGCAAGGAGCGGCTCACCGCGGCCCTGCGGATCTTCGGCAGGTTCGGGTTCGAGGAGGGCGTGGCGGGCCACATCACCGCCCGCGACCCCGAGCGCACCGACCACTTCTGGGTCAACCCGTTCGGCATGTCCTTCAAGCACGTCAAGGTCAGCGACCTGATCCTGGTGAACCACCAGGGGCAGGTCGTCGAGGGCCGCTACCCGGTGAACGAGGCGGCCTTCGCCATCCACTCCCAGGTGCACCAGGCCCGCCCCGACGTCGTCGCGGCCGCGCACAGCCACTCCACGCACGGGCGGGCGATCTCGGCGCTCGGCCAGAAGCTGGAGCCGATCACCCAGGACGTGTGCGCGTTCTACCAGGACCACGGCCTGTTCGACGACTACACCGGCGTGGTGACCGACCTGGAGGAGGGCAAGCGCATCGCCGCCGCCCTCGGCGGCCACAAGGCCGTCATCCTGCGCAACCACGGCCTGCTCACCGTCGGCGACACCGTGGACGCCGCCGCCTGGTGGTTCATCACCATGGAGCGCTCGTGCCAGGTGCAGCTGCTGGCCAAGGCGGCGGGCCAGGTGGTGCCGATCGAGCACGACAACGCCGTGCTCACCCACTCCCAGATCGGCAACGACCTGGTCGGCTGGATCAACTACCAGCCGCTGTACGACCAGATCACCCGCGAGCAGCCCGACCTTTTCGAGTAGGAGCCCGATAGGCTCCAGGCGGTTCTCCCCGGAACCCGGCCCGACCCCGGCACCATGCCCGGGGCCGGGCCTTTTCCGTGTGCCGGCCCTCAGGTGCCGGCGTCCTGCTCCGGCGGGCGCGCCCCCGGGTCGTGGTGCGCCAGGATCCGCCCCAGCATGGATTTCAGCTGCGCGCGCTCGGGCCCGTCCAGCGGTGCCAGCAGCTCCGCGTCCAGCCGCGCGGCCTCGGCGGTGATCGCGTCGAGCTCGGCGCGGCCCCGCGCGGTGAGCTCGACGACGTAGCGGCGCCGGTCGGCCGGGTCGCGCTCGCGCCGCACCAGCCCGGCGTCCGCGAGCCGCCCCACGACCTCGACCAGGTCGCTCGGGTCGATGCGCAGCCGCGCGCCGAGCCCGCGCTGCGAGGCGGGCGCGGCGTCGTCCAGCGCCGCCAGCACGGCCAGGTGCCACAGGCCGAGCCCGCGGCCGTCGGTCATCGCGCCCATCCGGGCCCGGCCGATGCGGCCGGTCCGGGCCAGCACGAACGCGGTGATGTCCAGCAGCCGGGGCGGCAGCGTCTCTTCCATCCCGCTATCGTAGGACATGACCAATCATTGGTATTCACCCATCAATAGGAGGACGCATGGACGCGCTCTATCCGCGCCTGCTGGTCGACGACTTCGCGGCGTGCGCGCGCTTCTACGAGGAGGCCCTGCGGGCGCTCCTCGGCATCGAGCCGGCCAAGGTCGTCCCGCAGGCCCGCTACGCGAGCTGGGACCTGAACGGCGAGACGGTGCTGTCGCTGTTCGACCGGACGGCGATCGCCGGGGCGGCCGGCACCGCCGGCCTGCCGGACGCCGCCGGGCGCGACCGCTCGATGCTGGCGCTGCGGGTCGGCGACGTCGACGCCGCCGCGGCCGCGCTCACCGGGCTCGGCGCCACGCCGGTCGCGCCGCCGCAGGACCGGCCCGAGTGGGGGCCGGGCCTGCGCACCGCCCACCTGCGCGACCCCGCTGGAAACCTGCTGGAACTCCAGTCCTACTGATCCTTCCGGCCCGCCGCTTCTCACCCGCCGGAAAGGGCGCACCGGCGACAGCCCGCCTAGACTGCTTTCCGTCATCGATTCACTACACTGCGTGTTCATTCGGAGGAAGACAGGACGGGAGGCGGGAGGACGCGGTGAACAGGTCGTCTCGCGAGGCAGCCGACCAGCTGGTCCGGCTCACCCGGCTCGTGATCCGGGCCGGCGGGGCGGCCGAGGCGGCCCCGCGCTCGGCGGACGGTTACGGCGGCGTCCGCATCCTGCGGCACAACCGGGCCGAGCTGACCCCGCTGGAGCAGCACGTCATGGGACAGATCGTGCAGGGCCGGTGCACGGACCTGCTGGCCGGGCTGCTGGAGCTGCCGCGGTGCGCCGTCGACGACCACCTGACGGCGGTGCTGCGCGACTTCCGGCTGCCGGCCGACCCGCCGCCGGGGCCGCCGCACGACCGCGACGGCCGGTCCGCGCCGGTCGCCGCGGGCGTCCTGGTCGGCGGGGAGGCGGGCGGCGCCGGGCGCCGCTGACTCACCCGGCGGCGGCCTCGGTGAGCGGGAGCCGCACCTGGAAGCGGGTGTCGCCCGGCCGGGAGGACACCTGGATGTCGCCGCGGTGCCGGTCGGCCACGATGCGCCAGGAGATGTCCAGGCCGAGGCCGGTGCCCTCGCCGACCGGCTTGGTGGTGAAGAACGGGGTGAAGATCCGGCTGAGGTTCTCCTCGGGGATGCCCGGGCCGGTGTCGCCGATCTCCACCAGCGCGTCGCCGTTGACCCGGCCGGTGCGCACGGTGAGGGTGCCGGTGCCGCCCATCGCGTACAGCGCGTTGACGATGAGGTTGGTCCACACCTGGTTCAGCTCGGCGGCGTACACCGGGATCGGCGGCAGGTCCGGGTCGTAGTCGGTGACGACCCGCACCTTCTCCCCGATCTTGCGGCGCAGCATGGTGAGCGTGCTGTCGAGCAGCTCGCGCACGTCCACCTGCTGGTAGGGGGCGCGGTCCAGCTGGGAGTACTGGCGGGCCGAGTCCAGCAGCGCGGTGATCCGGCCGGTGGCGTCGGCGATCTCGGCCTGCAGCGCGGCGACCTCCAGCACCTCGGCGAGCCAGCGCATCGCGGCGGTGAGCAGGCCGCCCGCGGCCCGCTCGATCTCCTCGGCCTGGGCGATGCCGATCCCGGCGGCGACGAGGCCGGGCGCCAGCTCCCAGGCGTCCGGCACGCCGTGCTCCTCCAGCCAGTCGCCGAGCTCGTCCTCGGCGTCGCTGATCTGCAGCGGGGTGCGCGACCCCGCCCGCGCCCCGGCGGGTTCGCGCAGCCGCTCGCGCAGCGAGACCAGCGCGCTGATGCGCTCGCAGTCCACGCCGCCGGCGGCCAGGTCGGCGAGCCGGTGCTGGGCGGCCAGCAGCCGGTCGCCGAGCTCGGCGCTCGCCCGCGACGCCGCGGCGGCCGGGTTGTTCAGCTCGTGGGTGAGCCCGGCGGTGATGGTGCCGAGCGCGGTGAGCCGCTCGCGCTGGTCCACGATGCGGCGGGCGTTGCTCATCCCGAAGAAGACGCCCTCCAGCAGGTGCGTGGCCATCGGGAACCACTCGCGCACCGCCTTGGCGAACTTGCGCGCGGGCAGCACGAACAGCTCCGCCCGCCCCACCGCGCGCAGCGTGTGCTGGTACTTCTGCTCGATCCGGTCGCCCAGGTAGGCCTGCACGGCGCCGCCGTACACGCCCGGCTTGGTGCCCCGGGCCACCTCCAGCTCGTTGCCGCGCACGTTCTGGGTCATCGAGACCTCGCCGTCCAGCAGGACGTAGAAGAACTCCGCGGGGTCGCCCTGCGCGCAGACGACCTCCCCGCCGGCGTACCCGCGGACCGTGCCGTAGCCGGCCAGCCAGCCGAGCTGCTCCTCGTCCAGGTCGGCGAACAGGAACAGCGAGCGCAGCCGCCCGGGCGTGATCGTGGTCATGACTGCTCCAGGTAGCGGTGCACCAGCGCGACGGCCATGGCGCCGTCGCCGACCGCCGAGGCCACCCGCTTGATCGAGTCGGACCGGACGTCGCCCGCCGCGAACACCCCCGGCAGGCTGGTCTCCAGGTGGTAGGGCGCGCGGGCCCCGGCGGGGCGGTGCGCGGCGGACAGGTCGGGGCCGGTCAGCACGTAGCCGCGCCCGTCGCGCTCGACGACCCCCTCCAGCCAGTCGGTGCGCGGCTCGGCGCCGATGAAGACGAACAGCCAGTGCGCCTCGACGGTCCGCTCGCCGTCCGGGCCGGCGAGCGTGAGCCGCTCCAGCCGGTCGGTGCCGGCGCCCCCGGTGACCGTGGTGCGGGTGTGCACCTCGATGTTGGGCACGCCGTCGATCTGCTCGATCAGGTAGTGCGACATGGACCGTTCGAGGCCGTCCGCCCGCACCAGCAGGTGCACCCGCTTCGCGACCCGCGACAGGTTCATCGCCGCCTGCCCCGCCGAGTTGGCGCCGCCGACGACGTAGACCTCCTCGCCCGCGCAGCCGGGCGTCTCGGCCGGCGCGGCGCCGTAGTAGACGCCGCGGCCGGTGAGCGCCTCCAGGCCCGGCGCGTCCAGCCGCCGGTAGGACACCCCGGTCGCCAGGATCACCGCGTGCGCGGCGATCTTCGAGCCATCGGCCTGGTGCACCACCCGGGCCCGGCCGGCCTCCTCCAGCCCGGTGACCTTGCCGGTGGTGATCAGCTCGGCGCCGAACCGCTCGGCCTGGCGGCGGGCCCGGTCGGCCAGCTGCGCGCCCGACACGCCGTCGGGGAAGCCGAGGTAGTTCTCGATCCTGGAACTCTGCCCGGCCTGCCCGCCGGTCGCGTGCCGCTCGATCAGCACCGTGCGCAGGCCCTCGGAGGCGCCGTAGACGGCGGCGCCGAGCCCGGCCGGGCCGCCGCCGACCACGACCAGGTCGTAGAAGTCGGCGGCGGGCGTGGTGGTCAGCCCGACCGCGGCGGCCAGCTCGGCGTCGGCGGGCGCGGCGAGGGCCGTCCCGTCGGCCGTCACCACCAGCGGCAGCTCCGGCGAGCCCGCCGCCTCCAGCAGCTCGGCGGCCTCGGGGGCGGTGTCCAGCAGCCAGGTGTAGGGGACCTGGTTGCGGGCCAGGAAGTCGCGCACCTGGTAGGAGCGCGAGGACCAGCGGTGCCCGACCACCCGCAGCTCCTCGGGCCGCCACCGGTCCGTGCTCGTCCAGGCGTCCAGCTGCGCGTCGATCACCGGGTAGAACTTCTCCTCCGGCGGGTTCCACGGCTTCAGCAGGTAGTGGTCCAGGTCGACGATGTTGATGGCGCGGATCGCCGCGTCGGTGTCGGCGTAGGCGGTGAGCAGCACCCGGCGCGCGTAGGGGTAGAGGTCCATGGCCTTCTCCAGGAACTCCACGCCGTTCATCTCGGGCATCCGGTGGTCGGCGAGCAGCACCGCGGCGTCCTCGCCGCGCAGCTTCAGCTCGCGCAGCGCGTCCAGGGCGAGCGGGCCGGACTCGGCGCGCACCACCCGGCACCGCTCGGCGTACCGGCGGCGCAGGTCCCGCGCCACCGCGCGGGACACGCCCGGATCGTCGTCGACCGTCAGGATCACAGGCTTGGACACGCCGTTCATTCCCCTCCATCACCGCACTCGCCTGGAATCGTACGCGTTCGCAAGATCACTACGGCGTGCCGGGTGACCTGCCCGCACACCGCCGCCGGCCCATCGGTCATGATCGGTGCATGACTCTGCGCGTGGCACTCATCGGATACGGCACCGGGGGCGCGGTGTTCCACGCCCCGCTCATCTCCTCGGTGCCCGGCCTGGCACTGGCCGCCGTGGTGACCGGGAACCCCGGGCGGCAGGCCGCGGTGCGGGAACGGTACCCCGAGGCGAAGGTGCTGGACTCCGCCGACCGGCTGTGGGAGGCGAACGGCGCCTACGACCTGGTGGTGGTGACGGCCCCGAACCGCCAGCACGTGCCGCTGGCCCGCACCGCCCTCACCACCGGCCTGCCGGTGGTGGTGGACAAGCCCGTCGCGGCGACGGCCGCCGACGCCCGCTCGCTGGCGGCGCTCAGCGCAGTGCGCGGCCTGCCGGTGTTCCCGTTCCACAACCGGCGCTGGGACGGCGACTTCCGCACCGTCCGCGGGCTCGCCGGGTCCGGCGCGCTCGGCCCGGTGCACCGCTTCGAGTCGCGGTTCGAACGCTGGCGGCCCGAGGTCAAAGAGGGGTGGAAGGAGAGCACCGACCCGCGCGACGCGGGCGGCATCCTCTACGATCTCGGCCCCCATCTCGTCGACCAGGCCATCGTCCTGTTCGGGCGGCCCACCGAGGTCTACGCCGAGATCGACACACGCCGCCCGGGCGCCGCCGCGCCCGACGACGTGTTCGTCGCCCTCACCCACCCGGGCGGGGAACGTTCCCACCTGTGGGCGAGCGCGACGGCGGCGCAGCTCGGCCCCCGCTTCCGGGTCCTCGGCGGCGAGGCCTCCTACGTCGTGTCCGGCATGGACGGCCAGGAGGACGCGCTGCGCGCGGGCCGCTCCCCGCTGGACCCGGGCTGGGGCCAGGCGCCGCCGGAGGCCTACGGGCTGCTCGGCACACCGGGCAGCGAGCGCCCCGAGCCCACCCTCCCGGGCGCCTACCAGGACTTCTACGCGGGGGTGGAACGGGCGCTGCGCGGTCAGGAGCCGCCCCCGGTCACCCTCGCCGACGCCATCGCCGGCCTGGAGGTCATCGAGGCGGCCCAGCACTCGGCCCGCGACGGCCAGGTCGTCCACCTCCGGCCCGCCACCACCTGACCGGCCCAGGACTCGCAACCCCGGCGGCCCATCCCCCCGATGGGCCGCCACCCGCCGGCACAGGCCGCCAGACCCGCGAGGTACCGGGCCCGTGGCCTCAGGCCCATGGCGTGTCAGATTCGTGGCGTGTCAGGTTCGTGGAACGTCGGGCACGTCGGGCGGCGGGTTGCGGCGCGCCTGGGCCAAGGGGCAGCGGGCTCGCGGGGAGCGGATTCGGGGGGCTACAGGACCGAGACGTGGACGTGGTCGAAGTGGTTCTGGGTGATGCCGCCGCGGTTCTCCATCGGCTTCCAGCCGCCGCTGCCGCGCATGTCGTAGATGCGCTGCTTCCAGATGACGTACTTGATGCCGAGCCGGGAGGCGTTGGCGATCACGTAGGCGGCGACCTGGTCGCCGTGCGCCTGCGCCGACGCGCTCGGCATCCGGCCGGCGGTGCTCTCCATGAAGTCGCAGGCGCGGCCCGAGCCGTGGTCCTGCGGGTCGCCGGGGCGGGCGCAGCCGATGGCCGGGAAGGGGCCGAACCGGCCGTCGATGGCGAGCATCGCCGTGCGCATCCGGGCGGTCATGGAGTTGCCCATGATCGGCGACTTGCTGCCGCCGGCGCCGTCGGGGCGGCCGTTGCCGCCCCCGCCGCTCGTCTTCTTCTCGTCGGGCTTGTACTTGGCCAGCAGCTTCTTCACCCGGTCGCGCTGGCTCTCCAGGTCGTCGATCTCCTTGCGAACCTGGTCCAGCTTGGTCTTCGCGGCCTGCTGCGACTGGGTGGCGCGGGCGGCGAGGGTCTGCAGGTTCTGGATCCGCAGCCCGTTGTTGCGGGCCATGTGCTGCACCACGGTCGCGTCCCGGATGGCGGCGCCCGGGTCGCCGTCGGCGATGATCGGCAGCTCGTCCAGCCCGCCGCTCATGTAGCTGGTGGCGGCCAGCCGGCTGACGGCGGTGCGGGCCTGCTCGGCCTCGGCGGTGAGCCGCGCGGCGTCCAGGCCGGCGGTCTCGGCGGCCTTGCGCGCCTGCTCCAGCGAGATCAGCTCGCCCCGGTACTCCTTGGACAGCGCGTCCGCGCGCTTCTTCAGCTTGGCGTACTCGCGCTTGTCGTCCTTCTTCGGCTCCGCCGGGAAGGCGGCGGCGCTGCCGCCGCCCGGCAGCAGCACCGAGCCCGCCATCATGAGCGCGAGCACCGCGCTGCCCCGGCGGAGGCGGCGGCCGTTCGCTCGCCGCACGCCGCCGGAAGGGTCAAGGGCCGCCACTGATCTTCTCCTTAGCCTGTGAAGATTGGCGGCACGCTACCACAATCTGCTAATTAAACCCTCTTGCGCCACAAAACACATAGAGTCACCCGAAGGCTACGCGATAACGGCGCTATCAACGAACGAGGGCCGGCCGGTGTTCCACCGGCCGGCCCGCATCGACGTCATCGGCCGACGAGCTCCTCCCAGCGCGGCACGCGCGGCGCCGCCCGCAGCCGCAGCCCGGCCTCCTCCGGCGTCCGGCTGCCCTTGCGGTTGTTGCACCTGCCGCACGCCAGGACCGTGTTCTCCCAGGTGTCGGCGCCCCCGCGCGACTGCGGCATGATGTGGTCGATGGTGTGCCCCCGCTTGCCGCAGTAGCCGCACACGCCCCGGTCGCGCAGGTACACGCCGCGCTTGCTCCAGGGCGGCCGCCTGCCGTGCCGCCAGCGCATCGCGACGTACCTGACCAGCCGGAGGACCCTCGGCACGGGGTAGCTGCCGATGGTCCGCCCCTCCTCCGCCTCCTCGACGACGGCCACCTCGCGCACCAGCATGCGGATGGCGTGCCGCAGGTCCACTTTCTGTAACGGCTCGTACGACGCGTTGAGGACGAGCACGTGCATCGGGTCACCTCCCTGTCCCGTTCAGCCCACTGCCCGCCGTGATCCGGCGCCGGCCGCCGCCGCCAGGATGCGTTCCCGCATTGGCCGCGCGGCGTTCCACCGCTGAATCACAGAAGAATGGTCCGGTAATTCGGAGGCCGCCGGTTTTTCCGGAGGCCCCCATCAGGGTGCCGATGCCGCTATGCCCGGGGCAACGCATTTTCATGTCCGCGCATGCACACCGCCGTCTCCATAGGGCATCGGCCCCTTATCCGAAGGGGGTCCTGATGGCGGGTATCACCTTCCCTGCCTCTTCCTCCCACCAGCCGGGGTCGCCGCGGGGCCGGAGCGGCAGGATCTCCAGTGCGCTCTCGCAGTCCAGGCAGCCCGCTACGGCCGGGGCCAGCCGCACCGGGAGCACGCCCCTTCTCTGCAGCGGGAGGCCCCAGTAGCGCAGGAGGTCGTCGCCGTCCAGCCGCCGGTCCGCCCGGACCTGCCACACCGGAGCACCCCCGTCGGCCGGGGTCCGTTCGATGTGCTCGCTGAACAGGCGGAACGCCATGGCCCGCACGACCCCGGCCGCGGTGAGCAGATGCCCGTAGGGGGCGAGGCGCACCATCAGCTCGGGCAGCCCGAACCGGTGCATGCCGTAGGTGTCGGCCCGGAGCCGGGCCCTTCCGTCCCGCATGAGGAACACGCCGAGCCAGTCCCGTCCGAGGAGGAACCGGTCCGGTTCGTCCGGCGGCCCGGTGCCGCGGGCGAGGATCTGGTTGGCGTCCAGATCGGCGACCCGCCCGCCGGTGAGATGCGCCAGCGTCCGGGCCGCGAGCCGGGCCGCCTGGGCGTGGCGGGGCGAGGAGCCGGGAGGCGACGCCCCCGTCACCAGCAGATGGTGCCGGGCCGCCAGCACCTCCCTCCGCACGCCCTCTTCGCCGGTGCCGCCTCTCTTCCCCGCCGTGCGCGGCGGCCCCTCCCGCACGCCGCCGTTCCGCTCCGCGCGAGCCCGCATCCCGCCGTCCACCGCCCCGCCACCGCGAGGACGGCTGTTCCAGGGCCGGGTCTGCACGGCCAGCGCGGGCAGGCGGCCGCTCCACGGCGTGGGAGCGGCGCGAAGGTCCAGGGTCAGCGGCGGAGTGCCCAGCAGCTCCCGGGCGAAGCGCGCCAGGCCGCTCTCCCCCAAGGCCCCGCGGAGGCGCGCGGCCTCCGGCGGGCGGGGCGCCGCCACCAGGAACCGGCTGGTCACCGACACGGGGATGGGAAGTTCGAGCCGTTCCGGCATGGCGCCTCCTACCGCTGCCCGGGCCCTCGGTCAGGGCCCGCTGGGGGTAGGACCAGGCTCGCGGGGCCGGGCGCCGGACGGAAGCGGAATCCCGTTCTGTGGATAACCCAGGCCACACCCGCAACGACCTCGATGATCACGCGAGTGCGTTACCAACCCGGGGTGAGGCGAAGCCGGAGGCGAGCCTCACCCCGGGTTGATCGCGAAGCGATGCAGCACTCGCCCAAGCACGGTCAGAGGGCGAGCCGTCAGGCGAGCCCTCTGGGCCGGGATGGCAATCAACACAGCGAGCCGCCAGGCGAGCCCTCTGGGCCGGGATGGCAATCAACACAGCGAGCCGCCAGGCGAGCCCTCTGGGCCGGGATGGCAATCAACACAGCGAGCCGCCAGGCGAGCCCTCTGGGCCGGGATTGCAGTCAACACAGCGGCCCTACGGGAGGTCGGCGGCGGAGGCCTGGTACTCGCGGGACTCGCGCAGGCGGCGGAAGCCCAGCTCCTCGTTGACCGCCAGCATGTGCACGTTGTCGCCCGCGTTGTCGGTCTCGATCTCGTGCACGTCGGGCCGCTCCACCGCCAGCCAGCGCAGCATCGCGGCCTTGACCCAGATGCCGAGGCGGCGGCCGCGGTGCTCGGGGACGACGGCGGTGTCGTACTGCGCGGCCCGGCCGGGCATCCCGGCGGAGGCGACGACCTCGGTGAAGCCCGCGATCGTGCCGTCGCGGACGGCGGCCACGGTGTACAGCTCGTCGCCGCGCTTGGCGACCAGCTCGCCCATCTCGCGGACGCGGCCGGCGTCCCAGGGCGCCCCCTCGTACTCGGCGAGGTCGGCCATCGCGTGCTTGGCGCGGGCGAGCGCCTCGGCGTACCCGTCGGGCACCACGCCGCGCCAGCGCACCAGCTCGTAGCCCGCGGGGCCGGCGGCGACCAGCTCCTCGATCCGGCCCGGCGGCACCTCGGCCAGGCGCAGCAGCAGGCCCTGCAGGGTGAGCACGCACTGGAAGCCGTGCGCCTCCAGGAACGGCACCGCCGGGGTGCCGGCGAGCACCTGGGCGATCACGCTGGGACGGCCGTCGGCGCGCAGCGCGTCCGCGGCGACGGTGAGCAGCCGGCGGCCGACGCCGGCGCGGCGGTTCCCGGGCCGGACCTGGATGTCGATCTCGCCGGGACGGGCCGCGCCGGGCGCGCCGGGCAGCCGCAGCGCCGCGACGGCGACCATGCGGCCGTCCTCGGCGGCGGCCCACAGCCGCTGCCGGGAGCCCTGCTCGGCGCCGAGCAGCCGGGCCGCGGTGTGCTCGGCCTCGGGGGGAGGCTCGCCGGCCGGGTCCGCGGCGTGCACGGCCGTCAGAACCGCGTGCCACTGGCGGATCTGCGCGTCCGTCGGTTCATCGAGCGCGATGAGGTCCATCAGTCGTTTCTACAGGATCCGGCGTCGCCGCGACCCCGACCCCCGCCAATCCCTCGCGCCGATCGGGCACGCGGTCACCGGGAGAAGGCGCCGAGGATGCGCTCGGCGGCGAGCGCCGGGGTGAGCGTGCCCGCCGCGACCTCGGCCTCCAGCTCCGGCGCCAGCTCGCGGACGGCGGGGTCGGCGTGCAGCTCGGCGAGCAGCCGGTCGCGCACCAGCGCCCAGGTCCAGCGGACCTGCTGGCGGCGGCGGCGCTCGGCCAGCTCGCCCGACTCGCGCATCCGGTCCTGGTGGTCCACCAGCCGCCGCCAGAGCTCGTCCAGCCCCTCGTTGTCCTTGGCGCTGCAGGTCAGCACGGGGGTGTCGTGGACGCGCTCGTCGCTGCGCAGCAGCCGCAGCGCCCCGGCGAGCTCGCGGGCGGCCTTCTCGGCCTCCCGCCGGTGCGGCCCGTCGGCCTTGTTGACGGCGATGACGTCGGCGAGCTCCAGCACGCCCTTCTTGATGCCCTGCAGCTGGTCGCCGGTGCGGGCGAGGGTGAGGAACAGGAACGAGTCCACCATCTCGGCGACGGTGGTCTCGGACTGCCCGACCCCGACGGTCTCCACCAGCACCACGTCGTACCCGGCGGCCTCCATGACGACCATCGCCTCGCGGGTGGCCTTGGCGACGCCGCCGAGCGTCCCGGCGGTCGGCGAGGGCCGGATGAAGGCGTGCGGGTCCACCGACAGGCGCTGCATCCGGGTCTTGTCGCCGAGGATGCTGCCGCCGGTGCGGGTGGAGGACGGGTCGACGGCGAGCACCGCCACCTTGTGCCCCGCGCCGGTCAGGTTGGTGCCGAGGGCGTCGATGAAGGTGGACTTGCCGACCCCGGGCACGCCGGTGATGCCGACGCGGCGGGCGCCGCCGGCGTGCGGGGCGAGCTCGACCAGCAGCCGCTGGGCGAGCTCGCGGTGGTCGGGGCGGGAGGACTCCACCAGCGTGATCGCGCGCGCGATCCAGGCCCGCGAGCCCTCCCGCACCCCCTTGACGTAGTCGGCGAGTTCTCTCACGCCGCCGGGTGCCCCAGCCGGGCCGACAGGTCGCGCAGCAGGTCCTGCGCGGCCTCGGCGAGGACGGTGCCGGGCGGGAAGATCGCGGCGGCGCCGGCCGCGCGCAGCTCGGCGAAGTCCTGCGGCGGGATCACCCCGCCCACCACGATCATGACGTCCCCGGCGCCGAGCGCGGCCAGCTCCTCGCGCAGCGCCGGCACCAGGGTGAGATGGCCGGCGGCGAGGGAGTTGACGCCGACGACGTGCACGTCGGCCTCGACGGCCTGGCGGGCGACCTCGGCCGGGGTCTGGAACAGCGGGCCGACGTCGACGTCGAAGCCGAGGTCGGCGAAGCCGGTGGCGATGACCTTCTGGCCGCGGTCGTGGCCGTCCTGGCCCATCTTGGCGACCAGGATGCGCGGGCGGCGCCCCTCGGCCCGCTCGAACGCGTCGGCGGCCGCGCGCGCCTGCTCGATCGCCGACACCTTGCCCGCCTCCTCCCGGTACACCCCGGAGATCGTGCGGATCTGCGCGGCGTGCCGTCCGTGGACCTTCTCCAGCGCGTCGGAGATCTCCCCGACGGTGGCCTTGGCGCGGGCCGCGTCGATGGCGACGGCCAGCAGGTTCTGCTCCAGGCCCGGCCCCCGGGCCCCCTTCTCGGCGGCGTCCGCGGCGCGGGTCAGCGCCTCCAGGGCGGCGCGCGTGGCGTCCTCGTCGCGCTCCTCGCGCAGCCGCCGCAGCTTCTCGATCTGCTGCGCGCGCACCGAGGCGTTGTCGACCTTCAGCACGTCGATGGACTCGTCGGCGTCCGGCCGGTACTTGTTGACGCCGATGACCGGCTGGCGGCCCGAGTCGATGCGCGCCTGGGTGCGGGCGGCGGCCTCCTCGATGCGCAGCTTGGGCAGGCCCTCGTCGATCGCCTTGGCCATGCCGCCGGCCTCCTCGACCTCGGCGATGTGGGCCCAGGCGCGGCGGGCGAGGTCGTAGGTGAGGCGCTCGACGTAGGCGCTGCCGCCCCACGGGTCGATGGTGCGGGTGGTGCCCGACTCCTGCTGCAGCAGCAGCTGGGTGTTGCGGGCGATGCGCGCGGAGAAGTCGGTCGGCAGGGCGAGGGCCTCGTCCAGCGCGTTGGTGTGCAGCGACTGGGTGTGGCCCTGGGTGGCGGCCATCGCCTCGATGCAGGTGCGCGCGACGTTGTTGAAGACGTCCTGGGCGGTCAGTGACCAGCCGGAGGTCTGCGAGTGCGTGCGCAGCGACAGCGACTTGGGGTTCTGGGGGTCGAAGCCCTTGACGAGCCGCGCCCACAGCAGCCGGGCCGCGCGCAGCTTGGCGACCTCCATGAAGAAGTTCATGCCGATCGCCCAGAAGAACGACAGGCGCGGCGCGAACGCGTCGATGTCCAGGCCCGCCTCGCGGCCCGCGCGGATGTACTCCACGCCGTCGGCGAGGGTGTAGGCCAGCTCCAGGTCGGCGGTGGCCCCGGCCTCCTGGATGTGGTAGCCGGAGATCGAGATGGAGTTGTACTTCGGCATCCGCTGCGAGGTGAACGCGAAGATGTCGGAGATGATCCGCATCGACGGCGCCGGCGGGTAGATGTAGGTGTTGCGGACCATGAACTCCTTGAGGATGTCGTTCTGGATGGTCCCGGCCAGCTGCCCGGGCGCCACCCCCTGCTCCTCGGCGGCCGCGATGTAGAGCGCGAGGACGGGCAGCACCGCCCCGTTCATGGTCATCGACACGCTCATCTTGTCCAGCGGGATGCCGTCGAACAGCATGCGCATGTCGTAGATGGAGTCGATCGCCACGCCGGCCATGCCGACGTCGCCGGCGACGCGCGGGTGGTCGGAGTCGTAGCCGCGGTGGGTGGCCAGGTCGAAGGCGACCGACAGGCCCTTCTGCCCGGCGGCGAGGTTGCGGCGGTAGAAGGCGTTGGACTCCTCGGCGGTGGAGAACCCGGCGTACTGGCGGATCGTCCACGGCTGGGTGGCGTACATCGCCGGGTAGGGACCGCGCAGGTAGGGCGCGACGCCCGGCAGGGTGTCCAGGAAGTCCAGGCCGGCCAGGTCCTCGCCGGTGTACAGGGGCTTGACGCCGATGCCCTCGGGGGTCTCCCAGGTCCCGGGGTCGCGGCCGGCGGCCTCGCGCCAGCGCTTGGCGGCGTCGGCGGCGGGGACGGCCGCGCCGAGGTCGATCTCGGCGAAGTCGGGGATCATCGGTTCACTCCCAGGTCGTGCAGGGTGGTCTCCAGGACGGCGACGGCATCGCAGCCCGCATGGATCCTGTCGTCCACCGCGTCGTAGGAACCCTTACCCGCGAGCCATACCTTCGCCGCGCCCGCGTCCTTGAGCGCGCGCGCGGCGTCCGCGGCCTGCTCGGCGTACAGCTTGTCGCTGGAGCAGAGGCAGGCGACCGTGGCGCCGGACTCCGCGAACCCTTCCGGGGGGCCGCTGACGGTCTCGATGCCGCCCGCCTGGAAGAGGTTGGCGGCGAACGAGGCGCGCGCGGTGTGCACCGCGACCGGCCCGAGCGTGGCCAGGTACACCTTCGGGCGGGCGCCGGTCGCCTCGGCGTGCGCGTCCGACCGGTCGCGCAGCGCCTCGAAGTCCTGCGCGTAGTGGACGCTGGGCAGCCCGCCGGACGGCGCGGCCGGCGCGGGCTCGCGCGCGGGCAGCGTCTCGGCCAGGTTCGGGAACTCGCTGACGCCGGTGAGCGGCGCCCTGCGGCGGGCGATGTCGGCGCGGCGCCGCTCCCAGGTGGCGGCGAGGCGCCGCGCGACCAGGCCCGAGTCCAGCGCGGCGGCGAACCCGCCGGCCTTCTCGATGTCGGTGAACCAGCCCCAGGCCGCCTGGGCCAGCTGCTCGGTGATCTTCTCGACGTACCAGGAGCCGCCCGCGGGGTCGACGACGCGGGCGAGGCTGGACTCCTCCAGCAGCAGCGTCTGGGTGTTGCGCGCGATGCGGCGGGAGAAGTCGTCGGGCAGGCCGAGGCGGGCGTCGAACGGCAGCACGGTGACCGCGTCGGCACCGCCGACGCCGGCCGCGAACGCCGCGACCGTGGTGCGCAGCATGTTCACCCACGGGTCGCGGCGGGTCATCATCGCCGCGGAGGTGACCGCGTGGATCCGCGCGGCGGTGCCGTCGGCGGCGCCGCTCACCTCGGCGACGCGCGCCCACAGCCGGCGGGCGGCGCGCAGCTTGGCGATGGACAGGAACTGGTCGGCGTTCACCGCGAGCCGGAACTCGATCTGCGCGAACGCCTCGTCCACGCTCAGCCCGGCGCCGGTGAGCGCCCGCAGGTAGGCGACGCCCGCGGCGACGGCGGCGCCGAGCTCCTCGGCATCGCTGCCGCCCGCGTCGTGGTGGACGGTGCCGTCGACGGTGATCGCGCGCAGCCGCGGGAACTCGCGGGCGCAGCGGACGGCGAGCGCGGCGGCCTCCTCCGGAGACCCGGCGGTGCCGGTGCGGACGGCGAGCCCGAGCGGGTCGGCGCCGAGGCTCCCGGTGGCCTCGGCGGCCTTGCCGCTCCCGGTGGCGAGGGCGAGGAACGCCTCGGCGGCCTCGGCGGTCCGCGCGCCGGCGTCCAGCACGACCGGCGCGAGCTCCAGGTGGACGCCGCGCAGCGCCTCGGCGAGGCCCGCGACGGGCAGGCCCGCGTCGCCGAGCGTCAGCCAGACCGAGGTGACGCCGTTCTCCAGGTCGGCCAGGATCGCCTCGCGGGTGACGGCCGGGTCGGGATGGACGTGCCGCTGCCGGACGTCCCAGCCGGCGAGTCCCTCCTCCGACGGCTGCACCTCGCGCAGGTAGGGGGCGAGCCCGGGACGGCCCGGCGCGCCGTCGCGCGCGGTGTACAGGGCCGCGATCGGCACCCCGTCGTAGGAGGTGCGGGTCAGCAGTCCCTCGACCTCCTCCAGGGGGGTGTCCTCGGTCGCCGCGCCGGACTTGCGCAGCACCCCCTTCACCATCTCCCGCCACCGGTCCCGTTCGGCCGGGGGGAAGACGGCGGCCAGTTCGAGTTCTTCAGGCGGCACCGTCATGGCAGGGATCGTAAGCGAGCGCGTACCCACGGCCGGTGCCCGGGGTCCCCGCAGCACACGCGGATTAGCTCAGGGAACGCCGGGAAATAGGGCAGCCATGAGTCTTGACCCCATTCCCGGTGACCTCTATCACATGCAGGACATGCTCGATCCGGGCGAGCAGGAGACCCTCGGCCGGGTGCGCGACTTCCTCGCCGCCGAGGTGGCGCCGATCGCCAACGAGTGCTGGTCGCGGGCGGAGTTCCCCTTCCACCTGATCGGCAAGTTCGGCGAGCTCGGCGTCGCCGGCCTCGGTTACGACGAATGTCCCGGCGAGAAGCCGAGCAGCATGCTCACCGGTTTCCTGGCCCTGGAGATGGCGCGCGTCGACCCGTCGATGTCGACCTTCTTCGGCGTGCACACCGGGCTGGCGATGGGCAGCATCGGCGCCTGCGGCTCGGACGAGCAGCGCGCCCGGTGGCTGCCCGCGATGGGGCGGATGGAGAAGATCGGCGCGTTCGCGCTGACCGAGCCGGACGGCGGGTCGGACGTGGCGCTCGGCCTGCGCACCACCGCGCGCCGCGACGGCGACCACTGGGTGCTGAACGGCGCCAAGCGCTGGATCGGCAACGGCACCTTCGCCGACCTGGTCGTGGTGTGGGCCCGCGACGAGGCCGACGACCAGGTCAAGGGGTTCGTGGTGGAGAAGGACACGCCCGGCTTCAGCGCCACCCGCATCGAGAACAAGATCGCGCTGCGCACGGTGCAGAACGCCGACATCGTGCTGGCGGACTGCCGGGTGCCGGCGGAGAACCGGCTGGAGGGGGCCGGGTCCTTCAAGGACACCGCCTCGATCCTGCGCCGCACCCGCAGCGGCGTGGCCTGGCAGGCCGTCGGCGTGATGCTCGCCGCCTACGAGATCGCGCGCCGCTACTCGGTGGAGCGCGAGCAGTTCGGGCGGCCGATCGCCAAGTTCCAGCTCGTCCAGGACCTGCTGGTCAAGATGCTCGGCAACGCCACCGCCTCGCTCGGCATGGTGGTGCGCCTGGCCCAGCTGCAGGACTGCGGCCAGTACCGCGACGAGCACTCCGCCCTCGCCAAGGCCTACTGCACCAGCCGGATGCGCGAGACGGTCGGCTGGGGGCGCGAGCTGATGGCGGGCAACGGGATCGTGCTGGACTACGACATCGGCCGGTTCGTCGCCGACGCCGAGGCGCTGTACTCCTACGAGGGCACCCGGGAGATCAACACGCTCATCGTGGGGCGGGCGGTGACCGGGCACGGCGCGTTCGTGTGACCCTGGGCCGGGCGGGCGCGGCGGCGTTGCTAGGGTGCTGCGTCGCAGACCTCACCCCCCAGCTGAAAAGGGAAAACGCATGTCGAGCAGCAGCCACGCGGGACGTCCGAAGTCCTGGGCCGCGGTACTGGTGATCTTCGTCGGCTTCGTCGTCGGCGGCGCGGCGATGGTGCTCGGCATGAACTGGCCGATGTTCTGGGCCGGCGCCGGCATCGTCGCCGCCGGCGGGGTGCTGGCCCTCGCCGTCGGCATCATGGGCGATGTCGTCCTGGACGACAAGCACCTCTGAGGCCCGCAGCCGCACCTGGCCGCGCGGGGTGCGCTCGGGGCCGTCAGCACGTACGGTCGAGATGTCGTGGCCGCCTGCGACGACCCCGACCGCGAGGTAGGTGGGATGGCCCTGAGGTTCGGTATCGAAGAGGAGTACTTCGTCGTCGATCCCCGGTCCCGGTCCGTCGTCCCCCGCGCCGCCGCCGTGGTGGCGCGCGCGGGGGCGGTGCTCGGCGAGCGGGCGTCGACGGAGCTGGTCGGCTTCCTGGCCGAGGCCAAGACCTCGCCGTGCGACGACCTGGACAAGCTCACCGAGCAGATCCGCGCGATGCGCGCGGCGATGGCCGCGGCGGCCGAGGCCGAGGGCGTGCGGCTCGCCGCGTCCGGCACGCCGGTGCTCGGCGACCTGCTGCCGGCGCCGATCACGGCCGGCGCCCGCTACGCCGACAGCCTCGCCACCTACCGGGCGCTGGACGACGAGCAGTGCATCTGCTCCTGCCACGTGCACGTGGAGATGCCCGACCGGGCCCACGCGGTGCTCGTCAGCAACCACCTGCGGCCCTGGCTGCCGACGCTGCTGGCGCTGGCGGCCAACTCCCCCTACTGGGCCGGCCGCGACACCGGGCACGCCTGCTGGCGGGTGATGACGTGGGCGCGCTGGCCGGTGGCGGGCCCGCCGCCGTACTTCGAGTCGCCCGGCCACTACGAGGAGCTGGTCGGCACGCTGCTCGGCTGCGGCGCGCTGATGGACTCCGGCACCATCTTCTGGGACGTGCGGCCCTCCGCGCGGCTGCCCACGATCGAGGTGCGGCTCGGCGACGTGGCCCGCCGGGCCGGCGGCGCGGCGGTGTTCGCCGCGCTCGTCCGCGCGCTGGTGCAGGTCTCGCTCGCCGCGGTGGAGGCGGGCGAGCCCGCGCCGAACCCGCCGCCGGAGATGCTGCGCGCGGCGTACTGGCTGGCCGCCCGCGACGGCCTGTCCGGGCGGGGCCTGGACGTGCGCACCGGCCGCCCCGCCCGGTTCGGCGACCTGGCCGCGGCGCTGCTCGCCCACGTGACGCCCGCGCTGCGCGACCACGGTGACCTGGACCGCGTCGCGGCCGGTGTCGGCGGCCTGCTGGCGCACGGTACCGGTGCGGATCGCCAGCGGGCGGTGTACCGTCGCCGGGAACACCTGCCCGATGTGGTGGACGACCTGCTGCTCGGGCCCGTACGACCCGATGGCTGATCTCCCGCGGGCATGCCGTTTTCGCGGGCACATGCCGGGTAACGTCCCCGGGGCCGGTGGGGCGGCGTTAACCTCGGGGGGAGACGATTCGATGACCCAACAGCACCCTCCACTGCCCAGGGTGCGTACGCTCGATGTGATGCCCGCGCAAACCCCCGTCCCCGAGACGCCGCCAGTCGCCGACCCGCCGGAGTTCCCGCCCGGTGGGCTCTTCGTGCACCCCGCCCTGTTCTACGCGGGCGAGCAGGAGTACCTGGCCGGGACGGTGCCGTTCGTCGAGGAGGGGCTGCGCGCAGGCGCCCCGGTCGCGGTGTCGGTCCCCGGCCCGCAGCTGGCCGCGCTGCGCGCCGCCGTCGGCCCGGCCGGCGAGCGGGTCACCTGGCTGGACATGACGCGCGAGGGCCGCAACCCCGGCCGCATCATCCCCGGTGTGCTGCGCGCCTTCGCCGACCGGCACGCCGGCGCCGGGCGGGTGCACATCATCGGGGAGCCGATCTGGCCGGGCCGCACGGCGACCGAGTACCCCGCGTGCGCCCAGCACGAGGCGCTCATCAACCTGGCGTTCGCCGGCCGCGAGGTCACCATCCTGTGCCCCTACGACACCGTGGGCCTGGACCCGCAGGTGATCGCCGACGCCCGCGCCACCCACCCCGAGATCATCGACCGCGACGGCACCCACGCCAGCGACGGCTACGCGCCCGCGCGGGTGGTGGCCGACCAGAACCTGCCGCTGCCCGAGCCGGCCGGGCCCGCCGCGCTGATGGACTTCGACCGCGACGCGCTGCCGGAGCTGCGCGCGTTCGCCTGCCGGCACGCCGCCGGGCTCGGGCTGCCGCCGCGGCGCGTCGGGGAGCTGGAGCTGGCCGTCAACGAGCTGGCCGCCAACTCGGTCGTGCACGGCGGCGGCACCGGCCGGCTGCGGCTGTGGGCCGAGAACGGCCAGGTGGTGTGCGAGGTCGCCGACCGCGGCCTGATCGCCGACCCGCTCGCCGGGCGCCGCCCCGCTGCGATGTCCACCAACGGCGGCCGCGGCCTGCTCATGGTGCACCACATCGCCGACCTGGTCCGGATGCACACCGGCCCGGCCGGCACCGTCGTCCGCATCTTCGTGAGCTGAACCCGGCGGTAGCCTTTTCCTTGCTTTTTGACCAGTATGGTGCGATCAACGTGCCGGGTACCGCCGGCGGGGCGGGCGCTTGAGGCGGGAGCGGGATCGGAATTGACCGGGATGGCCGGTGGACCGGTGCGCAGCGCGGCGGCGATGCCGCGGACGGACGGGACCGGGGACGACGGTGAGCCCGAGACCCTGCTGCTCGTCGAGGACGACCCCGGCGACGCCCTGCTGATCGAGGAGTTCCTCGCCGACAGCGGGCTGCACGCGCGGCTGACCTGGGTGCGCACGCTGGCGCGGGCGCAGGAGCTGCTGACCGACGGCGAGCGACCCGCCTGCGTGCTGCTCGACCTGCACCTGCCCGACGCGCAGGGGCTGGAGGGCCTGCGCACGCTGCTGGCCGCGGTGCCGCAGGCCGCGGTCATCGTGCTGACCGGCATGGCGGAGGAGCAGGCGGGCCTGGCGGCGGTCTCGGTCGGCGCGCAGGACTACCTGCTGAAGGGGCAGCTGGAGCCCGAGTGGCTCGGCCGCGCCATCCGCTACGCCGTCCAGCGCAAGCAGGTGGAGCTGTCGGCGGCCGCCCTGCAGGCGGTGCGGCTGCGCGCCGAGGAGAACGCCCGGCTGGAGCGCGGCCTGCTGCCGCGCCCGCTGGTGTCGGGCGAGCGGCTGAAGGTGGTGACGCGCTACCGGCCGGGGCGGATGCACACCCTGCTCGGCGGCGACTTCTTCGACGTGGTGGAGACCGGGGACGGCGCCGTGCACGCGGTGATCGGCGACGTGGCCGGGCACGGCGCCGCCGAGGCCGCCATGGGCGTCTGCCTGCGCGTGGCGTGGCGCTCGTTCGTGCTGGCGGGGGTGAGCGGCCCGCCGCTGCTCGGCCTGCTGGAGCGGCTGCTGCTCGCCGAGCGCGACGACAGCGAGGCGTTCGTCACCCTCACCAGCCTCACCCTGGACCCCGGCCGCACCCGGGCCCGGGTGGTGCGGGCCGGGCACCCGGGCCTGCTGGTGCAGGACGGCGCGGGCGGGGTGCGGCTGGTGGAGACCGCCGGCGGCATCGCGCTCGGCATGATGCCCGGCCTCGGCGAATGGCCCGAGGAGGAGATCGCGATGCCGCCCGGGGGCGGTCTGCTGCTGTTCACCGACGGCCTGTTCGAGGGGGTGGTCGGCCCGGACGGCGAGCGGCTGGACCTCGGCGGCCTGCTGGAGCTGGCGCGGGGGTGCGCGGGCCGGCCGGCCGAGGAGTACGTCGACGCCCTCATCGCGGGCGCCGAGGCCGCCTCGGCCGAGCACGGCGGGCTGGACGACGACGTCGCGGTCATCCATCTCGGCTGGCCGGCCTCCTGAGGCGTGCCTGCGCGCCGGCCGCCGCGGCGAACTCGGCGAGGCCGCTCAGCAGCCGTTCGCGGCCGTCGGGGGACATCCGCTGCAGCACCTCGTGCAGGTCGCGCCGGCGGCTCTGCGCCATCTCCCCCAGCACCCGCTCGCCGAGGGCGGTGACGCGCAGGGTCACCTGGCGGCGGTCGGTGTCGCTGCCGGTGCGCACGAGCAGCCCGGCGGCCTCCAGCCGGTCGCAGAGCCGGCTGGCCGAGGACGGGATCACCCCGAGCTCGACCGCGAGCGCCCGCAGGTTGAGGCCGCCCCGCCGGCCGACCGTCTCCAGCGCGCGCAGCTGGGAGGGCGGCACGTGCTCGGCGGCCGCCTCCTGGGCCCGCCGCCAGACGGCGATCAGGCTGTGCGCGGTCCGTTCCAGGAGGGCGACGGCGTCGGCGTGCTTACGGGGCTCCTTGCTGGATTCGGTCACGGTTTCGTTCCCTACGTGGACAGGCGGTGCACCCTTAGTGCCCGATGCCGCGCTGTCAAAGCGTCCTGGAGCGATCACGTTGCGATCGGTCACCGAACGTGGCCGCGGGCGGCGGCGGACCGCCCGCGGGCTCGGCGAGCAGGCGCAGCCAGGCGGGGCCGACCCGGTCCATGTGATACCCCCGGGCGGTCTCGCGGGCCTGCTCACCGAGCCGGTCGCGCAGCGCGGCGTCGGTGATGACGGCGCGCAGCGCCGCGGTGAGGGCCGCCACGTCGCCGGCCGGGACGAGCAGCCCGTCCGCACCGTCGGTGATCAGCTCGGCGGGGCCGGTCGGGCAGTCGAAGGCGACGACCGCCAATCCCTTGTCCATCGCCTCCAGGAGCACCATCGGCATGCCCTCCTTGCGCGAGGACAGCGCGTAGACCGACGCGCGGCCCATCTCCCCCGCCAGGTCGGGCGTACGCGGCAGCAGCCGGATCCGGCCGTCCAGGCCCGCCTCGGCGATCTGCTTGCTCAGCCGGTCGTGCCGGGCGCCGGACCCGAGGATGCGCAGCGTCCAGTCCGGATGCTCGGCGGCGAGCGGCGCGTACGCCCGCACGAGCAGGTCGAACCCCTTCTGCCGGGTCAGCCGGCCGGCCGCCAGGATCACCTTGCGGTCGCGCGGCGAGGGGCCGCCGGGCAGCTCGGGCAGCGCGTTGGGGATCGCGACGACGCGCACCGGGGCGCCGGCGAGCGAGGCGGCGAACTCGGCCCGCCCGGCCTCGGTGAGCGCGGCGACCACGGTCAGCCGGCCGTAGGAACGGGCGATCAGCCGGCGCAGCCCGGGCCGGTAGGAGCCGAGGTTCAGGTGGTCCTGGCCGATCGTCACCGTGCCGGGCGGCGCGAGGGCCGCGATCAGCAGGTTCAGGGACGGCCGGGTACCGACGAGCACGTCCGGCGGCGGGCCGGCGGCGAGGGCGCGCAGCAGGCACAGGTCGGTCCACAGGTTCATCCGGTGGAAGGAGTTCTCCTCGTGCGGGGTGAGCAGGCTCGGCAGCCGGGCGAGCAGCCGCGCGGCGCGGCCCCGGGGCGCCGTCCGGTCGTCGGCGAAGCGCACCGTGACGCCGGGCGGGATCGGGTAGAAGGGGTCCGCGGCGGTGCGGACCACGCTGACGATCTCCACGTCGTGGTGCGCGGCCAGGTAGCCGCAGAGGTTGAGGACGGTGCGGATGGTGCCGCCCGTCCCGTGGGCGTGCTGGAGCAGGACGCGGATCCGCAGCCGCTCCCCCGGGCCGGCGGGGCGGCGCCGGCGCAGCAGCAGCGCCGGCGCCCGCAGAAAGGCCCGGCGCACCGTGCGGTGCGCCGGGCCTCGCAGCCGTCGCGGCGACAGGCGTTTCCAGCTCTTGGTCCTGTTCGCCACCGGCATGGCGGTCCCCGCTCTCAGGTAGGTCTGCGTCCTCTACCTGGTAACTGCCCGGGGAAGCGGGCCGGTTCCCCTTTTCCGGGTCAGCCGGTGGTGACGGAGCGGTCCAGGGCGCTGCCCTTGACCCACTTCTCCCAGGGCATCTGGTAGAAGCTCCACCCGTTGTTCCACTCCAGCTTGCGCTTGCTGCCGGTGATGATGACCACGTCGCCGAGCTGGGCGAAGTCGTAGAACCACGCGGCGGCGGCGGGCGGGGAGTTGAGGCAGCCGTGGCTGACGTTCTGCCGTCCCTGCGCCCAGGTGGTGGCGGCCATGGAGTGGATGTACTCGCCGCTGTTGGAGATCCGCACCGCGTGCGGGATGACCTCCTTATAGCCGCCGTTGGCCTTGTCCTCCGGCTTCACGCCCATCCACTCCGACGTCATGATCGCCGGATTCTCCTTGCCCATGGTCAGGTGGACGCCGCTGGTGGTGAGGTAGGTGTCGACGCCGTTGACCACGCGGCCGCCCCGGCCGGCGCTGATCCCCCAGCCCTTGACCTTCTTGCCGTTCTTCTTCACCACCAGGCGGTGGGTCTTGGTGCTGGCGGTGATGATGTGCTCGTCGCCGATCTTGAACTTGCGGGTGACGTCGGCGTCGCCGTAGGTGCGCTTGCCCGACTTGACCCCGGCCAGCTTGGCGGTGAAGGTCACCTGCTGGTTGGGCTGCCAGTACTCGCCGTTCTTCGTGCGGAAGATCACCTGGGTGTCGCTCACCCAGTACCAGGCGCCGGTGGCGGGCTTGGTCGACCTGACCTCCAGCGCCCGCTCGACCGCGGCGCGGTCGCCGACGGGGCGGTTGAAGGTCACCTGGATCGGGATGCCCACGCCGTAGCGGCCGCCCGAGCTCGGCGAGATGTCGCTGATCTCCAGCTCGTTCTCGGCCTTCAGCGTGGTGAAGGAGGCGGTGACCGTGGTCGTCTTGCCCTTGGCGCTCTTGGCGACGGCCTGGACCTGGTACTGCGACCCGGGGCGCAGCGTGCGCGACTTCCAGGTGGTCCGGTCCCCGGTCAGTGCGCCCTCGACGGGCTTGCCCTTGCGGGTCAGGGTGACCTGCTCCAGGGTGCCGCCGGCGGCCTTGACCTCGACGCCGGCCTCGGGCCTGGCCTTGCCGTCGCCGTCGCCGGGCGTGACGGTGACCTGCGGCGCGCCCGCCTCGGCGGTGCCGCCGACGGCGCCGGCCTTGTCCTTCTCGCCGCCTGAGCAGGCCGTGGCCAAGAGCAGCACGACCCCCGCCATGCCCGCGCCCGCCCGCACACCTGAGGAAACCCGTCGCTGCACCGTCACCCTCCAGACCCCGCCGGATATCAGAGCGACATTAGCGACAAAAGCGATTGATGGTGTCACAACCGGGTAGGAAGCCAGGTTTCCGAGATCAAAGTGTTGTCTCCCCGGCCGCTCACGCCGCGAGGGCCGGCACCCCCTGAGCAGGGGGTGCCGGCCCTCGCGCCGGGGTCAGTTGCCGGGAGTGGCGCCGGCGTCGGTGCCGGTCCCGGGCGACGCGGTCGCCCCGGTGCCGGCGTCCGCGCCGGTGAGGGCGCTGCCCTTCTTCCACTTGTTCCAGGGCAGCTGCCACATGCCCCAGCCGTTGTCCCACTCCAGCTCGCGGCTGCTGCCGGTGAGCTTGATCACATCACCGCGCTGCATGATGTCGTAGTACCAGCGGGCGTTGGCCGGGCTGAGGTTCAGGCAGCCGTGGCTGACGTTGTCCGAGCCCTGCGAGCCGACCGACCAGGGCGCCGAGTGGGTGTACTCGCCGCTGTTGGAGATGCGCACCGCGTGGTTCACCACGGTCTTGTAGTAGCCGGGGTCGCCCTCCTTGCGGCCGGGCGAGACCATGGTGACCGGGTTGCCCTTCTCCATCAGCAGGTGAATGCCGCTGGTGGTGGTGAACTCCCGGGTCTGCCCGTTGCCGGCGCTGAAGGGGATCGTGCGCAGCTTCCTGCCGTTGCGGCGGACCGTCATGTGGTGGTCGCTGATGTCACCGGTGGTGATCTGCTCGTCACCGATGTTCATCGTCTCCTGGACGTCCTTGGCGCCGTACACGCCGCCGCCCGCGTTCACGCCGGCGAGGTTGGCGTTCAGGAGCACCTTCTGGTGCGGCTGCCAGTACGTCTTGGTGCGGTAGATCACCTGGTCGGACCCGACCCAGCGCCACGCGCCCTCGACCGGCTTCTCCGGGGTGACCTGCAGCGCCTTCTCCACCGCCGCCTTGTCGGTCACCGGCCGGTTGAAGCGCACGATGAACGGCATGCCGACGCCGACCTTCTCGCCCGGCAGGTTCGGCGTGACGTCGGCGATCGACAGCGTCTTGGCCGGCTTCAGCGTGCTGAAGGTGCTGGTCACCGTGCTGGTCTTGCCGCCCCCGCGGCCCTGCGCGGTGACGGTGTAGGAGGTGCCGGGGGTCAGCGTCCGGTTCGAGCGCCAGGTCTTGCGGTCGCCCGACAGCTGCCCGCCGATCGTGGCGCCCTTGCCCTGGACCGACACGTTCTCCAGCGTGCCGGAGGAGGCCTTGACCTCGATGGTGCCGTCGGGCTTGACCGCGGCCGCGCCGTTGGCCGGCGAGATCGTGATGGCCGCCGACTTGTCCCCGGCCAGCTCGCCCTTGCCGCCGCCGGCGCCGGTGCATCCGGCCGCCAGCACCATGACCGCACCGGCCCCGCCGGCCGCCGCCAGTCCGAAACGCCCCTTACTAGCCACTAAGTCTCCAAATTCCCTTATTCACCCCGTGTCGAGTGAATCTATCTGAGATCAGAAGACGTGCCGAACGGCCGGAAAGTTCGCGTCAGCGGACGGGAACCGCGGCCGGCTCGCCGTTGACGTGGTGCAGGCAGCGCCGGAAACCCCAGACCGAGACCCCGACGGCGGCGGCGCCGAGCGCGGCGACCAGGCCGGTGCGCACCCACAGGTACACGCCGATCGACTCGTTGAACAGCATCCACAGGCTGAGCACGGCGTTGACGAAGAACACCAGCGACCACAGCAGCGAGATGCGCAGGAAGAACCGGCGGACCCGGTCGTGGCGCAGGAACGCCTCGGGCATCGGGACCATGTCCGTGGCGACCTTCTGCGCGAGCGGGCGGCCGAGCGGCACCGAGGCCAGGAAGGTCACCGCCACCATCAGCGTGCCGAGGGTCGGCTGCAGGAAGTAGACGACGGCGCTGTGGGTGACCGCGGCCAGCACCGCGCGGACGGTGACGCCGACGGCGGCGAGCAGCAGCATCGCCGGGACGCCGTGCCCGCGCGCGTAGCGCCACCCGATGCCGCCGTACACCCAGGCCACCGCGGCGATCAGCGCGCCGTTCAGGCCGAGCAGCGCGAACGCGGCGTAGAAGACCGCGACGGGGGCGATCACCCCCTCCACGAACCTGGGCAGCGCGTGCCGGAGCATGGCGGTGAGGCGCGGCAGCTCGAACGCGTGGTGGCCCGCGCCCGGCGGGCGCGGCTGGGTGGGCGTGGTCGCCGCTCGGTCCATCGAGGGTGGTACTCCCCTGTCTCGGGCCTGGTGTCTTCGGATCGCCGGGTCGGGCCGGTCCTTGTTACGACGCGGCCCGGCCCCCGGGAAAAGGTCACGACCCGGCCAACGGTACGTCAGGATTCGCTCCCGCCGGTCCGGTTTCCGCCCGGTCCCTGGTGGGCGCGCCGTCTCCGCGGGGCGCCGCCGGTGGCCGTATGCGGCCACCCACGTCCCCGGCGGCCGGCCCTTGACCTTATTGGACATTGTGTTGAACAGTACGGGCACGGAACGTCCGGGCGAGGAGACGCGATGGTCGAGCAGGAACCCCCCGAAGCCGGCGCCGGCGGGCTCGGGGACATGATCGGGCAGGTCGGCACGCCGGACGAGCTGCGCGCGCTGCTGAAGGCGCCCGGCGTGGACGACGGGGTCGTCGAGGAGTTCGCCCGGGAGGCCGGCGTCGACGCGGTGCTGGACCGCGTCTTCTCCCTGATGGGCACCCGCTTCGCGCCCGCCAAGGCCGGCCGGGGCCACGGCGCCGTCCAGTGGGACATCGCCACGCCGGACGGGCCGCGCACCTACCACCTGGTGATCGCCGACGGCCGCGCCGAGGGCGGCCGGGGCGCCCCCGGGCGGGCCAAGGTCACCCTCGGCATGACGCTGCCGAACCTGCTGAAGCTGTGCGCGGGCGAGCTGAACGGCGTCACCGCGGTGATGACCGGCAAGATCAAGGTCTCCGGCGACATGATGTTCGCCGCCAAGATGCAGGGCTGGTTCGACTACTCCTGACCGGTGCCGCCCGGCTCCCCGTCCACCTCCAGGCCGTCGGGGAGCCGGACCGCCTGCGCCGCCGCGTACAGGGCCCGCAGCGTCGCCGCCACCGACGGGCGCCGCACGCTCGCGGCCCGCGTCACCGCGTACACCTCGCGGGCGAGCGCGCAGCCGGGGATGCTGCGCACCACCACGTCCCGCTCCCCCGCGGCGAGGGCGAGCGCCGGGACGGCGGTGACGCCGATCCCCCGCGACACCAGGCCGAGGATCGTGTGCAGGCCCTCGAACTCCCACGGCACCGGGCGCGCGCCGCCGACGGTGTCCAGGAGCCGCTCCACCGCCTGCCGCGAGGGCTCCCCCGGCGGCGCGGCCATCCACGGCTCCTCGCGCAGCTCCTGCAGGTCCACCGGCCGGTCCGGGTCGGCCAGCGGGTGCCCGGCCGGCACCACCAGCAGCAGCGGGTCGCGGCGCAGCCGGAAGAACTCCAGCGCGGCGGGGGCCTGCTCGGGCAGCTTGCCCGTCCAGTCGTCCACCAGGGCGATGTCGGCCTCGCCGCCGCGCACCTGGCGCATCCCGTCCTCGGGGCTGCTCTGGCGCAGCACGAAGGCGAGCCCGGGATGGTCGGCCAGGCCGTGCGCGAGCGCCGGCGCGAACGCCACCGCGGCGGTCGGGAACGCGGTCACCACCACCCGCCCCATGGGCAGGCCGGCCTGCGCCGACAGCTCCGCCTCCGCCGCCTCCACGAGCGTGAGGATCTCCTCGGCGCGCCCGGCCAGCCGGCGCCCGGCGTCGGTGAGCTCGGCGCTGCGCGCGGTGCGGTCCAGCAGCGGGACGCGCGCCTCGCGCTCCAGCGTGGCCAGCTGCTGGGAGACCGCCGACGGGGTGTAGCCGAGGGCCGCCGCGGTCGCGGCGATGCTGCCGCGGCGGGCGAACTCGGCCAGCAGGCGCAGCCGGCGCAGATCAAGCATCGCGTTTCCTTACGGTCAGCATCATCGAGACTCGCTTGTGCTGATGCTAGCCGGGCGAAACCATGGGGACTATCCACACCAGGCCCACTGAACTGGGGCTTTCCACCCAGCCATCTCGACGCACGGGAGCCTTCATGTACGCCCGAAACCCGTCCTTCTCCGTCCGGCTTCCGGCCGCCGGTCTGCGACCGGTGCCGCTGTCGCCGACGCTCGCCGTCAACGAGGCCATCGCGCGCAAGCGCCGCGCGGGCACGCGGGTGCTGCCCCTCGGTTTCGGAGAGGCCGGCGTCCCCATACATCCGGCCCTGGTCCGCGAGCTGGCGGCGGCCGCGGACCGGGGCTCCTACGGGCCGGTCGCGGGATCGCCCGCGCTGCGCGCCGCCGCCGCCGGCTACTGGGGCCGCCGCGGGCTGCCCACCGACCCCGGCCTCGTCGTCGCCGGGCCGGGCAGCAAGCCGCTGCTGTTCGCGCTGCTGATGGCGCTCGGCGGGGACGTGGCCGTCCCGGCGCCGAGCTGGGTCTCCTACGCCGCGCAGGCCGCGCTCGCCGGCGCCCGGCCGATCGGGGTGCCGACCCCGGCCGGCGAGGGCGGCGTGCCCGCGCCCGCGGCGCTGGCCGAGGCGGTGCGGCAGGCCCGCGCGCAGGGCCGCGAGGTCCGCGCGGTCGTGCTCACGCTGCCCGACAACCCGACCGGCACGCTGGCCTCGGCGGAGGCGGTGCGCGGGGTGTGCGAGGTCGCCCGCGAGCTCGACCTGGTCGTCGTCGCCGACGAGATCTACCGCGACCTGGTGCACGACCCGGACCGCACGGTGCCGAGCCCGGCCCGGTACGCGCCCGAGCGGACGGTCGTGACGACCGCGCTCAGCAAGAGCCTCGCGGCGGGCGGCTGGCGGCTCGGGGTGGCGCGGCTGCCCGAGGGGCCGTTCGGCGGGGCGCTGCGCGACGCGCTGCTCGGCATCGCCAGCGAGATCTGGTCCAGCCCGCCGGCGCCGGTCCAGCACGCGGCGGCGTTCGCGTTCGCCGAGCCGCCCGAACTGGTCGCGCACGTGGACCGCAGCCGCCGGCTGCACGCCGCCGTCGCCGGCGCGGTCGCCGACCGCTTCGCCGCCGCCGGGGCGCTGGTGCGGCGGCCCGAGGCGGCCTTCTACGTGTACCCGGACCTGGAGCCGATGCGCGGGCGCCTGTTCCGCGAGCACGGCGTGCGCACCGGCGCCGACCTCACCGGCCTGCTGCTGGAGCGCTACGGCGTCGGCGTGCTGCCGGGCAGCGCGTTCGGCGACGACCCGGCCGCGCTGCGGATGCGGGTGGCCCCGAGCCTGCTGTACGGGGAGGACGACGCGCAGCGGCTGGCGGCGCTCGCCCATCCCGACCCGGCGTCGCTGCCGTGGATCGCCGCGTCGCTGGACCGGCTCTCGGAGGTGCTGTCCGGGTTGTCCGGCACGGCGGCCGAGTCCGCATCCGGCCACGCCGCCGCCGGCGCGACGGCGGCCCGCTGAGCCCGAAAGCGGTGGCCTCATGATCACCTCGCGCCCTTGCGAAGTGACCACGGGGCCACCGTGACGGGGCGCTGCGATTACCGGGCGTCCCGCGCATTCATCGGGGCGGCCGCCCGGCCCCGGGCCGTTCCGAAAAGCACCGCGGCCTTCCTTGTCCCGCGCGGCCGCGCGGGACAAGGAAGGCCGCCAGGTGGACCAGCGGGGAGTCGAACCCCGATCGCCTCCGTGCGAGGGAGGTGTGCTTCCGTTACACCACAAGCCCATTGCTCTTGGCAGGGACGGTAGGAGTCGAACCTACTTTTCGCCGGTTTTGGAGACCGGCCGCCTAACCGGTGGCTCATCCCTTCGCGCTTTCCTTCTCTTCGATGTCGTCAATGATGCGGCGGTTCATGATCCGCCGCAATGGGTTTTCCCGCCGCGGCGGAAGCACAGGTCGGACGCCGGACCGGCGGGTCCGGACGGGCCCGCCCGGCGGACCCGGGAACCGATATGGGTGGTGTAAGGTCCAACGGCGCACGGGGCGAATGCCACATAGCACTCGAGTGCGGGCCAAGGCCGGTCGTGTCACGCTTCCCCGTGGTAAACCCAGATCAGTGTGATGTCACGGAAGTGATGAGACAGGAAGGCGGGGGCCCGCCATGAGGCACGCACGGGACGGGGCTGCCGCGGCGATGAACGCCGCGTCCCGGGTACTCGTCGCCCGGGGCAAGAACGAGCCCCAGGAGATGGAGAACCCCGACGTCTCCTGGGGGCAGCGGGCGCGCGACGGCGTCTGGGTGCCCACCAAGGACGGCCAGCGCATCCACTTCGGCATCGACGTGACCGCGGCCGACACCGTCGGCCAGGTGCTGCGGCCGAGCCTGCGGGTGTACGTGGGCGTCGACGTGGACACCGACATCGTGGCGCAGACCACCGCGAACGGCATCCGGCTGCTGACGGTGATCCACGGCCCGGACGCGCCGCAGGAGTTCCGCTTCCCGGTCTCGCTGGTCGACGGCCTCGCCCTGGAGGCCATGCCGTCGGGGGGCTACGACGTGGTGCACCTGCGCTACGGCGCGACCGTCGGGCGGCTGTACAACCCGTGGGCGAGCGACTCGATGTTCCGCCCGGTGAAGGCCGACTACGCCCTGGAGGGGCAGACCATCACCATGCGGGTCCAGCACGAGGGCGCCTTCTACCCGGTCGTGGCCGACCCGCACTACACCCGCTGAGGCGCGGGGCCGGCGGTCACCACCGGGTGACCGCCAGGGGGCCGTCACGGGGGCGATGAGACCGATCTTGCGGCGGGCGGGGGCCCGCCCGGCCACGGCGGGGCGTGCGGTGCCGATCACTGTCCGCGCGTAGGGTGGGCGCGGACGCGCCCCCGCCGGGTCCCCGAGACTGGAGTCCTCGTGATCTTCACTCATGACGCCGAGCACGCGCTCGCCACGGTCGTCGACCTGATCAACACCGCGCCCGCGGCGGCCGGGGCCGAGCACCTGGGCGACCTGGCCGGGCTGCGCGCCTTCGTGGCCCGCAACCGGTTCAGCGACGTGGGCGAGCTCACCGGGCGCGACCTGGAGCGGGTGCGGGACCTGCGGGCGCGCTTCCACGCGGTGTTCCAGGCGCCGGACGTGCCGGACGCGGTCCGGCTCGTCAACGACATCATCGCCGAGATCCGCACCACGCCGCACCTGACCGACCACGACGGCTACGACTGGCACGTGCACTTCTTCGCGCCGGGCGCGCCGATGGGCGAGCACCTGGCGGCCGACTGCGGGATGGCGCTCGCCTACGTGGTGGCCGCGGGCGAGCTGGACCGGCTGCGCACCTGCGAGGCGCCCGACTGCGCGCGGGTGCTGGTCGACCTGTCGCGCAACCGGTGCCGCCGCTACTGCGACAGCCGGACCTGCGGGAACCGCATGCACGTCGCCGCCTACCGGGCGCGGCGGCGCGAGGCGGCGCCCGGCGGGCCGGTCCCCGGCTGAGCTGCCCGGCTCCCGCCGGGCCCGGGCGGCCGTCACCCCGCCGACCTCGCACGACCCGCCCGCGCGGGTGAAGTCGAAGCAAATTCGGTTCAAACGCCGCCCTCGCTCGTCAGCACCCCGCCGGGGTCGCTAACCTCATGTTTCACACCGGTTGTGGAATTCGTCCGCGACAGGTTCGGTGCCCGACCCACTTCAGCCAGGAGGATCCGCTGTCCAGGCGAGCACTCATCACCGGCATCACCGGGCAGGACGGCTCGTACCTCGCCGAGCAACTGCTCGAGCGAGGGTATGAGGTCTGGGGCCTGGTACGCGGTCAGGCCAACCCGCACGTGGCGCGGCTGCGCAAGCACATCGGCGACGTCCAGATCACCACCGGCGACCTGCTGGACCAGGGCAGCCTGATCTCGGCGGTCGAGCGCGTCCAGCCCGACGAGGTCTACAACCTCGGCGCGATCTCCTACGTGCCGATGTCGTGGCAGCAGGCCGAGCTGACCGCCGAGGTCACCGGCATGGGCGTGCTGCGGATGCTGGAGGCGATCCGGGTGGTGTCGGGCATCAGCCCCTCGCGCACCCCGGGCCGCGAGCAGATCCGCTTCTACCAGGCGTCCTCGTCGGAGATGTTCGGCATGGTCCGCGAGACCCCGCAGAACGAGCGGACGCCCTTCCACCCGCGCAGCCCGTACGGCGTCGCCAAGACCTACGGGCACTACATCACCCAGAACTACCGCGAGTCCTACGGGATGTTCGCGGTCAGCGGGATCCTGTTCAACCACGAGTCGCCGCGCCGGGGCGCGGAGTTCGTCACCCGCAAGGTCACCCTCGGCGCCGCCCGGATCAAGCTGGGCCTGGCCACCGAGCTGCGCCTCGGCAACCTGGAGGCGCGCCGCGACTGGGGCTTCGCCGGCGACTACGCGCGCGCCATGCAGCTGATGCTGGAGCAGGAGCGGCCCGAGGACTACGTGATCGGCACCGGCAAGATCCAGTCGGTGCGCGACCTGGTGGACTTCGCGTTCACCAGCGCGGGCCTGAACTGGCAGGACCACGTGGTGCTCGACGACCGCTACACCCGGCCCGCCGAGGTGGACCTGCTCTGCGCCGACCCCAAGAAGGCCCGCGAGGAGCTCGGCTGGGAGCCGCAGGTGTCCTTCGAGCAGCTGGTCACCATGATGGTCGAGTCCGACCTGAGGCTGCTCGGCGACTCGGCGCGGCCCGAGGACGAGCCGTTCAGCCCGGACCACTGGTGACGAGTTGATCTTCGCCGTGCGACGATGGCGGCATGGCCAGCTGTGAACACCTCAAGGACCTGCCCGCCGTCCCGCCGGAGCCGGTCACCCCGCAGGGATGCCAGGAGTGCCTGGCGGAGGGCACCCGCTGGGTGCACCTGCGCCTCTGCCTGACCTGCGGGCACGTCGGCTGCTGCGACTCCTCGCCGCAGCGGCACGCGACCAAGCACTTCCACGGTGAGGGGCACCCGATCGTCCGCTCGTTCGAGCCGGGCGAGGACTGGCGCTGGTGCTTCGCCGACGAACTGATCGTCTGATGCCGCAGGTCCGGCTCTCCACCCCTGAGGGGCGCTGGATCCTGCTCGCCACGGTCCTCGGGTCGAGCGTGGCGATGCTCGACTCCACCGTGGTGAACGTGGCGCTGCCGCGGCTCGCCCGCGACCTCGGCGCCTCGATGGCGGACCTGCAGTGGACGGTGAACGCCTACACCCTCACCCTCGCCGGCTTCATCCTGCTCGGCGGGTCGCTCGGCGACCGCTACGGGCGGCGCCGGGTGTTCCTGGTCGGGGTGGTGTGGTTCGCGGCGGCCTCGCTGCTGTGCGGGGTGGCGCAGAACGTGCCGATGCTGGTCGCCGCCCGCGCCCTGCAGGGCGTCGGCGGGGCGCTGCTCACGCCGGGCTCGCTCGCCATCATCCAGGCCTCCTTCGCCCGCGACGACCGGCCGCGCGCCGTCGGCGCCTGGTCGGGGCTCGGCGGCGTGGCGGGCGCGGTCGGCCCGTTCGCGGGCGGCTGGCTGGTGCAGGCGGCGGGCTGGCGCTGGGTGTTCCTGCTGAACCTGCCGCTCGCCGCGGTCGTGGTGCTGGTCGCGGTGCGGCACGTCCCCGAGAGCGTGGACCCGGACGCGCGCGGCCGGTTCGACGTGGCGGGCGCGGCGCTGGCCGCGCTCGCGCTCGCCGGCACCACCTACGCGCTCACCGAGGCGCCCGAGCGGGGCGCGGCCGCCCCGGCGGTGCTCGGGGCGGCCGTGCTCGGCGTCGCGGCGGCGGTGGTCTTCGTCGTCGTCGAACGCCGGCGGGGCCGGGCCTCGGCGCGGCCCGGGAGCACCACGCCGCAGCCCATGCTGCCGCTCACGGTCTTCGCGTCGCGGCAGTTCACCGCGGTCAACCTCGTCACCTTCGTGGTCTACGGCGGGATGAGCGTGCTGTTCTTCCTGTTCGTGCTGGATCTGCAGGTGGTGTCGGGGTTCTCGCCGATCGCGGCGGGCGCCGCGCTGCTGCCGGTGACGGCGCTGATGCTGCTGCTGTCCCCGCGCGCGGGCGCCCTCGCCCAGCGGATCGGGCCGCGGCGCCCGATGGCCGCCGGGCTGGTGGTCGCGGCGTGCGGGATGCTGCTGGCGGGCCGGGCCGGCGAGCACGCCTCCTACCTGCGCGACGTGCTGCCCGCCGCGGTGGTGTTCGGCCTCGGCCTGTCGGCGATGGTGGCGCCGCTGACCGCGACCGTGCTGGCGAGCGCGGACGAGCGGCACGCGGGCGTGGCCAGCGGCGTCAACAACGCGGTGGCGCGCGCCGCCGGGCTGTTCGGGGTGGCGGCGATCCCGCCGCTCGCCGGGCTGACCGGCGAGGCGTTCCGGCGGCCGGCGGCGTTCGCCGACGGGTTCCAGACGGCGATGACGGTCTGCGCGGCGCTGCTCGCGGCCGGGGCGGCGCTCACCCTGCTCACCGTCCGCGACGACGTGCTGAAGGCCGCGCCGTCCGAGCGCGAGCCGCAGTGCCGCGCGCACTGCTCCCTGGCCTCCCCGCCGCTGGAGCCCGAGCACCGGGCCGGCCGCGCCTGACCCGGGCCGGCCCGGGTCAGGCGGCCGCCTCTGTCTGCTTCGCCGGGCTTGTCCTG
Organism: Actinomadura macrotermitis; assembly: GCF_009604375.1. Classification (GTDB taxonomy): domain Bacteria; phylum Actinomycetota; class Actinomycetes; order Streptosporangiales; family Streptosporangiaceae; genus Spirillospora; species Spirillospora macrotermitis. The sequence goes on from NZ_WEGH01000005.1 coordinate 774,946, forward strand.
GCTTCCCGGCAAATCCCGGGCCCGAATCCGGCTATGTCCAAGACCGGATCGGTTCGTTGTCATACGGTCAGGGCATGAATCTGCGGCAGCTGCGCTACGTCGTGGCGACCGCCGACCACGGCACGATGACGTCGGCGGCTCAGGCGCTCTATGTGGCCCAGCCCGCCCTGTCGCGGGCGGTCCGCGAGCTGGAGCGGGAGCTGGGCGTGGAGCTGTTCGCCCGCTCGGGGCGCGGCGTGGAGCTCACCGCCGCCGGCGAGCAGGTGGTGCGGCAGGCCCGGGTGGCGCTGGACGCCGTCGAGGCGATCGAGGGGCTGTCGGCCGCGCGCACCGGCGGCCGCGGCGCCGAGCTGCGCATCGCCACCACCTCCTCGCTGGAGCCGGAGCTGACCGGCCGGCTCATCCCGCGCTTCGCCCGCGACCAGCAGGCGGTGCGGGTCCGGGTGGTGCGCTGCGACGGCCGGGACGCGGTCGCCGCCGCGCTGCGCGCGGGCCGCGCCGACCTGGCGCTCACCGACCTGCCGGTCCCCGGCGACCTGGCCGCGCACCCGTTCGAGCAGCGCGAGGTGGTGCTGATCTCCCCGCCGTCGGTGCGGCTGCGCGAACCGGTCCCGCCGGCCGCCCTGGACGGCATGCGCCTGGTGCTGCCCGCGCGCGGCAGCGCCCGGCGCGCCGAGATCGACGCGCTGCTGGCGCGGATCGGCGCCACCCCGGTCGCCGCGGTGGAGTCCGACGAGCGCGGGTCCTGGCTCGGCTGGGTGCGTGCCGGGATGGGCTCGCTGCTGTGGTACCGCAACCAGGTGGACGGCGCCGAGGGACTGGCGGTCCGCTCGTTCATGCCGCCGATCACCCGGATGATCGGGCTGGTGCACGCGCACCGGCAGCTGCCGCCGGTCGCCCGCGACTTCCTGGCGTTCGCCAAGGAGACCGCGCGCGAGGCGCGCGACCAGCACGCCCGCCCGGCGCAGCGCGAGCACCACTGACGGCATCCGCCGGCCGCGCATGCCATGATCTGGCGCGTGGACGCGACACACGCACTCTGGCTGCTGGCGGTACCGGTGAGCGCGCTGGCGGTGGCCGGCCTGGCCCGGCGGTTCGGCGCGCCCGCGCCGCTCGCGCTCGTCATCGCCGGGCTGCTCATCTCGTTCGTCCCCGGGCTGCCGGAGTTCGAGCTCGACCCCGAGCTCGTGCTGTACGTCTTCCTGCCGCCGCTGCTGTTCTCGGCGGCCTGGCAGAGCTCGTACTACAACATGCGCGAGAACGTCCGCTCGATCGGGCTGCTGTCGATCGGGCTGGTGCTGTTCACCACGCTGCTGGTCGGCTACGCGGCCTACCTGCTGGTCCCCGACCTGCCGCTGCCCGCCGCGCTCGTGCTCGGCGCGATCGTGGCGCCGCCGGACGCGGTGGCGGCGGTGAGCGTCGCGCAGCGGCTCGGGCTGCCGCGCCGGGTGGTGACGATCCTGATCGGCGAGAGCCTGTTCAACGACGCGACCGCGCTGACGGCGTTCCGGGTGGCGCTCGCCGCGGCGGTCGGCGCCGGGTTCACCTTCGCCGAGGGCCTCGGCCGGTTCCTGTTCGCCGCGGCCGCCGGCGCCGCGATCGGGCTGCTGCTCGGCCCGCCGCTGCACTGGCTGCGCACCCGGCTGGACGACCCGCTGGTGGAGAACGCGGTGATGCTGGTCGCGCCGTTCGCCGCCTACCTGCTCGCCGAGTCGGTGCACGCCTCCGGCGTGATCGCGGTGGTGATCAGCGGGCTGTACCTGGGGCACCGGTTCACCGAGTCGCCCGCGGTGACCCGGCTGATCGGCCACTCCTTCTGGAAGGTCGTGGTCTTCGTGCTGGAGACCGTGGTGTTCCTGCTGATCGGCCTGCAGCTGCCCCCGGTCGTGAACGGGCTGTCCGGGCGCGGCTGGGGCAGCCTCGCCTGGTGGGCGCTGGCCGTCTTCGCGGTCACCGTCGCCGCCCGGTTCCTGTGGGTCTTCCCCTCCTCGCTGCTGCCGCTGTGGTCGGCGCGGGCGCGCGAGCGGGCGGCCGGCCTGGACTGGCGCGAGCGGGTGGTGGTCAGCTGGGCCGGGATGCGCGGGGTGGTGTCGCTCGCCGCCGCGTTCGCGATCCCGTTCGTCACCTCGGCCGGCGCCCCCTTCCCCGGCCGCGACCTGGTGCTGTTCCTGACCTTCACCACGGTGCTGGCGACGCTGCTGGTGCAGGGGCTGACGTTCCCGGCGCTGATCCGCCGCCTCGGCATCGCCGGCGACCGCGAGCGCTACCACGACACCGTGGCCGAGGCCGGCGCGCAGCACGCGGCGGCCAACGCGGCCCTGGCGCGGCTCGCCGAGCTCACCGCCGAGGGCACCGAGCCGGTGGACCCCGACGTCGTCGAGCGGCTGCGCAGCCTGGCCGAGCACCGCCAGCTGCGGGCCTGGGAACGGCTCGGCGGCGGCACCGGCCCGGCGGGCGAGGAGGTGCCGAGCGCGTCCTACCGGCGGCTGCGCCGCGAGATGCTGGCGGCCGAGCGGGCGGCGTTCGTGCGGATGCGCGACGAGCGCCGGATCGACGACGAGGTGCTGGACCGGGTCCTGCACGAGCTGGACCTGGAGGAGGTCTCGCTCGCCCGCGACTGATCCGGCGGCCCGGCCCGCCCTCAGCCTCCGTTCGGCGGCTTGTCGGGCAGCTCCACCGCGTAGGACTCCTTGACCACGTCCAGGTGGTGCCAGGACCCGCGGACGGTCGCGCCGGGCACCGCGCGGATCGCGTCCAGCACGCCGACCAGCTCGGCCCGGGAGGCCGCCTCGGCCTGCCCGACGATGTCGTAGCGGCCGAACCCGGTGGCCAGGTAGCGCACGCCCTCCTGGCGCGCGACGGCCTCGGCGACCCGGCGCAGCCCGCCCGACACCACAAGCCCGAAGCCGCCGAGCTCGGCGGCGCCGAGCGCCAGGGGGTCGGCCAGGCCGGTGACCTGGATGACGCCCGTGCGCATCAGCCGCACCACCCGGGCACGGGTGGCGGCCTGCGACAGGCCGATGATGCCGGCCAGGCGGGTGTAGGGGGCGCGGCCGTCGCGCTGCAGTTCCTGCAGCAGCCGCCAGTCGATGTCGTCGAGGGCGACGTCGCCGAGGTCGCGGACCACCGCGTGGCCGTCGCGCACGGTCGCCACCGAGCGGAACACCTCGGCGGCGCGCACGCCCGGGACCGAGCGGATGTGGTCGACCTCGGCGGCCAGGGCGGTGTCGTCGCGGGTGCGGATCTGGGCCACCAGGTCGCAGTGGCCGGCGGTGAGGGCGGTGAAGCTGACCGCGGGCCGCTGCGCGACGGCCTCGGCGGCCTTGCGGGCCGAACCGTCCACGGTGACCGACACGTGCCCGACCGCCTCGGCGCCGACGACGGCGGCGTGCACGATGCCGACCACGCGGACGACCCGGGTCTCGAGAAGGTTCTGCACACGGGCCCGCACGGCGGTGCGGGAGAGCCCTACGCGGTCGGCCAGCGCCTGGAAGGTCGCCCTGCCGTCCCGCTGGAGCTCGCGGACTAGCACGGCGTCGACCGCATCCAGCACGGCTCTCCTCCTCGACATGCAATGGGTGATCGTTTTGTCGGCAACTGCAAGATCATTCCATTTCCGGGCGGTATCCCGTCAAATATTGATCCTGCTCGTGTTCCGCACGGTCCGGCGCGAACGAAGCGTCGGTGTCCGGCCTGCGGAGCGACGATTTCAAGGCCGGGTAAAGCGGTACAGGAGCGCAACGCGGACGGGCCGGCGCGGCACGGTGGCCCGGCCTCGGTCACGGAGCGGTACCGGCCGGGGTGTTGCTGATCACTACGGCCGGGCGGCGGGACCCGAAGACGGGCATGGGGCATCGGCACTGCGGGGGTGACCTGCATGCGCTGCTCCCGGTGTTCTGCTGTGTAGCTCCTGCGGTGGATCCTCCGGCCACCGAGGCACATGTAAGAAAAGTGCATCGGGGGCGCAGGAACGTCAAGAGGTAACTTTACAGAGCACTAAACCTCACGTTGCCCTCGATTACACAACCGCCGGGCACGGGCGGGCCGGCGGCGTGCCGGCGGGGGCCCGGGGCGCGGCCCGCAGGGGGCGCGGCGGTGCTTTGGTCCAGGCACCTGCGGGTATGGATCACAATGTACGGTGGCCCAGCCACTTTGATCCGCGATTGGTGTGTTGAACAGCGTGCACCTGCTGAACGGCGAGCATTCCGCTCACGACCTCACCTACAACGACGTCTTCATGGTCCCCCGCCGCTCGTCGGTCGGGTCCCGGCTCGAGGTCGACCTGTCCACGGTCGACGGCAGCGGGACGACGATCCCGCTGGTGGTCGCCAACATGACCGCGGTGTCGGGCCGCCGGATGGCCGAGACCGTCGCGCGCCGCGGCGGCATCGCGGTGATCCCGCAGGACATCCCGGCCGACGTGGTCGCCGACGTCATCGGCTGGGTGAAGGGCCGCGACCTGGTCGTGGACACCCCGATCACCCTGGACCCGGCCTCGACCGCGGGCGAGGCGCTCGCGCTGCTGCCGAAGCGCGCCCACGGCGCGGTCGTGGTGGTCGAGGACGACCGGCCGGTCGGCGTGGTCACCGAGGCCGACTGCCAGGGCGTGGACCGGTTCGCCCAGCTGCGCGACATCATGTCCCGCGACCTGGTGACGCTGCCCGCCGGGGTCGACCCGCGCGAGGCGTTCAACCGGCTGCACGAGCGCGGCCACCGGCTCGCCCCGGTGGTGGACGGCGAGAGCCGGCTGACCGGCGTCCTCACCCGCACCGGCGCGCTGCGCGCGACCCTGTACCAGCCGGCCGTGGACGCCTCGGGGCGGCTGCGGATCGCCGCGGCGGTCGGGGTGAACGGCGACGTGGCCGGCAAGGCGAAGGCGCTGCTGGACGCGGGCGCCGACCTGCTGGTGGTCGACACCGCGCACGGCCACCAGGAGAAGATGATCAGCGCGCTGGCCGCGGTGCGCGCGCTGGACCCGCGGGTGCCGGTGGTGGCGGGCAACGTGGTCACCGCCGAGGGCACCCGGGACCTGATCGAGGCGGGCGCCGACATCGTCAAGGTGGGCGTCGGCCCGGGCGCGATGTGCACCACCCGGATGATGACCGGCGTCGGCCGGCCGCAGTTCTCGGCGGTGCTGGAGTGCGCGGCCGAGGCGCGCCGCCTCGGCCGGCACGTGTGGGCCGACGGCGGGGTGCGCCACCCGCGCGACGTGGCGCTCGCCCTCGCCGCGGGCGCCGCCAACGTGATGGTGGGCTCCTGGTTCGCCGGCACCTACGAGTCGCCCGGCGACCTGCAGCGGGCCGCCGACGGCCGGCTGTACAAGGAGAGCTTCGGCATGGCCTCGGCGCGCGCGGTGCGGCTGCGCACCGCCGAGGACTCCCCCTTCGACCGGGCCCGCAAGGCCCTGTTCGAGGAGGGCATCTCCACCTCGCGGATGTTCCTGGACCCTCAGCGCCCCGGCGTGGAGGACCTGGTCGACTCGATCGTGGCGGGGCTGCGCAGCTCGTGCACCTACGCCGGCGCCCGCTCGCTGGAGGAGTTCCACGAGCGCGCCACCGTCGGGGTCCAGGGCTCGGCCGGGTACGCCGAGGGCATGCCGCTGTCCAGCAGCTGGTGACGCGGGCGGCCGGTCCGCCAAGTTTTCCCCATCCCCGGCGCCGGGATCCGGTCCGCCGCGCACTTGATCACGCTGCCGGGGAAGGGAAGAATGCGGGAATCTCCCGCGCGGGCGCCCAGCCGGCGCGGGCGAGGACCGGCCACGGGGACGGCCCGGCGCGAGCCGGGCCCCGCCTCCGGACGAGGCCGCACCACCTGGACAACAGCTGCACCTGGTCTCAACCACAGCCCGCATTCGGTCGGTCGGCACCGCAACCTTTGCCCGGTTAGGCGCGTCCATAATGTAGGCCTGGGCCTGAAACGACCGTGCTTGGGGATCGGAGCGTACATGGCGAGTCCTACGGCCAGCCGGCGTGCCCGCGACAGCGGTGACGCCGGCGACGCCCCCGAGCACGGGCACGGGCTGCCGCGTGCGCTCGCGCTGACCCTGGCGTCGGCGCTGGTGTGGGGGGCGGCGCACCTGTCGACCGGCCGCCGCTGGGCGGGCGGGCTGCTGGTGGGGCTGTTCGCGCTCGTCGTCGCGACCCTGATGGCGGCGGCCCTGTTCTTCCGGGACGACCTGGTGCACCTGGCCGTGCGCCCGGACTGGCTGTCGGGGATCTCCGCCGGCATCGTGCTGCTCGGCCTGGTCTGGCTGGCGGTGGTGATCCGCTCCTACCAGCTGGTGCGGCCCGCGGGGCTGACGCTGTCCGCGCGCGCCGCGGGCGTCATGGCGGTCGCGGTGCTGTGCGCGGCGGTGGCGGTGCCGACGGCCTGGGCGGCGCGCAGCACCTACCTGTACCGCGACGCGCTGACCAGCATCTTCCACGCGGGCGGCGGCAACGGGCGCAAGATCGACGCCGACGACCCGTGGGCCGGGCAGAAGCGGGTGAACGTGCTGCTGCTCGGCGGCGACGCGGCCGCCAACCGCGAGGGCGTGCGCACCGACAGCATGACGCTGGCGAGCGTGGACACCCGCACCGGCGACACGGTGCTGCTCAGCCTGCCGCGCAACCTGGAGCACTTCCAGCTGCCGCCGGGGCCCGCCCGCGACCGGTTCCCCTACGGGTTCACCGGGGACGGCCCCGAGACGCCGGGCCTGCTGAACGAGGTGTACCAGTACGCCGAGGAGCACCCCGACATCGTGCCGGGCGTGCCGAAGAACCACCGCGGGCCCGACCTGCTGAAGCGGACGGTCGCCGGCATCCTCGGCCAGCCGGTCGACTACTACATCCTGGTCGACATGTTCGGCTTCGCCGACATCATCGACGCGATCGGCGGCGTCAAGATCCGCATCACCCAGCCGATCCCCTACGGCCGCGACGGCGGGGTGCTGCAGCCGGGCTACCGCACGCTCGGCGGCAAGGACGCGCTCTGGTACGGCCGGTCGCGCACCGACAGCGACGACTACACCCGGATGGGCCGGCAGAAGTGCCTGATGCGGGCGATCGCCAAGCAGGCCGACCCGCAGACGGTGCTGCGCAAGTTCGACAAGCTGGCGGCGGCGACCAAGCGGGCGATCTCCACCGACCTCCCCCAGGAGCTGCTGCCGGCGCTGATGACGCTGTCGGAGAAGGTCAAGGACGGCGCGCAGATCAACAGCCTGGCGTTCGTGCCGCCGCTGGTGATCACCGGCAACCCCGACTTCGCGCTGATCCGCAGGCTGGCCGCCAAGGCGGTCGCCGAGGATGCGCACAAGGGGGCGGCGTCGCCGAGCCCGTCCGCGAGCCCGTCCGCCGCGGCCACGGCGGCGAGCGGGACCGGCCAGGGCGGCACGCCCACTCCGGGCACGACCCCCCAGCGGGCGAACGAGGGGACCAAGCCGGTCTCGCTGGAGTCGTCCTGCCCCTCCTGACGGCGGGCCCGCCGCGGCGCGGGCAGGTTCTCCTTACCTTGCGATGACGAACCCGACCCGCGTCCGGTCCATCCCATCCAAAGACGGGATGTCCGGACAGGGGGCGATGGGGATGACACAGACGATCACCGGTGGCGGGACCGCGGCGCTGGACGAGCTCGGGGCGGCGCTCGCCCCGCTCGGCTATCTGACGGTGCTGCTGGAGGACGGCGCGCGGCCCCGGCTGGAGGTCCTGGACCGGCGCCCGGGCGGCCGGTCGGGCGGCGTGGTCTGCGACGGGGACTGGTACTGGTGGCCGTGGGCGGACCGGATCGCGCCGGCGGGCGATGCGGCGCGGGCGGCGGCGCTGGTCGACCGGGGGCTGCGGCAGGCGGCCTGACCTCGGCTCGGGTGGCGTTCCCGGGTCCCCGGAGGGGGGATCATGGGAGGGAACACCTTCGAGCGGAAGAGGCGGGTGCGGGTGCCCCAGATCCACGGCTGTGACGCCTTCCGCGTGGCGATGCCGCGCGGCGGGCGGCCCGAGAGCGTCCTGGTCCGGGTGACCGGCGAGGACGGCACGGCGGGCTGGGGCGAGGCGGCGGTACCCGGGCGCCGGGGCGGCCCGGACCCGGTGACCGACGCGGTGTGGCGCGACATCGCCGAGCGGATGGGGCCGGCGCTGATCGGCCTGGAGTGGGACCGCCCCGAGGACGTGTCGGCCGCGGCCCAGCTCGGCACGCGCAGCGCGGCGTCGGCGATCGACACCGCCTGCTGGGACCTGTGGTGCCGGAGCCGGGGCCTGCCGCTCGCGCACGCGCTCGGCGGCACCCGCACCTCGATCGTGACGGGCCGGCACATCTCCCCCGAGCCGGTGCTGGAGACGCTGGTGGGCCGGGTGAACCGGGCCGTCGGCGCGGGCCACACCCGGGTCACGGTGGACGTGCGGCCGGGCTGGGACATCGAGCCGATCCGGGAGATCCGGCGGGCCTACCCGGCGCTCGCGGTGGTCGCCGACGCCGGGCACGCCTACGACGAGTCGGCCGAGCACCTGGACGCGCTGGAGGGGCTGGACGCCTACGGGCTGCTGGCGCTCCAGCGGCCGTTCGCGGCGCACGAGCTGCGGGCGCACGCGCGGCTGCAGCTGCGGGTGGACATGGCGGTGGCGCCCGCGATCGGCGACCTGGACACCCTGGACGCGGCGGTCGCGCTCGGCGCGGGCCGGGTGCTGGACCTGCGGATCGACCTGCTGGGCGGGCTGACGGCGGCGCGCAGCGCGCACGACCTGGCGTACGCGGCCGGGTGGGAGGTGTGGTGCACCGGGTCGGGCGCGTTCGGGCTCGGGCAGGCGGCGGCGGTGGCGCTGGCGGCGCTGCCGGGGGTGACGCTGCCGAGCGATGTGAGCGACCCGGCGGGCGGCCCGGTGTTCGTGACGCCGCCGGTGCGCTCGTCGGGCGGGGTGGTCGGGGTGCCGCTGACGCAGCCGGGGCTCGGCCACCAGGTCGACGAGGCGCGCATCGAGCGGCTGGCGACGCGGCGGATGCGGCTGCCGGCGTGACTCCGGCGACGGCGTGGGTGGTGGCGGGCCCGCCGGGCGGCGGGAAGTCCACCGTGGCGTCGCTGCTGCTGGAGCGGCTGCGCCCGGCGCCCGCGCTGCTGGACAAGGACACCCTGTTCGGCCCGTTCGTCGCGGCGGTGCTGGAGGCGGCGGGCCGTGATCCGGGCGAGCGTGAGGGCCCCTGGTACGACGAGCACGTCAAGCGGTACGAGTACGCGGGGCTGACAGCGGCGGCGCGGGAGATCCGCGCGGGCGGCTGCCCGGTGCTGCTGAGCGGCCCGTTCACCGGCCAGATCCGCTCGCCGGAGCGGTGGGCGGAGTGGGTGGCCGGGCTCGGCGGGCCGCCGGTGCGGCTGCTGTGGATCCGCAGCGACCCGGGGACGCTGCGGCGGCGGCTGGAGGCGCGGGGCCTGGCGCGGGACGCGGGCAAGCTCGCGGCGTTCGACGCGTTCGTGGCGCGGATGCGCCCCGAGGAGCCGCCGCCGGTCCCGCACGAGGAGATCGACAACCGGCTGTCGGCGCCGCTCCCCCTGGCCGCCCAGCTCGAGGCGCTGGCGCGCCGGGCCGGGTCCGGAGGCTGAGCAGACCCGGTGCGGCCGGGTCTCAGCCGAGCAGGCCGGCCTGGTGGGCGAGTATCGCCGCCTGCACCCGGTTGGCGAGGTCCAGCTTGGCCAGGATCCGGCTGACGTGGGTCTTGGCGGTCGCCTCGCTCATGTAGAGCGTGGCCGCGATCTCGGTGTTCGACAGTCCGCCGCCGAGGGCGACCAGCACCTGGCGTTCCTTGTCCGTGAGCACCGCGAGCCGCCGCGCGGCGTCGCCGCGCCGGTCCGGCGCCGGCCCGGCGAACTCGCGGAGCAGCCTGCGGGTGATGCCCGGGGAGAGCATCGCGTCGCCGCGCGCCGCGCAGCGCACCGCGGCGAGCATGTCGCCGGCCGGCGCGTCCTTCAGCAGGAACCCGACGGCGCCGTTGCGCAGCGCGGTGTGCACGTACTCGTCGAGATCGAACGTGGTGAGCACGACGACGTGCGGCGGCGGGTCGAGCCGCGCCATCCGCCCGGCCGCCGTCAGCCCGTCGCCGCGCGGCATCCGGATGTCCATGAGCACCACGTCCGGCCGGAGCGTGCGGGCGAGCTCGACGGCCTCGGCGCCGCCGGACGCCTCGCCCGCCACCGTGATGTCGGGCGCGGTCTCCATGATGGTGCGCAGCATCGCGCGCACCATCCACTCGTCGTCGACGATCAGCGTCCTGATCGGGCCGGCCGCGGCGGTCATCGCCCCTCCTGGGGGATCGGCATCTCGGCGGTCACCTCGAAGCCGCCGCCGGGGGTGGGGCCCGCGGTGAACTCGCCGCCGACCAGCCGCACCCGCTCCGCGAGCCCGAGCAGCCCGTGGCCGCCGCCCGGCAGCGCCCCGCCGACGGCCTGCCGTCCCCGGCCGTTGCCGACCGACAGCCGCAGCAGGCGCGGGGTCCGCTGGACCCGCACCCGGGTCCGTGCCCCCGGCGCGTGCTTGTGCACGTTGGTCAGCGCCTCCTGCACGAACCGGTAGGCCGTGTGCTCCACCAGGAGCGGGGGGCGCTCCCCCGCGTGGCCGGCCACGTCGAGGACGACGGGGATGCCGATCCGCCGGGACTCCTCGATCAGGGCGTCCAGATCGGCCAGCCCCGGCTGCGGAGCGAGCGGGACGTCGTCGTCGTTGCGCAGGACCGCCACCAGGGAGCGCAGTTCCGCGAGCGCCTCGCGGCCGGTCGCGCCGATCTGGGTCCCGATGGCGGCCGCCTCCTCGCCCTTGGCCGCCTCCAGGGCCGTGGCCTGCAGCACCATCAGCGAGACCCGGTGGGCGACCACGTCGTGCATGTCGCGGGCGATCTGGGCGCGTTCGTCGCTCCGGGCCTGGGCGACGCGCCGCTGCTGTTCGTGTTCGGCGCGCTCCGCCCGCTCCTGGACGCGTTCCACCAGTTCGCGCCGGGTGCCGACGTACATGCCCAGAAGCGCGGGCGCGACGCACACCGCCATGCTGATGGGGATCGCACCGTCGGCGCCGGCGAAGCGCCAGATCGGGACGCCCACCAGGGCGGCGGACGCCAGGGTCCCGGCGGTGACCTTGGGCCACGCGGTGGTGCGCTCGGCCAGCGTGTACAGCGCGACGGTGACGGCCAGGTGGGCCGGCACGAGGGCGTTGGCGAGCAGCGATCCCGCCAGCAGGAGCAGCGGAAGGCCGCGCCGCCACCAGGTCAGCAGCCCGGCTCCCACAGCGAGCGGGACGCCGAGCCACAGCGGCGGGACGCGGCCGCCCAGCCCACTGAGGGCCGGTCCGAAGAAGCCGGTGCCGAACTCGCCCGTCGCCGTGGACAGCGCGACGGCGAGCGCCATCGCCGTGTCGGTCACGGGACGGCGGGACCAGGGCGTCGCCGGGGGCGGGTCGTGCGCGCTCATCGTGCTCCCAGGCTAAGCTTCCCGGCCGCCGTGCGCGTCGGCGGAAAGATGTACGCGGCGCCGGGAAATCAGGGCCGATCCGGTGACCGGCCTTCCCGGATCGGCCGATGCCCCGGCGCGGCGCCGCCGGTGACGCTGGACGCATGGTCATCCAAGAACGGCTCGGCCGATGGGCCGCCCCCAGGAACCTGCAGTTCGCCTTCGGGCTCTTCGCGCTCGTCGCGGGAGCATCGATCGCACTGCGGCAGGACGCTCAGCATCCCCTGTTCCAAGCCGCCGGGGCAGTGGGTTACGCGCTGGCCGCGATGCTCTCCTTCGGGAGCTGGTTCGCGCTCGGCCGCGCGGCGGGCGCCGCGCGCGCCCGGCGGACCCTGATCGTCTTCCACCTGCTCTTCATCCCCGCGCAGTTCCTGTTCCTGCTCGCCCACCAGCTGCCGTGGCTCGGCATGCTGCTGTCGACGGTGATCGCGATCAGGCTGAGGCCGCGCTTCCCGCGGCTCGGGCGCAGGTCGCGCAAGGTGTGGCTGGCGCTGCACATCGGCGTCGGCGTCGGCTGGCTGGGCGTCTCCCTCACGATGCTCGCCCTGTCCGTCGTGGGGGTCACCGCCGGCGATCACGAGACGCGGCACGGCGCCTACCTGCTCATGGATCTCTTCGACCTCGCGCTGGCGATCCCGAGCGTCTTCCTGGCGCTCGTCACCGGGGCGGTGGTGTCGCTCGGCACCCCGTGGGGACTGGTCAGGCACCGCTGGGTGCTCGCCAAGCTGGTCATCGCGCTCTGCCTGCCGGTCCTCGCCACGCTCGAGGGGCCGTGGATCGACGAGCTGGCCGCGCGCACCGAGGAGCCCGCTGCCGACCCCGGCGGGACCGGGATCCTGCTGGCCGGCGCCATGGCGCTGTTCCTCGCCCTGCTGTGGACCGCGACGTTCCTGTCCGTCTTCAAGCCCGGCGGCAGGACGCGCTGGGGCGCGGGGAGGCCGGGCGAGGGGCGGCCGGGCGACCGCGCGCCGGTCAGCGCCAGGGCTGCTCGGGCGGCCTGATCTGCTGCGGTGGTGCCGGGTGGATCTGCTGCGGGGGCGCGTATCCGGGATGCTGGCCGGGCGGGGGCAGGGCGCGGCGTTCCTGGTAGGCGCCTTTCAGGCGGCCGCCGATCCGCCGGCCCGCGTCCTGGACCTGCCGGGCGTGCTCGTTCTGGGCGAGCAGGGCGGCGTTGTCGCGGGCGAGCCGCTGCGCGGCCGCGGCCGCGCGCTGGTAGGTGCGGGCGCGGACGACGACGGTCCCGCCGGCGACGTCGGCGATGCTGCGGCGGCGCGTCCCGGCCAGGGTGGGCACGGCGTTGACCACGAAGGCGGCGACGGCGGCCAGCCACAGCAGCACCGAGAACAGGAACAGGCCCTCCAGCAGCAGGATCCAGGCGAAGGCGTACAGCCCGGTGCCGGTGGCGGTGGTGATCAGGGCGCGGCGGGCGGCGCGGGCCATGCCGATGCCGCGCGCGTCGCGGTGCGGCGCGCGCACGCGGATGTCCATGGCGGCCTTGCCGAGCGTGCGGCCCGTCCAGGCGAGCGCGGCGAACTGGTAGACCAGCTCGGCGAGGACGAGCAGGAGCAGCGCCTGCTCGATGTCGGTGACCAGGGCGCCCCACAGGTCGCCGCCGACGTCACCGGCGGCGGCGCGCACGTCGCCGCCGGAGCCGGCGAGGCCCGCGACGGCCTGCAGGGCGCGCAGCGGCGCGTGCTCGACGAAGTGCTCGTGCAGGCGGCCCCAGGTCATGCCGCCGAGCAGGACGGCGACGGCGGCGAGCAGCGCGGCGTCGATCGCCCAGGCGGCGAAGCGGCGGGCGCGCGGGGCGGCCTCGCCGTCGCCCGGCGCGGGCGGTGGCGGCGGGGCGGCGTAAGGCAGGGCGGGTGGCGGGGGGCCGTACATCGGTGCCCTTTCCGGTGGCGGATGCGCCGGAATTCTACGGACATGTCCCGCCCCGTGCCATGCCTTCGGCCAAGGAGAGCGCTTTCGCGGACGGCGCCCGGGCGCCGTCCGCGAAGGCGGCGTCCTAGTACGACTTGGGCAGGCCCAGGGAGTGCTGCGCGACGAAGTTGAGGATCATCTCGCGGCTGACCGGCGCGATGCGCATGAGGCGGACCACCCCGGCCAGCATGCCGACGCCGTACTCGCTGGTCAGGCCGTTGCCGCCGTGGGTCTGGATGGCCTGGTCGACGCAGTGGATCGCGGCCTCGGCGGTGGCGTACTTGGCCATGTTGGCGGCCTCGCCGGCGCCCATGTCGTCGCCCTGGTCGTAGAGCCAGGCGGCCTTCTGCCCCATCAGCCGGGCGAGCTCCAGCTCGATCTTGCCCTGGGCGAGGGGGTGCGCGAGGCCCTGGTGCGCGCCGATGGGGGTCTTGAAGACCTGCCGGTCCTTGGCGTAGGCGATGGCCTTGCCCAGGGCGAGGCGGCCGATGCCGGCGCCCATCGCCGACGCCATGATCCGCTCGGGGTTGAGGCCGGCGAACAGCTGCAGCAGCCCGCCGTCCTCGTCGCCGATCAGGGCGTCGTAGGGCAGCCGGACGTCGTCGAGGTGGCAGATGAACTGCCGCTCGGGCGAGACGATCTCCATCTCGATCGGCGTCCAGGAGAACCCGGGGGTGTCGGTGGGGACGATGAACAGCGAGGGGCGCAGGTTGCCCTTCTGGTCCTCGCTGCGGCTGACGAACAGCACCGCGTCGGACTCGTCGACGCCGGAGATGAAGGTCTTCTGACCGTTCAGCACCCAGCCGTCGCCGTCGCGGCGGGCGGTGGTGGTGATGCGGTGGGAGTTGGACCCGGCGTCGGGCTCGGTGATGGCGAAGGCCATCTTGACCGAGCCGTCGGCGAAGCGGGGCAGCCAGTGCTTCTTCTGCTCCTCGGTGCCCGAGCGGGCGATGATGGTGGCGCAGATGGCCGGGGAGACGACCATGAGCAGCAGCGGGCAGCCGGCGGCGGCGAGCTCCTCGCAGACCGCGGCCAGGTCGCCGATGCCGCCGCCCCCGCCGCCGTACTCCTCGGGCACGTTGACGCCGAGGTAGCCGAGACGGCCGGCCTCCTGCCACAGCTCGTCGGTCTTCTCGCCCGCCTTGGCCTTGCGGACGTAGTAGTCCGGGCCGTACTTGGCGCCCAGTTCGGCGACGGCGGCGCGCAGCGCCTGCCGCTCCTGCGACTCGATGAAGCTCACTGGGGGTTCCCTTCGGAGATCACGGCGAGGACCGCGCCGGCCTCGACCTGCTGTCCTGCGCTGACGTTCAGCTCGGCCACCGTGCCGGCGGCGGGGGCGGCGATGCGGTGCTCCATCTTCATGGCCTCCAGCACCACCAGGGTCTGGCCCTCGGCGACGGCGGCGCCGGGTTCGGCGAGCACCCGCACGACGGTGCCGGGCATCGGCGCGAGCAGCGAGCCGGGGGCGACCAGGTCGCTCGGGTCGGCGAAGCGCGGCACGGCGCGCAGCGCGACGGGGCCGAGCGGGGAGTCGACGTAGCGGTGCCCGGCGGCGGTGCGCACGGTGAAGCGGTGCCGCACGCCCGCGACGTCGAGGACGACCTCCTCGGGGGCGGCGGCGGCGAGGCGCACGCCGTCGTGGCCTTCGGCGGCCAGGCCGTCGCGGGTGAGGCGGTAGGCGACCTCGATCGTCCCGCCGGGGCCCTCGTAGGTCTTGCGCTGCGGCTGGGAGGGCACGTTGCGCCAGCCGGAGGGCAGCCCGCCGAGGACGGGCGCGGCGGCGCGGTTGGCGGCGGCGTCCGCGAGCGCCGCGGCGAGCGCCGACAGCCGTACCGTGTCCTCGTCCGCGAGCGGCGCGGCGAGCACGTCCAGGCCGATCCGGTCGAGGTAGCCGGTGTGGACATCTCCCGCCAGGAAGACCGGCTCGGCCATGATGCGGGCGAGCAGGTCCCGGTTGGTGGTGACACCGTGCAGGCGGGCGCCGGTGAGCGCGGCGCGCAGGCGCCGCGCGGCGGCCGCGCGGGTCGGCGCCCAGGCGATGAGCTTGGCGAGCATCGGGTCGTAGTGGACGCCGACCTCGCCGCCGCTCTCCACGCCGCTGTCCAGGCGCAGCCCCGACTCGCCGCCGAGCGCGAACTCGGTGTCCACGCCGGGGATCTCGAAGGTGTACAGGGTGCCGCTGCCGGGGAGCCAGCCCGCGGCGGGGTCCTCGGCGTACAGGCGGACCTCGATGGCGTGGCCGCGCGGCGCGGGCGGCGCGGCGGGCAGCGGGTGCCCTTCGGCGACCTCGATCTGGAGCCGGACCAGGTCGAGCCCGTAGACGCACTCGGTGACGGGGTGCTCGACCTGCAGGCGGGTGTTGACCTCCAGGAAGTAGAAGCGGCCGTCGCCGGCGAGCATGAACTCCACGGTCCCGGCGCCGGTGTAGCCGATCGCCTCGGCGGCGTTCACCGCGGCGGCGCACAGCTCGGCGCGCAGCGCGTCGTCCACCGCGGGCGACGGCGCCTCCTCGATGATCTTCTGGTGGCGGCGCTGGACCGAGCAGTCGCGCTCGCCGAGCGCCCACACGGTGCCGTGCGCGTCGGCGAGGATCTGCACCTCGATGTGGCGGGCGTCCTCCAGCAGCGGCTCGCAGAACACCGCGGGGTCGCCGAACGCCGACTCGGCCTCGCGGCGGGCCGCGGCGACCTCCTCGGGCAGGTCGGCGAGGGCCCGCACGACGCGCATGCCGCGCCCGCCGCCGCCCGCCGACGCCTTCACCAGGATCGGCAGGTCGGCCTCGGTGACCGAGCCGGGGTCCAGTTCGGGCAGCACGGGCACGCCGGCCGCGGCCATCAGCTTCTTGGCCTCGATCTTGGAGCCCATCGCGGTGATCGCGGCGGGCGGCGGGCCGACCCAGGTGAGCCCGGCGTCCTGGACGGCGCGGGCGAACCCGTCGTTCTCCGACAGGAACCCGTAGCCGGGGTGGATCGCGTCGGCCCCGGCGGCGCGCGCCGCCGCGATGATCAGGTCGCCGCGCAGGTAGGTCGCGCCGGGCGCGTCACCGGGCAGCCGGACGGCCGCGTCCGCCTCCCGGGCGTGCGGCGCCCCCTCGTCGGCGTCCGAGTACACCGCGACGGTGCCGATGCCGAGGTCGCGGCAGGTGCGGAAGACGCGGCGGGCGATCTCGCCGCGGTTGGCCACCAGCAGTTTGTTGATCATCAGCTCACATCCGGAAGACGCCGAAGCCGTCCGCGCCCTGGACGGGGGCGTTGTGGACGACCGACAGGCAGAGGCCGAGAACGGTTCGGGTGTCGCGCGGGTCGATGACGCCGTCGTCGTAGAGGCGCCCGGACAGGAAGTACGGCAGCGACTCGGCCTCGATCTGGGTCTCGACCATCTCGCGCATGGCGGCGTCCTGCGCCTCGTCGTAGACCTGGCCGCGGGCCTCGGTGGCCTGCCGGGCCACGATCGACAGCACCCCGGCGAGCTGCTGCGGCCCCATCACGGCGGACTTGGCGCTCGGCCAGGTGAACAGGAAGCGCGGGTCGTAGGCGCGGCCGCACATGCCGTAGTTGCCGGCGCCGTAGGACGCGCCCATGACGACGGTGAGGTGCGGCACCCGGCTGTTGGACACCGCGTTGATCATCAGGGCGCCGTGCTTGATGATGCCGGACTGCTCGTACTCCTTGCCGACCATGTAGCCGGTGGTGTTGTGCAGGAACAGCAGCGGGGTGTCCGCCTGGTTGGCGAGCTGGATGAACTGGGCCGCCTTCTGCGCCTCGGCGCCGAACAGCACGCCCTGCGCGTTGGCGAGGATGCCGATCGGGTAGCCGTGCAGCCGGGCCCAGCCGGTGACGAGGCTGGTGCCGTACAGCGGCTTGAACTCGTCGAACCGGGAGCCGTCCACGATCCGGCCGATGACCTCGCGCGGGTCGAACGGGGTCTTCAGGTCCTCGGGGACGATGCCGGCCAGTTCCTCGGGGTCCAGCACCGGCTCCTCGACCGGGCCGGGCGCGGGGCCGGGCTTGCGGTGGTTCAGCCGCTTGACGATCTGGCGGCCGAGGCGCATCGCGTCGGCCTCGTCCACCGCCATGTAGTCGGCGAGGCCGGAGGTGCGGGCGTGCATCTCGGCGCCGCCGAGCTCCTCGTCGTCGGCCTCCTCCCCCGTCGCCATCTTCACCAGCGGCGGCCCGCCGAGGAACACCTTGGCGCGCTCCTTGACCATGACGACGTGGTCGCACATGCCGGGGATGTAGGCGCCGCCGGCGGTGGAGTTGCCGAACACCAGCGCGATCGTGGGGATGCCGGCCGCCGACAGCCGGGTGAGGTCGCGGAACATCCGCCCGCCCGGGATGAAGATCTCCTTCTGGGTGGGCAGGTCGGCGCCGCCGGACTCGACCAGGTTGATCACCGGCAGCCGGTTCTCCAGCGCGATGTCGGAGGCGCGGAAGCTCTTCTTGACCGTCCAGGGGTTGCTGGAGCCGCCGCGCACCGTCGGGTCGTTGGCGACGATCATGCACTCGACGCCCTCGACGACGCCGATGCCGGTGATCACGCTGGCGCCGACGGGGAAGTCGCTGCCCCAGGCGGCCAGCGGGCTGAGCTCCAGGAACGGCGAGTCGGGGTCCAGCAGCAGCTCGATGCGCTCGCGGGCGAGCAGCTTGCCGCGCTTGTGGTGCCGGGTGACGTACTTCTCGCCGCCGCCCGCGAGGGCCTTGGCGTGCTCGGCGTCCAACCCGGCGAGCTTGGCGAGCATCGCCGCGCGGCGCTCGCGGTACTCGGGGCCGTTCGGGTCGATGGTGGTCTTGAGAGTCAAAGGACTGCCTCCGGGATGTCGACGAGGCGGGACCGCAGCCATTCCCCGAGGGCCTTGCCCTGCGGGTCGAACCGGGTCGAGGCCGAGACGCCCTCCTGCAGGAGCCCCTCGACGACGAAGTTGACGGCGCGCAGGTTCGGCAGGACGTGCCGGGTCACGGTGTGCTCGCGGGTCTCGGGGAGCAGTTCCGCGAGGCGCTCGGTGGTGAGGTGGGCGTTCAGCCAGGCCCACTGGGCGTCGGTGCGGGCCCAGACGCCGATGTTGGCGTCGCCGCCCTTGTCGCCGCTGCGGGCGCCGGCGATCCGCCCGAGCGGGACGCGGACGGTGGGACCGGCGGGGGCGGGGTTATCCACAGATGGCTGGGGTACTACCGCGCTCTGACCTGCGGGTTCGACAATGGAAGTGGGGTCGCCCCCCTGGGCGGGCGGGGGTTGGCTGAAGTCGCTCTGCACCACTTCCGCCGCCGGGATGATCACCCGCTCTCCATCCGGCAGCACCGCCACATGCTCGATCTCCTCGTTCGCCACAAAAGCCGGCGTGTACACGCCGTACGGCGCGCCCTTCCCCGGCGGCGAGGTCATCGTGAACCCCGGATACCCGGCGAGCGCCAGCTCCACGACCGCGCCGCTGAAGTCACGCCCGACCTTGACCGGATCGGGGTCCAGAACGGCGCAGCGCAGCAAAGCGGTCGCCGCGCCCTGGGTAGCCGGGTCCTTCTCCGCCGTACCGACCAGCGTCCACTCCACCCGCTCGGGCCGCCGGTCGCCGAACGCGGCCTCCAGCTGCGCCTTGGCCAGCTCGGCCTTGGCCTCGATGTCCAGCCCGGTGAGCACGAAGGTCATCTCGTTGCGGTTGCCGCCGAGGTGGTTCAGGCACACCTTGGTGGCAGGCGGCGGCGGGGTGCCGCGCACGCCGCTGATCTCGACGCGGTCGGGGCCGTCCTGGCGGAGCCGGACGGTGTCGAACCGGGTGGTGACGTCGGGCCCGGCGTAGGCGGGGCCGCCGATCTCGTAGAGCAGCTGGGCGGTGACGGTCTCGGTGGTGACGTTGCCGCCGGTGCCGTCGTGCTTGGTGATGACGCTGGAGCCGTCGGCGCGGATCTCGGCGAGCGGAAAGCCCAGCGGCTTTACGTTGTAGATTTCTTGGAAGAAGGCGTAGTTGCCGCCGGTCGCCTGCGCGCCGCACTCCAGCACGTGCCCGGCGGCCGTCGCGCCGGCGAGGGCGTCCCAGTCGTCGCGGGCCCAGCCGAAGTGCGCGGCGGCGGGGCCGACGACCAGGGAGGCGTCGGTGACCCGGCCGGTGACCACGATGTCGGCGCCGGCCTTCAGGCACGCGGCGATGCCCCAGGCCCCCAGGTAGGCGTTGGCGGTGAGCGGCTGCCCGTGGCGCTCGTGGGCGAGGCCGAGCTCCTTGGCGCGCGGCAGCAGGTCGTCGCCCTCCACGTGGGCGATCGCGACCTGGACGCCGAGACGCTCGGCGAGTTCGCGCAGCCGGCCCGCCAGCCCGCGCGGGTTGAGACCGCCCGCGTTGGTGACGATCTTGGTGCCGCGCTCGGCGGCCAGCCCGAGGGACTCCTCCATCTGCCGCAGGAAGGTGGCGGCGTAACCGCCGCCGGGGTCCTTCAGCCTGCTCCGGCCCAGGATCAGCATGGTCAGCTCGGCGAGGTAGTCGCCGGTGAGGACGTCCAGGGGACCGTCCCGCAGCATCTCCCGGACCGCGGAGAACCGGTCGCCGTAGAAGCCCGAGGCGTTACCGATCCGCAACGGTTGGCTCATGGCCCGCAGCCTGCCAGCCCGGCATGAAAAAATCAATCGCGCTTGATTGTTTCCACTTCGGGGCGTATTTGGTTGACTGGAGCATTCCACCGACCCCGAGGACACGATGACCACGCAGGCAGTCCCCCGCGAACCGCAGCAGGACCGCAGCCGCGCCACCCGGCAGCGGCTGCTGGAGGCCGCCGTGGACTGCCTGGCGTCGATGGGCTGGGCGGGCACGACCGTCGCGGTGGTGGCCGAGCGCGCCGGGGTGTCGCGCGGCGCGGCCCAGCACCACTTCCGCACCCGCGAGGAGCTGGTCACCGCCGCCGTCGAGTACGGCAGCGAGGTGCGGATGACCCGGATGCGCGAGCACCTGGACGCCCTGGCGGGCCGCCGGCCGAGCGCGCTGGAGGTCGTCACGCTGCTCGGCGAGATGTACACCAGCCCGCTGTTCCGGGCCGCGCTGCAGCTGTGGGTCGCGGCGAGCTCGGACGACCAGCTGCGCGCCCAGGTCCTGCCGCTGGAGGCCCGGGTCGGCCGGGAGGCGCACCGGCTCACCGTGGAGGCGCTCGGCGCGGACGAGACGGTCCCGGGCGTGCGCGAGACCGTCCAGGCCACCCTGGACCTGGTGCGCGGCCTCGGCCTGGCCGACCTGCTCACCGACGACTCGGCGCGCCGGGCCCGCCTGCTGCGCCAGTGGGCGGCGACGCTGGAGCTCGCCCTCGGCGCGGCGCCCGCCTCGACGGACGTCCCGCGCTGAGCCGCCCGGACGGGCCGCCACCGGACGCTGGGATACTCGGTGCCGTGACCTCCACATCCGCGGCCCGGCGGCCGGCCAAGCGCGGGCGGCCCGGCCACGACCTGGAATCGGTCCTGGCGGTCGCCGTCCGGCTGTTCAACGAGCGCGGCTACGAGGCCACCGGGATGGAGGCGCTCGCGCGCGCGCTCGGCATCACCAAGTCGGCGATCTACCACCATGTCGACAGCAAGGAGGACCTGCTGCGCATGGCCACCGACCGGGCCCTGGACGGCCTGTTCGAGGCGGCCGAGGAGGCGGCGGCGCTGGACGGGCGCGCGATCGACCGGCTGGAGTTCCTGGTGGAGCGCAGCGTGCACGTGCTCGCCGAGCGGCTGCCGTTCGTCACCCTGCTGCTGCGGGTGCGCGGCAACACCGACGTGGAGCGGCGGGCGCTGGAGCGGCGCCGCGCCTTCGACCACTTGGTCGCCGAGCTGATGGAGCGGGCCGCGGCCGAGGGCGACCTGCGGCCGGGCATCGACCCGGCGATCGGGGCGCGGCTGGTGTTCGGCATGGTCAACTCGCTGATCGAGTGGTACCGGCCGGACGGCGGCACGGACGTGGCCGCGCTTGCCGTACTGGTCCGCCGTACTGCCTTCGACGGCTTGCGCGCCTGACCCCGGCGGGTCTTCCCAGCTCCGGCCCGGCGGGTTAGCATTACTTACCGAACGTCCGGTCGGTAATTCGGTGAAGGGACAGGGCATGGCAGTGCTGCGCGGTTACGTCTCGGGGACCTGGCAGACCCCTCAGGACGAGGGCGCCCCGATCCACGACGCCGTCACCGGCCAGGAGGTCGCCAGGGTCTCCTCCGCCGGGATCGACTTCGGCGCCGCGCTGGCCTATGGCCGGCGGCAGGGAGCGGGTCTGCGCGAGCTGACCTTCCACCAGCGCGCGTCGCTGCTGAAGGCCCTCGCGTCCCACCTCAACGAGCACCGCGAGGAGCTGTACGCGCTGTCGGCGCACGCCGGCGCGACGCTCGCCGACGCCCGGATCGACGTCGACGGCGGTATCGGCACGCTGTTCGCCTTCTCCAGCAAGGGCCGCCGCGAGATGCCCAACGACACCGTCTACATCGACGGCGCGGTGGAGCCCCTCGGTAAGGGCGGCACGTTCGCCGGCCGCCACCTGATGACGCCGCTGCACGGCGTGGCGGTCCAGATCAACGCGTTCAACTTCCCCGTCTGGGGCCCGCTGGAGAAGCTGGCGCCCGCGTTCATCGCCGGCATGCCGACGCTCATCAAGCCCGCCTCCCAGACCGCCTACATCACCGCCCGCCTGGTCGAGCTGATCATCGACAGCGGCATCCTGCCCGAAGGATCGGTCCAGCTCGTCTGCGGCGAGCCCGGCGACCTGCTCGACCACCTCACCGAGCAGGACGTGCTGAGCTTCACCGGCTCGGCCGCCACCGCCCGCAAGCTGCGCACCCACCCCGTCATCGTCGAGCGCGCCGTCCGCTTCAACGCCGAGGCCGACTCGCTCAACTGCTCCATCCTGGGCCCCGACGGCGACATCGACCTGTACGCCAAGCAGCTCGTCACCGAGATGACCGCCAAGGCGGGGCAGAAGTGCACCGCCATCCGCCGCGCGTTCGTGCCCCGCGACCGCCTGGACGAGGTCACCGACGCCGTCCGCGAACGCCTGTCGCGCATCGTCATCGGCGCCCCCGGCGCCGAGGGAGTGCGGATGGGCCCGCTGGTCAGCCGCCAGCAGCGCGAAGAGGTCCGCCGCGCGGTCAAGGCGCTCGGCGGGACGCCCCTGTTCGGCGACCCCGACCGGGTCGAGGCCGTCGACGCCGACGCCGAACTCGGCGCGTTCATGTCGCCGCTGCTGCTGCTGGGCGACCCCGAGCGGGCCGAACCGCACGAGGTCGAGGCGTTCGGCCCCGTCAGCACCCTGCTGCCCTACGACTCGACCGAGCAGGTCATCGACTACGCCGCCCGCGGCCGCGGCAGCCTCGTCGGCTCCCTCGTCACCGAAGACACCGACTTCGCCCGCCAGATCGTCCTGGGCCTGGCCCCCTGGCACGGCCGCATCCTCGTGCTCGACCGCACCGACGCCAAGGAATCCACCGGCCACGGCTCACCTCTGCCGATGCTGGTGCACGGCGGCCCCGGCCGCGCCGGCGGCGGCGAGGAGCTCGGCGGCGTCCGCGCCGTCCTGCACCACATGCAGCGCACCGCCGTCCAGGCCTCGCCCGGCGTCCTCACCGCCATCACCGGCCACTGGACGCCCGGCGCGCAGCGGTCCGACGACGGCGTCCACCCCTTCCGCAAGAACCTCGCCCAGCTCAAGGCCGGCGACTCGGTCACCGCCGGGCCCCGTACCGTCACCCTGGACGACATCGAGCACTTCGCCGAGTTCACCGGCGACACCTTCTACGCCCACACCGACGAACAAGCCGCCCAGGCCAACCCGCTGTTCGGCGGCATCGTCGCCCACGGCTACCTGGTGGTGTCGTTCGCCGCCGGCCTGTTCGTCTCCCCCGAACCCGGCCCCGTCCTGGCCAACTACGGCCTGGAGAACCTGCGCTTCCTCACCCCGGTGAAGCCGGGCGACGAGCTGACCGTCACCCTGACGGCCAAGCAGATCACCCCGCGCGAAGGCGCCGACTACGGCGAGGTCCGCTGGGACACCGACGTCACCAACCAGGACGGCGCCTCCGTCGCCAAGTACGACGTCCTCACCCTGGTGGCCAAATGAGCACGTTCGACGAAGTGATCGCGGCGGACCAGCGGATCGAGCCGCGCGACGAGATGCCCGAGGCGTACCGCAAGACCATGGTCCGCCAGATCGCCCAGCACGCCCACTCGGAGATCATCGGCATGCAGCCGGAGGGCTACTGGATCACCCGGGCGCCGTCGCTGCGGCGCAAGGCGATCCTGCTGGCCAAGGTGCAGGACGAGGCGGGCCACGGCCTGTACCTGTACGCGGCGGCCGAGACGCTCGGGATGGACCGCGCCGACCTGACCGAGCGATTGATCGACGGCCGGCAGAAGTACTCCTCGATCTTCAACTACCCGACGCTGTCGTACGCCGACGTCGGCGTGATCGGCTGGCTGGTGGACGGCGCGGCGATCTGCAACCAGGTGCCGCTCTGCCGCAGCTCCTACGGCCCCTACGCGCGCGCGATGATCCGGGTCTGCAAGGAGGAGTCGTTCCACCAGCGGCAGGGCTACGAGCTGCTGATGACCATGATGGGCGGCACCGCGGCGCAGCGCGCGATGGTGCAGGACGCGGTGGACCGCTGGTGGTGGCCGTCGCTGATGATGTTCGGGCCGCCCGACGCCGACTCCCCCAACACCGCCCGCTCGATGGCCTGGAGGATCAAGCGGCACACCAACGACGAGCTGCGGCAGAAGTTCGTCGACATGACCGTCCCGCAGGCCGAGCGGCTCGGCGTCACGCTGCCCGACCCGGAGCTGCGCTGGAACGCCGAGCGCGGCCACCACGACTTCGGCACGCCCGACTGGGACGAGCTGAAGCGCGTCATCGGCGGCGACGGCCCCTGCAACGCCGAGCGGATCGCGAACCGCCGCCGCGCCCACGAGGAGGGCGCGTGGGTCCGCGAGGCCGCCGCCGCACACGCCCGCAAGAAGGAGGCGACGCCATGACCTGGCCCCTGTACGAGGTGTTCGTCCGCGGCAAGCGCGGCCTGAACCACGTGCACGTCGGCTCGCTGCACGCGCCCGACGACGAGTCCGCGCTGCACAACGCCCGCGACCTGTACACCCGGCGCAACGAGGGCGTCAGCATCTGGGTGGTGCGCTCGGCGCACATCACCGCGTCCAGCCCGGACGAGCAGGACGCCTTCTTCGCGCCGAGCGGCGACAAGGTGTACCGGCACCCGACGTTCTACGCCATTCCCGACGACGTTCCGCACATCTGATGGACCTCTACGACGACGACTTCACCGGCGACGGCCACTGGGCCTTCGGCACCGGCTTCCGCGACCCGCTGGACGGCGTCCCCATGACGCCGGCCTCCCCCGAGCTGGCGGAGCGCTGCCTGGCCCTCGGCGACGACGCGCTGGTCATGTCGCACCGGATCCAGGAGTGGTGCACCCGCGCGCCCGAGCTGGAGGACGAGGTCGCGCTCGCCAACATCGCGCTGGACCTGCTCGGCCAGGCGCGGCTGCTGCTCGCCCGCACCGGCCGCGACGAGGACGCGCTCGCCTTCCACCGCGAGGCGGCCGGGTTCCGCAACGTCCGGCTCGCCGAGGTGCGCAACGGCGACTTCGCGCACCTGGTCGTCCGGCTGCTGGTCTTCTCGACGTGGCGCCTGGCGGTGCTGGAGCGGCTGCGCGGCGACCCCGACCCGGTCCTCGCCGCGATCGCGGACAAGGGCGTCAAGGAGGTCGCCTACCACCGCGACTACGCCGCCCGCTGGACGATCATGCTGGGCGACGGCACCGAGCACTCCCGTGAGCGCATGGAGCGGGCCCTCGCCGACCTGTGGCCGCTGGTCGGCGAGCTGTTCACCCGCGACCCGGACCTGCGCGCGGGGTTCGACGCCGTCATCGGCGAGGTCCTCGCCCGCGCCACCCTGAAGGTGCCCGCCGGCACCGCGCCGCCCGGCCCGCGCGGCGACGACCTGGCCGAGCTGCTGGCCGAGATGCAGGGCGTCGCCCGGTCCCTCCCGGAGGCGACATGGTGACCGCGCGCGAGGTCGCCGAGACCGTCACCGACCCCGAGCTGCCGCAGCTCACCCTCGCCGACCTCGGCGTGCTGCGCGACGTCGCCGAGCGGGACGGCCGGGTCACCGTGACGATCACCCCGACCTACACCGGCTGCCCGGCGCTGGACACCATGCGCGACGACCTGGTGCGCCGGCTCACCGAGGCCGGGTTCGCCGGCGTCGACGTGCGGATCGCGCTCAGCCCCGCCTGGAGCAGCGACCAGATCACCGCGGCGGGGCGCCGCAAGCTGGCCGCGGCCGGGATCGCGCCGCCCGGCCGCGCGCCGCGCCCGCCCGCCGGGCCCGTCCCGCTCACCCTCGGCCCGACCCGGACGGCGGCCTGCCCGCGCTGCGGCTCCCCCGACACCGAGGAGCTGTCGGAGTTCGGCGCGACCGCGTGCCGGGCGCTGCGCCGCTGCCGGTCCTGCCGCGAGCCCTTCGACCACTTCAAGGAGATCTGACCGTGGCCGCCGTAACGCACACCCTGCGGGTGGACAAGGTGGAGCGGCTCTGCGAGGACGCCGTCGCGGTGACCTTCGCGGTGCCGCCCGAGCTCGCCGGCCGGTACGCCTTCCGGCCCGGCCAGTCGCTCACCCTGCGCCGGTTCGTGGACGGCCGCGAGGAGCGCCGGTCGTACTCGATCTGCGCGCCGGCCGGCGGGCCGCCGCGCGTCGGGGTCCGCGAGGTGCCCGGCGGGGTGTTCTCGTCCTGGCTGGTCCACGAGGTGCGGCCGGGCGACGAGATCGAGGTGCTGCCGCCCGCCGGGTCGTTCACCGCCGACCTCGCCCCGGGCGCGCACCACGTGCTGGTCGCCGCCGGGTCGGGCATCACCCCGATCCTGTCGATCGCCGCGTCCGCCCTCGCGGTGCCCGGTTCACGGGTGACCGTCCTGTACGGCAACCGCACCGCCGGGTCGGTGATGTTCGCCGACGAGCTCGCCGGCCTGAAGGACGCCCACCCCGAGCGGGTGCAGCTGGTGCACGTGCTGTCGCGCGAGCCGCGCGAGGCCGAGCTGTTCAGCGGGCGGCTCGACGCGGCGCGGCTGCGCCGGCTGCTGCCGCTGCTCGTCCCGGTCGCGGACGTGGACCACTGGTGGCTCTGCGGCCCCTACGGGATGGTCACCGGCGCGATGGAGGTGCTGGCCGGGCTGGGGGTGCCCCGCGACCGCGTGCACCGGGAGCTGTTCCACGTCGAGGACGTCCCGCCGGAGCGCGCGGCACCGCCGCCGCCCGCGCCGGACGGGCCGTCCACCCCGGTCACGGTGATCCTGGACGGCCGCACCACCCGGCTGGACCTGCCGCCGGGCGCGACCGTGCTGGACGGCGCCCAGCGGGTCCGCCCCGACATGCCGTTCGCCTGCAAGGGCGGCGTCTGCGGCACCTGCCGGGCCAAGGTCACCGAGGGCGAGGTCGTGATGCGCCGCAACTACGCCCTCGACCCGGCCGAGCTGGACGCGGGCTACGTCCTCACCTGCCAGTCCGAGCCGGCGGGCGGCCCGGTGACGGTCGACTTCGACGCCTGAGCCGGGCGGCTAGGGGCGGTCGCGCAGGATCATGTCGTCCGCCGACTCCTCGAAGATGATCATCGTGCGGGTGCTGCGCACGCCCGGGATGGTGTGCAGGTCGGCGAAGACGACCTCGCGCAGCGCGGCCTGGTCGGCGACCCGCACCAGCGCGATGACGTCGAAGTCGCCGCCGGTCAGCGAGAAGTGCCGGATCGCGGGGATGCGCAGCAGCCGGTCGCGCACCCCGCGCCAGGAGTTCTGCTCGATCGTCAGCGTCACGTACGCCGAGGTGCCGAGGCCGAGCCGGACCGGGTCCAGCCGCGCCGCGAAGCCGCGGACGACCTGGTCGCGCTGCAGCCGCTCCAGCCGGGAGTAGGCGTTGGCGCGCGAGATGTGCAGCCGCTCGGCCAGCGCGCGCACCGACAGCCGGCCGTCCCTCGACAGCTCGGCGACGATCCGCCGGTCGACCTCGTCCAGCACCGGGACCGGTTGCCCCGGGGACGGCTCGGGCATGTCCATCCGTCCAGCGAAGTCCGTCACAGCACTCCATTCGTCTCGGTCTGGTGGCCGACTCTGGACAGAGTGCCAGGTCACACCGCACCGTGTTCGACAAATGCCTCAATGAGGAGGAATTTCCGTGGTCGCCACGCCCGGTGCCGAACTGCTCCCCACCGCCAAACCCGTCCGGCTCATCGGCAAGAACGGTGAGCGCGCGCCGAAGGCCCGCGCCGCGGGCCACCCCATGCCCGCCCCCGAGGAGCTCCTGGCCGCCTACCGGGCCCTGGTCGTCGGCCGCCGCTTCGACCGCCAGGCGACCAGCCTGGTCAAGCAGGGCCGGCTCGCGGTCTACCCGTCCGCGCACGGCCAGGAGGCCGCCGAGGTCGGCGCCGTCCTCGCGCTGCGCCGCACCGACTGGCTCTTCCCGACCTACCGCGACAGCGTCGCCCTGGTCACCCGCGGCATCGACCCGGTCGAGGTGCTCACCCTGCTGCGCGGCGACTGGCACTGCGGCTACGACCCGGCCGCGCACCGCACCGGCCCGCAGTGCACGCCCCTCGCCACGCAGGCGCTGCACGCCGTCGGCGTCGCCTACGCCGCCCGCGCCAGGGGCGAGGACACCGTCGTCCTGGCCTTCCTCGGCGACGGCGCGACCAGCGAGGGCGACTTCCACGAGGCGCTGAACTTCGCCGCCGTCTTCCAGGTCCCGGTCGTCTTCTTCGTGCAGAACAACCGGTACGCCATCTCGGTGCCGCTCGCCCGGCAGACCGCCGCGCCGTCGCTGGCGCACAAGGCCGTCGGCTACGGCGTCCCGGGCGTCCAGGTGGACGGCAACGACGTCGCCGCCGTCCTCGCCGTCGTCGGCCGGGCCGCCGAGCGGGCCCGCGCCGGCGGCGGCCCGACCCTGGTCGAGGCGCACACCTACCGGATCGAGGCGCACACCAACGCCGACGACGCCGGCCGCTACCGCAGCGACGACGAGGTCGCCGCGTGGCTGGACCGCGACCCGGTGGACCGCCTCACCGCCCACCTGCGGCGGACCGGCGCGCTCACCGACGAGGCGGTCGCCGCCGTCGCCGAGGAGGCCGAGCGCGTCGCCGCCGACCTGCGCGAGCGGCTGCCCGCCACCACCCCGCCCGCCGCGGACGAGCTGTTCGCGCACGTCTACGCCGCCCCCACCCCCCAGCTGCGCGAGCAGGCCGCCCGGCTGCGCGCCGAGGAGCACTGATGGCCTCCCTCACCATGGCCCAGGCGATCAACGCCGCCCTCGCCGACGCCCTGGCCGCCGACGAGCGCGTGGTGGTGTTCGGCGAGGACGTCGGCCCGCTCGGCGGCGTCTTCCGCGTCACCGACGGCCTCACCGCCAAGTACGGCGAGGACCGCTGCTTCGACACCCCGCTCGCCGAGTCCGGCATCGTCGGCACCGCCGTCGGCATGGCGATGAACGGGCTGCGGCCCGTCGTGGAGATGCAGTTCGACGCGTTCGCCTACCCCGCGTTCGAGCAGATCGCCAGCCACGTCGCCAAGATGCGCAACCGCACCCGCGGCGCGATCACCCTGCCCATGGTGATCCGCATCCCCTACGCCGGCGGCATCGGCGGCGTGGAGCACCACTGCGACTCCTCCGAGGCCTACTACGCGCACACCCCCGGCCTCACCGTCGTCACCCCCGCGACCGCCGCCGACGCCTACAGCCTGCTGCGCGAGGCGATCGAGTTCCCCGACCCGGTGGTCTTCCTGGAGCCCAAGCGCCTCTACTGGGCCAAGGAGGAGGTCGAGCTGCCCGCCCGTACCGGGCCGTTCGGCCGCGCCGCCGTCCGCCGCGAGGGAAGCGACGCCACCCTGGTCGCCTACGGGCCGGCCGTCCCGGTCGCGCTGGAGGCCGCCGAGGCCGCCGCCACCGAGGGCTGGGACCTGGAGGTGGTGGACCTGCGCACGATCGTGCCGTTCGACGACGAGACCGTCACCGCCAGCGTCATGAAGACCGGCCGCGCCGTCGTCGTGGCCGAGGCGCAGGGCTTCGCCGGCGTCGCCTCCGAGATCGCCGCCCGCATCGGCGAGCGCTGCTTCCACGCGCTGGAGGCGCCGGTGCGGCGCGTCACCGGCCTGGACATCCCCTATCCCCCGCCGAAACTGGAGCACCACCACCTGCCGAACGCCGGCCGGGTGCTGGACGCCGTCGCGACCCTGCAGTGGGAGACCGCATGACCGCCCGCGAGTTCACCCTGCCCGACCTGGGCGAGGGCCTCACCGAAGCCGAGATCGTCCGCTGGCTCGTCGCGGCCGGCGACACCGTCGAGGTGGACCAGCCCGTCGTCGAGGTCGAGACCGCCAAGGCCGTCATGGAGGTGCCGACGCCCTACGCCGGGACCGTCGCCGAGCTGCGCGCCGCCGAGGGGACCGTGCTGGACGTCGGCGCCGTCCTCATCGTCGTCGACGACCGGGCCCCCGGGCCCGAGGCGGCCCGCTACATCGAGGAGGAGCGGGCCGGGTCGGGCAACGTCCTGGTCGGCTACGGCACCACCGCCGCCCCGCCCCGCAAGCGGCCGGTGCCCCGCCGCCACGCCGCGCCGGCGACGCGCCCGCTGGTCGTGTCGCCCGTCGTCCGCCGCCTGGCCCGCGACCACGGCGTCGACCTCGGCGCGCTCGCCGGCAGCGGCCCCGGCGGCGTCATCACCCGCGCCGACGTCGAGCGGGCCATCGCTCCCCCCGTGCCGGCCGACACCGCGCCGGCCAATACCGCGCCGGCCGAGCCCGTACCGGCCGCCCCGGCGCCGGACGGGCCGCGGCCCGTCGCCGAGCGGGTCCCGCTGCGCGGCGCCCGCAAGGCCGCCGCCGAGGCGTTCGCCCGCAGCCGCCGCGAGATCCCCGAGGCCACCACCTGGGTCGACGTCGACGCCACCGCCCTCGTGCAGACCCGGCAGGAGATCAACGCCCGCGCCGCGCGGCCGATCGGGCTGCTGGCCCTCATCGCCCGGTTCGTCGTCGCGGGCCTCGCCCGGCACCCCGAGCTGAACAGCCGCGTCGGCGAGGGGGAGATCGTCCGGTTCGACGGCGTCAACCTCGGCATCGCCGTCCAGACCGACCGCGGCCTGGTCGTCCCCGTCATCAGGGACGCCCACACCCGGACCGCCCGCGGCCTGCACGACGAACTGGCCCGCCTCACCGAGGCCGCGCGCGCCGGCGCCCTCACCGCCGCCGACCTGACCGGCGGCACCTTCACCCTCAACAACTACGGCGTCTTCGGCGTCGACGGCTCGGCCCCCATCATCAACCACCCCGAGGCCGCCATCCTCGGCGTCGGCCGGATCATCGACCGGCCCTGGGTCGTGGACGGCGAGCTGGCGGTCCGCAAGGTCGCCCAGCTCGGCCTGGCCTTCGACCACCGCGTCTGCGACGGCGCCCCGGCCGCGGCGTTCCTGCGCTTCGTCGCCGACTGCGTCGAGGACCCCCAGACGGCCCTCACCTCCCTCTGACCGGGTCAGTAGGCGACGCCCACGACCTGCCGCACGGTGGCCGGGTCGTGCAGCCAGCCCAGCGCCGCGTGGGCGAGATCGGCGCGTGCGAGGACCCGCCCGTTGGCGACGTTCGCGCCGGTCTCCTGCCGGTACCGGCCGCGCCCCGGCCCGCCGGTCAGCCGGGGCGGACGCGCGATCGTCCAGTCCAGCGGGCTGTCGCGGATCCGCCGCTCCATGGCGGCCAGATCGCTGTACACGGTGCGGAAGACGGCCGAGACCAGCGGGTAGACCAGCCTGCGGCCCGCGAACGACTCGCCGTCGGGCACGTCGCCGACCGGTGCGGCGCTGACGGCCACCAGCCGCCGCACACCGCACGCGTCCAGGGCGGCCACGATCTCGCGGATCAGCGAGGAGACGACGCCGGCGCGGGCCTGCCCGAGCGTGTTCGCCCCGAGCGCCGAGACCGCGGCGTCGTGCCCCGCCACCGCGTCCCGCAGCGCCGCCGGATCCGCCAGGGCGGCGGCGGACACCGTGAGACCGGGGTGGCGGACGGCGAGCCGGGCGGGATCGCGGACCACCGCCGTCACCGCGCAGCCCTGCTCCAGGGCTTGACGCACGACGTGGTGGCCGGTGCCGCCGGTGGCCCCGAAGACGACGACCTTCACCGGACACCCGCCGCGTCGTCCGGAGCGGCCCGCCTGACCCCAGAGATCGTCAGCAGGGGCGTGCCCGGGAGGCGTTCGGCCCCGGCCCGGACGAGCGGCAGGCCGGCGACCAGCGCCCGGCCCTCGTCCAGGTCCAGCCCCTGACCGGCGATGTAGGTGCGGAACCCCCACAGCGCGGGCTCGGCGAGCGGGCGCGGAAGCCCCAGCCGGGCCACGAACGCCCGCGCGTCGGCGAGTGCGCAACCGCGGTCGACCTCGGCCACCAGCAGCAGGCCGCCGGGCCGCAGCACCCGCGCCATCTCCGCCATGCCCTTGTCCCGGTCGGGCCAGTGCTTGATCGAGCCGATGCTGACCACGGCGTGGAAGTGCTCGTCGGGAAACGCCGTCTCCAGCGCCGATCCCACCTGGAACCCGACCCGGCCGGCCACCGTCCCGGCCCGCGCGCGGCGGGCGGCCCGTGCCACCTGCCCGGCGGACAGATCGACACCGGTCACGTGAAGACCGGCGCCGCGTTCGGCGAGGCGCAGCGCGAACCGGCCGCCACCGGAGCCGACCTCCAGGACCGAGCCGTCCGCCGGGACCCCGGCCACCAGCCGGTCGATCAGCCCGGACACCGTGGCCAGCACGGCCCCGGCGATGAAGCGGTCGTAGAACCACGCCTCCGACGGCGTGTAGCGCGCCGTGACGTCTTTCAGGATCACCGTGACGCCTCCCGTTGCCCGGTGCGGATGAGCGGGACCGGCCGCACCCCTTTCATATAGATATCACTGTCCATATGAGTCTCCGCTGGGCCCCCGCGCCTTCCGGCGGAAAGTTCGAACCCGTGCGGAGCAAGGCCTGGCGGCGGCCGCCCTTTTCCTCTACAAAGAGTAGTACTACGTTTTGTAGTAGAGACGAGGAGGTCTCATGCGGGTACTGGTCGCAGGGGCGGGGATCGCCGGACTGGCGGCGGCGCGGGGGCTGCTCGCCGCCGGCCACGAGGTGACGGTGCTGGAGCAGGCGGAGGGGCTGCGCCTCGGCGGCGGCGCCATCACCCTGTGGAGCAACGGCACCGCGATCCTCAAGGACATCGGCGCCGATCCGGACGGGCTCGGGCAACGGCTGACGACACTGAGCGTGCGGACGGCGGGCGGCCGCCCGGTGATGGAGATCGACCTGGCGGCGCTGGAGGCACGGCTCGGGTCGGAGTCACGGGTGGTCCCGCGCGGCACGCTGATCACCCGCCTGGCGGGCGGGCTGCCGGACGGAACGCTCCACTTCGGCGCCCGGATCGCCGAGGTGCAGGCCGGCGGCGACGGCGTGCGGGTGCGCACGCAGGCCGGCCGGGACTACAGCGGCGACCTCCTGGTGGGGGCCGACGGCGTGCGGTCACGGGTGCGCGAACTCGTCCTCGGGGACGGCCCGGCGGCCTGGACCGGCGCGGCCATCTGGCAGGGGCTGACGCCGGCCCCGTTCGACCTCGGCCCGGCCACGACGCTGATGCTCGGCCGGCAGGGCGACTTCGGGTACATGGGCGCGGGCGACGGGCTCGTGCAGTGGTTCTTCGACGTGCCGTGGTCGCCGGGCACGCCGCCGGAGGACAAGCCGCTGGAGATGCTGCGCCGGCGGTTCGGCGGATGGGCCGAGCCGGTCACGCGGATCCTGGACTCGCTGCGCGACGACGACCCCGAATTGTTCCCGCACACCCGGCACAAGGTGCCGCGCCGCTGGGGCGAGGGCCGGTGCGTGCTGCTCGGGGACGCCGCGCACAGCATGCCGCCCGTCATGGCGCACGGCGCGAACCAGGCGCTCGAGGACGTGGCGGCGCTGGTGGATTGCCTGGCCGCCGCGCCCGATCCGGCGGCGGTCGTGGACGCGTACTCGTCCCGGCGGAGGCGGCGGGCGGCCCGGGCGTCCGCGGTCGCCACGCGCGCGCTCGCGGTGTCGGGCCCGCGGACGCTGGGCCAGAGCGGGCCCCTCCTGCGCATGACCACCGGCACCCTGCCGAAGGGCCTGGCCACGCGCGGGTACGGGAGCCTGCTGCGCTCCCTCAGCGGCCGGATCTGAGGTCACACCCCCTTCGCCACGATCACCACCCCGGTGGTCGCGGCGATCCGGTCCTTGGAGATCTCCCGGTACTCGGGCGAGGACGCCCAGGCCTCGAAGGCGCCGCGGTCGCGGAACGCCATGAGGATCACCTTGTCGTAGGGCCATTCGCCCTCGACGACCTCGGGCGCCTCGTCCGCGACCAGCAGGCGCCCCTCGTAGCGGAGCAGCACCTCCATGAACCCCGCGACATAGGCGCCGTAGCGCGCGCGGTCGTGGATGCGGATCTGGGCCAGGGCGTAGGTCGTCATGCCCGGGACCGTACCGAACCCCGTTCGGTACGGGCAGGGACCCGTGTCCCGGCGGCTCCGGGACGATCATCCCGCCGGCATGGTGGGATGGGCGGGTGAGCCGCGCCGCAGAGGAGTCCAACCGCCGCATGCTGCGGGCCCGGGACGCGATGGACCGCGCCTACGCGCAGCCGCTGGACGTCCCGGCCCTGGCCCGCATCGCCTGCGTGTCGTCGGCGCACTTCACCCGCACCTTCCGGGCCGCGTTCGGCGAGACCCCGCACCGCTACCTGCAGCGCCGCCGCGTCGAGCGCGCGATGTTCCTGCTGCGCGAGACCGACCGGAGCGTGACCGACATCTGCTTCGCCGTCGGCTTCGGCAGCCTGGGCACCTTCAGCCGCACGTTCCGCGACATCGTCGGCCGGTCGCCGCGCGCCTACCGCAGGGAGGCGGCCGCCGCCGACGTGCCGACCTGCTTCACGATGGCCTGGACGCGGCCGCGCTCGTGAACCGCAGTTTCGGAGAAGTCCTCCACCTCCCGGCTCAGTAGCGTGAAGCCCATGTTCAACGCCATCACGCACTCGCAGATCTACGTCCTGGACCAGGACGAGGCCCTCGATTTCTACGTCGGCAAGCTCGGCCTGGAGGTCGCCTCCGACATCGACCTCGGCTTCATGCGCTGGCTGACCGTCCGCGTCCCCGGCCGTCCCGAGTTCGAGGTCCGGCTGGACCGGCCCGGCCCGCCGGCACTCTCGGAGGAGACCGCCGAGCAGGTCCGTGAGCTGGTGACCAAGGGCGCGATGGGCGGCTCGCTCATCTTCGCCACCGACGACTGCCGCAAGACCTACGAGACGCTGCTGAGCCGGGGCGTGGAGATCACCGAGGAGCCCACCGAGCGCCCGTACGGGATCGACTGCGGTCTCCGCGACCCGTTCGGCAACAGCATCCGCTTCACCCAGCCGAAGGCCTGAGGCTTCCTCAGGACGGCCGGTTGGCCTGCGGGATCTCGATGCTGATCGGCAGCCTGCCCTCGGACAGGAAGAGCAGGGCGCCCTGGCGCAGGATCTCGTCGAACATCCAGTAGATCTGCCGCAGCTCCTTGGGCGCCTTGGTGAGGTCGAGCAGTCCCTCGCGGACGGCGACGAACGGCGGCCAGAGGGTGGTGATCAGCGGGTCCCACAGCGGGTCCCGCGGGATGCGCAGCCAGCCGGCGATCTTGTCGCCGAGCAGGAAGCGCGTCAGCGAGCCGAGGATCGGCTTGGTGAGGATCCCGCCGTCGATCGTGGCGCCCAGGTTCAGCAGGATGTCGGCCAGCTTGATCCCTTCAGGGGTCGGGGCCAGCACCGGGTCGAGCACCTGCCCGGCCTGGGCGTTGGCCTCGCTCCAGGAGGCCGGGAGGTACTCGTCCCGGATGCCGAGCATGTGCCCGGTCAGCTGCCAGGAGTGCAGGAAGGCCTCGGACTCGGCGGCCGGGATCGGCACCTTCCACTTGACCAGGTTCTGCATGACGGTCGTCGGCAGGCTGTGCCAGGTGACCATCATGTCCGCCTGGCTGATCGGGATCCGCTCGTCGGCGGTCTTGGTCCAGTACGGCGACCTCGGCAGCAGGTGGCGCACCGCCGCGTGCACCAGCCGCGTCTTGACGCAGGTCACGATCATCTCGCCGTCGGGCTGGAAGGCCTTCTCGCTCCCGACGTCGTAGCCGAGCTTGGCGGTCTTGGTGATGCGGTCCTTCATGTCCGCGCCGCCCTTGGAGTAGTAGACCGCGCGCGCCTCGTGCGGGATGGCGGTGCTCATCATCCCGCTGGCGAAGCCGTAGGTCACCCCGAGGTAGAGGCCCCGCTTCTGGTTGAACTCGAACGCGGTGGCCAGCTTGCCCCGGTCGGCCCACGACGGGAGCGCGCGGGCCTTCTCCATGAAGGCCCGCAGGTCCGCCGGCAGGCCGCCGGGCAGCGGCTGGCCGTTCTTGGTCCAGGTCCGCAGGAGCCTGTTGACGTCGGGCACGGCGCCCCGGTCGAGCAGCGAGGCGACCAGCTCGTCGGCCTCGGGGTCCCACACCCATCTCGGGTCGGCCCCCTCCCCAGCGCCCGCCACCGAGCCCTTGGGCGACCATGTCCAGAGCGGGCTCGCCTGCGCGGGCGCGGCGGCGTTCAACGCGCCGACCGCGCCCAGCACCCCGCCCGCCATCAGCACGTTGCGTCTGCTGGGCTTCTCCATGCCTGGCTCCTCCTCGGACCCGCGAGCACTGCTTGATACAATGAAACGCAGTCCGATACCGCGTATCATCGCCATGGCCATGACAGCACACTGTGGCGGCCGTCACAAGGCCCAGAAACGACGGCGCTGAGGCAGAATCGGAGACCGGGAGGAAACCCATGGAGCCTGCGCGGGAGTCGCTGCTCGAACGCGCGTACACCGACGCCGTCGAGCGGGTCGACGACACCGACCAGACCCGCGCGCGCATCCTCGGCGCGGCCTACGAGCAGTTCTGCCGGATCGGGATCCAGCGCTCCACCATGGAGGACGTGGCCCGGCGCGCCGGCGTCTCACGGATCACGGTCTACCGGCGGTTCGCCACCAAGGACGCGCTGGTCGAGCAGGTGGTGCGCCAGGAGTTCCGCCGCTACTTCGACCGGTTCCTCATCGACATCGCGCGGGCCCGCACCGTCGCCGACCGCGTGGTGCTGGGCTTCGTGAGCTCGCTGCGCGCCATCCGGGGCAACCCGCTGATCGGCGGCCTGATGGAGACCGAGCCGGACCTGCTCGTCCCCTCCATGATCAGCGACGACGGCCGGACCCTGGCCACCGTGCGCCGCTTCGTGGCCGGCCAGCTCCGCCAGGAGCAGCGCGCGGGCAACGTGCCGGGCGACCTGGACACCGACCTGGTGGCCGAGATGATGGTCCGGATCTCCGCCTCGTTCCTGGCGATCCCCAGCCACCTCGTCGACCTGGACGACGACGAGGAACTGGCGGCCCTGGCCCGGCGCTTCCTCGTCCCCATGCTGGAACCGAGGGCGCCCGGATCGAACCCCCGCTGACACGTGCCACTTCCCGGCAGTGTCACCTTGCTCGCGGAGCGTTGCGCCCCACCTCACCTTGATGCACGGTCCCTCTGAGCTTTCGCAGCGGAGAGGAGCCGGTGCAAGGCGGAACGTCATGGCCTGCGGCAGATGGCCTTCACCCCGGCGATCGTCGCTCACGACTCGCTCTGGTGGCGGGCCCACGGGGCAAGGGGTGGCGCGAGGGCGGCCGGGTCCCGAGCGTGCCCGCGCACGTCGCACCGGTCCTGGCGCCGGACGGGGTGCGGCTGCCGTGCGCGACGACGGCGTCTGCGTCACCGGTTCGGCGCTGCCCGCGCTGTGCTGCGGCGGAGACCTCCAACTGGCCGAGGCCCTGCCGAGCCGCCGCGCGACCGGAGGTTCCTCGCCCACCATTCCCACGGCGGAAACAACTGGGGCCCAGCGTCGAGTTCCCCTAGAACGGCCTCTGCGTGAGAAGGATCAGGAAGCCGGCCTGGGGGTGGCCAGGAGTTCGCGGCCGCGTTCGGGTGTGATCACGGTGGCCAAGACCGGATGGGTGAACAAGGCGACCGGTGCAAGGTGTTCGTGGCTGCGTGGACGCCA
Organism: Actinomadura macrotermitis; assembly: GCF_009604375.1. GTDB lineage: Bacteria > Actinomycetota > Actinomycetes > Streptosporangiales > Streptosporangiaceae > Spirillospora > Spirillospora macrotermitis. Next base: position 812,415 of record NZ_WEGH01000005.1, read on the forward strand.
GGCAGCGAACGCCTGCTTGATGGCCTGCCACAGTTCTTCGCTGGGTTCGGGATGGGCCTTCAGGGCCGCCTTGACCTGGGCGTCGAATTCAGGGTTCCCGTACACGACCGCGGTGGAGCCGGATCGAGCGCGGTGTTGCTCGACCAAGGCCTGCAGGCCCGGGTGCTCGGCACCCAGCGCCCACTTCAGCGTCGACATGACGCCCTGGGCTTCGGCCCGTTCGTACTGCAGGTACATGAGCGGGAGCAACTCGTCGATGAACAACGGGTCGGTGTTGTACTCCTCCTGCCAGAAGAGCTGCGGAAAGGGGTAGCCCAGGAGCCGCTCGGCTTCCTGGCGGTCGCCGGTGAACAGGCGGAGCTGGCCCAGCAGGATCTCCACGCGGTTGCCGTGCCCCTGCTGCTCGATCCCGCTCAGCAGTGACAGCGCGGTGTCCACATCACCGGCCAACGCGGCAGCCCGCCCTCGCTCGGTCGTGGCCTCGACCATGTCCAGCCGGGCACGTTCCTCGCGGGCGCGGTCGACCCACCAGCCGTGCAGGTCCTCAAAGCAGTCCTGCAGGCCGGCATGGCGTTGAGGCCCCAGGTCTGACCAGGAGGAGTACTGGTAGACCGCCCAGTCGCCGCCTGCGTCGACGTCCTGGGGATCGAGGAAGATGATCGTCAGGTCGGCGTCCAGCGAGATCAGCAGGCCGCGGCGCAACAGGGCAGCGATCTGGCCGAAGTGCGCTGCGACATCTTCATCAAGATCTTCTTCATCCGCCTGGTGAGCCCAGCCTTCGGCCCAGTGAGGTTCCAGCTCGTGCAACCAGCCGATCTGATCGGCGCTGCGGAAGCTGTCGACGATCCCTTGCAGGTTGCGCCACCCGTTGGTGGTCGCCAAGAAGGCCCGGTAGGTGGGCGGCAGCGCGCACCCCAGTCGCCGCTCGGCGGCCTCCAGCCCGGCCTCGGTCGCCGGTGGCGCTCCGAGCCAGCGGTCCTGTACTGCGGCCGGAGCCGGCTCCTGGTGCTGCCGGGGGTCGTGTTCGTCAATGCGTTCAGCGCTCCACCGGCGCAGATAGGGCATCCAGTCCATCGGTCAAGGATGGCGAACGCCTCTGACATCGGATGCGGCACGGCCTGGGGGTAGCACGCCATCAAGAGCCCAGCCGCGTCTGGGCCAGCCGTCACAGTGCGCGGTCGTCAGGCGTGTTCGGCGGCTTGGCGGGTGTGGGCTAGGCGGTAGGAGTCGGCGCCGGCCTTTCGGCCCGGTCCGACCATTGGATCTCCTGCACCATCCGCTGGATGACGGACGATGAGATCAGAGCGTTCACCGGCCGGCTCCACCAGATCGCCATCAGCCCGTCCGCCGCAAGCCGGCAGACCCGGCATACGGCCGAGACGATCCTGAAAGAACACGGGCTCTGGTCTCCTCAAGCGCCCTGACCGGGCTTCCCTCACGGCCGAGGGATCGGACTCCCGCCGACAGCCGCCCGCTTCGTCCACGCCGCTCGAAGACAGGCTCAGCTTGTTCTTTGACCTCAGGTTGCCGGGAAGTGCTTGCCGGAGACGAAACTGCGGTGCGTGCCGCCACCGTGCCAGCCAGACTTGCGGACATGACCGAGAAGATCACCCGCATCAATCCCGAGCAGCTGCACCAGACGCCCGGCTACCACCACATCACGGTGGTGGAGGCAGGGCGTACGGCCTACCTGGCGGGACAGTGCCCGCTCGATCGCAACGGCGACCTCGTCGGGGCCGGTTCCTTCGAGAAGCAGGCCGATCAGGTGATCGCGAACGCGCTCACCGCCCTGGCGGCGGCGGGTGCCGAGCCGTCACACGTGGTGCGGTCGGTGATCTACGTGCGAAGCGACGAGCAAGGCGACCTCGGAGCCGTATGGCGCCGGCTCACCGAGTCCGCCCTGGGACCGGTGTTCACCACCGCCAGCACGCTCCTGGGCGTCGCCCAGCTGGGCTTTTCCGGACAGCTCGTCGAACTGGACCTCACCGTGGCGCTGCCGGACTGATCTCGAACGGCGTATCCCACCGGGCATTCGCCGGACGCTGGGGCGACCTTCGTCTGATCATGTGCTCCGGGTGCGGTGCACTCGGTGGTGGAACTGACGCTGCCGCCCGAGCACGGACGGGCGCCTGATGCCGGCGGTTAGACGCACTGATTCGACCGAACCCCGCCGCCGAGCTTGAGACATCACACTTCGCGACCACCCGCGGTGAGAGTTTCGGCCCCTTAGGAGAAGATCAAGGGTTGAACGACAAGCTCAGCGTTCGTCCCTGAACCGCAGCTTCCCTGTCGCCGAAGGCCCTGCCATCCTGAGGTGATGGGGCATGATCGAGGACTTCCGGCCGAACGCTATCGCTCTCCTGCCGGCTGGCAGCCGCCCGCTGGAGTCAGGCCGGGATGGGATTGGCTGCCGCCCGGCGGTGGACGGGCTCACCCGGCGCTGGTCCCGTGGTGGATCAGGGTCCTCTACCGAGTGCCCTTCGTCGACCGGTATGCACACGTCCTCATGTGGCATCGAGGTGCTTGGGAAGTCTGGCCACCGGACTTGATCGGTCCTGGGCCCGGTGGTTCCGAGTCTCTGTGCGGATCGGCTCCGTCCAGGTGAACGCAAAGCGAACCGGCCAGAGAAAGCGCCGACCGATCGATCCCGCTTGAACGGACCCCGGGTTCCCTGTAGTTCGGCGTCTGTCACCGGTAGCCGATAAGGGCGCGTGCCCTGATTTTGTATGCACCGGACCACTGCAAGTGCCGGCGCAAGATGTCCATCGAGGCGCCGCCGTCGATCCCACCGCGGTCGGGGAAGCGGTCGCCGATCGCGGACGGGCGGTAGTGCAGGCCACGCGCGGCTTCGAGGTGTCATGTCCAGTGGCGAACACCGCGTTCACGGACGCGGCTGCGCTGCCGAAGGACACACCGCCGGTGACGCACTTGAGGATCGACGAGACCCGACACGGAGAGGCGAAGTTCGGTCTGGTCGGTGGTGCCGGGCCGTTGGGCGGATCGAGAGCCGCAGTACGGCGAGGGTGTCGGTGTGCATCGGCGCCCAGACCTGCCAGTGGCGGGCCGGGCTCCAGGTGGTCGCGATCGACATGTGCACCGTGTTCAAAGCCGCGGTGCGCGACTCGCTGCCGCACGTCCGCACGTGGTGGCCGCAGATCCTCGCCGCGATCACGGTGCCGTGCGTCTTACGCGAACGCGTTATAGGCCAAGCGCCGCCGAGCCCCGATCCAGAGATACATAAAGAGTTCATATAAATCGGTTATGCTTCAGGGATGAGCCGCCGAGACGCCGCGCACAGCGCTTCCGAAGCCATCGGGTCAGCCCTCTACGGTCTGGCCACCAGGGCCGTGAGACGCCTTCCCCGCGACATGAGCCTGACGTCCGCCGCCACCTTGGCCACCCTGGACAAGACCGGCCCGCGACGGATCACCGATCTGGCGGTGGCCGAGGGCGTCACCCAGCCCGCGATGACCGTCCTGGTCCGGGTGATGGAGGAATTCGGGCTGGTCGAGCGGAAGAGCGACCCCTCCGACAAGCGGGTCACGCTGGTGTGCCTGACCGAGGCCGGCGCGTCGTACGTCCGGACGCGACGCCAGGCGGGCGTCGACGCGTACGCGCGGTTGATCGACGAACTCACCGGTGACGAGGTCGAGGCCCTGGCGGCAGCCCTTCCGGCGCTGCTGCGTCTGGCAGAGCTCGAAAGCCGCGCCCGCGAGGAGCCGGGCCGATGACCGCGCCCCAGGCCCACGAGCAGCCCATGAGCACTCCCCCGATACGTTCCGGGGCACGTCTGCTGGTCCCCGCCCTGGTGTTCATCGCCCTGGTCGTGGCGGCGGTCGCCAGCCTCGGGACACCGCTCATCACCAGCGTGGCGACCACGTTCCACGTCTCCCTCGACAGCGCGCAGTGGACGCTGACCATCGCCCTGCTCAGCGGCGCCGTCGCCACACCCGTCCTCGGCCGGCTCGGAGCCGGCCCGCACCGGCGGGCCACGATTCTCGCCACGCTGGCGATCGTCGTCGCCGGCAGCGCGCTCACCGTGCTGCCGCTGCCGTTCGCCTGGCTGCTCGTGGGCAGAGCGGCCCAAGGCGTCGGCCTCGGTCTCACGGCGCTGATGATGGGCGTGGCCCGCGACCATCTTCCCGAGGAGCGCAGCGCGGCCACGATCGCCCTGATCTCAGTGGTCTCCATCATCGGAGCCGGCGTCGGCTACCCGCTGGCCGCGCTGCTCGCCGAGTTCGGCGGTCTGCGGACCGCCTACGGCCTCGGCCTGCTCGTCACCGCCATCGCCTTCGTGACCGCGTGGCGCTCCATGCCCGCGGCTCCCGAAGGCCGCTCCGCTCACGTGAACGTGGCCGGTGCGCTCGCCCTGGCGGGTGGACTGCTCCTCGTCCTGTTCCTGGCCGGCGAGAGGAGCCTGTGGAGCCGGCACCTCGCCGTGGCGGTGTCCCTTGCCGTCGCCGCCGTACTCCTGCTCTGCGCCTGGACCGTTTCCGAACTGCGGACCAAGACGCCCCTGGTCGACGTCCGGGCGGTACGGCACCCGGCGGTCGCCGGGGCGAACATCGCCATGCTCGTCGGCGGGAGCGGCATGTACCTCCTGCTCACGCTCATCACCCGCTACGCGCAGACGCCGCACAGCGCCGGCTACGGCTTCGGACTGACCACCTTCGTGGCGGGGCTGGTCCTCATCCCGTTCTCCGTGCTGGGGTTCGTCGCCGGCAAGCTCACGCCGCGGGTCCGCGAGCGGATCGACGGCCCCCTGCTCCTGGCCGGCAGCGCCGCCATCGTCGGCGGCGGGTTCGTCCTGTTCGCCACCGCCCGGTCCAACCTGGCCGAACTGCTCGCGGCCATGAGCGTGCTGGGCTTCGGCGTCGGCAGCTTCTCGGCCGCCATGCCCGGCGTCATCCTGGCCGTCACCCCCAAGAGCGAGACGTCGAGCGCCATGAGCTTCAACTACGTCGTCCGCAGCGTCGGGTACTCCCTGGGCAGCGCCATCGGCGGTCTGGTCCTGGCCGCCGGCACCGCCACGGGCCGCCTCTTCCCGAATGACGGCGCCTACACGACCGCGGCACTGGTCGGCGTCGCCGCGATGGCGATCACGACGATGGCCAGCCTCGCCCTCGCCCGCCGACGCTCATCCGATCACGGCTCCGAACGGTGAGCCGGGCCAGGGCCGGTCGGGTCGAGCAGGAAGCTACTGACCTACAGCGCGTCGGCCATGGATCTGAGCATCGATTCCGAACACAGGAGGCACCGCGGCCAAGAGCCATCGGGGCAGCGCCTAGCGCATCATTGCGAACCCCGAGAAGTCTGCTGCCTACAACAAGCTGGCTGGTCCAGCCGTCAAGGACGCGGGCGGGCGACTACTCGTCCGCGACTCAGGAGGCGCTGGCCACACTTGCTGACGGCGTCGAGCACGAAGCCGACTGCGGGGATCACTTCGGCCCTGCCTTGCCGGACGAAGTCGGCCAGCACAGTAGGGCCGACTGCCCGATCTGCCGTGATCGCCCGATTCAGCGATCCCGGTGGTGCGGGTAAGCCCGACGATTCGATCATCTCGGCGTCGATCCGTCCACGGTGGGATCGATGGCAGCGCCTCGGTGAGCGTCATGCGTCCAACAGCACCTGGTCCAGGTCGGACCGGTTCGCCGCACGGCCGCGAGCAGACCCCATGGACGAGTGCGCGCCCAGGAATGCAGCCACCCGGACCGCACGCCCGCTAGGGCGTGCATCGAAAGTGCGACGCTCTGAGAGCATGGTGTGATGGAACATGTTCGGCAGATGGTCAGTTCTGGGTCGCCACTTGAGCCTCAAATTGGATTTTCGCGGGCAATCCGCAAAGGGAGGCATGTCGCGGTTGCCGGCACCGCGCCCATCGGGGACGACGGGACGACGGTAGGGCAAGGCGACGTCTATGCCCAGACCGAGAGGTGCCTGGATATTGCCGAGGCCGCGTTGGAGGAAGCCGGGGCGTCGCTGGAGGATGTCGTGCGGACTCGCATCATGCTCACGGACGTGACGCGCTGGAGGGAAGCCGCGCAAGCGCACGGCGAGCGGTTCGCATCGGTCCGTCCAGCCTGCACCTTTGTTGAAGTCTCACGTTTCATCGATCCCGACTGGCTCGTCGAACTAGAGCTCGACGCCATCCTCGACTAACCCGCGAAGGTGCTGACCGCAGTCACTCATGTTGGCCGCGATGAGGACGGTCGCTTCGTAGCGGACGGCGACCTGACTTGGCTCAAGATCGCTGATCTTGGGTAGGGTGCTGGCTGTTGAGCTGCGGTTTCGTCGTGTGAACGGCGAAAATCTGCGCACTAAGCGGCCGGTTCCAGGGGTCTGCCCATCGCTTCCCGGTTACGGCTTCAGCGACAAGCCGGCCGCGCCGGGGTGGGGGATCGAGCGGATATCCGACGCGTGATGCGAGCTGATGGCCCGGCCCGGCTACCGGCGGTTCGGCGCCCAGGGCAGCGACTGGGGCACCAGCATCGCCACGAGCATCGGTCAACGGCAACCCGATCGGGTCGCCGGCATCCATCTCATGCCGCCGCTCGCACCGCCCGATCCGGCCACGTTGGACGACCTCACCGGCGCCGAGCGGGCGGCGCTCGCGACACTGCGGGAGGCGGACGAATGGGGCTCCGGATACTCGGTGCAGCAGTCGACCCGGCCGCAGACGGTCGGCTACGGGCTGGTCGACTCGCCGGCCGCCCTCTGCGCCTGGATCGTCGAGAAGTTCTGGTCGTGGACCGACTCCGGTGGCGACCTGCATCGGGTTATTACCCGGGATGAGCTGCTCGACAACCTGATGCTCTACTGGCTGCCCGGCACCGGTGCCTCATCCGCCCGGCTGTACTGGGAAAGCCTCCGGCAGGTCAACGAATAGATCTCCGGGTCGGCCGGCGCGCCGGTGACCGTACCCACCGGCTGTTCGGTCTTCCCCAAGGAGCTGCAGCGCCCGTCTCGGCGGTGGGCGGAGCGCCGGTTCCCGAACATCCGGTACTGGAACGAGCCCGGCAAGGGCGGCCACTTCGCGGCGTTCGAGCAGCCGGCGTTGTTCGTCGACGAGGTCCGGTCATTCTTCCGGCTGGTCCGCTGATGGTCACCCGTACTCGGTAAGCGGCTGGCTAAAGATCAACAAGTGCCCATCGGGTGTCTGTACGTTGAAGTCGCGCATCCCGTAGGGCCGGTCAGCCAGTGGCTCGACGATGTCGGCGCCGCGGGCGCGCAGCTCGTCGTGGCAGGAATCGACGTCGTCGACGACAACCGTCACCCTGGCCGGGCCGACGCTGCTTTCGGCGTACAGGTGGAACTCGGCGGTGTCGCGGATCACGGCCGCGTAGCTGGGTGGGGTCTCCCAGGTGAATATGGTGTCGAATCCGAGCACGTCCGTGAAGTACGACCGCGCTGCCTGCACATCTCGGCACGGCAGCACGGGAACCGCCACCCGCATGACCATTCCGTCACCGTACCTGACTTTGGCTCAAGATCGCTGATCTTGGGTAGGGTGCCGGCTGTTGAGCTGCGGTTTCGTCGTGTGAACGGCGAAAATCTGCGCACTAAGCGGCCGGTTCCAGGCTGTCTCTCGTGGCGTATGTGCGCACGGTGAAGACGGCGTCGGGGGCCAGGGCGGTGCAGATCGTGCACTCCTCGCGTCGCGGGTCGCGGGACATCGAGCACATCGGCTCGGCGCATGACGATGCGGCGTTGGAGGCGCTCAAGGCGGTGGCGAGGCAGCGTCTGGCTGTGGGGCAGCCCGAGCTCTACTTTGGCCCGGACTTCGCGGCGTTGCAGGCCGGCAGTGGTGCTGGTGGTGGGCCGCTTGCGATCACGTCGTCGCGGATGGGGTACCTGTGGGACGCGCTCGGCCACGCCTACCAGCTGTTGGGGTTCGAGGAGGCCGCTGGTGGTGACGAGGTGTTCCGATTACTGGTGCTGGCACGGATCGTCGAGCCGACCAGCAAGCTGGACAGTCTGCGGGTGGTCGAGGAGGCAGGTTTCGACCCGCCGGCGTACGCGACCCTCAAGCGGCGTCTGCCCGCGTTCGCGAAAGAGTCCTGGCGGCAGAAGTTGGCCGCGGCGTGCGCCCGCACCGCTGATCTGGGGCCGGCGTCACTGGTTCTCTACGATGTGTCCACCTTGTACTTCGAGACCGATGCCGGGGACGGGTTCCGTGAGCCCGGGTTCTCCAAAGAACGCCGCCTGGAGCCGCAGATCACGATCGGGCTGCTCACCGACGCAAGCGGGTTTCCGTTGATGGCTAACGCGTTCGAGGGCAACCGGGGCGAGACCACTACGATGCTGCCGACCATCCGTGCGTTCATGGATGCCCACCAGCCGGCTGATGTCACGGTCGTGGCCGACGCTGGCATGATCTCTGCGGCCAACCAGCAGGCCATCGAGGCCGCGGGGTTGTCGTTCATCCTCGGCGCGCGGATACCCGACGTGCCGTACGTGGTCCAGGCGTGGCGCCACGAGCACCCGGATGAGCAGATCCCCGACGGGCACATCTTCACCCAGCCCTGGCCTGCCGGCCCCAAGGACCAGCGCCGCGACCAGATCATCTACTACCAGTACCGGGCGGACCGGGCTCGGCGCACCCTGCACGGCATCGACGAACAGGTCGCCAAGGCCGAGCAGGCCGTCGCCGGCAAGACCGCGGTCAAACGCAACCGGTTCATCCAGCTCACCGGCGCCACCAAGAGTGTCAACCGGACCCCGGAGCCAAGGCACGCGCCCTTGCCGGCCTCAAAGGCTACGTCACCAACCTCCCGGACGTCACCGCCGAGTTCGTGATCGACGCCTACCACCGACTGTTCCGCATCGAGAAGTCGTTCCGAACGTCTAAACACGACCTACGTGCGCGGCCGATCTACCACCACAAGCGCGAGTCGATCGACGCGCACCTGACGGTCGTGTTCGCCGCCCTGGCCGTCAGCAGGTGGATCGAGCAGACCACCGGCTGGTCGATCAAGAAGTTCGTGCGCACCACCCGCCGCTACCGCACCATCAACATCCAGGCCGGCGAGCACACCCTCACCGCCGTCGACCCGCTACCCGACGACCTCCGCGATGCCCTCACCCGCATCCACGACCGCGGTGCGCACTAATTTGAGCCAAGTCAGGTCACTCATGTTGGCCGCGATGAGGACGGTCGCTTCGTAGCGGACGGCGAGTTTCTCGTAGCGGGTGGCCATCGCTCGGTTTCTCTTGAGGCAGTTGATGTCGCACTCGACCGCATGGCGCTGGCGCTGGTCTGCCCTGACGAACTTCGGCGGGCGACCGCCGCGAGAGCCGGGTTCCTTGCGGTTGCGGATGTGGTCGACCTTGTCCGGGATGGTGCAGCGGATCCCGCGCGGCCGAAGTCCTGGCACGCCCTGGACAAGCCGCGCTGCTGCCCGCACCGCGCCGAACACCTGGCCAAAGTCATTCCGGTACTACACAACCGCGAACTTCAAACCACCTGTTGAAAAGGCTCCCTGACGCCAGACCGCGCTCACCAGGCACGGCCAAGCTCAAAGACCCCCATATCCTGCACCAGGCATGGTTGCCAACAGACAAGAAGGGCTCGGGGAGCTACCTCTCACCGAGGTCGGTCCCCGAAACGCCGTGCAAGCGGGGCCGGACATGCGTTTTCCGGGAATGCGAAAGGGCCCCGCCACAAGTGGCGGGGCCCTTTCCAATATGAGTCCGGCGGTGTCCTACTCTCCCACACGGTCCCCCGTGCAGTACCATCGGCGCTGAAGGGCTTAACTTCCGGGTTCGGGATGGGACCGGGTGTTTCCCCTTCGC
>NZ_WEGH01000006.1 GCF_009604375.1 Actinomadura macrotermitis
AGTTCCGGCCGGTCTGTCAATTTCACCGGCTTTTCCCTGATCCGTCCCGGCCGGCGTTCGCTTTCGCGGCGCCTTTCGGAGCGGTGTCGCTATTTCACCAGATCCGGCCCGTTTCGCAAAATCGGGCTTTTCTGGTCCCGGCACAGCACAACAGGCACGGCGAAATCCGTGTCGGTTGAGACAGTGAGGGTTCCCCACGGGCCGGCCACCACCAACGGCGTCCTGCATCCCTCCGGGGACAAGGAGGTAACTTACGGGCTCAGCGCGCGGGTGTCAAACCACCTGGCCACAGGACCGCGCCTCGCTCCGGACGGCAATGCTCCACGCCACGTTGCCTTGCTCCGCCGACCGCCAGGTACGCCTGCACGCTGACGATGTCCTCGGTCTCTGCCTATACGGGTCGTTCCAGAGCCGGGTGAGCAATGAGCGCTGGTTCTGCACACGTTTCTGAGACCGCGCAGGCCGTCCTGGTACCCGACCGCGCAAAGAAAGATCTTCTTCGGTCGGCAGGGATCGCGCCTGTGGACCGGCACCAGGGCTTGGGCAGAAGGTCGGGGGGTGGAGCCGGTCGCCGGGGATCATGCGGCCATCGCTGTGAGCGACGCAGCGGTTCGATCCGGCTGGTGCGCGTGGATGTTGTTCCTGCCGCTCGGCCGCCGGTTCTTCGTCATCCGGGCTGGCCCGGAGCTGATGGCATCCCTGCGACGGGTGCGGGCGGGTCGTCCTGAACGCTCCAGCTCCTGACCGCTTTTCTGTCATGGGCGGCGCGGTGGCGCCTGGGAGGCCGCTCTCCGTCTCACCGTGCTCCCTTGGAGCACGTTCAGGTCCGAGGAGGACCGCCGCTCAATGGGCGGCTCACGTTGCGCCGGCCCAATGATGTCCGTGCGGTACTCAGCCTCTCTGTCCGTTGCGCTGTCTGACGGATGCCGCAGAGCAGAACCGGGGCCGCCGCCTCCTATCCGCCTATCCGCCGAGCCGGTCGCGCAGCCATGCCAGGGCGATCTCCCCCTGGGCCGCTTGGAATGCCCGGACGGTCGGCAGTCCCGGTGGCGGTGGCTGCCGGCTGGACCAGAGAAAGAAGCCGGCGAGCGCGCAGAGGACGGACGTCACCGCCTCCTCGTCCACGCCCTTGGCAAGAGGGTGGGTGGCGAACACCTCCGCGGGTGGCGGACCGCCCTGCATCCGCACGCTCGGCAGCATCGCCAGCAGGTCGAACCAGGGCGCCGCCCGGCACGCCCACGGCCAGTCCACCACCACGACGCGGTCGGAGGTGAGCAGCAGGTTGTCGGCCCGGATGTCGGCGTGCGCGAGCGTCTCCCCCGCCGCCGCATCCGCCCAGGACGGTTCGCGTTCCGCCAGATCGTCCAGGTGGACCGTGAGCCACGGGTCCAGGGTGGTCCGGCTGCCGGAGGCGGCCAGGCGGCGCCAGCCCTGGAACTCCTCGGCGAAGCGCTCGGCGACCGTCGGCACCGGGAGCGGCGGCGGGGTCATCGCGTGCGCCAGGTCCGTCAGCGCGTCCAGGACGCGCCGCAGTTCGCCCGCCTCCCAAGGCTGGCGGGGCGGCTGGCCGTCGACGTCCTCGAACAGCAGCGTGATCCAGTCGCCGAGGTCGATCGAGCCGAGGAACATCGGGACCGGGGCCGTGCGCGGCAGTGCCGCCGCCACCCGGGCCTCGGCGCGGTGCAGCCGGGGCGAGCCGGGGTTCGGCTCGCGGCCGACCGCCTTGACGAAGGCGCGCCGTCCCCCGGCGGTGCGCAGCCGCGCCGCGATGCCCGGGGAGAAGCCGCCCGGCTGGGTGACCGCCTCCACGACCCGGCCACCGAGGAAGACCTCGACCTCGCGCCGGACCATGGGCGGGGCGGCCCACCAGCTCATCCGCGTGCCGGTCAGGGTGCCTTCGCTGTGGTCTGCCACCCTGACAGTTTGACAACGTCCATTGACTTTACGGTGTAGATTTTTTAGCGGGGCCGGGGGCCGCGGGCGCCGTCCCGCCGAAGTCCTCCCCTGAGGCGGCCGGTGCCGTCGATCCGGTGCCGTGCCACGCGCCGGGCTGGACAAAACGCCGTGGTGACCGCCGCACGGCAAGGCCGGTCAGGTCACCGGAACGATCTCGGCGCGGACGAGCCGGCCGCCGTCGATCTCCAGCAGGCCGAGCGTGCCGTGCGGCTGGCGGCGGCGGTCGGTCGGCGAGCCCGGGTTGAAGATCCGCACGCCGTCGCCCGACTCGTCCAGCGGGATGTGGGAGTGCCCGAAGACGACCAGCGCGGCACCGGGGAACCGGCGCCGCATCCGGGCGGCGCGGCCCTTGCTCGGCCCGCTGTCGTGGATCATCGCGACGGGCAGGCCGGCCAGGTCGAGCTCCAGGGTCTCGGGCGCGCCCCACGCGGCGACGTCGGGACCGTCGTTGTTGCCGAGCACGGCGTGCACCGGCGCGTACGCGGCCAGCTCGTCCAGGACGTCCGCGGTGCACACGTCGCCGGCGTGCAGGATCACGTCGGCTCCGCGCAGGTGCCCGGCGACCCGCGGCGGGCACGTCTTCCAGCGGCGGGGCGCGTGCGTGTCCGACAGCACCACTGCTCTCATCCCGCCCATTGTGCCCGGTGAGCGCTGGTGTTTTCTTGGGCGGCCGATGACTTTGCCGCCGCGGCCGCCGGGCGATCATCCACGGAGTCAGTCCGGCGAACCCGAGGAGCACCACCGATGGCCGAGTTCCTGTCCGACCTCACCACACTGCGCGAGCGGGCCCGGCAAGAGATCGACAAGGGGCCGATCACCGAGGCCTACGGCGCCGACCTGGACCGGGTGATCCAGGTGTGCAACGAGGCGCTGGCCACCGAGATCGTGTGCGTGCTGCGCTACAAGCGGCACCAGTACACCGCGACCGGGATCTACTCCGAGGGCGTCATCGCCGAGTTCGCCGAGCACGCCGCCGACGAGCAGGAGCACGCCGACAAGCTCGCGGTGCGCATCTCCCAGCTCGGCGGGGAGCCCGACTTCAACCCCGAGATCCTGGCCGGCCGCGCGCACACCACCTATGACGCCAGCCTCGACCTGATCGAGATGATCAAGGAGGACCTGATCGCCGAGCGGGTCGCGATCGCCTCCTACACCGAGATCGTCCAGTGGCTCGGCGACGCCGATCCGACCACCCGGCGGGTCTTCGAGGAGCTGCTCGCCGACGAGGAGGACCACGCCGACGACCTGCGCAGCCTGCTGGAGCGCCTGCCGAAGGACCTGGTGGAGCAGAGCCGGAAGGCGACCCAGGGCGGCTGAGCCCGCCCGGGCACGAGGACGGCTGCGGCTCGCATTCGGGCGGCGTGGTGTGGACGCCGAGGATGTAGCCGCCGTCGTCGACCAGCCGGTATCAGGCCGTCGTGCCGATGCAGGGGCCGGCCAACGGCGGTGGGTGCTCGCCCTCACTCGCCCCAGCAACCGGTCTCGACCGTGTCGCGGTCCCGGTAGAAGCCCATGGGCGCCCCTTGCCCCTGCCGGCGCGCCCGGTTCTGAGGATGGTGATAGAGCGCGAGCCCTGCGGCGCCGTCGAGCCGCGGCCCCAGGAGATGCCGCGCTCCGGCCATGTACTGCAGGGGCGGGATGAACGGCCGCCCCCCAAATTGATCACCATCGCGATGATGGTGGCGTCGGACTTGCGCCCCTGCTCTGCCAAGCCGCCGGGCCTGTAGCGGCTCGCAGCCCTGCTGGGCGACGGGCCGGCGCATCACCCGGCCGCGCCCGCGCGCCGACCTCCGAGCAGCCCGGCCTGTGGGCGAACGCCGTCCTGGGGCGGCCGGTGTCGAAGTCCGCCTAGGAGAGTCGCAGAGGTGAGCGCTGTTCCAGGCGACCGCGCTCGCGCCGGGCAGGCGACGCCTCGGCATGCCGCGCGACGGCCGCCCCTGCCCGGGGTGAGGGGCGTGACCACACGGGCTTGACGGTCTCGCCGGGCAGCGGCCAGGATCTGCCTTCTCCGGCGGAAGGCGGTTGCGATGGCGGTCCCGACCCCGGCCGTCCGGACGGCGGCCGCGGCCGACGCGGCGGACCTGGCCGGCGTGCTCGCCCGCGCCTTCGACGACGATCCGGTCTGGCGCTGGATCCTGCCCGGTGACGACTCCCGGGTGCGGCGGCTCACCGCACTCTTCGGCATCCTGCTGCGGCACGTCCATCTGCCGCACGGCGCCTGCGAGACCACCGGGCGCGGCGCCGCCGTCGAGGCCGGCGCGCTGTGGGACCCGCCGGGCCGATGGCGGGTGCCGTTCGGCGCGCAGCTGCGCCAGGGCGTCCCGCTGGTGCGGGCGCTCGGCGTCCGGCTGCCCGCCGCGCTGCGCGCCCTCGGTGAGATCGAGAAGCACCACCCCGCCGAACCGCACTGGTATTTGGCGATCCTCGGCACCGATCCGCCCGCGCAGGGGCTCGGGCTGGGCGGGGCGCTGCTGCGGTCCCGGCTGGACCGCTGCGACGCCGAGGGGGTGCCCGCCTACCTGGAGTCCTCCAAGGCGGCCAACGTTCCGTACTACGAGAGGTTCGGGTTCCGGGTGACCAAGGAGCTGGCGCTGCCGGGCAAGGACGCTCCCCCTGTATGGCTCATGTGGCGGGACCCGCAGCGGGAGGGGCTCGCGTGACGCCGCCGCCATCGGGGCCGCCGTCCGGCGTGCGGGTGTTCGCCGTCCTGCTGGTCGTCGCGGCCGTCTTCGCCGTCATCATCGGGGCGACGCTGTATTTCACGCACGAGGACAAGGCCGCAAAGGGGCTCGGCCCGGTCGCCCTGCGCACGCCGCTGCGTTTCCAGCAGGTGGCCGAGGCCGCTCCGCCGCCCTGCAAGCCGGACGCGCTGCCCGCCGCGGACGCGAAGACCTGCTACCTGCTCGGCACCGCCACGATGACGGTCGGCCAGGTCGAGGGGATCCGCGCCCAGGGGCCCGATCCGAAGAACGGGCGGACGGGCTGGAGCGTGGTGGTCGCGCTGCATCCGGCGGACGCGCCCCGGTTCGCCGCCCTCAGCGAGCAGGCCCACCGCGAGTACCAGCGCTCCCCGAGCGCGCCCGGCGCAGGCCTGGCGATCATCGGCGACGGCCGGGTCCTGTCCGCGCCGCAGATGGCCGGCGTCATCACCAGCGGCAACTTCGACATCAGCGGGCCGCCCGAGCAGTTCACCCGGGAGTACGTGACGGATCTGGTGCATCGCCTGACCGGCCGCTGACCTCTCCCGGTCCGCGCGCGCCGAAGGCGGCCAGCAGCATGTCGGTGAGCCGGTCCAGGTGGTCGGGCCCGGTCGGCGTGCGGGCGATGATCAGCCGCCAGAACAGCGGCCCCACCAGCAGGTCCAGCGCGAGCTGGACGGGCAGGTCCGGCGGCAGCTCGCCGCGTGCGATGCCGCGCCGCAGCAGTTCGGCGGCCTTCTCCCGGCGGACGTCGCGGGCCCGCACCAGCAGGGCGTCGGCCAGCCCCGAGGCGCGGCCGGCCTCGGCGAGCAGGTCGGGGATGATGCGGGAGGCCAGCGGGTGCCGCAGCATCCCGGCGGTCGCCGCCAGGTAGTGCCCGACGTCGCCGCGCAGGCTGCCGGTGTCGGGCACGTCCGCGACCGCCGTCACCACGTCGCCGGCGACCGCGGCGACCATCGCCTCCTTGGCGGGCCAGCGCCGGTACAGCGTCGGCTTGCTGACGCCGGCCCGGCGGGCCACCGCCTCCATCGTCAGCCGCCCGTACCCGACCTCGGCCAGCTCCGCGAAGACCGCCTCGGTGATCGCCGCGGTGAGGTGCGGGCGCAGCACCGCGGCGCCCGCCGGGCGGCGCCGGGCCGGCCGCCCGGGGTCGTTGGTCATGCGGGCAGCCTAGGCGAGTACCGCCTGGCCGGACCTGGCGCGAAGAATGTTCTCCCCCGCCCGTTACGCCCGGTGAACAGTAGGCTGAGCCCGCACAGAACAGTGACTACGGTCCGGTGGCCGCACTGGTGTACCCTCGCAGCGCTGTTCCTTGCCGTATAGCAAGTAAACAGGTGCGGAAACGGGGCCCGGCGGTGCGACCGCCGGGCGTGGGCCGCCGCGTGTGGGAATCCTTCGGTGACCGACGAGAACGGGATCAGGATCATGGTGCATGCGGAGGGCGATCCGGGCGCCGCGGCGGTGCTCGACGGCGCGGGCGGGGTCGGCGAGGGCGAGCTGCGCCAGCTGCTGGCGGGCCTCACGGCGGTGCGCGACGGGGACTTCGGCACCCGGCTGCCCGACGATGCCGACGGCCTGCTCGGCGAGATCGCCGCGGTCTTCAACGGCATGGTGGACCAGCTGTCGCTGTTCACCTCCGAGGTGACCCGGGTGGCCCGCGAGGTCGGCACCGAGGGGCGGCTCGGCGGCCAGGCGAAGGTGCCGGGGGTGTCGGGCACCTGGGAGGACCTCACCGACTCGGTGAACGCCATGGCCGGCAACCTGACCACCCAGGTCCGCGACATCGCCCAGGTGGCGACGGCCGTCGCCAAGGGCGACCTGTCGCAGAAGATCGACGTGGACGCGCGCGGCGAGATCCTGGAGCTGAAGAACACCGTCAACACGATGGTCGACCAGCTGTCCTCCTTCGCCGACGAGGTCACCCGCGTCGCCCGCGAGGTGGGCAGCGAGGGGCGCCTCGGCGGGCAGGCCGACGTCAAGGGCGTCAGCGGCACCTGGCGCGACCTCACCGACTCGGTCAACTTCATGGCCGGCAACCTCACCGACCAGGTCCGCAACATCGCCCAGGTCACCACCGCCGTCGCCAAGGGCGACCTCTCCCAGAAGATCACCGTGGACGCGCGCGGCGAGATCCTGGAACTGAAGAACACCATCAACACGATGGTCGACCAGCTGTCCTCCTTCGCCGACGAGGTCACCCGCGTCGCCCGCGAGGTCGGCACCGAAGGACGCCTCGGCGGGCAAGCGGACGTCAAGGGCGTCAGCGGCACCTGGCGCGACCTCACCGACTCGGTCAACTTCATGGCCGGCAACCTCACCGACCAGGTCCGCTCCATCGCGCAGGTCGCGACGGCGGTCGCCGGCGGCGACCTGTCGCAGAAGATCCGCGTCGACGCCCGCGGCGAGATCCTCGAGCTGAAGAACACCATCAACACGATGGTCGACCAGCTGTCCTCCTTCGCCGACGAGGTCACCCGCGTCGCCCGCGAAGTGGGCACCGAAGGACGCCTCGGCGGCCAGGCTGACGTCAAGGGCGTCAGCGGCACCTGGAAGGCGCTCACCGAGTCGGTGAACGTCATGGCCGACAACCTCACCGCGCAGGTCCGCTCCATCGCCGAGGTCACCACCGCCGTCGCGCTCGGCGACCTGTCGCAGAAGATCCGCGTCGACGCCCGCGGCGAGATCCTGGAACTGAAGGACACCATCAACACGATGGTGGACCAGCTGTCGGCGTTCGCCGACGAGGTGACGCGGGTCGCCCGCGAGGTCGGCACCGAGGGCAACCTCGGCGGCCAGGCCACCGTGCGCGGCGTCAGCGGCACCTGGAAGGACCTCACCGACAACGTCAACGTGATGGCCTCCAACCTGACCGGGCAGGTCCGCTCCATCGCCCAGGTCGCCACCGCCGTCGCGCGCGGCGACCTGTCGCAGACCATCACCGTGGAGGCCAAGGGCGAGGTCGCCGCGCTCGCCCAGACCATCAACACCATGGTGGGGACGCTGTCGGCGTTCGCCGACGAGGTGACGCGCGTGGCCCGCGAGGTCGGCACCGAGGGCCAGCTCGGCGGGCAGGCGCAGGTCCCCAACGTCGCCGGGACGTGGAAGGACCTCACCGACAACGTCAACTCGATGGCCAACAACCTGACCAACCAGGTCCGCAACATCGCCCAGGTCACCACCGCCGTCGCGCAGGGCGACCTGACCAAGAAGATCGACGTCGACGCGCGCGGCGAGATCCTGGAGCTGAAGACCACCATCAACACGATGGTCGACCAGCTGTCGTCGTTCGCCGCCGAGGTCACCCGCGTGGCCCGCGAGGTCGGCAGCGAGGGCCGGCTCGGCGGGCAGGCCGAGGTCGAGGGCGTCAGCGGCACCTGGAAGCGGCTGACCGAGAACGTCAACGAGCTGGCCGGCAACCTGACCCGCCAGGTGCGCGCCATCGCCGAGGTGACCAGCGCGGTGACCTCGGGCGACCTGACCCGGTCCATCACCGTGGACGCCTCCGGCGAGGTCGCCGAGCTCAAGGACAACATCAACCTGATGGTCCAGTCGCTGCGCGAGACCACCCGCGCCAACCAGGAGCAGGACTGGCTGAAGACCAACCTGGCCCGCGTCTCGGGCCTCATGCAGGGCCACCGCGACCTCGCCGTCGTCGCCGAGCTGATCATGGACGAGCTGACGCCGCTGGTGTCGGCCCAGTACGGCGCGTTCTACCTGGCCGAGGACAACGGCACCACCGAGCTGCACCTGATCGGCTCCTACGGCTACCCCGAGGACGGCGACCCGGCCGCGCCGGCCCGGCCCACCCGGTTCCGGCCCGGCCGCTCCCTGGTCGGGCAGGCCGCGCGCAGCCGCCAGACGATCGCGGTGGAGGAGGTCCCCGGCGGCTACGTCACCATCTCCTCCGGGCTCGGCTCCAGCACTCCCGCCAGCCTGATGGTGCTGCCCATCGTGGTGGAGGACCAGGTGCTCGGCGTGATCGAGCTGGCGTCGCTGCGGCCGTTCAGCCCGGTGCAGCGCGACTTCCTGGAGCAGCTGCGCGAGAACATCGGCGTCAACGTCAACACCATCGTCGCCAACGCCCGCACCGACGAGCTGCTGGCCGAGTCGCAGCGCCTGGCCTCGGAGCTGCAGGCCCGCTCGGGCGAGCTGCAGATCCGGCAGGAGGAGCTGCAGCGCTCCAACGCCGAGCTGGAGGAGAAGGCGGCGCTGCTGGCCAGCCAGAACCGCGACATCGAGACCAAGAACCTGGAGATCGAGCAGGCCCGCCAGGAGCTGGAGGCGCGCGCCCAGCAGCTGGCGCTGGCCTCCAAGTACAAGAGCGAGTTCCTGGCCAACATGAGCCACGAGCTGCGCACCCCGCTGAACTCGCTGCTGATCCTGGCGCAGCTGCTGGCGCAGAACCCGACCCGCAACCTGACGCCCAAGCAGGTCGAGTACGCCGGCATCATCCACTCGGCCGGCTCGGACCTGCTCCAGCTCATCAACGACATCCTGGACCTGTCCAAGGTCGAGGCGGGCAAGATGGACATCACGCCCGAGCCGGTGCCGCTGCGCCATCTGCTGGACTACGTCGAGGCCACCTTCCGGCCGCTGACCACCCAGAAGAGCCTGGACTTCCGGATCAGCACCGCGCCGGGGGTGCCCGCCGAGGTGCTCACCGACGACGCGCGGCTGCGGCAGGTCCTGCGCAACCTGCTGTCCAACGCGGTGAAGTTCACCGAGAGCGGCAGCGTGGAGCTGCGGATCGAGGCGGCCGACACCGGCGAGCTGCCGATCCCGGTGCAGATGCACGGCCCCGCGCTGGCGTTCCGCGTGATCGACACCGGCATCGGCATCGCCGAGCACCAGCTGGAGTCGATCTTCGGGGCGTTCCAGCAGGCCGACGGCACCACCAGCCGCAAGTACGGCGGCACCGGCCTCGGCCTGTCGATCAGCCGCGAGATCGCCTTCCTGCTCGGCGGCGTCATCACCGCCGACAGCACCCCGGGCCGGGGCAGCACCTTCACCTTCTACCTGCCCATCGCCCGGCCCGACTTCCACGTCCCGGCCGCGCCGTCCAAGGCGATCACGACCGCGGGCGAGCCCCTGGACGGCGCCGAGGGCACGGCCGCGCACGGCACCATCCAGGGCACCGCCGTCCCGGCCGACCCGGCGCCCGCCCCGCCGGCGCCGCGGCCCCGGCGGCTGCTGGTGATCGAGGAGCGCCAGGGCGGCCTGCTCAGCCTGGTCGCCGAGAGCGCCGCCGCCGACAGCCGGCACATGGGCGACGCGCGCGGCCCGGTGGAGATCGTCACCGCCCTCGGCGCGGAGGAGGCGGCCGCCGCGCTCGCCAGCGAGCCGTGCCACTGCGTGGTGCTGCAGCTGGACATGGCCGGCGGTTCGGCGCTGCGCTTCCTGGAGGCCATGGACGGCGACGCGGCGCTGCGCGGCTTCCCCGTCCTCGCGCACAACAACCGCCGCCTGGACGCCGAGGAGGAGCGCGTCCTGCGCGAGCGCGCCGAGAACCAGCCGCTGGAGCTGCTCAGCAGCCTGGACGAGCTGCGCGAGCGGATCGCGCTGCACCTGTCGGCCGAGCAGCCCGGCGACGTGCTGCCGCTGGTGCGGCACGAGGAGATCGGCGCGGCGGTCACGCCCGAGATCGACGCCTCGCTGGCCGGGCGCCTGGTGCTGGTCGTCGACGACGACGCCCGCAACGTCTTCGCCCTCTCCAGCATCCTGGAGCTGCACGGCATGCGCGTGGTGCACGCCGACAACGGCCGCAAGGGGATCGAGGCCCTCGCCGAGCACCCGGGCGTCGACGTGGTGCTGATGGACGTGATGATGCCCGAGATGGACGGCTACACCGCCACCGCGGCGATCCGGGCGATGCCCGAGCACGCCGGGCTGCCCATCATCATGGTGACCGCCAAGGCGATGCCGGGCGACCAGGAGAAGAGCCTGGCCTCGGGCGCCAACGCCTACGTCACCAAGCCGCTGGACGCCGACGACCTGATCTCCTGCATCCACCGCTGCCTGGGCGAGTAGGGCGTAGTGTCACCAGGAGCCCGCATCACCAGCCCCGGTAAGGAGTGAGCACCCTGCAGACCACCCGGCGTCCCGACGATCCCGCCGGCGGAGCACCGCCCGGCGGCACCGTCACCGTCGCGGCCGGCGCCGCGTCCCCGCCCGCCGGCCCCGAACCGGCCCTCAAGCGGCTGGCCGCCGTGGTCGAACGGCTGCAGCGGCAGGTCCGGGACGCCCAGGCGGACGCCGACGGCCGCGGCGTGATCGAGCTGGCCAAGGGCGTGCTGGTGGAGCGGTTGCGCTGCAGCCCGGCCGAGGCGGCCGCGCAGCTGGACGCCCTGGCGGGCGAGACGGGGCTGAAGCCGCTGGAGCTGGCCGCCGAGATCATCAACCAGGCGGCCCAGGACCGGGTCGCCGAGGTCACCCGCGACTTCCTGGACCGGGCCGCCGGGGCGGCGGCGCACGCCGCCGCCGAGCACGGCGCCGGCGACGAACCGGGCGCCCCGGCCGTCGCGGCGCGGCTGCGCTCGGCCGAGAGCGGCGCCCTCGCCGCCGCCGACACCCAGGCGGCCGCCGAGTCCCTGCTCGAGCACGCCCTGCGGCCGCTCGGCGCCGCCGCCGTCGCGGTGTGGTCGGCCGGCCCCGACGGCTCCCTCACCCTGGCCGGTTCGGCGGGCTTCACCACCGAGGAGGCGACCCGCTGGCACTACGTCCCGCCCGGCGTGGCCGTCCCGGCCCGCACCGCCCTGCTGGAACGCCACCCGGTGTGGTTCGCCTCGCTGTCGGAGGCGGGGCTGCCCTCCATCGGCCACCGCGGCGTCCCCGGCGGCCGCGTCACCATCCCGACCGGCACCGGCGGCCGCGTCATCGGCGTCCTGGAGATCTGCTGGCCGGGCGCCACGCCGGCCCCCTCGCCCCGGCTGGAACGGCAGCTGGAGGCGCTCGCCGAGCTGTGCGCCCGCACCCTGGAGACCCGTCCCGCGGCCGGCCTGGCCGCCGCGGCGCTGCCCGACACCGCCTACCGCGACCTGTCCGAGCTGATCGACCTGGCCGACGGGCTGCACGACCCGGCGTTCGTGCTGCGCCCGCACATCGACGCCACCGGCCGCCTCACCGACTTTCGCATCCACCACGTCAACGACCGGTTCGCCGACCTGGCCGGCCGGCCCCGCGGCCTGGTCGGCGGGGCGCTGCTGCTGGAGGCCTATCCGCTGTGGGGCGGCGAGAACGGGCTGTTCGACAAGATCGAACGCGTCTACGCCACCGGCGAGCCGTTCCGCGCCGCCCAGATGGTGCTGACCGCGATGGTGGACCAGGTGCCCCTGGCCGCGACCGCCGACGTCAGCGTCAGCCGCCAGGGCGACAGCGTCCTGCTCATCTGGCGGGTCGAGGACGAGGCCGCGCGGCTGGCCAACCTGCTGCAGCACGCGCAGCGCCTCGGCCGCATCGGCGGCTTCGAGGAGCACCTGGCCACCGGCGAGATCACCTGGAACAGCCAGCTGTTCGCGCTGTACGGGCTGCCGGTGGGCGCCCCGCCCGTTCCGCTGCTGCAGCTGCCGGCGCACGCCCACCCCGACGACGAGCCCGCCATCGGCCGGTTCCTGCGCACCCTGCTGCACCGCCGGCAGCGGGCGTCGGCCGCCTTCCGCCTGCAGCGTCCCGACGGCGTCACCCGGCACCTGCGGGTCGTCGCCGAGCCCGTCCTGGACGCGGCGGGCCACCTGCTGTCGGTGCGCGGCGCCTACCAGGACATCTCGTCCCAGCACTGGACCGAGGTGGCGCTCGCCGCCACCCGCGACCAGCTCGCCCACACCGAGCAGCAGGCCGCCGAGCGCAACCGCCTCACGCTGCAGCTGCAGCGCGCCATCATGCCGCCCAGCCGCGGGCCCATCGATGCCGCCGGCCTGCAGGTCGCCGTCCGCTACCGGCCCGCCGAGCACGAGCACCTGGTCGGCGGCGACTGGTACGACGCGGTCGAGCTGCCGTCGGGGCGGGTCCTGCTGTGCGTCGGCGACGTCGCCGGCCACGGCATCGACGCCGCCACCGGGATGGTCGTGCTGCGCAACGCGCTGCGCGGCCTGGCCACGACCGGCGCCGGCCCCGGGCAGCTGCTCGGCTGGCTGAACCTGGTCGCCAACCACCTGACCGACTACGTGACGGCCACCGCGCTGTGCGCCCTGTACGACCCGGCCGACCGCACGCTGCGCTGGGCGCGGGCGGGCCATCCGCCGCCGGTCCTGGTGCGGCAGGGGCGGGCCGCCACCCTGCCGACGGTCGACGGGACGATGCTGGGCGCCCTCGACGAGGGCTTCTACGAAGAGGGCACACTGGAGCTGCAGAGCGACGACGTCCTGCTGATGTACACCGACGGCCTGGTCGAACGCCGGGACGGCACCATGGAGGACGCGGTGGCGCGGCTCCTGGCGACCGCGCAGCAGCCCTCCACCTCGCTGGAGCTGCGCCTGGACCACCTGCTCACGCACAGCAACGCCGACACCGACGACGACACCTGCCTCATCGGCGTGCACCTGCCGTGAGCACCGGCGGGAGGGGACGCCGGCCGGCGCCCCCTCCCCCTGGATCAGGCGAACTCCACGCCGCCGCGGTAGGTGTAGCTGTTGAGCGGGCAGACCGCCGTGGACCTGGTGCCCGGCCCGGCCGCGGCCCACGGTCCGACGATGTTGAGCTGGGTCGGGATCTGGTTGGTCCGGACGCAGACGGCCTTGGCCCGGTACGAGCCGTCACCGGTGGCGCACGCCACCGTCAGGCTCTTGCCGCCGCCCCAGGTGTAGGTGCACCCGGACGGGGCGGCCTGCGCGGGCCCCGCCAGCGTGGCCAGCGTCCCCGCCGCGATCATCGTCCCCATCGTCATCGTCAGCGCCCGGCGCATGTTGCCCATTCGCTGCCCCTCTCGTCACGAACTCCCGTTGACTTGCAGGGCAACCGTCGCAGCCGGGGCGTCCCGCCCGCCTGTGAGCGCCGTCCCGGATCTCCGCTGCCTGCGAACCGGGACGTTTCCGGGACATTCCGACCTTCGACCGGGGACGTCAGCCGCAGTGCTCGTAGGGGCTGGTGTAGGAGGAGGAGCCGACCGACCCGCCCCACTTGACGCAGGCGGCCGCCGCGGTGCGCTTCACCGGGCCCGCGTAGTAGGAGAAGTCGCCGGAGTCGGTGACTTTCGCGCCGCCTCGTACCTGGAGGTGCGCCGACACCGCCGACGCCTTCCCGAGCCGGATCGACTTGAGGGTCGTCACGCAGTTCGCCCGCGTGCGGGGGTTGTAGAGCAGGTAGACCCGGCCGCCGCTCAGCGCGTGGGAGTCGATCACCGAGTAGCCCGAGCCGCACACCCGGGCCGGCGTGTAGGGGTTGCCGCCGCAGGCGTTGCCGCTGGTGAAGTTCGTGTGCCCGTAGTACGGCACGGCGCGGCCGCCGAGCACGGCCCGCTGGACGACGCCGTTGAGCCGCTGCTCGTAGTGCAGGTGCGGGCCCGTCACGCCGCCGGTGGCGCCGGCGGCACCGATCCGCTGCCCGGCGGACACGCGCTGCCCGGCCGAGACCGACTGGGACGACAAGTGTGCGTACCGGGTCCGCCAGCCGCCGCCGTGGTCGATCTCGACCCACCGGCCGTAGCTGACGTTGCCCGCGTTGGCGACCCGCGACACGGTGCCGCCGGCCGACGCCAGCACCGGCGTGCCGGTGATGCCCGCCTTCTGGAAGTCGACGGAGTAGCGCGGATTGTGGCCGGCGAAGGTCGCCGCCGTGACGACCGTCCGGCAGGCGAAGGGGACCTGGAAGCCGGGCGCGGCCAGCGCCGCCGGCGCCACGGTCACCGTCCCGGCGGCGGTGAGGGTGACGGCGCCGAGCACCATCGAACCTCTGCTGATCTGCCTCATCCGGACGACCTCCGCTGTGCAGGGAGCGCGGGCAGTGAATGATCAAGCCCGACTCTGACACAGACGCCTCTTCCGTAACAGGCCCGGAAAGTGAAGGGCCGGTTCTGTAGGGGAGAACGGATCGAGCACGGCGGGCCGGGCCATCGACGTCCCAGGTTGCGCGGTGATGGCGCCGGCGCAAGATCCGGGAGTCGCTCAGGCGCCCACGTAGACGCCCGACTCGATGTCCTCGATCAGCGTCGGGCCGGTCGGCCGCCACGGCAAGCAGCGCGCGGGTGCGCTCGCTGGAGCCGGTCATGGTCATCGCGAAGTAGTGGGCGACGAGACCGAAGTGACCGGCGGCGCCTTCCTCGGCGACCGGCACGACGGGCAGGCCGCACATCCGCCCGATCGCCTCGGCGATCGCCCGCGTGGTGACCGCCTCCTCGGCGACCGTGTGCAGCCGCGTCCCGGCCGGGGACCGCTCGACGCCCAGGCGGATGAGGCGGGCGGCGTCCGAGCGGCGTACGGCCGGCCACCGCGCGGAGCCGTCACCGACATAGCCCGACACGCCCTGCTTGCGCGCGGCGGCGACCAGGAAGTTCACAAAGCCCCAGTCACCGGGCCCGTGCACAAACGGCGCGAACCGGATGAGCTCGTTCACACCCCTGGCCGACGTAGTCGAGCGCGAGGTTCTCAATGCCGCCGCGGTCAGACCCCGGCCGGACCTCCGGGGACTGGTCGGTCTCCACCGCGGACCGGCCCTCGACCAGGCCCGAGAGCGCGTTGGCGACCATGAGCGGCCGGCCGGAGCCCGCCAACGCCCCGGCCAGGGCCTCGACCGCCGCCCGCTCGGTCCGGTGGATGTTCCCGGCCACCGTCATCGACATCGGCACCCGGCGGCTGGTGGGCTACTCGATGGCCGAGCATATGCGCGCTGATCTGGTCGCCGACGCGCTCGACTCGGCGGTGCAGGCCTGGAGCGGCGACATCACCGGCGTGATCTTCCACTCCGATCACGGTGGGCAGTGCCACTCGGCGGCGTTCGCTGCCGCGTGCGCGGCGTCCGGCGTGCAGCAGTCGATGGGAACGGTCGGTTCCGGCGCCAACAACGCCTTGGCCGAGGCGTTCTTCGCCTGCCTGAAACGCGAGATCCTGCCTGCCAGCGGCTGGTCCAGCACCCTCCAGGCCCGGCTCGCGGTGTTCGGCTGGCTGGACTTCTACAACACCCGTCGCCGCCACTCCGCCCTGGGCTATCTCAGTCCGATCGAGTACGAAACACGATCATCTACGCTGGCCGCTGCCGCATCACAACCGGTGTCCACGGTCAGAGCGGAAGCCCCCGGCTGGTCGTCGCGGCCGGACATCCGGTGCCGGGCAACCACAATGATTGCACCGCCTATCGTGACTCCGGCGCCGACACCACATGCGAGGCGCGCACATCATGGCCGACGGCGGCTACCAAGGAAACCAGCAGGTCATCATGCCCTACCGGCGGCCCCGCGACGGCGGCGAATTACCCGCCTGGCAGCACGACCTCAACACCATCCATAAGCAGTGCGCACCCGCATCGGGCACGTCTTCGCACACATGAAGTGGTGGAACATCCTGCATAAACTGCCACCGCAAACGCGACGGTGTGCACCACGCCGCCCGCGGCGTCACCCTAATGCGCAACCTGGCGATGGCCGACTGATCCGGCTCTGGGGTGGCACGTCACCGGCAGCATGCCCGGCCGTACTTCTCCATCATACGGGACAGCTTTTAGGCCTGGCGAGGGCAAACGCGAGGACGCTCTGCTATGTCCGCCGTCTGGCGTGCCCCGGCCCCCTCTCCTGGAAAACGCTCAACATGTCTTTTTGTACATATTCTTCGGAGCAAATTGTTGCCACTCAGTCCTCGTAAGGCCGGAGCCCAAAGTCTTGCATACCCAGGTTGCTATGGAGGCCGGATCGAGCGATCGTGATTCCACTTGAGTTGGGCCGTCAACGGATAGAAGAAGATCACCCTCAAGAGAAAGCGCGGATGGTCTGCCTGCCGCGTCCGACCCCTTAGCCGGAGCCACGCCGCTCAGTTCGCCCCTGTTCCAGACAGTCACGGCTTCGCCGCCCATCATGTTGAGTCTTCTTCCGTCCTTGCTGAAACCCATCGCTTCGACGAACGCCATGTCGGGCAGTGTGGCCAGCAGCTGCCTTGTTTCAACGTTCCAGACTCGTACCACATCACCCGCATCCTTCGCTGCGATCAGATCGCAGCTTGGAGTGAAAGCTATTAGAGAAATATACTCCTTAGCGCCCAAGAGAGAGGCACCGCGCTTTCCGGTCTTCCCGTTAAACAATTCAATGTTTTTAGCTCCATCGGATAGCGCGACCAAGTCCCTCGAACTGCAGTATCCCATACTTCCCGTACCGCTTTCCTCGAAACCATGCTGAAGGGAGTATTCCATGGCGGGGTGACCTTTGGGATCGAATGCCTTGACCTCATCGCCTGAGGCAACGAGCCCGCCATCCTCGCGAAATT
This sequence comes from Actinomadura macrotermitis, assembly GCF_009604375.1. Classification (GTDB taxonomy): domain Bacteria; phylum Actinomycetota; class Actinomycetes; order Streptosporangiales; family Streptosporangiaceae; genus Spirillospora; species Spirillospora macrotermitis. Next base: position 17,054 of record NZ_WEGH01000006.1, read on the forward strand.
TTATGTCTGCATAGTTGGTATCTATGGTGAAAATCTTCTTCTTTTTCACTATATCCCATATACGCGCAGGCTCTCCGGTGTCAAGAAGAATCGCCACTCGGCTACTGTTTCCACTGAAGACTATCTTGAGGACCGACGGGGCCGTCTCGGGCTGGTACGAGTCGCGCAGGTGCGCAACGAGCCTCCCTGAACGGTCTCGGATCTCTACGGTGCCGTCGGCTTCTCCGAACGCCAAGAGTTGCTCTGATGGGTCGACAGCCAGAGCAGTCACCGGCTTGGCTGCGGGAGGGAGCTTGCTATTGAGCGATGAGGCGGCCCGCGTGCTCCACAAGCGGACTGTCCTGTCAGCGCCACCGGTAGCGATGAGTTGACCGTCCGGGCTGAATGCAAGGGCGCTTACGCTGCCGCGATGTCCAGTGAGGAGCTGGCGCTGCTTGACGTCGCGACCATCGAGGCCCCAAAGCCGGACGGAACCATCATCGCTACCAGTCGCGAACATGCGATCAAACGGACCGAAGGCTAGGGCGTTGACTTGAGCGGTGTGGCCGAAAATCGGAAGGGGGCGCATGTCGCCCTTGATATCATTGAACTGCCAGATCCAGCTGTAACTGAATCGCTCGTTGGCCACGCCTACGGTTTGCTCGTCCGAGCTGACGGAAACCCGAGATCGCATCATCTCATTCGTTTCAGAGAGCCGGAATGGGATCGGACTAACAGGCGCCTTCAGAAAATTCAGCAATTTCCTTTTCTTTACATCCCAGACCTCAACGTTGCCCTGGAAATCGGCAACGAGCAGGCGGTCGCCGGCCTTGGTGAATGCCACGGAACTACTCTTTGTCTCGGCCATGCTCGTTCCTTCCCGATCCGGGAGCCGATATTTGTGCCACTCAGGAATGCTCCAGAGTTGGGCGTTCACACTGCCGGATGCAACGGCCAGCCATCTGCCGTCGGGGCTGAACGCAACCGAATAGGGATCTTTTGTATGACCCCAGTACGACTCGACGGGGAGAGACCTTACGAGATGTCTGGTGGCCGTACTCCAGATCCGTACACCACTTTCCATACCAAGGCTGGCCAAAAGTGTTCCATCGGCGCTGAAGGCAAGAGCATTCGCGCCGTATTCGTGGGCTCCACTGAGAGAGGCGATCGCACGCCGTCTCGGGACATCCCACAGGCGCACAGCACCATCGTCCCCCGTGGTGGCCAACAGCTGGCCATCCGGGCTGAATGCGACGGCTTCCACTTCCCCGGTAGATCCCGTGAACTCACTCAAGAAGTGTTGCCGAGTTGTTCCGAGGAGAGCGGTCCTGGCTTCGTTTGTTTCCGAAACGCGCCAGGCAGCGACCGCGAGCTTCATCGAGGTTCGAGGATCGGTCGCGTAGGCGGCGTTCGATTCGGCAGCAAGCTGACGGGAGACAGCCGCGTTCCCGGCACCCTTGAGTTCCCGGTTCTGCAGATAAAAGATAACCACCGCAGCGACGGCAATCAAGCTTGTGATTACGACACCACCGCGGACCAGGCGAGATCTCCGCTGAGATCTCTTGGTGCTTTCCTCAAGGAACGCTCGTTCGACCGGGGTCCGGTCGACCTGGTCGAGTTCCGCTGTCGCATCCTGGGCTGCCGCAAGCCTGCGAGCCTGGTAAAGGTAGGAGGAGTCGCGGTGATGGCGTTGCCACTGAGTGGCGTCCTCCACCAGCCGCTGGTAGGTGAGAAGGTTGGTACGGTCCTCCTTGATCCAACCACGCAGCCTGGGCCAAGCTCTGATGAGGGCTTCGTGAGTGATCTCAACGACGTTCCCATCCGTCGTCAGCAGGCGAGCATTGACGAAAACGTTGAGAAACCTCAGGTGTGCAGAGTCCGATCGGAGCCTGCCATCGGGGATGAGCTCAGCCATGGGAACTTGGCGCCGACTGTCCTCCGTGCCGTCGCCGAGTCGAACCAGGCGCAACAGCATGCGCCGCGCGGCTTTCTGGTCCTCTGCGGAGAGACTCTCGTACACCCTGTCCGCTGTCCGAGCTAGCGCGCTCATGATGCCGCCGGTCGCGTGGTAGCCCGCCAGGGTGAGAGTACGTCCGTCACTGCGCTGGTAAGTGGCGAGCATCGCGTACGAGAGCAAGGGCAACATGCGTTCTGGGCCCTCACCCGAGGGCTCGAGACCCATACCGATCTCTTGAAGTACGACATGAGCCAGCCCCTTCTCAAGGGCCAGCCCGGCCTCGTTCGCCGGCTCTTCGATCACCTCGCGGAGCTGTCGTTGGTCCATGGCTGGAACGAGCACATGGCGTTGCAATGCCTTGTGCAAATCACCGAAGGTGCTGCAAAGGCTATAGAAGTCGGAGCGGATCCCGAGGACGACGCGAGCGGGAGCAGGGGGTCGGGATCCGGTGGTGGAACTCAATGTGCACAAAGCCCTGACAAATTGCTCTTGCTCTGACCTGGGCCGATCGGAAGTGAAAAGTTCCTCGAACTGATCGACGACGAAGACGAGGGGACGTGAGTCTTCGCCCTCCTCAGGTCTTGCTCGCGAGGGAAGGAAATCGGTGACACTAGAGCCAACCTCTTTGATCCGCTCTTCGATCTCTGCAGCGGGCACCCCGCTGTGCTCCTCCAAGCGCAGGGCCAACTGATGGACTGGATCGCTCCTCGGAGTGAAAGAAAGGCAAATGGGGATCCCACCCCCGGTCAAGCCATGCCTCCGGAGGGCGGCGATCAAGCCGGCATGAAGCAGAGACGACTTACCGGCACCGGATGGCCCCATGACGATCAGGGGCCCTTCCTGCTCGATCTCTGATGAGACGCGTCTCACCAACTCCTGCGTGACTTCCTCACGAGCAAAGAAATAAGCAGAGTCCGCGACATCGAACGAGGAAAGTCCAAGGTAGGGGCCTCTTCTATTAATGTCCCAGTCAGGAGGAGGCACCGGAGACTCTGGCGTGAGGTACTTCTGGTTCGCAGCCAGCGGTTGATCACCAGGGAAGTCGATAGCGTGTTTACGTGGTCGCGTCAGTTCGCCGTTCCCCGTGCGACGGAGCAGCGCTTCGTAGATTTGCTCAAGATTGAAGGTCCGAGGGCCAGCAGCCTCGCCTTCCTTGAGTAGACCTATAAATTCCCCCGTGAAGAGCGTGTGCGACTTATCTTTCGGCGCCCATGCGGCAACGTTGTTCCCCGCGGCCGCGAGGACAAAACTTCCTTCGCGGCGGGTCTGTCTGAAGACGTTGTCAAAGGTTCCGTCATAGATAGCATGCGCTCGACCAGAAAAACAGCAGTCCAATACCACGACGATTAGTCGGGATCTGGCTTTAGCTAATACTTCGGAGACGATCGAATAAGGGAGCGCCTGATACTGGGCGACCCCCTCCGTGATATCGACGGTAGCCCGCGTCTCCAGATGGAGGTCGCCATTTCTAGCGACGAGGCCGTGTCCGATGTAGTAGAAGAGCAGTACGTCCTCAGCATCCTGAGCCGCCGCACCCAAGATGTCGGCGAACTCTTGTGGTGTCCCAGGATCAAGGGTGGTGATCAGATGCTCAGGAGCCAGGCCGGCGTTGTCGATCAGGCAGTGCCCAAGATCGGACACCGTCCGTCGCAGAGATGTGATGGCCGGCAGGTTGCCGAAAGTTTCCGTGCCGGAGCCGACGATCAGCGCCCGGGAGCCGGCGGAAGCCAAGAGGGCGGCACGGGGTATCACGACCTCTGGGGGGAGTTTGTCCATTCACCAATTTTATCCAGAACCGCCTCTCCGGCCAGCCCCTTGTCCTCTAGTGGACATTGCGACAGATCTTCGGTCGGCCATCAGGGAACGGGCTATTCTTGCGACATAGCTCACTCGCCGACAAGGAGTTTCTGAATGAACGTTCGCCTTGAGGTCGACGGCCCCTCGGTGCCGGATCTGCTGCGAGATCTCGCATCGTGGCTCGATCGCGAGCCAGGCCTGGTCGGTCGGGTTGATTTGATCGAAAAAGGACCAGAGCCCGGCCAACTGGGTCCGATGCTTGAAGCGCTCCAGTTCACCGTCACCGCCCTCTCCTCTGCCATCGGGGCGTCATCTTTGATCGTCAATTGGCTACAGTTTCGCAAACCTGATGTCACGATCAGGGTGTTCATAGATCGGGAGGGACAGGTCCTATCCGCCACTGCAGAGAAAGCCAAGAGCGATGCGGGTGAACTGGAACAGCGTCTCGCGCAAGAACTGAGCAAGGCTGTCGAACAGGAAACCGAGGGAGACTCCGGAGAAGGCCCGACCAGCCTTTAGGACGGATGGACTCCGGGTACCGCGCTTGCATGCCTCACTGCTTACCTCAACCCTCTCGGGGATCGACGGTGCGGGAAGGTTGGACCAAATATCGTCTTCGGTTGCAACCGATGCGCTAGACGTCGACGCCATCCGACCTTGTGGCCGATTTCGCGGCTGAGCGTGCGGCTGTGTCGCCATGCTAGGTCGGCGTCCGGCATGCCCAGAGGTTGGGTCGAATAGTACGCGGCGTTCACAAGGGGCACCAGAACGTCGAGATGGAGGACCGCGCCATCGAGCCGACGCCTCACGGCTGCGCGTGTCTCTTCGAAGGTCCGGGCGGGAGAGTCGGTTACGCCGAGCAGCGGGAGAGCCTCGTTGAGGTGCATCCATGCACCCGCGATGGCTGCGGCCGGTGAGCGCCGCCGTCTGCGGTGAGCTCTCAGGGCGGGCAGGGAAAGCGATAGCAGCACGTACATTGAGAAGACTCCGACAGCGATCGCGCTCATCAGCCAGAGCGGGTCGGGACCTTTGTGGCGTCGTTGAGTGACGCGAACTGGGGTGCCCTTCCGGATGGCCGAGGGCGCGGATCCCGCCGGGTGCTGCCGCGTGCTGTTCTGCAAGCGCCGCAGCTGCTGCTCCGCCGCTGCCGTGGCCGGCGGGGCGTCATGGGGGGCCCGCGTCGGCTCCGGGGTCGGGTAGAAGGGGACCCAGCCGACTCGCGCGAAGGCGACCTCCGGCCATACCAGGACGTCGCGGCCCCGGACCTCCCAGGCGTCTCCCGAGCGACTTCCCGGCCGAAAGCCGACAGCGATCCTGGTGGGGAGCCCAAGAGATCGGGCCATGAGCGCATACGCTGTGGCGAACTGCTCGGGCGTACCGCGATGGGTGCGTTTAAGGAAGTCCAGGACATCGACGGCAGTGTGGCCTGGAGGAGATTCTCGGTCGAAGGCCATATTGCTGCGCAGGTAGTCGGCCAACAGCGCAGCCTTATCGAACGGGTTGCCTATGTTCCCCACAGCGCCCAGAGCGAAGGCATGCACGTCTTGCAATTCCCGACGGAGTGCTTCAGGAGACGCTGCGACGACAGCGGTTCCCCCGTCATTTACTGAAACGGGCAGGGCAGCTTGCGCTGAGCGGTCTTGGGAGACGACGGCCGTGCCCAGCTCCGCTGACGTGAATCGAGGTACCTGCGAGGTCACGTGGTAGCGGAACCCCGATGTGCTCGCTTCCATGGCCAGTACGAGAACCCCCGACATGGGGTCCGCGATAACGCTATGCCCTTGGATGACCGAAGGCCGGTCGGCTGCCGGCAGGTAACTTCCGCGGAGGTTGCGGATGACGATCTCCTGATCAAGCCGACTCGACTGCCTGCGTCGGCTGCCACCCGGGAGGCTGCTGCTAGTGGCAACGAACGCGGCCGACGATGTCCAGTCATACCCATCGTAACGATCGAGGATCGCCAGGCGCCAGTTCTCCGGGCGGGAGGCACGGACCGTGAAGAGTAGGTCATCGGGGTTCTGCAGCCAGGCCGACACCCGATCCAGCGGACTGACCCGTGCCTGCGGCGCAGCGTCTGGGACATCGATGTCCTGCCTCGGGTCGTAGGGCGGCGAACGTACCGGTATATGTGGCGTGACCGACACCGCGACGCCTACCGCGCACCCGGCGATGGCAATGGCACGTCCGTGTCCCCACCAGGTGCTCACGGTCAAGCGGCGGGGGAAATCTGCCAGCGGAAGGGACAGGACGATGAGGCCGACCAGGCTGGCGGCGAGCCATAGCGGAACGTCGCCGGCAGCAACGAGCGTTCCCAGTCCGAAAGCGGCCACCGCTGGGACCGATGGGCCGATCACACTCTTGGTGCGCAGGATGAGTTCGGCGCCGATGAGCGCCACCAGCCAGGTTGTCGTTTGCACGAAGCAGAGCAGCTCTGGGTGGGCTGGAGCAGGAAGCGGCACGGTAAGGATACGCTTCCAGGCATCGAGCAAGGCGAAGGGGATGGTCTTTGTCAGACCGTACGGCCCCTGTCCCCACCAGTCATGAAACAGCACAAGCGTGGCCAAGAGCCAACCGAGGCAGTGGATGACCAGCGCCCCCCACAACGGCCTTTCGCGGAACCGGCCGGGCTGCGGGGAACCGCCAAGAGGACAGGAGACCAGTACGGCGATCGACGGTGACACTGCGGCGGCGATCATCACTACCGGCATTAGGGGTCCCGGCCCGAACACCGGCATGAAGGCCAGCCCTGAGATGGCTGCTGCTGCCGAACAGCCGGCGAGCCGCAAGATGAGCCTGATCACCGGGCTGTCATCTTGCGCCACGCGCCGATCAGGTCGTCTAGCCGATGCAGGTCGATGGCTAGGAGCCCGGAAACCGCGGGCACCGAAGCCTCGGGACAGATCCGGATCCAGATGACACGGTCGAATCGCCGGCGATGGGCACGAGCTTCTGTCACCTCCGTTCCTGCGTTGACCACAACCAGCGCCCCCCTATGTCCTGCTGTACCGCCCAACAGTGGTGACGATCGCAGGGGAGCCGCCGTTGCTGCGGAAGGCATGATCGTCAGTGCCTCGATGACGACCTGAGCATCTCGGGGGCCGCCTTGCGTATCGACCACGAGGCCTGTCGAGTCGATGATCCGTACCGGAAAACGCGACCGCGACGCCGCCATGGCGATGGACGCTGCCACTTCCACAGCCAGTTCCAGATCCTCTTCGCAGGGATAGGCGTGCAGACGGTTGTCGACCAAGATCGTGGTGCGGGGCAGGCTCGCATCCGCGAGCTGGCGAACTACCAGCCGACCGGTGCGGGCGGTAGACGGCCAGTGCATCAGCCGCAAGTCATCCCCGACCGAGTAGTCGCGCAAGGAATGGAACGCAACCGTCCCCGTCGGCACCCGGTCGGTCGTAGGTCCCTCCAGGTTGCTGAACCGCCCGGAAGGCACGGTGCTGAGCGCCACGGTCCTGGGCAGCACGGTCAGGAACTCTTGCTCACCGTGTTCACGGACGCGGGACGCCAGACCGAGGGCGTCGCGACGCACGTTGTACAACGGGCCAACCGGGATCTCTCCCCGCCGTCCGGTGGGGATCGCGTAGGTGATGTCGGTGTCCCCCTTGGAAAACCGCGACGAAGACACATCAATGCGAGCACCAGCGACGGAGTCGTAGATCAGCAAGGCACGCCTGTAACGACGTAGTCCCCTCAGGCTGAGAACACCATGCGCCGCGCCACCGCGCACTACGCGAGAAGGGGCGACGGTGCGAGTCAGGCGGAGCCTTGTCGGCACCGAAGTCCAGGCCACGGCGCAACCAACCAGGAAAATGCCAACGACCGTGAAGATGTAGAAGATCCGGTATCCCAGCGTCAGACCGGCCACACCCGTTACCACCGAACCGGCGATGACGCCCCAGCCGCGTGTTGTCGGCATCAGTGATCCGCCAGAAGGGCTTTGGGGACCTCGACACTATCCATGATCTCGGTTAGCACTCCCTCAGCAGACCGTTGTCCAAGCTCCGCCTCGGATGTCAGCAGCAGCCGATGAGTGAGAACAGGCAAAACCGTGTTCTTCACATCCTGCGGAACGGCGAAGGACCGCCCCTCGGCGGCCGCCTGTGTCCGCACGGCGCGCAGAATCGCCAAACCCGCACGGGGACTCGCGCCCAGGCTGACGTCGTGATGCCGGCGCGTGGCCGTAATGATGCTCGCCACGTACTCCACCAGAACACGCGCTACCTGAACGCGATCAGTATGAGCGGTCATACGCTCCATGTCAGCACGTGTGGCCACCATCGAGATGCGCAGGGCCGCTCCGGCGCGTTGAGGTGGTCTCGAAAGCAGCGCGATTTCGGACTCGTAATCCGGATAATCCATCGAAAGACGCATCAGGAACCGGTCCAGTTGAGCCTCCGGCAAGGCGTAGGTGCCGTCCATATCGACCGGGTTCTGGGTCGCCACGACCATGAACGGCGGTTGCAGCGCGCGAGGCTTGCCGTCGACGCTCACCTGACGCTCCTCCATCACCTCGAGCAACGCCGACTGGGTCTTGGGTGAGCCCCTGTTGATCTCGTCAGCAATGACGACATTGGCGAAGACCGGACCAGGCACGAACTTGAACTCATTCTTTGTTTGCTCATAGATCGATACTCCGGTGATGTCGGAGGGGAGCAGATCGGGAGTGAACTGGATACGGGACGACTTAAGCCCGAGAGAGAGGGCGATCGCCTTGGCCAAGGTGGTTTTCCCGACGCCCGGCACATCCTGCAGCAAAAGATGACCCTCGCTCACCATGCAGATCAAAGCGAGGTCGATCTGCCTTCTCTTACCGCGGATTACCCGCTCGATGTTCGAGCCGAGCTCATCGAACTTCTGCAAGAACCAGTCCGTGTCGCCTGTGCTTAGTTGATTCATATTCGTTCCTATCATTGGTGCGCGGGCGCTGCCACAGCCGCTTCAAGGAGCTCGCCAGGTGATCGAAGCTGGAGGGCTATCTCCTCCGCGAGTTCGCGCGATCAGGGTGAATGTGTACTGACGGCCCGGTGTCAGGTTCCTGATGACGACATGGTCTGGGCCGCTCTCCTCCACCTCACCCCAGTCCTCGTTGTCGTAACTGCCGTCACGCCCCTCGTAGTCCAAGTCGTAACTGACGTAGCGGGCGTTGGCCTGCTCATACCAGTCGAGACGGACCGTCCCTGTGCCCAGTGATGTCGCGGTGAGCCGCTCCGGTGCACCTGGTGGCAAGCATGAACGCACCAGCGGAGTCGGCGCGGAGGCGACCTTCTTCTGTTTGTAGATCGCGACGGCTCTGTAGTGGTAGACCGGGCTGTGCGTGCCGCCATGGCAGATCCCGAGTTGCGCTCGTATGCGAAGCTCCTGTGCATCGGCCGGTAGACGCTCGGGCTCCATGTACGGATACGGCATGCGGGCGGGACGTTCTTCCAGGGTTGTCACTTCGTAGGCCAGAGGGCGCCCACCCTTGGGCGGACTGAAGGTGATGTCCACGTATCCATCGCCCGGAGTCCCCTGAACGTTCTCAGGGGCCAGCGTGTTCTCCCCGCCCGGGCTTGGCGAGGGCGCACGTGAAGGCGATGGCGACGGCGCTGTTCCACTCGGACGCGGCCCCGGGGTGGACGAACCTTGGCCTGGCCCGGGCGGCCCTTCTCCGCCTTGCCTGGCAGCAGGAGACAAGGTCGGCGAAGCCGCGGCTGACGAGGACGGGACCGCCGACGGCGACGGCGTAGTCCGCGCTTTGCGCTCGCGGTACTTGACGATGTGATGCAGACGGCCGTCCTTCTCAACGACAACCGCTGCGGGGCCGTCCGGATCGCTTGCCCAAAGAAAGCCGTCCTTGACGAACGCCTCAATCCTACTTGGGCGCCCGCTGATGGGAACTGGCGGTTCCATACGGTGCGCGCTCATATTGAAGACGACCAGCGAACCCGCTGACTCATCAGGCAGATAGAGCCGCTGCCCTACAACCTGTGGAGCGGCGAAGGTATGCCGAGGGAGGGAAAGCTGAAGCGATCCGGGCACCCCTGTACGCAGGTCGAAGAGAACGATCGTTTTGTCGGAAGCCAGGAGCGGGAGAACGGAACCTTCGACGGCCTCCGGACTCTTGGCCGTAGCAAGCAGAACGCCGCTGATCGTTGGATGAAGCGGAAGTTCACGGGTCAAGCCCGAGGAGGAGATGATCGTGACCGTCGATCTGGTCGTGTTGATGACAGCCGGACGTCCGGCGATCCTGCGCAAGACGAGCAGGTCACCCGGAGCAGCCACGGCGATTGACTTAATTTGGCGTCCTTCACGATAAGCGACCGCCCGCCCCTTGGCGGGAATGGTCACCCAAAGGCCTCCAGCATCATCGCCGATGCCGGCTCGGGGGGCACCCTCCATCACCCGAGTCGGCCCAGTCAGCGGCTGAAGGGAACGAGAGAGCTGATTGATCAGGTATCCGTTACGCCCGTCGGAGATCACAGACGAACCACGCTGAATCTCCTGCGAGGCGAGTATTTTCTCTCTGATCGGATCAATGCGAAAGAGCTCGCTCGCCGTGGAGTCGAGTGCGTTAACCTCATGTCCGAACTGGCTGAGGCGCAGTTCGTGGCCTCGACTTCTCGGTACACCGACCTGCCCGTCGACCCGCCCCGTCAACCCGTCGACATGCACAATGAGACCGCCTTCAGACGCGGATAGCCAAGCGCCAGTCTCAGAGTTCCGATAGTGCGTGTCCGTGAAACCTCTGCCTAGGAACAACATCCCCAGCACATAAAGGGTCAACACCGACAAAGCCCCCAGTGTCGTGGTGCGATCAGGCCTAACCCCTCTTCGGATGGCCACGTGCCAGCCCCCCACATGCTGCCCGAAGCAAGTCTCTGCGCAGAGAGGCATGACTGTACGACAAGTTCATCCACACTTGTCAGGGATATGACCAAAAGATCTTTTGGCACAATCCGGTCGAACGATCATGTAACGCCCGGCCGCCCTTCGCTGGCTACCCAAACGAAAGGTTGTGATCAAGACTGACCAAGAGCATGTCTCGTGTGGTGAGTTTCGCGAGCTTCTTGAGGCAGGTGAGGACGGGGAAGGCGTTGAACAGGCGGCCGTGGCGTTCGTAGCGGATGATCAGGCACCGGTAGCCGAACATCCAGGCCAGCGTCCGTTCGATCACCTAGCGGTGGCGGCCCAGGCGTTCGTCCGGTTCGGCGCCCGCTCGGACGATCCCTCGTCTGCGCAGCCAGGCCAGATACGCAGCCGGCCGAGCTTCTCCAGTGCGTCGAGCGCCGCGTCGGTGGTCATCTGCGCGGCGGGTGCCGGGGGGCGGCGCAACGGGTGCCGGGACCGGAGCAGGCGTCGGCGTCCGGGCCGGGTAGCTCGGCCCTGAGGCGAAGCGCTCGCGGATCGTGTCGGCGATCGTCTTGCCGCCCATCTTCAACATGCTCTTGATCTCGGCCTTGTTGCCCGAGGCGAAGACGGTCAGCGCGCCCGTCAGTATCCCACTCGTCCACCGCACTGACGAGATCTTGTCGAAGGGAAAGTCCTCGGTCTTCTTCGACGTCCAGCCGTCCCTGAGGAAGAACAAGCCGCCGGTCGGTGAGGACGACAGCCCGGTGCCGTTGCCGTAGGTCCCGGCCGCCATACGCCGGACAGTCTCGCCCTCCCCCGGGTAGCCGACCAGCTGGCGGACCTCCCGCTTGGCGCCGGTCTTGATGTCCATGCGATGGGCGGCGGCCTGGATGGCGGAACACAGCGGGGTCTCTGCCATGAGTCTCCTCGGAACATGGCTGTCGCCCGTGCGACGCGCGAGGACGGCGGGCCGTTCACTGCGGGTGGTTCGCTGTCACCATCCAGCCACCAGCAGAGTGCGGTGTCCAGGCACGCACGAGACCGCACTTGAAGATCATCACGCACCAGGCACGCACGGGCACGAAAAAGGCCCTTCCTCCTGTGACGGAAAAAGGGCCTGTGACCTGGGGTGGGCGATACTGGGTTCGAACCAGTGACCTCTTCGGTGTGAACGAAGCGCTCTCCCACTGAGCTAATCGCCCCGGGTGTCCGGTCCGCCCTGGGGCGTTCCCGACAGCCAGAACTCTAGCGCATGTCGCGGGTGGTTCGCGCATCGATATCGGGGTCAGGGGGCGGCGTGGGCCGGCTCGGTGGGGCGGCCGCCGGGGTGGCGGTGGCGCCAGACCACGAAGACGGCGATGGAGGCCACGCTCCAGGCGATCAGGACGGCGAAGGGCAGCACGTGCTGGTGGCCCGCGAAGTAGATGGCGGTGTGCTGGGCGTTCACCGAGGCGCCCGGCGGGAGCCAGCGGCCGATGAAGCCGAGGGGCGAGGGCAGCAGCGGCCAGGACACCGCGCCGCCCGAGGAGGGGTTGCCGATCAGGACCATCACGCCCCAGGTGGGGATCATGGCCCAGCGGCGGACCAGGGTGTTGAACATCGTGAAGACCATGCCGGAGGTGAACATGGTGAGGGAGATGATGCCCCACGACTCGCGGAAGGGGAGCTTCAGCACGCCGAGGAGAGGGTCGACGACGAGGGCGATCGCCAGGCCGCCGAGGGCGGCGTAGGCGAGGGTGAACGCGATCCGCTCCCCCGCGTTGAGGGCCCTGGCGTGCACGCTGAGCTGGATCGCGCCGACGAAGCCGATGATCACGGCGGCCAGCGAGATGTAGAAGATGGCCAGGCCCTGCGGGTCGGTGGGCTGGAGCGGCTTGATGTCGCGGACCGTCAGGGGGACGGCGGACTTCTGCGCGGCCTGGGCGAGCAGGCGCGCCACCGAGGCGCCGGCGGCGCCGGACAGGTCCAGGGAGGCCCGCCCGTCCTCGGCCCGCAGGATCGCGAACTCGTGCTGCTCCTCGACGGCCAGGCGGGCCTTGGCGTAGGAGGGGTAGCGGTGCAGGGCCAGGGTGCTGTCCAGGGCCCGGTCCAGGGCCGCGGCGACCTCGGCGGAGCGGGCCGGGTCGCCGGTGACGGCGACCGGGATGTGGCGGGGCGCCGGGTTGGCCATGGCGTAGGTGTAGGAGCCCGCGAACAGGCCCGCGGCGGCCCCGAGGATGAGGGTGATCACGACCGCCGGGAAGAACGGGGACCCGCGGAACCGCGCCCACAGCTCGGCGGCGGTGGGGCGGCGGGCATGTCTCTTACGCTGGGCACCCATGCCCTCACGTTACGTGACGATCAGTTCCAGGGCGTCCAGTCCTGCACGTTCCAGGGCAGGTGGAAGTCGTAGACGACCAGGAAGGCCAGCACGGCCGCCGCCACCAGCAGGCCGGTGATCACGGCCATGACGGTGTTGCGCCTCTTGGCGCGCGGGTCCAGCGCCTTCTCCTTGGCGCGCTCGGCGGCCTGCTTCGCCTTGTGCAGCGCGGTCTGGGCCCAGGCGAACTCGGTCGCCAGGATGGCCAGGCCGACGATGATGCCGAGGATGCCGGGGCCGGGGGCGACCATCATGACGAGGCCGCCGGCGAGGACGGCGGCGCCGACGGTGAAGACGCCGATCCGCCAGGTGGTGTTCAGCAGCGGGTTGCGCCGGATCCGCTCGCGGAAGCGGTGCAGCCGGCCCTCGGGGTTCTGTGTTTCATGGTTTATTGCCACGAAATTACCTTAGGCCAAGACGGTGGGCACTTTGGGCGGAGGGCATGCATAAAGGGGTCTTTCCCCCATGCCGCCCGGAGGGGTGAGACGTCCCCGAATGGGCAGCTCAAAAAATGGGTTTGTCCGTTTTTGCGCAGGTCAGCGGGTGCTTTCGGGCGGGTGAGTTGGCTCACAGCCGGGACCCGCGGCGGAATGTTCCCATGTCTTGCCCCCGTTACGCGTCATAGATCGCGGGGACATCCGTGAGAGGGAGTGAACCACCGGTAGCACCCGCGCGAGTGCGGGACCGACGTCTGAAGGAATGGCCATGAACAGCAGTACCACCGTGTCCACCGAGCTGGGCCTCCGCCTCGTCGTCCCCGACCGCACGACCGTCCCCTTGCTGGCCGGCCTGGAGTACGCGGCCGACGACCCGTACGCCATCAGGATGGCGTTCTACGTCGGGGACGACGAACCGGTGGAGTGGATCTTCGCCCGGGAGCTGCTCACCGTCGGCATCGTGCGCAAGGTCGGGGACGGGGACGTGGAGGTGTGGCCCGCCGGGCCGCAGGACGACGACACCCTCAACATCGCGCTGTCCTCCCCGTTCGGGGACGCCCTGTTCGAGGTGCCGCTGTCCCCGCTCGCCGACTTCCTGCACCGCACCTACCAGGCGGTGCCCGCGGGCCGCGAGGGCGAGTACATCGACATCGACAGCGAGCTGGAGAACCTGCTCTGGCCGTCCTAGCCGGTCAGGCGGGCGATGTGGCGCATCTTGTTCATCGCGTCCAGCGCCGCGACCTTGTAGGACTCGGCGAGCGTCGGGTAGTTGAACACGGCGTTGACCAGGTAGTCGACGGTGCCGCCGAGGCCCATCACGGTCTGCCCGATGTGCACCAGCTCGGTGGCGCCCGTGCCGAAGACGTGCACGCCGAGCAGCTCGCGGGTGTCGGGTGAGACCAGCAGCTTGAGCATGCCGTAGGAGTCGCCGATGATCTGGCCGCGGGCCAGCTCGCGGTAGCGCGACACCCCGACCTCGAAGGGGACCTTGGCCTCGGTCAGCGCGTCCTCGGTGCGCCCGACGAAGCTGATCTCGGGGATGGTGTAGATCCCGATCGGCTGCAGTTCGTGGATCTCGGCGACCGGCTCGCCGCACGCGTGGTGTGCGGCGAGCCGGCCCTGTTCCATCGAGGTGGCGGCCAGGGACGGGAACCCGATCACGTCGCCGACGGCGTAGACGTGCCCGGCGCCGGTGCGGTAGGAGGCGTCGACCTTGATCCGGCCGCGGTGGTCGGCGGTGAGCCCGGCCGCCTCCAGGCCGAGCGCGTCGGTCATGCCCTGCCGCCCGGCCGAGTACATGACGGTGTCGGCGGGGATGCGCTTGCCGCTCTCCAGGACGGTCACCGCGCCGCCGCCGTGCCGCTCCACCGCGGCGACGGTCTCGCGGAACCGGAAGGTGACGGCCAGGTCGCGCAGGTGGTACTTGAGCGCCTCGACGATCTCCAGGTCGGCGAACTCCAGCATCCGCTCGCGCCGCTCGATCACGGTGACCTTGGTGCCGAGCGCGGCGAACATCGAGGCGTACTCGATGCCGATCACCCCGGCGCCGACGACGACCATGGTCTCGGGGATGCGCTCCAGGTGCACGATGCCGTCGGAGTCGATGACGGTGCTGTCGTCGAACTCCACGGTGCCCGGGCGCGCGGGCCGGGTCCCGGTGGCGATGACGATCTTGTCGGCGGTGACCTTCAGCTCCCGGCCGTCGCCGTTGTCCACCCCGATCACGGCCGGCTCCAGGAACCGCCCGTGCCCGGGCAGCACGGTGACGTGGTTGCGGGCGAGCTGGTTGCGGACGACGTCGACCTCCCGGCCGATCACGTGCTGGGTGCGCAGGCCGAGATCGGCGACGGTGATCTCCTCCTTGACCCGGTAGCTCTGCCCGTACAGCTCGCGCTGGTTCAGGCCGGTGAGATAGAGCACGGCCTCGCGCAGCGTCTTGGACGGGATCGTCCCGGTGTTGATGCAGACGCCGCCGAGCATGGCCCGCCGGTCCACGATGGCCACCCGCCGGCCGAGCTTGGCCGCGGCGATCGCCGCGCGCTGCCCGCCGGGGCCGGACCCGAGCACGAGTACGTCGTAGTCGCTCACGGCTTCCAGTGTGACCGCGGCGGGCGTTCCCCATAAGGCCCGCGCCGCTTCTTTAGATAGGAACGAATCGGGCACGGGTAGGCCATGAGCATGCGGATGCTGGGCATCGACATCGGCGGATCGGGGATCAAGGGCGCCCCGGTCGATCTGACCACGGGCGAGTTCACCGAGGAGCGGCTGCGCATCGAGACGCCGCAGCCGGCCAGGCCGGACGCGGTCGCGGACGTGCTGGCGCGGATCACGGCGCACTTCGGCGGGGACGGGCCCGTCGGCGTGACCTATCCGGGCGTGGTGATCGGCGGGGTGACGCACAGCGCCGCCAACGTGGACAAGTCCTGGATCGGCACCGACGCGGCGGCGCTGTTCGCCAAGGCGACCGGCCGGCCGGTGACGGTGCTGAACGACGCCGACGCGGCCGGGGTGGCCGAGATGCGGTTCGGCGCGGGCAAGGGCCAGAACGGGACCGTGGTGGTGCTCACGCTCGGTACCGGGATCGGCAGCGCGCTGTTCAGCCAGGGGGTGCTGGTGCCCAACACCGAGTTCGGGCATCTGCAGCTGCACGGCAAGGACGCCGAGCTGCGCGCGTCGGCCAAGGTCCGCGAGGACCACGATCTCAGCTGGGACAAGTGGGCCGAGCGGCTGAGCGAGTACATGCGGCACCTGGAGATGCTGATCTCACCGGCGCTGATCATCGTGGGCGGCGGGGTGAGCAAGAAGGCCGACCGGTTCATCCCGCTGATCGAGGGGGTGCGGGCGCCGATCGTGCCCGCGGCGCTGGTCAACCACGCCGGGATCGTCGGCGCGGCGATGGCGGCGTCGGAGGTCTAGAGGCGGCGCAGCCGGACGGTCGCGATCTCCCAGGGGCGCAGCGGCAGCCGCAGCACGCCGCCCCGCGCCGGGAGGGTCTCGCCGGGGCGGCCGCGCAGGTCGGCGCGGGCCGCCTCGGCGACGGCACGGATCTCGGCGACGGCGGGAGTGTCCTGTTCGGCGACGACACGGACCTCGGTCCAGCCGTCGTCGCGAGCGCGCAGTGACGTCAGCACCACGCCCGCCCCGGTGATCTCCAGGCCGGTGCCGCCGGGGCGCAGGGCGCGGCCGGGCGGGCCGTAGCCGGCGGCGGTGAGCAGGTCGTGCCGGTAGGCCTCGGCGGCGGCGAGGACCTCCGGCCCGGGCCGGTCGCCGGTGTAGGGCAGCACGGCGAGGCCGAAGGCCTGCTCGCCCCGGCACTGCCCGCGCGGCGTCGCCAGCTGCGGCCCGGCGGGCTGGTCGCGGTAGGCGTTGCGGTCGCGGCTGAGGTGCCCGAACGAGCGCAGCAGCGTGATCGCCAGCTCGCCGTCCACCACCTCGTACTCGGCGGGGTGCTCCAGCAGCGCCGCGACGCCGCCCGCCGCCGCGAAGCCGTAGGCGGGGTAGGTCGGCAGCGGGCGCTCGCCCCAGCCGCCCTCGGGTTCGGGACCGCGCTCCACGATCGCGAACTGGCCTTCGGCGAAGGAGACGGGGGCTTCGCGCGGCAGCGGCAGGTGCAGCCGGACGCGGTGGTCGGCGCAGCGGTTGTCGAAGGTGACGCCGAGGCGCAGGAACGGCTCGCCCGTGCGCAGTTCGGCGCGGGTGGTGACGACGACCTCCTCGGTCGTGTCGGTGCGGGCGTCCGCGGTGAAGTCCCCGGCGGCGGGCCAGCGGTAGACGCGGACGATGTCGAGCGCGGCGACGAGCGGGCCCGGCCACACCGGCACGACGCGCACGCTGAGCGGCCGGTCGACCACGGTGTCGTGTGCGGGCGGGGCGTGGTTGTAGCTGTCGCCGAGGTCGCCGCCGTCGACCAGGCGGCCGATGCCCTCGATCACGGTGCCGTCGGGGGTGTGCAGGGTGAGGGTGCCGGCGGGGGCGACCTCGGCGCGCAGCAGGCCGTTGTCGAGGACGTGCTCCTCGGCGCGGGCGGGCGCGGTGACCGGTTCGTCCGCCGGTTCGGGGCGGACGGCGGTCATGCCGAGCGCGGGGACGTCCACCATCGCGGCGACCGTGCGGCGGGGCGCGGCCAGGATGCGCACGCGCCACTCCCCGTCCGCGCCGCGCAGCGCGTCGCGGACCTCGCCGATGTCGAACGTCCCCTCGGCCCGGTGGGTCACGTGGAAGGTGAGGGTGCGGTCCCCGACCTCCCAGCCGTCGACCTCCTGCCCGAACAGCACTCGCCCGTAGATCCGCTCCAGGACGGTCGGCAGCGCCGCGGCCGGGTGGACGGCGTCGTCCAGCACGGTCGGCGCGGTCTGCAGGGTCTGCGCGGGGTAGAGGCGGCCGTCGCCGTCGCGCAGCGCGACCGGCGCCCCCTCGGCGGCCGGGACGTCCAGCACCACCAGGCCGGTGCGGCGCGCCGGGCCCGGGTTGAACACCAGGTGCGCCCCGGTGGGCAGCCCGGCGGCGAGGTCGGCGGTGACCAGGTCGCAGACGGCGCGGCCGAGCTGCTCGGCCTCGGCCATGCGGGCGGCGACCTGCTCGGCGGTCTCGTCGCTGCCGCAGCCGGTGACCGAGTCGTGGCAGCTCACCTCGATCAGCCGCCGCCACGCCATGTCCAGGAAGCGCTGCGCGGGGCCGGTGTGCCAGAGCGCGGCGAGCGGTTCGGCGTAGCGCTGGACGATCCGTTCCGCGCGGCCCATCGCCTGCTTCAGCGGGACGCGCGCCGACAGCACCCCGGGCAGGATGTTGGCGCGGGCGTGCGAGCGCAGCTCCCCGTCGACGACCGGCAGGCCCTCCACCGAGGGGTCCTCGGCGGCGAAGTAGCCCGCGAGGGTGTCCAGCCGCATGGGGCGCCCGGCGGCGGCGAGCCGGTCGGGCAGGTCGGCGGCGGGCGCGGTGTGGTCGGCGCCGTACATCGCCAGCAGCGGGCCGCCGCCGGGCCGCCAGGCCCGCATCCGCTCGGCGAACCCGGCGGCGCGGGCCGGCAGCAGATCGGCGCTTTCGAACATCGAGGCGGCGTTGCCGTAGCCGCCTTCGGGCAGGTACTCGGTGCGGATCGCGGTGCCGTCGGGGGCGCGCCAGGCGAACGCGTGCGCGTCGACCTTCGCGGGCACGCCCCGCCACACGCACGCGTGCCCGATCCCGGCGCCGCGCAGGATCTGCGGCATCTGCGCGCAGTGCCCGAACTGGTCGGGCAGATAGCCGACGGGCATGGCGGCGCCGAGCTCCTCGGCCCGGCGCAGGCCGAGTTCCAGGTTCCGCACGATCGTCTCGCCGGAGCACAGGAACTCGTCGTGCAGGATCTGCCAGGGCCCGACGGCGAGGCGCCCGGCCCGGACCAGGGCGGCGACGCGCTCGCGCCGCTCGGGCCGCACCTCCAGGTAGTCGTCGACGGCGGCCATCTGCCCGTCGAGGGTGAAGTGCCAGCGCGGGTCGCGCTCCATGTGCTCCAGGACGTCGTCGAGGAGCGCGACGAGGCGGAGCCGGAACCGCTGGAACGGCAGGTACCACTCGCGGTCCCAGTGGGTGTGCGGGACGACCACGATCGGGTCGCCGCCCGTCATCCGCATAGCGAGATCACCTCGTTGGCGCTGCTCTCCAGGTGGTGCATGCCGTCCCGGCGGGCGGGGAACCGGACCAGATCGCCGCGCACCGCCCGGCGGCGGCCGTCGGGATCGACCAGGACGGTGCCGTCGGCGTCGATCGCGATCAGCTCGTCCTGCACGCGCAGCAGCACGGGCGCGTCGCGGCCGGCCGAGACGGCGGTGCGGCCGGCGGCGAGCGCGCCGACGACGTCGTCGCCCTCGGCCAGCACCCAGGTGGTGGGCTCGCCGATCAGCTTGTGCTGGGCGGGGTCGTGGAAGTCGCTGCCGCCGAGCGGGACGACGCCGTCGTGCCAGAGCCGCGCCCACGCCAGCGGCGCGCCCCAGGTGCGGTCCCACCAGGACGAGTGCCAGATCTCGGCGTGCCGGGGGCGGGGCGCGCCGTTCGGCAGCGGCCGCCGCCACGCGCAGTCGCCGCTGAGCGGGTGGTTGATCGACAGGACGCCGTCGCCGACGTCCCATTCGGCGGTGGGGCGGCGGAAGTCGATCCAGCCGATGTCGCCGAACGCGTTGGCGTGCCCGAGGTCGGTGGTGACCTCCTGCCCCGGCACCAGGACGATCCCGGCATGCGAGGCGGCGGCGGGCAGCTCGGCGTGGTGGCTGACGGTGTTGTGGTCGGTGACGGCGAGGTAGTCCAGGCCGCGGCCGGCGGCGAGGCAGGCCAGCTCGGGGACGGTGAGGGTGCCGTCGCTGTGCACGGTGTGGGCGTGCAGGTCGCCGGCGAGCCAGCGCATCCCGGCGGGCGCGGGCAGCTCGCGGCGCGGCGCGCGCTCGGGCACCGGGGGCAGGGCGGGCGGCTGCGGCGGTGCGGGCGCCGAGGTCGTGGTGGTGACGGTGACCTCGTAGGGGACGCCGTCCGGCGGGACGCGGTGCAGGCCGAGCCACACGTGCCAGACGCCCGGTTCCAGTTCGCCGGGCAGGTAGCCGGGCGTCGCCCAGTCCGCGCTGACCGTGTACTCGTCGCGCGCGCCGCCCGACCAGCCGCGGAAACCCGCCGGGCCGCCGCAGCCGAGGTCGATGACGCCGCCCTCGTGGGAGAGGCGGACGGTGAGCGCGGCCGTGCCCGGCGGCACCTCGACGGGCAGCTCGCGCAGGTGGGCCTCCAGCCGGTCCTCCAGCGTCCAGCGGCCCCGGTGCACGGTCGTGGTCACCGGTCCACCACCAGTTCGCCGTCCCGGTAGAGCAGGGCGCGGTCGGGGCGGGGCACCGCCCAGCCCCGCGCGCCCGGCTCAGGTTCGCGGCCCTCCCCCACCAGGGCGTGCACCGCCTGCCCCGCCGCGTCGAGCGTGACCAGGGACGAGCCGCCCAGGTTCTCCACGACGGCCACCCGCCCGGCGAACGCGCCGTCCGCCGCCTTCCCGCTGTACTCCAGATACTCCGGCCGCACCCCGAACACCACCTCCTCGCCCGCCGCGACCAGCCCGCGCGCGCTCACCGGCAACGGCAGGACGGCCCCGGCCACCGTGATCTGCTCCCCTTCTACCCGGCCGGGCAGCAGGTTCATCGGGGTCGAGCCGATGAACGAGGCGACGAACAGGTTCGCCGGGCGCCGGAACACCTCCGCCGGGGTGCCGACCTGGCGGATCCGGCCCGCCTCCATCACCGCCATCCGGTCGGCCATGGCGAGGGCCTCGGCCTGGTCGTGGGTGACGAAGACGGTGGTCACGGCCAGCTCGTTCTGCAGCCGCTTCAGGAACGTGCGCGCCTCCAGGCGCAGGCGGGCGTCGAGGTTGGACAGCGGCTCGTCCAGCAGGAAGACCTTCGGGCGGGCGGCCATGGCGCGGGCGAGGGCGACGCGCTGCTGCTGCCCGCCCGACAGCTCGCCGGGGCGGCGGGCCAGGAGCGTTTCCAGGCCGAGGGACCCGGCGACGTCCTCGGCCGCCCGGTGCCGCTCCTCGCGGCCGGCCCGGCGGACCCGCAGCGGGTAGGCGATGTTGTCGGCGACGGTCATGTGCGGGAACAGGGCGTAGTCCTGGAAGACCATGCCGACGTCGCGGCGGCCCGGCGGCAGCCGTGTCACGTCGGCGCCGCCGATGCGGACCGTCCCGGCCGACGCGGTCTCCAGCCCGGCGACGGTGCGCAGCAGCGTGGTCTTGCCGCAGCCGGACGGGCCGAGCAGCGCGAAGAACTCCCCGTCGGCGACGGCCAGGTCCAGCGCGGCCAAGGCGCGGACGCCGCCCGGATAGTCCTTGGTGATCCCGGTCAGGGCGAGGTCCGCCATCAGCGTTTGGTCCCTCCGTGGAAGCGGAACCCGTACCGGCGGCTCACCAGCAGGTACATCGCCACGACCGGCAGGGAGTACAGCAGCGAGAAGGTGGCGATGAGGGGCAGGTCGGGCTGGCCGCCCTCGGTGTAGAAGGTGAACATGATCACTGAGGCGGGGGCCTTGGCGGGGTCGCGCAGCAGCAGGAACGGCATCAGGAAGTCGCCCCACACCTGCGCGACCGTCCAGACCCCGACGGTGGCGAGGCCGGGCCGCACCACCGGGACCACGACGTGCCGCAGCGTCTGCAGCGGCGAGGCGCCGAAGACCCGGGCGGCCTCCTCACAGGAGACCGGGGTGGCGTCGGTGAAGTCCTTGAGGATGAAGATCGCGGTGGGCAGCAGGCCGCCGGTCAGCACCAGGATCACGCCGAGCCGCGAGTCGATCAGGTGCAGCTCGAAGGCGAGCAGGAAGATCGGCACCATCGCGGCGGTGCCGGTGATGATCGACGACAGCAGGAGCAGCAGGTACAGCAGCGCGTCGCGGCCGGGCACCCGGACCCGGCTGAGCGCGTAGGCGGCGGGCGCGGCGAGGGCGACGACGAGCAGCGCGGTGCCGGCGGCCAGCAGGACCGAGTTGCGCAGCGACGCCACGGCGTAGGGATTGTCGAGCAGCGCCCGGAAGTTACGGAAGGTGAAGTCGGGCACGGACGCGGTGATCGAGGGGCTGGCGTCGAACGGCGCGGACGCCAGCCAGAGCAGGGGCAGCGCGAAGAAGGCCAGCACGAGCGCGACGAACGCGGCGAACGCGACGCGGCGCAGGAGGTCGCGGGGCGTCACGCGGGGCGCCTCTCGCGCAGCGCCCGCAGGTAGCCGAGCGCGATCACCAGGTTGACCAGGATCATCACCAGGGAGATCGCGGCGCCGAAGCCGAGCCGGCCGTCGCCGAGCGCGGTCCGGTAGACGTAGACGGCCAGGATCTCCGAGCGGTGGTCGGGGCCGCCCGCGGTGATGAGGAACGGGGTGAAGTCGTTGAACGTCCACAGGCTGACCAGCAGCAGGCTCGTCAGCACGTGGCCGCGGATGCGCGGGAACACCGCGTCGCGCAGCGTCTGCCAGGTGGTGGCGCCCGCCAGGCGCGCGGTCTCCAGGTGCGAGGGCGGCACGTTCCCGAGCGCCGCGCCGTAGAGCATCATCGAGAACGCGGTGCCGCGCCAGACGTTGAACACGATGACGCAGGCGAGCGGATGGTCCAGCAGCCAGGCGGTGCCGGGGGTGCCGAGCAGCGCGTTCAGCGTCCCGGCGTCGCGGTCCAGCAGCGCGATCCACAGGAACGCGATCACCGAGCCCGGCAGGATCCAGGCGAGCAGCACCAGTCCCTCCACCAGCCGTTTCACCGGGCCGGCGCGGTCGCGCAGCACCCAGGCGAGGGCGAAGCCGAGGACGGTCTGGCCCGCGATGGCCGAGCCGCCGACGAACTGCAGCGTCAGCCACAGCGAGTGGTGGAACTCCCCGTCGCCGAGCACGCCGGTGTAGTTCTCGGCGCCGACGAACCGGGGCCGCGCCGCCGCGACGCCGGTGAGGCGGTAGTCGGTGACGCCGAGGTAGAGCGTCCAGAGGGCCGGGAAGACCAGGAAGACGGCGATGAGGACGAGCGCGGGGGCGACGAACGCCGCCGCCCCGCGCCGTCCGAGCACCGCGGAACCCGTCTCAGCCGGTGGCGACGTTGCCGGCGCCACCGACGATCCCCTCCAGCTTCTTCGTGTACTGCGCGGCGGCCTCGTCGGGGGATTTACCGGACACGACGGCGGCGGTGGCCTCCTGCAGCGCGGCCGACACCTGCGGGTACAGCGCGATGCCGGGCCGGTAGGCGGTCAGCGGCAGCACCTTGCCGGCGATGAACGACAGCAGCGGGTCGCCCTTGAGGATCTCGCGGTTGACGTCGTCGCGGGAGGTGATCTCGGGGGTGCCGGCGGTGCGGGCCTTGTGCATCTCCGGCGAGTTCATGAACGCCAGCAGCTCGAACGCCTGCTGCGGGTGCTTGGTGCTGGGATTGAGGACGGTGACCGCGCCGCCCGACATGCTGACGTGCGACTGGCCCCGGATGCCCTTGCCCGGCGCGATGGCGGGGATCAGTGCATACCCGACGTCCTGGTCGCGGGACGGCATCTTGGCGACGCCGGTCTTCGGGTTGATGACGTCGCGCCAGAAGTAGTCGCCCTCGGCCAGGATGCCGATCTTCCCGGCGGCGAACTCGGCGAACGACTTGTCGCGGCCCTTGGCCTCCTGCTGGAGCCGGGGATCGCCGAGACCCTCCCGGTAGATCGCCGAGTACAGCGCCAGGACCTGCTTGAACGCCGCGCCGCCGCCCGTCCACTTGCCGTTCGCGTAGATCTCCGCGCCCGCCCCGGCCAGCAGCGGCAGCACGCCCTGCATGCTGGTCGCCTCGCCCATCGCGGTGCCCGCGTCGAGCTGGATCGGGGTGACGCCGGGGACCTTCTTCAGCGCGCGCCCGGCGGTGCGCAGGTCGTCCCAGCTGTTCGGCTGCCAGTTCGCGGGCAGCCCGGCCCGCGCGAACAGCCTCTTGTTGTAGTAGAGGACGCGGCCGTCGGTGCCCGCCGGGATGCCGTAGCGCTTGCCCTGGAACGTCGCCAGGCCCTGCACGGCCTTGGGGATCTGCGCCCAGCCGTCCCAGGCGTCGGCGCGCGGCCCGGCGACGTCCGCGAGCGGGCGCAGATAGCCCGCCTGCGCGAACTCACCGACCCAGATGCCGTCGATGTCCATGATGTCGGCGCCGGAGCGGGACTTCAGGTCGAGCGAGAGCTTGGTCTTGTACGGCTCGTCGTCGACGCCCGACCCCTGGAAGACCACCTTCGCGGTGATCCCCTTGGCCTTCTGCGCGGCGACGAACCGCGGGATCACCGTCTCGGTGATCCACTCGGCCTCGCCGGTGTTCTTGCCGCCCTCGATGGCGTTGCGGGCGATCGTCAGGGTGTAGTTCCTCGCCTTGGCGCCCCGGTCCGGGTCGCCCGGCGAGCCGCCGCCCGAGCAGCCGGCGAGGGCCGTGCCCGCCAGGGCGAGCGCGGCCGCCGCCGCGATGGTGCGCCGTCCGGAATGGTCCACGGTGACCTCCCTACGCGTCACCGCCAACGTGACCCAGGACGGCGATCACGTAAAGACCCCAACCGGGTCCGCGCGGGTCAGGGGTCCAGGCGCTCCGCCGCGTGCGTCGCGAACGCCTCCATCGCCTTGGCCGTGATCGGGCCGGGCGCGGCGGGCAGCTCGGTGTCGTCGACCTTGGCGATCGGCTGGACGTCGCGGGTGGTGGAGACCAGGAACGCCTCCTCGGCGCGGTACAGGTCCGCCAGGGGGACGTCCTCCTCCTCGGCGCCGAACCACTCCAGCACCAGCGCCCGGGTGACGCCGGCCAGGCAGCCCGCCGACAGCGGCGGGGTCAGCAGCCGCCCGCCCAGCACCACGAAGATGTTGCTGCCGGTGCCCTCGCACAGGTTCCCGGCGAGGTTGCCGAAGATCGCCTCGCCGCCGCCGCGCTGCTTGGCGTACGCCAGCGCCATCGCGGCGTCGGCGTAGGACGTGGTCTTCAGGCCGGCGAGTGCGCCGCGCTCGTTGCGCGGCCACGGCACCACCGTGACGTTCGCCGTCGCCGGGAACGGCTTCTGCTCGCCCGCGACGACCGAGATCGTGGTGCCCTCGTCGCCGCGGTCCGAGCCGAGCGGGCCGGGGCCGCTCGTGTAGGTGATGCGCACCCGCGCCAGCGGGTGCTTCGGGCCGGCCGCCAGCACCTCCAGGACGCCCTGGGCGATCGCGTCCTGGTCGGGCTCGGGCAGGCCGAGCCCGGCCGCCGAGCGGGCGAGGCGCCGCAGATGCCGGGTGAGCGCGAACGGCTCGCCGTGCTGGGCCTTCACCGTCTCGAAGACGCCGTCGCCGACCAGCATGCCGTGGTCCAGGACCGAGACCTTCGCCTCGGCCGGATCCACCAGGTCACCGTTCAGCCAGATCTTGCCCTGCTCCGCCGTCACGGGATGCCACCTCCAGTAGCCGAGCCGCCTTCAGCTCGGTCTCGCGCCATTCGCCGCGTGGGTCGGACCCCCAGGTGATGCCGGCGCCGGTGCCGAAGCGCAGCAGCCCGTCCTCCGCCCAGAAGGTCCGGATGCCGACCGCGAGGGCGGCGCGCCGGGAGTCCGCGTCCACCCAGCCGATGGCCCCACAGTACGGCCCCCGGGGCACCGGTTCGAGCCCATCGAGCAAGGTCAGCGCGCTGGACTTCGGCGCGCCGGTGACCGAGCCCGGCGGGAAGGTCGCCGCGAGCAGTTCGGGCCACCCGGCGGACGGCTCGAGCCGGGCCCGGACCGTCGAGACCAGATGCACCAGCCCCGGGTGCTCCTCGACCTCGCAGAGGCCCGGCACGACGACCGAGCCGGGCACCGCCACCCGGCCGAGGTCGTTGCGGACCAGGTCGACGATCATCACGTTCTCCGCGTGGTCCTTCGGCAGCAGGTCCGCGGCGGTGCGGCCGGTGCCCTTGATGGGCCGCGACACCACCACCTCGCCGTCGCGCGCCAGGTACAGCTCGGGCGAGGCCGAGGCGAGGTGCAGGCCCGGCAGGCGGAGCGTCATCGCGTGCGGGGCGGGGTTGCCGCGGGCGAGGCGCCGGCCGAGGCCGGCGATGTCGGCGCGCGGGTCCAGCGGCGCCGACAGGACGCGGCACAGGTTGGCCTGGTAGACGACCCCCTCGGCGATCGCGGCGCGGATCCGCTCGACGCCCCGCACGTAGGCGTCCTCGTCCAGGGACGTGGTCCACTCCCCCGGCGCCCGCCAGGGGCCGTCCGGATGCGGCGCCGGGCGGACGTCGTCGAAGCGGGCGCACGTGACCTTGCCCTCGTAGGTGACCACGACGGCCCACCAGCCGCGCGAGTCCAGCGCGGCCGGATCGGAGGTCACGTCGGCCAGGCCGGTCGCCAGCAGCCCGCCGACGTGCGCGAACGCATCGTTCATGCGGACCAGTGTGCCCTGCCTAAGGGAGCACGCAGCCGAAGGCGTCGGCGAGGCCGCCGCGGCCCGCCGCGGTGACCGCCAGGGCGCGGCGCGCGGCGCCCCGCTCGAACCAGTCGAGCTCGATCATGCGGTCGGTGAGGGCGGCACCGAGCACGCCGTTCAGATGCGGGCGCCGCTCCGTCCAGTCCAGGCACCGCCAGGCGAAACGGCGGCGGGACCGGCGCAGCTGCGCGACGTCCAGGCCGATGCCGGCGAAACGCTCCTCGCCCTTGTCGGTGACCGCGTAGGACTCGTCGCCGTCCTGCTCGATGAGACCGCCGTCCAGCAGCGCCGCGAACAGCGCGACGCCCGCCTCGCCCGCCAGATGGTCGTAGCAGGTGCGCGCCTCGTGCAGGCGGCGCGCGTCGCGCGACTGGCGCAGACTGCGCACCCGCACCGGCCCGCTGAGCCGGCTGAGCGCCTCCACCACCTGCGCGATCTCGGGGCCCGTGAGCCGGTAGTAGCGGTGCCGGCCCTGCTTCACGACGGTGACCATGCCGCCGTCCAGCAGCTTGGCCAGATGGGCGCTCGCGGTCTGCGCGCTGACGCCCGCCGCCCGCGCCAGCTCCCCCGCCGCGAGCGGACGGCCGTCCAGCAGGACGTTCAGCATCGCCGCCCGTGCCCGGTCGGCGAGCAGCGCGGCGACGGGTGCGAAGTCGGAACCGTAGGAGTCGGACATGCCACGACTGTAGGCCGGGAACGCTTCGGCACCCGTCGAAAGATCTACCCGCCTGTGCCGGGCGCCCCGCGAAACCGGTTTGGGGTTCTCCGGAGAACGCGCTAATGTTCTCCATGTCGCCGCAAGGGACCGCCCCCCACAAGGGGAAACGGGACCGGGCAGCACACGCGGAAGTGGCTCAGGGGTAGAGCATCACCTTGCCAAGGTGAGGGTCGCGGGTTCAAATCCCGTCTTCCGCTCTGAGGGGCCTAGCAGGCTACCGAGCAAGGTCTCGCTTTGGTGGAGTGGCCGAGAGGCGAGGCAACGGCCTGCAAAGCCGTGTACACGGGTTCAAATCCCGTCTCCACCTCAAGGCCTACTGCCTGGCAGTGGGCTTGCACGGACGATTAGCTCAGCGGGAGAGCGCTTCCCTGACACGGAAGAGGTCACTGGTTCAATCCCAGTATCGTCCACGCGAGTTGGGCCATCGTGGTCGTCGCCCTTCGGGCGGCTTCCCCGGTGGCCCGCAGTGCTTTCCGGGGGGACGACCCCCCGAGCCCCCCGGTGTGGGGGCTCCGCCCCCACACCCCCGCGCGCGTGGCTGAGGTCGCTCCGGACCTTTCGGATCCAGGGCCGTCAGGTCAGCGGTGGTCGTCGTCGGGCTTCGGCATCTTCCAGATCTTGACCTTCCCGCCGATGCCGGCGGCCAGATACCTTCCGTCCGCGCTGATCGCCACCGACCAATCCTGCCGGACGTCTGACGTGGTCTTGCGCAGGTTGGCGTTCTTGCGGGTGTCCCACACTTCCAGGGAGCCGTTCTGTTTGGGAAGGTCCGTTCCCCGGGCGAAGGCGACGACCCTGCTGTCGGGGCTGAACGCCATGTCCGCCGGGTAGCCGCGGCGGCTGAGGGTGTACCTGCTGCGCCTGGTCGCGACGTCCCACCATGCGACGGTGTCCCGGTCGCTGATCGCGAGCGTCCTCCCGTCGGGACTGAGCGCCACGCGGGCCTCCGGCGCTCGGCGGACCAGGGCGGTGGAGCGTCCGGTGGCCGGATCCCACAGCAGCACGGCCCCCTCGGCGTCCGCGCTGGCCAGGATCTTGCCGTCGCCGCTGTAGGACAGTGACATCACGGTGGACTTGTGGCTTTTCAGGGTGGTCCTCACGTGTCCGGTGGCCACGTCCCAGAGCCTGATGTCCTTGCCCCAGTCGGAGGCCATGGTCTTGCCGTCCGGGGTGAAGACCACGGTGTGGACGGGAGTGCGCTCCCTGAGCGTGGGCAGGGTCGGTGAGCGCTCGATGGGCCGCTGCAGGACGGTGGGGCGGAACGCCTCTCCTGGTTTCTGACGCCTCCACAGGTAGATGCCGGCGGTGATGGCGGCGGCTATCGCCTTGTCGTCCCTGCTG
Organism: Actinomadura macrotermitis; assembly: GCF_009604375.1. Taxonomy (GTDB): domain Bacteria; phylum Actinomycetota; class Actinomycetes; order Streptosporangiales; family Streptosporangiaceae; genus Spirillospora; species Spirillospora macrotermitis. Next base: position 45,384 of record NZ_WEGH01000006.1, read on the forward strand.
ACGGCGAGCCGGTTCGCCCAGATCCCGGCGGGGAGCTTGACGGTGGACCGCTTTTTCGTCCGCGGGTTCCATATGACGATCTGCCTGCCGTCGATGATGTGCAGCCTGCCGTCGGGGCCGAACTGCATCGGGCCGGCACCATCGTCGAGGTCTATCGTGTGCAGCGGTCTCTCCCACACGGTGGGTATCACGGCGGCGGCCAGCGTCGCGACGAGTACGACGGCGATCGACCACCTGCCCGTGCGGCTCTGCAGGACGGCTCGTGTCAGGCGTCTCGCCGGGCTCGGCCGTGTGGGTCGATCGGGGCCGGTGACGGTCCGGGGCTGAGGGGGCGGCGCCCATCCCCCGGGCGCCTCGGGCGGATCGGGCCGGGTGGCGGCCTCCAGCCCGGTGAGGCGGGTCAGGAGCCGCTGTGCGGTGGGCCGGTCGCCCGGGTGCGCGGCCAGGCACTCCGCGATCACTTCCCGCAGCGGCCCGGGCACCGCGTCCAGGTCGGGGTCGGCCGCCAGGATCCGGCGGGTGATCAGCGGGACGGCCGGGGCGTCGAACGGGGACCGGCCCGTGGCGGCGAAGACCAGCACCGAGCCCAGCGAGAAGATGTCGGACGCCTCGGTGATCTCCCCCTCGCCCACGTGCTCGGGCGACATGTAGGCCCAGCTGCCCAGTACGGCGCCGTGTGCGGTGAAGGTCCCGGCGTCCCGCGCCCGGGCGATGCCGAAGTCGATGATGCGGGGCTCGCCGGTCTCGGCGAGGACGATGTTGGCGGGCTTGAGGTCGCGGTGGACGATCCCGCTCCGGTGGATCGCGGCCAGCCCCTCGGCCAGGGCCGCGCCCAGGGCGCGCACCCGCTCGGCGGACATGGCGCCGTCGTCGCGCACCGCCCGGTCGAGGGACCGGCCGGGGATGTAGGCGGTGGCCATCCACGGCGGCTCCCCGGCGGGGTCGGCGTCGACGACCTCGGCGGTGTAGAAGCCGTGGACCCGCCGGGCGGCCTCGATCTCCCGGGCGAACCGCTCGCGGAAGTGCGGGGTGCCGGCGTGGTCGGGCCGGATGACCTTCACCGCGACCCTGCGGCCGCCGGGTGACAGGCCCAGGTACACCTGGCCCATGCCGCCCGCGCCGAGACGCCCCTCCAGCCGGTAGTCGCCGATCCGCCGCGGGTCTCCGGGGAGCAAAGGGTCCATTCGGCCGCCCATCGTCGAGGAGGAACCGGAGGCGCCGGCGGGCCTCCGCACGCCCGGCACAGCTCGGATCGTGTCAAAGAACAGACCGCCTGCGCACCCTTTCGGCTCCGTGCGTCCCGGCCGGGCGGCACGCACGGGATCACCGGCCGCCCGTCCGTAGAATCGGGGCATGACGGTGGACATGCTGGCCCTGGATGCGCAGGTGTGCTTCGCGGTGCACCGGGCGTCGCGGGCGTTCGACGCGCTCTACCGGACCGAGCTGCGCGACCTCGGGCTGACCTACCCGCAGTACCTGGTCATGCTGGCGCTCTGGGAGGAGGACGGCCCGACCGTCAAGCGGCTCGGCGAGCGGCTGCGGCTGGACTCGGGGACGCTGTCGCCGCTGCTGAAGCGGCTGGAGGCGGCCGGGATGGTGGAGCGGGTGCGCAGCCGCGCCGACGAGCGGTCGGTGTCGGTGCACCTCACCGGGCAGGGCGCCGCGCTGCGGTCGCGGGCCGCCGAGGTGCCGCGCCGGATCCTTGCGTCCACCGGCCTGGACCTGCGTGAGCTCGCGGACCTGCACGCCACGCTCGGCCGGGTGACCGAGCGGCTGGACGCGGCGGCGCGGGCGGCTAGGCCAGAGTGAGCGGGAGGCCGCGCAGGCCGCGCAGCAGGAAGCTCGGCTCGTACTCCAGGCCGCCCGGGTCGGCGAGCTCGATCGTGGTGGCGGCGCGGGCGAGTTCCTGCAGCGCCACGGTGGTCTCCAGCCGGGCGAGCGGCGCGCCCAGGCAGTGGTGGACGCCCCAGCCGAACGCCAGGTGCTCGCGGGCGCGGGGCCGGTCCGGCCGGAACGCGCCGGGGTCGTCGAAGTGCTCTTCGTCCCGGTTGGCGGCGGCGTAGGACAGCACCACCATGGCGCCGGCGGGCAGGTCCGCGCCGCCGAGCGAGGTGGGCTCGGTGACCAGCCGGAACATGCCCTGGACGGGGGTGAGGAAGCGCAGCCCCTCCTCGGTGAGGGCGGCGGCGCGGCCGGGGTCGGCGCGCAGCGACTCCCACAGGCCGGGGTCGGTCGCCAGCAGGTGGACCAGGCCGGTGAGCAGCTTGGTGGTGGTCTCGTTCCCGGCGACCATGATCTGCTGGATGATGCTGAGGCTCTCGGCGGTCGTCAGCGGGGTCTCGTCCTCGCCGAGGTGCGCCCGCACCAGGCCGGTCACCACGTCCCCGCGCGGGTCGGCGCGGCGTTCCTCCAGCAGGCCGGCGAAGTAGCGCTGGAACTCCAGGGCGCCGCGCTCGGCCTCGATCCGCCGCTTGTCGGGGGTGTCGGCGCCGATGGTGACGGTGAGGTCGTCGGACCAGCGCTTGAGGTCGTCCAGCCGGTCGCCGGGCACGCCGAGCATCGCGGCGATGACCTGGACCGGCAGCGGGACGGCGAAGTCGGCGACGAAGTCGGCGCTTCGCCGGGCGAGGAGGCCGCGCGCGAGCCCGGCGGCGATCGCGCGGACGTCGGGCTCCATGGTCTGCACGCTGCGGCGGGTGAACGCCTTGGCGACCAGGCGCCGGTAGCGGGTCTGGACGGGCGGGTCCTCGGTGAGCATGGTCGGCACCTCGGGCCAGCCCTGCGCCTGGATCTCCTCGATCCGGGCCAGGGTCTCGCCCGTCGCGGGGCTGCGCGGCGTGCCGAAGCGGCTGGAGAACACCTCGGGGCGGGCGAGGGCCTCGGCGACCAGGGCGCGGGACGTCACGAACCACAGGCCCGCCGCCGTCCGCACGATGGGCGCCTTCTCCCGCAGCGCCGCGTACCAGGGGTAGGGGTCCTGCTGGAAGCCGGGGTCCAGGGGGTCGAACGACGCGGGGTCCGTCATGCCTTTCAACTTAGGCGGACCCCGCGTCCGGCGCTTGGCCGTTCCCGGTCGCGTCATCTCCCCGGCGGGGTGTAGACGTTCCAGCCGGGGCCGAAGGCGGGCAGGATGTGGCGCTGCCAGTTCCAGGCGTAGTGGGGTGGGCGGTCGCTCTCGGACAGGATGCCGGTCGGGACGCGGCCGGCGGTGTCCAGCAACTGGTCGGGAGTGACGGACGCGTTGTTGCCGTCGGTCTGCGCCACCCGGCACCGCAGGTAGTAGGCGACCGGGACCGCCGCCGAGCCGCTCAGCAGGCACGGTGGTTTGATCCCCATGCCTTTCAGCTGCGCGGCGGCCGCCGCGTAGCCCATGCGGGCGGTGGTGTAGGTGCGGCCCATGTCGAACAGGAGCTTCTGCTGGACGGCCAGGTGCAGGCCGACCGCGATGAGCAGGATGGCCGCCACCGGCAGCCGCGCGCGCCCGGCGAGCCGCGGCAGGCCGGCCAGCGCCTCGGCGGCCGGCACGGCGGCCAGGGCGTAGGCGGGCAGCAGGAACCGGGGCGCGGCGTAGTCGAGGGTGAGCAGGTAGGGCGCGGCGGCCGAGACGGCGCAGACGGCGGCCACCAGGGCCGGGGCGGCGCCCCGCCCGGCCCGGACCCGCCGGGCCAGGAGCGGCCCGATGATCAGCAGGAGCGGCAGCACCAGCCACCACAGGGACTGCTCGGGGTGCTGCCATCCCACGTGGCAGGGGCGGCACAGCTGGGGTCCGTTGAGCGCCCGCAGCTCGTGCCAGGCCCCTTGCGGGTGCCAGCCGAAGCCGCCTTCGATCTCGGCGGCGCGCCGCAGCCGGGCCGCCGGCCCGCCGTAGCGGGTGAACGCCTCGGCGACCCAGGCGGCGCCGCCGAGCGCCAGCCCGGCCGCGAGCGCGGCGAGCAGCGGCAGGGCGACGCGCGGCCGCCGCCAGGAGCGGACGGCCAGGATCGCGAACGGCAGCGGCAGCACGACCCAGAACGCGTCGCCCGGCCGCATCAGCGCCAGCACCGCGGCGGCCGCCACCACTCCGGCGAGCGCGCCCATCGGGCGGCGCCGGCGGCGCCGCCGCCCGGCGGCGATGTAGCGGAGCGTCCAGCCGACGGTGGCGACGGCGGCGACGGCCTCGAAGTAGTTCGGCATGACCGCCGAGCCGTAGAAGCCGGCCACCCACAGGCCGCCGAACAGCAGCGCCGCCAGGGGCGTCACGGCGGAACGGGAGGTCAGGCGCAGCCACGGCCAGAACGCCACGGCCAGCGCGACCGCGGACAGCACCGCTAGGAAGGTCCGCACCACCGTCACCGAGTCGGTGAGCCGCACCACCGGCGCGACCAGGTAGGTGATGCCGCGGGCGCGCGGCGCGCTGAAGAACGCGTCCGGCACGCGCGGATCGACCTGGCCGAGGTAGAGCGCCTCGTCCCACGCCACCCCGCCGCGCCGCACCAGCAGGAGCAGCTGCGCCGCCAGGTAGGCGAGGGCGACGGCCGTCAGCCAGAAGCCGGCCCGGCGGATCGGCGCGGGGCGCCGGTTGCCCCGCTTCCCGGACGGTTCGGCGCGGCGCGCCGCGCGTTCGGTGCGGGGCCGGACGCGGTGCCGGTGCGCGGGTGGCGACGGGACGGTCTTCACGGATGCCTCCTGGTACCCCACGGTGGCCGTTCCGGTGGGAGGAGGTCCGAAGCCGGCCGGCGGCTTGATCACGCCGTTGCCGCTCGGGTGGTACCCGTGCGCGGTGGCGGCGAGACAGCGCCGACCGACATGTCGGCATAGCTTTGCCGACCTTTGGCACGTCGGAGGCTCAGCGCCAGTAGGCGGGGTAGCTGCGTCCCGGCAGGGCGCGCCCCATCAGCAGCCCGGCGGCGATCACCACCAGGACGGCGGGCAGCAGCGCGTCGGCGAGGAACAGCGGCGCGGGGCCGGTGAGGCCGATCAGCGCGGCGGTCGCGTTCGCGGGCGGGTGCGGCGCGCGCAGCAGCATCATCGGCGCGGTCGCCAGGCCCGCCGCCAGCACCGCCGACCAGACCGACGGGCCGAGCGCGGCGACGACCGCGAACGCCGGCAGGGCCGCGCTGAGGTGCCCGAGCAGCACGCTGCGCGGCTGGGAGAACGGCACCGCGGGCGCCACCGAGATGATCGCCAGGCTGGCGACGAACGGCAGCACGAACATCGGCAGGCCGGTGACGGTGGTGATGGCGGCGAGCAGCAGCAGGCCGCCGAGGGTGCCGAGGGTGGTGAACAGGACGGCGTGCGCGGCGGGCCGGGGCGGGGCGGACACGCGGGCCGGGCCGGGCACGGCCTGTCCGAGCACGGGCTGGTCAGGCACGGGCTGGTCAGGCACGGGCTGGTCAGGCACGGGCTGGTCAGGCACGGGGCGGTCGAGGGTGGCGGCTCCGGACGGGGAGCTGGGCTGGTTCATGGCGGATCCCTCTAACCATCTAAAAGCGTTTTACCGGTTGATGCGCTCAGGAGCCTAGAACCCGACGATCAAACCGGTCAACGCGAAATAAGGGGTTAGAGCGGTGACATGACGCACACCTGCCGGTGACCCGCGCGGCCCTCCGCGAGGTGCCGGCGGCGGGCGGGACGGGACGGGACGGCCGGACGCGGTGCGGGCGCACGACGCCGTCCGGCCTCGGCCGCGGGGTGGTGCGGCCGTTCAGCGGATCCTACCGGGCGGCCCTTTCCGGCCTGCCGCCGGGTCGCCGCATCCGCCCTGGTCAGGCGGCCCCTCAGCCGCCGGAGTCGTAGCGGAAGTCGACCGTGACCTCGCCCAGGCCGCCGTCGCGGCCGCCGATGCGGGCGCCCTTCTTGGCCTCGGCCAGATCGCCGCGGTCGGCGGGCGTCAGCGCGACGGTGCCGAGGGCCTCGCGGCCGGCCTCGCGCTGACCCGAGCGGTAGGTGTAGACGGCCCGGCAGCGCACCGGCCGGATCCTCTTCCTGGCCTCCAGCACCCGGGCCATGATCAGGTCCAGCGCGGGGGCGACCTGGCCGAGCAGCGACCGGTTCGGGTCCACCTCGAAGGACTTGCGGCTGCTGTCGTCCTCCATGATCACGCGGTGCCGCTCCCAGTCGACCGAGACGGACAGGTAGGCCGGCCGGCCGCCGTCCGCGCGGTGGATGATCAGCTCGACCTGCTCCAGGTAGCGGCCCTGGAAGCCCTTCAGCACGGTCTCCAGCACGGTGTCGTCCACGTCGAAGGCGGCCACGATCTGCCGCGCGACCTCGCCGATGACCATGGCCCGGACGAGCGTGACCACCTCGGGCCGGACCGAGATCATGTCGTCGTCGTCGCTCATCGCCGGCCTCCCAGGAAGCTGCGGGGCCCCTCGGCGGACTGCTCCAGGGCGGCGGCGACCTCGTCCAGCCCGAGGTCGAGGGCGGCGACGTCGCCGAAGCGGTGCCGCAGGTGCTCGATGTCCATCGAGCCGGTCGTGGTGACGTACTCCAGGGCGCGGTCGGCCAGGCAGGCGCGGACGGCGGCGGAGAACGCCGCGACGGGCGCGCGCGGATGGGCCTTCAGCAGCTTGTGGATCGCGCCGTCGTCGGCGCGCGGGATGTGCCGGCGGATGAGCGCGGCGATGACGGCGAACCGCTCGGCCGCGTTCGGCTCCCAGGTGAAGATGTCCATCCGGCCCGGCCGCATGAGGGGCCCGTGCAGGATCGAGAAGTCGTTGCCGGTGATGAAGATCGGGATGCGCCGCTGCGGGACCCGTCCCGACCCGTGCAGCGGCACGCCCTCGGCGAGGTTCATCAGCGCGCCGGTGAGCAGCTGGGAGTTGACGGTGTAGCGCACGTCGTCGCGCTGGCCCGCCGGGCTGAGGTCGAAGTCCTCCAGCACGATCGCCGGCCACGCCCCGGGGTTCTTCTCGCAGTACAGCTCGACGGCCTCCAGCAGCCCGCGCAGTTTGTCCAGGGAAGCGGCCTCCATGCGGCCCGACAATTGCGCGCCCGACTCGACGAACAGCGCGACCTGCCATTCCCGCAGGGTCTGGGCGAGCTGGTAGGACTTCCCGTCGCCGGGCGGCCCCTGGATCATCATCAGCAGCGGGTGGTCGGGGAAGCAGGACGCGGCGACCAGGTGCCGCCGGACCCGCCTCATGAAGCGCTCGGGGATGTGCGGGGTCACGCCTCTTCCTCGGGTTCGTAGTGCAGGTGGTCGCCGGGCTTGCGGTTCATCTGCCAGTCGGCGAGGAAGCGGGCGTCGAGCATGTCGCCCTCCAGGCCCTGGTAGCGCGGCTCGATGGGCCGCAGCGGCAGCGGCGCCGGGGCGTCGCCGCCCTCGGCCTCCCGCTTCGGGGGCGCGGGACGGGCGGGCGGCGCCGGCGCGGGCGGCGGCACGTAGGTGATCGGCGACTCGGCGGGCGCGGGTTCGGCCCCGGCCCGGGGCGGGGCGGGGGTGAAGGTGATGGGCGACGTCGGCTGGGGCGGGGGAGGCGGAGGCTCCTGGCGCTTCCGGCGCATCATCAGCACCGGGATGAGCGCGGCGACGATGGTCGCGACCGCCCCGATCAAGGCTTCGCTCACAGCCGCCCCTCCTTTACCTGCTGGTCCACGATCGCTTGGACGCGCAGAAAGGGGAGGCGGTTCACCCGTCAGCGGAAGGAGGCGTTCTTTTCCTTCCGTCCATTCACCGCGGCGCCGAAAATCGGCCCGCGAAGCGAATTGTCTGTTTTATCCCCAGCAGGAGCGGCCGTTCAGGATGCAGGAGATCGGGCCGCCCCGGCGGCCCCACACCTCGAAGCCGATCTGCACGCTGGCGCCCGGCGCGAGCGAGCCGCCGGCCCCGAAGATGCCGCTTCCGCCGTAGCCCACCTGGGTCGATCCGTCCCGGGTCCATGTGCTGCGGATCCGCTTGCCGGGGAAGGACGCCGACAGCCGCCAGTACGGGACCGTCGCCGATCCCCGGTTGGTCACGGTGACCCAGCCGATGAAGCCCGAGCCCCAGTCGTTGCCCGTCTGGTACGCCGCCACCAGCCTGCCGGTCGCCGGGACGGTCGGGCGCGGCCGGGTGCTGCGCGAGGGGCTCGGCGAAGGCGACGCCGAAGGGGGGACGGAGGGCGAGGCCGAGGTCGAAGGCGAGGTCGAAGGCGACGACGAGGGGGTGGCCGTGGGTGAGGCCGACCCCTCGACACGGTGGAGGGGCGGGACGCTCGTCCCCATCGTCGGCGCGGCGGACACCGTCCCCTCCGGCACCGGACCGCAGTCGCTCTGGCAACCCGCGACGGGACGCGGGTCGCCGCCGGAGTCCTTGTCGTCGCCGAGCGCGGCGTTCAGCCCGAACACCGTCGCGAAGAAGGTCACCGCCCCGGCGCCCACCACCACGGGCCGCGGCCGGAACCGCTGCCCGCCGGCGGGCTTCGGACGCCGGTGATTGCCGCGTTCGGGCGTTTCGTTCACTTGGCCACCCCGTTCAGTAACGCCACATCGCGGACACCCGACGGCGCCCGCGATGCGTGGAAAGCGGCATGAATCTATCAGCGAACGAGCACGATCACCGACATTCCCGGCGTCCTTTGTCAGCGAACCCGAGGTTTCGTCACATCGCCGGGGAGATGGGCCGCGAACGGTCCCGGCGGTGACGATCCACTCACGGATCGTGCAGGTCATCGCATGATCGGTCCGGCACGCCGCCGGCCGGGGCCTCGACGAGGCGTTCGATGAACGGGCTTATCCGGAATGGAGCATCGAAGCCCCCGAGAGCGCGACCCGCCTTTCCCGGACACGCCAGAGCAAATCGCCGTCCGCTACTCCCCCGCGACCTCCACGATCACCAGCGTGCCCGCGCTGCCGGGGCGGACGGCATGCCGGGTCCCGGCCGCCACCCGGTACATCTCCCCCGGCCCGACCGTCACCTCCGCGTCCGCCACGGTCAGCTCCAGCCTGCCGTCGATCACGAACAGCAGCTCGGTGGCGTCGTGCGCCTCGTCCGGCACGGGCCGGCCGTCCATGCGCAGGACCTTCACGCCGGCCGTCCCCACCCGCCCCAGCAAGCGGGACTCCCAGGCGGCCGGCAGGTCCGCCGCCGCCTCGAACACGTTGACCAGCCCCATGACCGCCCCTCTCGCCGGAGTGCTCCCGAGCGGAGCGCCCAAATGATCACGAACGCCCACAAGCTATCCAGACAGCGCGGCCGGCCGGTCGACCGTTCGGTAAAGCCTGGAACCGCCGGCCGCAGACGTTCAGCGGAGGGAGGCTGTGAACCGGCCGGCCGCCCTGGCGTGCCTTCGCGAGCTCGGCGCGAAAACGCCTGCTGCCTTTACAAAGTAATCTCAATCCGAAGCCGGCGTGAACGCGCGCAGCAGGGCGAGCAGCGCGTCCCGCAGTTCGTCGCGGGTCAGGTCGAGGGCGCCCGCGCCGGCGAGGTGGTCGAAGATCAGCCCGTCCACGCAGGCGACGAAGAGCGGGGCCTTTCCCGCGGGATCGGGCGTGCCGGCGGCGGCGAGCATGGCCTCGGCCAGCCGCCGCGTGCGGGCGCCCGCCCGCACGAACACCGTGCGCAGCTCCGGGCGCCGGTTGGCCTCCAGGGCCAGTTCGTAGCGGGCGAGCATGCGCGGACGCCCGGCGGAGGTCCAGTGCTCGACCAGGCGGGCGCCGGCCTCGGCGACGCGGGCGAGGCCGGGCCCGCCCGGCAGGACGGAGAAGGCGGCGACCTCTTCGGCGTCCACCTCCTCCAGCCGGTCGACGGTCGCCTGGAGCAGTGCCTGGCGGGTCCGGAAGTAGTAGGAGCACGACCCTTCCGGCAGTCCGGCGGTCTTGTCGACGGCGCGGTGGGTGAGGCCGCGCATGCCGTCGCGGGCCAGGGTCTCGATCGCCGCGTCGGTCAGCCGGTCGCGCCGTGTGGCCTCGGTCATGCCGTCCCCTTCTCCCCTGCCGATCCGGTCTCTACAAGTGTAGAGTGCTCTACATCTGTAGAGGGAGGCGCGATGAACGAGCGGCGGACGGCGGTCGTGGTCGGCGGCGGGATCGGCGGCCTGGCCGCCGCGGCGGCCCTCGCCGGGCGCGGCTGGCAGGTGCGGGTGCTGGAGCGCGCGGCGGAGTTCGGCGAGGTCGGCGCGGGGCTGTCGCTGTGGGCGAACGGGACGCGCGCGCTGGACACGCTCGGGCTCGGGACGGCGGTGCGGGCGCACTCGGCACCCGAGACCGAGGCCGGGATCCGTGATCGGCGCGGCCGGTGGCTGGCGCGGACCGACACCGCCGAGCTGGCGCGCCGCCACGGCGCCGTGGTGATGGTGCACCGGGCCACGCTGCTGGACATCCTGCGCGAGGCGCTGCCGCAGGACGCGCTGCGTGCGGGCGTGGCGGTCACCAGGGTGCGCGCGGACGGCCCGCAGGCCGAGGTCGTCCATGACGGGGGCGTCATGCGGGCCGATCTGGTCGTCGGGGCCGACGGGATCCGCAGTGCCGTCCGGCGGTCGCTGTGGCCGGACGCGCCCGGCCCCCGCTACGCCGGCTACACCGCGTGGCGCACCGTCGTCACCCCCGGGCGGGCGTTGCAGGCGGGCGGGGAGAGCTGGGGCCGCGGGGAGCGGCTCGGCCTGGCCACGCTGCCCGACGGCCGCGTCTACCTGTACGGGGTCGCGTCCGTGCCGGCGGGCGGGCGCAGCGCGGACGGGGAGCTGGCCGAGCTGCGGCGCAGGTTCGGCCGCTGGCACGACCCGATCCCGGCGCTGCTGGACGCCGCCGTCGAAGAACAGGTGATGCGGCACGACATCGTCGACCTGCCGCCGCTGGCGTCGTTCGCCACGGGCCGCGCGGCGCTGCTCGGCGACGCCGCGCACGCCATGACCCCGAACCTCGGGCAGGGCGCGAACCAGGCACTGGAGGACGCGGTGACGCTGGCGGCGCTGCTGGACGCGCATCCGCACGTGCCGGACGCGCTGGCCGCCTACGACCGGGAGCGCCGCCCCCGGACCCAGAAGATCGCGGCGCGGTCGCGGCGGATCGGCGCCGTCGCGCACTGGGCGTCACCGCCGGCGGTCGCGGTGCGCGACGCGGCGGTGCGGCTGACCCCGGCGCGGTCGGCGCTGCGCGCGATGGCCCCGGTCGCCGGCTGGCGTCCGCCGGCCTGAGGCGGCTCACGCCTCCAGGTCGTCGAGGTGGCGGGCGATGACGGCGCGCGCCCGGTCCGCGGTGGCGAGGTCGGGGCGCACGGCCATGTGCACGGCCAGCCCGTCGAGCAGGGCGTGCAGCCGGTCGGTCTCGGTCTCGACGTCCGCCACGCCGGCCAGGCCTTCCACCAGCGCCCGGCAGCCTGCGCGCAGCGCGGCGTAGCCCTCGTCGCGCACCGCCCGCAGCCCGGCGTCGACCTGGGCCCGCGCGGTGAAGGCGAGCCACACCTCGTTCTCGGCGGCGCGCTCGGCGTCCAGCGGGAGGAGCTCGGCGAGGACCCGCTCGGCCCGGCGGCGCGGGTCGGGTTCGTCGGGCAGCGCCGCGATCCGCTGCCCGACGCGCTCGATGACCGCGCGCATCGTGAAGGACAGTAGGTCGGCCTGGGTCGCGAAGTAGTGCCGCAGGGAGCCCATCGACAGGCCCGCCTCCTCGGCCACGTTGCGGACCGACGCCTGCTCCAGCCCGCCGCGCCGCACGACGCGCCAGACGGCCTCGGCCACCTCGCGGCGGCGCTGCCCGGAATCCACCTTCGCCATGGGACATTTCTAGCACAGCTGTGCTACTTTTCGAGTAGTAGCACAGCTGTGCTAGTCACTTCGGAGGCAGTCCCATGCGACCGTTCCGCGTCCTGCTCACCCTCATCGCCGCCGTCCTGCTCCTCCTCGGCGCGGCCCTGCTCACCGGGGCCGGCCTGCAAGCGGGATCCGGCGGCCGCTTCGCCACGTCCGAGCACCGGTTCACCACCCCGACCGCCGCCCTGAAGTCGGACGAGATCGACGTGGGCGGCTCGACGGCCCGTCCTGCCGACCCCGACCCGGACGTGGGTGAGCTGGCACGGGTCCGGGTGGTCGTCCGGCCCGTGGACCCGTCCGTCCCCCTCTTCGTCGGCATCGGGCCGAAGGACAAGGTCGAGGCGTACCTGCGCGGCACGGCGTACGACGAGTTCGCCTCGGCGGAGCTGTCGCCGTTCCGGGTCGCCTTCCGGCGCGTCCCGGGCGCGGCCCGCGCCGTCGGCCCGGCGGGCCTCCCGTTCTGGACGGCGACCTCCGCCGGGCGCGGCGACCGCGTCCTGACCTGGGACAAGCCGCACGGCGCCTGGTCGACCGTGGTGATGCGCCTGGACGGCACGCCCGGCGTGGACGTGCGGGCCTCGGTCGGGCTGCGCTTCGGGTTCCTGCTCCCGTCCGGCCTCGGCTCCCTGATCGCCGGGGCACTGCTCCTGATCTACGTCCGCGTCGCGGCGCGCCGGACGAACGGGGAAGCACCCGACGCGCCGCGACTCGACTCCCCTCCAGTGGGCAGCCGTCTCAGGGACGAATGAGGAGGGCGAGGACGCGGGCCGCGTCCATCGCGTCGGCGGGCTCCTTCACCGGCTCGGCATCGGCGAGCACCTCCTCGCCGGGGTGGTGGCGGAACTGCCAGCGGGGGTCAGGCCCGGCGCTCGGCTCGCACATGACGGACACGGTGCGGCCCATCTGCCCGGGGTCCCAGCAGCGCAGCAGGCTCGGCCGCAGGGTGTACTCGACGATCCGGGCCCGCAGCCCGAGATCGTCCAGTGCCCCGGCGAGCGCGAGGAGCTTGATCCGCCTGGTCAAGCGGGCTTTCTCCGCCGGCGATTCCGGGATACCGTCACAGACGCGAGGCGCGTCGGAACTCATCGCACCGGCCTCCTGGGTAGTGGATCGGAACTTTCCGTGATGGCACCACTACTCTGGCCCGGCCGGGTTAGGGTCCGGAAGCGGGCGGACGTCTACCCGCCCGCTGTAGCCATCGGAGCCGCTGATGCCTCGCGAACAGGAAGACCGGCGCAACTTCGACCCCCACTCGAGCGCGTTCGCGCTGTACGCGCACAAGATGCGCCGGTACCGGGAGCGCGACGGTCTCAGCCAGCCAGACGTCGCGAAGCACTGCATCGTGTCGCCCAAGCTCATCTCGGCGATCGAGAACATGCGCCGGCTGCCGACCGATGAGGTCAGCAAGCGCCTCGACACCCTGCACACGGCCGACTTCTTCGAGGACCAGTACTTCCAGATCCGCCGTGAGATGGACCTGACGCCCGGCTTCTTCAGCTACGCCGAGCAAGAGGATCAGGCGGCCTCCGTCTACACCTACGAGCCACTCATGATCCCCGGGCTTCTCCAGAACGAGGCATACGCAAGAGAAGTGCTCGGCGTCGGCTCGGACAAAGGTCGCCTGGAAGAGATGGTGGCCCTCCGACTGGGGCGGCAGGACAAACTGGAGGGCGCCCCGCCGACCTTCCTGGTGGCCGTCATCAAGGAGTCCGTACTACGTGAAACGGCCCCTGGCAGCGAGGTCATGGCCGCGCAGCTCGCCCATCTCATCGAGATCGGCGAGCGCCACAACATCGAGATCCAGGTCCTCCCCACCGGCGCTCGTATCTATGTGTCCGGCGCCTTCACCCTCCTCAAGTTCATGGAGGGCAACGACCTCGGTTACTCGGAGGGGGCTGTTGGCCAGGGGCGACTGGTCGAGGAGCCTGCTGTGGTCCATCGGATGGCAGTAAAGTTCGAGCAGATCCGGAGCCAGGCACTACATGCGCCCGGTTCCATGCGGTTGATCCGATCGATCATGGAGGGACTTTGAACCTCTCAACCCCGCTATGGCGCAAATCCAGCCACTCCGGTGAGGAAGGCAGCAGCGACTGCGTTGAGGTCGCTGCACTGTGGCGCAAGTCGAGCTACTCCGGCGAAGAGGGCAGCAGCACCTGCGTCGAGGTGGCGGCGCTCTCCCCCGAGATCGGGCTACGCGACTCCAAAGACCCCCAAGGCCCACACCTCCACCTCACCCGCAACGCCTTCAGCGACCTCCTCGCCCACATCAAGACCCGCACCTAACGCGCGCAGCCGAACTCAGCGAGCCGCTCCTACAGCCAGTCCAAACGATCACGGAGAGCCTTTGAACTTCTCAACTCCGCTGTGGCGCAAGTCAAGCCACTCGGGAGGGAACACCAGTAGCGACTGCATCGAAGTGGCGGCCCTCTCCCCCGAAGTCAGGCTGCGCGACTCCAAAGACCCCCAAGGCCCACACCTCCACCTCACCCGCAACGCCTTCGGCGACCTGCTCACCCGCATCAAGGCCCGCATCTGACGCCCATGGCCGAACTCAGCGAGCCGCCGCGCCTGGTGTGGCCGACCGTCGGGGTGCGCGAGTCATATCTGGCCGGTGAGCGGGCCAACCTCCTGGAGGAGGGCGAATCCATCGAGCTGCTCGACGAGCGTGAGAAGGACTTCGCCGGCTTCGTCGCGCAGCGGCGGGGCGTGCAGATCCGGTGGGGCGTCCCTTCGACGATGTTCTGGTACGTCTCGGGCGAGCACTACCTGGGCGCGCTCACGATCCGGCACAGCCTGACGCCGGAGCTGGCCGATACCGGCGGGCATGTCGGGTATCACGTCGTCCCTCCGTGGCGCCGTCAGGGCCACGCGACGCGGATGCTCGCCGCTGGACTGGTCGAGTGCGAGCGGCTCGGCCTCGACCGCGTCCTGCTGACCTGCATGCCCGACAACCACGCGTCGCGCCGGGTGATCCTCGCCAACGGCGGGGTGCCCGACGGCCGGGGCAGCACCGAGGACCGCTTCTGGATCACCCTCGGCGCTCAGGGCAGGGCCTTGTCCGGACCATGAAACGATCATGGAAGTGCTCAGCAGATCCAGTCCAGGCCGGGACTTCGAGGCGTCACACGGCGCCGACCGGCAGGATCACAGCGTCAGCGGCGACCCCTGCGCCCCGGCGCATTGTGGTGGGGCTGCGTTTGACTCGCTGGCCGTTTTGACTAGTTTGCGCGGGTTGGCGTTCGCTGGCCCGAGTAGAGCGTCTTCGATGTAGCGTTCGATGCGAATCTTGGTCTTATCGACCGGTGGCCCTTGCTCGCCGTCCCGAAGGTGGATCTCGGGATCATAGACCTGTCGGCTCAGCATCTCGGTGATGGTGACGCAGTCGTTGCCGATGTTCCGGTAGTCCTGCGGTGTGCCAGCCATGTGAAAATGTCGGCGAAGCTCGGCCACCTCTTCGTCGATTCGAGCCCAGCCCGTTGACGAACGTGGACTGATCGGCTGAGCCAGGGCCGATGGCAGCGTTCGGCTCTCCAGTTCGTCCGGCTTGGCGTGAAGAGGGCCGAACAGCTCCTCCCGCAAGCCCCGGCGCTTCGCCCATGAGTTGGCGCTTCAAGCTGCGTGTGGCTCAGTCGTGTCAGGGCGACCGCTGTTTCAACGTCGTCATGGCCTTTGGCCGGCGCAGTGCGCTCAGCAGCTCAGTGTTCAGGACCTTGCGCGAGCCAGAAGCAAGGCCCCAGGGGTCAGGCTCGTGTGGTTGTTCGATGAAGAAGTCATCAGACCTCATGGGCCTCACCTCCTTGTCTGATGTGACTGCGTCCGGCCAAGAGCATCTCTTCCAGCATGACCACCGGCATGAGCTCACTGCCTGCGTTTATTTCCAGGGAGGAGGACGGCGGCGGCGTTCTTCGAGTCGAGCGAGCTTGCTGCCGGTGGCCGCCAAGCTGGCTCGAAGCCCTTCGGCTTCGCCGAGCCGGCTCTGGCGTTCGGCTTCAGCGATCCGGTCGTTGAGGTTGGCGCGAATCTCCTCCAGCCGGGGCCGTTGAGCAGGGTTAACTCGCAAGAGAGGGCAGCGAACACAGCTGTGTTCGCTGGAGGTCCCATAGGCCCGTCCACAGTCGCCCAGGGCGGGCTCTGTCGCGGGCGCCAGACCAGGACGCAGACCGGAAGCGAAGCGAACCGGTTGCGCGGAGGGCCGTGACTGCGAGAGTCCCGGCTCTGGCCCGAGGCCCCGACCTTCAGGCAGCGGGCCGTCCAGGCATCTCAGTGCCGGATGCCTGCCATGCGTTCATCCGTTGGTGCGGATGACGACTGGCCTGGCAGCTCAGTGGGGCATGGCCGCGATCGCGGCGTGGGCGATCGTCTTGGCCTCCGCCTTGCAGGTCGACGCGGGGTGTCGTTCGCCGCCCAGAGCCACGTGGACTACGAGGTTGCCGTCACGGACGTACAGGCTGCAGTGTTCTTCGGGGTCGGGATAGGTCTTGTACGGGGCGCTCCAGTACGCCTCGTCACCGAAGCCGAGGTCTGTCGCCCGAGACTGTTTGGCGGCTTCCTCTCGGAACTCCTCGCGCTGCTGCTGGGCCTCGTGGTCGTCACCCGGATCGTCGCGCTTGAGTTCCCAGCTGACGAACGCGTGCACCTTATCGGTCAGACCGGCGATCCGGACCTTTTTGGGGTCGCTGAAGATCTTTCCCCAAGCGCAACTGGTCGAGGCGCCGCTGGAGACCTCGTCGTAATAGTCGAGCTCCTTCGCGCGTGCGGGCAGCGGCAGCCGACCAGCCGCCTCGGCGCAGATCGGCGCCTTCAGATACTTGTTGGGCTCGGCAGCCGTCTCCTCCCGCAGCGCGTACACCCCGGCTCCGATGCCGGCGATGGCGAGCGCGCAGACCGCCACCAGGGCGACGATCCTTCCGGTGCGCCGACGGGACGGGGGCAGGAGCGCCGTGGGGACGGGCGCCCGTGTCAGCATGGCCGTTCCCGCGCCGGCGGGAACGGCCGGGGCCGGCCCCGGCACGAGCGTACGGTCGGTGTCGCCGAGCAGCCGGTCGATGTCGGCCCGCTGGGCGGCGATCATCCGGTGCACGGCGGGCGGCCACGGCCGGTCGGCGGGCGCGACCGCGCCGAGGAGCGCGAGGATCCTCTCCGGGGTGGGGCGGGCCGCCGGGTCCTTGGCCAGGCACGGTCCGACGACCGTGCGCAGTCCCGGCGTCAGGGCGGACAGGTCGGGCTCGGCGTGGACGACGTTGTAGAGGGCCCCCGCCATCGACGTACTCGCGAAAGGGCTGCTGCCCGTCGCGGCCATCGCCAGGACCGCACCGAGCGAGAACACGTCACTGGCCGGGGACAGTTCGCGGCCCTCGGCCTGCTCCGGCGACATGAACGCGGGCGAGCCGACCACCCAGCCGGTGCGCGTCAGCTCGGTCGCCTCCGGGCCCTCTGCGACGCGCGCGATGCCGAAGTCGATGACGCGTACGCCGTCCTCGACGAGCAGGACGTTCTCGGGCTTGAGGTCCCGGTGGATCAGTCCCGTCCGGTGGATCTCCATGAGCGCGGTGGCCAGTCCGGCGGCGAGGCGACGCACGGACTCCTCGGGCAGCGGGCCCGACTCCTCCACGGCCGCGCCCAGCGAGGGGCCGTTGACGAACACCGAGGCGAGCCATGGTGTCTCGGCGTCCGCGTCGGCGTCCATCACGGCCGCCGTGTGCGCGCCGGACACCCTGCGCGAGGCGTCGACCTCGCGCCGGAAGCGGGCCCGGAACCCGGCGTCGGCGGCGAACCGCGCGTGCACCTGCTTGACCGCGACGAGCCGCCCGTCCGGCGCGGAGCCGAGCAGCACCCGCCCCATCCCGCCCCGGCCCAGCTCGGCATGCAGGCGGTAGGGCCCGGCGGCGGCCGGGTCGGCCGGTCCCAGCGTCCTCATCGCCGGACCCCCGCCACCTTCAGGGCCGATCTCCCTGCGGCTTGGGCGATGTTCCTGGCCTCGTCGAGGGAGTATCGCTTGCTCTCCACGACGACGTTGAGCCGCATGTTGACGTCCCGGGCGTACAGATTGGCGATGCTCCGCTGCCAGTACGCCTCCTCACCGACACCGACGTCAACACGCTCATACGACTGGTGGGCGGAGGCATAACCGGACTCGTAGCGCTCCTTCGCCAGCTCCGCTCCGGTCTTGCCGCCTTGGGAGAGATGACGATCCCAGGAGACGACGACCCTGTCTCCGTACCGGTTGCTCCAGTAGCACTGGTTGGACTCCTGCGGTGTTTCACCGGTGGCCTCGATGTTGCCGCTCGGTTTTCCGTAGTCTGCGGGTACCTCCACCTTGCCCGCGGCCTCCTTGCACGACGGCACCCGCTGCGTGTACTTGTCGCGGACCTTCGACAGGGGCGTCGCCCCGGGGGTCGGGACGGTTTCGATCGGGCTCGACTTCTTGGCGCCCGCTTTCCTCGGCGGCGCGCTCGTCCGGCCGTCGCCTCCCGCGCCGTTGCCGAGGAGGCTCAGGGCCGCTGCCGTGACCACCGCCGTGGCCACCGCGGCCGCGGCGACCCCCGTCGGCCACCGGGCGCGCTTGCGACGAGGCGGGGCGGCAGGAGGGAACAGCGGTGGGACCGGAGGCCTGGCGGGAGCACCGAACGTGGAGGGTCCGGCGACCAGCCGATCGATCTCCGCCCGCTGTTCGGCCGCGAGCCGGTACACCGCCTCGGGCCACGGCCGGGACGTGGGCGTCACCGCGCCGATCGCCCGCAGGAGTTCCAGCGGCGACGGACGCCCGGCCGGGTCCTTGGCCAGGCACGGCTCGATGAACGACCGCAGCGCCTGCGGCACCGCCTCCAGGTTCGGTGCGCCGTGCGCGACGTTGTAGAGCACCCCCGGCACCGACGTGCCCGCGAACGGCGGCTCGCCCGTGCACGCCATCACCAGGGTCGAGCCGAGCGAGAACACGTCGGCGGCGCCGGTCGGCGGAAGCCCCTGTACCTGTTCGGGCGCCATGAAGAGCGGCGAGCCCACCATCGCGCCGGTGTGGGTGAGCTTCGTGGATCCCTCGGCGGCCCGCGCGATACCGAAGTCGATGACGCGTACGCCGTCCTTGGCGAGCAGCACGTTGGACGGCTTGAGGTCGCGGTGGACCAGGCCCGCCCGGTGCACGTCGACCAGCGCCTGCGCGAGACCCGCCGCGAGCAGCCGCACCGCTTCCTCGGGCAGCGGGCCCGCGGCGCTCAGGGCCTGGCTCAGCGAGGGGCCGGGCACGAACTCCGAGGCCAGCCAGGGCGTCCGGGCCTCGGTGTCAGCGTCCAGCACGGCGGCGGTGTAAGCACCGGACACCTTGCGCGAGGCCGCCACCTCGCGCCGGAAACGGGCCCGGAAGCCGGCGTCCTCGGCCAGTTCGGGGTGCACCTGCTTGACCGCGACCAGCCGGCCGTCGGGGGCGACGGCGAGCAGAACGCGCCCCATGCCGCCCTGCCCGAGCTCGGCCACCGCCCGGAACGAGCCCATCCACAACGGCTCGGACAGGCCTGTTGCACGCATGACGCACTGTCTCTTCCTGTGAAAGATCTTCCGAGCCCGAACCGGGAGGATCATACAGATCCCCGGTTCCCGGGTTGAGGGACGCTTCGGCGATCGTGGCGACAAGCCGCATAACGGTGTGGTCGCTTCGGCGCCCGCTGCCGGCAGCCCCGTCAGACCGACTGCCGGCGCGACAGCGAACGGCCGAGCCGCCGACGTCGTCGGGCAGGCGCACTCCATGAACGATCAAGATCGGTCGGCGGTCAGGCATGCGTCCACGAACGCCTTCGGCCCCTCCGGGAAGCGCAGCGGTTCGCCCCTGGACTCCAGTGGCAACGCCAGAGGCCTGTCCTCGTCCACCATCCAGCCGGCGATGTGCCCGCACAGCTTCTTGCGTTCCCTCGACTTGGGCTCACCGGGATCACGTTCGAGCTTGAAATGAGCCATGGAGATCGAGGCGAGGTTCTTGGCCACCTCACTCCGTCGAATCTCCTGGCCCGAGGCCCGCACGACGACGACTGGATCGGCGCCCCGCATACCGACCACGACGCCGACACCAACACCGACGAGCACCAGAACGCCGAGAACGATCCCAGCAGGGAGCAGCCACTTCTTCGCTCTGGCGGGTGAGGCTGACGCCCCACTCTGAGGGGCTGTCTGCTCGGTCCACCGTTGCCCGTCCCACTGACGCAGGAACGGCCGGCCACCGGGGTCCGGGTAGTAGCCGGGGCCAAGAGGGCCTGACTCGTGCGGTGTTCGGGGGGGCGCCCACCGGGTGTCCTTCCTTGCGGCATCACAAAATTCCAACTCGGGATGATCTGGACCAGTCGCACGCCGGTGGTCCGTACCGGACTCTCCATGGCCGTCACGGCGACTCCAGGCAGAAGCCCGTGCCGTCGTCTATTCGCTCGGTGGCGGTGCCGTCAGGGCAGCCACGGATGCCGAGTGACGGACCTTCCAGGATGCCCAGCAGTTTGTGTGCCGCGTCAGGTGACGAACAGTCAACGACGTCGGAATGCCCTCTGTGAAGCACGTTCCGACCTCGGAGTCGTTCCAGCTCGTCGAGCAGACAGAGGCGGCGGACAGCGACAGGGTCGCAGGGAGGAGTGGCACACGACGGGAGGCCAAGCGGACTCCAAGGTACATCCTTGTTTATTTATTGAACCATAGTAGTCCGGGCGGAGGCTTGGCAAGATCACCATGCCCTCGACCGCGCAGAACGTCCAGGGCCGATTCCCCTCCCTCGGGGTGCCGACTGGCGGAACACGCAATGAGCCTTTTCCATCATGCGAGGAGGGCGGTTTCGCAGGACGCTGATGGCTTTGGTGATGTGGCCGGCGCGGTAGGGGCAGCAGCGGAGCCTGGCGTGGGCCCGGTTGGCCTGCTTGTGGAAGGCGGGCTTGTTCTTGCCCTTGTCGGCCAGGACCGGCGACCCGCACCCGGCGAGCGCGCGGACGATGCCTCGGACCTGGGCCGCTTTCACGTCATGGACCGAGCCGGGCACCGCCCCCGACACCTCGCACGATCTGGCCGACCGGGCCGGCGATGACCTGTAGGTTCACGCCAGGTTCGTGGGGCTTGCCCGAGCAGAAGAGCCGGTCGGTCGCGATCAGGGAGCCGTCCAGGACCAGATTGCCCAGTCCGTCTTTCTTCGCCCCGGCCAGTGCCGGGCTTGGGCGAGCGAGCCGAAAGCCACGCCACGACCTCGTTCACCTACCTCCACACGGCCGTCGTCCCGACTCCGAAACTCGGTGAGATCACCTCATTGCCGACTGGGGAGGGTGATGTGCCAGGTTCCGGCGGGGGTGATCCAGATCAGGACGCCGGGCCAGGGCTGGAACAGGCGCCAGCCGGCTGCCCCGTTGGCTCCCTGTGTCTGTTTGGTCCGGTGGTGGCGTCGGCACAGCGGTGCGAGGTTGCATCCGCAGGTGGTGCCGCGTGTGCCGTAGGGGGTGGTGTGGTCGATGTCGCAGTGTTCGGAGCGCCGGTTGCAGGTGGGGAACACGCACGTTGCGTGGCGGGCTTCGATCTGGCGTCGCAGTGCGGTGGGTGGCCGGTAGCCGGGCTTGCCGTGCCCGCAGGCGGTGTCGCGCAGCGGGGCCAGGCGCTCGTGCAGTTCTTCGACCGCCCGTGCCGCCAGGCGGGGCAGGTCGGCCAGCCGCCCATGGAACTCCACATGCGCGCGCAGCTCCTCCAGCCTGCGCCGCGCAGCGTGGCCGACCATCTCGGCGACCGAGTCGCCGTCGCCTCCAGGCGTGTCCGGGACGGCAGGCGTCGAGGGCTCCGCCTGTGCCGGGGGTGTGCGGACGGCTTCGGGGAGGGGGACGCCGCGCAGGAGTTGCAGGGCGAGGTCTGCGCGGATCTGGTCGATCAGCCGGGCGTCGCCGTCCTGCTTGAGGCCGTGCGCAACAGCGGTGAGCTTGTTGTGCACCGCGGCCGCGTCATCGGCGGGGATGTCGATCAGAGCGAGGCCGGCGGCGCCGTGCCCGCTCTCCCACAACTCCAGCCGCCGACCCTTGACCGTCCGCCGGGTCTGCTCGGCCAGTTCAGCAGGGGCCAACCGCCGCACCAGGCGCTTGATCTTGCCGCGCAGCTGACCCGTCGTGCGTTCCTCCACCCCGTCCAGCACGGTGTCTTCGATGCGGGTGCACAGGTGGTCGGGCAGGTGGTCGGTGGCGTCGCTGATGGCGCGGGCCTTGGCCAGATCGATCCGCCCGGCCTGCAGTGCCTCCTGGGTTCCGGGAAGCTGGTGGGTGAGGCGTTCGGCCAGGTGCACCAGCGTCGCTGCGGCGTTCCCGGTCACCGCCAGCGCGACCGACACCTCCTCCAGCAGCGACTCACGTGCCGACAACACCCGGTAGTCGGGATCGTGGTGTTCGTCCTGGGCGTGACGCCGGGCGGCGAGCTCGGCGATGGCCGCGAGTTCCTGCGCCTGGGCCCAGGAGGCCTGGCGCCGCGCGGCGGCCATCCGCTCGCACAACTCCGCATCAGTGAGGTCGCCCAGCCGGTTCTTATCGCCTGACAGGCATACCGCCAGCTGCGGGCCGGGCGGGAACCAGGAACGGTCTTCCCACTCCCGCTCCTCACCGCGAAACGCCTTGACCTCGGCCAGAGAAGCCATTCCCGCCCACCCCCTTTCCTTCTCCCTATCATTCTAAATCCAGCGAAGATCGTCCACAATCAACCGCCACCCGCGAAACCATTCTTTACCATCGGCAATTTGTCGGCTTTATCCAATGCGGTCAGACACATCGACCATGCACCCAGCGAACCCGCCCCGCTGCCCCGACGAAAAGCGGAACTCGACCCACCAAGCCCAGCCACCGCACCGCGCCGCAGGCTATCTTTCCCTCACTCCACAATGCGCCGCGCCAGCAATGCGCAACATGACCACGATGGCCATCGCCAGCCGCCCCAGCAAGCCAAGGTGCAGCAAGCGGCCACCCAAGCACCCCGCCCCCAACCCTCACCACCCTCGCTGAGTCTTAAGGGTCACCGGCCAAAAACCTCAGCACACGCGCTCAGCAGCAGCCGCTGCGGCCCAGCCACACAAGCGAAACTCAACCTGCCAACCTCAGCCTCCGCGCCGCAGGCTATCTTTTCCTTCACTTCACAAAGCGCCGCGTCATGCAAGCCCAGCTTGGGCGCGAAGGCCAGCCGACCGCCCAGCTCGGCAAGTCAGTACACCAAGCCGCAAAAAGCCGCTATCTGTGCGCCAGCCCCCTACCCCGCACCGCCCTCGGCGAGTCTTTAACGACCACCGGCAGAAACCTCAGCACGAGCACTCAACAGCAGCCCAGCCACCAAGCGAGCCAAAAGCGCCAAGCCGCAACAAGTGGCCACCCATGCGCCCGCCCCTCGCCCCTCGTCCCTCGCCCCTCACTGCCCTCGATGATCTTTTACGGTCACGCCTCAAAAACCTCACCCCAAGCGCTCAACCAGCCACCGGCCTGATCGAGTGCGAGCGGCTCGGCCTCGGTCGCATCCTGCTGGCCTGCATGCGCGACAACCACGCGTCGCCTCGGGTGATCCTCGCCAACGGCGGGGTGCCCGGCGGCCGGGGCAGCACCGAAGACCGCTCCTGGACCACCCTCGGCGCCCACGACGCCCAGAGCCGAATCACCTATCGGCCCGCAGCCAGGGTGGGCATCATCGCGAGTATGGCCGTGATCGAAGTCGTCCTCGGCGACATCACCCGTGAGCAGACCGACGCCATCGTGACCGCCGCCAACGAGTCGCTGTTGGGCGGGGGCGGCGTGGACGGGGCGATTCACCGGGCCGCCGGGCCGCGCCTCGCCGAGGCGGGTGGCGCCATCGGCCCCTGCGACCCGGGTGACGCCATGGCGACTCCGGCCTTCGAGCTGGATCCACCGGTCAGGCATGTGATCCACACCGTGGGCCCGGTCTGGGAGGGCGGCGGACAGGGCGAAGCGGAGATCCTGGCGTCCTGCTACCGCCGCTGCCTCGAGGTCGCCGACGAGTTGGGGGTGTCCAGCATCGCGTTCCCCGCCATCGCCACCGGCGTCTATGGGTTTCCGGCCGACGAGGCGGCACGGATCGCGGTCGCCGCCCTTGGCACCGCGCCGACCGGTGTCCGGCTCATCAGGCTCGTCGCCTTCGATGAAGAGGGGTACGAGGCGCTGATGGCCGCTCAGCCGGAGACGGGTTCCAGGCCGGCGTTCTCGAACGACGAATAGCGTCGCGGGACCAGATAGCAGCGTCGCGGGACCGGACGGCAGCGTCGCGGGACCGGACGGCAGCATCGCGGAACCGGACGGCACTGAAAAGGATCAGTGCCCCGACATCATCGCGATCGCGACGAAGAAAATGATCAGCCCGGCGACGATCTCCCAGAAACCCGGGTATCCGTTCTCTTCCCAGCCGCGTCGCCGGTCGTCGCTCCACTCCTTGCGTCGCTTCTCGGAGTCCCAGCGGGAGGAGGTGGCCCGCTGCCAGTTGTAGTAGTCGTCTCTTCGCTGCTGGGAACGGCGGTAATCGTCGTGCATCGCTGCCCTCTCATCACGCTCCGTAAGTCGAGCATGACATTCGCGATGATCGACCACCAGTGGTTTTCGGTGGATCTTCTTATTGGGCGCTTTGTTCCCGCCTGTCGCATTCCAGGAGTGGCGAGAGAGGAACATGAGGCGTTCCCATAAGCGGCGATCCGAGGGGCTTGCGGCCGCTCAGCCGGAGGCGGGCTCCAGGTCGGCGCATTCGAACGGCGGATAGTTCTTGTCGCTCATCTGCTCAGCCGCGTCGATGTAGACGGCGAGGGCGTCGCGGGATTGTGCGAGTTTGGCCATCTGGTCGTCCAGCCGTTGCAGGCGCGTCCGCATCGCGGTCACCAGTTCGGGGCATCCGAGCAGCTCCGGGGCCTCCCCCATCGCGCAGGGCAGCAGATAGGCGATGTCCTCGGAGGACAGGCCGGCACCGAGCAGGTGCCGGATCTGCTTCACCCGCAGCACGGCGCTCTCGTCGTATTCGCGGTAGCCGTTCGCGCCGCGGTCCGCCTCCAGCAGGCCCTGGGCCTCGTAGTAGCGCAGCTGGTGGGCGTTGACGCCCGTCCGCCGGCTCAGTTCCCCGATCAGCACCGACAACCTCGCTTGACCTTCACACCGGTATCAACGTTGACGATGCTGCCATGGACACCAACGAAACCGGCACAGCCGTAACGATCATCGGGCTCGGACTGATGGGGCGGGCCCTGGCCGGCGCGTTCCTGAAGGCCGGACACCCCACGACCGTGTGGAACCGCACGGCCGCCAAGGCCGACGAGCTGGTCGCCGAAGGAGCGCAGTCGGCGGCGTCGCTCGCCGACGCCCTCACGGCCAGTCCCCTGACGATCCTCTGCCTCACCGACTACCAGGCCGTGCACGAGCTGCTCGGCGCGCACGGCTCCGGACTGGACGACTCCGAGCCAGACGACTCCGGCCCGCACGGCCCCGGCACGCACAGCTCCGGCCCGCACAGCCCCCACCCGCACAGCCCCGGTACACACAGCCCCGGCACGCACAGCCCCGGCCCGGCCGGCACGACGCTGGTCAACCTGACCTCAGGCGACTCAACGCAGGCCCGGGAGACCGCCGAGTGGGCCGGGCGGCACGGCGTCCGCTACCTGGACGGCGCCATCATGGCCGTCCCGCCGGTGATCGGGACCGCCGAGGCGGTGATCCTGCTCAGTGGGCCGCGGCCGGTCTTCGCGGCGCACGAGCCGGTGCTCGCCGCGCTCGGCACCGTCACCCACCTGGGCGCCGACCCCGGGCTGGCGTCCCTGTACGACGTGGCGGGCCTGGCCATGATGTGGAGCGTCCTGAACGCCTGGCTCCAGGGCACCGCCCTGTTGCGGACGGCCGGTGTCGACGCCGCGTCCTACGCGCCGTTCGCCCAGCGGATCGCCGCCGTCGTGGCCACCTGGCTGCCCGGGTACGCCGCGCAGATCGACAGCGGCTCCTTCCCCGCCGTGGTATCGGCCCTGGAGACCGACGCGCGGGCGATGACGCACCTGATCGAGGAGAGCGAGGCGGCGGGCGTCAACGCCGAGCTGCCGAAGCTGTTCAAGTCGATGGCCGACCGCGCGATCGCCGCCGGGCACGGCGGGGAGCAGTACCCCGTGCTGATCGAGGAGTTCGGCAGGCCTGCCGCTTGAGCAGGCCTGCCGCTTGAGCAGGCCGATGCCGCGCTCCACGGTGTGGCGCCGCCGCTGGGATCCGCGCTGAAGCGAGGGATTTTCCTTTGGTGTGACCCGAATCGCCGCCCCGTACGTCTCATGGTTCACAGCGCCGGGAGACGGGAGTGAGGCATGGCGCCGCTGGAGGCGGACGATCCGGCCGAGATCGGCGGATACCAGCTGGTCGGGCGGCTGGGCGCGGGCGGGATGGGGCAGGTGTTCCTCGGCCGGTCGCCCGCCGGGCTGCTGGTCGCGATCAAGGTGATCCACGAGCGGTACACGGGCGATCCGCAGTTCCGGGCGCGGTTCCGGCGCGAGGTGACGACCGCGCGGGCCGTCAGCGGCGCGTTCACGGCGCCGGTCATCGACGCCGACCCCGAGGCCCGCAGCCCCTGGCTCGTCACGACGTTCCTGCCGGGCCGGCCGCTGAACGAGGTGGTCGAGGAGCACGGGCCGCTCCCGCCGCAGGCCGTGCGGTCCCTGGGCGCGGGCCTGGCCGAGGCGCTCATCTCGATCCACCGGGCGGGCATCGTGCACCGCGACCTCAAGCCGCACAACGTGATGCTCACGCCGGACGGCCCCAAGGTCATCGACTTCGGCATCGCGCACGCGGCCGACATCAGCGCGATCACCCGGGCGGGGGCGGTCGTCGGGTCGCCCGGCTACATGTCGCCCGAGCAGGCGACGGGACGGGAGACCGGGCCCGCCGGGGACGTGTTCTCGCTCGGCGCGGTCCTGGCGTTCGCCGCGACGGGGTCCGGGCCGTTCGGGCGCGCCCGGATGGAGGTCATGATCTACCGCGTCGTCCACGAGCGGCCCCGGCTCGACGGCATCGGCGATCCGGGGTTCCGCTCGCTGATCGAGGCGTGCCTGGCGAAGGACCCGGCGGGACGGCCGACGCCGCAGCAGCTCCTGGAGTGGTTCGGGACCGCGCCGCAGGGCGTGTCCTGGCTGCCGGACGCGATGGCCCGCGACATCGCCGAGCACGCGGCGCGCAAGCACGGCAAGGGGCGGCGGATCGGGCGGCGCGCGTTCCTCGCCGCCGCCGCCACGACGGCCGGCGTCCCGCTCGGCATCGCCGCCGCGACGGGCGGCGCCATATGGATCAGGAAGCGCTTCGACACGGTCCCGGACGGCAAGCTCATCGCGCGCTTCCCCGCCGGCGGGACGGTGACGGCGGCGCCCGCCGTCGCCGCCGGACGGCTCCTCGTCGCCACCGGCCAAGGCGTTCTCGTCGCGCATGACCTCCAGCGCAAGCGGGAGCTCTGGCGCTACGCCGCCGGAGCCCCGCTCAGCACGTCCCCGGTCATCGCGGACGACACGGCGTACATCGTCGGCGACAACGGCGTCCTGCACGCGGTCGGCATGGACGGGCAGGCCCGCTGGAAACGCGACCTCGGCCGCAAGGCCGTCCCCGTGGCCGCCGCCGGGCAGGTCTACGTCGTCGCCAACGGCCGCCTCTTAGCGCTGGCCGGAGGTGAGGTCCGCTGGTCCGCCGCGCTACCCTCCCCCGGCGATCCCGTCCTCGCGGGCGGCCGCGTCTGCGTCCCGGCCGGAGGCGCAATCCGGCTCCTGCACTCCGGCACGGGCCGCGCCATCGGCGAGATCGCGCAGCCGTACGCCGACGGCCTCACCGGCTATGGCGACCTGCTGTACGGCGGCCGCTTCGCGCAGGGCGAGCTGTGGTCGTACGACCTCGCGCAGCGCAAGCCCCGCTGGTCCTACCGGACATCGCCCGACGAGAAGGAACAGCACTTCCAAGGCCGTCCCGCCATCGCGGCCCCGGACCGGCTCTACCTCGGCGACGAGAAGGGCTCGCTCACCGCGCTGGACGGCGCGGGAAGTCCCCGCTGGCGCTTCTGGACCGGCGGCGCGATCGCGTCCGCGCCCGCCGCCGCGGCCAAGCTCGCCTACGCCGCCAGCGCCGACGGCCATCTCTACGCGATCGACGACGCGTCCGGCGAGGCGCGCTGGCGGTACCCGGCCTCGCCCGTCGCGCCGGTCGCGTCCGGTGGCGTCGTGTACGCGGTGCGCGGCTCGTCCGTCCACGTCCTGAAGGGGGCCCTCTGATGGAGCCGCTGCACGCCGACGACCCCGAGGGCTTCGGCCCGTACCGGCTGCTGGCCCGGCTCGGCGCGGGCGGCATGGGCCGCGTCTACCTCGCCCGCTCCCCCGGCGGCCAGGCCGTCGCCGTCAAGGTCGTGCACGCCGACCTGGCGGGCGATCCCGCCTGGCGCGCCCGGTTCCGCCGCGAGGTCACCGCCGCCGGACGGGTCAGCGGCGCCTACACCGCCGCCGTGATCGACGCCGGGCCCGACGACCCCAGCCCGTGGCTCGTCACCGCGTACCTGCCGGGCCTGTCCCTGGAGGAGGCCGTCACGCGGTACGGGCCGTTCCCGCCGCAGGCCGTCGCGGCGCTCGGCGCGGCGCTGGCCGAGGGGCTGGCCGCCGTCCACCGGGCCGGGGTCGTGCACCGCGACCTCAAGCCGGCGAACGTCCTGCTCACACCGGGCGGCCCCCGCGTCATCGACTTCGGCGTCGCGCGGCCCGCCGACGCCGGGGCGCTCACCCGGTCCGGCACGGCCGTCGGGTCGCCCGGCTACATGTCGCCCGAGCAGGCGGCCGGCCGCGAGACCGGGCCCGCCGGGGACGTGTTCTCGCTCGGCGCGGTCCTGGCGTTCGCCGCGACGGGCTCGGGCCCGTTCGGCAGCGGCCCGCTGCACGCGATGATCTACCGCATCCTGAACGAGACGCCGCATGTGGACGGCGTCACCGACCCGGCCCTGCACGCCCTGCTCACCGCCTGCCTGGCCCGCGAACCCGAGCGCCGCCCGCCGGTCGGGCACGTCCTGCACGGGATGCTGGACCGCCTGCCGCGGCACGCCGCGCCGCAGGGCACGCAGTGGCTCCCGCCGCCGCTCGCGGCCGAGATCGCCCAGCGCGCCGCGCACGTCCCGCAGTCCCCGGTCCGCGAACGCGGCAGGCGCCGCAAGGTGAGCCGCCGCGCCGTGCTGCTCGGCGCGGCGGGCACCGTGGCGGGCGCGGGCGCCCTCGGCGGGATCGGCTACGCCCTGGACGTGGCGAACCGGGAACACGACGAGACCCGCTACCTCTGGAAGCACCGGATGCCCGAGGGACGGGGCGTGCAGCAGGGCCCGGCGCTCGCCGGCGGGCTGGTCCTCGTGAGCGTCGACGGCAAGGACATCCTCGCCCTGGGCGCCCGCACCGGCGCGCAGCGCTGGACGCAGCCCCTGGACATGGGCACCGCGTTCGAGATCACGGAGGTCGGCGGCACGATCGTCGTCGACACGGGCTCGGACCTCTACGGGCTGGACGTCCGGACGGGGCAGCGGCGCTGGACCCGCAGCCTCAAGGGCGCGCCGTCCCATCCGCTCGTCGCGACGTCCGGCGGCCTGATCTACCTCGCGGCCTGGAGCGGCGGCGGCGCGGACGGCCTGCACGCCATCGACGCCGCGACCGGCGCGACCCGCTGGCACTACCTCTCCGACAAGGAGATCCCCGGCGGCGTGGCCGTCGCGCGCGGGACGCTGTTCGTGGGCACCGACAACGCCGTCCACGCCCTCGATCCCGTCACCGGGAAGGTGCGTTGGAAGACCGACATCCGCCTTGAGGCGACCGGGACGCCCGAGCCGTCCGGCGGCCTGGTCTACCTCGCGGCGCTGGACTCGTCCGTCGTCGCTCTCGACGCCGCCACCGGCCGCAAACGCTGGGCCGCGGACACCGACCCGGGCGGCGGGGCCAGCCGCAGCGGACGGCGGGTCACCGTCGCGGACGGCACCCTCTACACCGCCGCTCCCGACGGCCGGATCTTCGCTCTCGACGCCGCGACGGGCCGCAAACGCTGGGAGCACGCGTCGGGCGGCGACCAGGGCAAGTCCGCCGCCCTCATCAACCGCGACTATCTACGGCCCACCGTCGTCGGCGGCACCGTGTGCGCCCTCGACGGCGGGCAACTCGCCGGGCTGGACGCCCGGACCGGCGGCGTCCGCTGGCAGCAGCACTACTCCGCCCCGAGCGACGAGCGCCCCGTCGCCGCCGCCGGGCTCGTGCACATGGCGACGTTCGACGGCCTGGTCTCACTCGACCCCGCCACCGGCCGGACCGTCGCCCGCACGCCTGACTTCGAGACCGGTCACCTGGTCGCCGCCGGCGACGTCCTCTACTACCGCGGCGGCACCCTTGGCACGTACGCATCCAACACCACCCTGTACGTGCTGCCCGCGCGCCGCTAGGCCGCGTTCGGGAGGTCCGTGCCGGGGTGGCCGGGGGCGGTCATGCGCATGGCGCGCGTCCGCCGCTTCGCCGATGATCGTTGAAGGGATCGGTTCGGTACCGGAGGTCTGATGCGTCGAGTGGGCAGCGCAGCCGTCCTGCTCGTCACGCTGCTGGCCGCCGGCGCGCAGGAGGCGTCCGGCGGCCCTCCCCCGCGGCCCGCCCCGCCACCGCGCGTCGTCTCCCCCGCCGATGTCAGCGAGGCGCTCCGCCTCAACAAGACCTGGCCGGTCGGCGACTGCGCCAAGAAGATCAGGCAGGCCGAAAAGAGAGGGGCGGAGACCGGCACGGCGCAGGACATCGTGTGCTTCGAACCCGACACGCGGTCACTGGTCCCCTCCCGGCGGTCCCGGGATCAGGGCGGACCCGGCGCGATGGTCCCCCCGCCTGCACCGGCCGGTTGACCTCAACTTTGGTTGAGCAATTAGCGTCGGGGCGTCCGGTGAAAGACCCCACCGCGGAGGTGCTGGCACGATGACACGGCTTGACCTGGGACCCATCGGCGTCACCCTGGACGTGCGCGCGGACGGCGGCCACCTCGCCGACGCCGCCATGCTGGAAGGCCTCGGCTACTCGGCGATCTGGATCGCCGGCGGCCAGCTGGCGACCCTGGACCCGCTGCGGGACGTCATCAAGGCGACCGAGGCGATCCCCGTCGGCAGCGCGATCATCCCCGCCTGGATGCACCCGGCCGAGGACGTGGTCGCGCTGCGCCGCGAGCTGGAGGCCACCGATCCGGGGAGGCTGATCACCGGGCTGGGCGGAGCGCACGGCGACCGCCCGCTGCGCACGATGAACGACTACCTCGACCGCCTGGACACCGCCGACCCGCCGGTCCCGGCCGGTGCCCGCATGCTGTCGGCGCTGGGTCCGCGGATGCTGGAGCTGTCGCGCGACCGTGCGGCCGGCGCGCTGCCGCTGCTGGTCACCCCGGAGTTCACCGCGCAGGCCCGGCGGATCCTGGGCGACAAGGCGGCCCTGGCCGTCATGGAGTTCGTCGTCCTCGAAAAGGACGCGCGACTGGCCAGGGACACCGTCCGCGAGCCCATCGGCTTCCTGACGCGTGTCGGCGGCTACCCGCAGAACCTGCGCCGGATGGGCTTCACCGACGAGGACATCGCCGGCCCGAGCGACCGCCTGCTCGACGGGCTGGTCGCCTGGGGCGACATCGACACCGTCGCCGCCCGCGTGAGACGCCACCTCGAAGCGGGCGCCGACCAGGTCGTGCTCGTCGTACGGCCCACCGACCCCGACGCCGTCCCCCACGCGGAGTGGCGCGCGCTGGCCGACGCCCTCATCGTTTGACGACGGAACCTAGGCGTCGTGGCGGGAGGCGACCTGGGAGTCGTCGTAGGTCTCGACGGCGCGGTCCTCCTCCAGCAGGACCTTGACGAACCCCGGGTCGCTGCCGACCACATAACCCTTGACCGTGGTGCCGTCGGTGAGCGTGATGCGTTCCAGCGGGACCCAGACGGTGTCGGTGAGGCCGCCGAGGACGAGCAGGGCGGCGGCGAGGAGCGTGCCGATCGCGCTGTAGGCGGCGGTGACCAGGCGGCTTCCGCGTCCCGAGCGGTGCAGGGCCGCGATGGTCAGGGCACCGGCGGCCAGGACGACGAGCAGCAGCGTCCACCTCCGGGAGGTGAGCAGGACCGAGACGAACACCCCCGTCATGACGAGGATGAAGAGCGTTTGCAGGTGGGACCAGTCGCCGGCGCGGATGTGCGCCCAGTGGCGCGCGGCGAGGAACGGCAGCAGCAGCGCCAGCAGCAGTCCCGTCAGCGTGGAGGCGCCCAGGAAGGTGCCGATGAGCACGCCGATCACGTCGTCGAAGTTGATGGTGTCGGCCATCGCGAACGCCGACTCCCAGTCGTAGTGGGTGACGGCGAGCAGCCGCAGCAGCAGGAACAGCAGCCCTGCGAACGCCGCCGAGTTCGCGGCCTTCCCCGCGCTTTTCCCGTGCACGGTCCCATCCGACCAGGGCGCCGGGAGCCGGGTCCGCGCGCCGGGGCGCGTGTCCGGCCAAGGAACCGCCAACCTTCGGTGCCCTCAGTCGGTCGGCGGGCGGCAGGGCAGCGGCGGGTCGATGACGTACTCGACGGGCAGCCGCAGGTTGCGGAGCCGCAGGAGCGGCATGGGCCGCGCCGTCAGGTGCGTCATGAGCGTGAGGTCGAAGCCGAGGACGCCGCCGCAGACGGGCGAGCGGTCGCGGAACCACGCCTCGATCGCCTGCGCCCAGCCGGTGGTCATGCGGGTCAGGCTCCCGTCGGAGCGCCGGACGGTGAGGGGCGCCTGCATCAGCAGGGGCAGCGTCACCGGGGCGAGGTCGGGGTTGACCCGGTAGAGGTAGGTGGCCTCCATCTGGACGGTCAGGGCCGGGTCGGCGGTGTGCTCCAGGAGCGCGGCGAACACCGCCTCCAGATGTGCCGCCAGCGTCCGGTGCGCGGGTTTCGCGGGGGCCGCGACCCCGATCAGCTCGACGGGCAGGACCTCGTCGACGGCCGCCGACGGCTGCAGCGGCGCGGCGGCGCGGATGGCGGGCGTGCGGTACACGAACGGCTCGGCGGACGGGCGGCCCGGCACCAGCTCCCGGTTGCGCTCGACGGCCACCGACGCCAGCGCGTCCTGCTGTTCGAGCAGGCGCAGGCCGGTGAGGAGCAGCGTGCGGCCGGGGACGGCCTGCCCTGCGGCGGCCGTGAGGTACTCGCCCTCGGGCGCGCCGGGGCGGCGGTACAGGTAGGCACGGCGGCCGGGCTCGACGGTGCCGTGCTCCACCGCCTGGTAGCCCTCGATCTCGACCTCGGGCCCGCCGGCGCCGGCCGGCGGCGTGCCGGTGACGGTGACCAGCAGCGCCCGCGGCGTGGCCCCGGCGTCGACCGAGCCCTCGTCGATCGTGAACGCGCAGGTCGTGCCGCCGGCGACGGCCGGGCGGCCGGCGGCCGGGGCGAGGCCGGCGTCGGCCGCCGCCTCGGCCAGGGTGAGGAAGGCGCGCAGGGCCGCCGCCGCGTTCGTGACCCCCTGCCCGGGTTCGGCGGCGGCGTCGACGGGCGCGAGGAAGTCCTCCAGGTCCCGGGCGACGGCGGGGTGGACGGTGGCGAACTCGGCGAGCGGGCCGAAGGCGCCGTCGGCGTCCTGCAGCGGCCCCTGGTCGCCGACGTTGAACGCCACGGTGGCGACGACCCGGTCCTGCGGGTAGTGGAACGGCAGCGTGTAGGTGAACCGGTACCCCCAGCGGAGGGCCCGGTCCAGCGGGCCGCCGTCGTCGGGCCGGTGCGCCCGCTGGCCGGCCATCGTCGGGCTCTCGGGGTAGGCGCGGAGCGCCAGCGGGACCGCGAAGGCGCCGAGGTCGGCCGACAGCGGCCAGGCCGGGTCGCGGTCGACGAAGGTCAGCCAGCTCGACGCCCGGTGGCCGGCGATCCCGGCGACCGGGCCGATCTGGTGCTCGATCGCGTCCGCCTCGTAGCGGACGTCCAGGTCGACCCGCGGGACCACCGCGCCGTCCGCGCGGACGGTGTCGGGCGCGGTCACCAGGAAGCCGAGCGGCACGCCCGCGCCGGTGCGCAGCGGGAGCCGCGGCGAGGTCAGCGAGACGGGCGCGGCGCTGTCGTCGTCGGCGGTCTCGGGCCGGCGCTGCACGGGCTGCCCGTACAGCTCGGGCGGCTCGGCGTCGCCGGGCACGCCGGCGTGCACGTCGGCGGTGAACTGCACGGCCGCGCGGACCGAGTACGCGCCGAGCAGCCCGGTCAGCAGCTGCTGGCGGAACAGCTCGCGGACGTGCGCGGGGTCGGCGTGCTCGCCGTCGAACGCCGGGATCATCCACCGGGCGGCGTCGGCGGCCAGCCGCTCCTTGACCCGCAGCGCCCGGCCGAGGAAGTCCGCGCCGGCCAGCGCGCCGACGACCTGCATGGCGGCGGTGAAGCGCGGCGTGAGGAGGGTGTCCACCGCGCCGAACAGGGTGCGGCACCAGCCGTCGACGTCGGCCTCGGCGAAGTCCTCGTGCCGGGTGGGCACGGGGTCGAGTCCGCGGCCGGTCGCGTAGCCGCGGATCGGGACGCCGCGGCGGCTCAGCAGGTGGGTGGACAGCGGGCGCGGCGCGAAGACCGCCGGGCCGCCGCCGCTGACCGCGTAGGAGATCGGGGTGCCCGGGGCGCGGCCGACCCGCACCGCCCACACCGCCGGGGCGTCCTCCTCGGACGCGGCCTCCGCGGCGAACCGGTCCACGCCCACCGCGACCTGGACCAGTCGCCTGTCGTCCGAGAGCGCGGCCTGGAGGCGGCGGGCGAACTCGGTGAGCGCGAGCGACCCGTCGGCGGACTCCGCGGCCGGGACCGGGTGCCGGTAGGGCGCGACCGGGGTGAGCGTCTCGCGGACGCCGGGCACGGTCGCCAGGTCGCCGAGGACCGTCCCGCCGGTGCGGGCCAGCCGGAACGCGGCCCGGAGCGGGAAGATCTCCGCCTGGTTCACCGAGCCGGGCGGCAGCATGATCCCGATCGGGTGCCCGGCGGCGGGGGCCGGGGCCGCGGACGCGAAGGCCGCGCGGGCGGCGAGGAAGGCCAGGATCGAGGTGTCCCCGTCGCACAGCCAGGCGCGCAGCGCCCTGACCTGCTCGGCGCTCAGCTCCGTGTCGCCGGTGCCCTCCAGCAGGGTGGTCCGCACCGCGAAGGCGATGCCGTTGGGGTCGTTCAGCTGCTCTCGCAGCCGGGTGTAGACGGCCGCGTCGGCGGCGGCCCTGGCGGCGACCGTGGACGTGCGGGCCTGGGCGTCGGCGGGGAAGGCGAACCCGGCGCGGCCCTCGATCGCGCCGCCCTGGCCCGCGTAGCCCAGCCCGTGCACCGCCAGGTGGTAGGTGTGGCCGGCGGCGAGCGCGGAGACGGTCAGCCGGACGGTGCGCCCGTCGCCGCCGAGGGTCGCGGAGGCCACCGTGACGTCCTCGTCGAAGACGTAGTGCGCGGTGTCGCCGATCCCGTCCGGGCCGAGCGGGGCCGTGAAGGTCAGATCGACGGTCGTCGCGCCGGGCGCGGCGGCCTCGAGGAGCCCCTGGTAGGGGCTGTCGTCGAAGTCCAGCAGCAGGTCCAGGCGCGGGCGGCCCGCGTCGTCGGCGCGGACCTGCCAGCTCGACGACACCGAGGCCCACCGGCCGAGTCCCACGAGCGCGTCGGTGTAGCCGGTGAGGAGCGGCGGCTGGTCGAAGGGGCCCTGGTCGCCGTTCTCCGGATCGGTCAGGACCGTGGTGACGGTGTTGCCGTACACGTCGTTCCACCCGAAGGACACCTGGAGGATCTCCCCCACGCCCGCGTACGGGGACGCGGGATCGCCCTGTGCCCGTTTGACGAACCGGCTGTACGGGAGGGACTGGCGGTAGTCCCAGACGCCCTCGCCGGGGGCCGGCGCGCGCGGGGCCCGGATCTTGTCGTGGTTGGCGGGGTCGGCGGGCTCGGTCGCCGGCCCGGCGGGCAGCCCGATGCGGCTGCCGGTGAACGCGGCGTTGCCCGCGATCCGGTAGCCGAGCATCGTGAAGGCGTTCAGCAGGAACAGCCGCGCGGAGTCGGCGCCGCCCGTGCCCGCCGGGACCTCGTGCGGCTCCTTTCGGGCCGCCGCTACGGCGGCGACGCCGGGCGGCACGGTGGCGGTCCGCACCCGGGGCCCGCCCGGCACGACGATCTCCCGGCCCGGCTGGAACGGGCCGGGCACGTCGCGGTTGGCGGCGGCCAGCGACGCCGCACCCTGCCCGTACCCGGCGATGACCTGGCCGAACGTCCCGCTGAACGGGCTCTGGCCCGGGGTCAGCTCCAGGCGCGGCAGCCGGATCGCGTCGGGGAACCGCAGCGGGTCGGGCAGCCCGCCGTCCCAGCCCGGGTTGGCGGCGCGCAGCGCCTCGACGGTCGTGCCGAACCGGCGGGCGGCGTCGGCGAGCGCGATCCCGCCGGGCGGGGCCTGGTAGACGCCCGCGTCCACCACGATGCGCGCGCCCGCCGCCAGCGGTACGGCGGTGTTGGCGGCGACCAGGTCGGCGACGTCGCCGTAGTAGGACCGGGCCAGGTCGCCGAGCCGCAGCCCGGCGGTGGCCGGCACCCGCACGGGCGGTTCGGGCGGGTCGGCCTCGGCGAAGACGGTCGCGTCGTCCGGGATGCCGGCGGAGGTCACCAGGCGGTTCATGAAGGAGCCGACGCGGTCGCGGTCCGGCGACGCGGCGGGCGCGGCGTAGAGGACCAGCAGCGTCACCGCGGCCTCGTCGCCGCCCGCGAACAGCCGCTCGGGCAGGCCGCGGCCCTCGGCCGCGGCGAAGTAGTAGAGGTAGAAGCCGCCACCGCGCGTGATGCCCGCCTCCCACAGGAGCCGGACGAACTCGCGCGGGTCGTTGAGCAGGCGCGGGCCCGTGTCCTCCGCGGCGGCCCGGACCGGCGTCGCGGGCGGGCGGGTGCGGGTGCTGAGGTCGACCTGGGCGATGCCCATCGTGACCTGGGGCAGCGTGTCGTTGGCCAGGCCCGGATCGTCATCGGCGCCGGGGAAGGCCAGGACCAGCCGGTCGATCGCGGCGGCGTCCGGCTCGCCGCCCCACCGCTGGAGCAGCCGCTCCAGCAGGACCGCGTCCCGGTCGCCGACGCCGGTGATCTCGTAGGTGGAGGCGGTGGCCGGGCTGCCCTCGACCTGCGGGACCCGCTTCACCCGGACGGTCACCGCGGTGGCCCAGGCGTGGGCCCCGGCGTCGCTCGTGCCGGTGCCGCCCGTCGACTCGTCGTAGCGGCCGGCGCGGACCCGCATCCGCGGATCGCAGGCCCGCACGGACCGGTCCGCCAGGCCGGTCAGGTCGCCCGGCAGCCGGTACAGGCGCAGCCCGCCCGCATCCGGCGCGGCCGGCCCGTACGGGAGCGGCACGGGCACCGGGCTCCGCCACGGGACGGGCCTGGAGCAGGGGTAGGTCGCGGGGGCGCTCTCGTCCATCCGGTCCGCGCCCAGCGACTCCAGGCCGATGTCCAGCCGCTCGCCCTGCCCGTACTGCTCGCGCAGCCCGGCGACGCGCCTGGCGTCCTCGGTGCCGGGCGTGAGGGTGAACTCCAGCCGGTCGGTCCCGGCTCCGGAGGCGTCGGCGAACCGCAGCCAGCCCGGACCGCCCGCCCGGTCCAGGAAGACGCGGAACGGCTCGCCGGACAGCGGCGGCAGCGGCAGCTGCTGGCCGGTCAGGGCGTGCAGGCCCGCCAGCGGCGGCAGCCGGAGCGCCCCGTCCTCTCCCCGGACCCACATGCCGCGCGCCCGCGGCTCGACGCCCTCGGTCGGCAGCCGCATCCCGTGCAGGCAGTACCGCGACGCGAGAGCCGACAGCTGCCGGATCGCGAACGTCCGCTGCGCCTCGGCGATCAGCTCGCCGAGCCGGAACCGGGTCAGGTGCGGCACGTCCAGGTAAGGGGCCGGGGTCCCGGCGGCGTCGCGGTCCGCGAACAGGCCGGCGGCCTCGCCGTTGGCCGGCTGCTCGCCGAGCGTCGCGGCGGTCACGCCGAAGCGGGCCGCCACCGAGCCGAGCGTGTCGAAGGCGTCCCCGGCGGCGGTGACGTGCCCGAACACCGGCACGGCCAGGGACGCCATGGGCGCGATCAGGTCCGGGGCGGTGAGGACGCCGCCCTCGGCGATCAGCTCGTCCAGCGAGACGCCCAGGTTCGCCGCGACGTCGCCCAGCACGTCGCCCGGCCGGACCTGGTACGGCTCCCGGTTGGGGAACGGCACCAGGGCGCCGGGGCGCAGCACCGCGCGCCCGCCGTTGCGCCTGGCCAGGTCGGCGGCGGTGAACGCGCCGGCGTAGGCCGCGCATCCGGCCACCTCGGCGAACGTGGCCCCCGCGCCGGCCTCGCACGTCACCAGCGGGACGAGGAACTCGGCGCCCGGGAACAGCAGGCCCGTCTGGTCCAGCAGCCCGGATCCGGTGACCAGCTCGGTGTAGCGCGTTCCGAGGGCGGCGGCGACGCCGATGAGGGTGTCGCCGGCCCGGACGGTGTGGGCGCGCCCGCCGGGCAGGGCGACCACCGCGCCCGGACGCAGCAGGCCGGGCGCGGCGGCGTTGGCCGCCGCGATTTCGGCGCCGGACACCGCGTCCTGGTGCCGCTGGGCGAGCGTGGTGCAGGTGTCGTCCTCACCGGCGCGGCAGGTCACGCCGATCGTCAGGGCCTGGGCGGGCTGGAGCGGGTGGGAGGCGTTGGCGGTGAACAGGTCGGCGACGGTGTAGGCGGGGACCGGCTCGGACCCCGGCGCCTCCCGGTTCTCGTTGATCCAGCGCACCGCGTCCAGCGGCGTCGCCTCCGGGTCGACCGGGTATTTGAACAGGCGCAGCCCGTCGCGCACCGCCTGGACCATCTGCCGCGCGAGCAGCAGGAAGTAGTCGCTGAAGACCCAGCCGGCCATCGACAGGGACGACTCCGAGACCGCGCCGGGTCGGGCCGGGGGCTCCTCGGAGACCTGCACGGCCAGTTCGGCGAAGTAGGAGCGGAGCCGGGCGAGCGCCCGCCCGTCGACGGTGTTGTAGGAGCCGAACGCGTACCGGGTGCCCGGCCGGGAACCGTACGCCGGCACGTCGAGGACGAGGGAGGGCGGGACGGGCAGATACGCCGCGTTCTGCTCCGCCGCCTCGCCGGCCTCGGGCGCGCCGCTTCCGGGAACGCGCGCGGTGAGCCGGAAGGAGCCGGTCAGGAACCGCTCCACCGCGTCGGCGGGGATCGGGGCCGGCGCGGCGTCGCCGCTGACGAGGACCTCGTCCAGCAGGTGCGCCAGGTCCAGTTCGTCCACCACGAGGTCGTCGATCTGCCCGGCGGTGCGCGGGCCGTCCTGGACCGCCGCGACCACCCAGCGCAGGACGCCCTTGCACAGCGCCTCGAAGGAGGTGTCGCCGGCGGAGCCGTCGGCGGGTCCGGCGGCCATGGCCTCGTCCACGGGCGGCACCGACTCGACGAGCAGCATCGCCACCCAGCAGGGCGGCTGCTCCGCCCGCCCCGCGGCCGCCCACTCGTCCCGGGCGAGGGTGAGGCCCGGGACCGCGTAGCCGGTCAGCCTGGCGGGCTCGGCCGGGGGCAGCAGGTTGCCCCACGCCGGCGGGCGGGCCGTCCGGCGGCCGGCCGCGGCGAGCTCGCGGCGCATCCGCAGCCGGCGGCCGGCGGGGCCGCCGAGGACCCCCGGCCGGGGCGCGCCCGCCGTGCGCCACGGCGGCGTGCCGGGGTTGTCGATGGTGAAGGTCTGCTTCAGCCGCAGCGAGAACCGGAAGCTGATCTTGACGGTGAACAGGCCGAGGTCGATCCGGATGCCGGCCGAGGCGTCGACCGACAGCACCAGGCTGAGCG
This sequence comes from Actinomadura macrotermitis, assembly GCF_009604375.1. Taxonomy (GTDB): domain Bacteria; phylum Actinomycetota; class Actinomycetes; order Streptosporangiales; family Streptosporangiaceae; genus Spirillospora; species Spirillospora macrotermitis. The sequence goes on from NZ_WEGH01000006.1 coordinate 84,869, forward strand.
ACAGCGCCGCGAAGGACTCGTAGACGATCTCGGCCAGCGCGCTGATCCGCACGTCGACGTCGGCCTTGACCACGGCGAAGTCGACCGACCCGTACAGCCGGCCGAGCAGGCCCACCGTGCCGCGCACCAGGAAGTAGTAGCTCCCCTGGACCTGGTCGGAGGCCCCGGCCCGCGCCACCGCGCCGCCCGCGTCCGGCCGGTAGGGGTTCCACTTGCCGACGACGCCCTCCAGGACGCCGGCGATGGTGAGGTCGAACCCGGCCCGCAGCGGCCCGTACTCCACCGACTTGCCGAACCCGGCCCGCAGCCCGAGCCCGAAGACGATCACCGGGTTGAAGGTGCCGTTCACGGCCTTCGGCACCAGGTCGGTCGTGGCGCTCGACAGCTTGCCCAGGTAGAAGCCGCCCGCGCCGAGCAGCGGGATGCCCGGGTAGACGATGGCCTCGATCGTGAACGAGCGCGAGAAGTCCATGTTGCGGGGGAAGCCGACGTCGACCAGGAAGTCGCCGTTGGTGTAGACCGCGATGGCGAACAGCGGCAGCGTGAGCGTGTACGCGCCGATGCTGAGGCGCCGCATCCGCTCGGGCAGCGCGATCTCGGCCTGGTACACCCCGACGGTGTCGCTGATCTGCCGGTACATCACCTCCAGGGCCAGCCCCTTGAAGACCTTGGCGGCCGGGCCGTCCAGCGCCAGCCGGAGCCCGTACAGGCGCGGGTCGCAGAAGACGACCTGCCCGTTCAGCAGGTAGGCGGGCAGGGGCTCCGCGCCGTCGCGCGCGTCCCGCGCGTCCGGCGCCTTCTCGCCGCCCTCGACGCGCAGGATGCCGAGGTCGAGGCCGGCCGTCCAGGACACCGCCCGGTCGAGCCGGACGTCCGGGATGTCGCCGGCCACCGGGGCGGGCAGCTCCGACAGCCGCCGGACCGCCTTCATGACCGTGTCGTCCTGCGCCAGGCCGGGGACGTCGATGTGCTGGCCGAGCGCGAGCAGCCGCAGGTCGAGGTACTTGCCGCCCCGGCCGGGCGGTGCGGGCGCGGTGCCGGGCTTGCTGGCGTCCCACGGGCCGAGGCTGCCGGTGTCGCCCACCGCGTCCGCCCCGACGTTCCACGGGAAGAAGCCGTTCAGCGTCACCAGCACGCCCCGGTCGGGTCCGGTGCTCTGGTAGGTGACGCCGATGCCGTCGATGCGGGCGAACCCGACGTCGATCGGCCCGATGCCGATCTTGAAGCCGATCTGGTTGTGGGAGCGGTCGGCGGGGTTGAACCGGTAGGTGAGGGCCAGGTCGCCCGGCCTGACCGCGTTGAGGAACGACCACGGTGCCGCGAGCGCGAACCGCTGCCCGGTCACCCAGGAGACCATGGCCTCGATGACCGAGCCGAGCGTGGCGTCCGCCGCCAGCCCCAGCTCGGCGGTGTAGTCGCCGGTGTCCTTCGCCGGGCCGGTGATCTTGCCCTGCAGCCCGTTCCAGGTGATGCCGAACGCGTTCACCTCGGGGTTGTAGTCCCACCACACGCCGAGCCGGACGCCCTCCCACGCCACCTCGGTCTCCAGCCGCGCGAAGTACCCGGGCGCGGGGACGGCCGGGCCGGGGCCGGCGGGCGCGGGGGCGTTGTAGCCGAGCCGCAGCCGCCCGGTGAGCAGGGGGCTCCCGGGCAGGAACGGCAGGCTCCAGGGCTCGGCGGTGCCGCCGCCGAACACCCATGAGCCGGTCCCGGTCGCGATCCTCAGCTCCAGGTTCGCGATCCCGTACTTCACGTCGGTCTTCCAGCCGGTGTACGCGGCCAGCAGGTCGCCGAGCGGCACCGCGCCGCCGGTCTGCCGGCCCTCGAAGCACCAGCCGGTGTCCTTGGCGTAGGACGCCTCGACGGCCAGCGTGATCTTCGCCGAATCCGGCAGGACCAGGACCGTCCCGCCGAACCGCCCCTCGATCCCGGACGCGTCGCCGCGCGCCGCGAACTCCAGGTTCTCGATCGTGAACCAGGGGCGCGCGGGGGCGGGCGGGACCGGCCAGTCGGCCTGGACGCCGCAGGCCACGCTCCAGACCCCGGCCGGGCGGTTGTACTGGAAGTCGAAGAGGGTCACCGCGCCGTCGACCGGCACGGAGCGGCCCGCCGGCAGGAACAGCGCCACCACGTCGCCGATGCGGACGTGCTCGCCGGCGTCCGCGGGCGGGACCAGCGTGCCGAGGAAGACCTGCTCGGGCAGCCGCGCCGACACCCGGACCGCGCCGGGGCCGAGCTGGAACGCGCCGGTCACCTCCAGACCGGTCCGGCGCCGGGCCGGCCGGCCGGGCTCGGCGACGTTCGCCGTGATCTCCAGGTCGGCCAGCACGACGTTGCCGACGAGCGGCCACGGCTCGGTCGTGCCGAACCGCACCGAGAAGGACTCCACCTCGCGCGACGTCACGCCGTAGGCGATCTGGAACCGGCGGACGGCCAGGTCGGCGGCCGCGTTCAGCGGCGCGGGCAGCGCGGCGGCGAGGTTGACGCCGCCGAGCAGCCCGAACAGCCGCGCCAGGCCGGGACCGGGGGCGGTGAACGCGGCCTCGAACACCCAGCGGCCCGCCACCGGCGGCACCGACAGCGTGACGTGCGCGGCGGACGCCCCGTCGGCCGCGCCGGGCAGCGGGATCGACGCGCCCACCGAGCCGCTGACCACCGCGGCCGGGTCGGCGGGCTGCACCACCCGCAGGAACGGCTCCTTGAGCGGGAACCAGGGCGCGCCGGTGAGGCTCCAGACCCCGGCGTCGCCGCCGGGCTCCACCCGGATCGTGCCCACCAGCCCGCTGTCGCCCTCGGTGAAGACCAGCGCCACGTCCGCCTGCGCCAGGCCGAGGACGCCCGCCGCCCGGCCGCGGGCCTCGACCTTCCCCTCGCCCGGCGGCCGCACCTCGGCCTCGGCCAGGACCATGCGGCCCTGGCCGGACATGCTCTCGTACAGCTTCGCCAGGGGGCCGGACGAGAAGGCTCCGGGGGCCAGGGCGAGGTTCCCCTGCGCGTCGAGGTTGGCGGTCAGGTCGCGGTACACCCGCTCCAGGGCCGACTCCCGCAGCGGCCGCGCGCCGGCCGAGAACTTGCTCTCCCTGTACTGTCGGCTGGTGAACACCCACTGCAGTGCCGCCTGCAGTTTCTCCTCTTCCGGGCACGCGTTCAGGAACTCACGGAACTGCCGGTAGTAGCGTTCGAGGGGCGAGTCCTCGGTGTAGGCCAGCGTGATGTATTCGGCCAGCAGGTTCGGCGGGATGGCATTGCCGTCACTCCAGGCGCCGGGCCGCAAGAGGATCTCCCTGGTGATCCCCTGGGCCGCCATTCCCTCCACCGTCTGCAACGCCCCGAACGGCAGTTCCGGATAGTTGTATGTGAAGCGGAAGTACGGCGTCCCGAACGGGATCACGAGCCCGGCGGTGCCCGCACCCTCGAACATGCAGGGGAAGGACGCCTTTCCGTACAGCAGGTTGAAGACTCCCTGCGGCAGGCTGTGCAGGTTCAGGATGAGCACCTGGTCGGGCTGCAGGGCGTCGATCGCCGCCTTGATCTCGTCGGCGTCGGCCAGATCCTCCCGCACGAAGACCTTCGGCACGCCGCCGGGCTTGATGTACTCCTGGAAGAACCGCCCGGCCGCCCCGTCGAGAGGGATCGACCCGTCGAGCCACCCCTTGGACATCCTCCAGCTGCCGATCTCGCTCAGGCACAGGATCACCGCGCCCTTGCGGTACCGGCTGTCCTGCTCTTGGAGCCTGCGGATCGTCGCCGCGGTGTTGAAGAGGATCGTCGACGGAGGGGGTGTACCGCCGGCCTTGCGGTGGGACAGGTCGCTGATGCCGTAGATGGGGCAGAACAACCTGTCAGCGCGTACCGCGTCCAGGAGCGCACGAGCGGCCCTGATCCTCTCCCGCTGCCCCGCCAGCTGTTCGAGGAGCCCCCACTCCGTGTCCGATATCTCGATCGAGGGCCACCGGTACAGCCGGGCATCGATGTGCCTGACCACGGAGCCGAGATCGACGTACCGCGGCTCGGACGCAGCAGGGAAGTACACCGAGCTCTGCCCCTGACTGCCGCCCTCCTTCTCCCAGCCGTACGGCTGCAGCACCATCATGAGCTCGGTCCTGAGCTCCACCGCCAGCCTCTTGAGCGCGTCCGGGGTGTGGTCGCAACCACCGCTGATCGCGAACTTGACCACCGGGAGGCGTTGGACCTCTTGCCGCGACACCAGGGCGACATTCGCCGCCCTGTCGCCGACTTGCAAGACGAACGGCGGCGGCGTCTCCCCTTCCTCGATCTGCGGCAGGAGGGTGCGCAGCTTCGCCAGGATCTCCGGATCGCCGTAGACCAACTCCACGTCCTGCAGCAGTCCGCGCCCGACGAACTTCTTGAGCAGCAGGACCGTTCCGGCCTGGTGGCCGAAACCGCCGCCGACGGCGGCGTAGAAGCGGACGGTCGTCCCCGTGAAGAACCTGGCGAGCTCGACGTCCAGTTCGGAGGTGGCCGCGTCGTTCTGTTGTCCGACGGCGATGATCGTCTCGGTGGCTGCCAGCTCCATTACCGGTCCTGCTCGCTTTCCATGATGGGCGGCCGGACCGGCGCCGGGCCGGCCGCGGCCTTCTTGCGGCGGTAGAGGGCGTACCAGCCGAGGCCGCCGGGGCCCGCGGTGTCCTGGTCGCCGAAGAGGAAGAACGAGGACGAGCCGCCGGGCGGGATGCCGACCAGCCCGAGGAAGCGCAGCGCGATGTCGTCCATGGTCAGCAGGAAGCCCTTGCGCGGCGGCGTTCCGCTGCTCACGGCCCGATCCAGCCGGATCCGGCCGACCGACACCTTCAGGACGTTCTCCAGGCTGAACAGGGTCGCGCCGCCCTTCGTGCCGGGCAGGCCGAGCCCGACCATGACGCGCTGCGAGGCCGTGTCGCCGGCGGCGTCGTCGCCGGTGGACCACGCGGTGAGCAGCCGGGCGACCAGGCCCACCTCGCCGGCGAGCTGGCCCGGCGTGCCGAGGTCCAGCTCGTAGACCAGACCGCACCAGGGGCCGCCCGCCACCCCCGTCAGCGGCGCCCCGGTGACGACCGGCAGGTATCCAGCGGCCTCGGGCTGGCTGTCCGGCCCGCCGTGGACGAGGGCGCGCAGGTTCAGCGCGTAGTCGCGGAAGAGACTGTCCCGGCGCGGGGTGCTGGTGTCGAGGTCGAAGCGCACCTCGCCCAGCTCGGACGCGAACGCGCGCCGCGCCGGGTCCGCCGGCGGGAACGCCATCCGGACGCCGAGGCCCGCGAAGGCCAGGCCCTGGCGCGGGCCGGCCGTCCCCTCGCCGCCGAAGGACAGCACGTCGAACGGCTCGCCGTCGCCCTGCCGCAGCGCCTTCAGGGCGAGGTGCCCCGACAGGTCGAACCAGGAGACGACGTCCCGGCCGGCCGCCGCGTCGCCCGGGTCGCGGGTCGACATCCGCACCCCGGTGATCTCCACCTTGTCCACCGCGGCCCCGGGCGGGAACAGGAACGTCGCCGGCGCGGCCCCGGTGAGGCTGTGCACGGGCCGGGAGCCGTCGTTCTGGTAGTGCCCGCGCAGCACGATGGTGTTGAACGGGTTGCCGCCCTCCCCCATCCCCGCGACCCGCATCCCGAAGAGGCGGCCGACGGTGAGCTGCGCCCACGACTCGAACTCCTGGACGGCGGTGCCGGCGAACACCGCGCGCAGGCTCAGCAGCCGGAAGTCGTGGTCGGCGCCCTGCAGCGGCGGCACCGGCCGCGGCGTCGCGCCGGGGGCGGGCGGGACGAAGGCGGGGTCGGCGTAGTCGATGAGCCCGAACATCGAGCTGTCGCCGGCCGGTTCGATCACCGGGGCGTCCGGGTCGTTGCGGATCTGGGTGACCTCGATGCCGAAGTGGTGCGCGTGCAGCCGGTCCGGGTCGGCGACGCCGGCGACGACCCCGGCCAGGTCGGCCGGCAGGTCGGCGATCCGCATGCGCAGCACCAGCACGCCGGTCCACGCGGCGTCGCGGGCCAGGGCGTTGAAGCGGGCGAAGTGCGGCTCGGTGCGTTCCGCCGCGGCGGCGAAGTAGCGCTGCAGCCAGCCCGACAGCACCACGAGCTCGGCGGGGTCGGGCGGGCCGACCCGTTCGTCCGGCGGCGGCCCGGCCCCTGGAACGAGGTCGCTCGGCGCGGCGAAGTCCGCCCGCTGCGTCCAGCGCTCCGGGTTGCAGACCAGGCCGTCCCCGCCGTCCGGTCCGGGCCGGTACAGCGGGCCCTCCCGGCCCTTCACGATGAGGACGTTGCCGTAGTCGTCGTAGCGGTTGCGCCCGACGTCGGCGGCGAACTCCCACTCGCCGATGTTCATGGCGTTCTGGAACTCCGCGCCGCCGGTGCAGCCGCCGTCGCCGGCGCCGGTGAGCCGCCCGAGCCGGGTGGCGTTGGCCGCGACGAGGAACAGCTCGCTGGACTGGAACGCCTGCTGCAGCTCAGGGCCCGGGTGGCAGAAGCACATCCGGCGCGGTGCCGGGTCGTTGTTCTGGCCGAGGAGGATGCGGCTCCAGCGGCCGTCCTCGCCCACGGTGACCAGCTGCCCGGCGGGCGTCGTCACCACCGTCCCGGGGGCAGGGCCGGGCCCGGGCGGGCCGTCCGGCGGGACCGGCTGCTCGCCGATCCGCTTCCGGCGGGTGGGCGCGATCGCGGTGCGCTCGACCTCCTCGATCCGGTCGCGGGACCACTCGCCGCCGTTCGCCTGCGTGTGCGCCCCGGCGTAGGGGGCGAGCGGGAACACGGTGTCGCGGTGCAGCGTCACGCCGGTCTCCACGTTCCCGAAGAGGGTGTGGAACGCCGGGTAGGTCAGGGTGTCCCGGCCGTACAGCGACGCGCCGCGCGGCTGCGCGACGTACCGGGTCGTCCCGCCCTCGCCGGCCGGGACCAGGCTCGCCCACGAGGTGCGGTACGCGTCGTCCATCAGCGGCGCGGCCGGGTCGGCCGGCGGCCCGACCGGCGACGCCTCCGGGAACGGGTAGCCGGGCACGTACGCCGGGCTGCGCGGGGTGAAGACGAGGCGGTCGCCGTGGCGGAAGGCGATGTGCTCGGTGCCGCCCAGGCCGCACAGCAGCCGGTGGGCGGCGCTCTCCCGCTGCGGGACCTGCAGCGTGTACGCGCCTCCCGGAGCGGCCTGGAACGGGCGGAACCGCTCCGCCGTGCCCGCGACGCCGGGGTTGAACACCAGGTGCCCGGCGTCCGGGTGCGCGGTGAGCGGCCCGGGGACGGGCGCCAGCCGGATCTTCGCGCCCGTGTCGGTGCGGAAGGACGATTCGAGCACCGTCGGCCCGCCGTCGAAGTTCTCGCCGGTGAACGCCAGCGCGGTGCGGGCGGGCAGGACCGCGTTCACCGGGTCGGCGGGGTCCACCGCCGCGGTGAAGCCGATCAGGTCGGCGCCCGACGGCCTGCTCCCCGAGGCCAGCGGCAGCCACAGCGCGCTCACCGGGCTGACGGAGCCGGCGGCCGGGACGGCGAACTGGAAGCCCCAGCCCCACGCGTCGTGCAGCGACAGCCGCTGCAGGTAGGCGGTGAAGACCAGGCAGCCGCGCGCCGGCCCGGTGAACGGCAGTTCGGCCAGCGACACCTGGTGGGCGGCCGGCGCGGCCGGCCCGGCGAAGGAGATCGCGCCGGAGCCGCGCACCCGCAGCGCCTCCCCGGCCAGGTCGAGGGCCGCGCCGCCGAGGACGTCCAGCTTCAGGCCCCGGACCAGCGGGACGTCGGCGCCGCCCGCCGCCACGGCGCCGCCCGCGCGGTCGATGCCCATGACGACGTTCGGCGCGCCGGGGATCGCGGCGGGGTCGGGCAGCCAGACGATCGCCCGCGTGCCCCCGACGAGCCCGCCGACGCCCTCGACGAGGCGGTGCACGGCCGCGTCCGAGGCCAGGTCGGGCGCCGCGGTGGCGAAGACGAACGAGCCGGCCGCCCGGTGCAGGGCCTCGTCGAGATCGAGGCCCTGCACCGGCGGGGCCGCCTCGGGCAGCAGGTATCCGAGCCAGCGGTGGCGCGGATCGGGTTCGGGCGGGCCCTCGTACAGGCGGGTCTCGCCGATCCGCCGGAAGAAGCTCACCGCCCACCGCCCCGGGGCGGCCCGGCCGGGGTCACGTCTGGAACGTCAGCGCGCAGGCGAGCGTCGTCTGCACGGGTCTGGTCGCGTCGTACCCGCCCTTGAAGTAGCCGAGGATGTAGGGCGTCTGGCGCAGCAGGCGGACGTTGCGCAGGAAGCCCTCGCCCCGGGCGGTGTTCTCGGGGAGCTGGTCGAACCACTTGGGCGGAAGGGTGTAGAGCGACGGGGAGGTCTGGTTCTCCCACAGCCCCACCCAGTCGTTGTCCGCCAGCGGCTGGCTGCCACCGGGCATCGAGTAGGTGAAGGTGAGCACGTTGGTGCCGATGCGCCCGAGCGTGATCGTGGGCGGGTAGATCTCGGGGTCCCCGTCGCCCAGGGCGGGCACGAACACCGTGGCGCAGACGTTCTCCACGTCCGGGCCGACCGCGTAGCCGAGCAGATAGCTCTGGGTGGTGAGTTCCACGGAGAACGAGCCGTCGCCGTCGGGGCGGTCGATGTTGACCGGTGTTTCCCTGGGGTCCTGGGTGCGCGGGATGTTGGGGCTGTTGCTCTCCCAGATGTAGACCTTGTTGCCGTTCTTTTTGGGCCGGTTCCCCGGCATCGTGTCGAAATCGTAGCCGACGTTCTTCGGGGACACCGTGTCCGGCGGCACTTCGAATCCGGTGGTGAGCAACTGCTGGTCGAGGGCTCCACGCGGGCGCGTGGGAGTATCGGCGGTCATGACGGTGTCTCCTTCGGGATGTTCGGCCGTTTTCCGGCGCGCGTGAATGACGGCGCACCGGTGGTGGCCTTTTCAGCCGGCGGTGCGGAAGGTGTGGAAAGCCGCGGCGGTGGTCGCGTCCGCGTCCATGAAATAGATGAGCGTGTAAACGGTGTCGGCGGCCAGTTCGATGTCGTCCATCACGAGACGGCCCTCGCTGGCGTCGGACGGCACCGCGCGCGCCTGCGGTTCGGGTGCGTTGTAGGGACTGACCAGGCCGGGCCAGAGGCCGATCCAGTTCCGGTAGGTCCGGGGCCGGTATCCGTACAGCGTGCGGTAGGAGACCGACAGGGAGCGCTCGCCGACCTGGTCGGCCGTGACGCTCACCGAGGTCGGCGGGCTGAAGTCGGCGCCGGCCGCCAGCGTCGCGCACGCGGCCGCGTCGGTGAGCTCGCGCCCGGTGCAGTAGGCGACGGTGTAGGCCGACCGCGTGACCTGGAGGTCGGTGATGGTCTCCAGGCCGCTTTCCGCGTTGCTCGAAACGCGCACCCGGCGCTGCGGTTTGACGCCCCAGGGAATGACCGTGTTCTCCCACACCGCAAGCGTGTTCCCGTATGCCTTCGGCCGGTTTCCGGGAAGCCCGTGATAGGTGACGTCTATCGACTTGGCGGTGAAGCCGTCGATGCTGAGAAAGCACCGGTCCTGGTCGGCTGGATTCGGAAAGGGGTCCGGTGTCGGGCGGGCATCGGCGTCCTCCGGCCCGGCCACCGCCGTCACCTCCGCTTTCCGTCCCCCTCGAATAATTCCTCTGAAGTGCTTCCCGGCCACCGCCTGGAGAAAACATGGGCGAACCGAGTGCCCGGAAATTCCGGCTTGCCGATTTCCGTATGACGGCGGTTGCCCATGGCGGTCCATTGATATGGCAATGCGTTCATTGCGCCGGGCCTTGGGGGCGGGCCGGGAAAACCCGTTGCCGCGGGCGGGGCGCCGGGGTTGGCTGTTCCTCATGGCCCATCTTCAGGGGACGTGCGAGGGAAGGTTCGAGGCCGTGCGCGACGCCCTGGCGGCGTCCCTGGACGACCGGGACGTCGGCGCGTCCGTCGCGGTGTACCTGGGCGACGAGCCGGTGGCCGACCTTTGGGGCGGGTACGCCGACGCGGAGCGCACGCGGCCGTGGGAGCGCGACACGATCACCTGCGTCTGGTCCACCACCAAGACGATGACCGCGCTGTGCGCGCTGGTCCTCGCCGATCGCGGCGTGCTCGACCTGGACGCGCCGGTGGCGCGGTACTGGCCCGAGTTCGCGGCAGCGGGCAAGGAAGGGGTGCTGCTGAGGCATGTGCTCGGCCATACGGCGGGCCTGCCGGAGTGGCACGAGCCGCTGCGGGTGGAGCAGCTCTACGACCGGCCGGCCGTGACGGAACTGCTGGCCCGGCAGGCCCCGGGCTCCGAGCCCGGCGCGGTGGGCGCCTACCACGCGATCACCCAGGGGTACCTGGTCGGCGAGGTCGTCCGCCGGGTCACCGGCCGCTCCCTCGCCGCCTTCTTCGCCGAGGACGTCGCCGGGCCGCTGGGCGCCGACTTCCACATCGGGCTGCCCGCCGCGCACGACCACCGGGTGGCCCCGGTCATCCCGGCCGCGGCCAGGGCACCCGAACTGGCGGCACGCGGCCTGGGAAATCCGCCCGTCCCGCCCGAGGCCGCCAACACCGAGGCGTGGCGGCGCGCGGGGATCCCGTCCGTGGGCGGGTTCGGCAACGCGCGGTCGGTCGCGGCCGTGCAGTCGGTGCTCGCCTGCGGCGGCCTGGCGCGGGGCGTGCGGCTGATGTCGGAGGCCGGCTGCGAGCGGGTCCTGGACGAGCAGTTCAACGGCGAGGACGCGATCCTGGGCGCGCAGGTGCGCTACGGCATGGGCTACGCCGTGCGGGGCCGGACCTGCTCGTGGGGCGGCTGGGGCGGCTCGCTCGTCGTGGTCGATCTCGACGCGCGCATGACGGTGGCGTACGTGATGAACCGGATGCTGGAGGAGGGACCGCTCGGAGACGACCGGGGCCTCGGCATCGTGATGGCGGCCTACGCGGGGCTGTAGTCCGCCCGCCGGGCGACCAGCACAGTTCAGATGCCGTGCGGGCCACTGTTCAAACAGTTGCTAAACAGTGGCCCGCATTTCCGTCGTCAGCTGTGTGGTGCGCCCCCGCCCCCTGCCTTCACTGTGAGAACGCCCCCGGACAGGGGCGTCTGCGAGGTGAGGTGGGCGTGGGTCGGAAGCGGTCGCGAGGCAGCAGGGTGGTGGCGTTACGGTGCCTGCAAGGCCCGCATGAGGGCGGGCCAGGCGCGGTGGAGTTCACGCCGCCAGTAGGGCCAGCTGTGCGTGCCGTCCCGGTACAGGTGCGCGGTGACGGGGATGCCGAGGGCGCGCAGCCGCCGCAGAAACGGTCCCACCGTGGATCGGACCACTGGTTCGGCAAGATTCGCTGCGCTCCACGGCCCGGGCGGGTCGAGGGGGCCGGGCCGGCCGGTCAGGCCGCAGGACAGGAAGAGCCCGGTGCCGCGCAGGCCGGCGGCGAGGTGCAGCGGGTCCGCCGCCTGCCAGTGCTCACCGTGGACGACGGGCACGCCCCACATGGCGAAGGGGTTCACCCGGCCGGCGATGCCGGTCGCGGCGAGCAGCGTGACCGAGGACAGCGCCCTGCGGATCGTGCACGGAGCGCTCAGCGCCGCCGCGTAGCGGAAGGTGCCGGGGTTGGCCGCCGCGCCGAGCAGCGCCCCGTACCCGCCGCCGGAGACCCCGGCGACCGCGCGCACCGGCCCGGCGCCGTACCGCTCGCGCATGAGCGCGTGGAGGTGGTGGACGTGGAAGGTCTGCCAGCGGGGGCCGCGCCGCCAGTCGGCGTACCCGCCGGCCCGGCCGCCGTCGGGCATGGCGACGAGGACGCCGCGGTCGCGGCTGAGGGCCTCGACGTCGGTGTGGCGGATCCACGAGGAGGAGTCGTCCAGGCCGCCGTGGTGGAGGGTGAGCAGCGGCCACTCCCGGCGGGCGGACCAGCCCTCGGGGAGCAGCACGTGGACCGCCAGGTCCGTGCCCGCCACGGCCTCCGCGCGGACGGTCAGCCTCCACAACCGGGAATTGAGCTTTTCTTCGTTGAGGACCTTGATCGACATATTCCCGATTATCGCGGTCCCTGACCCGGGGCGCTCGTCGTCCACCGATGAATATCCCAGTGCGATCAATGGCTTCGTGAGCCTTCGCGAAAGCCTCTGCTCGTCATGCGAGAAATGGCAGGAAGCGGGGAGAGAATGGCCGTGGCATTCATTGCGGTCGTCGCCGTGTGCATGGCGGTCAACGCCTGGCGCCTGCGGACCAGGTTGTGCGCGTTGCGCCCACTATCGCCGGCGGCACCAGAGGGGGGTGCCGCCGGCCCGGACTACGTGCTGCTCACGGCGCGTCATGTCCGGGTACCCGAGGAGGTCGTGCGGGCGGCCGTGCGGCACGCCCGCGCCGGCGGGCTCGGCCTCCTCGACCTGCTGCCGCGCGACCTCCCGGTCGACGAGGTCCTCGACCTGGTCCGCCACACCGACTTCGCCGCCTACCGCCGCGACGCCTTCGGCATGGGCCGGGGCGCCTGCCACGCGGTCCTGGCGTCCCGGGAGGCGGTGGCCGCCGCCGGGATCGGCCAGGTCACGGACCTGGACCCCGACGAGCTCGGCGCGGCCACGGCCCGGCTCAAGCTCTACACCGGCGCGGCCGACATCGTCGTCGCCGGGATCGGGGGCCGTGGCCAGCTGCGCTACCGGCGGGCCCGCATGCGCGCGCTGGCCCTGGTGATCCCGCAGACGCTGGCCCTGCCGCAGACGCTGGCGGCCATGGTCGCCGGCCACCTCCTGGTCGTGGGGAGCGTCGTGCTGGCGCCGGTGCCGGGCCTGCTGCTGGCGCTGTGGTACTGCCTCCTGCCCTGCCTGGTCTTCGCGGGCTCCCCGGTGCGCCCGCGGAACCTGCTCCGCGTCTGCCTGCTCCGGCCGCTCCACGTCCCGGTGTCGTTCGTGCGGACGCTCACCGCGCCGAGGACGCGCTGGGAGCGGGGCCTGCTGGCCCGCAGGGAGGAGGCGCGGGCCTGGTACCGGGCGGAGATCGACCGCGGTGTCGGCCGGTTCGCGGGGGCGCGGGCCGACACCTGCCCGTGGTGCGGCTCCACCGCACTGGGCGGGCACGTCGTGGCACGCGACATCCTCCAGGGCAAACCCGGACGCTTCCCCTTGGAACGGTGCGACGACTGCGGGCACGTCTTCCAGAACCCGCGCCTCACCCCCGAGGGGCTGGCCTTCTACTACAAGGACGTCTACGACGGGCTCGGGGACGTGCTGGCCGAGCGGATCCTCTGCTCGAACACCTCCTGGTACCTGGCGCGCGCCGCCATGGTGGGCCGGGTGACGCGGCCGCGGGCCTGGCTGGACGTCGGCACGGGCAAGGGGCATTTCTGCCGCGCCGCCCGGACCGTCCTGCCCGAGACCCGGTTCGACGGCCTGGACTTCGGCTCGGCGGTCGAGGAGGGCGGCCGGCGCGGCTGGGTCGGCCGCGCCTACCGGGGCGAGTTCCGCATGCTCCTGCCCGAGCTGGCCGGGCGCTACGACGTCATCAGCATGCACCACTACCTGGAGCACACGCCCGATCCGCTCGCCGAGCTCGACGCCGCCGCCAAGGCGCTGCCGCCGGGCGGGCACCTGCTGATCGAGCTGCCCGACCCCGAGTCGTGGTTCGCCCGGGTGCTGCGCGGCCACTGGGTGCCGTGGCTCGCCCCGCAGCACCTGCACATGATCCCCCTCGCCAACCTGCGGACCGCGCTGGAGCAGCGGGGCCTCGAAGTCCTCGCCGAGGAGCGCCGGGAGGCCCACCAGGGCCCCGACTTCGCCGCGGCGGCCGCCGCCGTCGTCAACCGGCTCGGGCTGGACGCCGACCGCCCCTGGTGGCCCCGCGTCCCCGGCCCCCGCGAGTACGCGGGCGTCCTCGCCACGCTCGTCCTCGCCGCCCCGCTCATGGGCGCGGCCGTCCTGCTGGACCTGCTGACCACCCCGATCGCCCGGAACAACAGCAACGCCTACCGGGTCCTAGCCAGAAAGAACCTCGGATGAAACGCCTCCTGGCCGCGCTCGCGCTGCTGTTCTCGCTCGTCACGGCCCTGCCCGCCGCGGCCGGCGCCCCCGCCGGCGTCACCGAGACGTGGCGGGACGCGCGGACGCTCGACCTGTCCTGGTACTCGGCGAACGTCGGCGACCGGGTCGACGTCCGGCTGCTGCTGCCCAAGGGCTGGTCCCGCACCGCGTCCCGGACGTGGCCGGTGGTCTTCGCGCTGCAGGGCGGCCGCGACGACTACACCTCCTGGACCCGCGAGACCGACATCGAGGGGCTCGCCGCGCGCTGGGACGTCATCGTCGTCATGCCGACCGGCGGCATCAACGGCAGCTACACCGACTGGTGGAACGACGGCAAGGGCGGGACCCCGCGCTGGGAGAGCTTCCACACCGGGGAGCTGGTGGAGATGCTGAAGGGGTACCGCGCCGGGGACCGGCGGGCCGTGATGGGCGTCTCCTCCGGCGGCCAGGGCGCGATGGCCTACGCCGCCCGCCATCCCGGCATGTTCCGCTACGCCGCCTCCTTCAGCGGGTCCACCCATCTGACCATGGACGGCATGCAGGCGTTCCTCCTCACGGTGAACCTGCTCGGCTTCGGCCTCGACGCGTTCCGCATCTTCGGCGTCCCCGGCCGGGACGACGCGAACTGGCGCGCGCACGACCCCTACCACCTGGCCCCGCAGCTGCGCGGCGTCGGCCTGTACGTCTCCAGCGGCACCACCGGCCTGAACGGCCCCTACACGCCCAAGGACGGCCAGTGGCGGCTGACCCAGCTCAGCGAGGTCCTCGTCGGCCAGATGAACCGCTCGTTCGTCGCCCGCCTCGGGCAGCTGGGGATCCCCGTCACGGCGCACATCTACGGCGACGGGTGGCACGCCTGGCCCGAGTGGATCCCCGAGCTCGGCCGGGCCTGGCCGCCGATGATGGAGGCGATCGGCGCGAGGGGGACGCCCGCCTGACCGGCGGGGGTCCTACACTGTCCCGCATCGCAGGTGCCGGCAAGGGGTTGGGGCGGCAAGGTCATGGCGCGGGGCACGATGGTCGACCAGGTCGCGGACCGGGTGGCGTTCCAGATCGCCTCCGGGCAGGTCAGGGCGGGTGAGACGCTGCCGTCGATCCGGCGGCTGGCCGCCGAGCACGACGTCAACCCCTCGACGGTGCAGCAGGTGCTGAGCCGGCTGCACGCGGCGGGGTTCGTCGAGCCGCGGCACGGCCTCGGCGTCGTGGTCCGCGACGTGCGGGCGGACGGCGGGATCGAGACCTGGCGGTATCTGTTCCGCTTCTCGCGGCGGCTGCCCGACCTGGCGGTGCGCAGCGTGCAGGAGCTGCTGGAGATGCTGCAGGTGTTCTACGCGGCGACCCTGGCGAAGATCATGGCGGACCAGGGGGCCCACGACGCCGCGCCGGCGCGCCGGGCGTGGCGGCAGCTGGAGCTGCTGGTCGGCGAGGGGGACACCACGCCGGCGCGGGTGCACCAGGGGGTCATGCAGATCCTGCGGTCGGCGAGCGCCGCGACGGGCGCCGGGATCGGGATCGGGCTGATCAACTCCCTGGGCGGGCTGCTGGCCGAGGTGCCCGAGGTGCTGGAGGCGGTCTACGCCGACCCCGGGGCGCACCTGTGGTGGTGGGGCGAGCTGATCACCGCCTGGGAGACCACGGACGAGGCCCTCGGCCGGCAGCTGATCGCCCTGCTGGACGACTGGCACGCCGAGACCGTGGACCGGGTCCGCGCGCTGCTGACCGCGCAGCCCGTCTAGCCGCCGGACGACGGCGCCCCCAAAGGATCATTATCGGCTGTTCATACAGTGTTCCATGATCCATTCAAACGGTATTCGCATTTCCACAGAATACGCGTCTTGATATGTCAGGCGAATGCCTAGGATGACCCGGCGGCGGCGGTGAGGATAAGGGCCGAAATCGTCGTCTCATTTCTGTGAGGTGATCACCGTCATGCGGTGGACGCAACTCTCGGCCGGCGCCCCCTGGACGCCGGGAAGACGCAACGGCGGGGCCCGCCCATACCGGGGCCGGCTCCGTACGCTACTGGTCGCCGCCGCGATGCTGTGCGGCATGCTGGCGGTCGTCCCGCCGGCCGGGGCCCTGCCCCTGAAGGACGTGCCCGAGGTGGGGGTGGACACCGGCCGGTTCAAGCTGCCGATCGGCTGCACTATCTCGATGGCCGGGCTGCCGTTCTTCTACCTGCCGGTCGACGTCGACGTGCAGGGCGTGGCCCCGGTGCAGCTCGGCCCGGGGCAGGAGTTCTGGCTGACCCAGGGATCGGGCAGCATCACCTTCCCGTCCTGGCTGACGGCGCTGGCGCCGCTCCTCGGCCTCTCCAAGGCGGACGCGAAGATCACCGATCTGAGCATCGGGGCCAGCACCTCCACACCCGAGTCGATCAACATCGCCAAGGACAGGCCGTTCGAGGTCAAGGACATCAAGATCGACGCCGGTAAGCCGCTGAAGGTCGGGCTGCCGCTGTCGGGCACGTTCGACGTGGGCCCGTTCAAGGCCGCTCCGTCGGGGGCCACGACGCTGAAGTTCGACCGGGCCCTGGCCGAGGTGGACCTGAGGTCCGACGCCGGGTTCAGCCTGCCGATCAAGGCCGACTGCAAGCCGTCCGCCGGCAACGCCCTGCTGAAGATCGCGATCGGCGGCCCCGCCGGGCAGCCGCCCGCCAAGATCAAGGACGCGCCGCTGAACTTCGCCGAGCCGGAGACCAACCAGCTGATCGGCATCATCAACGCCCCCTACGCCTGCACGCTCGGCGGCGAGCCGATGGACATCGGGGTCGCGGTCGGCGGCCACATCCCGCTGACCGTCAAGCGCGGCGGGACCTTCTCCTTCACCGAGTCCTCGGGCGCGCTCACCGTCCCGGCGGCGACGGTGAACAAGCTCATCGCCAAGGGGCACACCAAGATCGCGGGCAGGGTCACCACCCTGAACCTGCGCGTCGAGGGCGGCACACCCGCCGTCCAGAACGTCGCCGCGGCCGGGATCGACATCCCCGAGACCACGCTGGTGCGCGACCGGAAGATCGTGGTGTCGCTGCCAGCCGGCGGCACCCTGACCGCCGGCCCGTTCACGCCGGACGCGGGCGCCAAGAGCGTCGCGGTCCTGCTCGGCGAGGCCGCGGCCTCCTTCACCTTCGACGACGGCACGCCCGCCACCGGGACGTGCGCCGCCCCGTCCCCGAAGGTCTACCTGGTCGAGAACCCGGTGACCTGATCCCGGTGGCCGCGGCCCGCGCTCTCACCGCGGGCCGCGGCCGCCCGCTACGGCTTGCGGGCGACGCCGCCGAACCAGTTGACCTGGTCGGCGGACGGGCGCTCGCCGTCGCTGTCGGGGTGCCACTCCGACACCAGCGTCACGCCCGGGTCGACCAGCTCCAGGCCCGCGAACGCCATCTCGGTGAACTCCTGCTTGGTGCGGGCCTGCCCGGCGATGCCGCTGTTGTTGTAGGCGCGCACCAGGCCGCCCACGCCCTCGGGGTCGAACTCGGGCGTCACGTGGGAGGAGGCGAAGTAGCTGCCGGACGGCAGCGCCTCCATGAGCTTGCCGACGATCGCGCACGGCTGCTCGGCGTCCACGATGAAGTGCAGCGTGGCCACCATGATCAGGGCGATGGGGCGGTCGAAGTCCAGCGTGCGGCGGGTCACCGGGTCGCCGAGGATGCGGTCGGGGTCGCGCAGGTCGGAGTCCATGTAGGCGGTGCGGCCCTCGGGGGTGCCGACGAGCAGCGAGCGGGCGTGCGCGAGCACGATCGGGTCGTTGTCGACGTAGACCACGCGCGCGGCCGGGTCCTCCGCCTGCGCGATCTCGTGCACGTTGCCGGCCGAGGGCAGGCCCGCGCCGATGTCCAGGAACTGGGTGACGCCGGCCTCGCGCACCAGGTAGCGGACGGCGCGGCCGAGGAAGGCGCGGTTCTCCCGGACCGCGACGCGCACCGCGGGCCAGCTCCGCGCCGCGCGCTCGGCCATCTCCCGGTCGGCGGGGAAGTGGTCCTTGCCGCCCAGGTAGTAGTCGTACACGCGGGCCGAGTGCGGGACGGAGGTGTCGATCTGCGGCCCGTTCGCCGTCGGGAGCGAGCCCACGTCGGGCAGCTCCCAGGCCTTCTTGCCGTCCTTGGTCATCATGGCCTCCCCGTGCGCCGGTGCGTGCATGAAGATCGTATTTGCAGGAACCGCCCCGGCGCAGGGGTTTGGCGGCCATTGACGGGATTTACTCCACCGTCACGCTCTTGGCGAGGTTGCGCGGCTTGTCGATGTCGTGGCCGAGGGCGATGGCGGCGTGGTAGGCGAGCAGCTGCAGCGGGACGCCCAGCAGGATCGGGTCCAGCTCGGGCTCGTTCTTCGGCACCAGCACCACGTTCTCGGTGATCTTGGGGTCGGGGGCGGTGTGCGCGACCGCGACGACCGGGCCGCGGCGGGCGCGGATCTCGCCGAGCGTGGCCAGGTTCTTGCCCGCCAGGTCGTCGTCCGGCAGCACCGCGACGGTCGGCAGGTCCGGGCCGACCAGGGCGAGCGGCCCGTGCTTCAGCTCGCTCGCCGGGTAGGCCTCGGCGTGCAGGTAGGCGATCTCCTTGAGCTTCTGCGCGCCCTCGCGGGCGACCGGGTAGCCGCGCACGCGGCCGATGAAGAACGCCCCGGGCGAGCGGCTCAGCTCCTGCGCCAGGGACGCGATGTGCTCCTCCCGCGCGAGGATCTCGCGGATCTGGCCGGGCAGCGCGCGCAGCCCGGCCGCGATGCGGCGGCCGTCGCTCGGCGACAGGTCGCGGATGCGGCCGAGGTGCAGCGCCAGCAGCGCGAACGCCACGCAGGTGGAGGTGAAGGTCTTGGTGGAGGCGACCGAGATCTCCGGGCCGGCGTGCAGGTAGATGCCGCCGTCGCACTCGCGCGCGATGGCGCTGCCGACGACGTTGACCAGGCCGAGCACCCGGCCGCCCTTGCGGCGCAGCTCCTGCACGGCGGCGAGGGTGTCGTAGGTCTCGCCGGACTGGCTGACCGCCACGTACAGGGTGTCGGGCTCGACGACGGGGTTGCGGTAGCGGAACTCCGAGGCCGGTTCGGCGTCCGCGGGGATGCGGGCCAGCTCCTCGATCAGCTGGGCGCCGATCTGCCCCGAGTAGTACGCCGAGCCGCAGCCGATGATCTTGACGCGGCGGATCGCGCGGGCCTCGCGCGGTTCCAGGTTCAGGCCGCCCAGGTGGGCGGTGTGAAAGCGCGGGTCCAGCCGGCCGCGCAGCGCGCGCTCGACGGCCTCGGGCTGCTCGTGGATCTCCTTGGCCATGAAGTGCTCGTGGCCGGTGTGGTCGTAGGAGGCGGCGTCGATCTCGATGTCGGCGGGCTGCTTGGCGGTGGCGCGGGCGTCCAGGGTGAAGGTGCGGAAGCCGCCGGCGTGCACGACGGCCAGCTCGCCGTCGTCGAGGTGGACGACCTGGCGGGTGTGCCCGACCAGCGCGGCGACGTCGGAGGCGGCGTACATCTCCTTGTCGCCGATGCCGAGCACGACCGGGCTGCCGTTGCGGGCGACCACGACGCGGTCGGGGCGGGCCGAGTCGACCACGGCGATGCCGTAGGTGCCGACGATCGCGGTGAGCGCCTGCCGGACGGCCTCCTCCAGCTCGGCCGCGCCGGAGCGGGCGATGAGGTGGGCGAGCACCTCGCTGTCGGTCTCGGAGGAGAACTCCACGCCGTCCGCGGTGAGCTTGGCGCGCAGCTCCTCGGCGTTCTCGATGATGCCGTTGTGCACGACGGCGACGGTGCCCGACACGTGCGGGTGGGCGTTGGCGTCGGTCGGCTCGCCGTGGGTGGCCCACCGGGTGTGGCCGATGCCCGGGGAGCCCTTGAACCGGGCGGGCAGCGCGTCCACGCACTCGTGCACGCGGCCCTTGGCCTTGCGGACCTTCAGCTCGCCGCCGCGGCCGACGACGGCCAGGCCGGCCGAGTCGTAGCCCCGGTACTCCAGGCGCTGCAGACCCTCGGCCAGGATCGGGACGGCGTCCTGGGGGCCGATGTAGGCGACGATTCCACACACGGTGACGGGCTCCTCATCCGTAGACGATGCGGCGGAGCTGCCGCAGGGACAGCTCCGCGGGGGCGACGCGGCGCAGCGGAAGCTCGGCGGCGATCCGGGAGAAGATCTGCTCGTTGGTCCGGCCCCGCGCCTTCAGCTCGGCGTGCCGCCGCCGCACGAACTCCTCGGTCGGCTCGCCGAAGTAGGCGAGCACGTCGGCGACCACCCGCGCGGCCTCGCCGGGGCTCAGCGAGCTGGTCCGGGTGAGGTGCGCGACGAGGTCCTCGTGAAGGTGTTCGGCTGGCGGCACAGACCGAGTGTGCGTCATCCGGCCTGTAGAACCCAAGTTTCCTGCCCGAAATCGGGCAGGAAACCGCCACGCCCCTTCTCGCGGTCCGGGCGTGGCCGGTCAGAGGGTGCGAACGGGACGTTTCAATCGGGGCCGGCGCGGCAATGCCGTTAGCGTCGGCCCCGTCCTCCCCCGCCGGGACGAGCAGCGGCGGGAGGGCCCATGCGGGAACGCTCAGGTGGCTGGATACGGGCGAACCACCGGACACTGCGCGCGTTCGTGCTGGTCGGCGGGACCGCGGTGTTCTGGTCCCGGCCGCTCGGCTCGCTCGTGCTGGCCGCGCTGGCCGTGCTGGTCGTCCTGCGGATCGTGATCGCCGTGGTGATGCGGCCCTTCCCCTGACCGTCAGCTCCCCGTGGCGCCGAGCAGCTCGGCGAACGGGACCGGCTCGGCGTAGGGATCGGGCCGGGCGGCGGGCGTGCGGGCCGCCACGAGCGCGGCGAGCTCGCCGCCGGCCCGCTCGATGCGGGCCGCGAGGCCGGTCTCGCCGCTCCCCCAGTCCTCCGACGCCGCGTACACCCCGGTCGGGGCGGCGGTGGCACGCAGGTAGGCCATCAGCGGGCGCATCGCCATGTCGATGACCAGGGAGTGGCGGGCGGTGCCGCCGGTCGCGCCGAGCAGCACCGGCGTCCCCTCCAGCGCGCCCGGCTCGACGACGTCGAAGAACGTCTTGAACAGGCCGCTGTAGGAGGCGTTGAAGACCGGCGTCACGGCGATCAGGCCGTCCGCGCCGGTCACCGTCTCCAGCACCTCGCGCAGGGCGCCGCCGGGGAAGCCGGTGACCAGGTTGTCGGCCAGGGCGCGGGCGTGGTCGCGCAGGTCGAAGGCGTGCACCCGCGCCTGCCCGCCGAGGGCGTCCGCCGTGGCGGCGGCGAGCCGGTCGGCGAGCATGCGGGTGGACGAGGGCCGGCTCAGGCCGGCCGAGACCACGGCGAGGTCGTACATCAGGCCACCGCCTTCTCGGCCGCGGCGCGCAGGGAGGCGTGCGTCGGGGCGTCCGGGACGTGCGCGGGACGGCCGATCTGGAACTCCTTGCGCAGCACCGGCACGACCTCCTCGCCGAGGATCTCGATCTGCTCCAGGACGGTCTCCAGCGGCAGGCCCGCGTGGTCGACCAGGAACAGCTGGCGCTGGTAGTCGCCGAAGTGCTCGCGGAACCGCAGGGTGCGCTCGATGACCTGCTCGGGGCTGCCGACGGTCAGCGGCGTCTCGGCCATGAACTCCTCCAGCGACGGGCCGTGCCCGTAGACGGGGGCGTTGTCGAAGTAGGGGCGGAACTCCTTGACCGCGTCCTGGGAGTTGCGGCGCATGAAGACCTGGCCGCCGAGCCCGACGATCGCCTGGTCGGCCGAGCCGTGCCCGTAGTGCTCGAAGCGCTGCCGGTACAGCCCGATGAGCCGCTGGTAGTGCTCCTTCGGCCAGAAGATGTTGTTGGCGAAGAAGCCGTCGCCGTAGTAGGCGGCCTGCTCGGCGATCTCGGGGCTGCGGATGGAGCCGTGCCAGACGAACGGCGGGACGCCGTCCAGCGGGCGCGGGGTCGAGGTGAACGACTGCAGCGGCGTGCGGTGCTTGCCCTCCCAGTCCACGACGTCCTCGCGCCAGAGGCGGTGCAGCAGGTGGTAGTTCTCGACCGCCAGGGCGATGCCGTCGCGGATGTCCTTGCCGAACCAGGGGTAGACCGGGCCGGTGTTGCCGCGGCCCATGATCAGGTCCACCCGGCCGTCGGCCAGGTGCTGCAGCATCGCGTAGTCCTCGGCGATCTTCACCGGGTCGTTGGTGGTGATCAGCGTGGTGGCGGTGGACAGGATCAGCCGCTCGGTGATGGCGGCGATGTGGCCGAGCATGGTGGTCGGGGACGAGGGCACGAACGGCGGGTTGTGGTGCTCGCCGGTGGCGAAGACGTCCAGCCCGGCCTCCTCGGCCTTGTTGGCGATCGCGACCATCGCCTTGATGCGCTCGTGCTCGGTCGGGGCGCGTCCCGTGGTCGGGTCCGGCGTGACGTCGCCGACGCTGAAGATCCCGAACTGCATGACGGCCTCCGAAGTAGTAGAAATTTCAATCAGTATCCCGGAGAACCGTATCCGCCCGTGGTCTATTCCGGCGTCAGACCTCCGCCCGGGCGGCGCGCACGATGTTGCGGGGCATCCCGCCGAAGATCAGCCCATGGAAGGGCGCGATCGCCCACCAGTACAGATGGCCGAGCAGCCCGTGCGGGTGGAAGACCGCACGCTGGGCGTAGACGCAGCCGGGCCCGTCCGCCGCGGGGCGCACCGACATCTCCAGCCAGGCGAGGCCGGGCAGCCGCATCTCGGCGCGCAGCCGCAGCAGGCGCCCCGGCTCCAGCTCCTCCACCCGCCAGAAGTCGACGGCGTCGCCGACGCGCAGCCGCCGCGGGTCGCGGCGGCCCCGGCGCAGGCCGACACCCCCGGCCAGGCGGTCCAGCAGGCCGCGCAGCCGCCAGGCGACCGGCAGCGAGTACCAGCCGTTCTCACCGCCGACGCCCTCGATGACCCGCCACACCGCGTCCGGCGGTGCGGCCGTGCGCAGCTCGCGCTCGTCGGCGTAGAGGCTGCCGCCCGCCCAGTCCGGGTCGGTCGGCAGCGGGTCGCTCGGCGCGCCCGCCGTGGACGCCGAGCTCCAGCGGGTGGTGACGTCGGCCTCGCGGACGCGCTTCAGCGCGAGGCCGACGGCGTCGTCGAAGCCGGTCAGGCCGCCCGGCGGGTCGGGCACGTACCCGGCGATGTCGTGCTCGCGGCAGACGACCTCGCTGGTCAGCGACTCCACCAGCGGCCGGGCGAGGCCGCCGGGCACCGGGGTGATCAGCCCGACCCACAGGCTCGACAGCTTCGGCGACAGGACCCGGACCGGCAGGATCAGCCGCCGGGGCAGGCCCGCGACCGAGGCGTAGCGCAGCATCATCTCGCGGTAGGTGAGCACGTCCGGGCCGCCGATGTCGAAGGCCCGGTCCACCTCCGGCGGCAGCTCCGCCACGCCGGTCAGGTAGCGCAGCACGTCGCGGACCGCGATCGGCTGGACGCGCGAGTGCACCCAGCGCGGGGTGACCATGACCGGCAGCCGCTCGGTCAGGTAGCGCAGCATCTCGAACGACGCCGAGCCGGACCCGATGATGACGCCGGCGCGCAGCACGGCGGCGGGCACGGGGCCCTCCAGCAGGATCCGCGCGACCTCGGCGCGCGAGCGCAGGTGCGGCGACGACCGCCCGTCCGGTTCCAGGCCGCCGAGGAAGACGACGCGGCGCACGCCCGCCTCGTGCGCGGCGGCGGCGAAGTTGCGGGCGCCGCGGCGGTCGCGGTCGGCGAAGTCGCCCGCCCCGCCCATCGCGTGGACCAGGTAGTAGGCGACGTCGACGCCCTCCAGCGCGGCGCGGAGCGCGGCGGCGTCCAGCACGTCGGCCCGCGCGGTCTCCACCTCGCCCGCCCAGGGGTGGTCGCGGAGCCGTCCCGGGTCGCGGGCCATGCAGCGGACCCGGTGGCCGGCCGCGAGCAGCTCGGGCACCAGGCGCCCGCCGATGTACCCCGTCGCGCCGGTGACCAGGCAGTTCATCCCCATGCCGGGCCGGTACCCCGGCGCGGGCGCCGGGACACGTCAGGCCGCCTCCTGCAGCACCCGCCGGCCGAGGCCCCGCAGCAGCCAGGCGTGCATGCTGCCGAGGTTGACCGGCTCGCCCGTCACCTCGGCGACCAGCCGCCAGTACCGGTCGATGCGCGGGTCCTGGTCCAGGGACAGCTCGCGGTACAGGTGGCGGCGGAACGCGGGGTCGTCGCGGCCGCCGCGCAGCTCGGTGTGCGCGGCGACGAACCGCTCCAGCGCCGGGCCGGGGCCGGGCTCCTCCCCCGCCGCCACGGACGGCGCGGCCAGCCCGCACGCCGCGCCGACGCCGAGCATCAGCTCGCCCTCGTCGCGGATCGCGGCCATGTTGACCCGGCCGCGCGCCCGCAGGTGCCGCAGGAGCGTCCGGTCGGCGGTGAGCGCGACGAGGCCGGCGTAGGCGACGACCTGCGCGGGGTCGGAGTCGGCCGGCGGGTCGGGCGCCCAGAGCGCGACGAAGTCGCTCAGCAGCGGGCCGGGCAGCTCGGCGACGACGGCGCTGCGCCAGAACGCGGTGAGCGCGGAGCGGGCCGCGGCGCCCTGCGCGACCGCGCCGAGCAGCTCCAGCCTGGCGGCGCGCTCGGTGGGCGGGGCCTCCTCGACCGCGCGCAGCGAGGCGCGGCGCCAGGCGAGCGCGGCGATCTCGGCGTCCAGGGCGGCCCGCTCAGCGGCGGCGGCCTCCTCGACCGAGCGCTCACCGGCCAGCACTTCGGCGATGGCGGGAAGGCCGAGGCCGAGAGTGCGCAGCCGCCGCACCGTCCGCAGCCGCTCCACCGCGCCGGCGTCGAAGCGGCGGTGCCCGCCCGCGCTGCGCGCGGCCGGCAGCAGGCCCTCGTCGCAGTAGAAGCGGACGGTGCGCACGGGCAGGCCCGTGCGCCGCGCCAGCTCTCCGATCCCGATGCCGTGGGGTGTGTCGTCGGTCACAGGCACTTGAACCTCCACCCGGGTGGAGTTCTTACGGTAACGGCATGAGCCCTTTGGACAACGCCCGGCTGGCGGCCGGGCTCCGCGACCACGCCGCCGCCTTCGCCGCGCTCGTGTCCGGCGCCGATCCGGACGCGCCGGTGCCGACCTGCCCCGGCTGGACGGTGCGCACGCTCGTCGAGCACGTCGGCCATGCGCACCGCTGGGTCGCCGGTCTGCTGGAAGGCCGGGCGGAGGAGGAGCATCCCGCCGTGGGGGCCGACGGGCTGGAGGCGGGCGCCGAGCAGGTGATCGAGGCGGTCCAGGCCGATCCCGGCCGCCTGGTGTGGACCTTCTTCGGCGACCGGCCCGCCGCGTTCTGGCTGCGGCGGATGCTGCACGAGACCACCGTCCACCACGCCGACGCCGCGCTGGCGCTCGGCGGGCCCTGGGAGCTCGCGCCCGACCTCGCCGACGACGGGATCGGCGAGCTGATGGACCTGCTGGACGTGCTGAAGACCACCGAGCGCGGGGCCGACCTGCGCGGCGACGGCGAGACGCTGCTGTTCCGCCCCGCCGAGAGCGACCTGGACGGCTGGCTGATCACCCGCCGCCCGGACGGGCCCGTCTGGGAGCGGACGCGCGGCGGCGGGCAGGTCGAGGTCCGCGGCCCGGCCGCCCATCTGCTGCTCGTGCTCACCCGCCGGATCGGCGCGGACGACCCTAGGATCGAAGTCGCGGGCGACCGCCCCCTGCTCGACCACTGGCTCGCCCGTACCGCGTTCGGCTGACCGGGAAGGGACCGGATGTGATCGTCGCGCACGCCCTGGCCTCAGGCGGCCAGGAATTCCACGCCCCCGACTCCTCGATCTTCCACTGGGGGCCGCTGTTCCCCGATGGGCCGGCCTGGCTGCGCTGGCTCACCAAGCCCGTCCTCATCATCGCGCTGTCCGCGGCGATCGTGACCGCCTTCTGCGGGGCGGCCTTCCGCCGCCCCCGCCTGGTCCCGCGCGGGCTGCAGAGCCCCGGCGAGCTCGGCTACCTGTTCGTGCGCGACCAGATCGCCCGGCCGACGATCGGCAAGGACGGCGACGCCTGGATGCCGCTGCTGTTCCCGCTGTTCCTGTTCGTGCTGGTCATGAACCTGATGGGCGTTGTGCCGGTGCTGCAGCTGCCGGGCACCTCCCACTTCGCGCTGCCGCTGCTGCTGGCCCTGATGGTCTACGGGCTGTACCTGTTCCTGAGCGTCCGGCACCAGGGCCTCACCGGCTACGCCCGCAACGTGATGTTCCCGCCCGGCCAGCCGTGGTGGGTGTACCTGGTGCTGTCGCCGATCGAGCTGCTCCAGCACCTGGTGCTGCGGCCCGCCACCCTGTCGATCCGGCTGTTCGCCAACATGTTCGCCGGGCATCTGCTGCTGGCGTTCTTCGCCTCGGTCGCCTACTGGTTCCTGGCGGTGAAGGTCACCCCGGCGGGCTTCGGCGTCGGGCTGGTCGGCGCGCTGATGTCGGTGGTCATGACCGCGTTCGAGATGTTCGTGCAGGCGCTGCAGGCCTACATCTTCACGCTGCTCGCCGCGTCCTACATCGACGGCGCCGTGCACCCCGAGCACTGATCACGGCTCGGAGCGGCGGGCGGACCAGGCGGCGATCTGGGCGCGGGAGGTGAAGCCGAGCTTGGCCAGGATGTGCTCGACATGGGAGTCGGCGGTGCGCTTGGCGATGACCAGGCGCGCGGCGATCTCCCGGTTGGTCAGGCCCTGCGCGACCAGCCCGGCGATCTCCAGCTCGCGCGGCGTCAGCGGGTTCCCGTCCCCCTCGGCGCCCTCCTCCGCCGGCCCCGGGTCGGGCAGCTCGCCGAGCGCCTCGGCGACCGCCAGGTCCATGTCGAGCCGCAGCCCCGCCTCGTAGGTCTCCCGGTAGGCCTGCTCGCCGACCGCCTCGCGCGTCTGCTGCTCGTACACCTCGCGCAGCACGCCGTGCTGGGGGCCGAACAGCGTCGTGCCGGTGAAGTTGCGCAGCCGGTCGGCGACGGCGAACATCCGGATCGCGGCCGGGGCGTCGCCGAGGGTGGCCAGGCAGGCCGCGCTCATGTCCAGCGCGAGGGCGATGCCGAGCCGGTCGCCGAGCTCGCGCTTGACGCGCAGCCCCTCGTGCAGGTCCGGGCGGGCCTGCTCGGCCTGGTCGCCGAGGACCCGGGTGAGGCCGCGCACGCAGAGCGCGTAAGAGCGGCACCACAGCTCGCCGTCGGCCTCGGTCGCCTTGACGGCGCGCGCGGCGTGCTCCAGCGCGCCCTCGGTCCGGCCCGCCAGCATGCACGCGACGGCCAGGAACACCTCGGTGACCGGGACCAGCACGTCGGCGGTGCCGGCCCGGCCGTGCAGCCCGGCCGCCTCGGCCAGCAGCCCGCCGGCGCCGTCCAGGTCGCCGGCGAACAGGGCGGCGACGCCCTGCGCCTCGCGGATGTAGCCGAGCCCGGCGGTGTCGCCGGCGGCCACCGCGCGCTCCTCGGCGCGCCCGGTCATCGCGGCGGCGCCGTCCAGGTCGCCCTGCATGGACGCGGCGAGCCCGGCCAGCGCGAGCAGCTCGGTGCCCCGCGGGCCGGGCAGCTCGCGGGTCTGCAGGATGCGCCGGTACCAGTGCCGGATCTCGCCGATCATGCCCTGCAGCGCCAGCAGCCGGCCCACCCCGAGGCTGATCGTCATCAGCGCGTCGTCGGACCCGGCGGTCAGCGCGTGCTCCATCAGCGCGCGGATGTTGGGCTGCTCGTAGCGGAACCAGCGCAGCCAGCGCGGCTGCGCGCCGGTGCCGAGCTCGGCGCGGGCCTGCTCGATCCGGCCGGCGTAGTAGCCGAACGCCCGGTCCCGGATCGTCTCGGCGGCGCCCGCCCGCTCCAGCAGCTCGGCGCCGTACTCGCGGATGGTGTCGAGCATCCGGTACCGGGCCGTGCCATCGTGGTCGGCGCGCAGCACGATCGACTTGGCCACCAGGCCCGCGAGCAGCTCGTAGACCCGCGCGGCGGGCAGGTCGGCGTCCGCGCAGACGTGCTCGGCGCCCTCCAGGTCGAAGTCGCCGGCGAACACCGACAGCCGCGCCCACAGCGTCCGCTCGCCGCGCGAGCAGAGCTCGTGGCTCCAGTCGATCGCGGCCTGCAGCGTCTGGTGCCGGGGCATCGTGGTGCGCATGGCGCGCACGTGCAGCACCCGGCGGTCGAGCCGGTCGACGATCTGCTCGACCGACAGCGCGCGCAGCTGGACCGCGGCCAGCTCCAGCGCGAGCGGGATGCCGTCCAGCCGGTGGCAGAGCAGCGCGACGGCGCCGTGGTTGGCGGGGGTGACGGTCCAGCCGGGCACGACGGCGGCGGCGCGCTCGGCGAACAGCGTCACCGACTCGCACGGCTCGGCGCCGTCGTAGCGGTCGGGGATGGGGCTGGCCAGCGGCGCCACGACCAGGGTGTGC
The DNA here is from genome assembly GCF_009604375.1 of Actinomadura macrotermitis. Classification (GTDB taxonomy): domain Bacteria; phylum Actinomycetota; class Actinomycetes; order Streptosporangiales; family Streptosporangiaceae; genus Spirillospora; species Spirillospora macrotermitis. The sequence goes on from NZ_WEGH01000006.1 coordinate 113,091, forward strand.
TCGCCCGCGACGTCCAGCGGCTGCCGGCTGGTGACCAGCACGCGCAGGTCGGGGGCGTTGCGCAGCAGCACCTCGGCGAGCAGCGCGCACGCGTCGACCAGGTGCTCGCAGGTGTCCAGCACCAGCAGCAGGCTGAGCTCGGCGAGGCGGCCGACCAGGTCGTCCAGCGCGGCGACGTGGTCGGTGTCGGGCAGGCCGAGCGCCTCGCCGACGGCCTGCGGCAGCAGCAGCGGGTCGCGCAGCGCGGCCAGGTCGACGAAGCAGACCCCGGCGGGGAAGCGGTCGGCCAGGCCGTCCGCCGCGCGCACCGCGAGCCGCGTCTTGCCGACGCCGCCCGGGCCGGTCAGCGTGACCAGGCGGCACCGGTCGAACAGCCGCCCGATCTGCTCGAGCTCCTCATCGCGGCCCACGAAGCTGGTCAGCTGCGCCGGCAGCCTCCCCGACCGTCGTTCCAGGCTTTGTAGGGACACCGCCGCCTCTGCCATCTCCCACCGGCCGGAACCGGTGCATCATCGGGGGACGTCAGCCAGCATGTTACCCGCCCTTGAACGGCTTGCAACCATTCCCTTACCCCCCGCATCCGCCGGGCGGCGGGCGATCAGGCGCACCGTGCGGGCCGCCGCGACCGTCCAGGCCGCGGCCAGCAGCAGGTAGAGGACGGCCGCCACCACGGTGAACACGGTGAGGCCGGTCAGCCGGGCGAGCCCGGCGGCGCCGGTGACACAGGTGCCGACCGGGAACGTCCACGCCCACCACGTCATCGCGAACGGCATCCCCCGGCGCAGCGCGCGGACGTTCACCGCGGCGGCCGTGACGAGCCAGAGCAGCGCGAACCCCATGACGGGCACGCCGTACAGGACGGCGAAGACCCGCAGCGCCGGGGCGTAGGGGCCGGCGACGCCCGCGAACTGGACGGCGGCGGTGACCGACTGGCCGAGCGGCCCGAGCACCAGGAACAGCGCCGGCGTCAGCGTGACCGGGGCGAGCTCGTGGTGCAGCAGCCGCGACCACACGACCGGCAGCAGGACCAGGGTGGCGAGCAGGCTCGCGCCGAACATGGCCTGGCAGCCGAACAGCATCGTCGTGCGGGCCTGCCCGGCAGGCAGGTACGGGACCAGCGCGGGGCCGGTCGCCGCCGCGACCATCGGCGCGACGAGCGGCAGCAGCCAGGTCGGGTCGGCGCTGCCGGGCCGTATCTCGTGGCCGGTCAACATCAGGTACGGCAGCCCGGCGGCGACGGCGAGCGCGTACAGGGTGCCGGCCGTCCACAGCGCGGCCGCGGCGACGACCGCGGCGCGGGCGCCGAGCACGTCCGGGCCGAGGAGGAGCGTGCCGTATCCGACCGCGAGCAGCGCCATCGGCGGGCAGCCGTAGAAGACGGCCGTCGCCGGGTTCCGCCAGAGCTGCTCGGCCGCCACGTCGCGGTGCCGCGTCAGGTGGACGGCGCGGGCGGCGGCGACCGCGAGCAGCGCCGCGACCGACAGCGCCCAGAACACGACCGCGAAGGCGCGCCGGCCCGGGACGTCCACCGGCAGGGCGTTCGCGGCGTTCGCCATGATCGCGGTGCCCATGACGCTCGCGTACCAGTTGGGGCCGAAGGTGCGGATCAGCATGCCCCCAGCCTGGGCGGCGGGAGGCCGGGCCGGTAGCCGCCGCGGATCTATGAGGGCATAAGGTCGGCTTATGTCCGTGGCGCGACGCGTCCCCGATCTGGGCGCGCTGGAACTGCTGCTCGCCGTCGTCCGGCTCGGCAGCGTGGGCCGCGCGGCGGCCGAGCTCGGCGTCACCCAGCCCGCCGCCAGCGCCCGCATCCGCTCGATGGAGCGCCAGCTCGGGGTGGCGCTGCTGGAGCGCTCCCCGCGCGGGTCGCGGCCGACCGAGGCCGGCACGCTCGTCGCGGGCTGGGCGCAGCAGGTGCTGGACGCCGCGCAGGCCCTGGACGCCGGGATCGGCGCGCTGCGCGAGCGGCGCGACGGGCGGCTGCGGGTCGTCGCCAGCATGACCGTCGCCGAGTACCTGATGCCGAGCTGGCTCGTCGCGCTGCACGAGACCCACCCCGGGACGGCGGTGACGCTGCGCACCGCCAACTCCGCGGCCGTCGCCGAGGTGGTGCGCGGCGGCGACGCCGACCTGGGGTTCGTGGAGGGCACCCGGACGCCCGCCGGGCTGAACGGCACCGTCGTGGCGGCCGACCGGCTCGTCGTGGCCGTCGCGCCCCGGCACCGCTGGGCGCGCCGCCGCGGCGGCGTGACCGGCGCCGAGCTCGCCGCCACCCCGCTGATCCTGCGCGAGGAGGGGTCGGGCACCCGCGAGGTGCTGGACCGGGCCCTCGCCGCCTACGGCGGGACGGCGCCGCCCGCGCTGCAGCTCGGCTCGACCACCGCGCTGAAGGCCGCGGCGGTGTCGGGCGCCGGTCCGGTCGTGGTCAGCGAGCTGGCGGTCGCCGACGAGCTCGCGGGCGGCCGGCTGGTCGCGGTCCCGGTGCCGGAACTGGACCTGCGCCGCCCGCTGCGCGCCGTCTGGCCCGCCGGGCAGCGGCCCGCCGGCCCCGCCCGCGACCTGCTCGCGCTGACCCGGCGCGGGCAGCCCGCCGGACCTTCGCAGCAGTGATGACCGGCCCGATCTTTCACGGGCCGCCGGAGGGGAATGCTGGCTTACATGATCGGAGAACACGTGCTGGCCGGCTACACGCCCGACGCCGGCGGACAGGAGGCGCTCGCCCTGGCCCGGGCCGTCGTCGCGCTCACCGGCGGCCGGCTGACGATCGGGCACGTCCACCCGCCGGACCGCCCCGCCGCCGCCGGCGAGTCGCTGACGCTGCTGGAGCAGGCCGCCGCCCGCTTGGACGGCGAGCCCGCCGAGCTGGTCTCGCACGAGGGCCGCGGCGTCGGGCGCGGCCTGTCCACCCTCGCCAGCCGGGTCGGCGCCGACCTCATCGTGATCGGGTCGCCGCCCGGCGGGGCGCACCACCGCATCGCCGTCGGCACCGCCGCCGACCACCTGCTGCACTCGGCGACCGAGGCCGTCATGGTGACCCCGGCCGGGTACGCCCCGCCCGAGCGGCTGGAGCGCATCACCGTCATGTACGTCGACCGCCCGCAGTGCGAGGAGGCCGTCATGCGCGCCGCCGTCGCGGCGCACATGCTCGGCGCGACGCTGCGCCTGGTCACCCTCGCCATGCCCGGCGACCCCGCCGGACGGCTCCGCGACGACCTCGCCCTCGCCATCCGGCTCGCCCTGGACTCCGCGCCGCTGACCGCCGAGGACGTCACCGCCGAACTCGGCGAGGGCGACGACGTCGCGGGCGCGCTGGCCGACCTCGGCTGGGTCGCGGGCGACCTGCTGGTCTGCGCGAGCAGCGAGGACGCCGCCGCGCACCGGGTGTTCATCGGCGAGGTGGCGCTGAAGGCGCTGCGGGCCGCGAGCTGCCCCGTCGCCGTCCTGCCCAGGGGCTACTCATGACATGGCCCATCCGGTACCCGCCCTCATAGCCCGAATCGACCGCTTCCATCCCGATCACTTGCCTCCGGCTCTTTACCTCGATTACATTCGCCCGAGACCGGAACGTGACCTCACGGGAAGGTGCACGTATCCGCTGGGGCCGGGCTCCCGCCCGCACCAGGAGAGGCTGCAGGGGGAGCGCGTCATGGACCCGATCGGTAAGAAGCTGCTCGACATCGCCACCAAGGAACTCGGGTACTCCGAGAAGGGCGACGGCTACACCAAGTACGGCGACTGGTACGCCAAGAACATCGACGCCGACCACGACGACTACTTCGTCACCGCGCCCTGGTGCGACATGTTCCTCGCCTGGGCCGCCGACAAGGCCGGCGTCGCCGACCAGGCCGGGCAGTTCGCCTCCACCATCGACCACGCCAAGTGGTTCCAGAAGCAGGGCGCGCTCGACCACCGCCCCGAGCCCGGCGCCATCGTCTTCTTCGACTGGTCCGGCTCGCACGACCTGGACCAGATCGACCACGTCGGCATCATCGAGAAGATCGACTCCGACGGCACCCTGCACACCCTCGAGGCCAACTCCGGCGACGAGCTCGTCCGCAAGACCCGCACCATGGACCAGGTCGCCGCGGTCGCGCACCCCGGCCAGGTGCGGGTCGAGCAGAAGTACACGCCCAAGCACGCCGGGCCCCCGCCGCGCATCGAGCACCTCACCGACTCCCCCGTGTCCGCCGCGCAGGCCCAGCAGCCCGCACGCCAGGAGCACAAGGAGGCCCCCTCCCCCGCGCTGCCGTCGCAGGAGGCCGTCCTCACCAGCGCCCTCGCGCTCGTGCTCTGCGGGACCGTCGCGCTCGCCGCCGGCCGCGCCACCGCCGCCAAGGCGCCGACCTCCCCGCCCATCCGGGTCCGCAAGCGCGGCAAGCACCACCGCCCCGCCACGCCCGTCCAGCTGCCCGCCGACGTCAGCGTCGCCGACCTGGAGTCGGCCGGCTCGGAGACCACCCTCATGCCGGCGCTGTCGCTGGCCGCCGCGCACGCGGCCGAGGACCGCGAGTTCTGGGGCCGCATCGCCCACCTGAAGGAGGACGAGGAGCTGGCGTTCTGGGACGACCTGCACTCGGCGGTCGCCACCGACCCCCGCCCCGCCGGGGCCCGGCAGGCCGCCGCCACGGACGCCGCCGAGTACGCAACCACTCCGGAATTCCGCTAGAGTTGTCCATGTCGCCGCGAGGGACCGCCCCCCAGGGAACCGGCCCCGAGCAGCGCAGGCGGAAGTGGCTCAGTGGTAGAGCATCACCTTGCCAAGGTGAGGGTCGCGGGTTCGAATCCCGTCTTCCGCTCTGAGAGGCCCTTGTGCACAGCCAGGCGGTCTTGTTTCTGGTGGAGTGGCCGAGAGGCGAGGCAACGGCCTGCAAAGCCGTGTACACGGGTTCAAATCCCGTCTCCACCTCCACGCCGACCGCCCCGGTGGTCGGTAGCACGGACGATTAGCTCAGCGGGAGAGCGCTTCCCTGACACGGAAGAGGTCACTGGTTCAATCCCAGTATCGTCCACGCGAGTCGGGCCATCATGGTCGGTGCAGCTGCACCTTCCCTGATGGCCCGCAGTGCTTTCCGGGGGGACGACCCCCCGAGCCCCCCGGTGTGGGGGCTCCGCCCCACGCCCCCGCGCGCGGGCTGAGGTCCGCGTTCTTCCGCGGCCGAGCCTCCGGCCTGCGTCTCCGTTCTGATGGTCTGAGCCTTCGTTGATCGTCCGCTCTCTGACACTGACACGGGCACGAGGGACAGAGATCCAGCGGTTGCTATTGCGGCTCTGTCGGCACACTCGTCACACCGGCCTCGGTCGACACGGTCCTATTCGCAGAACGGTCTCGGGCCGTATCTGATCCTGCAGTGCGGGAAGGCGAACTAGAACGTGCGCGCTCTGCCGTGAATGCTCGGCAGTGCGGGCTACAGTCAACCGCCGGCGCCTCTACCTGGCCCGGCCCTTCGCGTCTCTCCAGCGCGAACAGCTGCGTCAGGGACCTGCTCGACAAGTGGTGACACGGCGACGACCTGCCGTTTTCCCCGGAGCGACGGAAAGCGGTGATCTGAATCCCTTTGCACCTTTCGGGGGGCCGGCGGCCGGTGTCGAGTGCGCATCCGCCTCGAAGTTCCGCTAGAGTTGTCCATGTCGCCGCGAGGGACCGCCCCGAAGGGGAACGGGACCGAGCAGCACATGCGGAAGTGGCTCAGGGGTAGAGCATCACCTTGCCAAGGTGAGGGTCGCGGGTTCAAATCCCGTCTTCCGCTCCACACAGAAAGGCCCTCGTCCTTCGGGACGGGGGCCTTTCGCGTTGCCGGGCGCCGATACGGCCCCACCGCAAAAGTTGCCTCGATCCGCTGTGATGTAGATCACAGGAACGTTCAGGCGGCGTTCAGCCGGCCTTCATGATCCATTCAATTTCGGACGAACGGTCCCATCCGGCGCCATAAGCCCCTTATTTCCTTCCCGACGAGAAGGAACTCGATAGGTCGCAAGCGCGCTGTGATCTGCATCACAGCGCAGATCCGTACCCATGACCGCCATTCCAGACGTCATTATTTATCGACCCCGCCTTCTTGGCGGAGCGTCACTCTCGGCATTCTTTTCGCGACTCCCCGCCCGAAAAGAAGAAGAGAGCATGGCTCTGACCTGCTGTTTTGTCGTCATGAGCACGCACTGTGATGCACATCACCGAAATTGGTAAGGGTCTGCGGACAATACAGAGTGAGCGTTTTCGGTGTCGGCCGAGACTCATCACATTCAGGAGCAGCGTGTGGGTGTGCCCGAGAACATCGGACGCGCGGGGCAGGGCGGCGACCGCACGCCACCGCGGCCTCAGGGCTGGCGCCGGGCCGTGCCGGCGCCGGCCCGCCGGGGACTGCGGGTCCTGATCACGCCGGAGCTGCAGCTGCGGATCGAGAACTCCCGGTTCCAGCGGCGCCACCGCGACCTCGCCTCCGGCCGCGTGCTGGTGCCGGTGGCGGGGCGGCTGCGGATCGCCGAGCGGCGCGCGGACCTGTCCCCCTTACAGCTCTGGCGGGACACCCTGGACCTGGTGTGCCGGGCGCTGGAGGAGGCCGGGGTCGGGTACTTCTGCGTCCGCCCGGTGGAGCCCACCATGTCGGCGGTCGCGGTGTCGGCGGCCGACCGGGGCCGGGCGGTCGCCGCGCTCGCCGCGGCGACGGCCGCCGCCGACGCCTACGCCGGACCGCTGAAGGACGCCGACGGGTCCCGGGCCGGGCTCGGCGCCAAGGCCTGGGAGCGGGTGGCGGACCGCGACCTGATCCGGATCACCCGCCATCACTGCGCGCCGGACGGGTCGCTCTCGCTCGGCCCCGAGCACAGCTGCGTGGTGGAGTTCTGGCGGCCCGAGGGCGACGAGCTGGTCGCGCCGCGCGCCAACCGGATCACCGACCGGCTGCCGGCGCACGGCGCGCCGGTCCGCACCGGCGCGGACCGGCTCACCCCGATGGCCGGCCCGGACGACGGCGAGCCGCGGTACCGGACGCGGGCCGAGTTCCTGCTCCCCCTCGTCGACGACATCACGTTCCCCATCGACGTCGTCTACACCTGGGTCGACGGCGACGACCCGGCCTGGCGGGCCCGCCGCGACCTGGCCCTCGCCGAGGTCGGGGAGGCCGGGCTGAACCACCTGGCGGCCAACGACTCGCGCTACATCAGCCGCGACGAGCTGCGGTACTCGCTGCGCAGCCTGGCCGCCTACGCCCCGTGGGTCCGGCACATCTACATCGTCACCGACGACCAGGTGCCCCGCTGGCTGAACCTGGCCTCGCCGCGGATCACCGTGGTCGACCACAAGGAGATCTTCCAGGGGCGGGGCGTGCTGCCGACGTTCAACTCGCACGCCATCGAGTCGCAGCTGCACCACATCGAGGGCCTGTCGGAGCACTTCCTGTACCTGAACGACGACGTCTTCCTCGGCCGCACGCTCTGCCCGGACCGGTTCTTCCACCCCAACGGGACGACGAAGTTCTTCCCCTCCGCCAAGCGGCTGGACCTGCGCGAGCGCTCGGCCGAGGACCAGCCCGCGATGGCCGCGGGCAAGAACACCCGCCGGATCATCGAGCAGACCTTCGGCACCGTGCCGGCGCAGCGGCTCAAGCACACCCCGCACGCGCTGCGCCGCAGCGTCCTCGCCGAGATCGAGCAGCGCTACGCCGCCGAGTGCGCGCAGACCGCGCGGAGCCGGTTCCGCCACCCCGACGACCTGTCGATCCCCTCGTCGCTGCACCACTACTACAGCTTTCTCAGCGGCCGCGCCGTCGAGGCGGACATGGAGTACCGCTACATCGACCTCGCCCGCCCCGACGCCGCCGACCGGATGCGGGCGGCGCTCGCCGAGCGCTCCTACGACTGCTTCTGCGTGAACGACACCGAGGCGGGCGCGGAGAGCGAGAGCAGCCTGCTGGAGATGACCGAGCGGTTCCTGCAGGCCTACTTCCCGGTCCCCGGCCCCTATGAGATCGGCTGAGCCATGCTGCTTTCGGGGGAGAAAGGCAGGCGTTTCACGGTGGCGGGGGCGCTGCTGCTGGCGGGCGTGCTCACGGCGGGCGTCCTCGGCTTCCAGCGGCCGGCGCCGCCGGCGGGACCGGTACCGCCGTCGTTCCTGCACATCGTCGCGCATCCCGACGACGACCTGTTCTTCATCAATCCCGACATCGTCCAGGCGATGCGGACGGGGGCCGCGGTGACGACCGTCTACGTCACCGCGGCGGAGGGCAACGGGAAGAACGTCGTGCGCGGCCGGAACGCGGGCGCGCCGGTGGACCATCCCGCCTACATCGCGGCCCGCCACGCGGGAGTGCGGCGCGCCTACGCCCAGATGGCGACCGGCGACCCCGCCGCGCGGTGGTCGCGCCGCCGGGTGCACGCGCGGCACGGGTTCGTCGAGATCGACACCCTCGCCGCACGCCGGCGGATCGCGCTCGTCTTCCTGAACCTCGGCAACTGGCTGGTGGACGGGCGGGTCCGGCGGCTGACCGACCTGTGGCGCGGGACGGTGCCCGCGCTCGCCACCCGGCCGCCGCTCGGCGGCACCGTCCCCGAGAGCAGGACCTACACGCGCGGCGCGCTGATCGCGGAGCTGACGTGGCTGCTGCGCCGGTACCGGCCTTCGGTGGTGCGCTCCCTCGACCCCGATCCCGAGCGGGGCGTGGACGCCAAGGGCGCCGAGCACCGCACCGACAACCCCGACCACACCGCGACCGCGCTGCTGGCCCGTGAGGCCGTCGCCCGCTACGCGCGCGCGGGCGCCCCGCCGCCGCAGGTCGTGTACTACCGCGGCTACTACAACAGGCACTGGCCCGGGAACCTCGGCCAGGAGACCGTCGCGGAGAAGCTGGCGTTCGTCGGTACCTACGGCTGGGCCGACCAGGGGACCTTCCCCTGCCATGAGCCCGGCGGCTGCGGCGACCTGCAGGTGGGCGCGACCGGTGCGCTGAGCGGCTGGCCGCAGGGCACTCACCCGCGCTATCCCGGGACGGCCCGCTGGCTGCGGCCTCTGCCGGACGGCCGGCTCGCAGCGTTCGCGGTGGTGGGCGGCCGGGTGCTGCGGTGGGAGGAGCAGGCGCCGGGCGGACCGTGGCGACCCGGTGTCCCGCTGCCCGGCGACGGGTTCCTGCCGGAGGTGAGCGTGCTGCGGCTGCCGGACGGGCGGCTCGCGGTGTTCGGCGTCCAGGTCGTCCCGGGACGGACCCTGACCGAGCCGTCCTACCGGGTCGTGTACGCGACGCAGGACCGGCCCTCGGGCGGGTTCGGCGACTGGCGGGACCTCGGCAATCCGGCCGGGGGCGCCCCGGCGCGGCTGCGCGACGTCGGCGCGACCGTCCCGGCGGTGGACGGCGCGGGCCGCATCAGCGTCTTCGTCCGCAACGGGGGGCTCGGCGTCAGCGGCCGCACCCAGCGCGCGGACGGCGCCTTCGGCCCGTGGACCGACCTGCACGGCAAGCGCGTCCAGGACGGCCTGGCGGCCGAGACCGACGCCGCGGGCCGCATCGAGCTGTTCGGCGCGGCCCTGCCCGCCGGATGGCAGTGGGACCGGCCGTCGGGGACGCCGGGCCTGTGGCACTGGCGGCAGGGCACGCCCGGCGGCCCGATGGGGGCCGGCGCGTGGACGCCGGTCACGCCGGGGGTCACCGGGCCGCTCACCCTCGTCCGGGACCGGGGCGGGCGGCTCGACCTGCTGGCCCGGCAGGCGAACGGCGGCGGGACGGTGCTGTTCCGCCGGCCGAGGCCGGCCGGCCCGTGGCCGGGCACGGGCACGGTGCTCGCCGGGCCCGGCGGTTACGGCCCGGTGGGCGCGGCCTTCGCCGGGGGCGGGGCCCTGTGGCTCACCGGCCGCAGCGCGTCCGGCAGCGCCGCCGTCCACTCCGGCGGCGGCTGGCAGGACATCGGAGGGCTGTTCCTCCAGGCTCCGGCGGCGGCCGTGGACGCGACCGGCCGGCCGGTCGTCGCCGTCATCGACACCCAGGGGCGGCTGCGCGTCGCGCGCCGGTCCGCCGCCTCCGGCTGGGAGTGGCGGACGGCCGGGACGCAGGCCCCCTGATGAACGACAACGGGAGGCAACCCAGTATGAACGTGTCACGGTACTGGCGGATGGCGCGGTCGGACCCGGCCTGGTTCGCCCAGCGCGTCCGCGAGGAGGCCGAGTCCCGCGCCGCCGGGGTGCGGCACCGGGTCCGGCGGGAGACCGACGAGGCGATCCGGACGGCGGTGGCGCGCAGCGGCCTCGCCCGGGCCGTCGCCTCCGGCCCGGCGGTCGCGGCGGAGTACTTCGCGGTCCTGGACGGCAGCACCCTGAACCTGCACGCCGTCCTGCCCGCCGGCGTGGACGGGCCCGCCGAGGTCGTGTTCGCCCGGCACGGCCGCGAGCTGCGCGCCCCGGCCGAACCGGCCCCGGGCGGGCGGGTCACCGCCGTCACCGTGCTCGGCGCGGCGCAGGGCGGCGTCCCGCTGACGCCGGGCGGCTGGCGGGTCGGCCTCGCGGTGCGCACCGCGCGGGGCGAGCGGGCTGTCGGGCTGCTCGCCCGCGCCGGCGACGACCTGGACGGCCCGACCGCGGCCGACCCGCCCTGCCCGCGCAGCGGCGCCCGGTACACGCCCGGGTCGTCCGCGACGGGCCACTGCCTGCTGCGGGTCACCGTGCCCGAGCCGTCCGCCGAGGTCGTCCGGTTCGAGCGGACCCTCGCCCGGATCGAGATCGGGGTGCGGCTCGTCGCGGTCGACGCCGGGCGGCTCGCGGTCCGCTTCCAGGCGCGCGGCAACGGCCCCGCGCACACCGTCGCGGCCGACCGGGACGGCGACGGCTTCCGCGTCCGGGTGCCGCTCGCCGCCATGGCCCGGGACGGGCGGGGCGGCGAGCGGGTCTGGGACGTGTTCGCCGAGCCCCCCGGGCACCGCCCCCTGCGGCTCGGCCGCCACCTGCACGACGTGCGCGACCCCCGGCGGGTACTGCGGATCCCCCAGGGGACCGTGGCCACCGGGCCCGCGGCGCTGCTGCGCGTCCGCCCCTACTACACCGGCAACGGCGACCTCGCGCTCGGCTGCGCGCCCGTCGCGCCGAGCACCGACGCCCCCCTGGAGGAGACCCTGTGAAGATCACGTTCATGCTCACCTGGGCCGACGCGATGGGCGGTACCGAGCGCGCCGTCTACACCCAGGCCGAGCACCTGGCCGCCCGCCACGAGGTGGAGGTCCTCAGCGTCTTCCGGACCGACGCCGAGCGGTTCTTCGCGGTGGACGCCGCCGTGCCGGTCCGGTACCTGGTCGACGAGACCGGCCCGGTGCCGCGCCCGGTGCGCGACTGCGACCTCGACGACGCGACCTGCCGGACGCTGGCCGAGAGCCCGAGCCGGCTCATCGAGACCCGCTGGGAGAAGGCGTTCAACCGGCTGAGCGACATGGAGATCGAGCGGGCGCTGCGCGAGCTGGACACCGACGTGCTGGTGTCCACCTCCCCCGCGCTGATGGCCGTCACCACCACGCTGCCGCCCGCGCGGGTGCTGACCGTGCACCAGGAGCACCGCCCGTCCCAGGTCAGGGGCGGCACCGGCGAGCCGCTGTTCCGGTACGCGCCGCGGCTGGACGCGCTGGTGGTGCTGACCGAGCGGACCCGCGAGTGGTTCGCCGAGTCCCTGCAGGACTGCGCGCCCCGGCTGGAGGTGATCGTCAACGCGGTGCCGGGCGGCTTCCGGCCGCGCTCGGCGCTCACCGCCCGGTCGGTCACCATGGCCCGCCGGCTGGTGCCCGACAAGCAGGTCGACCACGCCGTCCGGGCGTTCGCGCAGGTCGCCGCCGCGCACCCGGACTGGGTGCTGCGCGTGTTCGGCGACGGGCCCCAGCTGCCCGCGCTGCGCCGGCTGGTCAACGCGCTCGGCCTGCACGACCACGTCCAGCTCCTCGGCCCGACCGCGCACATGGCCGAGGAGTGGGCCAAGTCCAGCATCACGCTGCTGACCTCCCGCGACGGCGAGGCGTTCCCGCTGGTGCTGACCGAGGCGTTCGCGGCGGGCGTGCCCGCGATCAGCTACGACTGCCAGACCGGCCCGGCCGAGATCATCACCGACGGGGAGAACGGCTACCTGGTCGCCCAGGACGACATCGACGGGCTGGCCGCCGCGATGCTCAAGCTGATCGGCGATCCGCAGCAGCTGCGCGACTTCGGCGCCGCCGCGCTGCGCGCCGCCGGGCAGTACGACATCGAGCTGGTCATGGGGAGATGGGAGGAGCTGTACGGCGAGCTGCTGGCGGGCCGGGACGCCTCCGGCCGCACCGCCGCCAAGGCCGACCGGCTCGCCGCCTGGGGCCTGCGCACCGGAGGTTCGGGCTTCGCGCCCGCCGTGCCGCCGCCCGCGACGCCGCTCGCCGGCGCCGCGGGCCGCCGCGAGGCGCGGCTCGCCGCCGACGAGAGCGGCCTGGTCCGGTTCGGCGGGCGCCTCTGCCGCCAGGCCGACGACCTGATGCCCGCCGACGTCGCGCTCGCCAACCTGGACCTGGTCGCCGATGTGCTCGCCGGCGCCGGCGTCCCCTACCAGGTGCTGCGCGACCCCGGGGTGCGGCACCGCGTCGTCGTGCGGGCCGCGCACCGCGCCGCCGCGATCGCGGCGCTCACCGCGGCCTACGCCGACCGCGCCGTCTACGCCGACCCGCTGCGGCCCGGCGGCCGGACCGCGCCGGGCACGCTGGTGGCCGAGCTGCGCGACACCGTCGACACCGCCGGGCTGCGGGTGTTCCAGCCCGTCGTGTCGGCCTCGCGCACCCTCAGCTACGGCCCCGCCTACGGCTGCGACCTGGAGTTCTGGGCCGACGCCGAGGACGGCGCGGGACTGGTCGCGACCCGCCGCACGCTGCTCGGCGACGTGGTGCCCGAGGCGGTGATGGCGCCCGGCCGGGTCGTCCTCGGCGGCCGTGAGCACCCATCGGTCGCGGCGCTGGACCGCACGCTGGTCGCCGACGTCGCCTTCCCGATCGACGTCGTCTACACCTGGGTCGACGGCGACGACCCGGCCTGGCGGGCCCGCCGCGACGCCGCGTTCGCCGAGCTCGGCCGGCCGCCCGTGGACGCCGCCGGGGCCGACGCCCGGTTCCGGTCCCGCGACGAGCTGCGCTACTCGCTGCGCAGCCTGGAGATGTTCGCGCCCTGGGTGCGCACCGTGCACATCGTCACCGACCGGCAGGTGCCGGCGTGGCTGGACACCGCGCACCCGCGGATCCGGGTCGTGGACCACAGCGAGATCTTCGGGGACCGCGGCGCGCTGCCGAGCTTCAACTCCCACGCCATCGAGACGCAGCTGCACCACATCGAGGGCCTGTCGGAGCACTTCCTGTACTTCAACGACGACGTGTTCCTCGGCGGGCCGGTCGAGCCGGGCCGGTTCTTCCACCCGAGCGGGACGGCCCGGTACTTCCCCTCGCCGACCCCCGTGCCGCTCACCCCCGTGTCCCCGGACGACGACTTCAACTTCAGCGCCGGCAAGAACAACCGCGTGCTGATCGAGGAGGCGTTCGGCCACACCCTCACCCACGCGTTCCTGCACGCCCCGCACCCGCTGCGCCGCGACGTGCTCGCCGACATCGCCGAGCGCTTCCCGGCGGAGACGGCGCGGACCGCCGCGAGCCGGGTCCGCGCCCACGACGACATCGCCGTCCCCTCGTCGCTGCACCACTACTACGCCTTCTTCACCGGGCGCGGCGTCCCGGCGGACCTCAGGTGCGCCTACATCAACGTGGGCGACGCGAGCCAGCACCCCCGCCTCACCCAGATCCTGACCCAGCGCCAGTTCGAGGTGTTCTGCCTGAACGACACCCACCACGGGGACCTGCCGGCCGACGAGCAGGGGCAGATCGTCTTCGCCTTCCTGGAGGGCTACTTCCCGGTCGCCTCCTCCTTCGAGAAGGGAAGCCCCCGCAACCTGCGCCGGTGACCGCGGCCGGGCGCACCGCGGATTCTTGAGTTAAACGGTAGGGAAACTGTAGTATCGGCGCTCGACGGCCACGCCCCCGGGAGACGCCATGCCCCTGCCGGACTTTCTGATCGTCGGTGCGCCCAAGGCCGGGACCACGGCCCTGCACGCCGGCCTCGCCGCCCACCCCGACCTCTACCTCTCGCCGGTGAAGGAGCCCAAGTTCTTCCTCACCGACGGCCCGCCCCCCACCCGGGGCGGGCCGGGCGACGCGCAGACCTACCGCGAGCACGTGTGGCGCCGGGCCGACTACGAGGCCCTGTTCGACGCCGCTCCCCCGGGCGCGCCGCGCGGCGAGAGCACCCCGTTCTACCTGCACGACCTGAGCGCCCAGTCGCGGATCCAGAAGGCGATCCCGGAGGCGAGGCTGATCGCGGTGCTGCGCGACCCGGTCGAGCGGGCGCACTCCAACTGGGCGCACCTGTGGGCGGCCGGGCTGGAGCCGATCGGCGACCCGGTCCGCGCGTGCGCGGCCGAGGAGCGGCGGGTGAAGGACGGCTGGGCCGCGTTCTGGCACTACACCGGCCTCGGCCTGTACGGCGAGCAGCTCCAGCACCTGTACAAGCTGTTCCCCGAGGAGCAGATCCTGCTGCTGCGCTACCGGGACGTGCGCGACGACGCCGCGGCGACCCTGGACCGCATCTGCGCCTTCCTCGGCGTGCGCACCGGGGTGATCGACACCATCCCGCGCGAGAACGTCACCGCGCACGTGCCCGACACGGCCGCGACCCGCGTCGTCCAGCAGGTCCTGCGGACCGGGTCGCGGGTCGGCGGGTACGCGCCCCGGCCGCTGCGGCGGGCGGCGAGCCGCCCGTTCCTGTCGCTGCTGCAGCGCGGGCAGCGGCCCCGGCGGCCGCTGACCCCCGAGCAGCGCGAGCGTCTGCTGCCCTACTTCGCCGACGACATCGCGCTGCTCCAGGAGGTCACCGGGCTGGACTACTCGGACTGGCTCGCGCCGAGGTGAAGCTCGGTGCGCAGCTCGTGCGCGCCGTCGGCCCGCGTCAGCTCGTAGTAGAGGCGCCAGCCGCCCGCGGCGAGCGGCACCGCGCACAGGTAGCGCAGGCCGCCGCCGTGGTGCGGTGAGCGCGCGAGGGGCTCCTCGCCCGCGGCGGCCAGCGGGCCGAAGCCGGTGCCGACCGCGAGGCCGGTGCGCTCCTCGTAGTTCTGCGCGGCGTCGGCGCGGCCGTCGTAGTAGGCGAACAGCCGGCCCTCGTGCGGGACGACGGCGGAGACGCGGGTGCCGCGCTCGTCCCAGTGCCCCGGGCGGCCGGTGAGCACGGTGCCCTGCCAGGTCCACTCCAGGCCGTCGGCGCTGGTGGCGTGGTCGGTGACCATCCGGTCCGCCTCCTCCGGGTCGGCCAGCGGGTGGACCGACGCCCACAGGTGCCACTTGCCGCCGTGCTGCAGGATCACCGGGTCCTTCACCCCGGCGTGCGCGCTGCCCGGCAGGACGACGCGCGGCTCGGCCGCGGCGAGGCCGCGCGGGTCGGCCGCCTCCAGCACCTCGATCCGCCAGTGCTTGGTGCCGGGCGTGGCGCAGCTGAGGTAGAGCCGCCACCGGCCGTCCTCGGTCAGGACCAGCGCGGGGCGTTCCAGCGACTCGGTGACCGCCGGATCCTTGTCGATGACGGCCAGGGTCTCGAAGCGCTCCCCGTCCGGGGACGCGGCGACGACGACGGCGTAGCCCCGGCCCTCCCCCAGCGGGCGGCGCAGCCGGTAGGCCAGGTAGGTGACGCCGTCCGCGACCAGGGCGCTCGGCGCGCCCGCCCAGTGGCCGGGGCCGTCGTGCGGGGGCCGGACGACCGGCCGGGAGCGCTCGGGGCGGGGCGGCGGGAACGGCGGACCATAATTCCTAGTGTCCATGTAGGGATCATAGAGAATACGGCGGCCCGCGTGCGTGGTCCGCGTCCCGGAAAACTATCCGAACACGCGCATTTCGCCCGCGATATTTGTCTTTTCGGATAAAGAAGTACGGCGGCGGTGTCTCGGACAATCAGACCTCATGGCCACACCGCGCGAGATCGTGCTCGCCTACTACGACGCCGTGGACGCCGGGGACAACGAGGCGCTGCTGGCGATGTTCCACCCGAAGGCCGTCTACCGCCGTGGCGGGTATCCCCCGATCGAGGGCGCGGACCAGCTGCGGCACTTCTACGAGAACGTGCGGATCATCGCGCACGGGTCGCACACCGTGCACTCGGCCGTCTGGCAGGACGAGCACGTCGCGGCGCGGGGCAGCTTCACCGGCGTCTCCCGCGATGACAAGGACCTGTCGGCGGAGTGGGCGGACTTCTTCGTCTTCGAGGACGGCCTCATCCAGGAGCGCACCACCTACTTCTTCGCCCCCGGCGTGTGACAAGGCGCGGGCCCCGTCCGAGAAAGGACGGGGCCCGCGCCACAGCCAGGCGTCACTTGCCGAGGCGGGCCTTGGCCCGGCCGGCGCCGCTCTTGGCGAGGGCACCGCCGGTCACCGCACCGGTCTTGGCGAGCGCGCCGCCGGACTTGGCCAGCGACCGGGCCTGCCGGCCCGCCTTCGTCCAGCGGCTCACGTTGTTGCGCTGGTGGCGACGCCAGAGCAGCACACCGGCGATGCCTGCCGCGACACCGGCGATCCCGGCGCCCGAGCCGGCCGCCGCCTTCGCGCCGGGGCGCTTGGCACCGCCCTGCTCCTCGTCCAGATTGTCGCGGGTGCGCTCGGCGTCGTCGTGCAGCTCGTCCGGAGCGACCTGCGGGGTACCGAGGCCGTTCTTCGAAGCCTTCGTCTCGGTGCTCATGGGGCTCCTCCCGTATCGATGTGCGTCGGCCGCCCACCCCCTACCCGGCGATCACCGGCCAAACCCCGGCGGCCCTTTAGGGTGGGGCACGTCACCGATCACCGGGAGCCGATCGTGCGGACCAAGGGGCGCGGCGCGCCCGATGCCGGCGAGCCGTGGAACGAGATCGTCCCCGGCCTCTGGATGGGCGGGCACCGCTACCGCGACGTCGCGGGCGTCCTGCGCGACGCGGTGGTGGCCGAGGAGTTCGACGTCGTCTGCAGCCTGTACCTGCGCGACGGGCACGGCCCGCCGCCGCACGTGGAGCACCACTGCGCGCTCGTCCCCGACGATCCGCTGTCGTCCGCCGAGATCCGGGCGGTGCTCGGGCTCGCCGAGATCGCGGCGGAGGCGGTCCGCGGCGGGCGCCGCGTGCTGGTGCGGTGCCATTCGGGCTACAACCGCTCCGGGCTGGTGGTCGCGCAGGCGCTGGTCCTGCTCGGCCACGAGATGGACGACGCGATCTTCCTGATCCGGCGGCGGCGGTCGCGCTGGGCCCTGAACAACCGGCTCTTCGAGGAGTACCTCACCACCGGGCTGGACGTCGCCTGCCTGCTGACCGGCCTGGACGCCTGAGCGGCGGGCCGTGGCGCGGAGGTCGTCGCGCCCGCCTGCACAGCGGGAGGACACCGGTTCGAATCCGGTCGGTCCGCCGCGCGGGCGAAGATCGGGAACGCTGTGCGGAATGTCGGGGATGTTCGCTACGATCCTGCGCGGCAGGGCCGTAGCGCAGAGGTCGTCGCGCCTTAGCTGCGAGCTGGAGGACGTCGGTTCGAATCCGACCGGTCCTGCCCCAAGCCGTGAGGAGTGCAGTGCCGTCCACCCCCGCCGCGGCCCCGACGCCGGCGGCGGGGGACGCGCCCGACGCCGCCGAGCTGGCGGCCTGCCTGCGGGTGCTGGCGCAGGCGCGCGCCGCCGACCCCGACGACCCGCGCTGGCAGCCGGTGCTCCGCGCCAACCGGCAGCTGTACCAGGCCAACCGCAAGGCGCGGAAGGCGTCGCGGCGCGCGGCCAAGCGGAACGAGGACCTCGCCCTCCTGGCCGCCACCACCCGGTTCCGGGAGCAGGACCCGGGCCCGGTCCCCGAGGCCGGGCGGGCGAAGCCGTCGAAGAGGCTGCTGGGGAACGCCCGGCCCTGTTACGTGTGCAAGTCCCTCTACCGTGAGGTGCACCCCGACTACCACATGCTCTGCCCGGAGTGCGCGGACGAGAACGCCACGCGCCGGCACGCCCGGTGCGACCTGCGCGGGCGGACGGCGGTGGTCACCGGCGGCCGGGTGAAGATCGGGTTCCAGGTCGCGCTGAAGCTGCTGCGCGACGGCGCCGAGGTGCTGGTCACCACGCGGTTCCCGCGCGACGCGGCGCGGCGGTTCGCGGCCGTGCCCGACTCGGGCGAGTGGCTCGGGCGGCTCGGCGTGCACGGCGTCGACCTGCTGGACCTGCCCGGCGTCGCCGGGCTGCTGGAGACGGTGCACGACCGGTTCGACCACCTGGACATCCTGGTCAACAACGCCGCGCAGACGATCCGGCGGCCCGCCGCCTACCACCGGGAGGTGCGCGCGGGCGAGGCGCTGCCGCTCGCCGGCGACGCCGCCCGGGTCGAGCTCACCGCGCCGGGCCGGCCGCCCGAGACCGCGCTCGCGGTGCCCGCGCCGGCCGACGCGGCGCTGTTCCCCGCCGGGCGCGTCGACGAGACCGGGCAGCCGCTGGACCTGCGCGACCGCAACAGCTGGAGCCTGCGGCTGCACGAGGTGGACCCGGCCGAGTGGCTGGAGGTGCAGCTGATCAACGCGTTCGCGCCGTTCCTGCTCACCTCGCGGCTGCGCGGCCTGCTGGAGGCCTCGCCCTGGCCGGACCGGTACGTGGTGCAGGTGTCGGCGATGGAGGGCAGCTTCGCCCGGGAGAACAAGACCGTCCGGCATCCGCACACCAACATGGCCAAGGCGTCGCTGAACATGCTGACGCGCACCTCGGCCGCCGACTACGCCGCCTCGGGCATCCACATGACCAGCGTGGACACCGGCTGGGTGACCGACGAGCGGCCGCACCCGAGCAAGTCCGCCGAGCGGGCGGCGGGGTTCCGGCCGCCGCTGGACGTCATCGACGGCGCGGCCCGGGTGTACGACCCGATCGTGCGCGGCGTCGCCGCCGGCGAGCGCATGTCGGGCCTGTTCCTGAAGGACTACCGACCGGTGGAGTGGTGACCGTGGAGCCGACCCCCGTACGCTGCCCGGCGATCGAGTACCCGGACGTGCCCGCCGCCGACCCGGCCGCGCTCGCCCCGCTGCTCGCCCGGCTGGCCGAGCCCCGGCCCGTGGCGGGCGACGAGGTGTTCGGCCTCGGCACGCTGCGCGGGGACGGCCGCGTCGACCTGTGCAAGCAGGGCCTCGGCGCGGCGGGCGTCGAGCGGCTGGTGCCCGCCGCCGTCGCGTCCCCGCACGCGGTGCACCTGCTGCTCGGCACGAACGCGATCGGCACCGCCGGAGCGCGCGCGCTCGCGGCCGGTCTGGAGCCCGGACACGGGCTTGAGACGCTTTACCTAGGGTGCAACCGGATTGACGCGGAAGGCGCTGCCGCTCTCGCGGAACGGCTGGAGACGGATGAGACCGTCCGGGCGCTGTGGCTGAAGCGCAACCCGGTCGGGGACCAAGGCGCCATGGCCGTCGCGGCGATGCTGCGCCGCAACACCACGATCCGCACGCTCGACCTGGTCAATACCGGAGTCGGGCTGGAGGGGCTGCGGGCGCTGCTGGACGCGCTGCTTGAGAGAGAGCGGCCGTTGGAGCGGCTCTTCCTGGGCGGCAACGGGCTGGGGCCCGAGGCGGGCGAACTGCTTGCGGCGCTCGTGCGGGACGCGGGTGTGAGCGAGCTCTACCTGCCCGCCAACCACTTGGGTGACGAGGGTGCGGCCGTTGTCGCGGCGGCGGCCGATCCGGCACGTCCGGTCAAGCTCGGTCTCGGCGGCAACGGGATCGGGCCGTCCGGAGCGCGCGCGCTGGCGAGCGCCCTGGCGGGCATCGAAGCACTGGATCTCGGGCGTCCGCCGTCCGAGCGCACCCTCGGCGCTCCGGCCAACGCCACCGGCGACGAGGGCGCGGCCCTGCTCGCCGAGGCACTGCCGGGCAGCCCGCTGCGCCGCCTGGAACTGCGCCACACCGGCATCACCGGCCGCGGCGCCAAGACGCTGCTGGCCCGCGTCGGCGGCGACACGCGCCTGGAGTACGTCGGGCTCGGCCCCGGCGTGCCGCGCAAGGTCAAGCGCGGGTTCGCCGGGCGGCTGCGGCCCGCCGCGCGCACCCACCCCGACCTGCACGCGATCGGGAGCCTGTACCGATGACGCCGAACGAGCTGGCGAACTGGGCCAGGGTCCGGCGCTACGCCGTCCCGGCCTGGATGATCGAGCAGGCCACCGAGCGGCGGCTGGCCGGCGACTGGCGCGGCGCGTGCGCGGCGGCGCGGGTCGACGTCGCGTTCGACCTGGCGGACGTCGCCCGCGAGCACGGCCGGCAGGCGGCGGACGAGCTGGAGGAGGTCCTGCTCCACTTCGCACCGGACCTGCTGCGCTGGCATCTGCCGCGGACCGACGGCGGCCGGGCGACCCTCATCACCCACCATGTCGTCAAGCTCCGCGAGAGCGGGTACGGCGCCCTGCACGTCACCCTGCCGATGATGGTGGAGGGCCCGCAGCGGCTGACGCTGCACCACGCCCCGAAGCTGGTCCGCAGGTCCCCCGGCGGGCGCCGGAAGCTCGGCGTGCTGGACTGGACGGGCGCGCCGGGGACCTGGGACGTCCGGCACGCGGACGACCTGCGCCACGGCGCCGAGCGCATGCCGTTCTTCCACCCCGACGGCACGCCGCTCCGGCCGGACGAGCTGCCCGCCGCACGTCCCGAGGGCGGCCCCGGGCTCGCCGAGTGGGCGGCGCTGCTGTACGAGCGCGAGGACCTCGCGGGCGCGTTCGCCGCCGTCGGCATCGAGGCGGACCTGACCATGCCGGAGATCCCCTACTACTGGGATGGCCGGCGCGACCCTGTCGGCCTGTTCGGCGGCAGTCCCGTCGACTTCACGCTGCTCGGCGGGCAGAACGGGGCGCTTCCGCTGCTCGCCCACACGGGCCTGCTCCTGGAGGACGGCACCGCGCGGCTGGTCCCCCTCGCCTACGGCTCCAGGCTCCACGTGCTCCACGACCACCAGTGGCGGTTCCCGCCCGACCTGGAGCTGGTGCGCGCCGGGAAGATCACACCTGAGGAGCTGCACCCGCTCGTCCGCTCCGCGATGTTCCCCAAGCGCCCCGAGCCGGACGGTCCCGTCGGCCCGCCCGGGCCGGAGCCCCTCTCCCCCGTCCGCGTCCGCTGCCGGGGCGACTGGCACGAGGTGCGCTTCACCGGCGGCGCGTTCGTCACCCCGCACACCGCCGAGGAGGAGCAGCGCGAGCAGGCGCTGAAGGCGTTCGGCGGGCAGATCTCCGGCTGCTTCGCCGTCCGCGAGACGCTCGCCGGCGCCGAGGGGCGGCTGCCGAAGCGGCTGCGCGCCCAGTACCTCGAACTGTTCGTGCGCGCACAGCACGGCGACACGCCCGCCGTGCTGCAGTTGCTGGACGCCGGGATGGACCCGCGCCTGCGCGACGGCCGCAAGCGGACGCTGCTGCACTACCTGCACATGCTCGACCACGAGGTCCTGCTGCCCCGGCTGCTCGCCGCCGGGCTCGATGTCAACGCGGCCGACCACAACGAGCGGACGCCGCTGCACATGGCCGTCGGCGACTACGGCTCGGTCGCGCTCGTGCGGGCGCTGATCGACGCCGGGGCCCGCACCGATACCGTCGACGGCTACCAGTTCTCCCTCGCCAACCTGATCCGCCAGCACAAGCGCACCGAGCTGGACTGGCTGCGCGACCGCGTCGAGGCGGAGTTCCCCGACATCGGCAGCGACTACTGGGACGAGTTCGAGGACTACGGCGAGGACGACGAAGAGGACGACGAATGACCTCCCATCCGCTGGACGCCGCCGACGAGCTGAACCGCCGCGCCCGCGCCTGGCGGTCCGAGCCCGCCCGCAGCACCCAGCTGGAGGCGCTGGCGCTCGCGGTCACCGCGAACCTGCCGGTGCTGCTGTGGGGTGAGCCGGGCATCGGCAAGTCGGCGGGCCTGGAGCGGCTGGCGGACGGGCTCGGCGTCCCGCTGGAGACGGTGATCGCCAGCGTGCACGAGCCGTCGGACTTCGCCGGCCTGCCGGTGATCGGCGACGACCCGGCGGCGACCGGGGTGCCGATGGCGCCGCCGGACTGGGCGGTGCGGCTCGCCGCGGCCGGGCGCGGCCTGGTGTTCTTCGACGAGCTGTCGTCGGCGCCGCCCGCCGTGCAGGCCGCGCTGCTGCGGGTGGTGCTGGAGCGCCGCGTCGGCAGCCTCACGCTGCCGGGGCCGGTGCGGGTGGTCGCGGCGGCGAACCCGCCGGCGAGCGCCGCCGACGGCTGGCACCTGTCGCCGCCGCTGGCCAACCGGTTCGTGCACCTGCACTGGACGCACGACCCGCGCACCGTCGCGCGCGGCCTGGCCGGGACCTGGCCCGAGCCGGCCGTCCCGGTCGTCGACCCGGCGAAGGCGGCCGGCGCGGTCGCGCGGGCGCGCGGCGCGGTGTCGGGGTTCCTCACCGCCCGCCCCGGGCTCGCGCACCACCTGCCGGACAGCGCCGAGGCGCGCGGCGGGGCGTGGCCGTCGCCGCGCAGCTGGGAGATGGCGCTGCGGCTGCTGGCCGCCGGGTACGCGACCGGCGCGGGCGACGACGCGGTCGCGGCGGCGGTGGTCGGCGCGGTCGGCGACGGCGCCGGGCTGGAGCTGCTGGCCTACCTGGAGGCGCTGGACCTGCCCGACCCCGACAAGGTGCTGGCCAACCCCGGCGCGTTCGCGCTGCCGTCGCGCGGCGACCGGCAGCTGGCGTTCCTCACCGCCGTCGTCTCGGCGGTGCAGGGCGACCTCACCCGCAAGCGGTGGGAGGCGGGCTGGGCCGTGCTCGCCAAGGCCGTCGACGCGGGCGTGCCGGACGTGGCGGCCCGCGCCGCCGCCGACCTGGCGGCGCTGCGCGACCTGGACTGGCCGGTGCCCGACGGCATCGACGGGTTCGTGGACCTGCTGCGGCTGTCCGGCGCGCTGCCGGGCTGATCCGATGGCCGCGCAGGACCACACGGGGCTGGACCGCACCAAGCTGCTCGCCGCCCGCTACCGCGCCGCGACCGACCGCCCCTACCTGGCGTCGGCGTTGTACTCGCTGTCGATCGTGCCGAGCGAGAGCGTGCCGACGATGGGCGTGGACCGGCACTGGCGCTGCTACGTGTCGCCGGGGTTCGTGGACGCCACGCCCGTCCCCGAGCTGGCCGCGGTGTGGATCCACGAGGTCGCGCACCTGCTGCGCGACCACCACGGCCGGGCCGGGCGGCTGCCGGCCGCCGACCAGCGCGACCGGGCGCGGCTGAACATCGCGCAGGACTGCGAGATCAACGACGACCTGATCGCGGACCGGCTGGCGCTGCCCGCCGGGAGAGTCGTGCCCGGCGACTTCGGACTGCCCGACGGGCTGCTGTTCGAGGCCTACCTGCCCGGCATCCCGCCGCAGCCCTACCGGCACAACTGCGGGTCGGGCGCGCACGGCGTCCTGGAGCCCTGGGAGAAGGGCGGCGCGCCGGGCGTCAGCCCGGTGGAGGCGGACGCGCTGCGCCGCGCGACCGCCGAGGCGATGCGCTCGCACCAGCGCGCCCGGGGCACGCTGCCCGGCGGGTGGCGGCGCTGGGCCGACGAGCTGCTGGAGCCGGTGGTGGACTGGCGGCGGGTGCTGGCGGGCGCGGTCCGCGAGGCCGTCGCGTGGGCGGGCGGCGCGGTCGACTACACCTACCGGCGGCCGTCGCGGCGGTCGGCGGCGCTGCGCGGGGTGGTGCTGCCGAGCCTGCGCCGCCCGCTGCCGCGCGTGGCGATCGTGATCGACACCTCGGGGTCGATGGGCGAGGACGAGCTGGCGGCGGCGCTCGCCGAGGTCACCGGCGTGCTGCGCGAGGTCGGGCTGCGCGGCAACCGGGTGAGCGTGCTGGCCTGCGACGCCGACGTGCAGGCCGTCACGAAGGTCACCTCGGCCGGGCAGGTCGAGCTGGCCGGGGGCGGCGGCACCGACATGCGGGTCGGGATCGCGGCGGCGCTCGCCGCGCCCGAGCGGCCCCAGGTCGTCATCGTGCTCACCGACGGGTACACGCCCTGGCCCGCCGAGCCGGTGACGTGCCGGCTGATCGCCGCGCTCGTCGGCGACGCGCCGCCGGACCCGCCGGCCTGGGTGGAGACCGTCCGGATCACCTGAGTTCGGCCGTGGCGGCGAGGCGGATCCAGGCGTCGGCCCAGCGGCGGACGAGGTCCGCGTCGTCGTCGCCGGTGAGCGCGGTGCCGAACGCGCGGAGCGTCCCGGCGGCGGCGGTGAGGCCGATCGCGGCGAGACCCGCGGCGGCGCGTTCGACGCGGGCGGCGAACCCGGCCGGGACGTGCCGCAGGCCGCGGTGGGCGGCGTCGGCGCAGACCTCCAGGGCCGTGTCGAGGGCGGCGGTGATCGGGTCGGGGATCTCGGGTGCGCCGCCGTCCAGGGCGGCCGAGCCGTCGCCGGGGGCCAGGTCCAGGACCTGGACGCCGCCGCCGGTCAGCACCGCGCACGGGTCGACGAGCACCGTGCCCCGCGAGCGCCGCACGGTGCCGCTGACCAGCCGCGGGCCGGCGCGGAGGGCGTCCGCCAGCAGGTCCAGGGCGCCGGGGGCGAGCGGGTCGTGGCGGGCGGAGACGACGGCGGTGCCGCCGCGCCCGTCGCCGATCCGGGCGGTGAGGAGCTGGCCGCCGGGGTCGTAGCGGACGCCGTGGACCTCGGCGGCCGGCACGACGCGCACCAGCTCGGCGTCCACGCGCGGCCGGACCGGGCGCGGCGGCAGCGCGGCCAGCGACTCCTCCAGTGCCCGCAGGTCGTGGACGAGCACCGGTCCGGGCAGCCGTTCCCAGGAGGCGCCGACCGGGGTGACGGTGGTCTTGGCGATCCGCCCGGCCGCGAGCCGGACGGCGCGGCGGGCGCTGCGCGAGGCGCTCTCGGAGACCACGTTGCCGGTGGCGAGGGCGCGCAGCGTCGCCCCGGAGACGCGGCGCCCGGCCAGCTCGTGCCCGGCCGGCGCCTCGTCCTCGCCGAGCCTCCAGTCGCGGCGCAGCACCAGGACGACGCCGGTGGCGGCGTCGGCGAGCAGGACGCGGGCGGTGCGCAGGCCGGGGCCGCCGGTGACGCGGCAGCCGAGGGCGGTGAGGCGGACGCGGCGCAGCGGCGTCTCGCCCGCCTCGGCGGTGCCGAGCACGGCCGAACGGGGGCTGCCCGCGTCGTGCTGAGCGGCGCGGGAGCGGGCGTGCAGCTCGGCGATCAGTTCGGCGACGGTGCCGGGGTCGTGATGGGCGGCGCGGCCGGTGTAGGCGGTGAGCTGCTCGGTGAGGTCGGCGAGCGCGGCGGCGGGCCAGTGCAGGCCGTGCGCGGTCAGCTCCTTCTCGGCGGTGCGCAGCGCGGCGGTGAGGGCGGGGCCGCTGTGCACGGCGCCGTCCAGCAGCAGCCGGTCCACCAAGTCCAGGGCGCTGGTGAGGCCGTCACCGCCGGCGACCGGGCCGCCGCCGACGTCCAGGGTGACCTCCGGGCCGGTCAGGCCGCGTTCGTCGGCGGCGCGGAACGCCCAGACGGCCAGCACGACCGCCTCGCCGCGGCCGGTCGTCCCGGCGTCGGTGTGGACGTAGCCGAGCTCGCCGGGCACCAGGAACCGGACGGTGCACGCGGCCAGCTCCACCGACGCGGCCGGGTCGGCGGCGGTGGGGCGCCGCACGCGCGCGCCGTACCCGGTGCGCAGGGTGCGGCGGGCGGCGGTGAGCGCGCGGGCGCCGACGACGGCGGCGAGGGCGTCGTCGTCGAAGGCGCCCGGCGACCAGTCCGGTACGGGCTCCGGCTCGGCGGCGGCGGGCTCCTGGCGCTGGTAGGCGAGGACGGCGCCGATGCGGTGGCGGCAGACGCCCGCCGCGCCGCACGTGCAGGTCGCGGCCTCCAGGCCGGCGCCCGCAGGCAGCGTGGCGCGCGCGCCGTCGCCGAACCCCGCGTGCACGGTGCCGTCGCCGTCGCAGGCCAGGTCGGGGATGTTGCCGGCGTCCAGCTCTTTCGCGGCGCGCTTGACCAGGCCGCGGTTGGCGAGGGCGGCCAGGCCGTCGGGGGTGAGGGCGAGCAGGTCCGCGCGGGTCACCGGCCGATCCTCTCGGCGACGAATCCGGCGAGGTGGCCGGGCGTCATCGCGCCGACGTGCGCGCCCGCGCCGGCCAGGCGCCGCCCCATGTCCCGGTCGTAGTCGGGATTGGCGTCCTCGTCGAGCGCGGCGAGCCCGAGGACGTGCACGCCCTGCTCGACCAGCCGCCGCACCTCCCGCACGAGCGTGTGCGGGTCGCCGCCCTCGTAGAAGTCGCTGACGACGGCGACGATCGCGCGGCGCGGGTTGTCGACCAGGGTGCGCGCGTAGCGGACGGCGCGGCCGATGTCGGTGCCGCCGCCGAGCTGCACCTTCATCAGCAGCTCGACCGGGTCGGTGACGTCGGCGGTCAGGTCGACCACGGCGGTGTCGAACGCGACCAGGTGGGTGCGCAGGCCCGGCAGCCCCCACAGGCACGCGGCGGTGACGGCCGAGTGGATCACCGAGGAGAGCATCGAGCCGGACTGGTCGACCAGCAGGATCAGCTGCCAGGGCTCCAGATGCCGCCGGGTGCGCGACACGAAGTGCGGCTTCTCGATGTAGAGGCGCTGCTCGTCGGGCCGGTAGTGCATGAGGTTGGCGCGGATGGTGCCCTTGAAGTCGAAGTCGCGGGCCTGTTTGCGCGGGCTGGGGCGCCGGGAGCGGGTGCCGTGCCAGGACCGGCGGACCTCCACCGACAGGCGCTCGACCAGCTCGCGCACCACCTGCTCCACGATGCGCCGGGCGAGCGCGAGGACCTCGGGGTTCATCAGGTGCTTGGTGCGCAGCACCGCGCGCAGCAGCGCGGCGTCGGGCTCGACGCGGGCGAGCACGGCGGGGTCGGTGACGATGTCGTGGATCTCGTAGCGTTCGACGGCGTCGCGCTCCAGCCGCTCGATGGTCTCCTTGGGGAACAGCCGGTGCACCGCGTCGAGCCAGTCGACGGTGGTGAGCGCGGACGGGCCGTCGCCGCCCTCGCGCGGGCCGCCGCGCTCGGGGGTCCCGGCGCCGCCGCGCCGCACGCCCCGTCCCGTCTGCTCCTCGTCGCGGCTGTAGAGCCAGTCCAGGGCGGCGTCGCGCGCGGCGGACTCGGCGCTGAGGCCGCCGGTGCACGTTTCGGCGGGCGCGCCGAGGATGAGGCGCCAGCGTTCCAGGTCGGGTGTGGTCACAGCAGCCCCTCGGCGGTCAGCAGCCCGGTCACGCGCTCTTCCAGCGCGCGCGCTTCGGCGATGAGCAGCGGGTCGGTTTCGGTGCGCAGCAGCGCGCGCGCCGATCCGGCCAGACCGCGGCGTTCCAGCAGGCCGCGCGCGATCGCCTCGCGCTCGCGGGGCGGGAAGAACGCGAACGCCTGGCGCAGGGCGGGCAGCGCGACCAGGAAGCCCTGCTCGTCCAGGCCGCCGACGAGCTCGTCCAGGACGGCGAGGACGCCGTCCGCCGCCAGGACCTCCTCGCGGGCGAGCGCGAACAGCCCGGCGAGCCAGTCGCCGAGCGTGCCGGGCCCGGCGGCGCCGCGCACCGCGCGCTCGGCGTCGGCGGCGGCGCCGAGCGACCAGCCGAGCCCGAACGCGGCGCCGCGCAGGTCGGGCGGCGCGCCGGGGTTCGCGGCGATGCGGGCGGCGACGGCGAGCGCGTCGGCGCGGTCCACGGTGAGGACGGCCGCGGCGTGCCGCAGCGCGTCGCGGGTCGCGGCCAGCGCGCCCAGCCGGGCCGGGTCGGCGGGGGCCGGTCCGCCGCGCACGCCCTCGGCCAGCCACAGCACGCGGGTGACGCAGCCGTCGATCACCGCGGCGAACAGCGGGCTGCCGGCGGTGCCGAGCAGCCGGTCGTGCCGCCACAGGCCGAGGACGGTGGCGAGCGCCTCGCCGAGGCCGCGCAGGTCGGTCGCGCCCGCGATGCCGCCGGTCAGCGCGCGGGCGATACGGCCGGACAGGCCGGCGCAGCCGCAGCGGGCGGCGTCCAGCAGCACCCGCGCGAGGCCGGCCATGTCGGTACCGGCGGCGGTGAGGCGCTCGGCGAGGACCGCGGCCGCGGCGTCCTCCAGTGTCGCCCCGTACGCGCCCGCCTCGATCAGCGCGGACAGCCGGTCCTGCCGGGTGGACAGCTCCCACCGCTCCTGCGCGTCCTCGGTGCCGGTGTGCTGAACGCCGGGGACGCCGAGCACCCGCAGGCGGTGCAGGGCGCGGCTGCGTTCCAGGTCGGTCGCGCGGGTGAGGCGCAGGGTGCGGGGGCCGTCGCCGTCCAGGCCGAGGCGTTCCAGCTCGGCGATCGCGTCGTGCACGAGCGGCGGGGCGGGCGTGCCGGGGGCGAGGCGTCCGACGCGGTCGCCGCTGAGGGCCGCGACCATCTCGGCGACGACCGGGTGCGCGCCGGGCGCGAGCGGGGCGCGGCGCGCCCACGGCAGCGGCTGGTCCAGGTCCTCGGTGACGAGCGCGGCGACCAGGCCGTCCAGCAGGTCGGCGCGGGCGGGCGCGCGGTGGCCGCGCATCCGGGCCAGGCCCTCGGTGAGGGTGCGGGCGGCGATGAGGTCGGCGGTGGACACCACCTGGCGGCGCGCGCGCAGCCGGGTCGCGACGGACTCGGTGAGCGCGGCGGCGGCCGCGTCCGGGCCGGCCTCCCAAAGCCGCTGGTAGTAGCCGGGCGAAGGCATGCCGGACTGGTAGCCGGTGAAGGAGTCCAGCCGCCGGAAGGAGTAGGGCACCAGATAGCTGCCGCCGGTCGCGCCGTCCGGCGGGACGGGCACCTCGGGCCATTCGACGTCGCCCTTGCTTGCGAGCGCGCGCAGTGCGGGCGTGTGGAAGCCGCCCGTCACCACCACCACGGGCCGGTCCCCCGCGTCGGCCGCCGCCGCGCGGATCCAGCGCGCCATGTACGCCTCGCGGTCGGTGTCGTCCTCGCCCGCCTCGGACTCGCCGCGCAGCAGGTCGAAGTAGGTCGTCAGGCGCTCGGCGACGCCGTCGTCCCCGGCGACCTCGACCAGGTGGTCCCACAGGGTGTCGGTGTTGTCGACGGCGAGCTTCGCGCAGAGGCGCCGCGTTACCTCGGCGTAGCGCTCCTCGGCGTAGCGCTCCTCGGCGTCGGTGTAGCGGTTGCGGCGGCCGGCGAACGCCGGATGCCAGGCGGGCAGGTCGATGAAGTGGACCTGCGCGCCGTGCGCCCGCCCCTCGGTGAGCGCCACCCATTCGGGCGAGTAGTCGCAGAACGGCGTCCAGGAGGCGTGCACGCGCTCGGCGTCCCGGTAATGGCTGAAGATCGCCACCGGCAGGCGGTGGCCGAGCAGCAGCTCCTCCAGCCGGGCGGTGAAGTCGGCGGGCCCCTCCACCAGCACGTGCGCGGGCCGCAGCTCCGCGATCGCCGCCCGCACCAGCCGCGCGCACGCCGGGCTGTGGTGCCGGACGCCGACGAAGGTGACGGCCATCAGCCGGGCAGCCGGTGCCGGGCGGCGTGCAGCGCCCGCCACTGCTCGCCGGGCCGCCGCGGCGCCTGCTGCTCCAGGTAGCGGCGCAGCCGGGCCAGGTCGTCGGGGCTGTCCTTGGCGGCCGTCCCGGCCAGGCACTCCACGATGTCGCCGGCGGTGCCGGGCTCGCCGCGCAGGAACCAGCCGCGGATGCCGACCGCGTGCGCGACCGACACCGCCTCGGCGGTGCTCAGCACCGCCGACGGCCGGTCCATCGCCTGCCCCTCCCCGGTGCGGCCCTCGCGCAGCTCGCGGAAGGTGGTGACCAGCACCTCCAGCACGTCGCGGCGCGGCGGGACGCCGACGCCCGACCGCTCCAGCAGCGCCGCCGCCTCGCGCTCCACCAGCTCCAGCTCGGTGGCGAAGTCGGCGATCGGGAAGACCGTCTCGAAGTTGAAGCGGCGCTTCAGCGCGGCGCTCATCTCGTTGACGCCGCGGTCGCGGGTGTTGGCGGTGGCGATGACGTTGAAGCCGTCGCGCGCGAACACCATCGCGTCCGGGCCGGTCAGCTCGGGCACCGCCAGCACCCGGTCCGACAGCGGCGACAGCAGCGTGTCCTGCACCTCCAGCGGGCAGCGGGTGATCTCCTCGAAGCGCACCACCCGGCCCTCGGCCATCCCGCGCAGCAGCGGCGCCGGCACGAGCGACCGGGTGGAGGGGCCCTCGGCGACCAGCAGGGCGTAGTTCCACGAGTACCTGATCTGGTCCTCGGTGGTGGCGGCGCCGCCCTGGATCGTCAGCGTCGAGTCGCCGCCGACGGCCGCCGCGATCAGCTCCGACAGCAGCGACTTGGCGGTGCCGGGCTCGCCGACGAGCATCAGCCCGCGGCTGGTGGCCAGGGTGACCAGCGCCCGGTCGACCAGCGAGGGATCGCCGACGAACTTGCGGGTGACGCCCCGATCCGGGTCGCCGACGACGAAGCGGCGCGCGGCCTCCAGGCTGAGCGCCCACCCGGGCGGGCGGGGCGCGGTGTCGGCGTCCCGGAGCCGGTCCAGCTCGGCGGCGAACCGGACCTCGGCCGGGGGGCGCTGGACGGTTTCGGTTTCGGCTTCAGCGGGGGGCATCGGTCACTCCGGTCAGGTCGGCGAGGATCTCGCAGGCGGTCACGGGGCCCAGGCCGCCGGGCAGCGGACGGGGGACCCCGAGCTCGCAGCCACCGGCCGGGTACGCGCGGGTTCCGGGAGGATGGGGGCGCCGCCGCGCCGGGAGATCACCGTGGGGGCGTTCATGATCCCAGAACGTAGATGTTCACTCTGACAAAAGGCCCTCGAGGTCGATGAGCAGCTCGCAGGCCGTCAGCGCGTCCAGCTCGCCGAACCGGTGCGGGCCCTCCTCGGGGCGGAAGTAGCCGCCGTACCGGGCGGTGATCCACACGTCGTCGAGGCGCTGCTCGTCGAACTCGTACGGGGAGCCGACCTGGATGCCCGGATACAGCCTGACCATGAGGTGCAGGCCGCCGGGCAGCGGGCGGGAGATCCCGTACTCGTAGCCGTTGTCGAGCGCCGGGCCGCGCTCCCAGCCGCGCTTGACCAGGCCGAGCACCTTGCCCGCCGGGGCGCTGACCCCTTCGAACCTGGTCAGACGCCAGGCCGCGCGCTCTTCTGTGGTGAAGGCGAGGACGGGCCGGGCGAGCTGCGGGAACGGCTGGGAGATCTCGTAGTCCTCGAACAGCTCGGCCCAGCGGGCGATGGCGCCGTCCAGGTGGACGGGGTGCGCGACACGGACGCGGGCGCCGTCCGGCGGCGTGTAGGCGTCGTCCGCGACGTCGGCGAAGGAGCCGTCCTCGGCGATGCGGAAGGCGGTGCCGTCGTCGGCCAGCCAGACCAGGCGGTGCGCGATGTGCCGCATCAGGGGGTGGCCGGCGAAGAACCGCCGGAAGTCCGGGACCGCCCAGCGGCGGCCGTCGACCATGGCCTGTTCCAGGCGCCGCATCTGGATCGATGCGATGGCGCGGACGTCCTTTTTGAGCTGGGTGAAGCGCTGGTAGGCGGCGGGCGCGAGATCGGGGTCGTCCTTGGCGCCCGGCTTGGGAAGCGCCTTGCGGAGCTTGCCGGACTCGTCCCGGACAAAGGGCCTGAGCTGCTCGTCGAACCCGACCGTGAAGCGACGCGGACCATAGTCCAGCACCAGGCCGTCCAGCCCGAAGTCGGGAACGAGCCGGTCGGCCAACTCCTCCCCGCTGAGGCCGAGCTTCTCCGCGATGCTCCCCATCTGCGCCTGGGCGTGCTCGCGCAGACCCCTGAACTTCACCTTCTCGGCGATGGCGTGCAATTCCATCAGCGCCGCGTCGGTGCCGATGGCGGACAGCGCGCCGACGCCCTTGACGGCCTTGTGGTGGCCGTTCTCGCCCGGCCAGGCCCGGATGATCGGACTGAGGCGGCGCGCCACGTCGTCGTCGCCGGTCAGGCCGAGCGACGTCAGCGCCCAGGCGTCGCCGCTCGGCTCGCCATTCGCCTGCCAGAGGCGGAACAGCGCCCAGCCGAACCGGGCGAGCGAGGCGGGGTCGAGCGCCGGGCGGACCCGCTCGAACACCTCTCCCTCCATGGCCAGGAGCGTCAGCAGGTTGCGGACGGCCGTGTCCGGCAGGGCGCGTTCCCTGCCGCGCAGCAGCACCGGCGGGAGGGCGGCGGGATCGGCCCACGCGCCGACCTCGGGAATCTCGTCGGGGACGAATTCAGCGGTGTTCTCGGCGAGCATCGCAGCAATGCCGTCCGCGGCCTGGTCGCCGTAGGGGCGGACGGCGGCGATGACGGTGTCCGCGCCGATCTCACCGGCCAGGAAGAGCAGGGCCTTCTCGGCGAGGGTGCGGCGGGGGCTGGGCGAGGCGAACGCGTTCGGCAACAGCGGCGGCACGGCGTCCGCCCCGTGCCGGCGCAGCCAGGCGATCGCCGCGTGCCGCTCCGCCCCGTTGCGCGGCAGGTTCTTGGCCATGAAGGCGGCGATCTTGGGGCTGCGGAACGGCACCAGCAGATCGGCGTAGCGGTAGGGGCGGTCGGTCGCCAGGGGCAGCACGTTCGGGAGCAGGTCGGTCTCGAACCGGCCGAGCAGCACCTTCAGCACCGCGGGCGAGCAGTTGTACTCCAGCTTCCACTTCGCCAGCAGGGGCCGCAGCAACTCGTCCGGGCCGAGCACGAGCAGGCTCTGGAGCTTCTCGTAAGTGAGCTTGTTGTCCTGGCGGGCGGCGAGCAGGCCGTGCCAGTAGGCGGTGGGCTCCGTCGCGCGCAGGCCTTCCGTCGAGCCGGTGACGGTGTCGCGGGCGGGCGGGAGCTCCTCCCCCCGCGCCATCGCCTCGCTGTAGGGGCAGGGGGTCTCCAGCCAGGCGCGGCGCTCGCCCGGCTCCCAGGCGACGACCGGTTCGGCGGGGGCCTTCACCTTGAGCACGACCGGTTCGGGCCGCTCCCCCAGCCACGGCGGGGCGGCGAGCAGGGGCGGCAGCTCGTCCGGCGCGGCCTCGGGGACGTGCGGCTCGGCCGCACGGATCCGCTCGACGACGGGGCGCACCTCCTCGGGCAGCGTCTCGGCGGTGATCTCGGGGTGGCGCCGCAGGTGCGTGGCGAGCAGGACGTGGTCGGTGCCGCGGGCGAGCGCCCGGGCCGCGTGGACGGGGAAGCGCTCCATCGCCTCCAGCAGCGCCGCTTGGACGTGCTTGTGGCCGGAGTGCCTCACCAGGAGCCGCAGCGCCTCGTCGTCGGGCAGCGAGGCGAGGCCCTCGGCGGCCTCGGCGCGCCGGTCCTCGATCGCCAGCGCCTCCGCGAGCCACGGCACGGCGGCGGCGCCGAGGCCGTCGATCATGGTGGGGACGAGGGACCAGACCGGGTCGTGCCAGGTCCGCCGGGCGGGCCGGGCCCGGTCGCCGAGCTGTTCCAGCTGCCCGGCGGCGCCGAGGGAGCAGAGCAGCGCCCAGCGGGACCAGCCCGAGACCGGAAGAGAGCAGCAGGCGTCCACCCAGGCACGCTCGCCCGGCACCAGGAACGCCGAGGTGACGTCGTTCATCGGGGCGCCGCGGAGCCCGGCCAGCTGCTCGACGGCCTCCCGGTACTCCGTCTCGTCCGCGCCCGCCAGGATCATGCGGACGCGGATCAGCGCGATCTGCTTCGGCGCCCCCGGGTTCTCCAGGCCCCGGGCGCGTCCGAGGCGGGCACCGGCGATGACGGCGTTCATCTCGGTGGCCGCGCACGCGGTGAACGCGAGGTCGTGCGCGGCGATCCAGCCGTCCACCAGCGCCGGCGCGGCGTTCTCGTGCCGGGACAGCGCGATCGCGCCGGCCACGCCCGCGCCGAGCGGGGCGGGCTCGCCGTCCAGATACGAGCGCGCCGCCGCGACGAGTTCCGGGTCGGAGTCGGAGAGCGCGAGCTTGCCCTCGATGCCGGGATCGCTCAGCAGCTCCTTGAGCGCGGCACCGGCGTCCGGGACGGGTTCGGCGGCCGGAGCGGGCGCGCCGCCGCGCCGGGGGATCAGCGGGGGGACGTTCATGCGCCCTCACCGTAGAGGATCTTCACCGGCCAGCGCGGCGACATCGGCGATCAGCTCGGACAGCGCGACCGGGCCGGGGCTCCCGAGGACCGTGACGCCGATCCGGTGCTCGGCGTCCGCATCCCGCGCGCCGATCGGGTAACCGGGGTCCACGCCGATCACGGCGCGGGTGCCGCCGGGCAGGTCGCGGACCATCTCGGAGACGATCCCGGCGTCCTGCGGATCGCCATGCCGCCAGCCGCGCCGGGTGAGGCCGAGCAGCCGGCCGAACGGGACGGGCCGGACCGTGAACCCGGCCAGGCGCTCGTACACGTCCTCGTCCTCGCCGAGGGCGAAGACGGGGCGGCCGAGCTGCGGGAAGGGCTGGAGGATCTCGTAGTCGGCGAACAGCTGGGTCCAGGCGGGGACGTCCAGGTGCAGCGGGTGCGCCACGGCGACCGTGGCTGCCTCCGGCAGCGTGAACAGGTCGTCGTGGACGTCGGCGAGAGTGCCGTCCTCGGCGACGCGGAACGCCGTGCCGTCATCGGTGATCCAGACCAGCCGGCGAGCGAGATTCCGCATCAGCGGGTGCTCGACCAGGAAGCGGCG
Source organism: Actinomadura macrotermitis (assembly GCF_009604375.1). Classification (GTDB taxonomy): domain Bacteria; phylum Actinomycetota; class Actinomycetes; order Streptosporangiales; family Streptosporangiaceae; genus Spirillospora; species Spirillospora macrotermitis. The sequence continues at coordinate 147,636 of NZ_WEGH01000006.1, forward strand.
GAAATCGGCCGCCGTCCAGCGCCGCTCCTTGACCATGGCGGTCTCCAGGCGCCGGATCTGGTCGGCGGCGACACCGCGCACGTCCTTCTTGAGCGCGGTGAAGCGCTGGAGGGCGGCGGAAGCGAGGTCGGGGTCGTCCTTGGCGCCCGGCTTGGGCAGCACCTTGCGGAGCTTGCCGGCCTCGTCCCGGACGTAGGGCCTGAGCTGCTCGTCGAACCCGACGGTGAAGCGGCGGGGGCCGTAGTCCAGCACCAGGCCGTCCAGGCCGAAATCGGGGACGAGGCGGTCGGCCAGTTCGTCCGGGGTGAGCTCGAGGTCCGCCGCGATCTGGTCGATCATCACCCCCGCGTGGTCCCGCAGCGCACGGAACCGCGTCTTCTGAAAGACGCGGTGCAGGTGCGCCAGCGCGAACTCGGTGCCGATCTCGGCGAGCACCTCCAGGCCGGTGACCGCGGCGCGGTGCCGGCCCTCCCCCGGCCACGCCATGATCAGCGGGGTGAGGCGGCGGACGGTGCCGTCGTCGCCGAGCACGCCGAGGCCGGTCAGCGCCCAGCCGTCGCGGGTCGGCGCGCCGGCGGCCCGCCAGCGCTCGAAGGCCGCCCAGCCGAACTCGGCCAACGAGGCCGGATCGCACACCTCACGGACGATGCCGAGCCCCGCGTACCGTTCGCCGGGTGCGGAGAAGGCCAGCATCGTCAGCACATGCCCGGCCGCCTCGGCCGGGAGCGTTCCGCCCGTGCGCAGCCGCACCCGCGGCAGGAGGGCCGGATCGGCCCAGTCGCCGATCTTCGGGATGCGGGCCGGGAGCCGTTCGAGCGGGTCGGCCGTCAGCAGACCGGCGATCGCGGCGGCGGCCTCGTCGCCGTACTCCCGGGCGGCTTCGACAACGCCGCCCGGGCCGTGCCGTTCGGCGATGCGCAACAGCGCGTCCTCGGCCGGACGATCGGCCCGGCCCAGCACGACGGGGACCAGCAGCCGCGCCGCCGCGAGGCCGTGCCGGTCCAGCCAGGCCGCGGCGATCTTGCGGGCCGGCTTCCGCCGCCCCGCCCATCCCGCCATGAGCGCGGCGACCCTGGCGTCCAGGAACGGCAGCAGCGCCTTGACACCGCTGGCGGGACGGTCTTCGGCGACGTACAGGAGCAGCGGCAGGACGTCGAGCCCGAACCGGGCGGCCAGCTGCTCGGCATGCCGGAGCACGACCTCGGTGTTGCGCGGAGTCCAGATGGCCAGCAGGGGGCGGACGACCTCCAAAGGCGCGTGCAGGAGGATGACGACCGCATCCCAGTCGCCGATCCGGCCGGACCTGAACCGCTGCAGGACGTCCTCTCCGAGCTGCAGATACCGCTCGTCGAGCAGCCAGCGCTCCCGCTCCCCCGGCGCCCACACCACCGCCCGCTCGGCGCTGGGCACCAGCCCCTCGATGACGACGCGTTCACGCGGGACACGCCTGCGCGTCCAGGGCGGACGGACGAGGACCTCCGGCAGCCTCCCGGCCTGCTCCCGCACCTCCTCCTTGCGTTCCAGTTCCGCCGCGAGCCCGCTCCCCGCCGCCGACAGCATCCGGTGCGCCCGCTTCGGGAAGCGTCTCATCGCGGCCATCAGCGCAGGCCGCACGTGCTTCTCGCCGTCCCTTTCCAGCAGCGCGCCGAAGGCCTCGTCGGACGGGAGCACCGCGAGCACGTCGAGGAGCCGCTTGCGGTCATCGCTCCGCTGGTAGGTGCCGAGCCCGTCCACCAGCAACGGCACGAGCGCCGTCCCGACGCCTTCCATCGCGCTGGCAAGGATGCCGAGATCGTCCTCGCCCCAGCCCGCCCCGGAAAAGGCCGGCAGCTGCCGGGGTGAGCCGACCGAACAGAACAGCATCCATCGGAGGACGCGGTGGTCGCCCGGCAGTTCCGCCAGGCAGTCGTCCAGCCAGTCCTGACGGGCGGGCACCAGATGGCAGGTGAGGACCCGCTGGAGGAGGGTGCCCCGCTTCCCGGAGAGGGCCTGCACCGCCTCGTCGTACTCGGCGTCGTCTGCGGCTGCCAGCAGGGCGCGGACACGGCGCAGCGCCGACCGCGCCAACCAGCAGGTGGCGAAGTCGTCGCCGGGGACCCGGTAGCGGATCCAGTACCCCTCCTCCTCTGCCGAGTATCCCCACTGGTAGACCGGCCGGCCCAGCTCCGCCAGCGCGCACGCTGCGAAGGGCAGCCCGTGCTCGGCGTGCCAGGTGTCCGCGAACCGGTCGAAGGCGCCCTCGCGCAAGTACAGCTCGCGCATCAGGATCTGCGCGACCGCCGCCGCGCCGAGCGGGTCGGCGTCCCCGGCGAGATAGCGGCGGATCGCCGCCGCCACCTCGGGTTCGCTCCGCGGATGGCCGAGGATCCTCTCGATCCGCTCCCGCCGCCTGGCCACGTCGGCCCGCACGCTCTCGACCGCCGACGCGTCGACCCGCACCGCCGGGACCGGGACGCCGCCTCGCCGCGCGTACAGGAGGCGCCGCCATGCTTTCGGGATGACCAAGGAGTCCTCGTCCATGTCGCCTCACGCTACGAGAGGGGTACGACAGGGCATGTGAAGATCACATGAAGGGATTCTTGACGGTGTCCCGGGCTCCGGAGATAGTGATCTTGTGCCGAGCACCCCCTTGCTGACCTGCCGCCGCAGCATCGACCTCATGCGCGTCGCGAGCAGTGCCTGTCGCCGCGTCCGCTGACCGACGCCCTCCCCCCTCCGCGACGCAAGGAAAACAACAGATGAAGAACAGGGTCCTCAAGCCGGTCGCCGCCCTCTCCGCGCTGCTGCTCGCCGCGGCGTGCGGCTCGTCGGGCAAGGACGACGGCGACGGCAAGCCCGGCCCGGCCACGTTCACCTACTGGACCACGAGCTGGACCCCCGAGCAGATCAGCAAGATCGACGCCGCGTTCGACGCCGCGCACCCCGGCCTGCACGCCAAGGGCCAGTTCATCGCCAGCTCCGACCAGTACCTGCCGAAGGTCATCTCGGCGATCAAGGGCGGCACGCACCCGACCGTGCTGCTCACCCAGAACGCCTCGGACCTGCCGGAGATCGCGCAGAGCGGCAAGCTGATCCCGCTGGACGGCAGGCTCACCGCGCAGACCAACGCGCTGTACCCCGGCATCAAGAGCTCGCTGTTCTACAAGGGCAGGCAGCTCGGCTTCGCGCGGGCCGGCGCCGGCGACATCGTGCTGTTCTACAACAAGAAGGACTTCAAGGACGCGGGGATCGCCAGGCCGCCCGCGACGTGGGACGAGCTCGTCGCCGACGCCAAGAAGCTCACCGACCCCGCCAAGAAGCGGTTCGGCTACTACGTGCCGCTCGGCGAGGCCGAGTGGATCTCGTTCGCGTGGGCGCCGCTGCTGCGCGCCCACGGCGGCGAGCTGCTGAACGCCGACGCGACCGCGACCGCGTTCAACGGCCCGCAGGGCGTGAAGGCGCTGCAGACCTGGCTCGACCTGATCAACGCCAAGGCGGCGCCGACGACGAGCTTCGCGCAGGCGGGCAGCTTCGACGGCGCGCCCGCGTTCGCCAGCCGCACCGTCTCGATGATCGCCGACGGGCAGTGGGCGGTGCCCGCCTTCAAGAAGGCCGGGCTGGACTTCGGCGTCGCGCCGCTGCCGCGCGGCGACGCCGGGCAGTCCACCAGCATCGGCATCGAGGTCGCCGCGCTGCTGAAGACCGGCAAGGCGCAGGAGGCGGCGGGCCTGGAGTTCATCAAGTTCCTGGCCACCCCCGAGCAGGGCGCGCACCTGGCGGCCGACTCGGGGGGCCTGCCCTCGGACCCGGCGCAGCTCCAGCAGCCCGAGCTGAAGAAGCACATCGCCGGCGACCCCTACTACCAGGCCTTCGCCGACAGCCTCGCCTTCGGGAAGGCGCGGCCGCTCACGCCCGCCTACAACGCGGTGTCCGAGGCGCTCTGGACCGAGATCAGCAAGGCGGTGAAGGGGCAGCAGACCGCGCAGCAGGCCCTCGCCAACGCGCAGAAGAAGGGCGACCAGGCCCTCAAGGACCAGGGCTGACCGGCGCCGATGCGCTCCCGCCGCCGCACCTCGGCGCTGCCCTACCTGTTCGTCGCGCCCACGGTCGGGCTCACCGTGGCGTTCTCGCTGGTCCCCCTCGGCATGCTCGGCTACCGCAGCCTGCAGCACGGCGGGGTCTTCGGGAACTCGCTGCGGTTCGTGGGCCTGCGCAACTACCGGGAGATGCTCGCCGAGGGCGGCGGTCACGCGCTGCGCGTCACCGCCGTCTACACGACCGGGTTCGTCGTGCTGACGATGCTGGCCGGGATCACGGTGGCGCTGCTGCTGAACAGCCGCACGCCGGGCGTGCGGCGGCTGCGGGCGCCGTTCATCGTCCCGCTGGTGGTGCCGGCGGTGGCGACCGCGCTGATCTGGGGCAACCTGTTCGCGCCCCGGTTCGGGCTGGTCAACCGGCTGCTGTCGGCGGCGGGGCTGCCCGAGGCCGACTTCCTGTCGGCGCCGGGCCCGGCGCTGGCGATGGTGGTGCTGTTCGGCACCTGGCAGTTCTTCGGGCAGAACGTGATCTTGTACCTGGCGGCGCTGAAGGCGCTGCCGGTCGACGTCGTCGAGGCGGCCGCGGTGGACGGCGCGGGCGCCTGGGCCCGGTTCCGGCACGTGCAGTGGCCGATGCTGCGCCGCAACACGCTGCTGATCCTGGTGGTCACCACGCTGACCGGGCTGCAGACCTTCACCCAGATCTACGTGCTGACCTCCGGCGGCCCGTCGGGCGCGACGCAGACGGCGCTGTACTACGTCTACGACCAGGGGTTCCGCAAGTTCGACACCGGCCGCGCCGACGCGATGGGGATGGTGCTGTTCCTGCTGTCGCTCGCCGTCACGCTGCTGCAGATCGTCATGCTCGGGCGGAGGGAGCGTCATGCCTAGGCTGCTCGCCCGGCGCGCGGCGGTGTACGCGCTGCTCGGCCTCGCGGTGCTGATCGTGGCGTTCCCGCTGGTGTGGCTGGCGGCGACGGCGGTGAAGTCCAACGGGCAGATCGTCGACCCGTCCGCGCCGCTCTGGCCCACCGAGGTGCACTGGCGCAACGTCCCGGACGCCTGGCGGCAGGCGCCGTTCACCCGCTGGTTCGGCAACACCGTGCTGTTCGCGGCCGCCGCGACGATCGGGCAGCTGGCGAGCGGGCTGCTCGCCGGGTACGCGTTCGCGATGTTCGACTTCCCCGGCCGCCGGGTGCTGTTCGTGCTCGCCCTCAGCGGCCTGATGGTGCCGTTCACCGCGATCATCGTGCCGCTCGCGCAGCTGCTCGGCGACCTGCACTGGCTGAACACCTACCAAGGGCTGATCGTGCCGAACATCGCCTCGGGCCTCGGCACGTTCCTGTTCCGGCAGTTCTTCCTCGGCACCCCGCGCCAGCTCGGCGAGGCCGCCCGCATCGACGGCGCGGGCGAGTGGCGCATCTTCTGGCGGGTGTACGCGCCGCTCGCCCGGCCCGCCGTCGCGGCGCTCGGCATCATCTTGTTCCTGCAGAACTGGAACAACTTCCTGTATCCCCTCATCGTCACCGACACCACGAGCATGCAGGTGGTGTCGCAGGGCCTGTCGGTGTTCCAGGCGCAGATGACGCAGGCCGCGCAGTACAACCTGATCATGGCGGCGTCGCTCATCACGGTCGTCCCGGTGCTGCTGGTCGCGGTGGCCGCGCAGCGCCACATCGTCGAGGGCATCACCCTCGGCGCGGTGGACTGACGCTCACCCAGGTCCGCTCACACGGTGCGCAGCGCCTCGGTCGGCTGCATGCGGGCGGCGCGCAGCGCGGGCAGCAGCCCGGCGATCCCGCCGATCGCCAGGGCCGAGCCGGCGCCGCCCGCCCACGCCTCGGGCGGGATGACCACCTCCCAGCCCTTGAGCGCGTCGTAGCCGACCGTGGCGAGCGCGCCGCAGGCGACGCCGGCCGCGCCGCCGAGCCCGGCGAGCAGGACCGCCTCGGCCAGGAACTGCACCCGGATGTGGCCCCGGGTGGCGCCGAGCGCGCGGCGCAGCCCGATCTCCGAGCGCCGCTCCAGCACCGAGATGATCATGGTGTTGGCGACGCCGACGCCGCCGACCAGCAGCGCGACCGCGCCGAGGCCGAGGAACAGCCCGTTCAGCGCCGACTCGGCGGCGGCGCGGGCGACCAGCGCCGCGGAGGGGTTGCTCACCGCCACCTGCCCGGGGTTGCGCGGGTTGGCGGTCGCGGCGAGCACCGCGTGCACGTCGTCGACCTGGTCGGTCTGCGACCGCACGTAGATCGTGGTCGGGTTGCCGTCGAAGCCGAGGTACCTCTGCGCGGCGGGGAACCCGACCAGCACCGAGGAGTCGATCTCGGGGGCGAGCGTGGCGGGGCCGAGGATGCCGGCGACGTAGAACCACCGCCCGCCGAGCCAGATCCGCTGCCCGGCGAAGACGCGGTCGAAGCCGAGGCGCTGGGCGGCGCCCGCGCCGAGCACGGCGACCGGCTGAGTGGCGGTCGCGGCGTTGAGGTAGCGGCCCCGCGCCACCGAGGTGCGCACCACCTCGGGCAGCTTCAGGGTGGCGGCGCGGACGCTGAGGGCGTTGGTGTTGACGGCCGGGATGAGCGGGGTGCGGTACACCTTGGCCTTCAGCGCGGCGACGCTCTCCACCTGCTGCACCGGCCCGATCCGGGAGATCATCCCGGGCGCGGTCTTCGGCAGCGCCACGTCCTTGCCCGTCATGTCCTGCCCGGTGCTGACCGTGAGCAGGTTGGTGCCGAGCCTGTCGATCTGGGCGAGCAGCCCGGCCTGGGACGACGCCGACAGGCCGAGCACCGCGACGATGGACGCCACCCCGATGGCGATGCCGAGGGCCGACAGGGCGGCGCGCATCCGCCGGGTGCGCAGCCCGACGCTCGCGGTCCGCGCCAGGTCGCCCGGCTGCAGGCGGCGCGGGGTGAAGGTGGTCGTCATGGCTCGTGCCTTTCGCCGGGCCGGCGGACGTCGGCGACGACGCGGCCGTCCAGGACCTCGATGCGCCGCGGCAGCCGGGCCGCCAGCTCCTTGTCGTGGGTGATGACGACGATGGTCGCGCCGCCGGCGTTCAGCTCCCGGATCAGCTCGACGATCGCGGCGCTGTTGACGCTGTCGAGGTTGCCGGTCGGCTCGTCGGCCAGCACGATCGCGGGCCGGCCGACCAGGGCGCGGGCGATCGCGACGCGCTGCCGCTCGCCGCCCGACAGCCTGGAGGGCAGGAACCGCGCGCGGTGCGCCAGGCCGACGCGCTCCAGCGCCTCGGCGGCCAGCGCGCGGCGGCGGGCGCGCGGCACCCCGGCGTACAGCAGCCCGTCGGCGACGTTCTCCAGCGCGCTGGTGTGGTCGGCGAGGAAGAACTGCTGGAACACGAAGCCGATCTCGGTGGCGCGCAGCGCGGCCAGCTCCCGGTCGCCCATCCGCGCGGCGTCGGTGCCGGCGACGCGGACCACGCCGGAGGTCGGCCGGTCCAGCGTGCCCATGACGTGCAGCAGCGTGGACTTTCCCGAGCCGGACGGCCCGGCGATCGCGACGAGCTCGCCCCGCTCGACGGTGAAGCTGACGTCGTCGAGCGCCACCACCGGCTCCGCGCCGGGGTAGCGCCGGCCGACCGCGTCGAGCTGCAGGACCGGGTCCGTGCCGCTCATGAGGCCGGCACCACGACGCGCAGGCCCGCGGACACGCCGGGCCCGGTGACCTGGACGGTGCCGGCGGTGTCGTCGAACAGCCCGAGCGTCACCGGCACGAGGCGGCGGGCGCCGCTCCCGTCGGCGACCTCCAGGCCGTAGCCGCCGTTCAGCAGCGCGAGCAGCGCGTTCACCGGCACCGCGAGCGCGTCGTCGACGCTCTCGGTGACGATGGACACCTGGACCGGCGCCTGGTCCAGGGCGCCGGCCGCCTTCCGGCCGGCGGGGGTGATGGCGGCGTCGACGGTGGCGCCGCCGCTGGAGTTCTTCTTGGCGACGGTGCCGACCGAGGAGACGGTGCCCGGCACGGTCTTCAGGTTCGGCAGGGTGATCGTCACCTTGTCGCCCGCCTTCACCTGGGACTGCAGGGACGCGTCGAGCGCCACGTTCACCTGCCGGGTCCGGGAACCGGCCTCCAGCACCGTGTTCCCGGCGGCGGCGGGCGCGCCGGCGGTGACGCCGACGCTGGTGACGCGGATCTTGTCGTCGGGCAGGAACACCGCCTGGTCCTTGGCGAGCACGCCGTTCTCCTTGATGTCCAGATCGTCCTGGAGTTTCTTCAGGGCCTCCCGGGTCGCCCAGCTGAAGTAGGAGGAGCGGGGGTTCAGGCCGCTGTCGCCGCCGTAGCCCATGTCGACCAGGGCGGCGTTCAGCTGCCGCACGTCGGCGCCCTCCATGCCGAGCCTGAGATCGCGGTAGAGCGGGGTGGCGGAGCCTCGCAGGAAGATGACGGGCCTGCCGTCGACGCGGTACAGCACCGCGCCCTGGGCGATGATCTCCCCGGCCTTCGGCAGCCTGGTGTACATCCCGGCGGCCTGGTTGACGACCTTGTAGCCGCCCCGGTAGCCGAGGGTGCCGCTGACCGAGGTGCGGGCCGACAGCCGGCCCTGGGTGACCGTCGCCAGGCCGGTCTGCGCGGCGCCGCCGGGGCTCGCCGGCGCCTCGTCGTCCAGTAAGGCGTAACCGGTGGCACCGCCGATCACCATGACCGTCCCGACGATGAGCGCGGCCCGGCGGCGGCGGCCGCGGCGCGGGCCGCCCGGGCCACCGGCCTCGCCGGTACCGCTCTGCAGCGGCGCGGGGAGGGCGTTCACACCGCACCACCATCCGCAGGAAACGGCCTATGGCGGGAACCGATCTCCATGTGTCGCTCTCTTCTCATGGCGTGATCAGCCGCCGCTCTGCTGGGGCGGGCCGCTCTTGACGGGCTTGCCGCCGCCCATGACCTTCTGGCACTCCTTGTCGGCGGCCTTGAACACCGGGCCCGCCGGGTCCACGCCGAGCTTGTCGCCGTCGATGTCGATGCCGCCCTCGGCGTTGGGGTCCGGGAACTTCGGCACGCCGTGCGTGCGCATGCACTGGGTGTACTTCACGCCGTCGGCGCGGTCCTTGGCGCTGCCCTGCTGCCCCGAGGACACCGCCGGCATCAGGCTCTTGCACGCCTGGTCGGCGGCCTTGAACTGCGGTGAGTCCTGGTGCACGGCCTTGCCGTCGACGGTGAGGCCGCCGTTGGCGTCGGGGTCGGGGAACGCGGTGACGCCCTTCTCGCGCATGCACTTGGCGTAGGCGAGCGCGGCGTTGCGCACCTCGGCCTGGTTCTTCGGCAGGTGCGCGTTCTGCGACGCCGGCGCGTCGCCGGACGGCCCGACGTTGGCCACGCCCTTCTTCGCGCCGTCCCCGCCGCAGGCTCCCGCCAGCAGGGTGACGGCCGTCAGCGCCACGGCCAGGCGGCCCAGCGGGCCTGTGGTGACGTTCATGTCTTGCTCCGTCCATCGTGGGTTCGCCTTGTGCTGACCGTTTCTACGGACCGCCCGGTTTCGGCGCGGTATCGCTCCGCCCGCGCCGGCGGCGAAACCACGCCGAAACCCCCGCCGGGGCACCATGGGCGTGGGCGGGCAGGCCGCCCGGCCGGATCGACCGGGAGGAAGCGCCAGTGCGGGTGCTCGTGATCGAAGACGACGTGGAGCTGGCCCAGGCGGTCGCCGTCGGCCTCCGCCGCACGTGGATGGCCGTGGACGTGGCGTTCGACGGCGCGTCCGGCCTGGAGCGGGCGCTGGTCAACGACTACGACGTGATCGTCTTGGACCGGGACCTGCCGGGGCTGCACGGCGACGAGGTCTGCGCCCGCCTGGTCGCCGCGCGGTGCCGGGGCCGGGTGCTGATGCTGACCGCCGCCGCGACCACCGAGGACCTGGTGGACGGGCTCGGCATCGGTGCCGACGACTACCTGCCGAAGCCGTTCGACTTCCCGGTGCTGACCGCCCGGATCGGCGCGCTCGCCCGCCGCGCCCACCCGGCGGTGCCGCCGGTGCTGCGGCACGGCGACCTCGTCGTCGACACCGCGCGCCGGCGGGCGCTGCGCGGCACGCGGCGGCTGGAGCTGGCGCCGAAGGAGTTCGGGGTGCTGGAGCTGCTGCTCGCCGCCGCGGGGCGCACGGTGCCGGCCGAGGAGCTGCTGGAGCGGGTGTGGGACGAGGCCACCGACCCCTTCACCCAGGCGGTGAAGGTCACCGTCAGCCGGCTGCGGGCCAAGCTCGGCGATCCGCCGGTCATCGAGACCGTCGCCAAGTCCGGCTACCGGATCTGAGCCCCATGGCCAACAGACTCCCGCGCCTGCCGCAGCGCACCGTCCGGTTCCGCCTCACGCTGCTGTACGGCGCGCTGTTCCTGGCCTGCGGCACCGGCCTGCTCGCCATCACCTACGCCCTGGTCAGCCACGCGACGAGCGGCACCTACACCTACCAGGACCAGAACCACGCCTACAGCACCACGACCGGCGCGGACAAGGCGGGCGGCGAGCAGCCGAGCCGCTCCAGCAAGGTGCTGGACGGCGAGGGCCTCGAGCAGCGGACCACCGTCCTCACCCGCGAGCAGGCCGACGCGCAGAGCCGGCTGTTCCGGCGGCAGGCCGACCGCCAGCGCGCGGAGCAGCTGCACCAGCTGCTGGTCCAGTCGGGGTTCGCGCTGGCGATCATGACGGTGATCTCGATCGTGCTCGGCTGGGTCGTGGCCGGCCGGGTGCTGCACCGGCTGCGCACCATCACCGCCGCCGCCCGCGGCATCTCGGCGGCCGACCTGCACGAGCGGCTCGCCCTGGCGGGCCCCGACGACGAGCTGAAGGAGCTCGGCGACACCTTCGACCGGCTGCTGGCCCGGCTGGAGGCGTCCTTCCAGGCGCAGCGGCGGTTCATCGCCAACGCCTCGCACGAGCTGCGCACCCCGCTCGCCCGCCAGCGCACCCTCGCGCAGGTCGCGCTCGCCGACCCGGGGGCGACGGTGGAGTCGCTGCGCGCCGCCCACGAGCGGGTGCTCGCGGCGGGCGCCCAGCAGGAACGGCTGATCGCGGCGCTGCTCGTCCTCGCCCGCGGGCAGTCGGGCCTCGGCCGCCGCGAGCCGTTCGACCTGGCCGGCCTCGCCGGGGAGGTCCTGGCCGCCCGGCGGGCCGAGGCCGCGCGGCTCGGCCTGCGGGTGCGCGCCTCGCTCGCCCCGGCGGACGCGGCGGGCGACGCGCACCTCGCCGAACGCCTCGTCGTCAACCTGGTGGACAACGCGCTGCGGCACAACGCGCCGGACGGCCACCTGGAGGTCGCCACCGGCACCCGGGACGGCCGCGGCTTCCTCACCGTGGCCAACAGTGGCCCGCCGGTGCCCGCGGACGACGTGGACCGGTTGTTCGAACCGTTCGAGCGACTCGGCGCCGACCGTACGAGCGGAGGCGGACTCGGCATCGGGCTGTCGATCGTGCGGGCGGTCGCCGACGCCCACGACGCCGACGTCACCGCCCGGCCCCGGCCGGGCGGCGGGCTGGTGATCAATGTCACCTTCCCCGCACCCGGGGTGCCGGACAGGGACGGTCGATACGATCGTTTAGCCCCCGTAGCCCAATAGGTAGAGGCAAACCCCTTAAAAGGGTTTCTGGTGTCGGTTCGATTCCGATCGGGGGTACTCAGTCCGTCACGCCGGTCAATTCGGCGAGGATCTCCGAGGCCGTCACCGGGTCCAGGTCGCCGAAACGGGCCCCCTCCTCCTCGGCCGGGCCGTAGGGATCGTCACTGGGGCTGATCCGGATCTCCTCCAGGAGCTGTTCGTTCCACTCGTCGGCGTATCCGGCGATGATCCCCGGTTCCAGGGAGACCACGACATAGCGGTCGTCCGAGACGCGGCGGGAGATCCAGCCCTGGACCCCGCCGTCCTGTGGCGCGCCGCGCTCCCAGCCGAGCCGCTCCAGGCCGAGGACCTTGCCGGTCGGCACGGTGATCCCCTCGAACCGGGCCAGCCGGGCGGCGGCGCGCTCGTCCCCGGTGAGGGCGTGCACGGCGCGGCCGAGCTGCGGGAACGGCTGGACGATCTCGTAGTCGGCGAACACCTCGCCCCAGGCGGCCACGTCCAGGTCGAGCGGGTGCGCGATGCCGACCTCGGCGCCTTCGGGGAGGGTGCAGGCGTCGTCGTGCACGTCGGCGAGGGTGCCGTCCTCGGCGACCCGGAACGCGGCGCCGCCGTCGGTGATCCACACCAGCCGCGCCACCGGATGGCGGAGCAAGGGATGGGCGGCGAACAGGTCATGGAACTCCGCCGCGCTCCACCGGCGGCGGCGGACCATCGCCGCCTCCAGCCGGCGGACCTGGTCGGCCGCCACCGTCCGCACGTCCTTCTTCAACGCGGCGAACCGCTGGTGGGCGGCGGGGGCGAGCTCGGGGTCGTCCTTGGCGCCGGGCTTCGGCAGCGCCTTCAGGCGCTTGCCCGACGCGTCCAGCACATAGGGCTTGAGCTGCTCGTCGAACCCGACCGTGAAGCGGCGGGGGCCGTAGTCCAGGACCAGGCCGTCCAGGTCGAAGTCGGGGACGAGCCGGTCGGCGAGCTGGTCGGGGGTGAGGCCGAGCCCTTCGGCGACCTCCTCGATCTTCTCCTGGGCGCGGGTCTTCAGCGCCTTGAACTTCAGCCTCTGGGCGATGCCGTGCAGGTGCAGCAGGGCGATGCCGGTGCCGATGGCGGCGAGCACGTCCAGTCCGGCGACGGCCTTGGTGTGGCCGCCCTCGCCCGGCCAGGCGCGGATGATCGGGGTGAGGCGGCGGACGGTCTCGTCGTCGCCGGTCAGGCCGAGCTGGGTGAGCGCCCAGCCGTCTTTGGCGGGCATGCCCTGCGCCCGCCACCGCTCGAACAGCGCCCACCCGAACTCGGCGAGCGAGCCGGGCGTGCACAGCTCACGGACGACGTCCACGCCCGCATAGGGGCCGGGCATCGCCAGCATGGTGACGACGTGCGCTGCAGCGGCGGCGGGCAGGGCCTCGCCGCCCTCGCGCAGCACCAGGCGCGGCAGGCGGCGGGCGTCGGCCCAGTCGGGCGCCTTGGGGATGCGGGCGGGCAGGACGTCGAGGGGGTCGGTGGCCAGCAGAGTCGCGATCGCATCCGCGGCCTCGTCGCCGTATGCGCGGGCCGCCTCGGTCACGGCGTCCGCGCCGGCCGTGGCGGCGATGTGCTGGAGGGCGGCCTCGGCGGCGCGGCGTTCCTTGCCCGCCTTGCCGAGCGCGGCGGGGACCAGCAGCGGGACGGCGTCCGCGCCGTGCCGGGTGAGCCATTCCTCCGCGAACCGCCGGGCCGACTTCAGGCGGACGAGCCAGTCGGCCATGAGCGCGGCGACCTCGGCGTCCAGATACGGCAGCAGGAGACCGCCGGTGTCCGGCTTGGCCGTGCACAGGTCCAGGACGGTGGCGCGGACATCCAGCTCGAACCGGGCGACGACCGCCCTCGTCCAGCCCTCGGCGCCCCAGCGGAAAGAGATGCGCCAGCTCGGGAGAAGCGGCCGGATGAGCTCCTCCGGCCCCTCGGCCAGCAGAACCGGTTCGTACCCGTAGCCGCGTTCGCTGCTGTTGTTGCGGAGCATCAGCTCCCAGTCGGTGTCGGGTCCGCTCCGCCGCCAGTAATGAGAGAGCGTCGCCGCCCATTCCTCGCGCTCCCCCGCCCCCCACACGATCCGGTGTCCGGCAGGCGCGGTGAGGTCGGGGAGGACGACGGGCTTGCCCTTGCGTGGCCGTGTCCAGGGCGGAGAGACCAGGAGCCCGGGCAGCTCGACCGTCGGCGGCACGTCGTGCTCCGGCGGCTCGGCCACAGCGAGATCGGCCAGCAGTGTGGCGGCGATGACCGCGGCCTCGCCCTTTCCTGCTGCGGCCTCGGGCAGCAGCCGGGCGGCCCGCTGCGGCTGCTCCTTCACCGCCGCCGTCAGCGCCGCCCGGACGTCCTTGTTCCCGCCGCGCTCCAGCAGAGCCCGGAAAGCCTCGTCGGTGTGCAGGAAGGAGAGCGCCTTGGCGAACCGCTTGCGTTCCTCGGCGCGCACGTACTTCCCGTCCATGGTGCGCGTGATGAAAGGCGCGGTGTCCGCGCCGAGCCCTTCCAGCATCGTGGCGAGCACATCGATCTCCCGCTCGCTCCAGCTCCAGGGGGCCCAGCCCCAGAGCCGGTCCGCCTGGCCGGCGGTGGACACCGAGCACCACAGCATCCAGTTCACCGAATTCGGGCGGAACCCGCCGCATTCTTCGGCGATGCACTCCTCCAGCCAGTCCGGCCGGCCGGGCACCAGATAGGACACCGCCGCACGCCGCAGCGGCGAGACCCGGTGCCCGGCGAGGCGGTCCACGACCTGCCGGTACCCGGCCTCGTCCGCGACGGCCAGGGCGGCGCGCAGCACGAGGACGTCCTCTCGCAGCGACCACCAATGATCGATGTGCTCCCCGGCGCCGGGACGGCCGAGCGTCCACGCACGCTCGAAGGGGTCGTCGCACCACCTGTCCCAGCCCACCTGGATCTCGTTCAGCTCCACCGCCGCGCAGGCGGCGAAGGCCAGGCCGCGGGTGAGCGCCCAGGCGCAGGGAAACCGGTCGAGCCGGTCATGCCGGGGCTCCTCCGACAGGGCCTGGATGATCAGTGCGACGGCCGCGGCGCCCACCGGATCGTCCGCGCCGTCCAGATGGGCCCGAACGCCGTCCGCGATGACCCGGTCGTGCGTCCCACCGGCGATGATCTTCTCGATCAGCGGGCGGTGCGCCTCCTCCAGTTCCCGTACCTCGGCGGCCATCTCCTGCGCGCCGGCGGCGGCTATGGCGTCCGGGGCGGGGAGACCGAGCGCCAGGCCGCCGCGCCGGGGGTGCAGCCGCCGCTGCCATGCCTTAGGGAGTACCAGAGAGGAGGGTTCGTCCATGGCGCACCACCGTAGGGCAGAACGCCGACAAAACGATCAGGAGCGCATGTCCCGTTCGACCAGTTCGGCGGCCTTGCGGGCGGCGATCAGCACCGGGTCCCAGACCGGCGAGAACGGCGGCGCGTAGGCCAGGTCCAGGCCGGTCATCTCCTCCACCGTCATCCGGTTCCACAGCGCGATGGCGAGGCCGTCGATGCGCTTGGCGGCGCCCTCCTCGCCGACGATCTGCGCGCCGAGCAGCCGCCCGGTGCGCCGCTCGACGACCAGTTTGGTCTTCATCGTGGTGGCGCCGGGGTGGTAGCCGGCCCGGGTGGTGGACTCGACCACGGCGGACAGGGAGGCGAACCCGGCGGCCGCGGCCTCGCGCTCGTTCAGGCCGGTGCGCGCCACCTCCATCTTGCAGAGCTTGGAGATGGCGGTGCCGACGACGCCGGGGAAGGTGGCGTAGCCGCCGCCGATGTCGATCCCGGCGACGCGGCCCTGCTTGTTGGCGTGGGTGCCGAGCGCGATCGCGACCGGCTCGCCGGAGATCAGGTGCCGGGTCTGCACGCAGTCCCCGGCGGCCCATACGCCCTCGGTGCCGGTGCGCATCCGCCGGTCGGTGACGATGCCGCCGGACGCGCCGATCCCGATGCCCGCCGCGCGGGCCATCTCCACGTTGGGGCGGACGCCGAGGCCGAGGACGACCAGGTCGGCCGGAAGGGTGCGCTCGGCGGTGCGGACCGCCGTCACCCGGCCGCCGGAGGTGTCGAAGCCCTCGATGCGCTCGCCGAGGTACAGGTCCACGCCGATGCCGCGCAGCGCGTCCGCGACGATCGCGCCCATGTCGGCGTCCAGGGTGCGCATGGGCTGCTCGGCGGCGTCGACGAGGCTCACCCGCAGGCCCTGCTGCACCATCGCCTCGGCCATCTCCAGGCCGATGTAGCCGCCGCCGACGACCACGACGCGGGCGGGCCGGTCCTGCTCGACGACGCGGCGGATGGCGATGCCGTCGTCCAGGATCTGCACGCCGTGCACCCCGGCGGCGTCGGCGCCGGGCAGCTTCGGGCGGGTGGGCACCGAGCCGGTCGCGACGACGAGCCGGTCGTAGCCCTCCCAGCGCTCGGTGCCGGCGTCCAGGTCGCGCACCCGGACGCGGCCGCGCCCGGTGTCGATCTCCACGGCCTCGTGGCGGAGCCGCACGTCGATGCCGCGGGCGCGGTGCTCGTCCGGGGAGCGGGCGATCAGTTCCTCGGCGTCCGTGACGACGCCGCCGACGTAGTAGGGGATGCCGCAGGCCGAGTAGGAGGTGAAGTGGCCGCGCTCGAACGCGGTGATCGCCAGGTCGTCCGGGCCGCGCAGCCGCCTGGCCTGCGAGGCGGCGCTCATCCCGGCGGCGTCGCCGCCGATGACCACGAGCCGTTCGGTCATGCCCCGCTCCCTGCCCCGAGAAATGATCATTATGAGCGTAGCCGGTAGATCCGGCGGGCGTTCCCCGCGGTGATCATTCCGGCGACGCGGACGGCGTCGCGCTCGGCCCAGGCGCCCTCGGCGACGCCCTCGGCCAGGAGGCGGGCGAGGCCGCGCCGGAACAGCAGCGCGCCCAGGTGGAAGAACTCGGCCAGCCCGAACGCGTCGGAGGAGTACAGCACCTTGCCGAAGGGGGCGAGCTCCAGCAGTTCGGCGATCAGCGCAGGCGCGCGCTGCCCGAGGTTGTGGGTGGCGAGCCCGGCGTCGACGAACACGTTCGGGAAGACCTGGGCGAGGTAGCCCGCGTTGCGGTGGAACGGGTAGTTGTGCAGCAGCAGCACCGGCGTGCCGGTCGGGGCGAGGGCCCGCAGCAGGCCGGTCAGCAGCAGCGGGTCGCCGCGCCGCAGGTCGGTGTCGGCGTCGCCGTAGCCGACGTGGAACTGCACCGGCAGGCCGAGGTCGGCGGCGCACCAGATCAGGAACCGGTGCAGCACCTCGTCGCACACGCGCGGCGGGCCGTCCGCGCGCAGCAGCCGCCCGGCGGCGGCGGTGATCTCGGCTTCACCTGGCCGCTCCCCCGCCAGCTCCAGCCCGGCCCGGTAGGCGGCGATGGACTTGGCACCGACGGCGGTCCGGGCGGCCTGCTCCAGCCGGACGATCTCGTAGGCGGGCGCGTCCGCGAGCCGGCCGAGTTCGGCAGGTTCCAGCAGCGGCTCAGGGATGTAGCCGGTGTCCACGCAGAGCGCGGCGAGCCCGGCGGCGGCCAGGAAGCGGCGGTTGACCTCGGCCGCGCCGAGCTCGGTGCGGCGCGCCAGGTAGTCGTCCGGCGCGGCGTGCGGCTCCAGGTCCAGGACGGGCGCGCACCAGCGGCGCAGCGCGAACCCCGCCTGAGTGTCGAACATGCTGCCGCCGAGGGGTGTCACAGTGGCGGCCTCGGTCAGATACCTCTCGAATTCGGCGCGTTCCAGGTCGCGGGGCAGCACACCGTGGCAGTGGTGGTCGATGAGCGGCATCGCCTCCAAACGGTCCAACACGGGCCTCTCCTTTCCCAGCGCGGACACCTCAGGCTTCCTACGATTGCAGGCGAGAGCCGTCAGCCACGGGGAGCCGCCGCATGGACGACCGGGAACGTGCACAGCAGGCCGAAAAGGCCGCCGAGCTGGCGGTGGAACTGACCGCCGGGGACGTGCGCGGGGTCGCGCTGACCTTCGTGGACACCAGCGGGATCACCCGGAGCAAGGCCGTCCCGGTGGCCCGGCTGGAGCACGCGGCGGCCTGGGGCGTCGGCGCGTCGCCGTGCTTCGACACCTTCCTGCTCGACGACTCGATCGTGCCGGCCCGCTTCACCGGCGGCGTCGTCGGCGACCTGCGGCTGCACCCGGTGCTGGACCGGCTGACGCCGTTGTCCGCGCTGCCCGGCTGGGCCTGGGCGCCCGCCGCCCGCTACGCCCAGGACGGCACCGCGCACCCGGTGGACGGCCGCACCGTGCTGCGCCGCGCGGCCGGCCGCCTCGCCGACGAGGGCCTGACGGTGCGGGCCGCGTTCGAGGTGGAGTGGACGATCTCCCAGGGCGGCCCCGACGAGTTCGTCCCCGCCTGCCACGGCCCGGCCTACGGCATGGCGCGGCTCACCGAGCAGGCCGGATACCTCAGCGATCTGCTGGAGGCGCTCGCGGCGAGCGGCGTGGCGGTGGAGCAGATCCACCCCGAGTACGCGGCCGGGCAGTACGAGGTGTCGGTCGCGGCCGAGGAGCCCGTCGGCGCCGCCGACACCACCGTCCTGGTCCGCGAGACGATCCGCGCGGTGTCGCAGGCCCACGGCCTGCGGGCGTCGTTCTCGCCGAAGGTGGCCGCCGGGGCGGTCGGCAACGGCGGGCACGTCCACCTCAGCCTGTGGCGGGACGGCCGCAACCTGATGGCGGGCGGCGCGGCGGCGGCCGGGATGACCGGGACGGGGGAGGCGTTCGCCGCCGGGATCCTGGAGCGGCTGCCCGCGCTGCTCGCCCTCGGCGCGCCGTCGGTGGCCAGTTACCTGCGGCTGGTCCCCTCGCACTGGGCGGGCGCGTACGCGTGCTGGGGCCCGGAGAACCGGGAGGCGGCGCTGCGCTTCATCACCGGCCCGGCCGGGTCGTCGGCGCAGGCGGCGAACCTGGAGGTCAAGTGCTTCGACGCGACCGCCAACCCCTGCTTCGCGCTCGCCGGGCTGCTCGCGGCGGGCTCCGCGGGCATCACGGAGGGGCGGACGCTGCCCGCTCCGGTGGCCGGCGACCCGGCCCTGGCCGCCGAGGCCGGGCGGCCGGCGCGGCTGCCGTCCTCGCTGGAGGAGGCGGTGCGGGCGTTCGAGGGCGACCCGGTGCTGCGCGCCGCGCTCGGCGAGGCGGTGATCGACACCGTGGCGGCGGTGCGGCGCGGCGAGATCGCCCTGTTCGCCGGTGCCACCGACGAGGAGATCGTCGCGGCGACCCGGTACCGGCACTGATCGCTTCCGCGTAAGGGGTGAAGATAGGATCCTCCTTACCGAAGGGAGGGCCGCGTGCCGACCACCGGGTACCGCAGCCAAGGTGTGGCCGCCGCCGTGGCGCTGGTGAACGCCGTCACCGTCACGGGCGACGACGGCGACGAGGCGCTGCGCGCGCTCCTGCGCGAGCACGGCTTCGCCTGGCGGGAGTTCACCCCCGAGGAGGCCGGCCTCTACCGGGACTGGGCGCGTACGCTGCGGCCGTTCTTCGAGGCGGCCGAACTCGCCGACGCCGTCGCGCTGCTCAACGAGCTGTTGCTGCGCATCCCCATGAACCCGCATCTGTCCGTGCACGACGGGCATGGGCTGCACCTGCACTACGCCCCGCCCTCGGCGGGCCTGCTCGCCCGGTTCCGGGCGAGTACACTGATGTGGTTGGCGGCCCTGGTGTGCGAGCACGGCCTCGGCCGCACGGGCGTGTGCGCCGCGCAAGGCTGTGCGCGCGTCTACGCCGACACCTCCAGGGCCGGTCGGCGGCGGTTCTGCTCAGAGAGCTGTGCGAACCGCACCAACGTCGCGGCGTTCCGCGCCCGGCGCCGAATGTGACCTGAACCTCTTTACCGTCCTTTGCCGTCCGCTGGGGATTATCCGCCTCCCCGATGGCTTTGGTATCCGTGTGCCCCCCGATCTCTTTGGGCACCGTCCGTTGTGACGGCTCGACCGTTACGCGTTGACCGTTACGACCTGACAATCCGTCCGCTGCGAAGCCGACCCACGGGATTTATGCGCACCGTTTTCTTCCGTCCTGTCCGTCCTGCACGTTCCGCTCCCACCGACCGGATGCCGGTGGAGGTGACGAGCGAGACGCAGACGAACGTCGCCCGCGTCACCCGCCTCACGTTCACCTCGATGGCCGCCTATCTGCTGGCGCTGTGGATCCTGCCGAAGGGCGTCCCGGCGCCGCTGCTGGCGCCGCTGACCGCGCTGCTGGTGGTCCAGGTCTCCTTCTACGAGACGATCCGCTCGGGCTTCTGGCGGGTGGCGGCGGTGACCTCGGGGGTGCTGCTGGCGGTGCTGTTCGCCGGCACCGTCGGGTTCTCCTGGTGGAGCCTCGGCCTGACGATCCTGGCGGCGCTGGTCGTCGGGCACCTGCTGCCGGTCGGCGACCAGATGCTGGAGGTGCCGATCAGCGCGATGCTGATCTTCGCGCTGGGCGCGGCCAACGAGAGCGCCGCCACCGAGCGGGTGGTGGAGACCCTCATCGGCGCGGGCACCGGGCTCGCCGCGAGCATCCTGCTGCCCGCGGTGCGGATCCGGCCGGCCGCCGACGCGCTGCAGAACCTGGCCGACAAGCTGTCCTCGCTCATCCGGACCGTCGGCCGCGAGCTGCCGGCGGACTTCACCCCCGCGACGGCCGACAACTGGGAGCGCACCGCCACGACCCTGTTCGGCGAGATCGGCCGGACCGACCACGCGCTCGCCGCCGCCGAGCACAGCGTCCGGCTGAACCCGCGAGCCCGGCGCCTGGTGGACGCCGGCGCGGCGCTGCGCAACGGCGTGGAGACGATGGAGCACTTCACCCTGTCGCTGCGCGGCCTCACCCGGGCCCTCGCCGACGCCGCGCACCTGGAGCCCGAGGGCGGGCCCCGCCCGCTGGACGAGGAGCCGATCCGGGCCGGCCTCGCCGAGACCATGGGGGAGATCGCCGCCAGCGTCTCGGCCTACGGCCTGCTCGCCCGCTCCGACCTGGCCGTGGACGCCGACCCCGGCCACGCCGAACGGCAGCTGGACGAGCACATCCGGGCCGCCCGCAGCAGCCGCGACCGGCTGGCCCGGCTGCTGCGCGACCCCGCCGTGGGCGACGCCCGGTGGGCGCTGTACGGCGAGATCCTCATGCAGGTGGACCGGCTGATCGAGCAGCTGCGGGTGGAGCACCGGGTGCACGCGCGCGAGCAGTGGCGCGGCCGCCGGGGCGTGACCCGGCACCTGCCCGCCCGGCCCGCCCGGGTGGTGGACATCGCCGGGACGGGGCTGCGCCGGGCCGCGCAGACCGCCGCCGACGCCGCCGAGCGCAGCGCCGCGGCCGCCGACCTCGGCATCGTGCCCTGGCGCCCCCGCCAGACCGCGCACTCCCACCACCACCCGCACCGCCGCTGAGCGCCGCGCCCGGCTAGGGTCGCTGATCATGACGACGCGCATCCTGATGATCTGCGGCAGCCTGCGGGCCGGTTCGACCAACGAGGCCGCGCTGCGCACCGCGCTGGAGGTCCTGCCGCCCGGCGCGGCCGGCGAGCTGTACGCCGGGCTCGGCGACCTGCCGCACTTCAACCCCGACGACGACCGCGACCCGCTGCACCCGGCCGTCGCGGCGCTGCGCGCGGCGATCGGCGCCGCGGACGCGCTGCTGTTCTGCACCCCCGAGTACGCCGGGGCGCTGCCCGGCTCGTTCAAGAACCTGCTGGACTGGACGATCGGCGGCGGCGAGATGCACGAGCGGCCCGTCGCCTGGATCAACGTCGCCTCCCCCGCCGCGCCGACGGGCGGCGGCGACGCGCACGCCTCGCTGCGCAAGGTCCTCGGCTACGCCTCCGCCGGCATCGTCGAGAAGGCGTGCGCGCGGATCCCGGTCACCCGCCGCGACGTCGGCCCGGACGGGCTGGTGCACGACCCGGCGATCCGCGCGCGGATCGCCGACGCGGTGACCGCGCTCGTCGCCTCCCGCTGAGCGCGGGCGGCACCCTGGGCGAAGGCGGGCCTTGGGCCGTGACCGGCATCGCGCCGGGGCCCGCCTTCCCGTTCGCCGCCGCGGTCGAGTGCCGCACCTCCTGCTGATCTCCACCCGTTTTCGAGGAGCCGCTTCCCAAAACTAGGTAGACCGGTCTACTGTGTCGGTCATGGCACCCCACGGCGAGACCCGCGACCGCGTCCTGCACACGGCGGCGGACCTGTTCCAGCGGCAGGGCTACCACGGCACCGGCCTCAACCAGGTCCTCGCCGAGAGCGGCGCCCCAAAAGGGTCGCTGTACTTCCACTTCCCCGGCGGCAAGGAGCAGCTCGCCGCCGACGCGCTGCGCCTGTCGGGCGCCGAGCTGGCCGGCGAGCTGGCCCGCGCGGCGGCCGGCGTGACCGGCGCCCGCGAGGGGATCACCGCGCTCGGCGAGCACTTCGCGCGCTCGCTGGAGGAGTCCGACTACACCAAGGGCTGCCCGCTCGCCACGGTCGCGCTGGAGACCTCCAGCGCGAGCGCGGAGATCCGCGGCGCCTGCGACAGCGCCTACGGCGCCTGGCTGGACGGCATCGAGGGCGCGCTGCGCCGGTGGGGCGTGCCCGCCGGCGAGGCCGGGCCGCTCGCGGTGCTGGTGCTGTCGTCCCTGCAAGGAGCGATCATGCTCGCCCGGGTGCGGCGGGACGCCTCGCTCATCCGCACCGTCGCCCGGCGGCTCGGCGACCAGGCCGCCGCCCTCTCCCCCCACCAGGAGTCCTGATGCGCGTGCACCACCTGAACTGCGGCTCGCTCTCCCTGATCGAGCCCGTCGACGGGCCGTACGGGCCGGCCCGCGCCGTCTGCCACTGCCTGCTGATCGAGACCGGCGCCTCCGGGCTGGTCCTGGTCGACACCGGGATCGGCACCCACGACATCGCCCGGCCCGAGGAGCGGCTCGGCGCGGACTGGATCACCTACGCCGGCCCCGTCCTGGACCCCGCCGAGACCGCGCTGCACCAGGTGCGGGCGCTCGGGTACGCGGCGGACGACGTCCGCCACATCCTGGTGACCCACCTGCACAACGACCACATCGGCGGCCTCGCCGACTTCCCGGACGCGACCGTGCACCTGCACGAGGCCGAGTACGCCGACGCGGTGACCGGCCCGGGGGCCGCCGCGCACGCCGCGCAGCTCGCCCACGGGCCGCGCTGGCGGACCTACAGCGAGGACGCGGGCGAGGAGTGGAACGGCTTCCACGGGGTGCGCCCGTTCGAGGGGCTGCCGCCGGAGATCCTGCTGGTCCCGATGGGCGGGCACACGCCGGGCCACATCGGGGTCGCGGTGCACGCCGGGGACCGCACGCTGCTGCACGCGGGCGACACCTACTTCTACCACGGCGAGGTGGACCGCCCCGATCCCGTCGTGCACCCCCTGATGAACCTGATCCAGGAGGGCGCCGAGACCGACCGGGAGCTGCGGCTGGCCAACGTCGACCAGCTGCGCGAGCTGGTCGCCAAGGGCACGGTCGAGGTGTTCTCCGCGCACGACCCGTGGGAGCTCAGCCGCCTTCGCTGAGCCGGTGGGCGAGGGCCGTGTGGCGACGGCCCGCGCCCGCCGTGCGGACGGCGGCGGCGAGCGCCCGGCGCGACCCGACCAGGACCACCAGCTTCTTGGCCCGGGTGATGCCGGTGTAGAGCAGGTTGCGCTGCAGCATCATCCACGAGCTGGTCGTCAGCGGGACGACGACCGCCGGGTACTCGCTGCCCTGGCTGCGGTGGATGGTGATGGCGTAGGCGTGGGTCAGCTCGTCGAGCTCGTCGAAGGAGTAGTCGACGAGCTCGTCCTCGTCGGTGCGGACCGTCAGGGAGTGCTCCTCCAGCGACACCGCGGTGACGACGCCGACGGTGCCGTTGAAGACGCCCGCCTCGCCCTTGTCGTAGTTGTTGCGCAGCTGGGTGACCTTGTCGCCGACGCGGAACACCCGCCCGCCGTAGCGGCGTTCGGGCGCCCGCTCGTCGTGCGGGGTGAGGACCTCCTGGAGGCGGCTGTTCAGCGCGCCCGCGCCGGCCGGGCCCCGGTGCATCGGGGTGAGGACCTGCACGTCGCGGCGGGCGTCCAGGCCGAACCTGCGCGGGATGCGGTTGGCGACCACGTCGACGGTCAGCTCGGCGGCCTCCTCGGCCTCCTCGCAGGGGAACAGGAAGAAGTCGGGGTAGCCGCGGGTGTGCGGGTTCTCGCCGGCGTTGACGCGGTGCGCGTTGACGACGATGCCCGACTCCTGCGCCTGCCGGAAGATCCGGGTGAGCCGGACCCGGGGGATGACGTCCGCGCCGAGCAGGTCGGCCAGCACCTCGCCGGCGCCGACCGAGGGCAGCTGGTCCACGTCGCCGACCAGCAGCAGGTGGGCGCCGCGCGGCACCGCCTTGACCAGCTTGTTGGCCAGGATCAGGTCGACCATCGAGCTCTCGTCGACCACGACCAGGTCGGCGTCCAGCGGGTCGTCCTGGTCGTAGCGGGCGTCGCCGCCGGGCTGCAGCTGGAGCAGCCGGTGCACGGTGGCGGCCTCGTGGCCGGTCAGCTCGGCCAGCCGCTTGGCGGCCCGCCCGGTCGGCGCCACCAGCACGATCTTGGCGTTGCGGGCGGCGGCGAGCGCCACGATGGAGCGGACGGTGAAGCTCTTGCCGCAGCCGGGGCCGCCGGTCAGCACCGCGACCTTGCTGGTCAGCGCGAGCCGGACCGCCTCCTCCTGCTCAGGCGCGAGCTCCACGCCGGTCTGCCGCCGCAGCCAGCCGAGGGCCCGGTCCCAGTCGACGTCCGCGAACGCCTTCAGCCGGTCGTGACCGGCCTCCAGCAGCTCGCGCAGCCCCCGCGCCAGGGAGCGCTCGGCGCGGTGGAACGGCAGCAGGTAGACGGCGGGGATGGACGCGGCGTCCGCGCCCTCGCCGGGGATGCGCTCGCGGACGACGCCCTCCTGCGCGACCAGGTCGTCCAGCGCCGGGCCGATCAGCGCGCGCGGCACGTCCAGGATCTTCTCGGCGGCGGTGATCAGGTTCGGCTCGGGCAGGAAGCAGTGCCCGTTGTCGGCGCCCTCCGACAGGGTGTACTGCAGCCCCGCCTTGATCCGCTCGGGGCTGTCGTGCGGGATGCCGACGGCCTGCGCGATCGTGTCGGCGGTCTTGAAGCCGATCCCCCACACCTCGCTCGCCAGCCGGTAGGGCTCGCGGCGGACGGTGTCGATGGAGGCGTCGCCGTACTGCTTGTAGACGCGCACCGCGAGCGAGGTGGAGACGCCGACGCCCTGCAGGAAGACCATGACCTCCTTGATGGCCTTCTGCTCCTCCCACGCCTCGGCGATGCGCTTGGTGCGCTTGGCGCCGAGGCCGCGCACCTCCACCAGCCGGCCCGGCTCCTCCTCGATGATCCGCAGGATATCGACGCCGAAGTGCTCCACCATCCGGTCGGCCATCACCGGCCCGATCCCCTTGATCATCCCGGAGCCGAGGTAGCGGCGCAGGCCCTGCACGGTGGCGGGCAGCACGGTGGTATAGGAGTCGGCCTCGAACTGCTTGCCGTACTTGGGGTGCGAGCGCCACCGGCCGGTCAGCCGCAGGCTCTCCCCCACCTGCGCGCCGAGCAGCGCGCCGACGACGGTCAGCAGGTCGTCGCCGTACCCGCCGCCCTTGCCGGTGGCGACCCGCGCGACGGTGTAGCCGGTGTCCTCGTTGGCGTAGGTGATCCGTTCCAGCACGGCCTCCAGCACCACCGGCCTCGGCGCGTGCGGAGCGGGATTCGGGGAGGGGCTCGCCACGGAACACATGATGCCCGCTGCCTACGACGACCCCCAAGTGGCCGCATCCGGCAGGGCGGCTGGATTTCACGATCATCACGACGTACGTTCCGGGCGCACCCGTACCACGAGTACCGGGAGGTACCCCAGGTGTTCCGCTCCCGAACCCTTGCCCTGGCGGCCGCGGCCGCCACGCTGGCCCCCCTCGTCGCCACACCCCCGGCGACGGCGGCGCCCGCCGACCCCATCTCCGGCTTCACCGCCGCCAACGCCAAGTGGCAGCGCCGGTACGAGAAGCTGTTCCAGGCCGTCCCCTCCGCCGCCAAGGCCCGGAGCCTGGACGCCGAGCTGGCGAGCGAGCCCGCGCTCGCCGCCTCCACCGGCGACCGGCACCGGGTGGAGCGCATCGTCCGCGAGCTGCGCTCCTACGGGCTGAAGCCCGAGGTCAAGACCTACTACGCCTACCTGTCCACGCCGAAGCGCGTCAGCGTGCGGATGACGGCGCCGCAGCAACGCGACCTGCCCGTCAAGGAGCGCAGGCGGCCCTGGCAGCGGCACTTCGACGACGTCATCCCCGGTCACAACGGCCTGTCGCCGTCGGGGAACGTCACCGGCGAGGTCGTGTACGCCAACTACGGGCGGCCCGAGGACTTCGCGCTGCTGGCCAAGAACGGCGTCTCGGTCAAGGGGAAGATCGCCCTCGTCCGCTACGGATCGGTGTTCCGCGGTGTGAAGCCGCGCGAGGCCGCCCGCGCGGGCGCCAAGGCCGTGCTCATCTACTCCGATCCCGCCGACGACGGCTTCACCAAGGGCAAGGTCTACCCGGACGGCCCCTGGCGCGCGCCCGACGGCATCCAGCGCGGCAGCATCGCCCAGATCATGTACGCGGCCGGCGACCCGCTCACCCCCGGCTGGCCGGCGACGAAGAACGCCAAGCGGATCAAGCCCGCCGACTCGGCGATGCTGCGCGGCCTGGTCCCGGCCGCGCCCATCGGCTACGGCGCGGCCGAGCCGCTGCTGAAGGCGCTGACGGGCACGAAGGCGCCCAAGGAGTGGCAGGGCGGCCTGCCCTTCCCCTACCGGTTCGGCCCCGGCGGCACCACGGTGCACCTGGACCTGAAGAACGACTTCCAGGTCAAGCCGATCTGGGACGTCACGGTCCGCATCCCCGGCAGCGAGCACCCCGAGCAGGAGGTCATCCTCGGAGCCCACCACGACGCATGGGCGTACGGCAGCGTCGACAACCTGTCGGGCGCCGAGAACGTGCTGCAGGTCGCGCGCGGCCTCGGCGCGCTGCTGAAGAAGGGCTGGCGGCCCAAGCGCTCGGTCGTCCTGGCCACCTGGGACGGCGAGGAGTACGGCATCTACGGCTCCACCGAGTACGCCGAGGAGCGGGCCGGGCGGCTGCGCCGCGCGGTGTCCTACATCAACATGGACGGCGCGGGCGGCTCGCAGTTCGGCGCGTCGGCCACCCCGGCGCTCGACGGGTTCGTGATCGAGGCGACCAAGGAGGTCGCCTGGCCCGGCACCGGCGGGACGATCCACGACGCCTGGCGGGCGCAGAACGGCGGGAAGACGCCGGTCTCCCGGATCGGCGGCGGCTCGGACTTCCAGCCGTTCTTCCAGCGGTTCGGCGTCCCGGCGATGGACCTCGGCTCCGCGACGCCCGGTTCGTCGGGCAACTACCACTGCGCCTGCGACGACTACTACTGGACGGCGCACTTCGGCGACCCGTCGTTCCAGTACCACGCGGCGATGGCGCGCCTGGCCGGCGTCGCGGCGATGCGGATGGCCGACGCCGACGTGGTGACGCTGCGCTACCAGCCCTACGCCGCCGAGACCGCGGCGTACCTGGCCGACTTCACCGAGCGCCAGCGCAAGGAGCTCGGCCGGGTCGAGGTGGACGTCTCGCGCGACATCGCCCAGGCGCAGGCGTGGCAGCGGGCCGCGCAGGAGCTGCAGAAGCGCGCCGAGGCCGCCCTCGCGACCGGTGACCGGGCGGCGTTCCGCCGCCTCAACACCAAGATCATGCAGGCGGAGCGGGACCTGCTCACCGAGGCGGGCCTGCCGGGCCGCCCCTGGTACCGGCACCAGCTGTACGCGCCGGGCATCGACACCGGGTACGCCACCCAGCGGTTGCCCGCCCTGTACGACGCCCTGTTCGCCGGTAAGGACCCGGCGCTCGCGCGCGCGTACGAGGCCCGCCTGTACGCGAGCCTGCGCGCGGCCACCCGCACCCTCACCCCGTAAGGGAAACGGCCGGCGCCACCCCCGTGGTGGCGCCGGGCCGTCGCCTAGGAGTAGGCCGCGACCATCGTCTTGAGCGTTTCGGCCGCGCTGTAGCGGGGTGCCCAGCCGAGGTCGCGGCGCGCCTTGGCGGTGTCCATCAGCATGGGGTGGCGGGCCGCGTGGATCCACTCCAGCTTGTCGGGGATGTAGGGCAGCAGGTCGACGAGCTCGGCGGTGAGCGACACCAGCTCGCCGGGGATCGGGACGGTGTAGGCGCCGATCGCGCGGGCCAGGTCGCCCATGCCGATGTCGCCGTCCCCGGCCAGGTTGTAGGCGCCGGGCGGGCCGTCCCCGGCGACGGCCGCCGCGACCGCGCTCGCCACGTCGTCGTGGTGGACGAGCTGGAACCGCGTCCCGGGGTCGGGCAGCACCGGCTTCAGCCCGGGCACCGCGCCGAGCAGCCGCCGCAGCGGCTCGGGGATGTGCTCGGCGACCGGCTCCCAGGGCAGGTTGCGCAGCAGGATCGTCGCCTCGGGGCCCGCGACGATGCTCGGCCGCAGCACGTACACCTCGTCCGCCGCGGCGGTCTCGGCGAGGAGCCGCTCGCAGGCGGCCTTCTGCGCGGAGTAGTAGTGCTCCTTCGAGCCGCGCGCCGGGACGTCCTCGGTCAGCGGGACGGGATTGCCGCCGTGGTAGCCGTAGGCGGCGACCGAGGAGGTGTAGACGAGCCGGCCGGTGGTGGCCTCGAACACGTTGCGCGAGCCGGCCAGGTTGATCCGCTCGCCCTCGGCCCGCGACCCCATGATCATGAAGGCCAGGTGGACGACCACGTCGGCGCCCGCGACCAGGTCGTCCACGGCGGCGCGGTCCAGCACGTCGCCCTGCCGGTACTCGGTCTTGCGCCAGCCGCGCGAGGCGGGGTCGAAGGGGCGCCGGGCCATCCCGAGCACCCGCTCCACCCGGTCGTCGCGCTCCAGCGCGCGCACGACCGCGGTTCCGATCTCTCCGGTGGGTCCGGTCACCGCGACCGTCAGGCCCATGGTCGGCTCCTCGCCTGTGGGGGATCAGCGGGATGTGGCGGGGGTGATACCCCTCGAGATCTCCAGCACACCCGTCTCGGTGACGAGCGCCGACACCAGCCGCGCGGGCGTGACGTCGAAGGCGGGGTTGAAGGCGCGCGCCCCGGCCGGGGCGGCGCCCGGCGCGAGGATCTCCGCCTCGGCGCGCAGCTCGATCGGGACGGCGGCGCCGGTGGCGGCGGCCAGGTCCACCGTGCTCCACGGCGCGGCCACCACGAACGGGATCCCGGCGGCCGCGCAGGCGAGCGCCACCGCCAGCGAGCCGATCTTGTTGGCGGTGTCGCCGTTGGCCGCGATCCGGTCCGCGCCGATCACCGCCACGTCGGCCAGCCCGCGCATGATCGTGCTGGCCGCCGCGGCGTCGGTCTGCACCAGGTAGGGGATCCCGGCGCGCTGCAGCTCCCAGGCGGTCAGCCGCGAGCCCTGCAGCAGCGGGCGGGTCTCGTCGGCGTAGACCATGTCGATCCGGCCGCGCGTGTGCAGTTCGCGGACGACGCCGAGGGCCGTCCCCCATCCGGCGGTGGCGAGGGCGCCGGCGTTGCAGTGGGTGAGGACGCGCAGCGGCCGGTCGCCGGTGCGCGCGAGGATCCAGTCGGCGCCGTGCGCGCCGATCGCCCGGTTGCCGCGCACGTCCTCGTCCAGCAGCGCCTGCGCCTCGGCGAGCACCGCGTCCGCTCCCCTGTCCGCGAACGGCAGCACCCGGTCGACGCCCGCCGCCAGGTTGACGGCGGTGGGGCGGGCCGCGCGGATCCGCGCGATCGCCGCGTCCCGGGCGGCCGGGTCCGCCGTCTCGCGCAGGGCGATCGCGACGCCGAACGCGCCCGTGACGCCGAGCGCGGGGGCGCCGCGCACCACCAGCCGGCCGATCGCGTCCACCAGGGCGTCCACCGTGCGCACGTCCAGGTACTCCAGGCGGTCCGGCAGCACCGTCTGGTCGATGAGCCGCAGCCCGTCCCCGGTCCACTCCACGGTCCGCACATCGTCGGTCACGATGTCCATTATCGGGGTTTCTGCCCGATCACCCTCTCCCGGGCGGCAGCTCCGACACCGTGACGAGCGTGTAGCCGGCCGCGGCGAGCCGGTCCACGATCCGCGGGACGGCGCGCGCCGACGCCTCGTTGACGTCGTGCATCAAGACGATCGAATCCGGCCGGGCCCGCCGCACCACCCGGTCGGCGATGGCCGCCGGGTCGCGGTCGTGCGCGTCCAGCGCGTCCAGGTTCCAGCCGGTCTGCCGGACGCCGAGGGACCGGGCGACGCCCGCGACGGCCTCGCTGGACGCCATGTAGGGGGGCCGCAGCAGCACCGGGGCGCGGCCGGTGGCGGTCCGGACGACGTCCTGGGTGCGCTGCACCTCGGAGTTGACCTGGACGGCCGTCAGCCGGGACAGGTCACGGTGGCTCTGGGCGTGGTTGCCGATCTCGTGGCCCTCGGCGACCTGACGGCGCAGCAGGTCCTGGTACACGCGGGCGTTGTCGCCGACGACGAAGAAGGTCGCGCGGGCCCGGCGGGCGGCCAGGTCGTCCAGCAGCCGCGCGGTGTAGGGGCCGGGGCCGTCGTCGAAGGTGAGCGCGACGCACCTGGCCTTGGTGCAGTCGGTCCGCGCGGCAGGGGGCGGCGTGCCGGTCGCGGCGACGGCGTGCGGCGCGGCCGGCGGCGCGCCGAGCCTCAGCCCGGGGTGCCGGTGCCCGGCGGCGTCGCGGGCGCGGCGGCCGAACCGCGACAGCAGCCGGTCGTAGGCGCCGCGCTCGATGACGGCGGCCACCCGGCCCGGCGCGCCCGGCGCCACGGTGTGGTCGCTGAACTCCACCACCATGCCGCCCGCGTCGTTGAAGGCGATGGAGCCGAAGGCCCGCGGGTCGGCCGTGATCCGGGACGGGTCGGCGCGCGTGCCGAGGCGGGCGCGGACCAGGCCGGCCAGGCCCGCCAGGCCGCGCGCGCCGTCCAGCAGCGCGGCCGAGCCCAGCACCCGCCGTGCCGCGCCGTCGTACCAGAGGGTGCGGCGGTACTCGCCGCCGGACGCGCCGAGGAACTCGGTCGTCACCAGGCGCACGCCGGCCACGTCGCCGTCGGCCGCGACCAGGGACCACCTGCCGTTCAGCTCGGGCACGTCGCCGCCCGGCAGCGGCCGGGCGTCCTCGGTGGCCGCGACGAACGGCGCGATCCGCTCGTCCTGCGCGCGGGCGAGCGCGGCCGACAGCGGCCGCGCGCCGGGGATCTCGGGATAGGCGGCGAAGTAGTGGCGCCGGCCGTCCGCGCGGCTGCGGGTCACCGTGCCCATGCCGGGGACGGCGCCCGCGTCGACGGTGCGCATGCCGCTGGCGTCGGAGACCGGGCGCACCTGCCGCGCCGCCGGGGCGGCGCAGCCCGCCAGCAGCGACCCGGCGGCCGCCACGGCGGCCCAGCGCGACACCCGCTTCCCCGTTCCCAAGCCGACCCCCCGTTGAACCTCGCTGAGGAAACGCTTGGCAGCGTATGACCGTATTGGCGAGGAAATATCCGACAGAAGGGATTAGCGAGGTGTTTTGCCACGCCTCGCCCCTTCTTGGGATTTCATTGACCTTCTCTTGACCCTGGCCGTACCGCCTCCGTCTCTGACATCGTGAATCGTGAAAAACAGGGGGGACCATCCGCCGGCACGCGGCCGGCCGGAGGTCCGGCCGGCGAGAGGTGAACCGCCCATGGAAGGCCAGGGGACTCCGCTCCCGCCGTCACTGCGGGAGCTGCGGCCGGGCGACCCGACCCGGGTGGGGTCGTACCGCATCGAGGCGCGCATCGGCGAGGGCGGGATGGGCGCGGTCTACCTCGGCTCCGCCGCCGACGGGCGGCGCGTCGCGGTGAAGGTGGTGCGGCCCGAACTGGCCGACGACCAGGCGTTCCTGGCCCGCTTCCACGACGAGGCGCGCAACGCCGAGCGGGTCGCCTCGTTCTGCACCGCGCAGGTGCTCGAGCACGGCCAGGACCTCGGCCTGGCCTACCTGGTCACCGAGTACATCGACGGGCCGTCGCTGCTGCAGCACGTGTCCGGCAGCGGCCCGCTGTCGCCCGGCATGCTGCACGGCGTCGCGGTCGGCGTCGCCGCCGCGCTCGTGGCGATCCACTCGGCCGGCCTGGTGCACCGCGACCTGAAGCCGAGCAACGTGCTGCTGTCGATCTCCGGGCCGCGCGTCATCGACTTCGGCATCGCCCGCGCGCTGGACGAGGCGTCCTCGCACACCCGCACCGGCCAGCTCGTCGGCACCCCCGGCTACATCGCGCCCGAGCAGGTCACCGGCCACACCGTCACCCCGGCGGTGGACATCTTCGCCTGGGGCTGCCTGGTCGCCTACGCCGCCAACGCGCAGAACCCGTTCGGCCGCGGCTCGTTCGAGATGATGGTCGGCCGCGCCCTGCACGCCGAGCCCGAACTCGGCGCGCTCACCGAGCCGCTCGCCGGGCTGGTCGCCAAGGCGCTCGCCAAGGACCCCGAGCAGCGGCCGACGGCGCAGGGCCTGCTGCTCAGCCTGGTCGGCGGCGCGAGCGAGTCGGCGGTGAACACCACCCTCGGCGAGGCGTGGTCGTCCCCGCCGCCGCCCGCCCGGCCCATGCCGCTGCCCGGCGCCGGCGTCGGGCCGGGCAGCACGGCCGCGGGCGACCCGCTCCCGGGCGGCTCTCCCCCGGACGGCACCTTCCCCGGCGCCGTGCCCGGGACGCAGCCGGGCACCCTGCGCCCCGACGAGCAGATCCCCGCGCACCCGCCCACCCAGGTGCCGGGCCGGTCGCCGGCCGCCCCGCCGCAACCGCCCTGGCACGAGCCGACCATGCCGGGCACCCGGCCGGCCCCCACCCGGCACGGCGGGCCGGCCCGCCGCAGCCGCCGGGCGGTGCTGCTCGGCGGCGTCCTCGCCGCCGGGGTGGCGACCGCCGCCGTCGCGGGCGGCGGCTACTACCTGATGGCGGGCGACGGCCACGACAGCGGCGGCTCGAGCGCCGCGCCGGTCGCGGGCACGATCCCGAAGACCCCGATGCTGGTGCGGATCGACACCAAGGCGGGCTGGCCGGACATGGACAAGTGCCACGGCGACATCGGCAGCTACACCCCCGGCGACGCCAAGCCCACCACCCTGCTCGGCGGCGACACCTGCGACTTCCTGCCGCAGCGGTCGCCCGACGGCAGGCAGATCGCCTTCACCCGCCGGATCACGGGCGTGTACCAGATCGACGTGATGAACGCCGACGGCAGCGACCCGCGCCAGCTCGTCGAGGTCGCCTCGAACGGCCGCGCCTCCTGGTCGCCCGACGGAAAGCAGCTCGCCTACGTGGCCAAGAAGGACGGCGTCAACCAGCTCTACACCGTCGACGTCTCCAACCGGCAGGCCAAGCAGATCACCACCGACGGCTCCACCAAGGACGACCCGGCCTGGTCGTCCACCGGCGAGCTGATGTTCTGGAGCAAGCGCGACGGCGTCGAGCAGATCTACACCATGGACCCCGCCTACCCCGACCGGCCGTGGACCAAGATCAGCAAGGACGACACCCGGTCCGTCGACCCGGTGTGGTCCCCCGACGGCAGGCGGATCGCCTTCTCCCGGGGCACCTACCCGAACGGCCAGATCTGGGTGATGAACGCCGACGGCTCCGGGGCGCACGCGCTCACCAAGGGCGACGGGCACAAGATGGACCCGACCTGGTCGCGCGAGGGCCACTGGGTCGGCTACGTGCGGGGCACCTGGTCCGAACCGCAGGTCTGGGCCGTCCGCGAGGACGGCGCGGACGACCAGAAGGTCACCCCGGCGGGTTACACCATCGCCCACCCGAACTGGTAGCGGCGGTCAGCGGGACACGGGGGCGGCCTCACCGGCCGCCTCCGCCGCCGCGCCGCCGGCCCGGGCGAGCGCGCTCGGCCACCACATCCGCCGGCCGAGATCCAGGTTCAGCGCGGTGACCAGCACCGACCGCACGACGAAGGTGTCCAGCAGCACCCCGAACGCGACCGTGAAGCCGAGCTCGGTGACGAACACCAGCGGCAGCGAGCCGAGCGCGGCGAACGTCCCGGCGAGCACCGCGCCCGCCGAGGTGATGACGCCGCCGGTCGCGGCGAGGCCGGTCAGCGCGCCGCGCCGGGTGCCCTGCCGCCGCGCCTCCTCGTGCACCCGCGTCATGAGGAAGATGTTGTAGTCGGTGCCGAGCGCGACCAGGAAGACGAACGTCCACAGCGGGAACGACGGGTCCGCCCCGGCGAACCCGAAGACGTGCTCGAACACCAGGGCGCTGACGCCGAGCGCCGCCGCGTAGGACAGCACGACGGTCGCGACGAGCAGCAGCGGCGCGACCAGCGCGCGCAGCAGCAGCGCCAGGATGAGCAGCACCACGGCCAGCACCAGCGGGATGACGACGTTCTGGTCGCGGTGCGAGGCGTTGCTGATGTCCATGGTGACCGCCGAACCGCCACCGACCTTGGCGTCCGCGCCCGGAACCCGATGCAGCGCGTGGCGGGCCCGCTCGACCGTCCGGAAACCCGCCTCGCTGTCGGGCGCGGCGGACATGACGCCCTCCAGGTAGACCAGGCCGTCGCGGGGCGCGCCGGCCGCGCGGACCCCGCCGATGCCCGGCACCGACGCCAGCGCCGACTGCGCCGCCGCCGCGGCGGGCGCGTTCGCCACGACCTGGACGGGGTTGCCCGTCCCCGCCGGGAAGTGCGCGGCCAGCACCTTCTCGCCGGTGACCGAGTCGGGGCGGGTGCCGCTGAAGGCGTCCTCGTTGCGCAGGGAGCCGGTCTTCAGGCCGGTGAGGCCGAACGCCAGCGCGCCGAGCACCACGGCGGTGACGATCCAGGTGGTCCGGGGGCGCCGCGCGACGCGCGCGCCGATCCGCGCCCACAGCCCGCGCTCGGCGGGCTCGGCCGAGCCGGCGCGCGGATGGGTCGGCCAGAACATCCAGCGGCCGAAGATCACCAGCAGCGCGGGCAGCAGCGTGACCATCGCGGCGAGCGCCACCACCACCCCGACCGCCATCACCGGGCCCATGCTCTTGGTGGAGTTCAGCACCGCGGCCAGCAGGCACAGCATGGACAGCGCCACCGTCGTCCCGGACGCCACGATCGCGGGCCCGGCCCGGTGCAGCGCGACCGCCATCGCCTCGTGCCGGTCCTCGTGCCGCCGCAGCTCCTCCCGGTAGCGGGCGATGAGCAGCAGCGCGTAGTCGGTCCCGGCGCCGAACACCAGCACGGTGAGGATGAACGCCGCCTGCCCGTTCACCGTCAGCCCGGCGTGCCTCGCCAGCAGGTAGACGACGGCCTGCGCGCCCTGCAGCGCGAATCCCACGCAGACCAGCGGCACGATCCACAGGACCGGGCTGCGGTAGGTGACCAGCAGGATGGCGACGACGATGCCGGCGGTGATGAGCAGCAGCGTCTTGTCGAAGCCGCTGAACACGTTGCTGAAGTCGCCCGCGTACCCGGCGGGCCCGGTGACGTGCGCGTTCAGCCCGCCGCCGTCGCGCTGGGCGACGGCCCGGAAGTCCTTGACGGCGGGCCCGAGCAGGTTCCAGCCGTCGTTGCCGACCTTGACGTTCACCACCGTCCGCAGCGCCCTGCCGTCCTGCGACGGGACCGGCCCCAGCACGTTCTGCACCAGCTTGACGGGCTCGTCCTTGCCCTTCGGGGTGACCGTGACCGCCGCCAGCCCCGCCACGTCCCCGGCGGCCTTGGCGCGGTCGGCGGCGGTGATCGGCGCGCCGCCCCGGTCGTAGACGACGAGGGCGGGGAACACGTCCGACGGCACGAACCTCTTCGACAGCTCGACGACCCGGGTCGACTCGGCGTCCTTCGGCAGCCACGCCGACGTCTCGTTGGTCTGCGCGTCGGTGAGCATCCGGCTGAAGGGGAACGCCACCGCCAGCAGCAGCACCCACACGCCGAGCACGATCCATTTGCCCCGCCGCCCGCATGGCAGCGCAGAAAGCCTGGTGACGCCGTTCATCACAGAACCCCTCGGAAGAGCAGGCCGCCCGTGCCTCCACGAGTACGCCGCTGCATCCGAGCCGTCAAGACATATCGCGTCATCGCGGCCGGATACGGCCGCGGCTCAGCCGGTGATCATGTCCAGCCGGCGCAGGATCACGCCCTCGCGCAGCGCCCACGGGCAGACCTCCAGGACCGGCAGCCCGAACAGGTCCATCGTCGCGTCCGCCACGATCGCCCCGGCGGGCAGCTGCGGGACCCGGCGCTCGGAGACGCCCGGCAGCCCCGCCCGCTCCTGCGGCGGCATCTGGGCCAGCTTCTCCGCCCATTCGGTGAGGTCGGTGTGGCGCAGCTCGCGCCGCACCAGCGGCCCCTCCGAGGACGGCGCGGCGCCGGCGATCCGGGCCAGCTGCTTGAAGGTCTTGGAGGTGCAGACCGCGTGGTCGGGCGGCCCGTAGCGGGCCACCTCGCCGACCCGGCGGGCGATCTCGGCGCGCACGTGCTTGCGCAGCTTGCGCGCCTCCTCGGCCGGCACCGGGTCGGCGGTGAACCAGTCGCGGGTGAGCCGGCTGGCGCCGAGCGGCAGCGAGATCGACACGTCGGGGTCCTCGTCGATGCCCGCCGCGATCTCCAGCGAGCCGCCGCCGATGTCGACCACCAGCAGCCGGCCCGAGGACCAGCCGAACCAGCGGCGCACCGCCAGGAAGGTCGCGCGCGCCTCGTCGGGGCCCGACAGCACGTCGATGTCGACCTGCATGCCGGTGCGCAGGCGCTCCAGGATCTCCTCGCCGTTGACGGCGTCGCGGACCGCCGAGGTGGCGAACGCGACCAGGTCCTGCACGCCCTTGTCCTCGGCCACCTGCAGGGCCTCCTGGACGAAGGCGTTCAGCCGCCGCTCCCCCTCCTCGGAGAGCCGGTCGCCGTCTTCGAGATAGGCGGCGAGCTGAAGCTCCGCCTTGTGGGAGAACGCCGGAAGCGGGCGCGCCCCCTGGTGGGCGTCCACCACCAGGAGATGCACCGTGTTCGAGCCCACGTCCAGCACACCGAGTCGCATGGCTATGACGCTACCGAATCACATACGGTTGCGGAGCCATCCACCGCTCCGGGGCGATCGCCGCTTTTGCCGCCCCGCTACCGTAGGCCGCATGGAGGAGTCCCCGGCCGCCGCCCGCTGGCGGGTGCCGCCCGCGCAGACGGCCCTGAAGTGCGCGGCCGCCGCCGTGTTCGCCGTGCTCGCCGCGCTGTCGGACGAGCCCGGCGGCCTGCTGCTGGCCGCCGTCGCCACGCTCGGCTCCGGCGGGCTCGCGCTGCGCGACCTGCTCGCCCCCGTCCGCGTCGCCGCGGACCCCGGGGCGGTGACCGTGGTCACCGGCTTCGCCGGGCACCGCACGCTCACCTGGCCCGAGGTCCTGGATGTCGGGACCGACGAGCGGCGCCGTTTCCTGTCCACCACCCGGCTGCTGGAGATCCGGACCGACGACGACCTGTACCTGTTCAGCGCCTTCGACCTCGGCGCCGACGTGCGGGAGGTCGCCGACGAGCTGGACCGCCTCCGCGCGGGCGGCCCCCGCTCCTAGCCCCCGCCCGTCTCCTCATCGGTCGATCAGGGCGATGCCGTGGTCGCCGTACCGGGCTCCCCGGGCCCCGGTACCGGGGACGGCGGCGTCGATGGCGCCGAGGTCGGCGGCGGTCAGGCGCAGGTCGAGGGAGCCCAGGTTGTCGCGCAGGTGAGGGCGCCGCGAGCTGCCGGGGATGGGAATGACGTCGCCGCCGCGGGTGAGGAGCCAGGCGAGGGCGATCTGGGCGGGGGTGGCGCCCTTGGCGTCGGCGAGGCGGGTGACGGCCTCGACGATGGCCAGGTTCGCCTTGAGGTCGTCGCCGTTGTAGCGGGGAGCGGTGGCGCGGAAGTCGCCGGGTTCGTAGCGTGTGCCGGCGTGGACGGCCCCGGTGAGCAGCCCGCGGCCGAGCGGGCTGTAGGCGACCAGGGTGGCGCCGAGTTCGCGGACCGCGGGCAGGACGCCGGTCTCGACATGGCGTTCCCACAGCGAGTACTCGGTCTGGACGGCGCTGACCGGATGGACGGCGTGGGCGCGGCGCAGGGTGGCGGCCGAGACCTCGGACAGGCCGATGCGGCCCACCTTGCCCTCGGCGGCCAGTTCGGCCAGGGCGCCGACGGACTCCTCGACGGGGACGGCGGGGTCGATGCGGGCGAGGTAGTACAGGTCGATGCGCTCGGTGCGCAGCCGGCGCAGCGATGCCTCGCAGGCACGCCGCAGGTAGCCGGGCGAGCCGGCGGGGACCAGGCCCCCGGCGGTGCGGCGGACCCCGGTCTTGGTGGCCAGGACGACGCGGTCGCGGTGCGGCGCGAGCGTCCGGCCGAGGAGCTCCTCGTTCGCTCCGTCGCCGTAGAAGTCGCCGGTGTCGAACATGGTGACGCCCGAATCGAGGGCCTCCAGCAGGGTGGCCGCGGCCTCGTGCGGGTCGGCGGGGCCGTAGCTGCCGGTCATGCTCATGCAGCCGAGGCCGAGCCGGGAGACCGCCGGGCCGTCGTGCTCAAGGTCGGGGTGCATCGTCGCCTCCGTCACTTCGCCAGAGCCTCGCGCAGGAACGCGAGGATCTCCGCCTGGGCGGCCTCGGCCTGGGGTTCCAGTCCGGGCAGGGCGAGGAACGCGTGCCGCGCTCCCGGGTATTCGGTGAGGCGCACCGGGGTCCCGGCCGCCTGCAGCCGCTCGGCGTAGCGGCGGCCGTGGTCGGCGACCGGGTCCTGGGTGGGCACCACCACGAGCGCCGGGGCGAGGCCGCCCAGGTCGTCCGCGTACAGCGGCGAGACCGCGCGGGCGTCGGCCTCCGGCGGGACGGCGAGCCGCTGGAAGAGCCGCAGCGTCGACAGGGCCTGGGACGGGTCGGGGGCGTACTCGGCCATCGAGGCGTGGTCGAACATCGTCCCGGTCACGTCGGCCACGGGGTTGACCAGCACCTGCGCCCTGAGGTCCAGGCCGGCCTCCCTGGCCCGGACGGCGGTCAGCGCGCTGATCAACGCGCCGCAGCTCTCGCCGAAGACGGCCGCGCGCGCCGGGTCGGCGCCCCATCGCGCCGCGTGCCGCACCACGTGCCGGAGCACGTCCCAGCCGTCGTCGGCGGCGTCCGCGAGCGGGCTGCCGGGGGCGAGGAGGCGGTGCTCGACCGAGACGACGAGGGCGGGCAGCCGGGCGGCGAGGTGGCTGCTGGTCCAGTCGCACTGCGCCGCCGTGCCCACGAAGCCGCCTCCGTGGACGTGGACCACGAGCGGCAGGCCGGCCGGGGGCGCGGCCGCGCCGTCTCCGGCCGGGGCCGGCCGGTAGACCCGGACCGGCAGGTCGCGGCCGGGCAGCGCGATCTCCTGCCAGCCGATCGCGGCGCCCTCGTGCGGCTCTCCGAGGATCGCCCGCGCCGCGCCGGAGGCCCGGAAGCGGTTCTCCGCATCGCGGTAGGCGCGCAGTTCCTCGTCCGTGATCACTGAGAAGTCCGGTTCCGGCGGTCGCGTCACGGCAGTGGTCTCGTTCATGTCTCCCTCTCTCACCGGCGGGCACCGGGGGTGCCGTCCAGGCCGGGCGATGCGTTGCCCTCATTATGCACGCACCGCGTGCAACAGCAAGTGCATAGGTTAGGCTGAGCCTGGACGGAAGGGGCGGGGATGACGGGCCGCAGGCGATGGTCGACCGAGGAGATCCTGGACACGGCGGCGGAGCTGCTGCGTACGGGCGACGCCGAGTCGTTCAGCGTGCGCAGGCTCGCCGCCGCGCTCGGGACCGACTCCTCCAGCCTCTACCGGCACTTCCGCAACAAGACCGAGCTGCTGCGCGCGGTCGCCGACCGGATCCTGCTGACCGCCATGGACGGCCACCGTCCCGAGGGCGACTGGAAGCAGCGGGTCACCGCCCTGGCCCGGCGCCTGCGGGAGGCGTTCGGCGAGCAGCCCCAGCTCGCCGCGGTGTGGGGGCGGTACGGGTCCGGCGGCACCGGCTCCCGGCTGGTCATGGAGGAGCTGCTGCAGGCCCTGTGCTCGTCCGGCCTGCCCGACGAGGAGATCCCGGTGCGCTACCACCGCACCGTGATCCTCCTCGCCGCGCTGATCGCCGCCGAGGCCGGCATCAGCACCGTCACCCCCCAGGAGTACGAGCAGGGCATGGAGCAGTTCCGCGTCGCGGTGCTCGGCGCCGATCCCGAGCGCTTCCCCGCCCTGGCCCGCTTCGCCCGCGACATCCGCCCGCTCGGCGCGGACCGCCAGGCCGCGTTCGAGGAGATCCTCGCCGCCCACCTCGCCCGGATCGAGGCCCGGATCCCCTGACGGGCCGCGTCCGCCCCGGCTCACATCGGTAAGGTGGCCGCCCGTGAGCGAGGTGCACGGGTCCAGGCTGGGCCGGCGGGTGGCGGAGGCCGCGGAGCCGCTGCTGAAGCGGTCGAGATCGGTGTCGGCGGTGGAGGTCTTCGTCGGGCTCCGGTGGCTGAAGTCCGCGCAGGTCGACGAGTGGCGGCAGGGCCGCATCGCACATCTGGACGACGCGCTGGCCGTCCGCCCCGACAAGGTCGCCTCGGCGCTGCGCGCCCTGCGGGACTGGGCCCGCGAGCGGGGGCTGGAGCCGAGCGAGGCCGCCTACCTGGCCGCGACCCGCGACCGCCGCCCGCTCCGCTTCACCGCCGCCGGGGACGCCGAGGCCGAGCGCGCCTTCCGGGTGCACTGGATCCCGGCCGACCTCAGCGACGCCCAGCGCGAGCGCCTGGCCGCCAAGCAGAACAAGGCGCCCGACCTGCAGGTCCTGCTCCCCCTCCAGGAGGGGTGGACGTGCGCGGGCTGCCGCGGCACCGGCCGCTTCCAGCTCGTGGAGGACGGCGAGCCGCTCTGCCTGACCTGCGCCGACCTGGACCACCTGGTGTTCCTGCCGTCCGGCGATGCCGCCCTCACCCGGCGCGCGAAGAAGGAGAGCGTGCTGTCGGCGGCGGTCGTCCAGCTGAACCGGCGCCGCAAGCGCTACGAGCGGCGCGGCCTGCTGGTGGAGGAGGCCGCGCTGGAGCGCGCCGAGGAGCAGTGCCTGGCCGACGAGGACCTGCGGGCGCGCCGCCGCGACCGCGACCGCGAGCGGCGCGAGCACG
Organism: Actinomadura macrotermitis; assembly: GCF_009604375.1. GTDB lineage: Bacteria > Actinomycetota > Actinomycetes > Streptosporangiales > Streptosporangiaceae > Spirillospora > Spirillospora macrotermitis. The sequence continues at coordinate 188,294 of NZ_WEGH01000006.1, forward strand.
CCGACGTGGCGTTCCAGGAGGCGATGGCGGCCGAGATCCGGCGGCTGTTCCCCGGCTGCCCGCAGGAGCGGGCGGCGGCGATCGCCGCGCACGCCGGGGTGCGCGGCAGCGGGCGGGTCGGCCGCACCGCGGCGGGCCGGGAGCTGGACGCCGAGGCGGTGACGCTGGCCGTGATCGCCTCGGTCCGGCACCTGGACACCGGCTACGACGCGATGCTGATGAACGGGGTGCCGCGCCGCGAGGCCCGCGCCCGCATCCGCGCCGACGTGGACGCCGTGCTCGCCCGCTGGCGCTGACCGCAAACCGTTATGCGGCGCTTCACCCCCTCTGCCACGATGCGGGGATGAGCACCCGGCTCGACGCACTCGTCATCCGCCACACCCACCGCGTCCCCGCCCCGCAGGGCCCGCCTGGCACAGCAGCTTCCACCACGGGAGCGACCGCCGCGCGGCAGTTCGACGCCGTCCTGATGACGGCCGGCTTCAAGTTGTCGCGCGAGCTGCTGGCGCACCTGTCCGGGCTGACGGAGGGGACGGTGATCGACACCGCCGTCCGGGTCCTGCCGGTGGTGCGCGAGATGGTCGGCGACCACGTCGAGCACAACGTGTACTTCCGCGACTTCCCCCGCAACGTGCCCGACACCGTGGACTTCTGGATGCGCTGCATCGCCGAGGCCATGGTCGACGACGACGCCATGGCCGCGCTGGCCGAGTCGGCCCACACGGGCGTGCTGAACCTGCTCACGCTGCCCGCTTACGGCCGCTACCAGCACACCTACGCCGAGATGCTGGACGCGCACGCCGAGCTGATCGCCGCCGCGGGCGACCGGGTGACCGTCCTGCACCTCGGCGGCGACCTGGCCGAGGAGGAGACGGGCCTGTACCTGGCGCTCGCCGGGAGCGTCACCCCGCTCGGCGAGGACGGCCTGGCGGCGCTGGACGAGCTGGCCGGGCGCTGCGCCGGCGGCCCCCAGCCCGAGACGATCCCGGTGCGGGAGAACCGCGCCGTGGTCAACCGGGCACGGCTGCAGGCGGGCGCGCCGCTGCTGGTGGACACCGTCACCGACGTGCTCCGCCTCGCCTGCGCGATGTCGGACGGCGACGTCACGCTGCTGGAGCCGACCCGGTTCACCGCCATGCCCCGGCCCGCCCGCCGCGCGCTGCTCGCCGCGCTGGACGGCGTCGTCGCCGCCGACCCGGCCAAGCTCGGCGACGTCGCCGCCTACCGCGAGCGGTGGAAGCGGCTCGGCGAGCGCCTGCACCCGCACGAGTACCCGCGGTGGCCGCAGGCCGCGCGGGTGTTCGCGGTCGCGCGCGGCGAGCAGGCCGCGCCCTCGATCGCGGGCCGCGTCGAGGCGCGGTTCGCCGCCGACGACGTCATCGGCGCGGCGAACGTGCTGAAGGCCTCGCCCGGCATGCTGTTCCGGTCGCTGGACCGGCTGCTGCGCAGCGCCACGCCCGCCGAGCAGGACGCGATCCTCGGCGCGGCCGAGGAGGTCGCCGGGCGCGTGGCCGGCCGGGTCGTGCTGTCGGTCCGCGAGCACCTGCTGAACCGCGCCGCCGCGCCCGGCCGGGCCCGTGTCTTCGCCGACCGCCTCGGCCGGGGCCGTATCGAGCCCGACACCCGCCCGCCCCTCGCCCCCGAGGTGCTGGAGCGGCTCGCCGGACTGCTGGACGCCGAGGTCCGGCGGCGGCTGCCCGCCGTCGAGCACCTGGTCGTCGACCCCGCCGTGCTCGACGTCGCGCTGCCGCTCAGCGGCAAAGCCGCGGGCACGGGCTTCGGGGTGCTGCCGCGCGGCTCGGTGACGCCCGTGGACGGTGACCTGCTGCGCTTCTTCGTCCACTGGAGGCAGCGCGAGCGCGACACCGACTTCGACCTGTCGGCGCTGACGCTGAACGAGCGCTACCACTCCATGGCGTGGCTGTCCTACACCCAGCTCACCATGGTGTCGGGCGAGCACTCGGGCGACATCACCGAGGCCCCCGACGGCGCCTCGGAGTTCATCGACCTGCGGCTCGCCCAGGTCCGCGAGCCCTTCATCGTCCCGCAGGTCAACATCTACGACGGAGAGGGCTTCGAGGAGGTCCGCGAGTCGTTCTTCGGGTTCATGCTGCGCGGCGCCGAGCAGCAGGGGCGGCCCTTCGAGGCGCGGACCGTCCGGATGAAGTCCGACCTGCGCGGCCCCGGCCGGGTCGCGCTGCCGCTGATCTTCATGCGCGGCGACGACGGGCGGTGGCGCGCCAAGTGGCTGCACATGTTCCTCAAGGGCGAGGCGATGTTCAACCGGGTCGAGACCAACCGGCTGACGACGGCGGCGCTGGTGCGCGCCGTCGTCGAGCGCCGCTACCTGACGCTGCGGTACCTGGTCGAGCGGCTGGCGCCCGGGACGGTGACGCGCTGGGACGGCGGGCGGCTGCCGGACGGGCCGGTCACCTTCATCGGCGCGGCGCGCCCCGAAGGGCTGCCGGTGGGGTCGCGGGTCTTCACGCCCGGAAATCTGCGCGACCTCGTGCCCGCCTGACTGCTACCGTTTCGGCAGCGAGGCCATGAGGGGGCTTCCTTCTCAACCTTCCTTTAAAGAATCAGCCCCCTCGCTTTCCTCGCCCCGGCACGGCGAAACGGCTTGCCGGGCCGCCCACCGCACGCGATCATGCTCGGCGTGACCGACGCAGTGGGCGGCCTGGACGCCGCCACCCCCAACGTGGCCCGGATGTACGACTACTGGCTCGGGGGCAAGGACAACTTCGCCGCCGACCGCGCGGCCGCCCAGCGGGTGGTCGGCATCTCCGAAGGCCGCGTCACCGAGGGCGTCCGGCTGAACCGGCGCTTCCTCGGCACCGCCGTGCGGCAGGCCGCCGAGGCGGGCGTCCGCCAGTTCCTGGACGTCGGCTCGGGCCTGCCGACCCGCGAGAACGTGCACGAGGTCGCCCTCGCGGCCCGGGCCGACGCGCGCGTGGTCTACGTCGACCACGACCCGGTCGTCTGCGCGCACGGGCGGGCGCTGCTCGCCGGGACCGGCGACCCGGTCGGGTTCGTGCAGGGCGACCTGCGCCGGCCCGAGGAGATCCTGGACCACCCCGTCACCCGGCAGCTGATCGACTTCGCCGAGCCGGTCGCGCTGATCTTCGTGTCGGTGCTGCACTTCGTCGAGGACGCCGACGACCCGGCCGCGCTCGTCGGGCGCTTCGCCGGCCGGCTCGTCCCCGGCAGCCGCCTCATCCTGTCGCACCTGGCCTCGGACGCCTTCCCCGACCAGATGGCCCGCGCGGAGCAGGTCTACGAGGGCGCCAGCTCCCGGCTCGGCGCCCGCCCGCGCGCCCAGATCCTCGGCTTCTTCGACGGCTTCGAGCTGCTGGAGCCCGGCCTGACCGGCCCGCCGCAGTGGCTGGCGGGCGGTGCCGAGGACCCCGAGGCGCGGCGGTTCGCGGGGCTGGTCGGCGTCGGCGTGAAGCGGTAGCCGGGAGGAGGTGCCCGCCCGCTGCGCCCGGTGACCGCTCGGTTACGCTGGAATCATGGCTATCACCAGCACGCTCCGCTGGGTACCGGTCGCCGTGGCGCTCCCGCTGCTGGCCGCGGTCTGCGGCGCGGCGCGCCTCACACCGGAGCCGGAGCGGACCGTCGAGCCCGGCGCGGTCTTCACGCTCGCCCCGGGCGGCAGCGCCCGGCTCGCCGGCACCGACCTCACCGTGACCTTCGAGGGCGTCGGCGCCGACAGCCGCTGCCCCGTCGGCGTGCAGTGCGTGTGGGAGGGCGACGCCACGGTCAAGATCTCCGACGGCGCCGCCACGCACGAGCTGCACACCAGCGAGGGGGCCGTGCGGAGCGTGCGCACGCACGGCCACGAGCTGGAACTGGTCGACCTCACGCCCGCCCGGCGGGCGGACGCGGCGATCGAGGCGGCGGACTACCGCGCCGGCCTGCGGATCCGCTGATCCCGCGCGCCCCGCTCCCGGCCGGCGCGGGCCCGGTCACATCAGGTCGAACGTCGCCGGGTCCGGGCCGAGCCGGTTGCCCTTGTCCATCTCGCCGATCGCGGCCATGTCCTCGGGGGTGAGCTCGAAACCGAAGACGTCGAAGTTCTCGGCGATGCGCGAGGGGGTCACCGACTTCGGGATGACCACGTTGCCGATCTGCAGGTGCCAGCGCAGCACGACCTGGGCGGGCGTCCTGCCGTGCGCGTCGCCGATGCGCCTCAGCAGCGGCTCGTCCAGCAGGCCCTTGCCCTGGCCGAGCGGGCTCCAGGCCTCGGTGTGGATGCCGTGCTCGCGGTGGAACGCGCGCAGCTCGCTCTGCTGCAGGTCCGGGTGCAGCTCGATCTGGTTGATCGCCGGCACCACCTCCCCCTCGTCGAGCAGCCGGGTGAGGGCGGGCACGGTGAAGTTGGAGACCCCGATCGCGCGGACGCGGCCGTCGGCGTAGATCTTCTCGAACGCCCGCCAGGTGTCCAGGTACAGGTCGCGCGAGGGCATCGGCCAGTGCATGAGGTACAGGTCGAGCCGCTCCAGCCCGAGGCGCTCCATGCTGGCGTCGAAGGCCCGCAGCGTGGAGTCGTAGCCCTGGTCGCTGTTCCACAGCTTGGTGGTGACGAACAGCTCCTCGCGCGGCACCCCTGAAGCGCGCAGCGCACGGCCGGTGCCCGCCTCGTTGTCGTAGATGCGCGCGGTGTCGATGCTCCGGTAGCCGGTCTCCAGGGCGACCTTCACGGCCCGCTCGGCCTCGTCGTCCTCCACCTGCCAGACCCCGAAACCGAGCTGCGGCATCGTGATCCCGTTGTTGAGCGTGACGTGGGGCGTGCTCACTGTTCTCCTTCGTCTGGACGTGTCGCCGGTGGTCCGGTGCAGATCATGGCGGTCATGCCCCCATCATCGATGTGAAACCCTCCCGACCGGCAAAGAACAACATGATCATTGGCCATGTCGGTAATTACCACGATGTAGTGATAAGAGGGCACCGGACAGGCTGGAGGGCGGCCCCGCCGACCCGCCCGACCAGGAGACCACAGCCGCCATGCCCGCTCCCCCCGCCGTCCGCCTGCCGCCGCCGCTCCAGGTCGCCTGGCTCGTCAAGGATCCCGTGGGCTTCTACGAGGCCGGCCGCCGCCGGCACGGCCCGGTCTTCCAGGTCCGCTACCCCGGCCTGCCGCCCGAGGTCGTGGTGGCCACCGCCGGGCTCGCCGAGCAGGTGTTCGCCACCGACGCGGGCGCCTCGCGCGCCGGGGAGATCCGGCGCGCGTTCGTCGGCCCGCTCGTCGGCGAGCGGTCGCTGCTCTGCCTGGACCGCGAGCCGTGGTGGCGGCACCGGCGGCTGATCAACCCGGCGCTGCACGGCCGGGCGGTGGCCGGCTGGCGGGACCGGATCGCCGCGATCGCCGCCGCGGAGATCGCCGGCTGGCCGCTCGGCGCGCCGTTCGCGCTGCGCGACCGGATGGAGCGGATCACCCTGGAGGTGATCATGCGGATGGTGTTCGGCGTGCGCGACGCCGGGCGGCTGCGCGCCCTGCGCGCGCTCCTGCCCCGCCTGGTCGCGCTCGGCGGGTCGGCGGCGCTGCTGCGGCTGCCGCCCCGACTGCGCGACCGGGCGCTCACCTCGCCCGCGCTGCTGCGCGCGGGCGCGCTGCCCACCACCCGGTACGTGCGGGTCCGCGACGAGGTCGACGCGATCTTGTACGACGAGATCGCGCGGCGCCGGGGCGCGCCCGACCCGGACGCGGCCGACGTGCTGTCCCATCTCGTCGCCGCCCGCGACGAGGACGGCGCGCCGCTCACCGACCAGGAGCTGCGCGACGAGCTGATGACGCTGCTGCAGGCCGGGCACGAGACCACCGCGACGGCGCTCGCCTGGACGTTCGAGCGGCTGCTGCGGAACCCCGACGCGCTGCGCCGGCTGCGCACCGAGCTCGCGGCGGGAGAAGGCGGCGAGTACCTGCAGGCCGTGGTGAAGGAGGCGCTGCGGGCGCGCCCGGTGGTGCTCGGCGCGCCCCGGCTGCTGGACGAGCCCGTCCGGATCGGCGGCTACGACGTCCCGGCGGGCCACTACCTGTCGGCGTCGATCCCGCTGGTGCTGAGCGATCCGGCCGCCTACCCCGAGCCCTGGGAGTTCCGGCCGGAGCGCTTCCTCGGCCCCGGCGCCGACCTGGCGAACCGGTCCTGGATCCCGTTCGGCGGCGGCCACCGGTACTGCGCGGGCGCCCAGCTCGCGCAGCTGGAGCTGCGCGTGGTCATCACCGAGGTGCTGCGGGCGGTCGACCTGGCCCCGGCGCGGCCGGCGCCCGAGCGCCCCCGGCTGAAGAACGTCACACTGGCGCCCTCGGCGTCGACGCAGGTCGTGGCCTATGCGCGCACCAGCGGTGATCATGTGATCGCCACAGGGAGGTGACGACTGCGGCACGGTTGGCTTCCTGCGGTTGACACCCGCGGGCGCACGGCGGTTGATAGGACGGGGAACACCGGACCGACGCCGTCGGGCCTTGTTGGACGAAGTGTCCGAGAAAGCGGCGCGCCGTCGTCCACGGCGGCGGCCGAGTCGCTATGGTGATTCCCCCGCGATTCTCATCAATCGCGGCATAAGGGATGATCACGGCGTGTCGACCGCCTGTCACTGTTGGGGTGTGGACATGGAGGGTCGTGCGGAGCGACATCGCGGCGGCCTGCCCGCGCACGGCGGCCCGCCCGGCACCGTGCCGCTGGTCGGGCGCCGGGACCTGCTGCCGCTGCTCGACGCCGCCCTGGAGGACACCGCCGCGGGCGCCTTCCGCTTCGTCGCGCTCGTCGGCGAGCCCGGCGCGGGCAAGTCCCGGCTGCTGACCGAGCTCGCCGCCGCCGCGGCCGCGCACAAGCTCGCCACCCTGCTCGGCCGGGCCGCCGAGTTCGAGCAGGAGATGCCGTTCGGCGCCGTCGTGGACGCGCTCGACGACCGGCTGGAGGAGGAGCGCCCCGATCTCGGCGCCGCCGCGACCGGGCTGCTGGCGACCGTCTTCCCGGCCCTGTCGGCCGCGCCCGCCGGGCCGCCGCCCGCCCTCGGCGCCGCGGCCACCCCGGTCGCCCGCTACCAGCTGTTCCGCGCCGTCCGGCGCCTGCTGGAGGAGCTGGCCGGGCCGTCGGGCCTGGTGCTGGTCCTGGACGACGTGCACTGGGCCGACGACGCCACCCTCGACCTGCTGGACCACCTGGTCCGCCACCCGCCGCGCGCCCGGGTGCTGATCGCGGTCGCCTACCGGCCCGCGCAGGCCTCCCCGCGCCTGGCCGCCCTGGTGGAGTCCTCGCTGCAGGGCGGCTGCGGCCGCCGGCACACCGTCGGTCCGCTCAGCGAGGACGAGGTCGCCGAGCTGCTCGGGCCCGGCGTGAGCGACGCCCGCCGCCGCGAGCTGTACCAGGCCAGCGGCGGCAACCCCTTCTACCTGGAGGCGCTCGCGCGCAGCCCCGAGCCGTTCACCGGCGGCACCGCCGAGGGCGATCTGCCGCCCGCGGTGCGCGCCGCGCTGCAGGTCGAGCTGAGCGGCCTGTCGCCGAACGCGCTGCTGGTCGCCCAGGGCGCGGCCGTGGCCGCCGACGAGTTCGCGCCGCTGCCCGCCGCCGTGGCCGCCGAGGTGAGCGAGCAGACCGCGCTGGAGGCGCTGGACGAGCTGGTCGCCCGCGACATCGTCCGCCCGGTCGGCGGGCGCTTCCAGTTCCGCCACCCGCTGGTCCGGCACGCCGCCTACGCCTCGGCCGCCGCCGGCTGGCGGCTGGCCGCGCACGGCCGCGTCGCCGCCTACCTGGCCGAGATCGGCGCCCCCGCCGCGGCGCGCGCCAGCCACGTGGAGCGCTCGGGCCGGGTCGGCGACCGCGCCGCGATCGCCACGCTCGTCGAGGCCGCCCGCGCGTTCAGCGGCCAGGCCCCGACCACCGCCGCGCACTGGCTGCAGGCCGCGCTCGCCCTGATGCCCGAGAACGCCGCCGGCACCGGCGACGGGCTGCCGTCCCGGCTCGACCTGATGCTGGAGCTCGCGCAGGTCCAGTCGGTCGGCGGGCACCTGGCCGAGGGCCGCGAGACCGCGCGGACGCTGCTGCGGCTGCTGCCCGCCGACGACCATCACCGCCGCGCGCGCGCCGCCCGCTTCGCCGCGCTGATGGAACGCCAGCTGGACCGCCCCGCCGAAGCGCGCGCGCTGCTGCTGGACGAGCTGCGCCGCATCCCCGACCCGCGCTCCCCCGCCGCGATCCCGCTGCGCATGCGGCTCATCGCCGAGCGGATGATGCGCATCGACTTCCGCGCGGCGCAGGCCGTGCTGGACCTGATGCCCGACAGCTCCGAGGACTGGGAGCCCAGCCTGGAGGTCGCGGTCGCCGCGATGCGGCCGATGCCGGCGTTCGCCGGCGGGCGGATCGCCGACGCGCTCGCCTACGCCGAGGCCGCCGACCGGCTGGTGGACGCCGCGCCCGACGAGCACCTGGCCGACTGGATGGACGCCATCGCCTGGCTGTGCTGGGCCGAGACGTTCATGGGCCGGTTCGCCGGGGCCGCCGAGCGGTTCGAGCGGGCCGCCCGCGTGGCCCGCGCCACCGGGCAGCAGTACATCGTCACCAACCTGATGGCGGGCCTCGCGCGCGCGCACGGCACGCTCGGCCGTCTCACCGAGGCCGCCGCCGCCGCGGAGGAGGCCGTCGGCGAGGCCCGGCTGCTCACCTCCGGCCAGCAGCTGGTGTTCGCGCTCACCCAGCAGAGCCTGGTCGCCTGCTGGTCCGGCGACGAGGAAACCGCGCTGCGGCACGCCGAGGAAGCCGTCCAGGTCGGCGCGGGCTTCGGTGAGTGGTGGGGCTCGATGGCCCGCTACGCGCAGGCGATGGCGCTGATCGGCCTCGGCCGCCTGGACGACGGCCACGAGGCCGTCATGCGGGCCTGCAACCGGTTCGAGGCGCCCGTGCTCGACCAGGCCACCCTGCTCAGCTGCTGCGAGACGCTGGCGGCGCTGGAGGCCGGCCGGGGCCGGCCGAAGGAGGCCGAGGCCTGGGCGGACCGCGCCGGGGCGATGGTCATTCCGGGCTTGGAAGGCAACAACGGGCTCGCCCGGCTCGCGCGCGCGCACGCGCTCGTCCCCACCGCCCCCGCCGAAGCGGCCGGCGTCGCCGACGAGGCCGCTGCGGTCTTCACCAAGCACGGGCTGCGCGTGCACGCGGGTCGTGCCCTGCTGCGCGCCGGCACCGCACACGGCGAGGCCGGCGACCGCGCCGCCGCGCTGGAGCGGCTGCGCGAGGCCACCGGGCTGTTCGAGAAGTGCGGCGCGCGCACCCTGCACGGCCAGGCCGTCCGCGAGCAGCGCCGGCTCGGCGTGCGGGTGCCGGCGACCGGCCCGCGCGGCGGCTCCGGCACGGGCGGGCTGTCCAAGCGCGAGCGGGAGGTCGCCGCGCTGGTCGCGGAGGGCTGCACCAACGCCCAGATCGCCGAGCGGCTGTTCGTCAGCGTGCGCACCGTCGAGACCCACCTGTCGCACATCTTCGCCAAGCTCGGCGTCTCCTCGCGCGTCGGCGTCGTCGGCGCCCTCAACCGCGCCGGCCGCGACTGACCGCGGGCGCCCGGAGAGAACCACCCGCCGTTCCGTGGCGTCTGACCTGTTGTGACAGGCCCACGGGCCCGCGGGGAGACAAGTCAGGGTTTACCACGATGCCCCCGTGGCACCGGGGGCCGCATCATCGATGCGGGGCAATCACGGAGGCGGAGATGGCAAGCACGATCGCGCGGTTCACCCTGGACGGCGTCCAGGACGCCGACATCACGGTGCACCCGTTCGCGACCGGGGACGGGCTCGGCCTGGAGCTCACCCGCTACACCCGCGGGGAGTCCGACGACGTCGTCCTGCTGGTGCACGGCCTCACCTCCGCCAGCGACGTGTTCATCATGCCCGAGCACCGCAACCTCGCCACCCACCTGCTGGACAGCGGCTTCACCGACGTGTGGGCGCTGGACTTCCGGATGAGCGGCCGGTTCCCCTACGACACCGAGAGCCACCGCTACACCCTCGACGACATCGCCCTGTACGACTTCCCGGCGGCCCTCGCCGAGCTGCGCCGCCACGTCGGCGACCGGCGCGTCCACGTGATCGCGCACTGCCTGGGGTCGGTGTCGTTCTCGATGAGCCTGTTCGCCGGCGCGGTGACCGGCATCGCCAGCCTGACCTGCAACAGCGTGTCGCTGACGCCGCGCGTCCCGGCGTTCTCCCGGCTGAAGCTGACCCTCGGGCCGGCGTTCCTGGAGTACGTCGTCGGGCTGCCCTACATCGACCCGCGCTTCGGCGACGCGCCGGTGCTCACCCGGGGCTGGATGCTGTCGAAGGCGGTGTCGCTGTTCCACCGCGAGTGCGACGTGAGCGCCTGCCACCTGCAGAGCTTCCAGTGGGGCGCGGGCAAGCCCGCGATGTACCGGCACGCGAACCTGCTGCCGGTCACGCACGAGCGGATGGCCGACATCTGCGGCGCGTCCGGGCTGCACTACTACCGGCACGTCCGCAAGATGATCGAGGCCGGGCACGCGGTCAAGTACGACGCCGGGTCCAAGGCCCACGCGAGCCTGCCGCAGAACTACCTGCGGAACGCCGCCGACGTCCAGACGCCGCTGCTGCTGCTCGCGCCGGAGCAGAACAAGGTCTTCGCCGACTCCAACCCGCACCTGCACAAGATCCTGGAGAAGGCGGCGCCGGGCCGGCACGAGCTGCGCCCGCTGCCCGGCTACGGCCACCTGGACCCGCTGATCGGCAAGAACGCCCACCTCGACGTCTTCCCGCACATCGTCGACTTCATCAAGCGCCACAGCGCCTGACCGTCCGGACACGTAAGGAGCAGGAGCCCAGCATGGAGCACGTCGACGCCGTGGTCATCGGCTCGGGATTCGGCGGTTCGGTCGCCGCGTTCCGGCTGGCCGAGGCCGGCAGGTCGGTGGTGCTGCTGGAACGCGGCCAGACGTTCCCGCCGGGCAGTTTCCCCCGGGACCCCGCCGAGATGGGCCGGGCCTTCTGGGACCCGGACAAGCGGCTGTACGGGATGTTCGACGTGTGGAGCTTCAAGGGCTGCGACTCGGTCGTGTCCAGCGGCCTCGGCGGCGGCTCGCTCATCTACGCCAACGTGCTGCTGCGCAAGGACGAGCGCTGGTTCGTCCACGAGCAGCCGATGCCCGGCGGCGGCTACGAGTCGTGGCCGGTCACCCGCGCCGACCTGGACCCGCACTACGACCGGGTCGAGGAGATGCTGGGCGGCACGCCCTACCCCATCGACAAGGTGCCCTTCGACAACACCCCGAAGACGCACGCGATGCAGGACGCCGCCGCCGAACTCGGCCTGGACTGGCAGCTGCCCAAGCTCGCGGTGAGCTTCGCGGCCACGCCGGACGGCGAGCCGGGCGTCGGCCTGCCGATCGCCGACGCCGGGTACCGCAACCTGCACGGGGTCGAGCGGCGCACCTGCTCGCTGTGCGGCCAGTGCGACATCGGCTGCAACGACGGCTCCAAGAACAGCCTGGACCACACCTACCTGTCGGCCGCCCGCCACCACGGCGCCGACCTGCGCACCCTGCACGAGGTGAAGGCGATCCGGCCCCGCGAGGGCGGCGGGTACCTGGTCGACTACGTCCGCCACGACCTGGCCGAGGGCGCGCCCCCGCCGCCGCTGCGCACCATCGGCTGCGACCGGCTGGTCCTCGGCGCCGGCACCTACGGCACCACCCGCCTGCTGCTGCGGTCGCGCGACGCGCTGCCGGGCCTCGGCGACGCGCTCGGCACCCGCTTCTGCGGCAACGGCGACCTGCTGACGTTCCTGCTGAAGGCCCGCGACCGCGACCGGCTGCGGCCGCTGAACGCCGGCCGCGGCCCGGTGATCACCAGCGCGATCCGGCTGCCCGACGAGCTGGACGAGGCGCCCGCCGGCCCGCCCGGCGCGCGCGGCGCCTACATCCAGGACGGCGGCTACCCGGCGTTCGCCAACTGGATGATCCAGTCGATGGACATCGGCACCACCATCGAGCACGCCGCCCGGTTCATGCTCGACCGGTTCACCGAGTTCTTCTCCACCGCGCCCGACACCAACATCTCGGCCGAGCTCGCCGAGCTGATCGGCGACGGCGCCCTCACCGTCAGCTCGCTGCCGCTGCTCGGCATGGGCCGCGACACCGCCGACGGCCGGCTCACACTGAAGCGCGGCCGGCTGCAGGCCGAGTGGACGACCGAGACCAGCGAGGCGCACTTCCGGCGGCTGCGCCGCACCATGAAGCACATCGCCGACGTGCTCGGCGCCGAGTACGCCGACAACCCCATGTGGTTCCGCAAGCGGGTCATCACCGCGCACCCGCTCGGCGGCGCGCCCATGGCCGACCGCCCCGAGCGCGGCGTCTGCGACGCCTACGGCGAGGTCTTCGGCCACCCGGGCCTCTACATCTCCGACGGGGCGGCGATGCCCGGCCCCGTCGGCCCGAACCCCTCGCTCACCATCGCCGCTTTCGCCGACCGGATGAGTGTGAACATGCTGGAGAAATGGGACCACCGGCCGCGAGCCGTACCGGTGGAGCACGCGGAGCGCCTCGCGCGCACCGACACGACCGAACCGGCGGCGGGGGCCGCCCCGACCGCACTGTCGTTCACCGAGACCATGAGGGGCTCGGTCTCCTTCGGGATGTCCGACCCCCGGGCCGGCGAGCTCGCCGAGGGACACGAGCCGCTGGCGTTCCGGCTGACCATCACCGCCGACGACGTGGCCGGCTTCCTCGCCGAGCCCGAGCACGCCGCGCGGGCCGAGGGCTGGATCGAGGTCGCCGCCTGCGGGGGCCGGCGACCCGTCCAGCAGGGATGGTTCAACCTGTTCGCGCCGGCCGGCGCCGACGACCGCCGGGTGATGCGCTACCGGCTGTTCTTCACCGACGACGCGGGCCGGCCGCGCACCCTCACCGGGCAGAAGAACGTCCTGCACGGGCCGCCCACCCGGATCTGGCCCGACACCTCGACCCTGTACACGCGGCTGCTGGAGGGCCACGTGACCGAGGAGCGGGACGGGGCCGCCAAGGTCCTGGCCGCCGGCGTCCTGCACATCGCGCTCACCGACTTCGCGCGCCAGCTCACCACGTTCCGCACCGAAGGGCCGGACGGGTCGAAGGCGCTGATCGAGTTCGGCCGGTTCTTCGCCGGCGAACTGTGGGAGGTGTACGGGCCCGACCTCGTCCAATAGGGCCGCCACGAACGTCCAGCCCGAGGGAACTGCGGGGTGCTCTCGGGCTGGACCCTTTTTCTAAGGAAGCCGCGACCGGTAGACCGCGCGGGCCTCCTCCAGCAGCGCGAGGTGGTCGCCGAGCTGCCCGGCGCCGTCCAGCCGGGCCTGGGTGCGGATCAGGTCCGCCAGGCCGTCCAGGTACTCCAGGCACCAGCGGACGTCGGCCTCGCGCGCGACGGGCCGCCCGGCGACGTCCAGGTACACCGGGCTGGTGTGCGCGAACGCGCCCGCGTAGTGCATCGAGCGCGGGCCGGGCGGGCCTTCCGCGACGGCGACCACGTAGGTGGGGCCGTCCACGGTCAGCTCGGCGGTGAGCTCGCCGGGCGGTCCCTCGGCCAGCACGCCGTCCGCGGTGCGCAGCTGCACCGTGAGCAGTTCGGGACCGGCCGCGCGGGCGGTGACGGTCACGGTGTCGCCCGGTTTGAGGTCGAGGGTGTCGCCGGGGCCGCACCCGTTCACCTCCAGCTCCAGCCAGGGGCCGGTGGTGGCGAACGTGCGGCCGGCCCGGATCGCGTCCGCGAACGAGGCGGCGGTGAGCGGGCCGTCCACCTTGGCGTAGACGCGCTCCCAGCCGGGCGGGCTGGACTGGTTGCCGCGGCGCGCGAACGACAGCATCGCGTCGGTGCCCGCGGTGGCGGCCAGCCGGACGCCCGCGCCGAGCAGCCGCCGGTACACCACGGCGGTCGCCTGGACCGAGGAGTGGTTCAGCACGTCCAGGCTGTCGACCAGGCCGAGCGCGGCGTCGGCGACGATCTCGCGGGCCGAGCAGTTGCGGCCCGAGGCCAGCGCGGACGCGGGCGGGTCGTCGTCGCCCATCGGCAGGTGGAACGGGTGGCTGTAGCCGAGGACGGCGCCGAGGGAGCGCAGCTCGCGGCAGCCCTCGGCGTTCGGCGGCCAGTCCATGGCGTCCCCGAACCCGGTGTGGAAGCGGGCGGGCGGCGCGGCGACGCCGAACGCGTAGATGTGGCCGAGCAGGTCGTTGCGGTACTCCACGCCGAGGCGCGCCACGTGCGCGCCGTCCGACCAGGGCAGGTCCTGCCCGGCCCAGTGCGCCAGCGCCTCGCGGTCGTAGACGCGCTCGGTGGCGACGTTGCCGGCGACCAGGTTGAGGACGTGCAGGTCCTCGCCGTGCTGGACGGCGGCGGCCTGCGCGGGGGTGCCGACGGTGTCGCCGGTCCAGTTCATGTGGACGTGCATGTCGCCGCCGTACCAGCCGCGTGCGGCGGCGTCGTACAGCCGCTCGGGCGTCAGCTCGACGAGCGTCTCGGCGCCCTCCTCGGGCGTGACGGCGCGCTCGGCCTCCGCGTACTCCATGCCCCGGGTGACGGTGACGGTGAGCGGCCCGGCGGGGACGTCCAGGACGAGGTCGTCGCCGTGGAAGTAGGGGCGGCGGTGGGCGTCGATGCGGTGCGGGACGCCCTCGGGGTACCAGCCCTGCCCGTCCCGCCCGGTCACGCTCCACCGGCAGGGGAACCCGGCGCGCAGCCGCAGCCGGGCGGCGGGGACCCGGCGGGTCAGGCCGTCCAGGTCGATGCGGATGCCGTCCAGGACGACCTCGCTCAGGGTGGAGATCCGCACCAGCCGGGCGCCGCCGGGCCGCACCTGGTGCTCGGCCCCGTCCACCCGCACGGTCACCGGGTGGTCCCGTGAGGAGTCGACGAGCAGCGCGGTGTGGAACGCGGCGCCGGTCAGCACCTCCTGGCGGTTCGCCTCCAGCCGCGCGCCGTCCGGGGTGACGCGCAGCGCGGCGAGGTTGTCGGGGACCTGCCCGGCGAGCGCGTCGCGGATCACCTCGTGCAGGTCCAGCTCCAGGATGCGCGCCTCGATCTCCTGCTCGCCGATGCCGGGGTACCGGTCGACGACCTGCTGCAGGCAGGTGATCCAGAACGCGTGCTCGTCCAGCAAGTAGGCGCTGGTCTCGATCTGCCGGACGAGCCCGATGGGGTCCTCGCCCCAGGTCGGGCCGTGCTCGGCGAGCAGCGCGCGGTACTCGCGCAGCGCCCGCTCCACGGCGGGCGGCAGTGTCGGGTCGTCGCACATGGCGGGTGTCTCCCCGTTCGTCGGCGTCCGTGCTCGTGGCCGTCGCCAGCGTGACACGGAACGCCGCGCTCGGAAAGCGACCGCTTACCGGGCGCGGGGGGCGGTCCTCGCCCGCGGGTGCACGATCCTGCGCCCCGGTAGGCTCTTCCTACAACGATCTTGGAGGTGCGATGGCCCCGGTCACGCTGATCACCGGCGGGGGCACCGGCATCGGTGCCGCCGCCGCCCGGCTGCTGCTCGCCCGCGGCCACCGGGTGGCCGTCACCGGCCGCCGCGCCGGGCCGCTCGCCGAACTGGCGGCCGAGGGGGCGCTGCCGCTGACCGGCGACACCGCCGACGCCGCCGACGTCGAGGCCGCGGTGGCGGCCACCGTCGCCGAGTACGGCCGGCTCGACCACGTGGTCGCCAACGCCGGGATCTCCACCCACGACACCCTCGCCGACGGCGACCCCGAGCGGTGGAAGGCGATGCTGCTGACCAACGTCCTCGGCCCGGCGCTGCTCATCCGGGCCGCGCTGCCCGCCCTCAAGGAGAGCGGGGGGCGCGTCGTGCTGGTCGGCAGCACCGCCGGAGTGCGCAACACCCCCGGCAACATGTACTCGGTCACCAAGTTCGCGGTGACCGCGCTCGCCGAGAACGCCCGCGTGCTGGTCACCGGCGACGGCGTCGGCGTCACCCTCGTCGCGCCCGGGCGGGTGGAGACGCCGTTCTGGGACTCGCGCGACGGCGGCGCCCCGGACGGGCCGATGCTGACCGCCGAGCAGATCGCCGAGGCGATCGCGTGGGCGGTCGGGCAGCCGGCCGGGGTGGACGTCAACAGCATCGTGGTCCGCCCGGTCGGCCAGGTGCCCTAGACCCTCAGCGGGCCAGGCCGTAGAGGCGTTCGACGCGCAGCCGCAGCACGAGGCGGCCGTCGGCGACCATGGCGCGCCGGTAGTCGTCCCAGTCGGGGTGCTCGCCCCGGATCGCCCGGTAGACCTCGATCAGCTCCTCGACCGTGTCGTCGGCGGGGTCGGCCGCGACCGGGGTCAGCTCCGCGACGCCCTCGGCGACCGCGTACGACCAGCCGTCGGCGCTGCTGACCTGCAGGCTCGCCCGGGGGTCGCGGCGCAGGTTGCGGGTCTTGGCCCGGCCGTCGGTGACCGAGGCGCGGATCAGGCCGTCCGCGTGGTGGTAGTTGATGTTGGACAGCTGGGGCCGCCCGTCGCCCTTGATGGTGGCCAGCACGCCGAGGTCCCGGGTGTCCAGCAGCTTCACCAGCGCCGCGTCGCTCATCGTCGTCCTCCCGTTGGTGATCGTCGCCTCGGACAACCCCGGGACCGGCCTTTCCCTTCCCTCAGGCGTGCTGCCGGACCGCCGGGAACTCGATCACGCGGGTGTCCGGGGCGGCCTCGCCGGTGAAGACGTGGCCCTGGAAGACCGCCCCCTTCGCGCGGACCTTGATGGGCTGGAAACCGCCCGGCGGCAGGGCGCACAGGCCGGTGCGGACCACGTCCTCGAACAACGCGTCCGAGACGACGTAGGCCAGGTCGCGGGCGGGGTCGTCCAGCAGGCGGCGCAGCGGCCGGGCGTCCAGCAGCCGCTGCACCACGATGGGCGCGTCGCCGGCCGGGCCGAACGGGCCCTCGGTCAGCGTGCCGTGGTGCAGCGCGAGCCGCAGCTGCAGCGGCGGCCCCGCCGGCCGCGCCTGGTTGCCGGCGCGCAGCGCGCCCGCCAGCGCGACGACGAAGTCGCCCGCCACCGCCGCGGGGTCCACGCCCTCGGGCAGCGTCGCCATCTCCCCGTCTCCGCCGACCTGCTTGGCGCAGCGGTCACGGTCCAGCCCGATGGCCGCCGCGGCGTGCTCCAGCGCCTCGGCCAGCTGCTGCTGCGCGAGCAGCTGCTCGCGGGTGTCCCGCCTGCTGTACGCCTTGATGTCCACCGCCATGAGAAGCCGGTAGACCAGGTGCGCGTTGCCGTTCACTCCTGATCGCCTCTCGATCCTCAGGGCGAGCCGGGCCGGGTTGCCCTCGTTCGCCCCACCGCCGGAAGCGAGCGTCGTCCTGGTGAAGGAGAGGGCGCGGCGCCCTCCTTTGCCCTCGTGCCGGCTCTTGGACGCCCCGGCGGCGCCAGCCAGACCCGCAGGTAAGGGAAACCTGTCGAACAAGTTAGGCCCGGCGCGGATTGAACCCTGCCTCTCCCCGGCCTCGTACTGCCTCCCGACGTGACGCCGGCCCTACCACGGAGGAAGCGTGACAAAGCAGCGACGAACGGCCGCGACCGCCGCGACGGGCCGCTGACCCGGAGGCGACGATGGCCCACCGAACCCCCACCGCGCCGGGCACCTGGAGCTGGTTCCGCGCCGCCCCCGGCTCCGTCGACGACCAGGTCATCGTGACCGAGCTGTACCGCGTCTACGGGCGCCCGCTGCTGTCGTTCACGCTCCGCCTCACCGGCGGCGACCGGCACTGGGCCGAGGACGTGGTGCAGGAGACCATGATCCGGGCCTGGCGCAGCGCGCACCGGCTCGACGAGAACGCCGCGTCCCTGCTGCCGTGGCTGGCCACCGTCGCCCGCCGCATCGTGATCGACGACCGCCGCCGCCGCAGCGCCCGCCCCCAGGAGGCGGGCGAGGGGCCGCTGGAGAACCTGCACGCGCCCGACGGGCTGGAGAACATGCTGCGTTCCGTCGTCGTGTCCGAGGCGCTGCTCGCGCTCTCCCCCGCCCACCGCGAGATCCTCAACGAGACCTACTTCCGGGACCGGTCGGTCAACGAGGCCGCCGAGGCCCTCGGCATCCCCGTCGGCACGGTGAAGTCCCGGGTCTACTACGCGCTCCGGGCACTGCGCGTCGCCCTGGAGGAGAGGGGGGTGACGCCGTGAGCGCGGCCGTCCGGCACACCGACGTCGCCGCCTACGCCCTCGGGCTGCTCGAAGAGCCCGACCGGCGCGCCTTCGAGGGGCACCTGCCCGCCTGCCCGGCCTGCCGTCACGAGCTGGCGGACCTGCGCGGCCTGGCGGCCGTGCTGAAGGAGCTGCCGTCCTTCACCGGCTGAACGCCCGATCGCTACCGCCCGGTAGGCTGAAACGGTGAGCACCCGACCGGCCTCCGCCGCCCCGCACCTGCTGCTGCCCGCCCTGCGCGAGGTGTACCAGGCGTACGCGCGGGCCGCCGACCAGCTGCCCGCCCTTCCGGGCGCGCTGCAGGCCGAGGTGTGGCTGTCCGCGCAGCTCGGCACGCTGGAGGCGTCGGCGCCGCACGCCGAGGGCCGCCGCGCCGCGCTGGGCGACCTGGTCACCACCCTGCGGACGGCCGGCACCCCCGGCGCCCGGCTGTTCCTGCGCGGGCTCGCCGCGATCGGCCCCGCCGAGGTCCGCCGCGTCGCGGGCAAGGCCGCCGACCAGATCGACGCCCCGCTGCCGGACTGGGCCGGCGACCTCGGCGCCGTCACCTCCGGGCTGGTCTGGCTGATCCAGGAGGGGCCGCTGGACGGCGACCGCCTGATCTGCGAGTTCCGCTACCCCGACGGCCGCTCCCCGCACGCCCTGGCGGTGCGGCTCGGCTACGGCGACACGCCGAGCGAGATCGTGGTGGTCGGGGACGTCCCCGCCCTGATGAACGCCGCCCGCCAGGCCATGCAGGCCGAGCTGTGCGTCGTCCAGCCCTACGACCCGAAGGCCGTCGGCCCCCGCCTGCGCGCCGCCCTCGCCGCGGGCGGGACGTTCCCCGAGGAGTGCTACCCCGCGCTGGCCGTCGCCCGCCACCGCGCCGCCGCCCTCCCCGGGGCCTGACCGTCAGAACGTGCGGCTGGTGGCCGCGAGGAACGGGCCCTGCGCCGGGAAGACCATCCGGAACCAGTAGCCCTTGCCGCGCTTCAGGTCGAGGAACGAGAAGCGCTCGTCCTTGGCGACGGTGGCCGTCTTGTAGTAGTGCCAGGTCTTGGCGCCCTTGCGGCGGTAGTAGAGCTTGACCTTGCGGCCGCGGGTGGAGGCGAACGTGTAGGCGCCGTCGTAGTCGGTCATCTCACCCCGGATGTGGGTGTAGCCATGACTGCCTGCGCGGTTCGTCTCGTAGAAGCGCACCTTGTCGTTGATCGTGGTGGTCGCGACCGGGCCGCCCTCCGTGGTGATCCCGTCCGGTGGCACGATGCGGACCTGGACGGACCACGTTCCGAGGACGATGCCCGTGCCGGTCCGGAAGGAGCCGTCCCGGGTGGTGAAGGCGTCCACGTCGGCCCGCCACGCCTTGGCGCCCTTCATCCGCCAGTAGAGGCGGACGTGCTCGCCGGCCAGGGGCGCCCAGCGCGTTCCGTTCCACTGCTGCACCACCCCCGAGACGGTGAAGTGGCGTGCCGCCCAGTGGGCTTCGGCCTTCCGGGGCATGGTGAGGGAGACGATCCGGGTCGCGCCCGCCGGTTCGGCGGAGGCCGGGAGGGGGACCAGGGGCAGTGTCAGGGTCAGGCAAGCGGCGCCGGCGAGTGCCGGAACGCGGAGGACGGTCAAGGTCCACTCCAGTCGGGGGGAGAAAACCAAGATCGTAGACGGTGGCGGCCGGCTTTCAGCGCCCGTCCTGGGCCGAGGGCTCCTTCTCCGGGGTGTAGGCGTAGTCGTCCAGCGGGAAGGTGCGGCTCGCCCGGTAGGCCTGGGCCGAGCTGGTCGGGCGCAGGTAGGGCGTGTCGCCGTGGTGGTCGAAGTAGTAGCTGCTCGCGGTGGCGCAGGTCTCGCTCGCCCACAGCGAGCGGGACAGCCGCCGCCGCATCTCCTCCGTCCAGCGGGCGGTCGGCTCGGGCCGGACCTCCACGACGGAGGCGCCGCGGCGGCGGGCCTCGGTGATGACGCGCACGATGTGCGCCGAGGCGGTCTCCACCAGCTGGTGCCAGGTGCCGCCGACCCACCCGTAGGGGCCGAACATGATGAAGTGGTTGGGCAGGCCGGGGATGCTGACGCCCTCGTAGGAGGCGAGCCGGTCGCGGGTGTAGAAGTCGGCCAGGTCGAACCCGTCGCGGCCGCGCACGGGCGTGCGCCGGTAGTTGCCGGGCTCGCTGGCCAGCCGGAACCCGGTGGCCAGCACGATCGCGTCGACCTCGCGCTCGCGCCCGGCGGCCGTCCGGATCCCGGTGGGAGTGATCCGGTCGATGCCGTCGGTGATCAGTGAGACGTTCGGCCGGTTGAAGGCCCTGAGATAGCCGTTGGACACCGACGGGCGCTTGCAGCCGAGCCCGTACCCGGGGGTCAGCGCGCGGCGGACCGCAGGGTCGCGGACCTGCAGCCGGTACCAGGCCGTCCTCATCAGGCCGGCCGCGCCGTCGACCAGCCGCGGGGCCCGCTGGTATCCGACGACCGCGTCCACCAGGATCTTCTCCACGCCCCAGGTGGCCAGGCGCCGCACCGCCTCCTGCGTGCGGGGAGCGCGCCGGAACACCGCCCGCAGCGGCCGCGGCATGGGCGCGTCGGGCTTCGGCCCGACCCAGATCGGGGTGCGCTGGTAGACGTCGAGGCGCCGCACCAGCGGCGCGATCTCCGGGACGATCTGGACCGCGCTGGCGCCGGTGCCGATCACCGCGACCCGCTTGCCCGCCAGGTCGTAGCCGTGGTCCCAGCCCGCGGAGCGCAGCAGCATGCCGGTGAAGTCGTCGACGCCCGGGATGTCGACCGGTTTCGGGTCCACGAACGCGCCGATCGCGCTGATCACGAACCGCGCGGTGACCTCGCCCTCGCCCACCCGCAGCCGCCACAGCCGCGCGTCCTGGTCCCACACCCGTTCGGTGACCTCGCTGTCCAGGCGCACGCGCGGGCGCATCCGGTACCGGTCGGCCAGCCGGTCCACGTACGCCTTGACCTCCGCGCCCGGCACGAAGACCCGGCTCCAGTCCGGGTTGGGCGCGTAGCTGAACTGGTAGGCCTGCGCGGGCACGTCCACCCCGACGCCGGGATAGGTGTTGTCGCGCCAGGTGCCGCCGATGTCCCCGGCCCGCTCCAGGATCAGGAAGTCGGTGAGTCCGGCCCGGTCCAGCGCGATGCCCATCCCGAGCCCGCTCAGCCCCGCGCCGATGATCGCGATCTCGGTGTCCGGGCGGATCCCGGCTGACTCCATCACGGCCTCCCAGCGCGGCGCCGCTCCGCGCATCCAACAGGGAAACGTAAGCAATGAATTACGTCAAGCCGTCGATCTCGTCGTCCTGATCCCCATGGGCACCCTCGACGGCCTGCCCCAGCGAGCGCACGCCGACGACCTCACCGCCACGAAGCTGCCGATCCTGTCCGAGACCGGCACCCACCCCAAGAGCCCGCGCATCCTGACCGACACCGACCACATCGCACTTACCGCAGGCGACTTGCCCGCTGCCCTGCGGCAGGCCGAGGACTTCGGGGTACGCCGGCCAGCGTGTCCCTGGGGGCGATCCGAGGCGACTCCCTAGGAGCAGCACCCCTGGGCGGACAGGGACAGCCACCGGCCCCGGCGGTTCAGGACCGGGAGTGGACAGCTGTAAACCGGCATCCGCGCTTTGGCCGTCTGTCCGCTTGTAGCCATGAACGCCCGTACGCGTGATCGGCTTTTACTGTGGGACGGGTGGTGGGAGCCGGCGTCAGGGCGAGGGCGGCCGACCTCGTCGAGGCGGCGCGCCGGATGCCGTGGGTGCTGGACGTGGCGGTCTGCGCGTTCGCCGCGGCGGCGAACGTCTACCGGATCGGCACGGGAGCGCTGGAGTCCGGCGACAGAAGCGCGGACGCGTGGGCGTTCGCGCTGGGCGCGACCATGGCGCTCTGCCTTCTGGGGCGGCGGCGCCGGCCCGCGCTCGTCATGGCCGCGGTGTCGTTCCTGTGGTGGATCTACCACCTGTGCGACTATCCGGGCGGGGCGCCCGCGGTCGCGGTGTGGATCGCGCTGTACTCGGCGGCCGTCGCGCCCCGGCGCTGGGCCGGGCTCGCACAGGCGGTCCTTTTGATCGCGTCGGACGCGTCGGCGCGGACGCGGAACGACGGGGTCGGATTGTTCGACGCCGTGCTGGACGGATCGACGGTGGTCTTCGTGGCGATGCTGCTGCTCGGCGACGCCGTGCGCAGCCGCCGCGCGAGGCGGGCGGAGTACGAGGGGCGGCTCGCGGCACTGGCCGCGCGGCGCGAGCACGAGGCCGCGCAGCGGGTCGCCGAAGAGCGGATCCGGATCGCGCGCGAGCTGCACGACGTGGCCGCGCACACCATCGCGGTGATCGGAGTGCAGTCGAGCGTGGCGGCCGAGCTGCTGGACGACGACCCCGCGCGGGCGCGCGAGGCGCTGGGGGTGGTCCGGCGGGCGACGAGCGAGGCGCTGGGAGAGCTGCGGACGACCGTTCGAGTGCTGCGTGACGAAGGCGCGGGTGAAGGGACGGCCCCCGCGCCGGGTCTGGACGCCCTGGCACGGCTCGTGCGCGCCTACGGGGACGCCGGGCCGCGCATCGGCCTGCGGACGGAGGGCGATGCCCGCGAACTGCCGCGACCGGTGGAACTGACGGCGTACCGGATCGTGCAGGAGGCGCTGGCGAACGCCCTGCGGCACGGAGATCCCCGGACGGTCGAGGTGATCGTCCGTTACCGTGACGGCGGCCTTGATCTCGAGGTCCGGGACGACGGCGGCGGCGGTGCGCCCGCGGAGCAGGGCGGACTCGGGCTGCGCGGCATGGCCGAACGGGCGGCCGGGGTCGGCGGCTGGGTCGAGGCCGGGCGGAGCGGTCCGCCCGGGAGCGGGTTTCGGGTGCGCGCGTGGCTGCCTGGCGAGAGGACGGCATGACAGGCGAACGATCGCCACGAGCCGCGGGACGGCCGATCCGAGTGCTGCTGGCCGACGACCAGACGCTGGTCCGCGCCGGGTTCCGCGTCCTGCTGGAGCGCGCGGACGACATCGAGGTCGTCGGTGAGGCGGCCGACGGCGACGAGGCGGTCGCGCTCGCCCGGGCCCATCGGCCCGACGTCGTCCTCATGGACGTGCGGATGCCCGGAACCGACGGGCTGGCCGCCACCCGGGCCGTGCTGGCCGACGAACGGCTCGGCGCGACCAGGGTCGTGGTGCTGACGACGTTCGACGACGACGAGTACGTGTTCGGGGCGCTGCGCGCGGGGGCGAGCGGCTTCCTGCTCAAGGACATCGACCCCGAGGCGCTGCGGCAGGCCGTCCGCACGGTCATGGCGGGCGACGCGCTGCTGGCGCCCAGCGTGACCAGGCGGCTGATCTCGGCGTTCGTGAGCCGTCCGGGCGGGGCGCCGGTCGATCCCGGGCGGCTGGCCGCGCTCACCGGCCGGGAACGCGAGGTCGTGACGCTGGTCGCGCAGGGCCTGTCCGACCAGGACATCGCCGGGCGGCTGACGATGAGCCCCGCGACGGCCAAGACGCACGTCAACCGGGCCATGGTGAAAGCCGGCGCCCGCGACCGCGCCCATCTGGTGGTGATCGCCTACCAGTCCGGCCTGGCCGGGGCACCGCGAACGGGGTAGTGCCGCTGCCGCGATCGCGGTAGCGGAATGCACTCCCAGGGCTGACGGAATGACGGGCGTATTTCCTTAGCGTCCGGTACATGACGGAACACAGCAGAGTCATCGCCGGGAGCTGCCTGGTTCTCGGCCCCGCCCTCCAAGCCCTGTCGACCTTCTTCTGGGAAGAGCACCGCCAGGGGATCGCCACCGGCGCCCTCATCGTCCTCGCGACCGTCTGCTGGATCGCCGGTCTGGCACACGTCTTCCGCGACATCGAGGCACGGGTGCCCCGCTACGCGGCGGTCGCGTTCCCGCTGGCCGTCTACGGCTGCGTCGGGGGCGTCGCCTTCGGGCTGCAGGGCATGTTCGAGGAGCTTTTCGGAGCCACCCACGAGCACACCGTTCAGCTCCTGCAAGCGCACCCCTTCGCCGCGAACGTCGCGTTCTGGATCGCCGGGCCGCTGTTCCCGGCCGGCGTGTTCGTGCTCGGCCTGGTGCTGACGCGGATCAGGTACGTGCCGCCTCCGGCCGGCCTTCTCATGGCGGCCGGCGCCGTCGTCTTCCCGCTGAGCCGGATCCCCCGGGAGGCCGCCATCGCACACGCCGCCGACCTCGTCCTGCTCCTCCCCTTCGCCTACCTGGGCATCCGCACGATCAAAGGCACCTCGCCCCGACCGTCCGCATCCCCCCGAACCCACACCACCGAACACACACCGGCCTGACCCACCGGCCCCGTGGCCACCCCCACGGGGCCGACACCTGCACACCACGAACACCCCAGAACGCAAACCAGCCCCCGCCCCTGAACCACAAAACCCACAGCAATCCCCTCGGTCCCCCACCGCGCGGAGGGACCACAGTGACTCCGTACAACCCCACAGGCCGGGCAATGACTGCGGTCGACCCCAAACCAACCCACAAATCCGGGAATGACCGCATCAGCTTCATAGAACCCCACAGATCGGGGGAAGGACGCACGATTCCATGCAGACCCCCGCAGACCGGAAGGAGGCACAGCGATTCCGCACAGAGCCCAAAGCCCAGGAAAGGGAGCACGGCGGCCCCATGCAGCCCACAGACCAGGAAAGGACCGCAGTAGCTCCCTAGGGGCCCACGGACCCGGAAGGGATACGGCGATTCCACACGGGCCCACGGACTGGGAGGAGGCGCGGCGTTCCGCGCAGGGCCTCACGACTTGGGAGGAGACGCGGCGGTTCCGCGCAGGGCCCCATGGACCGGGAGAGGGCACGGTGGTTCCGCTCAGGGCTCCACGGACCGAGAGGAGGTGCGGCGGTTCTGCTCAGGGCTCCACGGACCGGGAGAGGGCACGGCGATTCCACGCAGAGCCCAAGACCGGGAAGGGGCACGGCCGCCCCGTACAGCCCACAGGTCAGGAAAGGACCGCAGCGGCTCCATACAACTCAGCAGTACCGGCACTTCGGCCCGTCATGGAGCAGCACACGGCGCGATCAGGGCACCAGCTAGGAAGCCGACCGGCTACACCCGGTTCTGCATCGTCATGACCGGCTCAGGCCCCTTGGCGGTCAGCCCGATGTGGACGCCCGCCCCGGTCAGCGGGGACCGGATGGGCAGCAGGAGGCCGAGCGCCGCAAAAGCGGGCGGCAGGCTCGCGGCCCCGCCGGAAACGCGCGGACGAGGTCATTCCTCCGTAAGGACGTCGTCTCCAACGATGCCCCGCAGCCGGTCGTTCGCCTGCTCAAGGGTGCTGAGAGTGATCTCGCGCTGATCGGCGCCGGCCTGCCCCAGCGTCTCCTCGGCGAGCTCGGCCCATGCCCGCTCGATGGCGGGCAGCAGCGCGTGGCCGGCGGCGGTGACCACGATCCGCACCTGACGGCGGTCACCGGGGACCGGCTCGCGGCGGAACCAGCCGCCGTTCTCTAGGCGAGCCAGGCTGCGGGTCACCGTCGGCGGCTCGATGCCGAGGCGGGCCGCCAGCTGGGAGACCGTCATGCCGTCCGGCTCCTGGGCCAGGAGCCACAGCAGGACGTCCTGGCCCGGATGCAGGCCGAGCACGGCGAGCTTACGCGCCTTGGCCTCGCGGTAGAGCTTGCTCATCTTGTTCAGCGCCCGGTTGATGCGCATCGCCTCGCTTGCGTCCACCCGCCGATCCTACTATATGTATAGTCGGCTAATAGGTAGCCGACTAATAGATGTTCGGCTCATCATCAGGAGGTCAGCATGGATCTCGGACTCGACGGGCGCGTCGTTCTGGTCACGGGGGCGTCGGGCGGCATCGGCGGAGCGATCGCCGAGGCGTTCGCCCGGGAGGGCGCCCTGGTCGCCGCAGGCTGGTACCAGGGCGAGAAGCGGGCCCACGCCCTGGTCGACTCGATCACCCGGCTGGGCGGCCGGGGCACGGCGGTGCGGATCGACCAGCGCGACCCGGCGGTGATCGACGCGGCGGTACGCCGGGTGGAGCAGGAACTCGGCGAGGTCGCCGTCCTGGTCGCCAACGCGGTCTCCTGGCCGGCGCAGGTCCCCGAGACCCGCGACTCCCTGGCCGACGCCTTCGCCGCGAACGTGGCCGGAACGCTGACGCTGGTCGACGCCGTCCTGCCCGGCATGCGGAAAGCCGGCTGGGGGCGGCTGGTGCTGGTCTCCTCCGACGTGGTCGAGCAGCCGATCCCCGCGAACACCGCCTACCCCGCCGCCAAGGGGGCGCTGGAGACGGCCGCCCGGGTGCTCGCCGTCCGGGAGGCCCGGCACGGCGTCCTCACCAACGTCGTCCGCCCCGGCTTCACCCTGACGGAGCGGGCGCTGACGACCCCCTGGCTCGGCCAGAAGGCCGTCGACTCCGAGGCCGCCAAGACACCGACGGGCCGCATCTGCACCCCGGAGGACGTGGCCTCCGCCGTCGTTTACCTCGGCTCACCCGCGAACGGCCACGCCAATGGAGAGACCCTTTCCGTCGCGGGCGGCCGCCATTTGACCCGCTGACCCCGTCCCCGGCGGTCCGAGCGGCCTCGGCGATGGCCGAGCAGCCCGACGGCCCCGCCCCACTCCGGCCTGACGCCTCCCCCACCTGGCCGTCCAGACGGCCCCGGCGATGGCCCGAGCGGCCCGGCGGCCCCGCCGCCACTCCGGTCCGGCCTGGCTCGACGCCCCGTCTCCTCCCGCACGGCGATCCCGTCCCGTGCCGGCCCGGCGGGGAGGCTCCAGGTGAGCTCGGCGGTTCCGCCTCGGGCCGGGCCGGCGTCCCGGTTCGGTCCTGGGTTCGGCCCGCCTTCCTTGTGTTCCGTTCCGGCGAGGATCGCCTCCCTACGTACCTACGCTGGCGACCTGACTCTCCTCTGCCACTCGCCTCCCCCCGGCTGGTCGTCTCCCGCCGGTTGGCTTTCCTGGCCCTTGTCTCTCCCGTCGGGTGTTCGCGGCGGTGGTCGTTCGGCGCTTCGGGGTCAGCGTTCCCGGGTGGCGTAGCGGTGGACCGACAGCGGGAAGAAGATCGCCATCAGCAGCAGCGGCCACAGGAACGCGAGCAGGAGGCTGTGCTGCGCCGCCCAGGAGCCGCCTGCGGCGGCCGGGTCGCCGAACAGGTCGCGGCATGCGGTGACGGTGGCCGACAGCGGGTTCCACTCGGCGATCGCGCCCAGCCAGCCCGGCATGGTGCTCGGCGCGACCAGGGCGCTGGACAGGAAGCTGATCGGCCACACCAGGATCTGCACCGTCATGACCGACTCGGGACCCTTGGCGATCAGCCCGAGGTAGACGCCCGCCCAGGTCAGCGCGAGCCGGATGAGCAGCAGGAGGCCGAACGCCGCGAGCGCGCGCGGCAGGCCGTCGTGCCAGCGCCAGCCCATCAGCAGGCCGCAGACCACCATCACCGCGAGCCCGGCCGTCGCCTGGATCATGTCGGTGACGGCGCGGCCCACCACCACGGCCGAGGGCGCGATCGGCATCGCGCGGAACCGGTCGGTGACGCCCTTGGCCACGTCTTCCGCGACGGCCGCGAACGTGCTCTCGATGCCGAACAGCATGGTCATCGCGAACATGCCGGGAATGATGAACTCGCGGTAGTCCCCGCCGCCGGGCACCTGCATCTGGCCGCCGAACAGGTAGCCCATCATCAGGACGACCAGCACGGGGAACAGCAGCCCGAGGATGATCTGGTCGGGTTTGCGGGCCCAGTGCGCCACCCCCCGGCCGGTCAGCGTGCGGCCGTCCCGCACGGCCCAGCGCAGCCGTCCCGCGGCGGTCATCGGTGCTTCGATCGTCATGCGGCGCCCTCCTTGGCGTGATGCGTTCCCTGCTGAAGCCGGCGGGCGCTCATACCGCGACCTCCTCGGTGGCGGTGAGATGGAGGAAGACCTCGTCGAGGGTGGGACGGCGCAGGCCGATGTCGGCGACCGTGATGCCGGCGTCGGCCAGGGCGCGGACGGTGTCGGTCAGGGCGATGGCCCGGTCGGCGACCGGGGCGCCGACGCGCAGGGCTGCCTCGTCGATGTCGGGCTCGGCGCCGGTGACGCGGGCCAGTACCCCGGCCGCGCCGGCCAGGTCGGCCGGGTCGGTGACCACCATGTCCAGGCGGTCGCCGCCGACGAGGCTCTTCAGCCCCTCGGGGGTGCCGCCCGCCTCGATCCGGCCGCGGTCGAGCACCGAGATCCCGTCCGCGAGGCGGTCGGCCTCCTCCAGGTACTGGGTGGTGAGCAGGACCGTGGTGCCGGACGCCGCCAGCGCGCGCACCGCCTCCCACACCTCGGCGCGCGAGCGGGGGTCCAGGCCGGTGGTCGGCTCGTCCAGGAACAGCACCGGCGGCGCCAGGATCATGCTCGCCGCCAGGTCGAGCCGCCGCCGCATCCCGCCCGAGTACGCCGAGGCCGGCTTGCGGCCGGTGTCGGCGAGGCCGAACCGCTCCAGCAGTTCGCCCGCCCGGTGCCGCGCCGCGCGGGCGTCCAGGTGGTAGAGCCGCCCGAACATCTCCAGGTTCTGCCGGCCGCTCAGCACCTCGTCGACGGCCGGGTGCTGCCCGACCAGGCCGATCCGGGTGCGGACCCGGGCGGCGTCGCGGACGACGTCGAGCCCGGCGATCTCGGCGCGGCCGCCGTCCGGCCGGGCCAGCGTGGCCAGGATGCGGACGATCGTGGTCTTGCCCGCCCCGTTCGGCCCGAGCAGGCCGTGCACGGTGCCCGCCGGGACCGCCAGGTCGACGCCGCGCAGCGCCTCGGCGTCGCCGTACCGCTTGCGCAGCCCCTCGGCGACGATCGTGAATTCGTGCGAGCCCATCCGCGCCCTCCAACTCTGTACGGCTTACGGAATTAGTTATAACGTACCCCGTACAGAGTTTCAACCTCCGGCTTCTGCGAGGATGGTGGGCGTGACGACGGAGTACAGCGGCGCGGGAGATCCCAAGCGCACCCTCGACCTGATGTGGGGCGTCCCCGACCGGCCCCGGCGCGGCCCGAAACCGCGGCTGACCGTGGAGCGGATCGTGCAGGCCGCCGTGGAGATCGCCGACGCCGAGGGCCTGGAGGCGCTGTCGATGCGCCGCATCGCCGACGAGCTCGGCGTCGCGCCCATGTCGATCTACACCTATGTGCCGGGCAAGTCCGAGCTGATCGACGTCATGATGGACCGCGCGCTGGCCGGCTTCACGCCGCCGCCGGGCGGCGGCTGGCGCACGGCGCTGGAGCACGTCGCGCGGGAGAACTGGCGGCTGTACCACCGCCACCCCTGGCTGCTGCAGGTGTCGGCCACCCGCCCGCCGCTCGGCCCCAACATGCTGGAGAAGTACGAGCGCGAGCTGGGCGCGGTGGAGGGGCTCGGCCTCACCGACCTGGAGATGGACTCGGTCGTCGCGCTCGTCAACGGGTTCGCCGAGAGCTCGGCGCGGGTCTCGGTGGACGCCGCCCAGGCCGAGCGCCGCACCGGCCTCAGCGACAAGGAGTGGTGGGAGGCCACCTCACCGGTCCTGGCCAAGCTGATCGACGCCACCCGCTACCCGCTCGGTTCGCGCGTCGGGTCGGCGAGCGGGGAGGCGCACAATTCGGCGGTCGCCCCCGGGCACGTCTTCGAGTTCGGCCTCCAGCGCATCCTGGACGGCATCGAGGTGCTGGTCCGCGAACGCGCTAACGGCGGGGTTTGACCCGGCGGGTCGCCACGGCCTGCGCCGGGTCCTCCGGCCACGGGTGCCGGGGGTAGCGGCCGCGCAGCTCGGCCCGGACGGCCCGGTATCCCTCGCCCCAGAACGACGCCAGGTCGGCGGTCACCGCGGCGGGCCGCCCGGCGGGCGACAGCAGGTGGACCACCAGCGGCACCCGGCCGCCCGCGAGGCGCGGCGCGGCGTCCCAGCCGAACAGCTCCTGCAGTTTCACCGCGAGGACGGGCCGCTCCCCCGAGTAGTCGACGCGCACGCGGGACCCCGACGGCACCTCGATCCGTTCGGGCGCCATCTCCTCCAGCCGCGCCGCGCACTCCCACGGCAGCAGGTTCCGCAGCGCCCCCGCGACGTCGAACCGCCGCAGGTCGGCCCGCCGCCGCGCCCGCGCACCCGTGATCCACTCGCCCGCGTGCGCGAGGAGGGACTCGTCGTCCATCGCGGGCCACGGTTCACCGAGCGCCGCGTGGCAGAACGCCAGGCGTTCGCGCAGCGCGACGGCCGCCGGCGTCCAGTCGAGCAGGGCCAGGCCCTCGGTCCGCAGGCCCTCGGCCAGCGCCGCGGCGACGAGGCCGGGGGCGGGGTCGGGCAGCGGCCGGGCGTCCAGCTCGATCGCGCCGAGCCGCTCGACGCGGCGGGCCACGACGTCCCCGTCCCGCCAGGCGACCTCCTCGCCGCGGGCGAGCAGGGACGCGGCGGCGAGCCGGGCCGTGTCCTCGTCGATCACCACGGCGAGCCGGATCCGCGCCGACGCCGATCCCGCCGGGCGGTCGGCGACGGCCACCGCGAGCCATTCGGGACGCGCCGCGGCGAGCGCCGATCCGTCCGCCAGCTCGGCGCCGGTCCCTGACGCCATCAGATAGCCGCCACGCCGCGCGCGCGCCACCCGCTCGGGGAACGCCAGCGCCACGATCAGCCCCGCCACACGGTCATCGTTCCCGCCGCCGCCTGCGGGAAGGTCCGCATTCGCCAGGCGGCGCACCTCGTCACGCCAGCGCGCCGCATGCGCGTCGGCGGGCCGCCCGCCACGCCGCAGCGCGCGCCACACCGCCGTCAGGTCGTCCCCGGCCCCGCGCGGCGGCGGCTCGGACAGCAGCGCCACCACTTCGGCGGCCGCACGCCCGCCCACCTCGCGGGCGCCGTCCAGCAGCGCGCGCGCAAGCCGGGGATGCACTCCAACGCGGGCCAGCCGCCGTCCCCGGTCGGTCACCCGGCCGTCCGGTCCCTCGGCGCCGATGGCCCGCAGCGTGGTGCGCGCGGCCTGCAGCGCGGCGGCGGGCGGCGGGTCCGGCAAGGACAGGGTGGATGCGCCGGGGTCGCCCCAGCAGGCGGCCTGCAACGCGAACCCGGTCAGGTCGGCCAGCTCGATCTCGGGACGGGGCCGGGCCGGCAACCGGTCGTGCTCGGCCTCGCTCCAGCAGCGGTAGACGGCCCCGGGCCCCTCGCGGCCCGCGCGGCCGGCGCGCTGCTCGGCGGCGGCCCGCGACGCCCGGACGGTCGTCAGCGCGCCGAGCCCCCGGGCGTGGTCGGTGCGCGGCTCGCGGGCGAGGCCCGAATCGACCACGATCCGCACCCCCGGCACGGTCAGGCTGGACTCGGCGACCGAGGTGGCGAGCACCACCCGGCGCCGCTCCCCCGGCGCGAGCACCGCGTCCTGGACGGCGGCGGGCGCCTGGCCGTGCACCTGCAGCACCTCGAACGGCCCGGACAGCATTCCGGCGACACGGGCGATCTCGCCGGCGCCGGGCAGGAAGCACAGCACGTCGCCGTCGCGTTCGGTGAGCGCCCGGCGGACGGTCGCGGCGACGTGCGCGAGCAGCGCGGGATCCACGCGCATGCCGTGCGGCGGCGGCAGCGGGCGCGGCGGCGGCGCCCACACGGTCTCGACCGGGTGCAGCGCCGCCGCGGTCTCGACCACCGGCGCGTCGCCGAGCAGCCGTGCCCAGGGACCGGTGTCGGCGGTGGCCGAGGCGGCGACGAGCCGCAGGCCGGGACGGAGCGCCGCGCGCACGTCGAGCAGGAACGCCAGCGCGGTATCGGCGTCCAGGTGCCGTTCGTGGCACTCGTCCAGGATCACCGTGCCGACCCCGTCCAGCTCGGGTTCGGACTGCAGGCGCTGCAGCAGCACCCCGGTGGTGACGACCTCGATCCGCGAGCCGGGCCGGTGCTCGCCGCGCACGGTGACGCCGACCTGCCCGCCGACACGCTCGCCGAGCAGCCAGGACATCCGGCGGGCGGCGGCGCGGGCGGCCAGCCGCCGCGGCTCCAGGACGACGACGCGCCCCTCGCCCGGCGTCCCGTCCGGGGTCAGCCCGGCGAGGGCGAGCGGCACATAGGTGGTCTTGCCGGTGCCGGGCGGCGCCGCGAGGACGGCCGCGCCGTGGCCGGCGAGCGCCGCGGCCAGGGCGGGGACGGCTCGGCGGACGGGCAGCGCGGCGGCCGCCGCGGCGCGGTCGGGATGCATCGCTCCAGTCTGCCGCCCGGGCCCGGCGGGCCGGTACCGGCACGGCCCATGTGACAAATGCCACCCGTCCGGAAGTGGTCCGCGTCTTGCGGTGAGACTTGCACCGCGCTTTGCGCCTTTACCTGTAGAACGTTCTAAAGCCCAGGTCAACAACACGCGGGAGAAGCTCCGGCATACTCCTTGGTAAACTACATCTCTTTCACTTCCGGTTGCTTTTACGTTCTACTAGCGTCACCTCCCGTCGTGCGAGGGCAATGCGGCGGGTAGGCCCATAATCGGCTCGTCGGCGCAGGTGCAGGAGGTTGGGCGATGATCGGCGGCTCCATCTATCTCAGGGACCGGGCGGCCTTCACGGGCGGCTCCCCGCAGGCGGTCTACGAGGAGCTCTGGCAGCGCGGGCGAAAGGGCCGGCTGCGCACTCGTGCAATTTTCACCGTAATGACGCTGATTCTGTGCGGGATGCTCGTCGGCCCCCTTTTCGGAATCGGAACGGCCCTTCTGGTTGCGGCACTGGACACCTACTTCCACTGGCGCGGCCACAACCTGTCGCGCACCTGGCGGCTCGGGCTGCGCGGTGACCAGCGGATGAACCGGCTGCTGCGGCACACCCTGGAGCGGCGCGGTCACCGCACGCTGCACGCCCGGACCGTCCCCGGGCACGGCACCGCCGACCAGATCCTGGTCGGTCCCGGCGGGGTCTGGCTGATCCACAACGAGGCGTGGCACCCCGAGGCCGAGATCGCGCCCTACGGCGGGAAGCTGTTCATCGACGGCCGCACGCAGTCGGCCCTGGTCAAGGGCCTGAACGGGGCGGCCGCAACCGCGTCGCGGCTGTTGTCGGAGCGGACCGGGCTCGCGGTCACCGTCACGCCGGTGCTGGCCGTGCACGGCGGCCGGCTCGCCGCCTCTCCGTTCACCGCCGACGACATCGTGTTCGCGCCGCCGCTGAAGCTGGTGCGCTGGATCCGCCGCAACCCGACCGCCGGGTTCACGCCCGAGGAGGTCGAGCAGATCGCCCGCGCGGCCGTGCACATGCTTCCGATCGGCGGGCGGACGATGACCGCCGCCTGACCCGCCGGCCGTCCGGAACCACCCGGGCCCACCGGCCCGGGGTCCCCTGGCCCGGCCCCGCCGCAGCCGTCAGCCCCGGCCCGCCCGGGCGGTGCGCCGCAACCACAGCAGGCCCACGACCGGCAGCACCAGCGGCACGAACCCGTACCCGCGCCCGTATCCCGACCATACGGTCGCGTCGGGGAAGGCGGCGGGGTCGGCCAGGCTCAGCGTCCCGACGACCAGCACCCCGGCCAGCTCGACCGAGCAGGCCGCGACCGCCAGGCGCCGCGAGGTGCGGCCGCCGCGCGCGAGCGCCACGGTCGCCAGCACGTACACGACCGCGGCGAACGCCGACAGCGTGTAGGCGACCGGCGCTTCGGAGAACTTCGTGGCGATCTGCACGCCCGCGCGCGCTCCGGCGGCCAGCGCGAAGATGGCGTACACCGCGACCAGCATCCGGCCCGGTCCGCTCCCCGTGCCGGTGGTGGCGGGCGATTCGGTCGTGTCAGACACCGGTGCCGCTCCAGATCTGGTTCATGCGCACGATCATCACGGCCACCGCGAGGCCGGCCACCACGATCACGCCCGGCCCCCAGCGGCTGCGCTCCAGCAGCCCCCAGCCCGCCCCGGCGGCCGGGATCAGCAGGACGGCCAGCAGGTATCCGACGAAGGTGGCGCTGTCCTTCGGCCCTTCGCCGCCGCCGAGCTTGACGAAGCCGAGCACCGCCTGGACGACCAGCAGCACCTCCAGCACGGCGAGCCCGGCGAGGTCTCCCCGGCCCATCGGCCGGTTCCGGAAGGAGGTGACGGCGCTGAACGCGGCCGCCAGCAACGACACCGCGATGATCGCGGTGGCCAGGGCGTTCGTCATAGGCCTCCGAGAGTACTACCGGTCGTAGTGGACGGTGTCCCGGGGCCGCCATGGCAGCATGTGACACGTGAACGCGCTTGAGTGGCTCATCATGACCCGGCACGGTGAGAGCACCGGCAACGTCGCCTTCCGCGAGACCGACGGCACCGACGCCGAGGAGCACGGCATCTCCGAGCGCGACGCCGACATCCCGCTGTCGGACACCGGCCGCGCGCAGGCGGTGCGGTTCGGCCGCCGGCTCGCCGCGCTGCCCGAGGACGAACGCCCCACCCTGGTCCTGGTCTCCCCTTATCTGCGCACCCGCGACACCGCGCGCATCGCGCTGGAGCAGGTCCCCTACAGCCCCCGGGTGCGGGTGGACGAGCGGCTGCGCGACCGCGACCAGGGGGTCATGGAGGGCCTCACGCCGGTCGGGGTGCGGCGCCGCTTCCCCGAGGAGGCCGAACGCAAGCGGCGCGTCGGCAAGTTCTACTACCGGGCGCCCGGCGGCGAGTCCTGGGCGGACCTGGCGCTGCGGCTGCGCAGCCTCTACCAGGAGCTTTCGGGCGGCCGTGCGCTGGTGGTGACGCACGACGCGATCGTGGTGATGACCCGCTACATCGTGGAGGAGCTCACCGAGCAGGAGATCATGGAGGTGGAGAAGGAGCCGATCGGCAACTGCTCGGTCACCCGGTGGCGACGCAGCGAGGGCCGGCTGCGGCCGGTCGACTACAACGACCTCTCCCACCTGAGCGACACCGGCGCCCTCGCCCCCTGAACCGGCCGCCGGGCACCGGGGGTCACCCGTCCTCGCGGAGCCGGGCGCTGCGCGCGGCGACCATGGCGCGGCGCGGGTCGTCCGGCGCGAGCATCCCGCGCAGCCGGTCCAGCACCTCGGCGTCGCCCTGCCCCATGTCGGTCTGCGCGAACGCCCACAGCCCGTCGGCGCCGCCGGCGTCCAGGATCTGCCGGCGCAGCCGCACCTGCAGCTCGTCGCGCTCGGCGCGGACGGCGGGCGCGTCGGAGCGCGGCAGCAGCTGGCCGGCGCACAGGCGGGCCGCGCCCGCCACGTCGCCGTCGTCCAGGCGGCGGCGCACGCCGAGGAAGTCGGCGTCCACGTCGCACTCCAGGCGGTAGGGCTTGGCGCCGACGAGCGCGCCGAGCTGGGCGCGCAGCCGGTGGATCTCGGCGCGGACGGTGACGGGGCTGCCCTCGTCGCCGTACAGGTACCACGACAGCCGGTCGCCGCTGAGGCCCCGCGGGTGCAGCGCCAGCAGCGCGAGGATCTCGGCGTGCCGCAGCGACAGCGGCAGCCGCCGCCCGTTCAGCCGCGCGTACGGCTGCCCGTCGCCGAGCAGGCACAGGCTGAGCAGCGGGCGCTGCGCGTGCGGGGCGGCCGGCTCGGCGGCGTCGGGTTCGGCCGGCCGCAGCAGGAACACCTCGCCGAGCGGCTCGGCGACCGCCTCCCGCCCGTCGGGCAGGACGACGGTGCGGCCCGGCACCGGCGGGGCCAGCCGGTGCCCGCGCCAGCGATCGGGTTCGCCGAGCAGCACCCGGCCCGTCGTGGTCACCAGCAGGCCGGGCCCGCCGCGCGGCGCGCGCAGGTGCCGGCCGTAGCGTTCGCGCAGCCGCTCGTCGCTCCGCTGGACGCGCACCTGCATGCGCGTCTCCACCAGCCGCGCCGCCGCCTCGACCAGCCGGACGGCGGCCGGGTGCAGCCGCGGCGCGGTGCCGCTGAGGTCCAGGCAGCCGACGACCTGCCCGGAGTCGGGGTCGGTGACCGGCGCCCCGGCGCACGACCAGCGGTGCAGCACACTGGTCAGGTGCTCGGCGGCGTAGACGTACTCGGGCCGCCCGGTCGCGAGGGCGGTGCCGATGCCGTTGGTGCCGATCGCGGTCTCGGCCCAGCAGAACCCCTCGATCAGCCCGATCCCGGTCGCGTCGCGCAGGGCCTGCGGCGATCCCTCGGCCCACAGCGCGTGGCCCATCGCGTCGGTGACCACCATCAGGTGCCCCGACGCCTCGGCGGCGTCGCGCAGCAGGGCGCGCACCAGCGGCAGGTCGGCGGCGAGCGGGTGGCCGGCGCGCAGGCCGGTGACGGTGTCGCGGTCGAGCACCAGGGGTGCCGCCGTCCGCGTCTCGGGCAGCAGGCCGAAGTCGCGCGAGCGCCGCCACGACTCGGCGATGGCGGGCCGGACGGACGGGCCCGCACCGTCGCCGCCGAACTCCGCGGCGTGCTCCTCGGCGAGCGCCCCCATCAGATCCCGTGGCTCGGGGCTCAGATGCGGTTCCGTCCCCGTGTGGAGCGGAACCGGGCGGCCCGCAGCGGCCGGGTCCTGTGTCATCGGCCCTCTCCCCCGTCGCCCGCGCGTCTCGGCCGTACTGAGCATCGGTCCGAACGAACCGGGTCGCAACCGGTTCGGCGCAACCGGTCGGCCTCGGTTCCGATACCGCGCCTTCGGCACCGTGCGTGCTCGCCTGGTCGCAACGTGCGTGCAACGTCGGCGCGCCTACGGTTCGGCTGCCGCCGTCCCGTGTGCCTCAGGGAGGGGAAGGCACACGGGACGGCCGGCGGACCAGGGGGAGAGACCAGCATGCTGTGCCTGACCTGCAAACGCGTGCGGCCCGCGGCGTCCGCGGCCGACTACACCGCCGACCGCGCCCGGCTGATCACCCGGCACGGGCTGTGCGTGTGCGCGCCCACGATTCCCGTGCCCGACATGCGAAGAACATGACTTGTTAGGGCCGTGTTCGCCTAGAGTTCGGAGGGACATCTCCACACGTCTCCTCCGAAAGGAGAAACATGGCCGTGTTCTCGGGTCTGGTGCGCCGGGTCGCAGCCGAGGCCGAGCGCCAGGTGCGCGGCGGCATCGGGCTGCTGGTCAGGCTGAGCCTGGAACACGAGCGCGTGGCCGAGCTCGAACGGGTGCTGCCCGCCTACGGCGAGCGTATCCGGCGGCTGGAGGAGACCGTGCGGGGGCAGGACGCGGGGCTGCGCGCCCTGCGCGCCGAACTGGACTCGCTGATCGCCCAGCTGAACGACCGGATGCTGCCCCGCGTCGACGAGCGGATGGACGACATCGAGCGCGATCTGGCGATCCTGGCGACCGGCCTGATCCGCACCGGCAAGGAGAGCGCCGAGAGCACCGGGCGGCTGGACATGGCCGAGCGGCGCCTCGCCGAGCTGCGCGGCAAGCTCGCGCAGATGGAGCAGCGCGCCGGGCTCTGGCGGGAGCTGCAGGCCAGCGTGGCCCAGCTCGGCGACGACGTCGACGCGCTGCGCGGCCGGCTCGCCCCGCACGCCCCGGCCGGGCGCGTCCCGGGGGCGCCCGCACCGGCACAATGAGGGGATGACGCAGACTCTGGACGACCGTGTGGTCGTGGTGGCGGGGGCCAACGGCCCCGCCGGGCAGGCGGCGGCACGCCGCCTCGCCGCGGGCGGCGCGCGGGTCGTCGCCGTCGCCCGGCGCCGAGCCGACTGGGACGACCCGCGGATCTCCGCCGTCGCCGCCGACCTGCTCGACCCCGAGGCGGTCCATGCCCTGGCCGAGCAGGTCCGTGCCGAGCACGGCCGGGTGGACGGCCTGATCCACCTGGTCGGCGGCTGGCGCGGCGGCAGCACCTTCGACGGCACCGACCTGGCCGACTGGGCGTTCCTGCACGACACCCTCATCCGCACGCTGCAGCACACCACCCTGGCCTTCGCCGGGCCGCTGCGCGAGGCGGGCGGGCGCGTGGCGATCGTGTCCCAGCAGGGCGCGCAGCGCCCGGAGCAGGGCTCGGCCGCCTACGCCACCGCCAAGGCCGCGTCCGAGGCGTGGACGCTCGCGCTCGCCGACTCCTTCGCGGGCACCGACGCCGCGGCGGTGGTCCTGGTCGTCAAGGCGCTGCTGACCGGCGCGATGCAGGCCGAGCGGCCGGACCACCCCTTCCCGGGGTTCACCCATGTCGACGACCTCGCCGAAGTGATCGCGGGCCTGTGGGACCGGCCCGCCGCGGAACTGAACGGAACCCGGCTTGACCTCGCACACCACTGATCCCGCCCGGCGCGGATTCGCCAGCGACAACCACGCCGGCGTGCACCCGGAGGTCCTCTCCGCGCTCGCCGCCGCCAACGCGGGCCATCAGCCCGCCTACGGCGACGACGCGCACACCGCGCGCCTCGCCGAGATCGTCCGGCGGCACTTCGGCGAGCGGGCGGCCGCCTACCCGGTGTTCAACGGGACCGGCGCCAACGTGGTCGCGCTGCGCGCGATGGCCGCCCCGTGGAGTTCGGTGGTCTGCGGCGCCAGTGCGCACATCCACGTGGACGAGTGCGGCGCGCCCGAGCGGATCGCCGGTCTGAAGCTGCTGCCGGTGCCCGCTCCGGACGGCAAGCTCACGCCCGCGCTGGTCGAGCCGCAGCTGATCCGGTTCGGCGACGTGCACCAGTCCCAGCCGGGGATCGTGGCGATCAGCCAGGCGACCGAGTGCGGCACCGTCTACACCCCGGCCGAGGTCGCCGCGCTCGCGGACCTCGGGCACGAGCACGGGATGCTGCTGTACATGGACGGCGCGCGGGCGGCCAACGCCGCCGCCGCGCTGGACGTCCCGCTGCGCGCGTTCACCACCGACGCCGGGGTGGACGTGCTGGCGTTCGGCGGCACCAAGAACGGCCTGATGATGGGCGAGGCCGTCGTCGTGCTGAACCCGGACGCGGTGCGCGGCCTGGAGTACCTGCGCAAGCAGAGCATGCAGCTGGCCTCCAAGATGCGGTTCGTGTCGGCCCAACTGAACGCGCTGCTGGAGGGCGACCTGTGGCTGCGCGGCGCCCGGCACTCCAACGCGATGGCGCGGCGGCTGGCGGACGCAGCCGGGGATCTGCCCGGCGTGCGGATCACCCGGCCGGTCGAGTCGAACGCGGTGTTCGCGATCATCCCGAAGGACGTCGCGGAGCGGCTGCGCAAGCACTACGCGTTCTACGAGTGGGACGAGCGGACCGGCGAGGTCCGCTGGATGTGCGCGTTCGACACCTCCGAGGAGGACGTCACCGGGTTCGCCGCCGCCCTGGCGGAGGAGCTCGCCCGCTGACCCAAGCGAGCGCTCGGTTGGCCATCGGGTTATCGTGGTGCCGAACCGTATTCGGCACTGGAGGCGAGCCTGATGGCCAACCGCACTTTCGTCGTCGGCGTGGGCATGACCAAGTTCGAGAAGCCCGGCTCCCGGGACTGGGAGTACCCCGACATGGCCAAGGAGGCCGTCGGCAAGGCCCTGGCGGACGCGGGCGTCGGCTACGACAGGGTCGAGACGGCCTACGCCGGCTCGATGTACGGCGCGATGGGGCAGCGCGCCCTGTACGAGACGGGGATGACCGGCATCCCGGTGATGACCGTCGCCAACGCCTGCGCGACCGGGTCCAGCGCGCTGTTCCTGGCCCGGCAGGCCGTCCGGGGCGGCCTCGCCGACTGCGCGCTCGCGCTCGGCATGGAGAAGATGCAGAAGGGCTCGCTCGGCGCGGGCGTCGGCAAGTCCAAGGTCACCATCATCGACCACCACCTGAACTCGATGGTCGAGGGCCGCCCCTGGGAGATGGACAAGGCGCCGATGCCGCAGATGTTCGGCAACGCCGGCCGCGAGCACATGGAGAAGTACGGCTCCACCCCCGACCACTACGCGTGGATCGGGTGGAAGAACCACAAGCACTCCGTGAACAACCCCTACGCGCAGTTCCAGCAGGAGTACTCGCTGGACGACGTGAAGAACGCCACCATGATCTTCGATCCGCTGACCAAGCTGCAGTGCTCCCCCACCAGCGACGGCGCGGCGGCGGCCCTGGTGGTGAGCGAGCGGTTCCTGGACGAGCACGACCTGTGGGGCCAGGCCGTCGAGATCGCCGGGCACCACATCGCCACCGACACTCCCGACAGCTTCGCCGGCCACTCCTCCATCCAGATCGTCGGGTTCGGCTGCTCCCAGCGCGCCGCCCGCGCCGCGATGGAGGAGGCGCAGGTGTCCATCGACGACGTGGACGTCATCGAGCTGCACGACTGCTTCAGCGCCAACGAGCTCATCACCTACGAGGCGCTCGGCATGGCCGGCGTCGGCGAGGGCCACAAGCTGGTGGACGACCAGGCCACCACCTACGGCGGGAAGTGGGTCGTCAACCCCTCCGGCGGGCTGATCTCCAAGGGGCACCCGCTCGGCGCGACCGGCATCGCGCAGTGCGCCGAGCTGACCTGGCAGCTGCGCGGGCAGGCAGGGGGACGGCAGGTGGAGGGCGCGCGCGTCGCGCTCCAGCACAACATCGGCCTCGGCAGCGCCTGCGCGGTGGCCGTCTACAAGCCAGCGTCCTGAGTCCGGCGCGGGGCGGGTCATGAGACAGATATTGACTCATGTCTCAGCAGCGCTACTCTGGTAAGTGAACGGTTATCGGAGGTGCGATGCCCGCCCCGCTCGAGCCCGGCTGCCTGCTCTGGAAGTACGCGGGCGACCTGCGCTCGCTCGCGCCCGGCGCGGCGGCCGGGCTCATGCAGCTGCTGCACCCGGGGATCGGCGCCGGGGTCGCGCAGCACTCGGCGTTCTTCGACGCGCCGTTCGACCGCATCCACCGCAGCATCCCGCAGATCTGGGCGACCGTCCTCGCCCCCGACGGCGACCGCCGCGCCCGCGCCGTCCGCGACCTGCACCGCGGCATCGGGGGCGTGGACGAGCGGGACCGCCGCTACCACGCGCTCACACCCGAGACGTTCTGGTGGGCGCACGCCACGTTCACCTGGGAGATCTTCCGCTCGGCCGAGCTGTTCCACTCCGAGACGCTGACGGCCGAGGACAACGAGCGCCTGTACGCCGAGACGGTCACCTGGTACTCGCGCTACGGCGTCAGCATGCGGCCCGTCCCGCCGGACTACGCGGCGTTCCAGTCCAGGTTCTGGCATGTCTGCGCCGAGGAACTGGAACTGACGC
The DNA here is from genome assembly GCF_009604375.1 of Actinomadura macrotermitis. Taxonomy (GTDB): domain Bacteria; phylum Actinomycetota; class Actinomycetes; order Streptosporangiales; family Streptosporangiaceae; genus Spirillospora; species Spirillospora macrotermitis. Next base: position 229,405 of record NZ_WEGH01000006.1, read on the forward strand.
CGGCCGCGGCGCGTGCGCTGGACATCGCCAGGCACGGCTCCGAGACCGTCTCCCTGCTGCCCGTCGGCGGTGCGGTGGCCGGTCGCGCCTCCCGGCTGGTCATCGAACGCCCGCTGCGCCTGGTCACCTTCGGCTGCCTGCCGCCGATCGTCCGGGAGCGCTTCGACATCCCCTGGAGTCCCCTCGACCAGGCCCGGTTCGCCGCCCTCGCGCTGGCCAACCGGCAGGGCTACCGGATGCTGCCGTCCGGGCTGAACCGGCGGGCGCTCAGCGGGATGCTCCGCTACATCGGCGCGCAGACCCGCGAACGGCGGTACCGCCCGGCGGCCTGACCGCCGTCCAGCGTTCGCCTGCGCTGAATCGGCGCGTCGCATAGCCTTCAAGCGAGTGGCCGACAACCGAGGTGTGGAGACGATCGCCGCCGGCGCCGAGCACGTGCCCCTGACGGGCACCGTCCCGTCCCGCCGCCTGAGCACCCGATGGGTGCCGGCGGTCCTCGCCGCGATCCTGGGCGCCGCGCTCCTGGCCTACGTGCCGCTGCCCTCGCCCGGCGCGGTCCGCTGGGAGTTCCTGCCCGCCCTCGCGGCACTGTCGGTGCTGCACTACGTGTGCTCCGCGATCGCGCTGCGCGCCGCGAGCGGCCACCCCCTCCCGCTGCCCGAGGCGACGCTCGCGCAGTTCACCGCCGCCGCCGCGAACCGCGTCACCCCCGGCGGGCTCGGCGCGGCCGCCGTCAACACCCGCTACCTGGTGTGCCGCGGGCTGCCGCTGCCCCGCGCGGCGGTCGCCGTCGCGGTCATGCAGGTCGCGGGCGTGCCCGCGGACCTGCTCCTGCTGATCGCCGTGCTCGCCGCCGGCCGCGACGACCGCATGCTGGACGCGCTGGGCGCGCACGCCGCGCACGCGGCCGGCCTCGTGCCGCCGGTGCCGCTGCTCGCCGGCGCGGCCCTCGTCCTGTCCGCGGCGGCGCTGTGGGGCCGCCGCGCGGCCCGGTCGGCGCCGGTCGGCCGCGCCGTGGCGGGGCTGCGCGACCTGTGCCGGCGGCCCCGCGACCTGGCGGTGACGCTCGGCGCGTCGGCCGCGACCACACTCGTCCTCGGCCTGGCGTTCGCGCTCAGCGCCCGGGCGGTGCCGCACGCCTCGGCGGGCGTCCTCACCCTGATCGCGGCCTACCTGGCCGGCGCCGCCGCGGGCGCCGCGATCCCCTCCCCCGGCGGGATCGGCTCCACCGAGGCCGCCCTGGTGGCCGCCCTGGCCGTCCTCGGCATCGCGACGGGACCGGCGCTGCAGGCGGTCGTCCTGTTCCGCCTGATCACGTTCTGGGCCCCCGTCCCGGTCGGCCTGCTGGCCGCCCGCACCCTCCGCCGCCGCGCCTGACCCCCTGGCAGTGGTCAGTCGAACTGGAAGGAGCGCTTGGCCAGGCCGTGCCAGAAGCCGTCGATGACGGCACGGCGCTCGCCCTCGCCGGCGGCGCCGAGGGCCATGAACAGCGGCGCGAAGTGCTCGGTCCGCGGGTGCGCGATGTGCGCGGCCGGGGCCGCGTCGCGGAAGTTCAGCAACGCGTCCACGTCCCCGCCGGTCACCGCGCGGTCGGCCCACTCGTCGAACTCGGCCGACCAGGACGGCGGCGCGGCGTCGGCGGCGGGGCCGAGCCCGCGCAGGTTGTGGGTGGTGAAACCGCTGCCGACGATGAGGACGCCCTGGTCGCGCAACGGTGCCAGGCGCCGTCCCAGCTCGAACAGCCGCTCCGACTCCAAAGTGGGCATCGACATCTGCAGTACGGGGATGTCGGCGTCCGGGTACATCTCGACCAGCGGGACGTAGGCGCCGTGGTCCAGGCCGCGCGCCGCGTCCTGCCGTACCTCCGGAACGAGGCCGCGCACCTCGGCGGCCAGGGCGGGAGCACCCGGCGCGTCGTAGCGCACGCGGTAGTAGTGCTCGGGGAAGCCCCAGAAGTCGTACACCAGCGGCACCTGGCGGGTCGCGCCGATGGCCAGGGGCGCCTCCTCCCAGTGCGCGGAGACCATGAGGATCGACGAGGGGCGCGGCAGGTCCGCCGACCAGCGGGCCAGCTCGTCCGTCCACACCTCGTCGTCGGCCAGCGGCGGGGCGCCGTGGCTGAGGTAGAGCACCGGCATCCGGGACATGTCATCCTCCAAAACTTGAACGCTCAATCAATCTAGACCACATGTGATTGAATCATCAAGTTTTGAACGCTCAAGTTAAACCGGTACCCTTCCCGGCATGGAGGACACCCGCTGGCTGGACAGCGACGAGCAGCAGACCTGGCGCGCCTTCCTGTGGACGTCGCGCCTGCTGAACGAGGAGCTCGACCGCCGGCTCCAGCAGGAGTCCGGCATGCCGCACGCCTACTACATGATCTTGGCGATGCTCTCGGAGTCCCCCGCCCGGACCATGACGATGACCGAACTGGCCCGGATGGTGCGCTCCTCCCCCAGCCGCCTGTCGCACGCGGTCAACCGCCTGGAGGAGGCCGGCTGGGTCCGCCGCGGCAAGCACCCGGCCGACCGCCGCACCACCCTCGCCGAGCTCACCGACGAGGGCTTCGCCGCCCTGGAGGCCGCCGCGCCGGACCATGTCGAGGCCGTCCGCACCCACCTGTTCGACCCCCTCAGCAGGGATCAGGTGCTGCAACTGCGCGAAATCCTGCGCACCCTCCTCGTCTCCCTCGACCCCGAGGGCGAAAGCCCCGACATCTTCGGCCCGCCCCAAACCTGACCTGCTCCTCCGGCCGTCACGGGTAGCGGTCACGTTCGCGGAAGGGGCTGGCAGGAGGCGGTCCGGGCTCCGGCGGCCGTTCCCACGGTTCCTCGCACCCCCTGCCGAGAGAGCAGGCGCTGGTCGGAGCCCGGTGTGCTGCACAGCTCCAACCCGACGGGCAGGCCATCACCGGTGAGGCCGGCCGGCAGGCTCAGAGCGGGCCAGCCCATGACGCCGGCGGCCTCCGCGAGGCCCCACCGGGCAGGATCGTCCATGGACCCGGCCCCTTCCGCCATTCCCAATCTTCCATTCCGCTTCCCTATCCGAGCCGAGGCGGCGATACGCCAGAAGCACGATGGGACTGACGATGCCGAAATGACGCGTGATGCTCGCGGAAGCATGAATGATTTTCCCTATGGAAGCGCGGCGCGTTAGACCCGGCATGCTTTCGGGAAGGAAAGCCCCGCAGCCCGGGCCGCAGGAGCGGAGGCCGAGAATGTCGTCGATCCCGTCCGAGGTGACGAAGGACGCGGGCACCCGCCACCGCTTCGAGGACGCCGAATGGATCGACGCTTATCTCAAGGCCGGCTCACCCCACAGTGAACCGATTTACCTCAGGGTGGGCAAAACCCGGTTACAGGCCCCCGGCGGCCTGATCCGACTGCCCCACGAAAAGGCGCCCGCGCACGTCCAGGGCTATGTCCTATCACAAGACGGGCTGCCCGCATTGCAACGTGTCCTGCACACTTACACCTCTGGAGCGCCGGGATTCCCGGCACCTGCACCACTGGCACGGATTTCGAAGTGGCCGTCGCCTGCCCGGGAACCCGCTCCAGCATGTCCGTCTTCGGGTGACCGGTCCGGGGGAACGCCCGGGACCGCCCCATGGTGATCATGCATGCGCCCGGCTGGGACTACCACGGCGTGTTCAGCGGACAGGGTTTCCGGTTCAGGTATCGGCCGCTGCGCGCGGGGAACGGGTCCCAACTCTGCCCCGCCGGCGCGAACATCCTGATCGACGATGCCTACTGCGGAGTGACCGCCCCCGGGGCAGCGGCCGCCTCCGTGCTGCGGCTCCCGCTGGAGGAGCTCCCGCGCCCGGCGGGCCGCCGGCTGGGCAAGCGGTTCAACTGCGCGGTGCCGCTGCAACACGCCATGGTGCGATGGCTGCGGAGCGAGGAGACGGAGCGGTATCTGGAGCGGCTCCGCCGGGCCTGCGCCGAGCACCGGGCCCTGGTCGCCGACTTCCTCGTGCGCGAACTGGGCCATCCCGCCGATCCCCTCCGGTCGGGAGACTGCACCGGCTACCTGGTCTTCCCCGTCCCGCCCGCGTACCGGGAGCACGCCGACGGCGTCGACCGGTACCGGCGCGCGTGCTTCGACCAGCCCCGGGTGCTGCCGGGAGCGGGCACCATGACCCTGCAGAGCGCCGGCGACGGGGACGCGCCCGATCCGTTCCCCTTCGTGCGGATGTTCCTGGCGCCGCCACGCGACACCCTCGTGTCCGCGCTGCGCCGTCTGAGCCGCGCCCGCCTGCCCTGGAGCAGTCCATGCTGAAGCGCTCACGCCGCGGTGACGGGGACGAGGACCTGACATACGAGGGCTACCTCGGCCTGGACCGCCTCCTCACCGCGCAGCACCCGCTCGCCGACCCGCCGCACCACGACGAACTGCTCTTCATCATCCAGCACCAGACCGCCGAGCTGTGGACCAAACTGCTGCTGCACGAGATGGCGCATCTGCAGTCGCTGCTCCGCGAGGACGATCTGATCGGCACCGCCCGCGGGCTGGAGCGCGTCTACGCCGTCCAGGCCCAGATGATCGGCCAGTGGAGCGTGATCGCCACCCTCACCCCCGAGTCCTTCACCGAGTTCCGGCCCGTTCTGGGCGACACCAGCGGGTTCCAGTCCGCCCAGCTGCGGGCGTGGGAGTTCAAGCTCGGCAACAAGCGTCCGGAGTACCTGGAGCACTACCGCCGGTCGGCGCAGCGCGAGCTGCTCGAACGCGCGCTGAACGAGCCGACCCTGTACGACGATTTCCTGCGCTTCCTGCTGCGGGCGGGGCACCCCGTCCCCGAGAGCTGCCTGGGCCGCCTGTTCTCCGGCGACCAGGAGCCCGACCAGACCGTCGTGGCGGCGCTGCGGCGCATCTACGAGGACCGCGACCACCACCGGGCGGAGTACGAGATGGCCGAGCGGCTGGTGGAGCTGGAGGAACGGCACCAGCTCTGGCGTTTCCAGCACACGCGGACCGTACGCCGCATCATCGGCGAGCGACCCGGCACCGGTGGCAAGGGCGTCCCCTACCTCGCGGACCTGGTCGGCAGGCCGCTGTTCCCTGAGATCTTCGCGGCGCGCGACGTGATCGGCCCCGGCTCGTGAGCGCCCAGGCCGAAGGAGCTCCGGTGGACGGCCCGGACGACCGCCGGCGGCGCAGCCTGGACACGATGCGGCGGGTCAACGGCGCCGGCGGGCAGCGGATGCTCGATGAGGCCGCGCCCGACCTCGGCCGGTTCCTGCTGGAGTTCGTGTCCGGCGACATCTGCAGCCGGACGCACCTGCCGATGCGCGAGCGGCAGCGTGTGTGGCCGGCGGCCATCGGCGTCGAGCCCATGAAGGCCAACGTCGGCTCGGTGCAGAACGTCGGCGTCGCGCCTGGGGACATCATCGGGGTGTTCGTCCGGTGCCTGCCCTACATCAGGTTCCCACGCGTGCTGGCGGCGGTGCAGCAGGCCAAGGGGGACTTCGACGAACGGTCCTCCGCGTGAGCGCGGCCTGCGCGCCGGCGGGACCGGAAGAGAGGGCGGGCCGGTGGCGGACACCGTGATCGTGGCCGGGCGCTACTGGGACGGCCTGGCGGACGGGCTCATCGGGCCGCGCGAAGTGCTGGTGCGGGACGGCCGTGTCCGCGATGTCGGCGGGCGGGTGCGGCGCCCGGCCGGCGCGGACGTCGTGGACCTCGGGGACGCGGTGCTGCTGCCCGGCCTCATCGACTGCCACGTGCACCTGGCGAAGGCGCAGTCGGCCGCGCACGAGGCACTGGCGGCGGTGCCCGTCCTGCGGACGCTGCTCGACCACGGCTTCACCACCGTCCGCGACCTCGGCGCCCAGAGCCCGGGCCATGCCATGGTGGCGGTGCGGGACGCGGTGGCGGCCGGGCACCTCCAGGGGCCCCGGCTGTTCGTCGCCCCGCGCATCATCTCCTCCCGCGGCGGCCACGGCGACGGCACCTCCCCCGGTTCCGCCTGCGAGAGCGGCGCGCTCGCCGACGGCGTGGAGGAGATCGAGCGGACCGTGCGGACGCAGGCCCGCGACGGCGCCGACTGGATCAAGTTCGCCGCCACCGGCGGAATGATCAACAGGCTCGACCGGCCCGGCCACCTCGGTTACAGCGAACGCGAGATGGCCGCGCTCGTCCGCGCGGCCCGTGACCGCGGCCTGCCCACCGCCGCGCACGCCTTCACCGACGAGGGCGTGCGCCGTGCCCTGCGCGCGGGCGTGACCACGATCGAGCACGCCCAGCTGTGCTCCGACGAGGGCCTCGCTCTGATCGCTAAGGGCGGCCGGCCACTCGTGCCCACCTTCTACGTGGGCCACCTGCACCTGGAGTCCCTCGACGACGACGCCTTCTGGGAGGACAAGCCGCCCGGCACCCGTGAGCTGGTCGCCGGCAACGCCGACGCGCTGCGCGCGGGGCTGCGCCGCATCGGCCACAGCGACCTCACGCTGGCGTTCGGCACCGATGCCGGGATGTTCGCCCATGCCGACAGCTGGCGGGAGTTCCCCGCCATGACGCGCTGGGGCGTCACCCCGGCCCGGACACTGCGCGCGGCCACCTCGGTCGCCGCCGACCTGCTGGGCCGCGCCGACCTCGGGCGCGTCCGCGAGGGAGCCGTCGCCGACCTGGTCGCCGTCCCTGGCGACCCTTTCGGCGACATCGAGGTGCTCGGCGAGGTCGGCTTCGTGATGAAGGAAGGCCGGGTCCACCGCCTCCCTTAATGGACCACGCCGTACCGCCGGGCCCGGGGCGTCCGCGTCTGGCGGGCCGTCACGGGCGCAGGGGCCTGTTCTGCACGGCCACGAGCGCGGCCTCGGTCCGGCTGTGGACGTCGAGCTTGCCGAAGACGGCGTGGATATGGTTCCGGACCGTCTTATCGCAGATGTCCAGATGGCGGGCGATGCTGCGAGTGGTGATCCCGGCGACCGGGCGCGGCGGGATGCCGTCGGGCTGCCACCGGGATCCCGTCCTCCAGGATCGGCCCCCGCCGGCTCGGAACCCCGAAGGGCCGGCCTGGACGTAGGAGTTGGCCTCGGCCACGGTGTGGCTGCCGTCGTGGGGTTGGGCGGGTAGCGGGCCATGACCGCGTCCCATAGGCCGCGAGCTCCGCGCGGTGGCACTGCGGCTCGCCCCCACCGGCCTTCGCAGGTGCAGCGGCGGCCTGGGATCAGCGGTGGCGGTGGTGTCGGCGGCGGCGGAGACGGGCCAGGCGGGTCGCTATGCGGTCCATGGTCTCCTCGGCGGGGTTCCAGCCACGGTGCAGCAGGGCCGTCAGGAGCGCCTCCAGGTAGGGCGCGGGGGACGAGAGGAAATCCTTGGTGACCGGGATGATGTCCCATCCCATCTCCTTTCCGAGCCAGCGGCGGCGGGCCTGGTCGTAGGCGCGGGCCCGGGCGCCGGTGTGGTGGCGTTCACCGTCGTATTCGAGGCCGACCTGGAAGCGCTCGTAGCCGAGGTCGATGTAGAGGGGTTCGCCGCGGGGGCCCATCACCGGGATCTGGGCCCGCGGGCGCGGGAGCCCCGCGTCGATGACCAGGGTGCGGGTCCAGCTCTCGCCCGGCGATTCGGCGCGCGGGTCGGCGGCGCGGAAGACCTCGCCGAGCTTGGTGTTGCCCGGGTAGCCGGTCGGGGCGCGGGCCATGGCGCGCAGGGCCGGCAGCGGAACGCCCCGGTGCAGGAACTGGTCCAGTGCCGCGACGGCCTCCAGGCGCGGCAGCCAGCGGGCGCAGTCGAGGGCCGTCCGGGTGAGGGTGGTCACCCGGACGCCCGATCTCTCCACCGTATGGTCGGCGGGCAGGAGGCCGGCGGGCTGCAGGTCGACCGGCCACTCCGCCTGGTTCGCCCCCGGTGGCAGGACGTCCAGCCCCCAGAGCCAGGCCGCCGTGCGGCGGACGACCACGGCGCCGGGGGCCGGCAGGCGGCCGATGGCCTCGGCGCGGGCGGTCAGGGACGGCTCCCCGCTGTGCCGGACGCCCGGGGCGATGGGGATGATCAGGCCGTCGCCGGCCCGCTTCCAGGTGATGGGTTCCTGCTCCATGCCTCGATGCTCGCGGGCCGGGGGTGCCGATCGGAAGCAGGCGGCGAGATTGTGGATAACCGATCGTCGATCATGCCGAGGAGGCGCCGCGCGCCCGCGGCGGCGCGGTCGGCGGAGACCGCCCCGAAGCCGATCACCAGGCCCTCCCGGCGGGCGGCCGTGCAGTAGCGGGCCAGGGATTCGACCGCGATGCCCGCCTCGGCGGCCGGGGCGACCAGGGCGTCCAGTCCCGCTCCTTCCACGCAGAGGTGCAGGCCGGCGGCGGACGGCACCCGGGCCGTCCCCGGGTGGGCGTCCAGCGCCGCGATGATCTGGGCGCGGCGGGCCGCGTACTCGCGGCCCGCCCGGCGGATGTGCCGGGCCAGCAGGCCCTCGTCGATGAACCGGGCGAGGGCCGCCTGGGTGATCGGGTCGCCGTGCCAGTCCGTCAGCCGCTTGGCCGCGCGCAGGGCCGGGCGCAGCGACGCCGGCGCAACGAGGAAGCCCGTCCGCAGCGCCGGGAGCAGGGTCTTGGAGAAGGACCCGACGTAGATGACGCGCCCGTCGCGGTCCAGGCTCTGCAGCGGCTGGAGCGGGCGGCCGCCGTAGCGGAACTCGCTGTCGTAGTCGTCCTCGACGATCATCGCGTCGTGCCGCCGCGCCCACTCCAGCAGGGCGGTGCGGCGCGCCGGCGACATGGGCGTGCCGAGCGGGAACTGGTGCGAGGGCGTCACGTACACCAGGCGCGCGTCGCCGGGCAGCGCGTCCACCCGCAGGCCCTCGCCGTCGACCGGGACGTCGGCCACCCGCGCCCCGAGAGAGCGCAGCAGGTCGCGGGCCGGCGGGTAGCCGGGGTCCTCCACCGCGACGCGGGCGCCCGGCTCCACCAGGACCCGGCCGATGAGGTCGAGGGCCTGCTGGGCGCCCTGGGTGACCAGGACGTCGGCCGCGTCCGCGCGGACCGAGCGCGAGGTCCCGAAGTAGCGGGCGATCGCCGCGCGCAGGGCGGGATGCCCCTCGGGCGTGCCGTAGCCGGTGAGCGCCGACGGCCGCAGTTCGCGGGCGAGCAGGCGCCGCCATGTCCGCAGGGGGAACAGGTGGACGTCGGGCGTGCCGGTCCGGAAGTCGTAGGCGAACCCTTCCGGGTACGGCTCGGGCTCGGGCATGTCCCGCCAGAACAGGCGGGGCCGCCCGCCGCCCGAGGGGGCCCGGCGCGGGCGGGGGCGCACGCCGGCGCTGACGAACGTGCCCGCCCCGGCGCGGCCCGCGACGAGCCCTTCGGAGGTCAGCCGTTCGTAGGCCGTGCCGACGGTGTTGCGGGAGATGCCCAGGGACCGGGCCAGCTCGCGCGTCGGCGGCAGGCGTTCCCCCTGGCGGAGCCGCCCGTCGAGGATGGCCTCCAGGAACTGGCGGTAGACCTGGGCGGCCAGGTCACCGCGCCCGTCGAGGGTGATGTGGAAGTCCAACTTGGCCCAATCATTTCGCTGCTCATTGGACCTTACGCCGGGCCAAGTCAGCAGGGATGATCTTCTTGTGAACCTCCTGCGCTCCCCCGCGCGCCGTCTCGCCACCGCGCATCTGGCCGGTTCCGTCGGCGACGGCGCCTTCTACGTGTGCTCGGCCCTGTACTTCGCCCGCGTCGTCGGCCTGTCCCCCGCGCAGATCGGCGCCGGCCTCACCCTGGCCTGGGGCGTCGGCGCCGTGGCGGGGATCCCCCTCGGGCACCTGGCCGACCGGCGCGGCAGCCGGGGCGTGTCGGTCCTGCTGGCGCTCGCCACGGCGGCGGCGGTCGGCTCGTTCCTCGTCGTGCGGTCCTTCGTCCCGTTCGTGCTGGCCGCGTGCCTGTACGCGAGCTTCCAGTCCGGGCTCGGCGCCGCGCGCCAGGCGCTGCTGGCGGGCCTGGTCGCGCCGGAGCGCCGGACCGCGGTGCGGGCCCGCCTGCAGTCGGTGACGAACGCGGGCATCGCGGTCGGCGCGGCGATCGGCGGCCTGGCCCTCAGCGCCGACACCGAGGGCGCCTATCTGACGGTGTTCGCCCTGGACGCGGCGGGTTTCGTCGCCGCGGCACTGCTGCTGACCCGGCTGCCCGCCGTCCCGCCCGCGCCCGTGCCCGCCGAAGGCGAGCGGGGCCGCGCCCTGGCCGTGCTGCGGGACCGCCCGTACGCGCTGGTCACCCTGCTCAACATGATCATGCTGCTGTACATGCCGCTGCTCAGCCTGGTGCTGCCGCTGTGGATCGTGCAGCGCACCGACGCGCCGCGCTGGCTGGTGTCGGCGCTGCTGGTGGCCAACACCGTCGGCGTCGTGCTGTTCCAGGTCCGGGTCGCGCGGGGCGTGCGGGACCTGCGCTCGGCGGCCCGCTCGGTGCGCCGGGCCGGCGCGGTCATGCTGCCCGCCTGCGCGGTGTTCGCGCTGTCGGCCGCCGCGGACTCGCCGTGGCTCGCGGCGCTGGTCCTGCTCACCGGCGCGGCGCTGCAGGTGGTGGCGGAGATGATGCTGGGCGCCGGCTCCTGGGAGATCGGCTTCGCGCTCGCGCCGCCGCACCGGCAGGGCCAGTACCAGGGGTTCTACGGGATGGGCGTGCCGGTCGCCCGGATGGTCGGGCCGGCGCTGCTGACCACCCTGGTCGTCGGCTGGGGCGTGCCCGGCTGGCTGCTGCTCGGCGCGGTGTTCCTGGCGGCGGGCTGCGCGATGGGCCCGGCCGTCCGGCGGGCGGAGCAGCGGACCGAGCGGCGGGCGGCTACGCCCGCGCCGCCGCCCATGCTCCTATCCGGTCGATGAGCTCGGCGGTCGCGGAGACCTCGGCGTGCCCGAAGGCGGGCTCGATCCACAGCTCGCGCGGCTCCCCCGCCGCCGCGTACAGCTGCTCGGCGTGGTCGAGCGGCAGGAACGCGTCGGCGTCGCCGTGCACGATCAGCAGCGGCACCGGCGCGATGCGCCCGGCGACCTCGTGCGGCGCCTCGGGGACGGGGTCCCAGCCGCGTGCCGCGACCCGCGTCCCCCGCGCGAGCCGGACGGCCAGCCGCCCCGAACGGCGTTCGATCGCCCAGTGGACGCGCCGCATCGGCACCGTCCCCCGGTAGTACCAGCGGGCGGGCGCGCTGACCGCGACGACCGCGTCCACGCCGCCGTGCAGCGCCGCGTGCCGCACCACCACCGCGCCGCCCAGGGAGAACCCGGCCACCGCGACCCGCGCGTAGCCGCGCCGGCGGGCGGCGGCGACCGCCGCCGCGACGTCGAGCACCTCGCGGTCGCCGACCGTGGAGCGGCCCGAGGACCGGCCGTGCCCGCGCAGGTCCATCGCGATGACGCCGCCGTGCCGGTTCAGCCCGTCGGCGACGCGCCGCACCATGTCCTGCCGCCAGGTGCAGGTGAAGCCGTGCGCGAGGACGAAGCACAGGCTGCGCTCGCCGGGCAGGTGCCCGGCGTCGATCCGGACGCCGTCCGCGGTGTAGAGCGTGAGCGGTTCCGCTGTCGTCACCCTTCCACGATCGCTCATGCGCGTCCGTTTCCGCCCGGTCGATCCGCCTCTTTACCGGGTACGTTCATGATCACCCATTGGTGCGACCGAGGAGTTCCGGCCATGACCGACCAAGCGACCCTGGCCACGACGCGCAAGGCCCTGCACGCGGTTGCGGAGCTGGTCATGGCGGGCCCGCAGCACCGCGACAACGGGTCGATCCGCCTGACGGTGACGCCCGGCGGTTTCGCCACCGTCGCCGCGCCCGAGCTGAGGGTGGAGGACGGCGAACTGGTGGGCGACGGCCGCGTCCCCCTCAACGGAACGACCTGCCGGGAACTGGCCGCCGCCTTCCAGGTGGACCCGGGCGCGCCCAAAGATCTCTACAAGGAGGGCAGCGGCGCCGGGCTCGACGACCGGCTGGAGGTGGACTCCGGCGCCGCCCGCCATCTCGCCGAGTGCCTCGCCATCGGGCAGGCGGCTCTGACGGGTTTCGCGCCCGCTTCGGAGCCCGTCCTGTGGCCCGAGCACTTCGACCTGGGCATCACCGTGGACGAGGTGAACTACGGCGTCTCCCTGGGGGACGGCTACCTGAACGAGCCGTACGCGTACGCGGGCCCGTGGAAGGCGCGCTCCGGGGAGTTCTGGAACGCGCCGTTCGGGGCGGTGCGGCCGATCCGGGAGCTGGCGGACGCCACGGCCGTGCAGGGGTTCTTCCAGGAGGCCCGCGAGCGCGCCGGAAGCGACCCCGTCCAAAAGCCCTGATCAGAGCCTGTGTAAAGATCGGCTGGAGTAGCCGACCGGGAGGATCATCGTGCGTATCGGAGTTTCCCTCAGCGAGCGAAGCGGCGCGGACGCGCTGGCCAAGATGACCGGCGACCTGCGCCGCGCGGCCGACGACGGCTTCGCCTCGGCGTGGCTGTCCAACATCTTCGGCGTGGACGCGCTGACCGCGCTCGCCGTGGCCGGCAGCCAGGTGCCCGGCATCGAGGTCGGCACCTCCGTCGTGCCGACCTATCCCCGGCATCCGGCCGCGCTCGCCCAGCAGGCGCGCACGACGGCCCTCGCGCTCGGCGGGAACCGCCTCACGCTCGGCATCGGCCTGTCCCACAAGGTCGTCATCGAGGACATGTACGGGTACGACTACGGCCGCCCGCTGCGGCACATGAAGGAGTACCTGTCGGTGCTGCTGCCGCTGCTGAACGGCGAGGCGGCGTCGTTCAAGGGCGAGACCCTGAGCGGCAACATCGGCCTGACGGTGCCAAACGAGGGCCGGGTGCCGGTGCTGCTCGCCGCGCTCGGCCCGAAGATGCTGCGGCTGGCCGCCGAGCGCGCGGACGGCACCGTGCTGTGGATGACCGGCCCGGCCACCGTGCGCGAGCACATCGCGCCGACGATCACGGCGGCGGCCGAGGCGGCCGGGCGGCCCGCGCCGCGCATCGTGTGCGTGCTGCCGGTCTGCGTCACCGGCGACCCCGGGCGGGCCCGCGAGCGCGCGGCCAAGGTGTTCGAGGTGTACGGGACGCTGCCGTCCTACCGGGCGATGATGGACCGCGAGGGCGCCGAGGGCCCGGCCGACCTGGCGATCATCGGCGGCGAGGACGAGGTCGGGGCGCGCGTGCGGGAGCTGGAGCAGGCGGGCGTCACCGAGTTCGTCGCCGGGGAGTTCGCCACCGGCGAGGACGCCGAGCGCACCCGCGCGTTCCTCAAAACGCTGGTCTGACCCGGCCCAAGAAAGCCCCAACAAGGCTGATAACGTGGCACTTCACGCGCGTTACGGAGCGAAGCCCGGTGCGATCCCGGCGCTGTCCCGCAACTGTGATGCCCCGTAACGAGGGCTAGCCAGGCCGCCTCCGACCGCGCCGACGACCCTCGACCTCGTGGAAGGCCGGTCCGTCATGCTGCGGGTCCCTGCCTTCCCGGCCTGCCCTTGGAGGCTTTTGTGAGACCCCTGCGCGCACTCGGCGCGGCCGCAGCCGCCGGCATCCTGACGCTGGCGGCCGGCTGCGGCGGCTCGGACGACGGCAAGAGCGAGGGCGCGGGCAAGGCGGTCACCGTCCAGGCGGCCAACGGGGCGGTGACGGTCCCGGCGGCGCCGAAGCGCATCGTGTCGCTCGCGCCGACCCACACCGAGTCGCTGTTCGCGATCGGCGCGGGCGCCCAGGTCGTCGCCGCCGACGAGTACTCCACCTACCCGGCGAACGCGCCCAAGACCAAGCTGTCGGGCTTCAAGCCGAACGTCGAGGCGATCACCAAGTACAACCCCGACCTGGTCGTGCTCTCCAACGACAGCGACGGGATCGTCAAGGCGCTGGAGAAGGTCAAGGTCCCGGTCCTGCTGGAGCCCGCCGCCGCCACCATGGACGAGGCCTACGACGAGATCCTGGACCTCGGCAAGGCGACCGGGCACGCCGCGGAGGCCGAGAAGGTCACCGCCGACATGCGCGGCAAGATCCAGCAGATCGTCGCCGGCGTCCCGCAGCCCCCGGCCGGCAAGCGGTTCAGCTACTTCCACGAGCTGGACGACCACCTCAGCACGGTGACGTCCAAGACCTTCATCGGCCAGATCTACGGCCTGTTCGCGCTGCGCAACGTCGCCGACGCCGCCGACAAGTCCGGCTCGGGCTACCCGCAGATGTCCGCCGAGGGCCTGCTGAAGGCGAACCCCGACCTGGTCTTCCTCGGCGACACCAAGTGCTGCTCGCAGACCCCCGCCACCGTCGCCAAGCGCCCCGGCTGGCAGGACCTGACGGCGGTGAAGAAGCAGCAGGTCGTCGGCCTGGACGACGACATCGCCTCGCGCTGGGGCCCGCGCATGCCCGAGCTGGTCAAGACCATCGGCGACGCCGTGCAGAAGGCCACGGCCGCCGCCTGATGAGGACCGGCACGTCCGCCGGGCGGCAGGCCCGGCTGCGCCCGGGGCCGCTCGCGGCGGCGCTGCTCCTGCTGGCTGCGGCGCTGGCCGCCGGGCTGCTGACCGGCGCGGCCGGGCTGCCCGTCACCGGCGTGCTGAAGGCGCTGGTGGGCGCGGTCCCGTTCGTGCATCTGGACTCGGGCCTGTCGCCCGTCCAGCAGAACGTGCTGTTCGAGCTGCGGCTGCCGCGGGTGCTGACCGGCGCGCTGGTCGGCGGGATGCTCGCCGTCGCCGGCGCCGGCTACCAGGGCGTGTTCCGCAACCCGCTGGCCGACCCCTACCTGCTCGGCGCGGCCGCCGGGGCCGGGGTCGGCGCGACCCTGGTGATCGTCTTCGGGCCCGGCGACCCGCTGTACGGGGTGCCGCTCGCGGCGTTCGCGGGCGCGATCGGCGGCGTCCTCCTCGCCTACGCCCTCGGCAACGTCGCCGGGCGCGGCGGCGGGTCGGGCGCGGCGACGCTGGTGCTGGCCGGCGTCGCGGTCTCCAGCTTCCTGGCCTCGGTGCAGACGCTGCTGCAGCAGCTGAGGATCCAGGAGCTGCAGCGGATCTACGCCTGGATCCTCGGCGGCGTCGGCTCGGCCGACTGGCGGCAGCTGGCCATGGTCGCCCCCTACGCGCTGGTGTCCACGCTGGTGCTGCTCACGCACGGGCGGCTGCTGGACGTGCTCGCGGTCGGCGACGAGGAGGCCGCCGCGCTCGGCCTGTCGGCGGCGCGGGTGCGGTTCGCGGTGCTGCTCGCCGCGTCGCTGGCGACCGCGTGCGCGGTGGCGGTGAGCGGCCTCATCGGGTTCGTCGGGATCGTGGTCCCGCACGTGGTGCGCCGCCTGGCGGGCGGCTCCTACCGGGTGGTGCTGCCGCTGTCGCTGCTCGGCGGCGCGGCGTTCCTGGTGCTTGCCGACCTCGCCGCGCGCACCGTCGTCTCCCCCGGCGAGCTGCCGCTCGGCGTGGTGACGGCGTTCGTCGGCGGCCCGTTCTTCGTGGTGGTGCTCCGCGCCACCCGCAGGCAGGTGGAGCCGTGACGGTCGAGGTGCGCGGCCTGGACGTCGCGCTGGACGGCCGTCCCGTTCTGCGCGGCGTCTCGCTGTCGGTGCCGGCCGGCTCGTGGACGGCGGTGATCGGCCCGAACGGCGCGGGCAAGTCCACGCTGCTGCGGGCGGTCCTCGGGCTGCGCCGCGGCGACGGCGCGATCTCGGTGGCGGGCGCCGACCTGCGGTCTCTCAAGCCGCGCGAGCGCGCCCGGCTGGTCGCCTACGCGCCGCAGAGCCCGAACCTGCCGGCCGGGATGACGGTCTTCGACTACACCCTGCTCGGCCGCTCCCCCTACATCCCCCATCTCGGGCGGGAGGGGTCCGCCGACCGGGCCGTCGTCCGCGACGTCCTGGCGCGGCTCGACCTCACCGGGTTCGCCGCCCGGCCGCTGGACCACCTGTCCGGCGGCGAGCGGCAGCGCGTCGTGCTCGCCCGCGCGCTCGCCCAGCAGACGCCCGTGCTGCTGCTGGACGAGCCGACCACCGCGCTCGACATCGGCCACCAGCAGCAGGTGATGGAGCTGATCGACGCGCTGCGGCTCGCCGACGGGCTGACCGTCGTCACCACCATCCACGACCTGACGCTCGCCGGGCAGTACGCCGACGCGCTCGTGCTGCTGGCGGGCGGCCGGGTCGCGGCGGCGGGCACGCCCGCCGAGGTGCTGACCCGCGACACGGTCGCCGAGCACTTCGAGGCCACCGTGTCGGTGACGCCCGGCCCCGGCGGCCGCCCGGTCCTCTCCCTGGAGCGCCCGTGAAACCGCAGAAGCACTGGCGCGAGGAGGACGGCGCCCGCCTCGCCACGACCGTCCTGCGGCTGCCGCCCGGCACGCGGGCGATCTCCTCGGCGATGCTCGGCGGCGGCATCGGCCCGGCGGGGTGGGTGCTGAACGCCCAGGTCCCCGGCGGCTACGCGCGGATGGACCCGCTCGACCACCTGGCCGAGATGGCGGCGTCGCTCGGGCTGGACGGGCCGGGCGTCGCCATGATGACCGCCGCGTCGGTGGACCGCACCGTCCAGGCCGCCGACGGGCAGGTCCAGGTCTGCGCGACCGTCGGCCTGCGGGTCCCTACCTGGGCCGCCGCGCCCGAGGGGACCGCCGATCCGGAACTGGCGCCCATGCGGCTGGACGGCTCCTACGAACCCGGCACCATCAACATCGTGGTCGCGGTGCCGGTCCCCCTGGCCGACGCGGCGCTGGTCAACGCGGTCATCACCGCGACCGAGGCCAAAACGCAGGCGCTGCTGGAGGCCGGCTACCCCTGCACCGGGACGGCGTCCGACGCCATCTGCATCACCGCCCCTACGCGCGGGGAGGCCGAGCCGTTCGCGGGGCCTCGCTCCCACTGGGGCGCCCGCATCGCCCGCGCCGTGCATACAGCCGTCCTCGCCGGCGCCAACGACTACACCGATGTCCTCAACTCAAGAGGACCGCTGCTGTAGCACGCCCCCTCATCTTCCTTCGTTCATCCAGTGGGCGGGGAGGCCGGACAGGGAGTGCACGCCGGTCGGCGGTTCGGGGTCGGAAAGCGGACGGTCGGCGTCGGCTGGAACCGGGCGGATCAGGGCGTTCGCCAGGCGCCGCGCGCGATCGGCCTCGGCGCGGGCGACGTCGCGTTCGGCGGTCAGCGCGGCGACGGCGGCGCGCAGCTCGCCCACCAGGCGCACCAGGGCCCGGTTCCGCTGCTCGCACTCGCACAGCCGCGCCTGCATCTGGTCCATCATGCGCCGTAGTACGCACGACGCTCCGGACGCGTTCGACGCTCCTCAGGTCGTCCCGTTCAGATAGGCGTCCCTGACCCGGCTGCGGCTCAGCTTGCCCGCGGGGGTGCGCGGCAGCTGCTCCCGGAACTCGATGCGGCGCGGGTGCTTCAGCCGCGCCAGCCTCGGCTCGCAGTGCGCGAGCAGCCCGGCGGCCAGCTCCGGGCCGGGCGCCGCGCCCGGCGCGGGCTCGACGAGCGCGACCGGCCGCTGCCCCCACTCGGCGTCGGGCACGCCGATGACGACGGCGTCGGCGACCGCCGGGTGCTGGAGCAGCACGGCCTCGATCTCGGCCGGGTAGACGTTGACGCCGCCGGAGATGATGAGGTCGGTGCGCCGGTCGCTCATGTAGAGCCAGCCGTCCTCGTCCAGGTGGCCGAGGTCGCCGGGGGTGTACAGGTCGCCGCGCATGGCCGCGGCGGTCTTGGCCGGGTCGCGGTGGTACTCGAACCCGGAATGCCCGCGCGCGTAGATCTGGCCGGTCTCGCCGGGCGGCAGCTCCCGCCCCTCCGGGTCCAGGATCTTGATCTCGACGCCCTCGACGGCGCGGCCGACCGTGCCCGGCCGCGCCAGCCACTCGTGCGGGCGGGCCAGCACGACCACGCCGCTCTCGGTGGAGCCGTAGTACTCGTACAGGACCGGCCCCCACCACTCCATCATCCGCTGCTTGGTCTCGACCGGGACGGGCGCGGCGCTGTGGAAGACCTGCCGCAGCGACGACACGTCGTGGCGGGCCCGCACCTCCTCCGGCAGCGCGAGCAGGCGGTGGAACATCGTCGGGACCATGAAGGCGTTGGTGACGCGGTGCCGCTCGATCAGCTCCAGGGCGCCTTCGGGCTCGAACCGCGGCGCGACCACGACCGCGTGGCCGAGGGACAGCGCCATCATCGTGTGCACGCACGGCGCCGAGTGGTAGAGCGGGCCGACGGCCAGGTGCACGTCGTCGCCCGGTTCGGTCCCCAGATGCCGGGCGAGGGACTGGCGCATGATGCTGAACAGCATCTCGGGCGGGATGTCCAGCAGCGGCCGCCGCACGCCCTTCGGGCGGCCCGTCGTCCCCGAGGTGTAGAGCATGACCGAGCCCATCCGGCGGTCGGCCGGGGGCGCCGGGTCCCCATCGCCGAGGCCCTCGTCCACGTCCAGCAGGACGGCGCCGGACTCCCCTGCGGCCTCCGCCGCCGCCTGCGCGCAGGCGCGTTCGGTGACCACGACGCGGGCGCCGCTGTCGGCCAGGATGTAGCCGATCTCGGGTGTCGTCAGGTGGCGGCTGACCGGGACGATGTACAGGCCGCTCTGCATCGCCGCCAGCAGCACGGTGAGGAACTCGGGCCGGTTGCCGAGCACGGTGGCGACCGTGTCGCCGGGCCGCAGCCCGAGTCCGCGCAGCGTGTGCGACAGCCGGTTGACCTCGGCGTGCAACTCCCCGTAGGTGACCGGCGCGGCGCCGCCGAGGACCGCCGGGCGGTCCGGGTCACCGGCCGCGATCTCGTAGAAGCTGACTCCCTGGACGCCCATATGCGGCTCCTTGCGAGGTGGATCTCGCCCCATGGGAACCGTGCACCGCCGCCGCGTCAAGGGGCCGCTTTCGTGAAACGGCACTGTCCGGCGGGTCTCCGCTTCGTATAGTGGAGATCACGCCCGGGGGGCCGAGGTCAGTGGCGACACGGCGTTAGGGGCCCTAGAGATGAGCGCACCTGGCAGCAGCGGAGAGCAGCAGTCCCCGCCTCCCGGGGAGGTCTGGCTCCGCAGGCTGATGCAGGTGCTGATCCTCGACGTGTGCTCCAGCGTGGTGATCGGCCTGGCCCTGACGGTGTTCCGCGGCACGCTGTGGCTGAACGTCGCGGGCGCGCTCGTGGTGCTCGCCGCGCTCACCGGCGCCCTGTTCTACTTCCAGCCCGAATTAGCGCGCCGGCTCCTGGAGCGCGCGGTGGCGGCGCTGCGCTGGGCCGGCTCGGCCGCGGTGTGGACGCTGCTCGGCGCGGCGGCGATGACGGCCGTCCTGCTCGCGGTGCTCGGCGTGCTCGGGCTGCGCGACGCCGGCCGTCCGTGCGGTCAGCCGCTCGGGCTGCGGGTGCTCACCGGCCCGGAGATGCTCACCCCGCTGCGCGACGCCGCCGCCGCGTTCGTCGACGGCCGCCGGCGCCACGGCTGCCGCCGCTACACGGTGGACGTCGTGCCCGAGGCCGGACCGGTCCCGGTCTACGACGGGTTCACCGGCCTGTGGAAGCGCGGCGAGTCGGCCGACAGCCGACGCCTGTACGGGCCACAGCCCGACGTGTGGGTCCCCGCCGCCGGGTCGGAGTACGACTTCGTCCCCAAAAGCCGCAACCAAGCCGCGCCCGGCGGTGACCTGCGGTTCGTGCGCGGCCCGTCGCTCGGCACCTCCCCCATGGTCCTCGCGCTGTTCCCGCGCGCGCACCGGAACGTGACCGACACCAACGCGCCGCTGCTGGCACCGAGCATCAAGGAACTGCTCGACCGGATCGCCCGCGACGCCGGGCGGCGGCGCGGCATCGCCCGGCCGGTGCCCGAGACCTCCACCCCGGCACTGCTGGCCACCCCGGCGCTCTACGACGCCGACCCGGCCACCCCGCCCGCCGCCGACGAGCGCGCGGCGAGCCCCGGCGACCTGGTCGCGCCCGACGCGGTGTCGCTGCTCTGCCGGTTCCGCGAGCAGGCCGCGCGGGGCCTGGACCCGCCGGAGGACGTCACGGTGCTCGTGCCCGAGCAGGCCCTCTACGACTACGACATGGGGCGGCCCCTCGGCGACCGCTGCGGGCCCGCCTCCCCCGACTCGTTCGTGTCGGCCAAGTGGCGCCTCTACCCCTACTACGCCCCCGGCCTGCCGACGCTCGACCACCCGTTCGTGCAGGTCAAGTGGCGCGGGCAGGACACTGCGGCGCGCGACGCGGCCGTCCGCGACCTGCGGGACTGGCTGGTCCGCCACCCGCTGACCGCACAGGGCCTGCGCGACGACCACGGCGAGTTCCCCCTTCAGGACGACTCCGGCGAGCAGCGGCTGGCCGGGCTGCAGCGGCTCGTCGGCGAGCATGTCCTGCCCTACCAGGTGAAGCTCGCCACGCCCATCGACGTGCAGGGCGCCCTGGACCGCATCAGCGAGGCCCGGCCGAAGGTGTCGGTGTCGCTGCTGCTGGACCTGTCGGGGTCGATGGGCGGGTCGGCCGAGGGCGGCGGCAGCCGCCTGGCACGCGGGACCTCGTTCCTGCAGAGCCTCGTCGCCCAACTCCAGGCCAACGACCGGATCGAGTTGCGGACCTTCTCCAGTGCCGCTCCCCCGCACGATCGCGCGGCGTTCGGCAACGTGCCCGACGACAGCGCCAGGCCGGATCAGAAGGCGCTGGTGACCGGCCGCCTGCAGGCGCTCACGTCCGGCGGCTCCGATCGTTCGCTCGCCGACGCGATCGAGGACGCCGACCCGCCGGCCGGCCGCCGCCACCTGGTCCTGCTCACCGACGGGCAGGTGCCCGCCACCAATCCAGACCTGGACGAGCGGGCCGCGCGTCTGGCCGGGGCGTTCCGCAACAAGCACCCCGACCTGCGCCTGACGGTCGTGGTCGCCGGCCCGGCGGGCTGCGGTGCCGGGCCGGCCCGGCGGATCGCCGCCGCGCTGGCCCGGCGCGGCGAGCGGTCCTGCGTCGCGCTGACCGGCGCGCCCGAGCAGGAGCAGGCGGCGCAGCTGCTGGCGGGACTGCGGGGAGGACGGTGATGGCGGTGCGCTGGTACCGGGGCCGCACGTCCTGGTTCTGCTTTGCCGCAAGCGCGCTCGCGGTGCTGCTCGTCGCTTTGTGGATGCGGTTCCAGTCCCACGCGGACTACTCCGCGATGGCCGCCGACTGCCACCGCGACGACCTGGTCGTCGCGGGCGGTGACGACGTCAGCCTGAACAATCAGCGCCGCGCCCTGATCAAGCAGTGGAACACCACCCGCGACGCGCGGGGGCGGCCGCACCCGCACGCGACGATGGTGGAGGTGTCGCCCTCGACCGACCTGCAGCACAGCCAGCTGAAGGCGGTGCTGGAGTCGGGCGGCTGCGGCTACGACGTGCTGATCATGGACAACATCTGGACCGCGCAGTTCGCCGACGCCGGATACCTGCGGCCGCTGACCGGCCTCGGCGACCTCGCCGACTTCTTTCCCGCGGCCCTGCGCACCGGCGAGCGCCACGGCGTCCGGTACGCGGTCCCGTTCAACCTCGATGTCGGGCTGCTGTACTACCGCGACGGCGTGACGCCCCCGCCCACCTGGGGCGCGCTGCTGGCGGGCGGGTTCGTCACCCATCTGGCCGGCGAGGGCCTGACGGTCAACGCGCTGGAGACGGTGTGGAACGAGGGCGGCACCGACCTGCTCACCGGCGACCGCGAGCCGTCCGAGCAGGAGCTGCGCCGTGTCGTCCACCCGGCGCTGCAGCGGCTGGCCGAGCAGGTCCGCGGGCCGCTGCGCGACGCGCGGCAGCGCGACGAGCAGGCCGCGATCGAGGCGTTCGCGGGAGGCGCGCAGCTCATGCGCAACTGGCCCTACGCCTACTCCGCGCTCGCCACCGAGCCGCGGATGCGCGGCGGCGACCGGCTGCTGTTCGCCGCGGCGGCGCCGCCCGGCCGCACCGTCCTCGGCGGCCAGAACCTCGCGGTGGCGGCGCGCTCGCCGAACCCCGGCCCCGCCCGCGACCTGATCGCGTTCCTGACCGGCACCGACGCGCAGCGGATGCTGTTCTCCTGCGGCGGGTTCGCGCCCGCCCGCTACTCGGCGCTCGGCCTGTCGCCGGCGCGGCACGCCCCCGGCGACGTCACGGCGCGGACCTGCGCGCAGCTGACGGGGCAGACGCCCGCGCGCGGCGACGGCGACCTGCCGCGCCAGGACCAGCTCACCGAGTTCGGGCAGACCCTCGTGCGCGCCCTCGCGCAGGCGCAGCCCCGCCCCGAGACGCCGTACTACACCACGTTCACCGCCACGTTCCGTGACTGCGTCCGCAAGATGCTGGACGGCCCCGGCCCGGACGCCGCGACGTTCGCCAAGGCGGTGCGCAGCTCCCTGGACGGCCGTACCGCGTCCTGTTAGGCGGCCAGGGCGGCCCGCGCCATCGCGTGCAGCAGTTCCGCCATCTCCGCCCGGTCCAGCCCGGCGGCGCTGTGGGGGGTGGAGTTCAGCAGCCCGAAGCAGGCGTGCACGGCCGCACGGGTGCGCTCGCCGGGGCCGTCCGGGCGCAGCCGGCGCAGCACCCGCACCCACTCCTCCACGTACGCGCGCTGGATGCTGCGGATGCGGTGGCGCTGCGGCTCGGGCACGTTGTCCAGCTCGCGCTCGTGCACGGTGATCAGCGCCGGGTTGTCCAGCGCGAACGCGATGTGCCCGCGCAGCAGGGCGTCCAGGGCCGCCTCGGGGTCGGCCGCGGCGGCGCGGCGGGCGCCGTCGTCGCGCAGCCGCTCGCTGATGTCCAGCAGCATTTCGGCGAGTACCGCCTCCTTGCCGCGGAAATGCCGGTAGAGGGCGGGACCGGTGAGGCCGACGGCCCGGCCGAGGTCGCCGATCGACACGCCGTGGAAGCCGCGGCGGGCGAACAGCTCGGCGGCGGCGCCGAGGATCTCGGCCCGCCTCGGGGACACGCTGGCCACATCGGTCATGCCCGAAGTGTAGACGGCCGATGTTAATGATGGTTAACATCGCGTTGTTAACGACCGTTAACAGGGAAGGGACCATGACCGGACCTGAGCTGGGCACCCGCGCCGACCCCGCGAGCGAGGCGTTCAAGCAGAACACCGCGCACAACGAGGCCCTCGCGGCCGAGCTGCGCGACCGCGTCGACCGGGCCGGGCGCGGCGGGCCCGAGCGGTCCCGCGAGCGGCACGTGGCGCGCGGCAAGCTGCTGCCCCGCGACCGGGTGGACACCCTGCTCGACCCGGGCTCGCCGTTCCTGGAGCTGTCGCCGCTCGCGGCCACCGGCATGTACGGCGACGAGGCGCCCGGCGCGGGGATCATCACCGGCGTCGGCCGGGTCGCCGGCCGCGAGTGCGTGATCGTGGCCAACGACGCCACCGTCAAGGGCGGCACCTACTACCCGGTGACGGTGAAGAAGCACCTGCGCGCGCAGGAGGTGGCGCTGCACAACCGGCTGCCGTGCGTGTACCTGGTCGACTCCGGCGGCGCGTTCCTGCCGAAGCAGGACGAGGTGTTCCCCGACCGCGAGCACTTCGGCCGCATCTTCTACAACCAGGCCACCATGTCGGCGCGCGGCATCCCGCAGATCGCCGCCGTGCTCGGCTCGTGCACCGCGGGCGGCGCCTACGTCCCGGCGATGAGCGACGAGGCCGTCATCGTGCGCGGCCAGGGCACCATCTTCCTCGGCGGCCCGCCGCTGGTGAAGGCCGCGACCGGCGAGGTCGTCACGGCCGAGGAGCTCGGCGGCGGCGAGCTGCACTCGCGCACCTCCGGCGTCACCGACCACCTGGCCGAGAACGACGCGCACGCGCTGCGCGTCGTCCGCGACATCGTCGGCACCCTCGGCCCGCGCGAGCCGCGCCCCTGGGAGACCGCGCCGCCGCAGGAGCCCGCGGTGGACCCGGCCGAGCTGTACGGGGTCGTCCCGCCCGACCCGCGCACCCCCTACGACGTGCGCGAGGTCATCGCGCGGATCGTGGACGGCAGCCGCTTCCAGGAGTTCAAGAAGGAGTACGGCGCGACGCTGGTCACCGGCTTCGCCCGCATCCACGGCCACCCGGTCGGGATCGTCGCCAACAACGGCATCCTGTTCGGCGAGTCGGCGCAGAAGGGCGCGCACTTCATCGAGCTGTGCGACCGCCGCTCGGTGCCGCTGGTGTTCCTGCAGAACATCACCGGGTTCATGGTCGGCCGCGAGTACGAGGCGGGCGGCATCGCCAAGCACGGCGCCAAGATGGTCACCGCCGTGTCCTGCGCGCGGGTGCCGAAGTTCACCGTCGTCATCGGCGGCTCGTTCGGCGCCGGCAACTACGCCATGTGCGGCCGCGCCTATTCGCCGCGTTTCCTGTGGATGTGGCCGAACGCGCGGATCTCGGTGATGGGCGGCGAGCAGGCCGCCAGCGTGCTGGCCACCGTCCGCCGCGACCAGCTCGGCGACGAGTGGAGCGCGGAGGCCGAGGAGGAGTTCAAGGCGCCGATCCGCGAGCAGTACGAGGCGCAGGGCAACCCGTACTACTCGACGGCGCGCCTGTGGGACGACGGCGTGATCGACCCGCGCGACACCCGGCGCGTGCTGGGCCTCGGCCTGTCGGTCGCCGCGAACGCACCGCTGGAGCCGGTCGGCTACGGCGTCTTCCGGATGTGAGGGTGGAGATGTTCGAAAGCGTCCTAGTCGCCAACCGAGGCGAGATCGCGGTCCGCGTGTTCCGCACGCTGCGCCGGCTCGGCGTCCGGTCGGTGGCCGTGTACAGCGACGCGGATGCGGGCGCACGCCATGTCCGCGAGGCCGACGAGGCGGTGCGCGTCCCGTCCTACCTCGACATCGACGCGGTGATCGAGGCCGCCCGCGTCACCGGCGCGCAGGCGGTGCACCCCGGCTACGGGTTCCTGGCCGAGAACACCGCGTTCGCCCGCGCCTGCGCGGACGCCGGCGTGGTGTTCATCGGCCCGCCCGCCGGGGCGATCGAGGCGATGGGCGACAAGATCCGCGCCAAGCAGACCGTCGCCGCCGCCGGGGTCCCGGTCGTGCCGGGCCGCGACGAGCCCGGCCTGTCCGACGAGGAGCTGACCGCCGCCGCCCTGGAGGTGGGGCTGCCGGTGCTGCTGAAGCCGTCGGCCGGCGGCGGCGGCAAGGGCATGCGCCTGGTCCGCGACGCCGCCGACCTGCCCGAGGCGATCGCGTCGGCCCGCCGCGAGGCCCGCAGCTCGTTCGGCGACGACACCCTGCTCGCCGAGCGGTTCGTGGAGAACCCCCGGCACATCGAGATCCAGGTCTTCGCCGACGCGCACGGCAACGCGGTGCACCTCGGCGAGCGCGAGTGCAGCCTGCAGCGCCGGCACCAGAAGATCGTCGAGGAGGCGCCGTCGCCGCTGCTGGACGCCGCGACCCGCGAGCGCATGGGCGCGAGCGCGGTGGCGGCGGCGCGGGCCGTCGGCTACGTCGGCGCCGGGACGGTCGAGTACATCGTCTCGGCCGACCGGCCCGGCGAGTACTTCTTCATGGAGATGAACACCCGTCTCCAGGTGGAGCACCCCGTCACCGAGATGGCGATCCGGCCCGAACTGGACCTGGTCGAACTGCAGCTGCGGGTGGCGGGAGGCGAGCCGCTGCCGTTCACGCAGGAGGCGGTCGGCTTCCAGGGCCACGCCGTCGAGGTCCGCGTCTACGCCGAGGACCCGGCGCGCGGCTTCCTGCCGACCGGCGGGCGCGTGCTCGCCCTGACCGAGCCGCACGGCGCGCACGTGCGGGTGGACTCGGGCCTGGAGACCGGCACCGAGGTCGGCGGCTCCTACGACCCGATGCTCGCCAAGGTCATCGTGTGGGGCGCCGACCGCGCCGAGGCGCTGCACCGCATGGACCGCGCGCTCGCCGAGTACACGCTGCTCGGCGTGCCGACGAACGTGGCGTTCCTGCGCGCCCTGCTGAAGCATCCCGAGGTGGCCGCGGGCCGGCTCGACACCGGCCTGGTCGAACGCTCCCTGGAGGAGCTGACGGCCGGCGCCGCCGTCCCGCCGCAGGCGCTCGCCGCCGCCGCGCTCGAGCGCATGCGGGCGCTGGAGACCGGCGACCCCGACCCGTGGGCGATCCCCGACGGCTGGCGGCCCGGCGCGCCCGCCTGGACGCCGTGGATCATCACCCCGTCCGGCGGCGACCCGGTCGAGGTCCGCGTTCAGGGCCGGGCGCACGACGCACTGGTGCAGGTCGGCGACGCCGAACCCGTCGCCGCCGCCCTGGACGGCGACACCCTCACCTACGGCGGCCGCACTCTCGCCTACGCCCGCGCGCGCGACGGCGACACCCTCTGGCTTGGCCGCGACGGCGCCACGTGGGCCCTCACCGAGCACGTCCGGGCCGACGAGCAGGGCGGCACCGCCGCCACCGGCGACGGGGTGCTGCGCAGCCCGATGCCCGGAACGGTCCTGGCCGTGAAGGCCGCCGAAGGCGACAAGGTCGACGAGGGGCAGCCGCTCGTCGTCGTCGAGGCGATGAAGATGGAGCACACCGTCACCGCGCCCGTCGCGGGCGTCGTGGCGCGGCTGCCGGTCCGCGCCGGCGCCCAGGTCGCCCTGGACGCCGTGCTCGCCGTGATCGAGGAGGCGTGATGGAGGTACCGCTGCCCGGCCTGCCCGAGCGGGTGACGATCTACGAGGTGGGGCCGCGCGACGGCCTGCAGAACGAGAAGGCCGTCGTCCCGGTCGAGGTCAAGGCCGAGTTCGTCGCCCGGCTCGCGGGCGCGGGCCTGCGCACCATCGAGACGACGAGCTTCGTGCACCCCAAGTGGGTGCCCCAGCTCGCCGACGCCGAGGACCTGCTCGCCGCGCTGCCGCCGTCCGGCGGAGCGCCGCGCCCGGTGCTGGTGCCGAACGAGCGCGGGCTGGACCGGGCGCTCGCCAACGGCGTCACCGAGATCGCCATCTTCGGCAGCGCCACCGAGACGTTCGCCCGGCGCAACCTGAACCGGACCGTCGACGAGTCCATCGCGATGTTCGAGCCGGTCGTCGCCCGCGCACGCGCAGAAGGCCTCTGGGTGCGCGCGTACGTGTCGATGGTGTGCGGCGACCCATGGGAGGGCGACGTCCCGATCGAGCAGGTGGTGTCGGTCTCGTCCCGCCTGATGGACCTCGGCTGCTCCCAGCTCAGCCTCGGCGACACCATCGGCGTCGGCACCCCGGGCCAGGTGACCGCGCTGATCGAGGCGCACGTCGCGGCCGGGATCGGCACCGACCGGCTCGCGGTGCACTTCCACGACACCTACGGGCAGGCGCTCGCCAACACCCTGGCGGCGCTGCGCGCGGGCGTCACCACCGTCGACGCGTCGGCGGGCGGCCTCGGCGGCTGCCCCTACGCCGAGTCGGCGACCGGCAACCTCGCCACCGAGGACCTGGTCTGGATGCTGAACGGACTCGGCATCGACACCGGCGTGGACCTCGCCAAACTCGCCGCCACCAGTCAGTGGATGGCCGGGCGGCTGGGCCGGCCGAGCCCCTCCCGCGTCGTCCAGGCGCTCGCACCCCCGTGAGCCGGCGCGCGCGGCCTGGACTGAGGAGCGCCGGGAGCGCAGCGACCAGAGCGACGAGGGAAGGCCGCGCGAAGGACGCCGGCGAACCGGAGCGCCAACGGCGCGACCATGAACAGGAGTAATGATGATCGACTTCACGCTCACCGACGAGCAGGAAGAGCTGCGGAGCACGGTCGAGCGGTTCGCCCGTGAGAGCGTCGCGCCGGTGATCGGCGACCTGTACGAGCGCGGCGAGTTCCCGTACGAGATCGTCGCCGCGATGGGCAAGATGGGGCTGTTCGGCCTGCCGTTCCCCGAGGAGCACGGCGGCATGGGCGGCGACTACTTCGCCCTCTGCCTGGCGCTGGAGGAGCTGGCCCGGGTCGACTCCTCGGTCGCCGTCACGCTGGAGGCCGGCGTCTCGCTCGGCGCGATGCCGATCTACCGGTTCGGCACCGAGGAGCAGAAGGCGCGGCTGCTGCCGTCGCTGCTGTCGGGCGAGAGGCTGGCGGCGTTCGGCCTCACCGAGCCCGGCGGCGGCTCGGACGTGCCCGGCGGCATGCGCACCACGGCCCGCCTGGATGGCGACCACTGGGTGATCAACGGCTCGAAGTCGTTCATCACCAACTCCGGCACCGACATCACCTCCTTCGTGACGGTCACCGCCTACAGCGGCGAGCGGGAGATCTCCACGATCATCGTCCCGAACGGCACGCCGGGCTTCACCGTCGGCAAGAAGTACTCCAAGGTCGGCTGGTCGGCGTCCGACACCCACGAGCTGTCCTTCGACGACGTGCGCGTCCCGGCCGAGAACCTGGTCGGCGAGCGCGGCCGCGGCTACGCCCAGTTCCTGCGCATCCTGGACGAGGGCCGCATCGCGATCGCGGCGCTGTCGGTCGGCCTCGCGCAGGGCTGCGTGGACGAGTGCCTGCGTTACGTCCGCGAGCGCGCCGCGTTCGGCAAGGAGATCGGCCGCTACCAGGCCATCCAGTTCAAGGTCGCCGACATGGAGGTCCGCGCGCACACCGCCCGCCTGGCCTACTACGCCGCCGCCGCGAAGCTGCTGGCGGGCGAGCCGTTCAAGAAGGAGGCGGCGATCGCCAAGCTGGTCGCCTCCAACGCCGCCATGGACAACGCCCGCGACGCCACCCAGATCTTCGGCGGCTACGGCTTCATGAACGAGTACGCGGTCGGCCGCTTCTACCGCGACGCCAAGATCCTGGAGGTGGGCGAGGGCACCTCGGAGGTGCAGCGGATGCTCATCGCGCGCGCCCTCGGCCTGCCGAACGGCTGAGCGGGGGCCGGGCGGCGCCGCGCCGCCCGGCCTCGCCTCAGCCGGAGACGACCGGGGTGAAAGCGGGCGCCCGGTCCTCGATCGCCTGGGCGGCGTCCAGGATGACGTCCTCGGCGAACCGGCCGCCGATGAGCTGGACGCCGATCGGCAGCCCGTCCGCCAGCGCCGCCGGCACCGAGACGCCGGGGAAGCCGAGGACCGGCAGCGACGTCATCGGCCACTGCGCCGCGACGATGCCGCGCCCGCGCTCGGGGTCGAGGATGTCGGCGTCCTGCTCGAAGGGCGGCTCGGCCGACACCGGCGTCAGCAGGATCCGGTCGCGGCCGAGCAGCTCCTGCAGCCGGGTGATCAGCGTGGCCCGGCGCGCCCAGCCCTGGATGTAGGCGTCGATGCCGGGCTCCTTGCCCCAGATCTGCGCGGCGTACTCGTAGGCGTACCCCAGGTGGACGCGCAGCGCCTCGTCGCCCATGCCGAGCATGCCGGGCAGGCCGGGCCGCATGTCCTCGAACAGCAGCAGCGACCACAGCCGGGCCGCCTCGGCGAGCAGCGGAAGCTCCAGCTCCTCCACCTCGTAGCCGGCGTCGGCCAGCCACTGCGCGGCGGTGTCCACGGCGCCGTCGACGGCCGGGTGCGACGTGGCGATGCCGACGTCGCGCACGACCCCGACCCGGATCGGGCGCGCCCGCGGCGCCGGCTCGGGCAGCGCGGGGACGCCGAACGGGTCGCGCAGGTCGGCGCGCGCCATCGCGCGCAGGGCGAGGCGCGCGTCGGCCACGTTCCTGGCCAGCGGCCCCTGCACCGCCCAGGCCTGGAAGGTGAGGGGTCCCTCTATCGGGCTGTCCTCGGGAGCGGTCCAATTGGACACGAGGCCGACCGTCGGGCGGATGCCGACCACGCCGCAGCAGGCGGCGGGGTAGCGGATCGAGCCGCCGATGTCGTTGCCCTGCGCCAGCGGCGTCATCCCGGCGGCCAGGGAGCTGGCCGCGCCGCCGCTGGAGCCGCCCGGGGTGTGCGCGGCGCTCCACGGGTTGAGGGTCCGGCCGTGCGCGTCGTTGCCGGAGAACCAGCGCACCGAGAACGCCGGGACGTTGCTGCGGCCGACGAAGACGGCGCCCGCCTCGCGCAGGGCGCCGACGCAGGCGTCGTCCCGCGCGGCCGTCGCGTCCGCCAGCGGCACCAGCCCGTGCGTCATCAGCCGGCCCTGCTGCGGGGTGTTGATCTTGGTGGAGACCGGCACGCCGTGCAGCGGGCCGAGCTCGGCGCCGGCGGCGACCGCCGCGTCGGCCCGGCGCGCGTCGGCCAGGGCCTCCTCGGGGCGGACGTCGACCAGCGCGTTCAGCCCGGGGTTGACCTCCTCGATCCGGTCCAGGCAGGACGCCACGACCTCGGCCGAGGAGATCTCCCGGGTACGGATTCCTGCCGCGAGCTGCGTCGCGGGCATCTGCCAGAGTTCCATGGCCTGCTCCTAGGCGAGGTGGGGGGCGCGTCCGGCTCGCGCCGGCGGTGCCGAGGAGAGTACGTGATGCAACGCTGATGTACAACGGTGTTGTACATCTGGCCCGCTCTGGTTAACCTGCCCTCATGCCGGTTGAGATCGACGTCGCACAGCGCCTCGCCACCATCGCCGACGCCACCTTGAAGATCGTGGCGGCGGAGGGCATCGACGGGGTGACCATCCGGGCCGTGGCCAAACGGATCGGCGGCTCCACGACCCTGGTCACCAACTACCTGCCCACCCGCGAGGCCTTACTGCGCAACGCCATGGAGCACGCCTTCCAGGGCTGGGCGGAGGAGGTGGAGGGGACGGTCGCGGGCAGCGCCGCCGCCGAGCGCCTGGCCGTCGCCGCCCGCTGGGCGTGCTCCACCACCGAGGAGGACCGGGTGCTGCGCCGGCTCTTCATGGAGATCCTCGGCCGCGCCGAGGCGGGCTCGGAGGCGCTCGAGGTCCTCAAGGAGGACTCGCGGCAGAGCCGCGACTGGCTGGCCGGCGCCGCCCGCGACGCCGGCGCACCCGACGCGGCCTTCGCCTCCGACGTGCTGCACCTGCTGCTCCGCGGCTTCTACATCTCCAGCCTCGAAGACCCCGGGCACTGGACGACCGAGCGGGTCCTCCCGCTCGTCGAACGGCTCATCGGCCTGCTGACCGCTCCTCAGCGGTCCTAGCGGAGAGGTGTCCCCCATGGACCGGACCGTCCGGCGCGGCCCGCCCCTCCCCCAGCCCCGCGATCATCTGCAGGGCGAGGGCCTTCATGCCCGCGTGGCGCGCCGCCGGGAACGGCAGCGACGCCAGGGTGGAGTGGCCGAACGCCATCGCGATGAGGGCGTAGGCGAGCTGCAGGCTCTCCGCCGGCCCGCAGCCGGGGGCGGCCTCGCGGATCGTCCTGGCGATCTGACCCTCCAGCCGGGCGTAGCTGTCGTAGATCCGGCCGCGCAGCCGGACGTCGTGCATCGCCCCGCCGATGAGCGCCTCGATGACCAGGTCGTCCTCGTTGCGCGCCATCCGCGGCCCGAACAGGTAGTCCACCAGCGCGGGCAGCCGCTCGTGCGGCGCACGGTCGGCGAGGGCGGCGTGCATCTCCTCGAAGTACGGCGTGATGACGTGTTCCCACAGCGCGTCGATGAGCTCGTCGCGGTTGCCGGCGTAGTGCCGGACATGCGAGCGGCTCATGCCGGCCACGGCCGCGATCCGCTCCTGGGTGCTCCCGGCCAGGCCGTACCGGGCCACCGACCGGGCGGCCGCCTCCAGGATCTGCCGCCGCCGCTCGACGGCGAGGCTCGGCCGTCCCATCGGGCCTCCTTCGTGGACGCATAGTTTTTCAACCCTGACGATCCAGGTCCGGCCCACGGTATCCCACGATCAACCGACGTGAGCGATATTACGTCGTTGACCTGCAGAAACGCATTCCCATTCCCCATCTCGGCACGCCTTGCCCCACGGTGTTCATTTTTTGTTTTGCAGTATTGACAATCAATGGACCGCCGAGCACGCTAGGCGCCACGGCCCGGATCTCAAGGGCCCGCCCGACCGCACCGCGCAGCCGCGCAGGCCGGTCACCCCGTTTCCCGCAGCGCCCCGCGCGCCACCCCGCGCCGGACCGGGCCCGTCTCTCCCCCGGCCTCCGGCGGCCCGTCCCGTTCCGGCCCGCCCGTCTCGAAGGGTCCGCTCATGTCCCGTCCCCGTCTGACCGCGCTCGCCGCGGTCCTCGCCGGCCCCGGCGTCCTCGCCGCCTGTACCAGCGGCGGCACCGCCGCGACGCAGGCGGCCGCCCCGGCACTCACCACGTCCGTCCCGGCGCCGGCCAAGGACGTCGACACCCTCACCTGGAACCTGCCGCCGGGTGAGCCGCCGACGCTGGACCCGGCCCAGGCGGCCATCGAGTCCATCAGCACCGTCGAGTCCAACATGTGCGAGGGCCTGTTCACCTTCGGCCCGAACTATGAGCGCGTGCCCGCGCTCGCCACCTCCGCCGAGCAGCGCGGCCCGCTCACCCACGTGATCCACCTGCGCCAGGGCGTGAGGTTCTGGGACGGCAGGCCGGTCACCGCCGAGGACGTCGTCTACAGCGTCCAGCGCGTCCTCGACCCCAGGCTCGGCTCGCCCTTCATCGCCTGGGCGGCGAACCTGCGCGACATCCGGATCACCGGCCGCGACGAGATCACCATCAGGCTGAAGAAGCCGGACGTCATCGTCCCCAACTTCTTCGCCATGCCCGCCTTCCACGTCGTGCAGAAGGCCGCCGCCGAAGCCGCCGGCAAGGGCTTCGGGGCCGCCGGGCGCGGCGTGGTGTGCACCGGCCCCTACAAGCTCGCCGGCTGGACGCAGGGCAAGGACATCACCCTCACCCGCAACGACGGCTGGTGGAACACCCCCGCCAGGCCCAAGGTCAAGAACGTGAAGTTCACGTTCGTCTCCGACCCGTCCGCGCAGACCGCCGCGCTGAACAGCGGCGACGTGGACGGCGAGTTCGCCGTCCCGCGCGCCGCCCACAAGCAGCTGGCCGGCAAGGGGCGCATGCTGTTCGGGCAGAGCCTCGGCCCCACCTTCCTGTCGGTGCTGAACCAGAAGGGCGCGCTCGGCGACCCGGCCGCCCGGCAGGCCCTGCGGTCCCTGATCGACTACAAGGGGATCATCAGGTCGGTCTACCAGGGCTCGGCGCAGCCGCTGCGGGCGCTCGTACCGCCGGCGGCCTGGGGGTACGCCAAGGACGTCTACCGGGCCGAGTACGACAAGCTGCCCGAGCCGTCGCAGGACCTGGCCAAGGCCAAGGCCCTGGTCGCCGGGTCCGCCCGGGCCAAGCAGAAGATCGTCCTGACCTACACCACGGCCATCGAGGAAGAGAGCCGGATCGCCACTGCGATCGCCGACTCCGCCAAGCAGGCGGGCATGAACATCGAGCTGAAGCCCCTCACGGCCCAGCAGTACGGCGCGATGTTCTCCTCGCCCCAGGCGCGGGCCGGCACCGACCTGTTCCTGGCCTCCGGCTACCTGGACTTCCCCGAGCCGCTGACGTACTACCAGTTCTTCACGACCGGGAACTTCTACAACTTCTCCGGCTACAGCAACAAGGACTACGACGCCGCCATCGACACGGCGATCTCCACGGCCGACCCGGCCGCCCGCGCCCGCCTGGTGACCAGGGCGCAGGCCATCATGGCCGAG
This sequence comes from Actinomadura macrotermitis, assembly GCF_009604375.1. GTDB lineage: Bacteria > Actinomycetota > Actinomycetes > Streptosporangiales > Streptosporangiaceae > Spirillospora > Spirillospora macrotermitis. The sequence continues at coordinate 262,709 of NZ_WEGH01000006.1, forward strand.
GACCTGGTCAACATCCCGATCGCGACGCAGTACGTCAACGCCTACCACGGGCCCGGCCTGACCGGTCTCGTCCCGCGGCAGAGCTACCTGCACACGCCCTGGGCGACCACGCTCGGCGGCAAGTGATGACGGCGCGCACCCTCGCGGCCTGGATCGGCAAGCGCGCCCTCGGCGCGGTGCTCACCGTCCTGGCCGCCTCGATCCTCATCTACGGCGCGCTGCGCCTGGTCCCCGGGGACCCGGTGCTGGCGCTGACCGCCGGCCGCCGCCTCACCCCGGAGCAGATCGAGGCCGTGCGCCACCGCTACGGCCTCGACCAGGGCTTCCTGCAGGGATATCTGGGATGGATCGGCGACGCGCTCCGCCTGGACCTCGGCACCTCGTTCAACTACCAGACCGGCGTCACCTCGCTCATCACCGGCCGGCTCGGCGTGTCCGGCCTGCTGGTCGCCTACTCGGCGGTGCTGGCGATCGGGTTCGGCACGGCGGTCGCGCTGGTGTCGGCGGTCAAGGGCGGCTTGGTCGACCGGCTGGCGTCCGTCGCGGCGTCCGTCACCACCGCGACGCCGACGTTCGTGGCGGCCATCGGGCTGCTCGCGCTGTTCTCGGCCGGTCTCGGCTGGTTCCCCGCCACCGGCGCCGGCGACGGCTTCGCGGACCGGCTGTGGCACCTGACCCTGCCCGCGGTCGCCATGTCGATCGCCGCCTTCGGCGTCCTCGCCCGGGTCGGCAACGCGGCGTTCGCCGAGGAGCTCGGCCGCGAGCACGTGGAGGTGGCGCGCAGCCGCGGGGCGGGCGGCGCCGCGGTGATCCGCAGGCACGTGGTGCGCAACGCGCTCGGGCCGCTGCTGACGGTCGCCGGCCTGCTGGTGGCGAGCCTGTTCGTCGGGTCCGCCGTCGTGGAGACCGCGTTCGGCCTGGACGGTGTCGGCTCGCTGCTGGTCAGCTCGGTGTCGCGGCAGGACTTCCCCGTCGTCCAGGGCATCGCGCTCATCGCGGTCCTGCTGTTCGTCACCGTCAACACCCTGGTGGACCTGGCGCTGCCGTTCATCGACCCGCGCGTGACCGTCGGGGGGCTCGGCCGATGACGCTGACGATCCCCGCGCTGCGGGCCCGATCCGCCAGGAGGCGGCGGCGCCGCCCGCTCGGCCTCGTGCTCGCGGCCGCGTTCCTGCTCGCCGTCACCCTCACCGGGCTGCTCGCCCCCGTGCTCGCCCCGCGGTCCCCGGACGCCACGAGCCTGCTGGACTCGCTGGCCCCGCCGGGAACGGCGGGACACCTGCTCGGCACCGACTCCACCGGCCGGGACGTGCTGTCGCGGCTGATGTACGGCGCCCGGCTCTCGCTGATCGCACCCCTCGGCGTGGTGCTGCTGTCGGGGACGGCCGGGACCGTGCTCGGCCTGCTCGCCGCCCGCGCGGGAGGCTGGGTCGACGCCGTGCTCTCGCGCGGCATGGACATCGTCTTCTCCTTCCCGAGCCTGCTGCTGGCGATGCTCGTCGTGGCGGTGTCCGGGCCGGGGCTGCTCGCCCCCATCTGCGCCCTCGCCGTCGGCTACACGCCGTTCGTCGGCCGGGTCGTGCGCAGCGCGGCGATGCAGGAGGGCGCGCGCCCCTACATGGAGAGCTACCGCGTCATGGGCTTCGGCGAGCCGTGGGTGGCGGTCCGCCACCTGCTGCCCAACATCCTGCCGATGCTCGTCGCGCAGAGCGCCCTCGCCTTCGGCTACGCGCTGACGGACCTGGCGGCGCTGTCCTACCTCGGGCTCGGGGTGCGGCCGCCGGCCGCCGACTGGGGCTCGATGATCAGCCAGGCGCAGAGCGCCATCCTGCAGGGCGCGCCGTGGAGCGGGCTGATCCCCGGCCTGGCGGTCCTGCTGACCGTGGTGAGCGTCAACGTGCTCGGCGAGCACCTCGGCGGGTCCATCGGCCGGAAGCGGGAGGGAGCGTGAAGATGCTCGCGAAGACGACAGAGGCCGCCACGCACCGCGACGCCCTCGGCATCACGGGGCTGAGCCTGGCGATCGGCACCGGCGCGGACACGGTGCCGCTGCTGGCCGGCGTCACCGTCCGGGTCGGGCGGGGCGAGACCGTCGGCCTGGTCGGCGAGTCCGGCTCGGGCAAGTCGCTGACGGCGCGCAGCGCCCTCGGCATGCTGCCCCGCGGCGCCCGCACCACCGGGACCGTCACGGCCGGCGGCGTCGACGTGCTCGGCGCGGGGCGCCGGGAGCTGCGCGACCTGCGGCGCACCCGGGTGTCGATGATCTTTCAGGACCCGCGGGCGTCGATCAATCCGGTGCGCCGCGTCGGCGACTACCTCACCGAGGGGCTGCGGGCCCGCGGCGTGTCCGCGCACGCCGCCGGCGAGAAGGCGCTGGACCTGCTCGGCCAGGTCGGCATCCGCGACCCGCTGGGCGCGCTGCGCCGGTTCCCGCACGAGTTCTCCGGCGGCATGCTGCAGCGCGTCATGATCGCCGGGGCGCTGTCCACCGAGCCGGAGCTGCTGCTCGCCGACGAGCCCACCACCGCGCTGGACGTCACCACCCAGGCCGAGGTGGTCGGGCTGCTGAAGGACATGCAGCGGGCCCACGGCACCGGCATGCTCTTCGTGACGCACGACCTGGACCTCGCCGCCGCCATCTGCGACCGCGTCTACGTCATGTACGCGGGCCGCATCGTGGAGGAGGCCGCCGGCTCCGCGCTCTTCGGCGCGCCCGCGCACCCCTACACGCGGGCGCTGCTGGAGGCGAGCCCGTCCGTGCACGGCGACCGGGCCGTGATCAAGGCGATCCGGGGGCGCCCGCTGGCGCTCGCCGAGTCGCCGCCCGGCTGCTCGTTCCGCGACCGCTGCCCGCTCGCGGACGACGCGTGCGCCGGGGCCGTGCCCGCCCACCGACGGCACGGGGCCTCGACGGCCGCGTGCCTGCGCCCGGAACAGGTGACGCCATGACCATCCCCGTGCTGCGCGCCGAGTCGCTGGTGAAGCGGTTCGGCGGTTTCACCGCCGTCGACGACGTGAGCTTCGAGCTGATGCCGGGCGGCTCGCTCGGCATCGTCGGCGAGTCGGGCTCGGGCAAGACGACCACGGCCCGCATCCTGGCCGGGCTGGAGCAGCCGACCTCGGGGACCGTCACGCTCGCCGGGCGGGCCCTGGAGGGCGATTCGCGCCGCGCCCGGCGGCAGCGCGCGGGCCGGCTCCAGATGATCTTCCAGGACCCCTACGGCTCCTTCGACCCGCGCCAGAGCATCGCCCGGTCCATCGCCGAGCCGATGCGGCTGCACGCGCCCGGCACCCGCAAGGAGCACCGGGCGCGCGTCGCCGAGCTGCTGGACCAGGTCGGGCTGAGCAGCCGCGTGGGCGAAGCGCTGCCGCGCGACCTGTCGGGCGGCCAGCGGCAGCGCGCCGCGATCGCCCGCGCGCTCGGCATGGCGCCGCGCGTGCTGGTGCTGGACGAGGCCGTCGCCGCGCTCGACGTCTCGATCCAGGCGCAGATCCTGACCCTGCTGGACGAACTGCGCCGCGAGACCGGCATCTCGTACGTGTTCGTCGGCCACGACCTCGCGGTCGTCCGCTACATCACCGACACCGCCATCGTGATGCGGCACGGCCGCGTCGTCGAGCGCGGTGAGACCGAGCGCGTCCTGCGCGCCCCGCAGCACCCCTACACCCGCCTGCTGCTCGACTCCATCCCCTCCCCGGACTGGGACCTGGAGCGGGTGGCGCGGGACCGCCGCGCGCTCGACCCGCGCTGACCTTTCACCCACGGAGACCTCACGTGCTGAACATCAAGCGGATCGGACCGGCCGCCGCGCCCTCCGACGCCCGGCAGGCCATGATCCCCATGCGGGACGGGGCCCGCCTCGCCGCCGACCTCTACCTCGCCGAACCGCCGGGCCCCGTCGTGCTGGTGCGGCTGCCCTACGACAAGGACGGCGAGTACTGCTTCATGCCCGCCATCGCCCGCTACTTCCTGGCGCGGGGCTACCACGTCGTCGTCCAGGACGTCCGCGGCAAGTACCGGTCGCAGGGCGCGCCCGAGTTCGCCCGCAACGAACCGGCCGACGGCCGCGACACGATCCAGTGGATCACCGAGCAGCCCTGGTGCGACGGCGACGTCGTCATGTGGGGCGACTCCTACTACGGCTACACCGCCATCGCCGGGGCGGTCGGCGCCCACCCCGCGCTGCGGGCGATCGCGCCGCGCCTCACCGGGTCGCAGCTGTCGATGACCCTGGAGCACGGCGACGGCACCCGCGACGTCGAGCAGACCAGCCGCAAGTTCTACTTCGCCTCCCACTACGTGGACGCCGGCCGGTACGAGTGGGAGCCCGACTGGGACCGCCGCCCGCTGCGGGCGATGCTCGAGGAGTTCTTCGAGGGGATCGGGAAGCGCTCGGCCAACTTCGACGGCGAGTTCGCCGGGGAGTCCCTGTTCGTCCCTCCCCCGGTGAAGGCGCTGCTGGAGAGCCCGCCCATCCCGGTCCTGTACACGATCGGCTGGTTCGACAACTGCGCCGTGTGGTCCTGGCACGACGTCCGCGCCTTGGCGCAGGACCCGGGCTGGGCCGACCGGCTCCACCTGCGCGTGGAGGCCGTCGACCACGAGAACTACCGGCTGGGCGACGCCCCGATCGCGCCGCACGACGACCACACCGCCGACGCTGCGGCTCTGGAGCGGCTGCTGCCTCGCTATCTCGACCCCGGGATCGAGTTCTTCGACGCCGTCCTCGGCCGGTCGGGCGACCTGGCGTCGCTGCCGCGCGTCCGCTACGAGGTCTGCCACGGCGAGTGGGGCGAGAGCGACGTCTGGCCGCCCCGTCAGGCGTCCGACCTCGTGTACCACCTGACGGCGTCTTCCTCCCTGGCCGCCGAGGCGCCGACGGAGGCGGGCGTACTGGAGTGGACGCACGACCCGTCCGACCTGGTGCCTTCGACGGGGATGAACCCCTTCGCCGCCCTGTTCGACCGATCGGACCTGAGTTCGATCGGGGAGCGCGCGGACGTCCTTCGCTTCACCGGCCCCGTCTCCCCCCAGGATCTCGACCTGGTCGGCACCGTGACGCTGCTGCTGCAGCTCACAGCCCCTGCCGGCGCGAACATCCACACGCGCTTGCTGGACGTGGCGCCGGACGGCGGCGCGTTCCTCATCGCCAAGGGCCAAGTGCACCTGGAGGTCCCTGCGGACGAGGAGGAGGTCGTGGTGGACTTGCAGAGCATCGCCTACCGGTTGCGCTCCGGGCACCGCCTCGCGCTCGACGTCATGAGCAGCGACTTCCCCGACTACATCCCCGAATGCCCCGTCGGCGCCGACCCGTGGGCGGCCCTGCCGGGCGAGCCGAGCAGCAGGAGGATCACCGTAGGCGGTTCATCGCCCTCGTGCCTGCGCATCGGCAGATGGCAGCCCGATCAGCTCCGGCAGGCCCGCGCCGGCCGATGAGCGCGCTACCCGGCCGAGGCGTGCTCCTGCGCCTCGGCCGGCGCGTCCTCGTCCCCGCCCTCGTCAGGGATGGTGTCGAGCATGTCGGCCGCGATGGCCCGTGCCTCGGGATCAAGGCGGGCGTGCACGGAGCGGAAGACACGCTGGGCCCGCTCCGCCGGCCAGTCCTGTGGCAGGTGCTCCTGCGGCAGGCGCGGGTCCTGCCGGATGGTCTGCAGCCACTCGGACTGCAGCAGCAGCTGCCGCGCAAGGCTGTCGGCGGGTTCGACGGGCAGGGCGGCACCGTCCCAGCGGTCCAGGAAACGGTGGTAGCGGCCTGCGATCGAGGGCAGGTCCCAGGCATCGCGCACGAGCTCGCCCACATCGGTCGGCGGCAGCGCGCGCGCTTGGAAGACCTTGACGTGGTCGGCCGCCTCCAGACCGTCGAGCAGCGGCCCGACGTCCACCGGGGACGGGGCGACCCACAGGCCGCCCTGCAACGCGCCGAAACCCGACCACAGCAGCCGCGACCGCAGCACGTGCCGCTGCCGTTTCCACGACTCCGGCAGCGAGAAGCCGAGCAGCGTCCAGGTGCCGTCCCAGTGGGTGTTGACCGCGCCGATCCGCCAGATCCGGGCCTCGCCGTCCAGGAGGATCTCGCGGGAGCGGGGGGTGAGGCCGAGGTAGACGCTGCGGCCCCGCCGCACCCGGTGCAGCAGGCCGCTCCGCGCCATCCGGCTGAGCGTGGAGCGCGTGGCGTCCTCGGAGACCCCGACCCTGCCCAGCACGTCCAGCACGCTCGCCGTCGCCACGTGGACGTGGCGGCCGAGCACGTAGCCGCCGAAGAAGGTCAGCAGCAGCGCCTGCGGGCGCGGCACGCCGCCGCCGTCGGCCTCGGGGAAGGTCGGGTCCTGGGTCACGTCCCCCAGCCTAGCGACATCAATAGTGGGCAGCATCTTGACTGCCGTAACGAATCTGCCTACTTTCATGAGCGACGCAGCGACCGCTCTCCCCCTGGATTCCAGGATGTCGCTGCCGCTCGACGTTGGGCACTCTCATCACCTCTGCCCAAGTAAGCGACGGAAGGATCCCAGTGAATCTGAAGGACACGGTCGCCATCGTCACCGGCGCCGGCAAGGGCCTCGGCCGCAGCTACGCCCTCGCGCTGGCCGGCGCCGGCGCCGCGGTCGTGGTGAACGACGTGGACGACGCGGCGGCCGAGCGGGTCGTCAAGGAGATCGCCGCGCAGGGCGGCCGGGCCGTCGCCGAGACCGGCGCGGTCGGCACGACGGCCGTCGCCGAGGCCCTGGTCACCCGCGCGGTGCAGGAGTTCGGCCGGCTGGACGTCCTGGTGACCAACGCCGGGATCCTGCGCGACCGGGTGCTGTGGAAGATGTCGGACGAGGACTTCGACGCGGTGATCGGCGTCCACCTGAAGGGCACCTTCACCTGCGTACGCGCCGCCGTCCAGCGGATGCGCGAGCAGGGCGACGGCGGGCGGATCATCGTCGTCGGCTCGCCCGCCGGGCAGCGCGGCAACTTCGGGCAGACCAACTACTCCGCGGCCAAGGCCGCGATCGTCGGCATGGTCCGCACCTGGGCGATGGAGTGCGCCAAGGCCGGCATCACCGTCAACGCCGTCGTCCCCGTCGCGGCGACCGAGATGACCCGCACCATCCCGGCCTTCGCCCCCCACATCGAGGCGTGGGAGGAGCGCGGCGAGCCCTTCCCCGCGTGGCTGCGCGCCGCCGAGGGCTTCGGCACGACCGAGGACGTCGCGGCCCTGCCGGTCTTCCTGGCCTCCCCCGCCGCCGCGAAGGTGACCGGGCAGGCCATCGGCATCGGCGGTGACAAGCTGTCCCTGTGGTCGCACCCGCAGGAGGTCGCCGTGGCCTACCGCGAGGGCGGCTGGGACGCCGACGCGATCGCCGCCACCTGGGCGGCCGGCGTCGGCCGCGAGCCGCAGACCTACGGCATCCCCGCGCCGCAGGCCCCCGAGGCCCCGTGATGGCCGGCACAGTGATGGCCGGCACCGTGATGAACGTCGACGAGCTGGTCGCCATCGACGTCCACACCCACGCCGAGGTCTCCGCCGACGGCCACACCGCGCTGTCGCCGGAACTGCTCGCCGCGTCGGAGAAGTACTTCGGCGCCCACGGCCACCGGCAGCCGACCATCGACGAGATGGCCGCCTACTACCGCGAGCGCCGGATGGCCGCCGTGGTGTTCACCGTGGACACCGAGCACGCCACCGGTCACCCGCCGATCCCGAACGAGCACGTCGCCGAGCAGTGCGCGCGCCACCCCGACGCCCTGATCCCGTTCGCCAGCATCGACCCCTGGCGCGGCCGGGCCGGCGCCCGCGCGGCGCGCAGGCTGGTCGAGGAGCACGGCGTGCGCGGCTTCAAGTTCCACCCCAGCCTGCAGGGCTTCGACCCGAACGACCGCATGGCCTACCCGCTTTACGAGGTCATCGAGGAGCTCGGCGTGCCCGCGCTGTTCCACACCGGGCAGACCGGCATCGGCGCCGGCGTGCCGGGCGGCGGCGGCATCCGGCTGCGGCACTCCAACCCGATGCTGGTCGACGACGTGGCGGTGGACTTCCCCGAGCTGCGGATCATCCTGGCCCACCCGTCCTTCCCCTGGCAGGACGAGGCGCTGGCCGTGGCCACGCACAAGCCGTACGTCTACATCGACCTGTCGGGCTGGTCGCCGAAGTACTTCCCGCCGCAGCTGGTGCGCTACGCCAACTCCCTGCTGCAGGACAAGGTGCTGTTCGGCTCCGACCATCCGGTCATCACACCCGACCGCTGGCTGGCCGACTTCGACAAGCTGGACATCAAGCCCGAGGTGCGGCCGAAGATCCTGAAGTCCAACGCGGCCCGCCTGCTCGGCCTCACCAAGGAGGGGTAGCGGCCATGGACAACGAGGGCATCGGCTCCTGGACGGCACGCCGCGCCCGCAAGACGCCGGGCAGGGTCGCGGTCGTCCACGGCGAGACCCGGCTCACCTACGCGGACCTGCACGAACGGGTGTGCCGGCTGGCGCACGCGCTGCGCGGCCTCGGCGTCCGGCGCGGCGACCGGGTCGCCTACCTCGGCCCGAACCACCCGGCCTTCCTGGAGACGCTGTTCGCCGCCGGCATGCTCGGCGCGGTCTTCGTCCCGCTGAACATGCGCCTGGCGGGCCCGGAACTGGAGCACTGCCTGACCGACTCGGGCACCGGCGTGCTCGTCCACGCCCCCGAGCACGCCGCGGTGGCCGCCGAGGCGGCCGGCGCGGTCCGGCACCGCGTCGCCCTCGCCGGTCCCGGGCAGGGCGCGGCCGGGTACGAGGACCTGCTGGCGGCCTCGCCCGCCGAGCCCGTCGACGAGGCGGTGCGCCTGGACGACCCCTGCCTGATCATGTACACCTCCGGCACCACCGGCCGCCCCAAGGGCGCGGTGCTCACCCACGGCAACATCACCTGGAACAGCGTCAACGTGCTGGTCGACATCGACCTCGCCGCCGACGAGGTCACCCTGGTCGTGGCGCCGCTGTTCCACACCGCCGGGCTGAACATGACCTGCCTGCCGACCCTGCTGAAGGGCGGCACGGTCGTGCTGATGCCGGCCTTCGACCCCGCCGCGGCGCTGGCGGCGATCGAGGCCCACCGCGTGACGTACATGTTCGGCGTGCCGGTGATGTTCGACGCGATGGCGGCGTGCCCGGCGTGGCCGTCGGCCGACCTGTCCAGCCTGCGGCAGCTCAACTGCGGCGGGTCGCCGGTGCCGCCGAGCACCATCCGCACCTACCAGGACCGGGGCCTGGCCTTCAGCCAGGGCTACGGCATGACCGAGGCGTCGCCCGGCGTCCTCTACCTGGCCCGCGAGGACGCCGCCCGCAAGGCGGGCACGGCCGGGGTGCCGCACTTCTTCACCGACGTGCGCGTGGTGGACCCCGAGCTGCGCGACGTCGCCCCCGGTGAGAAGGGCGAGGTCCTGGTCAGCGGCCCGAACGTGATGCGCGGCTACTGGGGGCTGCCCGCCGAGACCGCCCGCACCATGGCCGCCGGCTGGTTCCGCTCCGGTGACGTGGCCACCGTCGACGCCGACGGCTACGTCGCCATCGTCGACCGGGTCAAGGACATGATCATCTCGGGCGGGGAGAACGTCTACCCCGCCGAGGTGGAGGCGGTCCTGTACGAGCACCCGGACGTCGCCGAGTGCGCCGTCATCGGCGTGCCCGACGAGCGGTGGGGCGAGGTCGGCCGCGCCGTCGTCGTCCCGAGGCCGGGGGCCGACCCGAAGGAGCCGGACCTCATCGCGTTCCTGCAGACCAGGCTCGCCAAGTACAAGGTCCCCAAGACCGTCGTCTTCACCACCGAACTGCCGCGCAACCCCACCGGCAAGATCCTCAAGAAGGTGCTGCGCGCCACCCACGCGCGGCCGAAGGAGAACCCATGACCACCAAGGCCGACGGCCTCGCCGAACTGCTCGCCCTCAAGGGCGCCGACCTCGGGCACACCGGCTGGATCGACGTCACCCAGGAGCGGGTGAACACCTTCGCCGACGCCACCGACGACCACCAGTGGATCCACGTCGACCCCGCCAAGGCCGCGGACGGCCCGTTCGGCGGCACGATCGCGCACGGCTACCTGACCCTGGCGCTGCTCATCCCGCTGTTCAACGAGCTGCTGGAGATCGGCGGCGTGTCGATGAGCGTCAACTACGGGCTGAACAAGGTGCGCTTCCCCGCCCCGGTGCCGGTCGGCGCGAAGATCCGGCTGGGCGGCGTCGTCGCCGACGTGACCGAGGTCAAGGGCGACGGCGTGGAGATGACGATGGACTTCACCGTGGAGACCGACCGCGGCGGCAAGCCCGCCTGCGTCGCCCAGGCGGTCTACCGGCACTACGCCTGACCCCCACGTCGTTACGGTTGCGTTTCGTCGTCACGGTCACTAGCGTGCCCGGCGTACGGGGAAACACTCCCGTGACGACGTGCGGGGAGCGCTCATGACGTACCGGTTCGACGCCGACACCAGGGTCGTTCCCGCGGCGGGGCCGCGCTGGTCGGCCGAGGTGGACCCGGGCTGGGCCACCATCGGCGGCGCCCCGAACGGCGGCTACCTGTTCGCGATCGCCCTCGCCGCGGCCGCCCAGGCCGCCCCCGCCCAGCGCCTGCTCTCGGCGACCGCGCACTTCCTGCGGCCCGGCGCCGCGGGCGCCGCCGAGATCGACGTCGAGCCCGTCAAGATCGGCCGTCTCACCAGCACCGTCGCCGCCGCCCTCCGCCAGGACGGCAAGGAGCGGGTGCGCGTGCTGGCCATGTACGGCGACGCGGCGGCCCTGGACGGCCCCGCCGAGCTCGCGATCGAGCCGCCCGCCATCCCCGGCCCGGACGAGTGCGCCGCCCCGTCCGCCGAGCTGGCCCTGGCGCTGGAGGCGCACATCGCGCTGCGCTACGACTACCGCGTCCCGGCCGTCTCCCGCTGGGTCGGCGGCGCCGGCCCGGGCACCGCGGCGCTGGACGGCTGGATCCGCTTCGCCGACGGCCGCGAGCCCGACCTGGCCGCGCTGCCCCTGCTCGTCGACGCGTTCCCGCCCGTCCTCGGCGAACTGGTCGGCCCGGTGCACGTCCCGACGATGGAACTGACCGTGCACCTGCGGCAGGAGCCCGCACCCGGCTGGATCCAGGCGCGCCTGGAAAGCCGCCAGCTCGCCGGCGGCCTGGTCGAGGAGGACGCCTACCTCTGGGACTCCAAGGGCCGCCTGGTCGCGATGTCCCGTCAGCTCGGCCTGCGCCGCTGACGCCTCCCCCGCCCCTGCGCGCGGGCGGGATCTCCTTCACCGGCGGCGCGAAGAGGGCGCCGTAGGTCCGCCGCGCCCGGAATCGTCGCCGCGTGGGCGATGAGTTCGCGGGGTGTGCGTGGTCTGCAGGGATGTCCGGCAGCGAAGGAGAGAGTTCGATGTCGGCTGCGTCACACCGGGTTGACCTCAAGCGGAGTCCAGGTCCGAGGCTGGAGAGCGCGGAGCTGCGACGTCCCGCCAAACTGTCGGACCCCGTTGGAATACTCGGTGATCTCGTACCGTTTAATTCGTTCGCAAAGTGTCAGTCACTGCAGTAATTTGCGTGGACACCCCGTGACCCATCCCTCCACCCCTGCCTGCGCGCGCCGCGGGCCGAACGATTGGAAGAGCAGTTGACCGCTCCCGCGTCACCGAAGACGGCCGGCGGGCCACCCGAGCCCCCGGCCGGCCAAGGTCTCGATCGCGGCGTGCTCGCGGTGGCCATGGTCGTCGTGCTCGGCGCGATCATGTCCATCCTGGACGTGACCGTCGTCAACGTCGCCCTCAAGCACCTGGCCCAGGACTTCGACGCCCCCCTGGCCACCATCCAGTGGGTGGCGACCGGCTACACCCTCGCCCTCGCCACGGTGATCCCGGTGACCGGCTGGGCCTCGTCCCGGTTCGGCACCAAGCGGCTGTACATGATCTCGATCGCGCTGTTCGTGGCGGGCTCGGCCCTGGCCGGCATGGCCTGGGACGACAAGTCGCTGATCGCCTTCCGGGTGCTGCAGGGCCTCGGCGGCGGCATGATCATGCCGGCCGGCATGACGATCCTGACCCAGGCCGCCGGCCCGCAGCGGGTCGGCCAGGTGATGAGCATCGTCGGCATCCCGATGCTGCTCGGCCCGATCCTCGGCCCGATCCTCGGCGGCTGGCTCGTCGACGACGTGTCCTGGCGCTGGATCTTCTACATCAACGTGCCGATCGGCGCCGTGGCGCTGGTCATGGCGGCCCGCATCCTGAAGAAGGACGCGCCGCGGAGCGGTGAGCGCCTGGACGTGCTCGGCCTGCTGTTCCTGTCGCCCGGCCTGGCCGCGCTGATCTACGGCCTGGCCACCGGCGCCGAGAAGCAGGACTTCTCCCGCCCCAACGTGCTCGTCGCCACCGTGGCGGGTGCCCTGCTGGTCATCGCGTTCGTCGTGCACGCGCTGCGCAAGGGCAACACCAGCCCGCTGATCGACCTGCGGCTGTTCCGCCGCCGCTCGGTCGCCGCCGCCTCCGGCACCATGGTGCTGTTCGCGTGCGCGTTCTTCGGCGCCATGCTGGTGCTGCCGCTGTACTACCAGTCGGTGCTCGGCAAGTCCGCGTTCGCCTCGGGCCTGCTGCTGGCCCCGCAGGGCCTCGGCGCGATGCTGACCATGCCGGTCGGCGGCAAGCTCACCGACCGGATCGGCGCGGGCAAGGTCGTCCTGGTCGGCCTCGCCGTCGTGGTGGCGGGCGTGGCGGGCTTCGCCGCGCAGATCGCCCCCGACCCCTCGTTCTGGGGTCTCGGCGCCGCCCTGTTCGTGATGGGCATGGGCATGGGCATGACCATGATGCCGACGATGTCGGCGGCCATGGCCACCCTGCAGCACGACGAGGTGCCCCGGGCCAGCACCGGCCTGAACATCATCCAGCAGGTCGCCGGCTCGGTCGGCACCGCGTTCATCGCGGTGCTGCTCGCCACCCAGCTGAAGGACCGCGGTCTCGGCTCGGGCGGCGGCATGAGCGAGGGCCCGCCCCCCGGCGCGCCGAAGCCGCCGCCGGAGGTCATGGCGGCGATCATGCAGAAGATGGCCGACGCCTTCCAGACGACCTACTGGTGGTCGCTGGTGCTGCTGGCGTTCGCGTTCCTGCCGGCGCTGATGCTGCCGCGCAAGAAGCAGGCGGCCGCGTCCTCGGACACGACCGCCGACGCGCCGCCGGTGATGATGCACTGACCGCGCAGCACCCCTCAGCCGAACGCCCCGGTCCGCACGGACCGGGGCGTTCGCCGTCTCAGGAGGGACGGGCCGCCGGGCGCCGGCGGTCAGGCGAGCATGTGATCGAAGTCACCGTCCTTGGCGCCGCCCACGAAGGCCTCCACCTCGGCGCGCGTGTAGACGAGGATGGGACCCTCCGGATAACGGGAGTTACGGACTGCTATCTCCCCGTTCGGCAGTTCGGCCATTTCGACGCAGTTGCCGTTCGGATTGCTCCGCCGGCTCTTCTGCCAGCGCAGATCCCGCGGTCCGACGTACGACGGCTCGACGGCTGAGAGCTGTTCGCCGACCATCCTTGCCCCCTTAGGCGTGTCCGCCCCCCTGGCGGGAGGCTGCGATCTCGCCCCACTCCACTCGCAATGGTACGAGATGCACGTGCATTTGTTCTTGCAGACGGTCTTGCATCTGCACGACTTGGGGAGCAAGATAGCGAACGCCCGCCCCCCGACCCACCCGCACGCCTTGGGGTTTGACAATGATCGTTGACCAGGTACACGCCGTCGCCGCCGACCGGGGGCGCCGGCACCGGCACCCCGCGTCCCCCGAACACCCCCACCGGCCCGCCGAACCGGCGCCCGCCGCGGGCCTGCGGGGCTTCTGGCCGACCCCGCACGAGGGCAGCCCGCGCACCGCGCGGCTGGTGCTGCGCGCCGACGCCGCCGCGCCGAAGGCCGCCCGCGACTTCACCCTCGCCACCCTCGCCGGGTGGGACCGCTCCGCCCTCGGCGATGACGTCGCCGTGGTCGTGTCCGAGCTGGTCACCAACGCCGTCCGGCACGGCCGGCGCGAACTGCCGGGCTCCTCGGGCGGGCCGGTCCAGCTCGTGCTGCTGGCCCACCCGCGCCGCCTGGTCGTGACCGTCACCGACCCCGGCCTGCGCACGCCCGAGCCGGCCGCCCCCGAGGCGCTCGACGACGGCGGCCGCGGCCTGCTGGTCGTCGGCGCCCTCGCCGACTCCTGGGGCTGGGCCCCGCTCGCCAGCAGCGGCAAGGCCGTCTGGGCCGCGTTCGACGTCGCCGGATCCTGAGGGCCCCGGCCCGGGGGGCGAGCGCTACAGCGCACAACGCGAACGCACAACGCGAACGCACAACGCGAACGCACAACGCGAACGCACAACGCGAACGCACAACGCGAAGCCGCCCCGGCCTTCCGGCCGGGGCGGCTTCGCGTTCGCTACGGGGTCAGGCCGTCAGGTCGACGGCCTGGTTGGTGGGGCGTTCCAGGGCCTCCAGGAAATCGCAGGCCCAGCGTTCCACGTCGTGCTCCAGGACGCGCTTGCGCATGGCGCGCAGCCGCCGGGCCTGGTCGGCCGGTTCGGCCCGGATCGCCGCCAGCATCGTCTCCTTGAGCCCGTCGATGTCGTAGGGGTTGACCAGGAACGCGCCGCGCCGCAGCTCGGGCGCGGCGCCGGCGAACTCGCTCAGCATCAGCGCGCCGTGCAGGTCCTCCCGGCAGGCCACGTACTCCTTGGCCACCAGGTTCATCCCGTCGCGCAGCGGCGTCACCACCATGACGTCGGCGGCGAGGTACAGCGCGGCCAGCTCCTCGCGGTCGTAGGAGGTGTGCAGGTAGTGGATCACCGGGGAGCCGAGCTCGGCGTACTCGCCGTTGATCCGGCCGACCTGCTGCTCGATCTGGTCGCGCAGCAGCTGGTACTGCTCGACCCGCTCCCGGCTCGGCGTCGCGATCTGCGCGAACACCGCCTCGCCGGGCTTCAGGCTGCCGTCGCTGAACAGCTCGCCGAACGCCTGCAGCCGCTGGGTGATGCCCTTGGTGTAGTCGAGCCGGTCCACGCCGAGCAGCACGGTGCCGCCGCCGAGGTCGTCGCGGATCTCCTGGGCGCGGCGGCGCACGTCGGGCCGGGCGACCAGGTCGCTCAGCTCGCCGACGTCCACCGAGATCGGGAACGCGCGGGCGCGCACGGTGCGGTCGTCCAGCACGATGTCCTGCTTGACGGTCCTGGCGTCCAGCAGCTGGCGGCACAGGCGGACGAAGTTGGCCGCCGCGCCGGGCAGCTGGAAGCCGACCAGGTCGGCGCCGAGCAGCCCTTCCAGGATGCGGCGCCGCCACGGCAGCTGCATGAACAGCTCGGTGGGCGGGAACGGGATGTGCAGGAAGAAGCCGATGCGCAGGTCCGGGCGCAGCCGGCGCAGCATCGCCGGGACGAGCTGGAGCTGGTAGTCCTGCACCCACACGATCGCGCCCTCGGCGGCGACCTCGGCGGCCGCGTCGGCGAACCGCTGGTTGACGCGCACGTAGGCGTCCCACATGGCGCGGTCGTAGACCGGCGGCGCGATGACGTCGTGGTAGAGCGGCCACAGGGTGGCGTTGGAGAACCCCTCGTAGTACAGCTCCAGCTCCTCGGCGGACTGGCGCACCGGGTGCAGCCGCATGCCGTCCTCTTCGAAGGGCTCCAGCTCCTCGTCGGGTGCGCCCGACCAGCCGATCCAGGTGCCTTGACGCTGCCGCATGACCGGCGCGATCGCGCTCACCAGCCCGCCCGGGCTGCGCCGCCACGACCGTACGCCGTCCCCGCCGGTGACCCGGTCCACCGGAAGCCGGTTGGCCACCACCACGAACTCACTACCGCGCGACTTCACTCGTCCGCCCTTTCAGCAACACTCGGTGACCGGCGCACCCGGAGACCGTCGCCCGGGCCGCCCGGTCAGTCCTCCCGTGACCGCACGGCGGGCGAGGTCAGGCCGCCGGCGCGCCGCGATCACGTGATTGCTCCTACCCTCCCACGCCGACTCCACGCCGTGATCTTCACCTCGATCACAAACCCGGCCGAAACGTACATTCCGCACTATCCGAAAATTCGCCCCGGCCGGCCAGCTCCGCCATGACGAGCCGCACCGCGGCGAGCTTGACGGCGCGCGGGTCGGGCCCCGACGCCCACGCCGACACGCCCGTCGGCAGATGCGTGATCCGCAGGACGGTCGGCGCGTTCGGCACCCGCCGGCAGAAGGTGCCGATCAGCCAGTCCTGCGGCCCGCCGGGCAGCGTCGCCCCGGCGCCGGCATCGGGCAGGACGGTGACGCCGTTTCGGACGTCCCTATCCCGTTTCAGGACCGCCCAGCTGCCCGGTCCGTCCTCCCCCGCCGTGAAGGCCATGATCCGGCGGCCCGGCGCCCCCGGGAGCCCCGCCTCCAGGTCCTGCGTCCGCCACCCACGGCGCCGGGCGTCCGCGGCGTACTCCCGCGCCAGCCGTCCGACGTCCGCCGGATCCCCGTCGAGCCGCACGATGGCGTCGTAGCAGTCGCGGGGGTCCCATTCGGCCACGGCCCGTTCCAGCGCGGCGACCTCGGCGGTCAGCCGCGCGATCTCGGCGTCCCAGCCGAGCTCGCGCGCCGCGCCCAGATCCTCGCGCAGCGCCCCCAGCCGTACGAGCGGCTCCAGGATCCACCGCGCCCGCCGCAGCCGCCGGACGCGCGCGTAGTCACCGAACACGCCCGGTTCGGCGAGCGCCGCCTCGACGGCGGCGTGCTCGGCCAGGACCTCCTCGTACCGGCCCATCGGCCTTCAGGTCTGGGCGAGGGCGAGGACCTCCGCGCCCGGCAGGGCGGCGAGCGCCTTGCCGGGGACCAGCAGCTTCGACCGGCGCAGCCCGCTGCCGATGACGACCTCGGGCGCGGCGGCGACGGCCTCGTCCACCAGGATCGGCCAGCCGGCGGGCAGGCCGACCGGGGTGATGCCGCCGTACTCCATGCCGGTGAGGGAGATCGCCTCGGCCATCGGCGCGAAGGAGGCCTTGCGGGCGCCCAGGTGCTTGCGCACGACGCCGTTCACGTCGACGCGGTCGGTCGCCAGGATCATGCAGGCCAGGTAGGAGACCTCGCCGCCGCGCTTGGCCGCGACGACGACGCAGTTGGCACTGGCCTCGAGGGGCACCTCGTAGCGCTCGCAGAACGCCGCGGTGTCGGCGAGTTCCGGATCGATCTCGGCGGCCCGCGCGTCCGGGACGCCGGCGATCGCGTCCGCCACCGGGGCGGCGAGCAGGTCCGCCCGCTCCACCGCCGCCGTCCAATCCAGGCTGCCGGTCATCGGCCCTCCTCCTCGTTCGCGGGAGTACCACGATGCCATGTCTTGACGGCCCGCGAGGCACCTGGCACCGTACTGGCTCAGTGGCTCATCCACTGGACCTCTGGAGGCCGATTCCATGACCGCCCCGATCCCCCGCGACACCGTCGTCGACGCCCTGGTCGACCGGCTCCGCGACGACGTGCTGAGCGGCCGCTACCCGCCCGGCTCCTACCTGCCGCCCGAGCGCGAGCTGGCGGGCGGCTACGGGGTCACGCGCACCTCGCTCAAGCACGCGATCGTGCGGCTGACGCAGGCCGGGCTGGTGGAGACCCGGCACGGCGTCGGCACCCGGGTGCGCGACTACGAGCGGCTCGGCGGCCCCGAGCTGCTGCCGATGCTGGCGCGCACGGTCGGCCCGGCCTGGATGGGCGAGATCTTCCAGGTGCGGCGGGAGGTCGGCGCGCTGGTCGCGGCCAAGGCCGCCGCGCACGCCGCGCCGCCGCACCGCGACCGGCTCCGCGCGCTGGTCGCCGGGCTGGGGGACGCGCCGGACGCCGGGGCCGCGCAGCTGGCCGAGTGCGAGCTCCACCGCGTCATCGCCGCCGCGACCGGCAACCGCGTGTACGGGTTCCTGGTCAACTCGCTGCTGAACGCCTATCTGGCCGTCCGGGACGGCTTCACGCACGCCTTCGCCGATCCCGGCGCCGCCGCCGACCGCGTCCGGCCGCTGGTCGAGGCGATCTGCGCCGGGGACGCGGCGGCGGCCCGTGCCGCCGCCGACGCCTACTTCGCCGAGACCGAGGCGCTGATGCTGGCGGGGCCCGCATGAGGCGCACCACCTTCGCCGAGGTCATGGAGGGCACCGTCCGGCTGGACGGCGCGGACCGGCCGATGCGCCTGGAGCTGTCCGCCGACCTGCCCGGGGTGCTGCGGCCCTGGGGCGACATCGAGGGCGCGCTGTCCGGCCGCGTGGTCGTCCCCGGCTGGGCCGACGGTCCGGCGAGCGGGCGGCTGCGGGTCGCGCCGGTCGCCGCCCGCCGCATCCGCTACACCCTGGAGTTCACCGCCCTGGACGGGCGTCGGCTGCGGCTGGACGGCTGGAAGTCCGCGACCCCGCGCCACCCGGTCCGTTCGATGACCTTCCTGCCCGCCACCGTCACCGACGCGGACGGCGCCGTAGTCGGCGAGGCCCGCCTGCGCTTTCGGCTGCGCCGCGACCTCGCCCGTTTCCTCAGCGGCTTCCGCTTCCCAGCCGACCCGGCCCGCGACCCGATGCGGCCCCGCTGGCGCGGACAGCCGGGGCGGCTGGAGGTCTGGTACACCACGCTCTCCGATCCGGCCACCGGGACGGGCGTGTGGCTGCACCACGAGCTCGTCGCGCCGCCGGACGACGGCCCGGCCCGCGAGCACGGCTGGGCGGCGGTCTTCCCGCCCGGCGAGCGGCCGGTCTTCGGCCGCTACGAAGGGCCGCTCGCCCGGCTGCAGGGTGCGGCGGGCGAGATCGCCTGGGATCTGCGCGAGTCCGGCGGCGGCGATCCCCTGTACACGTTCCCGCGCTGGGCGTGGGAGCGGGAGCTGCTGCCCGCCGCGCAGATCGTCCCGAAACCGACCGCTTCCTATGACGGCACCGTCCGTTTCGGCGACCGCGTGCTGAACCTGGAGGCCGCCCCCGGCGGCACCGCCCGCATCTACGGGCACGGCAACGCGCGGCGCTGGGCCTGGCTGCACGCCGACCTCGGCGACGGCGACGTCTGCGAGATCGTCACGGCCGTGTCCACCCGTCCCGGCCTGCGGCATCTGCCACCGCTGACGTTCCTGCGCCTCCGGACCGGCGGCCGGGAGATCGCCGCCACGCTGGGCCTGCGCGCCACCATCGGCCTGCCGTCCTGGACGGTCCGCGGCCGCGTCGGCGGCGGCCGCCGCATCCACGTGGAGGTCACCCAGCGCCGCGCCGAGACCGTCTCGGTCGACTACGCCGACCCGGGCGGCGCTCCGGCGGTCTGTCACAACTCCGAGCGCGCCGACGTGCGGATCGTCCTCACCCGGGGCGGGCGCGTCGAACGGCACTGGCGGCTGGAGGGCACCGCGCACGCCGAGGTGGGCGTCCGGTGAGCGCCCTCACCGGCGCCGCCGCCGCGCTGCTCGGCGTCGAGGACGAGGCCCGCCTCGCGCGCATCGCCGGCCGCGCCGGGACGCTCCCGCCACCCGCCCGGCTCGGGCTGCGCGCGGGCGCCGGGGCGCTGGAGGCGGTGTCCCGGCTGACCACCGGCCGTTCCCTGGACACCCTGGACGCCGGCCGCCGCGACGCGCTGTGCACCCTGATGCCCGGCCGGTTCACCGAGGCGATGAAGATCCCGCTGCTCCTGGCCGCCGGTCCCGAGCTGCTGCCGGCCTCCCCGCCCGCCGCCGGGCAGGCCCGTCCCGACGCCGAGCTGGACTGCACGCCCGCCGCCGAATGGCCCGCCTGCACCACCGCCGACGCCGTCGTGATCGGTTCGGGAGCGGGCGGCGCGATGGCCGCGCGCACCCTGGCCCGTCAGGGCATGAGGGTCGTGATCGTCGAGGAGGGGCGGCGCTTCACCGCCGCCGAGTTCCGCGCGCGCCCGCCGCTGGACCGCTTCCTGGATCTGTACCGCGGTGGCGGAGCGACGGTCGCGCTCGGCCGCCCGCCGGTGCTGCTCCCCGAAGGCCGCGCGGTCGGCGGCACGACCGTCGTCAACAGCGGCACCTGCTACCGGACGCCGGAGCGGGTGCTGCGCCGCTGGGACGTCCCCGCCGACGAGTTCGGCGCCCACCTCGACGAGGTCGAGCGCACCCTGCGGGTCGCCCCGCAGCCTCTCGGCCCGCTCGGCCGCAACGGCCTGCTCGCCCTCGCGGGCGCCGAACGGCTCGGCTGGCAGGCCGCGCCGCTGCGCCGCAACGCCCCAGGCTGCGCGGGCAGTTCGCAGTGCGCCGCCGGATGTCCGCGCAACGCCAAGTACGGCGTGCACCTGAACGCGCTGCCGCAGGCGTGTGCGGCGGGGGCGCGCATCGTCACCCATGCGAAAGCGGAGAACATCCTCGTTGAGCGCGGTCGCGCGACCGGCGTGCGCGCGCGCCGTCCGGACGGCTCGTTCCTGGAAATCCTCGCCCCGCGCGTGATCGTCGCCGCCGGCGCCACCCAGACGCCGCTGCTGCTGCGCCGCTCGGGCCTCGGCGGACATCCCGAGCTCGGCCGGAACATGGCCGTGCACCCCGCGACCACCCTCGCGGGCCGGTTCGCCGAGCCGGTCGTGGCGTGGTCGGGGGTGATGCAGAGCGTCGGCATCGAGGAGCTGCACGACGACGGCATCCTCATCGAGGCGACCGCGGGCCCGCCCGGCATGACCTCGTTCGTGCCGCCCGGCGCCGGCCGCGCGCTGCGCCGCGAGCTCGCGGGCGCGGACCGGCTGGCGGTGCTCGGCGCGATGATCGCCGACGCGCCGTCCGGCCGGGTGCACGGGCGCCGCCGCGCCGTGGTCCGCTACGACCTGGCCCGCCAGGACGCCGCCCGGCTGCGCCGGGCGCTGCTCGCGATGGGCCGGGTGCTGTTCGCCGCCGGGGCCGAGGAGGTGCTGACGGGCCTGCACCACCGCCCGGTCGCCCGCACCCTGGACGAGCTCAGCGCGGCGATCACCCTCGCGCCGGCCGCCGGCCTGCATCTGGCGGGCTTCCACCTGTCCGGCACCGCCCGGCTCGGCGCCGACCCCGAACGCGCCCCCGTCGACACCGCCGGGCGGCTCCGCGGCGTCGCGGGCGTGCACGTCGCCGACGCCTCGGTGCTGCCGGGCTGCCCCGAGGTCAACCCGCAGCTCACCGTCATGGCGATGGCGCTGCACGTCGCGGCCGGGATCGCCTGACCGGCCGGCCCTACGGCGCGGGGGCGCGGGCGGCGTCGCCGGCGAGGCGGGCGGCGCGCTCGCGCTCGTCGGCGAAGACCGTCAGCGTCATGAACCCGTCGCCCGTCCCGACCGCCAGGCACGGGTGGCCGCCCTCCTCGGCGAGGTAGACCACGCGCCGCTCGCCCAGCTCGAACAGCCGCGCCCCGCGACAGCGGGCGACGAACTCGTCGTAGGGAAGGACCTCTTCGCGCACTGGCATGAGGCCATTGCGCCACCCGGATGTGGCGGGGCCGTTTCGGCCGTGTGAAGGCCCGCCCAACTGCGGTGGGCGCGGTCAGTCGCCCTGCTGCCGCAGCGCGGCGCGGGGCGGGCGGCGGCCCTGCGGCAGCCGGTCCACGAACCGGCCGAGCCGCTCGGCGGTGCCCTGCAGCGGGCTGACGGTCGCGTTCAGCGTCTCGATGGCGCCCTGCATCCGCACCACGCTGTCGGCGAGCGGGCTGAGGCCGTCCACGGTCTCCTTCAGCGGCCCGACCGTCGCGCCGAGCTCCTCCAGCGCCGGCACGACCCGGCCGAGCCCGCGCAGGTCCTCGATGGCCTCGGCCAGGTCCTCCAGCACGTGCGCGACCGCGCCGAGGCGCTCCAGGTCGGCCGCGACGCGCGGCAGCGGCTCGGCGGCGTCGGCGAGCCGGCCGAGCTCGCGCGCGGCCTCGCCGATGCGGTCCAGCGCGGGCGCCGCGTCCGCCAGCGACTCCAGGCTGGTCACGGCCTCGGCGAGCTGCTCCAGCGACCGGGCGAGCCGGGGGATCGCCGCGATCGCGTCCGCCAGCGCGACGGCGGCGCCCCGCGCCACCCGCACTCCCTGCCCCAGCAGCCCCAGCGGCCAGGGCGGCCCCGCACCGGCCATGACACCTCCAGCGACGATCGATGCTCCCGATTGTGCCGTCAGGGCATGATCCGGACCAGGGCGGGTCGGGTTTCGGACAGCGGGCACCGCCCGATACGGACGTAGATTCTTTTCTGATCGACTTTTCCGTTAACAGCCTTTCTTGTAGCCTTCGCAACGCTTTGTGAAGCGAATTCATGATCCAACGAACCCCGCCTCCAGATCATGAAAGGAAACCGCGATGCCCACGGCGACAGTCCTGGCCGCGGTCGTGCTGCTCGGCCTGCTGACCCTGCTGGCCGCGCGGCGCCGGCCGAGAACCGGCGCCGTGCCGGGTCCGGCCGCGGCGACCCCGCACCCCGAGTCCCTCACGGCCGTCCTCGCCGCCGGCGAGGAGGAGTACCTCGCCTGCCTGGCCGACGAGCTCTGGCCCGCCGACGAGTACCTCGACCTGGAACAGCAGTGGCTGTACGAGGACGACCTGCCCGATCCGCACACCCTCCCGGCCTGCCCGCAGTGCCTGCTGCGGCGCGAGGACGTGTGGCCCTGCCCGCGGTGCGGGCGGCTGCTGCACTCCTCCTGCGGGCACGGGATGCACCGCCGCAGCGTCGACCGGCCCTACCGCGCCGCGGGCATGGGCCCCGAGGACGTCACGGCCGAGTGGCGCTGCACCGGCTGCACCGAGCTGGTCGGGCTGGACGTGGAACAGGGCGACGACGACCTGCTCCACTGAGCGTTCACACCTCCGCGAGGGTAAAGAATTCCCCAGTTCCTTGCCTATTTCGGTCATGAGGCGGCATGCTCGGACATGTCCTAAATCACAGGGACAACCCCCTGGAGGGAAGCCCGTGAACGTCGACACCTGCCCGCACACCCCGCGCTGCCCGGCGGCGCACGATCCCGACCACGACGCGGCCCGCACCGTGGCCGTCCACCCCGAACAGGGGTGGAGCCTGCTCTGCAACGGCGTGGTGCTGTTCGAGGACACCGGCGAACTGCTGCCGGACGGCAAGGCCGTCCCGCCGCACCGCCCCGCCGTCCCCCCGCGCAGCCCCCTCGCCGCCTGAGCCGGCGCTTCGGACCGGCCCGGCGCCCTCGATCCGCGCCCGCTGAACGGTCGCCGCGTCACGCCTTTCAATCGGCGGCGTTGTAGCGCTCCAGATAACGGGCGAAGGCGGCCAGGTCGGCGTCGGACCAGCTATCCAGCCGGCTCCGGAAGGCCGTCCGCTGCCGCTCCCCCACCTCCGCCAGCTTCCGCAGCCCCGCCTCGGTCGGCCGCAGCACCTTCACGCGCTGGTTGGCGGGGTCCACCTGGCGCTCCACCAGCCCGAGCCGCTCCAGGTCGCCGATCTGACGGCTGATGGTGGACTTGTCGAGCAGGAAGTAGGCCGCCAGGTCGGTGGCGCGGCATCCGCCGGTCTCGGCCAGGTGCGCCAGCAGGCTGTAGGAGGCGAGCGGCAGCTCGGGGTGGAGCCGCTCGGCGAGGGCGCGGGCCCGGCGCGCGAACGCGGTGAGCTGCCACCCGATCGTCTCGACGTCGTCGTCACGCATTGTGATCTCCCCCCAAAGGTTGTATAGTACAACTTATTCGATAGTTGCATTCTACAACTCTGGAGGGTCCCCGCCCGATGACCTCGCACGCCACCCCGGTGCGCCGCCCGATCCCGCAGGGCGCGCTGCGCCACACCCTCACGCACCTGCTCATGCCGCTGCTCATGTGCCTCGGCATGGGCCTGGCCTACCTCGGCGCCTTCCACTCCCCCGAGCCGCGCGAGCTGAAGGTCGCCGTGGTCGGGTCCGGGCCGCAGGCGCAGGTCCTCGCGCAGACGCTGAAGGACCGGGCCGGCGACGCGCTGGACGTGCGCACGCTGCCGTCCCGGGACGCCGCCGCCGACGCGCTGCGCCACCAGCGGATC
The DNA here is from genome assembly GCF_009604375.1 of Actinomadura macrotermitis. Taxonomy (GTDB): domain Bacteria; phylum Actinomycetota; class Actinomycetes; order Streptosporangiales; family Streptosporangiaceae; genus Spirillospora; species Spirillospora macrotermitis. The sequence continues at coordinate 286,596 of NZ_WEGH01000006.1, forward strand.
TACGGCGCCTACCTGGCCGCGCCGCGGCCCGAGCTGATGGTCGCCAAGGCCGGGTCCGACACCACCGCCACGGCCGTCCAGCAGGTCTTCACCAAGGCCGCCGCCGCCCAGGGCGCCCCGCTGAAGGTCACCGACGTGGCCCCGCTGTCGCACGGCGACCCGACCGGCCAGGGCATCTTCTTCCTGCTGGTCGCGCTCAGCATCGGCTCCTACGCCTCGGTCGCGGTGATCGGCGGCCTCGGCGCGGTGCTGCCGATGTGGCTGCGCGGCCTGCTCGGCGCCGGCACCGGCCTGGTCATCAGCCTGCTCGGCGCCGCGTTCGCCGGCCCCGTCTTCCACCTGGTCGACCACGACCTGGCCGGCGTCTGGGCCATGGCGTGGCTGTACAGCACCGGCATCCTGTGGATCGGGATCGGCCTGCACACCTTCCTCAAGCGCTTCACGACCCTCGCCATGACGGTGCTGTTCGTGATGCTGAACTTCACCAGCTCGGGCGGGATCTTCAAGCCCGACCTGCAGCCGGGCCTGTTCGCCTCCCTGCACGCCTTCTGGAACGGCGCGGGCTTCGTCGAGGGCGCGCGCAGCCTGGTCTACTTCGACTCGCTGGACCTCGGCGGCCACGTGCTCGTGCTCGCCCTGTGGGCGGCGGCGGGCCTCGGCATGCTCGCCCTGGCGCGGCTGGCCGAGCGCGGCCGCACCCCGGCCGCCCCCGCTCCGGCCGAGGCCGAGCAGGAGATCGAGGAGACCGTGCCGGCCTGACCCGTGCCGGCCGGCCCGTCAGGCCGCCGCGAGCAGCCCGGGGCGGTAGGCGTGCCCCACCGCGTCCAGCGCCCAGTGCATCCGCGCGGCGTACGCCTCGGGGTGGTCGCCGGCCTCCTGGGCGACGCTCGCGGCGACCCCGGCCCGGTCGCCGCCGAGGGCCCGCAGCCGCGCCTCGATCGCCGCCCGCACCTGCGCGTCACAGGGGTGGCCGGAAGGCTGAAGCGACGTGGTGAAAAGGACCAGTGCCAGTTCGGACGCGTTCATGATGCCTTCTTCCTCCGCGTGTCCCCCACGCTAGCGAGACCCTCCGACATTTCCGGGTCCGGCGGCGGGCGGCTCCACCAAGTCCGGTGAAACTCCACGGAATCACTCTCCCCCTCGTACGGCATGTCGCGCTCCCTGCCGTTAGGCCGGTCTAGTAGCGTTCAAGCGTTTTGCTCCTTACGCAAGGGATCGCGCAGGCCGCCGCACGGAAGGACGCCGTGGTGTGATCACGTTCCTGGTCCTCGCCTCACTCGGGGTGATGTTCGGCCTCTGCCTGACGAGGCTGCTCCGCTCCCAGCCCGCGACGCGCCGCGTCCGGGACGACCCTCCGGATACCGGCGGCTATCCGGAGTCGATGACGGCCGAACTCGAGCAGGGCGACGAGGAGTACCTCGCCGCCCTGGCCGCCGAACTGTGGCCCGACGACGAGTACCTGGAGATGGAACCTTCCAAAGACGGCGACGACGAGGCCGGCGGCAGCATGGCGGTCTGAGCCCACGACAAGGGACGGAGGGCGCGTGCCGGAAGAGCCGCGACCGCTGTGCGCGCACTGCGGCGTCGTCGTCAAGGCCGTCGACACGGGCCGGCCCGCCGAGATCGTCTACCGGCACGACCTGCGGGTCGAGCCCTGGGACCATCTCCTCGAGCCGGTCCTCGGCACGCCCCGTCCGCTCCCGCCCGCCTGCGACTTCTGCGAGGCCCCCGAGCCGGACTGGATCTACCCGCCGGCCACGGGCCCCGTCGCGCCGCACGAGGACCTCCCCGCATCCGAGGAGGCCCCCCTCCTGCACGAGCTGACCCGCCACGAGTGGTTCGCCTGCGACACCTGCTCGGTCCTGATCGCCGACGGCGACCTCGACGGCCTCCTGGACCGCGTCCTCGGCGACCGCCCGGCCCTGGACGCCCCCACCGCCCGCCGCGTCCGCGGCGCCTTCGGCACCTTCCTGGCCCAGGACCCCCACCCCTACCCCAACCTCACCTGACCCGCCGCGTCCAGACCGGACCCGGCCATCCTCGACCGCGAGATCGGCGCAGGTAGTAAGACCTTTACCTCCCCCCTTCTCCGATCCGCGAGGAAACCCCGTGCCCGTGACGCCGCTGACCCCCCGCGACCCCGAGGAGATCGGCGGTCACCGCTTGACCGGCCGGATCGGCGAGGGCGGCCAGGGGCAGGTCTACCTGGGCGAGACGGCGGACGGCGACCGGGTCGCGATCAAGCTGCTGCACACCGGCGACCCGCTGCGCGAAGCGGCGGCGGCCCGGCGCGTGTCCCCGTTCTGCACCGCGCGCGTGCTGGAGACCGGCGAGCAGGACGGCGTGCCCTTCGTGGTCTCGGAGTACATCGACGGCCCCACCCTGCGCGCCGTCGTCGAGGAGCAGGGCCCGCGGCACGGGGCCGGCCTGTACCGCCTGGCCGTCGGCACCGCGACCGCGCTGGCCGCCATCCACGAGGCCGGTGTCACCCACCGCGACTTCAAGCCGGCCAACGTCCTGCTCGGCCCGGACGGCCCCCGGGTGATCGACTTCGGCATCGCCCGCGCCACCGACGCCACCCTCACCGCCACCGGCTCGGTGCTCGGCTCCCCTTCCTACATGGCACCCGAGCAGTTGGCGGGCGACGCGGTCGGACCGGCCGCCGACGTCTTCGCCTGGGGCGCGACGATCGCCTACGCCGCCAACGGCCGCCCGCCCTACGGGCAGGACACCATTCCCGCCGTCATGCACCGCATCGTCACCGGGGAGCCCGACCTCGGCGCCCTGCCGGGACAACTGCGCGCGCTGGTCGCCGACTGCCTGGCCAAGGACGCCGCCCGCCGCCCCCTCAGCCGCGACGTCCTGCTCCGCCTGCTCGAGCACACCGAAGCCCCCATCTCCGCCCCGGACGCCCTCGCCCTCGGCCGCGCCACGGCCGTCGCGCCGGACATCGCGGACGACCGCACCACGCGGTGGACGACGATGCGCCTGCCCGCACCGGCCGGACCCCGCAAGCGGAACCGCATGCTGCTCGCCTGCGGGGGTGTCGCGGTGACCGCATTGGTCATCGCGACCGCTTTCGCGATCAGAGAGTCCGGCTCCTCTTCCGCGAAGACGCTGCCGCTGCCCTCGCCTGCCGGGGCACCCACCACGACGGCACCGCCCAGCCGGATCGACACCGCCACGCAGGTCGAGCAGGCCATCGCCGCCAAGCGGACCGCATCGTTCAAGGCCAAGGGCGCGATGTCCCAGAGCGACGATCAGTTCAACGCCAGCGGCCGACTGCAATACCGGCCCGGCGCAAGCACCGACTACGACCTGACCGTCCACAATCCTGAGGGCGGCGAGAGCGAGGACTCTCCCCGCCGACTCACCTTGAAGGACAACACCGCTCAGTTCTCCGATATGCAGGACGAGGTCTATTCCGTCGCACCACGAACGGACTACAGCGGCATGGACCCCCATGTCTACATGGCCATGGAGACCCGCTGGGTGTCCTCTCCCCACAACGTGCTGGCCCTGCTGCGCAGCACGCGCAAGCTTCGGCACGCCAGTGACGGAGGCACCGTCACCTATCGAGGTGTCACCTCGGCGGCCGCTCTGTCCCGAAAGCCTGCTGTGGCACCGTTCTACAAGAACTTCGGCAACTCCAAAACCGAGTTCACCATTGTCTTGTCGAATGACCACCTGCCTCGCCGTCTGGACATCGTCTTCACCACCGGTCTCGACACAGGTGAGCATCTCCGCTCGGTGTACTCAGCCGAATACACCGAGTGGGGCCGGAGTGGCATCATCGCGCCCTGACAGGTCGGTAACGAATCGTCATCGTCGGCCAACCGAGCGCGAGACCGGCGCGTCGATCTCTCAGTGACCAGTGCCGCATCCCGGCCCACCCCCTGGTTCACACTCGCTCCGAGGAGGAGATCATGACGGTTCGGCCGTTCCCTGCCGATGTCCATATCGGCAGTGAGGTGGACCCCGCCGAAGCAGAGCGGCTCTTTCGCCTTCTCGGGCTTTTCCTCGGCGCCGGTGAGCGGCCCCGGGCCCTGGTGACCACGGTCAAGGCCCTGCCGAAGCTCACCCATCTGGCGATCACCGATCGGCGCGTCCTCGGTTTCGTCGCCGCCGATCTGGCCCAGCGGGGACCGTGCCAGGAGACGCCCCTGTCCTCTGTCGTCTCCGTCGAGACGCGTCCCTCCTACCAGCAGCGGCTTTTCCTCGTCATCAAGGACACCGCCGGCGAGGAGTCCGACTTCGGCGACGTCACCAGCCAGGACGCACCGCACATGTGCCGCCTGATCCAGAGCCTCCCGACTCCGGCTCCGGCTCCGGCACCCCAGCCTGCCCCGGCCCCGGCCCTAGCCCCGGCTCCGGCCGGTTGGCGCTACAACCCGCCGCCGACGTGGCCGGCTCCACCGGTCGGCTGGACACCCCCGCCCGGCTGGCAGCCCGATCCGTCCTGGCCCCTGCCGCCCGCGGGCTGGCAGTTCTGGCTCCCCGCAGAGGCCCCGGCTCCGCCCGTTCCGGCACCGATGCCCGTCCCGCAGCCTCCGCTGCCGCACGCGACCCTGCCTCCGCCCTCGGCGCCCGCACCGCGCCCGGTGTTCGGCGGCAAGAAGCAGCGCATCGAGGAACTCGAAGCCGAGAACGCCCGCCTGTACACCGAGGTGGTGCGGCTGGGCGGGCTCGAGCCGCAGCAGCTGCGGGCCGAGATCGAGGATCTGCGGTCCACCGCCGCCACGTTGCGCAAGGAGGCCCGCGACAAGCGCGGCGAGCTCTCCCGGCTGCGCGCGGAGATCGTCGAGACCAAGGACCTGAACCTGCTGCAGGAGGCGGGGGTCTACGAGTACCGGCACCGGCTCGCCGACGCCGTCGCCTATCAGGCCGAGCTCGCCAAGATCAAGGACCGGATCAAGACCATGACGCGCTCGGGGAAGGCCGTCACCGCCGCCACCGACTGGACTGTCAACGGCTCGGCCGCCGAGGGCCGCGCCATGGTGCGCGACTTCTCCAAGCTGCTGCTGCGCGCCTACAACGCCGAGGCCGACAACCTCGTCCGCATGATGCGCCCCTACAAGCTGGACTCGTCGGTCGAGCGCCTGGGCAAGACGGCCCAGACCATCGAGCGCCTCGGCAAGACGATGCACATCAAGGTCAGCCGCGCCTACCACGAGCTGCGCGTCAAGGAGCTCCGGCTGACGGCGGACCACCTGGCCAAGGCGGAAGAGGAGAAGGAGCGGATCCGCGCCGAACGGGAGCGCCAGCGCGAAGAGGAGAAGGCACGCAAGGAGTTCGAGCGTGAGAAGGCGCGCCTGCTCAAGGAGCGTTCCCATGTCGAGTCGGCGCTCGCCCGCCTGGAGGCCAGGGGCGACCAGGCCGGGGCCGACGAGCTGCGCGCCAAGCTCGCCGACGTCGACGGCGCCATCCATGACGTCGAGGGCCGCGCGGCCAACACCCGCGCGGGCTATGTGTACGTCATCTCCAACATCGGCGCCTTCGGCGAGCGGATGGTCAAGATCGGCCTGACCCGCCGGCTGGACCCCATGGACCGGGTCCGCGAGCTCGGCGACGCCTCGGTCCCGTTCCGCTTCGACGTGCACGCGCTGATCTTCAGCGAGGACGCCGTCGGCTTGGAGGGCCGCCTCCACCAGGAGTTCATGGACAAGCGCGTCAACCATGTCAACGTCCGCCGCGAGTTCTTCTACGCGACCCCGGCGGAGGTACGCGACGCCCTGGGGCGCATCGCCGGCAACCATCTCCTGGAGTACACCGAGACCCCCGAGGCCCTGGAGTGGCGCGCCAGCCGGAACGCCGCGGCGGCCGGCTGATATCCGACAGGAGCTGCGCGGCATCCTCGCCCGCCCCTTCGACACCTGGCGGCTCTTCCTGCACCCGGTCCAGCGCAGGATGGCGCTGCGGCCGTCCTATAGCGGTCCGGCCCAGGTGACCGGCGGCGCCGGCACCGGCAAAACGGTGACGGCGCTGCACCGGGCACGGCACCTGGCGCAGGCCGGCCCGGCCGTGCCGGTGCTGCTCACCACCTACACCAAGAGCCTGGCTCAGGCGCTCGGTCGCCAGCTGGACCTGCTGGTCGACGACGCGTCGGTGCGCGGGCGCATCGACGTCCAGACCGTCGACAGCCTGGCCTACCAGATCGTGAACCGGCATGAGCCGCCGTCGCTCGTCTCCGACCACGTCATCAACGCGCTCTGGGGCGAGGCCGCGTCCGGCACCTCCTACTCGCCGGTGTTCCTGCGGCGCGAGTGGGAGCAGATCGTGCTGGCGCAGGACCTGACGACCGAGCAGTGGCGGCTGCTGCGCCGCATCGTCACCGAGGGTCCCGACGACCTGTTCATCGTCGGCGACCCGCATCAGCGGATCTACGACAGCCAAGTGTCGCTGACCAGTCTGGGTACCAGGGTGCGCGGCCGCAGCAGCAGCTGAAGCTGAACTACCGCACCACCCAGGAGATCCTCACCTGGGCGCTGCCGGTGCCCGGGCTGGCTCCCGCCCAGGGGCTGAACGACTCGGCCGAGACGCTCGACGGCTACCGGTCGCCCATGCACGGCCGCCGCCCCCTCCTGCGTGAGTGCGCCACCTCGGACGCCGAGCTCAACGAGCTGGCGCAGCAGGTCCGCCGGTGGCTGGACGCCGGCGTGGAGCCCGGCTCGATCGGGGTCGCGGCCCGGTACAAGAAGCTGGCCCAGAAGGCGGCCGAGCGGCTCGGCGCCGACGGGATCAAGACGATCTCGGTGGGCGGCAAGTCCGCCGGGGTCCAGGTCGGCTCGATGCACGCGATGAAGGGGATGGAGTTCCGCTGCGTCGCGGTGATCGGCGTGCGGGAGGGCACGCTGCCACTCGGGGGCGTCGTCACCTCCGAGGAGGAGGACCCGCGCGCCCACAACCAGGACATGCAGAAGGAACGCTGCCTGCTGTTCGTCGCCTGCACGCGGGCCCGCGACCACCTCTACGTCTCCTACGCCGGCCGGCCGAGCAGCTTCCTGCGGGCCGGCTGAGGTTCACGGCCGTTCCGCCAGCAGCGCCCGCAGCTCCAGGACGGCCGGGTCCCTCTCGCCACGCAAAACGGCCAAGCCGGCGGCGGCCTGTGTCAGCGGCGGCCGCGCCTCCTCGGCGCGGCCGAGCGCCAGCAGCAGCCTGCCCGTCTTCTCCAGCAGGCCGAGCCGGCGCGCCCGGTCGGCGTCCTCGTCCAGCTCGGCCGCCAGCGCCTCCAGCAGCCGCAGCGCGCGGGCGGGCTCGCCGAGCTTGACCAGGCACTCGGCCTCCCACTCGCGGTAGCGCATCACCCGCTCGTCGTCGGGGCCGTGCCATTCGGCGAGCGCGGCGACGGCGGCGCGCAGGGCGGACGCGGCGCGGCGGTGGTCGCCGCCGTGGAAGAGCGCCTCGGCCAGCTCGGCGCGCATCTCGATCACTTCCAGGTCGTCGCCGCCGAGCGCGAGCGCGGCGGGCTCGACCAGCTGGGACAGCCGGTCGGCGGCCTGGGCGAAGCGGCCCGCGCGGGCGAGCATGCCGACCTGCTCGCGCGCCTCCCGCACCTCCAGGAGCGTCGGCAGGGGCACCGGCTCGGCCCGGCGGCGCGAGGCCGCCGGGCCGCGGGGCGCCGCGGCGGCGATCCGGACGCCCGCCATGAGCGCGCCGTACAGCCGGGAGGGCGCGGGACCCGCCGTCACGGCGTCGCCGAGCGGCTCCAGCTCGGTGATGAACGGCAGCAGCCGCTCGTACACGTCGCCGGCCTCGGCGGGGCGTTCCTCGGGCGACTTGGCGAGCAGCTCCAGGACCAGGTCGTCCAGGTCCGGCGGGACGATCCCGTTCAGCGCCGACGGCGCCAGCGGCTCCTCCACTTCGTGGGCACGGGAGACGGCGTAGGGGTTGCCGTCGCCGAAGACCTTCTCGCCCGTGAGCATCTCGTAGAGCACGCAGCCGAGCGAGTACAGGTCGCTCTGCGGGCCGGGGTCGCCGTACAGCTGCTCGGGCGCGCAGTAGCCGGGGGTGCCCGGGCCGCCGACGCCCTTGGTCGTCAAGCGGACGTCCGCCGGGCCGAGCGCGACGGCGAGGCCGAAGTCGAGCACCTTCACCGAGCCGTCGGGGCACAGCATGAGGTTGCCCGGCTTGAGGTCGCGGTGCACCAGGGGCCGCTGGTGGGCGACGCCGAGCACCGCGCAGGCCTGCGCGGCGATGAACGCGGCCCAGCCGACCGGCAGGCCCTCCCCGGCTGCGTCGAGCAGGTGGGTGACGGTGACCCCCTCGACGTACTGCATGACCAGGTAGAGGCAGCGGCCGAAGCGCTCGTCGCGGTGCTCGCCCCGGCCGTAGACAGTGGGCACGCCCGGGTGTTCCAGCCAGGCGGTGTTGCGGGCCTCGTGCTCGAAGCGGGCGATGAGCTCCTCATCGGGGTCGCCGCCGTGGAAGGTGATGAACCTGACCGCCACCCGCCGGTCCAGGAGCTGGTCGTAGGCGCGCCAGACCTCCCCCATCCCGCCCCGGCCGAGCGGCTGGTCGAGCTCGTACCGCTCGTCGAGGACGATCCCCCTGCGCACACCGCCTCCTTCGTCCTCCTTGCCGGAAAATTACACCTTGTCAGGGCCGCCGGGTCGCGGCGATGTCGAACTCCACCGTCACTTTCGGGCTGATGAAGGCCTTGGTCGCGGCGTTCCAGTTCACGCCCCAGTCGTTGCGGTCGAGCGTGACGCCGCCCCTGAAACCGGCCCGGCCGCCGTTCTCGCCGGTCAGCTCAACGTCCACGGTGACCGGCCTGACCATGCCTCGGATGCCGAGGTCGCCGGTGACCTTGAAGGCGGTCTCGCCGGTCTGCTCCACCTCGGCCGCGATGAAGGTGATGGCCGGGTGGTCGGCCGCGTTCAGGAACCTTTCGCGCAGAAGGTCGTCGCGCTGCGGGTTGCCGGTCTGGATGCTCTTCGCCTGGATCGTCAGCCGTGCGGCGGACTTGGACGGGTGGTCGCCGTTCAAGTGCGCCTCGCCCTCGAACTCGTCGAAGTGCCCGCGCACCCTGGTGGCCATCGTGTGCCTGGCGACGAACCCGATCCGGGTGTGGGCAGGGTCGAGGACGTAGTCGCCGGTCAGCTCGCTGAGGTCGGTCATGCGCGGGGCTCCTCAAGGGGAAATCGGTTCATCGGCTCCTCAGTACGACGAGACGGCCCCACGGAACGTGAGGTCGCGTTCCGGAGGGCCGTCTCGTCAGTTGGTGCGAGTGTTGGGGAGGTGGTCACCGAGGTAGCCGATCCACACCTTGCCGCTGGTGCCGACCGAGTCGTCGTAGAAGTACAGGCGCGGCGCCGGGGAGCCGACGCGGCGGAGCTTGATGTGGGCCTGCATGAAGACGCGGCCGTCGGGGTGCAGCTCGGCGGGCACCGGGAAGGTGCGGGCGGCGCGGAAGTGGCCGTTGTCCCGGACGGTCTGCGACTCGGTCATCGACACCATCGCGCTCGGCAGGACGCACCGGCCCGCCGCGTCCTGCAGGCACCAGTCGTAGAAGCCGCCCGCGAATTCGCCCGAGCGGCGCGCGACCGCGAACTCGTCCAGGGCCCGCAGCGCCTCCCACGCCTTGCCCGCCCACACCCGCTTCCACTGCGGCCAGGACAGGTCCAGGGTCGCAGCGGGCTGGCGGTCGGCGACGACCAGGACGCCGGACAGCCGGTCGCCGGCCTCGTTCAGGGCGTCGACCAGGCCGGCCGGCTCGTATTCGGGCGGCTGCGGGGTGACCGGGCCGGACGACTCCAGCAGCTGCCTCTCCAGCCAGCGGACGCGGGCGCGCAGCTTGCGCGCCTCGGCCGACGTCTCGGCCAGCTCCTGGGCCAGCCGGTCGTTCTCCTCGCCCAGGTCCGGCGCGCCGCCGGGGCGGCCGCCGTCCAGGGCGGTCTTCAGCGCGGTGAAGTACTCCGTCACCGTCCGCATGCCCCGGACGACCTCGCGGTCGCTCTCGGTGACGCTGATCTCCAAGGCGGCGAGCAGTTCCTTGCGCATCTCGGCGCTGACCCGCTCGGCGACGTCGCGGGCCAGCCCGTCGGTGTCGACGGGGACCGCCCGCGGCTCCTCGGTCTCCTCGGCGGCGGGCTCGGGTTCGGGCGGCCGGGCCGCCGGCGGCTCCTGCGGCCGCGGCCGGGGCACCTTGGCCATCATCGCGGCCCGCAGCTGCTCCCGTTTCAGGACGGCCGGGGACGGCGTCACCGCGGTCAGGGCGGTGGCCGGCTCCTGCCCGTCGAGCACCCGCGGCACCATGCGGAGCGCGTGCCTGATCTCCTCGGGGGGATCGGCGCCGACGCCCTTGTCGATGACGTTCTCGATGACCAGGTCGAAGGCGTCCAGGCCCTGGTCGCACTTGCTCCCGCCGAGGACGGGGTGCCGCCACTTGTCGCCGTCGCCCCGGAAGTCGGGATGGTAGGTCCGCACGCCCCGGCCGAAGACTTCGACGTCGGCGCCGACCCGGGCGTTGAACTCGTCCTCGGCCCGCGCGTCGCTCAGCCAGGCCACCACGGCGTTCCCGGCGAGCGTCGCGGCCAGCTGCCCGGCCAGCTCCCGCCCGTCGTCGCGGTGCGCGAAGACCACGACCGGGACGCGGCGGCGCGGCCTGGTCAGCCAGTTCATCAGCTCGCCGACCTGCGTCTCGTCGACCTCCTGCGCGGTGTCGGGCAGCTGCACGCCCCCGTCGGTGATCCGCGCGCTGCGCAGGTAGCCGGGCAGGAAGTGCGGCGCGCGGCGGACCCGGGGGTCGCGTTCGGCGGTGACGACGGCCCAGCCGGGCGTGCTGCCCGCCCGCTCGGCGAACGTCACCCGGACGCGTTCGCGGTCGCCGTCCTCGACGACGTACCGGCCGCACGTGGCGGCGCGGTGCAGGTCGAGGCGGAACCGGCCGAGGGAGAACTCACGCCTGGCCTTGTCCGAGCCGGGGATCCGGACGCCCTCCTCGGCCTGCAGCCACTGGGACAGAGCGCGCTGGATCCGGTCGCCCACGCCGGGCCACTGGTCACGCAGGACCGCCTGATAGCAGCGCATTCATCCACCTCCTGCGGGCACGGCCATAGGGCGTGTACTCGATCAACCAAGATGTCGCCAATTGATAGAGTAGCGAAGTTCCACTCCATCATGAAGTGCGTTGCGCGATCGGCCCTTTCGTATGAGTAACGGCCGGCGCACCTTCAGCATCCCCCATGAGGGGCCACCGTCCGTCTCCGTCCGGTAACGATGCGCGGCATGAGGCGCGGGTAAACCGAGTCAACGCATGCGCCGGGAGGGCGCCGCCCCCCGGCGACGGGCCGGTCCCGTCGAGCCGCGCCGGATCGGTCAGGATCAAAGAAGCGCTGGTCCGGGGACTGCGGCTAGCGTGATCACCGTGGACGTCACCGTCCGCGCAGACCTGCCGACCACTCATATGGAGCGATCATGACCGACTCTTCCACCCAGGGCATCAAGACCGTGCTGCACCCGGTATCCGACCTGGCGGCGGCCAAGGCCGTCTACACCGCCCTGCTCGGGCTGCCGCCGCAGACTGACTCGTCCTACTATGTCGGCTTCGACACGGCGGACCAGCACATCGGGCTGGTGCCGGGCGGCGCGGCGCAGGGCATGACCGGGCCGGTGGCCTACTGGCACGTCCCCGACATCGAGGCCAAGCTGGCCGAGGTGACGGCCGCGGGCGCCACCGTGCAGGAGGCCGCGCACGACGTCGGCGGCGGCCGCCTGGTCGCCACCGTCGTCGACCCCGACGGCAACGTCCTCGGGCTGCTGCAGGACCGCTGAGCCCGGATCCGAACAGGAGACACGACGAGCATGACCACGAGGCCGGACACCCACGCCGCCGACAGCCACGACCTGATCCGCGTGCACGGCGCGCGCGAGAACAACCTCAAGAACGTCAGCCTGGAGCTGCCCAAGCGGCGGCTGACGGTGTTCACCGGCGTCTCCGGCTCGGGCAAGAGCTCCCTGGTGTTCGACACGATCGCGGCGGAGTCGCAGCGGCTGATCAACGAGACCTACAGCACCTTCGTGCAGGGCTTCATGCCGGCGCTGGCGCGGCCCGAGGTCGACGTGCTGGAGGGGCTGACGACCGCGATCATCGTCGACCAGCAGCGGATGGGCGCCGACCCGCGCTCCACCGTCGGCACCGCCACCGACGCCAACGCCATGCTGCGCATCCTGTTCAGCCGGCTCGGGCGGCCGCACATCGGCTCGCCCAAGGCGTTCTCCTTCAACGTCGCCTCGATCAGCGGCGCGGGCGCGGTCACGGTGGAGCGCGGCGGGCAGAAGGTGAAGGAGCGCCGCAGCTTCAGCATCACCGGCGGCATGTGCGCGCGCTGCGAGGGCCGGGGCTCGGTCAGCGACATCGACCTGACCGCGCTCTACGACGAGACCAAGTCGCTGAACGAGGGCGCGCTGACGATTCCCGGCTACAGCATGGACGGCTGGTTCGGGCGCATCTTCGCCGGCTGCGGGTTCTTCGACCCCGACACCCCGATCGCCAAGTTCACCAAGCGGCAGCTGCACGACCTGCTCCACAAAGAGCCGACCAAGATCAAGGTCGACGGGATCAACCTCACCTACGAGGGCATCATCCCCAAGATCCAAAAGTCGATGCTGTCCAAGGACGTCGACTCCCTGCAGCCGCACATCCGCGCCTTCGTGGACCGGGCGGTCACCTTCACCGTCTGCCCCGAGTGCGACGGCACCCGCCTGAACGAGGGGGCGCGGTCGTCGAAGATCAAGGGGATCAGCATCGCCGACGCCTGCGCGATGCAGATCAGCGACCTGGCCGCGTGGGTGCGCGGCCTGGACGAGCCGTCGGTGGCGCCGCTGCTGGCGTCGCTGCGGCAGACCCTCGACTCGTTCGTGGAGATCGGGCTCGGCTACCTGTCGCTCGGCCGGCCGTCAGGCACGCTGTCGGGCGGCGAGGCCCAGCGCGTCAAGATGATCCGCCACCTCGGCTCCTCGCTCACCGACGTCACCTACGTCTTCGACGAGCCCACCGCGGGCCTGCACCCCCACGACATCCAGCGGATGAACGCCCTGCTGCTGCGGCTGCGCGACAAGGGCAACACGGTGCTGGTCGTGGAGCACAAGCCCGAGGTCATCGCGATCGCCGACCACATCGTCGACCTCGGCCCCGGCGCGGGCGCGGCGGGCGGCGCCGTCTGCTTCGAGGGCACCGTGGCGGGGCTGCGGACCAGCGGCAGCGTCACCGGCCGCCACTTCGACGACCGGGCCGCGCTCAAGGAGACGGTGCGCACGCCCACCGGCACGCTGGAGATCCGCGGCGCCACCGCCAACAACCTGCGCGACGTGGACGTGGACGTCCCGCTCGGGGTGCTCGTCGCCGTCACCGGCGTCGCCGGCTCGGGCAAGAGCTCGCTGCTGCACGGCTCGCTCCCGGCCGGCGCGGACGTGGTGTCGGTCGACCAGGGCGCGATCCGCGGCTCGCGGCGCAGCAACCCGGCGACCTACACCGGGCTGCTCGACCCGATCCGCAAGGCGTTCGCCAAGGCCAACGGGGTGAAGCCGGCGCTGTTCAGCGCCAACTCCGAGGGCGCCTGCCCCGGTTGCAACGGCGCCGGCGTCGTCTACACCGACCTGGCGGTGATGGCGGGCGTCGCCACCACCTGCGAGGAGTGCGAGGGCAAGCGGTTCCAGGCCTCGGTGCTGGAGTACCGCCTCGGCGGCCGCGACATCAGCGAGGTGCTGGCGATGCCGGTGGCCGAGGCCCTGGAGTTCTTCGGCGACGGCGAGGCGCGCGTACCGGCCGCGCACCGCATCCTCGAGCGCCTCGCCGACGTCGGCCTCGGCTACCTCGGCATCGGCCAGCCGCTCACCACCCTGTCGGGCGGCGAGCGCCAGCGCCTGAAGCTGGCCACCCACATGGGCGACAAGGGCGGCGTCTACGTGCTGGACGAGCCGACCACCGGCCTGCACCTGGCCGACGTCGAGCAGCTGCTGGGCCTGCTCGACCGGCTCGTCGACTCCGGCAAGTCGGTCATCGTCATCGAGCACCACCAGGCCGTCATGGCGCACGCCGACTGGATCATCGACCTCGGCCCGGGCGCCGGCCACGACGGCGGCCGCGTCGTCTTCGAGGGCACCCCGGCCGCCCTGGTCGCCGCCCGCTCCACCGTGACGGGCGAGCACCTGGCCGCCTACGTGGGCGAGGGCGTTCCGGAAACGGCCTAGACGTGCAGGGTCCCGTCCAGGACGGTGATCGCGTTCCCGGTGAGGAGGACGCGGTCACCGTCCAGGGCGGTCTTGACCAGGCCGGTGCGTTCGGAGGCCTGGAGGCCGGTGAGCCGGTCCCGGCCGATGCGCGCGGCCCAGTAGGGGGCCAGCGCGGTGTGGGCGCTGCCCGTGACCGGGTCCTCAAGGATGCCCTCGGCCGGGGAGAAGAAGCGGGAGACGAAGTCGTACTCCAGGCCTGATCCCAGGGCCGTGATGATGACACCGCGCACTCCCTCGCGCCGGGTCAGATCGACCATCGCGCCGAGGTCGGGGCGCACGGCCCGGACGGCGGCCTCGTCCGGCAGGACGGTCAGCAGGTCGCCGAGCGCACCCGTGCGGAAAGCGGCCTCCGGCTTCGTTCCCAGGACTTCGGCCAGGCCGTCCGGCACGGGGATCTCGCTGCCGGGCGCGGCGGGGAAGTCCAAGGTGATGGTGCCGTCCTCGTTCGCGTGCGCGATGAGGACCCCGCTGAACCGGCTGCGGAAACGGACCGCGCCGCTGATCCCGCGCTCCCGCCGCAGGGTGTGCGCCGTGGCCAATGTGGCGTGCCCGCACAGATTGGTCTCGACCAGCGGGGTGAACCAGCGGATCTCCCAGTCGACGTCGTCATCATCGGCCGCCGGCCGGGCGAAGGCGGTCTCCGAATGGTTCATCTCACCGGCGACACGCCGCATCCAGGCGTCTTCCGGCCAGTCTCCGGCGTCGAGCAGGCACACGCCCGCCGGGTTGCCGGTGAAGGGACGGTCGGCGAAAGCGTCGACAACGTGGATCCTCATGCCGCGACCGTACCGAGACCGGCACCGGCCGGCCTAAGGCCAATCAGAGAAACTGGCCGTCCGCCCCTACCGAACGACACAACGGCTGCACCTAGGGTGGCACCTGTGGAAGAAGTCGTCGTACGCAGATCAGACACACCGGGCCGGCCGGTACGCACCGGAGTCCTCCTGGCGAAGAACGGGGCCTCGCTGAAGGTCCGCTGGGAAGACGACGGGCAGGAGGAGACCGTCCGGATCAGCGCCACGACGACGTTCGCCGTCCGCGGCTCCCTGCGCCACCAGTGGCTGGCCGACCCCGAGAAGTCGGCGGCCCTCATCACCGAGCGGCTCGAACTGGACCCGCTCGACCTGGTTCTGGAGGTGCTGCGCGACTCGCTGTCCGCGCTGGACGCCACCGCGATCAAGGAGCAGCTCAAGCAGTACGGCGCCACCGCCGAAAGCCTCGACGCCGCCTGGAAGCGGGTCCAGAACAGGCTGAAGACGCTGCCCGAGGTCCGGGTGAAGAAGAACAAGTACCGCTGGATCGGCCCCCGCGACACCGCCCCCGAAACCCCGGTCGAGTCCGCCCCGCCGGTAAAGCCCGCCCCGGCCGTGCGGACAGTGCCCGGCGCGCTCCAGAAGGCGCTCGGTTCCGCGGACCTGCCCGCTCTCATGAGCAAGCCGCTGGCGACCGGCGTCCGCCTCGGTCAGGCGCGCGACGCCGAGATCGACCGTCTCCTGTCCTCGCTGCCGAAAAAGGAACGCACCGCGCTGCTCTTGGCGCGCCCCCAGCCCTCCCCCACCACTGACAACCCGGACGTGGCGGCGTCCGTCGGCGCCGACACCCTGACCAAGCTGCTCAACGACGCCGCCGACGAGATCCGCGACGCCGCCTCTGCCGAGAAACGCACCGCCGGCCTGTGGCTGCTGCGCCGCACGGTCGCCGTCCAGGGCGCGCAGGCCCCCGCCCCGGACGCCCTGATCGCCCTCGCCTCCCTGCTGGCGATGGACGCACCCGGCGCCCTGGACACCCTCGATGAGATCACGCGCACTCTGAGCGCCCGGCTGCGCGGCACGCGCGCGTCCGTCGACCTCACCGCGCTCGCCCGCCTCGCCGCCAGGCTCCCGCTCACCACGGGCGGCGGACGGGCCGCGCTCCTGACCGCGGTGGCCGACCTGTGGCCCGACCAGATCACCGACACCGCGTGGTGGCGCGACGTCCCCGCCACCGTCCTGGCCGAGGCGGACGGCCCGGTGGAGCAGCTGCTCCGCCGCCCCGAGATCGCCGAGACGGTGGTCGCCCCTCTCGTCCGGCGCGAGCTGAGCGGCGTGACCACCCGGGACCGCCTCGCCGGCCTGCTGGGCCTGCCGAACGCCTTCGTCAAGTACCTGGAACCTGCCGAGGTGGCCGCCGCCTTCCGCCGCGTGGCGGAAGGCGACCCCTGCACCGAGTCCTGGCTGGCGGCCCTGGAACGCCCCGAACGCCAGAAGTCCGGCGAGTAAGAGCAGGTCAGCGGCCCTCTGCCGGGCGCAGGCCGGCGTCCACCAGGCCGTCGGTGATGAGCTGCGCCAGGTCACCGCCGATCTCGGCGGCCTGGCGCAGCTTCACTGTGAACTCGGCGAGGCGGCGGAAGGCGTCGCCGTAGCGGCGCTGGTCGTCGACGGGCAGCATCGGGATCTCGGCGCGGCGGATATCCACCCGGTACGACGACGACAGCGGCGAGTAGTGCCGCAGGTTGACCGAGCCGCGCAGGACCCCGGCGAGGAAGTGCGGGTCGAGAGAGGCGGGCGCGGGGCGCAGCAGGAACAGGTTGCGGCCGAGGACCGCGCCCGGCTCGGTGACGACCTGCGCGGCGGGGGTACGGATGACGGCGGGGATGATGACGTCGCCGGACTGCACGATGACGAGTGCCTCGTCGTCCTCGGGCTCCTTCAGAACGTGTGATGGGGGGCGTCCGTTCAGGACGTCCTCGGAGGTCAGCACGCGCCGCAGGCCGCCGCCGGTCTCCCCGGCCTCGGCGGTGACGAGCCGCGTCGGCGCCTGGTGGATGGTGAGCAGGCCCATGCGGGCCAGTTCGGAGATCGGCAGCGCTGGGACGTCGAAGGGCGCGGCGGCCGTCTCGATGTCGGGGAGCAGGCCGGGCAGGGCGGCCAGCAGGTCCAGGGTCGCGGCGCGGTGCTCGGCGATCTGCTCGGCGGGCGGGGCGGCGGCGAGCGGGGTGAGGTGGCGGGCCGGGGTGAGGTCGACCTCCTCGTCCAGCAGGTCGATGATGCGGACGGCGCGGGCGCGGCCGGGCTCGTCGAGGTCGCCTTCGGGATCGGCGGTGAAACGCCGCCAGGCGTCCAAGGCCTGCGCGACGTAGTCGCCTGACGTCTCGGCCATGAGGACCTGGCTCGGCGGGCGTTCGGTGGGGTCGGGGCGGCGTAGCACCCACAGGTTGAGCGGAACGGCCATGTTCGGGACGGCGCCGAGCGGGAGGGTGACCACCGCGCGCAGGGTCCCGCGGCGCAGGAGTTGCAGGCGGATGCGGCGGCCAGCGCGGCGGTCGGCGGCGGCCGGTGGCATGAGGACGACGGCCAGGCCGCCGGGTCTGCAGTGAGCCAGGGCGTGCTGGACCCAGGCGAGCTCGGGTTCGGTGCGCGGCGGCAGGCCGTACTCCCAGCGCGGGTCGGCCGTCAGGTCGGCGTAGCCCCAGTTGCGGTCGTTAAAGGGCGGCGCGGTGGCGACGAGATCGGCCTCGATGGTTGGAAAGGCGTCCTCGCGCAAGGAGTCGCCCACGCGGATCTCGGCGTCGTCGGTGCGCAGGGCCAAGCGGAGGGCGGTCAGGCGGGCCAGGGTCTCGTCTAGTTCCTGACCGAGCATCCGCCGGGGCGCGATGTGGTCGAGTGCGCCGAGGAGGAAGCCGCCGGAGCCGCAGGCGGGGTCGAAGACGGTCTGGGCCTCCCCCGCCAGCAGGACTGCGAGGCGGGCGACATCCGGTGGCGTCTCGTACATGCGGCGCCGGTGCAGGTCCAGATAGCGCTCGCGGAGGAACTTGAAGGTCTCCTGGGGGCCGCGTTCGGCGGCGAGGTCCGCCAGCCGGCGCACCACCGGGACGTGCTCGGCGGGCAGGGCTGCGGGGAACGCCGGTCCACCCGGCAAGCCGTGCGCGACGGCCAGAACGGCGGCGGGCAGCTTCTCGGCGACATGATCGTCAGATTCGCCGGCAAGGGACGGCCAGCCCCTGGGCTCGCGGTGCAGGTAGAGCAGGAAGGCGCCGGCGAAGGCGAGCACGTCGGCCAGCTCGACCTCGTCGGCGATCTTGCGCAGGTCGTGCCAGAGGTGCTCGTCACTGGTCGCGCCGCTGAGCTTGCCCTGTGCGCGCAGCCACTCCTGCACCTCGGCGAGGGAGAAGGACGGGCTGGAGGCGGTGCCGCCGACCGGCTGAGGGAAGTCGTCGTGCCGCTTGCGCCAGTTGCTGACCGCCGCCCGGCCGACCGCGGCCAGCCGGGCGATGTCGGCGGCGGTCACCGTCGCGTCCTGTGGCACAAAGGCTCCTCGGCTCGGGCTCCGCTCGGCAGGCGGCGCGGGGCCCTTCACGCTACACGCCTTGCCCCCGGCAATCCGTACGAGGATCGTTGATCTCATTCACAGCTGTGGCACATGATCTGATGCTATTTGCCCGCACAGTTCCACAGAAGGCCGAACTCCGCGCGGCCTGTCTCACCAGGAAAAGCCGATCCCTCTCACTCAAGCAGGGAGACTGCCGCCCTCCCTCCTTTCATGATTCGACAAAACTGCTCAGTCGATGCACTCATCTAGCAGTGCACATGTGAACACTATTTCTCACGATCAGCTTAGTAAACTAAGATCACACCACTCGGCCACCTACGCCCAGCAGCTAGTGCGAGAGACTCTCGGCTCCACTGAACCGCCTGTCTCCCTGTCGCACGGTGACTCCTCAAGGGCCAGCCCCGCCTACATGCGCAGATGCCCCTTCCCGACCGACTGGCCACGCCTGGACAACATCACTCTCCGTCCTGTTCCGGCCATGCTCCTCACTCGTGGAGCACGGAGTTGTCAGGAAGAAGTAGGAGGAGAAGGGGGTGGTCGCATGCACACAGAACTGCAGGGGCTGGGGCGGCTCTTGCCACCTCAGACGTGGAACAAGCTCCTGGCGGAAGGAGCAGCGCGCCGGTTCAGCGAAGGCGAGCTGTTGCTACGGCAGGGTGATGCGGGCACCCACGTGCTTCTTCTGACGTCAGGGCACATCAAGGTCACCCGGCTCGAGCCAGATGGCGAGGAGTTGCTACTCGCCGTGCGTGGCCCCGGCGAGGTGATCGGAGAGCTGGCGGTCCTCGACGAGTCGACGCGTTCGGCCAACGTGCTGGCTCTCACCCAGTGCATCACCTATGTGCTGGCAGCCTCGCGTTTTCGGCGGATCCTTACCGAGTTCGACGTCGAAGGCATGGTGTTGCGGCATGTGATCGGGAGATATCGCGAGGGCGAGGAGGTGCGGGCCGAACTCGCGGAACTGCCTGCCGAAGGGCGGGTGGCACGGGTCCTGCTGCGCTTCGCATCGGCGGTCGGCGGTCCCCGTCCCGTGCTCTGCCTCTCCCAAGACGAGCTGGCCGGTGCGGCCGGGCTGTCACGTGCGGCGTTCGCCGCCGAGCTGGGCAAGCTGCGTGAGCGGAACGTCGTGGCGACCGGCCGCCGCCGTGTCACCATCTGTGACCCCGCGAGGCTCCGTGAGACGTTGCCCAGCGGGTGACCGCGGCCTCATGGCCGTTGTGTCTTTTTCTGGACGGTCGCGTTCACCGCCAGGCCGCATCGTCGTGTCCGACCGGGAAGACAGGCTTCCCGTCCCCTCGTCGAAGGAGCACGATGACCGGCACCACTGCCCTTCCCCCCTCCCGCGGTCTCCTGGCCGTCGACACCGTCGGCTTCACCCGCAACCCCGGCCGCCACCAGCCGGAGTTGAGCGCCGCGATCCCCGCCTTGCTCGAATCCGCGTTCACGCGATGCGGCCTCGCCGAGGTCTGGGCGGCGCGCTGCTTCCCGCGCGGCACCGGCGACGGCTACCTCATCGGAGTGCCGCACGAGCACACCCCGTACCTGATCACGCCACTGCTGGACGCGCTCCAAGCGGTTCTGGAAGAGCAGGACCGGCACCTGCGCGCCCGCGACCGCGATCTGCGGATGCGCCTGCGGGTGGCCGTGCACTTGGGGTCCGTCCCCCATACCGGCACCGATCAGGACGGCATCGGCACACCGACGAACGACACCTTCCGGCTGCTGGACTCCGACCCTGTCCGGCAGGCCGTCAAGGACAGCAACCCCGACGTCACACTGCTCGCCGCCATCGTGTCGCAGCGCGTCTTCGAGGACGTGGTCCGCGCCGGCTACACCGGCACGCTGCATCCCGACCGCCTCGACTACGTGACCGCGGAGGTCGCTGAGAAGGACTTCGCCCAGCCCGCCTGGCTGTACGTGCCGAAGCCCTCCCGGCTGCCCGCGGCCGCCACGGCCACGCCGCCGCCCGGGTCGCCGAACGCGGAGGCCGGGCAGGCGGCGCCGAGCGGCACCACCATCCACGGGAACGTCGGGACCTCGTTGTCAGGCGGGACGTTCGGCAGCGGCCTCACCATCAACGGCGGTGACGTGCGGTGACGCAGACGACGATCCAGGGCGGCGTCGGCGTCTCGGTCTCTGGCGGCTCCGTGGAGGGCGACCTTCACATCACCCAGCAGACCGTGATCAAGCAGTTCCTGCGCCGCGTGCTCGACGACATCTCGCTCGACCCCGAGGCCGTGGCACGGGTGCGGCATGTCTGCGTCCCGACCGTGACCCTCGTGGCGGCCCGCGCGGCGCTGCGCGACCACGGCGCCGTCGCCCTGCTCGGCGAGGCGGGCGCCGGCCGTACGACGGCGGCGATCACCCTCCTGGCGGAGCTAGAGGTGACGCCCCGGCCCGTCCTGCTGGACGAGGACGCCGGCCCCACCGACATCGAACGGGGACACGGCTACATCCTGGACCTGCAGGCCTCCTGGGAGCGGTCGAGCCCGCGGACCGGTCTCTGGGTGCACAACCTGGTGGCCCGGGCCAAGGAGACGGGCTGCCCGCTGATCGTCCGGTCGCGGGAGCCCGACTGGCGCGCGCTCGGTCTCGATTCGCACGTCGTTCCCGCGCTGCCCGCCGAGGCCGCGCCCGGCCTGGACGTCCTGCGCTCCCATCTCAAGGAGCTCACCGGCCAGGAGACCGCCGACGACTGGGCCCACCGTGTCCCGGTCAGGCAGCGGATGGCGCAGGCGAGGCCGCCGGACGCGGTCCGCCTGGCCAAGATCATCGATAACGTCCTGCGGCTGGGGACCTCCGGGCCGGACCCGACCGCCGACGCGCTGGCCGCCTACGCCAACTGGAGCGACGACCTCGCCGCCCGGTTCCGGGACACCAACGGCACCAGCGATCCCGTCAACGGGCAGCGCCGGGCCCTGCTCATCGCGATCGCCGTGCTCGACGGCGCACCGGCCTCGACCATCTTCGGCGCCGCGGCCGACCTGACGAAGCGGGTCGAGCTCCAGCCGCCTCCCGGAGGCGCCCTCGTCGGCCCCGGAATCCGGGAACTGGCCACCGAGGCCCACGCGGAACTCCAGGAGGGATGTATCCGCTTCACCCGGCCTTCGTATGCCGAATCGGTCCTGGACTATGTGTGGAGCGAACGCTCCCACCTGCTGCCGGTCCTCCGGAAGTGGATGGAGGATCTGCCGTCACCGGCGGACGAGGCCACCGCGCGGGCGACCGACAGCCTCACAGGGCTGGCGCTGCGCCACGGCGACGCCGGCCTGGTCGCCTCGGCCGCCTACGCCTGGGCGCAGAAGGACCAGAAGACGCGCCCCCATGCCGTCACCGCGCTGACCGCCGCCGCGCTCAGCGAACGCACCGGACGTGAGATCCGGCAGCGGATGTACGACTGGTCCCGTTCGGCGTCCGCTCCCGAGGCGGTCCACCTGACGGTCGCGGAGGTCTGCGCCGGTCCGCTCGCCCAGACGTTCCCGCAGATCGCCCTCACCCGGCTCCGGCATCTGGCGGTCCGCTCGAACGAGCGGGTCAAGGAGGCGAGCATTCAATCGCTCCTCTCCCTGGCCCAGGACCGCCGGTTGCGGCGGCCGGTGCTGCGCGAGATCACCGACTGGGCCGAGGGCGAGGAGCCGCGCCGTTCGACCGGGTTGCGCGCCTTCCTGCGTCTCGCCCGGCTGCGCGCCGAGGAGCGCGTCCTACTTCTTCCCGAACGACCCGGAGCCGAGACCGCCCTTCTCGGGAGGCTCTGGCGGACGGTCCTGCGCGAGCGGGAACTGCAGGACGTCACCGGCCGGGTGGCCGCGGGCTGGCTGGAGGCGGCGTTCCTGGGCCGGGCGCCCGCGGGTCAGGTCGTCGACGTCTTCGCCCGTACCTGTCAGACCAGCATCGACCTGGCGAACCTGACCGAAACGGTCCTGGAGTGGATGCGCACCGCCCCTGCCGAGGGCGACCGCAAGCCCTTGGCCGTGGAACTCCTCGCGCAGGGACGTGACCGGGTGCAGGCCCGGATGAACATCGATCAGGAGAGCCGATGAGACGACTGCTCGAAGCGCTGGCCCTTTGGCTGTCCGCCCTGGTGGCGCGCTTCTCCGATGAGCCCCCACAGCCTCGTGCCCCCATCTCCACCTGGTTCACTTCCAGGCTGCCAAGCTCGGTCCCCGAGGCCAGCTTCCAGGTCAAGGTCGGCATCACCTGGCCGCCGCTGAGCGTCGCACTCCCACCCGCACTGAAGGCCGCGGCCGAACAGCAGTTGCGGGACTGCATGGCCGACGAGCTCAAGAGGTTCTCGGTCCTGGAGGCCGGTGAGGCGGCGACGGCGGTCAACACCGTCCTGAACCGGCATCTCCGGCTGCCGTACGGGTCCGAGACGATCCGGCTGGTCTCCGCCGAAGCCGAGGTCGAGCCCGAACCGGGGGGCGTCGAACTGGCCGAGCGGCTCGAAGGACTGCGCCGGGACAAGTCCGCGGCGAACGTCGCCGGTCTCGCCGAGTTCGAACGGCTCCGCGTGCTCGCCGAACAGGTCCTCCCGAGCCCGGCGCTGATCAGGTTGTGGTGGATGAAGGGTGATCCCGCCCGCCTCCCCGAGATGGTCCAGATGGGGGACCTCTTCGAGCGGGCGTCGGCGCTCGTGCAGGGCCGGCCGACGCCCGCGTCACGCCAGGACCCGCTCGCGGAACTGTTCCAGGACCTCGTGCACGGCCTCCGCCCCACCGAACGGGAACTGCTGCCGGCACAGCTCCACCGGATCTTCCTCAGCTTCGAGCGGGCCGACCTGGCCGCCGCCCTCGAAACCCTGAACCGTCCGGCCGCGCACCCGGCGTCGGGCTTCAACGGCCATCCGACCACCGCGGGCTGACGCATGAAAGTAGGAGGTGGTGTCGGCTGCCGACACCACCTCCACCACGTGGAGGTCGCCGGCGGGCACTCCGTAAAGCCCTGCCCTTTTCCCGGCCATGAACGTCAGTGATCGCCGGTAGCCTTTCCCCGTCAGGTTGCGGCCCGACGGGCTTCCGGCGTCCTGTCCGACGGCAGGACGCGGACATGCCCCCATACCGCACGATTTCTTCGTGCTGCCTGGGGGTAGATCCCGTTGTCGGTCTTCCGTCGTACCGCGCAAGCCCTGGTGTCTCCGATCGAGCGGAAGCTCAGCGAGCTGATCGACGAGCACATGCGGATGGCGGCGGGGCTGCGCGTGTCCGCCTCGGAGCGGCGGGCCTGGGACCGCAGCCTGCCTCTCGTCGCGCAGGACCTGGTCGAGGCGGGCCTCGGGCAGGTCGAGATGCTCATCGAGTACCGGCTCCCGCTCACCAGCAAGCGGGCCGACGTCATCCTCGCCGGCAAGGACCGCCGGACCGGCGAGGACGCGTACGTGGTCGTCGAGCTCAAGCAGTGGAGCCATGTGGAGGTCTGGGACGAAGATCCCCGCAAGGTGCTGGTGAGCAACATGTCCGGCGGGCCCAAGCTGCATCCGTCGCTGCAGGCCAAGGGTTACAGCGACTACATGGTGGATTTCGTCACCGCGCTCGGCGGTCGCGCCGACGCCGTGCACGCGGTCGCCTACCTGCACAACGCCTCCCGCAACGACGTCATCGACCTCTACGACGCGGTCCAGGACGACAGGACCCGGCTGTTCACCCAGAGCACGCGCGGCGCCTTCGTCGACTACCTGCGCGACCGGTTCGCGGCGGCGCCCGGGGCCGACGCAGCCGACCGGCTGCTGAGCAGCACGTACAAGCCGTCCAAGCAGCTTCTCAAGGTCGCCGCTGAGGAGATCAAGAACCGGGAGCAGTTCGTCCTGCTCGCCGAGCAGCGGCTGGCCTATGAGATGGTCTGGCACGCGGTGGAGAAGGCGCGCAGGCAGGACTTCAAGACCGTCGTCGTCATCACCGGCGGCCCTGGCAGCGGCAAGAGCGTCATCGCGCTGTCGCTGCTGGGCGAGTTGTCCAGGCAGGGGTACAGCGTCCTGCACGCGACGGGGTCCAAGTCCTTCACCCAGACGATGCGCAAGTACGTCGCCAAGGGATCGCCGAGGACCAAGGAGCTGTTCAAGTACTTCAACAGCTTCATGGACGCCGACCGTAACGGCCTCGACGTGCTCATCTGCGACGAGGCTCACCGCATCCGCGAGTTCTCCCACAACCGGTTCACCCCGGCCGCCAAGCGCAGCGGTCTCCCCCAGGTCGACGAGCTGATCGACGCGGCGCGGGTACCGGTGTTCCTGCTCGACGAGCACCAGGTGGTGCGACCCGGCGAGATGGGCACCCTCGATGAGATCCGCCGGCACGCCGAGGCGAAGAACCTGGAGGTCGTGCCCGTCTCGCTGGACGAGCAGTTCCGCAGCGGTGGCAGCCGCAAATACGAGGAGTGGGTGCTCCGTCTGCTCGGCCTGCAAGAGGGCGGCCCTCAGCCGTGGACCGGTGACGACCACTTCGACGTGGCGCTCGCCGAATCGCCCTTTGAGCTGGAAGCCCTCCTGCAAGCCAAGCAGGAGGGCGACCACTCCGCGCGGATGACGGCCGGCTACTGCTGGTCCTGGAGCGACCCGACGAAGGATCACACGCTGGTGCCGGACGTGGTGATCGGCGACTGGGCGCGCCCCTGGAACGTCAAGGGCGACCGTTCGGTCGGCGACGCCCCGCCCAGCGAACTGTGGGCGACGAAGGAGGGCGGCTTCGGCCAGGTCGGGTGCGTCTACACCGCCCAGGGATTCGAGTACGACTGGAACGGCGTCGTCTTCGGCCCCGACCTCGTCTACCGGAACGGCCGTCTGATCACCGACCGCACGCAGAGCAAGGACCCGGCCCTCCGCCCCAGGTCGGTGTCCGACGAGCGGGCCGACGAGCTGATCCGCAACACCTACAAGGTCCTGCTGACGCGCGGCATGGTCGGCACTCTCCTCTACTCCGTCGACAAGGAGACGCAGGAGTTCCTGGCGGGATTGCTCGGCGCACCCGAAAACTGAGCGTCGAGCCGAAGCTCCACAGGCAGTAACGCGTGGAAGTTGCGGCTAGGGCTACGCCGAGGCGATGGGTACTGGTGGCCTCTCAGGTCAGCAGTCTGTGGTCCACACAGAGGACGAACCCACGCGCGAGTTGCTGGTCGAGCCGGGCCTGGACTCGTCATCACCAGCGAGTTGCTGTGGGAGTGCTTCCCGAGCGTGCGCATATGCGGGTACCTGTGCGACTCGCACGTGCGCGGCATGGCGGACATCCACTTCACCTGGGTCGGCGCTGAGGGGCGGCTGGAGAAGAACGGGCTGCGGCCGCTCGGCGATGACGTGCGGGCGCGGTGACTGCGTGAGTGCACGGACATGGGCGCCGAGACCCACCTGACGCTGCGGAATCTGCGGCGAATGCAGGCGTCCGCTCGTCTGCACGTCGGGCAATCCCACGACGACCGTGCTGACGCTGCTGGACGCACTGACCGGGGCGGGGCACGCTGCTCGGCGAGGCCGTCGTCGAAGCGGTCTGGGATCCGGAGCTGACCGCCGCGATGCGCGCCCTCGGCGTGGAGGTGCAGGAGGAGTCAGCGCTGGAGCTCCTTCTCAGGGACCTGGAGCGAGATTTTCACTCTTCGTCATCGCGACATGACAAATTGTCAGACCCTTGCGGCACGATGCCGTCGAGGAGGTCGTGCACATGACGAAGAGGCCTGCCGGGATGGGGCGGGAGAAGGTTCGAGCGGTGCTGGGGCTCGCACGGTGGGAGGTGGAGCTCGCCGCCGAGACGGGGTTGCTGCGACGTTTGGAGGATCGCCGGTTCGATCCTGCATCGGTCGAGGCGGCGCTGGCGGATCTGGATGCCTTCCGGCGCTCGCTGGCCCGGGAGGAACGCTGTAACGCGACCGCGTCGGCGGCGCGGCTCGGGGTCAGTGTCGAGCGGTTCAAGCGGGTGGCGGCCGCGGCGGGGCTAGAGGCGGTGGCCGAGGAGGAGGTCCGCAAGTACGGGAAGGTCCTGTGGGTTCGTTACTACCGGGCCGGTGATGTGGACGGGCTCGCCGACCATGTACGGGCGGACCGGGAGCTGCGGGCGGCGGCGAGGGCGGTCTCTCGGGCGCGGGCCGGTCCGAAGGCCGCAGCGACGAAGAAACGCAACGCGGAACTGGCCATGGCGGCGCGTGAGGAAGTGGAGCGGCGGCGTCCCGGCGAGGCCTGCGGGCCGATCGGCGTGCTGGTGTGGGCGGTGGCGCTGATGCGGGCCGCCGGGGTCGCGCTCGGATGGCTGCGCCGGTTCGCGGAAGTGGACGACCCGCGCGTCGAGGAACTCACCGCGGTCGTGCGGCGGGCCAGGTTTCCGCAGGATGCGCTGGAGGCCAGGCTGGCGGAGATCCGTCCGCGAGCGCTCGATGCCATTGGGCTGCTCGCCGGACCGCGCCAGGTCTTCACGGCGCTGGGAGTGCCGGCGACGGCCGTCCCGGAGCACGTCGACCAGTTCGGCGGCCATGTTCCTGAGGCGGCGTTGCAGGAACTGACCCACGCTCCTCCCCCATGGCTGCTGCACGCACGTGCCGAGTACGAACTCGGGCGGGCGGCTGCGGAGGTCGCGCGGCAGGACGCCGAGGAGCTGGCCCAGCGGTGGCATGTGGCGGAGTCGGCGATCGAGTCGGCCGCCAAGCTGAGCGACGCTGCGGTGGCCGACCTGGTCGGGATATCCGTGGAAGTCGTCCGGAAGCTGAGGCCGAAGAGCGGCCGCTGGTCACCGGAGTATGTGCAGGGGGTGCTGGCGGCGCGGCCCGACTGGATCCGCAGTGAGGAAGCCGCATGGCGGGAAGTGGAGAGACGCCGCAGGAAAGAACAAGCCCGCTTGGAGCGCAACCGGCAGAAGCGGCTGGCCTGGCGCCGAAAGTGGGCCGAGGTGTTCGGCGTACCGCTGGACAGCGTGCCGACGACCATCGGCCGCCCCACCGGAAACGCGATCAAGGCGGCCCGGGAGCACCCGCCTCGCTGGGCCAGGCCCCCGCCGGACGTGCTTCTTCGCCCGGCATGGGCGGTGGGCGGCCTGGGGGTGTGGAAAGAGCGGCGCGGTGACCATCCCCCCGGTGGCCTCCGCGCCGCTCTGTAGGTCATAACGCTCGGGCGGGGCGAGTTCTTCCTGGTCAGGTCGGTAAAAGATGGGAGGGGCGGCGAGAGCCCCGGTGGTTCGGGGCATACGGAAGAATCGGCGCATGCAGTTCGGCATCCTGGGGCCTGTCGAGGTCCGTGACGGGGGCGAGGTCCTCGCCGTCGGCGGTCCGCGTGTGCGGGCGTTGCTTGCGTTGTTGCTGCTCGACGCCGGGCGGCTGGTGACGGTCGAGCGGCTGATCGACGGGCTGTACGGGGAGGAGCCGCCGAACGGGGCCGCCAACGCCCTGCAGTCGCAGGTGTCGCGGCTGCGGCGGGGGCTGGGGGACGCCGGGCTCGTGGAGGGGCTCTCGGCCGGGTACCGGCTCGTCGTCCCGGCCGAGGACGTGGACGCGCACCGGTTCGAGCGGCTGGCCCAGGAGGGGCGGCAGGCGCTCGGGTCCGGGGAGCACCAGCGGGCCGCGGGGTTGCTGAAGGAGGCCCTGGGGCTTTGGCGGGGGCCTGCGTTGGCGGATGTGCCCTACGCGGAGGGGCAGGCACGGCGGTTGGAGGAGCTGCGCGTCGCCGTTGTGGAGGACTGGGCCGAGGCTGAGTTGGGTCTCGGGGGTGATGCGGTGGGCGCGCTTCAGGAGCTGGTGACGCGGTATCCGCTGCGGGAGCGGACGCGGGGGCTTTTGATGAAGGCCCTCTACGCGGGCGGGCGGCAGGCCGAGGCGCTCGGGGTCTTCGAGGACACGCGGCAAGTGCTGGCCGAGGAGCTGGGGGCCGACCCCTCGGCAGAGCTGGCCGAGGTGCATCTGGCGATCCTGCGCGGGGACCCGGGGCTGACGCCCGAACCGGCCGTTGTCGCGGTGAGCACGAATCTTCCGGCGCAGCTGACGAGCTTCGTCGGGCGCGACGAGGAGCTGCGGCACGTCGGCGCCATGCTCTCCAAGGGGCGGCTGGTCACCCTGCTCGGGCCTGGCGGGACGGGCAAGACCCGGCTCGCCATCGAGGCGGCGGCCCGGGAGAAGGGCGAGGTCTGCTTCGTCGAGCTGGCGCCCGTGCAGGACGCCGGGGAGGTGGCGAAGGCGCTGGCCGGCGCGCTCGGGCTGCGCGAGAACGGCATGCGCCAGGGCAGCGGCGAGGCCCCTGACGTGCGGGAACGCCTTGTCACGGCGCTGGCGGGGCGGCGGATGCTGCTCGTCCTGGACAACTGTGAGCACGTGGTCGAACCGGTCGCGCGGCTCGTCCACCGGCTGCTGAACGCCTGCCCGGAGCTGCGCGCCCTCGCCACCAGCCGGGAGGCGCTCGGGATCACCGGGGAGGCGCTGCGGCCGCTGCCGCCGCTGCCGGTCGCGCCCGCCGGAAGCGGCGCCGACGAGGCACTGGCGTCCCCGGCGGTGCGGCTGTTCCTGGACCGGGCCGTCGCGGTTCGGCCCGGGTTCGAGATCACCGACGGCAACGTCGCGGACGTGC
Source organism: Actinomadura macrotermitis (assembly GCF_009604375.1). Taxonomy (GTDB): domain Bacteria; phylum Actinomycetota; class Actinomycetes; order Streptosporangiales; family Streptosporangiaceae; genus Spirillospora; species Spirillospora macrotermitis. Next base: position 315,658 of record NZ_WEGH01000006.1, read on the forward strand.
TGCGGATCTGCGCCGCGCTCGACGGCCTGCCCCTGGCGATCGAGCTCGCGGCGGCGCGGCTGCGCTCCCTGCCGGTCGAGGACGTCGCCGCGCGGCTGGACGACCGCTTCCGCCTGCTGTCGCGCGGCAACCGCACCGCCGTCCCCCGGCACAAGACGCTGCGGGCCGTCGTCGAGTGGAGCTGGGGGCTGCTGGACGACGACGAGCAGACCCTCGCCCGGCGGCTCACGGTCTTCAACGGCGGGTTCACCCTGGACGCCGCCGACCGCGTCTGCGGCGTCGACGACGCCGAGGACCTCGTCCTGGAGCTGGCCGACAAGTCGCTGCTACAGAGCGACGGCACGCGCTACCGGATGCTGGAGACCATCCGCGCGTTCTGCGCCGAGCGGCTGGAGGAGGCCGGCGAGCGCGCGGAACTGGAACGGGCCCACGCCGAGCACTTCCTGGACCTCGCCCGCACCGCCGACCCGCTGCTGCGCGGCAGTGAGCAGCTGGTGTGGCTGGCGCGGCTGACCGCCGACCACGGCAACCTGCACGCGGCGCTGCGCCGCTCCATCCGGGCCGACACCGCGCGGGCGCTCCGGCTGGTCGCGGCGCTGTCGTGGTACTGGTGGCTGCGCGGCCGCATCGAGGGCGGCCGCCTGGCCGTGGAGCTGCTGGAGGCCGTCGGGTCCGGGCCGCCCGCGGACCTGGACGAGGAATACGTCATGTGCGTGGCGAACGCGCTGTCGGGCGGCGCCGGCGGGCCCCGCGCGCTCACCTGGCTGGACCGCGCCACCGAGCTGGTGAACGGGATCGACCGGCGGCTGCGCCACCCGTCGGCCATGGTGCTGTGGGCGCTGACGGCGGGTCCCGAGCGCACCGACACCACGGTCAGCCTGCGGCAGATCGGCGACGACCCCTGGTCCCAGGCGCTGATGCGGATGAGCGACGGGTTCCTCGCCCAGTTCCGCGGCGACCTGGACGCGGCCGAGGCGGCGTGCGGGGCGGCGGTGGAGCGGTTCCGCGCGCTCGGCGACCGCTGGGGCGTCGCCAACTCGCTCGACCCGCTCGCCCAGGTCGCCGACTGGCGCGGCGACCAGGAGCGGGCGCTGCGGCTGCTCGACGAGGCGCTGGAACTGGCCGGCGAGCTCGGCGCGTCGGAGGACATGGCCGACCTGTGGTGCCGCCGCGCCGAGGTGCTCGTCCGCCGGGGCGACCTCGCCGCCGCCGAGGCCGGCTACGAGACCGCCGCCGGATACGCGCGCCTGGCGGGCGCGCCGGACAAGTCCGCGGGCGCCTGCGTCGGGCTCGGCACCATCGCGCGGCTGCGCGGCGACCTGCCCCGGGCGCGCGAGCTGTACGAGAGGGCGCTGACCGGGTTCACCTCCTCGCGGTTCATCGCCGAGGCGGCGCGGGCGGCGGCGCTGGTCGGGCTCGGCTGGGTCGCCGCCGCCGAGGGCGACCCGGGCCGGGCGCGCGAACTGCACCGCGAGTCGCTCGGGGCCGCCGGCGACCATCCCATCTTCGAACACCGGGCCGCCGCGGTGGCCGGGCTCGCCGACGTCGCGCTGACCGACGGCGACGGCGAACGGGCGGCGCTGCTGCTCGGCGCGGCGTCCCTGCTGCGCGGCACCCCGCTCGACCGCGACCCCGACACCGTCCGGGTGAGCGAGGCGATCCGGGGGGCGGTCGGGGACGCCGCGTTCGAGGCGGCGCGGGCCCGCGGCGCCGCGCTGACCCCCGAGGAGGCGCTGGTCACCGCGCTGGAGGGATGACGGTCAGCGCACGGTGCGCCGGCGGTCAGCGCCACCGCCGACGCTGACGGGCATGAGCTACTCCCCCGCCCGCAAATGGGCCACCTTCGCGATCTGCGGCCTGCTGACGGTCGTCCCCAACATCGACATGACCGCGCTGAACCAGGCGGTCCCGCACCTGGCGGCGGACCTGCACCCGTCGTCGACCCAGATCCTGTGGATCGCCGACGCCTACGGCTTCGCGCTGGCCGGCCTGCTGATCACCATGGGCGGCATCGGCGACCGGATCGGGCACAAGCGGCTGCTGCTGATCGGCGCCGCGCTGTTCGCCGCCGCGTCCGCCGTCACCGCCTACGCCTGGAGCGCCGAGACGCTCATCGCGGCGCGCGCGCTGCTCGGCGTCGCGGGCGCCACGCTGATGCCGTCCGGGCTGTCACTGATCCGCCGGGTCTTCACCGACCCCAAGGAGCGGACGATGGCGGTCGGGATCTTCATGGGGCTCGGCGGCCTGGCCATCGGCCTCGGCCCGGTGCTCAGCGGGGCGCTGCTGGACCACTTCTGGTGGGGCTCGGTCTTCCTGATCAACGTGCCGATCATGCTGGCGGCTCTCGTCGCCGGGGTGTTCGTGCTGCCCGGGGTGCGCAACCCCGTCCAGGGCCGGCTCGACCTGGTCAGCGTCCCGCTGTCGGTGACCGGCGTCCTCGGCCTGGTCTACGCGGTGAAGGAGGCCGCCGTGCACGGGGCGGACGAGCCGCGCGTCGCGGTCGCCGCCGTCGTCGGCGCCGTCGCCCTGCTGCTGTTCTTCCTCCGCCAGACCCGCACGGCCGAGCCGCTGATCGACGTCCGCCTGTTCCGCGCCGCGGCGTTCACCGGCTCGATCGTCACCAACATGTTCGCGATGTTCGCCCTGGTCGCCCTGTCGCTGTTCTTCTCGCTGTTCTTCCAGCTGGTGCTCGGCTGGTCGCCGCTGGTCGCGGGCCTGGCCGGCCTGCCCGGCGCGCTCGGCGCCATGACGGGCGGCGCCGCGCTCGCCCCGCCGCTGATCACCGCGATCGGCCGCGCCCGCACCGTCACCGCCGGCCTGCTGCTGTCGGCCACCGCGTTCGCCCTGTTCACCCTGGTCGGCGTCGGCACCTCCTACTGGCTCATGGTCCCGGTCATGATCCTGTCGGGCCTCGGCATGGGCATGGCGCTCACCGTCACCGGCGACACGGTGCTCGCCTCGGTGCCCAAGCAGCGCTCCGGCGCCGCCTCGGCGATCTCCGAGACCGCCACCGAACTCGGCGGGGCGCTCGGCATGGCCGTCCTCGGCAGCGTCCTGAACGCGGTCTACCGCAGCACCGTCGACCTCCCGGCGGGCCTGCCCGCCCAGGCCGCGTCGGCCGCCCGCGACTCGCTCGCCGGCGCCCTCCAGGCGGCCCCCGCCCTCCCGGCCGCCCTCGCCGACCAGGTCGGCCACGCCGCCCGGGCCGCCTTCATGGACGGCATGCACGCCGCCATGCTGTGCAGCGCCGCCTTCGCCGCCCTGGTCGCCGTCGCCGCCCTGTTCACCCTGCGCAACGTCCCCAAGGTCATCCCCGAGACCACCGAGGAGGAAGAGACCCCCTCCCCCGCCATCGCCTGATCCCTGAACGCGCCCGGAGGCCCGCCATGGCGGGCCTCCGGCGTGCTTATGCTCGACCATGAAGCTGTCTGTGATCACGCGAGCGGCCGTGCTGGAGGCGCTCGCCGAGTTCGACCGGCTCGGCCGGGACGCGTTCCTGGAGACCTATGGCTACGACCCGGCGCGCCGGTACGTGCTGGTGCACGAGGGTGCCCGCTACGACTCCAAGGCCGTGGTCGGCGTCGCGCACAAGTACGCCGCGGGGCGGGCCCTGGAGGCGCGGGAGTTCTCCGGCGGCATCGCGACGGTCGGGCGGCTGCTGGAGCGGCTCGGGTTCGAGGTGGTCGTGGACGCCGACGATCCGGCCGCCAGGATCGTCGCGCGCGTCGAGGCGCTGAGGGTCGCCTCCACCAAGGACGGGCCCGCGCGGCACCAGCCCATCCTGCTGCTGTGGGCCATGGGGCGGGCCCGGCACCGGCTGCCCCGTCTCGTGCCGTGGTCGGAGGCGAGGGCCGAGCTCACCGGCCTGCTGCGGGCGCACGGGCTGCCGGGCTCCCGGCCGCGGCCCGACTACCCCTTTCTGGCCCTGCACGGGACGCACCTGTGGGAGTTGCGGAGTTCGGGCGAGCCGCCCCGGGCGCACGGCGACGCCGCCCTGCTGCGCTGGCTGGACGAGCACGACCCGCAGGGCGGCCTGACGGGCTGGGCCTATGAGGCGGTGGCCGGCTCGCGGCGGGTCCGGGACGCGGCCGTCGCGGCGCTGGCCGGGCGGTTCTTCGGCGGGGCCGATGTGTCCGCCCTGCTCGCGGACGTCCGGCTGGGCGGCGACGGGGGCGGCCGGGCCCGTGACGCGGGCGAGGAGTACCGGCGGCTCGTGGCGGTCGTCGAGGAGGGCGAGCGGAGGGGCGACGACACACGGACCTCCAAGCGGTCGCCCGGCGAGTCCCCCGCCCGGTCGCGGGCGGCGCGCGAGGCGGTGCTGATCCGCAGCGGCGGGCGGTGCGAGAACCCGCGGTGCGGCGGGCAGCCCGCGGACGTGACGGTGGACGGGCGGCCGATCCTGGAGGTGGACCACATCGACGACCGGGCCGGGTGGGGGCGCGACCACCCGGTGCTGATGGCGGCCCTCTGCCCCAACTGCCACGCGGTCAAGACGCGGGGGCGGAGCGGGCCGGAGCTGCGGGAGGCGCTGCGGGCGGAGGCGCGGGAGCGGCACGGGGTCTGGGCCGAGCTGGCGCCGGGGGTGTGGCTGTCGGCCGACCTGATCTGAGGGGTGGGAAAAGTGATATCACTTTGCTAGATTGGAGATATAGCGAGGAGGGGTCATGGAGAATCCGGATCTTGAGGTCACCGCGAAGGTGGAGATGCCGCGGCCGCAGATCGTCGAGCGGACGGCGCGGCATGTCGGCGGGTGGCCGATGCTCGGGCTGGCGGTCGTGCTGGTGCTGGGCGGGGCGGGGGTGATCATCGCCGGGGGGAGCGCCGGCGGGGTGATGATCCCGGTGGGCGTGGGGGCCGGGTCGCTGATGGTGCTGGCCGGGCTCGTCGTCGGGGCCGGGCTCACGCCCGTCGCACCCGGGGAGGCGCGGGTGCTGCAGGTGCTCGGGCGCTACACCGGGACGGTGCGGACCGACGGGCTGCGGTGGGTGAACCCGATCACCGAGCGGCGCCGGGTGTCGACCCGGATCCGCAACCACGAGACCGGGCTGGCCAAGGTCAACGACCTGGACGGCAACCCGATCGAGATCTCGGCCGTGGTCGTCTGGCAGGTGCAGGACACCGCGCGGGCCATGTTCGAGGTCGACGACTTCGTGGAGTTCGTGGCCTTCCAGACCGAGGCGGCCGTCCGGCACATCGCGGGCAGCTACCCCTACGACGCGGGCGACCGGATCTCGCTGCGCGACAACGCCGATGAGATCACCGCGCAGCTGTCGCAGGAGCTGTCGCTGCGGGTCGCCTCGGCCGGCGTGCGGATCATCGAGTCGCGGATCACCCGGCTGGCGTACGCGCCGGAGATCGCGCAGGCGATGCTGCGGCGGCAGCAGGCGGGCGCGGTGGTCGCGGCGCGGCAGCGGATCGTGGAGGGCGCGGTCGGGATGGTGCAGATGGCGCTGAACAAGCTGGACGAGGAGCACGTGGTCGACCTGGACGAGGAGCGCAAGGCGTCCATGGTCAGCAACCTGCTCGTGGTGCTGTGCGCCGACCGGGACGCCCAGCCGGTCGTCAACACCGGCTCGCTCTACCAGTGACCCGTGGCTGAACGGAAGAAGGTCCTGCTGCGGCTCGATCCGGCGGTGCACGACGCGCTGGCCAGGTGGGCGGGGGACGAGCTGCGCAGTACCAACGCCCAGATCGAGTTCCTGCTGCGCCGGGCGCTGGCCGACGCCGGGCGGCTGCCCGGCTCGGTCGGCCGGATGCGGCGGCCCGGCAGGCCCGCCAAGGACGAGACCCCTGAGGACGAGTGATGGTGCAGACTCCCGAATCACTGCCCGCACGGATGTACCTGCTGGCCTACGACCTGCAGAAGGAAAAGGTCACCGGGCGCTCCTATCTCGGTTACGTGCTGCGGGCCGCGGCCCTCACCGAGCTGTTCCTGGACGGGCGGCTGGAGGAGGAGGGCCGCAGGCCCGTGATCGGCACGCGGGGCGCCGACCCCTACGGGCTGCTCGCGCAGATCGAGGCGTCCCGGCCGCGCCCCTGGCACTACTGGGTGCGCAAGGACAGCCGCGCCATGGTGCGGACGGTCCGCGAGGAGCTGGCGCGGGACGGCTGGATCCGGGTCGAGAAGCGGCGGGTGCTCGGGATCTTCCCCGGCCACCGGGTGAGAGTGCGCGACCCGCGGGTGGTGAAGACCCTGTGGGGCGGCGCGACGGCGGCGCTGCGGGGCCGGCCCGTCGCGCACGTGAACAGCTACGACGCGGCGGCGGTGGCGCTCGCCGCGGCCGCCGAGCTGAAGACGGTGCTGTCGCGCCGGGACCGGCGGCTGCACCGGCAGCGGATCAAGGAGCTCACCGCGCGGTCGGGGCCGGCCGTGCCGGCGGTGCGCAAGCTGATCCGCCAGCAGCAGGCCGCCGCCGTCGGCGGGTGACTACTCGACCACCAGCTCGACGGGGATGTTGCCCCGGGTGGCGTTGGAGTAGGGGCAGACCTGGTGGGCGCGTTCCACCAGGGCGCGGCCGTCCGGAAGATCGTCGGGCAGCTCGACGCGCAGGGTCACCGCGAGGCCGAACCCCGACTCCAGGTCGCCGCCGATGCCGACCTCGGCGGTGACGGCGACGTCGCGGACGTCGTGGCGGCCGGCGCGGGCGACGGCGGCGAGGGCGCTGGCGAAGCAGGCCGCGTAGCCGGCGGCGAAGAGCTGCTCGGGGTTGGTGCCGTCGCCGGAGCCGCCCATCTCGCGGGGCACGGCGAGCGGCAGGTCGAGGCGGTTGTCGGAGCTGACGGCGCGGCCGTCGCGGCCGCTGGCGGTGGCGACGGCGGTGTAGTGGATGTCCATGACTCGAACCTAGCACGATTTAGTTGCGCACAACTGAGTTGTTCGTCACCTGCGCACGGCAAGGCCGGATCCTTACAAGATCGCCCGGGGGTTGTTTGTCCGCCGCGCGCACGGTGCGCGCGGCGTCGCGCCCCCTAGCCTTCGGGCATGGACGCCGAACGCCTGATATACCCCCTCATGAAGCACGTCGTGCTCGGCCCCGCCATGCGCGCCGCCTTCCGCCCGCAGGTGAGCGGCCTGGCGAACCTGCCGGACGGGCCGGTGATCCTGGCGGCCAACCACCTGGCGTTCTGCGACTCGTTCGTGCTGCCGCTCGTCGTCCCCAGGCAGGTGTTCTTCCTCGGCAAGCACGAGTACTTCACCCGCCCGGGGCCGGCCGGGCGGGCCATGGCGGCGTTCTTCCGGGGCGTCGGCGCGATCGCGGTCGACCGGTCCGGCGGCCACGCCGCGCAGGCCGCGCTGGACGCGGCGGCGCGGGTGCTGGAGCGCGGCGAGGTGTTCGCCCTGCACCCCGAGGGCACCCGCTCGCCCGACGGGCGGCTCTACCGCGGCCACACCGGCGTCGGCCGCCTCGCCGAGCGGACGGGGGCGCCGGTCGTCCCGGTCGCGCTGGCGGGCACCGACCGAGTGCAGCCGCCCGGCCGCCGGGTCCCGCGTCCGGGGCGGATCGGGGTGCGCGTCGGCGCGCCGCTGGAGATCGCCGGGCGGGACGTGCGCGAGTTCACCGACGAGGTCATGCGCGCCATCCACGCCATGTCGGGCCAAGAGTACGTGGACGAGTACGCCCCCCGCCGGGAAAACCGGTCGTGAGGCGTTGAGCCCGCTCGGTACGGTTCGGCCATGGGACCCCTGCTCAATGTCGTCGACGTCGAGGCGACCTGCTGGGACGGCCCCGTGCCGCCCGGCCAGACCAACGAGATCATCGAGATCGGGCTGTGCGTGGTCGACCTGGACGCGGGCGAGCGGGTCGCCAAGCACCGCGTCCTGGTGCGGCCGCAGCGTTCGAAGGTCAGCGCCTTCTGCACCGAGCTGACCGGCCTCACCCAGGAGGAGGTCGACGCCGGCCTGAGGTTCGCGGAGGCGTGCGCGCTGCTGGGACGCGAGCACCAGGCCGGGTCGAGGCCCTGGGCGAGCTGGGGGGACTACGACCGCAAGCAGTTCGAGCGGCAGTGCGGGGGCGGCGTCCGCTATCCGTTCGGGCGGTCGCACACCAACGCCAAGGCCGTCTTCACCGAGGCGCACGGGCTGCGGCGCCGGCCCGGCATGGCGCAGGCGCTGCGGCACGCCGGGCTGCCGCTGGAGGGCCGCCACCACAGCGGCGCCGACGACGCCTGGAACATCGGGGCGCTGGTGCTGGAGGTGCTGGCGCGCGGTGCCTGGCCTGGGCGTTGAGGTTTGGCCGCCGTCCGCTGGGGAGGCTTCGGGGAGCAGCCGAACAGACGGAGGATGTTGTGGAGCTCAATCTCGACCTGCGCTTGCCGCGCGACGCCGCCAGCGTGCCGGCGGTCCGCCAGGTGCTGGACTCGGCGCTGCACGCGCTCGGGGTGGAGGACGGCATCCGCGACGACATCCAGCTGATGCTGACCGAGGCGTGCTCCAACGTGATCCGGCACGCGCAGGCCGGCGACGACTACACGGTGCGGGTCACCATCGTGGGCGAGCGCTGCCTGATCAAGGTGATCGACTCCGGGCACGGCTTCGAGCCCGGCGAGCACGGTGCCGGTGAGCACGGGGAGGCCGACCTCGGCGCCGAGTCGGGCCGCGGCCTGATGATCATGCAGGCGCTCGCCGACGACGTGCGCTTTCGCACCTTCCCCGAGCAGGGCGCGCTGGTGGCGCTGGTCAAGCAGCTGCGCTACGGGGCCGACACCATCGGCGCCAAGCTCGCCGAGCCCGGCGAGGACGAGCAGGCGGGCGGCAAGGTGCGGCCGATGAGCGGCGCCGACCCCGAGCTGGAGGTGTTCGCCGGCCGGCTGTTCGACCTGGCCCGCACCGGCCAGGCCGACCAGCTCGCCGCCTACGTCGACGCCGGCGTGCCGGCCGACCTGACCAACGAGATGGGCGACACGCTGCTGATGCTCGCCGCCTACCACGGGCACGCGGGCACGGTGCGGGCGCTCGCCGAGCGCGGCGCCGACGTCGAGCGCGAGAACGACCGGGGGCAGCGGCCGCTCGCCGGCGCGGTGTTCAAGAAGGAGCCCGAGGTGGTGCGGACGCTGCTGGACCTCGGCGCCGACCCGCGGGCGGGCGACCCCTCGGCGGCCGAGACCGCGAAGATGTTCGGGCACGCCGAGTTCCTCGAGTGGTTCGGTGAGCCGAGGCCGGCTACGCCCGCGCACGGAGGGTGAGCAGCGCGGCCAGCGCGGCGCCGGCGGTGAAGACCGCGCCCGCCGCGAACGCCGCGGTCATGCCCGCGACGGTGCCGTCCGGCCGGGACGCCGCGCCGTACACCGTCACCAGGACGGCGCCGCCCACCGCTCCCCCGCCCCACAGCATCGTCTGCGCGACACCGGACGCGGCGCCGGCGTCGGCCGGGTCCACGCTCGCCAGGACGGTCGCGTTCAGCGGCATGATGATCAGCCCGCCGCCCATGCCCAGCAGCAGGAACGGGCCGAGCAGCGCGGCGGCGTAGCCGTCCCCGGCGTCCAGCCGCGACAGCCAGAGCAGGGCGGCGGTGAGCAGCACGGCGCCGGTCGTCACGATCGGGCGGGCGCCGAGGCGCGGCAGCAGCCGGGGCACGATCCGCACGGTCGCGAACTGCAGGCCGGCGAGCGGGAGGAACGCGAAGCCCGCCCGTAGCGGCCCGTACCCGAGCTGCTGCTGGAGGTACTGGGTGAGGAAGAAGAAGCTGCCGAACATGCCCGCGACGGCGAGCAGCAGGCCGGCGTAGGAGCCGGCCCGGTCGCGGGCGGTGAACAGCCAGAGCGGCATCAGCGGCTGCGCGGCCCGGCTCTCGATGAGCAGCAGCAGGGTGAGCAGGACGAGGGCGGCGGCGAACGCGGCGAGGGTGAGGCCGTCGCGCCAGCCGTCGGAGGCGGCCCGGACGAACCCGTAGACCAGGGCGGTCATGCCGAGCGTGGCGGCGAGCGCGCCGGGCGCGTCGAAGCGGCCCGGGCGGGGGGCGATCGCGGGGAGCACGCGCGGGACGAGCACCACCAGCAGCACGCCGAGCGGGACGTTGATGAAGAACACCCAGTGCCAGGACGCGGCCTCGGTGAGCACGCCGCCGAGCACCATGCCGACGGCGGCGCCCGCGCCGACGACGGCGGAGAAGATGCTGAGCGCGCGGACCCGGGCGGCGCCGGTGAAGGAGGCGGCGATCAGCGCCATCGCGCTCGGCGCGGCGACGGCGGCCGCAGCGCCCTGCAGGGCGCGGGCGGCGATCAGCGTCCAGCCCGCGGTGGCGAAGCCGCCGAGCAGGGAGGCGAGGGTGAACAGGGCGATCCCGGCGCCGAAGACGCGGCGGCGGCCGAACACGTCGCCGGCCCGGCCGCCGAGCAGCAGCAGGCCGCCGAAGGCGATCATGTAGGAGTTCTGGACCCAGGCCAGGCCGCCGGTGGTTAACCCGAGGTCGGCGCGGATGCCCGGCAGGGCGATGGTGACGACGGACGTGTCCAGGCCGATCATAAGCTGGCAGCCGACGATGACCGAGAGGGCGAGGGCTGGGTGGGTGAGGGCCGGCGGTGCGGCGGGAGCGGTCTCCCGCTGGACGGGCGACCCGGTCTGCGCAGTCGACAAGACGACCTCCGAGAGCGACAATTAAGGAACGGCAGAGTTCACTATGGCGGTAACGTATCACCGATCGGCGCGAGAGGGAACGCTCGCGTTCACTATTTCCGGCGGACGGAGGTCGCGCTGATGCCCCCGGCCACCCGCCGCCGCGGCGCCGAACTGGAGGCGGCCATCTACCAGGCCGTCGTCGAGCAGCTGGAGACCGTCGGCTACCGGGCCTTCACCATGGAGGGCGTCGCGACGGCGGCGCACACCGGCAAGGCGGCGCTGTACCGGCGCTGGCCGTCCAAGGACGAGCTGATCACCGACACGCTGCGGCACGTGCTGCCCGAACTGCCCCCGCCGTCGGTGCACGAGGACGTGCGGACGGACCTGATCGAGCTGCTGATCTGCTTCCGCGACACCATCGACCACTGCCACGGCGCGGTCTTCCGGGTGCTCAAGGAGGAGGGGCAGGGCCTGCTGCACGACGTCGTGCGCTCCCGGCTCACCAAGCCGATCCGCGAGCGGCTGTACGAGGCGCTGGTGCGCGGGGCCGAGCGCGGCGAGGTCCGTCCGGAGGCGGCGACGGTGCTGGCCGCCCGGATGGGCCCCGCCACGATCTTCTACCGGTACATGATCGAGGAGGTGACCACCACCGACGAGGAGGTGCGCCACCTGGTGGACGACCTGCTGCTGCCCGCGGTCAGTCCGCGGCCGGCTCTCTGACCACGGGCTCCCTGATCAGCTTCAGCGCCGGGAAGGGGATCTCGATGCCCTCGGCCATGAAGCGGCGGTGCAGCCGCTTGACGAACTCGTGCTTGATGCGGAACTGGTCGCCGAACTCGCCGGTGCGCAGGATGGTGGTGAACTTGATGCCGGCGTCGGCGAAGGTGTGGAAGCGCACCAGCACCTCGGCGTCCTTCACGCCGCCCTCGACCTCGGCCATGACCTCCTGGCCGACCTCGATGACGACCTTCTCGACCCGCTCCAGGTCGCTGCCGTAGGCGACGCTCGCCTGCAGCAGCAGCGACATGTCCTGCCCGGGGCGGTGGTAGTTGGTGAGGATCGTGTCGGAGAAGCGCTGGTTCGGGATGACCTCGATGTTGTCCGACAGCGTGCGGATGGAGGTGTTGCGCCAGTTGATGTCGACGACGTACCCCTCCTGGCCGGTGCTGAGGCGGATGTAGTCGCCGGGCTCGATCGTCTTGGAGGCGAGCACGTGCACGCCGGCGAACAGGTTGGCGAGGGTGTCCTGCAGCGCGAGCGCCACGGCCAGGCCGCCGACGCCGAGGGCGCCGAGCAGCGGGGTGATCGACACCCCGAGGGTCTGCAGCATGATCAGCACGCCGATGCCGAGCACCAGCACCCGGGTGATGTTGGCGAAGATCGTCACGCTGCCGGCCATGCCCTGGCGCACCCCGGCCACCGAGGTGACGATCGCCGCGATCAGCCGCGCCAGCGCCAGCGCCACCACCAGCACGGTGATCGCGGCGAGCACCTTGCCGGTGTAGTCGAGCGTCCGGGCGTGCATCTTGAGGACGTTGGCCGCGATCCAGGCGCCGCCGAGCAGGGCGAGCGGCAGCGCCAGGTCCTGCAGCAGCCGGGCGGCCAGGTCGTCCCACGCCCAGCTGGTCACGCCGGCGCGCCGGGTGAGCCGGCCGGCCAGCAGGCGCAGGGTGAGCGCGACGCCGAGCGCGACCGCCAGCACCACGGCGGCGACGATCACCCGGCTCCACTCCAGCGACTCAGGCATACCGTGAATCTCCTCCTTGCTGCGTTCGGATGGATATCGCCCGATCGTAGTGATCCGCGGTCCGCGCGGGGACGTGTCGCTCACCTGTGCGGGGCGCGGGCTACGATCGATCGAATGGTGGGTGTGGGAATGATGCGCCGGCTCGGGGTCACGGCGCTGGGGCTGCGCAACGGGCCGCACCGGGTGACGGTGCGCCGCGACCTGGAGGTCCCGGTCGCCGACGGCGTGACGCTGCTGGCCGACCACTACGCGCCGGCCGGGATCGACCGGCCGCCGGTGATCCTGGTGCGGTCGCCGTACGGGCGGCGCGGGCCGTTCGGGCTGATGTGCGGGCAGGCGTTCGCCTCGCACGGCTTCCAGGCGGTGGTGCAGAGCGTGCGCGGCGGGTTCGGCTCGGGCGGGGTGTTCACGCCGCTGGACGAGCGCGAGGACGGCCTCGCCACGATCGGGTGGCTGAAGAGGCAGCCGTGGTTCGGCGGGACGTTCGCCATGCACGGCCCGAGCTATCTCGGCTACGTGCAGTGGGCCGTGGCGGCCGAGGCCGGCCCGGAGCTGAAGGCCCTGTCGATGCAGGTCACCGCGTCGCAGTTCCGCGACGCCATCAACGTCGGCGGCACGTTCGCGCTGGAGTCCACGCTGATCTGGGTCGACCTGACGGCCCGGATGAAGCATCCGCTGTCGGGCCTGACCACCGGGATCATGTCGCCGCGCCGGGCGCGCCGCGCGGCGCTGTCGGGCCGCCCGCTCGGCGAGCTGGACGTGCTGGCCACCGGCGCGCAGCAGCGGTTCTTCCAGGACCTGCTGGTCAACGAGCCCGACAGCCCGTTCTGGGACCGGCGCGACTTCAGCCCCACCGTCGCCGACGTGCACGCGCCGGTGAACATGACCGGCGGCTGGTACGACATCTTCCTGCCCTGGCAGCTGAAGGACTACGCGGCGCTGCGCGCGGCCGGGCACCGCCCGCACCTGACGATCGGCCCGTGGTTCCACGCCGACCAGCGGATGATGCGCGGGTCGATCGGCGAGTCGCTGGCCTGGTTCCGCGCGCACCTGCTGGACGACCCGTCGCAGCTGCGCGAGCAGCCCGTCCGGGTGTTCGTGACCGGCGCCGAGGAGTGGCGCGAGTTCCCCGACTGGCCGGTGCCCGGGATGCGCGAGGAGCGCTGGCACCTGCAGCCGGACGGCGGCCTGGGCACCGCCGTCCCGCCGGAGTCGGCGGCCGGGCCCACCCGGTACCGCTACGACCCGGCGCACCCGACGCCGTTCATCGGCGGGCCGACGCTGCTCGGCGACAACCGGCCGGTCGCCGACCAGCGCAGGCTGGAGCGGCGCCGCGACGTGCTGACGTTCACCTCCGCCGTGCTGGACCGCGACCTGGAGGTCATCGGCCCGGTGACGGCGGACCTGTTCACCCGCTCCACCCGCGAGCACACCGACTTCGTCGTGCGCCTCTGCGACGTGGCGCCGGACGGCACGTCGCTGAACCTGTGCGAGGGGATGCGGCGGCTCGTCCCGGGCGCGCCGGAGCCGGACGGCGACGGCGTGCGCCGGGTCGCGGTGGAGCTGTGGCCGGCCGGGCACCGGTTCCGGCGCGGCCACCGCGTCCGGGTGCAGGTCGCCAGCGGCGCCTACCCGCGGGTGGCGCGCAACACCGGCACCGGGGAGCCGATCGGCACCGCGTCCGCGGTGGTGCCGGCCGACCAGGAGATCTTCCACGCCCCCGGGCGGGCGTCGGCGATCACTCTTCCGGTCGTGATGGGCTGAGCGCGCGCACCGCGGCGAGGGCCTTGTCGGCGTGCACACTCATCCGGATCTCGCTCTTGATGATCTCGGCGACGCGGCGGTCGGTGCCGATGACGAACGTCTGCCGCTTGGTGGGCGCGAGCGCGATGCCGCGCTGGACGCCGAAGCGCGCGCGCACCACGCCTTCGGGGTCGGCGAGCAGGGGGTAGCCGAAGGAGTGCTTGTCGGCGAACTCCTTCTGCTTGGCGACGGTGTCGCCGCTGATGCCGACGGGCTGGGCGCCGGCGGCGGCGAACTCGGCGGCGGTGTCGCGGAAGTGACACGCCTCGGCGGTGCATCCGGGCGTCATCGCCGCGGGGTAGAAGAACAGCACCACCGGGCCGTTCTCCAGCAGTGCGCTCAGGGTCCGGGGGGTACCGGTCTCGTCCGGGAGCTCGAAGTCCTCGACCACGTCACCGATGTTCATGCGGGCGACGTTAGCAGCGCCTCCACGGCCGGTTCCGTCCAGGCGTCGCAGGCGCCGGGCCGCGCGGTCAGGTAGCGGGCGGCGCGCGCGGCGTCCCAGCCGTGCGCCTCGCGCAGGCCGTGGCCGAGCATCGCCAGGTAGGGGGCGGTCGGCGCGTTCAGCGGGGCGCCGGCCGCGCCGTGCGGGGCGGTGAAGGTCAGCATGGGGTGGCCGCCGCGCTCGCCGACCTTCAGGACGGTCTCGTAGCGGCCGGGGCCGAGGCGCTGGCGGCCGGTCGCGATCGCCTCGGCGAGGTCGTGCTCCTCCCCCACGTCGCGGCGCATCTCCTGCGCCACGACGTCGCCGAACTGCTGGAGGGTGAGCAGGTAGGCGCGGGCGACGGCGCGGCCGGGCAGTTCGGGGTCGTAGAAGGCCATGCCGCCGCCCCAGGTGCGGGACTCGTGCGCGAAGTAGATGCCGCCGGGCAGGGTGACGGCCTGCTCGGCGCGGGCCGGGGTGGCGTCGCGGCAGCCGGGGTAGTTCCGGGCGCCGCCCGCCGGGACGCCGCCCGCCAGGTAGCAGGCGAACCGCTCCCGGTACAGGTTGGAGCCGTAGGCGACGTACCAGAGCCTCATGATCTGGTGGGGTCGGCGACGCGGGCCAGGAAGAGCGGCTCGCCGGTGCGGGTGTCGCGGACGATCAGCAGGTAGGGGCGGTCGAAGGCGACCTCGATCTTGTCGCGGGGCGGCGCCGCGCCCAGCACCGCCACGCCCGCGGCGGTCGCGGCGGCGGCCTCGGTGCCCTTCTCGTCGACCCTCAGGGTCGCGGCGTGCCGGACGAACTGCAGCTGGAGCGCCTGCGGGGACATGCCGGTCAGGTCGGCCTTGTCACTGAACGCGATGCCCATGCCGAGCGCGGTCAGCAGCGGCTTGGCCTCGGTCCGGGACTTGAGGTCGGCCTTCGGCAGGGTGAGCCCCACCATGGCCGGCTTCAGCGCGGTGGTCACCCGGTCGAGCGTACCCGCCGAGAGCGAGGGGCAGCCGGTCCCGGACGCGTCCGGAAGCAGCGCGGTCATGCTGAGCCGCCCGCCGGTGTAGGGCAGGTCGACGGCGGTCCAGCCGCCGGTGCGGGCGTAGCCGTAGGTGGCGTCGCGGCGCATCGCCGGGGCCTGGACGGTGGCGCCGGCGGCGGTGGTGAACCGGCTCGGCGCGGTGCCCGAGCGGGTGAACTCCTGCGCCCAGCGCGCCTTGAGGTAGACGGCGTCGGTGAGGATCCAGCCGGTGCCCCGGGACACGCTGTTCACCGGCAGGAGGTCGGCGATGTGCCCGCCGGTGTCCTTCTTCACCGCGTCGTTGACGGCGCGGCGGGCGGCGTCCGGGTCCCCCGCGATGTCGAGCTGCTTCAGCCCGGCGTCGTAGGCGGTGGCGACGCGGTCCAGGTAGTCGCCGTTCGTCTTCACCCGCTTGTCGGCCCAGACCTGGTCGGTGACGCGCAGCGCGACGTCCTTGCCGCCGACGGCGCGCAGCGCGCCGGTGCGGGCGTGCAGGCCCGGCAGCGGGTCGCCGGACGGCAGGTGCAGCGTGCGGGCGATCGCCTTGGCGGTGTCGCCGCGCGCGCCGAGATGGACCATGCCGAGCCCGCCGGCGAGGCTGCTCGGGGACAGCACGATGTTCGCCTTCGGGTCCCGGCGGCACCACGCGCCGAGCAGATCGAGGCCGAACGCGGCGTCGGCGCGGGCGTAGGGGCGCGGATCGGCGGCCGGGACCCGCGCGGCGGTCCCGCGCGCCGAGTGGATCTCCGCGCCCTCGGCGGCGGTGCACGCGGCGGTCGCCGAGAGGGCTGCGACGCAGGTCAGCGCGGTGATGGTGCGGGGAAGACCCATGGTCCTCCGACGCGTCCGCGGCCGACAGGGTTCCCTGTCCCCCGGACTTTTTTCCTCCCCTTTCCACGAGATGGGTTTGATTTACCGGCCCAGCGGTTAGTACATTGATCGAGCAAGGTGTCTAAGACGCAGATACCTCCAGGTTTCCCCTGCCTTGAACCTCGGAGGATCGTCATGCGTCGCACCCTTTCCATCGCTCTGGTCTCCACCACCGCCCTCGACGGCGACAGCGCCCACACGATCCACCTCCGTGAACTCGCCCGCGCCCTGGCCCGCCCCGCGACCGGCGAAGAGCACCAGGTCACCGTCTACGGCCGCCGCGAGGACCCCGCCGCCCGCGGCCGCACCCGCCTCGCCCCCGGCGCCGCGCTGGTGCTGCTGGAGGCCGGGCCCGCCGCCCCGCTGAGCGACGACGAGCTGCTCGGCCACGTCCGCGACCTGGCCGACGCCCTCCGCCGCCGCTGGGCCGGCGCCGCCCGCCCCGACGTGGTGCACGCGCACGGCTGGATCGCCGGCCTGGTCGCCTGCACCGTCGCCCATGAGATGGACATCCCGTTCGTGCAGAGCTACGAGGGCCTGGCCGCCGGCGAGCGGCGCCTCGGCCGCGAGGTGCACCCGGCCCGGATGCGGCTGGAGACCGCGGTCGGCCGCGGCGCGGACACGGTGCTCGCCGCGCACACCGGCGAGGCCAACGCGCTCGCCCGGATGGGCGTGCCGCGGCCGAAGATCTCCGTGCGCCCCCTCGGCGTCGACGGCGAGCAGTTCACCCCGGCCGGCCCGGCGATGCCGCGCGGCGACCGGCCCCGTCTGGTCGTGGTGGCCCGCGACCTGACCGACGGCGGCGTCGCCACCGCGATCCAGGCGCTGGTGCACGCCCCCGAGGCCGAGCTGGCCATCGCCGGCGGCCCGGCCCGCGAGGACCTGGAGAACGACCCGGTCGTGCACCGGCTCACCATCATGGCCAAGGAGCTGCACGTGGCCGACCGCGTCATCTTCCTCGGCCGGCTGCCGCGCCGGTCGCTGCCGAAGCTGCTGCGCACCGCGCGCATGACGCTCTGCCTGTCGCCCTACCAGCCGGCGCCGATGGTGGCGGTGGAGTCCATGGCCTGCGGCGTCCCGGTGCTGGCCACCGCGGTCGGCGCCAACGCCGACAGCGTCCTCGACGGCATCACCGGCATGCACGTCCCGGCGGGCCGCCCGGTCGTCGTCGGCCGCGCGATCCGGCGGCTGCTCGCCGAGGAGACCACGCTGAACGGCTGGGCGATCGCCGCCGCCGACCGCGCCCACTCGCGCTACTCCTGGACGCGGATCGCCAACGAGACGCTGCGCGCCTACGACAAGCTGCTGCCGGTGCCCGAGGTCGAGCCGGCCGCCGAGGAGACCGAGGACGAGCTGCTCACCGCGCTGGCGAGCTGACGCTCCTCCCGCACCGCCAGAGGCCCCGGTCCGCCCGCACGGACCGGGGCCTCTCGGCGTCGTCCCGGACCCGCGAGGGCCCCTCCCCGGCCCCTTCCCCGGAGCCGGCTTCCCCTGGAGGGGCGCCTCGCGAGCGGGAGGCGGGCCGCGCGGGCCCACCTCGTCCTGGCTCCCTCCCATCCTGCCCTGCCGGGACGCCGACGCGCGCGCCCGGCAGGGTAAAAGCGAACCGGGCGAACCAGACCATCACCGCAGATCACTGGGATACTGGACGGCATGATCACCGACGCGCTCATCGGCAGGACCAGCGAAGCCGCCGTGCTCACCGGCGCGCTGGAGCGGGCCGCGGCCGGGTCGGCCGGGGTCGTGCTCGTCGGCGGGGACGCCGGTGTCGGCAAGACGCACCTGGTCGGCGCGGTGCGCGCCGCCGCCGCCGAACGCGGCTGCACCGTGCTGGTCGGGCAGTGCGCCGAGCTCGGCGAGAGCATGCCCTACCTGCCGCTCGCCGACGCCCTGTGGACCGGCGCGCGCGCCGACGAGCGGGTGCGCGCCGCCGTCGCGGCGCGGCCGGTGCTCGGCCGGCTGCTGCCCGACGGGGACGGCGGCCCCGGCGGCGCGTCCGAGCTCGGCCAGCAGCAGCTGTTCGGGGCCGTGCTCGGGCTGCTCGGCGAGCTCGGCGAGGAACGGCCGGTGCTGCTGGTGCTGGAGGACCTGCACTGGGCCGACGGCTCCACCCGGCACCTGCTCTCCTTCCTCAGCCGGGTGCTGGAGCGCGAGCGGGTCTGCCTCATCGGCACCTACCGGACCGACGACCTGCACCGGCGGCACCCGCTGCGGCCGGTCGTCGCCGAGCTGCAGCGGCTGCCGAACGTGTCGGCGGTCGCGCTGCGGCCGTTCGGGCCCGGCGACACCGCGGCGTACCTGACCGCGCTGGCCGGCGACGGCCCGGCGCCGTCCTCCGAGGTGATCGAGCAGGTGCACCGCCGCTCGGAGGGCAACCCCTTCTACGCGGGCGAGCTGTTCTCGGCGGCGGGCGGCGGCGAGGAACTGCCCGCCGGGCTCGCCGACCTGCTGCTGGCGCGGGTGGAGCGGCTGTCGGACGAGGCGCGGCAGGTGGTGCGGGCGGCGGCGGTCGCGGGCCGCCGCGCGGACGACGAGCTGGTGCGGCGGGCCTCCGGGCTGGACGAGACGCGCGTCGGCGAGGCGCTGCGCGAGCTCGTCTCGCACCAGGTGCTGGTGCCCGACCGGGCCGAGGGCTACACCTTCCGGCACGCGCTGCTGCGCGAGGCCGTCTACACCGACCTGCTGCCGGGCGAGAAGACCCGGCTGCACGCCGCGTTCGCGGCACTGCTGAAGGACGAGGACCGGCCCGGCGCGGGCGCCGAGCTGGCGCTGCACGCCTTCGCCTCGCACGACCTGCCGACGGCGTTCGCGGCGTCGGTGCGGGCGGGCCGCGAGGCCGAGCGGATGAGCGCCCCCGACGAGGCGCACGGCCACTACGACCAGGCGCTGTCGCTGTGGGAGACGGTGCCCGACCCGGCCGGGGCCGCCGGAACCGACCGGGCCCACCTGGAGCTGGCGGCGGCCCGCACCTCCATGCGCTCGGGCGATCTGCGGCAGGCCGTCACCCGGCTGCGCCGGCTGCTGGAGGCGGTGGACCCGGCCGACGTGCTGCTCGGCGCGCGCGTCCGCGAGGCGCTGGCCTACTGCCTGGACGACCTGGGCCAGGAGGAGGAGGCGGCGCGGATCGCGCACGAGGCCGCCGCCATGCTGCCCGCCGAGCCGCCCACCCGCGAGCGGGCCGCCGCGCTCGCCACCTACACCCGGGCCATGATCGCGGTGGAGGGGCTGCCGGTCGTCCCGGCCCTCGCCGCCGAGACCATCGCCGCCGCGCGGGCCGCGGGCTCCGCCGACGCCGAGGCGAGCGCGCTGGTCTCGCTCGGCATCCACGACGAGGAGCACGGCGACGCCGCCGGGGCGGAGGAGCTGTTCGGCCGGGCCCGCGAGCTGGCGGTCGGCGCGGGCGAGCTGCAGGTGGCGCTGCGCGCGATGTTCGCGCGGGCGCGGACGCGGTTCGACCGGGGCGACCTGGCGGGCGCGTCCGCCGCCGTCGACGAGGACGTGGCCTTCACGCTGCGCCACGGTCTCGGCTGGAGCACCTACGGCACGACGCTGCGCTGCCTGCAGTTCCTCATCCACTACACCAGCGGCGAATGGGCGGGCGCCGCGAAGCTGGCTGCGGGGTTCGGCGTGCGGGTGACGCGGCCGTCCGAGGCGCAGGTTTCGGCGTTCGCGCTGTTCCTGGACGTCGCCCGGGGCGACGCGGCCACGGTGGAGGAGCGGCTGCGCTGGATGGAGCCGCTGTGGCCGAACTCCGCCCTCGCCGCCTACCTGTCGCAGGGGCTGGCCGCCGAGCACGCGCTGTGGCAGGGCGACCCCGACAGCGCTGCCGTGCATGCGGAAGGGGCCATGAAGGCCCTGGACACCTACGAACTGGGCCGTCTCCGTATCTCCGCGATCGGGTTGTCGGCCCAGGCGGACCGGGCCGCCCGCGCGCGCGCCGCCGGGGACGACGACACGGCGGCGCAGGCGTGCGCCACCGCCGACGAGCTCCTGGCCATCGCCCGGGCCACCGCCGCGACGGGGCTCGGCGGGCATCCCCGGCCCCGGCTCGGCCTGGAGGCCCGCGCCTGGCTGGCCCGCTGCGAGGCCGAGCACCGCCGTGTCCACGGCGACGACGATCCCGGCCTGTGGCGCGAGGCCGTGGCGGCGTTCTCCTACGGCGCCGACGGCTACGTCTACGAGGTGGCGCGGTCGCGCTGGCGGCTCGCCGCCGCACTCGCCGGGCGCGGGCTGCGCGAGGAGGCCGTCGCCGCGTGGGAGCCCGCCGTCGCGGCCGCCGAGCGGCTCGGCGCCGCGCCGCTGCTGGCCGCGCTGCGCGACCTCGGCGCGCGGGCGCGGCTGACGGCGCCGGCCGGGAGCGGCGGCGGGCCGTTCGCCGCGCTCACCGCGCGCGAGCGGGAGGTGCTGGACCTGCTCGCGCAGGGCCGCAACAACAAGGAGATCGCCGCGGACCTGTTCATCTCGCCCAAGACCGCGAGCGTGCACGTGTCCAACATCCTGGCCAAGCTCGGCGTCGCCAGCCGCACCCAGGCCGCCGCGCTCGCCCTGCGCGAGGGCCGCTAGAGCCCGGCGCCCGCCTCGGCCCGGGTGCGCCGGGCGTAGGCGCGGGCGGCGCGGGCGCGGTCGCCGCAGCGGGTGGAGCACCAGTGGCGGCGGCCGTGGCGCAGCAGGTAGCGGGTGCAGGGGGCGGAGCCGCAGGCGGTGAGCCGGTCCGCGTCGGGGCCGGTGAGCAGGTCGGCCGCGTTGGCCGCGAGGGTCGCCAGGGCGCGGTCGAGGATCTGCGAGGTGGGACAGGGCACCGCGCGGTAGGGGCCGTTCCGGTCGTCCCAGTGCAGCAGGGCGGCCGTGGGGGCCTTGCCCAGCGCGTCGTTGACGGCGGCCAGGGCGGCGGGCAGCGGCGGCATCCCGGCGACGCGGGCGGCGAACAGCGCCCTGAGGTGCTCGCGCAGCGCGCGCAGCTGCGACGTGCACATCTCCTGCACCCCGGCGTCGGCGGGGGCGAGGCCGCGTTCGGTGAGCCACTCGTTCGTCGCCGCGGGGGTGCCGAGCAGGTCGACGAACCGCCCGCCGGGCAGCGCGATGGCGCTGTTGGCGAAGTCGAGGGCGAGGTACTCCTCCGCTCCCGGCGCGGGCGGCGGCTCGGCTTCGGGGGTCGCGGGCTCGCTCATGGCTCTCATGGTACGGGTTGCGCTCGTCCGTGAGACACCACTACCGTCCTTCACGGATAACCACCTACTCATCCGTGAGGTAGCAGATGGCCGGCGTCAGCACGCCCACCGAGCAGTTCCCCGTCCGCGTCTTCGGCGGCCCGACCGCCCTCTTCGAGTACGGCGGCCTGCGCTTCCTGACCGACCCGACCTTCGACGCCCCCCGCGAGTACGTGGTGCCGGGCGGGCGGCTGACCAAGACGGCGCCCTCCGCCGCGCAGGCCGGCCTCGGCCGCGTCGACGTGGTGCTGCTCTCCCATGACGAGCACCCCGACAACCTCGACGATTCCGGCCGCGAGCTCCTGGCCGCCGTGCCGCTCACCCTCACCACGCCCGGCGGCGGACGGCGGCTGGCGGACCGGCTGGGCGAGCGGGTCCGGGGGCTGGCCGACTGGGAGGCGGTCGAACTGGACCGCCGCGACGGCGGCGGCACGGTCACCGTGACGGGCGTGCCCGCCGTCCACGGCCCCGGGGCCCGCGAGGACGTCGAGCCGATCACCGGGCAGGTCGTCGGGTTCGTCCTGACCGGGCGGGGCCTGCCCACCGTCTACGTCAGCGGCGACAACGCCTCGCTCGACGCGGTCGCGCGGATCGCCGAACGCTTCGGGCCGGTGGACACCGCGATCCTGTTCGCCGGGGCACCCCGCTTCTCCGTGCTCTTCGACGGGGCTCTCATCGTCCTGGACAGCGCCCAGGCGGCCGAGGCCGCGAAGATCCTCGGTGCCCGCCGGGCGGTCCCCGTCCACTACGACGGCTGGGCCCACTTCACCGAGGGCCGCGACGAGCTGGCGGCCGCCTTCGCCGCCGCCGGGCTGGCCGGCCGGCTGGACCTCGGCGAACCTGCCTGACGGGCGGCTAGGCGTCGACCGGCTCGTGGGCGAGCAGCCGGGCGACGGCGGCGGACATGCCGAGCGTGAACGTCCCGGTCATCGCGCGCAGGTGGTGACCGAACGGGCCGTCGCCGGGCTCGGTCTTCAGCCACCACTGCACCAGCTCGCGCAGCGACGGGTCGTAGGTCGCGGCATTGATCAGCGCGTTGCCGAGGTTGGCCGCCAGCAGCGCCTCCACCTGCGGGCGCTCGGCGTGGCCGGTGCGCAGCCACTGCATCGCGGCCTCCTCGACACCGGCGATCCAGGTCCGCACCGCCGTCTCCAGCAGCGGGGACGGGTCGGTGACCTGCAGCACCCGGAAGGTGGTGGCGCAGAGCCGGTCGCGCACGCTCTGCGCGATCGCCTGGATCTCGCGCGAGGCCATCGGCGAGTTCCAGGTGACCATGCCGAGGAAGGTGGTGGCGTGCACCTCGATGTAGTCGAAGAAACGGCCGAGACGGAGGCACAGGGCGAGCGAGGGCGGCTCGAGCGGCGCGTCGTCGACGTACTCCATCAGCAGGTCGCCGGCCGACTCGAAGGCGGCGGTGACCAGGTCGTGCCGGGTCTCGAAGAACCGGTACAGCGAGGTCCGGGAGATGCCGGCGGTCGCCGCGATGTCGCTCAGCGAGGCGTCGTGGTCCACGCTGAACGTCGCGATCGCGGCCGCGATGATCTCCTCGCGGCGCTGGTCGGACGGCAGCCGCCGGTACCCGCGGCCCGGTGCGGTCTCCTCTTCCACGCCGGGCATCCTACGCGCGGCGCCGCCCTCGGGGACCGCCACCGGCTCAGCCATGCGCGGCGATGGCGCGCCGGCCGGCCGGGCGGCGCTCTCGCGAGCCCGCGAGCCGGGCGTGCAGGATCATCTCCAGCTCCAGGCAGATGCGGGGATCCTGCAGGTCGTCGCCGAACAGCTCCTCCAGCTGGCGGAGCCGGTAGCGCACGGTCTGCGGGTGGACCTGGAGCATCCCGGCGGCCTCGGAGGCGGTGAAGCGGCACTCCAGCAGCGCCAGCAGCGTCTCCATCAGCCGCTCGCGGTGGCCGGGCGCGATGTCGCGCAGCGGCGCGAGGCGGGCGGCGGCGGAGTGGTCGATCAGCTCCTCGGCCTGGAAGATGACCAGGGTCGCCATGTGGTCGGTGCCGCTGACGACGTCGTCGCTCGGGATCACCCCGCGCTCGGCGAGCGCGAGCGTCTCGCGGGCCCAGCGCAGCGACGCGGCGGCGCCGTCCACCGGCACCGCCGGGCCGACCGCGACGATCCAGTCGGCCAGCAGCGGCCGCAGCAGCCGCATCCGGCCCGGCCCGCCGGGGTCGGGGACCAGCAGGCACGGGCGGTCGCCGGTCAGGTCGGCCAGCACGCCCTGCGGCACCATCAGCGGGCGGCGGTCGCGGCCGGGGCGCGGGTGCAGCACGGCGGCGGCGACCCGGCGCGGCAGCGGCCACCCGGCCTGCTCGGCGATCGCCGAGAGCGAGGCCGGGTCGGCGGGCGGGCCGGCGAGCAGCAGCGCGAGCAGCTCGCCGCGCAGCCGGTCGCGGCGCTCGTCCTCGTCGGGGAGCCGGGACCGGCAGCCCTGCGCGACGGCGGCGGTGACCGCGTCCAGGAACCCCAGGTGGGCCTCGCTGACGCGGCGCAGCATCGCCGGGTCGGTGCCCGCCAGGCCGTCCAGCAGGTGCCACAGGGCGCGCGCCGAGCGGAGCAGCAGCTGGTTGAGCTGCTCCAGCGCGCGCTGGTCGCGGGCGAGGCGGCGGCCGAGGGCGGCGTACTCCTCGGCGATCCGCTCCCAGGTGGCGGGGCCGGTGTCCTCGACCAGGTCGCAGAAGTGGTCCAGGGCGGCGACCACGGTCAGCGGGCCGACACCGGGGCGCCACTCCTCGGCGGTGTCGCCGAGCAGCTCGTCCACGGCCTGGACGGCACGGGGACGCAGTGCGGCGGCGAGGCCGGCCGGGAACGCCGCGAACGCGGAAACATCCAGCTGTGGCAGCGTCATCGTCACCACTCCTTCTTCTGAGTCCCCCGACTCTTGCGGTACATGCTGTAACACAAGATGGCACACGCGCTGCGAACAATCCCTGCACCCAAGTGAGCGTCTTTGCATCGCGTACACACACATACCGATCATTTCTCGACCAGCGGGAGGTCAGGGGGCTGCACTCAGACAACAACCCCCTGAACGGCGCTCGCTCACTGCGGTACAGCGTGCATCGTTCAAAGGTTTCCGGTGCATGACGAGACGAACGCCGCCCCCGGGCATCGCCCACGCTTCCGGAAGCCGGGCCGACAGGAGCGAGGAGGCTGGTCTCATCGTCGTGGCCTCGGCCAGGCAGGCCGGCAGCGAAGAAGGCGACGGGTGATCAGGGGGTGATGTCGGCGATGTCGGCGATGTCGAAGGCGATCTCGAACGGCTCCGTCAGGTCCAGCCGATCGCCCTTGCCGTAGACGCCGACCGGCTCATAGAGGCCGCAGTCGAGCCGGAACGCCCGGATCACCGGCACATCGTCGACGTTCTCGATCCGCCAGTACCAGGGGATCCCGGCACGGGCGTAGTCGGCGGGCCGTTCGATGCGGTCCTTGCGCTTGTTGCCCGACTCGATCTCCACCACCACCGCCACCGCCTCGGCGGGGTAACTGTGCAGGGCGTGGTCGTAGGCGGCCCCATCAATGATCATCAGATCGGGGACGGGGTCGGTGTCCTCCGCCAGGATGGCGCCCTGTTCGTGCACGGCGCGGAACCCGTGCTCCCGCGCCACCGGCGTCAGAACCGACCGCAACAAGAACTGGACCTCGTTGTGCCAGCTCTTGGCAGGAGGCATCATCACGATGTCTCCATGGATCAGCTCGAAGCGGCCGGGCAGGTCGATGTGCTCCAGGTCATCGACGGTATAGCCGCCGCCGTACAGGGGCGCGGGCATGCTCATCTGCGTTTCCTCGCGTGGTGCAGGACCGGCTGCGAAGTCCCGGTACGACGTGTTGCGCTGACGCCTGCAGCCTACGGGTGCCCGCCTGGCGAGGCATGCCGGATCCGGCCGGCAGACGGCGGCAGCACGTGTTCGTTGCCCGTTATCTGGGGCGGTGGCCGTTGTCGATGAGGTCGTCCCAGTCCTTCAGCCAGTCGCGGCCCTCGTCGTCGATGAAGGAGCCCGGCGGCGGCTTGATGTTGTGCTGGGCGAGCCACTCCCCCGGCCGCCGCATCGCCGGGCGGACCCGGCCGTCGCTCGGCATCAGCTGCGGCTGGATCGGGGCGGGCATGGTCTGCGGCGCCTCGCCCTCGTCGTCCAGCTGCGCCTGGTCCTTCTCCTCGGCCATGCCGATCGGGCCCTGGCGGCGGGCGTTGAAGAACTGGTTGACCGCCGGGTGGGTGCTGGACAGGATCATCTCGCGCGGCCCGAACATGACCAGGCCGCGGCGGAACAGCAGGCCGAGGTTGTCGGGCAGCACCCGGGCGGTGCCGATGTCGTGGGTGACGATGAGGAACGTCGCGCCGAGGTCGGCGTTCAGGTCCACGAACAGCTGGTTGAGGTAGGCGGTGCGGACCGGGTCCAGGCCGGAGTCGGGCTCGTCGGCCAGGATGATCTCGGGGTTCAGCACCAGGGCGCGGGCGAGGCCGGCCCGCTTCTTCATGCCGCCGGAGATCTCGCCGGGCAGCTTCTCCTCGGCGCCGCTCAGGCCCACCATCTCCATCTTCTCCAGGACGATGCGGCGGATCTCCGACTCGCCCTTGCTGGTGTGCTCGCGCAGCGGGAAGGCGATGTTGTCGTAGATGTTCATGGACCCGAACAGGGCCCCGTCCTGGAAGAGGACGCCGAACTTGCGGCGCAGCTCGTACAGCTGGTTCTCGCGGAGCCGGGGCACGTCGCCGTCGCCGACGTAGACGTGGCCCCGGTCGGGGCGCAGCAGCCCCACCAGGTTCTTCAGGAACACCGACTTGCCGGTGCCCGACGGCCCGAGCAGCGCGGAGATCTCCCCCGCGGGGATCGTGAAGCTCACGTCCTCCCAGATGACCTGGCGCCCGAACGACTTCTTCAGCCCTTCCACCCGGATCTCGATGCCCATGGCGACTCCCGGGGCGGGCGCCGGGGGCGGGGTGGTCCGCGATCTGGTGCCCGGCCCCCCGCCTCCTACGACGGTACGTCGAACGTGATCCGCGGCACAGGCCCAGCCGGGGCCGATATTGGACTTCCCGTCCGGTTTCGGGCTGTCAGCGGGCCGGGACCTCCAGCGTCCGCAGCACCTCGCCGATCACCTCGGACTGCTGCGGCACCAGGTAGAAGTGGTCGCCGGGCAGCACCTTCAGGGCGAACCGCCCGTCGGTGACCTCGGCCCAGCGGGCGGCCTGCTCCCGCGACACGTGCGCGTCGGCGTCGCCGATGACGGCGGTGACCGGCACGGTGAGGCGGGGCGCGGCGCGGTGCGCGTAGTCCTCGACCAGCTTGAAGTCGTTGCGCACGTAGGGCAGGACGAGCTCGCGCAGCTCGGCGTCCTGCAGCACCTCGGCGTCGGTGCCGCCGAGCTTGGCCATCGCCTCGACCAGGCCGTCGTCGTCGCGGTCGGAGACGCGCTCGTCACCGCGGTCGTGCGGGGCGCGGGTGCCGGAGGCGAACAGGTGGACCGGCGGGTGGCCGCGCTCCTGCAGCAGCCGCGCCACCTCGTAGCCGAGCACCGCGCCCATGCTGTGCCCGAACAGCGCGGCGGGCCGGTCCAGCAGCGGCGCCATCGCGCCGGCGATGAGGCGGGCCAGCTGGTGCCCGTCACCGATCAGCGGCTCGGTCATCCGGTCGGCGCGGCCGGGGTACTGCACGGCGTGCACCTCGACGGCCGGACTGATCTCCTTGGCCCACGTCCGGTAGAACACCGCCGACCCGCCCGCGTGCGGCAGGCAGAACAGCCGCATCGACGCCCAGGGACGGGGGTCGGGGCAGCGGAACCACTTCATGATCAAGCTCCTCGATGCGTTCCGGGGCGGAACCACTGCCCTGCTTCCTGGTTCGCTCCGCTCACGGTATTTCAGTTCCTCGCTTCGCTCACGTGATCAGTTCGTCGACCAGGTCGGCGGTCCGGGCGGTGCGCGGGTCGTCCGGCAGCGGCCAGGGCGCCAGCCGGGGGTCGGGGACCGTCTTCGGCCCGGTGGCCTCGGCGGCGACCTTGAAGCCGCGCCGCCGGTAGTTGGCGAGGGCGTTCGGGTGGTCCAGGGTGCTGGTGCGCAGCCACACCCGGGTGGCGGGCCCGGCGTGCTCGGCCCAGTCGCCGCCGCGCGCCCAGGCGCGGCGGACGCACTGCTCGACCAGGTGGCCGCCGCAGCCGCGGCCGACGAACGCCGGGGTGAGCCCGACCAGGTGGATCTCGGTGTCGCCGCCGGGCTGCGCCTCCAGCTCGAAGAACCCGGCGAGGGTCCCCTCGGCCAGGACGAGCCAGGTGCCGAGCTCGGGGCGCGACACCCAGGTCTCCCAGTCCCGGTAGGTCCAGGAGAACCGGTCGGTCCAGCAGACCCGGGCGCCGACGGCCGCGTACAGCGCCCGGCTGACGTCGGGCGAGGGGACGCGCGCCCGGGAGAAGGTCATCTCGACCTCCGGCGGCGGCGCGGCGCGCAGGTCGGCGGGGTCGAGCATCTCCATCGCCCACTCGGTGACGGCGGGCACCCGCAGCTCGGCGCCGTCAGCCACCCATGGCCTCGATCAGGCTCTTCGGCCGCAGGTCGGTCCAGTTCTGGTCGATGTAGGCCACGCACGCCTGGCGCGTGTCCTCGGCCTTGGCGACCGTCCACCCGGCGGGGACCTCGGCGAACGACGGCCACAGCGAGTGCTGGCCCTCGTCGTTGACCAGGACCAGGTAGCGGCCCTCGGGGTCTTCGAACGGGTTGGTCATCGGGGGTCCTTCCGGCGGTGGGGGTGGTGATACGTCAGGTTATCGGCGGGTCGAATGTAGTTTGTCGAGCTTGGCGGCGAGGACGGCGCCCATCTCGGCGGCCGGCCCGGGCTCCATCAGGTGGTGGTGCTCGACGTCGAGGGGGTAGTCCTCGATCTCGCCGTCCACCAGCGGCGCCCAGTTGGCGCGGGCGGTCGGCGAGTCCTCGGTGCGGCCCTGCAGCGCGGTGAAGAAGACGAGGTCGCCGCGGAAGGGGCGGGGCCGGTACTCCTCGGCCTGGCGCACCCCGTTCTCGTAGTTGCGGTAGACGTTGACCAGGTCGTCCTCGCCGAGGGTGGACAGGGCGTCGCCGCGCTCGGCCAGCACGCCCATGATCTGGTCCAGGTCGGGGTTGCCGTCCTCGGCCAGCATGGTGGCGTCCACGCCGATGCCGAGCAGCAGCTCGGGCAGGATCTGCCGCTTCTCCGAGTCCAGGTCCAGGCCGTGGTAGGAGTCGATCATCGCCAGCAGCGCGACCTCCTCGCCGTCGTCCTGCAGCCGGGTGGCGATCTGGTAGGCGATGAGGCCGCCGAGGGACCAGCCGGCCAGGTTGTAGGGGCCGTGCGGCTGGACGCCGCGGATGAGCCCCAGGTAGTCCTCGGCCATCTCCTCGACCGAGCCCGGCAGCTCCGACTGGGTGAAGGCGCGCGCCTGCAGCCCGTAGATGGGCTGGTCGGGGCCGAGGTGGCGCTGGAACTGGAAGTAGTTCCAGGCCAGGCCGCCCGCCGGGTGGACGAAGAACAGCGGCGGCCGCGAGCCGGTGGCGCGGATCGGCAGCAGCACCTCGAAGCCGAGGTCGGCGCCGGCGTCGCGGGTCGCCAGGGCCTCGGGGGTCTGGTGGGTGAACACGTCCTTGGGGGTCAGCTCCAGGCCGGCCTGCCGGGCCTGGGTGGCCAGGCGCAGCGCGGCGATGCTGTCGCCGCCGAGGTCGAAGAAGCTGACGTCGGCGCCGACCCGCTCCACTCCGAGGACCTGCGCGAACAGCCCGCACCAGGTCTCCTCCTCGGGGGTGGCGGGGGCGCGTCCGGCGAGCGCCTGGCCGTAGTCGGGGGCGGGCAGCGCGCGGCGGTCGAGCTTGCCGGTCGGGCCGGTGGGGAAGGTGTCCAGCACGACGAACGCGGCGGGCACCATGTAGTCGGGCAGCCGCTCGGCCGCGTACCGGCGCAGGTCGGGGACCTCGTGGCCGGCGGTGGGCAGGACGTAGGCGACCAGGCGCTTGGCGCCGGGCTCGTCCTCGCGGGCGAGGACGGCGACGTTGGCGACGGCCGGGTGAGCGGAGATCGCCGCCTCGATCTCGCCGAGCTCGATGCGGAACCCGCGGATCTTGACCTGGAAGTCGGCGCGGTCGACGTATTCGAGGGTGCCGTCCTCACGCCAGCGCAGCAGGTCGCCGGTGCGGTACATGCGCTCACCGGGCGCGCCGAACGGGTTCGCGACGAACCGCTCCGCGGTGAGGACGGGCCGGTTCAGGTAGCCGCGCCCCATTCCGGCGCCGGCGATGTAGGCCTCGCCGGTCACGCCGGGCGGGACGGGCCGCAGCGACTCGTCCAGCAGGTAGACGCGCATGTCGTCGATGGGACTGCCGAGGACCGGCATGGTCTCGCCCGCTTCGAGGGGCGCGCGCATGCCGAGGATGGTGGTGTAGGTGGTGCACTCGGTCGGGCCGTAGACGTTGCCGACCTCGGTGCCGGGGCAGGCGGCCAGGACCTTGCGCATGGCGGCGACCGACCCGGCCTCGCCGCCGGTGAGGACCTCCTTCAGGTGCGCGAACACCTGCGGGCGCTCCTCGGCGACCAGGTTGAACAGGGTGGTGGTGATGAACAGGCCCTGCACGTCCTCGGCGTTGACGACCTCTTCGAGGGTCGCGGCGTCGAGCTGGCCCTTCGGCGCGACGACCAGGGTGCCGCCGTGCAGCAGCGGCATCCAGATCTCGTAGGTGGAGGCGTCGAAGGCGTGCGGCGAGTGCATCAGCACGCGGTCGTGGGCGCCGTTGCGCATGGTCGCGTCGTCGGCGAGGTCGACGACGTCGCGGTGCCGGACCATGGCGCCCTTGGGCAGCCCGGTCGAGCCGGAGGTGAACAGGACGTAGGCGACCTGCTCGGGGTGGATCCGCACGTCAGGGGCGGTGGACGGGCCGTCCACGTCGCCGTCGACCACGACCGTGCGGGCGCCGGTGCCGAGGTCGGCGACGCGTCCGGCGGTGACCGGGTCGACCAGCAGGACGGGCGCGGCGACCTCCTCGATCGCCCAGGCGATCCGGTCGGCGGGGTAGCTGTGGTGGATCGGCGCGTACACGCCGCCCGCCTTGACGACCGCCAGCGTCGCCACGACGACGTCGGCGGACCGGTCCAGCAGCATCGCCACGCGCGTCTCGGGGCCGACACCGAGGCCGATCAGCTTGTGTGCAAGGCGATTGGCGCGGGCGTCCAGCTCGGCATAGGTGATCGAGACGCCGTTCTCGCGGACGGCGACGGCGTCCGGGGTGGCGGCGACATGCGCGGCGAACCGGGCGGTGATGGTGTCCTGGGCGGCGCGGCCGGTGACCGGGCCCTGCCAGCCGTCCAGGACGAGGGCCCGCTCGGCGTCGTCCAGCACGTCGACGCGGCCGAGCGGAGTGTCCGGGCGGTGCGCGATCGCCTCCAGCACCCGGACGAGCCGGCCCATGATCTTCTCGGCGGCGGGCGCGCCGAACAGGTCGGTGCGGTGGTCCAGCCGCAGCGACAGCTCGCGGCCGGGGACGGCGGCGAGGGCGAGCGGGTAGTGGCTGGCGTCGTAGCCGTCCAGCGCGTTCAGGGTGAGGCCGCCGAGGTCGGTGCCGGCGGCGTCGGGGTCGAAGGGGTAGTTCTCCAGCACCGTCATGGTGTCGAAGAGCGTCCCGACTCCCGAGAGGCGCTGGATGTCGGCGAGGCCGACGTGGTGGTGCGCCATCAGGTCGGCCTGCTCGCCCTGGAGGGTGCGCAGCGCGTCCGCGACGGTGTCGGCGGGACGGACCTTCACCCGGATCGGCAGCGTGTTGATGAACAGGCCGATCATCTGCTCGACGCCGGGCAGCTCGGGCGGGCGCCCGGAGACGGCCGCGCCGAACACCACGTCGGTGCTGCCGGTGAGGCGGCCGAGGACCAGGCCCCAGGCGAGCTGCAGGACGGTGTTGAGGGTGACGCCCTGCGCGCGGGCACGCGCGGCCAGGGCGGCGGTCAGCTCCTCGGGCAGCGCGACGCGGACGCGGCCCGGGACCGTCTCCCCGGGAGGACCGGCGTCGGGGGCGACGAGGGTGGGCTGCTCCACGCCGTCCAGCGCGCGGCGCCAGGCGTCCTCGGCGGCGGCGCGGTCCTGCTTGGCGACCCACGCCAGGTAGTTCTTGTACGGGGTGACGCGCGGCATCCCGGTGTCGTCGCCCTTGGTCAGGTAGAGCGCGAACAGCTCGGTCTGCAGGATCGGGGTGGACCAGCCGTCCAGCAGGATGTGGTGGTTGGTGAACACCATCCGGTGCCGGTCCTCGCCCATTTTGATCAGGACGAAGCGCAGCAGCGGCGGGCGCGTCATGTCGAACGGCGTGGCCTGCTCGCGGGCGGCGATCGCGACGGCCGCGGCCTCCCGCTCGGCCTCGGGCAGGCCGGTGAGGTCGACGTCCTCCCACGGCGTCCGCACCTGGCGGTGCACGACCTGGACGGGCGTGCCCTCCTTGCGCTGGCGGAACCCGGCGCGCAGGTTGGCGTGCCGGCGCAGCAGCGTGCCGGCGGCGGCGCGCAGCGCGGCGGCGTCGAGCGGGCCGGTCAGCTCGAAGACGATCTGCGCGGTGTAGACGTCCTGGCCGGTGTCGAACAGGGCGTGGAAGAACAGGCCCTGCTGGAGCGGCGACAGCGGCAGGACGTCCTCGAGCTGCGACTGCTTCTTCGGTTCGGCCATTACTCCAGTTCCCATTCGCCGTCGAGCTCGGCGGCCAAGTCGTCGATCTCGTCCTGGTCCAGTTCCACCAGCGCCAGGTCGGACGGGGTGAAGCCGCCGACGGGCCCGTCGGCCGGGGCGTCCACGACGTGCGCGACCAGGCCGCGCAGCGCGGCGCACCAGCGGTCCGCCAGGTCCGCGATCTCGGCCTCGGCGAACAGGCCGCCCGCCCAGGTCCAGGTGGCGCTCAGTTCGGGCCCGGACGGCAGGTCGCGGGTGTGCGCGTTGACCTCGATCGCGTGCACCAGGGCGAGGGCGTCGTCCTGGCCGCCGGCGAGCGCGTCGTGGTCGGCCTGGCCCGCCGGGTTCCAGTCGGCGGCCTCGGCGGCGGCGGTGCGGCCGAGGTAGTTGAACGCGATCTGCGGCGTCCGCTCCGGCAGCCGCTCGGCGAGCAGGCCGTAGCCGATGCCGTTGTCGGGCAGCTCGCGCAGCTGCTCCTTGACCTTCTTCAGCGCGGTGCCGACGGCCGGGCCGCCCGCGACCGCCTCGGCCCAGTCGACGCCGCCCGCGTCCAGCCGGACCGGGAAGATCGAGGTGAACCAGCCGGCGGTGCGCGACAGGTCCACGCCGGGCACGATCTCCTCGCGGCCGTGGCCCTCCAGGTCGATCAGCACCGCGGGCTCGTCGGTGCCGCCGCGCTCGCGCCGCCACTCGGCGACGGCGAGCGCGAGGCCGGTCAGCAGCACGTCGTTGACGCGGCCGTGGAACGCGGCCGGGACGTCGGTGAGCAGCGGGCCGGTCACCTCGGCGGGCAGATCCACGGTGTGGTGGCGGGCCGTGCCGAAGGTGTCGGCCGCCGGGTCCAGCGGCCGGTCCGCCAGCGCCGGGTCCGGGGTGGCCAGGATCTCGGTCCACAGCGGGATCTCGGCGACGCGCGCGGGGTCGGACGCCTCGGCGGCCAGGCGCTGCGCCCAGCGGCGGAACGAGGTGCCGACCGGCTGCGGCTCCTGCCCGGCCCACGCGGTGACCAGGTCCGGCAGGACGATCCGCCACGAGACGCCGTCCACGACCAGGTGGTGCGCGGTGAGCAGCAGCCGCCCGGAGGTGTCCGGGCCGGCGTCGAACCAGACGAGCTGGACCATGGTCCCGGCGGCCGGGTCGAGCCGGCGGCGGGCCGCCAGCGACTCGGCGCGCAGGGTGGCGTGGTCGATGCCGTCCACGCGGCGGACGAGCGCCGCGGCGTCGACCGTGCCGGGCTCGGCGACCTCGAAACCCGCGCCGTCGTAGCGCAGGCGGAGCATGTCGTGGTGGTCCAGGACGGTCTGGAGCGCGCGGGTGAGCGCGTCCAGGTCCAGGCCCGGCGGGACCTGCAGCAGCATCCGCTGGCTGTAGCCGTCGACCGGGCCGTGCAGCTTCTGGAACCACCGCATGATCGGGGTGGCGGGGACGGGGCCGACGCCCGCGCCGGGCGGCTCGGCCTCGATCTGCTCGCCCTCGCCGACGGGCTGGGCGATGGCGGCCAGTTCCTCGACGGTCTGGTGCTGGAAGACCTCGCGCGGCGAGATGACCAGGCCGGACTGGCGGGCTCTCGACACCAGCTGGATGGCGATGATCGAGTCGCCGCCCAGGTCGAAGAACCCGTCGTCCACGCCGACCCGCTCCAGGCCCAGCACCTCGGCGAACAGACCCGCCAGCGTCTCTTCCTCGGAGGTGCGCGGGGCGCGGGAGGAGACCTTGGCCCCGAAGTCGGGCGCGGGCAGGGCCTTGCGGTCGAGCTTGCCGTTGGAGGTCAGCGGCAGCGCGTCCAGCGGGACGACGACGGCCGGGACCATGTAGTCCGGCAGCGTTTCGTTGACGAAACGGCGCAGCTCGCCCGAGTCGATGCCGGTGCCGACCGCGTAGGCGATCAGCTTCTCGTCGCGGACGACGACGGCGACGTCCGACACCGAGTCGTGGCGGGCGAGGGCGGACTCGATCTCGCCCAGCTCGATGCGGAAGCCACGCAGCTGGACCTGCTGGTCGGCGCGGCCCAGGTACTCCAGGCGGCCCATCTCACCCGACCAACCGACCCCGTCCGACCTCCCGGCCTTCAGCCAGCGGCCGAGGTCGCCGGTGCGGTACATGCGGGTGCCCGGCTTGCCGTGCGGGTCGGCGACGAAACGGTCGGCGGTCAGGTCGGGACGGTTCAGGTAGCCGCGCGCCAGGCCGTCGCCGGCCACGTACAGCTCACCGACGACGCCTGCCGGGACCGGTTCGAGCCGGTCGTCCAGCACGTAGACCTTGAGGTCGGGGATGCCGACGCCGATGACCGAGCCGGGTGCGGTGGCCGCGTAGGCGCGATCGAGCGCGACGTACGAGACGTGCACCGTGGTCTCGGTGATCCCGTACATGTTGACCAGCGTCGGCGCGTCCTCGGCATGCCGGGAGTACCAGTCGTCCAGACGCCCGAGTTCGAGGGCCTCACCGCCGAACACGATGTAACGCAGCGCCAGATCCTGGCCCGGGTTGTCCCGGTCGGCGGCCATCAGCTGGTAGAACGCCGACGGCGTCTGGTTCAGCACCGTCACCTTCTCCGCCGCCAGCAGACGCAGGAAGTCCTCCGGGCTGCGGCTGGTGAGGAAGGGGACGACCACGAGCCGGCCGCCGTACAGCAGCGGCCCCCACAGCTCCCACACCGAGAAGTCGAAGGCGTAGGAGTGGAACAGCGTCCACACATCGTCCGGGCCGAAATCGAACCACTGCTCCGTCGAGCGCAGCAGCCGCACGGCGTTCTGGTGCGGGATCACCACGCCCTTCGGACGGCCTGTCGAACCCGAGGTGTAGATGACGTACGCCGGGTTGTCCGGGGTGAGCGGCGCGAGGCGGTCGGCGTCGGTCAGGTCGGTGCCGGCGTAGTCGCCGTCCACCTCTACCGAGTCGACGGTGAGGACGGGCTTGGCGTCGTCGAGCATGTAGGCGATGCGGTCGGCCGGGTAATCAGGGTCGATCGGCACATACGCCGCACCGGTCTTCAGAACCGCCAGGATCGCTACAACCAGCTCGGCCGAACGCGGCAGCGCCAGCGCCACGAACCGCTCAGGGCCTGCGCCCTGCGCGACGAGGTGGCGGGCGAGCCGGTTGGCGCGCTCGTTCACCTCGCCATAGGTAAGGGTGCGGTCCTCGAAGGTGACGGCCGGGGCGTCGGGACGAGCCGCGGCCTGCGCCTCGAACAGCGCCGGGATCGTCGTCCGCTCCGCCTTCCCGACGGCCGAACCGCCCGCCCACTTGCGCAGGAGGGTGCGGCGCTCGGCGCGGTCCAGGATGTCGGCGGTGCCGATCGGGGCGTCCGGGGCGTCAACCAGCTCGCGGACGAGGCGCTCGAAGCGGTCCGCAATCGACCGGGCGGTGTCGGCGTCGAACAGGTCGAGCGCGTACTCCAGCCCGGCCTCGATGCCGGCCGGGGCGCCGTTGCCGCCTTGGCGTTCCTCCAGGTAGAGGGACAGGTCGTACTTGGCGACGCCGGAGCCGAGCGGTTCGGCGCCGCCGGACAGGCCGTCCAGCTCCAGCTTGGCCTCGGGGTTGTTCTGGAAGGACAGCACGACCTGGAACAGCGGGTGGCGGGCCATCGAGCGGGCCGGGTTCACCACCTCGACGAGCCGCTCGAACGGCAGGTCCTGGTGCGCGTAGGCGGCGAGGTCGGTCTCCTTGACCCGGGCGATCAGGTCGCGGAAGGTCGGGTCGCCGGAGGTGTCGGTGCGCAGCACGAGCATGTTGACGAACATGCCGACCAGATCGTCCAGCGCCTCGTCGGTACGGCCCGCGATCGGCGAACCGATCGGGATGTCGGTGCCCGCGCCGAGCCGCGTCAGCAGCGCGGCATAGGCGGCCTGCATGACCATGAACAGGCTGGCGCCGGACTCGCGGGCCAGGGTGAGCAGGCCCGCGTGCAGGTCGGCGTCCAGCTCGAAGGCGAGCGTGGCGCCCCGGTAGGACGCCTCGGTCGGGCGCGGCCGGTCGGCGGGCAGCTCCAGCTGGTCGGGCAGCCCGGCGAGGGTCTTCTTCCAGTAGGCGATCTGCTGCGAGATGAGCGACTCGGGGTCGTCCTCGGCCCCGAACAGCTCGCGCTGCCAGAGGGCGTAGTCGGCGTACTGGACCGGCAGCGGCGCCCACTGCGGCGCCTGGCCCTCGGCGCGGGCGGCGTAGGCGAGGATGACGTCGCGGGCGAGCGGCGCCATCGACCAGCCGTCACCGGCGATGTGGTGCAGGACCAGCGTCAGGACCTGCGTGTCGTCGCCGAGGTCGAACAGGCGGACCCGCAGCGGCGGCTCCACCGACAGGTCGAAGCCCTGGCCGACGACGGCGGCGAGCTCCATCGGCAGCGACGCCTCGTCGGTGTGCACGACGGTGATGGCCGGGCGGGCGGACGCGGCGTCCAGGACGAGCTGGCGCGGCGTGCCCGCGGCGTCGGGGAAGACGGTGCGGAGCGGCTCGTGCCGGGCGACGACGTCGCCGAGCGCGGCCTGCAGCGCGTCGCGGTCCAGGCGGCCGTTCAGGCGGAGCGCGACGGGCATGTTGAAGGTCGCCGAGGGCCCCTCGAACCGGTTGAGGAACCACAGCCGCTGCTGCGCGTACGACAGCGGGACGGTCTCGGGCCGGTCCGCGCGCACCAGCGGCGGCCGGGCGGTGCCGGACGCCCGCGCGACGCGCTCGGCCAGGCCGGCGACGGTCGGCGCCTCGAACAGCGCGCGCACCGGCAGCTCCACGCCGAGCGTGGAGCGGATCCTGCTGATCAGCCGGGTGGCGACCAGCGAGTCGCCGCCGAGGTCGAAGAACCCGTCGTCGACGCCGACGCGGGCGACGCCGAGGATCTCGGCGAACAGCCCGCACAGGATCTCCTCCTGCGGCGAGCGCGGCGCGCGGCTCACGGTCGCGGCGGCGTCGGGCGCCGGGAGGGCCCTGCGGTCGAGCTTGCCGTTCACCGTGAGCGGCAGCGCCTCCAGCACGGTGATCGAGGGGACCATGTAGTCGGGCAGGTGCGCGGCGGCGTAGCGGCGCAGGCCCGCGACGTCCACCGTGGCGGGGACGACGTAGGCGGCGAGGCGGCCGTCGTGGACGACGACGGCGGCGTGCGCGACGCCGTCGTAGCGGCCGAGGACGTTCTCGATCTCGCCGGGCTCGACCCGGAAGCCGCGGATCTTGACCTGGTCGTCGACCCGGCCGAGGTACTCGATCGTCCCCTTGCCCGTCCAGCGGACGAGGTCGCCGGTGCGGTACATGCGGTCGCCGGGCGCGCCGAACGGGTCGGCGACGAACCGCTCGGCGGTCAGGCCGGGGCGGCCGAGGTAGCCGCGCGCCAGCTGGCCGCCCGCCAGGTACAGCTCGCCCGGCAGGCCGGGCGGGACCGGCTGCAGCGCCGCGTCCAGCACGTAGGCGCGGGTGTTGCGGTAGGGGGCGCCGACGGCCGGCCGGTCCGCGTCGCTCACCTTGGCGTTCATGGTGTCGACGGTCGACTCGGTCGGGCCGTAGAAGTTGCGGACGGTGACGCCGGTGAGGCCGCGCAGCTCGTCCCAGAGCGCGTCACCGATCGCCTCGCCGCCGAGCAGCAGCGTGGACGGCCGGTGCGCGGCGGTGAGCAGGCCCGACTCGCGCAGCGACTGGAAGTGCGACGGCGTGGTGTTGACCAGGTCGATCCCGGCGCCCGCGATGTACCGGGCGAACGCCTCCACGTCGCGGCGGGTGACGTCGTCGATGAGGTGGAGCTCCTGGCCGTGCATCATCCACAGCAGGCCGTGCCAGGAGGTGTCGAAGGAGAACGACGCCAGGTGCGCGAAGCGCATGCGCCGCCCGGCCTTCGCGATCTCCGGGTCCATGAACGTGGCGCGGTGCGCCTCGTAGTAGTTGAGGACGGCCGAGTGCGCCACCGGCACGCCCTTCGGGCGGCCCGTCGAACCGGAGGTGTAGATGACGTAGGCGGCGTTGCCGGGGCGCAGCGGCCGGACGCGCTCGGCGTCGGTCGGGTCGTGCGCGGGACGGCCCGCGACGTCCAGGCCCTCGGTGATCGTCAGGACCGGCCGCGCGTCGTCCAGCATGTAGGCGATGCGGTCGGCCGGGTACTCGGGGTCGACCGGCACGTACGCCGCGCCCGCCTTCAGCACGGCCAGGATCGCCACGACGATCTCGGGGGTGCGCGGCAGCACCAGCGCGACCCGGTCCTCGGCGCCGATCCCCCGCGCGATCAGCTCGTGCGCGAGGCGGTTGGCGCGCTCGTTCAGCTCCTCGAACGTGATCGCCTGGCCGCCCGCGACCAGTGCCACGTCGGCGGGGGTCTGCGCGGCCTGGTGCTCGAACAGGCCGGCCAGGGTGCCGGGGCGCGGCTCGGCGGCGGTGTCGTTCCAGGACGCCAGCGCCGCGCGCTCCTCCTCCCCCGCCAGGGACACCGCGCCGATGAGCCGCTCGGGGTCCTCGGCGAACGCCTCCAGGAAGCGGCGGGTGCGGGCGAGCAGCGCCTCCACGACCGGCTGCTCGTAGACGTCGGGCCGGTAGTGCAGCCGCAGCGACAACTCGTCGCCGGGCACCGCGACGAACGACAGCGGGAAGTGCGTGGCGTCGTAGGACTCGAACCCGGTGATGCGGACGCCGTTCAGCGACCCGTCCATGGACGCCGGGTCGAACGGGTAGTTCTCCAACACTGTCATGGTGTCGAAGAGCGCGCCGTTGTGGCCGGACGCCTTCTGGATGTCGGTGAGGCCGAGGTGGTGGTGGGCCAGCAGCTCGGTCTGCTCGTCCTGGAGCCGCTCCATGAGCGAGGCGAGCGTCTCGTTCTGGGAGTAGCGGACCCGGATCGGCAGCGTGTTGATGAACAGGCCGATCATCTGCTCGACGCCGGGCAGCTCGGGCGGGCGGCCCGACACCGTCGCGCCGAACACCACGTCGCCCGAGCCGAGCAGCCGGCCGACGGTGAGGCCCCAGGCGCCCTGCAGCACGGTCGACAGCGTCACGCCGTGGCGGCGCGCGGCGCGGCCGAGCTTCTTGGTGAGCCGCTCGTCCAGCGTGGTGATCGTGCGGGCGGGCGGCGCGGGCGGGCGGCCGGCGGCCTCGGGGGCGACCAGGCTCGGCTCGCCGACGCCGTCCAGCGCGCGGCGCCAGGCGTCCTCGGCGGCGCTGCGGTCCTGCCCGGCCAGCCACGCCAGGTAGTTCTTGTACGGGGTGACGCGCGGGAACCCGGCGTCGTGGCCGCCCTGGATGTACAGCAGGAACAGCTCGGTCGCCAGGACCGGGGTGGACCAGCCGTCCAGCAGGATGTGGTGGTTGGTGAACACCAGGCGGTGCCGTTCGGCCGACAGCCGGATCAGCACGAACCGCAGCAGCGGCGGCGCGGTCACGTCGAACTTGCGCGCGCGCTCGCGGGCGACGATGCCGGCGGCCTCGGCGTCGCCGGACGCCTCGACCTCCTCCCACGGCAGCTCGACCGAGCGCGGGATCACCTGGACCGGGCGCGACAGGTCCTCGTGCCAGAACGCGGCGCGCAGGTTGGCGTGCCGGCGCAGCAGCGTGTCGGCGGCGGTGCGCAGCGCGGCGGCGTCGAGCGGGCCGTCCAGGTCCAGGACGATCTGCGCCGTGTAGACGTCGGTGTCGTCCCGGTCGAACAGCGCGTGGAAGAAGAACCCCTGCTGCAGCGGCGACAGCGGCAGGATGTCCTCAAGGTCCCCCCGGTTCAAAACTTGCCTTTCCACGCGTCCTGAAGCTTGTCGATCTCGCTCTGGTCCAGCTCCACCAGCAGGTCGGAGGGGGTGAACCCGCCCGCCGCGCCGGTGGTGACGTGCGCGACCAGCCCGCGCAGGGCGGCGAACCAGGCCTCGGCCAGCTCGCGCACCTCCTCCTCGGTGAGCAGCCCGTCCGGCCAGGTCCAGGTGGCCGACAGCTCGGGGCCGGCGGCCAGGTCCCGGGTGATGGCGTTGATCTCCAGCAGGTGCGCGAACGGCATCCGCGGGTCCTCGCCGGCGGGCGGCTCCTCGGGCGCGATGCTCCAGTCGCCGCCCTCGGCGCCGGGGGCGACCCGGCCGAGGTAGTTGAAGGCGATCTGGGCGGGCGCGAGGTCGGCGAGCTCCTCGGCGGCCGCGTCGTCCAGGTAGCGCAGCAGGCCGTAGCCGATGCCGTTGTGCGGGATCTGGCGCAGCTGCTCCTTGACCTTCTTGATGGCGCCGCCGACGACCGCGCCGCCGCCGGCGACCTCGGCCCAGTCAGCGAGGCCGGCGTCCAGGCGGGCCGGGTGGATCGAGGTGAACCAGCCGGCGGTGCGCGACAGGTCGACGCCGGGGACGATGTCCTCGCGGCCGTGGCCCTCCAGGTCCAGCAGCACGCTCGTGCCGCGGCCGCCGCGCTGCTTGCGCCAGTGCGCGACGGCGAGGGCGAGGCCGGTGAGAAGCACGTCGTTGGCGCGGCCGTGGAACGCGGCCGGAACGTCGGTGAGCAGCGGCCCGGTGACGTCGGCGGGCAGCTCCAGGTGCAGCGACCGGGCGCGGGCGGCGACGTCGACGCTGGGGTCGAGCGCGCGCGCTGCGAGGCGCTGGTTGGGGCCGTCCACGATGTCGAGCCAGGTGTCGAGCTCGTCGGCGCGCGCCGGGTCGGACGCGGCGGCGGTGAGGCGCTGCGCCCAACGACGGAACGAGGTGTTCACCGGCGCGAGCTCGGCGCCCGCCCAAGCGGCGACGAGGTCTGGGGTGATGATGCGCCAGGTCACGCCGTCCACGACCAGGTGGTGCAGCGCGATCAGCAGCCGGCCCTGCGCGTCGCCGGCGTCGAACCAGACCAGCTGCGCCACGGTCCCGGCGACCGGGTCGAGGCGGTCGCGGGCGGCCAGGGCCTGCTCGGTGACGACGGCGGCGAGCTTGTCGCCGTCCAGGCCGGCCACGTCCACCCGGGTGACCAGGCCCTCGGCGGACACCTCGGCCCGGACGACCGGCTGCCACTCGCCGCCGGACACGTCCAGGCGGAGGCGGAGCATGTCGTGGTGGTCCAGGACCTTCTGGAACGCGGCGGTGAGCTGCTCCACGCCGAGGCCGGCGGGAGTGCGCAGCAGCAGCGACTGGTGGAAGCCGGCGGCGAGGGAGGCGTCGCCGTCCACGCGGTCGCGCAGCCACGCCACGATCGGGGTGACCGGGACGGGGCCGGTCCCGGTGCCGGGGGCCTCGACCTCGATCTGCTCGCCCTCGCCGACGGGCTGGGCGATGGCGGCCAGCTCTTCGACGGTCTGGTGCTGGAACACCTCGCGGGGCGAGATCACCAGGCCGGCCTGGCGGGCGCGGGAGACGAGCTGGATGGCGATGATCGAGTCGCCGCCCAGGTCGAAGAACCCGTCGTCCACGCCGACCCGCTCCAGGCCCAGGACCTCGGCGAACAGACCCGCGAGGATCTCCTCTTCAGAGGTGCGGGGGGCGAGCGCGGAGACCTTGGCGCCGAAGTCGGGCGCCGGGAGGGCCTTGCGGTCGAGCTTGCCGTTGACGGTGAGCGGCAGCGCGTCCAGCTCCACCACGACGGCCGGGACCATGTAGTCGGGCAGGTCCTGGCCGGCGAACTTGCGCAGCTCGGCGGAGTCGATCTCGGTGCCGACGACGTAGGCGACGAGCTTGTCGTCGCGGACGATGACGGCGACGTCGTCGACCGAGTCGTGGCGGGCGAGCGCGGACTCGATCTCGCCCAGCTCGATGCGGAAGCCACGCAGCTGGACCTGCTGGTCCGAGCGGCCGAGGTACTCCAGCCGGCCGTCTTCCAGCCAGCGGCCGACGTCGCCGGTGCGGTACATGCGGGTGCCGGGCGCGCCGAACGGGTCGGCGACGAAACGCTCGGCGG
The DNA here is from genome assembly GCF_009604375.1 of Actinomadura macrotermitis. Classification (GTDB taxonomy): domain Bacteria; phylum Actinomycetota; class Actinomycetes; order Streptosporangiales; family Streptosporangiaceae; genus Spirillospora; species Spirillospora macrotermitis. Next base: position 357,754 of record NZ_WEGH01000006.1, read on the forward strand.
TCAGGTCGGGACGGTTGAGATAGCCGCGCGCCAGGCCGTCGCCCGCCACGTACAGCTCGCCGACCACGCCGGGAGCGGCGGGCTGGAGGCGGTCGTCCAGGACGTAAAGGCGCAGGTCGGGGATGCCGACGCCGATGACCGAGCCGGGTGCGGTGGCCGCGTAGGCACGGTCGAGCGCGACGTACGAGACGTGCACCGTGGTCTCGGTGATGCCGTACATGTTGACCAGCGTCGGCGCGTTCTCCGGGTGCCGCGAGTACCAGTCGTCCAGACGGCCCAGCTCAAGGGCCTCGCCGCCGAACACGATGTAGCGCAGCGCCAGGTCCTGGCCCGGGTTGTCCCGGTCGGCGGCCATGAGCTGGTAGAACGCCGACGGCGTCTGGTTCAGCACCGTGACCTTCTCCGCCGCCAGCAGGCGCAGGAAGTCCTCCGGGCTGCGGGACGTCAGGAACGGCACCACGACCAGGCGGCCGCCGTAGAGCAGTGAGCCCCACAGCTCCCAGACGGTGAAGTCGAAGGCGTAGGAGTGGAACAGCGTCCACACATCGTCCGGGCCGAAGTCGAACCACTGCTCGGTCGACTTCAGCAGGCGGGCGACGTTCTGGTGCGGGACCACCACGCCCTTCGGACGACCCGTCGAACCCGAGGTGTAGATGACGTACGCCGGGTGCTCGGGCGACAGCGGCCGGACACGGTCCTCGTCGCCGAGGTCGCTGTCCAGGTAGGCGGAGTGCTCCTGCTCGTCCAGCAGGACGCGCGGCAGTTCCTCCGGCAGCGCCGATCCGGCCTCGCCCGTGGTGATCGCGATGACGGGCTTGGCGTCGTCCAGCATGTGGGCGATGCGGTCGGCCGGGTAGTCCGGGTCGATCGGCACATACGCCGCACCGGTCTTCAGAACCGCCAGGATCGCCACGACCAGCTCCGCCGAACGCGGCAGCGCCAGCGCCACGAACTGCTCGGCGCCGATCTCGCGGGCGGCCAGGTAGCGGGCAAGGCGGTTGGCCTCGGCGTTGACCTCGCCGTAGGTGAGGGTGCGGCCCTCGAAGGTGACGGCCGGGGCGTCGGGACGGGCCGCGGCCTGCGCCTCGAACAGCGCCGGGATCGTCGCCCGCTCCGCCTTCCCGACGGCCGAACCGCCCGCCCAGTCGCCCAGGATCGTCGCGCGCTCGTCCCCGGACAGGACGGGCGCGGCGCCGATGCGGGTGTCGGGGGCGTCCAGCAGCGCGGTCAGGAACCGCTCGAAGCGGGTGATGAGGCGCTCGGCGGAAGCCGGGTCGTACAGGTCGAGCGCGTACTCCAGCTCGCCGGCGAGGCCGTCCTCCTCCTCGGTCAGGACCATCAGCAGGTCGAAGCGGGAGACGCCGGCGTACAGCGGCTCGACCTCGGCGGTGAAGCCGGGCAACTCGACCTTGGCCTTGGGGTTGTTCTGGAAGGTCAGGCCGACCTGGAACAGCGGGTGGCGGCCGAGGTGGCGCGGCGGGTTGAGGACCTCGACCAGGCGCTCGAAGGGGACGTCCTGGTGCGCGTAGGCGGCCAGGTCGGTCTCCTTGACCCGGCCGATCAGGTCGCGGAACGTCGGGTCGCCGGAGGTGTCGGTGCGGAAGACCAGCATGTTGACGAACATGCCGACCAGATCGTCCAGCGCCTCGTCGGTACGGCCCGCGATCGGCGACCCGATCGGCACGTCGGTGCCCGCGCCGAGCCGGGTCAGCAGCGCGGCGAACGCGGCCTGCGCGACCATGAACGGGCTGGCGCCGGTCTCGCGCGACAGCTTCAGCAGCGCGGCGTGCACGCCCGCGCCGAGGCGGAAGCGGGCGGTGCCGCCGCGGTAGGACGCCTCGGCCGGGCGCGGCCGGTCGGCGGGCAGCTCCAGTTCCTCGGGCAGCCCGGCGAGCGCGTCCTTCCAGTACGCGATCTGCCGCGAGATGAGCGATCCGGGGTCGTCCTCGGACCCGAACAGCTCCTGCTGCCAGAGGGTGTAGTCGGCGTACTGGACCGGCAGCGGCGCCCAGCCGGGGGCCTGGCCGCCGGCGCGCGCCGTGTAGGCGGTGATGACGTCGGTGGCGAGCGGCGCCAGCGACCAGCCGTCGCCGGCGATGTGGTGCATCAGCAGCAGGACGACGTGCTCCTCTTCCGCGAGGCGGAACAGGTGGGCGCGCAGCGGCGGCTCGGCGGAGATGTCGAAGGCGTACCCGGCGGCCATGCCGAGGCGGGCGGGCAGCTCGGCCGCGGTCGTCTCGGTGATCTGCAGCTCGGGGCGGGCCGCGGCCGGGTCCAGGACGAGCTGGCGCGGGACGCCGCCGCTGTCGGGCAGCACCGTGCGCAGCGTCTCGTGCCTGGCGACGACGTCGCCGAGCGCGGTCTGCAGCGCGGCCGGGTCGAGCGCGCCGCGGATGCGCAGCGCGATCGGCATGTTGTAGGTCGCCGACGGGCCCTCGAACCGGTTGAGGAACCACAGCCGCTGCTGGGCGTAGGACGGCGGGACCGTCTCGGGCCGCTCGCGCGCCTCCAGCGCGGGCCGGGCGCCGCCGGACAGGCCGGACAGCAGCGCGGCGATGCCGGCGACGGTCGGGGTCTCGAACAGGGTGCGGACGGGCAGCTCGACGTCCAGCGCGCGGCGGATCCGGCTGACCACCCGGGTGGCGATCAGCGAGTTGCCGCCGAACTCGAAGAAGTCGTCGTCGACGCCGACGCGGTCCAGGCCGAGCAGGTCGGCGAAGACGGCGGCGACGATCTGCTCGCGCTCGTCGCGCGGGGCGCGGTAGGGGGCGGTACGGCCCGAGATCTCCGGCTTCGGCAGCGCCTTGGTGTCGACCTTGCCGTTCGGGGTGAGCGGCAGCTCGTCCAGCACCACCACCGCGGACGGCACCATCGACTCGGGCAGGTTCTGCCGGGCGTAGGCGCGCAGCTCCTCGGGGTCGAGGGTCTGGCCGGGCGCGGCGACGACGTAGGCGACCAGCCGCTTCACCCCGGGCGCCGCGGGGACGACGGCGGCGCGGCGCGCGTCGGCGCCGGGCAGCTCCAGGCCGCCGACGGTGACGGCGGCGGCGCTGGCGACGGCGGCCTCCAGCACCTGCCGGAACCAGCCGGCGAGGTCGGCGACGGTCTCGCGGTCGAACAGGTCGGCCGCGTACTCGACGGTGCCCGCGAGGGCGCCCGAGCCGTCCCGGGCCTCCTCCAGCAGGAACTCCAGGTCGAACTTGGCCACGCCCGCGTCGACCGGCTCGACCGCGACGGTGAGGCCGGGCAGCTCGACGGTCGCCTCGGGGTTGTTCTGCAGGGTCAGCATGACCTGGAACAGCGGGTGCCGGGCCAGCGACCGGGCCGGGTTGAGGACCTCCACCAGGCGCTCGAACGGCACGTCCTGGTGGGCGTAGGCGCCGAGGTCGGTCTCGCGGACGCGGCCGAGCAGCTCGGCGAACGAGGGGTTGCCGGAGGTGTCGGTGCGCAGCACCAGGGTGTTGACGAACACGCCGACCAGGTCGTCCAGCGCCTCGTCGGTGCGGCCCGCGATCGGCGACCCGATCGGCACGTCGGTGCCGGCGCCGAGGCGGGTGAGCAGCGCGGCGAGCGCGGCCTGCAGCACCATGAACAGGCTGACCTGGTGGGTGCGGGCGAGGGCGGCCAGGCCCTGGTGCAGTTCGGCGGGCAGCTCGAAGGAGACCTGGCCGCCGCGGTAGGACGCGCGGTCGGGGCGCGGCCGGTCGGTGGGCAGCGGCGTCTGGTCGGGCAGCCCGGCCAGGGTCTTCTTCCAGTAGGCGATCTGCCGGGCGGCCAGGCTGGCCGGGTCGTCCTCGGCGCCGAGCAGCTCGCGCTGCCACAGGGCGTAGTCGGCGTACTGGACCGGCAGCGGCGCCCAGCCGGGGGCGTGGCCGTCGCGGCGGGCCAGGTAGGCGGTGATGACGTCGCGGGCGAGCGGCGCCATCGACCAGCCGTCGCCGGCGATGTGGTGCAGGACCAGCAGGAGGAGGTGCTCGTGAGGCCCGTCCGCCGGCGAAGCCGGCTCCTCCGGCCCTCGGGGGGTCTGGGGGGTCGCCCCCCCAGAAGCAGCACGGCCGATCTCGTACAGGTGGGCGCGCAGCGGGAGCTCGGTGGCGAGGTCGAAGCCGCGGGTGGCGTCCATGAACAGCGCGCCGTGGAGGTCGCCGTCCGGCACGCCGCCGATGTGCAGGGCCGGGTCGGCCTCACCGGGGGCGAGGACGCGCTGGTAGGCCTCGCCGTCCGCCTCGCCGAACAGCGTCCGCAGCGACTCGTGCCGGTTCACCACGTCGCGCAGCGCGGCGCGCAGCGCGTCCTGGTCCAGTGCGCCGGTGAGACGGAGCGGGATCGGCATGTTGTAGGTGGCGGTGAGCCCTTCGAGCCGGCTGAGGAACCACAGCCGCTCCTGCGCGTACGACACCGGCAGCGGGTCGGGCCGGTCGGCTGGGCGCAGCACCGGGCGGGCGGGCTCGGCCTTGGCCGTCGCGATGTGCTCGGACAGCCCGGCGACCGACGGGGTCTCGAACAGGGCGCGGACGGGCAGTTCGACGTCCAGCGCGGCGCGCGCGCGGGAGACGACGCGGGTGGCCTTGAGGGAGTCGCCGCCGAAGTCGAAGAAGTCGTCGTCGATGCCGATGTGCTCGATGCCGAGGACGTCGGCGAAGATCCCGCACAGGATCTCCTCGCGGGCGTCGCGCGGGCCGCGCCCGGTGGTGGCGGCGGCGAAGACCGGCTCGGGCAGCGCGCCGCGGTCGATCTTGCCGGCCGGGTTCAGCGGCATGGCGTCCAGCACCACGATCGCCGCCGGGATCATGTACTCGGGCAGCGTCCCGGCCAGGAACGCCTTCAGCCGCGCCGGGTCGGGGGCGGTGTCGTCCGCCGGGACGACGTAGGCGACCAGCATGGTGTCGTCGGCCGCGTCGCGCCGCGCGGTCACCACGTGCTGGCCGACCTGCGGGTGCGCGGCGAGCGCCGCCTCGATCTCGCCGAGCTCGATGCGGAAGCCGCGCACCTTGACCTGGTGGTCGGAGCGGCCGATGAACTCCAGCTGCCCGTCCGGCAGCCAGCGCACCACGTCGCCGGTGCGGTACATCCGCTCGCCGGGCGCGCCGAAGGGGCAGGCGACGTAGCGTTCGGCGGTGAGGTCGGGGCGGCCGAGGTAGCCGCGGGTGAGGCCGGGGGTGGTCAGGTACAGCTCGCCGGGCACGCCGGCCGGGACCGGCTTCAGCGCGTCGTCCAGCACATAGGCGCCGGTGTTGCCGAGCACCGCGCCGATCGGCGCGTTCGCGGCGGGGTCGCCGTCGTCGATCCACGCGGTGACCAGGACGGTGATCTCGGTGGGGCCGTAGACGTTGGTGATGCGCGCCTGCGGCGCCAGCGCGCGCAGGTCGCGCAGCAGCCGCGGCGACAGCGCCTCGCCGCCGAGCATCAGGTCGCCGACGTCCAGCTTGAGGGAGCCGCGCGCGATCAGCGCGGCGACCGCCGAGGGCACGCCGCCGAGGAAGGTGCCCTCCCAGCCGCCGCGGTCGGTGAGCTCCAGCAGGTCGCGCACCACGTCCAGGCAGCCGCCGCTGGACAGCGTCAGGTACCACTCGATGATCGAGATGTCGAAGTTCAGCGACGTGCCGAACAGCACCCGCGCCATCCGCTCGGGCGGGAACACCGGCTGCATCCGGGCCTGGAACTCCACCAGGTTGGCGTGGGTGACCACGACGCCCTTCGGGCGGCCGGTGGAGCCGGAGGTGTAGATGATGTAGGCGGGGTTGCCGGGCCGGACCGGCCGCACCCGCTCGGCGTCGGTGAGGTCGCCGCCGGGGGTGCCCTCCAGGTCCAGGGTGTCCAGCTCGACGCGGACGACGTCGCCCGGCAGCGGCACCTCGCTGGTGGTGACGACGCAGGCGGGGGCGGCGTCCTGCAGCATGTAGGCGACGCGGTCGGGCGGGTAGGAGGGGTCGAGCGCCTGGTAGGCGGCGCCCGCCTTCATCACCCCGAGCGTCGCCACGACGGTGCGCGCGTCGTGCGGCAGCGCGACCGCGACCAGGTCCTCGGCGCCGACGCCGAGGCCCACCAGGTGGCGGGCCAGCCGGTTGGCGCGGGCGTTCAGCTCGGCGTAGGTGATCCGCCCGTCGCCGGCGGTCAGCGCGATCGCGTCCGGGGTACGGGCGGCGTGCGCCTCGATCAGCTCGTGCGCGAGCACGTCGCGCTCCACCGGCAGCGCGGGGCCGTTCCACTCGTGCAGGATCGTGTGCCGCTCGGCGTCGGTGAGCAGCTCGATCTCGCGCAGCGGGGTGGCCGGGTCGGCGTCCCCGAGCGCGCGCATGAACCGGATGTAGCGGTCGTGGTGCGCGGCGACCTCGTCCGCGCCGTACAGGTCGGGGTGGGCCTCGAAGTCGACGCGCAGGCCGTTGCCGTCGAAGTTGTCGTAGATGTTGATCTGCAGGTCCTCGACCGGGCCGACGGTGAGGGCGTGCATCCGGCCCGGCGTGCCGCCGAAGTCCAGCCGGTAGTCGAACGCCATGATGTTGATGACCGGGCCGTACATGCGGCGGCGGTCGCCGAGCAGCTTCAGGTCGCGGCGCAGGTCCTCGTACCGGTAGCGCTGGTGGCGCAGGGCCCGCGCGCTCGCCCGGGTGACCGAGCGGACGAGCTCCTCGACCGTCATGTCCGGGCGCACCTGAACCCGCAGCGGCAGGATCGAGGACATCATCGCCGGCGTCTCCAGCGCCAGCCGGGTGACGCGGCCGGTGACCGCGAGGCCGAGGATGACGTCCTCGGTGCCGGTCATCCGCGCCATGTAGGCGGCGGTCGCGGCGATCGCCAGGCCCTGGGAGGCGGTGCGCAGCCGCCGCGACCCGGCGGCCAGCGCCTCGCTCTGGTCCGGCGGGACGGTGACGACGCGGGAGATGTAGTCGGCGGTGGGCCCGGCGATCTCGTCGGTGAGGCCGGCCGCGACGGGCTTGTCGGCGAACCGCTCCAGCCAGTACGCCCGGTCGCGCTCGAACCGCTCGCTCTCGCGGTAGGCGGCCTCCTCGGCCAGCAGCCTCCGGTAGTCGCCGAGCCTGCCGGGCACGTACTCGCCGCCCCGCAGGAGGGTGGTGTACACCTCGGCGGCGCGGTGGCTGATGATCGGGCCGCAGTAGCCGTCCTGGATGATGTGGTGCGAGCGGATGAACCACCAGTGCACCTGCGGCGCCAGCCGGAGCAGCGCGGTGACGCTCAGCCGGTCGCCGTCCATCGGCAGCGGCTCGCGCATGCGCGCGTCCATCCACGCGCGCGCGGCGGCCTCCGGGTCGGGCTCGCCGCTCAGGTCCACCAGCGGAATGGACGCCGGGGCCTTCTCGATGACCTGCTGCGCCATTCCGTCGTGCTCGACGATGCGCACGTGCATGGCGTCGAGTTCGTGCGAGCAGAGACGGGCGGTGCGGTCGAACAGCTCGGCGTCGAGCGGTCCCTCGATCTCGATGTACAGCGCGATATGGACCGGCGTTTCCGGTGCCAGCTGCTGCGCGTACCAGACGCTCTGCTGGGCGGCGGAAAGAGGAACGTACTCGGAGGACGACATCAAGCGGTACTTTCCCGGTCGGAGGGGGACTTCTTAATGCCCGATACGGCGGCTGGACTTTCCGGCCGCGGGCAGGAGGCAAAGCGACTGAACACGCAACTACGGGCCGTCCCCGTCCCCTTTCCCCAAGTCCCTTCCGGGATCGTGATTTCGCGCCCGATCCAAAGGTGTGTTCGTCCGCGGTTCACTCCCGGCCGGTGCGGAGCGCCACTGCTTCCGTCCCCCGGCGAGGGCCCGACCCCGCGCCCCGTCTCTACTGAGGAGTAGCGGAGCCACAGTTAACCAGCCTGTCACATGGCTCGCAATCCCCCCAAAAGTAGAACTTGGGCCCCGAAATTACTCACGATCGTGACAAAGATCCGCAGGTGGCGGGCCCTGGCGCGATCATGGACGCTCAACCCGTGACAAGGGTTGACGTCCGAACTCGGCCAGTGCGGTCACGCAGAGTATTCGTGCACCACCACCGCCGCGGCCCCCACCCCGGGATGGCGCTGTAGCACCGCCTCGATCTCGCCGAGCTCCATCCGGACCCCGGAGATCTTGACCTGCCGGTCGACCCGGCCGAGGTACTGCAGCGTCGGGCGCGCGTCGCCGCCGGCGCCCGGGGGCAGCAGCTTCACCGCGTCGCCGGTGCGGTAGAGGCGGCCGGTCGGGCTCTCCTCGAAGGGGTCCTGGTAGAAGGCGTCGCAGGTGCGCTGGGGGTCGCCCAGGTAGCCGCGGCCGACGCAGACGCCGCCGACGAACAGCTCGCCGGTCTCCTCCAGGTCGCAGGCGCTCCAGGTGCCGTCGTCCTCGTGCCGCAGCACGTAGAGGCGGGAGTTGACGATCGGCACGCCGATCGGCAGCCGCAGCAGCTCCAGGTCGCCGGCCGTCACGGTGTGGTGGGTGACGTCGTCGGAGCACTCGGTCGGGCCGTAGGCGTTCAGCAGCCGGGCGTGCGGCATCGCCTCCAGCCAGCGGCGCGACAGCTCGGCGGGCAGCTCCTCGCCGGTGGCGATCATCCAGCGCAGGCCGCCGAGCGAGCCGGCGGGCGCGCCGGCCAGGTCGTCCAGCAGGTGCCTGACCATGGTCGGGACCAGCTCGACGATGGTGATGCCCTGCGCGTCCACCGCGCGGGCGAAGGCGACCGGGTCGTGGCCGACCTCGTCGCCGATCACGTCCACCCGGCCGCCGATCAGCAGCGGGCACAGCATCTGCCAGACCGAGATGTCGAAGCCGAGCGGGGCGGTCTGGGCGACCACGTCGGCGCCGGTCAGCTCCAGATCGACGATCTTGGCGTAGAGGTGGTTGATCATGCCCTGGTGCTCGACCACGGCGCCCTTGGGCTTGCCGGTCGAACCCGAGGTGAACAGCACGTACCGGGGCCGGTCGAGCGAGTCCAGCCGGGCCGGGCCCGCCCAGGGCGCGCAGGCCGCGGCGCGCTCCGCCCGCACCACCGTGCACCCGGCCGCGGCGGCGCCCTCCAGCAGGGCCGGGGCGGAGGCGCCGGTGTCCACGGTGAGCAGCACCGACGCGCCGGCCTGGCCGAGCACGTCGCGGACGCGGGCGGCGGGCCAGGTCTCGTCGGCCGGCACGTACAGGGCGCCGATCAGCTCGATCGCCAGGAACGCCGCGATCACGCTGGCGCAGCGCTCGCCGCCGACCCCGACGACGGTACCGGGCTCGACGCCCGACTCCTCCAGCAACGTGGCGAGGCGGCGGGCCTCGGCGGCCAGCTCGGCGTAGGAGAGAGCGCGGTGCCGGTCGGTGACGGCGGGCCGGTCGCGCTCAGCGGCCAGGCGCTCCACCCGGGTGATCACGGCGTCGGTCAGGTCGACCGCAAGATCGCTCGTCATGCCGTGCCGGGCGGCGAGCTCACGGGCGCGCCCGGCCTCGGCCACCGAGACCGGCAGGACGGGCAGACCGGTCAGGGGCAGCAGCCGGTCGGCGACGGGACCGCGAGCATTCATCTTAACTCTCCGTGATGTAGAACTTCTCGACCGTCATCACCGAATGAGCCGGAGGTATGGCCGGATGGGCTAGCTTATGTCGGTCCTCGAGGGAACGTTCACCGATTCCCCGGATAACACCCTACTTACGACCTACCGGTGGGTAAGCAGAGGGTTGCGACGGGACATGGCCGAAGGTACGGTGAGGCTTCGCCCCGGTTCGCCCCAGAACCTCGCGGCGTACTCGGGGGAAGACGGGGGAACGGCCAGAAATTGATTTCTGGATATTCGACGCGGGGAAAAAATGGCGGATCAAAAGTCTCGCGTCCCCTTTCCCACTTCCACCGATCCATCAATTGTCATTCATTCAAGGGTGGCAGCGTGCCCATCATCACCTCGCCGCAGGATTTCAATGTCGAGGACCTTTATGTGGACCTTCGGCCTGCCCTCGGCTGTCCTGTTCATCTCAAGTGCGAGGGCTTCAACTTCGCCGGCTCGGTGAAGCTCAAGGCCGCCGCCGCGATGGTGGCGGCGGCCGAGCGCGACGGGGTGCTGACCCCCGGCTCGATCATCGTCGAGTCCTCCTCGGGCAACCTCGGCATCGCGCTCAGCGTCATCGCGGCGAGCAAGGGGTACCGGTTCGTCTGCGTGACCGACCCGCGCTGCAACCCCGCCTCGATGCGGGTGATGCGCGCGCTCGGCGCCGAGGTGCGGGTCATCTCCCGCCAGGACGGCAACGGCGGCTTCCTGGAGAGCCGGATCCGCTACGTCCAGGGCCTGTGCGAGTCCGGCGGCGACTACGTCTGGCTGAACCAGTACGCCAACGCCAACAACTCCATGGCGCACTACAGCGGGACCGCGCCCGCCATCGACCGCGCGTTCCCGGGCCTGGAGGTGCTGTTCGTCGGCGCCGGCACCACCGGGACCCTGATGGGCTGCGCCCGCTACTTCCGCGAGAAGCGGCGCCCGGTCACCATCGTGGCGATCGACGCGGTCGGCTCGGTCACCTTCGGCGGCATCCCCGAGCGCCGGATGGTCCCCGGGCTCGGCACCAGCCGCCGCCCCGAGCTGGTCGACGAGTCGCTCGTCGACGACGTCGTGCACGTCGCCGAGGCCGACACCATCCGCACCGTGCACGCCCTGGCCGCGCGCGGCTTCCTGTTCGGCGGCTCGACCGGCACCGTGGTGTCCGGCGCGGCCCGCTGGCTGGCCGACAAATACCCCGGCCAGGAGCCCGTCGCCGTCGCCATCGCCCCCGACCTGGGCGAACGCTACCTCGACTCGATCTACGAGGAGAGCTGGCTGCGCGAGAACTTCGCCGGCCTGGCCCCCGAACTGTCCCTGCCGGGCGCCGATATCCTCGGCGTCTGATCATCACCAGCCATTCCACGGAGCACACGGATATGACGCAGTCCCCCTCTTTCGCCGTGATCTCGGGCGCCCAGGTGCACGAGGCGATCACCGGCCGCGAGCAGCAGGTCACCCGCATGATCGAGGCCGCCTACCGGCTGCACGGCGAGGGGCGCACGGTCAACCCCGACTCCTACTTCCTGCGCTTCCCCGACCAGCCGGCCAACCGGATCATCGCGCTGCCGGCCTCGGTCGAGGGCGAGGTGAACGCGCACGGCATCAAGTGGATCTCCTCGTTCCCCGGCAACGTCGCGGGCGGCATCCCGCGCGCCTCCGCCGTGCTGATCCTCAACGACACCGCGACCGGCTACCCGTTCGCGTGCCTGGAGAGCTCGATCATCTCCGCCGCCCGCACCGCCGCCTCGGCCGCGCTCGCCGCCGTCGAGCTCGCCGGGCGGCGCGGCGTCCGGCCCCGCCGGGTCGGCTTCTTCGGCGTCGGCCTGATCGCCCGCTACATCCACACCTACCTGGTGGGCAACGGCCTGGAGTTCGACGAGCTCGGCGTGCACGACCTGTCGGCCGAGCACGCCGAGGGGTTCAAGGGGTACCTGGAGCGCACCGAGAAGGGCGCCGTCACGATCCACGAGAAGGCCGAGGACCTGGTCCGCTCGTCCGACCTGATCGTGTTCGCCACGGTCGCCGGCGAGCCGCACGTCACCGACCCGGCCTGGTTCGGGCACAACCCGCTGGTCCTGCACGTCTCGCTGCGCGACCTGTCCCCCGAGATCATCCTGGACTCCTACAACGTCGTCGACGACGTCGAGCACTGCATGAAGGCCAACACCTCCCCGCACCTGGCGGAGCAGCGGGTCGGCAACCGCGATTTCGTCGCCGGCACGCTCTACGACGTCCTCACCGGCGCGACCACTCCCCCGGCCGACAAGCCGGTCGTGTTCTCCCCGTTCGGGCTCGGCGTGCTGGACCTGGCCGTCGCCCGCTACGTCTACGACCAGGTCACCGCCGCCGGCGACCTGCAGGAGATCCCGGGCTTCTTCCACGAGATGAAGCGCTACGGCTGACCCGCCGCCGTTCCGCGGGCGTCTTTGGACGCCCGCGGAACGGGAACGCCTCGGACATGGATGACAAGCGAGCCGACGTCCAAGCCCTGTCCCCGTTCCAGCTGCTGGTCTACGAGACCGTCGCCGAACTCGACAAATCCGGCACAGCGGCCGACATCGCGACCCTCCAGGACCTGATCGACAGCCCCGAGGAGGACCTGTGGGCCGCCCTCAGCACCCTGGTCTCGGCGAACCACCTGCACTCCACCCCCCAGGGCTACGTCCTGGGACCCCATGACTGGAGCGCCTGATCACCCGAACTCGGCGGTCTCCAGCTCGAACCCGAACGGCTCCGGCAGCGGCAACCGCTTCCCGAACGCCACCGAGGCGGCCTCCTGGTAGTCGTCGTCCCCCGGGTCGGTGAACAAGGTGACAGACCGGTGTTCACGGTCGACCAGGAGATAGAGGGGAATGTCCGCACGCGCGTAGCAGTGCCGTTTCGCCTCCCGGTCCTGCTCGGGCCGGGAGGACGTCACCTCGACCACCAACAGCACCCCGTCAGCGGGCATCCATGCCTCGGCCCCGCCGAACAGATCCAGCTCGCTGGGGGCGAAGGTGGCATCAGGGATCACATGGTTCTTGGGACACCGCCCTCCGCTGGGGACGACGAGCCCCTTGTTGGCCGCATAGTCCACATCAGCGGTGCTGTTGCGGTAGATCTGCCGGACGATCTTCCCGGCGCACTTCTCATGATCGCCCAAGGGGGGTGGGGTCACGACGATCTCTCCGTCGATCAGCTCGGCGCGGAAGCCCTCGGGGGTGTCGAGGGCGAGGAAACCTTCCAGGAGGAAGTCCTCCTGCACATGCTGGTCATGAGCCATCGCGGTCATGCCCTGCTCCTTCCTCGTCGAAGACGAGTCTAGTGACAGGGCGCCACCTTTCGCATACAGATCGTGCTTCCCGGTATCGGCACCCTCAGCGTACGACGCCCGCCCCGCCCGGACGATGACCGCCTCGGCGACACCGCGCAGCCCGCGCGCGGCATACCGTTTGGGCCGCGCGGATCCGAGCTACGAGCGCATCAGCGCGTATGTGGCGCAGAGTGCGTGCCTCCAGCCGTCCAGCGGGAAGGCGAGCGGGCGCGCTCAGGCATGCTGAACAGCCCGCAGCCGGTCACCGGGATGCGGAGCGGCCCGGCGCCGTCGGACGAGACGCGGGCCGGGCCGGATTCCAGGGATTCCGCTCTTGCCGGTCGTCCCGGTGAACGGCCCGGCTGGAATCGCATCGGCACAGTTCAGGTTGCGGATGCCCTGCGTATGGGGGGTATTCGGGCAGTCCCGGCAGGATGCGGCGACTCATCCTGTTAGGAGAACTTTTCATGAGCGCAGTCGACCGCCGGCGTTTCCTGCAGATCGCGGGCGGCGCCACCGCCTTCTCGATGCTGCCCGACAGCATCGCCCGGGCTGCCGCCATCCCGGCGCACCACCGCACCGGGACCATCCGCGACGTCGAGCACGTCGTGGTGCTCATGCAGGAGAACCGCTCGTTCGATCACTACTTCGGCGCGCTGCGCGGTGTGCGGGGGTTCGGCGACCCGCGGCCCGTCGCGCTGCCGAACGGCAAGCCGGTGTGGCACCAGCCGGACGGCGCCGGGGAGGTGCTGCCGTTCCGCCCGGACGCCCCCGACCTCGGCATGAAGTACCTGACCGGCCTGAACCACGACTGGCGCGGCGGGCAGAAGGCCTGGAACCAGGGCCGCTACGACAACTGGATCGCGGCCAAGACCGCCAACACGATGGCGTACCTGAAGCGGGACGACATCCCGTTCCACTACGCCCTCGCCGACGCGTTCACCGTCTGCGACGCCTACCACTGCTCGTTCATCGGGGCGACCGACCCCAACCGGTACTACATGTGGAGCGGCCACACCGGCAACGACGGCACCGGCGGCGGGCCCGTCCTCGGCAACGACGAGCGCGGCTACGACTGGACGACCTACCCCGAGCGGCTGGAGCAGGCGGGCGTCTCCTGGAAGGTCTACCAGGACGCCGGCGACGGCCTGGACGCCGCGGGCTCCTGGGGCTGGACCGACGACGCGTTCATCGGCAACTACGGCGACAACTCGCTGCTGTACTTCAACAAGTACCGCAACGCCGAGCCGGGCGACCCGCTGTACGACAAGGCCCGCACCGGGACCGACGTGAAGTCCGGCGGGACCTACTTCGACGTCCTGAAGGACGACGTCGTGCACGGCCGCCTGCCGCAGGTCTCCTGGATCGCCGCGCCCGAGGCCTACAGCGAGCACCCGAACTGGCCCGTCAACTACGGCGCCTGGTACATCGCGCAGGTGCTGGACGCGCTGACGGCCGACCCCGAGGTGTGGAGCAAGACCGTCTTGCTGCTCACCTACGACGAGAACGACGGGTTCTTCGACCACGTCGTGCCGCCCTACGCCCCGGCGTCGCGCGCGCAGGGACAGTCCACCGCGCCGACCACCGGCGAGTACTTCCCCGGCTCGGGGAGCCTGCCCGCGGGCCCCTACGGGCTCGGGCCGCGCGTGCCGATGATCGCGATCTCGCCGTGGAGCAAGGGCGGCTGGGTCTGCTCGCAGACCTTCGACCACACCTCCATCATCCGCTTCCTGGAGAAGCGGTTCGGCGTGCACGAGCCGAACATCTCCCCGTGGCGGCGCGCGGTGTGCGGCGACCTCACCAGCGCGTTCGACTTCTCGCGGCGCGATGAGAAGCCCGCGCCGCTGCCGTCCACCGGCGGGTACCTGCCGCCGGACAAGAAGCGGCACCCCGACTACGTCCCGGCCCGGCCGGCGTCGCCCGCGATGCCGAAGCAGGAGCCCGGCCGCCGCCCGGCGCGGCCGCTGCCCTACAACCTGACGGTCGCGGCGAAGACCGACGCGGCCGCCGGGCGCGTCACCCTGGAGTTCGCCGCCGGGCCCCGCGCGGGCGCCTGCTTCCATGTCACCTCGGCCACCCGCACCGACGGCCCCTGGACCTACACCGTCGAGCCGGGCAAGTCCCTGTCCGAGAGCTGGACCACCAAGGACGCCTACGACCTGTCGGTGCACGGCCCCAACGGGTTCTTCCGCCGCTACCGGGGCGACCTGTCCAAGGGCGGCCCGCAGGTGTCGGTCCGCCGGGCGGGCGGCGACGTGCGGCTGAGCATCGCCAACCCGGGCCGGACCACCTGCGAGGTGACCGTCACCAGCGCCTACGGCGGCGGGCGGCCGGCGCGGCTGCGGGTGCGGCCCGGGCAGCGGATCAGCCACACCGTGGGGCTGCACCACTCGGCGTCCTGGTACGACCTGACGGTGACGGCCGACAGCGACCCGTCCTACCTGTGGCGCGTCGCCGGGCACGTCGAGACCGGCCGCCCGAGCCTCAGCGACCCGGCGCTCGGCTGACGCCGCCGGCCGGCCGGGCCCGCGCGGCGGGCCCGGTCAGCCGTGGGCGGTGTCGATGACGCAGAACCGGTTGCCCTCGGTGTCGGCGAGGACGACGAAGTCGGGATCGTCGGGGTACATGTCCCAGGACACCTGCCGCGCGCCGAGCGCGAGCAGCCGCTCGATCTCGGCCGCCTGCTCGGCGGCGTCGGCGGTGTACAGGTCGACGTGGACGCGCGGGTGCTCCTGCACCGGCGACACGCTGAGGCCGAGCGCGACCGGCGTGCCGGGGCCGCCGTCCGCCGGGACCAGCACGGTCCAGTCGTCCTTCACCGCGCCGTCGCGCGGCACGTAGTTCAGCGCACTGCTCCAGAAGGCCACCGCGCGCCGCACGTCCGAGGCGCCCAGCACGATCGATCCGATGCTCACCATGCGTTGATCATCGCATCTGGAGGATGTCCAGATAGTGCTGGTTGTACATCACGCCGAGGACGTTGCCGAAGGGATCGACGACGGAGGCGGTGACGAAGCCCTCGCCGCGCACGGTCGGGGGCAGGTGCTCGGTGGCGCCGAGCTCCAGCAGCCGCGCGACGGCGGCGTCCACGTCGTCGACGTGCCAGTAGACGATGGCGCCGGCCGGGCCGTCGGTCGCGCCGGGCGGGGCGTACGCGGCGTCGATCACGCCGAACTCGTGCTGGTAGTCGCCGATGCGGAACTCGATGTAGCCGGGGACGGCGAAGTAGGGCTCGGCGCCGAACAGCTCGGTGTACCAGCGCTCGGCCGCCTGGAGGTCGTTCGCCCAGAAGCTGGTGGTGGTGAGTCCGCGGAGCATGTCCTGTTCCCTTCGCCTTGGCCGCCGTTCGGCCGCTTCCTGAACAGTAGGAGCCCAATAGGACAGTGAACGTCCTAGCAGGACGGCAGGATGAGGACCATGAGAGATCCGTCCGGAAGACTGCTGCAACTGCTGTCCCTGCTGCAGACTCCGCGCGAATGGCCGGGCCCCGAACTCGCCGGCCGGCTCGGCGTCACCTCCCGCACGATCCGGCGGGACGTCGAGCGGCTGCGGGAGTTGGGCTACCCGGTGCACGCGGCGCAGGGCAACGTCGGCGGGTACCGGCTGGCCGCCGGCGCGGCGATGCCGCCGCTGGTGCTGGAGGACGACGAGGCCGTCGCGATCGCCATCGGCCTGCGCACCGCCGCCACGGCCGCCATCGGCGGCATCGAGGACACCTCGCTGAGCGCCCTGGCCAAGCTGGAGCAGGTCCTGCCGCGGCGGCTGCGGCACCGGGTGGCGGCGCTGTCGGAGGCGGCCGTGGCCCTGCCCGGGACCGGGCCGGGCGCCGATCCGGACGTCCTGGCCACGCTCGCCGCCGCCTGCGTCGCGCACGAGAAGGTCCGCTTCGCCCACACCAAGGCGGACGGCGCGGCGACGCGGCGGCTGGTGGAGCCGCACCGGCTGGTCGCGGCGGGCCGCCGCTGGTACCTCGTGGCCTTCGACGAGGCACGCGCCGACTGGCGCACCTTCCGGGCGGACCGCATCGCCGAGGTGCACCGCACGGGCGTCCGCGTCCCGGAACGCTCACTGCCGGGCGGCGTGGACGCGGCCGCGTGGCTCGACCAGACGATCGCGGGCAACGCGGGATCCTTGCAGGCCCACCTGATCCTGCACACCCCGATCGAGCAGGCCCGCGAGCTGGTCTCGGGGTGGCACGGGGAACTGGAGGCGGTGGACGAGCGGTCGTGCCGGCTGCGCACCCACCCGGACTCGGCGGTGAACCTGGCCTACCGCATCGCGCTGCTGCGAGTGGACTACACCCTGCTGGACCCGCCGGAGGTCGCCGGGCACCTGCGCACGATCGCCGCCCGCGCCACCCGCGGCATCACCTGACCCCAGGCCCCTCAGACGAACTTTGAGGTGTCGAGTTCGAACTCGAACGGCTTCGGCAGAGCGATCGTCTTCCCGAAGTTCACTTGAACGAGCTCGACGTAGTCGTCGTTCTCGGGCGAGCTGAAGAGCGTCACCTTTGCTTCCGTGCGATCTACCAGCAGGTAGAGCGGAATGCCCGATCTGGCGTAGCAGTGCCGCTTGGCCTCGCGATCACGTTCGGGGTGATCGGAGGTCACCTCCATGACGAGTGCGACACCCTCCGGTTCCATCCAGGGAGCCGCGTCGCCGAACACGTCCAGCTCCTCCGGGGCGACCGTGAGGTCGGGGATCACATGGTTCTTGGTGCAACCGCCGCCGGAGGGAACCTTCAGGCCCTTCATCGAAGATGTGTCGACCTCGATGCTGCTTTTCCTGATGATCTGCGAGACGACTTTCGCGATGTTCTTCTCGTGGTTACCGAAGGGGGGTGGGGACACGACGATCTCTCCGTCGATCAGCTCGGCGCGGTAGCCCTCGGGGGTCTCAAGGGCCAGGAAGTCCTGCAGGAGGAAGTCCTCGTGAGCTTCCGCGTGATGAGCCTGCGTGTCGTGTGCCATCGCGGTCATGTTCCGCTCCCTTCCTCGTCACGGACGAGCTTAGGAGCAGAGTGCCACCCTTCGCATACGGATCGTAGTGACCAGGTCGCTTGTTCTCACAGTATGTGCCCGCCGGCCGCCTTCTCCATCCGTGGCACATGATTGACTTACCAAGCAAGCGTTGGGTTGGGATAGCGGAGGGCAGCGGATGAGCCTGGTCGTCAGCGAGGAGCAGGAAGAACTGCGGAGGGCGCTGCGGCGGTTCTTCGCCGACAAGTCGCCGTCGGCCGAGGTGCGGCGGCTGATGGGCAGCGCCGAGGGTTACGACCCGAAGGTCTGGGCGCAGATGGCCGAGCAGATCGGGCTGCAGGGCCTGGCGATCCCCGAGGAGTACGGCGGGGCCGGGTTCGGGATGCGGGAGCTGGCCATCGTCTTCGAGGAGATGGGGCGGGCGCTGGTGTGCGCGCCCTATCTGGCGACGATCCTGGGCGCCGCCGCGGTCCTGGCCGCCGAGGACGAGGAGCTCAAGTGGGAGGTGCTGCCCGGGATCGCGGACGGGACGATGATCGCGGCCGTCGCCGTCGAGGGCGTCACGGCGCGGGAGACGGCCGAGGGATGGGCCCTGGACGGCATCGCCTCGTATGTGGTGGACGGCCACCTCGCCGATCTCGTGGTGGTCTGCGGGGACGACGGGCTGTTCGCCGTGCAGGACGGTTTCGGGCGGACGCCGCTGCCGACGCTGGACCAGACCCGCAGGCTGACCCGGCTGGAGTTCGACGGGACACCTGCCCGCCGCATCGGAGGCCCCCGGCGGCATGTGGAGGACGTTGCGGCGGTCGCGCTCGCGGCCGAGGCGCTCGGCGGCGCGCAGCGGATGCTCGACCTGACGGTGGAGTACGTCAAGGTGCGGCGGCAGTTCGGGCGGCCCATCGGGTCCTTCCAGGCGATCAAGCACCGGTGCGCCGACATGTTCGTGCTGGTGGAGTCGGCGCGCTCGGCGGTGCTGCAGGCGGCGGCCGTCGCGGACGAGAGCCCTGAGGAGCTGCCGATGGCGGCG
Organism: Actinomadura macrotermitis; assembly: GCF_009604375.1. Classification (GTDB taxonomy): domain Bacteria; phylum Actinomycetota; class Actinomycetes; order Streptosporangiales; family Streptosporangiaceae; genus Spirillospora; species Spirillospora macrotermitis. The sequence continues at coordinate 376,547 of NZ_WEGH01000006.1, forward strand.
GCCGTGGCCAAGGCGTACTGCACCGACGCCTACTTCCAGGTCGCCGGGGAGGCCGTCCAGTTGCACGGCGGGATCGGGTTCACCTGGGAACATGACGCGCATCTGTACTTCAAGCGGGCCAAGTCCTGTCAGGAGCTGTTCGGGTCGGCCGCGCGGCACCGGGAGCGGCTCGCCGGGCTTGTCGGGATATAGGCTCGGCGCGGCGAAAGGGGCGTTCGATGGGTAGGCGGGCCAGCGGTTCCATGTTCGGACTGGCGTACGGGGACGCCCTCGGCGCGCCGACCGAGTTCATCGACATGAAGCAGATCCACCGCCGGTACGGTTTCGACGGCCCGCGCGTGCCGGAGGGGAACCCGGCGCTGGTCACCGACGACACCCAGATGGGGATCGCGGTCGCCGAGGGCCTGCTGAACGCCCTGGAGAACCCGCCCTTCACGCCGGATCTGATCACGCCGATCTGGCGGCGGAAGTTCATCGACTGGCTGAACAGCCCCGACAACAACCGGGCGCCGGGCAACACGTGCCTGCAGGCCTGCCGGAACCTGGAGGCCGGGCTGCCCTGGGTGAAGGCGACGCAGGCCGGTTCCAAGGGCTGCGGCGCCAACATGCGGGTCACACCGTTGGGTCTGGTGCCCGGTTTCACCGACGAGACGCGCGCGGCGGCGTCGCAGCTGCAGGCGGCCCTGACGCACGGCCATCCGACGGGTCTCGCGGCGAGCGAGCTGACCGCGTTCGCCGTCTGGTGGCTGCGGGAGGGCATGGACCCGGCCGACCTGCCGGGTGCGCTGCGCGCGCGCTGCCACGAGCAGCGGACGACGTATCACGGCGACTGGCTCGAAGACCTGTGGCAGCAGCCCGGCATGGAGAGCCCCGAGATGTTCATCTCCCGGGGCTGGGACGAGTGCCTGGCCGTCCTGGACCGGCTGGACGCGGCCCTCGCCCGTCTCGACCGCGACGCCGACCCGTGCGAGGCGACCGGCGCGGGCTGGGTCGCCGAGGAGGCCCTGGCCACCGGCCTGCTGGCGTTCCTGTTGTTCCCCGATGACGCGGTCTCGGCGATCTGGCGGGGCGCGGCGAGCTCGGGCGATTCGGACTCGATCGCCTGCCTGGCCGGGGCGTTCGCCGGCGCGCACCTCGGCATGGACGCCTGGCCCGCCGAGTGGGCCGGGCGCATCGAGTACGCCGACGCCCTGGCGCGCATCGGCGGCGCCTGGGACTAGCCGCCCGCCGACCAGCCCGTCCATGAGTCGATGACGATCACGATGACGGGACCGTCCGGGGGCCGCTCGCGGTACTGCGGGTAGCGGGCGGCCAGCAGCCGGACGGGTCCTGCCATGCGGGCCGGGTCGTCGATGATGTGCGCGTGGCCGTCCACCCGCACCCACCAGAGGCGGTCCCAGTCGTCCTCGTAGTGGTCGGCGAGCAGCGCCACACGCGGGTTGGCCCGGATGTTGGCGAGCCGCCGCAGGTCGCGGGTCGACTTCGGCTTGTGGTCGACGGCGATGTAGACCGTGCCGCGCTCGATCGCGAACGTCACCGGGACCAGGTGCGGGCGGCCGTGCTCGTCGGCGGTGGCCAGCCGGGCGACCGGGGCGGAGGCGAGCCGCTCCCGCGCGGCGGCGGACGACAACCGGGGCATGCGCCCAGCCTCTCATACCCCGAATGGTTGACATCGACTATTTGAGAGCGGATAGTCGATCCTGACTAAGGAGGCGCGATGTCCCGGCGCAAGGTGGCCAACCCGCTGGCACTGGCGGTGCTCGCCGAACTGCTCGTGGAGGCGATGCACCCGTACGAGATCGGCCGGCGGCTGCAGGAGCACGGCAACGACCGGACCCTGAAGTACACCCGGGGCTCGCTGTACATGGTCGTCGAGCAGCTGGAGCGGGCCGGGTTCGTCGTCGAGCAGGAGACGGTGCGCGACACCCAGCGGCCCGAGCGCACCGTCTACGCGCTCACCGAGGCGGGCCGGGTCGAACTCTACGACTGGCTGCGCGAGCTGGTCGCCCGGCCCCGCAACGAGTACCCCCAGTTCGGGGTGGCCCTGTCACTGATCAGCGTGCTGCCGCCGGCCGAGGCCGCCGCGCTGCTCGGCGAGCGGCTGGCGCGGCTCGACGAGCAGATCGGAGAGATCCGCGAGACCGTCCGGAAGGCCACCGACGACGGTGTCATGTGGATCTTCCTGGTGGAGGACGAGTACGAGCTCGCGGTGCTGGAGGCCGAGCACCGCTTCGTCACCGGCCTCGCCGCGTCGCTGCGGGAGCCCGGCTATGTCCAGGCGTGGGAGCAGGTCATGGGGAGCAGGTCATGAGGGTCCTGGTCATCGGCGGCGGCATCGCCGGGACCGCCGCGGCGATCGCCCTGCGCAAGGCCGGTGTCGAGGCGGTCGTCCACGAGGCCCGCCCCGCCGTGGACGGCGGCGGCGCGTTCCTGACCCTGGCCACCAACGGCATCGACGCGCTGCGCACGATCGGGGCCGACGCGGGGGTGCTGGAGCGGGGCTTCGCCACGCCCGACATTCTGCTGCGCAGCACCACCGGCAAGGAACTCGGCCACACGCCCACCGGCCGGGCGCTGCCGGACGGCGTCGTCAGCCACACCCTCCGGCGCGCCGACCTGTACCGGGCCCTGACCGAGGAGGCCCTGAAAAGGGGCGTCCGGATCGAGTACGGCAAGCGGCTCGTCGACGCCCGGCGGACCTCCGATGGGGTGTGCGCCGTGTTCGCCGACGGCACCGAGGCGACCGGCGACGTGCTGATCGGCGCGGACGGCGTGCACTCGCGGGTGCGCACCCTGATCGATCCGGCCGCGCCCGCGCCCGTCTACGCGGGCCTGGTCGGTCTCGGCGGGTACGCCGAGGGGTTGCGGCTGCCGGGCGAGACCGGCGGCTACACCATGGTCTTCGGGCGGCGGGCGTTCTTCGGGTACGCGGTGCCGCCGGACGGCGCCGTCTGGTGGTTCGCCAACATCCCGCGCGCCGGCGAACCCGCCCGCGGCGAGGTCGAGAAGATCCCTGGTGAGCAGTGGCAGCGCACGCTGGCCGAGCTGTTCGCCGAGGACGCCGGGCCTGCCGTCCGCTGTGTGCAGGCCAGCGATCCCGCCGACCTGGTGGCCGGGCCCGTGCACTCGGTCCCGCGGCTACCGAGGTGGCACGACGACCGCATGGTCGTCATCGGCGACGCCGCGCACGCGCCGACGCCGACGTCCGGGCAGGGCGCCTCGCTGTCGATCGAGGACGCCGTCGTGCTCGCCCGCTGCCTGCGCGACCTGCCCGGCCCGGCCGAGGCGTTCGCCAGGTTCCAGGAGCTGCGCCGGCCCCGCGTGGAAGGCATCATCAAGGCCGCCGCGCGAATCAACAGCAGCAAGGCGGCCGGGCCCGTCGCACGCCGGGTGCGCGACGCCGTGCTGCCGGGCATCCTCAAGGTGGCGGCGGGCGGCAAGCAGATGACGCGGGTGTTCGACCACCACATCGACTGGGACGAGCCCGTCGCGCCCTGAACGCCCGGTCAGTCGCCGAACACGGGTGGCCGGTCCTCCTTGCGGGCCTGGATCGCCTCCTCGAAGTTGCGCGTGGTGAGGCGGACGAACAGCTGGGCCAGGCCCTCGTGGTCCATGTGCGCCTCCAGGCTCGCGGCGTCCAGGCTCGACCACAGCATCCGCTTGGTCAGCTCCACGCCGGGACGGCTGAACCCGGCGATCCGCTCGGCCAGCTCGGCGGCGGCGTCCAGCAGCTCGCCGCCGGGGACGGTGCGCGAGACCAGGCCGATCCGCTCGGCCTCGGCGGCGTCCACGTCCCGCCCCGACAGCATGATCTCGAAGGCGCGGGAGGCGCCGATCGCGCGCGGCAGCAGGTAGCCGAGGCCGAGCTCGCTGGCGGTGAGGCCGTTGTTGATGCCGGCCGCGCGGAAGCGCGCGGTGTCGGCGGCGATCCGGATGTCGGCGGCGAGGCTGAGGCAGAACCCGCCGCCGATGGCCGGGCCGTTGACGGCCGCGATCACCGGCTGGTGCAGCCGGCGCATGGCGCGGACGACGTCGTCCAGCAGCTCCATCGAGCGCAGCGCGATCGTGGACACGGTGAGGCCCTCGATGCCGGGGATGCGGCCGGGCGACTCCAGGTCGGCGCCGGAGCAGAAGCCGCGCCCGGCGCCGGTCACCACGACGGCGCGGGTGCCGTTGTCGCGCCCGACCTCCTCCAGCGCCTCGCGGAACGGCACCATGACGTCGAAGGCCATGGCGTTCATCCGCTCGGGGCGGTTCAGGGTGATCTGGGTGACGTGCGGGCGGGGCTGGTCGATGAGCACGAACGGCAACCGGGGCCTCCTCAGCGGTAACCTAGCAAGCGCTAGGTTACATGGCGAAGCGCTCCACCACCCGCGCCAGCTCCTCCTCGGTGAGCACGCGCGGCTCGCCGATCGTCTTCGCCCGCACGTAGACGCCGCAGAGCCACTCCAGCAGCCGGGCGTTCTCGTACGCCTCGTCCAGATCGTTCCCGAGGGCGACGCCGCCGTGGTTGGCCATGAGTGCGGCCTTCCGGCCACCTTCGAGGGCGGCGCGGACGTTGGCGGCCAGCTCGGACGTGCCGTAGGTGGCGTATTCGGCGACCCGCACCGGGCCACCCAGCAGCAGCACGTTGTAGTGGATGGCGGGCAGCTCGGTCAGCACACCGGCCACGACCGTGCCGTAGGTGGAATGGGTGTGCACGACGGCGGCGGCGTCGGTCGTCTCATAGATGGCCAGGTGCATGGGCGTCTCGGAGGACGGCTTGCACCCCCCTTCGACCACACGGCCCGCCAGGTCCACCACAGGGCAATCGGCGGGCTCCATCCGGTCGAGCATGACGCCGCCGGGAGTGACCGCGACCAGGTCGCCCACCCGGATCGAGATGTTGCCGGACGAGCCGCTGACCAGACCCGTCTCGGCCATCCGGCGGCCGGTCGCGCACAACCGCGCGCGCTCCTCGGCGAGCTCCATATGCATCTCCCTCGGGTTCGACGATCCGCACGCGTACGCTAGACCGTCGTAGCCCTCGGAGCGCACATCGTGGACGCCCGCGCCCAGCCGGTGGACGGCGGCAGGCGGCGGCCGTCCGCGCCCCGCCCCCGGCCCGGGAAAGATCTACCGTCCTTGACAAGGAGATGGCTCCCGGCTGCGACCGCGCCGCCGCATCCGAGAGCCATGTCCAAAAAGTAGACGCATCGAGCGTCATGTCGGTTTCATACCGGTTACGCGCTCGGCATCGCCGCGCTCCGCGCGCCGAGCACCGCCTCGGCCGCGCCCACCAGCTGGGACAGGCGGTACACCTCGGTGCGGTGGAACGGCGGCGCCCCGGTGCGCGCCACCACCAGCGCCCGGCCGCCCGGCGCGTCCCCCGCCATCGGGCAGACCGCGTACTGGGTGCCGTCCGGCGCGGTGAACGCGCGCGACCGCAGCGGCGCCAGGTCGGGCAGCTCCACCTCGTCCGCGCCGATGCTGGCGTGCGCCGGCACCGCGCCGTCGGCCTGGATCTCGGCGAGCACCGCCCAGTCGGCGCTGAGGATGGCCGGCACCGCGTCGGTCAGGGTGAGCGCGCCGCGCCCGGGGTCGGCGGCGAGCTGGCCGACCAGCGCGGCGTCGGGCGAGGCGCCCTGCGGCTCGGCGGTCGGCCACACCCCGACCAGGTCCACCCCGGGGACCGAGCCGAGCCCGTCGCAGAGCCGCTCGATGCCCGCGCCGGCGGGCCAGGCGACGGTGAAGTCGTCGAGGGCGCGCCCGTTCTCGCGCTCCAGGACCGCCATCTGGACCACGTCGGCCCCGGCGGCGCCCAGGATGCGCGCCACCTGCCCCAGCGCCCCCGGACGGTCCGGCAGCCGGACCCGAATCCGCAGCAACATCGTCACCTCCCCTTTCACCCCGTACCGGGAGTGACCGGTACGGGTCCCCAGCCTGCGGCAAAGCCGTTTCGGTCGTGTTACCCCGTGATGACGGCGGCAAGAAACCCCGCCCCGGGGCGGGTCAAGGAAAAGAAAGGGGAAGGTCAACGCAAGACCTACCCCACGCCATCGCGGCCCATTAGGGTGACTGAACGTGTCGAGTGATCGGGATCGCCAGGTAAGCGAGGCCCCGCAGTCCGGGCCCGGGTCCTCCGCTGCGCCCGATCCGCTCCCCGCCGAACTGTGCGCGGCGCTCGCCGCGCTGACCGAGCGGCTGGACCGCGAGCACGAGCGCGCCGCGCACCGCGAGACGATCATCGACCGGCTGCACGAGGAGAACCAGCGGCTGCGCCGCGGCGAGCTCGCCGCGATGCTGGAGCCCGCCTGCACGACGCTGCTGCGGCTGTACGACCGGGTCCGGCAGGCCGGCGCGCACTGGACCGGCGAGGGCGAGGACGAACCCGGCGGCGCCGGGGTGCTCGGGCCGCTGCTGGACTCGGTCGCCGGCGACGTGCTGGACGCCCTGGCCCGGCTCGGCGTCGAGCGCTTCGCCGTCGAGCCCGGCGCGCCCTACGACGCCGCCCGGCACCGGCCCGTGCGCACCGAGCCGGTGGACGGCCCGCGCGACGGCACCGTCGTGCGGGTCCTCGCCGAGGGCTTCGAGCAGAGCGGGCGGATCGTGCGCAAGGCCGAGGTCTGCGTCGGGCGGGCATCGCCCGCGGGCGATGCCGAAGGTCACAACAGGCCGGAAACCCTGCGCGCGGCCGGGCCGGGCGAGACGATGAACACCAGCACCCGGTAGCGATAGGTGAATGAGGACATGGCTGTCTACGGGATCGACCTGGGAACCACCTACTCCTGCATTGCCTCCATCGACGATGTGGGACGCCCGGCGGTCCTGCGCAACCTGGAGGGCACCGACACCACCCCGTCGGTGGTGTACTTCGAGACGGGCCAGAACGTCGTGGTCGGCGCCACCGCCAAGGACACCGCGGTGCTGGACCCCGACAACGTGGTGAGCCTGATCAAGCGGGACATGGGGCGCGACGTCGCCTACCCGCTGCAGGGCACCGAGTACCGGCCCGAGGAGCTGTCGGCGTTCATCCTGCTCAAGCTCGCCACCGACGCGCGCACCGTCACCGGCGAGGACGCCCACGACGTGGTGATCACGGTGCCGGCCTACTTCGGCGCGGCCGAGCGCGACGCCACCCGCAAGGCCGGGCAGCTGGCCGGGCTGAACGTCATCGACATCGTGTCCGAGCCGATCGCCGCCGCGATCACCTACGGGGTGCTGAACCCCGACGCCGACCGCACCATCTTGGTCTACGACCTCGGCGGCGGCACCTTCGACACCACCGTGATCGCGCTGCGCGACGGGCACATCGAGGTGGTGTGCACCGACGGCGACCACGAGCTCGGCGGCGCCGACTGGGACGACCGCCTCGTCGCGCACCTGGCCGAGCGGTTCCGCGAGGAGCACCCCGGCGCGGGCGACCCGCTGGACGACAAGCAGACCGAGCAGCAGCTGCGCCGCGACGCCGAGGACGCCAAGAAGGCGCTGACCACCCGCACCGCGCACACCGTCCGGGTGATGCACGCGGGCCGGGTCGCCGCGGTCGAGGTGACCCGGGAGAAGCTGGAGGAGCTGACCCGCGACCTGCTGGACCGCACCATCGAGATCACCGGCCGGGCGCTCGCCGCCGCCGCCGACAAGGGCGTGCACGAGTACGACGAGCTGGTGCTGGTCGGCGGCTCCACCAAGATGCCGATGGTGCCGGCCCGGCTGGAGACCGAGCTGAACCTGACGCCGCGGCTGCAGGACCCCGACCTGGCCGTCGCCAAGGGCGCCGCGCTGTACGCGTTCGAGGAGACCTACCGGCGCCTGGTCCGCGAGGGCGCCGCCGAGCAGGCCGAGGAGATGGCGGGCCGCGCCGGGCTGTCGGCCGAGCAGCGGCGGCAGATCGCCGGGCGGCAGATCAAGACGGTCGCCTCGCACGCGTTCGGCATCGTCGTCGTGGAGCGCGAGACCGGCGCCGAGCACGTCGCGCACCTGGTGCACGCCAACGACGAGCTGCCCGCGGCGCGCACCGAGGACTTCTTCACCGTCTACGACGAGCAGACCTCCGCCGACATCCGGGTGATGGAGCAGGCCGGCAGCGTCGAGTCGGCCGAGCTCGCCGACAACAACGAGATCGCCAAGGGCGAGATCCGGGTGCCGCCGGGCAAGAAGGCCGGCTGGCCCATCGGGGTGACGTTCGCGCTGGACGCCTCCGGGCTGCTGAACGTCACCGCGGTGGAGAAGGAGACCGGCGAGCGGCTGGAGCTGAAGGTCGACGTGGGCGGCATGACCGAGGAGGAGGTCGAGCAGTCCCGCAAGGCGCTGTCCCGTGTCCAGGTGAGCTGACGCGAGCGGAGGCGAGGCCATGAGCGCGAGCGGCCGCGCGGCGGCTGGACTGAGGAGCCTGCGACGAGGGAAGCCGCCGCGTAAGGCGGCCGCGAGCCGCCGAGCGGAGGCGAGGCCATGAGCACTGCCTTTGACGAGGAGTACCGGCGTGACGTCCTGGAGCCCGCGCGGGCGGCCGGGGACGCGCCGCCGGAGGATCTGCGGGCGCGGTACGCGCTGCCCGAGCCGCTGGACCCGGCCGGGGTCGCGGCGCGGGTCAAGCAGGTGCGGCAGTGCTGGCGGCGGGCGCGCGGGCAGCTGAAGTACCGGCGGCTGGTGGACCGGCTGGAGGCCGAGCACCGCGAGCTGGCGCCGCTGTTCCTGGCGGCCGAGCGCGGCGATCTGCGGCCGCTGGCCGAGCGGCTGCGCGGCGGCCAGGAGCGGTCGCAGCGGCGCCGGGCCGAGGCGCGGGCGCGGCTGGCCGACGCCGCCGGGGGGCTGCGGATGGCGACGCCCGCCGAGCTGGAGGGCATCGCGCGGACGGCGGGGGTGACGGCGGCCGAGCTCGCCGCGCTGGCGGAGGCCGACCGGATCGAGGTCCGTGAGCCCGACGCGCTCCCGGCGGCCGCGCCGTACGCGGCGTTCCGCAGTGTGCGCGCGTCGCTGGACGTGCTCGGCATGCGGCACCTGGCCGACTTCGTGTTCGCGGGGCGTCCGCCCGGCCCGATGCGGGTGCTGGACGGGTTCGCCGCGCCGGGCGTCGTCCTGGACGCGGCGGCGGTGGAGGCGGCGGGCGAGCGGTGGGCGCGGCGCAGCCGCGACACCAGCACCACGCACGCGGGCACGGTCCTGGCGGCGCTGCGGTCGGGCGCCGACCTGGCCGGGCTCGTCCGGTACGACGTGGCGGAGCGGCTGCGCGAGCGGCTGCGGCAGCGCGCGTCGGAGCGGGCGCTGATGCGGCACGCGGTGGAGGACCTCGGTGTCGACGCCGGCGACGCGCGGCGCCTGGTGTTCGCGGTGCTGCGCGAGACCGCGCCGGGCGGCGGCCTGGAGGGGCGGCTGCGGGCGCTGCTGGACGGCGGCGAGGTGCACGCCGCCGCCGAGCTGGCGGACGCCGGCCACGAGGACGTGCCCGAGGAGGCCGCGGTGCTGGCCGCCGAAGCGCGGCAGCGCGTGGCGACCGCGGTGCGGCTGCGCGAGCAGGCCGCCGCCGAGCCCGACCCGGACCGGGCGTGGCTGCTGCTCGCCGACGCGCTGCGCCTGGTCGGCGACCTGCCGGGCGCGGCCGAGCACCAGCGGCGCCTCGCGCCGCGGCCGGTGCCGGCGCTGCGCGCGGACGTGGACGGCGCGTCGGTGCGGCTGTCGTGGGAGCCGTCGCCGTCGACCGCCGGTGAAGTCCGGTATCTGCTGGTGCGCCGCCGGGACCGGCCGCCGCGCGGCGCCGCCGACGGGGAGCCGCTGGCCGGCCCGCGCGACGACCGCGTCCCGGTGAACGTGCCGCTCTACTACGCGGCCGTCGCGGTGCGCGGGGAGGCCGCCGCCGCGCCCGCCGTCGCCGGACCGGTCGTGGTGCGGCCCGAGCCGCGGGAGGTGGAGCTGGTCCCCGGCGACGGCGTCGTCACCGGCCGCTGGCGCTGCCCGCCCGAGGCGGCGCGGGTGCAGGTCGTGCGCGGCGACCGGCGTGTCGAGGCGGACCGCGACGGCTTCCGCGAGGACGTCCCGAACGGCGTCACCCAGCACTACCGGGTCTGCGCGGTGTACCTGGACGGGTCGGGCCGGGAGGTCGTGACGCCCGGCGTGCGGGTGTCGGTGACGCCGAGCGCGCCGCCCGAGCCGGTGTACGAGCTGGCCGTCGCGCCCGATCCCGGCGACCCCGGGCGGCTGCTGGTGCGGTTCGCGCCGCCCGCGCACGGCACCGTGGAGCTGGTGCTGACGGCGGCCGAGCCGCCGTGGCCGCGCAGCGCGCTGGTGCCGATCGAGGAGGTGTGGCGGGAGAGCCGCCGCCTCGCCGCGACGCCGTCGGGGACGGCGCTGGCGGTGCGGCCGGGCGCGGGCGGCTGGCTGCTGGCCGTCAGTGTCGCCGAGGGCACCGCCGCGATCGGCGCGTGCCACCGGCACGTGAACCTGCCGCCGCCGCGCCGCCTGGTCGCCGAGCGGCGCGGCGCGCACGTGCACGTCGGCTTCGACTGGCCGGCCGACGTGACCGAGGTGGAGGTGACCTGGCGGGCCGGGTCCCGGCACGACGCCGGCGCCGCCGAGCGCGTCGTGGTCACCCGCGCCGGCTACGACACCGGCGGCGGCCTGCGGCTGCCCGTCCCCGAGGACGAACCGGTGGAGATCGCCGTCGCCGCCGCCGGGTTCGCCGGCGGCGACCGCGTCACCGGCCCGGCGGCGACCACCGAGGTCGCCGCGCGGACCGTGGTGCACTACGACGTGACGCGCGGCGGCCCGCCGTGGCGGCGCTCGCTGACGATCCGGCTGACGTCGGGCCGCCCGGTCCGGGTCGCCCGGCTCGACCTGGTCGTGCGCGCCGGGCGGGTGATGCCGCACCGGCGCGGCGACGGCGAGACGCTGCACAGCTGGGAGCAGGTCCCGGTGCCCGGCGAGCTGTCGGTCGCGCTGCCCTCCCTGGCGGGGCCGTACTGGCTGCGCTGCTTCGCCGACGACGACGTCGAGCTGAGCGATCCCCCCGTCCGCCGCCTCCAGGTCACCAGATGAGGAGTCCCGTGCCGTCCTCGTCCCGGCAGGGCATCACCTGCCCGTACTGCTTCGCGGTCGTCGCCGCGCAGCGCATCCCCTACCGCTGCCGGGGGCAGGCGGGCCGCCGGGCGGGCTGCGCGCCGGTGCTGGACAAGGAGCTGGCCGCCTACACCGGGTCCACGGCGGGCGCGTCGCTGCCGCCGGTGTTCGACGCGCCGGGCGGCAAGGCGCGCGCGGACTGCCCCACGTGCGGGCAGACGACCGGCAGCCGCGTCTGCCCCGAGTGCCACAACCCGCTGCCGCCTGCGTACTGCGACTCCCCCGGCCGGATCGTCGCGCTGGTCGGCGCCAAGAACGCCGGGAAGAGCACCTACATCGCGGTGCTGCTGCACGAGCTGATGAACCGGGTCGGCACCGAACTGGACGCCTCGCTGGTGGCGTGCGACGACCGCACGATCGAGCGCTACAAGCGCGACTTCGCGCGCCCGCTGCTGGAGGAGCGGCGGCTGCTGCCGACGACGGCGAGCGCGGCGACGTCCCCGCGCGAGCCGCTGGTCTACCTGCTGACCCGCACCCGCCGCGCCCGGACGCGGTTCGCCCGCGAGCGCACCGACTCGCTCGCGCTGGTGCTGTTCGACACCGCCGGGGAGGACCTGCGCAGCCGCGAGGTCCGCGACCTGCACCTGCGGTACCTGGAGGCGGCCGACGCGGTCATCTTCCTGGTCGACCCGCTGGAGCTGCCCGCCGCCCGGCCCTCGGTGGGCGACGGGGTGCCCACCGGCGCCGCCGACGACCCCGACAGCGAGCCGATCAACATCATCGCGCGCGTCACCGAGGCGCTGCGCGCCCGGCACGGCGTGCGGCCGGGCGAGCGGCTGCGCGTCCCGGTCGCGGTCGCGCTCACCAAGATCGACGTGCTGCGGCCCGCGCTGCTGCGCCAGTCGGCGCTGCACCGCTCGCGCACGGGCGCCGGGGTGCTCGACCTGGACGACCGCGAGGCGGTGAACGAGCAGGTCCGGTCGCTGCTGCACGAGTGGCAGGCGGGCGGCCTGGACACCTATCTCGGCCAGCAGTACGCCGACTACGCGCTGTTCGGGCTGTCGGCGCTCGGCGGCGTCCCCGAGAACGGGCGGGTCGGCGCGGGCGGCGTCCGCCCCTACCGCACCGAGGATCCGCTTCTGTGGCTGCTGCACCGGTTCGGGATGCTCGCGGGCGCCCGGTCGCAGGGGTCGTGACGGCGTGGCCTGGCAGCTCCACTACACCTCCGCGCGGCGCGGCCCGACCGGCCGGGCGGGGTTCCAGTTCGTCGCCGAGACGCCGGGGCTGCCCGCCGGGGTCCGCGCGGCGGTGACGCCGTATCTGGCGTACCGGCCGCCGCCGGACGCGCCGCTGTCGCCGGAGGAGGGCGAGCTGCACCGCTTCCCGGTCGCGCTGCTCTACGACCGGGTGGACGGCCGCCCGCTGCTGCTGCGCTGCCGCTATCTGGGGCAGGACTACTCGGGCCGGTACGGCAACTTCTTCGCGCACGCCGTCGTCGCCGAGCCGGGCGAGCTGGAGGGGCTGCGGCCCGCCGAGCTGTGGGACGCGCCGCTGTGGTGCGACGATCCGGCGGCCGGCGCCGATCTGCCGGACCTGGCCGACCTGGCACCGGGCCCCGACTTCGCGCCCGACCTGCTGGCCGAGTGGCTCGCCGGGCGCGGCGGCCACCGGATGCTGGCCGGGATCGTCGACGCGGTCGCGGCGGTGCTCGGGCGCGGCCACGGCCGGGTGGTGCTGGTGTCGGAGGACGTCGGCGCGATCGCCCGGTGGATCGCGGTGGTGTCGTACTCGCTGCCGCTCGCGGCGGCGGCGCGGCTGACGTTCGTCACCTACAGCGCCGACCCCGGCGGCGCGGCGCAGCGGCTCGTCGGCACCACCCCGGACGTGTGGGCGGGCGCGCAGCACCACGGTTCGGCCGCGTTCGTCCTGGATTCCGTGCCGCCCGGCGCCGAACCGGGCCGGTTCGCCGCGACCGTCGCGCGCTGCTGGCGGGACGGCGACTTCGCCGGGCTGGACGCGCTCGGCGAGCTGGCGCTGCTGGACGGCGACCGTCCCGGCCCGGCCGAGCTGGACCGCGCCGCGGCCCTGCTGGCGCTCTGCCGGGGCGACGCCTCCGTCGGCGCGGCCGAGGAGGCCGGGGCCGCCGGGCTGCTGGCGCGGCACGGCGCCGCGATCCCCGAGTGGATGTGGCGCGACCTGGTGCCGGGCGTGCCCTCGATGGGGTTCGACCTGGCCCTGGCGGTGCACGACCGGGCGCGGGCGGCGGGCGCGGCGGGCGTCGCGGGGCAGTGCGCGCTGCGCGCGACCGTCCTCGCCCTGTCCGACCCGGCGGCGCGGGCCCGGCTGCCCCGGCTGGAGCTGTCGCCGGCGGCGCGCGCCGAGCTGGCGCCGCGCGTGGCCGAGGCGCTGACGGCCGCCGCCGACCTGACCGAGGTCGCGGGCATCGCCGCGATGACCGACACCGATCCCGGCGAGGTCGCCGCCGCCGCGCACGGCCGGGCGAGGTGCGGCGCCGCCGACCTGCCCGCCGCGCTCGCCGCCTGTCCCGGCGGGGCGCGCGACGCGCTGTTGACCGGCGCGCTGCGCGGCCTCGCCGCCACCGACGAGGCCACCCGCGCCGCCGTCCTCGGCGACCGCGCCTGCGACCTGCTGTACGACATGCCGCACGCGGGGGAACGGCCGCTGGAGCCGGTCATCGCGCTGGCCGTGCTCGCCTCGGTCGGACGCCGCCGCCGCGACGCGCGGCTGACGGTGGCCGCGGAGCTGCTGCGGCTGGACGTCCCCGCCGCCGACCGGGACGCCGCGTTCGGCCGGATCTGGGGCGAACCGCCGGACGCCGCCGAGTGCCTCGCGCTCGTCGACGCGCACGCCGACGCGTTCCCGGCGCATCCGGCGCTCGCGGCGCTGCCGTCGCGGACGTTCGCGCGGCTGGCCACCGGTGACGGTCTCGCCGATCCGGGCACGCTGCGGCTGGCCGCCCGCGTCCAGGCAGTGCTGCCGGGAGGCGGCGCCGAGCGCGACGCCCGCATCGTCCGGGCGTACGGCAACGCGATCGGCGCGGACAAACCCGGCGACGCCGCACAGGCCCTCGCCACGCTCACCGGCCAGGGCCGGCTCGCCGCCACCGCGTTCGCCGGGGCCGCGCGGCGGCTCGGCCGCCGCGACCCCCGCTTCCGCGCGGCCCTGCTCGCCGCCGCGTCCGCCCCGGACCGGGCCCGGCTCGGCGCCGCCTGGACCGCCGAACTGCCCGGCCGGCCGCGCGGCGCCGAGGCCGTCCGCCGCGACGAGCTGGTCGAGGTCGCGCTGCGGCTGCGGCGGCACGGCGCCCGCGACGCTGGCCTGGACGACTGGGCGCGCGCGGCCGCCGGGCGCTGGGGCGCCGTCCGCCGCCTGGACGCCCGTTTCGCCGCCGACCCGGGGCTGCGCGCCGCGCTGCGCGAGCTGGCCGACGAGGGCAAGGGGAGGTGACCGGATGCACCCGATCGTCATCCTGCTGCTGATCGCGGCGTGGATCGCCGCGATGTGGCTCGGGTTCGTGGTGGTGTTCCCGGTGCTGTTCCCGGTCGCCGTCGCCGCCGCCGGGCTCGCCGCCGTCGGCCTGTACTACCTGCACGCCTGCCGGACGCTCGCGCCGTCCACCCGGCTCGGCCCCTCCCCCGTCGGCGCGCCCGAGACCGCCTACCGGCACTACCTGCTCGACCAGGTCTGGCGCGACTGGTGGACGATCACCCGCACGGTCGTGCCGCGGGTGTGGCACACCGCCGTGACGGTCGTGACGAGGCTGACGTCCTACCTGCTCGGCGGCCTGTGGGGGTTCTTCGCCTTCCCGGTCTGGCTGGCGCTCTGCGCCGGCATCGTGGTGGCGGCGCTGCCCGCCGCCGCGCTCGGCGTCGCGCTGACCGCGCTGTACGGGCTGGTCGCGGCGGTCGGCCTGGCCGGCTGGCTGGTGTGCGCGCTCACGCTCGCCGCCGTGGAGCGGCTGTTCATGGCCTACGGCCGGATCCTGCAGACCTGCCCGCATCCGTTCTGCTACGAGAAGATCGCGCTGCCGGTGTACGAGTGCCCGGGCTGCCAGGCCCGGCACCCGCATCTCACGCCGGGTGCGGCGGGCGCGTTCCTGCACGTGTGCCGGTGCGGGACGCGGCTGCCGACGACGGTGCCGCTCGGCCGGTTCCGGCTGTCGGCGTACTGCCCGCACTGCGGCGGGCGGCTACCCGAGCGCATCGGGCGGGTCCGTGTGGAGCCGCTGGCGTTCGTCGGCGGCCCCTCCGCCGGGAAGACGACGTTCATGGTGATGGGCATCCGCGCCCTGCACGCCCGCGCGCGCGCTGTGCAGGGCCGGGTCGCGTTCGTCGAGCAGCGCCACGCGCAGGCGTACGCGGGCGCGATCCGCGAGTTCCAGCGCGGCGGGCGGCTCGCCAAGACCGGCCCCGAACTGCCCCTCGCCACCATGCTGGACGTCGAGCTGCCCGGACGGGCCCGGCGCATCCTGTACCTGTTCGACCCGGCCGGCGAGCACTACACCGGCGCGTCCGAGGTCGAGTCGCTGCGCTACCTCGACCACGGCGAGGCGCTGCTGTTCGTCGTCGACCCGTTCGCGCTCCCCCAGGTCGGCCGCGCCCTCACCGGCGACGAGCGGCGGCTGGTCGACGAGACGGCCGCCGCGTCCGACGAGGACCCCGCCGACACCCTGCAGCGGGTGCTGAACGAGCTGCGCACCCGCCCCGACCGGGGCCGGCAGAAGCGCGTCGCGGTCGTGGTCACCAAGACCGACCTGCTGGTGCGCACCGAGATCGGCCGGTCCCTGGACACCGACCCCGACCTGCGCGGCTGGCTCGGCCGGGTCGGCCTCGGCAACACCGTGCGCACCCTGGACCAGGTCGCCGGCCAGGTCCGCTACTTCGGCTCGGGCCTCGCCACCGCCCCCGACGACGTCGCCGACCTGCTCGGCTGGGTGGCCGGGCTCGCCCCGGCCGGCGAGCACGCCGGGCCGTCGCCCGACCCGGGCCAGGAGGTGCCGGGCACCGCGCCGCTGCGCGACCCGTGGCCGGTGCGGGGCCGCGACGCCGCCCGCGTCCCGGCGGGCTACCAGGCGGGCCGGTGGGCGGTGCTGGCCGGGCTGTCGCTGCTGACGATCGCGTCGCTCGCGGGCGCCGCCCTGGCCGCCGTCCGGCTGATCTGACCGGCTGCCGCCGCCGATCCCCACCGGAGGGTGTGGATCACGAACCCCGTCTCGGCAGGTGGCGTCCTACCAGGTAAGAGGGGGCAGATCCCCGCCGAGGAAGGGGCAGTCCGATGCCCGAGCAACGACCCCAGGACACCGCCGTCGACGCCGTCATCGGCCCAGGCGGCCCCCAGGACGAGCGGCGGACGGGACCAGAGATGTCCCCGCGGGCGATCCTGCTGCTCGGAGGCGGCGCCACCGCGGCCGTCGTCGTGGTGCTCGCCCTGACCATGCTCTTCGGCGGCCACCCGTCCCGCAACTCCAGCGCCGACCGGCCGAGCGAGATCCAGACGGCGAGCGCGAGCACCGCGCCGCAGCCCTCCTCCTCCGGCGGCACTCCCACCACGGGCACCGCCATCGGACCGGCCACGCCCCCGCCCGCCGTGCCGCAGGCGACCGTCCCGCAACTGTCGGGGCTCGGCTCGATGACCGCCGTCGGACGGCTCGCCGCGCGGCAGATCCCGCTCGGCTCGCTCATCCGGGTGCCGTCCGCGCAGCCCGCCGGGCTGGTGCTGCGCAGCTTCCCCGCCCCCGGCACCGCGCTCACCCCGGGCATGCCGGTCACCCTGTACGTGTCGGGCGGGCAGGGCGGCGCGGTCACCGGCAGCCGGGTGGTCGTGCCCTATTTCACCGGGCTGACCGAGGAGCAGGCGCGCATCGCCGCGGGCGGCCTCGGCCTGACGGTGACCACCACGGGCACCGGCATGGTCACCGCCCAGCAGCCCGCGCCCGGCACCGTCCGGCTGCGCGGCTCGGCCGTCACGCTGAACCTCGGCGGCTGACCGGCGAATGTGACACACCCCACTTCCTGACGCGGCAGATAACTCACCGTCATCGCGTTGAAGCCTCTCGAAACACCGGCGACGAGAGGGACGAGATGACCGACGGCACCCTGGCCCTGGACCGGGCCGCGCAGGAACTGCTGTTCACCGAGGCGCGCACCGCCAACACCTTCACGGACGAGCCCGTCACCGACGCGCAGGTCGCGGCGATCTACGACCTGGTCAAGTGGGGCCCGACCGCGATGAACACCCAGCCGCTCCGGCTGACGCTGGTGCGCAGCCCGCAGGCCCGCGAGCGCCTGGTCGCGCACATGAACGAGGGCAACAAGGCCAAGACCGCCGCCGCCCCGCTGACGATCATCGTGACGGCCGACGCCGACTTCCACGAGCACCTGCCGGTGACCTTCCCGCACAAGCCGGACGCCCGCGAGGTGATGGCCGCCAACCCCGGCCGCGCGCGGATGGCGCACTTCAACGCCGCCATCCAGCTCGGCTACCTGATCGTCGGCATCCGCGCCGCCGGGCTGGCCGCCGGGCCGATGGCCGGCTACGACGCCGAGGGGATCAAGAAGGAGTTCCTGGCGGACGACAACCGGCAGGTCGTCGCCGTGGTGAACGTCGGCCGCCCCGGGCCGGACGCCTGGTTCGACCGCAACCCCCGCCTGTCCTACGACCAGGTCGTCACCGAGATCTGAGCACCCGGGCAGGAGACTCCCCCCATGACCGAGCTTTCCGCGGCGCCCCGCGCCGGCGAGGACACCGCCCCCGCCGCGCCGGGGCGCCGGCTCGTCCTGATCGTCGTCCTCGGCGCGCTGAGCGCGCTCGCGCCGCTGTCGATCGACATGTACCTGCCGGCGCTGCCCGAGCTGACCGGCGACCTGTCGACCGGGGCGGTGCAGGCCCAGCTCACGCTGACCGCGTGCGTCGCCGGCCTCGCCCTCGGCCAGGTCGTGGCCGGGCCGATGAGCGACGCCTGGGGGCGCCGCCGCCCGCTGCTGGTCGGGATGGCCGCCTACACCGCCGCGTCGCTGGTCTGCGCCCTCGCGCCGACCGTGGAGACGCTGATCGCGCTCCGGCTGGTGCAGGGCGCGGCGGGCGCTGCCGGGATCGTGATCGCCCGCGCCGTCGTCCGCGACCTGTACGACGGCACCGCGGCGGCGAAGTTCTTCTCGCTGCTGATGCTCGTCAACGGCCTCGCGCCGATCCTGGCGCCGGTGTTCGGCGGCCAGCTGCTGCGGGTCATGCCCTGGCCGGGGGTGTTCGGCGTGCTCGGCGGGATCGGGGTGGCGCTGCTGCTCGCGGCGCTGTTCGGGCTGCCCGAGACGCTGCCGCCCGGCCGCCGCGCGACCGGCGGGCTGCGCGAGACGCTGCGCACGTTCCGGGCGCTGCTGGCCGACCGGGTCTTCGCCGGGTACGCGGCGGCGATCGGCCTGGCGTTCGCGGCGATGTTCGTCTACATCTCCGGCTCGCCGTTCGTGCTGCAGGACCTCTACCACCTGTCGCCGCAGATGTTCAGCCTGGTGTTCGCGGTCAACTCCGTCGGCATCATCGCCGCCGGGCAGGCCGGCGGGTGGCTGGCCGGGCGGGTGCCGCTGCGGCGGCTGCTGGACGCCGGCCTGCTGGTCGTCGCGGCGGGCGGCGTCGCGCTGCTGGTCTCGGTGCTCGCCGGCGCGGGCCTGGCGGGCGTGCTGCCCGCGCTGTTCCTGGTGGTCGCCGGGCAGGGCCTGGTGCTGCCGAACGCCACCGCCCTGGCATTGTCGGACCGGCCCGCGCACATGGCGGGCAGCGCCTCGGCGCTGCTCGGCCTCGCCCAGTTCGCGCTCGGCGGGGCGGCGGCGCCGCTCGCCGGGATCGGCGGGACCGGCACCGCCGTGCCGATGGCCGTGACGATCGCGGCGCTGGCGGTCGCGGCGGCGCTGCTCACCGCCCTCACCACCCGCCGCGTCAGGGCCCGGCGGGCGCCAGGGCGGTCAGGACGAAGGTCGTGACCTCCTCGGCGAGGCGCGCGGCGGGCTTCGGCCCGTCCGCGCGGTACCAGGCGGGCATCTGGTTGACCATGCCGAGCGCGACGATCGTGACGGTCTCGGCCGGGGTGGCGGCGGCGAACTCCCCGGCCCGCTGCCCCCGCTCGACGATCTCG
Source organism: Actinomadura macrotermitis (assembly GCF_009604375.1). Classification (GTDB taxonomy): domain Bacteria; phylum Actinomycetota; class Actinomycetes; order Streptosporangiales; family Streptosporangiaceae; genus Spirillospora; species Spirillospora macrotermitis. The sequence goes on from NZ_WEGH01000006.1 coordinate 395,724, forward strand.
CGGAAGGTGACGTGGTAGCGGCGGCGGTCGGCGCGGACGGCGTGCATGCGGGCGGGTTCCAGCCGGTGCATCTCGCGGGCGAACACCTTGGCCTCGTCGATGTGCTCGGCGGTGCTGAGGATCAGCCCGGTCAGCACGGCGCGGACGGACTCGGCCGCGGGCAGCCCGGCGGCCAGCACCCGGTCCAGGTCGGCCAGCTGGCGGGTGATCAGCCCGTGGTAGATCTCGTAGAGCAGGTCGTCCTTGGCGTCGAAGTAGTGGTAGAGCGCGCCCTTGGTGACCTTCGCCTCGGTCACGATCCGCTGGACCGGGGTCGCGTCGTAGCCGTGCTCGGCGAACAGCCGCACGGCCGCGTCCAGGATGCGCCGCTCCACCGGGCTGCTGCGGGGACCGCCGTCCGCCATCGGCCGCCTCCCTCTTCCGTGCTTTCATTGACGTCCATCGGCTCCGCCTCATAGTTTGCCAGAAGACCGACCGGTCGGTATGTGCAGAGGAGCCCCTGATGCCCGCAGTCGAGACCGCCCGCGGCCCCGTCGACGTCGACGACCTCGGCCGCACCTACATGCACGAGCACGTCTTCGTGCTGAGCACCGAGCACGTGCAGAACTACGGCGCGGGCGCCTGGTGGGACGAGGAGGAGCGGACCGCCGACGCCGTCGTCAAGCTGCGCGAGCTGGTCGAGCGGGGCGTGCGGACGATCGCCGACCCGACCGTGTGGGGCCTCGGCCGCTACATCCCGCGCATCGCGCGGATCGCCGGGCAGGTGCCCGAGCTGAACATCATCGTCGCGACCGGGATCTACTCCTACAACGACGTGCCCTTCCAGTTCCACTACCGGGGCCCCGGCACGCTGCTCGGCGGCCCGGACCCGATGGTCGCCGACTTCGTCCGCGACCTCACCGAGGGCATCGGCGAGACCGGCGTCAAGGCGGCGTTCCTGAAGTGCGCGATCGACGCGCCCGGCCTCACCCCCGGCGTCGAGCGCATCCTGCGCGCCGTCGCCGCCGCGCACCGCGAGACCGGCGCGCCGCTCACCGTGCACACCGACAGCGCGGCGCACACCGGGCGGATCGTGGTGGACCTGCTCGGCAAGGAGGGCGTGGACCTGTCCAAGGTCGTCATCGGGCACGCCGGCGACAGCAACGACCTGGACTACCTGATGGAGCTCGCCGACACCGGCGCGATCCTCGGGATGGACCGGTTCGGCCTGGACCTGCTGAACCCGACCGCGAGCCGGATCGCCACGATCGCGGCCCTCTGCGAGCGCGGCTACACCGACCGGATGGTGCTGAGCCACGACGCCAGCTGCTACATGGACTGGTTCGGGCCCGACCCGGAGATGCTGCGGGCGATGGCGCCGAACTGGAACTACCGGCACATCGGCGACGACGTCCTGCCCGCGCTGCGCGAGCTGGGCGTGAGCGACGCGCAGCTGGACCAGATGCTGGTGGACAACCCTCGTCGTTACTTCACTACCGGCTGACATGATCCCCTCTATGCTGATCCGGGGGTCTTTGTCGTACCCGCTGGAGCAAGTCTGGGATGGTGACGCCGGAGCCCGCCGCCACTGAGGATCATCCTGCGCGGCGTCGTCCGCCGCGCGGGAGCGGAGGAGGACGCGTCCGGTGAACCAGACCCACGACGACCGGCAGGGTTCGGGGGCGGGGACCGTGCTGCTCCTGCTCACCCTGCTGGTGGCCGTCGGCGCGTTCCTGTTCGGCCGCCCGCTGCTCGGCGGCGGCGAGGGCGAGACGGCCGCCGCGCCGCCGCTGCCGACCAGCACCCGCGCCACCGCCAGGCCGAGCGGGCGGCGGCCCGGCGTGGTCAACATCGAGACCGAGCAGGGGCTGCGCGGGCTGCGCTCGGCGGGCACCGGGATCGTGCTGGAGCCGTCCGGGCTGGTGCTGACCAACAACCACGTCATCCAGGGCGCGACCGCCATCACCGGGACCGACACCGACAACCGGCGCGCCTACTCCGCCGAGGTCGTCGGCTACGACAAGTCCGGCGACCTGGCGGTGATCCGGCTGACCGGCGCGGCCGGGCTGAAGCCCGCGGCGTTCGGCGACTCGGCGGACGTGCGGATCGCCGACCCGGTCACCGCCGTCGGCAACGCGGGCGGCAAGGGCGGCACGCCCGCGGTGGTCACCGGCCGGGTCACCGCGCTGGAGCAGACGGTCACCGCGCGGGACCAGAGCGACGGCGGGACCGAGCGGCTGACCGGCCTCATCGAGACCAGCGCGCCGATCAAGCCCGGCGACTCCGGCGGCCCGCTGCTGGACACCGACGGCAAGGTGATCGGCATCAACACCGCCGCGTCGGGCAACTTCGAGATGAAGCAGAAGGGCGCGGTGCACCGCGGGTACGCGATCCCGGCCGCGCGGGCGCTGGAGGTCGCCGCGAAGATCAAGCGGGGCGAGGCGTCCGCGACGGTCCACATCGGCCGCACCGCGATGCTCGGCGTGCAGGTCCGCGCGGTCGCCGCCGCGGGCGCCACCCCCGGCGCAGGCGGCACGGGCGCCGCTCCGGCGGGCGGCGCGCAGGTCGCCATGGTGGTGCCCGACGCGCCCGCGGCGGACGCCGGGGTGCGGGCGGGCGCGGTCATCACGGCCATGGACGGGCAGCCGGTCGACTCCCCCACCCGGCTCACCGAGCTGATGCTCGCCCACCATCCCGGCGACGTCGTCCGGCTGGAGTGGCGCACCGCGGACGGGCAGAGCCGCGCGGCCCAGGTGCGCCTGGCCGACGGGCCGGCCCAGTAGTCACCGCCCCGTGGTCAAGGCACGTCCCACTCGACGGGCAGCGCGACCAGGCCGCGGCCGACCAGGCTGCGCCGGTGCACGGGCGGCGGGCCAGGTGCGGCGCGCAGGCCCGGCATCCGCTCCGCCAGCCGCTCGAACGCGATCCGCATCTTCAGCCGGCTGAGCGCGGCGCCGACGCAGTGGTGCACGCCGTGCCCGAAGACCAGGTGGTCGCGGGCGTTGGCGCGGCGCACGTCGAAGCACTCGGGGTCGGGGAAGACGGTCTCGTCGTGCCCGGCGGAGTCGGCGTGCAGCAGCACCTGCGCGCCCGCCGGGACCCTCGTCCCGTGCAGGACGACGTCGCGGGTCGCGGTGCGGAAGCTGCCGAGGCTCGCGCCGTCGATGCGCAGGCTCTCCTCGATCATCCCCGGGATCAGCGCGGGCTCGGCGACGACCTCCTCCCACACCGCCCGCTCGCGCGTCAGCCGGTGCACGGCGTTGGACAGCGCGTTCGGGACGGTGTCGTTGCCGCCGAGCAGCAGCGCGCTGATCGTCTCCACCACCTCGCGGTGCGACAGCCCGTCCGGGCCGCTGTCGATCAGCCCGGCCATCATCGACACGAAGTCGGCGCGCGGATCGGCGCGCCGCTCGGTGACCAGCCGGTCGACGTAGTCGAGGTACTTCAGGAAGTCCTGGGCCAGCTCGCGCTGGCGTCCGGGCGGCTGCGGCGACAGGAACAGCTGGAACCACGACAGCACCCAGCGCTTGACCCGCTCCTCGTCCTCGGGCGGGACGCCGATGAACACCGCGGCCAGACGCGCGGAGGGCAGGTGCGCGATCTCGGCGGCGAAGTCGGCGCGGCCGCGCGGGACGACGTCGTCCAGCACCGCGTCGACCTGGCCGCCGAACGCGTCGCCGAGGCGCTCGACGGCGCGCGGGGTGAACGCGCGGGAGATCGCGCGGCGCATCCGGGTGTGCTTGGGCGGGTCGACGTTGGCGGCGAAGTCGTCCAGGAACGAGCGGTGCTCGCCGAGCATGCCCTTGACCTCGGCGGTCAGCGTCCGGGAGATCGTCAGGGAGCCGACGCTGGAGAACAGCCCGTGGTCGCGGTAGGCGGCGCGCACGTCGTCGTGCCTGGTCAGCACCCACATCCGCAGGTGATCACTCCAGAACACCGGCTGCTCATGGCGCAGCCGGCGCAGGAACGGGTAGGGGTTCGCCACGTGCCAATCGGCGGTGACGTCGAAGTCGGCGGCGGTCTCCGGCCCGGTCATGGGCGGCCTCCGGTGAGGATGCGGCGCGGGTTGCCGACGAGCATCCGCTCGATCTGCGCCTCGGTGACCCCGGCGGCGCGCAGCGCGGGCAGCACGTCGCGGGAGATGTGCAGCAGGTGGTAGTTCGGGTGCCGCCGCTTCACCACCGCGGGGTCGAAGCGGTCGTTGAAGCAGTAGGAGTCGTGCGACAGCACCATCCGGTCGGCGTAGCCGCGCTCGCAGAGCGCGACTACGGTGGCGACGCGGTCTTCGAATGAGCAGAACTCGATGCCGAAGCGGTCCATGCCGAGGTAGGAGCCGCCCGCGATGAGCTCCTCCAGGTAGTCCAGATCGGTGGAGTCGCCCGCGTGGCCGATGACGACGCGGGACAGGTCCACGCCCTCCTCGGCCAGGAGTTCCTGCTGGTCCAGGCCGTTCCGCGTGGCGGACTCGCTGTGCGTGGTGATCGGCACGCCGGTCTCGCGGTGCGCCCGCGCGACCGCCCGGATCACCCGCTCCACGCCCGGCGTGATCCCCTGGCGGCCGGTCGCGCACTTCAGCATGCCCGCCTTGACGCCGGTGCGGCCGATGCCCTCGGTGATGTCGCGGACGAAGAACTCCGCGAGCCGGTCCGGGCCGCCGAACAGGCTGCCGGGGCCCCGGTTGCCGAAGTAGGCCGGCAGCGCGTCGTAGGTGTACAGGCCGGTCGCCGCGACGATGTTGATCCCGGTCTGCTCGGCGACCCGCTGCACGGCCGGGACGTAGCGGCCGAGGCCGATCACGGTGAGGTCCACGATCGTGTCGATCCCGGCGGCCTTCAGCTCGTTCAGCTTCCCGGCCGCCTCGCGGGCGCGCTCCTCCAGGTCCCAGCCCTCGGGGATGTCGGGCCAGTTCCACAGGATCTCCGGGGACAGGCCGAAGACGTGCTCGTGCATGAGGGTGGCGCCGGGGTCGGCGATCGGCCCGCGCAGCGTCTGGACGGCCGTCATGCGGTCGGCACCAGGGGGAAGCACGGGTGGTCGAACGGCTCGTTCACCGTCAGGCCGAGGCCGTCGGTCTGGCCGTAGGGGGCGCCGGTGTAGAGGGTCTCGGCGTCGAAATAGGTGGCGGTGAACGACAGCCGCGGCCGGTCGCGGCGGTTGGCCGGGGCGCCGTGCACGACCAGGCTGTGGTGCACGGTCGCGTCGCCCGCCGCCAGGTCGGACGGCTCCGACAGCGCGAGGGTCTCCAGCCAGGGGTGCCGGGTGAGCGCGTCGTCGTCCTCGCGGACGAAGCTGCGGCCGAGCGGCCCGTACCGGTGCGAGCGGTCGTAGAAGCGCAGCGCGCCCATGTCGGCGGGGACGTCGTCGAGCGCCAGCCAGACCGTGAGCATCGACGCGCGGTCCATCGGCATCCACGGGAAGTCCTGGTGGAAGACCGTCTCCCCGTGCCGGTTGCCGTCCGCGGGCTCCTTGACCAGCAGGTTCGTCACCTGGAGGCGGACGGCGCCGACCCCGACCAGCAGCCGGGTGACGTTGTGGGCGAGGCGCGGCGAGAGGGCGAGCGCGGCGAAGGCCTCGTCGTGGCGGGCGATGTCGCGATCCTGCCCGAACGCCTGGTCGACCAGGCCGTTGCGGAACCGCTCCCGCTGTTCGCCGAGCCGTTCCAGGGCGCGTTCGCGCAGGTCGGCGACGAAGTCCGCGCCGACCAGGCCGGGCAGCCGGGCCCAGCCCCGGGCGCGGAAGGCGGCGATCTCGTCCTCGGTGACGGCGCGCACGGGGGCCTGCGGGATCGAAATGCCCATGGCCGTGACGGTAACGCCGGGACCGGTCATGTAGCAAGCGCTTGTTATACGCTCCGCCCATGCGACCGTTCCGCTTCGCCGCCGTGCTCCGCTCCGCCGCCACCGGCCGCGACTGGGCCGCCAAGGCGCGCCGCCTGGAGGACGCCGGCTTCGACGCGCTGCTCGTCCCCGACCACCTGGTCGGCCCGCGCTTCGCGCCGCTCGCCGCGATGACGGCCGCGGCCTGCGCGACCACCCGCCTGAAAGTAGGCACGCTGGTGTTCGCCAACGACTTCCGGCACCCGGCGGTGCTGGCCAAGGAGGCCGCGTCACTGGACGTGCTGTCGGACGGGCGGCTGGAGTTCGGCCTCGGCACCGGCTGGATGGCGCACGACTACCACCGCGCCGGGCTCGCCCTCGACCCGCCCGGCGTCCGCGTCGACCGGCTCGCCGAGGCGATCGCCGTACTGAAGGGCCTGTGGCGCGGCGGCCCGTTCTCGTTCACCGGCGAGCACTACCGCATCGACGGGCTGGAGCAGGAGCCGCTGCCGGTGCAGCGCCCCGGGCCCCGGCTGATGCTGGGCGGCGGCGGCCCGCGCATGCTGCGGCTCGCCGCGCGCGAGGCCGACATCGTCAACCTCACCCTGCGGGTGCGCGCGGACGGCACCGGCCCCGACACCGCCGACGGCGGCCCGGACGCGTTCCGCCGCAAAATCGAGATCCTCCGGGAGGCCGCCGGCGACCGCTTCCCCGAGATCGAACTCGGCACCTCGATCCTGCGGGCCGGCGACGCGCGGAGCACCGCCCCCTGGAGCGCCGCCGCGCCGGCCGCGCAGGACGGCACCCCGCAGGTGCTGCCCGGCGGCCCCGCCGAGATCGCGGACCGGATCCGGCACTGGCGCGCCGAACTCGGCCTCTCCTACTTCGTGCTGCACCACGAGGAGGACCTGGACGCGTTCGCCCCTGCCGTCACGGAACTGGCCGGTAGCTGACAAGATCTGCATACCGCCGGTGATCTTACGTGTACTCGGCGTACCATCGGGGTGGCCCTACGAGCCGGAAGGCGCGCGCGACGACAACGCCGGCCGCCGCCCGGATCGCCCCCCGGGAGGGAACATGACCGTCCAGTCCACCACCGGTCAGAGCACCGCTGGCCAGTCCACCGGTCAGTCCGGATCGCTGCCCGCCGAGCTCACCGCGTTCGTCGGCCGCGCCATGGAACTCGACGAGCTGGCCGAGGCGCTGCGCCGCTCCCGGCTGGTGACGCTGACCGGCGTCGGCGGGGTCGGCAAGAGCCGGCTCGCGCTGCGCGCCGCGACGCTGATGCGCGGCGCCTACCCCGGCGGCGCCTGGTTCGTCGAGCTGTCCGCGCTGCGCCGCCCCGACCTGCTCACCCGCACCGTCGCCGACGCGCTGCGGCTGCCCGACCTGGCCGCCGTCGAGCCGCTGGAGCTGATCGCCGACCATCTGGCCCGGCGGCGCGCGCTGCTGGTGCTGGACACCTGCGAGCACCTGGTCGACGGCTGCGCCGAGCTCGCCGAGGCGCTGCTGCGCGCCGCCCCCGAGCTGCGCGTGCTCACCACCAGCCGCGAGCCGCTGAACGTCATCGGCGAGCACGTCGTGGCGGTGCCGCCGCTCGGTGACCCCGACTCGGTCCGGCTGTTCGCCGACCGCGCCGAGGCGATGGCGCCCGCGTTCGCCGTCACCGCCGCCAACCGGGAGCTGGTCGCCGGCCTCTGCCGCCGGCTGGACGGGCTGCCGCTCGCCATCGAGCTGGCCGCCGTCCGGCTGCGCACCATGTCGATCGAGCAGCTGGACCAGCGGCTGGACGACCGGTTCCGGCTGCTCGGCGGCGCCCGCCGCGGCCACGACCGGCACCAGACGCTGCGCGCCGCCGTCGAGTGGAGCCACGAACTGTGCACGGGCGAGGAGAAGCGGCTGTGGGCGCGGCTGTCGGTGTTCCCCGGCACGTTCGACCTCACCGCCGCCGACCGGATCTGCGGCGGCGACACCGTCGGCACGCTCGGCCGGCTGGTGGAGAAGTCGATCGTGGTGTGGGAGGAGAACGGCGACCGGTACCGGATGCTGGACGCGATCCGCGAGTACGGCGCCGAGCGGCTGGAGGAGCTCGGCGAGGGCGCCGCGCTGCGCGGCCGCCACCAGGAGCACTACTTCGCGCTCGCCGCGCAGGCGATGCGCACCGCGACCGGCGACCGGCAGATCCCGGTGCTGCAGGGGCTGCGCGCCGAGAGCGCCAACCTGCGCGTCGCCTTCGACCACGCGCTCGCCACGCCCGGCCAGGAGCGCGCCGGGCTGCGGCTGACCGCGCGCCTGTGGCCGTACTGGATGATGCTCGGGCTGCTCGGCGAGCCCCGCGTCTGGTGCCGCCGGGCCCTCGCCGCCGCGCCCGAGCCGTGCCCCGAGCGCGGCTGGGCCGCGCACGGCGCCGCGCTGTTCGCCACGCTGCAGGGCGACGCCGACGACGCCGCGCCGCTGCTGGACGAGGCGCAGGAGGCGGCCGACCGCTACGGCGACGAGGCGCTCGCCGGGCACATCATGCAGACCCGGGCCCGGATCGCGCTGCTGCAGGGCGACGTGCCGAGCGCGATCCGGCTGCACGAGAAGGCCGGCGCGGTCTTCGCCGAGATCGGCTACCCCGACTCCTACGCGCTCGGCAACTTCATGCTGCTCGGCTGCGTGTTCGAGTTCGCCCGCGAACCCGACCGGGCGCTGGAGGTGTGCGAGGAGGGCCTGCGGATCTGCCGCGCGCACGGCGACCTGTGGAGCGAGACGTTCACCCTGTACGTGCGGGCCGGGGCGTACTGGCTGAAGGGCGAGATCGAGCGGGCCCTCGCCGACTCCCTGGAGGCCCTGGCCATCCGCGAGACCTACGGCGACCTGTTCGGCATCACCGTGCTGCTCGACCTGGTCAAGGGCTGCCTGGTGTCGATGGGCGAGTTCGAGCGCGGCGCGCTGCTGGACGGCGCCACCCTGGAGTACTGGCGCAGCCTCGGCGCGCCCGTCCAGCTCGGCCCCGACTACCTGGAGATCCAGGAGATGGTGCGCACCGCCAACCGCGAGGGCATGTCCCCGGCCGCCTACCAGGCCGCCGTCGCCCGCGGCGCCGAGCTCACCGTCGAGCAGGCCGTGGTGCTCGCCCGCCGCGCCGACACCATGCTGCCCCGGCGGCTCACCGACACCGCGCCGCAGCCGCTCACCCGCCGCGAGCGGCAGGTCGCCGAGCTGGTCGCCGAGGGGCTCACCAACCGCGACATCGCCGGGCGGCTGACCATCGCCAAGCGCACCGTCGACTCCCACATCGAGCACATCATGGCCAAGCTCGGCGTCGCGTCGCGCACCGAGATCGCCGCCTGGTCGCGGCGGCGGTCGCGCACCGCGTCGTGACGGTGCCACCGCCGTGCGGGCGTGCGAGAGTGGAAGGAGCACGTCCGCACAGGTAACGAGGGTGGGAACGATGGGCCGCAAAGCGCCGCGCGAGGATGTCGACGACTCGGGCATGGAGGTGTCCGAGCCCAAGGAGTGGGCGGCGGGCGTGCCCGGCGTCACCGCGGCGCTGCGCCAGTCCTACGACCAGATGGGCGCGCGCCGCACCGCGCTGACGCTGCTGCGCGTCAACCAGAGACAGGGCTTCGACTGCCCCGGCTGCGCGTGGCCCGAGGGCGGCAAGCGGCACGTCGCGGAGTTCTGCGAGAACGGCGCCAAGGCCGTCGCCGAGGAGGCCACCACCCGGCGCGTCACCCGCGGGTTCTTCGCCGCGCACACCGTGGACGAGCTCGGCGAGCGCAGCGACCACTGGCTCGGCCAGCAGGGCCGCCTCACCGAGCCGATGATCCTGCGCCCCGGGTCGCGCCACTACGAGCCGGTGTCGTGGGACGAGGCGCTCGGCCTGGTCGCGGCCGAGCTGAACCGGCTGGACTCCCCCGACGAGGCCGTCTTCTACACCTCGGGCCGCACCAGCAACGAGGCCGCGTTCGCCTACCAGCTGTTCGTCCGCGAGTTCGGCACCAACAACCTGCCCGACTGCAGCAACATGTGCCACGAGTCGTCGGGGTCGGCGCTGACCGAGACCATCGGCATCGGCAAGGGCTCGGTGCTGCTGGAGGACCTGCACCGGGCCGACCTGATCTTCGTGGTGGGGCAGAACCCCGGCACCAACCACCCGCGCATGCTGTCGGCGCTGGAGGAGGCCAAGAAGGCCGGCGCCCGGATCGTCGCGGTCAACCCGCTGCCCGAGGCGGGGCTGATGCGGTTCAAGAACCCGCAGAAGCCGTCCGGGGTGATCGGGCACGGCACCGGCCTCGCCGACCGGTTCCTGCAGATCCGGCTGAACGGCGACCTCGCGCTGTTCCAGGCCCTCAACCGGCTGCTGCTGGAGTCCGACGCGCCCGGCGCGATCGACCGCGGGTTCCTGGACGAGCACACCGCCGGATTCGCCGCGTTCGAGGAGCACGTCCGCGCGCTGGACTGGGACCTGGTGCTGGAGGCGACCGGCCTCACCCGGGGCGAGATCGCCGCCACGCTCGGCGACGTGCTGGCCGCCGAGAAGATCGTGGTGTGCTGGGCGATGGGCCTCACCCAGCACCGCAACGCCGTCGCCACGATCCGCGAGGTCGTCAACTTCCTGCTGCTGCGCGGCAACATCGGCCGTCCCGGCGCGGGCGTCTGCCCGGTGCGCGGCCACTCCAACGTGCAGGGCGACCGCACGATGGGCATCTATGAGAAGCCCTCCCAGGCGTTCCTGGACGCGCTCGCCGCCGAGTTCGGGTTCGAGCCGCCGCGCGAGCACGGCCTGGACACCGTCGACGCGATCCGCGCGATGCGCGACGGCGCCGCCAAGGTGTTCTTCGCGATGGGCGGCAACTTCGTGCGCGCCACTCCCGACTCGGCCGTCACCGAGGCCGCGATGCGCAACTGCCGTCTCACCGTGCAGGTGTCGACCAAGCTGAACCGTTCGCACGCCGTCACCGGCGAGCAGGCCCTGATCCTGCCGACGCTCGGCCGCACCGAGCGCGACGTGCGCGCCGGGCGGGAGCAGTTCGTGTCCGTCGAGGACTCGATGGGCATGGTGCACGCCTCGCGCGGCCGGCTCGCCCCCGCCGCCCCGAGCCTGCGCTCGGAGGTCGCGATCGTCTGCGACCTCGCCCGCGCCACGCTGCCCGGCAGCAAGACCGACTGGGCCGCGATGGCCGACGACTACGACGTCGTCCGCGACCACGTCGCCCGGGTCGTGCCCGGTTTCGCCGGCTACAACGCGCGCGTCCGCGAGCCCGGCGGGTTCACCCTGCCGCACGCGCCGCGCGACGAGCGCCGCTTCCCCACCGCCACCGGCAAGGCCAACCTCACCGTCAACCCGCTGGAGGTGCTGCGGGTCCCGCCGGGACGGCTGCTGCTGCAGACCGTGCGCAGCCACGACCAGTACAACACCACGATCTACGGGCTCGACGACCGCTACCGCGGCATCAAGGCCGGCCGCCGCGTCGTGTTCGTCAACCCCGGCGACCTCGCCGGCCTGGACATCGCCGACGGGGCCATGGTGGACCTGGTGTCGGAGTGGACCGACGGCACCGAGCGCCGCGCGCCCGGTTTCCGCGTCGTGGCCTACCCGACGGCACGCGGCTGCGCGGCGGCGTACTTCCCCGAGACCAACGTGCTGGTGCCGCTCGACAGCACCGCCGAGGTCAGTAACACCCCGGTGTCCAAGTCGGTGGTGATCCGCCTGGAGCCGCCGTCGGAAGGTTAGGCTCGGGCCATGACGAACCTGCCCGAAATGCGCGCCTCCGACGCCGATCGCGACCGGGTCGCCGCGATCCTGCGGGACGCCGCGGGCGACGGCCGGCTCGATCTGGACGAACTGGAGGAGCGGCTGGAGGCGGTCTACGCGGCCAAGACCTACGCCGAACTGGAGCCGATCACCAGCGACCTGCCGGCGACCGGGTCCGCGCACGCCGTGCCGTACGTCCCGCCGCCCGGCGCCCCGGCCGGCGACCTGCCGTCCTGGTCCACCGGCGTCGGCGTGCTCGGCGAGTTCCACCGCCAGGGCGAGTGGTCGGTGCCGCCGGCGTTCACCGCGTTCTCGTTCTGGGGCGGCGGCAAGATCGACCTGCGGGACGCCCGGTTCCAGCGGGGCGAGGTGCGCATCCGCGCCTTCGCCATCATGGGCGGCATCGAGATCATCGCCGCCGACGACATGACCGTGCACGTCAAGGGCATCGGCATCATGGGCGGCTTCCCGCACCGCGCCAGCGGCCCGGGCGCCGCCGGCGCGCCGAAGGTGACCGTCACCGGCTTCGCGTTCTGGGGCGGCGTCGACACCAAGCGCAAGGCCCGCAAGCAGCGCAGACTCCGCAAGGGCGGCTCCTAGCGAGGCGCCATCTTGCTGCCGGGGTAGGGGCTGAGCAGGGTCTCGCGCCAGGGGCCGTCCAGGAAGTCGCGGGCCCGCTTGCGCCAGGTCAGCAGGCGGTGGTCGGGCGCGGCCTCGTCGTCCAGGCCGAGCGCGGCGTCGCGGGCCCGCTGCACGGCCAGGTGCGCGTCGATGCCGGTCCCCCACAGCGTGACGACCTCGGTGTCGCAGAACTGCACCTCGTAGGAGCCGACGAGCCGGTGGCCGTGTTCGGCCAGCACGGGGGCCCGCTCGGTGCGCACGGCCTCCAGGTAGTCCAGCGCGGCGCCGGGCCGGACCGTGGCGCTCTCGAACAGGTAGAGCGGCGCCGCGTAGCCCTCGGCGAGCAGGTCCGCCACGACCGGGGAGCCGGGCGCGGCGCCGAGCGGGCGGGAGAACGCGCCGTGCCGCAGGTCGTCGATGTCGGACAGGAACAGGTTGGCCTGGACGTCGTCGTAGATCTCCAGCATCTGCCGCCAGCCGCCGTCCCAGCCGCCGTGGCAGTCCCACAGCGTGACCACCTTGAACTGCGGGTGCCCGGTGATGCCGACGGCGTAGAAGGCGCCGACCAGGTCGATCTCGCGGGAGCGGATCGACATGCCCTCGGTCAGCTCGTGCGCGCCGGCGGCGCGCCCGTCGTCCTGCCGCTTGTAGGCGGTGAGCCAGCGCAGGTACTCCAGCGGCCGCCGGGAGTTCATCGGGTGGAACTCCACCTCTTCGAGCAGGTAGATGCCACGGCGCATGCGAGCCTCCCGCTAACCAAGCGATTGCTTGATAGCGACGATATCAGGCGAGCCGGTCCAGCCACTCGGCCAGCAGCGCCGCCTCGGGCGCGCTGAGCGCCGGGGGCGGCCCGGCGGCCAGCTCGGCGCGCAGCGCCACCGCCCGCGCGGCGATCCCGTCGCCCGCGCCGTCCGCGGCGGCGCCGGTGGTGAGGGCGGCGAGGACCGCCTCGCGGGTGCGCTCCGACAGCTCCCCGGCGCCGTCCGGGTCCGCGATGACCGCGAGCGTGACGCCGACGCCGGCGGCGTGCATCATCGCGGCGGCCGTCTCGACCGGGACGCGCAGCAGGCCCGCCCGCGCGACGCGGCCGACCAGGCCGAGCAGGATCTCGTGCGCCTCCCCCGCGATCGGCGGCCTGCGCGCGCCGCCGTACATCAGGGCGTAGAAGGCCGGGTGGGTACGGCCGAACTCCACGTGCAGGTCCCAGCCGCGCCGCAGGTCCTCGACCGGGTCGCCGCTGCGCGGCTGCGCGCGCTTGTCCGCCAGGTACCGCTCGAATCCGAGCGCGGCGACGGCGTCCAGCAGGCCCTGCTTGTCGCCGAAGTGGTGGTACAGCGCCGGCGCGCCGACGCCGGCGGCGGCGCAGACCGCGCGGGTCGACACGGACTCGCTCCCGGAGGCGGCGAGCAGATCGGCGGCGGCCCGCAGGATGCGGTCCCGGGTGTCGGCGTCCTTGGTGGTCACGAAATCAATGTTACAGCTCTTGGGCGAACGGTGCTACAGTCGCTATATCGGCGATATACGACAGTGTGTATCGATGATTACGAAGGAGCGGGCCATGCGCGCCGCCGTACTGAACGCCCCCGGCAAGCCCCTGGACCTGGTCGAGCGGGAGGTGCCCGAGCCGGGCCCCGGCGAGGTCCTGGTCAAGGTCACCGCCTGCGGGATGTGCTTCTCCGAGGTCAACCAGCTGCACGGGCACTACCCCTTCGGCCGCTTCCCCGTCACGCCGGGCCACGAGGTGAGCGGCGTCGTCGCGGCGCTCGGCGCCGGCGTGGAGTGGCCCGCCGTCGGCACGCCCGTCGGCGCGCAGTTCCTTTACTCCTCCTGCGGGCACTGCGACCACTGCGTGCGCGGCGACCAGATGCTGTGCACCGGGACCAGGCAGTTCACCGGCATCACCGTCGACGGCGGGTACGCCGAGTACCTCGTCGCCCGCGCCGGGTTCGTCACCCCGCTCCCCGAGGGCCTGGACCCGGTCGCAGCGGCGCCGCTGATGTGCGCGGGCATCACCGCGTTCAACGGGCTGCGCCAGGGCGGCGCGGGGGCGGGCTCGCGGGTCGCGGTGCTCGGCACCGGCGGCGTCGGCACGATGGCGCTGCGGTTCGCCGTCGCGATCGGGGCGCGGGTCGCGGTGGTGTCGCGCTCGCGGCGCGCCGAGGAGGAGGCGCGCCGGCTCGGCGCCGAGGCGTTCTTCGCCACCGAGGAGCAGGACCCGGCCGCCGCACTGCGCGGCTGGGGCGGCGCCGACCTGATCATGAACACCGCGCCGAGCACCTCCGCCGCGCAGGCCGCGTTCGGCGGGCTGCGCCCGGACGGGACGCTGCAGATGCTCGGCTACGGCGCCGGCGACCTGACGATCGCGCCGCAGGACCTGGTGCTCATCCGGGCCCGGATCATGGGGTCGCCGTCGGGCTCGCCGCACGACCTGCGCGACACCCTGGACTTCGCGGCGGCCCATGGCATCGTGCCCGAGGTCACCGCGATCGGCCTGGACGAGGCGCCGGCCGTGCTCGCCGCGATGGCGGACGGGACCGCGCGCGGCCGGTCGGTCATCGCGTTCTGAATCCTTTCGGGACCGGGACGCCTCTTATGACTGTTCCGGCGGCCACGCCGGGCGAGACCATGGAGGTTGTCATGACGATCGCGGCGATAGCGGTGGGCGCGTTGGTTCTGGTCTGCATGTGCACGATCACCCTGAAGCGGCGGAGGGACAGGTCGCGTGGCTGAGCGGGACTGGCCCGGCGACGTGCTCATCGCCGGGGCGCAGCAGGGGGACCTGGAGGCGATCACCGCCCTGGTCTCGGGCGCGCACCCGCACGTGCAGCGGTTCGCGCGCTCGCTCTGCGCGACGCCGCAGGACGCCGAGGACGCGGCGCAGGAGGCGCTGATCATCCTGTACCGGAAGATCGGGACGCTGCGGGCGTCGGCCGCGCTGGCGTCGTGGATGTTCCGGATCGTGCGCAACGAGTGCGTCCGGCGGGCGCGGCTGACGCTGCACCCCCCGGAGCCGGTGCACACCCCCGTGCCGTCGGCGGAGGAGGACGTGCTCCGGCGGCTGGAGACCGAGCGGGTCGCGGCGGCGATCGCGGCGCTGCCCGCCGACCAGCGGCAGGTCCTGATCATGCGGGACGTGCAGGGGTACCCGGGGCGGACGACGGCCGCCGCGCTCGGGCTGAGCCTGCCCGCGATGAAGTCGCGGCTGCACCGGGCGCGGGCGGCCGTCCACGAGGCACTGGAGGGGTCCCATGGCTGAGTCGTACGCGAGCGCCACCCTGACCCGGCACCTGGTCCGGGGCGCGGTGGGCTTCGGCGCGCTGATCGGGGCGGTCGCGCTCCTGCCGGTCGTCGGGGTCGTCAGCCTGGTCCTGGCGCCCCTCGGCCTGGTCGCGCTGCGCGGCTGCCCGACGTGCTGGGCCATGGGGCTGGCCGAGACCCTGTCCCGGGGGCGGCTGGAGCGGACGTGCGAGGACGGCGTGTGCTCGGTGAGCCGGTCCGCGCGGTAAGCGCCGGGTGACCGACGGGTCAGAAGCTGTTAGATTCCGAATCTCGTTCTGACCCGTCGAGGAGCCCGCGATGAGCCTTTGGAACACCCCCGAGCGCACCGCGCTGCGCGCCCTGGTGCGCGACTTCACCACCCGGGAGATCGTGCCCTTCCTGCCGGAGTGGGAGCGCGCCGGGGAGCTGCCGCGCGAGCTGCACGCCAAGGCCGCCGCGGCGGGCCTGCTCGGCGCCGGCTTCCCCGAGGAGGCCGGCGGCTCGGGCGGCGACCCGATCGACGCGCTGATCGTCGCCGAGGAGCTGATCCAGGCGGGCGGCTCGGGCGGCGTGGTCGCCTCGCTGTTCACCCACGGCATCGCGCTGCCGCACCTGGTCGCCGCGGGCGACAAGGAGCTGGTCGAGCGGTTCGCGCGGCCGACGCTGGCGGGCGAGAAGATCGGCGCGCTCGGCGTCACCGAGCCCGACACCGGCTCGGACGTGGCGGGCATCCGCACCACGGCGGTGCGCGACGGCGACTCCTACATCGTCAACGGCGCCAAGATGTTCATCACCTCGGGCGTGCGCGCCGACTTCGTCACCACCGCCGTGCGCACCGGCGAACCGGGCTTCGGCGGCATCTCGCTGCTGGTGGTGGAGAAGGGCACGCCCGGCTTCACGGTGTCGCGGGCGCTGGACAAGATGGGCTGGCTCTGCTCCGACACCGCCGAGCTGTCGTTCAGCGACGTGCGCGTCCCGGCGGCCAACCTGGTCGGCGCCGAGAACAGCGGGTTCCTGCAGATCGTGCAGAACTTCGTCACCGAGCGGCTGTCGCTGGCCGTCCAGGCGTACGCGACGGCGCAGCGCTGCCTGGACCTCACCCTGGACTGGGTCCGCGAGCGCGAGACGTTCGGCCGGCCGCTGTCGTCGCGGCAGCTGGTCCGCCACAAGATCGCCGAGATGGCGCGGCAGGTGGACGTCGCGCGCTCCTACACCCGCACCGTCGCCGAGCGCTACATCGCGGGCGAGGACGTGCTGACCGAGACCGCCTACGCCAAGAACACCGCGGTCTACGCGGTCGAGCACGTGGTGCACGAGGCCGTCCAGCTGCACGGCGGGATGGGCTACATGCGCGAGACCGAGGTCGAGCGCCACTACCGCGACGCGCGCATCCTCGGCATCGGCGGCGGCACCAACGAGATCATGAACGAGATCATCGCCAAGCGCCTCGGCCTGTAGCGGCGGGCGGAGGGGGCGGGCGGGCCGCCCCCTCCCGGGCGGTTAGAGCGGGCTGCCGCAGTTGATGGGCCAGTACGGGCCCCAGATGTCGAGCGAGTTCAGCACGAACCTGACCATGACCGGGTCGAAGTCGATGCCGACGTGCGCGTTGGTGTCGCCCGCGCACTTGTCCTGGAGCAGCACGTTCTGCGCGTTGGAGCCGTTCAGGAACGCCGAGGTGTAGGGGGTGACGACCTCGTCGTACTTGGTCGCGAGCACGATGTAGGTCGGGCCGGGGACGGTGTCGCCGTCGGCGTTCAGCTTCTTCAGGAAGTCCGAGCCGACGATCTGCTGCCCGGCCGCCGGCGCCGCTTGCACCACCGCCTGGGTGATGCCGAGCAGGCTGCCGAGCGCGGCGAGGCCGCTCGCGGTGGTGCCGTGGTTGGACGGCACGATCCCGACGAGCTTGTTCACCTTGGCCGCGCCGCCGAGGAACTTCATGTAGTAGCGGGGCATCATGCCGCCCTGCGAGTGCCCGACGATGTCGACCTTGCCGGTCTTGGTGGCGGCGAGGACCTTGTCGACGAACGCCGACAGCTCCCCCGCCGACGTCGGGATGTCGCCGGTGCCCTGGATCGGGGCGTCCTTGGCGCCGCCGTAGTTCAGCGCGAAGACGCAGTAGCCGGCCTTCTTCAGCTCGGGCGAGAGCTTCTGCCAGTTGAAGGCCATGTTCTCGAAGGTGCCGTGGACGAGGACGACCGGGCGCGGGTGCGCGAACGAGGGCCTGCAGTTCCAGTCGTTGGCCCCGGCCGGGACCGTCTCGGCATGGGCGGTGGTGCCGGTCAGCCCGATCAGGGCGGGCAGTGCCGCGGCGATGACGGCCCAGGAGCGAAGTCGCCTGAGACGCATGGTCTCTCCTTCATGAGGGCACGGCGAACACGCGTCGCGGCCTCGCCGAGGCCGCGCGTCAGCGCCGTAGGGGTGGGACGGGGGGGCGGGCCGGTGTCACCCGTCCGCCGCTCCGTGAGGTGTGCTCAAAGTAAGCCCGTACCGACCACGCGTCTTATCGGCCCGGCATCGACTTGCCCGCCCCGGCTTGTAAGCCAGGTCACAATCCCCCGAGCAGTCCGTTCACCAGAGCGCGCAGACCCTCGACATAGGTGCCTTCCGCGGTGACCGGTCCCCATTGGTCCGCCATCGAGGCGAGCCGGGGCAGCTCGGCCGGGTCGATCTCCGCGAAGACGCGCTCGCGGTAGGTCGGCCGGCCGGAGTCCGCGCGGCGGCGCGCGGCGGCGGCCCGCACGATGACCTCGCCGACCGTGTAGTACCAGATCGCCCGGTAGGCGTGCGCCGCCTGCTCGGGCGTGAGGCCGCACACGACGGCGGCGTCCACGATCTGCTCGGTGTACCAGAGCGCCGAGCGGGCCAGCACGTCGTCGGCGGTGAGCGCCTCCACGACCCACGCGCAGCCGGCCACGGCGTCGTGCATCGCGGTCGCGGCGACGACGATCCGCTCCCGCGGGTCGTCGGGCAGCGGCGGCCGGGTGACCGCGGTCGCCGCGTAGTCGTCCAGCAGCAGGACGAGCAGCTCCTCCTTGTCCCGGACGTGGTGGTACAGCGCCATCGGGGTGCTGCCGACCTCCCGGGCGAGCCGGCGCATCGTCAGCCGCTCCACGCCCTCGGCCTCCACCACCCGCCGGGCCGCCGCCAGGATCTCGGCGCGGGAGAACTTCGGCGGGCGTCCGGTGCGCCCGGGCTGCGAAGACGGGTTCGGCATGCCCCACATCATCGCGCATCCGGCGGGAGGGGGCTCGACAGCGAAGTGCCGCGCCGCTACTTTTCTTACATGTACAAAAAATCGTCGGCCGCGCTGGCGGCCGCCTCGGCGGCCCAGTTCATGGCCGCCCTGGACATGTCCGTGGTGAACGTGGCCCTGCCCGCGATCCGCCCCGCCCTCGGCTTCGCCCCGCTCGACCTCGTCTGGGTCGTGCACGTCTACGCGCTCGCCTTCGGCGGGCTGCTGCTGCTCGGCGGCCGCGCCGCCGACCTGTTCGGGCGCCGCCGCCTGTTCACCGGCGGCCTCGCCGTCTTCGCCCTCGCCTCCCTGGCGGGCGGCCTCGCCCAGTCCCCCGCCCAGCTCATCGCCGCCCGCGCCGTGCAGGGCGTGGCCGCGGCGGCGTTCTCGCCCGCCGCGCTCGCCACCCTCGCCGTCACCTTCGAGGGCCGGGCACGGGTGCGAGCGCTCGGGATCTGGAGCGCGGCGAACGCGGCGGGCGGCGCGCTCGGCGTCCTCGCGGGCGGGCTGCTGGTGGAGTACGCCGGCTGGCGCTGGGTGATGCTGGTCAACCTGCCGATCGCGGCGGCCGCGCTCGCGCTCGCCGCCGCCGGCGTCCCCGCCGACACGCGCACCGGCCCCCGGCCCCGGCTGGACGTGGCCGGCGCCGTCCTCGCGACCGCCGGGACCGGGCTGCTCATCCTCGGCGTCGTGCGCACCGACCGGTACGGCTGGACGTCGGGCGCCACCCTCGGCACGCTCGCGGCCGCCGCCGTCCTGCTGGCGGCCTTCGTCCTCGTCGAGCGGCGCGCGAAGGCGCCGCTGGTACGGCTCGGGCTGCTGCGCAGCCGCTGGGTCGCGGGGGCGAACGTGTTCGTCTTCCTGGCGGCCGCCGGGCAGTTCGCGGCCTTCTACTTCGTGTCCCTGTACATGCAGCAGGTGCTGCACATGGGCGCCGCCGCCACGGGCGCGGCGTTCCTGCCGTTCTCGGCGGGCGTGGTGGCGGGCAGCGTCCTCGCCACCCGGATCGTCTCGGCCCGGGGCCCGCGCGCCGCGCTCCTGCCGGGCGGCCTGCTGGCGGCGGCGGGCCTCGGCTGGTTCGCGCTGATCAGCCCGGACGGCGGGTTCCTCACCGACGTGCTCGGCCCGTCCCTGGTCGGCAGCGTCGGCATCGGCCTCTGCCTCGCCCCGCTCGCGGCGGCCGCGACGACCGGCGTCGCCCCGCACGAGGCGGGCATGGCGTCGGGCGTGCTGAGCAGCGCGCGGCAGCTCGGCGGGGCCGTCGGGATCGCGGGCCTGGCGACCGTCGCCGCCGGGCGCACCGGCGCGGGCGGTTCGGCGGCGGCGCTGAACGACGGCTACGCGCTCAGCCTCGGCATCGGTGGCGCGCTGTTCCTGGTGGCGGTGGTCGTCGCGGTCACCGTGCTGCCCCGGCCGCCGCGCCGGGCGGCGGCGGCCGGAACACCGGCCGGGGAGAAGGCCCCGGTGGCGGGCTAGCCCTGGACGACCGCGCCGCCGGCGAGCAGCTCGTCGGCGTCGTCGAAGCCGAGGTCGGTCAGCACGTCCCGGCTCTGCCCGCCCGGCAGGACCGGGACGCCGTCGGTCTCACCGGGGGTGCGGGAGAAGCGCGGCGCCGGGGCGGGCTGGCGGTGCCCCCCGCGCTCGACGAAGACGTCCCGCGCGGTGTTGAAGGGGTGCTCGGCCGCCTCCTTCAGCGACAGGACCGGCGCGACGCAGGCGTCGCTCGGCAGGAACACCTCGGTCCACTCGTCGCGCGTCCTCGCCTTGAACGCGGCGGCGAAGCGCTCGTGCAGCTCGGGCCAGCGGGCGCGGTCGTGCTGGGAGGGCAACTCCTCGCCGTCCAGGCCGATCCGGCGCAGGAACTCGGCGTAGAACTGCGGCTCGATCGCGCCGACCGCCATGTGCCGCCCGTCGGCGGTCTCGTACACGTCGTACCAGGGGGCGCCGGAGTCGAGCATGTTGACGCCGCGCTCGTCCTGCCAGAGGCCGCCCGCGAGGAAGGCGTGGATGAACGTCGACAGGTGCGCGGTGCCGTCCACGATCGCGGCGTCGACCACCTGGCCGCGCCCGCCGGCCCTGGACTCCAGCAGCGCCGCCAGCACGCCGACGACCAGGTACATGCTGCCGCCGGCGAAGTCGCCGAGCAGGTTCATCGGGATCTGCGGCGGGCCGCCCGCGCGGCCGATGGCGTGCAGCGCGCCGGTGATCGCGATGTAGCCGACGTCGTGGCCGGCGCTCTGCGCGAGCGGCCCCTGCTGGCCCCAGCCGGTCATCCGGCCGTAGACGATCCCGGGGTTGCGGGCCAGGCAGTCGTCCGGGCCGATGCCGAGCCGCTCGGTCACCCCGGGCCGGAAGCCCTCCAGCAGGACGTCGGCCTTCTCCACCAGGCGGAGCACGACCTCCCTGCCCGCCTCGCTCTTCAGGTCGATCGCGATCGACCGCTTGCCGCGGTTGGTGAAGTCGGTGCCGCCGGTCGCGCCGGCGCCCCGCACCGCCGAGGCGCGGTCCACCCGGATCACGTCGGCGCCGAGGTCGGCCAGCAGCATCGCCGCGAACGGGCCCGGCCCGATCCCGGCCAGCTCGATCACCCGTACTCCCGACAGCGGACCCTTGCCCATACCTGCGACCCCTCTCGCCAACCTGACTGAACCTGGTTCGGTGCCCCCCTAGTGTGCCCGACCTGGGTAAGCGGCCGCTGACCGGGCCCGCCCCCTGGGGCGCCGGGACCGAGCGCGCCCCGGCCCGGATCCACAGAGATCTTTATCGGAATGGCGATCATGCGGCGGGGGCGGCCATTCGGCGGCCCCCTCGTATTCCTCAGCCGGAATGGGCGGTCAGGCGCACCTGATTTTCCGGGCGGACCTTCGGATCCGGCGCCTCGGCGACCAAAAGCCGCTTGGTCACTTCCGGCGAACGCACCCCTTCGGCGTCGGGGGCGAGCCCGCGCCCGGCGGCGGCGATGTAGTACCAGCGCCCGGCCGGGGACCGCCACCAGGTGCCCGCGACGGGCCGCCGCTCGTCGCAGCCGCCGGTGGAGTAGGCGTCCCGGCCGGTGAGCAGCGCCGACTCCCCCGTCGCACCGCCGCCCGGGAACGTGGTGCGGGTGCAGATCCAGCGCGCGGCCCGGCCGCCGTGCGGCAGCGTGCCCGTCCAGAACTCCGCGGCCACGGCCTCGGTGGCGGGCCGGGCGGCCTGCGGCAGGGCGCAGGCGAGCCGGCCCCACAGCCGCCGCCCGGCGGAGGACAGCCGGGCGGGGCGGACCTCCGCGGCGGCGGCGCGGCGGCCGGGCGGGCGGTAGCCGAGCACGGCCGGGCGCGGGCCGCCGAGGGCGCCCACGGTCCGGGTGCCGCCGGGGCTCTTGACGTCCATCAGCGGGCCGCGCCCGCAGCGGCTGCGGAGCGGGACCGGCTCGGTCATCCCGTCCGAGACCCGCAGCCCGCGCCCGCCGGGCAGCGCGGCGGCGGTGTCCCAGGGCGCGAGCAGGTAGTGGTCGCCGCCGAGCGCGACCGGCGCAGCGGCGTCGTCGCCCGCGTCGGCGGCCTCCAGCGCGCCGGAGGCGCCGCTGTAGCGGGCGATCCGGTCGCCGTTGCGCAGCACCGCGACGGGCGTGCCGTCGACGTGGCCCGCGAACAGCAGCTGCGCGCGGTCGGCCCGGCCGGGGCGCCGCGTCCCGGCGGCGGACGCCCAGGCCTGCAGGGCGCGGCGGGTGAAGGCGCGGTCGGTGACCAGGTCGCCGCGCGCCGGCCAGTCGTCCAGGCCGCGCCCGCCCGACCGCCAGGCGCCCGGCGCGGCCATGTCCAGGCGCGGGCCGGCCGCCGCGGTGCGGCCGCCGAGGAACGAGCCGTCGGTCTCGGTGACGATCAGCGCGCCGACCAGGCCCGCGGTCAGCACGCCGGCGGCGGCGACCGGGATCGGCGAGCGGCGCCGGACGGGCCGCATCCGGCCCGGCTCGAACGGCTCCAGCCGGCCGGTGTCGATGACCGGGAGGGCCTCGGCGGCCTCGATCACCGGCCACGGCCGCCGCACGCCGGCCTCGGCGAGCTGGTCGCGGACCTGGTAGCGCGACTCCCCGATGATGCGCAGCAGCACGTAGGCGGCCCGCACCTGCGGGTCCAGCTGCGCCAGCGCGGCGGTCAGCTCCTGGTCGGGCAGCCGGGCCGGCAGCGCGCGCAGCCACGGGCCGAGGCCGATCTGCAGCCGCCGGGACGGCTGCATCGCCTTGCGCAGCACCCGGGTGCGGCGGCGGCCGGGGCCGCCGGACCGGCGCGCGGTGACGCCGTCGGCGATGCGCCGGGCGATCGCCAGCCGGTACACGCGCTTCCCGTTGCCCGGGAGGACGAGATACGCCAGCCAGACGAGGTCGCAGTAACGCGCCTCCGCCACGGGCTCCGTCGTGACCTGTTCGGGCATCGTGCCCACTCCTCTAACCTGCCGGGTCTGATTGCGGACCCGAGATTAAAGCGATGGGCGGCGACCTGCGCCGAATTGAACGAAGGATTAAGCGCAGTGGCCGACATTTCCGTTTTTTGCTTTATGTGGCTGGCGGCCGCGCGACCCTTTCGGTGAACGCACCATGGAATCCCATGGGAATGTGGTGCCGCAGGTGCAGGGTGGCGACGGGGTCGGCGGCCACGTCCCGGGCGTCCAGCACCAGCAGCCGCGAGCGGTGCGCGGCGGGGTCGTAGGCGAGGGTGAGCAGCCAGCCGTCGCCCTCGGGGGCGCCCGGCGCGCGCGGCACGAAGACCGGCTCGCCGAAGCCGTGGCCGGGCGGCAGCTCGTGCGCGGCGCGCTCCCCCGTCGCGTGGTCGAAGCGCTGGATACCGATGCCGGTCCCCGTGCGGCCGGCGAAGTAGGTGTGCCGGTGCGGGCGGCCGGCCCGGCGGACGTCGGCGTGCGGCAGCTCCATCGGCCCGCTGCACAGCTCCTCGCCGGTGACCTTCCCCGACGGGGTGACGCGGTAGCGCATCAGCCCGCACCCCCACGGGAAGTCGCTGGTGCGGAAGTCGCGGAAGGCGGTGGAGACCTGCGCCCAGTCGGCGAACCGGACGAACTCCACCACGATGTCGCCGCCGTCCTCGAAGGCGTTGACGATGTGGAACCCCAGCAGCGCCTCGTGCTCGATCACCCGCGCTTTGCCGCCGTAGCGCGGCACGATGGCGAAGCAGGTCGGCCGGTGCGGCTCGTAGCTCAGGCCGTCGGCGATGGAGCCGGTGCCGAGCAGGATCTGCGCGGCCTTGGGAATCACCGGGTTGACGACGAACACCAGGTGGCGGCGGGTGAGCGCGAAGTCGTGGTTCCACGGCGTGTAGGGCAGCGGGACGCGCGGCAGGTGGTGCAGCCGGCCGCCCGGGTCCACCCGGTAGCAGCGCAGGCTGCGGGCGCGGGTGAAGTCCATGCCGAAGTTGAACAGCTCGCCGGTGTCGGGGCAGCGCGACGGGTGCGCCGAGAACGCCGACATCACCTTCAGCCGGCCGCCGAAGGAGTGCTCGCCGAGCGTCTCCAGCGTGTCGGGGTCCAGGCGGTAGGGGCGGCCGCCCTCCCACAGGGCCAGGAGCTGCCCGGCGTGCAGGACGACGCCGGTGTTGGCGACGTTGGCGGGCGGGCGCAGCATGTTGCCGGGCATCCCGCCGGGCCGCTGCGTGCCGAGGCCGCGCAGGCCGGTGCGGCCCGTGCGCTGCCCGTGGCGGTAGTGCCGGGTCCGCACGTACCGGTTGCGGTAGCGGGCGCGGCCGTCCGCGAACGAGAACAGCGACAGCATGCCGTCGCCGTCGAAGATGTGGTCCAGCAGGCTCTCGCCGACCTGCCAGCGGCCCGGGCCGTTGCGGTACAGGGTGCCGGTGAGGCCCTCGGGCAGGGCGCCGTCGATCTCGGTGATCTCGTAGTCGTGCTCGGTGTCCAGCGCGTCGTAGACCTGGTGCCAGGGGTCGTCGCCGCCGGTGGGCGGGGCCGCTGCCGTCACGGTGGGCTCCTTGCGCGGTCGGTGCGGGGCTGCCCGCAGGGTGCCACGCCCGGCACCCGTAGTTCAATACCTAACGACTAATGGGGGCGGATCGTCCTTCATCTCCCCGTACTAGGCTGTCGTCCCCCCTGGGGAACCGCTCCCGGCCACGCGACGTCGGACGTTCGCCCGCCGCCTGCCGCAAAGGACCACGCCGACCGATGAGTGAGGACGTCCCCGGCTACCACGTGCTCGACCAGATCGGCGAGGGCGGGTTCAGCGTCGTCTACCGGGCCCGCCAGGAGCGGCTGGACCGCACGGTCGCGCTGAAGGTGCTGTCGGTCGCCGCCGTGGACGACGCGGTGCTGCGCCGCTTCCAGCGCGAATGCAAGATCACCGGGCGGCTGTCGGGGCACCCCAACGTGGTCACGGTGCTGGACACCGGCACCACCCGCGCGGGCCGGCCCTACATCGCGATGGAGTTCTTCGAGCACGGCTCGCTCGCCGACCGCCTCCAGCGCGAGGGGCCGCTGCCGGTCGCCGAGGCGCTGCGCGCCGGGGTGAAGCTGGCGGGCGCGCTCGCCGCCACCCACGAGATCGACGTGCTGCACCGCGACGTCAAGCCGCAGAACATCCTGCTGTCGCGCTACGGCGAGCCGGCGCTCGCTGACTTCGGCATCGCCCGGCTGGTCGACTCCTTCGACGGCGGCCACACCCAGGCGTTCACGCCCTACCACGCCGCGCCGGAGGTGCTGGAGGGCCGCACGCCCGACGCCCGCGCCGACGTCTACTCGCTCGGCTCCACCCTCTACCAGTTCCTCGCCGGGCGGCCGGCCTTCCAGGGCGGGGCCGGCGAGGGCATCGCGCAGCTCGCGGTGCGGGTGCTGAACGCGCCGCCGCCGCCGTTCGGGCGCGCCGACGTGCCGCCGGCGGTGTACGACGTGATCGCCCGCGCGATGGCCAAGGCGCCCGAGCAGCGCTACGCCACGGCGGTGGAGTTCGCGCTCGCCCTGCAGCGCCTCCAGGGCGAGCTCGGCCTGCCCGTCACCGACCTGGCCTACAGCGGCGCCGGGGCGGCTCCCGTCCCGCAGCCCGTCACGCCGCAGCCCGCCGTCCCGCAGCCCGCCGCGTCCCCGGCCGCCCATCCCGCGCCGCCGCCGGTCCCCGGCTGGGCGCCGACCCGCGAGTCCCCGCCCCAGGCGACCACCGGCCCCGGGCCGAACTGGCCGCCGCCGGGCCATACCGGGCCGCAGCCAGCCGGTCCGGACGGCCCGCGCCGCGGCCTGGTTATCGCGGCGGCCGTCGCGCTGCTCGGCGGCGCCGGCCTCGGAATCGGCGCGCTCGCGCTGTCGGGCGGCGACGGCAAGCCGCCGCCCGCGCCCCGCGGCCAGGGCCCCGCGACGCCCCTGGCGTCCGCCGCCCCGCCGGGTGCCGCGCCCGAGCCGATCGCCAAGGCCCAGTACGAGGCGGCCCGGCCGCGGGCCGTCACCGCCCGGGCGGTCGGCACGGTCGCCGAGCTGCGCTGGCGGCTGCCCCCGGCCGCCCGGCAGCTGGCGATCCTGGTGCAGAAGAAGCCCGCCGACGGCACCCCGGTCGTCACGGCGGGCAACGGCGTGCAGACGGTGACCGTCACCGGCCTGCGCGCCGGGCACGGCTACTGCTTCCGGGTCGGCGCGCTGCTGCGGGTGAACCAGGGCCGGGCCGCCGACGTGGCGTGGTCGGCGCCGGCGTGCGTCAACCGCGCCCGGGCGCGGAAGTGAGCGGCACGGGCGCGGGGTCCGGTTCCGGCCGCCCGGCGGGCGCGTAGCGGCGGGCGACCCGGCCGCCGAGACGCTGCATCGGCCGCTCCACCAGCCGGTGGCTGACGGCGCACACCGCCAGGAGCGCCGCCAGGAAGGCGGCCATGTACAGCGGGACGTCGCGGCCGGGCCGGCCGAACAGCGCGTCCGCGATGATCAGCAGCAGCGGGTGCAGCAGGTAGACCGAGTAGCTGACCACGCCGAACCAGGTCAGCGCGCGCGGCATCCGGCGGTGCCGCAGCGCCCGGACGGCGGCGAAGAACGCCATGGCCAGCACCAGCGTGAGGGGCCAGGCGCCGTCGCTCTCGGCGTCGATCATGTTCACCTGCCGCCAGGCGCCGAGCCCGGCCGCGACGCCGGCCACCACGGCCCCGGCGGCGAGGACGCCGCGCCAGGTGCCCTGCCCGTGGTCGGCGCGGTGGATCGCGGTGCCGAGGAACATCACGGCCAGCACGATCAGCCCCTGCCACGGGTCGATCCGGGAGTTGCCCAGCACCAGCACGGCGCCGAGCAGGCCGCCGAGCAGCGCCCCGGCCCGGACGAGGGCGGGACGGGCCGAGCAGCCCAGCCCGATCGCGGCGGCCAGCAGGACGGCCGCCGCCACGACGACGGGCCGCACGCCGAGGCCCCGCGACAGCGCGGCGACCGGCAGGATCGCCGCCAGCGCGGCGGCGGCGACGGCGAGCGTCATCGCGACGCCGGCCGACCGGCGGTGCAGCCCGGCCGCGAACAGCGCCACGACCAGCAGGTAGAACACCATCTCGTACGACAGCGTCCACAGCACGTTGACCGCGTTCGGCACGCCCAGCAGGTCCTGCACCATCGTCAGGTGCGCCAGCACGTCGACCGCCACGCCGGTCCCGGTGCGCGGGTTCCCCGCGAGCGGCCTGCCGCCGAGCGCGGCGACCAGCAGGACGACGGCGAGGGCGAACACCAGCAGCGGGTGGATGCGGTGCACCCGGCTGATCCAGAACCGCCGCACCGAGCCGGTGCGCTCCAGCGACGCGGGCACGATGTACCCGCTGACCAGGAAGAACACCAGCACGCCCCAGGCGCCGAGGTTCACGTGGGGAAGCAGGGCCCGGCGCAGCCCCGGCAGGTAGTGGTAGGAGCCGTGGTGGAAGGCCACGACGAGCGCCGCGACGCCGCGCAGGGCGTCCAGCCAGGCCAGCCGGGGCGGAGGGGAGGAGGGAGGAGCCACAGGACAAAGACCCTATTAGCGATCAGACGGACAAGCGCCCTTATCACCAGAAGCAAGCGCGCGCCAAGAAATGCCCGCACCTGGGCAACCGGGCAAAATTCGCACGTCGGGCGGGTAGAAGGCGGACATGAGCGACGTGCTGCCCGCCCTGCCCCTGCCGGCCTGGGAGCGGACCCGGGACACCCTGCATCTGTGGACGCAGATCGTGGGGAAGATCCAGCTCGCGTCGGCGCCGCCGCGCAACCACTGGTGGCACACGACGCTGCGGGTGGACGAACGCGGCTACGCCACCGGCCCGATGGCGCACGGCGGGGTGCGCTTCCGCATCTCCTTCGACCTGGTCCGGCACCTGCTGATCGTGAACACCCCCGGCCTGGAGGAGGCCATCCCGCTCCGCCCGGGCCTGTCGGTCGCGGCGCTCTACTACGAGCTGATGTCGCTGCTGCGCGGGCTCGGCGTGCACATCACGATCAAGGCCGAGCCGTACGGGGTGCCGATGACCACGCCGTTCGCCGACGACACCGAGCACGCCTGCTACGACCCCGCCGCGGCGGCCCGGTTCCAGCAGGCGCTGGCGTGGACCGACGAGGTCCTCACCGGTTTCCAGGGCTGGTTCTGCGGCAAGGCGAGCCCGGTCCAGCTGTTCTGGCACAGCTTCGACCTCGCCACCGCCCGCTTCTCGGGGCGGCCCGCGCCGGTGCCCGAGGGCGCGGGGCGGGTGGCGGGCGAGGCCTACAGCCACGAGGTGATCAGCTTCGGCTGGTGGCCGGGCGACCCCGAGACGCCCGGCCCGGCGTTCTACTCCTACGCCCACCCCGAGCCGGGCGACCTGACCGCCCGGCCGCTGCGCCCGGACACCGCCCGCTGGGTGCCCGCCGGGGCGACGCACCAGGCCCGGCTGGGCTGGGACGACGTCCGCGCGTCCGCCGACCCCCGGGCGACGGTGCTGGGCTTCCTGCAGAGCGCCTACCTGGCCGGGGCGGACACGCTCGGCTGGCCCGTCGCCGAGCTGCGCTCATCGTTCTGCCCGGCCACCGTGTAGCGGCTCCGGGCGCGGGCGCAGCGACCGCGGGTGCAGGCGGCGCCGCAGCCGCCGCAGCCGGCCGGCCTTGGCGGTGACGAGGCGGCCGAGCCCGTCGCTGTGCTCCCAGGCCCGGTCGGCGGCGCGCGGGTCGGCCTCGGCCTGCGCGAACCGCGTCCGGTCGACCAGGTCGGCGAGCGGGCGCAGATGGGCCAGGGAGTCGTCGCCGACGTGCCGTGCCCCGAACCGGGCGACCTCGTGCGCGGTGAGGGTGCGGGCGGTGCCGAGCCCGACGTCGGCGAGATGCTCCAGCGCCTGCTGCCAGGCGCCCACGATGCGGGCCGCGGGCGTCCCGGCGCGCCTGCGGCGGCGGCGCAGCGCCGGGGCGGTCAGCGCCGCGCCCAGGTAGCCGGCGATCAGGACGGCGACCGCCGCGAGCGCGTACGCCCACCAGGGCAGCGGGTCCCCCTCCTCGTGGTGCGGCTTCGCGGCGGGCGGCGGGGTCTGGTCGTTCGGCCCGTCGCCGGCGCGCTTCTTCTCGGCGGCGTTCTGCTGCGCCTGCTCGAGCTTGCGCGACTCCCCCTCCGCGACCGAGTCGTCCTGCTCGGCCTTGCCGGGACGGTCGGGGGTCGGGTTGAACGGCATCCAGCCGATCCCGTCGAACTTGACCTCCGGCCACACCATCACATCGCCCGACCGCACCTCCAGGACGTCCCCCACTCGGTGCCCGCCGCTGAACCCGACCTTGATGCGGGTCGGCAGGCCGATGGTGCGGGCGAGCACCGCGTAGGCGGTGGCGAAGTGCTCGGGCGTCCCGTTCCTGCCCTCGCCGAGGAAGTAGTCGAGCTGCCGGTAGCCGTGGCCGGGCGGCGCCGTCACCGAGTACCGGGCATGTGCGCGCAGGCGGGCGGCGAGCATCGCGGCCCGCTGGACGGGCGAGTCCGCGTCGGCGGTGGCCTGCTTGGCGAACCGCCGGAACTCGGCGATCTGCACGGGCTCCTTCGTCGCGCCCGGCCCCCACGGCAGTTGCAGGGCGGCACGGGCCTCGGCGTCGTCGGCGATGCTCGCCGACTCCAGATCCTCCACGTCCCACTTCGGCGTCTGCGACTCCACCCGGTAGGTCTGGCCGGGCTGCAGCGGCCGGACGGCGGCGAGGACACCGCTGCCGGGGTCGACCACGACGCCGAGGCCGTCGACGCGGCGGGGCCGGTCGGCGGCGGGCGCCCAGACGCCGGGCAGCCCCCGGACGGTGATCGTCTGGGGCAGCGCGCTGCGGTCCACCTCGTCCGGGGACGGCGGCACCCGGCTGCCGGTCGGCACGAAGCGGGCGCCGGAGGTCCAGGTCACGCCGTCGAACCGGTCCAGGACGGCCAGGCGCCACTCCTCGCGGCGCGCCGCCCGGACGGTGAACAGCACCTGGTCGGGGCTGAGCAGCCAGCCGCCGACGCGGTCCAGCGGGCTGACACTGTCGCGGGTCTGCGGCGGCGGCGCCTGTACCTGCTCACGCGGGTTGTAGGGCTCGGCCCCGACAGGCACGAACGGCCCGACGGCCAGCGCCAGCGCGCCGAGTGCGGCGGCGGCGGGCAGACCGGCCAGGATCGTCCGCCACCCGCGTCCCTCCTCATCAGGGGCCGAGCGCAGCAGCATCAGCACCGCCAGCAGCACGACGGTCGCGGCGGCGAGACCGAGGTTGGAGCCGGAGCCGTCCACGCCGAGCAGCAACGCGACCGCGAACGCCGCGAGCGCCGGAACCCCCGGCAACGCGCGCAACCGGGTCCGCAGCGCAAGTTCAGCGCCTGCGAACGCCGCGAGCCACACCACCAGGTGCACCAGCAGCAGCAGGGCGGGCTCGGCCGGCGCGGGCAGCAGCGTGGTCAGGATCGATTTCCACGAGCCGAGCACGCCTTCGCGCAGCGTGCGGGTGAACGAGCCGTCCCCGAGCGTCGGCCGCAGCACCGTCGCGGCGGCCGTCGCCAGCCACGCCGGGACGGTCGCCACGGCCGAGACCCACAGCGGCCACGGACGGACGCCCGACAGCAGCGCCGCGAGCGCGGTCGGCACGAGCGCGGCGACGACCGCCACCGGCACCACGGGCCCGAACCCGAACACCCGGTGGAAGGCCAGCCCGGCGACGGCCGCCAGGCACGCGGTCACCGGCAGCGCGAGCAGCCTCCGGTTCACCGGCCCCGCCCCAGCAGCGGCCAGGCGGCGGCGAGCTCCTCCAGGTCGGCGATCTCGGCGACCGGCACGCCGGGCGGCGCCGGCGCGGGACCGTCCGGACGGACCCGGACCACCACGACCCGGTCGAACCGGGCGCGCACGGCGGCGACGCGGCCGGACTCGGCGCCGTCCTGCAGGATCACCACCAGCGAGCCGCCGGGCCGCACCCGGCGCAGCGCGTCGAGCAGCGACGCCGGTCCCGGCTCGCGGCCGACCCGGGTGAGGCGGTCCAGCAGCACCTCGGCGTCCTCGGGGCCGCCCCGGGTCGCCGCGACCTCGCCCGTCCCGGTCAGCACCCGGACCGGGAAGGAGGCGCGGGCGGCGGCGACCGCGACCGACGCGGCGGCGTCGACGGCCAGCTCGAAGTCGTCGGGGTCGCGCCAGGCGTCCGGGCGCGCCTCCAGCAGCACCGTGGTGGTCGGCAGGCTCGCGTCCACCAGCCGGCGGACCATCAGCGTCCCGGTCCGCGCGGACGACTTCCAGTGGATGTGCCGCAGCTCGTCGCCGATCACGTACTCGCGCAGCGCGTGGAACGTCGCGGTGCCCGCCGGCGACCGGTCGCTGGTCGGCCCCTCCAGGTGGTGCGCGCGGCCCGACGGCAGCACCGACAGCGCGACGGTGCGGGGCCGCACCAGCAGCGTCTGCGGCGCGCCGTACGCGCGGACGCGGCGCGCCAGCCCGAGCGGGTCGGCGCGCACCAGCCGCAGCGGCCCGACCGCGATCTCCCCGCGCCGCCCGGTCGGCAGCCGGTAGCTGACGGTCCGGCGGCCGCCCGCGCGCAGCCGCGGGACCCGCACCGCCACGGTCTCCGGCCCGGCGGCGTCGTGCGCGACCAGGCCGCCGCGCAGGCCGCGCCCGGCGTTGACGACGTGCAGCACCCCGGCGGCGGGCTCGCCCCGCGCCACCTTGCGCGGCGCGATCTCCCGGCGGATCTCCAGCCGGGGCGCGGGCAGCGTCCACAGCAGCGCGGCGACGACCGCGAGCAGCCCGGCGACCGCCAGCATCGCGGGCTCGGGATAGCCGAGCCACCAGCCGAGCGCGTACAACACCACGGACGCGGCCGCGATCCCCCGGCCCAGCGGCGTCGGCATCGGCTAGACCCCGGCCGCCTGCGGCGTCGGCACCGCGGCCAGCACCTCGGCGACCACGTCGGCGCCGGTGCGGCCGCGCAGCTCGGCCTCCGGCGTGACGATCAGCCGGTGCGCGATCACCGGGACCGCCAGGGCCTTGACGTCCTCGGGCACCAGGTAGGCCCGGCCCGCGGCCGCCGCGCGCACCCGGCCCGCCCGCAGCAGCGCCAGGCTCGCCCGCGGGCTCGCGCCGAGCCGCAGGTCCCGGTGGTCGCGGGTGGCGGCGACGACGCGCACCACGTAGTCGTACAGCGGCGGCGCCACGTGCAGCCGCCCGGCGAACTCGATCATGCGGGCGACGTCGTCGCGGGAGGCCACCGGCGGCATCCGGTCCAGCGCCGCCCCGGTCGGCGCGCCGGCCAGCACCGCCACCTCGGCGCGATGGTCGGGGTAGCCCATCGAGATCCGCATCAGGAACCGGTCCAGCTGCGCCTCGGGCAGCGGGTAGGTGCCGTCCATGTCGACCGGGTTCTGCGTCGCGATCACCAGGAAGGGGCGCGGCACCGGGTGCGGCACGCCCTCCACGGTGACCCGCCGCTCCTCCATGACCTCCAGCAGCGCCGACTGGGTCTTCGGCGAGCCGCGGTTGATCTCGTCGGCCACCACCAGGTTCGCGAAGATCGGCCCGGCGTGGAAGTCGAAGGTCTGCTGCGCCTGGTTGAAGATCGACACCCCGGTGATGTCGCTCGGCAGCAGGTCCGGGGTGAACTGCACCCGGGTCCACTTGGCGTCCACCGACGCGGCGATGGCGCGCGCGAGCGTCGTCTTGCCGACGCCGGGCACGTCCTCCACCAGCAGGTGTCCCTCGGCGAGCAGGCAGACCAGCGCCAGCTCGACCTTCTCGCGCTTGCCGCGGACGACCTGCTCGATGTTCTGCGCGAGCACGCCGAACAGCTGCGCGAAACGGGCCGCGATGGCGTCGGCGTCCGGCAGGGGGCGGTTCTCGGTCACTGGCATCCCCAGACCTTGGATTCGGACAACTGGCCTGAGTTGGAGCCCGGCGTCGTCACATAGAGGTCGCTGACCCAGTGACGGCCGCCGTTGTACTCGATCTGGTCCCAGACATTGCTCTTCAGGTTCGGGTCGTTGGCGTCGGTGACCATGTCGTTCGTCACCTGGCAGATCACTTTCACCTGGCCGGTGAATCCCTTCGGGAACGACCCGGATCGCGGCGTGTTCAGCCCCGCCGCGGTGTGCAGGAACGTGCTGGTGCTGTTGTTGTTGTGGCCGTTGTAGTTCACGGCGTGCAGGGCCGGGTCGAGGTTCAGGACCGTACCGGCGGACTGGGAGCCCGCGCCGTTCTGCGCCGAGACACGGATCTGGTAGGTCCTGCCGTTGGTGAGCTTGTTGAGCGAGTAGGACAGGGTCTTGACGTCGTCCGTCCCGACCTCCCACGACACGTGGTAGGAGATGCCGTCACCCGTGCTCTTGGTCCAGGTGATCGTCCCGCCGTGGTTGGCGGGATCGGCCGTGACGTTGCCCGGTGGGCCGGGCGCTATGCAGGGCCGGGCGTTGGCGAAGTTCCCCGACGGCGCCTTCTTCGTCGCCCCGCCGTCCTGGTAGAGCGCGGTGACCCCGAAGGTGTACTCCGTGGTCGTGCACTTGAGGCCCGTGACGACGAACTGCTTCGCGCCGTCCCGGGGAAGCGGGGCCACCCCGGCGACCGCCTTGCCGCTGCCGTCGGTGAGGAGGTACTGCTGCACCACCTGCGGGTTGTCGCCCTCCTCGAAGGTGACGGTGACCTTGCCGCCGGCACCGCTCGCGGCGACGTTCTTGGGCGCGCCCGGTAGCTCGCAGGCCGTGGCGTTGGCCGCGTCGGACGGCGGCCCGTTCTTCATCCGGCGGGTCCTCGGGTCCTGGTAGCGGACGACGACCCGGTAGGAGTACACCTTGCTGCACTCCAGCCCCGAGACCGTGAACTTGTACTCCTGGCCCGGCTTCACCTCGCCCGGCGCGGCGTTGCCGACGGCCGCGCCGTCCGCCGTCTGCAGGACGTAGCCCGCCGGCTGCACCTTCCCGGGCACCGACGGCTGGAACGTCACCGTGATCGTGTTGTTCTCGCCCCGGGCGACCACCGAGCTCGCGGCGGACGGCAGCCCGTCCCGCCTGCGGCGGCGGTCGCCGCCCTTCCTCCGGTCGTCGGGGGACGTGCCGCCGGTGCGTCCCGTCTCGGGGTTCGGGAGCTGCTTGCGGGTGCCGCCCGCCACCTTGTCCTCGTATTTGCGGATGTGCTTGGCGGCCCCGGACGAGTCCAGCGAGACCGCCGCCTCGCCGCCCGGGTCGTTGGCCCACAGCAGGCCGTCCTTGACGAACACGTCGAGCGGCCCGGGACGTCCCGACACCGGCACCTGCTGCTCGGCCCGCCGGGTCGCGTAGTTGTAGACGATCAGCGACCCGGCCGTCTCGTCGGGGATGTAGACCTTCGGGCCGAGGACCTGCGGCTCGCCGAAGCGGTGCCGGGGCATCCGCAGGCCGACCGAGGTGACCGCGCCGGTGCCGGTGTCCAGCAGGGTCAGCGAGTCGCGCGCGCCGAGCAGCGGGACGGTCAGGCTCTCGGCGGCCGCGGGCAGCCGCACCCCGCCGGGGCCCGCGTCGCGGATCGCCGGGGGCAGCGCCACCTTCTGCACGCCGCCCGGCCTGATGATCGTCGCGACGGCGGCGGCCGGGTCGACCGCGACCGGGGTGCCCGCCACGATCGACAGCTGCAGGCCGCCGCCCCCGCCGCCGACCTGGACCGGCCGCCCCTTGGCGCCGTTGCTCACCGGGACCAGCTGCCCGGACGCCGGGACCGGCACCCACAGCGTGCCCCGGGCGTCCAGCCCGGCCCGGTCCAGCGGCGGGGCGAGCGTGACGGGCGCGCCGACGCCGGCGAGGGAGACCGGGTCGATGCGCTGGACCGTGCCGCCGCGGCGGTCCACCGCGTAGGCGGTGCCCGCGCCGAGCACCACCTGCAGGCCGACGCCGAGCCGGCGGGTCTGCTCGACCTGCAGTTGCGCGGGGTCGATGCGGCTGACGACGCCGGTGGCCTCGTCGACGAGCAGCACGTCGCGGCCGTTCTGCACGATCTTGATGCGGTGCCCGCGGCTCTGCGGCACGCTCGTCTTGCCGTCGACCCGCCCGGCGAGCCCGTTGGCGTGCACCACCATGCCGCGGGCGGTGGCGCTCAGCCACGCGCCGACGTCGGACACCCGGTAGGTGGCGCTCGCCATGCCGACGCCGTAGACCAGCGCCGACACCAGCAGCACGCCGACCAGCCCGATGGTGATCTGCCCGGACAGCCGGTCCCGCCGCAGCAGACCTCGCACACCCATCCCCGTCCCCCTTCGCCCCGGCCCCGGGGGTCACGTCCGACCGACCGGCGACAACAACGCGAAGCGCACCATAGTGCTGCAAGCACTGCATTTCACCAGAGAACGATCAGACTGGCCGCTTGCGGCGGCCGTTCCGTGGGGCGGATCACATCGTGGCGACGGAACCGTTCAGCCGAGCGGCAGGTCCAAGGCCGACGGCGCCTGAACGGTGATCGTCGAACCGGCGACATCGGCGTCGCCGTACAGCGGGTCCTTGGTGTCGACGACGAGCATCAGCCGGTGCCCGGCGGGCACGTCGAACGAGGTCGCCTGGAGCCGCACCGGCACCCGCTGCGCCCTGCCGGGGACGGCGCGCAGCAGCGTGGTGGCCTCGTGGGTGATCAGACGGCCCTTGCCCTTGGCGTCGACGTCGTACAGGTACGACACCAGCGTGCCGGTCCTGGCGGAGGCGGTGACGGTCAGGTCGAGCCTGGGAATACCGCGCAGCCGCTTGCCCGCCTTCAGCACCGGGGTGCTCCACACGCCCGCCACGCGCCGGTCGATCCGGCCGGTGTCGAGGGTGTTGGGGATGCCGAAGGTCTGCAGGCCGCCGCTGACGATGACGATGCCGGCGGTCGCGGCGCTGTCCTTGCCGGCGGGCAGCGCCCGGTTCCAGCCCGCCGGGGCCACCGCGCCGAGCGTGCCGTCGCCGGCGAGGCCGAGCCGCTCGGTGCGCCCGGTCATCGACGCGACGTCCCGGTAGCGCTCGACCTTGCGCGACCAGGCGACCTCGGCCGCGATCGGCGGCTCGCGGTCGATGCCGTTGTCCCGGCCGGTCAGGTAGTGGTCGAACCAGCGGTGGGCGTCGTCCCAGGTGCGGCTCGGGATACCGAAGACGCCGGTGGCGTGCGCGGTGGCGTGGTCGCCGATCGACAGGTCCAGCCGCTTCGGGCCGGTGAGGCCGGCGAAGTGGCGCAGCACCTGGTTCGGCGCGAACAGCGTCTCGCCGTAGGAGTTGGAGATCATGATCGGCACCCGGCGCGCGTTGAGCTGCGCCTGGTAATTGCCGGGCGAGCGCACCGCGCCCCACTTGATCAGCTGCGGGACGTTGCGGTTGGCGCCGAAGTCGTTGATGATCCGGTCGCTGGCCGGGCTGAGGCGCCCGGTGAGGCGGCCCGTGATGGCCAGCATCGCGTAGGCGCTCATGTGCCGGGTCTCGTTCGCGTACAGCGACTCGACCAGGTCGCCCCAGGTGTCCATGGCGACGACGGCCGCGACGCGCTTGTCGTGCGCGGCGACCAGCTGGCTGATGCCCGAGCCGTAGGAGATGCCGGCGAACCCGATCCTGGAACGGTCCACCGGTGTGTGCGACTCCAGCCAGTCGATGGCCCTGGAGCCGTCGGCCCAGTCGTCCGGCCCGGCCACGTCGATGCCGCCGCCGGAGTTGAAGAATCCGCGCGCGGTGTAGCTGAGGACGATGTAGCCCTTCTCGGCGAATTTGGCCGCCTGCGCGATGTACTCGTGGTCCTCCAGGGTCCAACTGGAGATGAACACGATCGCCGGGTGCGGGCCCTTGCCGCGCGGGACGAAGACGTTGCCGTCGAGCTTCACGCCGCCGGTGCTCGAGATGGCGATCTCGCGGTAGTCGTAGGCCGGGGCGGCGCTCGCCGGCGGGGCCGCCGCCACCGTTCCGCCGGCGGCCCCGGCCAGCGCGATCACAGCGGCCGTCCTGCACTTGAACACGGGCCATTCCCCCAAGAACGCCGGTCCGGAACCCGCCCTGCGGCCGTCCGTGACCAGAAAGCGGTTACTGATGACTAGAACGGCGTTCAGTGTGACAGAACCCGACTTTTGTGTCACGAGTGACGAGCGTCACCGGACGGCCCGTCCGGCCACGGCGCCGCAGCACCGGTACGCCCGCCGGGAGCCGGGCGGCATGATCGGGCTGCGAGGCGGGGCGTTCAGACCCGCTCGATGGGGGTCAGGGCCTCGTTCCAGCGGGTCGTGTCCGTGTACTGGTGCAGCCAGGACAGCTTGTCGTCGGCCACTCGCCACAGGTGCACGAACTCGGCCTCGTAGGCGCGGCCGGTGGACCGCGCGGTGCCCCGGTAGTGGCCGGTGACCACGAACGTGCCGTCGCTCGTCTCCTGCCAGGTCTCGGGATAGGGGACCGTCTCGAACTCCTGGTAGACCGCGCCCCAGATCCGGCCGAGGGCCTCGTCGGGGCCATGGAAGGCGCCACCCGCGCCGCAGGGCATGCCCGGCGCGGTGTGGGCCTCGAAGCCGGGGTGCAGCAGCTTCGCGAGTCCGACGGCGTCGGCGGACCGGGCGGCGGTGTAGAAGGCCTGCACCTGGCCGAGGGGGGTCGTCATGCGCGCTCCAATTAGTTGGTAGATTCTAGAATCAACCAACTAATACCAGGGGACGCAGAGCGTGGGAAGACCCGCCAAGTTCGACACCGACCAGATCCTGGACGCGGCGCTGGCCATCGTGGCCGAGGCCGGTCCGGCCTCGGCCACGATGGGGGCGGTCGCCGCCCGCGCGGGTGCCCCGACCGGCTCGGTCTACCACCGGTTCGGCTCGCGGGACCTGCTGCTCGCGGCGCTGTGGCTGCGGTGCGTGCGGCTGTTCCAGGAGGGCTTCCTGGCCGCGCTGGCCGCAGGGGACGCCGAGGCCGCCGCGCTGCACACCCCCCGGTGGTGCCGGGAACATCCCGCCGAGGCGGCCGTGCTGCTCCTGCACCGCCGCGAGGACCTGCTGGCCCGCTGGCCCGACGAGCTCGGCGACGACCTGGCCTCGGTCAACTCCCGCGTGGGGGCCGCATTGCACGCCTTCGCCACCGAACGTCCGGAACTCGACCTCGACCGCCTGATCTTCGCGCTGGTCGACGTCCCCTACGGCGCGGTCCACCGGCATCTGGTGGAACGGCGCTCGCCCCCGCCCACGGTCGACGACCTCGTCCTCGCCGCCTGCCGCGCCGTACTGCCGCGCTCGTCCTGAGGTGCGGGCGGGGACCAGGTCGCCGTGTCCTCAGAAGGACATCTCCTTGGTCTGGGTGAGGCGGATGTGGTTGCCGGACGGGTCGCGGAAGGACGCGTCGATGCCGTACGGCTCCTCGGTGGGCTCCTCGACGAACTCCACGCCCCGCGCGACCAGCTCCTTGTGCGCGGCGCGGCAGTCGTCGGTGGCCAGGAAGACCGTCCCGGCGAAGCCCTTGGCGGTCAGTTCCCGGACCTGCGCGGCGGTCGCCTCGTCCATGATCGGCTGGCCGGGCACCGTCATCAGCACGATGCCCATGCCCTCGCGGCCGGGCGGGCCGACCTCCAGCCAGCGGAAGCCCCCCATCTCGGGCGGGCTGACGTCGACGCGCACCTCCATGCCGAGCTTGCGGGTGTAGAACTCCAGCGCCTCGTCCTGGTCGTGCACCCAGAGCTGCGTACTGGAAACAGTGATCATCGGAACCTCCGTGGAATCGGTGGTCACGACGCTACGGCGCTGTCCCTGGGGGCGTCTTCTCGAAACGTCCGGTTCTTCGGGCGCCCGTAAATGCGCCGCATGCACGCCGGAACCCGGGCCCGCGCCGCGGCGGGCGGGAACGAGGCCCGGTACACCGTCGGCGTCATGCCGTACACGCGCCCGAAGCTGGTGGTGAACGAGCCGG
Source organism: Actinomadura macrotermitis (assembly GCF_009604375.1). Lineage (GTDB taxonomy): Bacteria > Actinomycetota > Actinomycetes > Streptosporangiales > Streptosporangiaceae > Spirillospora > Spirillospora macrotermitis. The sequence continues at coordinate 434,633 of NZ_WEGH01000006.1, forward strand.
TGCTCTGCAGGCCGACCCGCAGGCAGATCTCGGTGACCGTCCAGTCGGTGTCGCGCAGCAGCGCGGCGGCCCGCTCCAGCCGCCGGGTGAGCAGGTAGGCGTGCGGGGACTCGCCGAACGCGCGCCGGAACTCCTGGCTGAAGTGCCCGCGCGACAGGCCGGCGGCGCGGGCGAGGTCGGCGACGGTCAGCGGCTCGAAGTACCGTCCGTCCGCCAGGTCCTTGGCGCGCAGCAGGTGCCGCGCCGGTGGAACGAAGGCCATGTCCGCCAGTATTGCGCGCCGGACGAACGCCGGAGGCGCCCCGCACGTCCTACTCTGTGACATCGCGACCGAAGAATCCGGGGTGGACGTGATCATCGCTAGTGGCACCGACCTGTTCGACCGTTTGACCGGCACCCAGCCGGCCCCGCCCTGGTGGCTGGTGATCCTGGTCGGGCTGCTCGCGCTCGGCACCGTCCTGCACGGCCGCACCTGGCGGATCGCGCGCAACGTGGTCACCATCGCGCACGAGGGCGGGCACGCGCTGATCGCGCTCGTCACCGGCCGCAAGCTGGACGGGATCAAGCTGCACTCCGACACCTCGGGCGTCACCGTCTCGCGCGGCAAGCCGCACGGGCCCGGCATGGTGTTCACCGCGATGGCCGGCTACCTCACGCCGCCGCTGCTCGGCCTGCTGTTCGCCGCGCTGCTCGCGGCGGGCCGCATCACCTTGATGCTGTGGTTCTCCCTCGCCCTGCTCGGCGCCATGCTGGTGATGATCCGCAACGTCTACGGCGCGGTGTCGGTGCTGGTCACCGGCGCGGTGGTGTTCGGGGTGTCCTGGCTGGCCGGGCCCACGCTGCAGGCCGCGTTCGCCTACCTGGCCGCCTGGTTCCTGCTGTTCGCCGCGACCCGCCCGGTGATCGAGCTGCAGCGGACCCGGGCCCAGCAGATGCGGGCCCGCTCGATGTACCTGTCCTCCGACGCCGACCAGCTCGCCCACCTGACGGGCGTCCCGGGCCTCACCTGGGTCGCGCTGTTCATCGCGGTCGCGCTCGGCTCCCTGGCCCTCGGCGGCCTCCTGCTGGCCCCCGACACCGCCTCGCTGCCCGGCCTCTAAAGGTGCCGGCGGCGCAGGTGGGCGAGGGCCCGCTCATCGGCCGCCGTGCCCCGGTCGGCCAGCCGATCGGCGATGCGCTCGAGCACGGGCCGCTTCTTGTTGCCGGCGTACTTGAACTTGGCCCGCACCCCGGTGACGGTCAGCTCCAGGCCCCGGATGCCCGGCAGCACCCGCCGGTCGGGGTCGGCCAGGTCCACGGGCAGCCGCGCCGAACCGGGCTCGAAGTGCGCGAGCTGGGCGTTCAGGATCGCGGCCTTCTCCGCGTCCCCGTCCACGATCCGCACATCGCAGGCGAGCTGGACGCTGGCGTAGTACGAGGTGGGAATGGCCCGCCCGACGTCCTGCCCCTCGTTGCGCCCCCACTCCGAGGGCGCGTACACGTAGTCGTCGATCACCGTCAGCACCGCGCGGGGCCGCTCCTCCAGGGCCTCCCAGACCGGGTTGGGCCGCGCCAGGTGCAACCGGACGCTGCGCTCCCCGTCGAACAGGAAGTGCGTCGGCACCACCACGGGCAGATCCCGGTCCCGCCCGCCCGCGACGAGCTGCCCGAAGTCCCGCCCGTCGGCCAGCCAGGCCTTCCACTCACCGTCGTCGAGAGGGGCGTCCCAAGGATGCACAAGCATGCCCGGAACCCTACCGATGCCCCGTTCTGACCAGGGCAGTGGATTGTCCGACCCGGTGGATAGTTTCGGGGTGTGAGCGACCGATGGGATCGGGAACACGTGCTCGGGCTCGCGCCCGACGCGGCGTCGGCCAAGGCCGGCGGGAAGGTGGCCGAACCGGCCAAGTGGGGTGATGCGGGCTGCGACGGCGAGGCCGTCTGGGGGGAGTGCCAGGGCAGCGGCAAGAGCGCCTACCGGGCGTGCGCGGAGCTCGCCGAGCCGGCGTTCCGGTGCTCGTGCCCGAGCCGCAAGTTCCCCTGCAAGCACGTGCTCGGCCTGCTGTTGCTGTGGAGCGATGGCGCGGTCGGGGCGGGCGCGCGGCCCGAGTGGGTGCGGGAGTGGCTGGAGCAGCGGCGGCAGCGCGCCGAGAAGGCGCAGGAGAAGAAGGCCGTCACCGCCGCCAAGGTCAAGGACCCGAAGACGGCCGAGGCGCGCGAGCGGCAGGTCGCGGCGGGGGTCGCCGATCTCGACCAGTGGCTGCGCGACCAGGTCGCGCACGGGCTGGCGCAGGCGGAGAAGGCCCCCTACCGGCTGTGGGACGACGCCGCGCGGCGCCTGGTCGACGCCAAGGCCGGCGCGCTCGCCGGGCAGGTCAGGTCGCTCGCGGCGGTCCCCCGGCAGCCCGGGTGGCCCGGGCGGCTGCTGGAGGAGTACGCGCTGCTGCGGCTGCTCGTCACCGCCTACGGGCGCGATGATCTTCCGGGGCCGCTGCGGGAGACCGTGCGGGCCCGGATCGGGTTCACCCAGGGGCAGGACGAGGTCCTCGCGGAGGGCCAGCGGGTCCGCGACCGGTGGTGCGTGATCGGGTCGCGCGACACCGCGCAGGACCAGCTGACCACGCGCCGGGTGTGGCTGCGGGCGCGGAGCGGCCGGCCGGCGCTGGTGCTGTCGTTCGGCGCGCCCGGCCGCCCCCTGGACGCCTCGCTGGTCGTCGGCACCGAACTGGACGCCGAACTGGCCTTCTACCCGGGTGCTCAGCCGCTGCGGGCGCTGGTCGCCGAGCGGTACGGCCAAGCGGTGCCCGGCGTTCCGGACGGCACGTCGGTGCAGGGTTTTCTGGACGAGCACGCTGCCGCCGTCGCCGCCGATCCCTGGCTGGACCGGCTGCCGGCCGTCCTGGAGCAGGTGCGGCTCGCCCGCGACGAGCAGGGCCTGTGGGCCGTCGACGGCGACGAGCAGTCGCTGCCGCTGCGCCTGGCCGACCCGTGGCGGCTGCTCGCGGTGTCGGGCGGGCAGCCGGTCACGCTCGCCGGGGAGTGGACGCGGCAGGGGCTGCGGGCGCTGGCCGCCTGGCACGCCGACGAGGGAGCGGTGATCCTGTGAACGCCTGGAACGAGCACGTCAGCGCAGCGCTGCTCGGCACCGAGCGGCGGCCCGCGCCGCGGCTGCCCGAGGCGCCCGCCGAGGACGGCGACGCGGCGGGCCGGCTGCTCGACCAGGCCGCGGTGCTGGCGGTCCGGCGCCGCGCCGGGCTCCGGCCGCCGCGCTGCGCCGCCGGCCCGATCGCGCCGGCGCCGCCCGAGGAGCTGCCGGTCGTGCCGGCGCCGGCGGCCGCGCGGCTCGCCCGGATCCTGGCAGGCGAGCAGATCCGGGTGCTGCCCGAGTGGCTGGACGCGGCCGCGGCGCACGGGTACCGCGTCCCGGCGCGGCTGCTGCCCGACCTGCTGGAGAAGGGCCGCAGCGACCGGATGCTGCGCCCGTCGATCGCGCGGTCGGCCGGGCGGCGCGGCGTGTGGCTGGCGCTGCAGAACACCGACTGGGCCTACCTGGTCGGCGCCGGCGACGACCCCGGCGGCGGCGAGGAGGTGTGGCAGACCGGCACCCGCAACCAGCGCGTGGCGTACCTGAGCGCGCTGCGCGGCAGCGATCCGGCCAAGGCCCGCGAGGCGCTGAAGGAGACCTGGTCCAAGGAGCCCGCGCCCGACCGGACCGCGTTCCTGGCCACCTTCGCCCAGGGCCTGTCGCCCGACGACGAGGAGTTCCTGGAGGCCGCGCTGGAAGACCGCGGCAAGGACGTCCGGCAGCTCGCCTCCGACCTGCTGGCCCGCCTGCCCGGCTCGGCCTACGGCCGCCGGATGGCGATCCGGGCGCGGGCCTGCCTGCGCGCCGAGTCCCGGCCCGTGGTGACCAGCACGGCGCGGAACCGCCGGCAGACATGGATCCTGGTGGAGCCGCCGCACGCCCACGACGAGGACCTGGCCCGCGACGGCGTCCCGTTCCACCCGAGCGGCTCGTTCGCGCCCGGCGCCCGCGCGGGCGGCCCGGTCGGCACCCGCGCGGCGTGGCTGCGCGAGATCCTGGCGCGCACACCGCTGTCCACCTGGACCGACCTGTTCGGGCTGCCCCCGATGGAGATCGTCTGCCTGCCCGTCGCGGACGCCGCCGACACCGACGGCCGCAGCACCCGCGACGTGCACATCGGCTGGGCCCGCGCCGCCCTCGGCCAGCGCGACGTCCCGTGGGCGCGCGCGCTGCTGAAGGGCGGGGTGATGGTGGACGAGCCCGAGGCCCTCGCCGACCTGCTCGCCGTCCTGCCCGCGGACGAGCGCGACACGGCCGCCGCCGGGCTGATCCGCTGGGTGGAGGGGCAGCCGGAGCTGCTGCGCGTGCTGGAGCGGGTGCCCGGCCCCTGGCGGGGCGAGCTCGCCGACGCCGTCGTCGCGGTGCTGACGGCCGCCGCCGACCGCCCGACGCACCGCCACGAGCACACCCTGCTCCAGCTCGGCCGCCTGGCCGACCAGTCCCTGGCCCCCGAGGCCGCGCCCCGCCTGGAGGCGCTGGCGCACCGGCTGGACCCCGCGTCCGCCGCGGCGCCCGTCCTCGCCGACCTCATCGAGACCCTGCGCTTCCGCAGCGACATGATCAAGGAGCTCTCCCTGTGACCGACGCCTCCGTCCTGCGCCCGCACGCCGAGCAGCAGTACGCCGACGAGCTGGCCCTGCTCGCCGAGCACGACGACCGGCCCCGCCCGCCCGGGTGGCGGCTGTCGCCGTGGGCCGTCACCACCTACCTGCTCGGCGGCGAACTGCCCGGCGGCCAGGTGGTCTCGCCGAAGTACATCGGCCCGCGCCGGCTGATGGAGGTCGCGGTCGCCACCTTGGCCACCGACCGGGCGCTGCTGCTGCTCGGCGTGCCCGGCACCGCCAAGACGTGGGTGTCGGAGCACCTGGCGGCGGCCGTCGGCGGCGACTCCACGCTGCTGGTGCAGGGCACCGCCGGCACTTCCGAGGAGGCCGTGCGCTACGGCTGGAACTACGCCCGGCTGCTCGCCGAGGGCCCCTCGGAGCAGGCGCTGGTGGAGAGCCCGCTGATGCGCGCGATGCGGCGCGGCACCGTCGCGCGCATCGAGGAGCTGACCCGGATGCCGAGCGACGTGCAGGACACCCTGATCACCATCCTGTCGGAGAAGACGCTGCCGGTGCCCGAGCTGAACACCGAGGTGCAGGCCCGCAAGGGCTTCACGGTGATCGCCACGGCCAACGACCGCGACCGCGGCGTCAACGAGCTGTCCAGCGCGCTGCGCCGCCGCTTCAACACCGTGGTGCTGCCGCTGCCGGACTCGGTGGACGACGAGGTCGACATCGTGGCCCGCCGCGTCGGCCAGCTCGGCAAGGCGCTGGAGCTGCCCGAGGCGCCGGCCGGCCTGGCCGAGATCCGCCGCGTCGTCACCGTCTTCCGCGAGCTGCGCGGCGGCATGTCCGAGGACGGCCGCACCAAGCTGAAGTCGCCGAGCGGCACGCTCAGCACCGCCGAGGCCATCTCGGTGATCACCAGCGGGCTGGCCCTGGCCGCGCACTTCGGCGACGGGGTGCTGCGCGCCGCCGACGTGGCGGGCGGCATCGTCGGCGCCGTCGTGCAGGACCCGGTGTCGGACCGGGTCGTCTGGCAGGAGTACCTGGAGACCGTGGTGCGCGAGCGCCCCGAGTGGCGCGACTTCTACCGCGCCTGCCGGGAGGTCTCCTGATGCCGGAGGCCCCGGCCGAGGTGCAGGTCTACGGGATCCGCCACCACGGGCCTGGGTCGGCCCGCGCCGTGCGCGCCGCCCTCGCGGAGTTCGGGCCGGACGCGGTGCTGATCGAGGGCCCGCCGGAGGCCGACCCGATCGTGGAGCTGGCCGCCGACCCCGGCATGGTCCCGCCGGTGGCGCTGCTGGCCTACTCCCCCGACGACGGCGCGGGCCGGCGCGCGGCGTTCTGGCCGTTCGCCGAGTTCAGCCCCGAATGGCAGGCGATCCGGCACGGCCTGGCCGCCGGGATCCCGGTCCGGTTCTGCGATCTGCCCGCCGCGCACCAGTTCGTCCCCGTCGAGGGCGAGGAGGAAGAACCCGAGGCCCAGCAGGACATCCGGCTCGACCCGCTCGGCACGCTCGCCGAGGCGGCCGGCTACGACGACGCCGAACGCTGGTGGGACGACGTCGTCGAGCACCGCGACGGCGGCCCCTCCCCCTTCCCCGCGATCGCCGAGGCGATGGCCGAGCTGCGCGAGCGGCTGCCCCTGGAGTCCCTGCCGGCCGGCTACCGGCGCCGCGAGGAGCAGCGCGAGGCGCACATGCGCCGCACGCTGCGCCGCACCCTGAAGGAAGGGCACCGGCGCGTCGCGGTCGTCTGCGGCGCCTGGCACGTCCCGGCCGTACAGGCGAAGGTCCCCGCCGCCCAGGACGACCGGCTGCTGCGCGGCCTGCCGAAGGCCAAGGTCGCCCTGACGTGGGTGCCGTGGACGCACGGCCGGCTCGCGGGCCGCTCCGGCTACGGCGCGGGCGTGCGGTCCCCCGGCTGGTACCACCACCTGTTCACCGCCCCCGACCGGCCGATCGAGCGCTGGCTGACGGCCGCCGCGCGCGCCCTGCGGGAGGAGGACCTGCACGTCTCGTCCGCGCACGTGATCGAGGCGGTGCGGCTCGCCGAGACCCTCGCCGCGCTGCGCGGCCGCCCGCTGGCCGGGCTGGACGAGGTCACCGAGGCGACCCGCGCGGTGCTGTGCGAGGGCGCCGACCTGCCCGTCCGGCTGATCGACCGGAACCTGGTGGTCGGCGAGCGGCTCGGCGCGGTGCCGGACGCCACGCCGATGGTGCCGCTCCAGCGCGACCTGCAGGCCGAGCAGCGGCGGCTGCGGCTGAAGCCGTCCGCGCTGGGCAAGGAGCAGGAACTCGACCTGCGCAGGCCCACCGACCTGGACCGCAGCCGGCTGCTGCACCGGCTGCGGCTGCTCGGCGTCGACTGGGGCGTCCCGGGCGACGGCGGCCGCGCCAAGGGCACCTTCAAGGAGACCTGGACGCTGGTGTGGCGGCCCGAGTTCGACGTCGAGCTGATCGAGGCCGGGGCGTGGGGCACCACCGTGCACGGCGCGGCGACCGCCCGCGCCGAGTCGCTGGCGGCCGAGGCCGCCGCGCTGCCCGACCTCACCGCCGTCGCCGAGCGCTGCCTGCTGGCCGACCTCGGCGGCGCGCTGCCCGCCGTCATGGACGCCCTGGCGGACCGGGCCGCCGTCGACACCGACGTGGCGCACCTGATGGCGGCGCTGCCCGCGCTGGTCCGCGCGCTGCGCTACGGCGACGTGCGCGGCACCCCGACCGGGCCGCTGCGCGCCGTCGTCGACGGCCTGGCGGTGCGGGTCTGCGTCGGCCTGCCGCCCGCGGCGGCCAACCTCGACGACGACGCCGCCCGCCGGTTCCTCGAGCACGTCGACGACGTGCACGGCGCGCTGTCCCTGCTCGGCGACGACGAGCACACCGAGCGCTGGCGCCGCGCCCTCGCCGCGCTGCTGGACCGCCCCGGCCTGCACGGCCTGCTGGAGGGCCGCCTCGCCCGGCTGCTGCTCGACGCGGGCCGGCTGCCGGACGTGGCCGACCGGATGGCCCGCGCCGTGTCGGTCGGCGCCGCGCCCGGCCGCGCCGCCGCCTGGGTGGAGGGCTTCCTGTCGGGCGGCGGCCTGGTGCTGGTGCACGACGACGCGCTGCTGCGCCTCATCGACGGCTGGATCGCCGGGCTGCCCGCCGGGTCGTTCACCGACGTGCTGCCGCTGCTGCGCCGCACCTTCGGCGGCTACGCCGCGGCCGAGCGCCGCGCGATCGGCGAGCGCGTCCGGCACCTGGACGCCCCCTCCCCCGCCCGGGCGGGGGAGGGCGACGACGACACCGACCCCGGCCGCGCGGCGCCCGCCGCCGCGACGGCCCTGCGAATCCTCGGCTGGGAGGTCCCCGCATGACCGAGACCGACCGTCTCAGGCGCTGGCGCCTGGTCCTCGGCGGCGAGTCCGCCGACGGCACCGGCGTCACGCTGTCGGGCGACGACGCCAGGATGGACGGCGCCCTGGACCGGCTCTACGGCGGTGGCGGCGGCGACCGCCGCTCCGGCCGCCGCAGCGGCGGCCTCGGCGACTCCGCGCCCGCCGTCGCCCGCTGGCTCGGCGACATCCGCGCCTATTTCCCCGCCACCGTCGTGCAGGTCATGCAGAAGGACGCGATCGAGCGGCTGAACCTCACCCGGCTGCTGATGGAGCCGGAGATGCTGGAGGCCGTCGAACCCGACGTGCACCTGGTCGGCACCCTGCTGTCGCTGAACCGGGTGATGCCCGACCGGGCCCGCGAGTCGGCGCGCGCCGTCGTCGCCAAGGTCGTGCAGGACCTGGAGCGGCGCCTGGCGCAGCGCACCCGGTCGGCGATCGGCGGCGCGCTGGACCGCACGGCGCGCACGCTGCGGCCCCGCCGCCTCGCCGACGTCGACTGGAACCGCACCATCCGCGCCAACCTCGGGAACTACCTGCCCGCGCACGCCACGATCGTCCCCGAGCGGCTGATCGGCTACGGCCGGCGGCAGCAGGCGGTCAAGCGCGACGTGGTCCTCTGCATCGACCAGAGCGGCTCGATGGCGGCCTCGGTCGTCTACGCCGGGGTGTTCGGCGCGGTGCTGGCCTCGATGCGGTCGCTGCGCACCTCCCTGGTCGTCTTCGACACCGCCGTGGTCGACCTGACCGACCAGCTGCACGACCCCGTCGAGCTGCTGTTCGGCACCCAGCTCGGCGGCGGCACCGACATCAACCGCGCCCTCGCCTACTGCCAGGGCCTGGTCACCCGCCCCGCCGACACCATCATGGTGCTGGTCAGCGACCTGTACGAGGGCGGCGTGCGGGACGAGATGCTGCGCCGCGTCGCGCAGCTGACCGACGCGGGCGTCCAGGTGATCGTGCTGCTGGCGCTGTCGGACGAGGGCGCGCCCGCCTACGACCACGACAACGCCGCCGCCCTCGCCGCGCTCGGCGTCCCGGCGTTCGCCTGCACGCCCGACGCGTTCCCCGAGCTGATGGCGGCCGCCGTCGAGCGCCGTGACCTGAAGGAGTGGGCCGAACGCACTCTGTGACGCGGCTCAGCGGCGGCGGCCCGCGACCGTCAGGCCGCGGGCGAGCAGCACCACCACCAGCGCCGCGCCCACCGCCTGGATGAGCACCGAGCCCCGGTCGATGTGCAGGCCGGCGAGCGTGAACGCCTCCCACACCACCACCCGGGCGACCCGCGAGGCCATCACCGTCCACACCGCCGCCCGGCTGCCGAGCCAGCCGAGCACCACGCCGATCAGCGTGACCACCCCGAGCACCATGGACGCGCCGGCCGCCTTGAGGAACAGCCCGGCGTCGGTGGAGGGCGGGTGGGCGATCTGGATCGCCATCGCGGCCACGTCCAGAGCGCCCAGCAGAGCCGCGAAGACCAGGCCGGTGATGAGCGCCGGGCCGCGCCGCCACTTCCGGGCGGGCGGCGCGACCCCGCCCGTGGGCGGCCTGCCGGGATAGGGCGCATCCCCGACGCCAAGGCGCGGCGTACCGCCGTAAGGGGCGCCCTCGGTGCCAAGGCTCGGCGTGCCGCCACGGAGGGCGCCTCCGGGCGTGTTGCCATGGGGGGCACCCCCAGTACCAAGGCTTGTCGCTTCGCTCCGAGCGCCTTGGCCCCCCGCGCTCCAGGCGCCCTGCCCTTCCGCGCTCCGGGCGCCCTGGCCTCCCGCGTCCCAGGCTCCCTGGCCGTTCGCGTCCCGGGTGGCCTGTCCTCCCGTCCATCCCGGACCGGCTGCGGTAGCGCCGTATCCGCCCATCTCGTGCCCCTGGGCCGTTCGCCGCCCGTCGTCGGCGTACCCCGGCCCCTGGGTGTATCCAGGGCCGCTCGGCGCCGCGCCGCCCTGCGCGTAGTCCCGCGTCTCCGCCGCGTACCCGTAAGGCGCGCCGGCCCCCGCCGTGCGGCCGGGGCCGTTCTCGGCGGGGACCGGGCCGGTGTACCGGCGGGTGGCGCCCGCCGGGGTGTCCGATTCGGGCCGGGTCTCCCCCGCCCGGGGCCCGGCGGGCCGGCCGCCCAGGGTCCACATCAGGACCTCCTCGGCGGACGGGCGGGCCGCCGGCTCCTTCTCCAGGCAGCGCGCCGCGATCTCGGCGATCCGCTCCGGCAGCGGGCCGAGGTCGGGGGTCTCGTTCAGGATGCGGTACAGCACGGCGGGCAGCGAGGACGCGCTGAACGGGTCGCGGCCGGTCGCCGCGAACAGCAGCGTGACCGCCCAGGCGAACAGGTCCGCGGCCGGGCCGATCTGGGCGCCGGCGAACTGCTCGGGCGCCATGTAGGAGGGGGTGCCGACGATCTGGCTGGTGACGGTGGACCCCGAGTCCAGCGCGCGGGCGATGCCGAAGTCGATCACGCGCGGCCCGTCCGGGCCCATCAGCACGTTCTGCGGCTTGAAGTCGCGGTGCACGATGCCGGCCCGGTGGATCGCGGCGAGCGCGGTGATCGTGCCGACCGCGAGCCGGTCCAGGTCGGCGCCGACCCGCGGTCCGCTCTCCTCCACCAGCTGGCGCAGCGACGGCCCGGGCACCAGCTCGCTGACGATGTAGGGCTGGTCGCCGTCCATGTCGGCCTGCAGCATCTGCGCCGTGCAGAAGCCCGCCACGCGCTGCAGCAGCGCGAGCTCGCGGACGAACCGGGCCCGCGCCTGCGCGTCACCGATCATCTGCGCGTGCAGCAGCTTGACGGCCACCTCGGGCCCGCCCGCCAGGGGCCGGCCGAGGAAGACCACGCCCTGCCCGCCCGTGCCGAGCCGGCCGATCAGCTCGTAGTCGCCGAGCCGCCTGGGATCGGCGTGACTGAGGGGAAACGGAACCACCATTCGCCATCCCTCTCGGCGGGGCGGCACAAAATTACAAGGAATTGACCGTGCACAAAACACGCCGCCCCGGCATCTAAAGAGTATAGGAAGTAACGGCCCCGAAGGGGAGACGAGAAAATGCGCTTGATCAATTCACGCGCCGGCCGGCGGCGGGCGGCCCTGCTCCCGTTCGCCGCCCTGCTGCTGGTCCCGGGGGTGTCGGCGTGCAGCGAGGCCGCCGCCGATACCATCACCCGGCTGGCGGTGGGGACGCCCGGGCCCGACCCCTACACGCTGGTCGCCGGCACCGACAGCACGCAGGTCGCGGCGCGGCCGCCGGCCGGCGGCACCAAGCCGGGCGACACGCCCGGCCTGTACGGCGGCACCAGGTCGGCGGCCAGCTGCCAGGGCGCGCAGATCGCCGCCTTCCTGCGGGCGCATCCCGACAAGGCGCGGGCGTGGGCGGGCGTGCAGGGCATCAGCCCCGACGCCATCGACGCCTTCATCGCCAAGCTGACCCCGGTGCTGCTGCGCACCGACACGCTGGTCACCAATCACGGCTTCCACGACGGGCAGGCGACGAGCTCCCCGGCCGTGCTGCAGGCCGGAATGGGCGTGCTGGTCGACGGATACGGCGCCCCGGTGGTGAAGTGCAATTGCGGTAATCCGCTGACCGCGCCGCAGAAAAAGATCTCCCCGTCGAATGCGAAGTACACCGGCGGCTCCTGGGGCGGCTTCAGCAAGCAGGACGTGACGCGCATCAAGCCGCGGGAGGCCGCGCAGGGCACGGTCCTGGCCTTCGTCCTGGTCACCCCGGACGGCACGACCGGCTTCCGGCGCCCGGCCGCCACGCACGGCCAGGTCGACGGCCCGCCGACCGCGCCGCCGCCCCTCGCGACCAGCACGCCGAGCCCCGGTCAGCCCACCGGGACCACGACTCCTCCCACCAGCCCCGGCACGCTCCCGCCGGGCAGCCCCGGTACGCCGTCCACGGGCACACCGAGCGGCCCCGGCGGCACGGACGGAACCGGCGGAACCGGAGGCACGGGAGGCACCGGAGGCACGGGCGGGACCGGCGACACGGGCGGCACGACAGGCGGTGACACCGGCGGCAACACCGGCGGTACGGCCCCCGGCAACACGGGCGGCAGCGGTGGCGACACCGGCGGGCCTGGCAACACGGGCGGCTCGACGGGTGGCGACACCGGCGGCAACCCTGGCGGCAACACGGGTGGCAACCCCGGCGGCCCGTCCGGCGAGCGGAGTGCGCCGGCCGGACCGCCCTCCGAACCCGCCGGCCCGAGCCCGCCCCCCGCCCCGGAACCCCCGTCGAACCCGCCGGCCCCGCCGCCGGACACCAAGGAGGCCCCCGCACCGGTCGAGCCGCCGGCCACCAAGGAGGCCCCGGCCCCGGTCGGGCCGCCGGCCACCGAGGCCCCCGCGCCGGTCGGGCCGCCGCCGGCCAGCTGATCCGCACCTGGTGTACATTTGCTCATATGAGCAGCGCTTCAGATATCAGCGTCGCCGACACCTGCGTGACCCGGGTCGTCGATCCCGCGAAGGTCGCCATGGTGACCGCCGCCATGCCGGACGCCGACACGATCGGCGACCTCGCCCAGATCTTCGGCCTGCTGGCCGACCCCGGACGGCTGCGGGTCATCACCGCGCTGCTCGAGGGCGGCGAGATGTGCGTCTGCGACATCGCGGCCGCATGCGGCAACTCCGAGTCCGCCGTGTCGCACGCGCTGCGGCTGCTGCGCGCCAGCCGGGTGGTCAAGGTGCGCCGCTCCGGCCGGATGGCCTACTACCGGCTGGCCGACTCGCACGTGCGGATGCTGCTGGACCTCGCCCTCGCCCACATCGGCCACCAGGGGGAAGGCGCATGAGCGAGCAGAAGCACGGGTCCGGCCACGGGCACGGCCACGGCCACGGCGTGTCGCCGGGAGCCGACCGGCGCCACCTCACCGGCGCCCTGGTCCTGATCCTGGCGTTCATGGCCGGCGAGGTGGTCGTCGGACTGGCCGCCCACTCGCTGGCGCTGCTCTCCGACGCCGCGCACATGCTGACCGACGCGTTCGCGATCATGCTGGCGCTGGTGGCGATGCGGATCGCGGCCCGCCCGCCGAAGGGCGGCTACACCTACGGCCTGCGCCGCGCCGAGATCCTGTCGGCCCAGCTGAACGGCCTGACGCTGCTGCTGCTGGCCGCCTACTTCGTCTTCGAGGGCGTGCAGCGGCTGTTCGACCCGCCCGCCGTCGACGGCCCGCTGGTGCTGGTCACCTCGCTGGCCGGCATCGTGGTGAACGTGGCCGCGACGTGGCTGCTCAGCAAGGCGAACCGGAGCAGCCTGAACGTCGAGGGCGCCTTCCAGCACATCCTCAACGACCTGTACGCGTTCATCTCCACCGCGATCGCGGGCCTGGTGGTGTGGCTGACCGGCTTCGCCCGCGCCGACGCGATCGCCTCGCTGGTGGTGGCGGCGCTGATGCTGAAGGCCGGGTACGGGCTGCTGCGCGACGCGGGCCGGGTGCTGATGGAGGCGGCCCCCGCCGGGATCGACCCGACCGAGCTCGGCGGGCGCCTCGCCGAGCGGCCCTGCGTCCGCGAGGTGCACGACCTGCACGTGTGGGAGGTCAGCTCGGGCTACCCGGCGCTGTCGGCGCACGTGCTGGTGGAGCCGAAGGGCGACTGCCACGCGGTCCGCCGCGACCTGCAGGTGGTGCTGCGCGACTCCTACGGGATCACGCACACCACGCTGGAGGTCGACCACGTCGACGACCTGTTCCACTGCGAGGAGCCGCACGGCCCCCGCCACGTCGCCGATCCCGACGAGCCGCACGAGCACGTCGGCGACAGCCCCTGCGAGCACTAGGCCCCGGGCGGGCCCAGCAGCCCGGCGGGCCCGTCCCAGCACACCGCGCGCAGCCAGTCGTCACCGAACCCCAGGTCCGCCAGCGCCTCCAGCTGGTGCGCGTACGGGTAGGGGATGTTGGGGAAGTCGGTGCCGAGCAGGACGCGCCCGGCCAGGCCGAGGTCGCGCAGCCGCGGCAGCAGCCCGGCCGGGAAGCTCCCGAGGCCGCCGGCGAACCGCGTGAAGGCCATCGTGGTGTCCAGATGGACGCGTTCGTAGCGGTCCGCGAGGTCGAAGAACCCGGCGAACTCGGGCGCGCCCAGGTGGGCGATCACGGCGGCGAGGCGGGGGTGGCGGGCCAGCACGTCCCCGAACGGCCCGGGACCGGTGAAGCCGTTGGCGACGGGCCCGGACCCGGCGTGCACGATCACCGCCGCCCCGGCCTCGGCGAGCACGCCCCACGCCTCGTCCAGCTCGGCCGCCCGCGGGTCGAAACCGCCGACCTGCAGGTGCACCTTGAAGACGCGGGTGCCGGCGTCCAGCGCGCGCCGCACGTACGCGGCGGCGCCCGGCTCGGGGTAGAGCGTCCCGGTCGGCACGCATTCGGGGACCCGGGCCGCGAAGTCCGCCGCCCACGTGTTCAGCGCCTCGGCCATGCCGGGCCGGTGCGGGTACAGCAGCGAGGTGAACGCGCGGACGCCGAACCCGCGCAGCAGCGCGATCCGCTCGTCCTCGGGCAGCCGGTACCGGATGGGCCACTCGTGCCCGATCAGCGGGCCGGGCTCGTCGAAGTACTCCCACACCGCGCTCATCAGCCGGGGCGGCATGAAGTGCACGTGCACGTCGATCAGGCCGGGCAGGCCGAGCGCGCGCCAGAACGCCGGGACGTCGCCGTCCTCCCGCGGACCGGAGACAGAACGCGATTCAGTCACGTCCGGACTGTACCGGCCCTCCCCTCAGCCGATCGCTTCGAGCAGCAGCGGCAGCGCGGCGCGCAGCTCGCGCTGCCAGTACGGCCAGCGGTGGGTGCCCCGGTAGAAGTGGGTGGTCACCGCGATGCCGAGCTTGGCGAGCTTGCCGGCGAACTCCGCCGACCCGGCGTGCGCGAGCGCCTCCACCACGTCGCGGCCGGTGCCGGGCCGCGGGTCGCAGGGGCCGGTCCCGCCGTCGCCCGCGCTCACGTACAGCCGGACGCCGGCGAGCCGGTCGGCCAGGTCGTAGGGGTTGTGCTGCCGCCACACCACCCGCTGCTCGCGCGGGTCGCCCCACACGTCGGTCCAGTCCCCGCCGGGGCGGCCGATCCGGGCGCCGATCTCGACCAGGTCGGCCACGTCCAGCCCGGCCGGGTCGTGCAGGAGGGTGTGCGGGTGGCCGCTGAAGGACGCGGCGGCGCGGAACACGCCGCGGTGCCGGGCGGCGTAGGCGAGCGCGCCGAGCCCGCCCATCCCGTTCCCGGCGATGGCGCGGGCGGTGCCGGCGCCGTAGCCGCGCTCCAGGATCTGCCGCAGCTCGGTCAGGTGGAAGGTCTCCCAGCACGGCTCGCCGCCCGCGCCCTGGTTCCACCAGTCGGTGTAGCCGGCGCAGCGGCCGCCGTCCGGCATGACGACGATCACGTCGTGCCCGGCGGTGAGCTCCTCGACGTCGGTGTGCGCCGTCCAGGAGGTGTACCCGCCCCCGGCGCCGTGCAGCAGCCACAGCACCGGCCAGGTGCGGCCCGCGTCGCGCGACCAGCCCGGCGGCAGCAGCAGCCGGACGCGCGCGAGGCCGGGCAGCACCGGGGACCGCACCGCCAGGTCGAGGACGCGCTCGCCTTGGCGGCGCTCCCCGACGACGGCCGCGCCGTCGTCCGCGCCGGGCGCCGTGGAGGGCCGCCCTCCGGGCGCGATGGTCGCCAGGAGCCAGCCCGCTCCCGTGATTATCCCCGCACCGAGCAGACCCCGTCGCCACATATTCCCGCCCCGGACAATCGCCGCCGTACTAACCGGAATGTGCCCACTTTCCAGGAAGTTTCAACGCAGCGTAATCGGTTTATAAAATATTGCCGCCGGGGTTCCGGTCGGCACCGCCGGTACAGTGGCGGTCCATGGAGGGGAGACGACCGGTCGAGATGCGCAGCAAGCCAGAACTGCAGGCCGCGATCAGGGAGCCGGGCCGCGGCCGCGCCGTCCTGGTGGTCAACGCACGGTCCCGGCGGGGACGACGCCTCTATCCGAAGGCGCGGCGGCTGCTGCGCGAGGCCGGAATGGACTTCGTGAAGGTCTGCCCGGTGACCGACCCGAGCCGGCTCGGCGAACTGTTCGCCGACGTGCTGGCGCTGGAGCCCGACCTCATCGTCGTCGGCGGCGGCGACGGCACCATCGCCGAGGCCGTCAGCCATCTGGCGCACCGCGACGTCGCGCTCGGCGTGCTGCCGCTCGGCACCACCAACAACTTCGCGCGCAGCCTGGAGCTGCCGCTGGACCTGCCCGGCGCGGTCCGCAACCTGGTCGAGGGCAAGGTCGCCGACGTGGACGTCGGCTGGTTCGAGAGCACCGGCGACCCGCAGGGCGGGGGCGGCGAGGACGAGCACATCTTCGCCAACATGGTCAGCCTCGGCCTGTCGGTGCAGGTCGCCGAGCACGTCCCGCACAACCTCAAGCGGTTCCTCGGCCGCACCGCCTACGGCCTCACCGCCGCCTGGCTGCTGCGCCGGCACACGCCGTTCCGGGCGGTGATCCGCGCGAACGGCGAGACCCAGGAGGTGGCCACCCACCAGCTCAACATCGCCAACGGCGCGCACCACAGCGGGCAGCGCATCGCCCGCGACGCCAGCCCCGACGACCGGATGCTCGCGGTCTACCGGCTCGGCGACGAGCGGCGGCTGCGGCTCGCCGGGGCGACGGTCCGGCACGTGCTGACCGGCCAGTGGCGCTCGCTCAGCGAGGACGCCTTCCTCACCACCGGCGAGGTCACCGTCGAGACCGACCCGCCGATGGCGGTGGACGTGGACGGCGAGATCCGCGGCCGCACCCCGGTGCGGATCAAGCTGCACGGCAACGCGCTGCGCGTCATCGTCCCCGACGACTTCCTGGACACCTGATTCAGCGCTGGACGCGCCGCCCGTCCAGGCCGACCAGGTACCAGCGGTCGCCGAAGTCGTGCAGCCCGTGCCCGTTGGCGTCCCCGGGGAACCGGTCCTTGACGAACCGGTAGAGCGGATGCCCGGCGTAGGTGGCCTGGAAGCCGCCGGCCCGTTCGACGCTGCCGACCCGGCCGCCAGGCACCCCCGCCCCGGCGACCGGCCGGCCGTCGGTCAGGTAGGGGGGCCACATCCGGGCACAGTCGCCGTCGCAGGACGAGCGCCTCGCCCCGTCCCCGGCGAACAGGTAGAGGGCGCGGCCGAGGCCGTCCACCAGCGCGGGCCCCTTCGCCGTCCCGCCGAGGGCGACCAGCGCCGGGCCCGACCGGGGCGCGGCGGCGAGGGTCCGGCCCGGCGTGTCCATGTTCTCGGTATCGGGGTTCCCGCAGCCGGCGAGGACGGCCAGGCCCGCCACGCCCGCAGCCAACAGCTTCTTCATCGCGACCTCCGGACCCCCCGGTATCCCACGCCTACCCGCCCGTACCGGTTCGTACGCCTGGAGATCGGGGCAGGCATAGGCCATGGACACCGCAATGCTGGACGGGCTGAACCCCTTCGACATCCTCGACAGCGAGGCCGCGCGCCTGGACGCCCACTTCGCCGGTCTCGAAACACCGGACTGGGAGCGGCCCTCGCGCTGCGCGGGCTGGTCGGTGCGCGACGTGCTCGGCCATCTGGCGGGCGAGGAGCTGTACAACCACGCGTGCCTGGACGACGACCTGCAAGGCCTGTCCGAGCTGCTGGAGAAGGAGGGCGTCAAGGGCCTGGCCGACTTCAACGACTGGTGCGTGCGGATGCGCCGGACCCGGCCCGTCGACGACGTGCTCGCCGAGTGGCGCGCCGAGAGCGGCGACACCCGCCGCCGGATGCGCGCGCTCGGCCCGGACGCGACGCTGACCACGATGGCCGGCCCCTACCCGGTGGGCCTGCAGGCGTTCCACTACTGCGCCGAGTACGCCACGCACGCCGACGACGTGGGCGCGCTCGTCGACCCCGGCGAGCAGCCGGGCCGCGCCGCGTGGCGGGCGCGGGTCGGGCTCTTCGCGCTCGCCGAGGCCGACGCGCCCGTGCAGGTCGAGCAGACGCCCGGCGGCTACCGGGTGCGGCTCGGCGACGACGTGGCCGAGCTGTCGGCGGCCGAGCTCGCCGACGCCACCGTGAACCGGCTGCCCGACGACCATCCGCTCCCCCGCGAGCTGCGCGAGGCGCTCATCTGCCTGGCGTGAGGCCGGCCAGGTCCTGCGGGGTCAGCTCCAGCCGCCCGGCCCGCACGTTCTCCTCTGCGTGCTCCACCGACGCCGTCCCGGGGATCGCCAGCACCACCGGCGACATCGCCATCAGACCGGCGAGCAGCACCTGCGCCGGCGTCGCGCCGTGCCGGGCCGCGACGGCGCGCACCCGCGCGTCCTCGGGGATCCCGAACCCGCCGAGCGGGAAGTAGGGCGCGTAGGCGATCCCCTCCCGCTCGCAGAGCGCCAGCAGCCCGGTGTCCTGCGGCTGCGTCACGTCGAACCGGTTCTGCACGGCGACGACGGGCGCGATGGCGCGCGCCTCCTCGATCTGCGCGGCGGTCACGTGGCTGAGGCCGAGATGCCGGATCAGCCCCTCCTCGCGCAGCCCGGCCAGCACCTCGAACCGCTCGGCGACCGACTCGCCGGCGGGCGGCTCGATGCCACCGCCGGGCCGCAGGTACACCAGGTCCAGCCGGTCGCGGCCGAGCTCGCGCAGGTTGCGCTCCACCTCGCCGCGCAGCCGGCCGGCGCCGAGCTGCCCGGACGGCCGCACCTCGCCCGGCTCCTTGGCCGGCCCGACCTTGGTGGCGATCACCACGTCCGGCCCGGCGACCGCCCGGATGATGTCGTTGGCGGCGACATCGCCCTGGAAGTAGAACGCGGCCGTGTCGACATGGTCGACACCGAGCTCCAGGGCGCGCCGCAGCACCCGCTCCCCGTTCTCGCGGCCGCGTCCCGGCAGCCGCATCGCGCCGAACCCCATCCGGCGGATCGCCAGGTCCCCGCCGAGCTTCCAGCTCTCATCGATCTTCATGGGCTCCACTGTCGCCGCCGGCCCCGTGCCGGGCGAGCGCGTGGCAGCAAAGTGCCAGACTGGGTCCCGTGATGACCGACCGGAACGTCACCCTCCGCGGTGAACGCGAGCTGGTCGAGCGCGCCGGCCCGCTGTTCGCCGGGACGCGCGAGGAGTTCGCCTGCGCCGCCACCGACCAGCGCACCTGGGCGCTGCCCGGCGCCCGCGAGCGGATCATCGCCGAGTGGCGCCGCAACGGCCCCGCCCTGACGGTCCGCAAGCTGTTCACCCCGGCCGCCCTCGCGAGCAAGGAGGCCGAGCGCGAGCTGCTGCGGATCGCGGCCGCGCCCAACGTGGCGATCCGCATCTGCCGGGTGCCGCTCCCCCACGAGACGATCATCATCGACCGCCGCGCCGCGATCCTGGCCGGGCCGCCGGTCCAGGGCGTCCGCGAGTACACGATCGTGCGCTCCCCCGCCGTCGTCGACAGCGTGCTCGGGCTGTACCGGGCGGCCTGGGACACCGCGACCCCGCTCGCGGAGTACCGCCGCGAGCGGCCGCCCGTCCTCGGCGAGGAGAGCCGGCGCATCCTGGTGATGCTGGCCGAGGGGCTGAAGGACGAGACCGCCGCACGCCGCCTCGGCCTGTCGCTGCGCACCTACCGCCGCCGGGTCGCCGAGATCCTCACCCTGCTGGACGCCGGCTCGCGCTTCCAGGCGGGCCTGCGCGCCCACGAGCTGGGCCTCACCGGCTAGCCCGCCCGAAAAAATCTTTTCCGCCGCCGAACCGGGACTGACCTGGCCATATGGCCCTTTCAGCTGACGTTCAGCAAATTTCCCCTGAAACCACAGCCGAACTTCAGACAAGTACCAAGCGTCAGTAGGTGTTGATCACGATGATCATCGTGGTCGTCCCCCTTCCCCGGACGGCTCCCGGGTCCGCCCGCCACGCGCGGGCGCCCACCGGGACGCGCCGCGACGACGCGGCGCGGAACATGGAGGCGCAGTCATCGCCATCACACGCAACGGCGTGCGCAACACGCTGATCCTGACCAGCGCGGCCGGCGCGGCCGCCTACATCATGGTCGGGCTGCCCGCCCAGGCCGAGGCCAAGCCCGGCTCGCTCCGCCTGATGACCGGCTCGCCGAGCATCGTGCTGGAGCGCGACACCGAGGGCTCGGTCTACCTGGACCTCGGCGTCCACCTGGCCGCCGACAAGGCCCCCTTCGAGGTCCGGCTGAACCGCAAGGACTACAACAGCCGGATCGTCGCCACCCAGATCATCCGCGACGGCGCCGCGGTGAAGAAGAGGACCCTGCCCGCCGGGCTGGTCACCGACTTCGCCGGCTTCGGCAAGATGATCCACACGACCGTCACCGACGCCAAGGGCAAGAAGGTCATCGACCGCTCCACCGACTTCTGCCCGAACGCCTACGAGGCGGGCCGGATCCGCCCCGAGGCGCCGGCGACGTCCCGGTATCCGGTCGGCTGCCCCACCAACCCCTACACGCTCGGCGGGGTGTGGGGCATCGAGGGCGGCTGGGCGGTCAACACGAACTCGAACTACTACGGCGGCCAGGTCGACAAGCTGCCGGTCGGCAAGTACACCGCCAAGGTCTCGGTCACCGCGCCGTACCAGAAGGCCCTCGGCATCGGCGGCGAGGTCAGGACCGTCAAGATCACCGTCCGGCAGGCGCAGCCCGGCACCCGGTCGGCGCAGCAGCGGGCGCAGGCCAAGCTGCCGCCGGCGACCGGGCACCTGGCGCACCGGCTGCGCTCCCAGGGCAAGGGGCAGGCGCTCGCCAAGTCCGCCCCGGCGGGGCTGGCCAAGCCGAACGCCGCGCCGCCGACCGGCGCGTCCGCGGTCCCGAACGGCCCGAAGCCCGACCTGCGCGCGCTGCCGGCCTTCAACATCGTCGTCCAGAAGATCGCGCCGGACCCCAAGAAGCCCAAGGTGAAGAAGGAGTACCTGACCTTCGCCGCCAACGTCTGGAACGGCGGCACCGCGCCCCTGGTCGTGGACGGCTTCCGCCGCCCCGGCAAGGAGCTGATGGACGCCTACCAGTACTTCTACGACCAGAACGGCAAGGAGGTCGGCCACGCCCGCACCGGCGACTTCAAGTGGGACCCGCGCGTCGGGCACGTGCACTGGCACTTCCTGGACTTCGCCAACTACAGCCTGGTGGACTCGGCCAAGAAGCAGGTCGTGCGCAGCCAGAAGGAGGCGTTCTGCCTGGCCAACACCGACGCCGTCGACTTCACGGTGCCCTACGCCAAGTGGAAGCCGGGCAACAGCGACCTCAGCACCGCCTGCGGCTTCCAGAGCTCGCTGTCGATCCGCGAGGTCCTGGACGTCGGCTCGGGCGACACCTACGACCAGTACCTGCCGGGCCAGTCGTTCGACCTGGCGGGCATCAAGAACGGCACCTACTACATCAAGGTGCTGGCCAACCCGGTCCGCCGCCTGTACGAGTCGAACGTGAACAACAACGAGTCGTACCGGAAGATCATCATCGGCGGCACGACCGGCAAGCGCACCGTCACGGTGCCGCAGGTCGGCCTCGTCAAGGAGCAGCCGGGTCCGCGCTGGTGACCCGCTGACGTGCGCGGCACGCCGGTCGGGGCGTGCCGCGCGCCCCCGGCGTCAGTGCCCGCTTATAGGGCACTGGCGCCGGTTCTGTAGTTCAGGCACTATTACGGGCCCGCGCGGACGTGAACAGTGCGGTGTGTCGTTCCCCCACCGCCCCCGGAGCATCCCATGCGTCCTGCCCCAAGAAGAGCCGCGGCGCTGCCGCTGGCCGCCGCGCTCGCGCTGACGGCGCTCGCCGCGCCCGCCCGCGCCGACGGCCCGCCCGCCGGGTCCGTGCCGCCCGACCAGGACCCGTTCTACGCCGCGCCCGCGAACATCGGCACCTACCCGCCCGGCGCGATCGTCGCCAGCAGGAAGATCACCCCGAAGGCCGGCGACCTGGACGGCAAGGCCGACGTCTGGCAGATCTCCTACCGCAGCAACGACTCCCACCTGGCGCCGCAGCTGGACGTCACGAGCCTGGTCGTGCCGCGCAAGGCCTGGACGGGCACCGGCCCGCGACCGGTCGTCTCGGTGCAGGCCCCCGAGGACTCCACCGGCACCCAGTGCGCGCCCTCCTACGGCCTGTCCTCCGGCACCCTCATCGCCGGGTGGTCCGCCCTCTGGTCGTCGTCGCTGCTCGACCGGGGCTGGGCGTTCGCGCTGCCCGACCACGAGGGGCCCAAGTCGGTGTTCATGGCCGGGCCGCAGGCCGGGCACGCCGTCCTGGACGGCATCCGCGCGGTGAAGAACTTCACCGGCGCGCCCGGCATCGGCAAGGACAACCCCTGGACCCTGAACGGCTACTCCGGCGGCGCCAACGCCACCGGCTGGGCCGCGCAGCTGCAGCCGGCCTACGCCCCCGACGTCACGCTCAAGGGCGCCGCGATGGGCGGCACCCCGGCCGACCCCGAGGCCGTGGCCCGCTCCCTGGACGGCGGCCTGTTCTCCGGCTTCGAGGCCGCCGCGGCCGCCAGCCTGGTCGCCGAGTTCCCCGAGATGGACATCGACTCCCTGCTCAACGACACCGGCCGCAAGGCCCTCGCCGACGCCCGCGGCAAGTGCCTCACCGACCTGCTGACCAACTACGCGTTCAAGAAGCTGTCGCAGTACAGCACGGTGTCCGATCCCCTGTCGGTGCCGCGGATCAAGGCCGTCCTGAAGATCAACACCATGGGCGGCGCCGCCCCCGCCACCCCGGTCTTCAACTACCACGCCAACACCGACGAGATCGTCCCGGTCGGCCAGGCCGACCGGCTCGTCAAGGACTGGTGCGCCAAGGGCGCGACCGTCCAGACCACCCGCTCCTGGGTCGGCGAGCACGCCATGGAGATGGTCTTCAAGAGCAACGACGTGCTCACGTTCCTGAGCGACCGCTACGCCGGCAAGCCCGCCAAGAACACCTGCGCATAGGACGCGGCCGCGCAGCCGGACCCGCCGGCTGCGCGGCGCGCCGCTACAGCTCCCTCGTCATGAACACGCTGTTGCTGTCGGGCCGGTAGTCGGCGAAGGGCTCGCAGTAGACGAACCCGAACTTCTCGTACAGCTTCCTGGCGGGCAGGAAGAAGTCGGCCGCGCTGGTCTCCAGGCTCAACCGGGCGAACCCCATGCGCTCGGCCTCGGCGATGATGTGCCCCAGCAGCAGAGAGGCGATCCCGCTGCGCTTGCGCTCCGGGGCGGTGCGCATCGACTTCAGTTCGGCATGGCCCGCGTCCAGCCTCCTGATGGCGCCGCACCCCGCCACCTCGTCGCCGTCCAGGACCGACCAGAAGGTGACCTCGGGCCTGCGCAGCCCGTCGAGGTCGAGGGCGTGCTTGCTCTCCAGCGGGGTGATGGCCCGCATCTGCCGGACGTGCTCGTCGAGGAACGCGGCGATCCGCGGACCGGACAGGTCGTCCACAACGATTCTCATCATGCCTGTCCCTTCATGAGGCCGGGACCAGGGTTCAGCATCAAAGCAAAGATCCGCAAGGCGGCCGGGCGCGGGGCCACCGCCGGCGCACGGGGAGCCCCGCTAGCGCAGGAGACCGCGCGCCGGGATCAGCGGCAGGTCCAGGGTGGTGAGGAGCCCCGGCGGTGCCGCGACGACGGCGGGGATCGCGTTGACCAGCCGCATCGCCGTCGCCTTCAGCCCGGCGGTGTTGTGGTCCCCGTCGGTGCCGAGCAGCTGGAGGTCGAGCGTGTACTCGGGCTCCCCGTGCACCTCGACGCGGTAGCAGCCGCGCCCGGCGGGCTGGGGCCAGTCGGGGGCGAGGTCGTCGCGCAGCCGGGTGACGTGCTCCAGCACGATGACGGGCCGTCCGTCCAGCATGCCGCTGACCTGGAACCGGAGCGCCGCGGCGGTGCCCTTGCCGATCGTCCCGGAGGCGACGGCGAAGGTGTCGGGGGCGGGCAGCCGGGTGTGGTGCTCGGTGACCTCGTCCAGCTCGACGCCGAGGCCCGCCGCGAGCTGGCGGACGACGCTGCCCCACGCCATCGTCAGGACGCCGGGCTGCAGCAGCATCGGGGTCTGGTCGAGCGGCCCGCCGAACCCCATGATGTCGAACAGGACGGTGGGCTGGTCGTAGGTGGCGTAGTTCAGGATCTCCAGGCAGCGGACCTGGTCGACGCGTTCGCTGATGCCGGTGAGGACCAGCGGGAGGACGTCGTTGGCGAAGCCGGGGTCGATGCCGTTGACGTAGATCGAGGCGCCGCCCTCGGCGGCCGCGGCGCGGACCGGGTCGGCCATCTCGGCGGGGACGACCCCGTCGGGGAACTGCAGGAACACCGGGCTGCTGGACACCACGTCGATCCCCGCCCGCAGGATGCGGCACAGGTCCTCCAAGGCCTCCATGATGCGGACGTCGGCCATCGCGGTGTAGACGACGCAGTCGGGCCGGGTGGCCAGCAGGGCGCCCGCGTCGGTGGTGGCGGCGACGCCGAGGGCACGGCCGAGGCCCGCCAGGTCGCCGGCGTCGCGGCCGGCCTTGGCCGGGTTGGAGACCCACACGCCGGTCAGCTCCAGCTCCGGGTGCGCGTCGATCCCGGCGATCGCGTGGCGGCCGACGTTGCCGGTGCTCCACTGGACGACGCGGTAGGTCATCGGGGTCCCTCCAGGTCGGGCAGGCCGAGGTCGAGGTTCGGGGCGTCGGTGCCGCCGTCGACGCGCAGCACGCTGCCGGTGACGTAGGCGGCGGCCGGGGAGGCCAGGTAGACGACGGCGGCGGCGACGTCCTCGGGGTCGCCGATGCGGTGGAGCGGCGTCGCGGCCTCCATCTGGGCGCGCAGCCCGTCGTCGGACATGACGATGTCCAGCGCGGACGTGGCGACCGAGCCGACGGCGATGGCGTTGACCCGGATCCGGGGCGCCAGGTCGAACGCGGCGAGCCGGGTGTAGTGGGCGAGGGCGGCCTTGGCGCTGCCGTAGGCGAGGTAGCCGCGGCCGGCGACCCGGCCCATGACGGAGGAGACGTTGACGACGGCGCCGCCGCCCGCGGCCAGCAGGTGCGGGACGGCCGCGCGGGTCAGTGCGTGGGCGTTGCCCACGTTGAACTGGAACGCGTTCTCAAGATGTGCGGGTTCGGTGTCCAGGAAGGCCCGGGGCAGCGCGCCGCCGACGTTGTTGACCACGATGTCGAGGCGGCCGAGCGCGGCCACGGCCCGCTCCGCGAGCGCCGCGGCGGCGTCCGGATCCGACAGGTCGGCGGGCAGCGCCACCGCGCGCCGCCCGAGCTTGCCGATCCGCTCGGCGACCTCGTCCAACTGGGACTCGGTGCGCGCGCTGAGCGCGACGTCGGCGCCCGCCTCGGCCAGCGCGACCGCCGACGCGGCGCCGATCCCGCGCCCCGCCCCGGTGACCACCGCGACCCTGCCCTCGACCCGGAACCGATCGCCGATCATGGCGCCTCCTTTTGTCCCCCGTCACGCTAACCGGAGCTAGAACAGGTTTCAATAAGGTGGGTCTACGGGGTGCCGGGCGCCCACAGCCGGTCGGCGTCGCCGGCGGCGAGCCGGCCCCGGTAGACGCCGATCTTGTGGTCGATGAGCTCCAGGTTCTTCTGCAGCGCGGCGATCTCGGCGAGCACCCGGTCGCGATGCGACTCCAGCAGCTCCAGCCGCTCGTCCTCGTTGCCCTGGCCCGCCGCGACGAGCTCGGCGTAGCGGCGGATGCCCCGGATGGGCATGCCGGTCGCCCGCAGCTTGGTGCAGATGGTGATCCACTTCAGGTCGAGCCGGTGGTAGCGGCGCCGGCCGCCGCCGGTGCGGCCGACGGGCGTGACGACCAGGCCGGCGCGTTCGTAGTAGCGCAGGGTGTGCGCGCTCACCCCGGTGAGGCGCGCGGCCTCGGCGATGCTCACCCCCGCCTCGGGCAGTTCCCGCTTGACTTCGAGCATGCTCTAAATCCTAACGTTCCAGACATGCCCGAACTCAGCCCCCGCCGCCGCCTCCTGGTGCTCGCGATCTGCTGCGCCAGCATCATCGTCGTGGTGATGGACATCTCCATCGTCAACGTCGCCCTGCCCGCGATCCGCCGCGATCTGCACGCCTCGCTCTCCGGCCTGCAGTGGACGGTCGACGCCTACACCCTCGTCCTGGCGAGCCTGCTGGTGCTCGCCGGGTCCACCGCCGACCGGATCGGCCGCCGCCGCGTCTTCCAGATCGGCCTGACCGTCTTCGGACTCGGCTCACTGCTGTGCGCCCTCGCGCCGAGCATCGGCTGGCTGATCACGGCGCGCGCGCTGCAGGCCGTCGGCGGCACGATGCTCAACCCGGTCGCCATGGCCATCGTCGCCACCACCTTCCCCGAACCGGCCGAACGGGCCCGCGCCATCGGCGTGTTCGGCTCGATGAGCGGCCTGGCGCTGGCGCTCGGCCCGATCCTCGGCGGCGTCCTGGTCG
Organism: Actinomadura macrotermitis; assembly: GCF_009604375.1. Lineage (GTDB taxonomy): Bacteria > Actinomycetota > Actinomycetes > Streptosporangiales > Streptosporangiaceae > Spirillospora > Spirillospora macrotermitis. The sequence continues at coordinate 460,948 of NZ_WEGH01000006.1, forward strand.
ACGGCTTCGGCTGGCACGCCGTCTTCTGGGTCAACGTGCCGATCGTCGCCGTCGCGATCGGGTGCGTCGCGCTGTTCGTGCCCGAGTCCCGCGCCCCCCGGGCGCGCCGCTTCGACCCGGTGGGCCAGCTCCTGATGATCGCGGTCCTGGGCGGCGTCGTCTTCGCCATCATCGAGTCCCGGCGGCTCGGCTGGACGTCGCCGGCCATCCTCGCCCTGCTCGCCGTGGCCGTGCTCGGCCTGCTCGGCGTCCTCGTCCACCAGCCGCGCCGCGCCGACCCGCTGCTGGAGCTGCGCCTGTTCCGCAGCGTGCCGTTCAGCTCGGCGATCGCCATGGCGCTGTTCGCCCTGTGCGGGTTCGGCGCGTTCCTGTTCATGACCACCCAGTACCTGCAGGACGTGCGCGGGCTGTCGGCGTCGGCGGCCGGGCTGTGCCTGCTCCCGGTCGGGGCGCTGGTCCTGGTGCTGTCCCCCCGCACCGGCCGCCTGGTCGGCGCGCGCGGCCCCCGGCTGCCGCTGCTGGTCGCCGGGAGCGCGCTGGCGCTCGGCGGCGGCGCGTCGCTCTGGCTCGCACCCGCCACCCCGCTGCCGGCCGTGCTCGCGGTCTACCTGCTGTTCGGCGTCTTCCTCGGCACCGTCAACCCGCCGATCACCAACACGGCCGTCTCCGGGATGCCCCGCTCGATGGCCGGGGTGGCCGCCTCGCTGGCCTCCGCCGGCCGGCAGACCGGCACCACCCTGGGCGTCGCGATCTCCGGCACGATCGTGGGCTCGGCCCTGTCCCACGGCAGCTCGGCGTTCGTCCACGCCGAGCGCGGCGTGTGGTGGACCGTGCTCGGCCTCGGCCTCGGCGTCGTGGCCCTCGGCCTGCTCAGCACCGGGCGGTGGGCCCAGGACACCGCCACGCGGGCCGCGGCGTCGTTCGACGAGCTGGACCACCTGCCGCCGGCCCGGGTCACGACCCGGTCCTGATCCCCAGGTCGGCTTTGAACAGGTCGACGAGCTCGCGCCGCCGCCGGTCGGCGTCCTCGGCCGCCGCCTCGGCCGTCCCGGCGCCGGCGATCCGCGCGTGCACGTCCAGCAGCGTGCCGGTGAGCAGCCGGGCCGGGGCGGCGACCTCGCGGCCCGCCAGGATCTCGATCTCCGCCGTGGCGGCCAGGAGGGCGGCGTCCTCGGACCGCTCGCGCTGCCCGGACATCGCCTGGGCATAGCTCGCGCTGACGGCCCGCAGATACTCGGTGTAGACGCGCCGCTTGGCGTCGGCCAGGGAGTCGGCCCGCTGCCAGGCGCGCGCCCGGGCCGCCTGGAGCCGCTGGACGACCCCGCTGACCAGAACCCCGAGCAGGGTCCCGGCGATACCGACAACGACCGTGGCCATCTCCAGCCTCCACGCTACCGAAAGACACCCGGATCACTTCCGCCAGAACAGATGATGCGTCACGCCGCTCGGACCGGGCACGACCTCGAGCTGGAATCGGTCCAGGAGTTCTTCGGAGGACTCCCAGAGCCGAACTCCGGACCCGAGCTCCACCGGCGACACCGCCACATGCGTGGTGTCGACGAGGTCCGCGTCGAGGAACCGCCGGATGGTGGTGACCCCGCCGCCGAGCCGCACGTCCTTGCCCCGCGCCACTTCCCGCGCCTGCCCGAGGACCGTGGCCGGATCGCCGCCGACGAAGTGGAACGTGGTGTCGGAGAGCGTGAACGAAGGGCGCTCGTGGTGGGTCATGACGAACACCGGGGTGAGGCCGCGTCTTCCGCCGCTGCGCCACATCAGGTCACCCGCGAAGGCCGTGCAAGCCGGCCAGTTGGCCGGGGAGGTCGGTGAGCTGTTCGATGCGGAGCACCGTCTCGTCCGCCGTCGGTGAAGGACCACCGGTGACGAAGTCGATGCCGCGGTCCAGCCAGATGCCGCTGAGCCCGGCGCGGGCCGCCGCGTTCACGTCGCTTTCCAGCATGTCGCCCACGTTGACCGCCCGCTCGGGTTCCGTCCCCATCCATCGGCAGGCGGCGGCGTAGGCGGCGGGCTTGGCCGCGCCGAGCTCGGCCGGGGTCAGGACGGCGTCGAAGTACTCCAGGAGACCGAAGCGGGCGAGCTTGGCGCGCTGCTGCCCGGGGTCCCCGTTGGTGAGGACGGCCAGCCGCGGCCCCTGGGGAAGCCCTTGCAAAGCCTCCAGGCAGGGCCGGACATCGGGATAGCAGCGCCAGGACTCCTCGAACGCGCTGAGGTAGCGATCAGCGATCCAGGCGTCCAGAAGACGGGGACTCTCCGGAACCGGCTCGCCGAGTGCGGGCAGGAAGGAGCGGACCCTGCGCCGATGGTGCTCGGCGAAGGAGCATTGCCCGGCCAGATACTCCCGCATGTGGCGCGCCTCCAGCGTCCACCACAACGCCACCAGTTCCTGCGGCGGGGCCGTCGCGTCGGGCGCGGCCTGGACGATCCGGCCGATCGTCTCCAGGACCGCGCTTCGGTGATCGACCAGGGTGCCGTCCAGATCGAAGAAGACCACATCCGTCATAGGACGATCGTTTCGCGGTGACCGTCTCCGGCACCAGAAGGCAATGGCGCAGCCCTTCGTTCAAGGTGCTCATCCAGCGCCGTCCCCACAGCGCTCCATACGCTGCGCTGGACACTCACCGATCTCCGGCACGACGGCCGTGACAGCCTGCGAACAGGCCCGAGCTGCGAGTCCATGCAGGCCGTCATTACGCCGTCCAGTTTCACTACGCCCTGCCGGACGACGCCTGGTGCGTGGAGCTGAGCGAGGCCGTCCCGGCCCCGGCCGCCTGGAAGGAGATCCCCCGCGCAGAGACGTACCGGCCCGGAGCCGCCATCCTGGTGACGGTGATCCCCGACGAGGAGCCGGCCGTCCATGTCCTGACCCTCGGTGTCCAGTTGACCGAGGCGCAGTGGACGGTTCTGGAGCCGTTGCTGCTCGCGCCCAAGGGGCCGGGTCGTGCGTCGCGGTGGATCGAACGTCGGCTCATCGACGGCATCCGCCGGCGGGTGCCGAGCCCACCAGCACGCCGCCGGGGCCCGCACCCGGCCGGTGCGGCATCGACCGCCTCGAAGGCCACCGCGCCGTGGCCACTCGCTACGGCAAGCTCGCCGTCCGCTACCAGGCCGTTCTCCACATCGCCTGTATCCACGACCAGCCGGCCTGCCCTTGGAACACACCCTGGGCAGAGAGTGCGGCTCTCAGAGCCAGCCGTTGTCGCGGGCGATGCGGATGGCGTCGATGCGGTTGCGGCCGCCGGTCTTGGCGGTGGCGTTGGCGAGGTGGTTGCGGACGGTGCCGAGGCCGAGGCGCAGGCGTTCGGCGATCTCCCGAGCATGGGCGCCCTCGGCGGTCAGAGCCAGAAGCTCGCGTTCGCGGGGGGTGAGCGGATTGGGCCCCGCCTCCCAGGCCGTGGCGGCGAGCTGGGGGTCGATGACGCGGCGGCCGGAGGCCACGGCGCGCACCGCGCGGGCCAGCTCCTCCGGCGGTGCGTCCTTGAGGATGTAGCCGTGCACCCCGGCGGCGAGCGCCCGGCGCAGGGTTCCGGGGCGGCCGAGGCTGGTCAGCATCAGCGTGCGGCACGCGGGCAGGGCGGCGTGGAGCTGGACGGCGGCGGCCAGCCCGTCGACGCCGGGCAGGTCGATGTCCAGCACCGCCACGTCCGGCCGGTGCTCCAGCGCGGCGGGCAGGACGTCCTCGCCGCGTTCGACGTCGGCGACCACCCGCAGATCGGGTTCCAGTTCCAGCAGCGCGACCAGCGCGCCCCGGATCATGTGGACGTCCTCGGCGAGCAGTACCGTCGTCCCGCTCACGACGGTGCCGCCGCGGTCAGGACGAACCGGCCGTCGGCGGCGATCTCGGTGCGCAGGACGCCGCCGACGGACGCGAGCCGATGTCCCAGATTGAGCAGCCCGCTACCGTCGACCGGGCCGGGAACGAGGTCCGCCGCCGCCCCGTCGTTGGCGATCTGGAGCCGGACCCGGTCACCGTCCATCGTCAGGGCGATGTCGCAGCGCCGGGCGCGGGAGTGGCGCACCACGTTGGTGACGCCCTCGCGCAGCACGATCGCCAGCGTGGTCTGGACACGCCGGCCGATCGTGGCCGGGTCCAGGCCGAGGGCGACCCCGGACTCGATCCCGGCGGCGGCGAGGATGCTGCGGGCCGCCTCGCACTCGTCGGCCAGCGACAGGTCCCGGTAGGTGGCGGCGACCTCGCGGACGTCGGCGAGCGCCCGCCGGGAGAGCTCGGCGACCGCCTGCGCCTCCGCCTCGGCCCGGTCGGCGTGCGAGCGCGTCAACCTGTGCGCGAGTTCGGCCTTCAAGGTGATCGCCGACAGGCTGGAGGAGAGCAGGTCGTGCAGGTCGCGGGCGAACCGCAGGCGTTCCTCCGACACCGCCAGCCGGGCCGCTTCGGCGCGCGAGGCCGACAGCGCGGTCACCGCCTCGCCCAGCCGGGTCACCCCGTAGACGACCACCCCGACGAGCGCGGTGGACTGCCCCATGTAGGCGATGACCAGCAGGCTCTGCCCGGCCAGCGCGCTGCTGGCCGCCACACTGACCGACACCGCGGCCAACAGCGACCAGCCGAGCCGGGGCGGCAGCGCCAGCAGCAGTGAGGCGGCCAGGAACCCGCCCATCCCACCCCACCGCGCACCGAAGCACACCAGCGGGGCGTAGGTCAGCACGGCCTGGGCGACCAGCGCCGCCGTCCTGGCCCGTACCGACAGCCGGCGGGCACGGGGCGAGCAGTGCACCAGCAGCAGGGCGAACACCACCAGCGAGGCCAGTCCCGACAGCACCGGCGCCACCGCCCCACCGGTGCGCGGCGCGCTCTCCGCCACGTTCAGCGGCACGATCAGCAGAAAGGAGCCGAGGACCGCGAAGAGCATGCCGCGCGCCAACCGGGGACCGGGCAGGGCCGCCGTCACATCGCCCGGAACCGGATCGTCGTCCGCCACATGCCCCCCTCCGGCCTGGGACTTCGCTCAGCAGAGGATAGATCAGACAGGCCGGAACCGGGAGAAACTCACGGTCCGGTCCGGGAACCGCGCACTGGGCACGGCCGGGCCGACCGGACGATACTGCCGCCATGAAGACGATCTCCACGTCCGTGCACGTCGACGCCGCGCCCGACCGGGTCTGGGAAGTCCTGACCGACCTGGCCGGCTATCCCGCCTGGAACCCCTTCATCCGCGAGGCCGCCGGGACGGTCGAGGTCGGCTCCCGGCTCACGCTGCGCATGTTCCCCGCCCAGGGCAGGCCGATGACCTTCAAGCCGAAGGTGCTGGCCGCCGACTCCGGAACGGAGCTGCGCTGGATCGGACGCCTGCTCGCCCCCGGCGTCTTCGACGGCGAGCACTGGTTCAGGCTCGCCCCCGCCGCCGACGGGGGCACCGACCTGGAACAGGGCGAACGCTTTTCCGGCCTCTTGGTGCCCCTCCTCGGCTCAACGATCGCGCGCACGCAGGCCGATTTCGAGGCTCTCAACCAGGCGCTCAAACAGCACGTCGAGAACCGGACCCGCACGTCGCCCCAAAGGACGACGCAGCCCTGACACCCCGCTGTCTGCCCAGGGTGTGTTCCAAGGGCAGGCCGGCCGGTCGTGGATACAGGCGATGTGGAGAACGGCCTGGTAGCGGACGGCGAGCTTGCCGTACCGAGTGGCCACGGCGCGGTGGTGTTCGAGGCGGTCGATGCCGCACTCCACCGCGTGCCGGGCCCGGGTGCGCCTCGCGTACCCGGTGACCCGTGCGGTCACAGCGCTAGAACCGCTCCATCGCGTCATCCAGCTCATCAAAGAACCTGTCGAGGGCGGCCATATCGAGGCCGGGCGAGGTGATCGTGAAGCCGGGGCGGATCACGATCCCGCCCGAAGAGGCCCTCACCCGGACGACGGGGCCCCTGCCTTCGAGACCCGCGATGATCCGGTCGATGAGGGCGTCGACCTCCCGCGCGCTGTAGCCCTGCGCCGCGACCGGGACTTTGGTACTGCGGATCTTCCGCACGAGCCGCGCCTGCGGACTGCGCGCCGCGGCCCTGGCCTGGCGCCATTTGCGCACCCGCATCCTCGGGACGAACAGGCGGTCGTTCACGCGGTCGCCGACCAGCAGGAGCACGCCGCCCGCCGCAAGGGTCCCCCCGACCAGCAGCATCCCGGACGCCACGGTCGCCGCGTTGCCCTTGGACTCCTCATAGCTCTTGGGGCCCGACTTGCTGCTCGAGCAGTAGTCGCCGGGCTTCATCCGTTCGAAACCGCACCTGGGTTCTTCCGCGTCCTTGGCCACCACCAGCCAGATCAGCAGCACAGCCGCCCCAATGGCCAGCATCCAGGCGCCCGCCTTGGCCATGTCCACCTCCTTGTGCAGACATGATCGTACATCTGTACTGTCTGAAGGAGGAGCGGTCTGGCGCGCACCGAACCGTGAAACGCGCCCGTCCTGGCACTGGGGTCTGGAACGCTCATCAGAGTCTGAAGCCGTACTGACAGGATCGAGAGTCGGCCGCGGCAGGGGTGCTGGAGCGGCGGGAGGAGCCGGATGAGCAGTTCCGGTGTGCCCGCCCCTGATATCGGGTCGCTTCAGCGCGAAGCCACCGCTCCGGACTGAGCAGAATGCGGCTGCAGTGCGGCCGCTGTCACTCCGCCCCCCTCTCACGCTCCCGGATCCGGCTCTACCCGTGGGCGTGCGGCCGGCGCTGAAACGTTTCCCGTTCCGGTATCCCGCTCGCCTTCTGATGGAAGTCGATGACGCGATGGATCGGTGGCGAGCGAGCCAGTCGGCCCTTGGTGCGGGATGAGCGAAGGCGGTACATCCCGAAGCGGAAAGGCCGCAGCGTGATCGCATCAAGGGCCGGCAGAGGCACCGCCGCACGCGATGACTTCCGGACGGCAGCGGCCCTGCATCCTGCCCGGACACGCTTCGCTGGTGGGCCTGGCGCGTTCTGCTGGAGACCAGTTGGCCGGGGAATGCGAAAGGGCCCCGCCAAATGGCGGGGCCCTTCCTTAATATGAGTCCGGCGGTGTCCTACTCTCCCACACGGTCCCCCGTGCAGTACCATCGGCGCTGAAGGGCTTAACTTCCGGGTTCGGGATGGGACCGGGTGTTTCCCCTTCGCCAAAACCACCGAACGA
>NZ_WEGH01000007.1 GCF_009604375.1 Actinomadura macrotermitis
GACGGACGAACCTCTGGTGTGCCAGTTGTCCCGCCAGGGGCACGGCTGGTTGGCTACGTTCGGTAGGGATAACCGCTGAAAGCATCTAAGCGGGAAGCCTGCCTCAAGATGAGTTCTCCCTCCCACTCCTTTGGGGTGGGGTAAGGCCCCCAGCAGACCACTGGGTTGATAGGCCGGAGATGGAAGCGCGGTAACGTGTGGAGTCGACCGGTACTAATAGGCCGAGCGGCTTGAACACAACTTAGCAAGACGGTTTGAGCTGCGTGTTTGTTCGCGTCCCTGTGCGGTTCCCAGGAAACAACCGGGAACCCGCTATAATAGAATCTACTGAGCCTTGAGCTCGGACGAGACTTGCCGGTCTGGCTGTGAAGCCGACCTGGCGTTGATCGTTCGGTGGTTTTGGCGAAGGGGAAACACCCGGTCCCATCCCGAACCCGGAAGTTAAGCCCTTCAGCGCCGATGGTACTGCACGGGGGACCGTGTGGGAGAGTAGGACACCGCCGGACTCATATTAAGAAAGGGCCCCGCCACTTGTGGCGGGGCCCTTTCGCATTCCCGGAGAAGAATCACCTGTCCCATGGACGCAGCGCGTCCGAGTGATCTGAGCCGGCGTGTGATTGCGCCTGCCGGCGCGGGCGTGACCACGCTTTGACGGAGGCCCCGCCGGTCACTGGCAGGGCCTTTCACCTTCCCAGGGAAGAGGAACCCGCATGCTGGCGTTGCGTGTCCCAGGTGATCAGCGTCGGTGTAGGGCTGCGCCTGCCGGCGCGGGCGTGACCACGCTTTGACGGAGGCTCCATCAGTTACTGGCAGCGCTTTTCGCGTTCCCGGGAAGAACGGGCTGGCGTCCGTGCTGCCGGTACGGGAGGGATCGTTCCTTGCCAAGGCCCGCCAGTGCCGGCGGGCCTTTCGCATTCCCTGGAAAGAAGCACCCGGCGTGCCGATGCGGCGTGTCCCGGGTGATCAGAGCCGGTGTGGGACTGCGCCTGCCGGCGTGGGCATGAACGCGCTTTGCTGGAGGCCCCGACGGTTGTTGGCGGCGCCTTTCGCTTTCCTGGGAAAGAGGTGCCAGGCTTGCCGGTGGGTTCTGCCTGGTTGATCAGAGTTGGTGGATGTCCGAGCCCGCTGGTGCGGACGTGATCGCGCTCGACCGAAAGCTCTGCCGGCGACTGGCTCTGCCGGTGTGGCGTATCCGAGTGATCAGAGCCGGCGCAGGGCTGCGCCTGCCGGCTTGGGCGTGACCACGCTGAGGGTCCGCTGGTCACTGGCAGGGCCTTTTGTATTCCCGGGGAAGAACCGAAGGTCTTGCCCTTGCGCCGGTGGATCAGCGTCATCAGCGCCTGCCGGCTCGGCGGCCACACTCGGCGCTCCGAGTGGCGCGGTCACAGCGCACCACTCCGGTGGCGTAAGCCAAGGGCTGACACGTCAACGGCGGATCAGCACTGTAGAACAGCATGCGGAGCCTCTGGTCCGAGCGGTGGCACGCATCCTGGAGAAGGCGATGACGAACGCAAGGCTGAACGCTCCCTCGCCTTCGTCGGTATAGCCGCGCCCCTCATCGGCTACCGTCGGCCGGCCCTGCTGCTCAGGGTCTGAGCCGGTCCTCTTGCACATCGAAGCAGACCAGCCCCATGGACTCCGCCACCGCTGCCGCGTATGCCGACGCCTCCTCGGCCATGCTCCACCGCATGGGGAAGTAGATCAGCGGTCCGCTCGCCTCGTTGATCAGCGGGCCGGTCGACCAGGGCGAGGTGTCCTCTTCGTCCTCGGTCAGGTCGCACCACCGCTCAAGCAGCGCGGCCACGTAGGCTGCGATGCGCTCGGACGGAGGCTCTTCCGTCTCGCCGCCGATGTAGCGGTCGTACAGGTTGCTGAAGACCAGCCCGGCGGACTTGTCATCCGCTGGCCTGTCGCCTTCCCAGACAGCCAGGTCATAAGACATACCCGGAGGCTCTCACGCCGCACTGACACTCATCCGGCCGTTCAGCAGCACGGACTTCGGCCAAAGGAAACGACGTCACAGGGGAGAAGGCTCTCCGGAAGTGCCGGACGCTTGCCGGTGCCCGTGGCCGAGCAACTGGAAGTCAGCGCCTCCTCCAGCCAAGCGGTGTACTCGAGCGGCGAAGGCGATGCTCGGCCAGGAGTGGTGACATGAGGAGCGTGCTGTGGGGGTCTCTGGCCAGGCCAACACCAATGTTCTTGATCAGGTGCCGGAGGCGAGGGCCTGGAGCCGGCGGGCTTAGGCGCTGAAGTATTGGACCCAGTGCCGGATGGAAGAGCCGATCAGGTACGGGATACGCGCCGGTGCCGCGGCGTTGCGGCGCCGTCTGGATGACCGTCGCCGGGATGACCCCGCGAAGGTGCCCTACGCACCGCGCGAAGCGGCCGGCCACGTGGCCACAAAGCCCATAGATCCCACCAGCACTGGTCGCACGCGGTCAACCTCGCTCGATGGACGGCGGAGTCCTTTCATCAGTCCCGCAGCATCGCCCTCATGTTCAGCTCGGGCATGATCGGCTGGAAAGCTCTACCGTACGTCCGTCGGCTCGTGCCGTTCTCGCCGGCTCTGCGTGCCTGGGAGCGCCCATTGAACGTCATCGAGAGGTTCCTTGACCGGCAGCTCGCCGAGGATGCCAAGTACGGCGGGCGAATGGACCTGGATGAGTGCCCTCCGCTGCCGCGGGCGCTCGGGTGCCATCTGCGCGCCTGCGCTCGGAGCTCGACCGCCTGGGCTCGCGCCGGCCGGGAGATCCGGGTCTGCTGCGCCCAGCGTCCCGTGTTCCTGCGGCTGATGGCTTACGTGTACGCCGGGATGTCCGGCTACCGGCCCGCGTGGCGGCCGGACTTCGCCGGAGGCCCTGCTCCCGCCGATCCCGTCGTCGATCTTCTGCTGGAGCGGTGGCGTGACCAGGAGCGCCTGGCCCGTGAGGCCGCCGAGGAAGCCGGCCTGGATTTCGCCTGGCGGGAGGTGGAGCGTCAGGACGGCCAGGGCCTGGTCATCGACGGTGCCGGTCGTCCGCTGTGGGAGACCGCCGTCTATCCGGAGGACGGCTTTGCGATCTCCCGCTACGGTCCCGGCCGGGTTCTCCGGGAACTGGCGGTCCGGCGCGAGATGCTGGCGGGCCTCGATCTCTCCGCCGAGAACGATCAGGTTGTCCTCCGCCTCCTCGCCGAGCCGTCCGAGGCCCGGGGCGCTAGGTGACCAGGCCGTTGCGGTAGGCGTAGACGACGGCCTGCACGCGGTCGCGCAGGTCGAGCTTGGTGAGGATGCGCGACACGTAGGTCTTGACGGTCTCCTGGCTGAGCACCAGTACCGCGGCGATCTCGCTGTTGGACAGGCCGTCGGCGATGAGGCGCAGCACCTCCAGTTCCCGGGGCGTCAGCGCGCCGGCGGCCGGGGGCCCGGCGGGGCGGATCCGTGCCGCGTACCGGCCGACGAGCTGCCGGGTCACCTCGGGTGCGAGCAGCGCGGCGCCGCTCGCGACGGTGCGGATGCCGTGGAGGAGCTGCGCGGGCGGGGCGTCCTTGAGCAGGAAGCCGCTCGCGCCCGCGCGCAGCGCCTCGTAGACGTACTCGTCCAGGTTGAACGTCGTCACCACGAGCACCTTGACCGGGTCCGGCACACCGGCGCCGGCCAGCAGGCGGGTCGCGGCGATGCCGTCGAGCACCGGCATCCGCACGTCCATCACCACGATGTCGGGGTTCAGCCGGCGGGCCAGGTCCACCGCGGCGCGCCCGTCCCCGCACTCGCCCACCACCGCCAGGTCGGGCTGGGCGTCGATGATCGTCGCGAAGCCGGTGCGGATCAGCGCCTGGTCGTCGCAGACCAGCACCCGCACCGGAGCGGTCACACCGGGCTCCCCGCGGGGATGCGCGCCCGTACGACGAAGCCGCCGTCGGGTCGGCCGGCCGCGCTGAACTCGCCGCCCAGGGCGCCGACCCGTTCACCGAGCCCGGCCAGGCCCCGCCCGCTTCCGGCGGGGGAGCCGGGCCGGTCCGCGGGGCCGTCGGTCCCGACCTCCACGGTGATCTCCTTCTCGGCGTAGCGCACCCGGGTGACGGTGCGGTTGCCGTGGGCGTGCTTGAGGGCGTTGGTCAGGGCTTCCTGCACGACGCGGTAGGCCACGAACTCGGCGCTGCCGGCGGACTCCGCCGGCTCGCCCTCCTCGGTGAACTCCACCGGCTGCCCGGCCAGGCGGGTCTGCTCCACCAGCGTGCGGAGGTCGCCGGTGGACGGCAGCATGGCGTGGCCCTCGCGCGTGGTGCCGTGGCCGGGGTCGAGCAGGTCGAGCAGGTGCCGCAGGTCGGCGATGGCCCGCCGGCCGGTGCCGGTGATGGCGCTCAAGGTCTCGTCGAGGCGGTCGGGCACGGCGGTCAGGTACCGTGCCGCCTCGGCCTGCACCACCATCGCCGTCACGTGGTGGGTCACGACGTCGTGGAGTTCGCGGGCGATGCGGGTGCGTTCGGCGGCGCGGGCGGCCTCGGCGAGGCGGATCCGGCGTTCGGCCTCGGCGGTCCGCGTGGAACGCAGCCAGGACCCGATGACCCAGATGACGGCCAGCCCCAGGTAGAACGTCACGTAGCCGTCCAGCCGCTCGGCGCCGCCGAGCCGGTCGAGCGCGACCGCCAGTGGCACGTACGCGGCGGACAGGACGATCACGGTGATACGCCGGTGGTGGGCCAGGTGGGCGCCCGCGCTCAGCAGTGCGAGGGGCAGCGCGGTCCCCGCGACCATGTGGTAGCCGCGGAGTTCCGCGCTGACGAAACCGAGCGATACCAGGGCGAGGCACACGGCCGGCCACCGCCGTCGCACGGCGAGCGGAGCGCACAGGAGAGCGAACGCCACGATCGCCGCCGCGTCGAAGGGACGGGCCGGGAGTTCGCCGACCTGCGTCTCGTGGCCGCGGAACACCGGCAGGAACGAGGTGACGGCGACCAGCAGCGCGAGCGGGAGGTCCCGGACCGTCACGTCCCACCGCCGCCACCGGGCCGGGGCCCGTCGCAGATCGATCACCGGGCAAGGCTAGCGGGCACGGCGGCGGAGGCGCGGCGCCCGCGGGGGACCAGGTTGCCCCGCCGGCGGGCCAGCCACATGAACGCGATCGTCAGCAGGACGCCGAACACGACCGTGTACGGGCTCGCCTCCGGTCCGAACCGGCCGCCGGTGAACAGCTCCGGGCCGGACATCACGCCGCGCAGGAGCCCCTCCGACTTGCCGTTGCCCGACACCGCGGCACCGAAGACGCCGGCCTCGGCGAAGTTCCAGCCGAAGTGCAGGCCGATCGGCACCCAGAGGCTGCGGGTGGCGGCGTAGGCGGCGGCGAGCGCCCCGCCGGCCGAGACCGCGATGGCGACCGCGCCCCACAGGGTGGCGTCGGGGTTGAGCATGTGCCACAGGCCGAACAGCACGCTGGTCAGCACCAGCGACGCCCAGGTGCCGAGGCGTTCCTCGATGAGCCGGAACAGGACGCCGCGGAACATCAGCTCTTCCGTCACGGAGGCGGCGGCCATGAAACCGAACAGGCCGACCGGGCCGGCCACCGTCCCGAACCCGTCGATCCGGTAACCGCCGAGGAAGGCGATGTTCCCGATGACGGCCGCGAACCACCCGGCACCGATCAGCACCCCCAGCAGGGTGCGGGGAACGGCGCCTTTGACGGCGACCTCGGCCGGTGCCCGGTGTTCGGACCACCGCACCATCCGGGCATAGACGAACACCGCGAGCGCGGCCGTCACGACACCGATGACCAGGCTCAGAAGCGCGTTTCCTTTCACCGTCACGACGACCTGGCCGCCGACGAAAGCGACCGCCACGACGGGCAGGAGCTGTTTCAACAAACGCATGCCGACTCCCTGCGAGATTCCGCGGCCTGATCACCGCGGCCGGGAAGAACGCTAGGGAACCGGCGTAGCCGCGATCTTCCCCGCAGGGAGGACATTCACGTGTAGCTCGCATGGGGGACAGGACCGGCCCGCGGGCCTTCGCCGCACAGCACGGCGGATGTCTCCGCGGGGTGTGTGGAACGGCCAGGTGCCATGCCTCTTCGGCCGTCCACAGGCTTCAGGTCACGGGCGGCGGATGCGGTAGCGCATGTGCATGACGTGCCGCGTGAGATCCTCGGTCCTCGGAGTGGTCAACCGGCGGACCGCCTCGAGCTCGATGTGCTCGGCGGGCAGGTGGTCGAACAGCTTCCGCCCCTGCCCGAGCAGGACCGGTACGACGTGCAGTTCCAGTTCGTCGAGCTGCCCGGCTCGCAGCAGCGCCTGCGCCGCCCCGGCGCCGTGCACCATCACGTCGCCGTCTCCGGCCGCCGCGCGGGCCTGCGCCGCGCACTCGTGCACGTCGGTGACATAGCGGACGCTGCCCGGTGGCGGGTCGTCCGGGACGGCGCGGGTCAGGACGAAGATCGGGACACCGTCGTGATGGTCGCCCTGCCAGCGGCCGGCGTGTTCGTAGGTGCGGCGGCCGGAGATGACGGCGCGGGTGGCCAGCGCCTCGGCGTACACCTGTCCGCTCGGGCCCGGGTCGTTGCGCTGGTCGAGCCAGTCGAAAAGGCGGAACCCGCCGATGCCCATCGGGTTGTCCGGGCCGTCCTGCGGCCCGGTGACGTAGCCGTCCAGGGACATGGTCATGTACAGGCGGATGAGTGCCATCGTCTCAGCCCGCCGCTCTCACGCGGTAGCGCAGGTGCGCCACGCCCGGCCCGTCCACGGCGCGGAGCAGTTCGAGTTCGAGGTGGTCGGGCGGCATGTCCGCGAAGAGCGGTTCGCCCTGCCCGAGCAGGACCGGAACCAGGTGGATCTGCAGTTCGTCGAGTACCCCGGCGGCGAGTGCCGACCGGGCGGTGCGGGCCCCGTGGACCAGGACGTCCTTGCCGCCGGCCGCGTCCTTGGCCAGGCTCACCGCGGCCGTGACGTCGCCCGTGTAGGTGACCCCGGGCCATCGCAGGCCGGGATCGGGCGGGCGGCGGCTCAGCACGAAGATCGGTACGCCGTCGTGGTGGTCGCCGCCCCAGCCGCCGGCGAGCTCGAACGTCCGCCGGCCGACGACGACCGCCCCGGTGGCCATGGCCTCGTCCATGATCTCGCGGTTCACGCCTGCCGAGCGGTCGCCTGCCCGGTGCTCGGCGTCGCCGTCCGGCAGAAACCACTCATGCAGCCGCTGCCCTCCGTCGCCGAGGCCGTTGCCCGGCGCCGCGTTCGGTCCGGCGATGAACCCGTCCACCGACATCGACATGTACAGCACGGTCTTACTCATGTTCCCCATCCTTTCGATACGCGCGGCGGTGTGCCGGAACGGTCATCGCGGGTCCGGTCCGGCGCTGGTGAACTCGATCTCGATGGCGATCTCGATGGCGTCGGCGACCACGGCGCCGCCGACGCCGAAGCCGAGCCGGATGTCGACGCCGAACGCGGCGCGGCTGATGGTGGTGGTCGCCGAGAACCCGGTGCGCCGCACGCCGGACGGGTCGTCGACCACGCCGAGGAACTCGGCCTCCAGCTCGACGGTCCTGGTGACACCGTGCAGGGTCAGCTCGCCCGCCAGGACGAAGGTCTCGCCGTCGAAGCCGCGGACCTCGGTCGAGGTGAACTCGATCTGGGGATGGTTCGCCACGTCCAGGAAGTCGGCGGACGCGATGTGCCGGTCCCGCTGCCGGTTTCCGGTGTCCACCGAGGCGGGATCGATGAGGGCGGTCACCCGGCCGCCGTCGTCGCCGACGGTCAGCGCGGCCGAGGCGAGCGCGAACCTTCCCCTGACCTTGCCGACGCCCATGTGGCGGACCTTGAACGAGACGTCGGAATGGACGGGGTCACCGACCCAGGTGCCCGCGGTGAGGACGGAATCGACGGCGATCATGTGGTGAGGGCTCCCTCTGCGCGGCCCGGCCTGCCGGACGGGCACCGATGTGTGCGTCCAGCATGCGAGACCGCCGGGCCGGGTTGTATCCCAGATTTCTGGGAAAGCCGCCGCCGATCGCCATAAACTCCCGATCGTGGTCAACGCATCGGCGACGCATGCGCGCGTCCGCGACGAAATCGTCAGGCTGGTCCACCGGGGGCTGGCCGTGCCGGACTTCGCGCGGGCCGTCGGCGAGGCCCTGGTCCGGGCCGTGCCCGCCGAGGGCACCTGCCTGATGACGACCGACCCGGCGACCATGCTCCCGACCGCGGAGTTCGTGGAGAACGGCCTGCCGGCGGCCGCACTGCTGCGGCTCGTGGAGATCGAGGTGCGCGAGCCGGACTTCAACACGTGGGCGCGGCTCGCCCGCGCCGGCCGCCCGGCCGGCAGCCTGAGCGAGGCCACCGCCGGTGATCTCGACCGCAGCCTGCGGCAGCGGGAGATCCGCCGCCCCGGGGGATTCGCCGATGAGCTGCGGGTGGTGCTCGCCGGCGGCACCGGGACATGGGGACAACTGACCGTGTTCCGGGAGGCGGGCCGTCCGCACTTCTCCCCGGCCGAGGTGGAGTTCGTGTCGTCGATCGCCGGCCTGATCACCGACGGGCTGCGGCGCGGCCTGCTGCTCGGCGACGCGCAGGCCGGTGACGACGACGTCGGCCTGCTGGTCCTCGACGCCGATGACGGCGTGCGCATGTCCAACAGGGCGGCGGATCACCTGCTGGACGAGCTGAGCGCCGGCGACAGGCCGGGCGCCCGGCTGCCCCTGGTGGTCTCCGCCGTCGCCCGCCAGGCCCGTTCCCTCTGCGGCCCGGCGACGGGTGCGGCGCCCGCGCCGGCCGATGCCCGGCCGGCCAGGGCCCGGGCGCGCACCCGGGCCGGCCGGTGGCTGATCGTCCGGGGCTCGCTGCTGAACGACGGCCCGCCACCGCAGGTCGCGGTGATGCTGGAAGCCGCCCGCCCCGCGGAGATGGCGCCCCTGATGGTCGACGCCTACGGTTTCACCGACAGCGAGCGCAGGGTCACCGAACTGGTGGCCCAGGGCCTGTCCACCAAGCAGATCGCCGGCCGGCTGCGCGTGTCGTCGTACACCGTGCAGGACCACCTGAAGTCGATCTTCGCCAAATCCGGCACCGGTTCACGCGGCGACCTGACCGCCCGGTTGTTCTTCGACCATTACGCCGCCTCCCTGACGTCGGGAACGGCGCAGGCGGGCGGTGGTGAAGGGCTCTGACCCTCGCGAGCGATAGGGACGCCTATGCCGCCGGAGGCTGCGGAGGTTCGTTCAGGCGACGCACGACCCGTTTGATGCCGACCAAAGTCCCGTATCGCTTCCGGTCCTTGAAGTCCTGCCAACTCCACACGGTGGGGTATCCGACCTCGGCGCACAAGTGCAGGATCTGGTCCTCCCCGGCGCAGACTCCCACGTGGGCGCCCCATGCATCCTGGTCAGCGTTGAACAGGACCAGGTCCAAAGGGCAGGCCACTGCGACCCGCTCGGTGAATTCCGCATCGGTCCAAAGCTCGCTCGACCGCAGGTCAGGCGGGTCGAACCCGAACAATCTGAGCACCTCATACGCGAACAGTTGGCAGTTGGCCCCGTCGGCGAGCCCTGGTCTGTCGGCCACTAGGGGCGACCCCGGAAAACGCTCACCGACATACCGAGTGGCCCACAGGCCATCCGGCAACTTCTCCAGCACGGTTCCCTCCAGGACATCGCCACTCAAGCAGGCCGCCCGCCGACGGCTGCGGCCCTACTCTGCCAGGGCACGATCATGACCACGAGCCGGCCGTACACCAAGTCGTCAATCTGGATCTGCTGGCAGGCGATTCTTATTTCCTCCGCCATTTCAGGAACCAGTGCCGTGGAGTGCCTGGCTGGGACTGCGGCGCTGGGGAACGCAGGCCGAGTATGAAACGGAGCCCTTTGAGCGTCCGTTCGTTCAATGCGCCGGCGGCATCATCGACCAGGCCGGCCATGTCCTGGGGAACCGGTGGCAGGTACTGCTGGGTTTGCAGCCATGCTTGTACATCGGTGGCCGCCACGGTCCGGATCGCCGGGTCTACGTCTTCGATCAGCAGCAGGTCGGCCCTGAGCCGGATCCAGGGGCCCTGATCGAGCAGCAGCCGTTGTCCGGCGCGGCGGGTGGCCGGGGGGAGCCCGGCGGCGATCAACGGCCACAGCTTCTCCTCCGGCACCGGGTGGTCGCGGAGAGCGCGCCTGACCTGGCGGAGCACGCGGCCCGACGGGTCGTGCAGCATCGCGACGAGCGTGTCCGGATCATCGGCTCCCAGGGTGTGCAGCGTGCGCACCGCTTCGGCGCGCACGGCGGGGCGTGGATCCTCCAGCGCGGCCTGCGCGAAGGGGGCGTCTTCGCGGGTCCCGGTCTCCGCCAGTCCTGCGATCCTGGCGGGGGTCGCCTGGACGCGCAGGGCGACGCGGTAGTGCTCCGCCGGGTCGAGGCCGGCGCGGCGCAGTCCCAGGTGGGCCGTCTCGCGGACCACGCGGGCTCGGTCGTCCAGACGCGGGGCGCAGAGCGCGGCGTCCCCGTCCAGCGCGGGCCGGGTGAGGGCCAGGGCCCGGATGGTCGGGACCGGGCTGCGCAGGAGGGGCAAGAGCGCCGCGGCGTCCTCCGTCAGGGCGGCGGCCGCCTCGGCGCAGCGCACCGCGACGATCTGGTCGGGATCCTCGACGGCCGCGCGGAGGAGACGTTCGGTGGGCAGGAGACCGGCCTCGACGGCGATCTGGACGGTGTGCCTGCGGGCGTTCCTGTCGCGGCAGGAGAGGGCGGGCTCCAGCAGGCGGTCGGGGAAACGATGTAGCGCGGCACCGACGAGGGAGATCAGTTCGGCCGCCCTGCTGCGGTCGCGCATGGCCGCAGCCATCGTCAGCAGGACCTGGAAGCGGTGCGGCGCCGGATCGGCCAGGAGTTCCGCCAGGAGGCGCAGTGCGGTGTCCCGGACAGGCGCCACCCAATCGGTGGCGCGGATGGCGAGCACCGGCAGCAGGTCGTCGCGGGTAAGGAGAGTGGTCGCGCGCTCGCGATTCCGTCCGTCGCGGTCGCAGGCACTGAGCGCCAGAGCCAGGGGAGTCTCGCTGCGCAGGACGGAAGTCCAGCCCTCGACCCACCATTCGCTGCGCACCGCCGAGTCCAGCGCAAGCCAATGGCGTGGGTGCGTCAGGCCGCCCAGGGCGGCCTGAGCGGCTTCGGGGACGGTCGCCGCATCACGCAGGAAGGCCATGGCGCGCTCACGGTCCGCCCGTCTTCCTGTGGTCAGGTCGTCGGTCACCTGTCCAGTCTCGGGCTTGGATGCGGAGTCCACGAACCGCCGGTGCCCGGCCGACCGCTGATCACCTTGATCTGGGTTGAAGCGGGGACGCGCCGGGCGATGCCGCCCTCGCCCGGGGGCGGCCGGGCGAGGGGGGTCGTGCGGGCGTTTTATGGGGTCGTCCCTTCGCGCTTGGCGGGGAAGCCGTGGGTGCGGGCGGCGAGGACGGCGATCAGCACCGGCACCAGGAGCGCGAGGACGCTCCACGGCAAAGAGGTGGTGCCGAGCAGGCCGAGGAGGACGCCGCCGGCGACCCCGCCGCCGGCCATGGCCACGTTCCACAGGGTGACGAGCATGGCCTGCGCGGCGTCCGCCGCCTCGCCGCCCGCGTCGCCCACGGCGGTCTGCAGGAGGGTGGGCGCGCCGCCCCAGCCGAGGCCCCAGAGCGTGACGGCGACGTAGACCAGGGCGGGGCTTTCGGCCGGGACGGCCAGGATGGCCGCCGCCACGGCGACGAGCAGGGCGCTGGCGATGGTGAGGGCGCGCAGCCGGCGGTGGATGTGGACGCCCACGATCCAGATGCTCGCCATGGAGGCCACGCCGAAGACCAGCAGCACGAGGTCGGTGGAGCCGCCCATGCCGAGGTGGGCGAGGAACGTGGCGATGTAGGTGTAGAGGATGGTGTGGGCCAGGACGAAGACCAGGGTGACGAACAGGACCGCGGGCACGCCGGGGACGGTGAGCGCGCGCAGCATCGGGGGGCGGCTCCCGGCGCGCTGCCCGGGATGGTCCGGGACGGACGCGACGATCCAGGCGAGCAGGGCGATGGTGAGGCCGGTCATCGTCAGGAACGCCGTCTGCCAGTTCACCACCTTGCCGAGGAAGGTCCCCGCGGGCACGCCGAGCGACAGCGCGACCGGGATGCCGGCCATGGCGATCGCGATGGCCTTGCCCTGCAGGTGGACGGGCGCCATGCGGCGGGCGTACCCGGCGAGCAGCGCCCAGGCCAGGCCCGCGGCCACCCCGGCGACGAAGCGGGCCGCCATGGTCAGGGGGTAGTTCGCCGAGAGGGCGGTGACGGTGTTGGCGACGGCGAAGCCCGCCACCGCCGTCAGCAGCAGGCGCTTGCGCCGCCAGCCCGCGGTGGCCGCGGTCAGCGGGATCGCGGTGAGCGCGGTGCCGATCGCGTAGATCGTCACCGTCTGTCCCGTGGCGGACTCGCCGACGCCGAGGTCGGCGCTCATCGCGGGCAGCAGGCCCGCGGGCAGCGTCTCGGTCAGGCTGGTGATGAAGACGGCGGTGGCGAGCGCGAGGAGCGCGGAGAGGGGGAGCCCGCGGCCGGCGGAGGCGGCCGGCGGCGCGGGCTCGGTGGTGTCGGTTCGCATGCCGGACATGGTGGAACCTGACATTGATGTGAGTTTCAAGCCGCCGGCCGATGAGCTGGATCACAGGCCCCGCGGCGTATCATCCTGCTCCGGCATGATCATCCCGTTCGTGCCGCCGTCCAGCTGAGAGAGCCGCCACGATGACCTACCCGCCACCCCGCTACCTCGGCGACCAGGGGGAGATCAACGCCACCTACCGGCCCGACGGCCACGAGCCGGAGCTGACCTACCCCACCACCGGCAACACCGTCCACTACCTGGCCACCGGTGCCACCACCAACGGGCAGTTCGGGCTCTACCGGTGGGAGATGGGGCCCGAGCCGAGCGGGCCCGACGCGCACTTCCACAAGTCGATCTCCGAGTCGTTCTACATCCTCGCCGGGACCGTGCGGATCTATGACGGCTCCCGCTGGATCGACACCCGGCCGGGGGACTTCGTGCACGTCCCCGAGGGCGGTGTGCACGCCTTCCGCAACGAGTCGGGGGAGCCGGCGTCGATGCTGCTGCACTTCGCCCCCGGTGCGCCGCGCGAGGGCTACTTCGAGGGGCTGGCGGAGTTCGCGATCTCCGGGCGCCCGAGCGACGAGGAACTGACCGAGTTCTATCTGCGGCACGACACGCACTGGCTCTGAGCCGGGCGTGACGAACGGGTCACGCAGCGTCCGGGCGTCGGGCAGCATGGGGCGTCACCATACGTTCGGACCCCGGGGGCGGAACCTTGCCCGAATTGCGGCACCACGAGATCGCTGAGGCCGGTCATCGCATCCTCAACCCGTTCAGCGCCGGGAAGCTGCGGCTGCTCGGCGAGGTCGGCCGGGTGGGGCCGCGGACGCGCGTCCTCGACCTGGCCTGCGGCAAGGGTGAGCTGCTCTGCCAGTGGGCCGCCGCGTTCGGGGCCCGGGGGCACGGCGTCGACCTGAGCGAGGTGTTCCTGGCGGCCGCGCGGGAGCGGGCCCGGGAGCTGGACGTGGCGGACCGGGCCGGCTTCGAGCACGGCGACGCCGGCCGGTACCGCCCGGAGCCGGGCGCCTACGACGTGGTCTCGTGCATCGGCGCGACCTGGATCGGCGGCGGCGTGGGCGGGACGATCGAGCTCATGCGCCCCGCCCTCGCTCCCGGCGGCCTGCTCATGATCGGGGACCCGTACTGGAACGAGCCGCCGCCGCCGGGCGCCTACGCCGCGCTCGGCTGCGCGCCCGACGACTTCGCCACCCTGCCCGACACGCTGAAGAGGTTCGAGGCCGCGGGGACCGAGCTGGTGGAGATGGTCCTGGCCGACCAGGACGACTGGGACCGCTACGTGGCCTCCCAGTGGTGGACCGTGCACGAGTGGCTGAAGGCCAACCCGGGTCATCCCGACGCCGAGGCCATGCGGCGTTTCGCCCATGACGCGCGCCACTCCTACCTGGCCTACAACCGGCGGTATCTGGGCTGGGGCGTGTTCGTGCTCCGGCCCGGCCCCGCCTGAACGGGCTTCGTAGCGTCCGCGACGCCTGGAGTTCACGGGGCGTCCGCCTTCGGGCGGTACCTGTGGCGGGTGAGATCTGTCGTCGTGCGCGCGGGCGCTGCCGTGGGGCTCGTTCTCGGACTGTCGGGGTGCGTGTCGGCCGCTTCGGCCTCGATCGCGGGGAAGGACGCCGTCGTGATCGGCGTCAAGGCCGACCAGCCGGGGCTCGGGCAGGCCACCGCCGGGGGCTCCTTCGAGGGGTTCGAGGTGGAGGTCGGCAAGTACGTCGCCCGCCGGATGGGCGCCTCGCAGGTGCGGTTCCGGGCCGTCACCTCCGAGAACCGCGAGCGCCTGCTGCGCGAGCGCAAGGTCGACCTGGTGCTCGCCTCGTACTCGATCACCGCCGAGCGGCTGCGGCAGGTGACCTTCGGCGGCCCCTACTACGTCGCGCACCAGGACATCATGGTCCGCCGCTCCCAGCAGGGCGTCCACACGGTCCGGGACCTGGCCGGGCGCCGGATGTGCCGGGCCAGCGGGTCGGTCTCCACCGAGCGGATCACCGACGGGCTCGGCATCAGACCCCGGCTGGTGCCCGCCGGCTCCTACGGCGAGTGCTACGACAGGCTCGTGGCGGGGCAGGTGGACGTGGTGTCGACCGGGGACCTGGTCCTCGCCGGGTTCGTCCGCAAGGGCGGGGTGCGGATCCTGAACGCGCCGTTCACCGACGAGCGCTACGGCGTCGGCCTGCGCCGCGGCGACATCGACGGGTGCGAGGCGGTCAACCGGGCGCTCACCCTGATGTACCAGGACGGCACCGCGTCCCGGCTGCTGCACACCTGGTTCGGGTCCTCGGGGCTGAACCTGGTGGAGACCGTCCCGGAGTTCGAGGGATGTTCGTGACGGGCGGCTTGGACGGCGTGCGCGACGGCTCTAGGCTGCACGGATGACCGAGAAGCTGTGGAAGATCGAGCCGTCCGGGCCGCTGCGCGGCGACGTCACCGTGCGCGGGGCCAAGAACGCGGTCAGCAAGCACATGGTGGCCGCCATGCTCGGCTCGGAACCGAGCACGATCCGCAACGCGCCCGACGTCGGCGAGGTGGGGATCACCGCGGCGATGCTGGAGCACCTCGGCATGCGGGTGGAGCGGTCCGGCGAGGAGATCACCATCGTGCCCGGCCCGGTCGCCGACCCCAACGTGCCGAAGGCGTTCACCGGGCTGAACCGCATCCCGATCCTGATGCTCGGCCCGCTGCTGCACCTGGCCGGGGAGGCGTTCGTGCCGCTGGTCGGCGGCGACCCGATCGGCCGCCGCCCGGTCGACTTCCACGTCGAGGCGCTGCGCGCGTTCGGCGCCGAGGTGACGATCGCCGAGGACGGCATCCACGCGCGCGCCGAGCGGCTCGTCGGCACCCGCATCGAACTGCCCTACCCGAGCGTCGGCGCCACCGAGACGGTGCTGCTCGCCGCGGTCCTCGCGCAGGGCAAGACCGTCATCCGCAACGCCGCGACCGAGCCGGAGATCATCGAGCTGGCGCTGTTCCTGCAGCGGATGGGCGCCGGGATCTCCTTCAGCCCCGACCGCCGGATCGTGGTGGAGGGCGTGCCGCGGCTCGGCGGCGCGCAGACCCGGCTGGCGGGCGACCGCATCGAGGCGTTCTCCTACCTGGTCGCCGGCCTGGTCACCGGCGGCGAGGTGCGGGTGCACGGCTGCCCGCAGGACCGGCTGGTCACCCCGATCACCACGCTGGCCCGGATGGGCGCCCGGTTCGAGATCACCGACGACTGGATCATGGCGTCGGCGCCGCACGGGCTGCGCCCGGCCGCGGTGCAGACCGACACCCACCCCGGGTTCGCCACCGACTGGCAGACGCCGCTGATGGTGCTGTTCACCCAGGCCGACGGCATGTCGGTGCTGCACGAGACGGTGTACGAGAACCGGCTCGCCTACGTGCCGGCGCTGCAGAGCATGGGCGCCGAGATCGAGGTGTACGACACCTGCCTCGGCGGTCCGGCCTGCCGCTACCACGACACCGGCGCGGTGCACTCGGCCGTGGTGCGCGGGGTGTCCAAGCTGCGCGGCGGCGACGTGACGATGCCCGACATCCGGGCCGGGTTCTCGGCGGTGCTCGCCGCCGCGGTCGCCGAGGGGCCGTCGACGCTGCGCGGCGTGCACCACATCGAGCGCGGCTACCACCGGCCGGTCGAGCAGTTCCGCGCGCTCGGGCTCAGCCTGCGGAGCCAGTGACCGCGGGCCCGTCCAGGACGGGCCCGCCGGTGTAGAGCCACGCGGTGGACCGCTCGTGGAACAGGCGGAGCGCGACCGGCATCACCACGTCGCGCACCCGCCGGGCGAGCGGTCCGGCCGTCTTGGCGTCCCGGTTGGCGGCGGCCATCTTGACCAGTTTCGCGACCCGCGCGCGCCGGTCGGCCTCGTAGGCCGCCAGGCCGGCCGCGACCGTGCCCTGGGTGCGCAGGGCGTGCGCGAGGACGGCGGCGTCCTCGATCGCCATGGACGCGCCCTGCCCGGCGCCGACCGGGTGGGAGGCGTCGCCCACCAGCACGGTCCGGTCGTCGCGCCAGACCCGCACCGGCGGCAGGACGTGGTGCAGGGTCGGCCGGTGGGTCGCGGTCACCGCGCGCAGCACCGCCGAGGGCATCTCCTCGTGCCGGAAGAGCCGGGCCAGCGCGTCCACGCCGGTGGTGCCGAGGTCGGGGGCCTCCGAGGCGGTGACCTGCGCCGACCACCAGACCGCGCCGGGGGCGGCGATGGCGACGAACGCGCCGGCCCAGCAGAACACCATGTTGAACGTCCCCGCCTCGACGCCGGGGACGGGTCGCGCGACGCCCGACACCGAGTACTGGCCGGCGTAGGCGGGCTCGGGCGCCGCCGGGTCCAGGACGCGGCGGGTCGCCGACCAGATGCCGTCCGCGCCGACGAGCAGGTCGGCCTCGGCGCTGCCGCCCGCCAGTTCGGCGCGGACGCCGTCCGCGGTGTGCGCGGCGCCGGTCACCCGCACCCCGGTGACGATCTCCGCGCCCGATCGGACCGCCTCGGCGCGCAGCGCCTCGACCAGGTCGCCGCGCATGAGCGTGACGCTGCGCAGCGGATCGTCCGCCAGGCGGCCACGCGGCAGGTCGCCCATGAGACGGCCGCTCCCTGACCACATGCGCTGCCGCTCGACGGGGAACCCGGCGTCCTGGACCGCCTCCAGGACGCCGAGCGACCGCAGCGCGCGCAGCCCGTTGGCCGCCAGGCTCACGAACGAGCCGACCGGGCCCGCCGGGTCGGCGTGGGACTCGTACACCCGTACCTCGGCGCCGGCCCGGCCGAGCGCGATCGCCGTCGCCGCCCCCGCCACGCCGCCGCCCGCCACGATGACTCGCATGCCTACTCCCTGAATCTCGATTCACCGAATCTCTATTCGGCGAATTCGGGTTCAGTATGCTGGCCGGGCGAGCGACGGTCAAGCGAGGGGAAGGGCGGCACCGGTGGGAGTGCGCAAGGAGCGGGCGGCCGAGACGCGGGAGGCGCTGAAGGACGCCGCGCGGCGGCTGTTCATGGAGCGCGGCTACCCGAACACCAAGATCACCGACATCACCGCGGCGGCCGGCCGCGCGACGGGGTCGTTCTACGACCACTTCGCGGGCAAGGACGAGCTGCTGCAGGCGCTGATGGCGGACATGGCGGAGCAGGCCGACGAGGAGATCGGCGCGCACGGGCACCCGCGCGACCACGACCTGTCCGACCGGGCCGAGCTGCGCGCCCACGTGGCCGTCAGCTGGGGCGTCATGCGCGACCACCTGCCGGTCGTGGCGGCCCGGATGCAGCAGGTCATGGGGCAGGAGCCCGGCTCGGGGGCGCCGTGGCGGAACCTGTCCGGCGAGACCACCGTGCTGCGCGACCATCTGGAGTGGCTCGCCGAACGCGGCCACCCGCTGCCCGGCGACCCCGCCCTGGTCGCCGCCGCGATGGGCGCGCTGATCTCGATGTTCGGGTACGCGGTGCTGACCGCCGGCGACCAGGGCCCGGACGCGTCCGACGAGCAGATCGTCGACATGCTCACCGGGCTGCTGCTGAACGGCCTCGCCGGCGAGGGCTGACGGGCCCGGCGGCGGCTGCCGCAACCGGTCCGCATCCGGTGCGCCCAAGGGGTTCAGGGCCCCCTTTCCCGGGGCAAGGTCGGCAGAGGATCGGCGAGGAGAGGGGCAGGCGATGACCGGCACCGGGAACGTGGTGATCGTGGGGGCGGGCCCGACCGGGCTGCTGCTCGCCGGCGACCTGGCCGCGGCCGGAGTCCCGTGCACCGTGCTGGAGCGCCGCGCCGAGGGGTCCGGCCTGACCCGGGCGTTCGCCGTGCACGCCCGCACGCTGGAACTGCTGGAGATGCGCGGCGTCGCCGGCGAGCTGATCCGCACCGGGGAGAAGGTGCGGTGGCTGCGGCTGTTCGGCGGCGCCCGGCTCGACCTGGCGCGGCTGCCCGGCCGCTTCCCCTACGTGCTCGTCACCCCGCAGTACGAGACCGAGCGGGTCCTGGAGCGGCGCGCCCTGGCGGCCGGCGCCGAGATCGTGCGCGGCGCCGAGGTCGTCGGGCTGCGCCGCCGCGACGACGGCGTCGACCTGCGCGTCCGCCACGGGGACGGCCCGCCGCGCATCGTCCGCGCGGCCTACGTCGTCGGCGCGGACGGGGTGGGCAGCACTGTCCGCCAGGCGCTCGGCCTGCCCTTTCCCGGCCGGTCGGCCGTCCGCTCGGTGATGCTCGCCGACGTGCGCCTCACCGAGGAGCCCCGCGAGGTCCTCACCGTCGGCGCGGACGGCGAGGTGTTCGCGTTCCTGGCGCCCTTCGGCGACGGCTGGTACCGGGTGATCGCCTGGAACCGGGCGCACCAGGCCGCCGACACCGAGCCCGTCGACTTCGAGGAACTGCGCGCCACCGTCCGCCGTGCGCACGGCACCGACCACGGTATGCACGACCCGCGCTGGACCTCGCGCTTCCACAGCGACGAGCGCCAGGTGCCGAGTTACCGCGTGGGCCGGGTGTTCCTCGCCGGCGACGCCGCGCACGTGCACTCCCCGGCGGGCGGCCAGGGCATGAACACCGGTCTGCAGGACGCCGCGAACCTCGGCTGGCGGCTGGCCGCCGAACTGCACGGCTGGGCGCCCCCGGACCTGCTGGACGGCTACCACGCCGAGCGCCATCCCGTCGGCCGGCGGGTGCTGCGCGGCAGCGGCGCCCTGCTGCGCGGCGCGCTGCTGCGGCCCCGCCCGCTGCGCGCCGCCCGCAGCGTCCTCGCGCGGGCCGCGACCGGCACGCCGCCGCTGGCCCGGCGCCTCGCCCGCACCGTCGCCGGCCTGGACATCGCCTACCCCGCGCCGCGCGGCGCGCACCCCCTCATCGGCCGCCGCGCCCCCGACGTGCCGCTCGCGGGCGAGCCGGGCCGGCTGTTCGAGGCGCTGCGCGACGGCCGGTTCGTCCTGATCGTGGCGGCCAACGACCCCGCCGTCACCTACCTGGCGACCCGCCGCTGGGCCGACCGGGTGCACTGCGCCCTCGCCGGCGGCGCCACCCGCACCACCGCGCTGGTCCGCCCCGACGGGTACATCGCCTGGGCCACCGGCGAGACCGCGCCCGACCGCCGCGCCGCCGAGATCCGCGACGCCCTCACCCGCTGGTGCGGGCCGCCCGCCGAGCACCACGCCCACGAGCGCCGGCAACGGTGAACCGCCCGGCACACGCGACGGCGGGGACCCCGGACCGGGGTCCCCGCCGTCGCGCGCTCGGGAGGCGGCGCGCTCTAGAAGCGGCGCTCCTCCC
Organism: Actinomadura macrotermitis; assembly: GCF_009604375.1. Lineage (GTDB taxonomy): Bacteria > Actinomycetota > Actinomycetes > Streptosporangiales > Streptosporangiaceae > Spirillospora > Spirillospora macrotermitis. Next base: position 19,813 of record NZ_WEGH01000007.1, read on the forward strand.
GGCCGTATCCGAGCTCCTCGGCCACGTCGGCGAGGTTCTCGTACTCGCGGTCGGGCAGCGACCGCAGCGCGTCCGCGGCCGCCGTCGTCTCGCCCGGCTTGGAGGCGTGCTCGACCAGGTCCTTCACCCGCGCCGGGTACCGCACGCCGACGAGCAGCCGCGCGAGCGCGCTGCGCTCGTCCACGTCGGCCGCCGTCATGCCGGGGGGCGTGCCGACCTGCCCGCCGGACGAGCCCAGCGTCGCCGGGTCCTCGCCCGCGGCGGGGTCCCAGGAGGCCTCGGCGGAGACCGGTTCGGCCTCCCGCCAGTCCTCGGAGCGCGTGCCGTGGCCGCCCCTCACCAGGTCCTTGCTGTCGCGCTCCAGCTGGTCGTCGACCCTGGCCCCGTGCTTACCGGTGCTGTCACCCATGTCGTTCCCCCTTCTCAACGGACGATGAGGGACGTTTCCTGCGCGACGCCCGCTAAACGAAGGCGGGCGATCTAGGGTGGAGCCGCCGGGGGAGAGGGGCCGCGATGCCGTCGCAGGAGGCCGCGCACGCCGTGCGCGCCGTGATCGCGCTGCTCGTCGCGGGGGAGTACGAGGAGCTGGAGTCCCTGACCGAGGGCCGCCGCCTCAGCGCCCACCAGATGCGCGAGGCCCTGCGGGGGCACGTCCTGATCAGCCCGCCCGCCGCCGCCCTCGCCGGGCTGCGCCCGGCCGAGCGGGTCCCGGACGCCGGGTGCGAGCACTCCTACCTCCTGGACGTCCCGCTGTGGACGGCGCGGGAGGGCCGGTCGGCGCTGTCGGTCCGGCTCGTCCTGTCGGAGGTCATGGAGCACGTGTGGGCGGTGGAGGTCGTCGCCATCGGGGACGTGTGGCACGGTGGCGCTCCGCAGGCCGGCCCGGCATGATCATCTCGCACGGGACGAGCGGGACCCCAGGGGGAGCGAGAGCGTGAGCGGGCACATGACGCCGGAGGAGTTCCGCCGGTACGGCAAGCAGGTCATCGACTGGATCGCCGACTACCAGGAGAAGGTCGAGGCCCACCCGGTGCGGTCGCAGGTCGGGCCCGGCGACGTCCTGGCCGCCCTGCCCGCGCACCCGCCCGAGGCGGGCGAGGGGTTCGCGGGCGTGCTCGCCGACCTCGACGAGGTGATCATGCCGGGCATCACGCACTGGCAGCACCCGGGCTTCTACGCCTACTTCCCCGCCAACGCCAGCGGCCCGTCGATCCTCGGCGAGCTGCTGTCGGCCGGGCTCGGCGTGCAGGGCATGCTGTGGGCGACCAGCCCCGCCTGCACCGAGCTGGAGACCCGGGTGACCGGCTGGCTCGCCGAGCTGCTGGACCTGCCCGCCGAGCTCCGCGGCAACGGGGTGATCCAGGACTCGGCGTCCAGCGCCTGCATGGTCGCCATCCGCGCCGCGCTGCACCGGGCCGACCCCGCCGCCGCCCGCGAGGGGATCACCGGACGCCACACCCTGTACGTCAGCTCCCAGACCCACTCGTCGCTGGAGAAGGGCGCCCGGGTCACCGGGATCGGCGCGGGCAACGTCCGGGTGGTGGACGTCGACCCCGGCACCCTGGCCATGGACCCCGCGCACCTGGACGAGCTGATCACCGCCGACGTCGCGGCGGGCGCGGTGCCCGTGCTGGTCTGCGCGACGATCGGCACCACCTCCACCACCGCGATCGACCCGGTCGGCGCGATCGGCGAGGTGTGCCGCCGCCACGGGGTGTGGCTGCACGTCGACGCCGCCTACGCGGGCGTCGCGGCGGTCTGCCCGGAGCTGCGCTGGATCAACGACGGGCTCGCCGGGCACGCCGACTCCTACGCCACCAACCCGCACAAGTGGCTGCTCACCAACTTCGACTGCACCGTGCTGTGGGTGGCCGACCGGGAAGCGGTGACCGCCGCCCTGTCGATCCTGCCGGAGTACCTGCGCAACCGGGCCACCGCGTCCGGCGAGGTCGTCGACTACAGCGACTGGCAGATCCCGCTCGGCCGCCGCTTCCGCGCGCTGAAGCTGTGGGCGGTGATCCGCTGGTACGGCGCCGAGGGGCTGCGCGAGCACATCCGCACCGGCGTCCGGCTGGCCGACGACCTGGCCGGCTGGATCGCCGCCGATCCCGCGTTCGAGGTGCTCCCGCACCACCCGTTCGGGCTGGTGTGCTTCCGGCCCCGCTGGGAGGGGCTGCCGGACGAGGACGCCGACGCCGCGACCCTGGACCTGATGGAGCGGCTGAACGCGTCGGGGGACCTGTACCTCACCCACACCAGGGTCGGCGGGCGGGTGGTGCTGCGGATGGCGATCGGCGCGCCCGCCACGACCGGGCGGCACGTCCGGGCGGCCTGGCAGAAGATCAGCGAGGCCGTGGCGCGCGCCTGACCGGGCGGCGGGTCAGCGGCGCACCGCCTGCAGCAGGCGCCTGATCAGCGACGGCGCCGACGCCTCCGGCTCCGCGGCGGGCCGGGCGGGCGCCGGGGCGGGGGCGGGCGGCGCCGGATCGGCGGCCAGCTCGTAGCGCACCGGCAGTTCCCGCAGCCCGCGCATCATCGGGGAGGAGCGCCGGGGCAACCGGTCGGCGGGCAGCGCCAGGCTGAGCGCGCTGAACCGGTCGAACAGCCGCTCCACCGCGATCGTGGTGATGGTGGTCGCCAGGTCCCGGCCGAGGCACGAGTGCGGCCCGGCGCCCCAGGCCAGGTGGGCCCGGGAGCTGTAGATCGCGTCCGGGGGCCGGTCGCCGGTGAAGGCGGGGTCGGTGTGCGCGGCGGCGGGCGACAGCATCACCGGATCGCCGGCGGCGATGTGGAACCGGCCCATCCGCACGTCGGCGCGCGGCCAGCGGAACGTCAGGTTCGCCATCGGCGGCGCCGCGATCGCGGCCCGGTTCACCGCCTCGGCGAGCAGGCCGGCCGACAGGCTGGCGCGCACCCCGCTGCCGCCGACCAGCACCTCGGCGACGGTGTTGCCGATCAGCGTCCCGGTGTGGTCGCCGATCAGCCCCACCATCATGATCATTTCGCGGGTGGCCTCGTCCACGGTGAGGTCGGGCACCGCGGCGAACAGCGCGGACGGCAGGTCGTCGCCGGGCGCGGCCTGCTTCTGCGCGCAGACCTCGGCCACCGCGGCGCCGAGCCGGGCCATGATCTGGGGCGAGTCGGGGCCCGCGTCCAGCAGCCGCCACATGTCCATCAGCGGCTCCTCGCCGCGGGCCGCGGAGAACCCCAGCAGCCGGTTGACGACCATCAGCGGCAGCGGCCGGGCGTACTGGGCGACCAGGTCGGCGGTGCCGGTCCGGCCGCCGCCCTCGGTGATCAGCGTGATCAGGTCGTCGGCGTACCGGGCGACCGCCTGCTCCAGCGCCCGCGCCTGCGGCCGGGTGCGGTCCTGGAAGGGCTTCAGGCCCGCGCTCCACGCCCCGCGCAGCCGGGACAGCTCCTTGCCGTCGGTGAACACCGAGCTGCCGAGCTCGAACGCCGGCAGCAGCGGCCAGTCCGGCGGCACCCGGCCCTCGTTGCGCGCGCGCCAGGAGTCCATGCGCTTGCTCCAGAGGCCCCGGGTGTCGCGCATGATGTCCAGCACCTGCGGATAGCCGAGGACGAGCCAGGCGTTGACCCCCATCACGTCCACGGGGGCGACCGGCCCGTAGCGGGCGCGCAGGCCCTCGTAGAAGAGGGCCGGGCGGGTCTCGTAGTCGCGCGTCAGCAGCGGCTCGGCGATGATCTCGGCCAGCGGCGGATGCGGCGGCGCGGGCTCCGCCGGGGTGATCTGTGGCTCCATCAGGCAGAGACTCTAGGGGAGTTCGCCCGTCCTGACCCGACTTGATGCGAAATATCTCGCGGCACCCGGTCCGGCACCCGGCGTCCGGACGTGCGAGGCTAGGAGGTGCCCAACGAGAGCTGGAGGTCCACATGGCCGAAGAGCGTGCCGAACACGAAGGCGCCGAGGACGAGGTGAAGCGCAGGTTCCGGGAGGCCCTGGACCGTAAGCGCGGCGCCGCGGCCGAAGGCAACGCGGGCGGCGGGGCGCAGAACGGCAAGGTGCGCGGGGCTCACGCCCGCGCCGATCACCAGCGCCAGTTCCGCCGCAAGAGCGGCTGACCCCTGACGGGCCCCGCCGCAAGGCCGCCCGGCCGGTGCCGCCAGAAGGCGGAACGGCCGGCGGCCGGATCGCCGGGGCCCGCATTCTTTTCCGGCGTCCGTTCCGCCGGGATCAGCCGGCGTAGAGGCGCTTGGCGTAGCCGGGGCCGTAGTAGTGCTCCAGCTCCTCCAGGGACTCCTCCGTCGGGAGGACGTCCTTGCTGATCCGGGCGTGCGAGGGGAGCGCGTCGGGGTTCCAGGTCTCGGGCCTCCAGACCTCCGAGCGCATGAACGCCTTCGGGCAGTGGAAGAAGATCTGCTCGATCTCCACCAGCAGGGCGAGCGCGGGGCGGTGGCCCTTGACGACCATGTCGTCGAAGAACGGCGCGTCGCGGAGCAGGCGGGCCCGGCCGTTGATCCGCAGCGTCTCCTTGCGGCCCGGGATCAGGTAGATCAGGCCGACGTGCGGGTTGCCCAGGATGTTGTGGAACCCGTCGGCGCGGCGGTTGCCCGGGCGCTCGGGGATGGCCAGCGTGGTGTCGTCCAGGACGAGGGTGAACCCCGCCGGGTCGCCCTTGGGGGAGACGTCGCAGTTGCCGGCGGCGTCGCTGGTGGCGATCAGGCAGAGCGGCGAGTGCGCCAGCCACTCGCGGTCGCGCGGGTGCAGCCGGATCCGCTCCTTGACCGCCGCCCGCGGGTTCACCTCGCCGAGCAGGGCGCGCAGTTCCTCCGCCGAGCCGATCTCCGCCAGTTCCGTGGGCAGGGGCATCGCTGTTCCTCACGCCGGGGGGCTGGACGGCCAGCGTAGTACGGCCGTTCCGGCGGGTTTCAGTCGGCCAGGCCCGCCGCCGCCCGGGCGATCGCGGGGAAGAAGGCGGCCGGGTCGGCGCCGTCCAGCACGTCGCGCAGGTTGCCGGAGTTGGCGAGCGAGGCGAACCCGTGCGCCAGCGACCAGGCGGCCAGCACCGCCGTCTGCGTCTCCTCCGCCGAGGCGCTCGCGGCGATGGCGTCGCGCAGCAGGGCGTAGGCGCGCGTCTGCGCCTCCACCAGCGCGGGGTCGCCGATGTGCAGCAGGTCGGCGCGGAACATGACCTCGAAGTGGCACGGGTGCGCCGTAGCGAACGCCACATAACGCCCGCCGAGGGCGCTGAGCGAGGCGGGGCCGTCCGCCAGCCGCGCGGCCAGCAGTTCGAAGCCCTCGGCCGCGATCGCGGTGAACAGCCCGGTCTTGTCGCCGAAGTGGTGGGCGGGCGCGGCGTGCGAGACGCCCGCGCGGCGGGCGAGGTCGCGCAGGCTGAGCGCGGCGGGGCCGCGCTCGGCGATGAGCTCGACCGCGCCGCGCAGCAGCGCGCGGCGCAGATCGCCGTGGTGGTAGGGGCGGGCACTGGTCATGCCGCCAGCCTACCGGGGATCTTTCCATTGACAAGTTCGCCCGGAAGGTGCATCTTGTCAGTGGAAAGATCCGAGTGGAGGACGTCATGGACCCGAGCACTTCCCGCCGCCTCTGGCACCTGCTGGAGCCCGCGCACGCGCTGCTCTACTACGCCCCCGAGGTGTTCGCCGAGGCCGCGTCCCTCGGCTACGCGACTGAGCCCCGCTGGCCGAGCTACTTCGCCTGGCGCGCCGCGCCCCTCGATGCCGCCACGCCCGAGCTGGTCACCGCCGCCTTCTACAGCTTCGAGCCCGGCATGGTCCGCCGGCACGTCGAGCCCGCCTGGAGGATCGCCTCGCCCGAGGCGGTCCTGGCGGCGCGGCAGCGCGCCATGGACGCCGTCTACCGGCGGTTGCTCGGGGAGCAGCTCGGCACGCCCGGACTGGCGGAGGCCGCCGCGCTGGCGCGCCGCGCCGCCGAGGCGGCGCAGACCGCCGGGCGCCCGCTCGCCGCCGCCAACGCCGCGCTGCCCTGGCCGGACGAGCCGCACCAGGTGCTCTGGCAGGCCGCCACGATCCTGCGCGAGCACCGCGGGGACGGGCACGTCGCCGCGCTGCTCACCGCCGGGCTGGACCCCGCCGAGTCGCTCGTCTCCTTCGCCGCGTTCGGCGCCGCCCCCGAGAAGGTCTTCGCGAGCCGCGGCTGGAGCGAGCGGGAGTGGAAGGAGGCGGCGGAGCGGCTGCGCGAGCGCGGCCTGCTGGACGCGGCCGGAGAACTCACCGAACCCGGCCGCCGGGTGCGCCGCGACATCGAGACCCGCACCGACGAGCTGGCCCTCGGCCCCTGGCGGGCCCTTGGCGCCGAGGACACCGAGCGGCTCGCCGAACTCCTCGGCCCCGTGTGGGTCGCGGCCATCGGCAGCGGCCTGCTGCCCGCCGAGAACACCCTCGGCATCGGAAAGATCTGACGGGAGACGTCGTGGGCCGCGTCAGTGGCCGGCGAGGGACTTGACGAACACCACGGCGAGGCCGATCACCAGGTCGGCCGTCCCCGCCAGAGTCGCGACCAGCGGCCCGTTGCCCATCCGGCGGCCGCCGAGGAAACCCCACAGGAACAGCGAGAACACGTCCAGGACGATCGAGACCCGCAGCGCCGCCACCAGCCCGAGCGCGCCGAGGGCCGCCAGCCCGGTCATCAGGAGCGGGCCGGCGGCCGACAGCAGCAGCGGCGAGCTGACGTACAGCGTGCTGCGCAGCCCGGTGTGGTCCAGCGGCTCGCCGTGCACGGTCTTGTGCGCCTGGACCTCGGCGACCAGCGAGGCGAGCCAGAGCCCGAGCGCGGTGATCGCGATCGTGGCGGCCGCCTCGCCCGGGCTCACGGCGGGCGCGAAGGAGAGGCCGACCAGCACCGCGAGCATGGTGATGGTCGCGTAGATGCGCTCGGTCAGCCGCTCGGCCGCCAGTTCCGGCGCGGGTCCGCGGTCCGCCACGTCCCTATCGTGATCACCGCCGCGCCGCGGCAACCCCGCCGCGGCGCAACGGCCGGGCAAAGCGGCCGGCTCACATGTGGGTGCCGCCGTCGATGCGCACCTCGGTGCCGGTGACGAACGCGCCGTCGTCGGAGGCGAGCATCGCGACCACGCCGGCGACCGTCTCGGGGCCGGCGAAGCCCTGGCCGATCGCCGGGAGGAGCTTGCCGAACAGGCTCATGTCGGCGTCCTCGGGCAGGCCCGGGCCGCGGCCGGTGGTCATGCCGCTGGAGATCGAGCCGGGCGCGACCGACACCGCGCGCAGCCCCTGCTTGGCGTACTCGGCCGCCAGCACGTGCGTGAACGACTGGATGCCGCCCTTGGACGCGGCGTAGGCGGCCATGTAGGGGTGCGCGAAGCTCGCCGAGGTGGAGCTGAAGTTGACCACGACGCCGTGCCCGGACGCCAGCAGCGCGGGCAGCGCCTCGCGGGTCATCAGGAACGTGCCGGTGAGGTTGACCTTCAGCACGGTGTTCCAGAAGTCCAGGGTCGTCTCGTGGGTGTGCGCCGAGCGCAGGATGCCCGCCGCGTTCACCAGCACGTCCAGGCCGCCGAGGGCGGCGACGGCGGCGGCGACGCCGGCGCGCACCGCGCCCTCGTCCGAGATGTCCAGTACGGCGGTGGTGAGCGGGGCGTCCGGCCCCGCCTGCTCGGCGGTGGCCCGCAGGCCCTCCTCGCTGACGTCGAAGGCGGTGACCCGGCCGCCCTCGGCCAGGATGCGCAGGACGGTGGCCTGCCCGATGCCCGAGCCCGCGCCGGTGACGATGACGCGGCGGTCCTGGAAGCGGTTCATGGTGGTTCCTCCCCGATCGATGCTGTTGGCAGCTTATGTCTACATGGCACAACGTGCCACCCAGGCGTTTTATGCCTAGGATCGGGGCATGGGGCTGACCGAGCGGCGCAAGGCCGCCACCCAGCTGGAGATCGCCCGCGAGGCGGCCGCGCTGTTCGCCGAGCGGGGGGCCGACGGCGTCACGGCCGAGGAGATCGCGCGGCGGGCCGGGGTGTCGCCGCGCACCTTCTACCGCTACTTCCGCACCAAGGAGGAGGCCGTCGCGCCGCTGCTCGCGGGCGGGGCCGCGCGGTGGCTGGAGCTGCTGGCGGCCGCGCCCGCCGGGCTGACGGTGCCGCAGGCCCTGGCCGGCGCGGCGCGGGACGCGCTGGCCGCGCCGGGGGAGCCCGAGCGCGAGGCCTACCGGTGGACGCGCGGCCTGCTGCGGGCCGCCGCGGCCGATCCCGCGCTGCGCGCGGTGTGGCTGAAGGTCAACCAGGAGTCCGAGGACGCGCTGCGGGCCGTGCTCGCCGCCCGCACCGGCCTGGACGGGCGCGACCTGCGCACCCGCCTGACGGCGGCCGCCGCGACGGCCGCCATCAGGGTCGCGATCGAGACCTGGGCGGAAGGGGACGCCCCCGCCGCCGGGCCCGGCTCGCCCGCCGACCTCGGCGAGCGCGCGATGCGCGACCTCACCGCCGCGCTGGACGGCTAGCCCGCGTACTCGTCGTCGTACTCGTCGGGGTAGGGCAGCTTCGACCCGGCCCCCATGCCGCCGGACGCGCGGCCCTTCGGCTCCTCCCACTCCTCCTGGCGGCCGAGGGCGGTGAGGTCCAGGAAGTAGTACGAGCCGCCGATCGTCTCGGCGCCCCGCGCGTACATCGAGTACGTGTGGTAAACGGTGTCGCCGTCGCGCAGGAAGCAGCTCATCCCGGGCATCTCGTACGGCTCGTCGATCTCCATCGGGCGGAAGTTGTACTCCGGCAGCGCGACCGCCGGGTCCAGCGAGACCCCGAAGTCGTAGTTGAAGTCGCTGCCGTGGGAGGAGTACCAGGGGAACACCCAGCCCATCTCCTCTCTGAACGGCCCGATCTTGGCGTACGGGGCGCGCGACACCGCCGCGTAGGTGGTGGCGCGCTCGTTCAGGTGCCGCAGGTGCCCGACCGAGATCTCGGCGAGGCCCGACGAGCAGCTCCGGCAGGCGCGGTCCCAGGCCGGGTCCCACATGACGTGGCCGACGATGAGCTGGTCGCGCCCCTGGAACAGGTCGAGCAGGGACGCCTCGCCGTCCGGGCCCTCGAAGACGTACCCCTTGTCGATCCGCACCATCGGCAGACGGCGGCGCTCGGCGTTCAGCGCGTCGCGGGCGCGGGTCAGCTCCTTCTCCTTGACCAGCAGCTCCTTGCGGGCGGCCAGCCATTCCTCCCGTGTGGCGATCTCCGGGAGCGCCATGGGTCCTCCTTCGTCGCGGATGCCTTCCGTAGGTAGGGACCCGGCGACGGCGGAGAACTCATCGATGACTTTCCGGCGGCGTCGCGGTCAACCCTTTCGGTGAGGGGAGAGGCCATGGACGACGCGGTGACGGCGCTTCGGCTTGATCACGCGGGGCTGCTGGAGCGCGCGGTCGCCTACACGCTGGTCGTCCTGCACGACGTCACGCCCGCGGCGCTGTCCCGGCCGACGCCGTGCGCCGGCTGGGACCTGGGGATGCTCCTGTGGCACCTGGACGACTCCCTCGCCGCGCTGCACGAGGCCGTCGACGCCGGATCGGTCGCGCCGGCCTCGCCGCCGCCCGCCCCCGGCGACCCGGTGGCGGCCTGCCGGGCGGGCGCGGCGCGGCTGGTCGGCGCCTGGACCGCCGCGGCCCGCACCGGCCGCGCGGTCACCGTCGGGGCCTGCCCGCTGCAGGCCGGCCTGGTCGCGGGCGCGGGCGCCGTCGAGATCGCGGTGCACGGCTGGGACGCCTCCCGCGCGCTCGGCGGCCGCCGGCCGATCCCGCGGGCGCTCGCCGCGGCGCTGCTGCCGGTCGCGGCGACCCTCGCCGCCGGCGGGCGCGAGGGGCTGTTCGCGGCGCCCGCCGAGCCGCCGCCGGGCGCGCCGCCGGGCGACCGGCTGGTCGCCTTCCTCGGCCGCGACCCCGGTCAGGCCCTCGGCGCGTAGCGGCGGACGCCGCCGGTCTCCTGCGCGTCCAGCACGCCCTGGTCGGTGAGGACGTCCAGATGCGCGTCGATCTCCAGGACGGCCAGCATCTGCGAGAACACGTCCAGCTCGTCCAGCTTGCGGCGGCGCCGCGTCCACGGCATCGCCGCGGCGACCTCGTAGGCCGTCGCGCAGCCCGCGCGGACCTGCGCGGCGGCGGTGTCCAGCCGCTCCTCGTGGTGGCGGAGCAGCTCGTCGACGCGGGTGTGCACGCTCGGCGTCACCGGGCCGTGCGCCGGCAGCAGCAGCGTGTCGGGCATGTCGCGGACGATCCGCAGCGACGCCAGGTAGCTGCGCAGCGGCTTGGGCTCCGGCTCGGTCTCCAGCCCGATCGAGGGGCTGATGTGCGGCAGCACGTGGTCGCCGGCGAACAGCAGCCCGGCGGCGGCGTCGCGCAGCACCACGTGCCCGCGGGTGTGGCCCGGGGTGGCGAACACGTCCAGATCGCGGCGGGTGAGCGCGATCCGCTCGCCGTCGTCCATCCAGGAGTCGGGCATGGTGTGCGGGACCTCGCGCTCCTCGGCGTTCACCGGCCGCCCGGCGACCTGGCCGGCCAGCTCCGGCGCGCCGCAGCGGCGCAGCAGCTCGACCTGGCGCGGGTGCAGGCCCCGGCGGGTGTCGAACGCCTCGATCGAGGGCCGCTCGCCGCGCCCGATCCGCACCCGGCTGCCGAACGACTCGCGCAGCGCGAGCGCCTGGGAGTAGTGGTCCCAGTGCGCGTGCGTGACCAGGAACTGGGTCACGTCGTCCAGCCGGTGGCCGAGGGTGCGCAGCGCGTCCGCCAGGGCCGCGCGCGAGTCGGGCATCGACCAGCCCGAGTCGACCACGACCAGGCCGCCGGGGTCCTCGATCACGTACACGTTCACCGCGTGCAGGGTCGGGATCGGCAGCGCCAGCGGGACGCGGTGCACCCCCGGGGCGACCGGGTGGGCCCCCGGCTCGGTCCAGTCCGCGGGCTGCTCCAAGATCGGTGCTGCCACCGTGTCCCCCTCCGTCGCCACGATAATCCGGGCAGAACCTACTTCATTGGTACCAACCGCTTGGTATCCGGGGCGGGTCAGCGCGAGTCGAGGAAGCGGTCCAGCACGCGGGTGCCGAACTTCAGCCCCTCGACCGGGACGCGCTCGTCCACGCCGTGGAACATGGCCTGGTAGTCCAGCTCCGGCGGGAGCAGCAGCGGCGCGAAGCCGAAGCTCTTGATGCCGATCCGGGCGAACGACTTGGCGTCGGTGCCGCCGGTCATCACGAACGGCACCGGGTGCGCGGCGGGGTCCTCGGCGCACAGCGACCCGGCCAGCGCGGCGAACGTCGGGCCCGACGGGTCGGCCACGGGCGCCGGGTCGTGGCTGATGAACTCGCGCACGATCCGCGGCCCGAGCAGCCGGTCCACCGTGGCCAGGAACTCCTCCTCGGTGCCGGGCAGGAACCGCCCGTCGACCTGCGCGGACGCGGTGCCGGGCACCACGTTGACCTTGTAGCCGGCGTCCAGGCGGGTCGGGTTGGCCGAGTTGCGGACCGTGCCGGCGAACAGCCGGCCGACCTGGCCGAGGCGCGCCGCCTCGGCGTCCAGCCGGTCGTGGTCGATGGTGGTGCCGAGCGCGCCCGCCAGGCCGTCCAGCAGCGCCCGCACGCCCGGCGTCAGCCGCACCGGCCAGGTGTGCGAGGCCAGGCGGGAGACCGCGTGGCACAGCTCGGCGACGGCGTTGTCGGGCGCCGGCTTGGAGCCGTGCCCGGCGGTGCCGCGCGCGGTCAGCCGCATCCACGCGGTGCCGCGCTCGCCGGCGGCGATCGGGTAGATCCGCTTGCCCGGCGCGGCGGTCACGCTGTACCCGCCGGACTCGCTGATCGCCTCGGTGCAGCCGGTGAAGAAGTCGCGGTGCTCGCGCACCACGTACCGCGAGCCGTAGTCGCCGGTGCACTCCTCGTCGGCCAGGAACGCCAGCACCAGGTCGCCGCGGGTGCGGCGGCCCTCGCGCAGGCGCTGCCGGACGACGGCGAGCGTCATCGCCAGCGACCCCTTCATGTCGACCGCGCCGCGTCCCCACAGGCAGCCGTCGCGGACCTCGCCGGCGAACGGGTGCACGCTCCACTCGGCCGGATCCGCGGGCACGACGTCCAGATGGCCGTGGATCAGGAAGGCCGGGGCGGACGGGTCGGTGCCGGGGATGCGCACCAGCGTGCTGGCGCGGCCCGGGGCGGACTCCACCACGACGGGGTCGGCGCCGGCCTCCTCCAGCAGCCCGGCGACGTGCTCGGCCGCCGGGCGTTCGGGACGGCCCGCGCCCTCGCCCTCGTTGGTCGTGTCGATCCGCAGCAGCCCGGCACAGATGCCGGCCACCTCGTCGGCCGCCGTGCGCTCGCACACCTCGGTCTGGGTCATCTACCCGCCTTCCGTTTCCCGTTCTTCGCCCGCGTTGTCTCGATCGGATTGCGAATTGATCAGTGCCGGGGCCGCGTGACGGCCCGGGGTACGACTCCCGATCAACGCGTGAGGAGGACCATGACCCACCTCAGGAACGTCGCCGGGCTCACGGCGATCATGCTCACCGTAGTGACCGCGGCCGCCGCGTGCGGCGGAGACGGCGCAAGGTCCGGAGACGGGACCTTCGTCGTGGGCCATGCCGAACCCGACCACCTCGTCCCCGGGAACACCACGAGCTCGTACGCCTTCGACGTGCTGAGCGGGCTGTTCGAGAACCTGGTCGGGCTGACCAAGGACGGCAAGACGGTGAACCAGGCCGCCGCGTCCGTCACCAGCACCGACCAGAAGGTCTGGACGATCAAGATCAGGCCAGGGCAGCGGTTCCACAACGGCGAGCCCGTCACGGCCACCAGCTTCGTGGACGCCTGGAACAACGCCGCCTATGGCCCGAACGCCTACGAGGCCAACGACTATTTCTCGCACTTCCTGGGTTACGCCGATCTCAACCCCGAGGACGGCAAGACCAAGCCGAAGACCGACAAGCTGTCGGGCCTGCAGGCCGTCGACGAGTCCACCCTGAAGGTCACGCTGAGCGCGCCGTTCAGCCAGTTCCCCCTGCTGCTCACCTACCCCGCCTTCGCGCCGATGCCCAAGGCCGCCTTCACCGACCTCAAGGCCTACGAGAACCACCCGATCGGGAACGGTCCGTACCAGATGAGCGGCGACTGGCAGCGCAACGGGGCGATCAAGCTGGTCCCCTTCGCCGGTTACACCGGCACCCGCAAGCCGCGGAACAAGGGCGTCACCTGGAAGAGCTACTCCAACGCCGACACCACCTACACCGACCTGCGCGCGGGCCGCATCGACATCATGCAGACCATTCCCGCCGCCAAGGTACCCGAGGCCAAGCGCATTCTCGGTGACCGTTTCCTCACCCGCCAGATGGGCACCACCGACTACCTCGGCTTCCCCCTGTTCACAGGAAGATTCAACAGCCCCGACCTGCGCAGGGCCATCTCCATGGCCATCGACCGCCAGGGCATCAACAAGGCCGTCTACAACGGCGACTACATCCCCGCCGACTCGCTGCTGCCCGCCGTCATCCCCGGGCACCGCCCGAACGCGTGCGGCGAGGCGTGCACCTACGACCCGGCCAAGGCCAAGCAGCTGTTCGACAAGGCCGGCGGCTTCAAGGGGACGCTGGAGCTGTACTTCTCCAGCGCGCAGCCGACCTACGCCCAGTGGATGCAGATCGTCGCCAACTCCCTCAAGCAGAACCTCGGCATCACCGACATCCAGTTCCGGCAGATCCCGGCCGCCGACTACTTCTCGACGCTGTCCAAGAAGGCCGAGAAGGGCCCCTACCGGCAGAACTGGGAGGCCGACTACCCGAGCGCCCAGAACTATCTGGAGAACATGTGGGGCGGCGCGGGCAACAAGATGGGCTGGAAGAGCAAGGAGTTCGACGACCTCATCGCCAAGGGCAACCAGGCCGGCAGCGAGCAGGAGGCACTGCGCTTCTACAACCAGGCCGAGGACGTCGCGCTGCGCGAGATGCCGCAGATCCCGTTGTGGACCTGGGCCGGGCAGGGCGGCCGCTCCAAGCGCGTCGACAACGTCACCATCACCGCCTACTCCAACGGCCTGCTCGCCCACGAAGTGACGGTGAAGTGACCCGCGATGCGGCGCTACACCCTGCGGCGGCTCCTGCAGGCCGTCCCGGTCTTCCTCGGCACCACACTGCTGATCTACCTGATGGTGTTCGCGCTGCCCGGCGACCCGATCAACGCCCTGGCCGGGGACAAGCCCGTCCCCGAGTCGGTGGTGGCGGCCCTGCGCGCCCGCTACCACCTCGACGACCCGCTGCTGGTCCAGTACGGCAAGTACATGATCGGGCTGCTGCACGGCGACCTCGGTGAGAACTACGACGGGCAGCGCGTCGCCGACATGCTGGCCGGCCGGTGGGGCGTGACGCTGCGGCTCGCGGTCACCGCGTGGGCGTTCGAGCTGGTCTTCGGCATCGCGCTCGGGGTGTGGGCGGGGCTGCGCCGCGGCCGCCTCGCCGACACACTCGTGCTCGGTGGGACGACGCTGCTCATCGCCGTCCCGGTGTTCGTGCTCGGCTACGGCGCGCAGCTGCTGTTCGGGGTGCGCTGGCCGGTCTTCCCCTCCGCCGGCACCGACGAGGGGTGGCCGGTCGGCTACCTGCTGCCCGCGATGGTCCTCGGCTCCCTCGGCCTGTCCTACGTGGCGCGGCTCACCCGCACCGGCCTCGCCGAGAACCTGCGCGCCGACTACGTGCGCACCGCCCGCGCCAAGGGCCTGTCGCGGGCCCGCGTCGTCGGCCGGCACACGCTGCGCAACTCGCTGATCCCGGTGGTGACCTACCTCGGCGTCGACCTCGGCGCGCTGATGGGCGGCGCGATCGTCACCGAGGGCATCTTCAACCTGCCCGGCATCGGCCAGCAGGTGTTCCAGTCCATCCAGCTGAAGGAGGGGCCCGTCGTGGTCGGCGCGGTCACCCTGCTCGTGCTGATCTTCCTGGTGGTGAACCTGGCCGTGGACCTGCTGTACGGGCTGCTCGACCCCCGGATCCGGTACGAATGAGCGCCCCCGATCCCGGCGTCGCCGCCGTCGTCGCCGAGGCCGCGGGCCCGGTCACCGGCCGTGCCGCCTCGCTGTGGGGGGACGCCTGGCAGGACCTGCGGCGCCGCCGCCTGTTCTGGGCCTGCA
Source organism: Actinomadura macrotermitis (assembly GCF_009604375.1). Lineage (GTDB taxonomy): Bacteria > Actinomycetota > Actinomycetes > Streptosporangiales > Streptosporangiaceae > Spirillospora > Spirillospora macrotermitis. The sequence continues at coordinate 34,901 of NZ_WEGH01000007.1, forward strand.
CCGCCGAGCTCACGCTGGTGACGGTGATGGCGGCGTTCCCCCGGCTGTTCACCTCGCGGGGCGCCAACGAGGGCTGCGACCCCAACCTCGCCAAGCTCGGGCCGTCCGGCGCGCACTGGTTCGGCACCGACGTGGCGGGCTGCGACTACTTCGCGCACGTCGTGCACGGAGCCCGCCCGACCCTGCTCATCGGCATCGCGGTCACCGCGTTCGCGACGCTCATCGCCGTCGTCCTCGGCACGCTGTCGGGCTACTACGGCGGCCTGCTGGACACGGTCGTGGCGCGGCTCACCGACGTGTTCTTCGGCCTGCCGTTCGTGCTCGGCGCCACCGTCATCCTGGTCGCCTTCCCCGGCCACGGCGTCGGCGCGATGACGCTGGTGCTGGTGCTGCTCGGCTGGACCACGATGATCCGCATCATGCGCGGCCAGGTCATCGCGGTGCGCTCGGCCGACTACGTGCAGGCCGCCCGGCTGCTCGGCGCCTCCGACGCGCGGATCATGCGCCGGCACATCCTGCCGAACGCGATCGCGCCGGTGATCGTGGTCGCCACCCTCAGCGTCGGCAACGTCATCTCCGGCGAGGCGACGCTGGACTTCCTCGGCGTCGGCCTGCAGTACCCCCAGGTGTCGTGGGGGCTGCAGCTGAACCAGGCGCAGTCCTACGTCGTCGACCACCCGCACCTGCTGCTGTTCCCGGCCGTCTTCCTGTCGGCCACGGTGCTGGCGCTCCTGCTCCTCGGCGACGCCGTCCGCGACGCCCTCGACCCGAAACTGCGGTGACGATGGAACCTGCCGACCGGCTGCTGGAGGTCACCGGCCTCAGCGTGGAGTTCGCCGTGCGCGGCGCGACCGTCCGCGCCGTCAACGACCTCACCTACCACCTGGGGGAGGGGGAGACCGTCGCGATCCTCGGCGAGTCGGGGTCGGGCAAGAGCGTCGCGGCGCAGGCGGTGATGGGCATCCTGGACACCCCGCCCGCCCGCGTCACCGCCGGGTCGGTGCGGCTGCGCGGCGCCGAACTGCTCGGCCTGCCCGAGCGCCGCCGCCGCGAGTTCCGCGGCGACCGGATCGCGATGGTCTTCCAGGACGCCCTCACCGCCCTCAACCCCGTCTTCACCGTCGGCGACCAGATCTGCGAGATGTTCCAGGTGCACCGGGGCATGCGCCGCCGCGCCGCCCGCGCCGAGGCCGCCGCGCTGATGGAGCGGGTGCGCATCCCCTCGGCCGCGCGGCGCCTGTCGGACCACCCGCACCAGTTCTCCGGCGGCATGCGCCAGCGCATCATGATCGCGATGGCGCTGGCGCTGGAGCCCGACGTGCTCATCGCCGACGAGCCGACCACCGCCCTGGACGTCACCGTGCAGGCCCAGATCATGCGGCTGCTCGCGAGCCTGCGCGACGAGCTGCGCATGGGCCTGGTCCTCATCACCCACGACCTCGGCGTGGTGGCGGGCGTCGCCGACCGGATCGTGGTCATGTACGCCGGGTCGGTCGCCGAGCAGGCCCCCGCCCGCGCCCTGTACACCCGCCCCGCGCACCCCTACACCGCCGGGCTGCTCGCCTCGGTGCCGCGCCTGGACCGGCCCGCCGGGCCGCTCACCCCGATCAAGGGCGCGCCGCCCGACCCCGCCGCGCTGCCGCCCGGCTGCCCCTTCCACCCGCGCTGCCCGCGCGCCGAGGCGGTGTGCGCGGCCGAACGGCCGCCGCTCGTCACCGTCGCGCCGGGGCACGCCGCCGCCTGTCACTTCGCGGTCGAACAGCACGGCGCCCGGGAGGTGCGCGATGGACAGTGACGAACCGATCCTGCGGGCCGAGGGGCTGGTGAAGCACTACCCCGTCACCCGCGGCGTGCTGTTCAAGCGGACGGTCGGGCAGGTGAAGGCCGTCGACGGCGTCGACCTGGCGCTGCGGCCCGGCGAGACCCTCGGCGTCGTCGGCGAGTCCGGCTGCGGCAAGTCCACCCTCGCCCGGCTGCTGCTCGCCGCCGAGCGCCCGACCGCCGGCACCGTCCGCTTCGCCGGCCGCGACCTGTCCGCCCTGCCGCGCCGCGAGCTGCGCGCCCTGCGCCGCCGCGTCCAGCTCGTCATGCAGGACCCCTACTCCTCGCTGAACCCCCGCATGACCGTCGGCGACATCGTCGGCGAGCCGTTCGAGATCCATCCCGACGCCGCCCCCAAGGGCGACCGCCGCGCGCGGGTGCGCGAACTGCTCGAGCTCGTCGGCCTCGACGCCGGGCACGTCGGCCGCTATCCGCACCAGTTCTCCGGCGGGCAGCGCCAGCGCGTCGGCATCGCCCGCGCCCTCGCGCTGCGGCCCGACGTGGTGGTGTGCGACGAGCCGGTGTCGGCGCTGGACGTCTCCGTCCAGGCCCAGGTGATGAACCTGCTCGCCGGGCTGCAGCGCGAGCTCGGCCTCGCCTACGTGTTCATCGCGCACGACCTCGCCGCCGTCCGGCACCTGTCGGACCGGATCGCCGTCATGTACCTCGGCCGGATCGTGGAGACGGGGGAGCGGGAGCGGATCTACGACCACCCGACCCACCCCTACACGCAGGCGCTGCTGTCTGCGGCGCCCATCCCCGACCCCGGCGCGCCCGGCTGGGCCGGGCAGATCCTGCTGGAGGGCGAGCCGCCGTCGCCGATCGACCCGCCCTCCGGCTGCCGCTTCCGCACCCGCTGCTGGAAGGCGGCGGAGATCTGCGCCGCCGAGGAGCCGGCGCTCGTGCCCCGCGCGGGCTCGGCCCACCCGAGCGCCTGCCATTTCGCGGCGGAGCGGGTGGTCAGCGAAGACGCTTGATATCGCCATAAGCACGGTAAAAGCCCCCGCGTTCGGACAGTCGCACCTCCTGCACCAGATAACGGGCGCCGGGCTCCCGGATGCCCTTCGGGAACTGCACGTTCCACCCGCTGTCATAACCCGCGTCGAGCACCCGGACGCGCAGCCGCGAGCCGTCCCGGTAGCACTCGACGACCACGCCCTCGTCGGCGGACGTGGCGGTCTCCACCGTCAGCGTCGGCTCCACCGCCACCAGCCCGGCGGTGGCCTTGACGTCCAGCGGCGTCGGCACCGAGCCCTGCTCGGCGTCGCGGATGGCCTGCTCGCTCACGTCCACGCAGGCCAGCGAGCCGTTGGTGGTGACCAGGTAGAGGCGGTCGTCCAGGAACTGCATGGAGAACGCCGACCCGCAGCCGGTCGCCAGCTTCCACAGGCGGGTGCCGTCGCGGTCGAAGCAGTACACCGAGGAGGTGTAGTCGCCCGCGAAGACGTACCGGCCGTCGGGGGCGGCGGCGCACGAGTACACCGCCGCGTCGCAGCGGTAGACCGCCTCGGTGCGGCCGTCGGCCTTGGCGAGGCGGTGCACCTGGCCGGTGCCGGTCCCGGCGTAGACCGAGTCGCGCTCCTGCCAGCCGAACAGCACGTTCCCGCCGACCGGTGTCTGCCACACCGGCCGCCCGCCCACGGCCTCGTAGCGCGCGACGCCCGCCGAGTGGCCGTGGTAGACCGCGTCGCCGTCGCAGCGCACCATCCACGCCGAGTCGCCGTCCACGTCGCGCGCCCACTGGAACTCGTCCTCGTGGTCGATGACGGTGGCGCGGCCGTTGCGGTCCGACACCCCGAGCACGCCGTCATGGATGTCGACCCAATAGATGTCGACATCGGCGGAGATCTCGTAGGCGACCCGGGGGACCTTGCCGCTCAGGTCGTAGACCCGGCCGTCGTCGCAGCCCGCGTAGATCCAGAAGTCGTCGGCGACGATGCACTTGACGCCGTCGGGCAGGTGGAAGCGGCCGGTCACCGTGCCGTCGTGGGTGACGGTGTAGACGTCGCCGTGCTGGTTGCCGACCAGGCAGCGGTCCCGGTCCACGAAGACGCCGAACGCGGCGGCGCCGCTGGCGAACCGCCACAGCACCGGCGCCTGGCGCGCGGTGGACCGGGTGCTGACCACCGGCCGCCGCGACACCGGCCGCGCCTGCCGGCCCCCGCGCACCGCGTGCGCGTAGCCCTTGCGCAGCTTCTCGCCGACCTTCTTGGCCGCGGCGGCCTGCGCCTTCGCCGGCGTGGCGAACGCGGTCGTCTTGCGCTGCCCCCGCTCGCCGATCCGGCCGTAGGAGATCGTGACGTCGGTGCCGTCCACCACCACCTCGTAGAACTTGTGGGCGCCGCCGCCCGTCTCCGACAGCTCCAGATAGGTGGTCTGCTGTGTCATCGCTCCGCCTCCGCGCACATCCATGGCCGACGCCCCGAACGCTAGGAGAGGGCACCGACAGAACGGCATCCGTAAGGTAGAGGGATGGGGCGTAAGGGCAGGAACGCGGCGGAGTCGCCGCGGGACACGTACGAGATCAGCAGCGGCCGGGCCGAGCTGCTGCGCGACACCGACCGCGACGGCGGCTGGGTGCTCTGCGTCGACGGCGTGCCGCAGTCCTACGTGCACCTGACCGACCCCACCCACCTGGACTTCGAGTACATGCGGCTGCTCGGCGACATCGTCGACAGCCTCGGCCTGGAGGGCGAGGCGCTCGACGCGGTGCACATCGGCGGCGCCGGCTGCACGCTGCCCCGCTACATCGCCGCGACCCGGCCGGGCTCGCGGCAGGTGGTGCTGGAGCCCGACGCCGGGCTGGTGCGGCTGGTCCGCGAGCGGCTGCCCGTCAAGAACGTGCCGGGCCTGCGCATCCGCGTCGTGGACGGGCTGGCCGGGATCGCCGCGCTGCCGGACGCCGCCGACGACCTGGCGGTGCTGGACGCCTTCGCCGACGCCAAGGTCCCCGCCGAGCTGGTCACCGCCGAGTTCACCGCGGACGTGGCGCGGGTGCTGCGGCCCGGCGGCGTCTACCTGATGAACATCGCCGACGGGTTCCGGCTGATGTTCGCCCGCCGCGTCGCCGCCACCGTCGGCGAGGTGTTCCCGCACGCGCTGCTGATGGGCGACCCCGGCGTGCTGCGCGGCCGCCGCTTCGGCAACCTCGTCCTCGCCGGGTCCCGGCGGCCGCTGCCGGTCGCCGCGCTCGGCCGGCTGGCGGCCGGCGGCCTGGCCCGCGCCCGGCTGGTCGAGGGCGCGGACCTCACCGCGTTCGTCGCGGGCGGCGCCCCCATCCGCGCCGCCGAGGGGGTGGACGTGCCGGCCCCGCCGCCCCAGCTGTTCGGCCGCGGCTGACCTCGGACCCGGCATTAAGTCAGGACGCATCGGCAATTACCAGAAGACCGAATCGCCGAGACGTATTTGGGACGCCGTATCGCCTCGCCAAGGGCATCGCGTGTCCCATAATCGAGCGATGGAGTCGTCCACCCGAATTCTCATTCTCGGCACGGATTCGACGGGGAAGGTTCTCCAGTTCGACCGAAACGCCGCCGCGGTGCTGGGCGCGGAGCCGGGAGCGCAACTGGACGACGTGATCGCCGGTGCGCGCGAGCCCCTGCTGGAGGCCGTCCGCAGCGGCCGTGAGCGCACCGTCATGCTCACGCTGCGCACTCCCGGCGGGGCCGCCTGCGACGCCGTGGTCACCGTCCACCCGATGGCCGGCGGCGGGTCCGAGGCGGCCGCCCTCGCCGTCGTGCGGGTGCCGGTGCCGCTCGCCGACCGGTTCCTGGACCCGGCCGTCATCCGGCGCGCCCTGCTGGAGGGCTCGCTGCCGCGCGTCGGCGCGACGCTGGACCTGGACCTGCTGGCGCGCGGGCTGATGGACATCCTCGTCCCGCACTTCTGCAACACCGGCGCGCTGCTGCTGCTCGACAGCCTGGTCGACGCCGACGAGCCGCCCGCGGGCGGCGCCCCGCTGCTGCGCCGGATGGCGGTCGCCTGCGACGACGGCGATCCGGCCTGGGACGCCGCCTTCCCGACCGGCGAGGCCGTGGCCTACCCCGAGGACACCCCGCACATGCGGTGCCTGCGCGGCGGCGAGGCGGTGCTGGCCGGCCCGGTCGGCGACGAGGCCGCCGCCATCGCGCAGGCGTGGCACCGGCCGCCCGTCGCCGCCCTGCTGAAGGGCGCCTCGCTGCTGCTCCTGCCGATCATGGCGGGGGACGCGGCGCTCGGCTTCTTCGCCTGCACCCGCGACACCGCGCACCGGCCGTTCGACGCCTACGACGTCGAGATCGGGATGGAGTTCGCCTCCCGCGCCGCCGGGTTCGTCGAGAGCGCCCGCCGGTTCGGCCGCGAGCGCGCCACCGCGCTCACGCTGCAGCGCAGCCTGCTGCCGACGGGGCTGTCGGCGCCGTCCTCGGTGGAGGTGCAGCACCGCTACCTGCCCGGCAGCCGGCTCATCGAGGTCGGCGGCGACTGGTACGAGTCGATCGCGCTGCCCGGCGCCCGGGTCGCGCTCGTCGTCGGCGACGTCGCCGGGCACGGCGTGCGCGCGGCCGTCACCATGGGCCGGCTGCGCACCGCCATCCACACCCTGGCCGGGCTGGACCTGCCGCCCGCCGAGGCGCTGGAGCGGCTGGACTCGCTGATGCGCAGCCTCGGCGAGCGCGAGCCGCACTTCGCGACCTGCGCCTACGTGCTCTACGACGCGGTGAGCGGCCGCTGCGAGGTGGCGAGCGCCGGGCACCTGCCGCCGCTGCTGGTGCCGCCCGGCGCGCCCGCCGCCTACCTGGACGTGCCGCCCGCGCCGCCCCTCGGCATCGGCGACGGCCCGATCGTCAGCCGCGAGTTCACCGTGCAGGACGGCACGCTGCTGTTCCTGTACACCGACGGGCTGGTGGAGAACCGCGCCCGCGACATCGACGACGGCCTGGACCGGCTGCGCCGCACCTTCGACCGGGGCGCGCCGTCGCTGGACGGCCTCTGCCAGGCCGCCCTGGACGGCGTCTACGACGACCAGCACCGCGACGACATCGCGATGCTGCTGGCCCGGCTGCGCCGCATCCCCGCCGATGACCACGTCTCCTGGGAGCTGCCCGCCGAGGCCGCCGCGGTGCGCCGCGCCCGCGGCCTGGTCCGCGACCGGCTGGCGCGCTGGGACCTGGCCGGCCTGGCCGACACCACCGCGCTGCTGGCCTCGGAGCTGGTCACCAACGCGGTCCGGCACGCGGGCGGGCGGATCACGCTGCGGCTGGTGCGCGAGGGCGGCCTGGTCTGCGAGGTGTTCGACGCCTCCGACGGACGGCCGCGCATCCGCTGCGACACCGACGCCGCGTCCGCCGAGTCCGGGCGCGGCCTGAACGTGGTCAGCCGGCTGGCCCACCGATGGGGCGTGCGCCGCACCCCCGGCGGCAAGGCCGTCTGGTGCGAGCAGGAGCTGCCGTAGCGGGGCGGGGCGTCAGCGCAGCACCGAGATGTGCACGTGGTCGTAGTGGTTGGCGGTGATGCCGCCGCGGTTCTCCATCTGCCGCCAGCCGCCGCCGCGCACGTTCCAGATGTGCTGCTTCCAGATCACGTAGGAGATGCCGAGCTGCCGGGCGTTGCTGATGGCGTACTGGGCGACCTGGTCGCCGTGCCGCTGCGCGCTCGCGCTCGGCATCCGGCCGCCGGTGCTCTCCATGAAGTCGCAGGCGCGGCCGAGGGCGTGGTCCTGGGCGTCGGCGCCGCCCCGGTAGCAGCCGATGACGGAGAACGGGCCGAACATGCCGTCGACGGCCAGCACCAGGTTGCGCATCGTCGGCGTCATCTGGTTGCCGGTGATCAGGGTGCGCGGCCCGGTCACGCCGTCGGGGCGGCCGGTGACCTGCGGCTGCGCCTTGGGGCCCTTGGCGGGGACCTGCCCGCTCTGCGCGCCGAGCAGCGCGATCTTGGTGTCGCGCGGCAGGATCTTGCGGAGCTGCCTGCTGAGCTTCTTCGGGTCGGCCTTGGCGGTGCTCAGCACCAGCGCGTTGCCGTCGGGCATGCCGAGGGTGCGGGCCTGCTCGCGCGACACCACGGCGTCGACGTCGGCGATGCCCATCGAGGCGTAGGCGCCGACACGGACCTGCCCGGGATGCTCGGAGCTGCCGGCCTGCACGACGCCGCCGAGCGGCAGCGAGCCGTCCTGGCTGAGATCGAACGACACCGCCAGGCCGCCGGTCGCCACGGTCTGCCACAGCTGGTCGGACTCGGCGGTCTGGGCGGGCGCGAACGCGCGGAACGTCGAGGGGTCCACGCCGAGCAGCCCGACGCGGCGCCCGGCGACCTGGGCCTGGGCCGCGTCGACCACCGCGACGCCCGCCACGCCCTTCAGCCGGCGGGCCCGCTCCACCGTCTCCCCGGGCAGCGGCGCGGTCCCGGCGACCAGCAGGTGCGGGACGAGCCGGCGCCCGAGCGGCGCGACGGTGGCGCGCGGCGGCCCGGCGTTCTGGGTGACCGACACCAGATGCCCGTCGCCGGCGGGATCGCGCCGGTCCGGGCCGCCGACCCGCCCGGTGGCCAGCACCGCGACGTCGGCGGCGACGGTGACCAGCAGGGCGGCGCCCACCGCGGCCGGGAACAGCCTGCCCCTCCGCACGAACCCGCCCTCACCCGGCCTCGCATATCCGCGCACTCGGCGTCCGTCCTTTGCAGCAGTGACGAGCCGGCTGCGGGGAGGGGCCCGCAACCGATCTTCTCCTTCGGCATCCTACGGGCGGACGGCGCCCGATGGGCCGAGCGCGGCCGGGGCGGCGGGCCGCCGCCGGGTCCGCCCGGAACGATCACGCGACGGCGGGCGATGCCCTATTGTCCGATCGTGGCCACAGTGTTGCTGGTAGAAGACGACGATCACGTCAGGCAGGCGCTGCTGCGCGAGCTGCGCGAGATGGGCCACGCCGTGCGCAGCGCGGGCCGCGCCCTGGACGCGCTGCGGGAGGTGACCGCCGACGTCCCCGAGGTCGTGGTGCTGGACCTCGGCCTGCCCGACCTGGACGGCGGCGAGGCGCTGAAGATGATGCGCGCGGTCTCGGACGTGCCGGTGATCGTGGCGACCGCCCGGGACGGCGAGCAGGAGATCATCCGGCTGCTCGGCTCCGGCGCCGACGACTACGTGGTCAAGCCCTTCTCGGCCGGGCACCTGAACGCGCGCATCGAGGCGGTGCTGCGCCGCGCCCGGACGGCGCCGCGCCGGGACGCGCTCGTGGTGGGCGGGCTGCGCGTGGACGCGGACCGGCGGCAGGCGTGGCTGGAGGAGGTGCCGCTCCAGCTGTCGCGCCGCGAGTTCGACCTGCTGGCGTTCCTGGCCGGCAACGCCGGGCGGGTCGTCCGCCGCCGCGAGCTGCTGGCCGAGGTGTGGCAGCAGCCCTACGGCGACGACCAGACCATCGACGTGCACCTGTCGTGGCTGCGCCGCAAGATGGGCGAGAGCGCGGCCTCCCCCCGCTACCTGCACACCGTGCGCGGCGTCGGGGTGATGCTCACCGAGCCGGAGTGAGGCCGGTCAGTACTCGTAGGTCTCCACCAGCGGCGGGTGGCCGTTCCAGGTGGCGAAGACCGCCGAGCCGTGGGTGCCGTCGGTCAGGTCGACGCGCAGCCACCCGTCCTTCTCCTTGCGCCACGACCTGACCTGGAAGCCGCTGCCGGGGGTGGCCGAAACCACTCGCGCCGACGTGGCCGACAGCGACAGCGTCACCCGGCCGGACTTGACCACGTAGGTGCGGATCCGGCCGTCCGGGGCGCTCGGGGCCGTCCGCCGGGGCGGCATGCGCCGGGCGGTCGGGCCGCCGCTCGGCGTGGCCGGGGCGGAGGGCCGCCCGGTCGACGGCAGGGGCTCGGGAGAGGGGGCCGGCGCGGGCGGCCGCTCCTGCCGCACGGGCACGTCGACCGCCGGATCGGGCGCGGCGAGGACGGTGCCGCGCAGCGCGTCGCCCACGCCGGCCCAGCTGATCGCCGTGCCCGCCGTCGTGGCGGCGATCCAGACCGCGATGAAACCGATTCGTGGCCGCATATGCCTCATTATGTCTGTGCGGGCCGCCGGACATCGTCCGCGGCGACGGGTACGGAGGGGCTGGGGGGACGGCGATGAGGGGCGCGCTCGCGCGGGTCGCGACGGCGGTGACGGCGATGGTGGCACTGTCGTTCGTCGTTCCGCTCGGCCTGCTGAACGGCCAGATGGCGCGCGAGCAGGCGCTCATCGCGGCCGAGCGGCAGGCGTCGGCGCTGGTGCCGGTGCTGACGGTGACCGCGGAGCCGGCGGCGCTCGCCGGCGCGCTCGGGTCGATCCCGGCCGGCGCGGCGGGACGGCTCGCGCTGCACCTGCCGGCCGGTCCCGGCGTCGGCGCCCCGCACGCCGCGCCCGCCGACCTGGCGAGGGTCCGGCGGCTCGGCCGCCCCCTCACCGTCGGGGCGCGCGGCGGCACGGTGCTGCTGCGCCCGGTGGCGCTGAAGAGCGGGGGGCTCGCGGTCGTCGAGGCGTACGTGCCGGAGGCCGAGCTCACCCGGGGCGTGCTGAAGTCCTGGGTGATCCTGGCGCTGGTGGCGCTGGCCCTGGTCCTGGTGTCGGTCGCGATGGCCGACCGGCTGGCCACCCGGGTGGTGCGGGCCGCCGACCGGCTCGCGCTCGCGGTGACCCGGGTCGGCGGCGGCGACCTGTCGGCCCGGATCGAGCCGGACGGCCCGGCCGAGCTGCGCGCCGCCGGTGAGGCGTTCAACCAGATGACCGACCGGCTGGTCCGGCTGCTGGTCGCCGAACGGGAGGCGTCGGCGGACCTGTCGCACCGGCTGCGCACCCCGCTCACCGCGCTGCGGCTGAACCTCACCGGGCTCGCCGACCACCCGGGCGACCTCACCCGGCTGGCCCAGAGCCAGGCCGCCCTCGGGCGGCTGGAGGAGGCCGTCGACGCCCTCATCGCGACCGCGCGGGAACCGGACCGGGCGCCCGCGGGCTGCGACGCCGCCGCGGTGGTCCGGCGGCGGCTGGAGTTCTGGTCGGCGCTCGCCGACGACCAGGAGCGGGCCTGGAACCTGACCGCGCCCGAGGAGCCGGTCCCGGTCCCGGTGCCCGACGCCGAACTGGCCGCGGTCGTCGACGCGCTGCTCGGCAACATCTTCCGGCACACCCCGCACGGCACCGCCTTCTCGCTCACCCTCCACCGCGGCCGCCACTCCACCGGCCTGCTGTTCAGCGACGCGGGCCCGGGCATCCCCGACGCCGAGGCCGCGCTGCGGCGCGGCACGAGCGGCGCCGGGTCCACCGGGCTCGGCCTGGACATCGCCCGCCGGCTCGCCGAGTCCACCGGCGGCTCGCTGAAGGTCGGTGCCGCGCCGCTCGGCGGCGCGCAGATCGAGGTGTGGCTGCGCACGGTGCCGAAGGCCGAGCCCCGCCGGGCGGCCCGCCGCGCCGCCCGGCGGGCCGCCCGGCGCGGTACGGCCCCCTCCTGAGGCGCGCTCAGCGGGCGGCCAGGAACAGCGCCGCGGCGACGAGCGCGGCGTTCACGAGCCACACCGTGGCCGCCAGCCGGTGCAGCCGGGTGGCGGCCGACGCGGGGGACGGCACGGCGGCCCTGCGGTAGGGCTGCACCAGCCGATACCACACGATCAGCACCGCGACCTGGGTGTGCAGCCACGTCCACAGGAGCGTCAGCGTCGCGTGCGCGCCGATGCCGGCGTCCCCGGACTGGTGCAGGAAGCTCAGCGCGGCGCCTCCGTAGACGAGACCGCGCACCGTCCGGCGGACGCCGTGCCCGGCGCGTTCGCGAAGGACGTTCAAGGTCACCGCGACCGCCCCGACCAGCAGCCCGAGGCCGAGCATGGCCGCGACGACCACCGGCCGCCACAGGTCCGCCGTGCCGGCCATCAGCACCGCGTGCGCCAGCGTGCACGCCATGACCCAGGCCACGGCCCAGTCGCGCCAGCAGGCGATCCGGTCGCGGCCCATGCCCCGCACGACCGCGGGGATGCGGGCCCACAGCAGCAGGATCACCAGCAGCCCGTAGCCGGCGCCGAGCCCGGTCAGCTGCGCGCCGGCCGTCAGGGCGTCCGCCGGATGGGCCGTCCACGCGCCGGCGAGGGCCGCGCCGCCGGCGGCGAGCGCGCCGCCGAGGGCGCGGGGCGGGATCGCGGGCGGTTCGGTCGCGAGGAGCGGGGCGCTCCACTCGCGCGGTGCGCGGTGCGCCCCCTGTCCCCGTCGTGCATGGCGAGCGCGGCGCTCCCTGGCCGAAACGGCATGGGCACCGCCAGAACCGAGCATCATCGTTACAACCCCGTACCGAAAAGCGCTGTCGGAGGGCCGCGCCGCCGGTGCGCTCCAGCGGCGACCGGACCACGCAAACCCGAAGATTGTTCACAAATACTCCTTCACAAGGCGGAATGTGCCGTCTTCCGCAACTCTTAAGGTGATCATCAGTGGTTCTTAAGCAGGGTCGCCGACGAGGCATTAGGCGCTGTTGAGGGCTCTCTTAAGGGATTCTGAAAAGGCGTTTTCCGGCATTTTCTCGACTTAGGCTGCCGGGCGTCCGACACAACGGAATCCCCTTTGGAGCCCCGATGAACAATCGTGTGAAGACCTTCGGGCGGACCGCGGCGGCCGTCACCGCGGCGACCGCCCCGGTCGCCGGCCTCACGCTGGCCGCCTCGCCCGCCCTGGCCCACGGGACGATGCAGAACCCGATCAGCCGCTCGCTCGCCTGCTACCAGGAGAACCCCGAGTCGCCGCGTTCGGCGGCCTGCAAGGCCGCGGTCGCGGCGGGCGGCCCGCAGCCGTTCTACGACTGGAACGGCGTGCGGAGCGCCAACGCCGCCGGGCGGCACCGGCAGGTCGTCCCGAACGGCAAGCTGTGCAGCGCGGGCGACCCCGCGTTCCGCGGCCTGGACCTGGCCCGGGCCGACTGGCCGGCCACCAACCTGAAGTCGGGCGCGGCCTACACCTTCCGCTTCCGGGTCACGGCCCAGCACCGGGGCGGCTTCCAGCTCTACATCACCAAGAACGGCTACGACCCCCGCAAGCCGCTCACCTGGGCGAACCTGGAGAGCAAGCCGTTCCTCACCAAGAACGACCCGGTGGCCTCCGGCGGCGTCTACACCCTGCCGGGCAAGCTGCCCGCCGGGAAGAAGGGCCGGCACCTGATCTACATGATCTGGCAGCGCACCGACAGCCCCGAGGCGTTCTACTCCTGCTCCGACGTGGTGTTCGGCGGGACCGGCGGCTCGGCGGGCGGCGGCGCGGGCAAGCCGTCCACCAAGCCCACGGCCAAGCCCAAGCCCGCGCCGACGCAGCCGGGACGCCCCTGCGCGCCCATCGCGCCCCCGCACACCCACCACGACGACCAGGTCGCGCTGAAGAGCCGTCCGGCGTCCAACGACTCCCCGGCCTCGGGTGACGCGGCGGGCACCGCGATGATCGCCGGCACCGTGGGGCTGGCCCTCGGCGGCGTCGGCGGCCTGCTGCTGACCGGGCGCCGCCGCCGCGACGCCGCCCGGCCCCGGGGCTGACCCGCCGCCGCGGGCGAAGACCGGCAGCCTGCGGGACGGCCGGTAAAGCGTGGCCGGGCCCTTCAGGGCCGGCGCAATCCGGCGGGACAGGATCGGGGGCCCTGTCCCGCCACGGGAAGAGGGCGGCGGCACCGGCGTGCGAACACTCCAGGCCTCGTCCTCCCCATGGTGGCGCAGGAGGGCGGGCCCGCGGCGGACCCCGCGCTCAGAGGCGCGGGGTGCCCTTGGCCCCGAAGAAGTCGCCGCCCTTGCGCTTGAGGTCGTCGCTGCCCCAGTACCGCTCCCGCGGCAGCTTGGCCAGCAGTGGGATGTGCTTGGAGCAGTGGATGTAGGCCTCCTGCACCGACACCACGACCCAGCGCTCGGCGCGGCGGCCGGGCATGTCGGGGGCGGGCAGCTCGGGGTACAGGCGGCGCAGGCCGGCGTCGTCCGCGATCCGCGCGATGCCGTTGATGTGCAGCCCGATGACGTCCTTGAAGAAGTCGACGAGCAGGATGCCGACGTAGGGGTTCCTGGAGATGTTGCCGAGGCTGGCCATGACGCCGTTGCCCCGGTACTCGGGATAGGCGACCGTCCGCGGATCCAGCACGCTGAGGAACCCCGGCGGCCCGGCGCGCAGGGTGCAGTCGCACTCACCCCCCTCGTCGGCGGTGGCGACGAACGCCATCTCCTGGCGGGCCACGAACTCCGCCATCGCGGGGTTCAGATGGTCCAGCACCTGGTCGTCGTAGAAACGCCGGGCGCGTTCCGCCGTGCCCCAGCGCAGCTGGAGCTCGTGCTCTCCCGCCGATCCCGGCAGCGCTTTCCTGATCACCTCGGCCATGGTCTCCCCCTCCGGCTGGCGATCTCCTCACCATGGCACCCGCCGCTCATGTCCACCGGGGCTTTGCGGCGCACCGATTGGCCAGGGTCGGTCACCGAGAGAGATCGTTCAGACGCAGAGCGAGTTGGATCTCCAGGGCCCGCTCGGGGGAGTTCCAGTCCGGGCCGAGCAGCGCCGCCACCCGGTCCAGGCGCTGCACGACGGTGTTGACGTGCACGTGCAGCTCGTCCTTGGCGCGGGCGAGGCTGCCGCCGCAGGCGAAGTAGGCGCGCAGCGTCCGCACCAGGCCGGTGCCGCGCCGGGCGTCGTAGTCCAGGACCGGGCCGAGCGTCGCGGTGACGTAGCCGTCCAGGTCGTGGACGTCGCCGAGCAGGACGCCGAGGAAGCCGAGGTCGGCGGCGCTCGCGCCGTCCCCGGTGCGGCCGAGCGCGGTGAGCGCCCGCAGGCAGCGCGCCGCCTCGGCGTGGGCGGCGGCCAGCGCGGCGGGCCCGGCCGCCGGGCCCGCCGCGGCGACGGTGACGGGCACGCCGGCGAGCCGGGTGAGCTGCGCGGCGGCGGTCCGGGCGGCCGCGCCGGGCGCGGTGCCGCCCGTGCCGTCGCCCGTACTGCTGTTCGCGGGGAGGAGCATGACGGTGGCCCCGGCGTGGTCGGCGCTCACCCGGTCGCCGCCGAACAGGTACTGCCGGGCGGCCGAGGCCAGCGCGCCCGGCGGGGCGTCGCCCTCGGCGAGCAGGACCAGGTGGGGGCGGTCCAGGTCGACGCCGAGGCGGCGGCCGCGCTCGACCAGCCCGCGCGGGTCGCGGCCCGGCGCGGTGAGCAGGTCGACGATGAGGTCGCCGCGGACCCGGTTCTCGGCCTCGGCGACCGAGCGGCGCAGGAGCAGCAGCAGCGCGGTGACCACGCTCGCCCGCTCGAACAGCCGCCGGTCGGGGTCGTCCAGCCGCGGCCGCCCGTGCAGGACGAGCGCGCCGAGCGGCTCGGGGCCGGCGAGGACGGCGCACACCCAGCGCCCGCCGCGCCGGACCGCCCGCCCGGACGCGCGGGACTCGGCCGCGGCCTCGGCGAGCCCGGCGGGGGAGGGGCCCGGGGGAGCCGGGCCGTCCGGGGCGGCGGCGAGCTCGCGGCCGCCGGCGTCGTGCACGGTGATCGCGCCGTCCAGCAGCTCGGCGACGGCGGCGGCGACCTGGCCGGCCCCGCCGCCGCGCAGCACCAGGTCGGTGAGCCGGTCGTGGGCCTCGGCGGCGCGCTGCATCGCCGCCGAGTGCGCGCGGATGACGGCGTTGGCCTCGGCGAGGTCGGCCAGCGTCGCCCGGTTGCCGGCGATGACGCCGGCGGTGTCGATGGCGATGGCGGCGTGCGCGGCCAGGGAGCACAGCAGCGCCACCTCGTCGGGGGAGAACGCGCGCGGGGTGCGGTCGGCGGCGAACAGCACGCCGATGACCTTGCCGCCCGTCCCGCCGCCCGAGCCGAGCAGCAGCGGGACGCCGAGGATCGCGACGAGGCCCTCGTCCAGCACCCCGGCGTCGATGGCCGGCGTGTGCCGGAACCGGGTGTCGGTGCGGTAGTCGGGGGTGGCGTAGGGCCGCGCGGTCTGGGCGACCAGGCCGCCGAGGCCGTCGCCGAGGCTGAGCCGCAGGCTCTGGAACAGCGGGGAGACCGAGCCGTCGGTGACGCGCATGTAGGTGTCGCCGGCGTCCTCGTCGGGCAGCGTCAGGTAGGCGGTGTCGGTGCCGAGCAGCATCCGGGCGCGCCGCACGATCGACCGCAGCACCGCGTCCAGGTCGCGCAGCGCGGCCAGGTCGCCGGCGGTGTCGAACAGCGCGGTGAGCTCGGCCTCCCGGCGGCGGTGCTGGTGCAGCACGTCGCGCAGGCGCAGGGCCGTGGCGGTGGCCAGCTCCACCTCGGTGAGGTCGCGTTCGGCGGCGCCCCGGGCGCGCGCCTCGGCCGCCACGGCGCCGAACGCCCCGGCCGGGGCGTCCTCGGCGAGGAGCTCCAGCAGGCGGCGGGCGTACGCGGCGGCCGGGACGGGTTCTGCTGACATCGGTCCGGTCATCGTGGCACGGGCGCGGACCTCAGGTCGACGCCGGGGAGGCGGGCCGGGCGGCCGTGCCGGAGCCGGCCGCCGCCAGGTCGCGGCCCCGGGTCTCGCGTCCGGCGAGCAGGGCGAGGACGGTGACGAGCGCGGCGAGCGACACGTACACCGAGATCGGGGTGGAGTCCCCGGCGGACTTAAGCAGCGCGGTCGCGATGAGCGGCGCGGGGGCGCCCGCGGCGACCGAGGCGAACTGCGCGCCGATGGAGGCGCCCGAGTAGCGGGTGCGGGTGGAGAACAGCTCGGAGAAGTACGCCGCCTGCGGCGCGTACATCGCGCTGTGGAAGACCAGCCCGACGGTGACGGCGAGCGTCAGCAGGGGGAACGACTTGGTGTCGACCAGCGCGAAGAACGCCCACGCCCAGGCGCCGACGCCGACCGCCCCGGCGAGGTAGACCGGCCTGCGGCCGACCTTGTCCGACAGTGCGCCGAACAGCGGGATCAGGCAGAACTGCACGGCGGAGGCGATGAGCACGGCGTTCAGCGCGGTCTGCTTGCCGAGCCCGAGGTGCTCGACGCAGTAGGCGAGGACGAACGTCGTCAGCACGTAGTAGGAGATGTTCTCGGCCATCCGCGCGCCCATGGCGACCAGCACGTCGCGCCAGTGGTGGCGCAGCACCGCGAGCAGGGGCGGCTGCTCGGGCGCGGCGGCCTCGCGCCGCCCGGCCTCGGCGAGGGCCTCCTTGAACACCGGCGACTCGTCCACCGAGATGCGGATCCACAGGCCGACGCCGACGAGGACGGCCGACAGCAGGAACGGCACCCGCCAGCCCCACGACAGGAACGCCGCGTCGTCCTGCACGGCGGTCATGAGCGACAGCACGCCGGCCGCGAGCAGGTTGCCCGCCGGGACGCCGCCCTGCGGCCAGGACGCCCAGAACCCGCGGCGCCGGGCGTCGCCGTGCTCGGAGACCAGCAGCACCGCGCCGCCCCACTCGCCGCCGACCGCGAACCCCTGCACGAGGCGCAGCACGGTGAGCAGCAGCGGCGCGGCGACGCCGATGGAGTCGTAGCCGGGCAGCAGGCCGATCAGGGTGGTCGCGCCCCCCATCAGCAGCAGGCTGACGACCAGCAGGTTCTTGCGGCCGATCCGGTCGCCGAAGTGGCCGAACACCAGCGCGCCGACGGGCCGGGCGGCGAAGCCGATGGCGTAGGTGAGGAACGCCAGCAGCGTCCCGGTGAGCGGGTCGGACTTGGGGAAGAAGACGTGCCCGAACACCAGGGCGGCGGCGGACCCGTACAGGAAGTAGTCGTACCACTCGATGGTGGTGCCGATGAGGCTGGCGGCGACGACGCGGCGCAGCGCGCCGGGCGCGGTCGTGGGCGGGGAGGTGTCGGTCATGGCTTCACCGTTCTCAGGGGGGTGGGGGTGGAGCGGGCTACTGGGCGGTCCAGCCGCCGTCGAGAGGGAGGGAGGCGCCGGTGATGTGCCCCGAGTGCGGGCCGCACAGCCACAGCACCGCCTCGGCGACCTCGTCCGGCGCGACCAGGTGCTTGATGGCGCTGCGGGCGAGCAGGACCTGCCCGACCACCTGGTCCTCGGGGATCCCGTGCGCCTCGGCCTGCGCGGCGATCTGCCCGGTGACCAGCGGCGTCGCGACGTAGCCGGGGCTGACGCAGTTGCTGGTCACCCCGTGCGGGGCGCCCTCCAGCGCGGTGACCTTGCTGAGGCCCTCCAGCGCGTGCTTGGCCGTGACGTAGGCCGACTTGTAGGGGCTGGCGCGCAGGCCGTGCACCGAGGAGATGTTGACGACGCGCCCCCAGCCCCGCCGGTACATGTGCGGCAGGGTGCGGCGCAGGATCCGGAACGGCGCCTCCACCATGACCCGCTGCATCAGCGCGAACGTGTCCGGGGGGAATTCGTGCAGGGGCGCGACGTGCTGGAGGCCGGCGTTGTTGACGACGATGTCGGCGTCCGAGGGCAGCGCGTCGGCCGCGCCGGGATCGGCGAGGTCGACGACGTGCGCGACGCCGCCGACCTCCGCGGCCACCTTCTCGGCGGCCTCGCCGGCCCGGTCGACGACGTGCACCCGCGCGCCCGCCGCGCCGAGCCGCACGGCGCAGGCCCGGCCGATGCCGCCGGCGGCGCCGGTGACCAGCGCCGTGCGCCCGGCGAGCGGTCTCGCTTCCGCGTTGGGTTCCATGGCCGCACGATAGAAAGCCCCCGCGGCCGCACCCATGTGGCCGGTCCACACAATCACCCGGCGGAACATGGTGACTTCCGCCAGGTGCGCGCGGCGCCGCCGCCGGGCGCCCGGCACTCCGGTGCCTAGATCATCAGGTGCGAAAGCGCTGACCAGCGGGTACGCCCCTGAACGCGGCCGGTGGGCGGGACGTCGGCGCCGACGCTTCAGGGGGAGCCAGCAGACATGATCATGCACGCCATCGCGCACGCCGTGTCATCGGCCGGCGCCCTGTCCGCCCGCCACGGCCCGGGCTTCCCGCCGGTGGACCAGGACTACCTGCTCCAGGCCCGGCAGATGCAGGCGCTGTCGTTCGTCGTGCACATCCCGCTGGTCTGCTTCGGGATCGCGTTCCCGGTGATCATCTTGTTCACGCAGTGGCGCTACCTGCGCACCGGCGACCACGTCTACCGCCTGCTCGCCAAGCGCTGGTCGAAGGTGATGATCGCGCTGCTGGCGGTGGGCGTCGTCACCGGCACCATCCTCAGCTTCCAGTTCGGGCTGCTGTGGCCGGCGTTCACGGCGAGCTTCGGCAACGTGTTCGGGCTCGGGTTCGCGCTGGAGGGCTTCTCGTTCTTCATGGAGGCGATCTTCAGCGCGATCTACGTGTACGGCTGGGGCCGGATGGCGACCCTGCCGCACATGCTGTCGGGCGCCGTCGTGTGCGTCACCGGCATGACCGGGTCGTTCTTCGTCATCTCGGTCAACGCCTGGATGAACCACCCGTCGGGGTTCACGGTGCGCGACGGGCGCGCCGTCCAGGCCGAGCCGTGGTCGGCGCTGTTCGCCAACTCCTACTTCTGGCACGAGTTCGTGCACATGTACTTCGCCGCCTTCGTCGTCGCCGGCTTCGTGATCGCCGGCGCCTACGCGTGGGGGTTCCTGCGCGGCCGCCGGGACCGCTACCACCGGACGGCGCTGGTGATCGCGCTGTCGATCGCGGCGGTCGCCGCGCCGCTGCAGGTCGCGATCGGCGACTGGGCGGCCCGCGAGGTCGCCGACCACCAGCCGGTGAAGCTCGCCGCGCTGGAGGGGCTCGGGCGGACGACCGAGGGCGCCCCCGAGCACCTGGGCGGCTGGTACACGGGCGGCGAGGTCAAGTACGGGATCGAGGTCCCGAAGCTGCTGTCCCTGCTGGCCTACCACAATCCCGACGCGCGGGTGCAGGGGCTGGAGACGGTGCCGCCCGACGGCCGGCCGCCGGTCAACGTCGTCCGCTACGCGTTCCAGGCCATGGTCGGGATCGGGACACTGCTCGCGCTGATCGGCGTCTTCTACCTGTACGTACGGTTCCGGCGGCGGCGCCTGCCCGAGACACCGTGGTTCTACCGCGCGCTGATCGTCGCCGGTCCGCTGTCGGTGGTGGCGCTGGAGGCCGGCTGGACGGCCACCGAGGTCGGGCGGCAGCCCTGGGTGGTGTACCAGGTGATGCGCACCGGGCAGGCCGTCACCGGCGCCCGCGGCGTCCCGGTCGGCCTGTGGACGCTGGTGGTCGTCTACCTCGCGCTGGCCGGCGCCGTGGCCTGGCTGCTGTACCGGTTCAGCCGGGTCCCGCTGGAGGCCGACGCGCGGCAGGCCGCGCCGGCCGGGCCGCAGGAGGGGAAGGGCCGGCATGCTCGCTGAACTCCCGATCGTCTTCGTCCTCATCGGCATCGCCGCCTACACCGTCCTCGCCGGGGCGGACTTCGGCGCCGGCGTCTGGACCCTGCTGCCCGGCGGCGGGAAGGCGGGCGCGGCCGCGACCCGCGCGCACGCCCACCACGCGATGGGGCCGGTCTGGGAGGCCAACCACGTCTGGCTGATCTTCGTGCTGGTGGTCACCTGGACCGCCTATCCGGTCGCCTTCGCCTCGATCACCTCCACGCTCGTGATCCCGCTGTTCGCCGCCGCGGTCGGGATCATCCTGCGCGGCACCGCGTACGCGCTGCGCGGCACGCTCGACGCGGCGCCCGGCAGCCGGCCCGTCGACGACGTCTTCGCGCTCTCGTCGGTGCTGACGCCGTTCGCCATGGGCGCCGTCGCCGGCGGCATCGCCTCCCGGCGGGTGCCCACCGGCAACGCCGCGGGCGACCTGGTCACCAGCTGGCTGAACCCCACCTCGATCCTGGTGGGGGTGCTCGCGGTGGCGGTCTCGGCCTACCTGGCCGCGGTCTACCTGGCCGCCGACGCGCGCCGGCTGGGCGAGCAGGACCTGGAGCACGACTTCCGGACGCGCGCGCTGGTGACCGGCGTGGTCACCGGGGCGATCGCCATCGCCGGCCTGTTCGTCGCGCGCGCGGACGCCCGGCCGCTCTGGGACGGCCTCACCGGCGGCGCCGGGCTCGTCATGGCCGTCGTGTCGGCCGCCGCCGGGCTGGCGACCTTCCTGCTCGTCGGGCGCAACCGCTTCGACGAGGCGCGCGCCTCGGCCGCGCTCGCCGTCGCGGCGCTGGTGGCCGGGTGGGCGGCCGCGCAGCGGCCCTACTTCCTGCGCGACCTCACCGTGAAGCAGGCCGCGGCCGGCCGCGAGACGCTGGCCGCCGTGGTCATCTCGGTCCTGGCCGGCGCCGTCATCCTCCTACCGTCGCTGTTCCTGCTGTTCCGGCTGTTCCTGCGCGGGCAGCTGGCCGGCGACGGGCCCGAGGGGCCCGACGTGCCCGCCGCCCCGGTGGAGCACCGGTCCAAGGCGCTGGGCGCGTTCACCGTCGTCTGCCTCGTGCTGGGCCTCGTCCTCACCGTCGTCGTCGGCGACGGCTGGGCGCTCCTGGCGGGCGTCGTCCTGCTGTGCGCGACGGCGGTGTCGGGGTCGCTGCTGGCCGTCGTCAGCGCCGAGGAGAGCGGGGGCTGACCGGGCGGGTCAGCCCCGCCACCAGTCGTCGAGCGGGGTGACCGGGACGGCCCGCTTGTGCCGGGTCGCGAGGTAGACCGACTCCACCTTCGCCGCCACGTCCGGCGTGACGTCGGTGCCCTCCAGGTAGTCGTCGATCTCGGCGTACTTCAGGCCGAGCGCCACCTCGTCGGGCAGCGCGGGCCGGTCGTCCTCCAGGTCGGCGGTCGGCACCTTCTGCCAGGAGCTCGGCGGCGCGCCGAGCTCCTGCAGCAGCGCGGCGCCCTGGCGCTTGGTCAGCCCGGTCAGCGGGGTGACGTCGACGCCGCCGTCGCCGTACTTGGTGAAGAAGCCGGTCACCGCCTCGGCCGCGTGGTCGGTGCCCACGACGATCAGGTTCAGCTGCCCGGCGATCGCGTACTGGATCACCATGCGCTCGCGGGCCTTGATGTTGCCGCGCACGAAGTCGCGCAGCCGGGGCTCCTCGCCCAGCAGCTCGCGCAGGCCGAGCGCGGCCTCGGCGGCGACGGCGTCCGCGCTCGGCTTGACGTTCACCGCGATCGACCGGTCGGGCCGGACGAACTCCAGCGCGATCTGCGCGTCGTGCTCGTCGGCCTGCACGCCGTAGGGCAGCCGCACCGCCACGAAGGTGGCCTCGCGCCCCTCGGCGCGCAGCTCCTCGGCGGCGAGCTGGCAGAGCCGGCCCGTCAGCGTGCTGTCCTGCCCGCCGCTGATCCCGAGCACGTAGCCCTTGGCGGGCGTCGACCGCAGGTAGTCCTTGAGGAACTCGACCCGCCGCCGGATCTCGTCCTTGGGGACGATGGTCGCCTTGACGCCGAGCTCGGCGAGGATCTGCTCCCGTAGGTTCGCCATTCCCGCACTGTACTGGCCGGAATCGGGCCCCCGGAAGCCGGGGCGGTCAGGGGTGGCCGACGGCACGGCGCAGGATCTCGCGCGGGTCCGCCGGCCCGTCGCCGGCCGCGGTCCAGGCGACGTGCTGGTCGGGCCGCACCAGCGCGAGGCCGGCCGGCGGGTGGTGGAACAGCTCCAGCGGGACGCCCTCGGCGGCGGCGGCCTTCACGAACTCCTCGGCCTCGGGCCGGTCCAGGTCGCCGGTCAGGGTGAAGCCGCGGCCGAGGTGGTCGAACAGGGAGTCGCCGGGGGCGAGCCAGCGGTGGGCGAGGCGCCCGCCGGCCGGGCCGGTGACGAGGGGCGTGCCGTGGTAGGTGTAGCCGAGGACCAGGTCCAGGCTGTGGAACTCGGCGTCCTTGGTCTCCTGGACGGCGCGGGCGACGGCCGGGCGGGCGGCGGCGAACTCGGTGTCGGTGCCGGTGAGGCGCGGGTCGGCGAGCTCGGGCGCCAGGGTGGCCATGTTGCGGGCGGCCTCGGCGATCGTCCGCGCGGCGACCGGCCGGCGCTCCGCCTCGTAGCTGTCCAGCAGGGCGGGGGGCGCCCAGCCGGACAGGACGGCGGCGAGCTTCCAGCCGAGGTTGACCGCGTCGCCGATGCCGGTGTTGAAGCCGTGCCCGCCCCAGGGCGGGTTCAGGTGGGCGGCGTCCCCGGCGAGGAAGACCCGCGCGGTGCCGTAGCGCTGCGCCAGCAGCATCTTGGCCTTCCACGGGTCGGTCGCGACGATCTCGGCGTCGACGTCGCCGCCGACCAGGGCGCGCACCAGCCGCAGCGGGTCGGCCTCGCCCTCCTGCTGGGTGACGCCCTGGGCGATGCACCACCACAGGTCGTCCAGGTCCAGGCGGCCGACGAGCCCGGGCCGGTCGGGGTGGAGCACCCAGTAGTGGACGGCCGGTCCGTGCGGGACGCGGCCGGCCAGGCCCGGCGCGCGGAAGACGATGTTGAAGTTGGGCCGCTCGTCGGCGCTGCCCTCGTAGGACACGCCGATGGCGTCGCGGACCGTGCTCCACGCGCCGTCGGCGCCCACCAGGTAGCCGGCGCGCACCTCGCGGACGGCCCCGCCGGGGCCGGCCAGCGTCGCGGTGACGCCGCCGGCGTCCTCGGCCAGGCCGGTGAGGGACCACCCGGTGCGCAGTTCGGCGTGCGGGGACGCGGCGACCGCCTCGCGCAGGACCTGCTCGACGGCGGGCTGGCCGATCTGCTGCCCCGCCTCGGCGGCCCGGTCGTCGCCGGTCAGGTCGAGGCCGAAGCAGCCGCGGAAGCGGGTGATCTCGCGGCCGAGCAGCCCGGTGGTGAACACCGCCTCGTCCGACCAGGAGACCGGCAGCGCCGCCCGCTCCCGGACGCGGGCGGCCAGGCCCCAGCGGCGGAACAGCTCCATGGTGCGGGCCGAGGTCGTCTTGGCGCGCGGGCGCAGCCACGACACCTCCTCGCGCGGCTCGACCACCAGCGAGGCGACGCCGTGGTGGGCCAGCTCCAGCGCGGTGGCGAGCCCGGCCGGGCCGCCGCCGGCGATCAGGACCGGGACGTGTGCGCTGTCGGGGGTCATCGGCTGTGCGCTCCGGTCATGAGGGCGGCCAGGTCGTCGGGGTGCAGGAACGAGGGCGGGGGCGGCGGCCCCCAGTTGAACAGGCCCTTGGCGCCCTCCAGGGTCTCGGGGGTCCACAGCTGGTCGTCCAGGACGGTGTCCATGTCGGAGTAGTACTCGGCGAAGTTGCCCGCCGGGTCCTTGAGGTACCAGAAGAAGTTCGACCCGGCGTGGTGGCGGCCGAGGCCCCACACGTGCCGTTCGGGGTGGCCCTCCAGCATCGCCGACGCGCCGCGGCCGACGTCGTCGACGTCGTCGACCTGCCAGGAGGTGTGGTGCAGGAACGCGACGGGCGCGGCGAGGACCAGCACGTTGTGGTGGTCGGTCGAGCAGCGCAGGAAGACCCCCGCGTCGCCGATCATGTCGCTGGTCTTGAAGCCGAGGCCGTCGCGGAAGAACGCCGACGTCGCCGCGAAGTCGGTGGTGCCGACCACCGCGTGGCCGAGCTTGCGCGGCCGGACCGGGCCGGCGCGCAGCACGCCCGGCGCCCGCGCCCCGGCGCGCTCGACCCGGCCGGGGCCGTTGTAGGGGGTGGCCGGGACCTCCGGCTGGCGCACGCGCGGTTCGACCCGCAGGACGGCCCGCACCCCGGTCACCGCGTCGCGGGCCGCCAGCGCGTCGGCGCTCCGCCGGGCGGCGACGCCGAGGCCCTCCAGGCGCCGGGCGGCGCGGTCCAGGTCGTCGAAGTCGTCGACGCCGACGACGAGCTCGACCAGCCGCCGGGTGGGCGCGGTGACCAGGCGGAGCTGGTCGCCGCCGTCGCGGGTGGCGAACCAGCCGCCGGCGCCGGGGGCCAGGCCGAAGTCGGCGTAGTAGCCGGCGGTCTCGGCGAGGTTGGGGACCCCGATGGTGACGGAACTGAGGCGGTGCAGGCCCATGTCTTCCTCCGATCAGGCCGAGACGAACGACTGGCGCAGCTCGCCGATGCCCGCGACGTGGCTGACGAGCTCGTCGCCGGGGGCGAGCCAGCGCTGCGGGTCGCGGCCGAGGCCGACGCCCGCCGGGGTGCCGGTGAACAGCAGGTCGCCCGGCAGCAGCGTCAGCACCGCCGACAGCCGCGAGACCAGCGCGGGGATGGAGAAGACCAGGTCGCGGGTGCGGCCCTTCTGCACCTCCTCGCCGTTGACGGCGGCGCGCAGTTCCAGGTCGTCGCGGTCGGCGAGCTCGTCGGGCGTGACGACCCACGGCCCCGTCGGCGCGAACCCGGGGAAGGACTTGCCGAGGCTGAACTGCGGCGCCGGCCCGGCGAGCTGGGACACCCGCTCGCTGAGGTCCTGCCCGACGGTCAGGCCGGCGACGTGGTCCCACGCCTCGGCCTCGGTGACGTTGGAGGCGGTCCGGCCGATGACGGCGACCAGCTCGACCTCCCAGTCGGTGTGGCCGCCCTCGGGCAGCACGACCCGGGTGACCGGGCCCGACAGGGACGAGACGAACTTGGTGAACACCGGCGGCAGTCCCTCGGGCACCGCGAACCCGGACTCGGCGGCGTGGTCGCGGTAGTTCAGCCCGACCGCGATGATCTGCCGCGGCGCGGGCACGGGCGCGCCGAGCCGCGCGTGGTCGAACTCCCGGCCCGCCGGCAGCTCGGCCTCGCGCGCCCAGGCGGCGAACGCGTCCCAGTCGTCGTAGAGCGCCTGCGGCTCGTGGCCGAAGCGGCCCGCGCTGGCGTGCTCCACGTCCACGGCCCGGTCCGCCGCGATCAGTACCGCCCGGCCGTCAAGGTTGGCCACTCGCATCTCGACTCCAATTCAGCATGATGATTATGGTGATGATGCTCACCTAGCCGCCAGGCCGTCAAGACCTTGGTCTGATAATGTGCATGGTGAATTCGCCGGAGAGCGCGGGAGGGCCGCTTGAGCCTCGGACACCTGGACGGCCCGAGCACCACCGGCCGTGCCGAACAGGCCGCCGAGCGCATCGCCGGCCTGGTCCGCGACCGCGAGCCCGGGGCGCGGCTCGGCACCAAGAACGACCTGCGCGCGCTCTGCGGCGTCTCGGTCAGCACGTTCAACGAGGCGCTGCGCCTCTTGCAGGCGCGCGGCCTGGTCACCGTCCGCCCCGGCCCCGGCGGCGGCCTGTTCGCCGCCGAGCAGTCGCCGATCGTCCGGCTCGGCAACTCGGTGCTCGCGCTGGACGCCGACCAGACCACCGTCGCCGAGGCCATCCGCATCCGCGACGCCCTCGACCCCCTGCTCATCGAGGACGCCCTCTGGCACGCCTCGCCCGCCGACATCGCCGAGATGCGCGCCGTCGTCGACGAGATGGGCCGCTCCGCCGAGGCCGGCGACGCGACCGCCTTCGTGCACACCAACTGGCGGCTGCACAACCGCATCGCCGAGACCAGCCCGCACGTGCTCCTGCGGTCGCTGTACGCCAGCCTGCTGGACCTCATCGAGTCGCACACCCTGTCGGTGCTGCCCGACGGGGACGAGCCCCTCCCGCCCTATCTGCGCGAACGCCACCGCCTGCACGCCGACCTGGTGGACGCCATCGCCGCCCACGACCGCGCGGCCGCGGCGCGCCTGATCCGCGAGCACAGCACGGTCAAGCACCGGACGCCTCTCTGACGCCTCGGTCAGGGGGACGGCGGCAGGAGGTCCGCGGCCGTCTGCGCGCCCCGCTCCGCTTGGCGCAGCAGGTAGTCCCAGCCGGCTTTCAGCTGGGTCTCCGACCAGCACTGCCGGCGTTTGGCCTCGGCCTCGGCGGGGTCGGAGAAGTCGCGGACCGGCCCGGCGGCCATCGCGGTCAGCTGGACGCGGCAGGCGCGTTCGAGCAGGACCGCGTGCATGACGGCGGCGTGGACGCCGGCGCCCGCGGCGACCAGGCCGTGCCGGGGCATCAGCGCCGCCGGCGCGCCGCCGAGCGTGTCCGCCAGCGCCCGGCCCAGGGCCGCGGTGGAGACCAGCGCGCCGGTGGCGGTGAAGCGGGGCACGTCCTGCCCCGCGAACAGGGCGCCGTCGTGCGAGATGGGCAGCAGCGGCGTGCCGAGCGCCGCGAACGCGACGGCCGCCTGGGCGTGGGAGTGCACCGTGCAGGTCACCGCGGGGTTCCGCCGCATGATCTCCAGGTGGATGTGGGCCTCGATGTGCGGCGTGCCCGCGCCCTCCAGCACCTCGGCGTCGAACGACACCAGCTGCAGGTGCCGGTCCTGGACCTCCTCCAGCCCCCGGCCCGGCGCCTTGATCCAGATACCGCGGCCGCCGGGGTCGCGGACGGCGACATGGCCCCACACCATGTCGCCGTGCCCGGCCATGGCGAGGACGCGGCCGGCCTGCAGCACGCTCTGCTTCATGACGCCTCCAGCGATCGGTAGTAGCGGGCGGCCCCGGGGTGCAGCGGAACAGGTGTCCGGCCCATCGCCACCGGGTCGAGCGGGTAGGTCAGCGGGCTGCGCTCGGGCGGGATGTGCCGGTACTGGGCCTCGATGGTCGCGCGGGTCTCGCCGAGGATCCAGGCGATCAGATGGGCCAGGTCGTCGGGCAGGTCGGACCGGGTCAGCACCAGGAAGTCGGAGAAGTCCAGGGTCTCGAACCGCGGGCAGCCGGGGAAATGGCCCTCCGCCACGGTCGCGGACGGCCAGCCGTAGTCGGCCTCCAGCCCGTCCAGCACGTGGCGTTCGACCGGCAGGAAGGCCATCCGGGCGCCGAACTCCTGCCAGGGCGGCAGCATGTACGCCTCGTGGACGATGGCGTCGGCCTCTCCGCTGATGACGCGTTCGAAGGTCTGCCGCGGCCGCTCGTCGGTCAGCAGCCGGCCGCCCCAGCCGGTCACGTCGACCTGTGAGCGGTGCAGGACCTCATGGGCGGCCCAGCCGATGAGGTTGGTGCCGTCGTGCGGGCCGGTGGCCAGCCGCAGCGCGGGCCGGGCCGCCCGCAGCTCGGCGAAGGAGGTGATGCCGAGGGACCTGTCCACGCCCACCACCAGCCGGTCGCGCTGGGGGAGGACGCCGAGCGCGCGCAGGTCGGGGACGGCCTCGCCGGCGAACGGGCCCCGCCCGTCCAGCGCGGCGGCGGCGAAGGCGGCGGGGGTGGTCAGGGCGAGGTGGACCTGGCCGCGGCCGACCGCGCGGGCGGCGTCGGCGCCGCCGCGGCCGCTCCAGATGCCGACGCGGGTGTGCGGCCCGCAGCGGTCGGTGAGCTCCTGGGCGATCCACCCGCAGACGCGGTGCAGGTTCGCGGTGCCCCAGTCCCCCTGGAGGTGCAGGGAGACCGAGCGGCCGAGGGAGGGTGCGGGCGGAGGCATGGTCGCTCCTAGCGAAGAGGCGTGGTCGTGCCGGGGCGTCGGCCCCTCCGGGAGGGCCCGGCGCGCCGCCTGGGCGCCCGCCCGGTCACGACGGCGACTCCATCACAGGAATCAATAATAATCAATATACGAATTCAGCCGTCGTTGTGCTCGCCCAGCAGGCCCATGATCGCCTCGCGGTCGCGGCGGTCCAGCGCGTCGACGAGGGCGGCGTGCAGTTCGCAGCGGCGCCGCAGGAAGCCCTCCGCCGGCTCCCCGTCCGGCAGGATCGCCCCGGTGCGCGTCTCGATCACCTCCTGGGCGCGCAGGTAGCAGTCCCGCAGCAGCGGGCCCGGGCTGATGGCGGCCAGCCGCGCGTGGAACCGCCAGGCGGCGTGCACGTAGGCGGTGCCGTCCGAGCGGTCGGCGGCCTCGCCCATCGCCCGTGTGAACTCGCGCAGCTCGGCGAAGTCCGCGGGCGAGCCGTGCCACAGCGCGTCCTCGATGATCAGCGGCTCGATCGCCTCGCGGACCCGGAAGGCGTCGCGCAGCGCGGCGGCCGCGTCCTCGTCGTCCGCGTCGTGGCGGGCCGCCCCCGGGCCCGGGGGCCCCTCCGGGGCGAACAGGCCGCCGCCGGGGCCCGGCCGGACCACGACCAGGCCGCGTTCCTGGAGCAGCCGCAGGGTCACGTTGAAGGTGCCGGCCGAGACGCCGCACGTCGTGCGGACCTGCTCCTTGGTGCCCAGCCGGGCGCCGGGCTCCAGCCGCGCCAGCAGCCGGGAGACGTGCGCCGCCGCCTCCTCCGCGCGCCCGGCCGGCCGCTGCCCGCCCCGCTCCTCCCGCAAGGTCGCCTTCGGGGCCACGGTTCCTCCATCGCGATCGATCGCCCGCACCGCCTTGACGGCTCCGGCCGGAGCTGACCATCATACCGGTATCGAATTCATTATGATTAATTTTCATCCCGGCGTCGGCGCAGCCGCACCCGAGATCGAGGAGTGGGCCCCGTGGGACTCGTGCACGAGATCATCGACGGATTCGACCCCGCGGAGCCCGTCCGGCGGGTCGCCCGGCGAGAGGAGCTGTTGCTGGGCGCGCCCCTGCCCTCGCCCAAACGGCCGCCGCGCTCCTACCGGCCCATCGAGGCCGTCCACTTCCCGGCGCACTTCGTGCCGCAGGGGTTCGAGCCGCCCAAGGGCATCTTCGAGAGCGACCACGTACGGATCGAGCGGCAGACGATGGCCGGCTTCCGGCAGCCCTTCTACCACCGCAACTGCGACGTCGACGAGCTGTCCTACCAGGTGCACGGCACGCGCACGCTCATGACGGAGCTGGGCAGCGTCGACCTGGTCGCCGGCGACTTCTCCCGGATCCCGGTCACGGTCGCGCACGACAACCACGCCCACGACGACATCCACATCCTGTTCTACGTGCCCGCGCACGTGGCGGAGCTGAGCCCGCCCGTCCGCACCTCCGAGCCGGTGTTCCCGCCGTTCGCCGGGTGGGAGCCCGAGGTGCGCAACCTCATGACCACCGAGTGCCTGGGCGGCCCCGAGCACGACATCGTCATGACGCCCGTCGACGAGCAGCTGCTGCTGGAGCAGGCCAGGTCCGAACCGGAACGCATCAACGTGCTCCGCCCGTCCGCCGAGTCCGCCGACGCCGACGGGACCGACTGGCTCTACCGCTCCGCGCAGATCAGGATCGGCCACACGGCGGTCGGCCGGTCGGACGGCCGGCTGTACCGCACCCACCGCGACGCCGACGACATCCAGTACCAGATCAGCGGGCGGCGCCTGCTGGTCACGCAGCTCGGCGCGCTGGAGCTGGAACCCGGCGACTTCGTGCGCATCCCGGTCGGCGTCGCCTTCACCAGCATCGTGACCGAGCCGAGCGAGCACCTCACCGTGCTGTCCGCGCTGACCGTGCCGCAGGTCGCCGAGACGAACAAGACCGGGCGGGTGCTGGACGTCCCCGAGCTGGACCGGCTGCGCCCCGCCGAATGACGGCCGACCCTGCCCCCCCCCGCATCGAAAGGTCATCGCCATGTCTGAGATGAAAGCCGCGCGTGCCCACAAGGGATCCGATGTCCTCCACCTGGAGCGGGTGCCCGTTCCGGAGCCGGGCGAGCACGACGTGCTGGTCCGCGTCGCCGCCGCGGGACTGGCGCCCAGCACCATGAAGCTGCTGGCCGCCGGCATGTTCCGGCACCTGCCCACCGTCCCGGGCCACGAGGCGGCCGGGACCGTGGAGCGGGTGGGCTCCGGAGTCGACCCGGCCCTGCTGGGCAGGCGCGTCCGGGTCCACCCCATGCTGTCGTGCGGCGAGTGCGGCTACTGCACCAGCGACCGCCAGCAGATGTGCGCCGAGGCCGCCATGATCGGCCAGGGCGCCTTCGGCACCGGGGCCCTGGAGCTGTACGCCCGCTACCACGACGGCGGGCTCGCCGAGTTCGTCCGGGCGCCGCACTGGCTGATCGACGAGATCCCCGACAACGTCAGCTTCGACCTCGCCGCCAAGGTGCACGACCTCGGCAACGCCGTCCGCGCGCTCAAGTGCGCGGGCGACCTCGGCGCGGCCACCGTGGTGGTCACGGCGGCCACCGGCACGATGGGCACCGCCACCATCATGCTCGCCGAGCACTTCGGCATCGGCCGCCTGGTCCTGGTGGGCCGGTCCGCCGAGCGGCTCCGGGCCGCCCGCGAGCTCGTCCCCCACCTGCGCGCGGACACGATCGCGCTGGAGGACCTCGGCCCGGACTGGCAGACGGCCGGCGGGCTCACCGCCCGCATCCGCGAGCTGGTCCCCGCCGGGCCCGAGGCGGTGCTGGACTACCTGCCCGGCGGCCCCGGCGGCGAGCAGGCCCTGCGGTCGCTGGCCAACGGGGGCGTGTTCGTGCACATGGGCGGCAACCCCGCCCCGATCGCCGTCCCGATGCGGGAGACGATGCTCGGCTGCTGGCGCTTCGTCGGCACCCGGGCCTGCACCCGCGGCGACACCGACACCGTGCTGAGCCTGCTGGCCTCCGGCAAGCTCCAGGCCGAGCGGCTGATCACGCACCGGTTCGCGCTCGACGACATCGGCGCCGCTCTGACGGCCCTCAACGAACGCAGCGAACCCATGTGGATGGGCGTCATCCGCCCTTGACCGCGTTCCCCGTTCCTCTTTCCCCTTGTGTTGGGAGCTTTACCGCATGACCGAATGGACCACCGTCGAGACCGCTGACGGGCCGATGCGCGTGTACGTCGCCCGTCCCGCCACGCCGGCGACGCGCGCCGTCGTCGTCCTGCAGGAGGCGTTCGGCGTCAACGACCACATCCAGGACATCGCCCGCCGGTTCGCCGAGCGCGGTTTCCTGGCCGTAGCCCCGGACCTGTTCCACCGCAACGGCGCCGGGACGCTGGGCTACGACCAGCACGCCGAGGCGATGCCGCTGATCGGGGCCATCGGGCCGGACGCGATCGTCACCGATGTGCGCGCCGCCCTCGGCCTCCTGGAGGAGGAGGGCATTGACGCCGGGCGGACCGCCGTCGTCGGCTTCTGCTTCGGCGGGCGTGCCGCGTTCACCGCCGCCACCGCGATCCCGGGTCTGGGCGCGGCGGTGGTGTTCTACGGCCCGGGCATCGCCGCCGGACCGCATGCCGTGCTCGACCGCGCCAAGGCGATCGACGCGCCGCTGCTGCTGCACGTCGGCGCCGAAGACCCCACCATCCCGGCCGAGCAGGTCACCGCGATCCAGGACGCGCTCACCGCGGCGGGCGCCGACTTCGTCCAGCACGTCTATCCCGGTGCGGGCCACGCCTTCGCCTGCGACGCCCGCCCGCACATGTACCGCGACGAGCCCGCCGAACTGGCCTGGACGCGCACCCACGCCTTCCTCGACCGGCACCTGCCCGCGGGGGAGTGAGACCGGCCGCCTCCCGGCGCGGCGTCCGGTGAGCCGCCGCGGCTCACCGGACGCCGGCCGCCAAGGCGTCGATCACGTGGCGCAGGTGGTCGCGCATCGCGGCCTCGGCCGCCGCGGGGTCCCCGGCGAGCACGGCCGCCACGACGCGCTCGTGCTCGGCCAGTGACCGCTGCGGCCGGTCGGGCTGGAGCGCCAGCCGGAACTGGTGGCGGACGAGCTGGCCGCGCAGCCGCTCGATGGTGGCGACGGCCGTGCGCTGCGCGGAGATCTCCAGGATGCGCCCGTGCACCTGGTGGTTGAGGTCGGAGTAGCCGAGCGGGTCGCCGGCCTCGACGGCGGCGCGCATCCTGGCCACCAGCCCGGTCAGCCCGGCGCGGTCGGCCTCGGTGACCCGTTCGGCGGCCTTGGCCGCGCAGAGGCCCTCCAGCGCCATCCGGCACTCGGTGATCTCCACGGCCTCGGCGACGCTGACCACGCGGACCCGCGCGCCCTTGTTCGGCACCCGCTCGACCAGGCCCTCGGCGGCCAGGTCGGCCAGCGCCTGCCGCACCCCGGCCCGGGTGGCGGTGAAGCGCTCCATCAGGTCGGCCTCGACCAGCCGCTGGCCCGGGACGAACTCGCCGTGCCGGATGCCCCCGCGGATCCCGTCCAGCACCGTCGCCTCAGTCATCCACCGCTCCCTTCCCGGCCGGTTCGGCCACCCGGCGGACCGCGTGCGCGCGGCTGCCGGTCTCCGGGCGGCGCACCAGGCCGACGCCCGGCTCCCGTTCGAGATTGTCCCGCATCCAGGGCTCACGTCCGGCCGCCCGCGCCGCCGCCGGCGACTCCGGCCCCATCACCGCGATCATCCAGCCCTCCCAGGATTGGATACAAGATTATTGACAATCTTGGCGACAGAATTCTAGGGTTCCCGGCACACCCCTTCGGCCACCTGAGGAGCCGTCCATGTCCGATGGACCCGTACTGATCGTCAGCGCGCACGCGGCGGACTTCGTCTGGCGGGCGGGCGGCTACGCCGCGCTCGCCGCCCGGCGCGGCGCCGGCGCGCACGTGGTCTGCCTCTCCTACGGCGAGCGCGGGGAGTCCGCCGCGCTGTGGAAGTCCGGCGCGACGCTGGAGCAGGTCAAGGCCGCCCGGCGGGCCGAGGCCGAGGCCGCCGCGAAGGCGCTCGGCGCGCAGATCACCTTCCTGGACGCCGGGGACTACCCGCTGCCGCGCGCCGACGCGGGGCTGATGGACGCCCTGGTGCAGCGGATCAGGGCCGTGCGGCCCGCCGCGATCCTGGTGCACAGCGCCGCCGACCCCTACAACGCCGACCACCCGCGCGCCGCCGAACTGGCCCTGGAGGCGCGCATCCTGGCGCAGGCCGAGGGCTACCCGAGCGAGCACCCGATCATCGGCGCGCCGCCGGTCTTCCGCTTCGAACCGCACCAGCCCGAGATGTGCGGCTTCCAGCCGGACGTCCTGGTCGACATCACCGAGGTGTTCGACGTCAAGCGCGCCGCCATGGAGTGCATGAACGCCCAGGAGCACCTCTGGGACTACTACACCGAGCTGGCGCGCCGCCGGGGCGTCCAGGCCGTCCGCAACGGCGGGGACCGCGCCATCCGCTACGCCGAGGCGTACCAGCGCGTCTACCCGCAGGTCGCCGGGGTGCTGGCATGACGCCGATCGTGGTGACCGGGACGCCGCGCGCCGCCGCCGAGGACGTCCGGGCGCTCGGCGGGCACGGCGTCGCGACCGTGCACGAGGCCATGGGCCGCGAGGGGCTGCTCGACCCGTCGTTCCGGCCGATCTACCCGGGGGCGGCGCTCGCGGGCACCGCGGTCACCGCGCTGTGCCACCCCGGCGACAACCTGATGATCCACGTGGCCGTGGAGCAGTGCCGCGACGGCGACGTGCTGGTGGTCGCCACGACGTCGCCGTGCACCGACGGCCTGTTCGGCGAGCTGCTGGCCACCTCGCTGCGCGCGCGCGGCGTGCGGGGGCTGGTCATCGGCACCGGCGTGCGCGACGTCGGCCCGCTGACCGCGATGGGCTTCCCCGTCTGGTCCACGGCCGTCAGCGCCCAGGGCACCGTCAAGGCCACCGCCGGCAGCGTGAACGTGCCGCTGGTCATCGGCGGCCGGCTGGTGCGGCCGGGCGACGTGGTGGTGGCCGACGACGACGGCGTGGTGACCGTGCCCCGGCCGCGCGCCGCCGAGGTCGCCGCCGCCGCACAGGCCCGGGCCGAACGCGAGGAGCGGACCCGGGCGGCACTGGCCGGCGGCCAGCTCGGGCTCGACCGCTACGAACTGCGCCCGCTGCTGGAGCGGCTCGGCGTCCGGTACGTGCCGTACACCCCGGAAGGGGAGGACGGATGATCCCGGCGGCCGTGCTGCGCGGCGGCACCTCCAAGGGCGTCTACCTCAACGCCGCCGACCTGCCGGCCGATCCGGCCGAACGGGACGACCTGCTGCTGCGGCTGCTCGGCTCGCCGGACGAGCGGCAGATCGACGGCCTCGGCGGCGGTCACCCCCTGACCAGCAAGGTCGCCGTGGTGTCACCCGCCGCCGACCCGGCCACCGCGGACGTGGACTACCTGTTCCTCCAGGTGCACGTCGACCGGCCGCTGGTGTCGGCCGAGCAGCCGTGCGGCAACATCCTGGCCGGGATCGGCCCGTACGCCCGGCTGCGCGGCCTGGTCGCGCCGGACGCCGGCACCGTGCGCATCCGCATGGTCAACACCGGCGGGCTGGTCACCGCGGTGCTCGGTCCCGGCGCGCCGGGGGAGGAGATCGAGGTCGCGCTGGAGTTCCAGGACACCGCCGGGTCGGTCTGCGGTGACCTGCTGCCGACCGGGAACGTCCGCGACGAGATCGACGGCATCCCGGTGACCTGCATCGACAACGGGATGCCGGTCGTGGTGGCCGCCGCCGCCGACTTCGGGCTCACCGGCCACGAGACGCCCGCCGAACTGGAGGCCGACGGCGAACTGACCGCCCGCCGGGAACGGGTGCGGCTCCGGGCGGGCGAGCTGATGGGGCTCGGCGACGTCGCGGACGCGACCGTCCCCAAGGTCACCCTGATCTCCGCGCCGCGCGCGGGCGGCACGCTGGCCACCCGCACCTTCATCCCGCACCGCTGCCATACGGCGATCGGCGTGCTCGGCGCGGTCAGCGTCGCGACCGCCGTGGGCCTGCCCGGGTCGGTGGCCGCGCCGTACGCGACCGGAACCGACCTGGTCCGGCTGGAGCACCCGACCGGCCGCTTCGACACCCGCCGCACCCCCTCGGGGGGTGCGGCGGTCCTGCGCACCGCCCGCCTGCTGTCCGACGGGACCGCCTGGCCCCGCCCTCTCCACCGGAGCTGACCCATGCCGCAGATCCCGCCCGCCGAGTTCACCGAACGCTGCCGCGACATCGCCCATGTCGGCTCGGTCGAGCTGTTCACCCCCGACGCCGACGCCACCACCGCCTTCTTCACCGGCCTCATGGGCATGGAGGAGGTGGGCCGCGACGGCCGGTCGGTCTACGTCCACGCCTGGGACGACTACGAGCGGTTCACCGTCAAGATCACCGAACGGGACCGGTCCGGCATCGGCCGCACCTACCTGCGGGCGGCCGGCCCGGACGCGCTGCGGCGCCGGGTGGCCGAACTGCCCGGCGGCCGCTGGGTCACCGGCGAGTTCGGCCTCGGCGACGTCTACCTGTGCCAGGACCCCGACGGCCACGAGTTCGGCCTGTACTGGGACACCGAGTGGTACCGGCCGGGGGAGGGGCAGCGCCCGGCGCTGAAGAACCAGGCCGCCCGCTTCCCCGGCCGGGGCGCCAACATCCGCCGCCTGGACCACGTCAACTACCTGGCCGCCGACATGCCGGGCGCCCGGTCCTTCCTGACCGAGCGGATCCGGGCCAGGCCGACCGAGCAGATCATGCTCGACGGCGGCGAGGTCTCGGGCTTCTGGACCACCGTCTCGGACAAGACCTACGACCTGGTCTACACCGGCGACCGGACGGGCACCGCGGGCCGGCTGCACCATGTCGCGTTCGCCACCGACACGCGCGAGGACATCCTGCGCGCCGCCGACGTCTTCCTGGAGGCCGGCGTCCACATCGAGACCGGCCCGCACAAGCACGCCATCCAGCAGACGTTCTTCCTCTACGTCTACGAGCCGGGCGGCAACCGCATCGAGCTGTGCAACGCCGGGGCCCGGATGATGCTGGCACCGGACTGGCAGGTGGTCACCTGGACCGAGGCGGAACGGGCCAAGGGCCAGGCGTGGGGCCTGAAGACCATCGAGTCCTTCCACCGCCACGGCACCCCGCCGGTGGACTGACGAACCGGCCGGACAAAACAAGCCTATTCATCATGAACATTGTCGGTCCCGGGCTCTTGACGCCGGGGTGAGCGAGTGAGCATTATCACTCTAATCATTACTATGAATTAGTCCGGCGCCGTGGTCCAGCTCCCGTGCCGGGCTCCCGTCCCCTCCTGACACGCTCCCCGCCCGCTCCGCCCACCCCCACCCAGGCCCCGCCACACCCGTCCGTGCCGCCCCGGCACGGGAGCGGGGCCTTCGCGTAAGGAGAACCCGTGACCGCGACCCTCGCGCCTCCAGCGACACGCACGCGAGCGGGCATGCTCACCCTGGCGTGCCTCGTCCTGTTCATCGACGGCTACGACCTGTTCACCCTCGGCACCATCGGCCCGAGCCTGATGCACGACCGGTCCTGGGGCGCGGTGCCCTCCTCCCTCGGCACGCTCGGCAGCGTCACGGCCATGGGGATGCCGTTCGGGTCCGTCCTGGCGGGCTGGGCCGCCGACCGGTGGGGCCGCCGCACCCCGCTGGCGGTGTCGGTCGCCTGGATCTCGGCGGCGATGCTGGCCGCCGCGCTCGCGGGCGACCTCACCCAGCTGGGCGCCGCCCGGTTCTGCACCGGCATCGGCATCGGCGCGCTCGCGCCGCTGGTCTCGGCGCTGGTCTCCGACGGCGCCCCGGCCGGCCGCCGCACCCTGCACCTGGCGATCGCGCTCGGCTCCATCGGCGTCGGCGGCACCGCCTCGGCGCTGCTCGGGCGCTTCCTGCTCCCCGGGCACCACTTCCAGACCCTGTTCTGGATCGGCGTCCTGCCCGTCCTCCTCGTGCCGGCCATCTGGCTGACGGTCCCGGCGGGGCGGCCCGAACCGGCCCAGGGCGCCCGCCGCCCCGTCGCGGAGCTGTTCACCCCGCAGGCCCGGCGCGGCACCGTCCTGCTCTGGGTGGCGACGTTCATGAGCATGGCGCTGGTCTACAGCACCACCGCGTGGCTGCCGACGATCATGATGAAGAGCGGCTACAACCTGGGCTCGTCCCTGGAGTTCATGATCGCCTTCACCGTCGGGGCGAGCGCGGGCGGCCTGCTGGTCTCACTGCTCGCCGACCGCGGCCACCTCAAGTACGTCACCATGGGCACCTTCGCCCTGGCCGCGGTGGCCCTGCTCACCCTCAGCTCCAACCAGCCGCGCCCGCTGCTGCTGGTGGTCTCGGCCCTCGCCGGGCTCGGCTCGCTGGGCTGCCAGAACATGATCATCGCGTACATGTCGGCCTTCTACCCGCCGCACCTGCGCGGCACGGGCCTCGGCGTCGGCCTCGGCGTCGGCCGGCTCGGCGCGATCGCCGGGCCGTCCTACCTGTCGCTGGCGACGGCCCTGGTGGTCTCGCCGCGGGCCGGTTTCATCGCCTTCATGATCCCCGCCGTGCTCGGCGCGGCGATCGTGGCCCTGCTGCCGCGCACCCTCTCCCCGGCCGCCCCGGCCGCCGAGTAGGCGCCCGCCCGTCGCCCCGGGACCGCCTCGGCGGCCCCGGGGCGACGGCGTCTCACCGCTTGCGGCCGATGCCTCCGTAGCCGTCGACCTCCCGGGGAGGCGCGGGCGAGGGGGCGGGGCGCCAGGCGTGGAGCGGCACGACACCGGGCTCGATGAGGTCGAGGCCGGCGAAGAAGCCGCGGATCTGGTCGGGGGAGCGCAGGCGGTAGGGGATGGCGCCGGTGTCGTCGTACTCCTCCTGCGCCTCGACGAAGGCCTCGTCGGTGGCGGCGCCGTCGTAGAGGGTGAGGAAACTGCCCGGCGGGAGCCGGTCCAGGAGGCGGCGGGTGATCTGGACGGCCTCGTCGTCGTCGTTGATGTGGCCGAGGATGCCCATGAGCATCAGCGCGACCGGACGGGAGAAGTCCAGGAGCGGCTCGGCCTGGTCCATGATGCCGTCGGGGTCGTGCAGGTCGGCGTCGATGTAACTGGTGGCGCCCTCGGGCCTGCTGGTGAGCAGGGCGCGGGCGTGGGCGAGGACGAGCGGGTCGTTGTCCACGTAGACGATGTGGCTCTCGGGGGCGACGCGCTGGGCGGCCTGGTGGGTGTTCTCCTCGACGGGCAGGCCGGTGCCGATGTCGAGGAACTGGCGCACGCCGTGCTCGCCGGCGAGGTGGCGTACGGCGCGGCCGAGGAACGCCCGGGAGGCCCGGGCGAGGTGCACGATGTCGGGGTACACCTTGGCGTAGGCGTCGCCGGCCTCCTGGTCCACGGGGTAGTTGTCCTTGCCGCCGAGCCAGTAGTTCCAGATGCGGGCCGAGTGCGGCACGGAGGTGTCGATCGGGCCGCCGGGCGGGGATTGGGTGGTCATAGCGCGCCTCCGTGCCGTCCGCTCTGCCGCCTGGGGGGCGGACGACGGATGTGGGTGGACCGGGTCGTCTACATGACAGCAGATCCACGCGCCAGAAGCGCGGGTCGCCGATCTATGGCTGGAGTCGGCCAAGCAGGAGCGCGGCATCCCTCAGCGCGCGCTTCCTCACCGCTGTACACCGCGTGCGATATCATCACCCAGAGTAGTCAATTCATTACAGGATAGGCCGCCTTTTGCGGCTCCTGCCTGCCGAAATGACCGCGCGCCTTGCCGTTCGGAGGAACCATGCCCGTCTACCGGTCCGTCTCCCGCCCCAGATTCACCGCCGCGGCGATCGCGCTGGCCTGGGCGGTCACGATCGTGCCGGCCGCTCCGGCCGGCGCGACGCGGCCGACCGGGCCCGGCTCCTGCCCCGATGGCTCTGTGTGCTTTTGGAGCGGTGGCGCTTTCGCCGGTGAGATGGTGGCCGTCCCCAAGCCCTCGTCCCCCGGCTGCGGGCCCACTCCTGCGCGCCCCGCCCGGTCCGTCGTCAACCATGACAACCAGTTCCGGTCCTTCTATACCGGCGGCGGCTGCAAGGGTGACGTCATCACCATCGCTCCCGGCGGTTCCTTCACCGCGCCCGGTGTCTACATCCATAGCTGGAAATGACCCGCTGAAGGCCCTCGCGCGCTGATCGCAGGACGGTCGCCATTGCAGCCGATCATCCGTTGCACAGTTTCCTGAGTTCCCGCTCGTGGGTGCTTCGCTTGGCGAGGATGCCCTGGGAGTCGGCGCCGTCGGCCTGTGCGAGCGAGAAGTAGTCGAGCGTCGGCCACCGCCACGATCAGTGCCGGTGCTTCTTTCGGTGAGACGCCTTAGGCCTGATCGGCGACCGCGTCCGTTGGGGAGGGGAGCTCTTGGGCGATGTCGCGCCGGGTACGCGCCAGCAGAAACGCGCCCTCGATGGCGTCGATGGCCTCGCCCCATTGCCGCGCGGCTTGGGCGGTGGTCTCCACGGCGAGCTGCGTCTTGCCGCCGGGGAATCCGCGGGCATGTCACAAGCCGGGCCGGTGCCGCGTCCTTGACGGCATGACGACCGACATCACCATCATCGGCGGCGGCCTGGCGGGCCTGACCGCGTCCATCGCCTGCGCGGAGGCCGGCGCCGACGTCCTGCTGTACGAGGCGCACCGCGCGCTCGGCGGGCGCGGCAGGGCGACGCCCGCGCCGTACGTGGCCCACGACGGCGCCCATGTGTTCTACGCGGACGGACCCCACTACACGTGGCTGGCCGAACGCGGCTTCGTCAAGGGGCTGGGCTGGCCGTCGCCGGCCGCCTTCGCCCGCGCGCGCTTCCGCGTCGACGGCCGCCTGCGCCTGGCCCCGCCGGCCCGGATGCTGCGCGCGCAGTCGCGGCGCCGGCTCCAAGCCCCCGTCGACGAGGACTTCCACGCCTGGGCTTCGGGCCGCTGGGGCGAGGGCACCGCACGGCAGATGGCCAACGCCATCAGCGTGGTCACCTACGACGCCGGCACGGGACGCCTGTCGGCGGCGTTCGTCTGGGACCTGTTCCAGCGGGTGCTCGGGCCGAACCCGCCCGCGATCCGCTGGGTCCGCGGCGGCTGGCAGACCGTGCTCGACCGCATGGCCGCGCACGCCGCGGGGCTCGGTGTCAAGATCGAGACCGGCGCCCGCATCGACTCCCTGCCCGAGGGCGGACCGGTCATCGTGGCCACCGAGCTGTCCGCGGCGTCCCGGCTCCTCGGCGAGAAGCTGGAGTGGACCAGCGGCCACACCGCTCTGCTCGACATCGCCGTCACCGCCGACCGCCGCGACCGCACCCTGGCCTTCGACCTCGACGAAGGCGGCTTCCACGAGAGCTACACGATGCAGGACGACACCATCGCCCCCCGCGGCGAGTCGCTCTACCAGCTCCAGATGCCCGTGCGGGCCGCCGAGCCGCACGAGCAGGCGCACCTGCGCCTGCGCGCCTTCGCCGACCGGCTCCTGCCCGGATGGGCCGGCCGGGTCACCTTCCAGCGCTCCGCGATCGCCAAGGGCCGCACCGGCGCGCTCGACCTGCCCGGCCGGACCTGGCGCGACCGTCCGGCCATCGATCGCGGCGACGGCGTGTTCCTGGCCGGGGACATGGTCGCCGCTCCGGGGATGCGCGGCGAGATCTCCATCAACAGCGCCCTCATCGCCGCCCGCCTCGCGACCTCCTCGGGCACCCCGTGAGGTGATCCCGGCGAAGACGCCGCGGGACTACTTCAAGGACGGCTCGCCGGCCCATGGCAGGGGCCTGGCCGCGAGGAACCGCAGGATCCGCCGCACGACCTCGGCGGGATCCTCGGTGGCCGGGAAGTGGCCGACGCCTTCGAGGAGTTCCACGCGCAGGTCGGTGGCGTGCCCGCCGAAGCCGGACATCTGGCCGGGCGGCAGGAGCGGGTCCCGGTCGCCCGACAGCACGAGCGTGGGAACGGTCAGGCGCGCCCACCGGTACCGGCCCGCCAGCAGCGACGGGATCTCCCGGAGCAGCAGGTTCCGGTAGTAGCGGACGGTGGCGCGCACCCGCGCGGGTTCGCAGAACTGGGCCAGGAAGACCAGCCGGTCCTCGGGGGACAGCGCGCCGGG
This sequence comes from Actinomadura macrotermitis, assembly GCF_009604375.1. Classification (GTDB taxonomy): domain Bacteria; phylum Actinomycetota; class Actinomycetes; order Streptosporangiales; family Streptosporangiaceae; genus Spirillospora; species Spirillospora macrotermitis. The sequence continues at coordinate 75,994 of NZ_WEGH01000007.1, forward strand.
ACGCGTCGCCCAGTGGCGCAGCGCCCAGCGCGGTATCACCGATCCCGCGGGCCGGCGGCCGGCGGCGTTGGCGACGATGTGCCACAGCCGGGTTCCGTCGACGAGGACCCGCGGGGTCGGGCGCAGGAAGGGGTTCGCGGTGTTGATCGCGATGAGGCGTGTCACCCGCCCGGGATGCCGGAGGGCGAGGACGTACCCGGCGGCCCCTCCCCAGTCGTGCCCGATCAGGGCGAAGGCGGGCACGCCGAGCCGGTCGAGCAGGCCGATCACGTCGTCGGCCATGGCGGCGGGGCTGTAGCCGTCCGGCGGGGCCGCGGTCCAGCCGAGGCCGCGCAGGTCCGGGCAGATGACCCGGTGGTGCTCGGCGAGCGGGCCGATGAGGTGCCGCCACTGCCACCAGTGCTGGGGCCAGCCGTGCAGCAGGACCAGCGGTTCGCCCCGCCCGGCCAGGGCCACGTGCATGCGCAGGCCGTCGACGTCGACGAACCGGTGCTCGACGCCGTCCAGGTGGGGGAGGGGCCGGGTGCTCACCGGGCGGCCTGCTCCGGGACGAACCCGGCGATCGCGGAGGCCAGGCGGGCGGGCTGGTCCTCGGGGGAGAAGGTGCGCGCCCCGGGGATCCAGGCGAGCCGGGCGCCGGCCAGGTCGGCGGCCAGCCGCTCGGCGTGGGCGGCGGGGAAGAAGCGGTCGCGTTCGGACCAGGCGATGAGCACCGGCGAGGTGAAGTCCCCGAACCGCTTCGCGGCGGCGATGGTGTGCCGCCGGTCCAGGCCGCGCAGCACCCGGTGCAGGTCGTCGCGGACGCCGGGGTCCACGCAGGCGGGCAGGACGTAGGAGTCGCTCACCGCGCGCGGCAGCGGACGGTTCGCCAGCCAGCCGAAGGCGATCGGCAGCCGGCGCAGCGGCGGGAGCAGGCGCAGCGTGTTCAGCAGCGCCCCGATCCCGCCGGGGACGCGCACCACGACCTTGAGGTAGCCGAAGAACCGCGGCGGGAAGTTGTCGTAGGCGTCGCACGAGGTGAGCACGAGCCGGCCGACCAGGCCGGGCCGGGTCGTCGCGACGATCTGGCAGACGGCCCCGCCGCTGTCGTTGCCGACCAGGGTGACCGGCCCGGCGTCCAGGGCCTCGATCGCGGCGGCGACCATGGCGGCCAGGGCCGGCGGGGTGAGGTCGGCGCCGGGCATCGCCGTCGTGTGCGCGCCGAACGGCAGGTCCAGCGTCACGCAGCGGTAGCGGTCCGACAGCCGCGCCACCACCCGGCGCCAGAGGTTGGCGTTGGCCAGGACGCCGTGGACGAACACCACCGGTGCGCCCTCGCCCGCCTCGAACACCGCGATCCGCCCGCCCGGCACCTCGATCTCGCGCCGTGCGCCCAGGTCCGCGTCACGCCACCGCGCCGGGGTGGCGGTCCGTGCATCGCTCATCTCCACGCCCCTTGCCGAGAGAATGGGTCCGGAAGCGAAGATAACAAACAGGCTGCCTGTTTTAAAGGGCGGCGGACGAACCATGGAGAGACCAGCGATGAGCCGGCAGGCCGAGAAGTCCGAAGCGACCCGTGCCAACCTGATCGCGGCGGCGCGCGCGCTGTTCGCCGAGCGCGGCTACGCGGCGGTCGGCACCCCGGAGATCGTCGAGCGCGCCGGCAGCTCCCGGGGCGCCATGTACCACCACTTCAAGGACAAGAAGGACCTGTTCCGGGCCGTGTACGAGCAGCTCCAGCAGGAGCTGATGGAGCGGGTGGCCGCGGACATGGCCGGCCTGGGCGGCGCCGACCCGCTGGCGGCCCTCGAAGCGGGGACGCGGACCTTCCTGCGGTCCTGCGTGGAGCCGGACCGGGCGCGCATCGGCCTGGTCGAGGCGCCGTCCGTGCTCGGCTGGGCCGAGTGGCGCGACATCGACGAGCGCTACGCCCTCGGCGTCGTGGTCGCGGGGCTCGAAGCGGGCCGGGCGGCCGGGCTGCTGCGCGACGACGTCCCGCTCCGGCCCCTCGCCCATGTGCTCCTCGCCGGGCTGGGCGAGGCCGGCCTGCTCATCGCCGCCGCCGACGACCCCGCCGCCGCCCGCGCCGAAGCCGAGCCCGCCGTCCTGGCACTCCTGCACGGCCTGCGCCGCTGACCCGGGGCCCGTCTCAGCGTCCGGCCGGGGCGCCGAACTCGATGCCCCGGCCCGCGGGGAGGTCGCCGAGGCCGAGGCCGTGGTGGAGATGGCGGGTTCCGGGCGGCAGCGCGGTCGCCAGGCCGACGGCGGCGGCCGCGATGACCGCCGTGCCGTGGGACTGGCCGCGCCCGCGGGCCCATCGCGTGGTGCCGTCGTGGCCGCGGGCCAGGACGAGCCAGCCGTCGCCGCCCGGGACGTGCAGGCCGCGGGGCGGGCGCGAGCCGCCGGGCAGCCAGGTCAGGGCGGCCAGGGCGGTGGTCGCCGCCCTGGAGTCGAGGCCGAAGTAGGTGCGCACCGGGACGCCCAGGTCCCGGCTGAGGGTGTGCTGATCGGAGAAGTCCAGGCGGTAGAGCCGCCTGCGGCCGAGGCGGGGCAGGTCGAACCGCCGGGGCCGGGTGAAGTTGCGGATCGTGTCGCCGTGGTGGTGGAAACGCCTGCCGAGCAGCCGGTAGGTCCATTCGCCGGCCGCCGGGCCGTGCCGTTCGCCCGCTCCGAGCAGGACGGCCACGTCGACCGGGCCGGGAGCGGCGCGGTGGACGGCGGCGGCGAGCAGATTGGTCAGGCCGGGGGCCAGCCCGACGCTGAGGAGCACCGGCCGCGGCGGGTCGAGCCGTTCCAGCGCGGCGATGTAGGAGGCGGTGGCCGTGATGTCGACGAACGCGGCGCCCCGCGCCGTCGCCTGCTCGGCCAGCCGCGGCTCCTCCACGCCCGAGGCGTTGACCACGACGTCCACGCCGCTCAGCGCGGACCGGTAGGAGCGCAGGCCGGGCCGGGCGAGGTCGACCGTCCGGTCGGCGCGGACGGCGTCCCGGCCGGCCGCGAGCGCGGTATGCCCGTCCTGCCGCAGCCGTGTGACGAGGTGGCGGCCGACCGCGCCGTAACCGCCCAGCACCAGCACCGTGGCCATGGTCGCCTCTAGTGGTGGCGGGCCTCGGGCAGCGCGCCGGTGAGGCGCTCCACGGCCTGGCCCCAGATCAGCCGGCGATCGAGTCGCTCGGCTGTCCAGGCGGTGGTGATGAGCGCTCCGGCGTCACGGAAGTCGCGCACCACCTGCCGGTGGCTCGGCGAGTGGACGAAGAGCTTGAGGTCGGCCGGCTCCCGCCAGACCGAGACCGAGATCTGCCGCCGCCCGTCGCCCGCCGTGGCGAGCCACAGGCCGAGCGCCCCCTCGGTCTCCGGCCAGGCGCGGCGGAACCGCAACCCGGCCCTCGCCACGCGGGGGACGTCGCGGAAGCGGTGCACCAGGTAGTCGTTCATGCTGACGTGCACCGGGCCGTCGCCGGCCGCACCGCCGCCGTCCTTCCAGAACCGCACGAACCGCGTCATGCCGCCACGATACAAGTGTATTTTTTGCAATACAAGCGCATCGGTCAGGTGGTCAGGGCCCGGCGGTACAGCTCCGTCGTCGCCGTGTTCCACCGGCGCAGCTGCTCGGGATCGAAGAACGGCCCGGGAAGATGCCGGCTGATGACCGGCTCGAAGAACACGCAGGCCAGGTTGAACACCACCACGTGGATCGCGGCCCACTCCCGGTCGGCGCCGTCGCGCAGCCGCCCCTCGCGCTCGAGCGGCGCCAGCCAGCCGGTGCGCGCGATCCCGACCAGCGCGTCGAAGATCTTCGCCGCCTCCTCGTCCCCCTCGGCGAGCGCCCGCGCCAGGTACCGCAGCGCGACCGCGTTGTCGCGGACCCAGGCCGTCACCGTGTCGCCCATCGCGTCCCACTCCGCCTCGCCGCCGCCCTGGACTAGATCACGGAAGGTCTCCACGGCGACCGCGACCACGTACTCGTCGACCGCCTCGCGCAGCCGGGCCTTGGTGCCGAAATGATGCTGCACCAGCCCCGGCGACAACCCGGCGGCGGCGGCGACGTCCCGGATCGACGTCGCGGCGACGCCCTTGGCGGCGAACCCCTGCAACGCGGCGTTCCGGATACGCGCGTAGGTACTCAGATCCGATGGCTGAGCAGGAACTTGCGAATCATCCACGCTTGCAGAGCTAACCACAGGGGCTGAGCGAGAGAAGCACGCCCATCGCACCGACACTCCGTCCGCAGCATCGAGCGGACCTCGTCGCCGTCCGCGAGGAGTCGGAACGCATGGAACACGTCCTGCTGGGCCACTCGCCGACGCACCAGACCGGCGGCGCTTCGCGATGAGCATGTGGAGGAGTGCGGCCTCGGCCTGGACGACCTGGCGGACGTGGGCGGCGGCGGTAGCGTTCGTCGTCGTTCACCCGGCTGGATTCGCCCAGGGCGATGGTGTTCGCGCTGATCAGTGCGCCGCCGGCCTCGGCCGTGATGCCGGCTGAGGTGTCGGCCGTGGTGAGTGCAGCGTGTTCAGCGGAAGCGTATTGCTGCAAAGTGATCAGGGTGCCCCAGGTCTTGCGTCCCCAGACGAGGCCTGGGGACAGCTGTCCAGCTTGGAGCCGGCAGCGACTTCGGCCATTGGGCGGCCGCCGGCAGCCCGGTGAATCCCTCAGCCACCTCGCGGCCGCTCCGGGAAGCCGGGAAGGACTTTGGCCTCACCCGATGCGCAACGCTCTCATCGTCAGCAGGTGCGGCGATCACCGCCACCGCTTGGGCGTCGCTGATCTGCGTGCCGGTGCTCTGGTACGCCTTGCCGCCCGGCACGAGCAGCCCGAAGGCCGCCGCCATCGGACCGGCGTCGGCTACACCTACCTGCACACCGTCCTGGACGATCACTCCCGCCTGGCCTGCACCCAAGCCCTGCCCGATGAGACCGCAGCCACCTGCGCCGCCTTCCTGCGCCGGGCCACCGCCTGGTTCGCCGCACACGGCATCACCCTCGAACGGGTGCTGACCGACAACGCCTGGGCCTGCACCAAGTCCACCTGGCGCCTCTCCTGCCACGAACTGGGCATCGGCCCGCGCTGGACCCGGCCCTGGCGGCCGCAGACCAACGGCAAGGTCGAACGCTTCCACCGCACCCTGCTCGAAGAACGGGCCTACATCCGGCCCTGCACCTCAGACACCGAACGCCAAGCGGCATTCCCCGACTGGCTGGGCTGGTACAACCACCACCGACCCCACACCGGCATCAACGGCCAAACACCCGCCAGCCGCGTCACCAACCTGTCAGGACAACACACCTAGGACCGCCTGCCGCACCCCCACGCCACCGCCTCCCGCGCCGGCCGCGCCGACGATCAGGACGCGGTCAGACGCCTGGATCGAGGAAACTCTCCGGGAGCGGAGGACCGCAACGGCTCGGGGCGTTCAAGCCCTTCATCGACTCCGGACGGTCCCTGCGGAGCAGAGGCCGGTGGCGCTATCGGGGCGGTGCACCGGGCCCGCAGGACCGGATTCGTCCATCGGCTCCTTGCACCTCAGAAGGTGAGCCCTCGGTACGGTGGTCCAGGACTTTCGGTGCTTGCATCCTTGCTCGGCTGCCGTGTTGTCAAAGAAGCAACCCGGTCAATCGTACACAGGATACACAACATCCGGGGCCCGGGTGTCACCGGACAGAGAGACCCAGTGGAGCGCGAACTGAACCGTGGCACTCAGGTTGTTGTGCGATTTTGGTATGACTCTTACTCTACAAAGCTCCCCGCCGGGAAGCGGCATGATGATGTGCTGCTTGGAATAGCCGCTGTCGCCGATCGACGCCTTTACCTCGGTAGCGGGAAACCCCTCGCATGCCAGCAGCGCCGTGACTTCCGCTTTCGCGTTACCTTCGCCTGATATTTTCAAAACGCCCACGATGAGACCGTCGCCGGGTCCTCTGAATTTGCCCCTGTACTGTTGGTTGGGAGTAAATCTCCGACCATTGGAACTTCGATGCTCTCCGGTCGTCAGAGTCGCGAGGAGCGCGGGCCGCAGGTCGGCGATGAGTGCGTTGGCGGCGGTGATCTCACCGCCGTGGACGTGGACGACGGCCGAGTCGGAGTAGGGAAGCCAGTCGTTGCCGACCTGCTGCTTGGCGATGATCTTGTAGATCGTTGTGGCATGCAGGGGACCGGTGTTGAAGGGTGGTTCGATTCTGCCGCTTCTGTTTTTCCTCTCGACGCCGTTCACGAAAAATTGATAATGGACGTCGCGGTCGCCGCCGACCGTCCAGTTGATTTTTGTCGACTGACCATTTTCCACGATCGGGTCATCGGCGCGGAAGTTCTTCAGCTCGAAACCGACGGGAAACTTTCCGATCGAATGAGTGGCTTCCTTGAATTCTGGTCGACCGCCGGGAGTCTCGATGGAGATGACGACGTCGGTGATGCCCTTGATGGCACTGACATGGATGTCGTCGAGGTGCAGGCGCAGCGCGTCATCCGGCTGGGCCTTCTTGTTCTTCGGTTTGAAGGTGAACCGGCCCGGTTCCGGGCTGCTGGTGTCCTCGGTCCAGCCGGGGGGCAGTTCGGGCTTTGGCCGGCTGACCTTGTTCCATACCGGGGTGAGGATGCCGGAGGCGTCCTCACCCCAGTTGTCGTCGGCGACGGTGAACGTGATCGTCAGGGATTCGATCTCGATCTCGGAAAAGCCGTCATTGGAAATCAGAAGGTCCAAGGACGCCTTTGTCGGCGTGTTGGAGTTCATGGAGACCGTCATCGGCGCGGGGTGGGTGCTGATGCTGGAACGAAACGGGAAGTCGAGCTCTTCGGTGCCGGTGTCGGGCGGTGCGATGGTGCTGGTCATGCTGGGCTCCTGGTGAGTGATCGGGTTACGGGCGAGTGGTCGAGTCGCGGTGCCGGGTCATGCCGTTGGCGAGATGCAGCAGCCCGGTGCGCAGGTGCGCGCGGGCTTCGGGCGTGATGCGAGCGGTGGTGTCGGTGGCGGTGACGGCGATCGTGGTCCCGTCGGGCCGCCTCCAGGTCCACTCGCCGCTCTCCACCACCGGTAGCGGAAGGCTGAAGGCCTGTGTGACGGTCTCGGTGCCGTCACCGCGTTCGACGGTGACGCCTTGGAGGCGTCCCAGGGCCGGGCCGATGTGGAAGACGGCGTCCATCTGCGCGAGAGCATGGGCGATGTAGTCGACATCGGGGCGCAGGAAACCGGTCGGCAGGATATGGGTTTCGGCCTGGACGCCTGCCCATGGGTCGGCGAGCAGTGTGACCAGGCGCGACTCGCCCAACCTCAGGGCCAGGCCGGCCCCCTTGTCCCGTCCGGCCACGTAGCCCTCCCGTGAGTTGTGCGGAGGAGCCACGGCGTGGAGTCTGGTGTGGTCGTTCTGGTCGAAGTAGCCGATGAGGCCGTCCTCGAACGAGGCGTTCGAGCCGAGCAGGATCGGCCAGGCGTATTCCTGGTAGTCGGCGGCGGGAGGGTCGGCCGCCAGCCGGCTGGGCAGGATCGGGACGATCGGTTCGGCATCGCCCTCCAGTTCGAGCCGGGCGCGCATCAGCGCGAGCGGGTGGCCGAGCATCCGCAGCGTGGGATGTGACGACGACGGACGGTCCGGGACGATGGCCAGCCGTGCCGTCTCGACCGTGGCGATCAGGTCCGTCAGGGACGCCACCCGGTCGTCCCTGGCGTCGAGACCGTTGAGGAAACGAGCGAGGTTGGGGTGTTCGGCGCTGTTCTGCCCGAGGGTGGGGGCGTCCGGGTGATATCGCTCGAAGACGAGGGTGCTCTGCGCGGAGCGCAGTTCCCCCAGCAGGAGGCCGTCGGGCGCCATGCACAGCAGGGCCCCGTCGAAGTAGTTGGGAACGATCCAGGCGCTGATCTGGTCGCCGGCGTCGGCACTGAACGCGACCTGCGCGTCGTCCAGCCGGGAGATGAAGTCGAAGCCGAGCCGGGCGGGCTGCGGGAGCCGCGGCCGGAGTTGGAACAGGTGCCGCGCCCAGGATCTCTGCTGCCCGATGTGGACGAGCGCGTCGGCGTCACCCGGCTTGCGCGGGTCCTTGGCATCGGGGACGACCGTCGCGGCCCTGGCGGGCGCCGGGCGCTGATCGGGCCGGTCGGCCGTGTGGACGATCTCGTATCCGCGGCCGAAGCGGTCGACCAGGAACAGGCGGCGGAATCGGAACTGGCCTGCTCGGTAGGGCTCGTAGTAGGGGGCGGCGACCCAGTTCTCGTCCGGGGCGGGGTCCGCCGGTCTCTTGGTGGCGGCGGACAGGGCTCTCGGCGCGAAGGTGTGGTGTCCGTCGAGGATGTCGGCGACGGTGGCCTTCGGGCGTGGGCGGACCTTGGATTCGCGGCCGGTGAGCTGTGCGGTGAAGCCGCCCAGGGCTTGCGAGATCAGGTCGGTGCCGCTGCTGCCATCGGCGAGGTGACCGGCGAGGTCGCCCACCGCGTCGAGGAACTCCTGGCTCTGTCCAGGAGCCTCGGCGTCGACGCGTTGGAGGCGTTCGGCGATGTTGTGCACAGCGTGCGCCGACAACAGGATGGAACCCGAGACGCTGCGCGGGACGGCTTCGTTCTCGGCCGCGTCGCCTTCGCCGCGCCACTGGTAGAAGTCCTCTCCGAACTCCCAGTTCCGGCGCGGGGTGGACTTCTCGACGTCCTGATAGTGGTGGTAGGGGACGGCGAAGTAGTCCGCCTCCCACACCAGCAGCAGTGGAGTCCACGGCTGTTTCCACGGCGCGGTCGCACGGCGGGCGGCGAGGGCCCGCCGGTCAGGGGCGGACCAGGCGACGGGTGTTGCCTGGTCACCGAAGATGACGGTGGCCGGGGCGCGGTGCCGGTCGAGCACGGCGAATTCGGTCAGCAGATTCTCGGGCAGGCCGGTGGGGATTTTGGCGGGGATCTTCTTCTTCAACGCCGCCCAGCCCGGAGGCCGCACGGTGGTGACTGCGGCGTTCCTACCGGCCTTGGTCACCGTCTGCTCCGACAGCCGGCACGGGATGACCGCAGGGTCGTCGAGCAGCCGGGTCGCCTTGGCTCCCTTGATGAGGACGACCGGCTCGCGGGCGTTGTGGAATACCGGCCGAGGGGCCCGGGTCGGCCGCCCCTCCGGGGCGCGCTTCCACAGCTCGGTGAGCCGCTTGACCTCGGCGTCGATCGCGGTGTCCAGGTCTTCGGGCGTCACGGCCTGCAGCAGCGCCGGGGCCTGCGTCAGCGCGGAACGCTCGGCCTTGACCTTGCCGGTGAGGGAGGTCAGGTCCGTATCGACCTTCTGCTTCAGCTTTTTCAGCCGGTCCTTGACCACCTTCGGTTTGGCGGACGGGATCATCGCTTCGAGCCGCTCGGCGTACCACCACAGTTCGTAGAGCCGTTCCTGGCGGCGGGTGAGTCGCCGAGCGGCGGCGTCGTGGGCCCGCTGGGCCTCGTTGGTGTCCGCCAGCCATGTCCGCTCCGGCTCGGGCAGCGGCCGGACCGGCTGCGACTCCTTGCCCTTGGCCGAGCGCGGGGTGGTGAGGTCCCAGGTGAAGCCGCCCGCCACCGGCTCGAACCGTGCCTCGCGCGTGCGCTGTTGTACGACCGCCATGCCGTCCCGGGTGTCGAGCTGATGCAGCAGTCCGTACTGGAGGGCCTGAAGCCGCCGGAGCCGGTTCGGGTCCTTCCAGAAGCCGATGTCGTGGGCGAGGGCCAGCGCGCTGATCCCGTCCACCGACGATTCGGCGACGCCGTATGTGACGGGGCGCTTCTTCGGGTCGTCCACGGTGGCGGGTGCCTCGTCGCGGTTCGGCCCCGGCACGCCGGTCTTCTCCCAGCGGACGCCGACGGCGGCGCCGGCGCAGACGGTGCGGACCGGCGCCGCCGGCACCGGGCAGTCCCAGCCGAGGCGCTCGAGCCGCTCGGTGATCTTCTCCTGGAATCTGGTGGGTGGGTTGGCGGTGATGTCGGCGAACGGATCGTCTGCGTCGGTGCCGTACCAGCCCATGACCAGGTAGCTGAGGTCCAGTGTGTCGCCGGTGAGCCCCGTGAGGGGGTCGTGCATCGAGAAGGCGCCCAGGTTGTAGGGCTGGTAGGTCGCGAAGGTCGGCAGGCCGGGGCCGACCGCGGTGAGCGGGCCGGGCCGGACCCCGGCGGGCTCGGCCAGGTCGCCGTCCAGCGGCCGGACGCGTCCGATGCGCTTGGGAACCGGTGTCGGGTCGGTGTCGGACGCCGGGATGGCATAGGGGGAGTTGTCAGCGGCTTCGCGGTCGCTCAGGCAATCGCTGTGGACCAGCCATCCGGCGGCGGAACGCTCATCGGTGTGGGACTTGCCGCCGTAGCGCACCACGAGCCACCGGGTGGGGACCGCCGCGTAGGTCGTCATTCCGTCAGATTGCAGAGTGCCGTTGCGCAAGGCGGCCGGCAGTTCCCAGTGCACCAGCACGCCCGTGTCGGGGCGGCTCACCGGCCGGCTCAGCGGATCCGGCTCCGGGCCGAGGTGTCCCGGCGTGGTGAAGTCGGGGCGCCAGCGGCGCCAGTCCTGGTTGCGGACGGCGTCGTTGACCATCAGTGCCGTGACGCGGACGGGCACGATGACGGCTTCCGGGTTGCTCACAGGGCGCTCCTCGCAGGCACGTCCCGGACGGTCTCCGGGCCGGTGCGTCGATGGGAATCGGGACGGCGGTCAGCCGGGGAAGACGGTCAGGGTCGCCGTTTCCGGTGACTGGACCATCTGCAGGGCGAGCTGGCTCGGGCTGAGCCGTGCGGTGCCAGCGGGCTTGTGGCCGGCGCCGAGCTCCTTGGCGATCGCCGTCGCCAGGCCTGAGGCGCCGTCGTTGATGTTGAGGACGGTGGCGCCGGCGCCTCCGGCCGAGCGGTAGGGGACCTTGACCCGCGCGGTGGACGGCAGTGCCTGGCCGGCTTTGAGCTTGCCGCTGTCCACCAGGGTGCGCAGGCCGACCCAGTCGTCCTCGTCGCCGTCGGCCTTCTGGATGCCGATGTGCAGGCCCTGCATCGGCTCGTGCAGGGCGATCCTGCTGGGCAGGCCGTCGAACAGGCACAGCAGGACATCGGGGGCGACCCGGTCGCACCGCAGCACCTCCCCGGCGGCCGGAGCGGCGCCGTCGGCCTGCTCGGCGGAGACGCTCACCCGCGTCTCCGGGTACGCCGACACCAGCTGCGAGCGGATCAGAATCCCGGACCGGGGAGGGCTGCCGGGCCTCTCCAGGTAGCTGTCGCGCAGCTTCTCCAGCGCCTTGCGATCGATGCTCGAACGCTCGGCCACGGCGAAGGCACCGTCCATCAGGTGGTCCAGCCATGCGGCGTCGACCCGGAAGACGCGGATGCTCTCTTCCGGCAGCATCTCCGGGTGCGGCACGAGGTGGTCGAACGGCACCTGTTCCAGGCGGCGCAGCCGGTCCAGCCACTGGACGATCGTCGGTTCGTCCGGGTCGGTGCTCTCGGCGGCCTCGGTGTCGCCCGGGCCGGCCGACGCCACGGCCTGCGCGGCGAGGCCGCCCAGGACCGAATCGTCAGCGGCGAGGAACGCGCTCATCAGCTCTGTCATGGCCGGTGCCGCAACCGAGCCGAGGTCGCCCTCGCGGAGCGTCGCGACCAGGTCGGCTTCGGATCCGGCTCCGGCCGGACCGTCGGCGGCCGGGGCGTCCGCGGCCAGGTCGGCGACGTGGTAGTGGGCGGGCTCACCGTCCACGACCACGCTCCGGAACGCCGCGTGCCAGGTGTCGCCGGCCTGTTCGAGCAGCGAGACGACCGCCTGCCGCAGGTTCTCAGCGCCCCCATCGGCCGCCCCTGCCGGCGCCGCCGCAGGGATCCGGGGCGCGATGATGCTGCAGGCGTTCGCGAGGCGGGCGTGCGCACGGTCGAGGTAGGAGGCCAGCGCGGCGGCGATGTTCTGGTCGGTCAGGACGAGCCCCCGGCCCAGGGCGTGCGCGGCCTGGTAGCCGAGGTCGTCGACGCCGTACTTGGCGTCGGTGGGGGACGGGCCGGTCACCTTGTAGGGCACCAGCGGCCCTCGGTACCAGGCGAAGTCCGCCGGCTTCTCGCTGTCGTGGGCGACCGGGACGAAGCCGTTGTCCAGCCGGTATCGGATGTGTTGGGTGTAGTTGCCGGTGTCGGTGGTCTCCGGTTGCGGCAGGCGCAGCAGCAGGCACCTCGAATTGTCCGTGCGTCCGGTCGGCATCGCCGACCGGAGCAGCTGCTCACGTAGTCCCGAGAAACTCGCATGCCCGTCCGGCTCGGAGGTGAAGGTCCACGAGTACAGGGACAGGAGCCGGATGTCACGGGTGAGCGTGCCCGGGTCGGCGAAGCGTTCGGTGTGCCCTTCGAGCGAGACCAGGTGCGCCACGTAGGGGCCGGTCGTCCTGGACGGGACGCGGTTGGCCGTTATGAACGAGTACTCGGCCGCCCGCCTGGCCGCGTCGTCCCCTGTGCCCTCGGGCAGAGCGCTGCGGACGTGCGCCAGGTGCGCGACCTCGCCCGCGCGCGGGGCGATCTGGGCGAAGGTCTGCTTGGTGAGGCGAATGGTGCGAACCGGTTGGGCCCTCTCGTCGGCGGTGAGCTCCGGGGCGAACACCGGCACCGTCACATCCGCGGCGTCGACCAGTAGTTCCCCTGCCGTGCCCGCGGTGGTCAGGCCGGCCGCCTCCGGGTCGTCGACGAGCTCGCCACGGGTGAACAGCAGGAGCGCCAGCCAGGGGCGTTTCCGGTTCTCCTCCTGGCCGGCCTTCCAGTCCAGCCGGTTCTCCCAGGGCAGTACGCGCCGTTCGAAGGCGATGTGCGGCAGCACGGTGTGCAGCGGGCCGCTGGAGCCGGGCGGCGGGTAGGCGCCGTGGACCTCCTGCTCTCCTATGTGCAGGCGCAGGCCCGTCACCTCGATCTGCTGGGTGACGGGCGCCGGCGGCGCCTCGCCGCCGAGCGGCAGGTCGTCCGGCAGCTTCTGCGTGACGGTGATGGTGTAGGTGCCCCGGCCAACGGACGGCGTTTGGTTGTCGGCGAACGTCAGAGGACGCGTGGTCATGTCAGGACCTCCAGCAGCCCCAGTCCGGTGAGCGCCTTGCTCATCTCGTTGAACGCGGTCTCGCGGGGGAGCCTCGGGGGGCGCGGCGCAGGGCATTGGGACGCGGCGTGCCGGAGCGGGTTGACCGGTCCCGTCCACGGCCGCTCCCGGATCACCTCCACGGACGTGTCGACCTTGGCGCCGACCAGCTGCGGCGCCGGCATCCGCACCTGGAGGCCGGTCGCGTACACCTCGGTGGGGCACGCCGCGACGTCCTCGGGGCGCGGCGGCGCGTCCGTCACCGTGCCCCACAGCGCATTGGGGACCGCCGAGTACTGGGGGACGGCGATCCAGTCGTCGGCGTCGGCGTACCGCTCGGCGTCCTGGTATCCGCCGCGCGTGTCCTTCACGACCGACACGGTGTGGGCGGAGCCCTTCGACGGTCTCCCGGTGTAGCGCATGGGCCGCACGTCGAGCTGCTTCTTGCGGTGGCGCCTGACTCCGCCGACCTTCGGCTCGTCCTCGAGCGCCTGCCGCGCGGAGTTGTAGCCGACCTGCGTGGCGGGGATCGCGGTGCGGGTCGTGAACGCGAACCCGTCGGTGGACACGATCCAGCTCCCCGGCACCGCCTTCTTGACCATGGCCGGATCGGTGAGCAGGCCGTCGAGCACCGACAGGGTCACCGGTGCCGCGGGCAGCTGCCTGCTCCGGAACTCCTTCCACGCCAGCTGCTGCGAGCGCCGGTCCTCCTCGGCCCCGAAGCCGATGGTCACCGAGAACGGGCCCGCCTTCAGGCGGGCGCGCCCACCGGCGGGCGGGCCCCACACCTGCAACGTGGCCCCGATCTCCACCCGGACGGTCACACTGAACAGCCCGCAGTCCAGGGTGTAGGACGCGCCGATGGTGATGCCGATGTCGGCGTGGAAGTACAGGGGCGCCCACCACACGATGACGTTGAAGTAGGCCACCAGCCAGGCGCGCAGCCCCCCGGCGTCGTAGCCGACCTCCAGCCGCCCGCCGACCATGCCCGCCTCGGGAGTGACGGCGACGTACAGTTCGCCCTTGACGGCGACCTCGGAACTCGCCGACCAGCTCAGCCCCAGCCGCGGCACCGCCGGATAATGGTCGGGTTTCGTGAAGGCGGGATGGTAGCCGCCGACCGTGGCCACGAAGTCGCCCTCGTGGACGCTGCCGGGGAACCACACGCACAGGGCGGCGCCGCCGGACAGCTTGCAGTCCTTGTGGAAGATCCAGGAGTTGTCGCCGAGCGCCGCCGTCAGTGAGAACCGCCGCTCGGCGTGCTCGTACAGCGCCCGGAACCCCAGCTCGATGTGGGCGACGCTGGGCGCCTTCTCGGACCCGGCCGAACGCGCCGGGAAGTCCGCCGACATCGTCCCGAGCAGCGCCACCAGGAAGTCCCGGTCGCTGAACTGGACGATCAGCAGTCCCGCCAGGTCCACCGTCTCGGCGACCGAGGCCCGCACACCGGCCGCCAGCCACAGCACACCGTTGGCCGGTGACACGACGGCGTCGGCGCCGCCGGTGACCTTCTCCAGCACCTTGGTGGGGCTGATCGGCTTGTCCGGTTCGGTCCCGGTCAGCTCCTTCATGTTGCCCAGGGCCCGCACGAACGGGAACCGGGCCACCTTGTCGGCCGCGGGCAGAGCGAGCCTGCTGTTGTAACCGAAACCCAAGGCCAGCCCGGTGAAGACCACGGGCGGCGGCCCGCCGATCTTCCCCTCCGACGCGCCGAAGACGAACAGCGAGGTGTAGGCGGGGTGCTGGTCCGTCTTCTTGACGCGGGCGTAGGACCCCACGGCCATGAGCCCCCATGTGGCGGCCTTGACCATGATCAGCCCGTCGTAGGCGAACTCGTACCCGCGGTCGGGGGGACGGGCCGCGAGCGTGCCCACCACGTGCAGCGGGTCCCGCGCGTACGTCACGCCGAGCCCGCGCAGGACCACCCGGACGGCGGGGTCCTCGGTCAGCTCGATCTCCATGCCGAGGCCGGTCGCCTGCAGTTCGAAGCCGGCCGCGACGAACCCCGCGTCCAGGCCCACGAGGAGCCTCGCCGCCCGGCCGTCGCCCGCGGGGACCAGCCGGACCTCGACCTGCCGCAGATGCAGCGTCCCCAGCGCCCGCTCGACCTTCTGCACCGCCTGCGGGTCACCGCCGGACTCGTCCTGCTTCCCGTCACCGGCCTGCTTCCCGTCACCGCTCCGCCGGGACCGCCCGGAAGCGGGCTCGCGCACCGGCATCTTGTGGGTCTTGTCGCCGATCGTCACCCACGCGGTCAAAGTGGTCCCGGCCGCCAGGTCCGCGGCCTCCGGCAGCGGCGCCGCCGACTCGCCCAAGGCGCCGTTCAGCGCCTTGATCCGCTTCACCTTCAGGTCCTGGGAGGCGTAGACGGCCTGGAGGCCGATCTGGAGATCGCTGTCGGCGGGGACCTGCCCGCGCAGCAGATCCAGATCGGACAGCCGCGTCTTGGAGCCGAACGGCACCATCGCCGAGGCCACGACGGGCCGGCTCTTCTCCCCGCCCTCCTTGGGCAGTACCGCGGCGGCCCACGCCACCGTCTCTTTCTCCGTCCCGGTCGGATGGACGACGATGCGGTGCCGGCCCGTCTCCGGGACGTCGTAGCGCAGTGCGATGCCGGTGAACGACGGAAGGAACGTCAGCGACTGAGCCTCAGTGAAGCCGAGCGCGTACAGCGCGTCGGCCACCGAGATCGGCTTGGACGCCGCCACGGTGAACTCGAAGCTCTTGGCGGTGGCCTTGGTGTCCAGCTTGGCGGTGCCCTTGGAGTCTCCCTTGGGGGTGGCCTTGGAGTCCTCCTTCTTGGCGGCGCCTTTGGCGTCCAGTTCGGCGGTGGCCGTCAGCGTCTTGTCGCTGGAGATCTGGAACTTCGTGGAAATGGACAAGCGGCGCCGCGTCGCGCCGTCCACCACCCGTACCTCGAAGTCGAGGTTCACCGTCTTCAGGACGTCCGCCAGGAGCGCGAACTTGTCCTTCCCGGCCAGCGACAGGCTCACCACGACACCGGCGACCGGGTCGTCGGCCTTGGGCTTGTCGCTTCCGGCGACGAACCGGACGGTCAGCTCCAGCTTCGTGCCGGTGACCGTGCCACGCAGCGACAACTCCGCCAACTTAGTGGCGTTCACCGATATTCCGATGAGCGTCGTCGTCCTGGCGAGCTCGGCGAACCAGTCCTTGATGACGCTCAGATCGATGGCGGCCTGAACGGCCCCCAGTTCGGGAGGAAGCCCACCGGGGATCTCCAGCCCGTCCGGCGCGCTGAGCTGCTTCAGCCAGGCCTGCAGACTTCCCATGGTCATTGTCGATGGCCGGGTCAATGTCTGTGTCACGGAAATCCTATGGTCGTTCACCTGGATGGTTCGGGTGGAGACTGCGTGCGCGCAAGATGCGCCCGCATTTCAGGCCGCAATGCCTGCGTCAATCGGGATCGGACTCACTCGGCGCGAACGCGCAGATCAGATAGGGGTTGCTTGCTGGACGGATCGCATGAAAGACCCGTCCATGACGGCGATCGATCCTCGTCTTGAGCGCATCGATCGCGAAGGTCGCCTTATTTGCTTCATCGGGGAAAGGGGTCTTGCCGGCCTGCGGTGTCAGGGAGATCCGGTGCGGCGTCTCGTGGATCTCGGCGCTGTTCCCCGCGCCGTCCGCGGTACAGACCCACGGGATCCCTGGAGCCCCCGCGCAGCCCCGCTAGCGGCATGACCCGCAACCTTCCGCATCGCCCTGTCTCGGTCGGGGATCGCCATGCCCCGCTACCGCAACACGCATGCAATTGATAAATCTATGCATTCCAAAAGGTGGCGATGCCTAGACCGACCGCCGTTCCGGCAGACCGGGGCTGAACGCTGCGCTTGCCGAAGACTCCGTCCGCGACGATCCGCGAGTTCGGGGACGAGCGCTCCCTGAAGTACCACCACTCCACGCCGCTGACGCGCCAGGGATGCCGGTACCTGCCCCGCGCACGCGGAGGTGAGCCGGCCACGTGGAGGCCGCATTCCAGCTGGGCGTCGTCCTCTCCGCACGTGGGGGTGGTCTGCGGCGAGCGATGCGCTCGGCGTCGGTGACGTTGTGCTCCCCACGTCCGTGGGGTGAACTGGTGACGCGTCGTACATGTTCGGCATGGTCCAGCTGGCCTCAAGCGCATCATGTGAATACAACTTGGTCGATGTGAACTTGATCTGGTGTTGCCTTCGATGCGGCCCCGATGTCGTGTCGGTCGGCCGCCAGCGGGACAGCGAAGTACGCCATGCCGTCGCACTGGGCACCACGAGGCGCCAGTGATGTGTCCAGACGGCCTGCTGCTAACGAGGTCACTAACGGATGATCTTCGCTGTTGGGTGAGAGTGTGTCCGCCTGAGAACTTTTTTGTGATGAGGTCTAGAGCGGTTAATTGCATTTCTTTGGTCGGTTAAGAATTCTTCGGGACGGCGCGTTCGATGATCGGGGCGAGGCCCAGGCCGGGCGGCAGGGGGCCGTAAGCGATGCCCCAGTCACCGCCGAGCCGGGTCGTGCAGAAGGCGTCGGCGACGGCTGGGTGACCGTGCCTGACCGGCAATGATGAAGGGTGAGGTGCTCGGCGATGCGGCGGGCGCGCATTTCGACCGTCTCCAAGTCGGTGAAGAGGTCCATGGCCTGGTCGATAGCGGTGTCGGGGTGGTGGTCCGAGCCCTTGGCGAGCTCGGCCTCTGTGAAAAAAGCGTCGAGGCTCTGAGGATCCTTTGCAATGAGCCTTTTCAGGATGGCTTTGGCCAGGCGCCCGGCGCGGTGGGGGCAGCAGCGCAGCTTGTCCAGGACGTGCCAGGACTTCAGTCGGGTGTTGGCCCGCTCACCCGGGCCGCGCAGCCGGGCATGGGAACGGTTGGCGTCTTTTTGTGACCCGGGCTTGCCCCGGCCCCTGTAGGGCACTTTGGCCTCGCCCATGCCCTGATAGCCCTTGTCCGCCAGTACCAGCAGCCCGGCGGCGCGCAGGTGGCGGGGCAGACCCCGGATCCGGGCGGCGGTCAGGTCGTGCACACTGCCGGGCAGGCATCCCGGCACCCACAGCAGCCGCCCGTCGAGAGCGGCCGGCACTTGCAGGTTCGCGCCGTGCTTGTGGTGTTTTCCCGAGTAGAACAGCCGATCGGCACCAGGGTGCCGTCCGACACCGCATACAGCAGCCGGCCGCGGGCCGCGCGGCGCAGTGCGGTGCCGAGATCGGGCGCGCGGGCGGCCGGCAGGTCCACGGTGCGGTGCACATAGCGCCAGGCGGTGGCGGTCGAGACGGCGAACCCGCAGGCCAGGGCAGCGAAAGTCCCGCCCTTGCGCAGGTACACCAGCGCCATCAAGGCTGTTGCCCCGGTGGCAGTGCCTGGTGCCGGCGGCTGCCTCGGCTGGCGCGGTCGCGGCGGACCGCACCAGCCACATAGGTCAAGGTCTGACGCGGCAACGGCAGCGAAGCGCGGTAGAAAAGCATGCGGAGCCTCTGGTTCGAGCGGTGGGTTGTGAGAGATCGCCCGTTCTGCCAGGGGCTCTTCTGCTGCCAATGGCTCTCACGCCGCTCGTCGCCGCCCCACCACTGCTACTGGAAATTCCGCACTGTGTGCGGCGGAGGCGCCGGGTCGGCCTTGGGAACGGAGGTCTCCCGGGCCTGGGACTTCCATTTCGTGTCGTCATGCGCCGGTGGCGGCCCGGATTTGACTTGCCGGTAAAACGGCTCGGCGGGCGGTCCGGATTTATTTCCGGAGCCGACTGACCTAATGAGGCCAGGTCGGAGGCGGTGCGCGGCGGATCGCCCGCCTTCGGCATTCTTGCAGTTCAGGGCCTGAACTAAGGGCGAATCCCGGGCTGGACGGTGGAGTCGGCCCCCGTTGATGGCCGGGATGACCTGTGTAAACTGTGCGCGTGGATATGACTCGCGGCGCGTCCGGCGATCGCGAGTTTTATGTAACATATTCGTAGTAATCGGGGGCTCTTCGGGGTTCTCTTGAGGATGGCCATTAGGTTAATTTGTGGCCACAAGAATTCGCAGTAACGGCGTGAAGTCAATCGGCTGAAGCGGTGCGGCGGCAGTTGTGGCGTGCGCGGAGGCTGTTTCACGACCGAAAGAACGGCCCGGCGATCTGTGCTTCTGGCGGGCGGTGAGGTTGGGGTGACTCTCGGTTGTTAGTGGAACGCGATGAGCTCATGGAGCGGATCGAACCGCTCTTCAAGGAATGCACGGAGGGACTGGGGGCGACCGTCATCATCAGCGGCGGCGTCGGAATGGGCAAGACGGCGCTGCTGGAGGCGGTCGCGGAAAGGGCGGCGCAACGGGGGCACACGATCCTCGGCGCCGTCGGATCGAGGGCTGAGTCCGAATTCCCCTACACGGTGCTCGAGCAGCTCTTCCACAGTGTGGAGCACACGGAGAACGGCGCCGGCCTCCTGGATCTGCTGGAACGGGCCACGATGTCCCGCCCGGACGTCAGCCCGGCCCAGATCATGCAGGCGGCCTACCGGACGCTGCGGGAGATCGGCGACCTGGCACCGGTCACGATCTCCATCGACGACACCCAGTACGCCGATCCCGAATCGCTACGCTGCCTGCTGCATCTGATCCGGCGCTGCCGGCGGGCGCCGGTCACGGTCTTCCTGGCCTGCGGCTCCACCGATCCCGGAGAGTCCCAGACCCTGCTGGCCGAGCTCGCGTGCCGGCCGGGGATCCGGCATCTCAGCCTGACCGCGCTGTCCCGGGAGGGCGTCGCCCGGCTGGTCGTCGACCGGTTCGGCGTGGGCTCGGCCGATCAGCGCTCCCGCGAGTTCTACGCCGTGAGCGGCGGGAACCCGCTGCTCGTCCAGGCGCTGCTGCACGACCACTCGGTACAGGCGGCCCTCGACGGCGACCTGCGCCCGGCCCCCGGCGACGTCTTCCGCGACGCCTCCCTGGCCTGCGTCCACCGCAGCGGACGCGACTCGCTGCGGGTCGCCCGCGGCATCGCCGTGCTCAACGGCGCGGGCTCGACGGCGCTGCTGGGGCAGCTCGTCGGCCTCGGCGAGCGGGACGTCCGCTCGGCCCTGAAGGTCTTGTCCGACGCCCGGCTCCTGGACGGCACGCGCTTCCGCCATCCGACGATCCGCGGCGGAGTCCTGGACGAGATCCCGGCCGAGGACCGGACCCGCCTGCACGGCAAGGCCGCTTCGCTGCTGTGGGAGGAGGGCGCGGCGACGACCGCGGTCGCCTCCCACCTGCTCGCGTGCGGCACGGTCCGCGACGACTGGGCGGTGCGCCTGCTCGTGGCGGCCGCCGACGAGGCCCTGGCGGCCGACCAGGTCGAGCAGGCCACCAGGTTCCTCGGCCTCGCCGGGACGAGCTGCACCGACGACAAGCAGCGGCATCTGATCAGCATGGGCCTGGCCCAGATCATGCGCCGGGTCCGGCCGGAGGCGTCCACCCGGATCCTGCAGGACCTCGCAGGCCCCGCCAAGGAGGGCAACGTGCCCGGCGTGGTGCGGATCAAGGTGGCGCACGGCCTGCTGATGCGCGGGCAGGTCGACGAGGCGGTCGAGATCCTCAAGCTGCTCGGCGAGGAGCGGACCACCGACCGGCAGTTCGCCGCCGAGATGGACATCGCCCGATTATGGCTGGCGTCCACCTATCCGGGCGTCGCCGACCGGCTGGCCGGCGCGCTGGGCCGGCCGCCCGGGCAGCAGCCCGCCGCGGCGCGGCACACCGCGGTGCTCCGGGTCGGCGCCAACCGCGCCCTGTGGCTCACCCTGACGAAGGGCGCCGACGAGTGCGTGGTCGCCGACGCCGAGCGGGTGCTGCAGAGTCTCCCGATCGGCGACCGGACGATCGACAGCATCGTCTCGGCCGTGATGACGCTGGTCTACGCCGACCGGCTGAAGACCGCGGCCAGCTGGTGCGACCAGGTGCTGACCAGGGCGGCGGACCGCGAGGTCCCGATGTGGACGGCCCAGCTGCTGACGAGCCGGGCGCTCATCGCGCTGCGCCAGGGCGGTCTGGGCCGGGCGACGGAGCTGGCGGAGACCGCGCTCGACCTGATGCCCGAGGAGGCGTGGGGCGTCGGGATCGGGATGCCGCTGGCGGTGCTGGTCGAGGCCCGCACCGCGATGGGCGACTACAAGGCGAGCGCCGACCTGGTCAACCGCCCGGTGCCGGAGTCGCTGTTCCTGACCCGGTTCGGCCTGCACTACCTGTACGCCAGGGGCCGCTACCACCTCGCGAACGGCGATCACGACGTCGCGCTCGCCGACTTCCTCGCCTGCGGGGAGAAGGCCCGCGCCTGGGGCCTGGACTCGCCGGTCCTGGCGCCCTGGCGGGTCGGCGCGGCGGAGGCGCTGCTCGTGCGCGGACAGCGGGAACGGGCCGGTGAGATCGCCGACGAGCATCTCGCCCTCGCCAGCACCGGGCAGCGGCGCACCCACGGCATCGCGCTGCGAGCGGCGGCGGCGACCCGGCCGCCGTCCCAGCAGCTGGAGCAGCTCAGCAAGAGCCTGGAGATGCTGCAGCCCACCGGCGACCGGTACGAGACCGCGCTGACGCTCGCCGACCTGGGCCGGACCTATCAGCGGCACGGCCGGGCCGGCCGGGCCCGGCTGATCATCCGCCAGGCGTGGTACATGGCCAAGGAATGCGGGGCGGAGGAACTCCAGACCACGCTGATGCCCAAGCCCGCGGGCGGCGAGGAGCCCGAGCCGGCCGGCGAGACCGCCGCGCCGCACGGGGTGACCCGGCTGCTGTCGGAGGCCGAGATGCGGGTGACCGCGCTGGCCGCGCAGGGATTCACCAACCGGGAGATCTCCAACAAGCTGTTCATCACCGTCTCGACGGTCGAACAGCACCTCACGCGGGTCTACCGCAAGCTGAACATCCGGCACCGCCAGGAACTGCCCGCCAATTTCGCCTGATCCGAACCCTCGACCAGATGGGATCTCCCACCATGCGCGTCGACCCTCCCGTGCCCGGCCGCAGAGGACTGATCCTCGACTTCGCGGGCGTCCTCACCACGGACTTCTTCGGCACGCTGCGCGACTTCTGCGCAGCCGAGGGACTCCCGCCCGACGCCATCGAGCAGTTGGTGCGCACCGACGCGCGGGCCAGGAAGGCGGTCGCGGACGCCGAGTGCGGACGCATCTCCCAGCGGGAGTTCGACGCCGTCCTCGGGGCGGGGCTCGGCCTGCCCGCCGAGGGCCTGTCCGCCCGGATGACCGCCGGTCTGCGTCCCAGCGCCCCCGTCCTCGACCTGGCCGGACGCGCCCGGGCCGCGGGCGTCGCCACGGCGGTGCTGTCGAACTACTGGGGCGCGGGCCCCGGCGCCCACGACATCCACGCCGGGTACGACCTCGACCGGCGTTTCGACGTCGTCGTGATCTCGCATCTGGTCGGCGTCCGCAAGCCCGAGGAGCCGGCTTACCGCCTGGTCCTCGACAAGCTCGGCGTGGCGCCGGAGGACTGCGTGTTCACCGACGACAACCGGTCGCACCTGCCGCCCGCCGAGGCGCTGGGCATGATCGCGCTGCCGTTCGCCGACCCGGGCCGCGACGTACCGGAGATCGAGCGCCTGCTCGGCCTGGCCTGACGCGGTCCCGAGACGGGAAAAGACCTGCGGAAGGTGGGCTCCGCAGGTCTTTCTTCGTCGCTGAGGTCAGCCGGCGAAGCGGGTCGGCGCGAAGGGCTCGGCGAGGCCGGCGACCAGGTCGTCGGCGAGCAGGCCGGCCATCAGGTCGGCGGTCACCGGGGTGAGCTGCACCCCGATCCGCGAGTGCCCGGTCACCAGCAGCAGCCCGGGGACAGCGGTCGCGCCGAGGACGGGCAGGTCGTCGGGGGCCGCGGGCCGCAGCCCGACGCCCGCCTCGGCCAGTTCGAGCGCGCCCACCCCCGGCAGCGCCTTGCGCGCCTTGTCCAGCAGTTCGCAGACGCCGCCCGCGGTGACGGTCGTGTCGTAGCCGCGCTCCTCGTAGGTGGCGCCGACGACGAGTTCGCCGTTGCTCCTCGGCACGAGGTAGACGGCGGAACCGCCGGCCACGGCCCGGGTCGTCCGCCTGAGGTACGGTTCCGCCGATCTCAGCCGCAGGATCTGGCCCTTGACCGGCCGGATCTCCGGGACGACGCCCGGCGGCAGGCCGCCGATCCCGTGCGTCCAGCAGCCGGCCGCCAGCACGATCTTGTCGCCGCGCACGGACGCGCCGCCGGCCAGCCGCACCCCGGCGGCCCGGTCGCCCTCCATGATCACCTCGATGGCCCGCTCCCGCAGGAGCAGGCCGCCATGGGCGTCGATCGCGGCCAGCAGCGCGGGCGTCATCTCCCGCGGGTCGATCGCGCCGTCGTCGGGGGCCAGCAGCCCGCCGGTGACGGTGGGCGCCAGCGCCGGCTCGTGGGCGAGGCACTCGCCGGGGTCGAGCCGCTCGATGGCGATGCCGAGCGACTCCTCGAGCTTGCGCACCTCCTCCAGGGCGGCGAGGCCGTCCTGGTCGAAGGCGACGTCGAGGACGCCGTCGCGGCGGAAACCGACCGACCGCCCCGAGACCGCTTCGAGGCCGGCCACGAAGGCGGGGTACCGCTCGCGGGAGGACAGGCAGAGCCTCAGCAGGTCCTCCTGCTCGAGGATCAGCTCGTTGGCCGGCGGGAGCATCCCCGCCGACGCGTGCGACGCTTCGCTGCCCGGCGCGGGGTCGACGACCGTCACCTCGAGGCCGCGCTCCAGAGCGCGCCACGCGGTGCTCAGACCGATCACTCCGCCACCGACGATGACCACATGCATGCTCGGCCCCCGGCCGCTCGTTCCCGACAAGATGATCTTCCGCCCGGTGCTACTGCAGGAGCCGGCGCAGGTGGCGCCCGAGCTGCAGGGGCGTGGGATGGTCGAAGGCCAGGGTGGCCGGCAACCGCAGGCCGGTCGCCGAAGCGAGCCGCCTGATCAGCTCCAGGTTGGTCAGCGAGTCGAAGCCGACGGCCGCCAGCTCCTGCTCCGGATCGACGGCCTCCGCGCCCTGATGGCCGAGGACGACCGCCGCCTGGGCGCACACGAACGCCACGACGGCCTGCTCCCGCTCCTCGTCCGGCAGCCGGGCGAGCAGTTCCCGCAGCGCTTCGGCGTCGTCCCGGCCCGCGTCGGAACGCCGTCCGGCGGCGCTGTCGGGGACCAGGTCGAGCAGCAGCGCCGGCAGGGACGGGCCGCCCTCGCGGAGCGCGGCATCGTCGAGCTTGACGGGCACGAGCAGCGCTTCGGGCCGGGCGATGCTCGCGTCGAGCAGCGCCAGGCCCTCCTCGGCCGTCATCGCGGCCAGCCCCAGCCGGGAGATCCGCTGGAGGTCGGCCGAGCCCAGGCCGCCGCCCATGCCGTCGCCCGACTCCCACAGGCCCCAGGCCAGGGAGACGGCGCGCAGACCGAGGGCGCGGCGCCGGTGCGCCATGGCGTCGAGGAAGGCGTTGGCCGCTGCGTAGTTGGCCTGTCCCGCGCCGCCGAACAGGCCGGAAACCGAGGAGAACAGCACGAGATCGCAGTCCGGCAGGTCCTTGGTCAGTTCGTGCAGCGCGAGCACCGCATCGACCTTCGGCCGGAGCACCTGCTGCAGCCGGCGGGGCGTGAGGGCGGCGAGGGTGCAGTCGGCGACGACGCCCGCGCTGTGGACCACCGCGGTCAGCGGGTGCGCGGCGGGCAGGCCGGCGACGGCCCGGCCGAGGTCGGCGAGGTCGGCCGCGTCGCCCGCCGCGACGCGCACCTCGGCGCCCAGCGCGGTCAGCTCCTCGACCAGTTCGGCGGCGCCCTGGGCCGCCGGGCCCTTCCGGCTGAGCAGGAGGAGGTGCCGGACGCCGCGCCGGCGCACCAGGTGCCGGGCGATGAGGGCGCCGAGAGCGCCCGTCCCACCGGTGATCATGACGGTGCCGTCGGGGTTCCAGCGGCCGGCCGCCCGTTCGGCGTTCCTGGCCGCGGGCCGCCCGCGGGTCAGGCGGGGCCGCAGCAGGGCGCCGCGACGCACCGCGAGCTGAGGTTCGCCGGTGGCGACGGCGGCGAGGACGGCCTGCTCGGAGCTCTCCTCGTCGTCGACGTCGATGAGCGCGAACCGTCCGGGGTATTCGGTCTGGGCGCTGCGGATGAGCCCCCACACGGCCGCGCCGGCCAGGTCGGGGCAGCCCTCGTCTTGGGCGGCGGCGACGGCGCCCCGGGTGACGACCACCAGCCGGGAGCCGGCGAGCCGGTCGTCGGCGGCCATCTCCTGGACCAGCACCAGTGCCCGCTGGACGGCGGTCCGCACCGCGGCGCCGGCACCGCTCTCGCCGCCCTCGTCGGTGCAGGAGACGATGAAGACGTCGGGCGCCGGGTCGCCGCCGCGCAGCCCGGCGTCGAGCGCGTGCAGGGAGGAGTAGGCGCCCATCTGCCGGCCCGCGGCCTTCAGTGCCCCGGTGAGGCCCAGGTGGTCGGTGCCGAGGTGGGCCCAGCGGCCGCCGTCGGCGCCGGCGGGGGAGAGCCGGCACCGCTTCCAGGCCAGCCGCAGCAGCCGGCTGCTCTGCCCGGTGGCGGTGAGTTCGCGGGTGTCGACCCGGTGCAGCGCGAGCGATCCGATCGACGCGACGGCCGCGCCGCTCTCGTCGGTCGCCGACAGGGACAGGGTGTCCTCGCCCGTGGCGGAGAGACGGACCCGCAGGGATCGCGCAGCGGGCGCGTGGACCCGCACATCGCGCAGGATGAACGGCAGGAACACGCCGTCCTCCCGGTCGAGGACGGGAGCGAGGGCGGCGTGCAGCGCGGAGTCGAACAGCGCCGGGTGCATCACGTAGGACGGTCCCGTGGCGGGCTGCGCGGTCGCCAGATCCACCTCGGCGTAGATGTCGTCGCCGCCGCGCCACGCCGCGCGCAGGCCGCGGAAGGCCGGGCCGTAGGCGAAGCCGCGGGCGTCGAGCCTGGAGTAGAGGTCGGCGGTGTCGATCTCCTGGACGCCGGCCGGCGGCCAGGAGGCGGGCGTGTCGTGGTCGAGGACGGTCTCCTCGTAGCCGATCATCGTCAGCTCCCGGCAAGCGGCGGAGGGTTGGTGATCGCGGCACTGACCTCGCCGCGGGAGTCGCCGCCGAAGTCGTCCCAGTAGCGGCACTTGGTGCGGACCACGACCAGCGAGTCGCGCAGGTCGCTGCCGTCCCACGCGACGGTCTCCACCAGCTCGATCTCGCCGCGGAAGAACCGGCCGCGCATCTGCGTGCGGAACATGCTCCGGAAGTCGGTGATCAGGATGTCACCGAGCTGGGCGTTCCAGAACTCGTCCATCGACCACTGGGAGAAAGGGTGGACGAGCCCTTCCTTGATGGACTTGGCGATGAGGTAGTAGGCCATCTGGTTGTAGCAGATGTTGAATTCCACGGAGTTGAAATGGCCCGTGTCGTCGATGTAGCACGATTCGGGGATCTCGAAGCGGCAGCCGGCGAAGATCCTGCCGTTCTCCAGGGGCTCCCCTTCGACGGTGACCAGGGCTTCCTTCAGGTACACGCAGTTCTTCGACCGGTACGGCGTCATTACGCGTGTCAGGAGTTCGTCGTCGTTCGGGTATTGCGTGGTGCGTTCCTGCGCGATCACCGAAGAATCCATGCGCTCACGGTAACGTCGCGGAGAACTCCCTTCTAACCCCTAGCGGACCCCTAAGAGACCGCCTCGAAGAACCGTTCGGCCAGGGATTTGCGGTCGGCTTTCCCGTTCGCGGTGACCGGCAGATCCGACAGCACGCGCAGGTCCCGCGGCGCCATGTAGGCGGGCAGGGTCTCCAGGCAGAAGGCCCGCAGTTCGACCAGGCTGACCGGGTCCTCGCCGGGCTTCATGACCACGAACGCGCTCAGCTCGGCCTGGCCGTCGGCCCGTGGCGGCAGCAGCACGACGGCCGCCGCGACCCGGGGGTGCTCCTGGATCCTGCGCTCGACCTCGCCGAGCTCGACCCGGTTGCCGCGGACCTGCACCTGGGAGTCGGCGCGCCCGCAGAAGTAGAGCTCGCCGGTGGCGCCGCGGTAGGCGAGGTCGCCGGTGCGCAGGACCCGCTGCCCGCTCGCGGGGTTGAGCGGGTCGGGCACCAGGGCGTTCGCGGTGGCCTCCGGGTCGTCCCAGTAGCCCGAGAACAGGGCGGGGCTGCGCAGATAGATCTGCCCGGTGACGCCGACCTCGCGGATCGGCCGGCCGTCCTCGTCGTGGATCGTCCACTCGGCGCCGGCGTGGGCGTGGCCGATGGACAGCCGCTCGAGGTCATCGGGGAGCGGCTCGGGGACGTCGGTGAAGGACGCCGCCATCGACTCGGTGGCCCCGTAGCAGTTGATGACGCGCCGCCCCGGCAGCAGCCGCTGGAACTCGCGCAGCTCCGCCAGCGGGAACTCCTCGCCGGTGAAGAACACCCGCCGCACCAGCTCCAGCGACGCCAGCTCCGCGGGCTCGTGCCGGATCAGCATGCGCCAGATCGACGGCACCCCCTGGACGTGGGTCACCTCGGCCTCCCGCAGGAAGCCGGCGAAGCGGCGCGGCCAGTCGAGCCGTTCGCGGGGCACCGGGACGACGGTCGCGCCGCGGCTCAGCGTCATCGCGAGGCCGCCGAGGCACAGGTCGAAGTGGAAGGGCGCGGCGATCGCGACCCGGTCGTCGGGGTCGACCACGTTCTGGGCGTGCAGCCCGTCGTAGAAGGCGATGTTGGCGCGATGGCTCATCACCACGCCCTTGGGCCGGCCGGTCGTACCCGAGGTGAAGATCAGGTAGGCGGGGTCGGTGCCGACCGGCCGCCGGCGGTGCCGGTCCCGGGGGGCGGGCGCCCGCTCGACGGTCAGTCCGCCGGGCCCGAAGACGCCGGTGCCGACCTCCTGCGGCAGCCCCTCCCTGACACCGCCCTCGGCCGCGAGGAACAGCGCGGGACGGGCCAGTTCCACGATCGTCAGCAGGCGCTTGTCGGGGGTGTCGGGGCTGACCGGGATGAAGGGCAGGCCGAGCGTCGCGCAGGCCAGCAGGGCGGCGATGGCCGAACCGCTGGTGTGCGCCTCGACGATGACCCGGTCGCCGACCTCCAGGTCGAGCCGGTCCAGAGCCGCCGCGTAGGCGTCGGTCCGCTCCGTCAGCTCCCGGTAGCTGAGCGGCCGCGGCACGCCCTCGGCGTCGACCTCGACGACCGCGGCCTTGTCCGGGGTGGTGAGCCCGGCGGCCAGCAGGTAGTCGCGGAAGTTGTCGACCGGGTAGGGGCGGGCGGTCACCGTAGCTCGCGGACGGTGGCCCACAGCGCGCCCGGGGCGGCGAAGTTCTCCGCGTTCAGCGCGTCGTCGACGAACTTGACGGCGTAGACGCGCTCCAGCTTCGACAGCAGTTCGACCGTGCCCATCGAGTCGAGGCCGAAGTCGCGCAGGCTCAGGTCGGCCTCGAGCGGGCCGTCGGCCGCCAGGAACGGCAGATGCTGGCGCAGAATGCTCTCGAACTGTTCATCCCACATCGCTACCTCGGTGTCCTCAGGGTCCGGCGGATGGTTGCGGATCGTCATCGAGCCAACCTGCGCCGCAGCCCCGGCACAACCCCTACCCGACCCTGCTCCGCGGGGTTCGGTCGCCGTCAGATCTCCAGCCGGACCAGGCTGAGGGCGCACAGCTCCTCGATCCACACCTCCATGGACGCCCGGGTGTAGGCGGGATCGGTGTCCCAGGTCTCGGCGAGCAGGTCGGCCGCCTGACGGGAGTCGCCGTCGTGCTGGACGAGGGCGACCCACATGGCGGCGGCCGCCGGCTCGCCCGTGTAGTCGGCGCCCGTCACCTCGCAGAACAGCCGCAGACTCCCGTCGCGGAGCAGGGTGACCTCCACCTCGGACTTCAGCCGGACGCGCATCCGTCCGCCTTTCCTGAACCGGTCGTCGTCATGACTCAAGTCTGACAAGACGTCAAAGGTCGAGCAATGGCCTTGGCGCACCCCTAGTAGGGGTGCGTCGAAAGCACCCCTACCCGGTCGCCGCGGATCCTCTGCCGAGGTAGGCGAGGACGGCGCGCACCCGCCGGTTGTCGCTGTCGGAGGGGGGCAGGCCGAGCTTGGCGAAGATGTTGGCGATGTGCTTGGCGACCGCGCGGCCGCTGACCCTCATGTGCTGGGCGATGCCGGAGTTGGACAGGCCCTCCGCCATGAGCTCCAGGACGGTCCGCTCCCGGGCCGTCAGCCGGGCGAGCGGTTCGTCGCGGGTCTGGCCGGCCAGCATCCGCGCGATCACCTCCTGGTCCAGGGCGACGCTGCCGGCCGCGACCCGGCGGACCGCGTCGATGAACGGGCCCGACTCCATGACGCGGTCCTTGAGCAGGTAGCCGACGCCGCCCGCCGGGTCGGCGAGCAGCTCACGGGAGTACAGCGGCTCCACGTACTGGGACAGCACCAGCACCGGCAGGCCCGGCACCCTGCGCCGGGCCTCCAGTGCGGCGCGCAGGCCCTCGTCGGTGAAGGTCGGCGGCATCCGCACGTCCACGACGGCGACGTCCGGGCGCTGCCGCAGGAGCTCCTGGAGCAGGTCGGGACCGGTGCCGACGGCCGCGACGATCTCGCAGCCGTGCGTCTCGAGCAGCCGCTCGAGCGCGTATCTCAGGAGGAAGAGGTCCTCGCCGAGGACAACTCGCACGGCAACTCCATCATCACGATCGTCGGCCCGTCCGGGGGACTGTCCAGGGTGAGGTGGCCGCCCAGTGCCCGGAGCCGCTCCTGGACGCCGGCCAGCCCGGTGCCCGCGGCCACGGAGGCGCCGCCGCGGCCGTCGTCGCTGACGGTCAGGTGGAGGCGGCCCGCGCCGTGCCGCAGCCGGATCCGGACCCGCCGGGCGGCGGCGTGCTTGGCGGCGTTGGCCAGGACCTCGGCGACGGCGAAGTAGGCGGCG
Organism: Actinomadura macrotermitis; assembly: GCF_009604375.1. Lineage (GTDB taxonomy): Bacteria > Actinomycetota > Actinomycetes > Streptosporangiales > Streptosporangiaceae > Spirillospora > Spirillospora macrotermitis. The sequence goes on from NZ_WEGH01000007.1 coordinate 105,798, forward strand.
GCCTCCACCGGCGGGTCCAGCCGGCCGTCCAGTTCCGCGACGACGGCGACGTCCAGCGGGCTGTCCTGGGCGAGGGACTGTACGGCGGCGCCGAGCCCGCGGTCGGCGAGCACCGGCGGGTGGATGCCGCGGACGAGGTCGCGCAGCTCGCTGAGGGCCGTCGCGGACGCCTGCCGGGCCTCGGTCAGCAGCAGCCTGGCCTTGGCCGGGTCGCGTTCCAGGAGCTGTTCGACGGCGTCCAGGCTCATGCCCATCGCGACGAGCCTGGCCTGGGCGCCGTCGTGCAGATCCCGTTCGATCCGGCGCAGCTCGGCCTGCTGGCCGCCGGAGACGCGCGGGCGCGGCTCGGGTGCGAGCCCTGCCATCGGCGCCAGCAGCACCCGGGTCCACCGGGCGTGCACGCCGAGCAGCCGTTCGGCGTTCCGGACGGCCGCCACCAGGATCACCGCCCCGAGCGGTACGCATACCCAGGCGGCGGTCCGGTTCGTGACGTGGATCCCGACGTACCAGTCGCGGAAGCCGTGCGGGTGGAAGTTCTCCCAGAGCACCGGCATCACGATGCCCTCCACCCCGTACAGCAGCAGGGCGGCGGGCAGCACCGCGAGCACGCTGCCGATCACCGGGTCGGCCAGCGACCAGATCAGATCGCGGTAGGTCGCGATGTCGAGCAGCACGTACCGGCAGCGTTCGATCTGCCCGACGAGGCCGGTCTTGAAGCGGGGCACCGGGGCGTACGGCTCGGGGATGTCGACCCCGCTCCACGCCCGCGCCCGGTGCCGGGAGATCCGGGCGACGAGGCGCATCCCCGCCACCGCCCCGGGCACGAGGAAGATCCCGGCGAACGCCGGCAGCAGGGCGAGCGCGGTGACCGTCCAGACGAAGGCGGCGAGCTGCGCGAAGCCCAGCGCGAACAGGGACAGCCCGCGGCCCGCCGCGGTGAGCGCGCTGCGGATCATCAGCCGGCTCCGTGCTGGTCGGCGAGGTCGAGGACCCGGTCGAGGACGGCGATGCCGTCGGCGGCCTCGGCGGCCGTCAGGGTGCACGGCGGCGTCACGTGGACGCGGTTGCCGCCGGCCAGGACCCACAGGCCCTGGGACCGGCAGGCCGCCAGCAGCTCCAGCATCGGCCGGTTCGCCGCGCCCGCCGCGCCGTAGGGGACGAGCGGTTCCCGGGTGGCGCGGTCCTTGACGAGCTCGACCGCCCAGAACGCGCCGATCCCGCGGACGTCGCCGACCGACGGGTGGGAGCCCGCGAGCGCGCGCAGGCCGGGGCCGAGCACCTCGCCGCCCAGGCGGCCGGCGTTCCCGATGACGTCCTCCTCGGCCATCGCCTCGATGGCCGCCTCCGCCGCGGCGCAGGCCAGCGGATGCCCCGAGTAGGTGTGGCCGCCCGGGTAGGCGCGCTCGGCGAACGTGTCGTAGACCGGCTGGGAGACGATGACGCCGCCGAGCGGGACGTAGCCGGAGTTCACGCCCTTGGCGAAGGTGACCAGATCGGGTACGACGCCCCAGTGGTCGAAGGCGAACCAGGCGCCGGTCCGGCCGAAGCCGCACATGACCTCGTCGAGGACCAGCAGCAGGCCGTACCGGTCGCACAGCTCGCGGACCCCGGCGAGGTAGCCGTCCGGAGGGACGAGCAGCCCCGACCCGCCGATGACGGTCTCCATGACGATCGCCGCGATCGTCGCCGGCCCCTCCAGTTCGATCAGGTCGCGCAGGTGGGTGAGCGCCCGTTCGCACTCCTCCGGCTCGGTCGTGGCGTGGAACGCCGACCGGTAGAGGTAGGGGCCGAAGAAGTGGCGGACCAGCGGGTCGGCGTGGCCGGCGGCGTCGTTGGGGATGCGCCGCTGGTCGCCGGTGAGGCCGATGGCCGTGCCGGTGGAGCCGTGGTAGGAGCGGTAGGGGGCGAGGACCTTGGGACGGCCGGTGTGCAGCCGGGCCATCCGGACCGCGTTCTCGACGGCCTCCGCGCCGCTGTTGGTGAACATCACCCGGTCCAGCCCGGCCGGGGCGCGTTCGGCGATCAGCCGGGCGGCCCGGCCGCGCACGTCGTTGGCGACGTGCGGGCTGATCGTGCACAGCAGGCCGGCCTGCCGCCGGATCGCCGCGACGACCCGCGGATGCTGGTGGCCGATGTTCACGTTGGCGAGCTGGGCGGAGAAGTCGAGGTAGCGGTTGCCCTCGAAGTCCCAGAAGTAGGAGCCCTCCGCGCCGGCCACCGGGAGCGGATCGATGAGGCTCTGCGCCGACCAGGAGTGGAAGACGTGCGCCCGGTCGTCCTCGTGAACTTGCTTGCCCAGCTCAGCGCCGGCCGTCATGGGTGGTCTCCTTCGGAGATGGGGTGGGAACAGGGGTGGGGACGGCGATCGCCGTCATCGCGAGACCGGCCCCGACCAGCCAGCGGCCCCGAAGCGGCGGGCCGAGGACGGCCGGCACTCCGGGCACGAGGATGCGGGCGGTGAAGGTGCCGTCGCGCTCGAACGCCAGGTCCGCGCCCTCGAAGGCGAGCGGCCGGCCGGTGAGGGGGAACCAGGTCTTGTAGACCGATTCCTTGGCGCTGAACAGCAGCCGGTCCCAGCTGATCGACGGATCGGCCGCCGACAGGTTCCGCAGGCGGGCGGCCTCGCCGGGCAGGGCGATCGCGTCCAGGACGCCGCCGGGAAGCGGGGCGTGCGGCTCGGCGTCGATGCCGAGCGCCGCGACCTCCCCGGCGGACGCGACGGCCGCGGCGTGGTAGCCGGCGCAGTGGGTGATGCTGCCGTTGACCCCGGCCGGCCAGGCGGGGGCGCCGCGTTCGCCGGGCAGCAGCGGAGCGGCGGGCACACCGAGCTTCGCCATCGCGTCGTGGGCGCAGCCGCGGGCGGCGGTGAACTCGCGGCGCCGCTTGTCGACGGCGCGTGCGATCACCGCCCGCTCCTCGGGGAACAGCCAGGTGTCGGTGCGGGCGTCGCCGAAGGCCTCGACCGCCACGACGGCCTCCGGGACGATCCGTTCGATCATGCCGGATCGCCGGGGAACACGCGGTGCAGCCGGCGCGGCCGCTGCGGCCAGCGCCGGGACTCGCGCGGGTAGCCGACCGACACCTCCTCGAACCGGACGCCGTCCACGACGAGGCTGCGGGGGATGTGCAGATGGCCGTAGACCGCGGCCTTCGCCCGGAACTTCACATGCCACTGCGCGGTGCGTTCGGTGCCGCACCACAGCGAGAACTCGGGGTGCGTCAGGATGTCGGTGGGCTCTCGCACCAGCGGCCAGTGGCTGACCAGGACGGTCGGCAGATCGGGATCGAGATCGCCGAGCCGGCGCTCGGTCTCCTCGATCCGGGCGCGGCTCCAGTCCTCGCGGGTGGGGTAGGGGTCGGGGTGCAGGAGGATCTCGTCGGTGCAGACGACCCCGGCGTCGTAGGCGAGCCGCAGCGCGTGCGCCTTCGAGCGGCTTCCGGCCGGCAGGAAGCTGTAGTCGTAGAGGGTGAACAGCGGGGCGACGACCACGGGACCGCCCGCGCCCGTCCACACCGGGTAGGGGTCCTCGGGGGTGAGCACGCCGAGGCGGCGGCACTCCGCGACGAGGTGGTCGTAGCGGGCGGCGCCGCGCAGCGGCACCGGGTCCGTCGGCGGGGTCCACAGCTCGTGGTTGCCGGGCGTCCACACCACGGTGGCGAACCGCTCGCTGAGCGTCCGCAACGCCCACACGACGTCCTCGGCGAACTCGCCGACGTCGCCGGCGACGAGCAGCCAGTCGGCCCCGGTCGAGGGGCGGAGCGACTCCACGAGCCGCCGGTTCTCCTCGTGGCCGACGTGCAGGTCGCTGATCGCGTACAGGGCGGGCTCAGACATGGGCGCGCAGCACCGCGGAGAGCCGCTCGATGGTCGCGGCCGGCCGGGCGCTCAGATAGAAGTGGCCGCCCTCGAACACCTCCATCCCGAAGCCGCCGGTGGTGTGCCCGGCCCAGGCGCGCGCCTCGTCCATGGTGACGTGCGGATCGCTGTCGCCGACGAACACCGTCACCGGGCACGGCACGGTCGTGCCCGCCGGGCAGCGGTAGGTCTCGATCGCCTGGTAGTCGGCGCGGATCGCCGGCAGGAACAGCCGCAGCAGCTCGTCGTCCTGGAGCAGGCTCGGGTCGGTGCCGCTGAGCCGCTTCAGCTCGGCGATGACGCCGGCCTCGTCCCGCCGGTGCACCGACTCGTCGCGGGGCGTCGACGGCGCCCGCCGCCCGGAGGCGACCAGCGCCACCGGCGGCCGGTCCATCCGCCGGGCCACCTCGAACGCCAGGGACGCGCCCATGCTGTGCCCGAAGAACACCAGCCGGTCGTCCTGCCAGGGGAGCAGCGCCTCGTGGACGGCGTCGGCCAGCAGGCCGAGGTCGGTGAAGGGCGTCTCGTGCCGGCGGTCCTGGCGTCCGGGGTACTGGACGGCCAGCACCTCCACCTTCTGCGCGAGGTCCGCCGAGCGGCTCAGCGCGGTGGAGACGGGGAAGTAGTAGGTGGCGGAGCCGCCCGCGTGCGGAAAGCACACCAGCCGGACGGCGGCCTCCGGCACCGGGTGGAAACGCCTGATCCAGGTGTCGCTCTCGGTGGGGCCGGTCATCGCCGTCAACTCCTCATCCCGGCGGAGTCCGCTCGACCCGCCCGATGTCATCTCCCGGTCACTTCCGGGCCAATGCTGGCAACGGCGCGACGCGCGGCACCACCCCTACCGGCCCCTGCAATCGCGGCGATAGGGGTGGCGCGCGTGCTTTTGTGGGGTGCGCGGTCCTTGGCGCGGCAAGAGTCCCCCGGATTCAATCGAATGCGACCAGTCAGGTCATTTCCATAAATAGCGGGAGGTATGGTGACCGAGGTCGTGGACGTCGGGGCGGAGCGCGACGCCGCCGCCGACATCGAGGACACGCGGTTCAAGGCGGCGGAGCTGCGGGCGCTGCGGGAGCAGGCGCTGGCGGGGCCGTCCGAGCGGGCGACCGAGCAGCAGCGCGCCCGCGGCAAGCTGACCGTCCGGGAGCGTGTCGAGCTGCTCTTCGACCCGGGCACGTTCCGGGAGATCGAGCGGTTCCGCCGGCACCGGGCCTCCGGGTTCGGCCTTGAGGACCGCCGCCCGCACACCGACGGGGTGGTGACGGGCTGGGGCGAGGTCCACGGCCGCACCGTCTTCGCCTACGCGCACGACTTCCGCATCTTCGGCGGCTCGCTGGGCGAGGCCCACGCCGCGAAGATCCACAAGCTGATGGACCTGGCGGCGGCCGCGGGGGCCCCGCTGGTCAGCCTGAGCGACGGGGCCGGCGCCCGGATCCAGGAGGGCGTCACCGCGCTCGCCGGCTACGGCGGCATCTTCCGCCGCAACGTCGCCTCCTCCGGGGTGATCCCGCAGATCAGCGTCGTCCTCGGCCCCTGCGCGGGCGGCGCCACCTACTCGCCCGCCCTCACCGACTTCGTCTTCATGGTGCGGGACATCTCCCAGATGTACATCACCGGCCCCGACGTCGTGCAGTCGGTGACCGGCGAGGTGATCTCGCACGACGAGCTGGGCGGCGCCGCCGTGCACGCCTCGGTCTCCGGCGTGGCGTCGATCGCCTGCGACACCGAGGAGGAGTGCCTGGAGGAGGTGCGGTACCTGCTGTCGCTGCTGCCCGCCAACAACCGGGAGCTGCCGCCCGCGGTGGCCCCGTCCGACAGCCCCGCCCGGCGGGTCGAAGCCCTGCTGGACCTGGTGCCGGCCGACCCGAGCCGCGCCTATGACATGCGGCTGGTCATCGAGGAGATCGTCGACGACGGCGAGATGATGGAGGTGCACGCCACCTGGGCGACCAACATCATCTGCACGCTGGCCCGGCTCGACGGCCACGTCGTGGGGATCGTCGCCAACCAGCCTTACTCCCAGGCCGGGGTCCTGGACATCCACTCCTCGGAGAAGGCGGCGCGGTTCGTCCAGATGTGCGACGCCTTCAGCATCCCGCTGGTCACCCTGGTGGACGTGCCGGGCTTCCTGCCGGGCCGCGACCAGGAGCACGGCGGGATCATCCGGCACGGCGCCAAGCTGCTGTACGCCTACTGCAACGCGACCGTCCCGCGCGTCCAGGTGATCCTCCGCAAGGCCTACGGAGGCGCCTACATCGTCATGGACTCGCGGTCGATCGGCTGCGACCTGTCGTTCGCGTGGCCGACCAACGAGATCGCCGTGATGGGCGCCGAGGGCGCCGCCAACGTGGTGTTCCGCCGGGAGATCGCCGCGGCCGACGATCCCGCCGCGGCCCGCGCGCAGCGCATCAAGGAGTACAAGAAAGAGCTGATGCACCCCTACTACGCCGCCGAACGCGGCCTGGTGGACGAGGTCATCGACCCCGCCGACACCCGCGCCGCCCTCATCGACGCGCTCGGCGCGCTCCGGCACAAGGAAGCGGCCCTGCCGTCCCGCAAGCACGGAAACCTCCCGATGTGATGGCGGGACCCGAACCGGACGGCGCGAGCCCGCTGCTGCGCGTCGTCGCCGGAGCCCCCGACGCGGCGGAACTGGCGGCCGTGACGGTCGCGATCCTCGCGCTGCTGCGCGGACGGGCGGAGTCCGCGGCGCGTCCCGCGCCGGCGCGGCCGGCGGGCTGGCGCCGACCGGCCGGCTACCGCCCACCGGGCGCCTGGTCGTCCCGCTGAGGCCCAGACCTAGGGGCGAGCTAGGGGTTGGTGGCCCCATTCCCGATAACTAGCTTGATGGTGATCGTCTTGCGTGGCGACATTCGACCGGGGTGGCTTTTGTGAGCAACGAGGAAAAGCTTCTCGACTATTTGAAGAGGGCGACCGCGGATCTGCGGGACGCGCGAAAGCGCCTCGCGGAGAAGGAAAAGCGGGAATTCGCCCCCATCGCCATCGTGGGGATGGCGTGCCGCTATCCGGGCGGCGTCGCCACTCCGGAGGACCTGTGGCGCCTGGTGGCCGCCGGGACGGACGCGGTGGCCCCGTTCCCCGCCGACCGCGGCTGGGACCTCGCCGGGCTCTACGACCCCGAACCCGGCAAGCCAGGCAAGAGCGTGACGCGCGAGGGCGGCTTCCTCTACGACGCCGCCGACTTCGACGCCGACTTCTTCGGCATCTCGCCGCGCGAGGCCGTCGAGACCGACCCGCAGCAGCGGCTGCTGCTGGAGGCGTCCTGGGAGGCCCTGGAGCGGGCGGGCATCGACCCGACCTCCCTGAAGGGCAGCCCGACGGGGGTCTTCGCCGGGGTGATGTACCACGACTACGCCGACAGCAGCAGCGGCGGCAGCCTCGTCTCCGGCCGGGTCGCCTACACCCTCGGCCTGGAGGGGCCGGCCGTCACCGTCGACACCGCGTGCTCGTCGTCGCTGGTGGCGCTGCACCTGGCCGCGCAGGCGCTGCGCTCGGGGGAGTGCTCGCTCGCGCTGGCGGGCGGGGTGACCGTCATGAGCACGCCCGACATGTACGTCTACTTCAACACCCAGCGCGGTCTGGCGGCCGACGGCCGGTGCAAGGCGTTCTCCGCGTCCGCCGACGGCATGGGCTGCTCCGAAGGCGTGGGCGTGCTGCTGCTGGAGCGGCTGGACGACGCCCGCCGCCTCGGCCACCCGGTGCTGGCCGTCGTCCGGGGCAGCGCACTCAACCAGGACGGCGCCTCCAACGGACTGACCGCGCCCAACGGGCCGTCCCAGCGGCGGGTCATCCGGGCGGCGCTGGCCAACGCCCGGCTGACCGCCGACCAGGTCGACGCCGTCGAGGCCCACGGCACCGGCACCGCGCTCGGTGACCCGATCGAGGCGCAGGCGCTGCTGGCGACCTACGGCCGGGACCGCCCCGAGGGGTTCCCGCTGTGGCTGGGCTCGATCAAGTCGAACCTGGGGCACACCCAGGCCGCCGCCGGCGTCGCCGGAGTGATCAAGATGGTCGAGGCGATCCGGCACGGCGCGCTGCCCAGGACCCTGCACGCCGACGAGCCGACCCCGCAGGTGGACTGGACCGAGGGCGACGTCCGGCTGCTCACCGAGGAGCGGGCGTGGCCGGAGACGGGGCGTCCGCGCCGGGCCGGGGTGTCGTCGTTCGGGCTGAGCGGCACCAACGCGCACGTGATCATCGAGGAGGCTCCGCCCGCCGAGGAGCCCGCCGAGGACGGCGGCCCGGTGCCGCCGGGCGCGGTCGCGTGGACGCTTTCGGCCAAGAGCCCGGCCGCGCTGCGGGCGCAGGCGGCCCGCCTGGCGGACGCGCTCGACCCGTCCGCCGAACCGGCCGACGTCGCCTTCTCCCTGGCCACCGGCCGCGCCGCCCTGGAGCACCGCGCCGTCATCGTGGGGGAGGAGCCGGCCGGGCTGCTGGCCGGGCTGGCCGCGCTCGCCGCGGGAGACCCCGCCCCCGGCCTGACCGTGGACGCCGCCCAGGAGGGCCTCGTGGCCTTCCTGTTCTCCGGGCAGGGCAGCCAGCGGGCCGGAATGGGCCGGGAGCTGTCCACCGCGCACCCGGTGTTCGCCGAGGCCTTCGACGCGGTCTGCGCCGCTCTGGACCCGCTGCTGGACCGGCCGCTGCGCGAGGTCGCCTGGGACGACGCCGACGCCCTGGACCAGACGGTCTACACCCAGGCGGGCCTGTTCGCGTTCGAGGTGGCGCTGTACCGGCTGGTGGAGTCGTGGGGCGTCCGCCCCGACCACCTGGCCGGGCACTCGATCGGCGAGATCGCCGCGGCGCACGTCGCCGGGGTGTTCTCGCTGGCCGACGCCGCCCGGCTCGTCGCCGCCCGCGGCCGCCTCATGCAGGCCCTTCCGCCCGGCGGCGCGATGGCCGCCATCGAGGCCACCGAGGCCGAGACGGCTCCACTGCTCGGCGGCGGGGCCGGCATCGCCGCGGTGAACGGCCCCCGGTCGGTCGTGGTCTCCGGCGACGACGCCGCCGTCACGAAGATCATGGAGGTCTTCGCCGCGCAGGGCCGCAAGACGACCCGGCTGCGCGTCTCGCACGCCTTCCACTCGGCGCTGATGGACCCGATGCTGGCGGAGTTCCGGCGGGTCGCCGAGTCCGTGGCCTACGGGCGCCCGGGCCTCCCGGTGATCTCCCTCGTGACGGGCGCGCCGGCCGCTCCGGAGGAGCTGGGCTCGGCCGACCACTGGGTGCGGCACGTCCGGGAGGCCGTCCGGTTCGCCGACGGGGTCCGGGCGCTGGCGGAGGCGGGGGTGACCCGGTTCGCCGAGATCGGCCCCGACGGGGTGCTGGCGGCCCTCGCCCAGCAGAGCGCCGACGCGGGCGGCCTCCGGTTCGTGCCGCTGCAGCGCCGCGACCGCCCCGAGCGGACCGCCCTGCTCGACGGCCTTGGCCGGCTGCACGCCGCCGGGACGCCGGTGCGCTGGGGGACGGTCTTCGCCGGGGCGGGCCGCGTCGACCTGCCGACCTACGCCTTCCAGAAGCAGCGGTTCTGGGCGGCCGCGCCGGCCGCGGCGGGCGACCCGGCCGCGCTCGGCCTCGCCGCCGCCGACCACCCGCTGCTCGACGCCGTCCTGGATCTGCCCGACGGCGACGGGGCCGTGCTGACGGGCTCCCTGTCGGCCGACCGGCAGCCGTGGCTCGCCGACCACGACCTGCTCGGCGTTCCGCTGCTGCCGACCGCCGCGTTCGTGGAACTGGCGCTGCACGCCGGCGAGCGGTTCGGGCTGCCGGCCGTCGCCGACCTGGCCGTGCATAGCCCGCTGCTCCTGCCCGAGGAGGGGAGCGTCGCGGTCCAGGTCGTGGTGCGCGCCGCCGACGAGGCGGGCCGCCGCCGCTATAGCGTGCGCTCCCGCCGGACCGGCGCGGACGGCTGGACCACGCACGCCACCGGCACCCTGTCCCCCGACGCCGCCGAGCCGTCCTTCGAGTTCCCGGTCTGGCCGCCCGCGGGGGCCGTCCCGGTGGACGTCGAGGACGCCTACGACCGGCTCCTGGCCCGGGGGCACGGCTACGGGCCCGCCCTGCAGGGCCTGCGCGCGGCCTGGCGCGCGGGCGCGACCCTGTTCGCCGAGATCGTGCTGGAGGAGTCGACCGCGACGGACGGCTTCGGCGCCCACCCGGCGCTGCTCGACGCGGCCCTGCACGCCGCCGCCCTCGACCTGGACGGCGGCCGGCTCCTGCCCACCGCCTGGACGGGGGTGGCCCGGCACGGCACGGCCGCCGGCACGGCCCGGGTCAGGATCGACGCCGGCCCCGAGGGCGCGATCCGGCTGAGCGTCGCCGACGGCGATGGCCTGCCCGTGCTGTCGGCCGCCTCGGTGGCCCGCGGCGAACTCTCCCTCGATCCGCCGGAGGGCGGGGCTCGCGACCTGTACCGGGTGGACTGGGCTCCGGCCGCGCGGACGCCGGCCGCCGAGGGCCGCTGGGCCGTGCTCGGCGCCGACCCCCTCGGCCTGGCCGCCCCGCTCTTCCCCGATCTGGCCGCGCTCGCCGACGGCGGCTTCGACCGGGTGGTGCTGCCCTGCCCCGCCCCCTCCGGTGACGCCCCCGAGCAGGTCAGGGCGGCGGTGAACGCGATGCTGGAGACCGTCCGGGAGTGGCTGGCCGACGACCGGTTCGCCGCCGCGAAGCTCGCGGTCGTGCTCCGCGACGGCGACCTGGGCGAAGCGCCCGTCTGGGGGCTGCTGCGGGCCGCCGAGGCCGAGAACCCCGGCCGGTTCGCCCTGATCGCCTGGGACGGCGGCCCCGGCCCGCTGGACCTCGCGCTGGCCTCCGATGAGCCCGAACTCGCCGTCCGCGGCGGCGCCCTCCAGGTCTCCCGGCTGCGCAGGATCACCGCCGAGCCCGCCCCGGCCGGCTTCGCGCCCGGCGGCACGGTGCTCATCACCGGCGGCACCAGCGGCCTGGGCGCGCTCGTCGCCCGGCATCTGGTCGTCCGGCACGGGGTGCGCGGCCTGCTCCTCACCAGCCGCCGCGGTCTCGACGCGCCCGGCGCGGCCGAACTCGCCGCCGAGCTGGCCGCCCTGGGCGCCGACGTGGAGATCGCCGCCTGCGACGTCGCCGACCGCGCGGCCGTCGCCGGGCTGCTGGCGGGCCGGAGCCTCACCGCGGTGATCCACTCGGCGGGCGTGCTCGACGACGGCGTCATCGCCTCGCTCACCGCCGACCGGATGGACCGGGTGCTGCGCCCCAAGCTCGACGGCGCCTGGCATCTGCACCAGCTGACCCTCGGCATGGACCTGTCGGCGTTCGTGCTGTTCTCCTCGGTCGCCGGCACTCTGGGCGGCCCCGGCCAGGCGAACTACTCGGCGGCCAACGCCTGGCTCGACGCGCTGGCCCGGCACCGTCAGGGGCAGGGCCTGCCCGGGACGTCCGTGGCGTTCGGGCCGCTGGTCGACGTCGGCGGTATGGCCGACCGGCTCGGCGAAGCCGACGTGGAGCGTCTGCGCCGCACCGGGATGCCCGCGCTGGAACCGGCGGAGGGCCTCGCCCTGTTCGACGCCGCGCTGGGCGGGGCCGAGCCCGTCCCGGTGGCGGTCCGGCTCGACCCCGCGGTCCTGCGGACCCAGCCGGTGGTGCAGGCGATGCTCCGCGGCCTGGTCCGGGTACCGGCCCGCCGGTCCGGCGGCGACGGCTCGGCCCTGCTGCGCAAGCTGGCCGGGCTCTCCGGACCCGACCGCGACCGGATCCTGCTGGAGCTGGTACGCGCCCAGGTCGCCCGGGTCCTCGGCCACGGCGGCGGCGCCGCGGTCGACCCGGACCGGGCGTTCAACGAGCTGGGCTTCACCTCGCTCACCGCGGTCGAGCTGCGCAACGCCCTCAACGGCGAGAGCGGCCTGCGGCTGCCGAGCACCCTGGTCTTCGACCATCCGACGGCCCGCGCGGTCGCCCGCCACCTCGCGGAGTCGCTGGACTCCGCCGACGGTGCCGACGAGGCGCAGCGGCTGATCGGCGAGGTCGACCGGCTCGAAGCCTCCTTCAGCGCCCTTGCTCCAGAGGACGCCACCCGCGCACTGGTCACCGCCCGCCTGGAAGCGCTCCTGCGCAGATGGCGCGACCCGTCGGGACCCGTTCCGTCGGAGGACCCCGTGGCCGACCTCGAGTCGGCGACCGACGGCGAACTCTTCGAGGTCCTCGAAAGGGAGCTGGGACTTTCCTAGCGCCGCCTCGCACCAGCTCTGCGACGACCCCGGTATTGGAGTGACTTTTTCGATGGCGACTGATGACAGGCTCCGCGACTATCTGAAGCGGGCCACGGCCGAGTTGCAGATCACCCGGCGGCGCCTTCGGGAGGTCGAGGAGCGGGAGCACGAGCCCATCGCGATCGTCGGGATGGCGTGCCGGTTCCCCGGCGGCGCCGACAGCCCGGCGAAGCTGTGGGACCTGGTGGCCGGCGGGGTCGACGCCGTCGGGGAGTTCCCGGCCGACCGCGGCTGGGACCCCGGACTGTACGACCCCGAGTCGAGCCGTCCCGGCACCAGCTATGTGCGGGAGGGCGGCTTCCTCTACGACGCGGGCGCGTTCGACGCCGCCCACTTCGGGATCAGCCCGAACGAGGCCCTCATCACCGACCCGCAGCAGCGGCTGCTGCTGGAGGTGTCGTGGGAAGCGCTGGAGCGGGCCGGCATCGACCCTTCGGCGCTGAAGGGCAGCCCCACCGGGGTGTTCGCGGGGCTCGTCTACCACGACTACCCCGACAGCACGACGACCGGAGCGCTGGTCTCGGGCCGGGTCGCCTACTCCTTCGGGTTCGAGGGACCGGCGATCACCGTCGACACCGCGTGCTCGTCGTCGCTGGTGGCGCTGCACTGGGCGGTCAGGTCGCTGCGGGCGGGCGAGTGCTCGCTGGCGCTGGCCGGCGGTGTGACCGTCATGGCGACGCCCGGCACGTTCGTGGAGTTCAGCAGGCAGCGCGGGCTCGCCCCCGACGGCCGGGTGAAGGCGTTCGCCGCCGCGGCCGACGGGACCGGCTGGGGCGAGGGCGTCGGCATGCTCGTCGTCGAGCGGCTGTCGGACGCGCGGCGGCTCGGCCACCCGGTGCTCGCGGTGGTGCGGGGCAGCGCGGTCAACCAGGACGGCGCGTCCAACGGCCTGACCGCGCCGAACGGGCCGTCGCAGCGCCGGGTGATCCGCGCGGCGCTCGCCGGCGCGGGCCTGTCGTTCGCCGACGTCGACGCGGTCGAGGCGCACGGCACGGGCACGACCCTGGGCGACCCGATCGAGGCGCAGGCGCTGCTCGCGACCTACGGCCAGGGCCGCCCGGACGACGCCCCGTTGTGGCTCGGCTCGGTGAAGTCGAACATCGGGCACGCCCAGGCGGCGGCCGGGGTGGCGAGCGTCATCAAGATGGTCGAGGCGCTGCGCAACGGCGTGCTCCCCAAGACGCTGCACGTCGACGAGCCGACCCCGCAGGCGGACTGGACGACCGGGAACGTGCGGCTGCTCACCGAGGCGCGCGCCTGGCCGGAGGGGGAACGGCCGCGCCGGGCCGGGGTGTCGTCGTTCGGCATCAGCGGCACCAACGCGCACGTGATCATCGAGGAGGCTCCGGCGGAGGAGGCCCCCGCCACGGCGGGTCCGGCCGGCGGGGCGCTGCCGTGGGTCGTGTCCGGCCGCACCCCGGAGACCTTGGCCGCCCAGGCGGGGCGGCTGCACGCCTTCCTGACCGAACGCCCCGGCCTCGACCTTTCCGACGTGGGGTTCTCGCTCGCGTCCGGGCGGGCGGCGCTGGAACACCGCGGCGTCGTGGTCGGCGAGGACAGGGACGGGCTGCTGCGCGGCCTGGCCGCCTTGGCGGAGGGCGTCCCGGCGGCCAACGTCGTCCGCGGGAAGGCCGACTCCGCCGGGAGGCCGGCGTTCCTGTTCTCCGGTCAGGGCAGCCAGCGGCCGGGCATGGGGCGGGAGCTGTATGAGGCGTTTCCGGTGTTCGCGGAGGCTTTCGATGCGGTCTGCGCGGAGCTGGACGGGTTACTGGAGCGGCCGCTGCGTGAGGTGGTGTGGGGTGATGAGGAGGCGCTGAACCAGACGGTTCACGCCCAGGCGGGGTTGTTCGCGTTCGAGGTGGCTCTGTATCGCCTGGTGGAGTCGTGGGGGATCCGTCCGGATTTTGTGGCGGGGCATTCGATCGGGGAGATCGCGGCTGCTCATGTGGCCGGGGTGTTCTCCCTTGCCGACGCGGCCCGTTTGGTCGCGGCGCGGGGCCGGCTGATGCAGGCGCTGCCTTCCGGGGGCGCGATGGTCGCTGTCCAGGCGACGGAGGCCGAGGTGCTGCCGCTGCTCGCCGGTGAGGTCGGGATCGCGGCCGTGAACGGGCCCGCATCGGTGGTGGTCTCCGGGGAGGAGGCGGCCGTCGCGAAGCTCGTCGCCGTGTTCACCGAACAGGGCCGTAAGTCCTCGCGGCTGAAGGTGTCGCATGCGTTCCATTCGCCGTTGATGGAGCCGATGCTGGCGGAGTTCCGGCAGGTGGCAGAGGGGCTGGAGTTCCGGGCGCCGCGCATTCCCGTCGTGTCGAACGTGACCGGCGGGCTCCTCGACGCGGCCGACGCGGACTACTGGGTGCGGCACGTCCGGGAGGCGGTCCGGTTCGCTGACGGCATCCGCTATCTGGAGGGCGAGGGCGTCACCCGCTTCCTGGAGATCGGCCCCGACGGGGTCCTGACCGGCCTCGCCCAGCAGAACGTCGAGTCCGAGGACGCGGTCCTGGCCGCCTCCGGCCGCCGGGACCGCGCCGAGCCCGGCACCCTGCTGCTGGCCGCCGGGCGCCTGCACGCCTCCGGCGTTCCGGTCGACTGGACCGCCTTCTACGGCGGCGCGGGCCGGCGCCGGGTCGACCTGCCCACCTACGCCTTCGACCGCGAGAACTACTGGCTGGCCGGCCCCTCCGCCGGCGGCGACCCCGTCTCCTTCGGGCTCGGCGTCCCCGGACATCCGCTGCTGGGCGCGGCCGTCATGCTGGCCGGAACCGAGGGCGTGGTCCTCACCGGACGGCTGTCGGTCGACACCCATCCGTGGCTCGCCGAGCACGTCATCGGCGGGTCCATCGTCTTCCCCGGCGCGGGACTGGTGGAGCTGGCCGTCCGGGCGGGCGACGAGGTCGGCCTTCCCCAGGTCGCCGACCTGGAGGTCGAGGCGCCGCTGGTGCTGCCCGCGCGCGGCGGCGTCGCCGTCCAGGTCGTCGTGGGCGCCGGCGGCACGGCCGGCCGCACCGTCGAGATCTACTCGCGTCCCGGCGACGACCCCGACCTGCCCTGGACGCGCCACGCCGCCGGCACGCTCACGGCCGCCGCGCCCCGCGCCGGCGAGCCCGCCGGCGCGGCCTGGCCGCCGGCCGGCGCCGAACCGCTGTCCGTCACCGGCCTGTACGACGACCTGGCGGCCGCCGGCCTCGAATACGGCCCCGTCTTCCAGGGGCTGCGCGCCGCTTGGCGGCACGGCGACACCCTGCTCGCCGAGGTGGAGCTTCCCGCCTCGGCCGACGCGGACGCCTTCGGCCTGCACCCGGCGCTGCTCGGCGCGGGACTCGCGCTCGCCGGCGACGGCACCGTCCTGCCGGCGCACTGGTCGGGCGTCGAACTGCACGCCTCGGGCGCCCGCGCCCTCCGCGTCCTCCTCACCCCGCGCGGCGAGGGCGAGCTGTCCCTCGAAGCGCTGGACCCGGCCGGCCGGCCCGTCGTCTCGGTGCGGGCCCTCACCCTCCGGGCGGTCTCCACCGCCGAGCTCGCCGCCGCCCGCACCGGCTTCCACGACGCGCTCTTCGCCGTCGACTGGGTCCCGGTCCCCGCCGGCGCTCCCGTTCCCGGACGGGTCGAGACGGCCAGGCCCGCGGACGTCCACGAGGCCCTCGACGCCCTGCACGCCTGGTCGTCCGGCGGACGCTCCGACGGCGCCGCCCTGCTCGTGGTCACCTCGGGCGCCGTCGCCCGGGACGGCGAGGACGTCGCGGACCCGTCCGGCGCCGCGGTCTGGGGCCTCGTCCGCTCCGCCCAGTCCGAGGACCCCGGACGCATCGTCCTCGCCGACGTCGACGATCCCGAAACGGCCCACCTGGCCCTGGCCGTCGCCGAACCCCAGGTCATGATCCGTGACGGCGTCGTCCACGCTCCCCGCCTGACCAGGATCCCCCGCGGCGCGGCGGCCGAGCCCGACGCCATCACGGGCGTCGTCCTCGTGACGGGCGCGCAGGATGCCAGGACCGCCGCACTGGCCCGCCATCTCGTCGCCGGACGCGGCGTCCGCGACCTGTTGCTGACCGCCCCCGGCACCGACGTCCTCGCCGGTCTGGCGGCCGAGCTGACCGCGCTCGGCGCGCGGGTGGAGACCGCCGCCTGCGACACCGCCGACCGCGCCGCGCTCGCGGCCCTCCTGGACGGCCGGAGCCTGGGCGCCGTCGTCCACACCGCGCACCACCTGGACGACGGCGTCCTCTCCTCGCTCACCCCGGAGCGGGTCGCCGCGGTCCTGCGCGCCGACGCGGACCCGGCGTGGAACCTGCACGAACTGACGCTCGGCATGGACCTGTCGGCGTTCGTGCTCCTGTCCTCGGCCGCCGGTGTCCTGGGCGCTCCGGCGCAGGGCGCGCACGCGGCCGCCGCCTCCTGCCTCGACGCCCTCGCCGCGCACCGCAGGGCGCGGGGGCTGCCGGCCCGGTCGCTGGCCTGGGGCCCATGGGCGGGCGACCCGAGCGGCGCCCGGCACCGGATCGGCGGGACGCTCTCCACCGAAGAGGTCCTCGCCCTGTTCGACACCGCCACCGGCGTCGACCGGCCGCTGCTCGTGCCGGTCCGCCTCGACCTGGCCGGGCTGCGCGCCGCCGACGTCCCCGACCTGCTGCGCGACCTCGTCCGCGGCACCGGCCGGCGGCACGCCGAGTCCGGCTCCGGCGCCACCTCGGAACTCAGGGAGCAGCTGGCCCGCCGCACCGAACCCGAACGCGCCGACCTGCTGCTAGAGATCGTGCGGGTCCAGGCCGCCGCCGTCCTCGGCCATGCCGGAACCGACGGGATCGACCCGGCCCGTGCCTTCCGCGACCTCGGGTTCGACTCGCTGTCGGCCGTCGAGTACCGCAACGTGATGACGGCCGCGACCGGGCTGCGGCTGCCCGCCACGCTGGTCTTCGACTATCCGACGCCGGTCGTCCTGGCCGGATTCCTCGCCGACGAGCTGCTCGGCGCCGCCGACGACGGGCCGGCGCGGACCGTCGCCAGGGCCGACGACGACCCGATCGTGATCGTCGGCATGGCGTGCCGCTACCCGGGCGGCGTCGCGTCGCCCGAGGACCTGTGGCGGCTGGTCGCCGAGGGCGGCGAAGGCATCACCGGGTTCCCCGCCGGCCGGTCCTGGGACACCGACGGGATCTACGACCCCGAGCCCGGCCGGCCCGGCAAGACCTACACGCGGGAAGGCGGCTTCCTGCACGACGCGGGCGACTTCGACGCCGGGTTCTTCGGGATCAGCCCGAACGAGGCGCTGGTCATCGACCCGCAGCAGCGGCTGCTGCTGGAGGCGTCGTGGGAGGCGCTGGAGCGGGCCGGGATCGACCCGCACTCGTTGAAGGGCGGCTCGGCCGGCGTGTTCGCCGGGCTGACCTACCACGACTACGCCTACAACACGAACACCGGATCGATCGTCGCGGGCCGGGTCTCCTACGCCCTCGGCCTGGAGGGCCCGGCGCTGACGGTCGACACCGCCTGCTCCTCCTCGCTGGTGGCGCTGCACCTGGCCGCGCAGGCGCTGCGGTCGGGGGAGTGCTCGCTGGCCCTCGCCGGGGGCGTCGTCGTGATGGCGACCCCGGACACGTTCGTCGAGTTCAGCACGCAGGGCAACCTCGCCCCCGACGGCCGGCCCAAGCCGTTCGCGGCGGCGGCCGACGGCACCGCCTGGGGCGAGGGTGTCGGCGTCCTGGTGGTGGAGCGGCTGTCGGACGCCCGCCGGCTCGGCCATCCTGTGCTGGCGATCCTGCGGGGGAGCGCGGTCAACCAGGATGGCGCGTCCAACGGCCTGACCGCGCCGAACGGGCCGTCGCAGCGCCGGGTGATCCGCGCGGCGCTGGCCAACGCGGGCCTTACGGTCGCCGACGTGGACGCCGTCGAGGCGCATGGCACCGGGACGACGCTGGGCGACCCGATCGAGGCGCAGGCGCTGCTGGCGACCTACGGCCAGGATCGTCCCGAGGACTCCCCGCTGTGGCTGGGCTCGATCAAGTCCAACATCGGGCACACCCAGGCCGCGGCCGGCGTCGCCGGGATCATCAAGATGGTGCAGGCGATGCGGCACGGCGTGCTGCCCAAGACGCTGCACGTCGACGAGCCGACCCACCAGGTCGACTGGTCGATGGGGAACGTCCGGCTGCTGACCGAGGCGCGGGAGTGGCCGCGGGACGGGCGCCCGCGGCGGGCCGGGATCTCCTCCTTCGGGATCAGCGGCACCAACGCCCACGTGATCATCGAGCAGCCGGTGGCGGAACCGGTCCCCGAGGTCTCCTCGACCGGTGCCGTGCCGTGGCCGGTGTCCGGGAAGACGCCGGAGGCGCTGGCCGCGCAGGCGCGCAGGCTGCACGCCCATGTCGCGGCCGACCCCGATCTCGACCCGGCGTCGGTGGGCTTCTCCCTGGCGGCGGGGCGCGCGGCGCTCGAACACCGGGCGGTCGTGGTCGGCGAGGGCCGGGCCGAGCTGCTGGACGGTCTCGCCGTGCTCGCGGACGGCGGCCGTTCGGCGTCCGCCATCTCCGGCAAGGCGGGGGCGGGGCGGCTCGCGTTCGTCTTCTCCGGTCAGGGCAGCCAGCGGCCGGGCATGGGGCGGGAGCTGTATGAGGCGTTTCCGGTGTTCGCGGAGGCTTTCGAGGCGGTGTGTGCGGAGCTGGACGGCCTGTTGGAGCGGCCGTTGCGGGAAGTGGTGTGGGGTGATGAGGAGGCCCTGAACCAGACGGTCTACACCCAGACCGGACTGTTCGCGTTCGAGGTGGCCCTGTACCGGCTGCTGGAGTCCTGGGGTGTCCGCCCCGATTTCGTGGCGGGCCATTCGATCGGCGAGATCGGCGCGGCGCATGTGGCGGGGCTTCTGCCGCTGCGGGACGCCGCCCGCCTGGTCGCGGCGCGCGGCCGGCTGATGCAGGCGCTTCCCGCCGGCGGGGCGATGGCCGCGATCCAGGCTGCGGAGGCCGAGGTGCTGCCGCTGCTCACCGGCGAGATCGGGATCGCCGCCGTGAACGGGCCCGACGCGGTCGTCGTGTCCGGCGCCGAGGGCGCCGTCGCGAAGATCGTCGAGGCCTTCGCCGAACGGGGCCGCAAGACCTCGCGGCTCAAGGTGTCGCACGCGTTCCATTCGCCGCTGATGGAGCCGATGCTGGCGGAGTTCCGGCAGGTCGCCGAGGGGCTGTCCTACGGGCAGCCGACGATCCGCCTGGTGTCGACGCTGACGGGCGGGGCCGCCTCCACCGAGCAGCTGGCCTCCGCCGACCACTGGGTGCGGCACGTCCGTGAGGCGGTCCGGTTCGCCGACGGGGTGCGGGCACTGGAGGCGGCCGGGGCGTCCCGCTTCCTGGAGATCGGTCCCGACGGGGTGCTGACCGCGATGGCGGCCGCGTCGGTGGAGTCGGCGAAGGCCGTCCTCGTGGCGGCGTCCCGCAAGGACCGGCCCGAGGTGCGATCCCTGCTGTCCGCGGTCGCGGGACTGCACGTGAACGGGGTCCCGGTCGCCTGGGAGGCGTTCTTCGCCGGCCGGGACGCCCACCGGGTGGACCTGCCGACCTACCCCTTCGAACGGCAGACCTACTGGCTGCCGTCGGGCGCCGGCACCGGCGACCTGTCGGCGGTCGGCCTGAGCGCCCCCGACCACCCGCTGCTCGGCGCGGCCGTCACGATGGCGGCCTCCGGTGAACTGGTCCTCACCGGCCGTCTCACCGCCGGAACCCACCCCTGGACCGCCGACCACGCCATCGACGGCACCCCGGTGTTCCCCGGCGCCGCCTTCGTCGACCTGGCCGTCCGCGCCGGCGACGAGATCGGCCTGTCCCGGATCGAGGAACTCACCCTCGAGGCGCCTCTCCCGCTGCCCGAGCGGGGCGGCATCGTCCTCCAGGTGCTCGTCGGAGCCCCCGGCGCCGACGGCCGCCGCCCCGTGGAGATCCATTCGCGGGGTGAGGACGCCCCCGACCTGCCGTGGGTCCGGCATGCGACCGGCGCGCTGGGCGCCGTCCGGGCCGAAGCCGACGCATCCGGTCTCGCGGCCTGGCCGCCGCCCGGAGCGGAACCGGTCGACCTGGCGGGGCTGTACGAGCGTTTCGCCGAAGAAGGCCTCGACCACGGGCCCGTCTTCCGGGTGCTGCGGGCGGCGTGGCGGTCCGGCGAGGAGGTGTTCGCCGAGGCGGCCCTGCCCGAAGGGACCGCGCCCGGCTCCTACGGGCTGCACCCTGCCCTCCTCGACGGCGTCCTCCAGTCCGTCGCGCTGACCGGGGTGGGAACGGCGGCCGTCCCGGTCGCCTGGTCCGGAGTGGAGCTGCACGCCGCGGGCGCCGCGGCCCTGCGGATCCGGCTCCGCCCGATCGGGGACGGCCTGCTGGAGGCGGCCGCCGCCGACTCCGCCGGCAGGCCCGTGCTGTCGGCCGGGTCCCTGGCCGCCGCGCCGGTCGCCGAGGTCCGCGACCGGCTCTCCCGGGCGCCCCGCCACGAGTCCCTGTACCGGGTCAGGTGGGTGCCCGTCACCGCTCCGGAGACCACCGGGCCGGCGCCGGTCGCCTGGGACGAACGCGAAGCCGGCGCGGACGTCCCGGCGGCCGT
Organism: Actinomadura macrotermitis; assembly: GCF_009604375.1. GTDB lineage: Bacteria > Actinomycetota > Actinomycetes > Streptosporangiales > Streptosporangiaceae > Spirillospora > Spirillospora macrotermitis. The sequence goes on from NZ_WEGH01000007.1 coordinate 126,480, forward strand.
GGTGTTCGCCTCCCCGCCCGGCACGACGGGGCCGGAGGCGCGGGCCGCCGCCGAGCGGGCCATGGCCGTCGTCCAGGAGTGGCTCGCCGACGACCGCCACGCCGCCGCGACGCTCGCCGTGGTGACGTCCGGCGCGGTCGCCGTGCCCGCCGGCGACGTCACCGACCTCGCCGGGGCGGCCGTCGCCGGCCTGGTCCGCAGCGCCCAGATGGAGGAGCCGGGACGCGTCGTCCTGATCGATGTCGAGGACCCGGCGGACCTGTCGGCCGTCCCCGCCGCGCTGGCCACCGGCGAACCGCATCTCGCGGTCCGCGGCGGACGCCTCCACGCGCCCCGGATGAGCCGGGTCGCGATCGACCCGGACGAACCCCGCCCCGTCACGGTGTTCACCGGACCCGTCCTGATCACCGGTGCGCTCGGCGCGCTGGGCGGGCTGCTGGCCCGCCACCTCGTCACCGTCCACGGGGTGCGGGAGCTGCTGCTGACCGGCCGCCGCGGCCTCGCCACCCCGGGCGCCGCCGACCTGGCCGAGGAGCTGGCCGGGCTGGGCGCGCGGGTGGAGGTGGCGGCCTGCGACGTCGCCGACGGCGAAGCCGTGGCCGCGCTGCTGGCGGGCCGCCGGCTCGGCGGGGTCCTGCACATCGCGGGCGTCCTGGACGACGGCGTCCTGGCGTCGCTGACTCCGGAGCGGCTCGAGGCCGTGATGCGCCCGAAGACCGACGCCGCCTGGAACCTGCACGAGCTGACCAGGGACATGGACCTGACGGCGTTCGTGATGTTCTCCTCCGCCGCCGGCGTGATCGGCGCGCCGGGCCAGGGCAACTACGCCGCCGCCAACGCCTACCTGGACGCGCTCGCCGTCCACCGCCGTGCGGCCGGTCTGCCCGCGCAGGCCCTCGCCTGGGGCCTGTGGGACCTGGACGGCGGCATGGCGGGCGCGCTCGGCGGTGCCGACCGCGCCCGGCACTCGCGCGGCGGCATGCTCGCCATGCCGCCCGAGCAGGGCCTTGAGGTGTTCGACGCGGCGGGCCGCACCGGCCTGCCCGCCGTGGTCCCGATCCGGCTGGACCTCGCGGGCCTGCGCGCCGAGGAGCAGCTCCCGGAGATCTTCCACGCGCTGGTCCCGGCGACGAGGCGGCGCGCGGCCGACGCCTCGGCCGGGTCGGCGGCGCTGCGGAGCCTGCTGGCGGGGCTGCCGGAGACCGAGTGGTCCGGCGCGCTGCTGGCCATCGTGCGCCGTCAGGCGGCCGCCGTCCTCGGCTACGCCAGGGGCGAGGACATCGAGCCGGACCGGGCGTTCCGCGAGCTGGGCGTGGACTCCCTCGCCGCCGTCGAGCTGCGCAACGGCGTCGCCGAGGCGACCGGCCTGCGCCTGCCGGCCACCCTGGTGTTCGACTATCCGACGCCGGCCGTGCTCGCCGGGCATCTCCTGGACGAGCTGGCGGGCGCCGTCGACGACGGCGCGGTGCTGCCGGTCGCGGCCCTGGACGACGACCCGATCGTGATCGTCGGCATGGCGTGCCGCTATCCCGGCGGCGTCGGATCGCCGGAGGACCTGTGGCGGCTGGTCGCCGAGGGCCGGGAGGGCATCGCGGGCTTCCCCGGCGACCGGGGCTGGGACGCCGACCGGATCTACGACCCCACCGAGACCCGCCCCGACACCAGCTACGTCGACCAGGGCGGCTTCCTCTACGACGCGGCCCGCTTCGACGCCGGGTTCTTCGGCATCAGCCCCAACGAGGCCCTGCTCATGGACCCGCAGCAGCGGCTGCTGCTGGAGGTGTCGTGGGAGGCGCTGGAGCGGGCCGGCATCGACCCCGCGACCCTGCGCGGCAGCGCCACCGGCGTGTTCGCCGGCATGACCTACCACGACTACGCGCACAGCAGCAGCACCGGGGCCCTGCTCGCGGGCCGGGTCTCCTACACCTTCGGATTCGAAGGCCCCTCCATCATGATCGACACCGCGTGTTCGTCGTCGCTGGTGGCGTTGCACCTGGCCGCGCAGGCGCTGCGGTCGGGGGAGTGCTCGCTGGCGCTGGCCGGCGGTGTCGTGGTGATGTCGACGCCGGAGACGTTCGTGGAGTTCAGCCGGCAGCGCGGCCTGGCCCGCGACGGCCGGGTGAAGGCGTTCGCGGCCGGCGCCGACGGGACCGCCTGGGGCGAGGGCGTCGGCGTGCTGCTCGTCGAACGCCTGTCGGACGCCGTCCGCAACGGCCACAAGGTGCACGCGATCGTGCGGGGCAGCGCGGTCAACCAGGACGGCGCGTCCAACGGCCTGACCGCCCCGAACGGGCCGTCGCAGCGGCGGGTGATCCGGCAGGCCCTCGCGGTGGCCGGGCTGACCGCGGCGGAGGTCGACGCGGTCGACGCGCACGGCACCGGAACGATGCTGGGCGATCCGATCGAGGCGCAGGCGCTGCTGGCGACCTACGGGCAGGACCGTCCCGAGGGGCGTCCACTGTGGCTGGGGTCGGTGAAGTCGAACATCGGGCACGCCCAGGCGGCGGCCGGCGCGGCGAGCGTCATCAAGATGATCGAGGCGATGCGGCACGGGGTGCTGCCCAGGACGCTGAACGTGGACGAGCCGACCCCGCAGGTCGACTGGACCGCCGGTGACGTCCGCCTGCTCACCGAGGAGCACCCGTGGCCGGAGACCGGGCGTCCGCGCCGGGCCGGGGTGTCGTCGTTCGGGATCAGCGGCACCAACGCCCACGTGATCATCGAGTACGTGCCGGGGGAGGAGCCCGCCGCGCCCGCCGCCGTCCCCGGGGGAGCGGTGCCGTGGCTCGTGTCGGGGAGGACCCGGGAGGCGCTGGCCGCGCAGGCCGCCCGCCTGCGCTCCCATGTCGAGGAGCGGCCGGACCTGGACCCGGCCGACGTGGCGTTCTCGCTGGCGACCGGCCGGTCGGTGCTCGAACACCGCGGTGTGGTCGTCGGCGTTGACCGCGAGGAACTCCTGGCGGGCCTGGCGGCGCTCGCCGCGGGCGAGCGCTCGGCGGCGGTCTTCGCGGGGCGGGCCGTCCTCGGCCGGCTGGCGTTCCTGTTCTCCGGTCAGGGCAGCCAGCGGCCGGGCATGGGGCGGGAGCTGTATGAGGCGTTCCCGGTGTTCGCTGAGGCTTTCGATGCGGTGTGTGCGGAGCTGGACGGGCTGCTGGAGCGGCCGCTGCGGGAAGTGGTGTGGGGTGATGAGGAGGCCCTGAACCAGACGGTGTTCACCCAGACCGGACTGTTCGCGTTCGAGGTGGCCCTGTACCGGCTGCTGGAGTCGTGGGGTGTCCGCCCCGATTTCGTGGCGGGGCATTCGATCGGTGAGATCGGCGCCGCCCACGCAGCCGGGATCCTCTCGCTGGCGGACGCTTGCCGTCTGGTGGCGGCTCGTGGCCGGCTGATGCAGGGGCTGCCTTCGGGCGGGGCGATGGTCGCGGTCGAGGCGTCCGAGGAGGAGGTGCTGCCGCTGCTCACCGGCGGGGTGGGGATCGCGGCCGTCAACGGGCCCGCGTCGGTGGTGGTCTCCGGTGAGGAGGCGGCCGTGGCGGAGGTCGTGGAGGTCTTCTCCGGGCGGGGCCGCAAGTCGTCGCGGCTCAAGGTGTCGCATGCGTTCCATTCGCCGCTGATGGAGCCGATGCTGGCGGAGTTCCGGCAGGTGGTCGAGGGGCTGGAGTTCCTGGCGCCGCGGATTCCCGTCGTGTCGAACGTGTCCGGCGGCGTGGCCGACGTGGCGTCCGCCGAGTACTGGGTGCGGCACGTCCGGGAGGCGGTCCGGTTCGCCGACGGCATCCGCTATCTGGAGGGCGAGGGCGTCACCCGCTACCTGGAGATCGGCCCCGACGGGGTCCTGACCGGCCTCGCCCAGCAGAGCGTCGAGTCCACTGACGCGGTCCTGGCGGCGACCCTGCGCAAGGGACGGCCCGAGGCGCGCTCCGTGCTGGCGGCCCTGGCGCGGCTGCACAGCGTGGGCGTCCCGGTCGGCTGGGCGCGGATGCTCGCCGGCACCCGCGTCGACCTGCCCACCTACGCCTTCGACCGGCAGCACTACTGGCTGACGGACTCCGCCGCGAGCGGCGACCCGGTCTCGATCGGCCTGGACGACGCCGGCCATCCGCTGCTCGGCGCCGCCGTGGCCCTCGCCGGAACCGGCGGCGTCGTACTGACCGGACGCCTCTCGGCGGCCGCCCAGCCCTGGCTCGCCGACCATGTCGTCGCCGGCACGGTGATCTTCCCCGGCACCGGGTTCGTGGAACTCGCCGTCCGCGCGGGCGACCAGGTCGGCCTGCCGCGGATCGAGGAACTGACCCTGGAGGCGCCGCTGGTGCTGCCCGAGCGCGGCGGCGTCGCCGTCCAGGTCGTCGTCGGCCCGCAGGACGGCCCGCACCGCACCGTCGAGGTGTTCTCGCGCGTCGACGACGCCCCCGACCTTCCGTGGACCCGGCACGCCGCCGGCTCCCTGACCCGCGGAGCGGCGGCCCCGGCCGCCGGGACCGGCCCCTGGCCGCCGGCGGGCGCCGAGCCGATCCCGCTCGGCGGCCTCTACCCCGGACTGGCGGAAGGCGGCCTCGCCTACGGCCCGGTCTTCCAGGGGCTGAAGGCGGCCTGGCGTTCCGGCGGCGAGATCTTCGCGGAGGCCGTCCTGCCGGACGGCGCCGAGGCCGACGCCTTCGGCCTGCACCCGGCGCTGCTCGACGCGGGCCTGCACGCGATCGCGCTGACGGCCGCCGAGCGGGGCGAGGAGCCGGCGCTGCCGTTCGCCTGGTCGGGCATCGAGCTGCACGCCTCCGGTGCGGCGGAGCTCCGCTTGCGGATCCGCCCGCTCCGCGACGGCGTCGTGGCGCTCGACGCGGCGGGCGCCGACGGGGCACCGGTCGCCTCGGTGAGCTCCCTGACGGTGCGGCCGCTCGCCGCCGCCGAGGAGGCCTTGTCCCGGCCGATCGTGAACGAGGCGCTCTTCCGGCTCCAGTGGACGCCCGTCCCCGTCACCCCGGCCGAGATCACGGCGGCGGAGTGGGCCGGCCTTCCGGCGGACGGCCCGGTGCCCGCGGTGGTGGTGGCCCGTCCCGCCGACGCCGCGGCGGCGCTCGGGATCGTCCAGGACTGGCTCGGCGGCGACCGGTACGCCGACGCGACGCTCGTCGTGGCGACGTCGGGCGCGATGGGGCCCCTCGGCGCGGACCCGGTCGATCCGGCGGCGGCCGCCGTGTGGGGCCTGGTCCGCAGCGCCCAGTCGGAGGATCCGGGCCGGATCTTGCTCGCCGACCTCGACGGGCCCGCGGCGCTGGCGGCGGCCGTCGCCGCCGCGGAACCGCAGGTCGTCGTGCGGGACGGCACCGTTCTCGTGCCGCGCCTCACCCGGGCCCGCCCGGCGGGGGACCCCGTGGACGCACCCGCGTTCGGCACCGGTCCCGTCCTCATCACCGGCGGGCTGGGCACCCTCGGCGGGCTGCTGGCCCGCCATCTGGTGACGGCGCACGGAGCGCGGGAACTGGTGCTCGTCGGCCGGCGCGGTCTGAAGGCTCCGGGCGCGGCCGAGCTGGTCGCCGAGCTGACCGGCCTGGGCGCGGCCGTCGAGGCGGTGGCGTGCGACGCCGCCGACCGCGCGGCCCTCGCCGACCTGCTCGAAGGGCGCCGGCTCGGCGCGGTGATCCATGCCGCGGGCGTCCTGGACGACGGGGTCATCTCCTCGCTCACCGCGGAGCGCTTGGAGCGGGTGCTGCGGCCGAAGGCCGAGGCGGCCCGGAACCTGCACGACCTGACGCTCGGCATGGACCTGGCCGCGTTCGTGCTGTTCTCCTCCGCGGCCGGTGTGGTCGGCTCTCCTGGACAGGGCAGCTACGCCGCCGCCAACGCCTACCTCGACGCCCTCGCCTACCACCGCCGCGCCCTCGGCCTGCCGGCCCAGGCTCTCGCCTGGGGCCTGTGGGACACCGGCACCGGCATGGGCGCCGACCTCAGCGACGCCGACCGGCAGCGCACCGGCACGACCGGGCTCACACCGGAACAGGGACTGGCCCTGTTCGACGCCGCGATCGGCCATGCCGAACCGCTGCTGGTGCCGATGCGGCTCGATCTGCGGGGACAGGACACGGCCGACGTGCCGGCCGTCCTGCGGGGCCTGGTGCGGGGCCCGTCCCGCCGCTCGGCCGGAGCGCGGTCGGCCGCCGCCTCCCGGTTCCGCGAGCAGCTCACGGCGCTGCCCGTCCAGGACCGTGAGGAGGCGCTGCTCGACCTGGTCCGCGACCTGGCCGCGACGATCCTCGGCCACGCCGGCGCGGACGCGATCGAGGACCGGGCGTTCCGCGACCTCGGTTTCGACTCTCTGTCGGCGGTGGAGCTCCGCAACGGCCTCGCCGAGGTCACCGGGCTGCGGCTGCCCGCGACGCTCGTCTTCGACCACCCGGCCCCGCCCGTCCTGGCCAGGTTCCTGCACGACGAACTGCTGGGGTCCGGCGCCGAGGAGGCAGTGCCGGTCGCCAGGGCCGCCACGAGCGACGAGCCGATCGCGATCGTCGGGATGGCCTGCCGCTATCCGGGCGGCGTCGAGTCCCCCGACGACCTGTGGCGGCTGGTCTCCGAAGGCGCCGACGGTATCTCGGCGTTCCCCGACGACCGCGGCTGGAACCTGGAGCGCATCTACGACCCCGAAGGACTGCGCCCCGAGACCACCTACACCGACCAGGGCGGATTCCTTTACGACGCGGGCGACTTCGACGCCGGGTTCTTCGGGATCAGCCCGAACGAGGCGCTGACGATCGACCCGCAGCAGCGGCTGCTGCTGGAGGCGTCGTGGGAGGCGCTGGAGCGGGCCGGGATCGACCCGACCACCCTCAAGGGCAGCTCCACGGGCGTGTTCGCCGGGGTGATGTACCACGACTACACCTTCAACAACAGCACGGGCGCCATCGTCTCCGGCCGCATCGCCTACGCCCTCGGCCTCGAAGGGCCGGCCATCTCGGTCGACACCGCCTGCTCCTCCTCGCTGGTGGCGCTGCACCTGGCCGCGCAGGCGCTCCGGGCGGGGGAATGCTCCCTCGCGCTGGCCGGCGGCGTCACGGTCATGGCGACGCCGGAGACCTTCATCGAGTTCAGCCGGCAGCGCGGCCTCGCCAGGGACGGGCGCTGCAAGTCCTTCGCCGCGTCCACCGACGGCACCGGCTGGGGCGAGGGCGTCGGAACGCTGGTGGTGGAGCGGCTGTCGGACGCGCGCCGGCTCGGCCATCCCGTGCTGGCGATCCTGCGGGGGAGTGCGGTCAACCAGGACGGCGCGTCCAACGGCCTGACCGCGCCGAACGGGCCGTCGCAGCGGCGGGTGATCCGCGCGGCGCTTGCCAACGCGGGCCTTACGGTCGCCGACGTGGACGCCGTCGAGGCGCATGGCACCGGAACCACCTTGGGCGACCCGATCGAGGCGCAGGCGCTGCTGGCGACCTACGGCCAGGACCGTCCCGAGGACTCCCCACTGTGGCTGGGCTCGATCAAGTCCAACATCGGGCACACCCAGGCCGCGGCCGGCGTCGCCGGGATCATCAAGATGGTGCAGGCGATGCGGCACGGCGTGCTGCCCAAGACGCTGCACGTCGACGAGCCGACCCACCAGGTCGACTGGACGGAAGGCGACGTCAGCCTGCTGACCGAGGCCCGCGACTGGCCCGTGAACGGACGTCCGCGCAGGGCCGGGATCTCCTCCTTCGGCATCAGCGGCACCAACGCCCACGTGATCATCGAGGAGGCGCCGGAGCCCGCCGAGCCCGCGCCGCGCCCGGAGCCCAAGGCTCCCGTACCGCTGCCGGTGACGGCCCCGGACGCCGCGGCGCTCAGGGGCCAGGCCCGCAGGCTTCGCGACTTCCTCGCCGACCGTCCCGACCTGGAACCGCTGGACGTCGCGTACTCGCTCGGCACCCTGCGGGCCGCACTGGAGCACCGGGCGATCGTCGTCGTCGCCGACCGCGCCGAGGCGCTCGCCGGGCTCACGGCGCTCGCCGACGGCGTCCCGGCGGCCGGCCTCACCACCGGCTCGGCCGCCTCCGGCAAGCTGGCGTTCCTGTTCTCCGGTCAGGGCAGCCAGCGGCCGGGCATGGGGCGGGAGCTGTATGAGGCGTTCCCGGTGTTCGCGGAGGCCTTCGACGCGGCCTGCGCCGAACTCGACGGTCTGCTGGAGCGGCCGCTGCGGGAAGTGGCGTGGGGCGACGAGGAGGCCCTGAACCAGACGGTCTACACCCAGACCGGACTGTTCGCGTTCGAGGTGGCCCTCTACCGGCTGCTGGAGTCCTGGGGCGTCCGCCCCGACTTCGTGGCGGGCCATTCGATCGGCGAGATCGGCGCCGCCCACGCGGCCGGGATCCTCTCGCTGGCCGACGCGGCGCGTCTGGTCGCCGCGCGCGGCCGGCTGATGCAGGCGTTGCCACCCGGCGGAGCGATGATCGCGATCGAGGCGACCGAGGAGGAGGTGCTGCCGCTGCTCACCGGCGAGGTGGGGATCGCGGCGGTCAACGGTCCCCGCTCGGTCGTGGTCTCGGGCGAAGCCGTCACCACGACGAAGATCGCGGAGATCTTCTCCGGGCAGGGACGCAAGACCAGCCGGCTGCGGGTGTCGCACGCGTTCCACTCGCCGCTGATGGAGCCGATGCTGGCGGAGTTCCGCCGGGAGGCCGAGGCCCTGGAGTACCGGCCGCCGGCGATCCCGGTCGTGTCGAACGTGACCGGCGGGCTCCTCGACGCCGCCGACGCGGACTACTGGGTGCGGCACGTCCGCGCGGCCGTCCGGTTCGCCGACGGCATCCGCCACCTGGAGTCCGCCGGCGTCACCCGCTACCTGGAGATCGGCCCCGACGGGGTCCTCACCGGGCTGGCCGCCCGGTCGGCCGCGTCAGAGAAGGCACTGACCGCGGCCGCGCTGCGCGGCGACCGCCCCGAGGCCCGCACCCTGCTGACGGCCATCGCCGGGCTGCACGTCAACGGGGTCGGGCTCGCCTGGGAACGGCTCCTCGCCGACGGCCGCCGGGTCGATCTGCCGACCTACGCCTTCCAGCGGGAGCGGTTCTGGATCGAGTCGTCCTACGGGACGGGCGCCGACACCGCCGGCCTGGAGGCGGTGACCCATCCGCTGCTGGGCGCGTCGATGGTGCTGCCCGCGACCGACGGCCTCGTCCTCACCGGCAGGCTCTCGGTGGCCGACCAGCCCTGGCTCGCCGACCACGCCGTCGGCGGCACGCTCCTGTTCCCCGGCGCCGGGCTCGTGGAGCTCGCGGTCCGGGCCGGGGACGAGATCGGGCTGTCCCGGGTGGAGGAGCTCACCCTGGAAGCGCCGCTCGTGCTGCCCGAGCGGTCCGCCGTCCCGATCCGGGTGACGGTCGGTGGCGACGACGGCACCGGCCGCCGCACCGTCAGCGTCCACTCCCGGTCCGGCCGGACCTGGATCCGGCACGCCGAAGGCCTGTTGACGGCCGCCGCCGAACGGCCGTCGGGGCTCACGCAGTGGCCGCCGGCCGGGGCACGGCCGATCCCGCTCGACGGCCTCTACGCCGATCTCGCGGAAGGCGGGCTGGAGTACGGCCCGGTGTTCCGCGGGCTGCGCGCGGCCTGGTCGGCCGGCGCCGACGTCTACGCCGAGGTGGCGCTGCCCGCCGACACCGACGCCACCGGATTCGGTCTCCACCCGGCCCTCCTGGACGCCGCCCTCCACGCCATCGCCCTGTCCTCGGGCGGCGACGAGGCGGCCCTTCCGTTCGCCTGGACCGGGGTGGAACTGCATGCGACCGGCGCCAACGCCCTGCGGTTGAGGGTCTCCCCGGCCGGGGACGGCGGGTTCTCGCTGAGCGCGGCTGACGCCTCCGGCCATCCGGTGGCCTCCGTCGGCTCCCTGGTCCTGCGCCCCCTGCCGGCGGACGCGCTCGCCGCGGCCGCCCCCGTCCACGACGGCCTGTTCCAGGTCGACTGGATCCCCGTCCCGGCCGTCCCGGCGGACGCCGAGGCGGTCGACTGGAGCGAGATCCCGGCGGACGGCCCGGTGCCCGCGGTGGTGGTGGCCCGTCCCGCCGACGCCGCGGCGGCGCTCGGGATCGTCCAGGACTGGCTCGGCGGCGACCGGTTCGCCGACGCGACCCTGGTGATCGCGACGTCGGGGGCGATGGGGCTGCCCGGCGAGGACGTCTCCGACCTGCCGGGCGCCGCGGTGTGGGGCCTGGTCCGCAGCGCCCAGTCGGAGGATCCGGGCCGGATCGTCCTCGCCGACCTCGACGAGGACGCCGCCCTGCCGCTCGCGCTCGCCGCGAACGGATCACAGGTCGTCGTCCGGGACGGCACGGCTTACGTGCCGAGGCTCGCCCGCCTCACGGACGGCGCCGCCGACCACGTCCTCGTCGCCGACGGGCCGGTCCTGATCACCGGCGGGCTCGGCGCGCTCGGCCGGTTGCTGGCCCGCCATCTGGTGACGGCTCACGGGGTCAGGGAGCTGCTGCTGACCGGCCGGCGCGGTCCGGAGGCTCCGGGCGCGGCCGAGCTGGTCGCCGAGCTGACCGGGCTGGGCGCGGTCGTGGAGGTCGTGGCGTGCGACGTCGCCGACCGGGCGGCCGTGGAAGAACTGCTCGACGGGCGCCGGCTCGGCGCGGTGGTCCATGCCGCGGGCGTCCTGGACGACGGTGTCGTCTCCGCGCTGACCGCGGACCGGCTGGCGCGGGTGCTGCGGCCGAAGGCCGAGGCGGCCTGGAACCTGCACGAACTGACGCTCGGCATGGATCTGGCCGCGTTCGTCCTGTTCTCCTCCGCTGCCGGGGTGATGGGCGCGCCGGGCCAGGCGGCGTACGCGGCGGCGAACGTCTCCCTCGACGCGCTCGCCGCCCACCGCCGCGCCCGGGGCCTGCCCGCCCAGTCCCTGGCCTGGGGCCTGTGGGAGGACGGCATGGGCGCGGGCCTGGACGGCGCCGACCGGACGAGGCTCAGCCGGGGCGGAGTCGTCCCGATCTCCCCGGCGGAAGGCCTCGGCCTGTTCGACACCGCCTTGGCCCTGGGCACGCCCCTGCTCGTCCCGATGCCGCTCGACCTGACCGGCCTCACCGCGGCGGAGGCGCCGGAGATCCTGCGCGGCCTGGTCCGCGGACCGTCGCGGCGCACCGCCCATGCCGACTCCGGCGCGGGCGAGGCCTTCCAGCGCAAGCTCGCCGCGCTGTCCCCGGCCGACCGCGACGACCTGGTCCTGGACACCGTCCGCACCCAGGCGGCGGTCGCGCTCGGCCACACCAGGGCCGACACGATCGAACCCGAACGGGCCTTCCGCGACCTCGGCTTCGACTCGCTGGCGGCGGTCGAGCTCCGCAACAGCCTGGGCGCGATCGTCGGCAGGCGGCTGCCCGCCACGATGGTGTTCGACCATCCGAGCGCGCGGGAGCTCGCCGACCACCTGCTGGAGGTGCTCGTCCCGGCGGAGGCCGACGGCACGGGCGAGGAGGCCGCGGTCCGCGTGGCCCTGCGCGACATCCCCCTGCACCGCCTCCGCGACGCGGGCCTGCTCGACAGCCTGCTGGAACTCGCGGGCCTCGGCACCGGACGGCCGGACGGCCACCCCGCCGAGGCCGAGGCCGACGACGTTTCGATCGACACGATGGACACCGAGGATCTGATCAACATGGCGCTCGACGGCTCCGGCCTCGACGACCTGATGCGGGAGGCGTGACATGGCCGGCGGGTCCGACGACAAGCTGGTGACGGCGCTGCGCGCCTCACTCAAGGAGACCGAGCGGTTGCGGGAGCGCAACCGCAAGCTGGAGGCCGCGTCCCGCGAGCCCATCGCGATCGTGGGCATGGCGTGCCGCTTCCCCGGCGGCGTGGACTCCCCGGAATCCCTGTGGGACCTGGTCGCCGACGGTCGCGACGGCATCTCCCTGTTTCCGGACGACCGGGGCTGGGACGTGGCGTCGATCTACGACCCGGTGCCCGGCACCGAGGGTAAGACCTACACGCGGGAAGGTGGCTTCCTGTATGACGCGGGCGATTTCGACGCCGGGTTCTTCGGGATCAGCCCGAACGAGGCGCTGGTCATCGATCCGCAGCAGCGGCTCCTTCTGGAGGTGTCCTGGGAGGCGCTGGAACGGGCGGGCGTCGACCCGCAGTCGCTGAAGGGCGCGCCGGTCGGTGTGTTCGCGGGGCTGATGTACCACGACTACGCCTTCAACAACAGTTCGGGCTCGATCGTGTCGGGTCGGGTCGCCTACTCGCTCGGCCTGGAGGGGCCGGCCGTCACGGTCGACACCGCCTGCTCCTCCTCGCTCGTGGCGCTGCATCTGGCGGTTCAGGCGCTGCGGTCGGGGGAGTGCTCTCTCGCTCTGGCCGGCGGTGTGACGGTGATGGCGACGCCCGGCACGTTCATCGAGTTCAGCCGGCAGCGCGGTCTGTCGGCCGATGGCCGGTGCAAGTCCTTCGCGGAGGCCAGTGACGGCACCGGCTGGGGTGAGGGCGTCGGCGTGCTGGTCGTGGAGCGCCTGTCGGACGCTCTCCGCAACGGCCACAAGGTGCACGCGATCGTGCGGGGGAGCGCGGTCAACCAGGACGGCGCGTCCAACGGGCTGACCGCGCCGAACGGGCCGTCGCAGCGGCGGGTGATCCGCGCGGCGCTGGCCAATGCCCGGCTGTCGGCCGATCAGGTCGACGCGGTCGAGGCGCACGGCACCGGGACGACCCTGGGCGACCCGATCGAAGCCCAGGCGCTGCTCGCGACGTATGGCCAGGATCGCGAGCGGCCGCTGTGGCTGGGCTCGATCAAGTCGAACCTGGGGCACACGCAGGCGGCGGCCGGGGTCGCCGGGATCATCAAGATGGTCGAGGCGATGCGGCACGGGGTGCTCCCGAAGACGCTCCACGTCGACGAGCCGACCTCCAAGGTGGACTGGTCCGAGGGCGACGTCAGCCTGCTGACCGAGGCCCGCGACTGGCCGGCGGACGGCCGTCCGCGCCGGGCCGGCATCTCCTCCTTCGGCATCAGCGGCACCAACGCCCACGTGATCATCGAGCAGGCGCCGCCCGCCGAGCCGGAGCCCGAGCCCGCTCCGGACGCCGGACTGACCACGCCGCTGTTGGTCTCGGCCCGGTCCGCCGAAGCGGTCGCCCTCCAGGCCGGACGCCTCGCCCACCATCTGCGCTCCCACCCCGACGTTCCTGTCGGTGACGTGGCCTTCTCGCTGGCGGCGTCGCGGGCGATGCTGGAGCACCGGGCGGTCGTCCTGGGCGAGGACCGCACCGAACTGCTCGCCGCCCTCGACGCCCTTGCCGGGGGACGGCCCCTCCCCGGGACGGCCGTGGACGCGGTCCGCGACGGCAAGCTCGCCTTCCTTTTCTCCGGGCAGGGTAGCCAGCGGGTCGGCATGGGCCGGGAACTCCATGAGACGTTCCCGGTGTTCGCCGAGGCCTTCGACGCCGTCTGCGCCGAGCTGGACGGGCTCCCCGGCCGGCCGCTGCGGGAGGTGGTGTGGGGCGATGCGGAGGCGCTGAACCAGACGGTTCACGCCCAGGCGGGATTGTTCGCGTTCGAGGTGGCCCTGTACCGCCTGGTCGAGTCGTGGGGCATCCGTCCCGATTTCGTGGCGGGGCATTCGATCGGGGAGATCGCGGCTGCTCATGTGGCCGGGGTGTTCTCCCTTGCCGACGCCGCCCGTTTGGTCGCGGCGCGGGGTCGGCTGATGCAGGCGCTGCCTTCCGGGGGCGCGATGGTCGCCGTCCAGGCGTCCGAGGCCGAGGTGCTGCCGCTGCTCACCGACCGGGTCGGGATCGCGGCCGTGAACGGGCCCGCATCGGTGGTGGTCTCCGGGGAGGAGGCGGCCGTCGCGAAGCTCGTCGCCGTGTTCACCGAACAGGGCCGCAAGTTCTCGCGGCTGAAGGTGTCGCATGCGTTCCATTCGCCGTTGATGGAGCCGATGCTGGCGGAGTTCCGTCGGGTGGCCGAGGGGTTGTCCTATGGGTCGCCGTCGATTCGCCTGGTGTCGAATCTGACCGGTGCGGTCGTCGTGGACGATCTTCAGGATCCCGGGTACTGGGTGCGGCACGTTCGTGAGGCGGTCCGCTTCGCCGACGGGATGCGGACCCTGGAGTCGGCAGGGGTGACCCGGTTCCTGGAGATCGGCCCCGACGGGGTCCTGACCGGGCTGGCCGCCCAGTCGGTGGAGTCGGAGAAGGCCGTCCTCGTGGCGGCGTCCCGCAAGGACCGGCCCGAAGAAAGTTCGTTGCTGGCCGCCGTCGCCGGCCTGCACGCCTGCGGCGTCCCCGTCGGCTGGGCGGACCTGCTCGCGGGCCGGGGCCGCCGGGTGGACCTGCCGACCTATGGCTTCGACCGCCGCCGCTACTGGCTGACCGACCCGGCCTCCGGCGGAGACCCCGCCTCGATCGGCCTGACCGGCACCGCCCACCCGCTGCTCGGCGCGGCCGTCCCGCTGGCCGGCTCCGACGGGATCGTCCTGACCGGACGGCTGTCGGCCGGGTCGCGTCCCTGGCTGGCCGACCACTCCATCGGCGGGGCCGTCCTGTTCCCCGGGACCGGCTTCGTCGAACTCGCCGTCAGGGCCGGCGACGAGGTCGGCCTGCCCCGGATCGAGGAACTGACGCTCGAAGCACCCCTGGTCCTGCCGGACGGCGGCGGCGTCGCCGTCCAGGTCGTCGTCGGCGAGACGGACGGCGGGGGAGGCCGCCCGGTCGAGGTGTTCTCCCGCCCCGACGACTCCCCGGACCTGCCCTGGACCCGGCACGCCACCGGCACCCTGACGGCCGCCACCGCGCCCCGCGAGGAACCGGCCGGGGCATGGCCGCCCGAAGGCGCCACCGCCGTCGACCTGACCGGACTGTACGAGGGACTCGCCGAAAGCGGCCTGCGGTACGGCCCGGTGTTCCGGGGCCTGCGCGCCGCCTGGCGGCGCGGCGACGAGGTGTTCGCCGAGGTCGCGCTGCCCGTCGAGACCGACACCGGCGGCTACGGCGTGCACCCCGCCCTCCTGGACGCCTGCCTCCACGGCATCGCCCTCACCGCCAGCGCAGGCGCGGCGGCCCTTCCGTTCGCCTGGGCGGGCGTCGAACTGCACGCCTCCGGCGCGGCCCTGCTGCGGCTCCACCTGACCCGGCTCGGCGAGGGCCGCGCCGCGTTCACCGCGGCCGACGGCGCGGGCCGGCCCGTCGTGTCGGTCGAAGCGCTGGCGCTGCGCGCGTTCTCCGCCGCGGACCCGGCGCCGTCCCCCGCCCACGAGGCGCTGTTCCGGCTCGACTGGGTTCCCGTCCCGGCCGTGCCCGCCGCCGTCCGGGCCGTCGCCTGGGACGCCGTCCCGTCCGAAGGCCCGGCGCCGGAGATGGTGGTCGCCCGTCCCGCGGACGTGTTCGCGGCGCTCGACGCCGTCCAGGCCTGGCTGTCCGACGGGCGGTTCGCCGCCGCGACCCTCGTGGTGGCGACGTCGGGGGCGATGGCGCTGCCCGGCGAGGACGTCACCGACCCGGCCGGGGCCGCGGTGTGGGGCCTGGTCCGCAGCGCCCAGTCCGAGGAGCCCGGCCGGATCGTCCTGGCCGACCTCGACGACGACCCGGCGGCCCTCGCCGCGGCGCTCGGCTCGGGCGAACCCCAGGTGGTGGTGCGGGCCGGGACCGTCCACGCGCCCCGCCTCGCCAGGGTCCGGCCGGGACCACCGCCGGAGCAGGTCCTGCCCGGCGCCGGACCGGTGCTGGTCACCGGCGCGTTCGGCGCGCTCGGCGGGCTGCTCGCCCGGCATCTGGTGACCGCGCACGGCGTCCGCGAACTGCTGCTGGTCAGCCGGCGCGGCGCGGAGACGCCCGGCGCCGCCGACCTGGTCGCGGAGCTGACCGGGCTGGGCGCCGCGGTCGAGACCGCCGCCTGCGACGTCGCCGACCGCGCCGCGGTGGCCGGGCTGCTCGCCGGACGCCGCCTCGGCGCCGTCGTCCACGTCGCCGGAGTCCTGGACGACGGAGTGATCTCCTCCCTCACTCCTGAACGCCTCGCCAAGGTGCTGCGCCCCAAGGCCGACGCCGCCTGGAACCTGCACGAGCTGACCCGCGCGATGGACCTGGCGGCGTTCGTGCTGTTCTCCTCGGCGGCGGGCGTCATGGGCGCCCCGGGCCAGGGCAACTACGCCGCCGCGAACACCTCGCTGGACGCGCTCGCCGCCCACCGCCGCGCCCGCGGCCTGCCCGCCCACTCCCTCGCCTGGGGGCTCTGGGAGGACGGCATGGCCGCCGCTCTCGACGGCGCCGACCGGACCCGGCTCGGCCGGGGCGGCGTCCTGCCGATCACCCCCGCCGAAGGGCTCGCCCTGTTCGACGCCGCGCTCGGCCTCGACGATCCGCTGCTCGTTCCGATCCGGCTCGACCTGACGGGACTGCGCGCCGACGAGGCCCCCGACGTGCTGCGCGGCCTCATCCGCGGCCCGGCGCGCCGCCGAGCCGAGCCCGACGCCGCCGCCACCACTGAACTGCGCGGCACCCTGGCGGGGCTTCCCGCCGCCGAACGCGCCCGCATGCTCCTCGACCTGGTCCGCACACAGGCCGCCGCGATCCTCGGCCACTCCGGCGCCGAGGCGGTCGAGCCCGAACGGGCGTTCCGCGACCTGGGCTTCGACTCGCTGTCGGCCGTCGAACTGCGCAACCGGCTCGCCCAGGCGACCGGTCTGCGCCTGCCGGCGACGCTCGTGTTCGACCATCCGGCACCGGTCGTGCTCGCCGATCACCTGCTCGCCGAACTGTCCGGCCGCGCCGACGCGGGCCCCGCCCTCCCCGCCGCCGGGTCGGCGGCCGACGACGACCCGATCGTCATCGTCGGCATGGCCTGCCGCTATCCCGGCGGCGTCCGGTCGGCCGAGGACCTGTGGGACCTGGTCGCCGACGGCCGCGACGGCATCTCCCTGTTTCCGGACGACCGGGGCTGGGACGTGGCGTCGATCTACGACCCGGTGCCCGGCGCCGAGGGCAAGACCTACACGCGGGAGGGCGCCTTCCTCTATGACGCGGGCGATTTCGACGCCGGGTTCTTCGGCATCTCGCCGAACGAGGCGCTGGTCATCGACCCGCAGCAGCGGCTCCTCCTGGAGGTGTCCTGGGAGGCCCTGGAGCGGACGGGACTCGACCCGCAGTCCTTGAAGGGCGCGCCGGTCGGCGTCTTCGCGGGCCTGATGTACCACGACTACGCCTTCAACAACAGTTCGGGCTCGATCGTCTCGGGCCGGGTCGCCTACTCGCTCGGCCTTGAGGGCCCGGCCGTCACCGTCGACACCGCCTGCTCCTCCTCGCTGGTCGCACTGCACCTGGCCGCGCAGGCGCTCCGGGCGGGGGAGTGCTCCCTCGCGCTGGCCGGCGGTGTGACGGTGATGGCCACCCCGGGCACGTTCATCGAGTTCAGCCGGCAGCGCGGCCTTTCCGCCGACGGCCGGTGCAAGTCCTTCGCCGAGGCCAGTGACGGCACCGGCTGGGGCGAAGGCGTCGGCGTCCTCGTCGTGGAGCGCTTGTCGGACGCCGTCCGCAACGGCCACACCGTCCACGCGATCCTGCGCGGCAGCGCGATCAACCAGGACGGCGCGTCCAACGGCCTGACCGCCCCGAACGGGCCGTCGCAGCGCCGGGTGATCCGGGCCGCGCTCGCCAACGCGGGCCTCACGACCGCCGACGTGGACGCCGTCGAGGCACACGGCACCGGAACGACCCTGGGCGACCCGATCGAAGCCCAGGCACTGCTCGCGACCTACGGCCAGGACCGTCTCGAGGGTGCTCCGCTGTGGCTGGGCTCGATCAAGTCCAACATCGGGCACACCCAGGCCGCCGCCGGCGTCGCCGGGATCATCAAGATGATCGAGGCGATGCGCCACGGCGTGCTGCCCAGGACTCTCCACGTGGACCGGCCGACCTCCAAGGTGGACTGGTCCGAGGGCGACATCAGCCTGCTGACCGAGGCCCGCGACTGGCCCGAGACCGATCGTCCGCGCCGGGCCGGCATCTCCTCCTTCGGCATCAGTGGCACCAACGCCCACGTGATCATCGAGCAGGGCCCGGCCCCCGCGCCCGCCCCCGACCGTCCGGCGCCCACCGCCCCCGTGCCGTGGACGCTCTCCGCCAAGACGCCGGAGGCCCTAGCGGCCCAGGCCGGACGCCTGCACGCCTTCGCCGCCGCCCGCTCCGACCTGGACCCGGCCGACATCGCCTTCTCTCTGGCGACCGGACGGGCGTCCCTCGAACACCGCGCCGTCGTCGTCGGAACCGACCGCGATGAGTTCCTCGCCGGCCTCGCCGCCCTCGCGGATGGCCGCCGGAACAGCGCCGTGGTCCACGGCAGGGCGCGCTTCACCGGGCTGACCGCCTTCCTGTTCTCCGGGCAGGGCAGCCAGCGGGTCGGCATGGGCCGCGAACTCCACGCCGCCCACCCGGTCTTCGCTGAGGCCTTCGACCAGGTCTGCGCCGAACTGGACGGCCACCTCGACCGGCCGCTGCGCGAGGTCGTCTGGGACGACGAGGAGGCCCTGAACCAGACCGTCCACACCCAGGCGGGACTGTTCGCCGTCGAGGTGGCTCTGTACCGCCTGGTCGAGTCGTGGGGCATCCGCCCGGACTTCGTGGCGGGGCATTCGATCGGGGAGATCGCGGCCGCTCATGTGGCCGGGGTGTTCTCCCTCGCCGACGCCGCCCGTCTGGTCGCGGCGCGCGGCCGGCTGATGCAGGCGCTGCCTTCCGGCGGGGCGATGATCGCCGTCCAGGCGACAGAGGCCGAGGTACTGCCGCTGCTCACCGGCGAGGCCGGAATCGCGGCCGTCAACGGCCCGGAGTCGGTGGTGGTCTCCGGCGACGAGGCCGCGGTGCTGGACATCGCGGCGGTCTTCGCCGAACAGGGCCGTAAGACCTCGCGGCTGAAGGTGTCGCATGCGTTCCATTCGCCGCTGATGGAGCCGATGCTGGCGGAGTTCCGGCAGGTCGCCGAGGGGCTGTCCTACGGGCCGCCGTCGATTCGCCTGGTGTCGAATCTGACCGGTGCGGCCGTTGCGGACGACCTTCAGGATCCCGGGTACTGGGTGCGGCATGTCCGTGAGGCGGTCAGGTTCGCCGACGGGATGCGGACCCTGGAGTCGGCAGGGGTGACCCGGTTCCTGGAGATCGGCCCCGACGGGGTCCTGACCGGGCTGGCCGCCCAGTCGATCACCGGCGAGCACACGGTGGCGGCCGCGACGCTCCGCAAGGACCGGCCCGAACCCGCCACCCTACTGCTGGGTCTCTCCCGCCTGCACGCCGCCGGCCTGCCGCTGGACGCCGCCGCCCTCCTCGCCGACCGCGCCCCCCGCACCGTCGACCTGCCCACCTACGCCTTCCAGCACCGCCGCTACTGGGCGCAGGAACCCGCCGCCGGCGGCGACCCCGCCGCGCTGGGCCTGGCCGCCGCCGACCATCCGCTGCTCGGCGCGATGGTGCCGCTTCCCGGCGGTGACGGACTGCTGTTCACCGGCCGGCTGTCCCTGACCGACCAGCCCTGGCTCGCCGACCACACCGTGCTGGACGCAGTGCTGCTGCCGGGGACCGCTTTCGTCGACCTCGCAGTCCGCGCAGGCGAGGAGACCGGCTGCTCCGTCGTCGAGGAACTCACCCTCCAGACGCCCCTGGTGCTGACCGGAGAGAACGGCGTCGACCTGCAAGTCCTGGTGGGGGAGGCCGACGCGTCCGGCCGCCGCCCGGTCACCGTCCGCTCGCGGCAGGACGACGCCTGGACCGTCCACGCCGAAGGAACCCTGACCGGGGCGGCCGCCCCCACCCCGGCCGCCCTCACCGAGTGGCCGCCGCCCGGCGCCGCCGAACTGCCCGTCGAGGGGGTCTACGACCACCTGCGGTCCCTCGGCTACTCCTACGGACCGCTTTTCCAGGGGCTGCGCGCGGCATGGCGGCGCGGCGGCGAACTGTTCGCCGAGGTCGCTCTGCCCGACCCCGCGGCGGCGGACCGGTTCCGGCTCCACCCGGCCCTTCTGGACGCCGCCCTCCACACCACCTTCCTCACCGCCGGCGACGACGACGGCTCCGGGCCGGTCCTCCCGTTCGTCTGGACGGGCGTCAGCGTCCACGGCGCGGGCGCGTCCACCGCCCGCGTCCGCCTGACCCGGTCGGACGACGGCGCCCTCGCCCTCGACTTCGCCGACCCCGCCGGCGCCCCGATCGCCTCCGTGACGTCGCTCGTCGTGCGCGAACTCGCCCCCGGCGGGCTCGCACCGGCCGCGCCCGGCGACCTGTTCCGGCTGGACTGGGCCCCGCTCACCGCCGCGCCCGGCCCCGAGGTCCCGGTCTTCACCGACCTGGCGGACGCCGCCGCGCTGACCCCCGTCCCCGCGGACGTCGTCCTGATGCCGTTCCAGAAGAGCGCGCCGGGGACGACCGTGCCGGAGACGGTCCGCGCGGCCCTCCACCAGGGGCTGGCCGCGGTCCAGGCGTGGATCTCCGACGCCCGGTTCGCCGCCTCCCGCCTCGCCGTCGTCACCAGCGGCGCGCTCGACGGCGCGGACCCGGCGCAGGCCGCCCTCTGGGGCCTGGTGCGGGCCGCCCGCGCCGAGGATCCCGACCGGTTCGCGCTGATCGACCTCGACGGCGCCGAGACCTCCCGGCTCCGCCTCGCCGACGCCGTGGCCTCAGCAGAACCCGAGATCATGATCCGTGAAGGGGTCCTCAGCACCCCCCGCCTGGTCCGCGCCGGCACGCCGCGGCCCGAGGCGGCCCCGCCCTGGGAGTCCGGCGGCACCGTGCTGGTCACCGGCGGCACCGGCGGGCTCGGCGCGCTCGTCGCCCGCCACCTCGTCATCGCGCACGGGGTGCGGCGGCTGCTGCTGGTGAGCCGCCGCGGCCCGGACGCGCCCGGCGCCCGCGAGCTCGCCGCGGAGCTGATCGCGCTGGGCGCGGACGTCGACCTCGCCGCCTGCGACGTCGCCGACCGGACCGCGACGGCCGCCCTCCTCGCGGCCGTCCCCGCGGCGCACCCCCTCACCGGCGTGGTGCACGCCGCGGGCGTCCTCGACGACGGCATGATCTCCGCCCTGACGCCCGAACGCCTCGACGCCGTGCTGCGGCCGAAGGCCGACGCCGCCTGGAACCTGCACGAGCTGACGCTCGGCCTCGACCTCACCGCGTTCGTCCTGTTCTCCTCGGCCGCCGGCGTCTTCGGCGCGCCCGGCCAGGGCAACTACGCGGCGGCCAACACCTTCCTCGACGCCCTGGCCGCGCACCGGCGCGTCCGCGACCTGCCCGCCCAGTCGCTGGCCTGGGGCCTGTGGGCGGACGGCAGCGGCATGGCGGGCGGCCTCAGCGACGCCGACCTGCGCCGCATGAACGGCATGGGCCTGCCGCCGCTCACCGGGGAGAACGGCCTGGCCCTGTTCGACGCGGCCGCGGCCGCCGGCGAAGCGGTGCTCGTCCCGATGGGCCTGAACCCGCGGGCGCTGGGCGCCGCGGGCGAGGCCCCGTACCTGCTGCGCGACCTCGTGCCCGCCGTGCGGCGCAGCCCGGCGCGGGCGGCCGGCGACCCGGCCGCCCTGCGCCGCAGGCTCGCCGGGCTGCCCCCCGCCGACCAGGAGAGCGAGCTGCGCGCGCTCGTCCTGACGCACGCGGCCGCCCTCCTCGGCCATGACGGCCCCGAGGCCGTGGACCCCGACCGTGACTTCCTCGAGTCGGGCTTCGACTCGCTCACCGCGATGGAGCTGCGCAATGTCCTCAACGGTGCGACGGGGCTGCGCCTGTCGGCGATGGCCGTCTTCGACAACAAGAACCCCGCCGAACTGGCCCGCCACCTCCGCGACGGCCTGGCGGGTCTGCTGACCGAGACCGGCCCGGGCCAGGACGAAGAGGACCCCGACGACTCCTTCGGCGCCCTGTTCCGCACCGCCGTGCACAGCGGCCGGACCGCGGAGGGACTCACCCTGCTGAGTGCCGCCGCCGCGCTGCGCCCCCGGTTCGCCTCCGCCGCCGACCTCGGCCCCTGGCAGGGCGCCGTCCGGCTCGCCGACGGCCCGCTGCGGCCCCGGCTGATCTGCCTCGCCACCCCGATGGCAGGCGGCGGGGTCCACCAGCACGCCAGGCTCGCCGCCCAGTTCCGCGGCTCTCGTCAGGTCTCGGCGCTGCCGCTGCCCGGGTTCGCCCGCGGGGAACGCGTGCCGGGCTCCCTCGACACCATCGCCGAGGTGCTGGCCCGCGGCGTGCTGGAGGCCGCCGAGGGCGACCCCTACATCCTGCTCGGCCACTCCTCGGGCGGCCTCGTCGCGCATCTGACCGCCGCCCGGCTGGAGCGCACCCCGGACGCCGGGCCGGCGGGCGTCGTCATGATGGACACCTACCGGACGGGCGACGAGGCCATGGGCGCCGGGCTCGAACAGCTCATCGTCGCGTTGCTCGGCCAGGAGGCGACCTACGGCCGCTTCGACGGCGCCCGGCTGTCGGGCATGAGCCACTACGTCACCCTGCTCACCGGATTCACCCCCGCCCCCCTGCGGGCCCCGGTCCTGTTCGTCCGCGCCGAGGACCCCTTCATCGTCCTGCCCGGCGGCTCCGGCGACACCCGGCCCGCCCCCTGGGACCCCGGACACACCCTGCGGACCGCGCCCGGCAGCCATTTCACGCTCGGCGAGCAGGACGCGCCCACGACCGCGGCGATCATCGAGGAATGGCTCGGATCCATCGGACGGACCCCGGCAGGAGATTAGGGGTCGCCGGAAGAACACAGGGGTGTCCACCGCCCGGAGACCCCGCATAAAAAGTGGGAATCGAGCCGAGTCAGGTGGTTTCAAGAATGGCATTGACGCCCAGCGCGAAGGGCACGGTCCCCTTCCGGGAGTTCAGGACCTGGTACCGCGTCACCGGTGAACTCCACCGGGGGCGTCCGGCGCTCGTCGCCGTGCACGGCGGGCCGGGCGCCACCCACGACTACCTCGTCGGCCTGGCGGCGTTCGCCGAGCACGGCTGGCCCGTCGTGCACTACGACCAGCTCGGCAACGGCGGCTCCACGCATCTGCCCGAGCGCGGCGCCGACTTCTGGACCGTCCGGCTGTTCCTCGACGAGCTGGACAACCTGCTGGAGCGGCTCGGCATCGCCGACGGCTACGTGCTGTTCGGCCAGTCGTGGGGCGGGATGCTGGCCGCCCGGCACGCCGCCGACCGGCCGCCGGGGCTGCGCGGGCTGGTCGTCGCGAACGCGCCCGCCTCCTACCGGCTGTGGCTGGAGGAGATGGAGGTGCTGCGCGCCCGGCTCCCGCCCGGCGTCAACGAGACGCTGCTGCGGCACGAGGCGGCCGGCACGACCGCCAGCGAGGAGTACCAGACCGCGATGATGGTCTTCTACGACAAGCACGTCTGCCGGCTCGACCCCTGGCCGCGAGAGTACCTCGCGACGCTCATGGAGACGTCGAACGATCCGACCGTCTACCACGCCATGAACGGCCCGAGCGAGTTCCACGTCATCGGGACGCTGAAGGACTGGTCGGTGACGGGCGTCCTGCCCGACATCGACGTCCCCACCCTGGTGATCTCGGGTCGTCACGACGAGGCGACGCCCAGGACCGTCCGGCCCTACCACGACCTGATCCCGGGCGCCCGCTGGGAGATCTTCGAGGACTCCAGCCACGCGCCCCACCTTGAGGAGCCCGACCGGTTCGGCACGTTGATGCTGGACTTCCTGGGCGGCCTGGACACCACCGCGACGGAAGGCTGAGCACCGGCATGGACACGTCCGTCGAGAAGGTCGTCGAGGCGCTGCGGAACTCCCTCGTGGAGAACGAGCGCCTCCGGCAGCGCAACACCAGGCTGGCCGCCGCCGCGTCCGCGCCGATCGCGATCGTGGGGATGGCGTGCCGCTATCCGGGCGGGGCCGCGACCCCGGAGCGGCTGTGGGAGCTGGTCGCCGGGGGAGTGGACGCCACCTCGGCGTTCCCCGCCGACCGCGGCTGGGACCTGGAGGGCCTGTACGACCCCGAACCCGGCAAGCCGGGCAAGAGCTACGTGCGCCGCGGCGCGTTCCTGCACGACGCGGCCGACTTCGACCCCGAACTGTTCGGGATCAGCCCGCGCGAGGCCCTCGCGATGGACCCGCAGCAGCGGGTGCTGCTGGAGATCTCCTGGGAGGCGCTGGAGCGAGCGGGTATCGACCCGCTGGCGCTGCGCGGCAGCCGCACCGGGGTGTTCGCCGGGGCGATGTACCACGACTACGGCATCACCTCCAGCGACGGCAGCCTGGTGTCCGGCCGGGTCGCCTACACGCTGGGCCTGGAGGGTCCGGCCGTCACGGTCGACACCGCCTGCTCCTCGTCGCTGGTCGCCCTGCACTGGGCGGTCCAGGCGCTGCGGTCGGGCGACTGCGCCCTCGCACTGGCGGGCGGGGTGTCAGTGATGGCGACGCCGGACACCTACGTGGAGTTCAGCGAACAGCGCGGGCTGTCCCCCGACGGCCGGTGCCGCTCGTTCGCCGCCGCCGCGGACGGCACCGGCTGGGGCGAGGGCGCCGGGATGCTGCTGCTGCAGCGGCTCTCCGACGCCGAACGCGACGGCCGTCCGATCCTCGCGGTCGTCAGCGGCTCCGCCGTCAACCAGGACGGCGCGTCCAACGGCCTGACCGCGCCGAACGGCCCGTCCCAGCGCCGGGTCATCCGCCAGGCCCTCGCCAACGCCCGCCTGGCCCCCGCCGACGTGGACGTGGTCGAGGGCCACGGCACCGGCACCGCGCTGGGCGACCCGATCGAGGCGCAGGCGCTGCTGGCGACGTACGGCCAGGACCGCGAGCGGCCGCTGTGGCTGGGCTCGATCAAGTCGAACCTGGGGCACACCCAGGCCGCCGCGGGCGTCGCCGGGATCATCAAGATGGTCGAGGCGATGCGCCACGGCGTGCTGCCCAAGACCCTGCACGTGGACGCGCCGACCCCGCAGGTCGACTGGACGGCCGGGGAGATCCGGCTGCTGACCGAGGCGCGCGAGTGGCCCGACAAGGGCGCGCCGCGCCGGGCCGCGGTGTCGTCCTTCGGCGTCAGCGGCACCAACGCCCACGTGATCATCGAGCAGCCGCCCGAGCCGGCACCGCCGGCGGCCGGCGCCGACCCCGGCGGCCCCGTGCTGTGGCCGGTCGCGGGCAAGACCGCCGAGGCGCTCGCCGCCCAGGCCGCGGCGCTGCACGCCCACCTGGCCGAGCGCCCGGAGCTGCGGCCGTCCGACGTGGGCCTGTCGCTGGCGACCGGGCGGGCCGCCCTCGACCACCGCGCCGCCGTGATCGGCTCCGGCCGCGACGAGCTGCTGGCGGGCCTCGCCGCCCTCGCAGAGGGCGCCTCCCGGGCCGGGCTGGTGCGCGGACGGGTCCGTCCCGGCGTCGGCCTCACCGCGTTCCTGTTCTCGGGGCAGGGTAGCCAGCGGGTCGGCATGGGCCGGGAACTCCATGAGACGTTCCCGGTGTTCGCCGAGGCCTTCGACGCCGTCTGCGCCGAGCTGGACGGGCTCCCCGGCCGGCCGCTGCGGGAGGTGGTGTGGGGCGATGCGGAGGCGCTGAACCAGACGGTTCACGCCCAGGCGGGGTTGTTCGCGTTCGAGGTGGCCCTGTACCGCTTGGTGGAGTCGTGGGGGATCCGTCCGGATTTTGTGGCGGGGCATTCGATCGGGGAGATTGCGGCTGCTCATGTGGCCGGGGTGTTCTCCCTTGCCGACGCCGCCCGTTTGGTCGCGGCGCGGGGCCGGCTGATGCAGGCGCTGCCTTCCGGGGGCGCGATGGTCGCCGTCCAGGCGTCCGAGGCCGAGGTGCTGCCGCTGCTCACTGGCGAGGCCGGGATCGCGGCCGTCAACGGCCCCGACGCGGTCGTGGTCTCCGGCGCGGACGCCGCCGTCACCGCGATCGCGGAGCACTTCACCGGCGAAGGCCGCAGGACCACCCGGCTCAAGGTGTCGCACGCCTTCCACTCGCCGCTGATGGAGCCGATGCTGGCCGAGTTCGGGAAGACGGCCGAGAGCCTCGCCTACAGCGCCCCCTCCGTCCCCATCGTGTCCAATGTGACGGGCGGCGCCGCCGACGTCACCGACCCCGGCTACTGGGTCCGGCACGTCCGCGAGGCGGTCCGCTTCGCCGACGGCATCGGCCACCTGGAGCGCGAGGGCGTCACCACCTTCCTCGAACTGGGCCCCGACGGCGTCCTCACCGGTCTGGCCCGGCGCGTCCTGCGCGCAGAGACCGCCGCGGCGGTCCCGGCGCTCCGCAAGGACCGCTCCGAGCCGGCGGCGCTCCTCGAGGCCGTCGGGCTGCTGCACGCCGGCGGGGTCCGCCCGGACTGGCCCGCCCTCTACGCGGGCCGGGACGCCCGGCGGGTCGACCTGCCCACTTACGCCTTCCAGCGGCAGCGCTACTGGCGCACCCGGCGCTCGGCGTCCGCCGACGTGGCCGCCGCGGGGCTGGCCGCCGCCGACCATCCGCTGCTCGGCGCGCTGGTCAGCCTCCCCGACGACGACGGCGTCGTGCTCACCGGTCTCCTGTCGCTGGACGACCAGCCGTGGCTGGCCGACCACAGCGTCCTCGGCGCGGTGCTGCTGCCGGGCACCGCGTTCGTCGAACTCGCGCTGCGCGCCGGCGAGGAGGTCGGCTGCGGCCGCGTCGAGGAGCTCACCCTGCGGGCGCCCCTCGTGCTGCCCGACCACGGCGGAGTGAAGCTCCGCGTGGTGGTCGGCGCGGCCGACGGCGCCGGCCGCCGCCCCGTCGGCGTCGTCTCCCACGCCGGCGGAGCGTGGATCCAGCACGCCGAGGGCACTCTGGCCGAGAGCGTCCCCGCCCCTGCGCCCGGCCCCGCCGCCTGGCCGCCGCCCGGCGCCCGGCCGCTCGATCTCGACGGCCTGTACGAGCGGCTCGCCGGCACCGGCCTCGCCTACGGCCCGCTGTTCCAGGGGCTGCGCGCCGCCTGGCACGACGGCGGCGACGTGCTCGCCGAGGTCGCCCTGCCCGAGCCCGGCCACCGCTTCGGCCTGCATCCGGCCCTGCTGGACGCCGCGCTGCACGCCGCCGACGCCGCCCGCCCGGCCGGCGACGGACCCCCGCTGGTGCCCTTCACCTGGGCGGGCGTGTCGCTGTGGGCCGTCGGCGCCGACGAGCTGCGGGTCCGGATCCGCGGCCTCGACGGCGGCTCCCTGTCCCTCGACCTGGCCGACGCCGCGGGCGTCCCGGTCGCCGCCGTCGAATCCCTCGGGCTGCTGCCCCTGTCCGCCGGCCCGCCCGCGGCCGGCACCGACGCGCTCTTCCGGGTGGAATGGAAGCCGGCCCCAGCCCCGGCCGCCGCCTCCGAGCAGGCCGAACCCGCGGTGTTCCGCTGCCCGCCCGGCACCGGCGACGTCCTCGCCGACGTCCGGGCCTCGGCGGAGGCGGTCCTGCGGGCCGTCCAGGAGCACCTCGCCGGCGAGGACTCCGGCCGGCTGGCCGTGGTCCACCACGGCGGGCTCGCGCACGCGGCCGTCCGGGGGCTCGTCCGGGCGGCGGAGGGCGAGAGCCCCGGCCGCTTCCTGCTGGTGGAGACCGACCCCGGCGCCGACCCCGCCGAGGCGGTGCGGGCCGCGCTCGCCACCGGCGAACCCGAGGCCGCGGTGCGCGCCGGAACGGTCACGGTGCCGAGGCTGGCCCCGGTGCGGATCCCCGACGAGCCGCCCGCCCCGTGGAGCGGCGACGGCACGGTCCTGATCACCGGCGGCACCGGCGCCCTCGGCGCGCTGCTGGCCCACCATCTGGTCACCGGGCACGGGGTGCGCGACCTGGTCCTCACCGGCCGCCGCGGCATCGACGCGCCCGGCGCCGCCGAACTGGCCGGACGGCTGCGGGCCCTCGGCGCCCGCGTCTCGGTCCCGGCCTGCGACGCCGCCGACCGCGCCGCCCTGGCCGCGGTGATCGCCGCCATCCCGGCGGAACGCCCGCTCAGCGCGGTCGTCCACGCGGCGGGTGTGCTGGACGACGGGGTGGTCGGCGCGCTGACCCCGGACCGCCTGGGCGCCGTCCTGCGGCCCAAGGCCGACGCCGCCTGGCATCTGCACGAGCTGACCGAACACCTGGACCTGCGGGCGTTCGTGCTGTTCTCCTCCGTCGCGGGCGTGGTCGACGCCCCCGGCCAGGCCAACTACGCCGCCGCCAACGCCTGGCTGGACGAGCTGGCCCGGCACCGCCGCGACCGGGGCCTGCCCGCCCGCTCCTTGGCCTGGGGGCCGTGGGCCGACGGCATGGCCGGAACGCTCTCCGAGGTCGAGCGGCGGCGGCTGGCCCGCACCGGGATGGTGCCGCTGGCCACCGCCGAGGGACTCGCCCTGTTCGACGCCGCCGCCGCGGTCGAGGAGCCCGCGCTCGTCCCGGTGCGGCTGGACCGGGCGGCGCTCCGCGCGTCCGCCGAACCGCCCGCGATGCTGCGCGGGCTCGTCCCGGCCAGGACCCGGCGGGTCGCCGGGACCGGCTCGGCCGAGCTGCGGCGGCGCCTCGCCGCGCTGGACCCCGCCGACCGGGTGGCCGCGCTCATCGAGGTCGTGCGCGCCCAGGCCGCCGCTGTGCTCCAGCACGACGACGCCGACGCGATCGACCCCGACCGGGCCTTCCGCGATCTCGGCTTCGACTCGCTCACCGCGATCGAACTGCGCGACCGGCTGGCCCGGACGACCGGCCTGCGGCTGCCCGCCACCCTCGTCTTCGACCATCCCTCACCGGCCGTCCTGGCCCGCCGGCTCGTCGCCGAGCTGTCGGGCGGCGGCCGGGACGGCGCCACGGACATCGTCGCGGCCGCCGACGACGACCCCATCGTGATCGTCGGGATGGCGTGCCGACTGCCGGGCGGCGTCGCCTCACCGGACGACCTGTGGCGGCTGGTCGCCGAAGGCGGCGACGGCATCGCCGGATTCCCGGCCGACCGCGGCTGGGACACCGAGCGCATCTACGACCCCGAGCCCGGCGTGCCCGGCCGCACCTACGTGCGGGACGGTGGATTCCTCTACGACGCCGCCCGCTTCGACGCGGCCTTCTTCGGGATCAGCCCGCGCGAGGCCCACGACATGGACCCCCAGCAGCGGCTGCTGCTGGAAGCCGGATGGGAGGCCCTGGAGCGGGCCGGGATCGACCCGGCGACGCTCAAGGGCAGCCCCACCGGAGTGTTCGCCGGCGTGATGTACCACGACTACCCGGGCGACAACAGCGGCAGCGTCGTCTCCGGCCGGGTCGCCTACACCCTCGGCCTGGAAGGGCCGGCCGTCACCATCGACACCGCCTGCTCCTCCTCCCTCGTCGCCCTCCACCTGGCCGCCCAGTCGCTGCGCTCCGGCGAGTGCACGCTCGCCCTGGCCGGCGGGGTGACCGTCATGGCCACCCCGGACAGCTTCATCGAGTTCAGCCGGCAGCGCGGCCTCGCCCCCGACGGGCGGGCCAAGGCGTTCGCCGCCGCCGCCGACGGCACCAGCTGGGGCGAGGGCGTCGGCGTCCTGCTGCTCGAACGGCTCAGCGACGCGCGCCGGGCCGGGCATCCGGTGCTGGCCGTCGTGCGCGGCTCCGCCACCAACCAGGACGGCGCGTCCAACGGCCTGACCGCGCCGAACGGCCCGTCCCAGCGGCGCCTGATCCGCCGCGCCCTGGCCCTGTCCGGGCTGTCGGCGTCCGACGTGGACGCCGTCGAGGCGCACGGCACCGGCACCGCGCTGGGCGACCCGATCGAGGCCCAGGCGCTGCTGGCGACCTACGGGCAGGACCGCGAGCAGCCGCTGTGGCTGGGCTCGGTGAAGTCCAACATCGGGCACACCCAGGCCGCCGCCGGGGCCGCCGCGGTCATCAAGATGGTGCTGGCGATGCGCCACGGCATGCTGCCGAAGACCCTGCACGTCGACGCGCCGAGCCCGCAGGTCGACTGGTCGGCGGGGAAGGTGGGCCTGCTGACCGAGGCCCGGGAGTGGCCGGCGAACGGACGTCCGCGACGCGCCGGGATCTCCGCCTTCGGCATCAGCGGCACCAACGCCCACGTCATCATCGAGGAGCCGCCGCCCGCCGAGGAGGCCGGTCCGCGCACTCCGCCCCCGGCGATCCCCTGGATCGTCTCGGCCCGCGACCCCGAGGCGCTGGAGGAGCAGCTGAGCCGCCTCGCCGCGGCCGTCACCGCCGATCCCGGCCTCGACCCCCTGGACGTCGCCCGCTCGCTGGCGACCGGCCGCACCGCCATGGCCCACCGCGCCGTCGCCGTCGGCGGAGAACGCGACGAGCTGCTCCAGGCCCTCACCGGGACCGGGGCCGTGACCGGCACGGCCCGCCAGGGAAGGCTCGCGTTCCTGTTCACCGGCCAAGGCGCCCAGCGTCCCGGCATGGCGCGGGACCTGCACGCCGCCTTCCCGGCGTTCGCGGCCGCCTTCGACGCCGCGTGCGACGCCCTGGACGCCCACCTCGACCGGCCGGTCAAGGAGGCCGCCTGGACCGCGGACGCGGCGGAGCTGAACCAGACGGTCCACGCCCAGGCGTCCCTGTTCGCGTTCGAGGTGGCGCTGTTCCGGCTGCTGGAGTCCTGGAGCGTCCGCCCCCATCTCCTGGCCGGGCACTCCGTCGGGGAGATCGCGGCGGCGCACGCGGCCGGGGTGTTCTCCCTCGCCGACGCCGCCCGGCTCGTCGCGGCGCGCGGCCGCCTCATGCAGGCGCTCCCGCCGGGCGGCGCGATGATCGCCGTGCAGGCCGCCGAGGACGAGGCCCTCCCGTTCCTGGGCCCCGAGGCGGGCATCGCCGCGATCAACGCTCCCGGATCGCTCGTGCTGTCCGGGGCCGAGGACGCCGTCACCGCGATCGCTGGCCACTTCGCCGACCTGGGCCGGCGCACGAGCCGGCTGAAGGTCTCGCACGCCTTCCACTCGCCGCTGATGGAACCGATGCTCGCCGACTTCCGCGCCGTGGCCGCGGACCTCGCCTACACCGAACCCGCTGTTCGGGTCGTGTCGGGCCTGACCGGCGGCGACGCCGACCTGACCGATCCGGAGCACTGGGTGCGGCACGTGCGCGAACCCGTCCGGTTCGCCGACGCCGTCGCGACGCTGGAGACCGAGGGCGCGACGACGTTCGTGGAACTCGGCCCGGACGGCGTCCTGAGCGCGATGGGCACCGAGTGCGCACCCGACGCCCGGTTCGTCGCGCTCCAGCGGCGCGACCGGGACGAGGTCCGCCAGCTGGTGACCGGCCTCGCCCAGGCCTACGCGGGCGGGGCGACCGTGGACTGGGAGCGGTTCTTCGCCGGGCGGGGCGGCGTCCGGGTGGAACTGCCGACCTACGCCTTCCAGCGGCGCCGCTACTGGCGGTCCGGCGCGGGGGCCGGCCCCGGCGACCTCGGCTCGGCCGGCCTGCGCTCGGCCGAACACCCGCTGCTCGGCGCGGTCGTCGCCGTGCCCGGCTCCGATGGCGTCCTGCTGACCGGCCGGCTGTCGGTCGACACCCAGCCGTGGCTGGCCGACCACGACGTGCTCGGCACGGTCCTGCTCCCCGGCACCGGCCTGGTCGAGCTGGCGCTGCGGGCCGGCGCCGAGACCGGCTGCCCGGGCCTGGCCGAACTCGTCCTGGAAGCGCCCCTCACCCTGCCCGCGCGCGGCGGGACCGCCGTCCGGATGGTGGTCGAGGGCCCCGACGGGTCCGGCGGCCGCCGCTTCGAGGTGTTCTCCCGCGCCGACGGGGCCGACGACCTGCCGTGGCTGCGCAACGCCACCGGCCTGCTCGTGCCCGGCCCCGCGGCGGCGCCGCCCGACCTGGCGGTGTGGCCGCCCGAAGGCGCGGTCCCCGTCGGGATCGACGGCGCCTACGAACGGCTCAAGGACCGCGGCTACGCCTACGGTCCGATGTTCCAGGGCCTCAAGGCGGCCTGGCGGCGGGGCGACGAACTGTTCACGGAGGTCGCCCTGCCCGACCGGGCCGAGGCCGGCCGGTTCGGCCTGCATCCCGCGCTGCTCGACACCGCCATGCACGCCGGCCTGATGGAGGGCGGCGACACCACCGAGCTGCCGTTCGAGTGGAACGGGGTCCACCTGCACACCGCGGGCGCGGCGGCGCTCCGGGTCCGGATCGCGACCGGCGCGGACGGCGCCACGAGCGTGGAGGCCGCCGACGAGACCGGACGGCCGGTGCTGTCGGTGGAGGCGCTGGTCTCGCGGCCGGTGTCGGCCGACCAGCTCGGCGGCGGTGGCCATCGCGAGTCGCTGTTCCGGGTCGCCTGGGCGCCCGTGCCTTCCGGCGCGGCCGAGCCCGAGGAGGCCGACGGCGTGTTCGTCTGCACGGAGGACTCCGGCGGCTTGCCCGGCGCCGCCTACACCGTGGCCGAACGGACCCTCGCGGCCGTCCAGGCGCATCTTTCCGCCGAGACGACGGGCCGGCTGGTCGTGGTCGTCCGGCCCGGCGAACCGGCCCACGCCCCGGCGCGCGGCCTGGTCCGGGCGGCCGAGGCCGAGAATCCCGGCCGGTTCCTGCTGCTGGAGACCGACGGCGATCCCGCCGCGGCCGTCCCGGTGGCGCTGGC
Organism: Actinomadura macrotermitis; assembly: GCF_009604375.1. GTDB lineage: Bacteria > Actinomycetota > Actinomycetes > Streptosporangiales > Streptosporangiaceae > Spirillospora > Spirillospora macrotermitis. Next base: position 158,951 of record NZ_WEGH01000007.1, read on the forward strand.
CGCGGGCGAGCCCGAGGTGGCCGTCCGGGCGGATGCGGCCTTCGCGCCGCGCCTGGCGCGGATCGCCGCCGCCGAGACGACGGCGCGTCCGGCCTGGGATCCGGCCGGGACGGTGCTGGTCACCGGCGGCACCAGCGGCCTGGGCGCCCTCATGGCCCGCCATCTGGCCGCCGAACACGGCGCCCGGAACCTGCTGCTGACCAGCCGCCGCGGCCCGGCCGCGCCGGGCGTGCCCGAACTGGTCGCCGGGCTGTCCGAGCTGGGCGCGGCCGCCGAGGTCGTGGCCTGCGACGTCGCCGACCGGGACGCGCTCGCCGCCGTCCTCGACGCGATCCCCGCCGACCGGCGGCTCACCGGCGTGGTGCACGCCGCGGGCGTCGCGGACACCGGGCTCGTCGAGGCGCTGCGTCCCGAGGACCTGACCGCCGTCCTCACCCCCAAGGTGGCCGGGGCCTGGCATCTGCACGAGCTGACCCGCGACCTGGACCTGACGGCGTTCGTGCTGATCTCCTCCGCGGGCGGGCTGGTGCTCGCCGCCGGGCAGGGCGGCTACGCCGCCGCGAACCTCTTCCTCGACACCCTCGCCGAGACCCGGCGGGCCGCGGGACTGCCGGGCACCGCCCTGGCCTACGGGCTCTGGGACGTCGCCACCGGCCTCGGCGAAAGCACCGAGGCCGACCTGAAGCGCCTGGTCCGCCTCGGCTACCCGCCGCTGCCCGCCGCGGAGGGCCTGGCCCTGTTCGACGCCGCCTTGGCCGTGGACGAGGCACTGGTCGTGCCGATCCGGCTGGACCTGCCGACGCTCCGCTCCCGCGCCGCCGAACTGCCGGCGCTGCTACGCGGCCTGGTCAGGGCCCCGGCCCGGCGGACCGCCGGCCAGGACGGCTCGGCGGCGCTGCGGAGCCGGCTGGCCGGGCTCGCCGACGCCGCCGAACGCGAACGGGTCGTGCTGGACCTGGTCCGCACGCACGTCGCCGCGGTCCTCGGCCACGAGGGGACGGGAGCGGTGGCGCGCGACCGCGCGTTCCAGGACCTCGGATTCGACTCCCTCACCGCCGTCGAGCTGCGCAACGGCCTGCGGGCCGCGACCGGGCTGCGGCTTCCGGCGACGCTGGTGTTCGACCATCCCACCCCGGACGCCATCACGGCCCTGCTGCTGGCGGAACTGGCACCGGACGCGGCGCCGGCGCAGGCACCGCTGGACGCCGGCCTGGCCCGGCTGGAGTCCCTGCTGGAGTCGGCCGCACCGGACGAGGCGGAGATCGACCGGATCGCGTCCCGGCTGAGGGCGCTCACCGCGCGCTGGCTCGGCGCCCACCGCCCCGAGGAAGCCGAGGACACCGGCGCCGACCTCGCCGAGGCCAGCGCCGGAGACCTGTTCGACATCCTCGATCAGGAGCTGGAGACCCCGACGTTCTGATCGCCCTGCGGGGCCGTCAGTCCTGTGCCTCGGCCCACTTCGCGAGAAGGGGGCGGTCGACCTTGCCGTTGGAGTTCAGGGGGAACTCCGCCAGATGCCGGAAGTCCTTGGGGATCATTCCGGCGGGCAGGACCTCGCGGAGCCGCCGCGCCAGACCGGCGGGCGGGACGCGGGTCCCGGTGTAGAAGACGACGAGCTCAAGGCCGTCCCGGGCGGGCCGGGTGGTGGTCACCGCGGCCTGGACGCCGTCGAACCCGCGCACCGCGTGGTCGATCTCGGCCAGCTCGACCCGCCAGCCCTGCACCTGCACCTGGGAGTCGAGGCGGCCGAGATAGGCCAGCTCGCCGCCGGGCAGCAGCCGCACCCGGTCGCCAGTGCGGTACCAGAGCCGGCCGTCCCGCTCCAGGAACCGGCCGCGGTCGTCCTCGGGGTTCAGGTAGCCGGCCGTCATCTGCTCCCCGGCGATGCACAGCTCGCCCTCGGTCTCGGCGGACGCGCCGTCGTCGGCGCGCAGCAGCATCGCGTGCCCGGGGTGCAGCCCGCCGATCGGGACGACGCCGTTCACCGCCAGCCCGGGCGACCGCGCCGACCAGCGGTGCCGGGTGACCGTGATGGTCAGCTCGGTCGGCCCGTACAGGTTCTCCACCGCCGAGTTCGGCGCGGCCTCCTGCCAGGCGGCGGCGTCGGAGCACAGCAGGGCCTCGCCGGCGAAGAAGCTCCAGCGCAGCGACGGCAGCGAGCCGGGCGCGAGGCCGCCCATCCGGCGGACCAGGCCGATGCCGCTCGGCACCGAGAACCACACGGTCATGCGGCGTTCGGCGAGGAAGGCGGGCAGGTCCAGGTAGGCGCGGGCGGGCACGGCGTGGGCGCTGCCGCCCACGCCCCACGGGCAGAACAGCTCGAACATGGCGCAGTCGAAGTTCAGCTCGACCGACTGGGAGAACACGTCCTCGGGACCGAAGTCGTAGCGCCGGTCCATGAGGTCGAAGTAGTGGGCGGTGCTGCCATGGGTGATCGGCACGCCTTTGGGGCGGCCGGTGGAGCCGGAGGTGAACAGCATGTAGGCGACGTCCGACGGCTTGGCCGGCAGCGGCGCGTCCAGCGCCGGCCCCGCCGCGGGCGCGGCCAGGTCGAGGACCGGCAGGTCGAGACCGGTCTCCGCGAGGGCGGCCCGGCCGGCGCCGTCGGCCAGCACCGCCCCCACCTGGGCGTCGTCCAGCATGCGGCGGGTGCGGAGCGCGGGGAACTTCGGGTGCAGCGGCACGGCGGTGGCGCCCGCGTACAGGGCGGCCAGCACCGCGACGTAAGCTTCGACGCTCTTGTCCGCCAGGATCCCGACCGCGCCCGGCGGCCCGGCGGGGGCGGAGGTTAGCGCGCCCGCCCAGCGCAGCGCCCGCTCGTGGGCGGCCTCATAGGTGATCGACCGGTCGCCGGCCCTGACGGCCTCCCCGGCGGGGGAGATGGCGAGGCCCCGCAGGAACCTCTCGTGCAGCGCTCGGCCCGAGGGCTCGGACATGGTTCCCCTCCACAGGGTGTGACGGCCGGCGCGGCCGGGGTCAGGCGGCGGCGGTCCGCCGGCGCGGGCGCATCGCGGTCTCGGGCCTGACGGCGACGATCTCGAAGTTCCCGGTCATGCAGGCGACCCGGCCCCACAGCGCGTCCTGGCCGACGACATGGACCCGTTCCACGCCGAGGCCGCGCAGCGTGGCGGTCACGGCGGGCCAGCGCACCGTCCGGACGACCGCGTCGAGCAGCAGGGAGCGCACGCCGTCCGCGGTCCGCACCAGGGAGCCGTCGTGGTCGGAGACGATCGGGATCGCGGGATCGCGGAACCCGGCCCCGGCGGCGACCTCGGCGGCCAGTTCGTCCCGCAGGGCGGTGAAGGCCGCGGAGTGCATCGGCGGGCGCATCTCGTACAGGGGGAGGCCGCCGGCGGAGCGCAGCCGCGCCCGCAGCGGCTCCACGCTCTCCTGCCGCACCGACAGCATGTGGAAGTCGTGGTCGACGTGGCAGGCCACGTCGTGCCAGGCGCCCTCCGCGTCGAGTTCGGCGCGGATCTCCGCCAGCCGCTCCTCCGGCACCCGGGCGAAAGAGAGGGTGACCACGTCGGTGTGCTCGCGGGCGAAGTAGGCCTCGGTGCGGCGGCCCCACTCGGCGGTCATCCGCACGGCGTCGGCGAACGCCAGCGCCCCGGTGTGGACCGCGGCGGGGATGCCGCCGAAGCTCGCGCCGGCGCACACCTCGGGGGCGGCTCCCGACCACTCGGCCAGGGCCACGCAGTTGAGCAGGAAGGAGATGCGGGCCGCTTCGGAGAACGCGGCCTCGCTGCTCTGGTAGCGGTCGGTGAGGCAGTAGCCGAGGACGTCGTCGGCCTCGGCCGTCAGCCGCCGCGCCACCGGGTTGAGGAGCATGAACTTGGCCGCGTCCGCGAACCGCGCCGGGCCGATGCCGGGAAAGACGACGGCGCCGCGGGCACCGGTTCCGGTCTCGTGCTCCATATTCCCCAACCCTTCATGACGAATTGGCATATTTCGGCTATGCCGCCTGTGCAGTCTCGCGTTGGGGCGATTGCTAATGAAGCCCCTATAGCCCCCTAAGTTGCCGTAAGACCGGCTAGGGGTTCTTGTGGGCATTAATTAGGTCATGTTAGACAAACGCCATTCATTGGAATCTGCCGTGATTACGGGGTGCGTAAATGGCCGAGCCGGTTGAAAACCTCGATTTCGCAGCGCAGGTGGGCGATCTGCCCGCCGCCGGGCGGCGGGCCGCGCTGCTCGACCTGGTCCTCACCGAGGCCACCGCGGTCCTGCGCCGGGTCGACCCGGACGGCACGACCGCCGTCGAGGCCGCCCGGCCCTTCCTCGAAGCGGGCCTCGACTCGCTCGGCCTCGTCTCGCTGCACGCGCGGCTCACCGCCGCGACCGGGGCCGAGCTGCCCGTCACGATCGGGTTCGACCACCCGACGCCCGCGGTCCTCGCCCGCCACCTCGGCGAGGTCCTGTTCGGCGCGGACGAGGCGCCCGCCGAGCGGCCCTCCCCGATCCGGCCCGCCGCCGACGAGCCGATCGCCATTGTCGGCATCGGCTGCCGCTATCCCGGCGGCGTCGCCTCCCCCGACGACCTGTGGCGGCTGCTGGACGACGGCGTCCACACCATCTCCGACTTCCCCGAGGACCGCGGCTGGGACCTGGAGCGCCTGTTCGGCCCCGACCCGAGCGCGCCCGGCGCGAGCCTCGTCCGGCAGGCCGGGTTCCTTCCCGACGCCGCCGACTTCGACGCCGCGTTCTTCCGGATCAGCCCGAAGGAGGCCCTCGCCATGGACCCCCAGCAGCGGCTGCTGCTGGAGACGACCTGGGAGGCGCTCGAACGGGCCGGAATCGACCCGGCGACCCTGCACGGCAGCCGGTCCGGAGTCTTCATCGGCGTCGAACCGCACGAGTACGGCCCCCGGGTGCACGAGGCGCCCGAAGGCATGGACAGCTACGTGATGTCGGGGACCCTGCCGAGCATCGTGTCCGGCCGCGTCGCCTACACGCTGGGCCTCGAAGGCCCCGCGCTGACCGTCGACACGGCCTGCTCCGGCTCGCTGACCGCGCTGCACCTCGCCGTCCGCTCCCTGCGCTCCGGCGAGTGCGACCTGGCGCTGGCCGGCGGCGTCGCCGTCCTGTCCAGCCCCGGCACGTTCGCCGCCTTCAGCACCCAGAACGGGCTGGCCGCCGACGGCCGCTGCAAGGCGTTCGCCGCCGCCGCCGACGGCACCGGCTTCGCCGAGGGCGCCGGAGTGCTCGTCCTGATGCGCCTGTCGGACGCCCGGGCCGCCGGCCACGACGTCCAGGCCCTCGTCCGCGGCACCGCGATCAACCAGGACGGCGCCAGCAACGGCCTGACCGCGCCGAACGGCCTCGCCCAGCGGCAGGTCGTCCAGGACGCCCTCGCCGACGCCGGCCTGGCCGCCGCCGAGATCGACGCCGTCGAGGCGCACGGCACCGGCACCCGCCTCGGCGACCCGATCGAGGCCGGGGCGCTCATCGCCGCCTACGGCCGCGAGCGCACCGCCGAGCGGCCGCTGTGGCTGGGCTCGGTGAAGTCGAACATCGGCCACACCGGGGCCGCGGCCGGCGCCGCCGGCCTGATCAAGATGGTGCAGGCGATGCGGCACGGCACCCTGCCCCGCACGCTGCACGTCGACGCGCCGACCCCGCACGTCGACTGGTCGGCCGGGACCGTCCGGCTGCTCACCGAGCCGGTCCCGTGGGATACCGGCGGCGCCCCGCGCCGGGCGGGCGTGTCGTCCTTCGGCGCGAGCGGCACGAACGCCCACGTCATCATCGAAGAGCCGGAGCCGGCCGAGGCCGCCGGCGGTCCGCCCGCCGACCGGGCGGTGCCGCTGCTGCTGTCTGCGCGCACCGAGACCGCGCTGCGCGAGCAGGCCGCCCGCCTGAGCGCCCTGCTCACCGGTGACGCCCCCGCGCTCGGCGACGTCGCCTACTCGGCGGCCACCACCCGCGCCGCCATGGAGCACCGGGCCGCGATCGTCGCCGCCGACCGCGACGAGGCCGTGCGCGCGCTGGAGGCGATCGCCGCCGGGACGGCGCCCGCGCTGCGCGGCACGGTGCCGTCGGGTCCGACCGCGTTCCTGTTCACGGGCCAGGGCAGCCAGCGGCCGGGGATGAGCGCCGGTCTGGTGGAGGCCTTCCCGGTCTTCGCCGACGCCCTGGACGAGGCGATCGGCTATCTGGACCTGCAGCTCGAAGTGCCGCTGTGGGACGTGCTGTTCGCCGAACCCGGCAGCCCCGAGGCCGACCTGCTGCACCAGACCCGGTACGCCCAGTGCGCGCTGTTCGCCGTCGAGACGGCCCAGTTCCGCCTGCTGGAGTCGTGGGGGATCACGCCGGATCACGTCACCGGCCACTCGGTCGGCGAACTGGCCGCCGCGCACGCCGCCGGGGTCCTGTCGCTGGAGGACGCCGCGCTGCTGGTGGCCGCCCGCGGCCGGCTGATGCAGGAACTGCCGCCCGGCGGCGCCATGGTCGCGATCCAGGCCACCGAGGAGGAGATCACCCCGTTCCTCACCGCGCAGGTGGACCTGGCCGCCGTCAACGGGCCGCGGGCGGTCGTGCTGTCCGGCGACGCCGACGTGCTCACCGAGATCGCCGCGGTCTTCTCCGCCGACGGCCGCCGGACCCGCGCGCTGACGGTCTCCCACGCCTTCCACTCCGCCCGGATGGAGCCGATGCTCGCCGAGTTCCGGCGGGTCGCGTCGGCCATGACCCACCACGCGCCGCGCATCCCGCTGGTCTCCAACCTGACCGGCCTGCCCGTCGCCCCCGACGCCGACCACTGGGTGCGGCACGTGCGCGAACCGGTCCGGTTCCAGGACTGCGTCCGCTGGCTGGAGTCCCAGGGCGTCACCACGTTCCTCGAGCTCGGCCCCGGCCCGGTCCTGTCGGCGATGGGCCGCGACTGCCTCGCCGATCCCGACGCCGACGCCGCGTTCGCGCCGCTGCTGCGGGAGGGGCGCGACGACGAGCGCGAGACCGTCGCGGCCGTCGCCCTCGCCCACAGCCGCGGCGCGGCCGTCGACTGGCACGCCTTCTTCGCCGGGCGCGGCGCCCGCCGGGTCCCGCTGCCGACCTACGCCTTCGAACGCAAGCGGTTCTGGCTGGACGCCCGTCCCGACGCCGACGTCGCCACCGCGGGACTCGACCGCGCCGAACACCCGCTGCTGGGCGCGATCGTCCGCCTCGCGGCCGCCGACGGCATCGTGCTGACCGGCCGCCTGTCGGTGCGTTCGCAGCCGTGGCTGGCCGACCATGTGATCTCCGGGACGGTCCTGCTGCCCGGCACGGCCTTCGTGGAGCTGGCGATCCGGGCCGGTGACGAGGCCGGCTGCGGCGTCCTGGACGAGCTGACCCTCGAAGCGCCGCTGGCCCTGCCCGCCGACGGCGCCGGGGTGGCCCTCCAGGCCGTCGTCGGCGCCGCCGACGCCACCGGCCGCCGGTCCATCGAGGTGTACTCCCGGAGCGGTGAGCAGGAGTGGGTCCGCCACGGTAGCGGCGTGCTCGCGCCGTCCGCGGCGGCCGTCCCGGACCCGGCCGCCTTCGGCCTGGCCCAGTGGCCGCCGCCGGACGCCGAGCCGCTGGAGACCGCCGACCTGTACGAGCGGCAGGCCGAGCAGGGCTACGAGTACGGCCCGGCCTTCCGGAACGTCCGGGCGGCGTGGCGGCGGGGCGCCGAGGTGTTCGCCGAGATCGGCCTGGACGACCAGGCCAGGACGCTCGCCGGCGGGTTCGGCCTGCACCCGGCCCTCCTGGACGCCGCCCTGCACCCCGCGGACCTGGCCGGGTCCCGTTCCGGGGGCGCCGAGACGCGGCTGCCGTTCGCCTGGACGGGCGTCGAGCTGCACGCCGCCGGGGCGTCGGCCCTGCGCGTCAGGATCACCCCGACCGGGCCGGAGTCCGTCGCGGTCGCCCTCGCCGACTCCACCGGGGCGCCGGTCGCCACGGTCGGCTCGATCGTCGAGCGGGTCGTCCCCGCCGGCCGGCTGCGCGCCCTCGGCCACCGCCCCGACCTGCTGCTGCGGATCGCGTGGCAGCCCCTCCCGCCGCACGAGACGCCCGCGGTCCGGGTCGCCGCGCTGGCTGACGGGCTCGGCGCGGACGGCGTCCACCGCGACCTGGGCGCACTCGCGGGCGCCGGGCCGGCGCCGGAGATCGTCCTCGCCCCGATCACGGCACCGGTCTCGGACCGGCCCGCCGACGCCGCCCGCGACGCCACCGTCGCCGCCCTCGAACTCCTGCAGGCCTGGTCGGCGGACGACCGCTTCGCCTCTTCCCGCCTGGTCCTGCTCACCCGGGGCGCGGCGGCGGCCGGTCCCGGCGAGACGCCCGACCTGGCGACCGCCCCGCTCTGGGGCCTGGTCCGGGCCGCGCAGGCCGAGAACCCCGGCCGGTTCGTGCTGCTGGACCACGACGGCGCCGAAGCCTCCCTCGCCGTGCTGCGCGCGGCGGCCGCTTCCGGCGAACCCCAGCTCGCCGTGCGGGCCGGCGCCGTCCTGGTGCCGCGCCTGGTCCCCGCGGCCGAACCCGAGGAGGCCCCCGCGGGCGTGTGGCGGCCGGGCGGAACCGTGCTGGTCACGGGCGGGACCGGCGGCCTCGGCGGCCTGGTCGCCCGGCACCTGGTGGCCGAGCACGGCGTCCGCCACCTCGTGCTGACCAGCCGGCGCGGGCCCGACGCCCCGGGCGCGGCCGACCTGCGGGCCGAGCTGGCGGCGCTCGGCGCGCAGGTCACCGTCGCCGCGTGCGACGCCGCCGACCGGGACGCGCTCGCCGCCGTCCTGGCCGCCGTCCCCGACGGCCATCCGCTGACCGGGGTCGTGCACACCGCGGGCTCCCTCGCCGACGGCCTGGCCGCGACCCTCACCGCCGAGCAGGTCGCCGCCGTCTTCCGCGGCAAGGCCGACGGAGCCTGGCACCTGCACGAGCTCACCCGCGACCTCGACCTCACGGCGTTCGTGCTGTTCTCCTCCGGCGCGGGCACCTTCGAGGCGGCCGGCCAGGGCAACTACGCCGCCGCCAACGTCTTCCTCGACGCGCTCGCCGGGCACCGCGCGGCGGCCGGCCTCCCGGCCACCTCGCTCGCCTGGGCGCTGTGGGCGGGGGAGGCCGGCATGGGCGGCCGCCTGGACGAGGTGACGCTGCGCCGCGCCGCCCGCTCCGGGATCGTGCCGCTGGGCCCGGCGGAGAACCTCGCGCTGCTCGACCGCGCCGTCGTCGCGCCGGAACCGGCGGTGGTGCCGGTCCGCCTCGACCACGCCGCGCTCCGCGCCCTGCCCGACGGTCCGCCCGTGATGCTGCGCGGCCTGGTCCGCGCCCCGGCCCGGCGGCAGATCGCGGCGGCGGCCGCCGGCGCCGAGGGCTTCGGACACCGGCTGGCCGGACTCGGCAAGGCCGACCGCGACCGGGCCGCCCTCGACCTGGTCCGCGCCCAGGTCGCCGCCGTCCTCGGCCACGACGGGCCCGCGGCCGTCCGGCCCGAACGGGCCTTCGCCGAGCTGGGCTTCGACTCGCTCGCCGCGGTCGAACTGCGCAACGCCCTCACCACCGCGACGGGCCTGCGGCTCGGCTCCACGCTGATCTTCGACTATCCGACCCCGAAGGCGCTCGCCGAGCACGTCAGGGACAAGGCGCTCAACGCCGTCCCGGCCGGGACGGCCGCCGTCCCCGCGACGGCAGCCTCCGGCGACGGGCCGATCGCGATCGTCGCGATGGCCTGCCGCTACCCCGGCGGGATCACCACGCCGGAGGAGCTGTGGGGGCTGGTGTCCGGCGGGAACGACGCGATCACCCCGTTCCCCGAGGATCGCGGCTGGGACGTGGCCGACATCTACGATCCCGAACCGGGCAAGCTCGGCCGCACCTACGTCCGGGAGGGCGGCTTCCTGCACGACGCCGCCGACTTCGACCCGGTGTTCTTCGGCATCAGCCCCAACGAGGCCCTCGCCATGGACCCGCAGCAGCGGCTGCTGCTGGAGATCTCCTGGGAGGCGCTGGAGCGGGCCGGCATCGACCCCCTCGCAGTCAAGGGCAGCCGCACCGGCGTGTACGCGGGCGTCATGTACCACGACTGGGCGACCCGCCTCGGCGCGATCCCGGCCGACGTCGCCGGCTTCATCGGCAACGGCAGCTCGGGCAGCGTCGCCTCCGGCCGGATCTCCTACACCCTCGGCCTCGAAGGCCCCGCGGTGACCGTCGACACCGCCTGCTCCTCCTCGCTCGTCGCCCTCCACTGGGCGGTGCAGGCCCTCCGCCAGGGCGAGTGCACCCTGGCGCTGGCCGGAGGCGTCACGGTGATGGCCACCCCCGAGACGTTCCTCGACATGAGCCTGCAGAGCGGCCTGGCCGCCGACGGCCGCTGCAAGTCCTACGCGGCCGCCGCCGACGGGACGGGCTGGGGCGAAGGCGCCGGCATGGTGCTGCTGGAGCGGCTCAGCGACGCGCGCCGCAACGGCCACCCGGTGCTGGCCGTCGTCCGGGGCAGCGCCGTCAACCAGGACGGCGCCTCCAACGGCCTGACCGCGCCCAACGGGCCGTCGCAGCAGCGGGTGATCCGGCAGGCGCTGGCCAACGCCGGCCTGACTCCGGCGGACGTGGACGCCGTGGACGGGCACGGCACCGGCACCCGCCTCGGCGACCCGATCGAGGCGCAGGCGCTCATGGCCGTCTACGGGCAGGAGCGCCCCGGCGGGGAGCCGCTCTGGCTGGGCTCGGTCAAGTCCAACGTGGGCCACACCCAGGCCGCCGCCGGCGTCGCCGGAGTGATCAAGATGGTCGAGGCGATGCGCGCGGGGCTGCTGCCGAAGACCCTGCACGTCGACGCCGCCTCGCCGCACATCGACTGGTCCGAGGGCGCCGTCGAGCTGCTCACCGAGGCCCGCGACTGGCCCGGCCACGCCCGGCCGCGGCGCGCCGGGGTGTCGTCCTTCGGGGTCAGCGGCACCAACGCGCACGTCGTGATCGAGCAGGCGCCCGACGAGCCGCCCGCCCCGGTCGCGGCGCCGGCCGGGCCGGCGTTGGGCGCCGGCCGACCCGAGGCCGTGCCGCTGGTGCTGTCGGGCCGGACCGCCGAGGCCGTCCCCGCGCTCGCGGGCCGGCTCGCCGCGCTGCTGCGCGACGACCCCGCGCTCGACGTGGTGGACGTGGCGTTCTCGCTGGTCGCCGGGCGCGCCGACCTGGAGCACCGCGCCGTCGTGACCGGCGGCGACCGCGCGGCGCTGCTGGCCGCGCTCGACCAGGTCGCGGCGGGCGGCACCGCGGCCGCGGCCGTGCGCGGCACCGGGTTCGGCGACCCCGGACGCACCGTGTTCGTCTTCCCCGGCCAGGGCTCGCAGTGGGCGGGCATGGGAGTGGCGCTGCTCGAGTCCTCGCCGGTGTTCGCCGCCCGGCTGACCGAGTGCGCCGAGGCCCTCCGGCCGTTCGTCGACTGGGATCTGCTGGAGGTGCTGCGCGGCGGACCGGACGCCCCCTCCCTGGACGCCGTGGACGTCGTCCAGCCCGTCCTGTGGGCGATCATGGTGGCGCTGGCCGAGGTGTGGCGGGCCGCCGGCATCGTCCCGGACGCCGTCGTCGGCCACTCCCAGGGCGAGATCGCCGCGGCCTGCGTGGCCGGCGCGCTCACCCTGTCCGACGGCGCGAAGGTCGTCGCGCTGCGCAGCCGCGCCATCCGCGAGGACCTCGCCGGGCAGGGCGGCATGATGTCGGTCGCGCTGCCGGCCGCCGACGCGGCCAAGAGCATCGCCCGCTGGGACGGCCGCCTCCAGGTCGCCGTCGTGAACAGCCCGCGGTCCGTCGTCGTCTGCGGCGACCCGGCGGCGCTGGAGGAGTTGCGCGTCCGGATGGAGGCCGACAACGTCCAGACCCGGCGGATCCCGGTCGACTACGCCTCGCATTCGCGGTACGTCGAGGGGCTGCGGGACCGGCTGCTGACCGAACTGGCCGCGATCGCCCCGAAGGCCCCCGACATCGCGTTCTACTCGACCGTCACCGGCAAGGCGCACGACGCGGCCCTGGACGCCGAGTACTGGTACACCAACCTGCGGCAGACCGTCCGCTTCGAGGAGGCGGTGCGGGCGCTGCTGGACGACGGCTACGGCGTCTTCGTCGAGGCCAGCCCGCACCCGGGGCTGCTGGTCGGCCTCGACGAGACCGTCGCGTCCGCCGGCGCCAACGCGGTCCTGGCCGGCACGCTGCGGCGCGGCGAAGGCGGGATGGCGCAGGTCGTCACCTCGCTGGCCGAGGCGTACGTGCGGGGCGCGCCCGTCGACTGGCGGGCGCTGCTCCCCGGCGCCCGCCGGGTGGACCTGCCCACCTACCCCTTCCAGCGGCAGCGCTACTGGCTGGACGTGCCGCGGACGCCGGGCGACGCCGCCGGGCTCGGCCAGGCCACCGCGGATCATCCGCTGCTGGGCGCGGCGGTGGCCGTCGCGGGCACCGACGGGGTGTTGCTGACCGGGCGGCTCGACGTCCGGGCCCAGCCGTGGCTCGGCGACCATCGCGTCGGCGGCGCGCCGGTCTTCCCCGGCGCGGGCTTCGTCGAACTCGCGGTCAGGGCCGGCGACGAGGCGGGCTGCGGCAGGGTCGAGGAGCTGACCCTGGAGGCGCCGCTGGTCCTGCCCGAACGCGGCGGGGTGGCCGTCCAGGTCGCCGTCGGCGCGTCCGGCGCCGGCGGCCGCCGGGAGGTCGCGGTGTACAGCCGTCCCGAGGACGCCGGGGCCGGGGAGTGGAGCCGCCACGCCCTGGGATTCCTCGCGCCGGGCGCGGCGGAGCCGGCGTTCGACCTGGCGGAGTGGCCGCCGCCCGGCGCCGAGCCGATCGGGCTCGACGGCTTCTACCCCGAGCGGAACTCCGACCGGCTCGCCTACGGCCCGGTGTTCCAGGGGCTGCGGGCGGCCTGGCGCGCCGGCGGCGACGTCTTCGCGGAGGTCGCCCTTCCCGACGGGGCAGCGGACGACGCGGGGCGGTTCGTCCTGCATCCGGCGGCGCTGGACGCGGCCCTGCACGCCACCGCCCTGCTCGACGCCGGCACCGACCGCGTCACCCTGCCGTTCGCCTGGACGGACGTCGAGGTGCACGCCGCGGGCGCGGCGGCGCTGCGGGTGCGGATGACCCCGGCCGGCGCCGACCAGGTGGTCCTGCGGCTCGCCGACCAGACGGGCCGGCCGGTGGCGACGATCGGGTCGCTGGCGCTGCTCCCGCTGACCGGCGACCTGGCGGCGGTCCGGCCGGGCCGCGCCGCCCACCGGGACCTGTACCGGCTCGGCTGGAGCCCGGCCGGCGCCGCGGAGGCTCCCGCCCCGGCAGGGGAGTGGACGGACCTCGTCCCGGACGGCCCGGTGCCCGAGACCGTCGTCCTGCGGGCCGGCGGCCCCGGCACGGCGGCCGGCCCGGTGCTGCACGAGGTCCTCGCGGTCCTCCAGGAATGGTCGTCGGCCGCCCGGTTCGCCGGGTCGCGGCTGGTCGTCGTCACCCGCGGCGCCGTCTCCACCGCGGGCGAGGACGTCACCGATCTGGCCGGCGCGGCCGTCTGGGGTCTGGTCCGCAGCGCCCAGGCCGAGGAGCCCGGCCGGTTCGTCCTGGCCGATCTGGAGGACGGCGACCCGGCCGAGGACGGCGGCTTGGGCGCGGCCCTGGCGGCCGGCGCTCCGCAGCTCGCGGTGCGCGGCGGGGAAGCGCTCACCCCGCGCCTCCTGCCCGCCCCGGCCGCACCGGACGGCACCGCGCCCGCCACCCGCTTCGGCGGACCGGGGCAGGTCCTGGTCACCGGCGGCACCGGCACCCTGGGCGGGCTGGTCGCCCGCCACCTCGTGACCGCCCACGGCGTCGGCGGCCTGCTGCTGACCAGCCGCCGCGGCCCGGACGCGCCCGGCGCCGCCGACCTGGCGGCGGAGCTGACCGCGCTCGGCGCCGACGTCGAGATCGCCGCGTGCGACGCCGCCGACCGCGACGCGCTGGCGGCACTGCTGGCGGACCGCTCGCTGAGCGGGGTCGTGCACGCCGCCGGTGTCCTCGACGACGGCGTGATCGCCTCGCTGACCCCGGGGCGGATCGACACCGTGCTCCGGCCCAAGGCGGACGCGGCCCTGAACCTGCACGAGCTGACCGCCGGGATGGACCTGACGGCGTTCGTGCTGTTCTCCTCGGCCGCCGGTGTGGCCGGCGGCGAGGGCCAGGCCAACTACGCGGCGGCCAACACCTTCCTGGACGGGCTGGCCGCGCATCGGCGGGCCCTCGGCCTGCCGGCGCAGTCGCTGGCGTGGGGCCTGTGGGCGGAGGCCAGCGGGATGACCGCCGCGGCGGCGGCCGAGGGCGGCGTGGTCGCGATGGCCACCGAGGAGGGCCTCGCCCTGTTCGACGCCGCCTGCGCGCTGGACGACCCGCTGCTCGTCCCGGTCCGCCTGGACCTGGCGGAACTGGCCGCGGGGCCGGTGCCGTATACGCTGCGCGGCCTGGTCAGGACGCCCGCCCGCCGGGGCGTCGCGGCCGTCGCGGCGCCGTCCGGATCGCTGACCGACCGGCTCGCGGACCTGTCGGCGGCTCGCCGTGAAGCGCTGCTGGTGGAGCTCGTGCGCACCCAGGCGGCGGCCACTCTCGGCTACGCGGGGCCCGAGGCGATCGAACCCGAGCAGACCTTCCGGGACATGGGCTTCGACTCGCTGGCGGCCGTGCGGTTCCGGAACAGCCTGAGCGAGACGGTCGGGCTGCGGCTGCCGGCGACCCTGGTCTTCGACCATCCGACCGCCCTCGCCCTGGCCGGGTTCGTCCTGGCGGAGCTCGTCGGCCCGGACGAAGCGCCCGAGCCGGTCCCGGACGCCCTCGGCGAGCCGGAGCGGGCGGACCGCACCGCCGAACTCCAGGACATGGACGTCGCGGAACTGCTGCGCGCGGCCCAGGAGCTGGGCTCCGACTGACCGTCCCGGCAGCGGCCCGCAGCCCGGCCCCGGAGCGCTTCGGCGTCCCGGGGCCGGGCCTTTCCCGCCCCTGGAGGACAGAGGGGCGATCGGGGCAGGGTAGGGGTGCCCTACGGGTGGTGGCGGCGGCAGGGGTGGACCAACGATCTACCCAGAACAAGCGGTGGCCATCAGCGGTAGCGGCGCGCCTGCGAGCGGTGTAGGGGCGGTTCCGCCCGGCACCCCCGCGGCGCCCCGGTGCTCCGCCAATGACGAGGGAGGCGCTCGGCGCCATGACGGGCGAACTCGATCACGCCGAATCCAACACGCGGCCCGCCGGACCCGACACGATCGCCGTCATCGGCATGTCGTGCCGGCTCCCGCAGGCGCCGGACCCGGCAGCCTTCTGGCGGCTGCTGCGGGCCGGCACGAGCGCGATCACGGAGGTCCCCGCCGACCGCTGGGACCCGGGCTCGTTCGCCTCGCCCGCCGACCGGGCCGCGACCCGGTACGGCGGATTCCTCGACCGGGTCGACGGATTCGACCCCGCCTTCTTCGGGATCTCGCCGCGCGAGGCCGCGCTGATGGACCCGCAGCAGCGGCTGGTCGCCGAGCTGAGCTGGGAGGCGCTGGAGGACGCCGGCATAGTGCCGGGAACCCTGGCCGGCAGCCGCACCGGCGTCTTCCTGGGCGCGATCTCCAGCGACTACGCGACGCTGCTGCACCGGGGCGGCCCCGACGCCGTCACCCAGCACACCCTGGCCGGAACCCACCGGGGCATCATCGCCAACCGGGTCTCCTACCAGCTCGGCCTGCACGGGCCCAGCATGACCGTGGACGCCGCCCAGGCCTCCTCCCTGGTCGCGGTGCACCTGGCCTGCCAGAGCCTGCGGTCCGGCGACGCCGCGCTCGCCATCGCGGGCGGCGTCAGCCTGAACATCGTCCCGGAGAGCGCCCTGAACGTCGCCCGGTTCGGCGGGCTGTCCCCGGACGGCCGCTGCTACACCTTCGACGCGCGCGCCAACGGCTACGTCCGCGGCGAGGGCGGCGTCGTCCTCGTGCTGAAGCCGCTGGCCCGGGCCGTCGCGGACGGCGACGAGGTGCACGGGCTGATCCTCGGCAGCGCCGTCAACAACGACGGCGGGACCGACGGGCTGACCGTGCCGAGCGCCGCCGCCCAGGCCGAGGTGATCCGGCTGGCCTGCGAGCGCGCCGAGGTGCCGGCCGGCGCGCTGCAGTACGTCGAGCTGCACGGCACCGGCACCCCGGTCGGCGACCCGATCGAGGCCGACGGCCTCGGCCGGATCCTCCGCGACGCCCCCGCCCCGGTGCCGGTCGGCTCGGCCAAGACGAACGTCGGCCATCTGGAGGGCGCCTCCGGCATCGTCGGGCTGCTGAAGACGCTGCTCGCCGTCCGGCACCGCGAGCTGCCCGCCAGCCTCAACTTCGCCACCCCGAACCCGCGGATCGACCTGGACGCCCTGAACCTGCGGGTGCAGCGGGAGCTCGGCCCCTGGCCGCGGCCCGCCGTTCCGCTGGTCGCCGGGGTCAGCTCCTTCGGCATGGGCGGCACGAACTGCCACGTCGTGGTCGCCGAGCCGCCCGCCGGGACCGCAGCCGAGCGGCCCGCGGGGGAGACCGGGGTGCCGGTGCTGCCGTGGATCCTGTCCGGCCGCAGCGAGAGCGCGCTGCGGGCGCAGGCCGAACGGCTGGCCGCGCACCTCGCGGAGCGGCAAGAACTCGCCGCCGAGGACGTCGGCTGGACGCTCGCGACGTCCAGGACCGCGTTCGAGCACCGCGCGGTGGTGCTCGGCGCCGACCGTCCCGCCCTGCTCGCGGGGCTGGCCGCCGTCGCCCGGCGCGCCGACGCGCCCGGCGTGGTGCGGGGCGTAGCCGACGAGCCGGGCCGCACCGTGCTGGTCTTCCCGGGCCAGGGCTCGCAGTGGGACGCGATGGCCCGCGAACTGCTGGCGACCTCGCCGGTCTTCCGCGAGCGCATGGCGGAATGCGACGCCGCGCTGGCCCCGCACACGGGCTGGTCGCTGCTGGAGGTGCTCGGCGGGCCGCTGCCGCCGCGGGTGGACGTCGTCCAGCCCGCCCTGTTCGCCGTCATGGTCGGCCTCGCCCGGCTGTGGGAGTCGCTCGGCGTGCGGCCGGACGCCGTTGTCGGCCACTCCCAGGGGGAGATCGCCGCGGCCTGTGTCGCGGGGGCCCTCAGCCTGGAGGACGCCGCCCTGGTGGTCGCGCTGCGCAGCCGGGCCCTGGTCGAGGTGGCCGGGGCCGGGGCGATGGCCTCGGTGCCGCTGCCCGCCGCCGACGTGGCCGACCTGATCGCCCCCTACGCCGGGCTGGTCGGCGTCGCCGCCGTCAACGGCCCCGCCCTCACCGTCGTGTCGGGCGCCCAGGACGCCGTAGCCGAGCTGGTGGAGCGCTGCCAGGCGGACGGGGTGCGGGCCCGCCGGATCGCCGTGGACTACGCCTCCCATTCGCCGGAGGTCGAGCCGATCCGCGAGCGCCTGCTGGCCGACCTGGCCGGCATCGAACCTCGGACGCCCCGGATCGCCTTCTACTCGACGGTCACCGGCGGGCTTCTCGGCGACGAGCCGCTCGACGCCCGGTACTGGTACACGAACCTGAGAAGCCCCGTGCTGTTCGAGCAGGCCGTGCGCGCCCTGGCCGCCGACGGGCACACCGCCTTCGTCGAGAGCAGCCCGCACCCGGTGCTGACGCTGGGCGTCCAGGAGACGGTGCCGGAGGCGTTCGCCGCCGGGACGCTGCGCCGCGACGAGGCCGCCTGGCCGCCGCTGCTCGGCGTGCTCGCCGAACTCCACGTGCGCGGGATCCCCGTTGCCTGGCCGGCCGTGTTCGAGGGGCGGGCGCCGCGCCGGGCCGCGCTGCCCACCTACGCCTTCCAGCGCACGCGCTTCTGGCCGTCGGGGGAGGACGGCGAATGGGCCGGCCTGCCCGCTCTGGAGGCGACCGCCGAGGCCGCCGTGCCCGAGCCGGCGGAGAGCCTGACCGTCGCCGGGCTGCCGCCGGCCGAGCGGAGGCGCGCTCTGCTCGAAGTGGTCCGCACCCAGACCGCGATCGTGCTCGGCCATGTCACCGCCGACGCGGTCGGCACCGGCCGCACCTTCAAGGACCTCGGCCTCGACTCGACGATGGCCGTCGCGCTCCGCGACCGGCTGAGCGCGGCGACCGGCCTGGAACTCCCGACCGGGATCACCTTCGACCATCCGACCCCCGCGGCGCTGTCCCGGCATCTGCACGACCGGCTGACCGGCGCGGACCCCGAGCCCGCTGCGCCCGTCCCGGCGGCCGCCGGAGACGACGGCGATCCGATCGTGATCGTCGGCATGGCCTGCCGCTACCCGGGCGGCGTGCGCTCACCCGAGGACCTGTGGCGGCTGGTCGCCGGCGGGGTGGACGCCATCGGCGAGCTGCCCGGCGACCGCGGCTGGGATCTCGACGCCCTCTACGATCCCGACTCCGAGCGGCCCGGCACCTCCTACAGCAGGCACGGCGGGTTCCTCTACGACGCGACGGGCTTCGACGCCGACTTCTTCGGCATCTCCCCGCGCGAGGCCCTCGCGATGGAGCCGCAGCAGCGGGTCCTGCTGGAGCTGGCCTGGGAGACCTTCGAACGGGCCGGCATCGACCCCGGCTCGCTGCGCGGCAGCCGCACCGGCGTCTACGCCGGGATGTTCGGCCAGGAGTACGCCTCGCTGAACCGGCCCGCCCGGGACGGCACCGAGGGCTACCTGCTGACCGGCAACACCCCGAGCGTCGCGTCCGGCCGGATCTCCTACGCCTTCGGTTTCGAGGGACCGGCCATCACCACCGACACCGCCTGCTCGTCTTCGCTGGTCTCGGTGCACCTGGCGAGCCAGGCGCTGCGTTCCGGTGAGTGCTCGCTCGCCCTCGCCGGCGGCGTCACCGTTATGGCGGCGCCCGGCCTGTTCGTGGAGTTCAGCCGCCAGCGCGGCCTGTCGGCGGACGGCCGCTGCAAGGCCTTCGGCGCGGACGCCGACGGCACCGGCTGGAGCGAGGGCGCCGGGCTGGTGCTGCTGGAACGCCTGTCGGACGCGCGCCGCAACGGCCACCGGGTGCTCGCCGTCCTGCGGGGGAGCGCCGTCAACCAGGACGGCGCCAGCAACGGGCTGACCGCGCCCAGCGGTGCCGCCCAGGAGCGGGTGATCCGCCAGGCGCTCGCCGGCGCCGGTCTGTCGGCCGCCGAGGTGGACGCGGTGGAGGGCCACGGCACCGGGACCCGGCTCGGCGATCCGATCGAGGCGCAGGCGCTGATGGCGGCCTACGGCAGGGACCGGGCCGGGGAGCCGCTGTGGCTCGGTTCGCTGAAGTCGAACGTCGGGCACTCGCAGGCCGCGGCCGGTGTCGGCGGCATGATCAAGATGGTCGAGGCGATCCGGCACGGCATCCTGCCGCGGACCCTGCACGCCGACGAGCCGTCGCCGCACGTGGACTGGTCGGCGGGCAACGTCCGGCTGCTGACCGAGGAGCGGGAGTGGCCGGAGACCGGGCGTCCGCGCCGGGCCGGGGTGTCGTCGTTCGGGATCAGCGGCACCAACGCCCATGTCATCGTCGAGCAGGCGCCGCAGGAGCGGCCGGAACCGGAGGCCGAGAACGTCGGCGGGCCGGTGCCGTGGGTGGTGTCGGGGTCGACGGAGGCCGCCGTCCGCGCCCAGGCCGCGCGGCTGAAGGCGTTCGTGGAGGAGCGTCCGGAGCTGTCCGTCCGGGACGTCGGGTTCGCGCTGGGGACGACCCGCGCCGCCCTCGAACGGCGTGCGGTGGTGGTCGGCGAGGACCGCGAGGAGCTGCTGGCCGGCCTGGCCGGCCTGGCGGACGGGACCGCGTCCGGGGCTGTTCGGGGAACGCCCGACGGCGGCCGACTGGCCTTCCTGTTCACCGGTCAGGGGGCGCAGCGTCCGGGCATGGGCCGGGAGTTGCACGCCGCCCACCCGGTCTTCGCCGCGGCGCTGGACGAGGTCTGCGCGCGGATCGACGTGCAGCTGGCCGGGCACGCCCAGCGTGCCCTGCGCGAGGTGGTGTTCGCGGACGGCGATCCGCTCCTGGACCAGACCCTCTACGCCCAGACGTCGCTGTTCGCGCTTGAGGTGGCCTTGTACCGGTTGTACGAGTCGTGGGGTCTGTCCCCCGATCTGCTGCTGGGGCATTCGGTGGGGGAGCTGGCCGCCGCGCATGTCGCCGGGGTCCTGGATCTGGACGACGCGTGTGCGCTGGTCGCGGCGCGGGCTCGGCTGATGCAGGAGCTGCCGGCCGGGGGCGCGATGGTCGCGCTGCCCGTCGGCGAGGACGAGGCGGAGGAGGCTCTGGTCGGCCTGAAGGACCGGGTCGCGATCGCGGCGGTGAACGGCCCCCGCTCAGTGGTGGTCTCCGGTGATGAGGAGGCGGTGCTGGCCGTGGCGTCGGGGTTCGCGAAGTCGCGGCGGCTGACCGTCAGCCATGCTTTCCACTCCCCGCATATGGACGGCGCGTTGGAGGCGTTCTTCGACGTCGCCCGTATGCTGACCTACCGTGCGCCGGCCGTTCCGATCGTCTCGAACCTGAGCGGCGCTCTCGCGGGCGAGGAGATCACGACTCCCGAGTACTGGGTCCGGCATATCCGCGAGGCCGTGCGCTTCCACGACGGCCTGCGGACCCTGCGCGCCGAGGGCGCCACGGCCTTCCTGGAACTCGGCCCCGACCCCGTCCTGTCGACCCTCGCGCAGAACGCCCTCGACGATCTGCCCGGCGCGGTCTTCGGCGCGGCCCTGCGCACCGGACGTCCCGAAGCCGCGTCCGCGCTGACGGCGCTGGGCACGGCCTTCACCGCGGGAGCCGAGATCCGGTGGGAGGTGGTGCTCCCCGGCGCGCGCCCGGTCGACCTGCCCACCTACGCCTTCCAGCACGAACGGTTCTGGCTGGCCTCGCCCGCCGTGGCCGGCGCCGCCGCCGGACTCGGCCTGGACCCCGCCGAGCACCCGCTGCTGGGCACCGCCACCGAACTGCCCGACGGCGGCTTCCTGCTCACCGGGCGGCTGTCGGCGCGGATCGAACAGTGGCTCGCCGACCACACCATCGTCGGCGCCACCCTGCTGCCGGCCGCCGCCTTCATCGAGATCGCGCTGCACACCGCCGCCGCGACCGGCTGCGCCCAGGTCGCCGAGGCCACGCTGCACGCTCCGCTCGTCCTGCCGGCACGGCAGGCCGTCCAGCTGCAGGTGGCGGTCACCGCCCCCGACGCCGTCGGCCGCCGCGACTTCACCGTCCACGCCCGCTCCGGCGCCGAAACGCCCTGGACCCGGCACGCCACCGGCGTCCTGGCCGCCGACGCCCCCGCCGAGCCCGCCGCGCTCACCGGCGCGTGGCCGCCCGCCGGCGCGGACCCGGTCGACACCGCCGGCCTGTACGAACGGCTCGCTGCCCGCGGCTACGCCTACGGACCCGCCTTCCAGGGCCTGGAAGCGGTCTGGCGGCGCGGAGCCGACCTGTACGCCGAGGTCGCGCTGCCCGATTCGGTGCCGTCCGCCGAACCCTACGGCCTCCACCCGGCCCTGCTCGACGCCGCCCTGCAGACCCTGCTGGCCGCCGACGGCGACACCGGCCGGCTCCTGCTGCCGTTCTCCTGGACCGGGGTGCGGCTGAGCGCGGCCGGCGCCGACCGGATCCGTGTCCGCCTCACCAGGACCGGCGCCGACACCGTCGCGCTGGCCCTCGCCGGCCCCGACGGCGCCGTCCTCGCCTCGGCCGAGTCCCTCGTCTTCCTGCCCACCACCGCCGAACGCCTCGCCGCCGACACCGCCCCCACCGGGGACACCCTCTTCCACCTCGCCTGGCGGACCGTCCCGACCGGCGCGCCCGGCGCGGCCCGCACCGCGGCGCTCGGAACGACCGGGCACCCCGCGGCCGACGAGACCCACCCCGACCTCGCCGCGCTGGCCGCGGCCGGCGCCCCCGACCTCGTGCTCGTGCCCTGCCCGCCGGCCGGCGCTTCGGACACGGCCGCCGGACGGGCGGCGGAGGCGGCCCGGTGGGCCCTCGGCCTGGTGCAGGACTGGCTGGCCGACGACCGCTTCGGCGCATCGCGGCTGGTCCTCCTGACCCGGGGCGCCGTCGCCGCGGGCCCGGACACCGAGCCCGCCGACCCGGCCACCGCCACCGTATGGGGGCTCGTGCGGTCGGCGCAGACCGAGAACCCCGACCGGTTCGTCCTGCTGGACCTCGACGACACCCCGGAATCGGCCGCCGCGGTCGGCGGCGCGCTCGCCACCGGGGAACCGCAGCTCGCGCTGCGCGCCGGGACCTGCCACGTGCCGCGCCTGGCGCGGGTCGGCGCCGCAGAGACGGCCCTGCCCCGCCTCGCCCCGGAGGGCACGGTGCTGGTCACCGGGGCCACCGGCGCGCTCGGCGCGCTGTGCGCCCGGCACCTGGTCGAGGAGGGCGGCGCCCGCCGGCTGCTGCTGGTCAGCAGGCGCGGGGCCGCCGCGCCCGGCGCGTCCGGGCTGGAGGCCGAGCTGACCGCGCTCGGCGCGGAGGTCGCCTTCGCCGCCTGCGACGTCTCCGACCGGGCCGCCCTGGCCGGGCTGCTCGCCGGCCTTCCGGCCGAGCACCCGCTGACCGCGGTCGTGCACGCCGCCGGAGTGCTGGACGACGGGATCGTCGGCTCCCTCACCCCCGAACGGCTCGCGGCCGTCCTGGACGCCAAGGCCACCGCGGCCTGGCACCTGCACGAGCTGACCCGGGAACTGGACCTGTCGGCCTTCGTGCTGTTCTCCTCGGTGGCCGGGGTGGTCGGCACGGCGGGCCAGGCCAACTACGCGGCCGCGAACGCCTTCCTCGACGCGCTCGCCGAGCACCGCCATGCCCTGGGGCTCCCGGCCACCTCCATCGCCTGGGGCCCGTGGGACCGGACCGGCATGACCAGCGAGCTGTCCGGCGCCGACCAGGCGCGGTGGCGGCGGGCCGGGCTCGCCCCGCTGCCCGCCGAACAGGGGCTCGCCCTGCTGGAGCAGGCGCAGGCGGCCGGTCTGCCGGCGCTGGTCGCGGCCCGGCTCGACCTCGCGGCCCTGCGCGCCGCCGGCGCCGCGCCCGCCGTCCTGCGCGACCTGGTGCGGCTGCCGCTGCGCAAGGCCGCCGCCGCGGCGCGGACCGCGCTTCCGCTGGCCCGGCAGCTCGCCGGGGAGCCGGAGAAGGAGCAGCTCGAACGGGTGCGGCGGCTGGTGCTGGCCACCACCGCGGCGGTCCTCGGACGCCCCTCCGCCGACGGCCTGGAACCCCGGCGCGCCTTCAAGGCCCTCGGCTTCGACTCCCTCACCGCGGTCGAGCTGCGCAACCAGCTGAACGCCGCGACGGGCCTGATCCTCTCCACGACCGTCGTGTTCGACCACCCGGATCCCGCCGCGCTCGCCGCGCACATCCGCGCCGAACTCCTCGGCCGTCCCGAGGCCGCGGCGGCCGCGCCCGCCCCGGTGCCCGCGGCCGGTGCCGACGACCCGATCGCGATCATCGCGATGGCCTGCCGGTACCCCGGGGACGTCCGCGCCCCCGAGGACCTGTGGCGCCTGGTCGCCGAGGGCACCGACGCGGTGTCGGCGTTCCCCGGCGACCGCGGCTGGGACCTGGAGGGCCTGTACGACCCCGACCCCGACCGGCCCGGCAAGTCCTACACCCGGCACGGCGGCTTCCTGCACGACGCCGCCGAGTTCGACCCGGCGTTCTTCGGGATCTCGCCGCGCGAGGCGCTCGCGATCGATCCGCAGCAGCGGCTCCTGCTGGAGACCGCGTGGGAGGCCTTCGAACGGGCCGGGATCGTGCCGTCCGAGCTGCGCGGCACCAGCACGGGAGTCTTCACCGGCATCATGTACGACGACTACGGCGCCCGGCTGCGTCCGTCCGCCCCCGACGGGTTCGAAGGGTATGTGGGCAGCGGGAGCATGCCGAGCGTCGCTTCAGGTCGCGTCGCTTACACCTACGGCCTCGAAGGCCCGGCGATCACCGTCGACACCGCGTGCTCGTCGTCCCTGGTGGCCCTGCATTTGGCGAGCCAGGCGCTGCGTTCCGGCGAATGCTCCCTCGCCCTGGCGGGCGGGGTGACCGTCATGGCGACCCCGTCGACGTTCGTGGAGTTCAGCCGCCAGCGCGGCCTGTCGGCGGACGGCCGCTGCAAGGCGTTCTCCGCCGCCGCCGACGGCACCGGCTGGAGCGAGGGCGCCGGGATGCTGCTGCTGGAACGCCTGTCGGACGCCCGGCGCAACGGCCACCCCGTGGTCGCGGTGATCCGGGGGAGCGCCGTCAACCAGGACGGCGCCAGCAACGGGCTGACCGCGCCGAACGGCCTCGCCCAGGAGCGGGTGATCCGCCAGGCGCTCACCAACGCGGGCCTGTCGGCCGCCGACGTGGACGCCGTCGAGGCGCACGGCACCGGCACCAGGCTCGGCGACCCGATCGAGGCGCAGGCGCTGATGGCCGCCTACGGCCGCGACCGGGCCGGGGGGCCGCTGTGGCTCGGCTCGCTGAAGTCGAACATCGGCCACTCGCAGGCCGCCGCGGGCGTCGGCGGCGTCATCAAGATGGTGCAGGCGATCCGGCACGGCATCCTGCCGCGGACCCTGCACATCGACGAGCCGTCGCCGCACGTGGACTGGTCGGCGGGGAGCGTCCGGCTGCTGACCGAGGAGCAGCGCTGGCCGGAGACCGGGCGTCCGCGCCGCGCCGCGGTGTCGTCGTTCGGGATCAGCGGCACCAACGCCCACGTGATCATCGAGCAGGTGCCCGGCGCGGAGCCGGCTCCGGAGCCCGCTCCCGAGCCGGCCGGCCTCCCGGTCGTCTGGCCGCTGTCGGCGAAGACCCGCGAGGCGCTGCGCGGCCAGGCCGCCCGGCTGGCGTCGGTGTCGGGCGAGCGGCCCGCCGACATCGCCTACTCCCTGGCCACGACCCGCTCTGTCTTCGACCACCGGGCCGTCGTGATCGGCGAGGCGGGCGCCGACCTGCGTCTCGGCGCCGGGGAACTGGCTCGGGGCGAGGCGACGCCGCGCGTCGTCGAGGGCGCCGCGGGCGGCGGCCGCCTGGTCTACCTGTTCACCGGTCAGGGGGCGCAGCGTCCGGGCATGGGCCGGGAGCTGCACGCCGCCCACCCGGTCTTCGCCGCGGCGCTGGACGAGGTGTGCGCGCTCGTGGACGCCCGCCTGGCCGGGCATGTGGAGCATCCGCTGCGCGAGGTCATGTTCGGCGCGGACGACGCCCTGCTGAACCGGACCGTGTACGCCCAGACGTCGCTGTTCGCGCTTGAGGTGGCCTTGTACCGGTTGTACGAGTCGTGGGGTCTGTCCCCTGATCTGCTGCTGGGGCATTCGGTGGGGGAGCTGGCCGCCGCGCATGTGGCGGGCGTGCTCGACCTCGAGGACGCGTGTGCGCTGGTCGCGGCGCGGGCCCGGCTGATGCAGGAGCTGCCGGCCAGGGGCGCGATGGTCGCGCTGCCGGCGGCGGAGGATGAGGTCCGCGCCGCCATGGCGGGTCTTGCGGACCGGGTCGCGGTCGCGGCGGTGAACGGCCCCCGCTCGGTGGTGGTCTCCGGTGATGAGGAGGCGGTGCTGGGGGTGGCGTCGGGGTTTGCGAAGTCGCGGCGGCTGACCGTCAGTCATGCTTTCCATTCCCCGCATATGGACGGCGCGTTGGAGGCGTTCTTCGACGTCGCGCGTATGCTGACCTATCGTGCGCCGGTCGTTCCGATCGTCTCGAACCTGACCGGCGCTCTGGCGGGTGAGGAGATCACGACTCCGGAGTACTGGGTCCGGCATATCCGCGAGGCCGTGCGCTTCCACGACGGCATCGAGACCACGCGGGCCCTCGGCGCCACCACCTATCTGGAATTGGGCCCCGGCCCCGTCCTCACCACCCTGGCCAAGAACGCCCTCGCCGACCGGCCCGACGTGGTGTTCGGCACCTCGATGCGGCCGGGACGCCCCGAAGCGGCCTGCGTCGCGGCCGCCCTCGGCGCCGCCTACATCGGCGGCGCCGACCCCGACTGGAACGCCGTCTACCCCGGCGCCCGCACCGTCGCGCTGCCGACCTACGCCTTCCAGCGGGAACGCTACTGGCTGGAGGCGGCCTCGGCGACCGGCGACGCCGCCGGACTGGGCCTCGAACCGGCCGACCACCCGCTCCTGGCCACGAGCACCGAACTGCCCGACGGCGGCTTCCTCTTCACCGGCCGCCTGTCGATGCGGTCCTTCCCGTGGCTCGCCGACCACGCCATCGCTGGCGCGACCGTCCTCCCCGCGACGGTCTTCGTCGAACTGGCCCTCCACGCCGCCGCCGCGACCGGCTGCGACCAGATCGACGAGATGGTCCTGCAGGCCCCGATCGTCCTGACCGCGCAGACCGACATCCTCCACCAGGTCGTCGTCGGCCCGCCCGACCCCCGCAACGCCCGCTCCATCCTCATCCGCTCCCGCACCGAAGACGTCCGCCTCTGGACCGACCACGCGACCGGCTCCCTAGGCCACACCCCCATACCCACCCCGGCCTGACCCCCCGTCAGACAAGGCAGCCCCGCACCTGCTCGCGACGGCCTCGGCGGCGAGGGGAGCAGTGATCCGCTCGACCTCGCCGCCGAGGCTGAGGAGGTGGGCGGCCGGGTCCGGCTGCCAGTCCTCGCCGTATCCCTCGTTCGCGGTTGGCAGCTCCATCAGGTCGACGCCAAGGGCGGTCAAGGCCGCTCACAGGTCGGCGAGTCGGAGTGTCGGGGTGCCGCTGTAGCGAAGACGTGAAGTGGCGGGCCAGGGCTACAGGCCCTCGGCGCGGCCGATGATCTCCTTCATGATCTCGTTGGAGCCGGCCCAGATGCGGGTGACGCGGGCGTCCATCCAGGCGCGGGCGACGCGGTACTCGCGCATGTAGCCGTAGCCGCCGAACAGCTGGACGCAGCCGTCGATGATCTGGTTCTGCGCGTCGGAGGTCCACCACTTGGCCTTGGCCGCGTCGACCGCGTCCAGTTCGCCGGCCACGTGGGCGGCCAGGCACTGGTCGACGAAGGCCTGCGCCACGTCCAGCTTGGTGGTGAGCTCGGCGACCAGGAACTTGTTGTGCTGGAAGGCGCCGATCGGCCGCCCGAACGCCTGCCGCTCCTTGACGTAGGCGACGGTCTCCTCCAGGACGCCGCGGGCGTGGGCGACGTTGGCGATCGCGCACGACAGGCGTTCCTGGGGGAGGCGCTCCATCATGTGGATGAAGCCGCGGTCCAGCTCGCCGATGACGTGGGAGTCGGGGACGCGGACGTTGTCGAAGAACAGCTCGGAGGTGTCGGCCTCGGGCTGGCCGACCTTGTCCAGCTTGGTGCCGCGGGTGAAGCCCGGCATGCCGGCCTCGACGCCGAACAGGGTGATGCCCTTGGCGCCGCGCTCGGGGGAGGTCTTGGCCGCGACGATGATCAGGTCGGCGTGGCCGCCGTTGGTGATGAAGGTCTTGCCGCCGTTGATCACCCAGGCGTCGCCGTCGCGGACCGCGGTGGTCTTCAGCGCGGCCAGGTCCGAGCCGCCCGACGGCTCGGTCATCCCGATCGCGGTGATCAGCTCGCCGGTGCAGAAGCCCGGCAGCCACCTCTTCCTGGCCTCGTCGGTGGCCAGTTCCAGCAGGTAGGGCGCGCAGATGTCCACGTGGATGCTGACGATGGAGTTGTAGGCCGCCGCGACCCGGGCCAGCTCCTCGCCGATGACGGCGTTGAAGCGGAAGTCGCCGGCGTCCTGGCCGCCGTACTCCTCGGGCACCTGCATGCCGAGCAGGCCCTGCCGGCCGGCCTCCAGCCAGACCTCGCGCCTGAGCATCCGCTCATTACGGATGTCCTCGTCCAAGGGCAGCAGGGTGCGCTCGACGAAGGCCCGCACGGACTCGCGGAACAGTTCGTGGTCGGCGTCGTAGACGGTGCGGCGCATGTGCTTCCTCCTGGTCCGGCGTGGCTCGCCGGACAGTGTACTGAGCGATCGCTTAGAGTCGGCGGGTGACCTCCGACGAAGCGATGTGGGCCGGTGTCGTCCCCGACGCCTCCCGGCGCCTGCTGATCGCCGCCGTGGACTCGTTCGCCGAGCTCGGCTACCACGGCACCTCGACGCGGCAGATCGCGGCGGGGGCCGGGATGAGCGCCGGGGCCCTGTACGTCCACTACCGGACCAAGGCCGATCTGCTGTACCGGATCGCGGAGCTCGTCCATGAATCGGTGCTGGCCGCGCTGCGCGACGCGCTCGCGGACGTGCACGGGCCCACGGCGCGCGTGCGGGCCCTGATGTACGCCTTCGCCTGCTGGCACGCCCGCCACCACCGGGCCGCCCGCGTCATCCAGAACGAGCTCGGCGCGCTGGAGGCCGGGCCGGCGCGGACGATCGCCGGGATGCGCCGCCGGGTGCGGGCGGTGCTGCACGAGGAGATCCAGGCGGGCGTCGCCGCCGGGGTGTTCGACGTCGCCGACGTGGCGGGCACGGGCCGCGCGCTGGCCTCGCTCGCCATCGACGTGTGCCGCTGGTACCGGCCCGAGGGCGCGGCCTCGCCGGAGGAGATCGGCGCCCTGTACGCGCACCTGGCGGTCCGGATGCTGCGGCCCGGCCGGGACGGCTAGCTCAGTCCCACCAGAACGACCAGCTGGTGCGGCCGCGGATCTCCTCGGCGTACCCGGCGAGGGTGCCGGGCCCCTGGAACAGGATGTCGGGGCAGAACGCCCAGTGCTCGGCGGCGACCTGCAGGGCGTGCCGGGTGGTGACCGGCGGCCCGGCCACGCTGAGCTCCAGGGTGTTGAAGCCGAGGCCGACGACGCGGGCGCCGAACCGCTCCTCCCAGCCGCGCAGCACCGCCGACAGCGGCGCGGTCCACTCGTTGTGGTTCAGCGCGCCCTGCCAGCCGACGGCGGCGAGGACGTCGGCGCTGCGCTCCACCGCGACGAGCCCGAGCGACATGCCGCGCCCGGCGAGCGCGCGGGCGTGCCGGTCGGCGACCACGCCGGGGTCCTCCAGCGCCATGCCGCGCGGCGCCGGGCCGGGGCACTGCAGCCCGAACGGCGCCAGGTCCTCGGCGTCCTCGTCGGCGACCTGCTCGGCCCAGTCGCTCCACACCTCGGACATGAACGCGATGGGCGCGTAGTTGCCGATCTCGGAGACCGGCTCGGGGGCGACCTGCCCGGCGGCCCAGGGCTGGTCGGACTCGTCGAGCAGCAGCGGCCAGAGGCCCGAGCGCTCGTGCTCGGCCCGCAGCCGCGCCCACAGCTCGCCCGGGACCGGGTCGTCGCTCACCCAGAACGCCGGGCGCAGGGTCAGCTGGCGCTGCGGATAGCCCGGATCCGGCCAGACGACGTCACCCGCGGGCAGCGGCACCGACAGCGTCCGCGGGACGGAGGCGTCGGCGAACAGCTGCGGCAGGTTGCCCGGCAGGTGCTGCCGGAGATCCAGGTCATCCATTTCACGCCGTTCCGGTACAGAGCATGCCAACAGGATCTTGGCACTCCGGGAATGTTAACGGCGTCCGGTGCGCCATGGGGACGGGCCGCCAGGATCCGGTCGAACCGGCAGGTCCGCCGCACCGGTTCCGGCCAGGTGACGGACATGATCACGATCTGGTAGCGACCGGCCGCACCGGCGGGGGCCGGCCGGGCGGCACGCGGCGGAGGGCGGCGGTGCCCGGCCGCCCCGGTTCCTTGAGGATCACGGGAGAACGCGCTCCTCCGGGGGCTTTTCCGGCTACCTGGGAAGGGTTTTCTGGTCTAGCCTGGCCCCAATCAAGGCGGCCTGGCTTAAGGAACGGCGAAATGAACAGAACCGAGTTGATCGAGGCCGTCGCGGCGCGCGCGGGAAGCGACCACGCGGCGGCGCGCCGCCATGTGGACGCGGTGTTCGAGGCCATCATGGAGAACGTGGCCGCGGGCGAGCGCGTGCTGGTGACCGGATTCGGCACCTTCGACCGCCAGTCCCGCCCGGCCCGCACCGCGCGCAACCCGCGCACCGGGCTGCCGATCGAGGTCCCGGCGGCCGAGGTCCCGCGCTTCCGCATCGGGCAGACCTTCAAGAACCGGGTCGCGCAGCAGAACGGCGCGGCCGCGGAAGAGGAGGCGCCGGAGGCGCCCGCGGAAATCGCCGGGTCGCCCGCCAAGCCCAAGAAGGGCAAGAAGAAGGCGGAGGCGAAGAAGCCCGAGAAGAAGTCCGAGAAGAAGGCGGCCAAGCCCGCGAAGGCAGTGGTTGAGAAGGCCGTGGAGAAGCCGGTCAAGAAGGCCGCCAAGGGCAAGGCGAAGAAGCCCGCCAAGAAGTAGGGGCGGGCCGCGGGCATAACACCGGGGGCATAGCCTGCGCGCCGAACGGTATTCGCCCGCCCCGGCGCGTCGGGCCAGGCTGCGGTCATGGACGTGGACGACTGGCCGGGCAGGGACCTGTCCGATGAGGAACTGGACGTCGCCTACAACGTGCTGGATCTCGCCGACCCCGCGACGGACGTCAGCCGCGCTCTGCTGGATCTGATCCGCTCCCTGTGACCAGCGCGCTGATCTCGGCGGCCTCGCGGCGCAGGTGCTGCAGCATCAGCCGGGCCGACGGGGTCAGCGCGCGCTGGTCGGGCAGGGTGACGCCGACCTGCCGGCGGACCGGTTCCAGCGCGACCGGCAGCGGCGCGATCGCGGCGTCGGTGCGGGCCACCAGCTCGGGCAGCGCGGCGATCATGTCGGTGTCGCAGACCAGCGAGCGGATGGTGAGGATCGAGGTGCACTCGACCAGGTCGGCCGGCAGCCCGAGGCCCGCCGACCGGAACAGCTGCTCCAGCTCGTGCCGCAGCGCGGTCTGCTCCAGCGGCAGCACCCACGGGTAGTCCATCAGGTCGGCCAGGGTGAGGCCGGCGCGCTCGCGCGCGGGGTGGCCGCGGCGCGCCACCAGCCGGACCGGTTCGCTGTACAGGGTGATCTGGCGCAGCCCGCGCACGTCCCCGATCGGGTTCAGCCGGCCGAGGATCAGGTCGATCTCGCCGTCCAGCAGCCGGGGCACCTGGGCGTCGAAGGCGGCCTCCTGGACGACCACGGTGATGCCGGGCCGGTCCCGCTTCAGCGCGGCGATCGCGCGCGGCAGCAGCACGTTCGAGCCGGCCAGCAGGGTGCCGATGGTGACGGTGCCGACCGCGGCGTCGGCCAGGCCGGTGATCCGCTCGCCGGCCCGGCGCAGCTCGGCCAGCACGGCGCGGGCGTGCTCGACGAACGCCTCGCCGAACAGCGTCGGCGTCATCCCGCGCGGCCCGCGGCTGAACAGCTCCACGCCGAGGATCTGCTCGACCTCGCGCAGGCTGCGCGTCACCGCGGGCTGGGCGAGGCGCAGGTGCTCGGCGGCGCGCAGCACGCTGCCCTGGTCGGCGACGGCGACCACCAGCACCAGGTGCCGCAGCTTCAGCCGTCCGTTCAGCAGGTCGATGGCGCGCATGCCGATTTACTATCACAAGCTGGTCATAGCTTGCGATGTACTCGGTATTAGACAGGCATAGCTGCCGGGCGGATGATGTGCCTGTCGGAGAACGTCGAGAAGGGATCGCAGATGGGGCGGAGAGTGCTCGCGCACTACGTGGCCGGGACGTTCCGGCCGGGCGGGGACACCTTCCCCCTGATCGACCCCGCGGACGGTTCGGTGGCGGGCCGGGTCCCCGAGGCCACCCGCGAGATCGTCGACGAGGCCGTCCGGGCTGCGCGCGGCGCCCTGGACGCCGGCTGGGGCGCCACCGGCGCCGAGGAGCGCGCGGCCCTGCTGCGCCGGATCGCCGACGGCATCCAGGCCCGGTTCGAGGAGTTCGTCGACGCCGAGGTCGCCGACACCGGCAAGCCCCGCGAGCTCGCCGCGACCGTGGACATCCCGCGCGCCGTCGGCAACTTCCGCGCCTACGCCGACCTGCTGTACGCCCGCCCCGAGCGCGCCTACACCACGCGGATCCCCGGCTGGAGCGCCGGCACCGGGCAGGCGCTGAACTACACCGTGCGCCGCCCGCTCGGCGTCGTGGCGATCATCTCGCCGTGGAACCTGCCGCTGCTGCTGCTCACCTGGAAGGTCGCCCCGGCGCTGGCGAGCGGCAACGCCGTGGTCGCCAAGCCCTCGGAGGAGACCCCCTCCACCGCGACGCTGCTCGCCGAGGTGATCCACGAGGCGGGGCTGCCCGCCGGCGCCTTCAACCTCGTGCACGGCCACGGCGCGGACGCCGCCGGCGCGTTCCTCACCGGCCACCCCGGCGTGGACGCGATCGCCTTCACCGGCGAGTCGGCCACGGGCGCGGCCATCATGCGGAGCGCCGCCGAGCACGTCACCCCCGTCTCGTTCGAGCTCGGCGGCAAGAACCCCGCGCTGGTGTTCGCCGACGCCGACTTCGAGGCCGCCGTGGACGGCACGGTCCGCTCCTCCTTCACCCACTCCGGCCAGATCTGCCTGTGCACCGAGCGGGTCTACGTGGAGCGCCCGATCTTCGAGGAGTTCGTCGCCGCGGTCGGCGAGCGGGCCCGCAAGCTCGACGGCTACGGGCCGATGATCTCGGCGGAGCACCGCGACAAGGTCCTGTCGTACTACCGCCTCGCGGTGGAGGAGGGCGCGACGGTCGTGGCGGGCGGCGGCGTCCCGGTCTTCGGCGACGACCGCGACTCCGGCTTCCACGTCGAGCCGACCGTCATCACCGGCCTGCCGCCCACCGCGCGCACCGTCCGCGAGGAGGTCTTCGGGCCGATCTGCCACATCGCGCCGTTCGACACCGAGGACGAGGCGGTCCGGCTCGCCAACGACAGCCCCTACGGACTCGCCGCGACCGTGTGGACGCGCGACCTGTCGCGCGCGCACCGGGTCGCGCCGAAGATCGAGACGGGCATCGTCTGGGTGAACTGCTGGAACCTGCGCGACCTGCGCACCCCCTTCGGCGGCGTCAAGGCCTCCGGGATCGGCCGGGAGGGCGGGGAGTACTCCCTGGACTTCTTCTCCGAGCCCGTCAACGTGTGCATCCAGATCTGAGAGCGGTGACGTGACACAGACAGCGATTTCGACCATCGACCAGGCCGCGGACCGGCTGCTGGAGGCGCACGCCTCCGGTGTGCCGTGCGCGCCCGTCCGGGACCTGATCGGCTCGGCGGAGGAGGCCTACGCCGTCCAGGAGCGGCTCACCCGCGGCTGGATCGGCGCGGGCCGCCGGCTGGTCGGCCGCAAGATCGGCCTGACGTCGGCCGCGGTGCAAAAGCAGCTCGGCGTGGACAGCCCCGACTTCGGCATGCTGTTCGCCGACATGGCCGTCCCCGACGGCGCCGAGATCCCGGCCGGGGCCGTCATGCAGGCCAAGGCCGAGGCCGAGGTCGCCCTCGTGCTGGAGCACGACCTGACGCACGAGCGGCACACCGTCGCCGACCTGATCCGCGCCACCGCGTTCGCGCTGCCCGCGATCGAGGTCGTCGGCAGCCGCATCCGCGACTGGGACATCACCCTCGCCGACACCGTCGCCGACAACGCCTCCTGCGGCATGTACGTGCTCGGCAACCGGCCCGTCCCGCTCGCCGGGGTGGACCTGCGCCTGTGCGGCATGGTCCTGGAGCGGCGCGGCGAGCAGGTGTCCACCGGCACCGGCGCGGCCTGCCTCGGGCACCCGCTGAACGCCGCGCTCTGGCTCGCCGACACCCTCGCCCGCGTCGGCCGCCCGCTGCGCGCCGGCGACACCGTCCTCACCGGCGCGCTCGGCCCGATGGTCGCCGCCGCGCCCGGCGACGTCCTGGAGGCCCGCATCGACGGCCTCGGCGACGTGCGCGTCGCGTTCGCCCAGGAGGAGAAGTGAGCATCGACGTCAAGGCGGCCGCCGCCACCCTGGACCGCGCGGCCCGCGACATCACGGCGATCCCGCGGCTCACCGACGCCGAGCCGTTCGACGTCGCCGCCGCCTACAAGATCCAGCGCGCCGGGATCCGGCTGCGCACGGCGCGCGGCGAGCACATCGCCGGCGTCAAGATGGGCTTCACCAGCCGCGCCAAGATGGTCCAGATGGGCGTCGACGACCTCATCTGGGGCCTGCTCACCGACGCCATGCTGATCGAGTCGGCCGTGGACACGAGCGGGCTCATTCACCCGCGCATCGAGCCGGAGATCGCGTTCCTGATCGGCCGCGAGGTCCGCTCGGTCGCGGGCGTGGAGGCCGCGGTGGACGGCGTCGCGGTCGGCTACGAGGTGCTCGACTCGCGCTACCAGGACTTCAAGTTCACCCTGCCCGACG
The DNA here is from genome assembly GCF_009604375.1 of Actinomadura macrotermitis. Taxonomy (GTDB): domain Bacteria; phylum Actinomycetota; class Actinomycetes; order Streptosporangiales; family Streptosporangiaceae; genus Spirillospora; species Spirillospora macrotermitis. The sequence continues at coordinate 193,063 of NZ_WEGH01000007.1, forward strand.
TGATCGCCGACAACGCCTCGGCGTCGGGCTTCGGCGTCGGCTCCTGGCACGCCCCGCGCGACATCGCCAACGTCGGCCTGCTCATGGAGATCGACGGCCGGACCGTCGCGACCGGCTCGTCGGCGGCCATCCTCGGCGACCCCTACCGGTCGCTGCGCGCCGCCGCCCGCCTCGCCCTGGAGGCCGGGATCGCGCTGGAGCCGGGCATGGTCGTCCTCGCCGGTGCCGCCACCGCCGCGATCCCGCTGCCCGCCGGCGCGCACGTCCGCGTCACCGGTGCCGGCCTCGGCAGCGTGGAGGTGACGACGAAGTGAATGACGCAATCCTCGTGGCGGGCAAGGCCAAGCCGCGGGGCAGGTTCCCGCACGTGAAGCGGGCCGGGGACCTCGTCTTCGTCTCCGGCACCAGCTCCCGCCGCCCCGACGGCACCTTCGCCGGCGCGAGCGCCGACCCGATGGGCGTCACCGACCTCGACATCCGCGAGCAGACCCGCGCGGTCATCGAGAACATCGCCGACCTGCTGCGCGCCGCCGGCGGAGACCTGTCCGACGTCGTCAACGTGACCGCCTACCTGGTCAGCATGAACGACTTCGGCGGCTACAACGAGGTGTACGGCACCTACTTCGACGAGACCGGGCCGGCCCGCACCACGGTCGCGGTCCACCAGCTCCCGCACCCGCACCTGCTCGTCGAGATCTCCTGTGTGGCCCACATCCCTGTGAAGGAGGCCGGTTCATGACCCTGCCGAAGATGGTGTTCGGCCAGCCGTTCAACTTCGAGCGCTGGATCGACGAGCACCGCGACCTGCTGAAGCCGCCGGTCGGCAACGTCCAGGTGTTCCAGGACGCCAACCTGATCGTCATGGTCGTCGGCGGCCCGAACAAGCGGACCGACTTCCACGACGACCCGACCGAGGAGTTCTTCTACCAGCTGAAGGGCAACATGGTCCTGCGGGTGATGGAGGAGGAGGGCAAGCCCCCGGTCGACGTGCAGATCAACGAGGGCGACGTCTTCCTGCTGCCGCCGCACGTCCGGCACTCCCCGCAGCGGCCCGAGGAGGGCTCGATCGGCCTGGTCGTCGAGGTGGCGCGGCCCGAGGGGCTGACCGAGGCGTTCGAGTGGTACTGCATGGAGTGCGACCACCTGGTGCACCGCGCGGAGCTGCAGGTCCGCTCGATCGTGGACGACCTGCCGCCGGTCTTCCAGGCGTTCTACGACAGCGAGGACGACCGCCGCTGCGGCAACTGCGGCGCGGTCCACCCGGGCAAGCAGTGGCCCGACGACAAGATCCCGACCACGTCGCCCCGCGCCTGACCCGCGTCCCCTGCCCATCCCGGTCCCCGTGCGCCGCCGTGCGCGCGCGGGAGCCTGCCCGTGAACGGAGGCCCCAGTGGCTGTCATCGACGTCCACGCCCACGTCTTCCCCCACCTCACCCGCGCCGAGGGCCGCGTCCTCACCGGTACCGGGGAGCCGTGGCTGCGCGTCCACGGCGACGGCACCGGGATGATGATGAGCGGCGACCAGGAGTACCGGCCGGTGCACGCCGGCCTCTGGGAGCCCGAGCGGCGCGTCGCCGACATGGACGCCGCCGGCGTCGACGTCCAGGCCGTCTCCTCGACGCCGCTGATGTTCGGCTACGACGCCGAGCCCGCGCGCGCCGCCGACTGGTGCGACCTGGTCAACGACCGCATCATGGCCTACTGCGCCGGAGCACCGGACCGGCTGCTGCCGCTGGCCCAGGTGCCGCTGCAGGACACCGCGCTGGCCTGCCAGGTCGCCACCCGCGCCGCCGCCGCCGGGCACCGCGGCGTGCACATCGGCAACCACGTCGGCGAGCGCAACCTGGACGACCCGCAGATCGTGGAGTTCCTGCGGCACTGCGCCACGATCGGCCTGCCGGTGCTGGCCCACCCGTGGGACATGATGGCGACCGAGCGGATGCGCGGGCACATGCTGCCGTGGCTGGTCGGCATGCCCGCCGAGACGCAGCTCAGCATCCTCGGGCTGCTGCTGTCGGGTGCGTTCGAGCGGCTCCCCGAGTCGCTGCGCCTGTGCTTCTGCCACGGCGGCGGCAGCTTCGCGTTCCTGCTCGGCCGCGCCGACAACGCCTGGCACAACCGCGACATCGTCCGCGCCGACTCCTCGCGCCCGCCTTCGGAGTACACCGACCGCTTCTATGTCGACTCGGCGGTGTTCGACCCGCGCGCGCTCCGGCTGCTGGTCGAAGTGATGGGCGTCGAGCGGGTCATGCTCGGCACCGACTACCCCTTCCCCCTGGGGGAGCAGATCCCCGGTTCGACCATCCGGGCATGTGACTTCCTGGACGAGGCCGGCCAGGCGCGGCTGCTCGGCGGCAACGCTGAGGCGTTCTTCGCCCCCGCACCTGCCCCCGTCGCCGGGAGCGTCCCATGAGCGCCCTCGCCCTGGACGCGGGCGCGCAGACCAAGGCCGCCACCCGGGCCGGCCTGCTGCGCGGCAGCCGCGAGGACGGCGTCACCGTCTTCCGGGGCGTCGCCTACGCGGCCCCCGCCCGCCGGTTCGCCCTGCCCGCGCCGCCCGTCCCGTGGCGCGGCGTGCGGGAGGCGCGGGCGTTCGGGCCGCCCGCCGCCCAGCGCCCCGGCCGGATGTCCTGGGTGCCCGGCCTGGAGATCGACCCGGAGGCGGGCCGCGAGAACAGCCTGACCCTCAACGTCTGGACGCCCGGCCCCGGAGACCGCCCGGTGCTGGTCTTCCTGCACGGCGGGGCGTTCGTGTCCGGCTCCGGGGCGCAGCCGATGTACCGCGGCGACGTCCTGGCCCGCGAGCACGGCCTGGTCGTGGTGACGGTGAACTACCGGCTCGGCCTCCTCGGCTTCGCCTGCAACGACCACATCCCCGCCAACCTCGGGCTGCGCGACCAGGTCGCGGCGCTGGAGTGGGTGCGCGCGAACATCGCGGCCTTCGGCGGGGACCCGGACCGGGTCACCCTGGCCGGCCACTCGGCCGGCGGCACCAGCGTCCTCGCCCTGATGGCGGCGCCCGCCGCGCGCGGCCTGTTCGCGCGGGCCGCGCTGATGAGCGCCCTGCCCTACGGGTTCGCCTCGACCGAGCGGGCCCGCGCGATCACCGGCGCGTTCCTGCGGTCCCTCGGCCGGGCGCTGCCGCGTTCGGCGCGGCTGCGCTCGGTGCTCGGCGCCGAGGAGGCCGCGGTCGCGGCCCGGCCGCCGGTCGAGGGCGTGCTGCCCGTCGCGCCGGTCGTGGACGGGGAGTTCCTGCCGCGCCACCCGATGGACGCCGTCCGCGCGGGCGCCGCGGCGCGGGTGCCGCTGCTGGTCACCACCGCTGAGGAGGAGATGCGGCTGTTCGCCGCCCTCGATCCCGACGGCCTCTCGCGCGCCGGGGTGCGCACCGAGGTGGTGTTCGACCGGCCCGCCGCCGAGCTCGCCCGCTGGCACCGCGCGCACGGCGCGCCGGTCCGCCGGGTCCGCTTCGGCCACCGCTCGCCGCTCGCCCGCGCCGGCGTCACGCTCGGCGCCGCCCACCTGGTGGACGTGCCGCTCCAGCTGGGCACCTACCAGGACGAGCGGATCTCCCGGCTCACCGGCCCCGGCGCCGCCGCGCTCGGCCGGGACGCCACGGCGGCGTTCGCCGCCTTCTGCCAAGGCTCGGACAACGAAGGAAAGGAGGGACGGCCATGCCGGACGCGCAGCGCGTCGCGATCATCGGATCGGGCAACATCGGCACCGACCTGATGATCAAGGTGATCCGCACCTCGAGGTCCCTGGAGCCGGCCGTCATGGCCGGCATCGACCCTGACTCCGACGGCCTCGCCCGGGCCCGCCGGCTCGGCGTCGCCACCACCCACGAAGGCGTCGAGGGCCTGGTCGCCATGCCCGGGTTCGCCGACGTGAAGGTGGTGCTGGACGCCACCTCCGCCAAGGCGCACCTGCACAACGCCGAGGTGCTCGCGCCCTACGGCAAGCGGATCGTCGACCTCACCCCGGCCGCGATCGGCCCCTACGTGGTGCCCGCGGTCAACCTGGACGAGCACCTGGACGCCGGCAACGTGAACATGGTGACGTGCGGCGGCCAGGCCACCGTGCCGATCGTCGCCGCGGTGTCGCGGGTGACGCCGGTCCGCTACGCCGAGATCGTCGCGTCCATCGCCTCGAAGTCGGCCGGGCCCGGCACCCGCGCCAACATCGACGAGTTCACCGAGACCACCTCCCGCGCGCTGGAGAAGGTCGGCGGCGCCGCCCGCGGCAAGGCCATCATCGTGCTGAACCCGGCCGAGCCGCCGCTGATCATGCGCGACACCGTGTACTGCGTGATCGGCGAGCACGACCCCGCGCAGGTCACCGCCTCCATCGAGAAGATGATCGGCGACGTGGCCGCCTACGTGCCCGGCTACCGGCTGAAGCAGCAGGTGCAGATCCGCCCGATCGGCGCCGGCGACCCGCTGGCCGGCCTCGCGGGAGGCGGCGGCCACCTGGTGTCGGTGTTCCTGGAGGTGGAGGGCGCCGCGCACTACCTGCCCGCCTACGCGGGGAACCTGGACATCATGACCTCGGCGGCGCTGCGGGTCGCGGAAAGGCTGGCCGACCGATGACCCACGAGCTGTACGTCCAGGACGTCACCCTGCGGGACGGCATGCACGCCATCCGCCACCAGTACTCGGTGGAGCAGGTTCAGCGGATCGCCGCCGCGCTCGACGCGGCCGGTGTCGACGCGATCGAGGTCGCGCACGGCGACGGCCTCGCGGGCTCCAGCGTCAACTACGGCGCGGGCGCCCACCTCGACGAGGAGTGGATCGCCGCCGCCGCAGAGGTGATGGAGCGCGCCGTCCTCACCACCCTGCTGCTGCCCGGCATCGGCACCATCGCCGAGCTGAAGCGCGCCTACGAGCTCGGCGTCCGCTCGGTGCGGGTCGCCACCCACTGCACCGAGGCCGACATCTCGGCCCAGCACATCGCGACCGCCCGCGAGCTCGGCATGGACGTCGCCGGATTCCTGATGATGTCGCACATGGCGCCCGCCGAGGAGCTGGCCCGCCAGGCCAAGCTGATGGAGTCCTACGGCGCGCAGTGCGTGTACGTCACCGACTCCGGCGGCCGGCTGACCATGGACGGCGTCCGCGACCGCGTCCGCGCCTACCGCGACGTGCTCGACCCCGCCACCGAGATCGGCATCCACGCCCACCACAACCTCGGCCTCGGCGTCGCCAACTCCGTCGTCGCCGTCGAGAACGGCGTGCGGCGGGTGGACGCCTCCCTCGCCGGGATGGGCGCGGGCGCCGGCAACTGCCCGCTGGAGGCGTTCGTCGCCGTCGCCGACCTCATGGGGTGGAAGCACGGCTGCGACGTCTTCGCGCTCATGGACGCCGCCGACGACATCGTCCGGCCGCTGCAGGACCGCCCCGTCCAGGTGGACCGCGAGACCCTCACCCTCGGCTACGCCGGGGTGTACTCCAGCTTCCTGCGGCACGCCGAGGACGCCGCCCGCCGCTACGGGCTCGACACCCGCGACATCCTCGTCGAGGTCGGCCGCCGCGGCATGGTCGGCGGCCAGGAGGACATGATCGTGGACATCGCGCTGGACCTGGCCGAAGGAAAGAGCACGTGAACAACGAAGACAACGCCCGGCGCCTCGACGAGATCGACCCGCTGCCCACCCTGCGCGGCGAGTTCCTCATCCCGCCCGCGCCGGGAGGCCCCTACGAGGAGGCGGCCTACTTCGCCGGGAACTCCCTCGGCCTGCAGCCGCGCGCGACCGCGCGGTACCTGACCGAGGAGCTGGCGGACTGGGCCCGGTTCGGCGTGGAGGGCCACACCGAGGGCCGCCGCCCCTGGGTGGACTACCACGAGCTGCTGCGCGAGCCCGCCGCCCGGCTGGTCGGCGCGCTGCCGCACGAGGTCGTCGCGATGAACACCCTGACGGTGAACCTGCACCTGATGATGGCCAGCTTCTACCGCCCGGCGGGGGAGCGCACCAAGATCGTCATCGAGGACAGCGCGTTCCCCTCCGACTCCTACGCGGTGGCGAGCCAGGCCGTCCACCACGGCCTGGACCCGGCCGAGACCGTCGTGCGGCTGCGGCCCCGCGACGGCGAGGAGCACCTGCGCACCTCCGACATCGAGGCGTTCCTGGCCCGCGAGGGCCACACCGTCGCGCTGCTCATGCTCGGCGGCGTCAACTACCTCACCGGCCAGCTGATGGACATGCAGGCCATCACCAAGGCCGGGCACGTCGCGGGCGCCGTCGTCGGCTGGGACCTGGCGCACGCCGCCGGCAACGTCCCGCTGCGGCTGCACGACTGGGACGTCGACTTCGCCGCCTGGTGCACCTACAAGTACCTCAACGCCGGGCCCGGCGCCGTCGCGGGCTGCTTCGTGCACGAGCGGCACGTCCGCGACGCCTCGGTGCCCAAGCTGTCGGGCTGGTGGGGCACCGACCCGGCCATCCGGTTCCGGATGGCGCCCGACATCACCCCGCCGGCCTCGGCCGACGCCTGGCAGCTGTCCAACCCGCCCATCCTGGCGCTGGCGCCGGTGCTGGCCTCCTACGAGATCTTCGACCGGGTCGGCATGGAGGCGCTGCGCGCCAAGAGCCGGCGGCTCACCGGCTACCTGGCCGCCCGGCTGGTCCCGGTCCGCGGCGTCGAGCTGATCACCCCGGAGAGCGAGGCCGACCGCGGCAGCCAGCTGTCGCTGCGCGTCCCGGACACGCGCGGGCTGGTCCAGCGGCTCGCCGCCGAGCACGGCGTGATCGCCGACGCCCGCGAGCCGGACGTGATCCGGCTCGCCCCGGTGCCGCTGTACTGCACCTTCCACGACTGCCACCGCGTCGCCGAGGCCCTCACCGTCCTCACCGCCCAGCAGGACTGAGCGGCGCCCCGCCAGGCTCCGCCCGCCCCGGACACCGCGCCGGGACGGGCGGAGCCTTGCCTTTTTCTCCCTTTTCCCGTGATAACCGGTTGGCTATAGCGCCCGCGAATATAGGTATTAGCCGTTATGGCGCGCGCCGACGATGATTTCGGCTACCTGAACACAGGTGATCGCTCGGGGGAAGACGAAAGGGCATTCCGTATGAGGAGAATTCGCCTGACGGCCGTGGCCGCGGGCTCCGCGGCCGCCGTCCTCGCCCCGCTGGTGGCGACCGGCGCGCAGGCCGCGCCGAAGGACCCCTACGTCCCCACGGTCTGCGGCGACCGGCGTCCCCAGGAGGCCGACCCCGCCGGCTACGGCATGCAGCTGGACGGGACCTTCCGGCACCCGTCGCTGACCCCGCCGGGGGAGGAGCGGCACCCGTTCCCCGGCGGCGCGCAGGATCTTTTCCCGAAGACCAAGGGCTATGACCCGAAATCTTACACTTCCGGGCCGGTCAAGCTGGAGGCCTCCTACCGCGGCAAGGAGTTCACGCCGGACTATTTCCACACCTGGCAGAACATCGTCGACTTCAAGGGCCGGCGCTACCTGTTCCAGTACGACCGCAGCGAGGGCCGCGTCTACGACATCACCGACGTCCGCAAGGTCAAGGTCGTCGAGAAGATGACCCGCGACGACGTGGACGGCGACGAGTCCAAGGCCAACGGCACCTGGGCCGCACACGACATGTGGGGCGCCTCCACCGTCCAGTGGAACAAGAAGCTGAACGCCTACGTGATGGTGCAGAGCTTCGAGGCCAAGCGCCAGGTCGCCGAGCTCGGCGACAGCCCCGAGCGCAGCAAGTTCGGCAACCCCGCCGGAGTCGCCGCGCTGCGCAAGACCGTCCAGCTGAAGGGCTTCAAGGTCTACCGCCTGGACGGGCCGCGCAAGAAGGACTGGAAGCTGCTGTCCACCGTCAGCACCGACGCCACCCAGCGCGACCCCTACAACTCCGACATGACCAAGGGGCAGCAGGGCTCCGGCTCGCTGGACGTGCCGTACTACACCGGCGGCAAGTACATGTTCATCGCCGCCGCGCCGCGCGACAGCTGGGGCAACAGCGAGGTCCCGACGAACCTGTACTCGGCCGGCTACCTCTCCTACGACATGTCCGACCCCGCGCACCCGCGCAAGCTCGGCGAGTGGCACCTGCCCGGCCAGGTCAAGGGCGAGGAGGCCGCGTACCGCAAGAACCCGCGCTGCGGCAACCAGACGTCCTGGAACGGCGCGCGCATGCCGCTGTTCATCCCCAAGCCCGTCGAGGAGGGCGGCCGGTACGGCTTCGCCGCGCAGGGCGGGTTCGGCTTCAGCGTGCTGGACATCTCCGACCCGGCGCACATGAAGACCGTGTCGCACATCGACCTGCCGATGTCGGTCGGCGGCACCGAGGCCGACAACATCGACGTCTCGCAGTACGCCAGGACCGGCATGGTCTACGTCAGCGGCTACCCGCTCGGCGAGGACTGCTACGAGCCCTACAAGGACATCTTCCAGGTCGACGTCCGCAACCCGGCCAAGCCGCGCATCGTCGGCGCCCTGCCGCGCCCGGTCCCGCCGCGCTCGTCCGGGCTCACCGACTTCTGCCAGCGCGGCGGCAGCTTCGGGCCGAAGCGGACGGGCTACTACACCTCGCCCGGCACCCCGCCGAACGGCCTGCTGACCTACGGCTTCTACAACGCCGGCGTGCAGTTCTTCGACGTCAAGGACAAGAGGCACCCCAAGATCGCCGGGCAGTTCGTGCCGGTCGGCTACAGCAAGGACGTCCCGGACTGGGCCCTCGGCAACCAGACCCACGGCGTCTACGTCGAGTGGGACCGCAAGATCGTCTGGGTGCTGACCAACGACGGCATCTACGCGCTGTCGTCGCGCCAGCTGATCGGCAAGCCGCGGCTCGGCGCCCCTTCGGCCCCCTTCCGCAACTCCGGCCTCTGACGTCCCTTATGTGGGCCTGAGTCCCCTTCGCCACCGGTTCCCGGGCCGCAACCGCCCGGGGACCGGGCTTGGCGCTGTTTTTTACCCGGGGAGGCTTGCCAACCGCCGATCGTCGGATAGTGTGGAGCACGTTGCAGTCGTAGTTTCCTCGAACGTTGCTCAATGGGCGCCCGCGGAAGTTTCTAGACAGCGGGCGTTTTTTGCTTTCTCCGGTAACCCGGCGGATTGCAAGACACGGTCCGCACGCAGCCCCGACCGTCGAGGTGGCGGCCGGTGAAGCAATACCCAAGGAGAAAGTCAGCATGGCCGAAGGCACCGTGAAGTGGTTCAACTCCGAAAAGGGCTTCGGGTTCATCGCCCCCGACGGCGGCGGCCCGGACGTTTTCGTCCACTACTCGGCGATCGCCACTCAGGGCTACCGCAGCCTTGAGGAGAACCAGCGCGTCGGTTTCGAGATCACGCAGGGCCAGAAGGGCCCGCAGGCCGAGGGCGTCTACCCGCTCTAAGGTCGCATCTCGACCGAGGCATCCAAGCCTCAGCGAAGGCCCGCACCGCGTCCCAGCGGTGCGGGCCTTCCGCGTTCCCGCAGGTCCGGCCGGTTCAGCGGCGGGTCACCGGCACCCGCCGGGCCGGCCGCAGCGCCCGGCGGACCGGCCGGACCAGCCGCAGCAGCTCCCCGCCGATGTAGACGCCCGTGCCGATCGCGAGCGCGGTGGCCAGGGCCTCGACCAGGATCAGCGCGCCCCGGCCGCTGTCGCCGACGGTGAGCTCCAGCATCCCCCGGTACATGAGCGTGCCGGGCATCAGCGGCGCGATGCACGGCGTGACGCACACCAGCGCCGGGACGCCCCGCCACCGGGCCAGCAGCGTGCCGAGCACGCCGACCAGCGTCGCCGCGACGGCGGTGGCGGGCGCGGCGGGCAGGTGCACCGCCCGCAGCTCCACCAGGACGGACCAGCTCAGCACGCCGCCGACCGCGACCGGCGGCAGGTAGCCGCGCGACACCAGGTGGTAGACGGCGAACGCCATCGCGATGACGGCCGCGCCGAGCGTCTGCGGCGCCGCGACCGAGAACGGCGCCTGCGGCAGGTCGTGCAGCGACACCGGGACGCCCGCGCGGGCGCCGAGGTAGGTGACCAGGCCGACCCCGCCGAGGATCGCGGTGATGGTGAACAGCACCTCCACCAGCCGGGTGGTGCCGGTGACCAGGTCGCCGGCGATGCCGTCCTGCATCGCCGCCACCAGGGCGCGGCCGGGGATCAGCGCGATCAGCACCCCGATGATCACCGTGCCGGACCGCACGTCGGCGCTGCTCCACACCAGCAGCACGGTGACCAGGGTGCCGATCGCGGCGGCCACCCCCATCTGGAAGAAGTCGGCGATGCCGCGGCGGCCGAGCCAGGCGCCGGTCCGGTCGCCCAGCAGCGTCGCCACGAACGCGGCGCAGATCGCCAGCGGGCCGCCGCCGACCAGGGCCGCGCCCGCCGCGCCGAGCAGCGACAGCGCGCCGACCTGCGCCCAGCCCGGGTAGGCGGCGCGGCGGCCGATGATGTCGCCGAGCGCGAACCGGGCCTGCTGCAGGGTGAGCCGCTGCGCGGTGGCGTCGCGGACCAGGTCGGCGACCGCGGCGAGCCGGGTGTAGTTGGGCAGCCGGCGGCGCACCCGGCGCTCGGCGGTCACCGGCGGGCGGCCGCCGCGCGGCAGGTAGGACATCCCGACGACGGCGAGGGTCACGTTCACCTCCGGGTGCGGCAGCCCGTAGGCGCGGCCGATCCGGGTGATGGCCAGGTCGACCGACTCGGCGGTGTCGCCGCCCGCCAGCATCAGCTCGCCGATCCGCAGCGCCAGGTCCATGGCGGCGTAGGAGTCGCCGCCGACGCCCGGCTCGTGCCCGCCGCGCAGGGCGGTCTCCATGGCGGCGAACTCGTTGCCGCCCTGGTTCGCGCGCTCGTCCCCGCCGTCGCCGCCCGCGCCGTTCCGTGCGCCGTTCTGCGCGTCCCCCGACTCCGCCGTCACGGCGGTCGAGCCTAACCAGCGGAAGGACGCCGCCCGGTGCGTCCGGGACGCCATGAAGGATTCTTTGCGCAATCCCCGCGCCGACACCGGGCGATAAGCCGGAATTTCCGTGGCTCTGCTCTAGAACGTCGCTCTAGCGAGTGGTAGGAATCAGGTGCTTATTCCACGGTGATCCCGGGAGTCCCCCCATGTCCTCACGTTCCGCAGCGGTCACGGCCGTCCTCGCCGGCGGGCTGCTCGTCCTTCCCGTCCTGCCCGCGCACGCCGCACCGGCGCCCGCCACGACGGGGAACCGGACGCTGAACATCACCTCGTTCGACGGCACCCGGATCGTCACGAACTTCTTCCCCGCCAAGGGCCTGCCGCCCGGCGGCAGGGCCCCGACGGTGCTGCTCGGGCACGGCTGGGGCGGCCGCGGCGAGACCGACCCCGCCGCCGGGCAGCTCGGCCTGCTGCTGTCGGCCGGCTACAACGTCGTCACCTGGAACGCGCGCGGGTTCGGCTCCGAGGGCGCCGCCAACGTCGACGCCCCGGCCGTCGAGGGCCGCGACGTGCTGAAGCTGATCGACTGGACCGCCCGCCAGCCCGAGGTGCTGCTCGACCGGCCCGGCGACCCGCGCCTCGGCATGGCGGGCGGCAGCTACGGCGGCGGCATCCAGCTCGTCGCGGCGGGGCTGGACCGGCGGGTGGACGTCATCGTCCCGACCGTGGCGTTCCGCAGCGTCACCCGCAGCCTGTACCGCGACCGGATCTACCGGGCCGGCTGGGGCGGCAACCTCTGCCTCGGCGGCGTGGTGAGCGGCAACCGGGTCGCGCCGCAGGTGCTGAAGGGCTGCGCCACCGGCGCGGCGTCCGGGACGCTGACCCCCGACGTGGAGCAGTGGTTCGACCGGGCCGGCGCGAACGACCTGGTCGAGCGGATCCGCATCCCCACCCTGATCCTGCAGGGGACCGTCGACACCCTGTTCACCCTGCGCGAGGGCCTCACCTTCTACCGGCCGATCAAGGCGCACGGCGCGCCGGTGAAGATGATCTGGTTCTGCGGCGGCCACGGCCAGTGCACCACCAAGCCCGGCGACCCGGCCAAGCTCGCCACCGCCACGCTCGCCTGGTTCGCCCGCTATCTGAAGCGCGACGCCTCCGTCCCGACCGGGCCGGGCTTCGAGTACATCGACCAGGACGGCGCCTACCACTCCGCCGCCGCCTATCCGCCGCCCCCGGCCGGGACGCTCAAGGCGGCCGGGAAGGGCAGGATGACGCTCTCCCCGCTGGACAAGTCGGGCACCGCGACGGTCGCGCAGCCCGCTGAGAACGCGATCGAGGTGCCCGTCCCGGCGCCCGCGACCCCCGGAACGGCGGCCGGCGTCCCGCACCTGAAGCTGACCTACCAGGGCCGTGCCCTGCACGGGAGCACCGCGGTGTACGCCCAGCTGGTCGACAAGACGACCGGGCTGGTCGTCGGCAACCAGGCCACCCCGCTGCCGATCCGGCTGGACGGCCGCCGCCGCACCGTCGTGCGGGACCTGGAGGCGGTCTCCTGGAAGATCGGGCCGGCCAGCCGGCTGGTCCTGCAGATCACCCCGGCCACCGGCCTGTTCACCGGCCAGAAGGCGACCGGGTGGGTCGAGGTGGCCAAGGCGTCGCTGACCGTCCCGCGCACCGCCGGTTAACGCGGCGCGCGGTCCAGGCGCTCCCCGGAGCGCAGCCGGTCCAGGCCGAGCCAGATGAACTCGACCGCCATGGACTCGGCGCGCTCGCGGGGGGTGTCGGGGTGCTCCAGCCACCACGACACCATCGACAGCATCGACCCGTACATCAGCGGCACCAGCAGCCGCGCCCGGCGCTCGTTCACCGCCAGCGCGGCGGGCGACAGCTCGGGGTCGACCCGCCGCTTGCGCAGCAGCAGGTCGGCGAACGCCTCGCCGAGCCGGTCGCGCAGCCCCCGCAGCTCCAGCCCGACCTCGTCCTTGTCCAGGTGCCGGATCACCAGGTGCCAGGCGTCGGGCTCGGCGGTGGCGTAGTCGAACAGCACCCGCACCATGGCCCGGATGCCCTCCACCGAGCTCTGCTCGGCCAGCACCGCGCGGTTCAGCCGGCCGGTCAGTTCGGCCACCACGGCCTCGGTGACCTCGGCGAACAGCTCCTCCTTGGAGGCGAAGTGCTGGTAGAGCAGCGCCTTGGACACCTGGGCGGCGGTGGCCACGTGCTCCATCTGGGTGAGGTGGTAGCCGCGGCGCCCGAACTCGCCGAGCGCCTCCCTGAGCAGCTGCTCGCGGCGCCGGGCGTGCGGCATCCGCCGCCGCACCCCCGGTTCCGCGTCCCCCGTGCCGTTCGTCATCTCCCGGTGAACTTACCCAGTTCGGCGCGCGCGACGGAGCGGACGTGCACCTCGTCGGGCCCGTCGGCGAGCCGCAGCGTGCGCAGACCGGCCCACATCGCCGCGAGCGGGGTGTCGTCGGACACGCCGGCGCCGCCGTGGATCTGGATGGCGCGGTCCACCACCTCCAGCGCGACCCGGGGCGCGATCACCTTGATCGCGGCGACCTCGGAGCGGGCCGCCTTGACGCCCTGCTTGTCGATCAGCCACGCGGTCTTCAGGGTGAGCAGCCGCGCCTGCTCGATCGCCATCCGCGACTCGGCGATCTGCTGGCGCACGACGCCCTGCGCGGCGAGCGGCTTGCCGAACGCGACCCGGTCCACCGCGCGCCGGCACATCAGCTCCAGCGCCCGCTCGGCCATGCCGATGGCGCGCATGCAGTGGTGGATGCGGCCCGGCCCGAGGCGGGCCTGCGCGATGGCGAAGCCGCCGCCCTCCTCGCCGACCAGGTTCTCCACCGGGACGCGCACGTCGGTCAGCGTGATCTCGCAGTGCCCGTGCTGGTCGGAGTAGCCGAACACCGGCAGCGGCCGGACGATCTCCACGCCGGGGGTGTCCAGCGGCACCAGCACCATCGACTGCTGCAGGTAGGGGTGGCCGTCGGGGTCGGTCTTGCCCATCACGATCATGATCTTGCAGCGCGGGTCGGCCGAACCGCTGATCCACCACTTGCGGCCGTTGATGACGTAGTGGTCGCCGTCGCGCACGATCGAGGTGGCGATGTTGGTGGCGTCGGAGCTGGCCACCTCCGGCTCGGTCATGCCGAAGGCGCTGCGGATCTCGCCGTTCAGCAGCGGCTCCAGCCACCGCTTCTTCTGCTCGGGGGTGCCGAACAGGTGCAGCACCTCCATGTTGCCGGTGTCGGGCGCGGCGCAGTTGGTCGCCTCGGGCGCCAGGTGCGGGGAGCGGCCGGTGACCTCGGCCAGCGAGGCGTAGTCGGTGACGGAGAGGCCGTGCGCGGGGTCGGTGCTGTCGGGCAGGAACAGGTTCCACAGCCCCCGCCTGCGGGCCTCGGCCTTGAGTTCCTCGACCACCGGCGGCACCGTGTGCTCCTGGCCGGCGGCGCGCAGCTCCGCGCGCTGCTCGGCGTAGCGCGGCTCGGCCGGGTAGACGTGGGAGTCCATGAATTCCTGCAGTCGCCCGTAGTACTCCTGGGCCCGCTCGCTCAAACCGAAGTCCATGGCGCTATAGTAACTGACCAGTCAGTTACTTGGGAGAGGGAGTCCGGATGACCGCGAGCAAGGTGGCAATGATCACCGGCGGGGCCAACGGCATCGGCGCGGCGGCCGCCCGCCGGCTGGCGGGCGAGGGCTGGCGGCTGGTGCTGGCCGACGTCGACGCCGAGCGCGGCACCGCGCTGGCGGCGGAGCTGGACGCGGTGTTCGTCCGCTGCGACGTGCGCGACCCCGCCGACTCGCTGGCCGCCGTCGCCGCCGCCGTGGACGCCCACGGCGGGCTCGACCTGGCCTTCCTCAACGCCGGCGTCGCCTCCGGCTGCACGCTGGACGCCGACTTCGACCCCGAGCTGTACCGCCGCGCGATGGCGATCAACCTCGACGGCGTCGTCTACGGCGTCCGCGCCGCGCTGCCCGCGCTGCGCGCCCGCGGCGGCGGCGACATCGTCGCGACGGCCAGCATGGCCGGCCTCACCGCGACCCCCTTCGACCCGATCTACGGCGCCAACAAGGCCGCCGTGGTCGGCCTGGTCCGCGCCCTCGGCCCCGCGCACGCGGGGGAGGGCGTCCGGGTGAACGCCCTGTGCCCCTCGTTCGCCGACACCGACATCCTCGTCCCGCTGAAGGAGCACCTGGACGAGACCGGCTTCCCGATCCTGGAGGTGTCCGCCGTGGTGGACGCGTTCATGGCGATCCTGGCCGGGCAGGACAGCGGTGAGGCGTGGTTCGTGGTGCCGGGGCGCGAGCCCGGTCCGTTCAAGTTCCGTGGTGTCCCCGGCCCCCGTTAGGAGTCAACGCACATGCGCGCCATCCAGATCACCGAGTTCGGCGGCCCCGAGGTGCTGAACCTCGCCGAGCTGCCCGACCCCGTCGCCGGTCCCGGCCACCTGCTGGTCGAGGTCTCGCGCGCCGGGGTGAACTACGCCGACACCCACCAGGCCGAGAACAGCTACCTGTCCAAGGCCGAGCTGCCGCTCGTGCCCGGCGGCGAGGTCGTCGGCCGCACCCCCGACGGCCGCCGCGTGGTGGCGCTGGTCGGCACCGGCGGCTACGCCGAGAAGGCCGTCGCGCCCGCCGCGCTCGCCTGGGACGTGCCGGACGCCATCGACGACGTGACCGCCCTCGGCATGATCGTGCAGGGCGCGTCGGCGTGGCTGCTGCTCCGCCGCAGCGTGCACCTGGCGCCGGGCGAGTCGGTCGTGGTGCACGCCGCCGCCGGGGGAGTGGGCACCCTCGCCGTCCAGCTCGCCAAGGCCTGGGGCGCGGGCCGCGTCATCGCCACCGCCTCCTCCAAGGACAAGCGGGACCTGGCCCTGGAGCTCGGCGCCGACGTGGCGATCGACGCCGCCGAGCCCGACATGAAGGCCGCGCTCATCGAGGCCAACGAGGGCCGCCGCGTCGACGTCGTCCTGGAGATGACCGGCGGCACCGTCACCGACCAGAGCCTGCGCGCGCTCGCCCCGTTCGGCCGCCTGGCCTTCTACGGCATGGCCTCGCGCACCGCGCCGCAGCCGGTGCAGCCGGCCAACCTGATGGCGCACTCCACCACCATCGCCGGGATGTGGCTCGCGCACGTGTTCCAGCTGCCCGGCGACGTGATGCGCACCGCCCTGGACGAGCTGTTCGCCCTGGTCGCCGAGGGACGGCTGCGCGTGGTGGCGGGCGGCGAGTACGGCCTCGGCGAGGCCCGGCGGGCGCACGAGGACCTGCGCGCCCGCCGCACCAGCGGCAAGCTGGTGATCGACCCCTCCCGCTAGGGCGTGTTTTATGGATCTTGTTCGTCGTGAGCGGCGTCCAGGTGCGTGCATCGCAAGGCGGAGGAGGGAGCCGGCCTGGTTCGGCCGGTGACCGACGACAACGCGGCGAGGTGCGTGCCTGGGCGTCGCGCAACAGGACATAGATCCATAGAACACGCCCTAGCCCTGCTGGCCGACCAGGCCGTTCTCGTAGGCGTACACGACCGCCTGGGTCCGGTCGCGCAGGCCGAGCTTGGTCAGCACGTGCCCGACATGGGTCTTGATCGTCTGCTCGGCGAGCACCAGCTCCGCGGCGATCTCGGCGTTGGACAGGCCCCGCGCGATGAGCCGCAGCACGTCCAGCTCGCGCGGGGTCAGCCCGGCGGTCGCGCCGGGGCTCGGGCGCTCGTGCCGCCGGCGGCGGGCGAAGTCGCCGATCAGCCGGCGGGTGATCGACGGCGCGAGCAGCGCGTCGCCGGCCGCCACGATCCGCACCCCGGCGATCAGGTCGGCGGCCGAGGCGTCCTTCAGCAGGAACCCGCTGGCGCCCGCGCCGAGCGCCTCGTAGACGTACTCGTCCAGGTCGAAGGTGGTCAGCACCAGCACCTTCGGCCGTAGCTCCGCCGGATCGGCGCCCGCCGGATGGTCCCGGCAGAGCTCGGCGGTGGCGGCGAGCCCGTCCATCTCCGGCATCCGGATGTCCATCACCACCACGTCCGGATCGAGCCGCCGGGCGAGGTCGACCGCCTCGCGCCCGTTGCCGGCCTGCCCGATCACCTCGATCTGCGGGTCGGAGGACAGCAGCGCGGCCAGCCCGTCGCGGATCATCACCTGATCGTCAGCGATCAGCACCCGAATCGTCACGCCTGCACCCTAATCCGGATCGCCGTACGGAAGTTCGGCGACGACCGACCAGCCCGGTCCGCGCGGCCCGGCGGCCAGCCGGCCGCCGAGCATCGTCACCCGCTCGCGCATGCCGACCAGGCCGTGCCCGCCGCCGTGTTTGTCGGCGCCGTTCTCGCCGCCGCCGGGAGAGTCGGCGGCCTCGCCGCGCGGCCCGTCGTCGGTCACCTCCACCCGCAGCGCCTGCGGGCCGTAGTGGATCTCGGCCCGCACGGCCGAGCCCGGCGCGTACCGGGCGGCGTTGCTGAACGACTCCTGCACGATGCGGTAGGCCGACAGGTCCACGCCCGCCCCGAGCGACCGGGGCATCCCGACGACCGCCACCTCGATCGTCAGCCCGTAGCGGCGGGCCGTGGCGACCAGGTCGTCCAGCCGCTCCAGGCCGGGCTGCGGGGCGCGCTCGGCGCCCTCGTCGTCCGAGCGCAGCAGCCCGACCACCCGGCGGGTCTCGGTGAGCGCCTCGCGCGCGGCGTCGCGGACCACCTCGAAGGTCTGCCGGGCCGCGGGCGGCATGTCGGTGATCTTGTAGGGCGCCGCCTCGGCCTGCATCGCGATCACCGACATGTGGTGCGCGACCACGTCGTGCAGCTCGCGGGCGATGCGGGCGCGCTCCTCCAGCACCGCCTGGCGGGCCAGGTCCTGGCGGTGCTGCTCGGTGCGCACCCGCAGCTCGGCCTCCGCCGAGCTGCGGCCGCCGATCGCGTCGCCGAGGATCAGCGCCAGCACCACCATCCCCGACAGGATCACCCCGAACCAGCCGGGCATCGCGCCGACCAGCACGACCGGCGCGATGACGCCGAAGATGGTGACCGCGCCGACGCCCGCCGTCGCCTCCCGCGCGCCCGCGAGCGCCACCAGGAACAGCAGGACCAGGAACGCGATCCAGCCGGGCACCGGCCAGGGGAAGAAGTAGCGGCCGCTGAGGACCAGGCCGCCGACCAGGAACCCCAGGGCGCTCACCCGCCAGGCGGCGAGCGGCCAGCGCGCCGAGGCCAGCAGCGGCACCACCTGCGCGGCGGCGAGCAGCCAGGCGACGGTGGTGGGCGGCGGCGGGCGGAAGACGGTGAGCGGGATGGCGATCGTGCCGCCGGTGAGGCCCACCGTCGCCCCGGTGAGCAGGGTCAGGAACAGCACGCGCGCCCACAGCGGCCAGGGCAGACGCGCGCCGGGCGGGTCGTCGGGGCCGGGCAGGAGGGCCTGACGGACGCCGTGCGCCAGGGCGGTGCCCGGCCGGTGCCGGGCGGGATCGGAGTCGTTCATTTGAGGCGAGCCTAGGCCGCGCGCCCCCGGTCCCGCGTGCCTCCTGAGAGGGAGATCGCGACCACCGCCCCCGGTACCGCCCGCCGGATCACCGGCGCCGGCTTCACGCTGCGTGAGCGGCGGAGGTCCCCGTTCCCCGGCGCGCGCCGCCCCGCCCGGCCGCCGCGCATGCCGCCGGTACTGCGGCATGTGGCTGGCCTGCGGCAATGGATCTTCCTGCATAAGGCCAGGGCGATGGGGAAGATTCACGATATGGCCACTCACAGTAGCGGTGCGCAGCCGTCCCCGGCATCGAAAGAGGACGGCCCGTCCCACGCGACGGCCACCGCGGCGCTGCTGGCGTGCGCGGCCGCGCTCGGCGGCTTCCTCTTCGGCTACGACACCTCGGTGATCAACGGCACCGTGGACGCCCTGAAGTCCCAGTTCCACCTGAACTCGGTGGTGGTGGGCCTGGTGGTCTCCGCGGCGCTGCTCGGCTGCGCGGTCGGCGCCTGGTTCGCCGGGCCGCTCGCCGACCGGCTCGGCCGGATCCGCGTCATGCAGATCGCGGCGCTGCTGTTCTTCGTCAGCGCGGTCGGCTCGGCGCTCGCCTTCAACGCCGTCGACCTCACCTTCTGGCGGGTGGTCGGCGGCCTGGCCATCGGCGCCGCCTCGGTCATCGCGCCCGCCTACATCGCCGAGGTCGCGCCCGCCTCGATGCGCGGCCGGCTCGGCTCGCTGCAGCAGCTGGCGATCGTGCTCGGCATCTTCGCCGCCCTCGTCGCCGACTACATCATCGCCGAGGTGTCGGACGGCGGCGCGGCCGGGGACTTCCCCTGGGGCGGCTCGGCGTGGCGGTGGATGTTCGCCAGCGCCGCCGTGCCCGCGCTGCTGTACGGGGCGATCGCCACCACCATCCCCGAGTCGCCGCGCTACCTGGTCAAAAAGCACGAGCTCGGGCGCGCCCGCCAGGTGCTCGGCCGGCTGATGCCGCCGCCGGAGGTGGACGCCAAGGTCGGCGAGATCGTCAAGTCGGTCAAGAGCGACCGGCGGGTCCGGCTGTCCGACCTCAAGGGCGACCGGTTCGGGCTGAAGCCGATCGTGTGGACCGGCATCCTGCTGTCGGTGTTCCAGCAGTTCGTCGGCATCAACGTGATCTTCTACTACTCCTCCACGCTGTGGCAGTCGGTCGGCTTCAGCGAGGGCGACGCCATGCTCACCTCGGTGATCACCTCGATCACCAACATCGTCACCACGCTCATCGCGATCGCGCTGGTGGACAAGGTCGGCCGCCGGCCGCTGCTGCTCGCCGGCGCCGCCGGCATGACGGTCACGCTCGCGGTGATGACGGTCTGCTTCGCCACCGCCCCGCTGGTGGACGGCAAGCCCGCGCTCGGCGACGTGGCCGGGCCCACCGCGCTGATCGCCGCCAACCTCTACGTGCTCGCCTTCGGCGCCACCTGGGGCCCGGTGGTGTGGGTGCTGCTCGGCGAGATGTTCAACAACTGGATCCGCACCTCGGCCCTCGCGGTCGCCGCCGCCGCCCAGTGGATCGCCAACTGGATCATCACCACCTCCTTCCCCGGCATGGCCTCGGTCAGCCTCGGCCTGGCCTACGGCACCTACGCGGTGTTCGCCGCCCTGGCCTTCGTCTTCGTCTTCAAGGCGGTGCCCGAGACCAAGGGCCGCGAGCTGGAGGACATGGACTCCCTGCACGCGCCGGGCCACGGCCGGTCCCGTACGGGCGAGGAGCCCGTGCGCTAACATGGGAGGCATGATGGCGGCCGCGCAGGAGACGACGACGCCGGGTACGCCCCGGCGCCGCGGTCGCATGTCCTGAACGTGCAGACGGCAAGGCCCCGGGAATCCGTTCCCGGGGCCTTGCTGCTTTGCGAGTCGCTAATCTGAGCCCGCTGAACCCACACCCACTGTCCGCACACCCGAGGGAGAAACCCGTGTCCACCGTGTCAGAGCTGCGCATCAATCTCGACGGGAGCGATCGAGTGGTGCCCGCCGGCACGACCGCCGGGCAGGCCCTGGACGCCGACGGCCGCACCGTCATCGCCGCCCGCGTGGACGGCGAGCTGCGCGACCTGGAGTACCCGGTGGCGGACGGCGAGCGGATCGAGCCGGTGGAGATCGGCTCGGTCGACGGCCGGGCGATCATGCGCCACTCCGCCGCGCACGTGATGGCGCAGGCCGTCCAGGAGCTGTTCCCCGAGGCCAAGCTCGGCATCGGCCCGCCGGTGGAGAACGGCTTCTACTACGACTTCGACGTCGCCGAGCCGTTCACCCCCGACGACCTGAAGCGCATCGAGAAGCGGATGCGCGAGATCGTCAAGCAGGGGCAGCGGTTCGCGCGCCGGGTGGTCTCCGACGACGAGGCCCGCGCCGAGCTGGCCGGCGAGCCTTACAAGCTGGAGCTCATCGGGCTGAAGGGCGCGGCGTCCTCCGACGACGGCGCCGACGTGGAGGTGGGCGCCGGCGAGCTCACCATCTACGACAACCTGGACGCCAAGTCGGGCGAGCTGCAGTGGAAGGACCTGTGCCGCGGCCCGCACCTGCCGACCACCCGCGTCATCCCGGCGTTCAAGCTCATGCGCACCGGCGGCGCGTACTGGCGCGGCAGCGAGAAGAACCCGCAGCTGCAGCGCATCTACGGCACCGCCTGGGAGTCGCGCGAGCGCCAGGACGAGCACCTGAAGATGCTGGAGGAGGCCGAGAAGCGCGACCACCGCAAGCTCGGCGCCGAGCTCGACCTGTTCTCCTTCCCGAACCAGATCGGCAGCGGCCTGGCGGTCTTCCACCCGAAGGGCGGCGTGGTCCGCCGGGTGATGGAGGACTACTCGCGCCGCCGGCACGAGGAGGAGGGGTACGAGTTCGTCAACACCCCCCACATCACCAAGGGGCACCTGTTCGAGACCTCCGGCCACCTCGGCTGGTACAAGGACGACATGTTCCCGGCGATGGAGGTGGACGGGGCCGACTACTACCTCAAGCCGATGAACTGCCCGATGCACAACCTGATCTTCGACGCGCGCGGGCGGTCCTACCGGGAGCTGCCGCTGCGGCTGTTCGAGTTCGGCAGCGTCTACCGGTTCGAGAAGTCCGGCGTGGTGCACGGCCTCACCCGCGTCCGCGGCATGACCCAGGACGACGCGCACATCTACTGCACCCGCGAGCAGATGGGCGGCGAGATCAAGAGCCTGCTGCGGTTCGTGCTCGGCCTGCTGCGCGACTACGGCCTGAACGAGTTCTACCTGGAGCTGTCCACCAGGGACGACTCGGAGAAGTTCATCGGCTCGGCCGAGAACTGGGAGACCGCCACCGAGGCGCTGCGCGAGGCGGCGGTGGAGACCGGCCTGGACCTGGTGCCCGACCCCGGCGGCGCGGCGTTCTACGGCCCCAAGATCTCGGTGCAGGCCCGCGACGCGATCGGCCGGACCTGGCAGCTGTCCACCATCCAGGTCGACTTCAACCAGCCCGAGCGGTTCGGCCTGGAGTACCAGGCCGCCGACGGCACCCGGCAGCGTCCCGTCATGATCCACCGGGCGCTGTTCGGGTCGATCGAGCGGTTCTTCGGCGTACTGCTGGAGCACTACGCGGGCGCGATGCCGCCGTGGCTGGCGCCCGTCCAGGTGACCGGCATCCCGATCGGCGACGCGCACGTCCCGCACCTGGAGCGGATCGCCGGGCTGCTGCGCGCGCGCGGCATCCGGGTCGAGGTGGACACCTCCGCCGACCGGATGCAGAAGAAGATCCGCAACGCGCAGAAGCAGAAGGTCCCGTTCATGCTGCTGGCCGGTGACGAGGACGTCGCCAAGGACGCGGTGTCGTTCCGCTACCGCAGCGGCGAGCAGAAGAACGGCGTCTCGATCGAGGAGGCGGTCGAGGAGATCGTCAAGACCGTCGAGGCGCGCGTCCAGATCTGACCGGGCCGTGCGGCCGGCCCCCGCCCGCGCGGGGGCCGGCCGCCGCCGGCCTGGGCGCCGGGGCGGCGCGGAGTTGGTAGCCTCAGCGGTCACTTGTCACGACCCGGGGAGAATGCGGATGAAGTCCACGAGAGGTGCCCGTGGTGCGCGGCCGATCTGGGGCCGGGTCGCCGGTTACGGCGGCGCCGGGCTGCTCGTGGTCATCGCCGTGGCGGTGCTGCTGATGCCGCTGTTCGACAAGGACCCGGTGGGCGGCGGGCCGGCGGCCGGGGCGGGCCCGGCCCAGGGGACCGGGCCCGGGACGGTGCCCGGGCAGGGCGGCGGCGTGCCCACGACCCCGGGCAACCCGGTGCCGCAGCAGAACAACGGCGGCCGGCCGTATCCCGGCGGCCGCACCCCGCAGCAGAACCAGCAGGGCGGCAATCCCAACATCGGGCCGCAGTACCCCGCGCCGGGCGGGACCGCCCTCACCTGGTGCCCGGAGGGGACCGCGGTCTACCGGGCGGTGCAGGGCGGCGTCGACCTGCTGATCAGCGTCACCGCGAGCGGCCTGGTCCGGGCCGAGATGACGCTCGGCGGGCGCGAGCCGGAGGTCAGGCAGGCCACGGTGAAGGCGGGCCGGCCGCACACCTTCCGCTTCCAGGGGATCTCCCCGGCGCTGGTGCAGCGGGTGAAGATCACCACGGTGTCGATCGGCGCCGCGATGGAGACCTGCTACGCCCGTCCCGCCTCCTGATCCGGGGCGGGCCGGCGCTCAGGCGCCCGGCAGCCGCACGTCCTCGACCGTCACGTTGACGGCGGCCACCCGCCGGCCGAGCATCAGCCCGGCGACGCGGGTGACGTTGGCCCGCACGTTGCGCGCCACCTCCATGATCACGCTGCCGTACTCCACGGCCACCAGCAGGTCCAGCGTCACCTCGTCGTCGCGCAGCAGGACGCGCACCCCGGGCCGGTCCGGCCGCGCGGCGCCCGCGGGCCCGGCGCCGTCCGCGCGCCGCCCGCCGAGCCCGGCGACCCCGGCGACCTCCAGCGCGGCCAGCACGGCGATCTTCTCGACGACCTCGTCCTCGATGTTGATCAGGCCCGGCGGGTCCGTGGCGGAGGCGGTCCCCCCGAAGGCGAGGCCCGGCGCGGGCGGAACGGGCGGCGCGGCCGTCGGCGCGGCGAGCGGCGGGCCGCCGGGCGGGCCGGGGAAGAAGGGCATGGACCTGCCCTCGGAGTACGGGTCCTGCCCGCCGCCGTCCGGATGGCCCTTGCCGAGGTCGGTCATCGCGCGGCTCCCAGAGCGTGTCGGTCGTCCCTGTGCCGGTCCATGGTGCCGGGTGCGCACGACGCCCGTCGATACCCGGGGAACATACCGTCCGGACTTGTTCACGCCGGGTGTTCCGGGGCGTCGCCGGGGAGCCCGGATACAGGGCATCGCCCATCTCTCTCTATGCTGCTGGACAGGCCGTGAACAAAGGAGAGCGCCGCCTTGAGCGTAGAGCCGGAGGAGCACGTGGTGCAGGAGGCGCGCTCGGACGCGCCCGGACCGGGCCCGCAGCCCGTGCCGGAGCCCCTGTTCGAGGAGGAACGCGGGGGCGCGGGCGTCGCCGACAACTTCCAGCGGCTCTGGACGCCGCACCGGATGGCCTACATCAAGGGCGAGAACAAGCCGACCGGGGCCGGCGCCGAGGACGGCTGCCCGTTCTGCGAGATCCCCAAGATGTCCGACGAGGACGGGCTGATCGTGGCCCGGGGCCGCGCGGTCTACGCGGTGCTGAACCTCTACCCCTACAACTCCGGCCACCTCATGGTCGTCCCCTACCGGCACGTCGCCGACTACACCGAGCTGGACGCCGGGGAGTACACCGAGCTGGCCGAGCTGACCCGGCGGGCGCTCACCGCGCTGCGCAAGGCGAGCGGCGCGCAGGGCTTCAACGTCGGCCTGAACCTCGGCCAGGTCGCGGGCGCCGGCATCGCCGCGCACCTGCACCAGCACATCGTGCCGCGGTGGGGCGGCGACACCAACTTCATGCCGGTGGTCGGGCACACCCGGGTGCTGCCGCAGCTGCTGCGCGACACCCGCCAGATCATCGCCGACGCCTGGCCGGGAGAGGACTGACATGGCCCGGACCGACATGCCCCCGCGGGAACGCCCGGTGCTGGTCTACGACGGCGACTGCGGCTTCTGCACCACCTCGGTGCGGTTCCTGGAGCGCCGGGTGCCCACCTCGGCCGAGGTGGTGGCGTACCAGTTCGCCGATCTGGACGCGCTCGGCGTCACCGCCGAGCGGGCCGGGTACGAGGTGCTGTGGGTCGCCCGCGACGGGCGGGTGTCGGGCGGCGCGGAGGCGATCGGGCGGCTGCTCACCGACGCCGGCGGCCTCTGGCGCGTGCCCGGCGTGCTCATGCGGGTCGCGCCGGTGAGCTGGGTCGCGCACGCCGTCTACCGGCTGGTCGCGAACAACCGCCAGCGGATGCCCGGCGGCACCGCCGCGTGCGCGCTGCCCGCCGCGCAGCGGCCCGGCACGGGCGGCTAGGACGACGCGAGCGGCGTCCCCGCGGGGACGGCCGCCGCGGGCTCGGCGCCCTGCGGCCTCCCGCCGGGAAGCCGCTCCGACAGGCGCTCCAGCGGCAGGAACGCGGCCAGCCAGATCGCGTGCGGCAGGAAGTGGATGCTCATCAGCGCGTAGGTGACCGCGTGGAAGCCGGCGAAGCCGAGCACGGCCAGGTGGAGCGGGCGGCCGCGCAGGAACAGCAGCGCCGGCGAGGCGGTCTCGGCGGCCATCGTGAACCACTGGCTGATCTTCAGCGGCACCGGGTAGTCGATGAGCAGGCGGCCGAGCGGCGAGCCGCGGCGGCTGAGCGCCCACTGCGTGGTGGACCCGTTCGGCCAGGCGGGGAAGCCGCCGAAGCGCACCTTGGCCCACGCCGACAGGAAGTAGGCGGCGACGACCGCGACCTGGACGCAGCGCGCCGCCCAGGCGCCGGCCTCGGTCCCGGCCCGGTCGCGCAGCCCGGCCCGCCCGGCGGTCGGCAGCACCAGCAGCGCCACCACCAGCGCCAGGTGGTCGTGGTCGACCTTGCCGTAGGACATGCTGACCAGCACCCACCACAGGTAGCCGAACGCGGCGGTGAACCCCGCGACGCGGGTGAGGCGCCCGGTCGCGGCGACCAGCCCGGCGACGACGACCACGGCCAGCAGCGCGTACATCGCGCCCGGGGCGGGGGCGGGGATGTGCAGCCAGCGGGCGAGGCGCACCGGCTGGTAGAGGTCGGCGGGCAGTTCGGCGTGCGCGAGCGTGCTGTTGGTCAGCAGCAGCATGTCGAACGGCAGGAACCCGTAGGCCAGGACGCGCAGCCAGGCGATCCGGGCGCGGGGGACCGGGGCGTACCACCAGTGCCGCCAGGCGGCGGCGGGGCCGGTCACCGCACGTCCCAGGAGACGCGGTTGCTCGTGCGGACCGCGACGACGCGGCCGTGCTCCAAGGTCTTCACCTGCGACACCACATAGATCCTGGTCAGGCGGGGCGCGTCCGGGCGCAGCCGGCGCTGGGCGTCGGCGATGCCCTGCAGCAGCGACGGGTCGCGGACGAACCGCCCCATCTGCCCCTCCACCTCGGCGCGTTTCATGCCGGCGCCGACGGCGTCCATGGACAGCTTGACGTGCGTCCCGGCCACGGTGTCGGCCTCCAGCCAGTGCGAGTTGATCTCCCCGCCGTCGCTCTTCACCGAGAAGGCGAACTGGCTCATCGGGCCGATCGGGAAGTCGTCGTCGGTGCCGTAGGAGCTGGTGTAGAACAGGGCCCCGATGACGGCCGCCGCGGCGAGGGAACGCCACAGCCGGCCGAGCGTGCTGAGTTGCGCGACCCCCGGATTCACGGGCCTAGCCTAACGCCGTCCGGCGGCCCGATCACGAGGGCCGCGGAGTGCGGCCGGGGGAGCGCACGCCCGCCTGCCGCAGCTCGGAGACGGTGACGAACTCGAAGCCGCGGCGGCGCAGCCCGGCGATCATCTCGGGCAGCCGCCGGATCGCCTCCAGCCGGCTCGGCCGGCCGACGTCGTGGGCGAGCAGCACCGTGCCCGGCCGGGCGTTGTCGACCACGCCCTCGACCAGGGCCCGCGGGTCGCGGGCCAGCCTGCTGTCCTGCACCAGCAGCGACCAGAGCGCGATGTCGTAGCCGTGCTGGGCGGCCACGTGCACCGTGGTGCCGCCGAGGCGCCCCCACGGCGGCCGCAGCAGCCGCGGCTCCTTGCCGGTGAGCCTGGTGATCGCCACGTGGGTGCGGTGCACCGTGCGGTACCCGGCGGTGCGGCCGAGCCGGGACAGGTCGTCGTGGCCCCAGGTGTGGTTGCCGAGCTCGTGCCGGGCCAGCCGGGCGCCGAGCCCGGCGGCGTGGCGCTCCAGCCGGGAGCCCACCACGAAGAAGGTCGCCCGGACCCGCGCCTCCTCCAGCGCGTCCAGCGCCAGCGGGGTCCAGCGCGGCAGCGGCCCGTCGTCGAAGGTGAGCGCGACCAGCCGCTCGGCCGTGTTCACCGACCAGATGATGTCGACCTGCCGCTCGGGCGCCATCCAGGAGTCGACCGACGCGGCCGACGCCGGCGTGCCGTCCTCACCGAACGCGCGCTGCGCGAAGGCCCCGGCGCCGCCCCCGAGCGCCACCCCGCCCGCCCCGATCAGCAGCCCCTTGACCAGTGAGCGGCGGTCCGGCCGGGCCGGCGGAGATATGTCCGCCGATGGGGAGTTATGTGGTTGTGAATCCCGTGTGCGCCCCATGACCTTTTCAGAATCCCACGGCGGGGAGACACGGTCATCGGCCCGATGAACGACCTGAACGCCGCCTGATGTCAACCTGAAGAATGAGGGAACGTCCTGCCACCGGCTTATACGGGCCGGCGGCAGGACGGCGGCGTCCTCCGGCCGGTCAGCCGGCCCGCTCGGCGGCGGCGACCTTGTCGGTCAGCTGCGGCGGCAGCGGCTCGTACCGCAGGAACGCGCGGCTGAACGTGCCGGTGCCCTGCGACAGCGACCGCAGGTCGGTGGCGTAGCGGACGATCTCCAGCTGCGGCACCTCCGCCTTGATCAGGGTGCGGCCGCCCGGCACCGTCTCGGTGCCGAGCACCCGGCCGCGCCGCGCGGACAGGTCCGACATGACCGAGCCCACGTACTCGTCGGCGATCAGCACCGCGACCTCGTCCACCGGCTCCAGCAGCAGGACCGGCACCTTGGCCGCGGCGTCCTTCAGCGCGAGCGCGCCCGCCGCCTGGAAGGCCATGTCGGAGGAGTCGACCGAGTGCGCCTTGCCGTCGAACAGGGTGACCTTGAGGTCAACCAGCGGGTACCCCGCGGCCACGCCGCGCGCCATCTGCTGCCGCACGCCCTTCTCCACCGACGGGATGAACTGCCGCGGCACCACCCCGCCGACGATCTTGTCGACGAACTCCAGGCCCGACCCGGGCGGCAGCGGCTCCACCTCCACCTGGCAGATGCCGTACTGCCCGTGCCCGCCGCTCTGCTTGACGTGCCGGCCGAGCCCCTCGGCCCGCCCGCCGAACGTCTCGCGCAGCGGCACCCGCGGCTCGACCCGCTCCACCTCCACGCCGTAACGGGTGCGCAGCCGCTCGATCAGCACGTCGGCGTGCGCCTCGCCCATGCACCACAGCACCAGCTGGTGGGTCTCGGCGTTGTTCTCCAGCCGCAGCGTCGGGTCCTCGGCGACCAGGCGGGCCAGCGCCTGGCCGAGCTTGTCCTCGTCGGCCTTGGACCGCGCCCGGATCGCCGCCGGCAGCAGCGGGTCGGGCATCGACCAGGGCGCCATCAGCATCGGCGCGGCCGGGTCCGACAGGGTGTCGCCGGTCTCGGCCCGGGTCAGCTTGGCCACCGCGCAGATGTCGCCCGCCGCGCACGAGGCCATCGGGCGCTGCGCCTTGCCGAGCGGGGAGCCGAGCGCGCCGACCCGCTCGTCCACGTCGTGGTCCTCGTGGCCGCGGTCCGCCAGGCCGTGCCCGGACACGTGCACCACCGTGTCGGGGCGCAGCGTCCCGGAGAACACCCGCACCAGCGAGATCCGGCCGACGTAGGGGTCGGACGTCGTCTTGATCACCTCGGCCACCAGCGGCCCGTCCGGATCGCACGCCACCGCCTTGGGCGGCCCGCCCTTCACCGCGGTCACCGGCGGGACGGCGTGCTCGGCCGGGCACGGGAACGCCTGCGTGACGACCTCCAGCAGCTCGCGCATCCCGATCACCGGCCCGGGGTGGTCGCCGTGCGGGACCGAGGTGGTCAGCACCGGGTAGAAGCTGCCGCGCGCGACCGCGGTCTCCAGGTCGGCGATGAGCGCCTTGACGTCGATCTCCTCGCCGCCGACGTAGCGCTCCATGAGCGACTCGTCCTCGCTCTCCTGGATGATCCCCTCGATCAGCGCGCCGCGCAGCTCGGCGATCCGGTCCAGCAGCGCCGGGTCGGGGTCGCACTCGCGCCGCCCGTCACCGGAGTAGTCGAAGCAGCGCTGGGTGAGCAGCCCGACCAGCGCGGTCGGCCGGTCGCCCTCGCCGACCGGGAAGTAGCACGGCAGCACGCCCTCGCCGAAGGCGTCCTGGCAGGTCGCCAGCACCTCGTCGAAGTCGCCGCGCTGCTGGTCGATCTTGGTGATGACGACCGCGCGGGGCATCCCCACCGCCGCGCACTCCTCCCACAGCAGCCGGGTGACCCCGTCGACGCCGTCCACCGCCGAGACCACGAACAGCGCCGCGTCGGCGGCCCGCAGCCCGGCCCGCAGATCGCCGGTGAAGTCGGCGTACCCGGGCGTGTCGATCAGGTTGACCTTGACGTCGCCGGCCATGAACGGCACGACCGCCAGGTTGACCGAGCGCTGCTGGCGCACCTCCACCTCGTCGAAGTCGCCGACCGTGGTGCCCTCCTCGACCCGGCCGGCCCGCTGGATCGTGCCGGTCTCGGCCAGCAGCGCCTCGGCCAGGGTCGTCTTGCCCGCCCCCGAATGGCCGACCAGCACGACGTTGCGCACCTTGTCGGGCCGGCCGGCCTCCGGTGCCCTGCCGGGGGCTCCCGGATGGCCTCCCTTGTCCGCCATGACTACCTCCTCGGACGGGGCCCCCGGGACGGGGGCCGCGTGCGGCTCGGGCCCGGCCCTTCCCGGGCCCGGCCCCGGCGTCCGAGTGCGGCGTCCGGCCTCAGCGACGTGCGTGACCGTCGTCACACCCGTACCACCACCTTTTCCCGCCCGGGCCAGGATCACAAGGGGTGCGGGGCAATGAGCGGGGTGTTGATGAGAGAGGGGGCCCGATGTCGGGGTTGTCACTTCGCTCGGCGTGCCGCGGCTCGTCCCGGGTGCCGGACATGCCCACTACGATGGGCGCGCCCGTGGCCGAAGGGCCCTGAAAATCCGCACTCACGAACGGACGGCGATGCTCAACAAACTGCGGCCCGCGATCGGACGCGTCCTGACCCCCGTCGGACAGGCGGTCGCGCGGACCGGGGTCTCGCCCAACGCCATCACCCTGATCGGGACGGCCGGCGTCGTCGCGGGCGCGCTCGGCTGGTTCCCCCGCCACTCCTTCTTCTGGGGCACGCTGGTGATCACCGCCTTCGTGCTGTTCGACATGCTGGACGGCGCGGTCGCCCGGGTCACCGGCAAGACCTCCAAGTTCGGCGCGTTCCTGGACTCCACCATGGACCGCGTCGCCGACGCCGCCATCTTCGCCGGGCTGATGATCGGCCTGGACCGGCACGGCGAGCACACCCTGGCCGGCGTCGCCCTGTTCTGCCTGGTCTCGGGCGTGGTGGTGTCCTACGCCAAGGCCCGCGCCGAGGGCCTCGGCTACACCTGCAACGTGGGCATCGCCGAACGCTCCGAGCGGCTGGTCATCGCGCTGGTCGCCGCCGGGCTCGACGGCCTCGGCCTGCCCTACGTGCTCACCGGCGCGCTCTGGGTGCTGGCGGTGCTCAGCACCGTCACCGTCGGGCAGCGCTTCGCCACGGTGTGGAAGCAGGCGCGCGAGGCGCCGGTGGCCGCGGAGCCCCGCGCATGAGCCCCCTGCCAGGCCCGGCCGGCATCCGCGACGAGGTCATGGACGCCGCCTACGCGCTCGGCTGGACCGTCGTCCGCAAGATGCCCGAGCGGGCCGCGCGGCTGGCGTTCACCGGCCTGGCCGACCGCACCTGGCACCAGCACGGCGGCGGCGTGCGGCAGCTGGAGCGCAACCTGTGCCGGGTCCTCGGCAAGGACGCCGTCGACGACGAGGTGCGCGTCCTCAGCAAGAAGGTGCTGCGCTCCTACTTCCGGTACTGGCTGGAGGTGTTCCGCCTCCCCGAGTACGACCGCGACCGCATCGTCGGCCGGATGCGCGTCACCGGCCACGAGAAGCTGTTCGCCACCCTGGACTCCGGCCGCGGCGCGATCCTCGCCCTGCCGCACATGGGCAACTACGAGCAGGCCGGCGCCTGGCTGGTGCACAGCGGCTACCCGTTCACCACCGTCGCCGAGCGGCTGAAGCCCGAGTCGCTGTTCGACCGCTTCGTGGAGTTCCGCGAGAGCCTCGGCATGGAGGTGCTGCCGCACAAGGGCGCCTCGGCGTTCGGGCGGCTCGCCCAGCGGCTGCGCGCCGGCCGGCCCGTCTGCCTGGTGGTGGACCGCGACCTCACCGACAGCGGCGTGGACGTGGAGTTCTTCGGCCAGACCGCGCGGATGCCCGCGGTGTCGGCGGCGCTGGCCGTCCAGACCAGCGCCGCGCTGTTCCCGGTGACGCTGTGGTACGAAGGCGAGTACTGGGGGGCCCGGGTGCACGAGGAGATCCCCGTGCCCGACGGCGGCGGCAGGCAGGAGAAGATCAGGGCGATGACGCAGGAGCTCGCGTCCGCCTTCCAGGAGGGCATCGCCGCGCACCCCGAGGACTGGCACATGCTGCAGAAGGTCTGGGTGGCGGACCTGCCGGGGGCCGCGCGGTGAAGGTCGGCCTCGTCTGCCCCTACACCTGGAACGTGCCGGGCGGCGTCCAGCAGCACATCCGCGACCTGGCCGAGGCGCTGATCGGCTTCGGCCACGAGGTGTCGGTGATCACCCCGGCCGACGACGACGCCGAGCTGCCGCCGTACGCGGTCCCGGCGGGCCGCGCCGTCCCGGTGCCCTACAACGGCTCGGTGGCGCGGCTGGCGTTCGGGTTCCTGTCGGCCGCCCGGGTCCGCCGCTGGATCAACGACGGCGGCTTCGACGTGCTGCACGTGCACGAGCCGGCCGCGCCGTCCCTCGGCCTGCTGGCCTGCTGGGCCGCCGACGGGCCGATCGTCGGCACCTTCCACGCCTCTTACGAGAAGTCGCGGGTGGTGTCGGTGACCGCGCCCATCCTGCAGAGCGGGCTGGAGAAGATCACCGGGCGGATCGCGGTGTCGGAGGCCGCCCGCACCACCCTGGTCGAGCACCTCGGCGGCGACGCGGTGCTGATCCCCAACGGGGTGGCCACCGAGCGCTACGCGATGGCCGAACCGCTGCCCGGCTGGCCCGGCGAGGGCGGCGCGCTCGGCTTCCTCGGCCGCATGGACGAGCCCCGCAAGGGACTGCAGGTGCTGCTGCGCGCCTTCGAGATCCTGGCCCCGGGCCGCCCCGGGCTGCGGCTGCTGATCGCCGGCCCCGGCGACGCCGCGGACGTGACCGCCAAGGTCGCGCCCGGGCTGCGCGACCGGGTGGTCCTGCTCGGCATGGTCAGCGAGCAGGACAAGGTCCGCGCCTACCACTCGGTGGACGCCTTCGTCGCGCCCAACCTCGGCGGCGAGAGCTTCGGCATCGTGCTCGCCGAGGCCATGTCGGCGGGCGCGCCGATCCTGGCCAGCGACATCGAGGCGTTCGACCGGGTG
The DNA here is from genome assembly GCF_009604375.1 of Actinomadura macrotermitis. Taxonomy (GTDB): domain Bacteria; phylum Actinomycetota; class Actinomycetes; order Streptosporangiales; family Streptosporangiaceae; genus Spirillospora; species Spirillospora macrotermitis. Next base: position 225,126 of record NZ_WEGH01000007.1, read on the forward strand.
CTGCTCGGCGGCCGGGCCGGCGCGCTGTTCCCGGCCGGCGACCACCGGGCGCTCGCGGACGCCGCCGCCGCGCTGCTGGACGACCCGGCGCGCCGCAAGCAGCTGTCGGCCGAGGCCCGCGCGGCCGTGCGCGCCTACGACTGGTCGGCGGTCGCCCGCGACGTGCTGCGCGTCTACGAGACCGTCACCGCGGGCGCCGGCGCCGTCGTCGCCGGGCGCGGCGACTAGGAGGACCGGTGTCCTACGACTGGATCATCGACGTGCTGTTCTGGGTCGCGGTCGTCTTCCTGGTCGGCGTGTACGTGTCGTGGCGGGCGACCCGGCTGGACCGGCTGCACGTGCGGGTGGAGACCGCCCGCGCCGCGCTCGACGCCGCCCTGGTGCGCCGCGCCGCCGTCGCGCTGGAGCTGGCCGCGTCCCGGCTGCTGGACCCGGCGACCAGCCTGGTGCTCGCCACCGCCGCGCACGAGGCGCGCACCGCCGACGCCGAGCGCCGCGAGTTCGCCGAGAGCGACCTGTCGCGGGCGCTGCGGGCCGTGGTCGACCAGCCGGGCTTCGCCGCCGCCTTCGCCGGCCGCGCGGACGGCGCGGAGACCCTGGAGGAGCTCGCCGCCGCCGCCGCCAAGGTGGTCTACGCGCGCAGCTTCTACAACGACGCGGTCGCCGCCGCCCGCGCCGCCCGCCGCAGGCTGCTGATCCGGGTGCTGCCGCTCGCGGGCCGCGCGCCGCTGCCCGGCTTCTTCGAGATCGATGTAGAGCCGCCCCGGTTTTGACCAATTCGCTACCCTCAGGCTGACTTTGCCGAAGTAGGGGGTAACTGGTGGTTTTCGTCGGTGTACGGTCGGTGCCCGGGCGGATGGCCGCCACGGCCGGGACGGCGGTCCTGGCCACCGCGCTGACCGCGTGCTCGGGCTCGGACGGACCGGCCAAGGTCGCCCCGTCCGGCGGCACCGGCGGCGCCGCCGGCACGCCCGCCGCGGCGCCCACCGTGCACCCCTTCACCGGCGGCAAGAGCGGGCTGCGCAACCCGGTGCTCGCCGTCAAGATCGAGAACACCCGCCCCGCGATGCCGCAGAGCGGCGTCAAGGCCGCCGACATCGTCTACGTCGAGCAGGTCGAGGGCGGCGAGACCCGCCTGATGGCGGTCTACTCCTCCCAGCTGCCGAAGAAGGTCGGCCCCGTCCGCAGCGCCCGCATCTCCGACCTGCACCTGCTCCCGCAGTTCGGCCACCCCGCCTTCGCCTTCTCCGGCGTGCAGAGCAAGATGAAGAAGTACATCCGCCGCGCGCCGGTGGACGACATCTCCCAGGACAACGGCGGCTCGGCCTACTTCCGCGGCGCCAACGCCCGGCCCCCCTACAACCTGTACGCCGACCCCAGGAACCTGCTCAAGCAGGCCCCGAAGGCCGAAGGCCCGCGCGACATCGGCTTCCGGTTCGGCCCGGCGCCCGAGGGCGGCAAGCCCGTCACGACGGCGAGCGCCAAGTGGCCCGCCGCCAACATGGGGTTCACCTGGTCGGCCAAGGAGAAGCGCTGGCTGGCCTCCTGGGGCGGCACCCCCGACATGGCCGCCGAAGGCGGGCGTCTCGGCGGGCAGACCGTCGTCCTGCAGTACGCCAGGACCACCCGGTCCAAGTTCCACGACTTCCTCGGCAGCTACACCCCGCTGATCCACACCACCGGCACCGGCCGCGCCACCGTGCTGCGCGACGGCAAGTCCTACGACGCCAGGTGGTCGCGGCCGAGTGAGGACAAGGGCACCTCCTTCACCACCGCCGACGGCAAACCGATGACGTTCGCGACCGGCCAGGTGTGGATCGTGCTGCTCAACGACGGAAAGCCCTACATCCCGTAACAGGGCGGGCGGCCACGCTGACACTCTGCCGGGTCGAGAGGTGGCCCTAGCAGGCAATATCATGGAACCCGACTTGTCATCCGTTCATGTGAGGATTGCCCGTGTCCACTTCCAGCCCGGCTTCTGAGAACACCGCACCCGCCACCGGGACGGCGCGGGTCAAGCGCGGCATGGCGGAGCAGCTCAAGGGCGGCGTGATCATGGACGTCGTCACCCCGGAGCAGGCCAAGATCGCCGAAGACGCCGGCGCCGTCGCCGTCATGGCCCTGGAGCGCGTCCCCGCCGACATCCGCGCCGAGGGCGGCATCTCCCGGATGAGCGACCCGGACATGATCGACGGGATCATCCAGGCCGTCTCCATCCCGGTCATGGCCAAGGCCCGCATCGGCCACTTCGTCGAGGCCCAGGTGCTGCAGGCCCTCGGCGTCGACTACATCGACGAGTCCGAGGTGCTCACCCCGGCCGACTACGCCAACCACATCGACAAGCACGCCTTCACCGTGCCGTTCGTGTGCGGCGCCACCAACCTCGGCGAGGCGCTGCGCCGCATCACCGAGGGCGCGGCGATGATCCGCTCCAAGGGCGAGGCCGGCACCGGCGACGTCTCCAACGCCACCACGCACATGCGTAAGATCCTCGGCGAGATCCGGGCGCTCGGCGCGCTGCGCGACGACGAGCTGTTCGTCGCCGCCAAGGAGCTGCAGGCGCCCTACGAGCTGGTCGCCGAGGTGGCCCGCAACGGCAGGCTGCCGGTCGTGATGTTCACCGCGGGCGGCATCGCCACCCCCGCCGACGCCGCCATGATGATGCAGCTCGGCGCCGAGGGCGTGTTCGTCGGCTCGGGCATCTTCAAGTCCGGCAACCCGGCCCAGCGCGCCGAGGCGATCGTGAAGGCCACCACCTTCCACGACGACCCCGACGTGATCGCCAAGGTCTCCCGCGGGCTCGGCGAGGCCATGGTCGGCATCAACGTCGCCTCCCTCGGCGAGGACCAGAAGTTCGCGCACCGCGGCTGGTGACCCCGGCCCCGGCGGGGGTCTCGGACGAGGCGGGCGGCCGCCCGGTCCGCTGACCGGGCGGTTACCGGCCGGGCGCCCTCCACAGGGCCCGGCCGGAGGGTTACGCTGACGGCGCGGCCGGCCCGGGGGGCGTCAGGGTCTTGCCGGCGTTGTGTGCGGCCGCGGGAAGGGGCTGGACATGGGCTGGTCGGTCGCGCTCGCCTGCGCGAGCAGGGGAGAACCCGCCGAGGTGTTCCGGCCGGGCCTGGTGCCCGACCCGGAGGCCGCCGCGGCCCTGGCCGGCGCCCTGTACCCCGGGGCCCGGCTGACCGAGACCGGCGAGACCGTCCTGGACTTCGCCCTGTGGCCCTACGAGGACGAGCTGTTCGCCGGGGTGTTCGACCGGGCCCTGCTGCTGTGCGACCGGCGGCTGTTCGGCCTGGACGACGACGCCCGCCGCATCGCCGACACGGCCGCCGCGGCGCTGCCCGGCGCCCGCTGCGGCGTGCTGGTCCTGCACAGCGTCATCGCGGGCTGCTGGTTCCGCTGGTACGACTCCGGCGAGCTGCGCCGCGACGTCTTCGTCACCGCCGAGGACGGCGTGGTGGTCGACCAGGGCGACCGGCTGCCCGCCGAGGCCCCCTTCTGGGCGGCCGTCGGCGAGGCGGGCGACGTCCCGCTGCCGTTCGACCCCGAGGAGTTCGGCCTGGCCCTCGCCCGCGCCCACATGTTCGGGCGCGGCATCGCCGACCGCGGCGACGACGGCTTCCTGCCGCTGGAGCTGCCGCTGCGCCGCTTCAAGCTCTCCTGAGGGGAAGAACCCCCGCTCCCAGGAGCGTTGTAGCCAACATCCAGGGGTGCGACGACCCCCCGATATTCTTCCGGAAGGTGCCTTGTGACCGCTGTGCCCACCATCGGTGTCCTCGCCCTGCAGGGCGACGTGCGCGAGCACGCGCAGGCGCTGGAGGGCGCCGGGGCCGCGACGCTGCGGGTCCGCCGCCCCGAGGAGCTGGAGCGGGTGGACGGCCTGGTCATCCCCGGCGGCGAGTCCACCACGATGTGGAAGCTGGCCCGCTCCTTCGACCTGCTGGAGCCGCTGCGCAAGCGGGTGGAGGCGGGCCTGCCCGTCTACGGCTCCTGCGCCGGCATGATCATGCTGGCGGACCGCATCCAGGACGGCATGGCCGGCCAGGAGACCATCGGCGGCATCGACATGACGGTGCGCCGCAACGCCTTCGGCCGCCAGGTCGACTCCTTCGAGTCGCGGGTGCGGCTGACCGGCATGGGGGACACGCCGTTCGACGCCGTTTTCATCCGCGCACCCTGGGTGGAGAGCGTCGGCGCCGGTGTCGAGGTGCTCGGACGTGCCGAGGGCGGCCCGAACGTCGGTAGGATCGTCGCCGTCCGTCAGGGCCGTCTCCTGGCGACCTCGTTCCACCCTGAACTGACGGGCGACCACCGCGTGCACCACTACTTCGCCGATCTGGTGCGCCGGGCGATGGAGGAGGAGTAACGAATGTCCGGCCATTCCAAATGGGCGACGACCAAGCACAAGAAGGCCGCGCTGGACGCCAAGCGCGGCAAGCTGTTCGCCAAGCTCATCAAGAACATCGAGGTCGCGGCCCGCACCGGCGGCGGTGACCCCGAGGCCAACCCGACGCTCTACGACGCCATCTACAAGGCCAAGAAGAGCTCGGTGCCGAACGACAACATCGAGCGCGCGCGCAAGCGCGGCGCCGGTGAGGAGGCGGGCGGCGCCGACTGGCAGAACATCACCTACGAGGGCTACGCCCCCGGCGGCGTCGCGGTGCTCATCGAGTGCCTCACCGACAACCGCAACCGGGCCGCCTCGGAGGTGCGCGTCGCGCTGACCCGCAACGGCGGCTCGCTGGCCGACCCCGGCTCGGTGTCCTACATGTTCAACCGCAAGGGCGTCGTGGTCGTGCCCAAGAACGGCACCAGCGAGGACGACGTCATGATGGCGGTCCTGGACGCGGGCGCCGAGGAGGTCAACGACATCGGCGAGGAGTTCGAGGTCGTCTCCGAGGCGGGCGACCTGATCGCCGTCCGCAAGGCGCTGCAGGACGCCGGCATCGACTACGAGTCGGCCGAGAGCAAGTTCCTGCCGACCGTGTCGGTCGAGCTGGACGAGGAGAACGCCCGCAAGGTGTTCCGCCTGCTGGACGCGCTGGAGGACTCCGACGACGTCCAGGAGGTCTACGCCAACTTCGACGTCTCGGACGAGGTCATGGCCTCCATCGACGCCTGACGGTACGTCTCCGCCGACGCCGCCGCACCCCGCAGGGGTCCGGCGGCGTCGGCGTTTTGTGCTCTAACGTCGGCACATGGACATCCGCGCACTGACCCTTGACGACTATGAGCCCACCCGTGCCGTGCTCGCCCAGGCGTTCGGTGCCATCACCGACGCCGACTGGGAGCGATCCGTCCGCGGCGCCCGGCCGCTTCTGGAGACCGGCCGCCTGTTCGGCGCCTATGAGGACGGCCGGCTGGTCGCCACCGCGCGGCTGCACGACATGGGGCAGTGGTGGCACGGCCGCCGGGTGTCGATGGGCGGTGTGGGCGGGGTCGCGGTGGTGCCCGAGGCGCGCGGGCGGGGGCTCGGCCGGGCGCTGATGACCGAGGTGCTGCGCCGCTGCGCGGACTTCGGCCATGCGGTGTCGATGCTGTATCCGGCGACCACTCCGCTCTACCGCTCGCTCGGCTGGGAGCACGCGGGTTCCAGGGACGAGGTGGAGCTGCGCACGGAGTTCCTGCGGGTCGCCCGCGCTGAGACGGCGGTGCCGGTGCGCCGGGCCGGGCCGGATGACGCGGCCGAGGTCGCGGCGACGCTGCGCCGGATCCACGAGGCCGCCGGGGACTGCGGTGCGGTCGACCGGAGCGAGGAGTCCTGGCGCCCGGCCCTCGACGACAGGGGTTTCCACTACCTGGCCGAGGACGGCTTCCTGTCCTACGGCTGGGACGAGGGGAACACCGCGCTGGTGGTGGCCAGGCTGGTCGGGGCCTCGGCGGCGACGGTGCGGGCGCTGTGGGCGGTCGTCGGCTCGGGCTCGTCCACCGCCGAGACGGTGCGGGCGATCGTCGCACCGCACGATCCCGTCCTCTGGACGCTCCGCGAGCGGGAGAGCGAGCGGCTGACGCGCACCCGCTGGATGCTGCGCGTGGTGGACGCACCGGCGGCGATCGAGGCGCGCGGCTACCCGGCGGGCGTCACCGCCGAGGTCCCGCTGGAGGTCGAGGACCCGCAGGTGCCCGCCAACGCCGGGTCCTGGACGCTGGTGGTCAAGGACGGCGAGGGGCGCCTGGAGCGTTCCGCCGGGCACGCGGGGGCCGTCCGGCTGGGCCCGCGGGGGCTGGCGGCGCTGTACTCGGGCGTCCCGGTGGCCACGCTGCGCCGCGCGGGCCTGCTCGCGGGCGGTGACACCGGCGCGCTCGGCGCGGCGTTCGCGGCGGAGCCCTACGCGCTCGACTTCTTCTGACCCGGCCCGCCGGGGGGGGGGAGGATGGGGGCGGGGTCCGATAGCGTGGCCGCTGACCGAACAGATGATCGAAGGAGCGGCCGTGCGGGTGATGGGCGTGGACCCCGGGCTCACCCGGTGCGGGGTGGGCGTGGTCGAGGGGGCGCCGGGCAAGCCGCTGCGCCTGGTCCACGTCTCGGTGGTGCGGACCAGCCCGGACGCGCCGATCGCCGAGCGGCTGCTCGGCGTGGCGCAGGGCCTGGAGGCGCTGCTGGACGAGCTGAGGCCCGACGCGGTCGCGGTCGAGCGGGTGTTCGCCCAGCACAACGTGCGCACGGTGATGGGCACCGCGCAGGCGGCGGGCGTGGCGATGCTGGCGGCGGCCCGGCGCGGCCTGCCGGTGGCCATGCACACCCCGAGCGAGGCCAAGGCGGCGGTGACCGGGAACGGGCGCGCCGACAAGGCGCAGGTGACGATGATGGTGACCCGGCTGCTGCGGCTGGAGACGGCGCCGAAGCCGGCCGACGCCGCGGACGCCCTCGCGCTGGCGATCTGCCATGTGTGGCGGGGCGGCGCGCAGGCGCGGCTGGAGTCGGCGCGGCTGGGCGCCAGGAGCAGGGGAGGGAACGGGCAGTGATCGCCTTCGTCAGCGGCCGGGTCGCCGCGAGCGGCCCGGAGGGGGCCGTGATCGACGTGGGGGGCGTCGGGTACGCGGTGCAGTGCACCCCGGCGACGCTCGCGGGGCTGCGGGTCGGCGAGCAGGCCCAGGTGCCGACGTCGCTGATCGTGCGCGAGGACTCGATGACGCTGTTCGGGTTCGCCGACGACGACGAGCGGCAGGTGTTCGAGCTGCTGCAGACCGCGAGCGGCGTCGGCCCCCGCCTCGCCCTGGCGATGCTGGCGGTGCACACCCCGAACGCGCTGCGCCACGCGGTCGCGGCCGAGGACCTGAACGCCCTGGTCAAGGTGCCCGGCATCGGCAAGAAGGGCGCGCAGCGCATCGTGCTGGAGCTGAAGGACCGCCTCGGCGGCCCCATCGGCGACGCCCCGGACGCGCGCGTCCCGGCCCGCGCGGCCGCCTGGCGCGACCAGGTGCAGGCGGGCCTGGTCAACCTCGGCTGGTCGGCGCGCGACGCCGACGCCGCCGTGGACGCCGTCGCCGCCGACCTGGAGGGCGCCGACGTGCCGCCGGTGCCGGTCCTGCTGAAGGCCGCCCTGAAGAAGCTGTCGCGATGAGCGACTACGAGGAACGGTACGAGGAGCGGCTGGTCTCCGCCGACGCGGCCGGTTCGGAGGAGCAGGTCATCGAGGCCGCGCTGCGGCCCAAGCAGCTGGACGACTTCGTCGGGCAGGACCGCGTCCGCGAGCAGTTGTCGCTGGTGCTGCACAGCGCGCTGCGGCGGGGCCGCACGCCCGACCACGTGCTGCTGTCGGGCGGCCCGGGGCTCGGCAAGACCACCCTCGCGATGATCATCGCGGCGGAGCTGGAGCAGCCGCTGCGCATCTCCTCGGGCCCGGCGATCGAGCGGGCCGGGGACCTGGCGGCGATCTTGTCCACGCTCTCCGAGGGGGAGGTGCTGTTCCTGGACGAGATCCACCGGATGGCCCGTCCCGCCGAGGAGATGCTCTACATGGCGATGGAGGACTTCCGGGTCGACGTCGTGGTGGGCAAGGGCCCGGGCGCGACCGCGATCCCGCTGGACATCGCCCCGTTCACCCTGGTCGGTGCGACGACGCGGGCCGGGATGCTGCCCGGGCCGCTGCGCGACCGGTTCGGGTTCGTGGCGCACATGGACTTCTACGGCCCGGCCGAGCTGGAGGTCATCATCAAGCGGTCCGCGCGGCTGCTGGACGTGCGCATCGCAGACGATGCCGCGGCCGAGGTCGCGGGCCGGTCCCGGGGCACCCCCCGCATCGCCAACCGGCTGCTGCGCCGGGTCCGCGACTTCGCCGAGGTGCGCACCGGCGGCGAGGTCACGCTGGAGTCGGCGCGCGAGGCGCTCAGCCTGTACGAGGTGGACGAGCGCGGCCTGGACCGGCTGGACCGGGCGGTGCTGAACGCGCTGCTGCGCAAGTTCGGCGGCGGCCCGGTCGGGCTGTCCACGCTCGCGGTGTCGGTGGGGGAGGAGCCCGAGACGGTCGAGGTCGTCGCCGAGCCGTTCCTGGTCCGCCAGGGGCTGCTGGCGCGCACCCCGCGCGGCCGGATCGCGACCCCGGCGGCCTGGGCGCATCTCGGCCTGCCGGTGCCGCCGACCGCGCCGCTCGCCGGCACCCTCTTCGAGGTGGGGGACGATCCCGGCGAAACGGGATAGGTGATCATCCGGTAACGGGTTGGGAACCTTCCGGGACCGTCGCTCGTCACGTCGTTGCCGGGGTCTGGCGTACTCTCTAGACTCCGGGACTTGGTCACCGGTTCCAGCCGACTGCCCAGTGGGGCGAGGCCGATTTCGGCGACAGGCTGGGCAAACCACATCGGAAGGACGCCCTGTTATGGGCAGCGACATGATTATTGCGGCATCCAATTCGGGCGGCGGCAGCCCCATGACCCTGCTGATGCTGCTCGCAGTGCCGTTGGTGTTCTATTTTCTGCTGATCCGCCCGCAGAGCAAGCGGCGCAAGGAGCAGCTGAACATGCAGAGCTCGGTCGAGCCCGGCGCCAAGGTGATCACCACCGCCGGCATGCACGCCACCGTGGTCGAGGTCGACGACGACGGCGTGCTGCTGGAGATCGCCCCCGGCGTGCAGGCCCGCTTCCTCAAGCAGGCCGTCATGCAGGTGGTCAAGGACGACGTGGCCGACGATGAGATCGACGACGACGACGTCGCCGAGGACGGCGAGCCCGCCGGCGAGCGGGTCGAGCTGACCAAGGACGACGCCAAGGACGCTGCCGGCGAGGCCCCCGAGCCCGTCTCCACGGCCAAGGCCGCGGACAAGCCCTCGGCCTGATCCGAGGCTCGACCGGCAACGACACTCCAAGACGGGAAGTATGACGACCAGTGGCTCCGCCTCGTAGCAATGTTCCCAGGCCCGGGCGCACGCTCTTCGCGCTCTTCGCGGTGCTGGCCGTTCTGACCGGTGTGATGTTCCTGCAGGGCCAGACGACCCCGAAACTCGGGCTCGATCTCGCCGGCGGGACGACGGTGACGCTCACCGCCAAGACCGAGAACGGCAAGAACCCGCCGGCCACCCAGATGGACCAGGCCGTCAAGATCATGACCAAGCGGGTCAACGGTCTGGGCGTCGCCGAGGCCGAGGTGGCCAAGCAGGGCAGCAACAACATCGTGGTGAACGTGCCCGGTGAGGGGCAGGGCCGCGTCGTCCAGCTCATCGGCACCACGGCCAGGCTGCAGTTCCGCCAGGTGTTCGCGGTGACCGACGGCAAGCCGACCACGGTGCCCTCGCCGTCGCCGAGCCCGAGCGGCAAGGACGGCAAGGACAAGGGCGCCAAGCCGTCGGCGTCCTCGACGCCGTCGCCGCGGTCCTCGGCCCAGCCGTCGGCCTCGCCGTCGCCGCGCGGCCGCGCGCTGTCGCAGGCGCTGACCGCGCCGTCGCCGAGCCCGTCGGCCTCGGCCAAGCCGTCGCCGCAGGCCTCGGTGCCGCCGATCACGCCGCAGCCCGACGGCGGCCTGTCCGCGATCAAGGACAAGGCGGTGCTGGAGCAGTTCGCCAAGCTGGACTGCTACCACGGCGACCGGCGCGTGCCCGGCGCCAACGACCCGAACCGCCAGTGGGTCGCCGCGTGCGACGAGAAGGCCGAGAAGGGGCAGATCGGCAAGTACATCCTCGGCCCGGTGCGGGTGGACGGCAAGAACGTCACCAGCGCCGACGCGATGCCGCCGAACGCCCAGCAGGCCTCGGCGAGCTGGTCGGTCGGGCTGAAGTTCGACGGCAAGGGCGCCAAGGACTTCGGCGCGGTGACCACCGAGGCCTCCCAGGCCTACCAGGCGAGCCCGAACTCGCCGCAGGCGCAGGTCGCGATCGTGCTGGACGGCCAGGTGGTGTCGGCGCCGAGCATCAGCCGCGGCGCGATCACCGGCGGCTCCGCCAGCATCGACGGCCCGCCCGAAAGCTTCGACCAGGCCTACGCCACCAACCTCGCCAACGTGCTGAAGTACGGCGCGCTGCCGCTGGAGTTCAAGCAGAGCTCCATCGACGAGGTGTCCTCCACCCTCGGCACCGACCAGCTGCGCGGCGGCCTGATCGCCGGCGGGATCGGCCTCGCCCTGGTCGTGCTGTACTGCCTGCTGTACTACCGGGGCCTCGGCCTGGTGGCGGTGTCCAGCCTGGTGGTCGCGGCCGGCATCACCTACCTGTCGGTGGTGATCCTCGGCGAGAACATGGGCTTCCGGCTCTCGCTGGCGCACATCATCGGCCTCATCGTGTCCATCGGCATCACCGCCGACTCCTTCATCGTGTACTTCGAGCGGCTCCGTGACGAGCTGCGGGCGGGCCGCCGGCTGCGGCCCTCGGTCGAGGTGGCGTGGAAGCGGGCGCGGCGCACCATCCTGGTCGCCGACGCGGTGACCTTCATCGCGGCGCTGGTGCTGTTCTTCCTCGCCGTCGGCGGCGTCAAGGGCTTCGCGTTCGCGATGGGCCTGACCACCCTGATCGACGTCGTGGTGGTCTTCTTCTTCACCAAGCCGCTGGTCGCGCTGCTGGCGCGGACCGACTTCTTCGGCCGGGGCCACCCGCTGTCGGGCCTGGACCCGAGGAAGCTGCACAAGGAGCCGGCGCCCGTCGCCACCGCCCGTCCGAAGAGCCAGGAGGCGTGACCATGGGCCTGCGCGCAGCCCTTTCCCGGATCTACCGGGGCGAGATCAGCGCCGACATCGTCGGCAAGCCCAAGATCTGGTACTCCATCTCGGGCCTGCTGCTGGTGTTCTCCATCGCCGGCCTGCTCATCCAGGGCATGAACTTCGGCGTGGAGTTCAAGGGCGGCTCGGTCTTCACCTTCAAGGCCGGCGGCCAGTCCATCGAGCAGGTGCGCGGCGCGGTCACCGGCGCCGGCCCGCACCAGGCGATCGTGCAGAAGGCGGGCGGCGACTGGCGCGTCACCACCGAGAGCCTGGAGTCGCCCGAGGTCACCAAGGTCAAGGAGAACATCGCCAAGGAGCTGAAGGTGCCGGCCGACAAGGTCAGCACCCAGGTCGTCGGCGCCTCCTGGGGCGGTGAGATCCAGAACAAGGCCTGGCAGGCGCTGATCGTCTTCATGGTCCTGATCGTCGCCTACCTGTCGGTCGCCTTCGAGTGGCGGATGGCGGTGGCGGCGATGGTCGCGCTGCTGCACGACCTGGTCATCACCGCCGGCGTGTACGCCTGGTCGGGCTTCGAGGTCACCCCGGCGACGCTGCTGGGCTTCCTCACCATCCTCGGCTACTCGCTGTACGACGCGGTCGTGGTGTTCGACATGATCAAGGAGGTCACCAGGCCGCTGACCCCGACCTCCAAGATCACCTACAGCGAGGCGGCCAACCAGGCGCTCAGCAGCACGCTGATCCGCTCGCTGAACACCTCGCTGGTCGCGATCCTGCCGGTCGGCGCGATCTTGTTCATCGGCACCACGCTGTTCGGCGCGGGCACGCTGAAGGACCTGTCGCTGTCGCTGTTCGTCGGCATGATCGTCGGTACCTACTCCTCGATCTGCGTGGCCACGCCGCTGCTGGTGCAGCTGAAGGAGCGCGAGCCGCGCTACCGCGAGCTGCGGGCCAACATCGCGCGCCGCGAGGCCAGCGCCAAGCGGCAGGCCAAGTCCGCCAAGGCGGCCTCGGCCGTGGACGAGGTGGACGACGAGCCCGCGCCCGCCGCCGGCGACGACGCCTCCCAGGAGGGCGTCCCGGCCGGGGTGACCGTCCGCAAGGTCGTCCAGCAGGGGTCGCGCAACCAGCCCAAGAAGGGCACCCGGACGCAGCGCCGCAACAAGTAGTCCCCGTACGAGATCACCGGCGGCCGTGCCCACCCCCCTGCGGGCGGGCACGGCCGTCGTCATGAGCACAGGAGGAACCAGTGGACCTCGACAGGCTGATCCAGGACCGGATCCGCGACGTTCCCGACTACCCCAAGCCCGGGGTGCTGTTCAAGGACATCACGCCGCTGCTGGCCGACCACGTGGCGTTCGCCGGCGTGGTGGACGCCATCGTCGCCCACCACGGCCGCGGCACCGTCGACAAGATCGTCGGGATCGAGGCGCGCGGGTTCATCCTGGCCGCCCCGGTCGCCTACCACTTCGGCGCGGGCTTCGTCCCGGTGCGGAAAAAGGGAAAGCTGCCCGCGGCCACCATCGAGGAGAACTATGATCTCGAGTACGGGACCGAGACCATCCAGATGCACACCGACGCGTTCGCGCCCGGTGAGCGGGTGCTGATCGTCGACGACGTGCTGGCCACCGGCGGCACCGCCCGCGCGGCGGCCGAGCTGGTGCGGCGCGGCGGCGGCGAGGTCGCCGGGCTGTCGGTGCTGATGGAGCTGACGTTCCTGGACGGCCGCGCCAAGCTGGGGGATCTGGACGTCCATTCCCTGGTCAAGGTCTAGTGCCGAAAGGCCGCCGGATAGACTGGCGGAATCGGCGGTCCGGCGGGGACGGGCGCTCCCCGCGGGACGACCAAGGGCCGCGCCCGCATGCGCTAAGGAGGCTGGGTGCCAGGTGAGGCGGTATCGACCGGAGCGGTGAGCCATGACGCGGTGCCCGGCGCCGCGCGTGACGACACCGCCGCGCCCGGGGCCGCGCGCGACACCGCGCCGCCGGCCGGGACGCCCGCCACGCCCCCGGCGACCCGCCCGCCCGCACCCGCCGGCCGGGCGGGCGGCACCACGCCGCCCGCCGCGGCCGACCCGGCCGAACCGGCCGACCCCTCCCGGCCGGCCCCGGCCGCCATCCCACCCTCTGCCGCCCGGGTGCGCCGTAGGCTCGCCAGGCTCGGCGCCCAGCGCGGACCTGCCATGAACCCGGTACTGGAACCACTCAACAAGACCGTCCGCAACACCCACCCCAAAGCGGACCTGCGGATGATCGAGCGCGCCTACGACGTGGCCGCGCACTACCACCGCGACCAGAAGCGCAAGAGCGGCGATCCCTACATCACCCACCCGCTCGCGGTCGCCACCATCCTCGCCGAGCTCGGCATGAACACCGAGACGATCTGCGCGGCGCTGCTGCACGACACCGTCGAGGACACCCCCTACACCCTGGACGAGCTGCGCGCCGACTTCGGCGACGAGATCGCCGCGCTGGTCGACGGCGTCACCAAGCTCGACAAGGTCAAGTACGGCGACGCCGCCGAGGCCGAGACCGTGCGCAAGATGGTCGTGGCGATGGCCCGCGACATCCGCGTCCTGGTCATCAAGCTCGCCGACCGGCTGCACAACATGCGCACGCTGCGCTACATGCCGCGGCACAAGCAGGAGAAGAAGGCGCGCGAGACGCTGGAGGTGTTCGCCCCGCTGGCGCACCGCCTCGGCATGAACACGCTGAAGTGGGAGCTGGAGGACCTGTCCTTCGCCACCCTGTACCCCAAGCGGTTCGACGAGATCGCCCGGCTGGTGTCCGAGCGCGCCCCGCGCCGCGACATCTTCCTGCAGGAGGTCATCGAGAACGTCTCGGCCGACCTGCGCGAGTCCAAGATCAAGGCGACCGTCACCGGCCGGCCCAAGCACTACTACTCGATCTACCAGAAGATGATCGCCCGCGATGTCGGGTTCGACGACATCTACGACCTGGTCGGCATCCGGGTCCTGGTGGACAGCGTCCGCGACTGCTACGCCGCCCTCGGCACGATCCACGCGCGGTGGAACCCGGTCCCCGGCCGGTTCAAGGACTACATCGCGATGCCGAAGTTCAACATGTACCAGTCGCTGCACACCACCGTCATCGGCCCCGAGGGCAAGCCGGTGGAGCTGCAGATCCGCACCTGGGGCATGCACCGGCGCGCCGAGTACGGCGTCGCCGCGCACTGGAAGTACAAGGAGGAGACGGTCGGCGGCCGCAAGGCGGCCGACATGCAGTGGCTGCGCCAGCTGCTGGACTGGCAGAAGGAGACCGCCGACCCGGCCGAGTTCCTGGAGTCGCTGCGCTTCGACCTGTCGGTGTCGGAGGTGTTCGTCTTCACCCCCAAGGGCGACGTGATGGCGCTGCCGCAGGGCGCCACCCCGGTCGACTTCGCCTACGCCATCCACACCGAGGTCGGGCACCGATGTATCGGCGCCCGCGTCAACGGCCGGCTGGTGCCGCTGGAGTCCACCCTGGACAACGGCGACGCCGTCGAGGTCTTCACCTCCAAGTCGCCCGACGCGGGCCCCTCCCGCGACTGGCTGAACTTCGTCAAGTCCGCCCGCGCCCGCAACAAGATCAAGCACTGGTTCTCCAAGGAGCGCCGCGACACCGCGATCGAGTCGGGCAAGGAGGCCATCGCCCGCGCGATGCGCAAGCAGAACATGCCGCTGCAGCGGATGATGTCGGGGGAGGCGCTGCTGGCCCTCGCCCGCGACATGCGCTACGCCGACGTGTCGTCGCTGTACGCGGCGGTCGGCGAGAACCAGGTGTCGGCGCAGACCGTCGTGCAGCGCCTGGTGGACGCGCTCGGCGGCGTGGAGAGCGCCGAGGAGGACCTCGCCGAGATCGCGGTGCCGACCCGCCGCAAGCGCAGCCGGCCGTCCGCCGACCCCGGCGTGGTCGTGGCGGGCGACCCCGACGTGTGGGTGCGGCTGTCGCGCTGCTGCACCCCGGTGCCCGGCGACGACATCGTCGGGTTCGTCACCCGCGGCCACGGCGTGTCGGTGCACCGCGCCGACTGCGCCAACGTCGACAGCCTGAAGTCGCAGCCCGACCGGCTGATCGACGTCAAGTGGTCGCCCGGCGAGGACTCGGTCTTCCTGGTCGCGATCCAGGTCGAGGCGCTGGACCGGCCGCGGCTGCTGTCGGACGTCACCCGGGTCCTGTCCGACCAGCACGTCAACATCCTGTCGGCGTCGGTCACCACCACCCGCGACCGCGTCGCCGTCAGCCGCTTCACCTTCGAGATGGGCGACCCCAAGCACCTCGGGCACGTGCTGAAGGCCGTGCGGTCCATCGACGGCGTCTACGACGTGTACCGCGTCACCAGCGGCGCCCCCCGGTAGCAGGCCCCGGACGCGAAGAAGGGCCGCTCCGTCCGGAGCGGCCCTTCTTCGCGTCATGGCTCAGGCCTTGTCGGCCGCCTCCTTGGCGGGGTCGACGTCCACCCCGGCCTCCTTGCGCTGCTGCGCGGTGATCGGCGTGGGCGCGGCGGTCAGCGGGTCGTACCCGGACGCGGCCTTGGGGAAGGCGATGACGTCGCGGATCGAGGGCTCGCCGGCCAGCAGCATGATCGTGCGGTCCCAGCCGAACGCGATGCCGCCGTGCGGCGGCGGGCCGAACTTGAACGCCTCCAGCAGGAAGCCGAACTGCGACTCGGCCTCCTCCTTGGACAGGCCGAGCACGTCGAACACCCGCTGCTGCATCTCGGCGCGGTGGATACGGATCGAGCCGCCGCCGATCTCGTTGCCGTTGCAGACGATGTCGTAGGCGTTGGCCAGGGCCGAGCCCGGGTCGTCCTGGAAGGTGTCGGCGTACTCGGGCTTCGGCGCGGTGAACGGGTGGTGCACCGACGTCCAGCCGATCCGCTCGCCCTTGTCGTCCTCCACCGGCTCGAAGATCGGCGCGTCCACGATCCACACGAACGCCCAGGCCGACTCGTCGATCAGGTCGCAGCGGCGGCCGATCTCCAGCCGGGCCGCGCCGAGCAGCTCGCGGGTGGCGTGCGGCCGGCCCGCGCCGAAGAAGATCGCGTCGCCGGGGGCGGCGCCGGCCTTGGCGGCCAGCCCCTCCTTCTCGGCGTCGGACAGGTTCTTGGCGACCGGGCCGCCGAGCGTCCCGTCCTCCTGCACCAGCACGTAGGCGAGGCCGCGGGCGCCGCGCGCCTTGGCCCAGTCCTGCCAGGCGTCCAGCTCCTTGCGGGTCTGCGACGCGCCGCCGGGCATGACGACCGCGCCGACGTAGGGCGCCTGGAACACCCGGAACGAGGTGCCCGCGAAGTACTCCGTCATCTCGGTCAGCTCGTTGCCGAACCGCAGGTCGGGCTTGTCGGACCCGTACCGCGACAGGGCGTCGGCGTAGGTCATGTGGGGGATCGGCCGCGGGATCTCGTACCCGGCGATCTCCTTCCACAGCGTCGCCACCAGGTCCTCGCCGACCTTCAGCACGTCGTCCTGCTCGACGAACGACATCTCGATGTCGATCTGGGTGAACTCGGGCTGCCGGTCGGCGCGGAAGTCCTCGTCGCGGTAGCAGCGGGCGAGCTGGTAGTAGCGCTCCAGGCCGCCGACCATGAGCAGCTGCTTGAACAGCTGCGGCGACTGCGGCAGCGCGTACCAGTGGCCCGGCTTCAGCCGCACCGGGACCAGGAAGTCGCGGGCGCCCTCGGGGGTGGAGCGGGTCAGCGTCGGGGTCTCGACGTTGACGAAGCCGTGCCCGTCCAGCACCCGGTGCACCAGGAACGAGGCCTGGGAGCGGATCCTCAGCGCGCGGGCGACGGCCTCGCGGCGGATGTCGAGGTAGCGGTACTTGAGCCGGATCTCCTCGTTGACGTTGACGTCGCCCTCGATCGGGAACGGCAGCGGCGCGGACTCCGACAGCACCTCGATCTCGGTCGCGGCGACCTCGATGTCGCCGGTCGGCAGCTCGGGGTTCTCGTTGCCCGCCGGACGGATCCGCACCTCGCCGACGACCCGGACGCAGTACTCGGCGCGCAGGTCGTGCGCCGCCTCGTCCTCGCGGAAGACGACCTGGGCGGAGCCGGAGGCGTCGCGCAGGTCGATGAAGGTGACGCCCCCGTGGTCGCGGCGGCGCGCCACCCAGCCGGCCAGCGTCACCTGCTGTCCGGCGTGCTCCCTGCGGAGCGTGCCCGCCTCGTGTGAGCGGATCATCGTGAAAGCCTTTCCTTCAGCGTCGAGACGATTGCGGCGAGCGGGACGGCGGTCTGGTCGCCGGCGGCCAGGTCCTTGACCTGGGCCGCGCCGGCGGCGATGTCCCGTTCGCCGAGGATCACGGCGTACTTCGCCCCCGACCGGTCGGCGTCCTTCATGGCGCCCTTCAGCTTCTTGCCGCCGAAGGCCATGTCGGCGGCGATCCCGGCCCGGCGCAGCTCGGCGACCAGCGTGAACACCTTGCGCTCGGCGGCCTCGCCGAGCGCCACCCCGAACACCTCGCAGCGCGGCTTGGCCGCGAACTGCGCGCCCTCGGCCTCCAGCGCCAGGATGGTGCGGTCCAGGCCGAGCCCGAACCCGATCCCGGGCAGCTCGGGGCCGCCGATGTCCTCCGACAGGCCGTCGTAGCGGCCGCCGCCGCCGATGCCCGACTGGGCGCCGAGCAGCGGGTGGTCGAACTCGTAGGTGGTGCGGGTGTAGTAGTCCAGGCCGCGCACCAGCGTGGGGGTGTCCTCCCAGGCGATGCCGAGGTCGGCCAGCAGCTCGCGGACCTTGTCGTGGTAGGCCTTGCAGTCGCCGCACAGGTGGTCGGCCATCAGCGGCGCGCCGGCCAGCTGCTCGCGCACCTGCGGGCGCTTGTCGTCCAGCACCCGCAGCGGGTTGATCTCGATGCGCTCGCGGGTGGCCTCGTCCAGGTCCAGGCCGCGCAGGAACTCCTGCAGCAGGGCCCGGTAGGCCGGGCGGCACTCCTTGCAGCCGAGCGAGTTCAGCAGCAGCCGCACCTGGGTGAGGCCGAGGCTCCGGTACCAGTTCGCCGCGATCGCGATCGTCTCGGCGTCGACCTGCGGGTCCTCGCTGCCGATGGCCTCCAGGTCCAGCTGGTAGAACTGCCGGTAGCGGCCCTTCTGCGGGCGCTCGGCGCGGAACGCCGGGCCGGTCGTCCAGACCTTGACCGGCAGCGCGCCCTCGCGGTGCAGGTTGTTCTCCAGCACCGCGCGCAGCACCGAGGCGGTGAACTCCGGGCGCAGCGTCAGCGACCGGCCGCCGCGGTCCTCGAAGGTGTACATCTCCTTGCTGACCACGTCGGTGGACTCGCCGACGCCGCGCTTGAACAGGTTGGTGTCCTCGAACACCGCCAGCTCCAGGTAGCCGTATCCGGCCAGCCGGGCCTGCTCGGCGAACGCCTCGCGGATCGCGTAGAACAGGTCGGCGCGCGGCGGCACGTATTCACTGACCCCCTTGGGGGCCTGAAAGCTCGAACTCATGATCTTTGGCTCAGAATCCCTTGTGTGGCCCGTCGGCGGGTACCAGATCCGCCAGGAACGGGTTGGTGGCGCGCTCACGGCCGATGGTGGTCTGGCCGCCGTGGCCGGGCAGGACGGCCGTCTCCTCGGGCAGCGTCAGGCAGACCCGCGACAGGCTCGCCAGGATCTGCTCGTAGGAGCCGCCCGGCAGGTCGGTGCGGCCGATCGACCCGGCGAACAGCAGGTCGCCGCTGAACATGACGTCGGGGACGTCACCGGCGGGCGGGGTGCGGAACGTCACCGAACCGGGCGTGTGGCCGGGCGCGTGGTCGACGGTGAGGCTGAGGCCGGCCAGCTCCAGCACCGCGCCGTCGGTGAGCTCGCGCACGTCGTCGGGCTCGCTCAGCGTGATGCCGCCGAACAGCTGCTGCCCGGCCTGCAGCGACAGGCCCTTGGCCGGATCGGTCAGCAGGTCCCGGTCGCCCGGATGGACGAACGCGGGGATGTCCTTGGCACCGCAGACCGGCGCGACCGACCAGACGTGGTCGATATGGCCGTGCGTGAGCAGCGCGGCGACCGGCTTCAGCCGGTGCTCGCGCAGGATCTCCTCGATCCCGGCCACGGCGTCCTGGCCCGGATCGATGATCACGCACTCCTCGCCCGCGGCGGGCGCCACGATGTAGCAGTTCGCGGCGAACGATCCAGCGGGGAACCCGGCGACGAGCACGGTCGTCCTTCCTTCGAGGCCAGCTGCGGTGCCACCGAGGGTACCGGCGCGGCCATGGCCACCGCGAACGGATAGCCGCTTCGCCGTGTCCCGCGTGGCGGCCGCGGCCGATGGCCCGTTCCAAAGGCCGGTGCCGGGGCCCGGGACCGGCCGGCGGGGCGCCATCACCGGCCGGTGACCGCTACCATGCGCAGCACGTTCACCTGATCACAGCGGAAGGGCAGGCACGTGGCGGGGAAGGACCGCAAGAAGCAGCTCGCACGGCAGCGCTACGAGCGTCAGGAGCAGCGCCGGGCGGCCGAGCAGGCCAAGGCGCAGCGCATCAAGATCATAGGCGCCGTCGCGGCCGTGGCGGTCATCGCCGCCGGCGGTGCCGGCATCGCCCTGCTCGTCGGCAAGGACGACAAGAAGGCCGAGGCCAAGCCGAACGCGGAGGCCTCCAAGCCGCCGGCCGCCAAGCCCGGCGAGTGCGCCTACAAGCCCAGCCAGGACGAGGGCGCCCCCAAGAAGCTCGGCACGCCGCCGGTCAAGCCCGCCTACACCGACACGGTCAAGGCGACGCTGAAGACCTCCCAGGGCGACATCGGCCTGGAGCTGGACGGCAAGAAGGCGCCCTGCGCGACGAACTCCTTCGCCTTCCTGGCCAAGAAGGACTTCTGGGACAAGAGCTTCTGCCACCGGCTGTCCACCGGCGAGGGCCTGAAGATGCTGCAGTGCGGCGACCCGACCGGCACCGGCCGCGGCGGCCCCGGCTACGGCTTCGACAACGAGAACACCGACGGCGCCAAGTACGGCAAGGGCACGCTGGCCATGGCCAACACCGGCGCCCCCGGCAGCAACGGCAGCCAGTTCTTCCTGGTCTACGGCGACTCGCAGCTGCCCCCGAGCTACACGGTGCTCGGCAAGATCACCTCGGGGCTGGACACGCTGGAGGCCGTGGCCAAGGCCGGCATCGCCAAGCCCGGGCAGGACGGCACCGGCGAGCCGAAGAAGAAGGTGACGATCGAGGACGTGACGATCGCCGGGAAATAGGCGTACGGGATACTAAGGTGTGGAGGGTCCGGTGGCTGTGAGTGCGGCCGGACCTGCGATTCAGGAGGCAAGGGTGTCCAGCGCGACCGATCCCTGGGGCCGGGTGGACGAAGACGGCACCGTCTACGTGAAGACGTCGGACGGCGAGCGCGTCGTGGGGTCCTGGCAGGCCGGCGCACCGGAGGAGGCTCTGGCCTACTTCAAGCGCAAGTACGACACGCTGGTCACCGAGATCGGCCTGCTGGAACAGCGGGTCAAGACCACCGACCTGCAGCCGCAGCAGGCCCAGCAGGGCATCGACCGGCTGCGCGAGCAGGTCACCGAGGCGCACGCCGTCGGCGACCTGGACGCGCTCGCCCGGCGGCTGGACGCCCTCACCGAGCTGGTCGGGCGCCGCCGCCAGGAGGTCAAGGCCAAGCGCGAGCACGCCCGGCACGAGGCGCGCGAGGTCAAGGAGCGCATCGTCGCCGAGGCCGAGCGGATCGCCGCCGAGGAGACGCACTGGAAGAACGGCGGCGAGCGGCTGCGCCAGCTGGTGGAGGAGTGGAAGGCCGCCGAGCGCATCGACCGGCCGACCGAGACCGCGCTGTGGAAGCGGCTGTCGTCGGCCCGCAACGCCTTCACCAAGCGCCGCAAGGCCTACTTCGCCACGCTGGACGACCAGCGCGACGAGGCCCGCCGCGACAAGGAGCGCCTGGTCGCCGAGGCCGAGGCGCTGAGCGGCTCCACCGAGTGGGGCGACACCGCCGCCGCCTACCGCGAGCTGATGCGCCGCTGGAAGGTCGCCGGGCGCGCCTCCCGCGACGTCGAAGAGGAGCTGTGGGCCCGCTTCAAGGGCGCGCAGGACACCTTCTTCGCCGCGCGCAGCGCCGCCTTCGCCGAGCGCGACGCCGAGTTCGCCGGCAACGCCGCGGAGAAGGAGAAGATCCTCGCCGACGCCGAGAAGCTGCTGCCGGTCCGCGACATCCGGCAGGCCCGGCAGGCGCTGCGCGCCGTGCAGGAGCGCTGGGAGGCGGCCGGCATGGTGCCGCGCGACCAGCGCGACCGGCTGGAGGGCCGCCTCCGCAAGATCGAGGAGGCGATCCGCGGCGCCGAGGAGCAGGAGTGGCGGCGCACCAACCCCGAGGCGCGCGCCCGCGCCGAGGCCACCGTCACCCAGCTGCGGTCCTCGATCGAGCAGCTGGAGAAGCGGCTGGACAAGGCCCGCGGCTCCGGGCGCGAGAAGGACGTCAAGGACGCCGAGGAGGCCCTGACGGCCCGCCGCGCCTGGCTGGAAGAGGCCGAGCGCACCCTGGCGGAGTTCTCCTAGAAGGCTCCGGCCTCGCCGCCTGCGCGGCGGGGCCGGCGCGTTCAGGGCGTCGGCCCGCCCTCCTCGGCCCGGACCCCGCGCGGGCGGCCGAGGAAGGCCAGCAGGCGGGTCTGCTCGTCCGCCCCGCGCGGTGCGGGCAGGGCCGGCGCCAGATGCCCCTCGCGGCGCATCGCGGCCGCGACCATCTGCGCGGTCGCGAACGCGTGGTGCACCAGGTCGGGGTCGAGCCGGGACGGCTGCCCGGTCGCCACCGCCAGGTCCCAGGTGTGCACCAGGGGTTCGAGGATGTAGCCCTCGAGGAAGTCGGCCAGCGGCAGCTCGCCGAGCCCGCCGACCGGGACCGGGCGGCGCAGCGCCTCGGCGGTGAGGGCCGCCTCGGTCTCCTTGCGGGCGGTCCGCCACGCCAGCAGCGCGTCGCCGGTGCAGAACCGGCCGGGGTCGTGGTTGACGTCGGGGACCGGCGTCCCGGTGGCGAGGGCGCGGACCAGGTGCTGGCCCCCGGTGACATGCCCGGCGACGTCGCGCGCGGTCCAGCCGGCGCACGGCGACGCCGCGTCCCAGCCGTTCCCGGCGACGCCGCCGAGCACGCCCTCGAACCGATCCAGAGCCCGCTGGTAGCCGCTGAGTTCCTGAGCCATGGCGCCCAGTGACGCGCGTCCGGGCAGCGCTGTCAAGCGCTATCGCGAAGATCGCCCGGAGGCGCGCGCGGCGAGCATCGACTCCATCAGCGTGATCTCCGCGCGCTGCCCGTCGACCATGGTCTGCGCCAGCCGCCGGACCTGCGCCTGCTCGGTGCGGGCCAGCACGGCCCGGGCCATCTCCACGCCGGCCCGGTGGTGGGCGATCATCAGGCGCAGGAACAGCCGCTCGGCGTCGCGCCCCGACGCCGCCTGCAGCTCGCGCAGCTGCTGCGGCGTCGCCATCCCCGGCATCGAGTAGGCCCCGGCGGCCGCGCCGTGCCCGGCGTGGCCGCCCATCCAGCGCATCGGCCCGGCCGGGTCGGCCTTCGGCGCCCGCCAGGCGTCGAGCCAGGCCGTCATCATGCCGATCTGGGCCTGCTGGGTGGTGATGATGTCGAAGGCCAGGGTCCGGACGGGTTCGTCCTGCGTGCGGTCCCGCACGAGGAACGACATCCGCACGGCCTGCGCGTGGTGGGTGCTCATGTCCCGGGCGAACCCCGCCTCCGGGCCGCCGGCGGCGGGCGCGCCGGAGCCGAGCAGCGGCCGGGCGAGCAGCAGGGCGCCGGCGGCGAGCGCCAGCACCGCGAGGACGGCGGTGACCCGCCGCCCGCGCGGTGCCGGCCCCGCCTGACTCACGGGGTGTCCTTGGCGCCGGTGCACGCCGCGCCCGGCTCGGGCGTCTGCGGCCCCTTGACGTAGGCGAGCAGGAACTTGTTCACCCGGGGGTCGGACGCCTTGTCCACCTTCAGCTGCTTGCCCCACGCCGTCAGCGCGATCGGCTTGTCCAGGGCGGGGTAGGGGCTCATCAGCGAGTAGTCGGTGGCCTTGATCTTGGCGGCGAGCAGGTCCCGCTGGTCGGCCGGCAGGTCCGGCCGGTAGGCGACCCACACCGCGCCGTGCTCCAGCGCGTGCACGGCGTTCTCGTCGCGCAGCGGCCGGTCGTAGACGCGGGCGTCGCAGTTCTGCCACATCGGGTCGTGCGCGCCGCCCATCGGCGGGCTGGAGTCGTACTTGACGGCGGCCTGGGTGTGGTCGCGGCCGAGGCCCTCCTTGCTCACCACGCCGGCGATGGAGGCGCCGTCGGCGGAGGAGGAGCGGCTCTGCAGGAAGGCGAAGGTGATCGCGACGGCGGCGGCGAGGCCGATCGCGGTGAAGAACACGATGCCGCCCCAGGGCGTCTGGCGCTGGGTCAGCGCGTTCTTCTTCTTGCTGTTCTTCTGGGCGCGCGTGCGGGCGCTTTTGGACATGGGGGTTCCCTCTCAGGTGGTCGACGGCATGACGGGACGGCGGCCTCACGGCCGGCCCGTCACAGCCGGAGCACCTGGAGGGAGGACAGGGACGGGGGAGCGGGCCGGGACGGCGGGGGCAGCGCGAGCGTCCAGCCCGAGCGGGCCGGGACGCGGACGCGGGCCCGGTGCGGCCGGGCCGCCAGGGCGATCACCAGGAGGGTGAGCAGCACGGCCAGGCAGAGGCAGGCGTCCGCCGGGGCGAACGGCGCCGGATGCCCGGGGGCGGTCAGCGCGGGGCCGGTGACGGACGGGCCGTCCGACACGACGGCGGTGCCGCCCGAGGCGTCGTGCACCAGGTGGGCGGTGCAGAGCCGGACCGACGCACTGTGCTCGAGGCCGTAGCTGAACAGCAGCCCGGCGACGACGAACAGCACCATGAGCAGGCCCGCCCGCCCATGGCGCCGCAACGACGCCGTCCCGAACCTCATCAAGCTCCCGAAAATCGGTCTCCGCGCGTCATCAACGCGCGTACCCCGAGGATAGGTTCCCGCCCGGACCGGAATGTCGGCGCGGAGGGATAGTGTCGGAGCGTGACCAGCTGGAATGACGCGGGCCAGGCGGAGGGCCTGTTCGACGATCCGGCGGGCGCGCCTCCCCGGCCCCCCGCTCCCTCCGCCGCGCCGCCGTCCCCGCCGAAGGGCACCGACCCGCTCGCGGTGCGGATGCGCCCGCGCGGCCTGGACGAGGTCGTCGGGCAGGGCCACCTGCTCGGCCCCGGCACCCCGATCCGCCAGCTCGTCGAGCGCGACGTGCCCATGTCGCTGCTGCTGTGGGGGCCGCCCGGCACCGGCAAGACCACCCTGGCGACCGTGGTGAGCCGGGTCACCGAGCGCCGCTTCGTGGAGATCTCCGCGGTCAGCGACGGCGTCAAGCGGGTCCGCGCCGAGATCGACCTGGCCCGCCGCGAGCTCGGCATGAGCGGCCGGCAGACGGTGCTGTTCGTCGACGAGGTGCACCGCTTCAACAAGGCCCAGCAGGACGCGCTGCTGCCCGCGGTGGAGAACCGCTGGGTCTCCTTCATCGGCGCCACCACCGAGAACCCGTTCTTCTCGGTGATCAGCCCGCTGCTGTCGCGGTCGCTGCTGCTCACCCTGGAGCCGCTCGGCGAGGACGACCTGCGCGAGGTGATCCGCCGCGCCCTCGCCGACGAGCGCGGCCTGAACGGCGCGGTGGCGCTGGACGCCGCCGCCGAGGACCACCTGGTCCGGCTGGCGGGCGGCGACGCCCGGCGCACCCTCACCTACCTGGAGGCCGCCGCGCTGGTGGCCCCCGAGGGCGCGCCGATCGACGTGGACGTGCTGGAGAAGGCCGTCGACCGCGCCGCGGTCCGCTACGACCGCGAGGGCGACCAGCACTACGACGTCACCAGCGCGTTCATCAAGAGCATCCGGGGCAGCGACGTGGACGCCGCGCTGCACTACCTGGCCCGCATGATCGAGGCGGGCGAGGACCCGCGGTTCATCGCCCGGCGGCTGATCGTGCACGCCAGCGAGGACATCGGGATGGCCGACCCGACCGCGCTGCAGACCGCGGTCGCCGCCGCCCAGGCGGTGGAGTTCGTCGGGCTGCCCGAGGCCCGCATCAACCTGGCGCAGGCGGTCGTCCACCTGGCGCTGGCCCCCAAGTCCAACGCGGTGATCACGGCGGTGGACGAGGCGATCGGCGACGTCCGCAAGGGCCTGGTCGGCCCGGTCCCCGGGCACTTGCGCGACGCGCACTACGCGGGCGCGGCCCGCGTCGGGCACGGCAAGGGCTACCTGTACGCGCACAACCACCCCGGCGGGGTGGTGCGGCAGCAGTACGCGCCCGACGCGGTGCACGGCCGCGAGTACTACCGCCCGACCACCTACGGCGCCGAGGCGCGGTTCACCGAGGTGCTGGCCCGGATCAGGTCGGTGCTGCGGCCGCCGGACGGCCGCCGCCGCGAGGGCGGCGCGAAGAAGGGGTGACCACCCGGTCTCCCGGCGCCGCCGCTCCACCCGCGGCGGGCCCGCGAGCGATAGCCTGCACTCGGACGGTCCCGGCCCGCGCCGGCGGCCACCCCGGGGACGAACCGCCCGCCGCGGGCTTTTTCCGGCTCGCGTTCGCGGGCTCGCGCCCACGGTAGGGTCTGTCACCAACGTCCGGCCCGAGTCGACACAGCGAACGGAAAGCCCTGATGCTCACTGGTGGACAGCTAGCAGGTCTCATCGTGGCCGTGTTCTGGGCGGTGCTGGTCTCCTTCCTCGCCTTCACCCTGCTCAGGCTCGCCCGGCTGCTGGACGAGGCCGGCAAGGTCGTGCACGACCTCGGCGAGCAGGCCGGGCCGCTGCTGGAGGACATGAACCGCACGATGCGCCGCGCCAACGAACAGCTCGGCCGCACCGACGTGATCACCAAGCAGGTCGCCGGGGTCACCCAGAACGTGTCCGCCGTCACCACCGTGATGACCTCGGTGGTGGGCGGGCCGCTGGTGAAGGCCGCCGCGTTCTCCTACGGCGTGCGCAAGGCCCTCGGCGGCAACGGCGGCGCCGGCGCCCCGGACCGCCCGCAGCTCCCCGCCCGCCAGACCGGGAAGGGGCGCAAGTGAGCACCGGAAAACGGCTCGCCAAGGCGACGGAGGGCGGGAGACGATGAAGCGCCTGTTCTGGCTGTCGGTCGGCGCCGGCGCCGGGGTGTACGCCACCAACCGCGTCAAGCGCAAGGTGACGCGGATCGCGCAGGCCTGGTCGCCCGAGGGCGTCGCGGCCCGCGCCGTCACCACCGGGCAGAGCACCGGCCGGCGGCTGAGGTACTTCGCCGCCGACGTGCGCACCGAGATGCGGGCGCGCGAGGCCGAACTGCGCGAGGCGGTCCGGATGGACCAGGCCCCGCCCGAGGTCGACGGGCCCCGCCGCCGGGTCCTGAAGGCCCGCTACACCATCATCGACGACAAGGATGGCCACTGATCATGGAGTCGGCAGAGATCGCCCGCCGTTTCCTCACGTTCTTCGAGGCGCGCGGGCACACCGTGATGCCCTCGGCCAGCCTGATCGCCGAGGACCCGACGCTGCTGCTGGTGAACGCCGGCATGGCGCCGTTCAAGCCCTACTTCCTCGGGCAGCGCACCCCGCCGTCGCCGCGGATGACCAGCGCCCAGAAGTGCGTGCGCACGCCCGACATCGACGAGGTCGGCAAGACCACCCGGCACGCCACGTTCTTCCAGATGCTCGGGAACTTCTCGATCGGGGACTACTTCAAGGAGCAGGCGATCCCGTTCGCCTGGGAGCTGCTGACCGGCGACCGCGCGGGCGGCGGCTTCGGCTTCCCCGAGGAGAAGCTCTGGGTGACCGTCTTCGAGGACGACGACGAGGCCCGCGACATCTGGCACACCAAGGTCGGCGTCCCGCTGGAGCGCATCCAGCGCCGCGGCCTGGCCGACAACTACTGGCACATGGGCGTGCCCGGCCCCGGCGGCCCCTGCTCGGAGATCTACTACGACCGGGGGCCCGAGCACGGCCGCGAGGGCGGCCCGGTCGCCGACGAGGACCGGTACCTGGAGGTCTGGAACCTGGTCTTCATGCAAAAGCAGCTCGGCACGGTCCGCTCCAAGGTCGACTTCGACATCGTGGGCGACCTGCCGAACCGCAACATCGACACCGGCATGGGCCTGGAGCGCATGGCCGCGATCCTGCAGGGCGTCGACAACATCTACGAGACCGACACCCTGTGGCGGGTGCTGGAGCGCGCCGCCGCGCTCACCGCCACCTCCTACGGCCGCGACCACCGCGACGACGTGTCGCTGCGGGTCGTCGCCGACCACGTGCGCAGCGGCACCATGATGGTCGCCGACGGCATCCGCCCCGGCAACGAGGGCCGCGGCTACGTGCTGCGCCGCATCCTGCGCCGCTCGGTGCGCAACCTGCGCCTGCTGGGCGGCCAGGACGCCGGGCTGATGCACGAGCTGACCTCGGTCGCGATCGCCGCGATGGGCGAGCAGTACCCCGACCTGGTCCGCACCGCCGACAGCATCCACGCCGTCATCGACGCCGAGGAGGCGTCCTTCCTGGCGACGCTGCGCACCGGCACCACGATCTTCGACACGGCGGTCGCCGCGGCCAAGGAGCAGGGCGCCGCCCGCCTGGCCGGCGACCAGGCGTTCAAGCTGCACGACACCTACGGCTTCCCGATCGACCTCACCCTGGAGATGGCCGCCGAGCAGGGCCTGCGGGTGGACGAGGAGGGCTTCCGCCAGCTGATGGCCGAGCAGCGCGAGCGGGCCAAGCAGGACGCGCGCGACAAGAAGACCGGCAACCTGGACGTCTCGGTCCTGGACGAGCTGCTCAGCCGCTCGGGCGGCGCGGTGGAGTTCCTCGGCTACCACACCACCGAGGCCGACGCCCGCCTGGTCGGCCTGCTGGCCGGCGGCGCCGCGGTGCCGGCGGCGGGCGAGGGCACCGAGGTCGAGGCCGTCCTGGACCGCACCCCCTTCTACGCCGAGGGCGGCGGCCAGCTCGCCGACCAGGGCGTCATCGACCTCGGCAACGGCGCGCAGATCCAGGTCACCGACGTGCAGTCGCCGCTCGCCGGGCTGATCGTGCACCGCGGCCGGGTCACCCGCGGCGAGGCGCAGGCCGGCGACGCCGCGCTCGCCAGGATCGACGTGCGGCGGCGGCAGGCCATCTCCCGCTCGCACACCGCGACCCACATGGTGCACGCCGGGTTCCGGCGGGCGCTCGGCGAGTCGGCCGCGCAGGCCGGCTCGGAGAACTCGCCCGGCCGGTTCCGGTTCGACTTCACCGCCTCGGGCGCGGTCCCGCTCAGCGTGCTGCGCGACGTGGAGGACGAGGTCAACGACGTCCTGATCAACGACCTGGACGTGCGCGCCTTCCACACCTCCATCGACGAGGCCCGCGCGATGGGCGCCCTCGCCCTGTTCGGCGAGAAGTACGGCGACCAGGTCCGCGTGGTGGAGGTCGGCGACTACTCCCGCGAGCTGTGCGGCGGTACCCACGTGGGCAGCTCGGGGCAGCTCGGGCTGGTCAAGGTGCTCGGCGAGTCGTCGATCGGCGCCGGCGTGCGCCGCGTCGAGGCGCTGGTCGGCATCGACGCGTTCCGCTTCCTGGCCCGGGAGAACGTGCTGGTCGCCCAGCTCGCCGAGCAGCTGAAGGTGCGCAAGGAGGAGCTGCCCGAGCGGGTCTCGGGCATCGTCGCCCGGCTGCGCGACGCCGAGCGGGAGCTGGAGAAGGTGCGCTCCCAGCAGGTCCTGGCGGTCGCCGGGTCGCTGGCCGAGAACGCCGCCGACCTCGGCGGCATCGCCTTCGTCGGGCACCGCGCGCCGGACGGCACCGACGCCGGCGACCTGCGCCGGCTCGCCACCGACGTGCGCGGCCGCCTCGCCGCCCGCCCCGCCGTGGTCATGGTCGCGGGCGTGCCGAAGGACCGCCCGGTCGTCGTCATCGCCGTCAACGACGCCGCCCGCGAGCGCGGCCTGAAGGCCGGCGCGCTGGTCGGCATCGCCGCCCGCACCCTCGGCGGGGGCGGCGGCGGCAAGGACGACCTGGCCCAGGGCGGAGGCGCGGACGCCGCGGCGATCGGCGACGCGCTGGCCGCCGTCGAACGAGCCGTAGGGGCCGTGTGAGCGAGCAGTCCGTGCGGAGTGAGGCCATGAGGCCCGTGAGGCGCGCGGCGCCTGCTGGGCTGAGGAGCGCAGGGAGCCTGCGACCGGAGCGACGAGGGAAGCCGGTGCCGAAGAAGCGCGCCGAACCGCTGAGCGGAGCGAGGCCATGAGGCAGGGCGTCCGGCTCGGGGTGGATGTGGGCAGTGTCCGCATCGGGGTGGCGCGCAGCGACCCGGGCGGGATCCTCGCCTCGCCCCTGGAGACCGTGAAGAGCGGCAAGGGGGACATCGACCGGCTGGTCGCGCTCGTCGCCGAGCACGAGGCCGTCGAGGTGGTCGTGGGGCTGCCGACGTCGCTGTCGGGCCGGGAGGGCCCGGCGGCGAAGTCGGCGCGCCGGTTCGCGGGGTGGCTGGCCGGCCGGCTGCCGCCCGGGACGGTCCGGCTGTACGACGAGCGGCTCACCACCGTGACCGCCGAGAGCGGCCTGCGGGCCGGCGGGGTGCACGGCCAGGCGCGCCGCAAGGTGGTCGACCAGGCCGCCGCGGCGGTGCTGCTCCAGGCGGCGCTCGACGGCGAGCGGTCGACGGGACGCCCCGCAGGCGAGATCGTCCGAGGAAGCGCATGAGTGATCTGGATCTGTTCGCTGAGCCGGGCGGCCGGGGCGGGCCGCAGGCCGAGGAGCCGCTGTCGCGCCGCGCCCAGCGCCGCAACCGCAGGAAGCAGCAGCGGCGGCGCCGCAAGGGCAGCGCGGCGTTCCTGTTCGCGCTCGCCTTCATCGTGGCGGTCTTCGGGACCGCCGGGGTGTTCGGCTTCGCCTGGCTGGACAACCGGATGCACCCGCCGGACTACTCCGGTCCGGGCGCGGGCAACGTGTCCGTCCAGATCAAGGAGGGCGCGACCGGCGCGAGCATCGCGACCACGCTGCAGGAGCACGACGTGGTCAAGAGCGTGCGCGGGTTCATGAAGGTGTACGCCAAGGAGACGCGGGCGTCCAGCATCCAGCCGGGCTACTACCAGATGCGGCTGCGGATGTCGTCCCAGGCGGCGATGGCGATGCTGCTCGACCCGAGGTCGCGGGCGGGCAGCCAGATCATCATCCCCGAGGGGCAGCGGGCGTACGAGATCTACGCGCTGATGTCGAAGAAGACCGGCATCCCGGTGCGCACCTTCGAGAACGCGGCCAAGAACCGGCGCGCGCTCGGGCTGCCGTCGTACGCGCAGAGCGTCGAGGGGTACCTGTACCCGGGCCGGTACGACCTCAGCCCGAACGCGACGGCGCCGCAGATCCTCAAGCAGATGGTGGCGCGCTACAACCAGGAGGCGGCGAGCACCGGCCTGGAGGCCAAGGCCAGGGCGGCGCACCTCAGCCCGGCCGCCCTGGTCAACCTGGCCAGCCTGATCCAGGCCGAGGGCGGCAAGCCCGAGGACCTGCCCAAGATCTCCCGGGTGCTCTACAACCGGATCAAGGCCGGCATGCCGTTCGGCTTCGACACCACGATCCTGTACTACCTCAAGAAGCGCACGCTGACGGTCACCGAGCAGGAGACCAAGATCCAGACCCCGTGGAACACCTACATCAACAAGGGGCTGCCGCCCGGGCCGATCTGCAACCCCGGCCCGGACGCGATCGAGGCGGCGCTGAAGCCCGAGAACGGGGACTGGCTGTACTTCGTGGCGACGGACCCGTCCCGCAAGATCACCAAGTTCGCCTCCACCGAGGACGAGCGCAAGCGGCTCGTGGCGGAGTTCCGCGCCTGGCAGAAGGCGCACCCCGGCAACTGACCCGGGGCATGGCACGACGATGACGGCGCCGGCGCGGCGGGGACGGTCCCGCCGCGCCGGCGCGGTCGCAAGGAGTGGATCAGGTGGCACGGCGCGCGGCGGTCCTCGGATCGCCGATCACCCATTCGCTGTCGCCGGTGCTGCACCGGGCGGCGTACGCGGCGATGGGCCTGGACGAGTGGTCCTACGAGGCGTTCGAGGTGGACGAGGCGGGCCTGGCGCCCTTCCTGGACGGCCTCGGCGGCGACTGGGCGGGGCTGTCGCTGACGATGCCGCTGAAGCGCGAGGCGCTGAAGCTGGCCGACAGCGTCTCGGACCTGGCCGCCGCGGTCGGCGGCGCCAACACCCTGCTGCTGCGCGACGGCCGCCGCCACGCCGACAACACCGACGTGCACGGCATCGTCGCGGCGCTCACCGAGGCGGGCCTCGGCGCCCCGGCGTCCGCGCTGGTGCTCGGCGGCGGCGCCACGGCGGCGTCGGCGTTCGCCGCGCTGGCCCGGCTCGGGCTGACCGAGGCGGGCCTGGCGGTGCGCAGCCCCGAGCGGGCGGCCGAAGCGGTCGAGGTGGGCCGGCGCCTCGGCCTGGAGGTGCGGGTCGGCACCCTGGCGGAGGTCGCCGGCCGCCTGGACGTGGACCTGGTGGTGTCCACGCTGCCGGGCACCGCGGCGGACGCGTTCGCCGGGCCGGTCGCGGCGTCGCGGGCCGCGCTGTTCGACGTGGTGTACGCGCCCTGGCCGACGACGCTGGCGGCGGCGGTGGCGGCCCGCGGCGGCACCGTGGTCGGCGGGTTCGCGATGCTGCTGCACCAGGCGGTGCGGCAGGTCGCCCTGATGACCGGGCGCGACGACGTGCCCGTCGAGGCGATGCGCGCGGCGGGCGAGGCCGAGCTCAGCCGGCGGTAGGCGGGCGCGGCACGCGGCGGCGCTTGGCGGCCTCGTGCACGGTGGTCAGCGCCATCGGCAGGATCACGCTCAGCCAGAAGTCGCGCCACGCCCAGGTGCCGGTCGCGACGCCGGTGAGGCTGGCGAGGGCGATCAGCCCGAAGGCGGCGGCGGCCCAGTGCCGGCGCAGCGCGGCCAGCGGGTCGCGGCGCGGCGGGGCCGGCAGCAGCGCGGCCAGCGGCCGGCCGCGGGCGTGCGCGTGCTGCACCACCGTCGCGTCCGGCAGCCAGTGCACGATGCCGTCCGGCTGCACCAGGGGGTGCCGGGCCAGGTCGATCAGGGCGGCGAGCCGCCACCACAGCGTCCACAGCGAGGGGTGGCCGTCGGCGGGGTGCCCGTCGCGGCGCGGGTCGGTCACCTCGGCGCGGGCGAGGGTGGCGAACGCGCGGCCGACCAGCGGGCCGGGGACGCCGCGCGGGTCGCGCAGCAGCGCCGACACCGCGAGCGGCAGCCCGTAGTGCCAGAGGGCGAGCCGCCACACCGGGCGGCCGGCGGCCCCCTGCGGGGAGACGTCGTAGGTCTCGATCCAGGTGTGGCCGTCCTCGGGGTCCAGGTTCGCGCGCAGCCAGTCGTAGGCGGCGAGCAGCCGTTCGTCGCGCAGCCAGGGCCGCGTCTCGGCGAGGGTGAGCAGCGCGAACGCGGTGTGGGTGACGGTCGGCCGGGCGGCCGGGACCGGGCCCCAGCCGGGCCGGTAGGTGGTCCGGTCGGCCAGCAGCCACTCCACCCCGCGGTCCACGGCCGGCTCGGCCGGGTTCAGCTGGGCGAGGGCGCGCAGCGCCAGGCAGGTGAGCCAGGTGCGCGACGGGCAGCCCGGGAGCGAGCCCCAGCCGCCGTCGGGGTTCTGGCCGGCCAGCAGCCAGCGGTGCGCGGCGTGCAGGTCGGGGGCGCCGGGCCGCAGGTCGCAGCGGGCGCGGGCGAGGAACCGGGCGATCCACGCGGTCGCCTCCACCACAGGCAGGCCGAGGCTGGTCTTGGTCGCCCAGCCGCCGTCCGCGTGCTGGCGGGCGGCGAGCAGGGCGAGGCCCTCGTCCAGGTGCTCGTAGGGGCGCTCGGCCTCCACGAAGGCCGACAGCCCGAGCGCGGTCGCGGTCGAGCCCGGTTCGGGCCGGGTCAGTTCGTGGTACCAGCCGCCGCCCTCGGCGGGGGCGGGCGTGTACGCCTCGCGCAGCACGTCCAGGGACTCGGCCAGGCGCCGGGCGAGCACGGTCAGATCGATCGAGGGGGAATTGTTCATGGGGAGCCGCCTTCTAGGAGATATGTGCCCGTTTAGGCGGATTTTGCACGCGGGAACGGGCACGCTCCGTAAGGGAACCGCGGAGGAGACCGATGCGAGACTGTGTGTTCTGCCCGCCGCTGCGCTACCGGCTGAACGCCGTCGCGGACCTGCCGGGGGCGGACGCCGTCCTCGCGGCCGATGACGAGTTCCTGCTGATGCCCGATCTCGCGCCGCTCGCCGACGGCCACCTGCTGCTGGTCACCGAACGGCACCACCGGTGCGCGGGCGCCTTCGACGACGAACTGTGGGCGCGGGCGCGGGCCTGGCGCGACCGGATCGCCGGGCTGTACCAGGCGGCCTACGGCGCCGCGGACCTGACGCTGTTCGAGCACGGCCCGGCCGGCCCGCAGAGCGGCGGCGCCTGCGTGGACCACGCCCACTGGCACTTCCTGCCCGGCACCGCCGGCATGCGGCCGCTGGTGGAGGGGCGCGGCCTGCCCGGCGAACCCGCCTCCCCGGCCGCCCTGCGCGCCCGCCTGCGCGCGGGCCGCTCCTACCTGCTGGTGGAGGAGGACGGGGCCGCCACCGTCCACCCCGGCGACGGCGTGCCCGGCCAGTTCCTGCGCTGGGCGGCGGCCACCGCCCTCGGCGACGGGCACGCCTGGCGCTGGCAGGAGACGTTCGGGCTGCCCCGCGGCCGGGCCCGGTTCCGGCGCACCCTCGATCAGCTGGCGGCGTGCGCCGACAGCCACCAGTAGAGCTCCGCGGCGGCCAGCCGGTCGCCGAACCCCGCCCGCTCCACGCCCGGGCCGAAGCCCGTCGCGTACTCCAGCGGCGCATCGCCGCGGCGGTGGGCGAGCACCCGCTCCAGCGAGGTCGGCCCGCACCGCAGCAGCCAGAGCGGCCGGCCGGGGACCAGGGCGTCCAGCGCCGGCGGCAGGGCGCACTCCCGCGCGCCGCCGAGGCCGAGCATCCGGGCCAGCGTCGGCGCCTCGCTGATGACGACGTCGGCGAGCTCCAGCACCGGCCGCAGCGCCGCCGCGGTGAGCCGGGCGTCGACGTCGTGCGGGACCACGTCGAAGGCGACCGCGGTGCCGGCCCCCCGGGCGATCCCGGCGGCGGTGAGCAGCGCCTCGCGCGACACCGGCGACAGCAGCCCGTAGCCGTCCAGGAAGAGCACGTCGGCGCGGCGGATCCCGTCCGCCGCGCGGCGCACGTCGGCGGCCGACAGCCGCCGGCTCGGCGCGTGCTCCCCGGCGACCAGCAGCCGCCTCCCGGGGCCGTCCGCGCCGGGCCGGTCGCGCAGCATCACCGAGACCGCGTTCGCGGCGCCCGGCTCGGCGCACAGCAGGTCGGCGACGCCGAGCCGGCGCAGCTCGCGCCGGATCACCGGGCTGAAGTCGTCGTCGCCGATCTTGCCGAGCACCGCGGTCCGGCGGAAGTAGCCGGTCGCGCGCCGGGCCAGGTTCACCGCGGTGCCCGCGACCAGCACGCGCGCGGGGGCGTAGGCGAGCCGGTCGCCGGTCAGCTCGGTGAAGCGCACACCGGGCAGCTCCGCGCGCACCTCGATGCGCACGTCGCCGAGCACCAGCAGCCCGAACCGGCGGACGGCGGCGCCGTCCAGCCCGGGCCGGCGCACCGGCGACCCCGGGACGGCCACCGCGTCAGCCGGCCGCCGCGCGCAGCCGCAGGAACGCGCGCATCACCGGCCGCAGGCTCGGGATGAGGTCGAAGCCGGCCACCTCGGCGAGCGGCACCCAGCGCGGCTCGCACAGGTGGTCCGACGGCGTCTGGTTGGCCAGCGACACCTCCAGGGTGACCGGCCGGCAGTGCCGGGCGGCCGCGACGACCCGGACCCGGCCGCCCGGCATGACCCACTGCCACAGGTGGAACGGCGGCCCCGGATCGATCCTCAGGCCGACCTCCTCCCACACCTCGCGGCGGATGTGGTCGTCCAGGTCGGCGTCGGCGGCGACCTCCAGCCGGCCGCCCGGCACCTCCCAGCGGCCCGGCTGGTAGGGGTCGGACGCGGCCTTGCGCACGAGCAGCAGGCGGTCGCCGTCCAGGATGAAGGCCTTCTGCGCGAATTCCAGCGTGGTCGGGGGAGCGGTGGTGAAAGCGGGCATCGCACGGAGATCTTTCCGTTCGACCGACCCCGGCGGTCCGTCCTGTCCTTCACCGTAACAAGCCGGGCCGGACCCGCCACGGTCGCGCGGCGGCGACAAGACCCTCACCCGTGGCGGGCGCCCCGTCCGGGCCTGGTGAAGCGCCCTTCCCGATGGTGTAGGCTGGACCTCTGACCGGCCCGACGTGGGCGCCTCGCGGCGACCGCACCGGGCGCACAAGCGGAGGCCACCTCCCACCTGACCGGCCGCGAGGCTGGAGGGTACCGGTCCGGCGTGCGGGTTCGCCCGTACCGCCGCAGTCCGTGTCGTCTTCGGCGACGCGGCGACCGAAGGTGGCCTCGCATGGGAGTCGTGCGGGGCTTTTTGCGTGAAAGGCCCAGGGGTACGACCGGTCCGAAGAACCTGGAACGTACGGCCCCTAGGAGGTCCCATCAGCGCCGAACCGCGTATCAACGACCGCATTCGCGTGCCCGAGGTCCGGCTCGTCGGCCCGAACGGCGAACAGGTGGGCATCGTCCCCATCGCCAAGGCCCTTGAGCTCGCGCGTGAGTCGGACCTCGACCTCGTCGAGGTGGCGCCCACCGCGCGCCCGCCCGTCGCCAAGCTCATGGACTACGGCAAGTTCAAGTACGAGTCCGCGATGAAGGCGCGTGAGGCGCGGAAGAACCAGGCGCACACGGTCATCAAGGAGATCAAGCTCCGGCCGAAGATCGACCCGCACGACTACGAGACCAAGAAGGGTCACGTGGTGCGGTTCCTCAAGGCCGGGGACAAGGTCAAGGTGACCATCATGTTCCGTGGTCGTGAGCAGTCCCGCCCCGAGCTGGGCTTCCGGCTGCTGCAGCGGCTGGCCGACGACGTCGAGGAGCTCGGCTTCGTGGAGTCCCGCGCCAAGCAGGACGGCCGTAACATGATCATGGTGCTTGGTCCGCACAAGAAGAAGGCCGAGGCCAAGGCCGAGGCCAAGGCCGAGCGCGCCGCCGCCCGCGGCGGTGCCGCCGAGGCGGAGCCGGACGCCGGCATCGCCTGAGGCCGGGCCACCCGGGCCGGTCCTCCGGCCGGCTCGGTCCGACCCGGCCATGGTCGGGTCGGCACGCACGTACACCTAGTCTGACCAGGCGCACTCCACGTGTCCTGTGGAGCGCGTCCGATCAGGCACGCCCGGATGCCGGACGCGTCCGGGCGATCGAGTGAGGGAGACGACGGCGACCATGCCGAAGACCAAGACGCACAGCGGCGCCAAGAAGCGGTTCAAGCTGACCGGCTCCGGCAAGGTGATGCGCCGCCGCGCCAACAAGAACCACCTTCTTGAGCACAAGCCGACCAAGCGCACCCGCCGCCTGGACGGCCCGGCCGTGGTGTCGCCCGCCGACACCAAGAACATCAAGAAGCTGCTGCGCAAGTAGCCCCCGACCAGCAACCCGTACGACCTGCCGAGGCCCGCAAGGCCCCGGCCACCACGAAGGAGTTCATCACGTGGCACGCGTGAAGAGGGCGGTCAACGCCGCCAAGAAGCGTCGGGTCGTCCTGGAGCGGTCGAGCGGCTACCGCGGCCAGCGGTCGCGCTTGTACCGCAAGGCCAAGGAGCAGCAGCTCCACTCCATGACCTACGCCTTCCGGGACCGCAAGGACCGCAAGGGCCAGTTCCGCCGGCTGTGGATCCAGCGCATCAACGCCGCCGCCCGCGCCAACGGCATGACCTACAACCGCTTCATCCAGGGGCTGAAGGCCGCCGAGGTCGAGGTCGACCGCCGCATGCTGGCCGAGCTGGCCGTGAACGACGCCGCCGCGTTCGCGGCGCTCGTCGAGGTCGCCAAGGCCGCGCTGCCCGCCGAGGGCAGCGAGGCCGCCTGAACCGGCCGAAGGTAGCAGGCGTCATGGCGGGCCGCGAGCTGACCTCCCTCCGATCACCACGGGTGAAGGCCGCTCGCCGGCTCGCCAAACGCACCTTCCGGCACCGCGAGCGCCGGTTCCTCGCCGAGGGGCCGCAGGCGGTGCGCGAGGCCCTGCGCATCCCGGGGGGCCTCACCGAGCTGTTCACCACGGCCGAGGCCGAGAACCGGCACGCCGACCTGGTGCAGGCCGCCGAGGCGGCGGGCGTGCCGGTGCTGCGGGTCAGCGGCGAGGTGATGGCCGAGCTCGCCCAGACCGTCACCCCGCAGGGGCTGCTGGCGGTCTGCGGGTTCGTCGACGCGCCGCTGGCCACCGCGCTGGCGGCGTCGCCCCGGCTGGTCACCGTGCTCGCGCACGTGCGCGACCCCGGCAACGCCGGCACGGTGCTGCGCACCGCCGACGCCGCCGGCTCGGAGTCGGTGGTGTTCACCGACGCCTCGGTCGACCCCTACAACGGCAAGTGCGTGCGCGCCTCGGCGGGCAGCCTGTTCCACCTGCCGGTCGTGGTCGGCCCCCGGTTCGACACCCTGATCCCCGAGCTGAAGCAGGCGGGCCTCACCGTGCTCGCCGCCGACGGGGCGGGGGAGCGGACCCTGGACGAGGCCATCGACGACGGCACCCTGGCCAAGCCCACCGCGTGGGTCTTCGGCAACGAGGCCTGGGGCCTGCCCGAGGAGATCCTGCGGCTCGTCGACGACGTCGTCCGGGTACCGATCCACGGACATGCCGAGAGCCTGAACCTGGCGACCGCCGCCGCGGTCTGCCTGTACGCCTCGGCCCGCGCCCAGCGCGCCTGAGGCGCGCGCGTCCACCGGCCGCCGCTGCGCCGGCGCTGACCGCAAACGGTCGCGCCGGGCGGCTTCTTCCCGGTTGTGACCTGCGAGGATAGTGTCACGCGCAGTGACGTGCGGGGCGAACGGGCCGAGGTCGTCCGAAGGTAGGAGAGCGAAACCGGCCCGGCGGGGGATCCGAGCGCCGCCCCGGGTGCCTAGCGTGTTCGGCAAGGGCGGCGACGACGCCGTGCGAATGGGGGCTGACGGAGAATGGCCGAGGACAACGGGACCGCGATCAGGCGGCCGCACCGGCGGGGGCCGGGCGTGCGCTGCCGCGCGGGGGCGGGCGCGCCGGCCGGGCGGGCCGTGCGGACGGCGCCGCCCGCCGGGCTGGAGATCACGGTGACCCGCGCGCACGGCGCGGTCGCGGTGGTCGCCGTCGCCGGCGAGATCGACCTGCACACCGCCGACGCGCTGCGCGCCCGGCTGACCGAGCTGCACGACGCGGGCCACCGGGGGCTGGTCGTCGACTTCGCCGCGGTGCCGTTCTGCGACGCCGCCGGGCTCGGCGCGCTGGTCGCCGCGCACAACCGGGTGGCCGGCCGCGGCGGGGAGATCCGGCTCGCCCGGCTGCGCCGCGCGCAGGAGCGGCTGGTGCGCATCACGGGACTGCACGCCCTGTTCGCCCTGCACGACGACCTGGACGAGGCCGTCGCCGAAGCCACAAAAGCCTTGCCGTAGGGAGCTTTCCGGGTCCCGGAGGGCCCCGGTCTACGGGTAGGGTCTCTACTCGACAGGCCGCGTTCTCACCGGTGTTCTGGAGGCCGTTGTGGGCGAAGAGGATTCCCCGCACGTGCCGCAGCGCATGCCCGCCGGGGCGGCCTCGCCCGACGACCTGCCCGACGGGCTGCTGGTCGCCGACGAGACCGGCCGGGTCGTGGTCTTCAACGCCGCCGCGCAGCGCATCACCGGCGTTCCCGCCGGCGACGCGCTCGGCGGCGACTTCCGCGAGGTCCTGCCGCTGCACGACGCCGAGGGCCGCGACTGGTGGCGGTGCGTGGCCCCCTACGAGGGGCTGTCCACCCGCACCCGCCACCCCGAGCGCGCGCTGTTCCTGCCCGGCGGCGCCGAGGTCCTGGTCACCGCCGCCTACCGGCGCGACGAGCGCGGCCGGGTGGTGCGGTTCAGCGTCGCGCTGCGCGACGCGCTGCAGCGGGCCCGCCAGGAGCGCGACCGCGCCGACCTGGTCTCCACCGTCGCGCACGAGCTGCGCTCCCCGCTGACCAGCGTCAAGGGCTTCACCGCCACGCTGCTGGCCAAGTGGCACCGCTTCAACGACGACCAGAAGCGGGTCATGCTGGAGACCGTCAACGCCGACGCCGACCGGGTGACCCGGCTGATCACCGAGCTGCTGGACGTGTCGCGGATCGAGTCGGGCCGGCTGGAGATGCACCGCCAGGTCGTCGACCTGCCCGCCGAGATCCGCAAGGTCATCGCGGGCCGGGTCGCGGCCGGCGACCCCGCGGACCGGTTCCGGTTCGAGCTGTCGGGGGAGCTGCCGGAGCTGTGGCTGGACCCCGACAAGGTCGATCAGATCTTCGGCAACCTGCTGGAGAACGCGGTGCGGCACGGCGCTGGTACTGTCACCATCGTGGTGGAGCCGGACGCGCACAAGGAGGGGGCGGCCGTGTCGGTACGCGACGAGGGCGAGGGCATTCCGCCCGAGGCCGCCTCGCGTGTCTTCCGGCGGTTCTGGCGCGGGCCCGGCGGCAACCGCCGTGGCGGCACCGGGCTCGGCCTGTACATCGTGAAGGGCCTGGTCGAGGCCCACGGCGGCACCATCACCGTGCAGCGCGCGCCCGGCGGCGGCGCAGAGTTCCGATTTACCATGCCCGCCGGGGCCCCCGACCACGCCGTCTGAGCACATTCGGCCGGGCACGAGGGGCACCGCGCGGGCCGCACCCGCCGTCCTTTTCCGGATCTTTCCTGCCCGCGCACTAGACTGCCGGGCATCCCATGCCGACCGGAGTCATCACACCACCATGTCTGCACCCAACAAGTCCTACGACCCCGTCGAGGTGTCCGCGCTGCAGCCGGACGAGCTCGACGGCGCGCGTGACGCGGCCCTCGCGGCCATCGCCGGCGCCGCCGACCTCGACGCACTCAAGCAGGTCCGCCTGGCGCACGCCGGCGACCGCTCCCCGCTGGCCCTGGCCAACCGCGAGATCGGCGCGCTGCCGCCGCAGGCCCGCGCCGAGGCGGGCAAGCGCATCGGCGCGGCCCGCGGCGCGGTGTCCACGGCGCTGAAGGAGCGCCAGGCCGAGCTGGAGGCCAAGCGCGACCAGCGCGTGCTGGTCGAGGAGAGCGTCGACGTCACGCTGCCCTGGGACCGCGCGCCGAAGGGCGCCCGGCACCCGCTGACCACGCTGCAGGAGCGGATGGTCGACGTGTTCGTCTCGATGGGCTTCGAGGTCGCCGAGGGGCCCGAGGTCGAGGCCGAATGGTTCAACTTCGACGCGCTGAACTTCACGCCCGACCACCCGGCCCGCTCCATGCAGGACACCTTCTTCGTGGAGTCGGAGGAGTCCGGCCTGGTGCTGCGCACCCACACCTCGCCGATGCAGATCCGCTCGCTGCTGTCGCGCGACCTGCCGGTGTACGTGGTGGGCCCCGGCCGCACCTTCCGCACCGACGAGCTGGACGCCACCCACGCCCCGGTCTTCCACCAGCTGGAGGGCCTGGCGGTGGACGAGGGCCTGACGATGGCCGACCTGCGCGGCGGCATCGACGCGTTCGTCGCGGGCATGTTCGGCGAGGGCCTGACGGTGCGGATGCGCCCGTCGTACTTCCCGTTCACCGAGCCGTCGGCCGAGGTCGACATGCAGTGCTTCGTGTGCCGGGGCGCCTCGGTGGAGCCGGGCGCGGACCCGTGCCGCACCTGCGGCTCGGAGGGCTGGATCGAGATCGGCGGCTGCGGCATGGTCAACCCGCGGGTGCTGGTGGCCTGCGGCGTCGACCCCGAGCGCTACAGCGGCTGGGCGTTCGGCCTCGGCGTGGAGCGGACGCTGATGTTCCGCCACGGCGTCGAGGACATGCACGACATGGTGGAGGGTGACACGCGCTTCACCCTTCCGTTCGGGATGGAGATCTGATGCGCGCCCCGCTTTCCTGGCTGCGCGAGCACGCCGAACTGCCCGCCGGCGTGACCGGCCGCGAGCTGGCCGCCAAGCTCATCGACGCGGGCCTGGAGGTCGAGACGGTCGAGCAGGCCGGTGCCGACATCACCGGCCCCATCGTGGTCGGCGAGGTGCTGACCATCGAGGAGCTGACCGGCTTCAAGAAGCCGATCCGCTACTGCACCGTCAACGTCGGGCAGGCCAACGGCACCGGCGAGCCGCAGCAGATCGTGTGCGGTGCGACCAACTTCGCGGTCGGCGACCGCGTCGTGGTGATCCTGCCGGGCGGCGTGCTGCCCGGCGGGTTCCGGATCGGCAGCCGCAAGACCTACGGGCGCATGTCCGAGGGCATGATCTGCTCGGTCACCGAGCTCGGCATCGGCGACGACCACGCGGGCATCCTGGTGCTGCCGCCGGACACCGAGATCGGCGCCGACGCGATCGGGCTGCTCGGGCTGCGCGAGGACGTCCTGGACATCGCCGTCACGCCCGACCGCGGCTACTGCCTGTCGATCCGCGGCCTGGCCCGCGAGGCCGCCACCGCCTACGGCGTGCCGTTCACCGACCCCGCGCTGGTCGAGCCGCCCGCCGAGGAGGGCGGGTCCTACCCGGCGGCGATCGCCGACCCCGCGGGCTGCGACCGGTTCGTGCTGCGCGAGGTGCGCGGCCTGGACCCGTCCGCGCAGACCCCGATGTGGATGCGCACCCGCCTGTTCCGCGCCGGGGTGCGGCCGGTGTCGCTCGCGGTCGACGTCACCAACTACGTGATGCTGGAGCTCGGCCAGCCGCTGCACGCCTTCGACCGGGCCAAGCTGACCGGCCCGATCGTGGTGCGCCGCGCCGCGGCGGACGAGAAGCTGGAGACCCTGGACCACCTCACCCGGACGCTGGACGCCGGCGACCTGCTGGTCACCGACGACTCGGGGCCGATCGCCCTGGCCGGCACGATGGGCGGCCTGGCCACCGAGATCGACGAGACGTCGGCCGGCATCGTGATCGAGGCCGCGCACTTCGACGCCGTCGCGGTGGCCCGCCAGGCGCGCCGCCACAAGCTGCACAGCGAGGCGTCGTACCGGTTCGAGCGGGGCGTGGACCGCGAGCTGCCGCTGCGCGCGTCGCGGCGGGCGGCCGAGCTGCTCGCCGAGCTCGGCGGCGCCGAGATCGTCCCCGGCGTCACCCACGCCGAGGAGCCGGTGCCGGCCCGCACCGTCACGATGGCCGCCGACCACCCCGACAAGGTCGCGGGCGTCGGCTACGGCCGCGACACCGTCGTGCGGCGGCTGGAGCAGGTCGGCTGCGCCGTCGCGGGCGGCGACGTCCTCACGGTGACGCCGCCGACCTGGCGCCCCGACCTGACCGACCCCAACGACCTGGCCGAGGAGGTGCTGCGGCTGGAGGGCTACGAGGCCATCCCGGTCCGCGCGCCGCGCCCGGTCGCGGGCCGCGGCCTCACGCCGCGGCAGCGGCTGCGCCGCCGGGTCGGCCGCGCCCTCGCCGGCGCCGGCTACGTCGAGGCGCTGAACTTCTCGTTCGCCGCCGAGAAGGACTGGGACGCCCTGCAGCTCCCGGCGGGCGACGCGCGCCGCGACGCGCTGCGCCTGGCCAACCCGCTGTCGGAGGACGAGCCGCTGCTGCGCACCACGCTGCTGCCGGGCCTGCTGAAGACCCTGGCGCGCAACGTGGGCCGCGGCATGAGCGACGTCGCCCTGTTCGAGGTCGGCGTGGTGTTCCGGCCGCGCCCGGACGCGCCGAAGACCGCGCCGCGCCTGGCCGTCGACCGGGGCCCGACGCCGGAGGAGATCGCGTCGGTGGACGCCGCGCTGCCCGACCAGCCGCTGCGCGTCGGCGCGGTGCTGGCGGGCGACCGCCGCCCGGCCGGCTGGTGGGGCCAGGGCGAGCCGGCGAACTGGGCGGACGCGATCGAGGCCGCCCGCACGGTGGCCCGCGAGGCCGGCGTGGAGCTGACGGTCAAGGCCGACCAGCACGCGCCCTGGCACCCGGGCCGCTGCGCCGCGCTGTACGCGGGCGGCACCCTCGTCGGCCACGCCGGCGAGCTGCACCCGCGCACGATCAAGGCCTACGGGCTGCCGCCGCGCACCTGCGCGATGGAGCTGGAGCTGCGCGGGCTCGGCGAGCCGGTCGCGCCGCGCGCGACGCACGTGACGACCTACCCGGTCGCCACCCAGGACGTCGCGCTGATCGTGGCCGGCGCCGTCCCGGCCGCCGAGGTCGAGTCGGCCCTGCGCGAAGGCGCGGGCGAGCTGCTGGAGTCGGTCCGGCTGTTCGACGTCTACACCGGCGAGCAGGTGGGCGAGGGCCGCAAGTCCCTGGCCTACACGCTGCGGTTCCGCGCGCCGGACCGGACGCTGACCGCCGAGGAGGCCGGCGCCGCCCGCGACGCCGCCGTCGCGGTGGCCGCCGATCGCACCGGCGCGGTCCTGCGCGGCGCGTAACGCCCCACCGCCGGGGCCGCCCGCACCTTCGGGTGCGGGCGGCCCTTCGGCTTTTCCGGGAGCCGGCAGAAACCTCTTGAGTCGCAGCAGTGGCTTGGGTATAATTCCAGGGTCTTATCGTCGCCCGGTAGGGGAGTCCATTGAAGAACTGAGGTCGAGACGCCGCGCTGTGGCCGTTTCCGGCTCGCGCACGTGACCTCAGTTGTGGACCCCTGTTGTCCCGGGCTTTTTTCATGCCCGCAGGTGCGCTCCGCGGTGTCTCCACGTGTCCTTTTCCTTCTTCGACGCGTTGTGGAGCCGCCCTATGTCTTTCGCCATCGTCTGTTCCGATCTCTCTTTCGCCTGGCCCGACGGCACCGTCGTCCTGGACGGCCTGGACGCCGCGTTCGGCGTCGGCCGCACCGGCCTGATCGGCGTCAACGGGTCGGGGAAGTCCACCCTGCTCAAGCTGGTCGCCGGGGAGCTGAGCCCGTCGTCGGGCACGGTGAGCGTGGCGGGGGAGATCGGCTACCTGCCGCAGAACCTGCCCCTCGGCACCGCCCGCACCGTCGCGGACCTGCTCGGCATCTCGGCGGCGCGCACCGCGCTGCATGCGATCGAGCGGGGCGAGGCGACCGAGGAGAACTTCGCTCTCGTCGGCGACGACTGGGACGTGGAGGAGCGGGCCCGCGCCGAGCTGGACCGGCTCGGCCTGGACCGGCTGGACCTGGACCGCACCGTGGCGACGCTGTCGGGCGGCGAGACCGTGATGGTCGGGCTGGCCGCGCTGTTCCTGGCCCGCCCGGACGTGCTGCTGCTCGACGAGCCGACCAACAACCTCGACCTGGACGCCCGGCGCCGCCTGCACGACGCCGTCGCGTCCTGGCCGGGCGTGCTGGTGGTGATCAGCCATGACCGGGAGCTGCTGGAGCTGGTCGACGAGATCGCCGACCTGCGCGACGGCGCCGTCCGCTCGTTCGGCGGCAACCTGCC
Organism: Actinomadura macrotermitis; assembly: GCF_009604375.1. GTDB lineage: Bacteria > Actinomycetota > Actinomycetes > Streptosporangiales > Streptosporangiaceae > Spirillospora > Spirillospora macrotermitis. Next base: position 269,581 of record NZ_WEGH01000007.1, read on the forward strand.
GGCCTACGAGGAGCTGCTGGAGGTGGAGCGGGAGGCGGCCGAGCGGATGGTCCGCGCCGCCGAGACCGACGTGCGCCGCCAGGAGCGCGAGCTGGCCGACGCCCACGTCAAGCTGGCGCGCCGCGCCCGCTACGGCAGGAAGATGTACGAGAACAAGCGCGAGCCGAAGATCATCATGCAGGAGCGCAAGCGGCAGCAGCAGGTCTCGGCCGGCAAGCACCGCCTCATGCACGAGGACCGGCTCGCCGGGGCCCGCGAGCGGCTCACCGAGGCCGAGGAGACGGTGCGCGAGGACGCCGCGATCCGGGTGGAGCTGCCCGCGACCGAGGTGCCGGCCGGCCGCGCCGTGCTCGCCGTCGCCGCGCCGCGGGCCGCCGAGCCCGAGCCGGCCACCCTGGAGGAGCTGGTCGTGCAGGGGCCGGAGCGGATCGCGCTGGTCGGCCCCAACGGGTCGGGCAAGACCACGTTCCTGCGCCGGCTGCTGGAGGAGCCGCCGAAGGTCGCCGCCCGCTACCTGCCGCAGCGCCTGGACGTGCTCGACGACGACCTGAGCGTCGTCGACAACGTCCGCGCCGTCGCCCCCTCGGCGTCGGTGAACGAGATCCGGGCCGGGCTCGCCCGGTTCCTGTTCCGCGGCGCGCGCGCCGAGCAGCCGGCCGGCACCCTGTCGGGCGGCGAGCGGTTCCGCGCGGTGCTGGCGTCGCTGCTGCTGGCCGAGCCCGCCCCGCAGCTGCTGCTGCTGGACGAGCCGACCAACAACCTCGACCTGGCCAGCGTCCGCCAGCTCGCGCAGGCGCTGGAGGCCTACCAGGGCGCGCTGATCGTGGTCAGCCACGACCTGCCGTTCCTGCGCGGCATCGGGATCACCCGTTGGCTGCGCCTGGACCGGCAGGCCGGGCTCACCGAGGCCGAGCCGATGTGAGCGTCCCGAACCAGGCGAGCGTGGCGGGCAGCCCCGCGAACAGGGTGCCGAAGTGCCGGGTGCCCGGCCCGAAGTCGACCGACGAGGGCCGGGCGCCCGCGGCGCGCAGCGCCCGCAGGCAGGCGCGGGTGTTGCGGTAGGTCACCTGCTCGTCCCCGGAGGCGCCGAACAGCCGGACCGGGACCCGCGGCCGCCAGCCGCAGGTCCCGTCGGCCTCGCGCATCGCCCGCGCCAGGACGCCGGAGGGGTGCCGCAGCCGGGCGATGTAGGACGGCGTCAGCAGCGCCCGCAGGTTCCCCGGCAGGTGCGGGCCGATCTCCTCGAAGTCCTTGCGGCCGTCGAACAGCTTCTCCACACGGCTCGCGTAGGGCTCCTTGAAGACCTCGGAGGGCTTGCGGTACAGGCCGTACATCCGCTGCCAGGTCACGGTGACGTAGGCCGTGTAGAACACCGACGTCCGCGCGTCGAGCCCGGTCCCCTTCCGCAGCGACTCGGGGATCTGCTGGTGCCGGATGTCGTAGGGGCCGCTCACCGGCGCGAGCGCCCGCAGCCGCAGATAGGGGTCGGCGCCGCGCTGCAGCTCCCGGCCGAGGGCCATCGCGGCCTGCCCGCCCTGGGAGAAGCCGGTCAGCAGGACCTCGCGCTCCAGCCGCCGTCCGTGCGCGGCGGCCACCGCGCGGGCCGCGCGCAGCAGGTCCAGGGAGGCGCTCGCCTCGGAGGCGGCGTGCCCGTAGGGGTGGAAGCCCGGCCCGAGGCCGAGCCCGAGGTAGTCGGGCGCGACACCGGCGTACCCGGCGCCCGCGTAGTAGATCGCCGCGACGCGGCCCTGGCCGTCCTCGGCGACCGACCCGGCGATGTCGCGGGCCGCGTGCGTGCCGTGCGCGAAGCCGACGGCACGCACCGCGCCGCGCCCGTCCGGCAGCGCGACGACGCCGCTGGCGGTCGTGGGCCGCCCGCCCGGGGTGATCGTCCGGTAGACGACCCGGTAGGCGGTCACGGCGTGCCGCGGCCGCGGCGAGCCGAGCACGGGATGGACGTCCGCCAGGTAGGCGCGGACCCGGTCCGGCGCCATGGCCGCGACCGGTTCGGCGGACACGACGGCGCCCCGCCCGGTGGGGGCCGGGCGGGGCGCGGCGGACGCGGCGGTGGGCGTGGTGGCGCACGCGGCGGTGAGCCCCGCCACCAGTAAGGACGATGTTCTCTTCATGTCACGGAACGCTAGGCGGCGTCCGTGCGCGTCCCCAGGGGCTTACGCCCCGGCCCGGGGGTGGACTTGGGGACACCCCGTCAGGTGAGCACGCGGCGGGTGAAGGTGCGGGTGGCGAACCAGGTCAGCACGGCGGTGCCGATGACGAGCACCGGGCCGTACGCCCAGAACGACATGTGGCCGACCTGCGGGGTGAGCGCGGCGCGCAGCCCCTCGCTCACGTACACCATCGGGTTGACCAGCACCGTGATCTGCAGCCAGCGGACGTGCTCCAGCGCGGCCCACGGGTAGTAGACGCAGCCGAGCATGGACATGGGCAGCAGGACCAGCGCGAACAGCATCTGCATCTTCTGCGGGTCCATCAGGGTGCCGAGCAGCAGCCCGCCCGCCGCCGACAGGAGCGACCCCATGATCATGACCAGCACGAACAGCGGCCAGTCGTCGATGTGCACCCGCGGCGCCTGCCCGTCGGCGTGGATCAGCAGCACGGCGGGCAGCACCAGCAGCCCGCCGATGAGGGCCTGCAGCGCCGCCGCCACGATCTTCTGGATCGCCAGCAGCGGGACCGGCAGCGGGGCGAGCGCCCGGTCGGTGATCGAGCGCTGCCACGACAGCTCCATCATCAGCGGGAACACCACCGCCATCATGCCCTGCATGACGACCGAGGAGGCGATCAGGCCGGGCACCAGGATGGTGGAGAACGCCGGGCCGCCGGCCCGCCCGCCGGCCTGCCCGGCGAACGACGCGCCGCCCGGGCCGATCTTGGGCAGGACGTAGGCGAACACGAAGACGAACAGCACCGGCTGGATGATGACGCGGGCGAAGGTGGAGACGAAGTTCTTGCGCATGACCCGCACCTCGCGGGCCATCATCGCCAGGAAGGTGCGCGGCAGCGTCGGGCGCGGCGCGGCCGCCGGGGCGAGGGGGCCGCTCGTGTCGATTCCGGTGGCGCTCATTCTCGGTAGTCCCGTCCGGTCAGGGTGAGGAACACGGTCTCCAGGCTGGGCCGCAGCTGCGAGGCGTCGGTGACGCCGACGCCGGCCGCCGCGCCGGCGGCGACGAGCTCGGCGAGCAGCCCGTCGGGGGAGCGGGCGAACACCCGCACCTGCGCGCCGGTCACCTCGACCTTGCCGATGCCCTCGCGCTCGCTCAGCTTGCGCACGCCCTCGGGCACGTCGCCGTCGTAGGTGACGGTGATGACGGTGTCGGCGCCCGCCGAGGACTTCAGCTCGGGCACGGTGCCGCTGGCCAGGACCCGGCCGTGGTCGACGACCGCGACCCGGTCGCACAGGGCCTCGGCCTCTTCCATGTAGTGGGTGGTGAGCAGGGTGGTCTGCCCGCCGGCCTGCAGCTCGCGCAGCACCTCCCACAGGTTGACGCGGGTCTGCGGGTCCAGGCCGGCGGTCGGTTCGTCCAGGAACAGCACCTCGGGCCGGTGCACCAGCGCGCGGCAGATCATCAGCCGCTTGGCCTGGCCGCCCGACAGCTCGAACGGGGTGCCCGTCCGCCGGTCGGTCAGGTTGAACATCTCCAGCAGCTCGTCGGCGCGGCGGCGCGCGTCCTTGGCGCCGAGGCCGAAGTAGCGGCCGCGGAACTCCAGGTTCTCGACGGCGGTGAGCTCGTTGTCCAGGGTGTTGTTCTGCGACACCATGCCGATGCGCCGCTTGACCGCGACGGCGTCGCGGGTGACGTCCAGGCCGCAGACGCGGGCCTGCCCCGACGTCGGGACGACCAGCGTCGTCAGCATGCCGATGGTGGTGGACTTGCCCGCGCCGTTCGGGCCGAGCAGCCCGAAGAACTCGCCGGGCGCGACCGCCAGGTCGACGCCGCGCACGGCGGGCACGTCGCCGCGCGGGCCGGTGTAGGTCTTGTGCAGGTCCACCGCGCGGACCGCCGCTTCGGCGGCCGGTGGTTCGCCGGCCGGTGGTTCGGGGGCCGGTGGTTCGGGGGCCGGTGGTTCGGGGGATGGTGCGCTCATGTGCAGTTCCCGTCGGTGAGGGCGTCGAAGCGTTCGATGAGCCGGAGCAGGAACCGGCGGACGGCGGGCTCGTCGGCCTCGTCGACCACGTCGTACAGGCTCCGCAGATCGGGGGCGACCGCCTGGCCGGTCAGTTCGACCACGGCGAGCCCGGACTCGGTGATGTGCAGCCGGACGCCCCGCCGGTCGGCGGGGTCGCGGCGCCGTTCCAGGTTCCCCGCGCGTTCCAGGGTGTCGGCGACGGTGGTGACGGTCGCCGGGGTGATCATCAGGCGGCGCGCGGCCTCGCCGGCCCGCAGCCCGTCCTGGCCGGCCAGCATGCGCAGCAGCAGGTAGCCGGTGGGACTGACGTCGTGCCGTTCGAGCATGCGGAAGAACACCGGGCCCGACATCCGCGCCGCCACCGCGAACAGGCGGCCGATCGGCCATTTCTCCATCGGGCCGAGCTCGGTCAGGTCCCCGAAGCCGAGATCGCGCAACTCCATGGATTCATCCTTAGGGATCAGATCATCAGTCGTCAAGTATTTAGCTCACTAAGCATATTCGGCCGTCCCACATAGTGAGAGGTTGCGGTCCCGGCTTTGAATACTCATTCGCCCTCATGCATACTCTTACTCATCATCATGAAGGGCGGGGCGACATGGGAATCCGGGCGGCGGTGGCCGGCGCCAGCGGGTACGCGGGCGGCGAGATCCTGCGCATCCTCGCGGGGCACCCCGAGTTCGAGATCGAGACGGTGACCGCGGGCGGCAACGCCGGCACCGAGCTGGGCGCGCACCAGCCGCACCTGCGCTCGCTGGCGGACCGGGTGCTGGCCGAGACCACCCCCGAGACCCTGGCCGGGCACGACGTGGTCTTCCTCGGCCTGCCGCACGGCCAGTCCGGCCCGCTCGCCGAGCGGCTCGGCGACGACGTGCTGGTGGTCGACTGCGGCGCCGACTTCCGGCTCGCCGGGGCCGACGACTGGACCCGCTTCTACGGCACCCCGCACGCCGGCACCTGGCCCTACGGCCTGCCCGAGCTGCCGGGCCAGCGCGAGATCCTGCGCGAGACGCGCCGGATCGCGGTCCCCGGCTGCTACCCCACCTCGGTCACCCTCGCGCTGTTCCCGGCGTTCGCCGCCGGGATCGCCGAGCCCGACGTGGTGGTCGTCGCCGCGTCCGGCACCTCCGGCGCGGGCCGCGCGCCGAAGCCGAACCTGCTCGGCAGCGAGGTCATGGGCTCGGTCTCGGCCTACGGCGTCGGCGGCGTGCACCGGCACACCCCCGAGATGATCCAGAACCTCAGCGCGGTCGCGGGGGAGCCGGTGACGGTGTCGTTCACCCCGACGCTCGCCCCGATGAGCCGCGGCATCCTGGCCACCTGCACCGCCAAGGCCCGGCCCGGCGTCACCGCCGCGTCGCTGCGGGCCGTCTACACCGATGCCTACGCCGGCGAGCCGTTCGTGGAGCTGCTGCCCGAGGGGCAGTGGCCCGCGACCGCCATGACGCTCGGCGCCAACACCGCCCTCGTCCAGGTCGCCCACGACGAGGCCGCCGGCCGCATCGTCGTGGTCGCCGCCATCGACAACCTCACCAAGGGCACCGGCGGCGGTGCGGTGCAGAGCGCCAACATCGCCCTCGGCCTGCCCGAGCAGCTCGGTCTCACCACGATCGGAGTGTCCCCTTGAGCGTCACCGCCCCCCAGGGGTTCCGCGCCGCCGGCGTCGTCGCCGGCCTGAAGGACAGCGGCGCCCGCGACCTGGCCCTGGTCGTCAACGACGGACCGTCGCGCGCGGCGGCCGGCGTGTTCACCGCCAACCGCGTCAAGGCCGCGCCGGTCCTGTGGACCGAGCAGGTCGTCCAGGGCGGCCGCGTGCACGCGGTCGTGCTGAACTCCGGCGGCGCCAACGCCTGCACCGGCGCCCCCGGCTTCCAGGACACCCACGCCACCGCCGAGAAGGTCGCCGCGGCGCTCGGCGACTCGGCCGGCGAGGTCGCGGTCTGCTCCACCGGCCTGATCGGCGTGCGGCTGCCCATGGACCGGCTGCTGCCGGGCGTGGACGCCGCCGCCGCGGAGCTGTCGCGCGGCGACGGCGGGCTCGCCGCCGCCGACGCGATCCGCACCACCGACACCGTCGCCAAGATCGCCTTCCGGCAGGGCGAGGGCGGCTACCGGATCGGCGGCATGGCCAAGGGCGCCGGCATGCTCGCCCCGTCCCTGGCGACCATGCTGTGCGTCATCACCACCGACGCCGACCTGGACGCCGCCGCGCTGGACCGGGCGCTGCGCGCCGCGACCGGCGTCACCCTGGACCGGCTGGACTCCGACGGCTGCATGTCGACCAACGACACCGTGCTGCTGCTCGCCTCCGGCGCCACCGGCGTCACCCCCGGCGAGGCCGAGTTCACCGCGCTGCTCACCGACCTGTGCCAGGACCTCACCCGGCAGCTGCTGGTGGATGCCGAGGGCGCCTCCAAGGCCATCGCCATCGAGGTCGTCGGCGCCGCCAGCGAGGCCGACGCGGTCACCGCGGGCCGCGCGGTCGCCCGCAACAACCTGCTGAAGTGCGCCATCCACGGCGAGGACCCCAACTGGGGCCGGGTGCTGTCGGCGGTGGGCACCACGGACGCGGTCTTCGAGCCCGACCAGCTGAACGTCGCCGTCAACGGCGTGTGGGTGTGCCGGGGCGGCGCGGTCGGCGACGACCGCGACAAGGTCGACCTGCGCCCCCGGGACGTGACGATCACCGTCGACCTGTCGGCGGGCCCGCACAGCGCGACCGTCTGGACGACCGACCTCACGGCCGCCTACGTCCACGAGAACTCGGCGTACTCCACATGAGCGGCGCGGAGTCGATGAGCCTGGTGAGCGGCGCCCGGATGCGCAAGAACCGGGCCGGGGTGATGTCCAAGGCCGAGACGCTGATCAAGGCCCTGCCGTGGCTGGAGCGGTTCCACGGCACCACCGTCGTCATCAAGTACGGCGGCCACGCGATGACCGACGAGGAGCTGCGCCACTCCTTCGCCGAGGACGTGGTGTTCCTGCGCTACGCCGGGCTGAAGCCGGTGATCGTGCACGGCGGCGGCCCGCAGATCAACGCGGCGCTGACCAAGGCCGGCATCGAGTCGACCTTCACCGCCGGGCTGCGGGTGACCACGCCCGAGGCGATGGAGGTGGTGCGGATGGTGCTGGTCGGCCAGGTCGGCCGGGACGTCGTCGGCCTGATCAACCGGCACGGCGCGTTCGCGGTCGGCATGTCCGGCGAGGACGCCAACCTGTTCGTCGCCGAGCGCAAGCACGCGATCGTCGACGGCGAGCCGGTCGACATCGGCCAGGTCGGCGAGATCGTCGAGGTGCAGGTCGGCGCGGTGAAGGCGCTGCTGGACGACGGCCGCATCCCGGTGGTGTCCAGCGTCGCGCGCGGCGACGACGGCGAGGTCTACAACGTCAACGCCGACACCGCCGCCGCGGCCCTGGCCGTCGCGCTGGACGCCACCAAGCTGGTCGTGCTCACCGACGTGGAGGGCCTGTACGCCGACTGGCCCGACAGCGACGACGTGATCGACAGCCTCACCACCGACGAGCTGGCCGCGCTGCTGCCGGGCCTGTCGGCCGGCATGGTGCCGAAGATGGAGGCGTGCCTGCACGCGGTGCGCGGCGGCGTCCCGCAGGCGCACGTGCTGGACGGCCGGGTGCTGCACTCGCTGCTGCTGGAGATCTTCACCGACGAAGGAATCGGGACCATGGTCCTGCCGAGCCCCCCGGGAGCCCCGGTCTCATGACCCGCAACGACGACCTGAAGGCGCGGTACGAGGCCGCGTTCATGCCCAACTACGGCGTGCCGCCGCTCGCCCTCGCGCGCGGCGCGGGCAGCACCGTGTGGGACGTGGACGGCAACGCCTACCTCGACCTGATCGCCGGCATCGCGGTCAGCTCCCTCGGCCACGGCCACCCGGCCCTGGCCGAGGCGGTCGCCGCGCAGGCGGCGGCCCTCGCGCACACCTCGAACCTGTTCCTGCACGAGCCCGAGGTGCGCCTCGCCGAGAAGCTCGTGGAGCTCGCCGGCGGCGACGCGAGGGCCTTCCTGACCAACAGCGGCACCGAGGCCAACGAGTGCGCGCTGAAGCTGGCCATCAAGTACGGCAAGACCCACGGCCGGTCCTACTTCGTGGCGACCGAGAACGGCTTCCACGGCCGCTCGATGGGCGCGCTGTCGCTGACCGGCAAGCAGTCGATCCGCGAGCCGTTCGGCCCGTACGCCCTCGACGTGCGGTTCGTCCCCTACGGCGACGCCGCCGCGCTGGAGGCCGCCGTCACCGCCGACTGCGCCGCGGTGTTCCTGGAGCCGACGCAGGGCGAGGCCGGCGTCGTCCCGCCGCAGCCCGGCTACTTCGCCGCGGCCCGGCGCGTCTGCGACGCCACCGGCGCGCTGTTCGTCGCCGACGAGATCCAGTCCGCGATCGGCCGGACCGGCGCCTGGTTCGCCTTCCAGCACGAAGACGCCCGCCCCGACGTCCTCACCCTCGCCAAGGGCCTCGGCGGCGGCCTGCCGGTCGGCGCGTGCCTGGCGTTCGGCGCGCACGGCTCGATCTTCGCCAAGGGCGACCACGGCTCCACCTTCGGCGGCAACCCCGTCAGCGCCGCCGCCGCCCTCGCGGTGATCGCCACCATCGAGGCCGACGGCCTGCTGGACCACGTCACCGAGGTGGGGGAGATCCTCACCGAGGGCGTCGCCGCCGTCGACCACCCGCTGCTGGCGGGCGTGCGGGGCCGGGGCCTCTGGCGCGCGCTCGTGCTCACCGCCGCCAAGGCCGGCGCCGTCGAGGCCGCCGCCCGCGCCGCCGGGTTCCTGGTCAACGCCGTCCAGCCCGACGCGATCCGGCTCGCCCCGCCGCTGATCCTCACCGCCGCCGAAGCCCGCGCGTTCGCAGGAGCCCTCCCCGCGATCCTCGACGCCGCCGACAAGGAGAACTGACCGATGACCCGGCACTTCCTGCGCGACGACGACCTCACCCAGGCCGAGCAGGCCGAGGTCCTGGACCTCGCCGCCGCCATGAAGCGCGACCGGTTCGCCCGCCGGCCCCTCGCCGGCCCCCGGTCGGTCGCGGTGCTGTTCGACAAGCCCTCCACCCGCACCCGCGTCTCCTTCGCCGTCGGCATCGCCGAGCTCGGCGGCAACGCCCTGGTGATGGACGCCGGCAGCAGCCAGCTCGGCCGCGGCGAGTCCATCGCCGACACCGCCCGGGTGCTGGAGCGGCAGGTCAGCGCCATCGTGTGGCGGACCGCCGGGCAGGAGCGGATCGAGGAGATGGCCGCCGGCACCACCGTCCCGGTCGTCAACGCCCTCACCGACCTGTTCCACCCGTGCCAGATCCTGGCCGACCTGCAGACCGTCCGCGAGGCCAAGGGCGACCTGCCCGGCCGCACCCTCGCCTACTTCGGCGACGGCGCCAACAACATGGCCCACTCCTACCTGCTCGGCTGCGCCACCGCCGGCATGCACGTGCGGGTCGCGCACCCCGCCGAGCTGCCGCCGGACGCCGCCGTCGTCGCCCGCGCCACCGAGATCGCCGCCGCCACCGGCGGCTCGGTCACCGTGACCGACGACGCCAAGGCCGCCGCCGAGGGCGCCGACGTCCTCGCCACCGACACCTGGGTGTCGATGGGGCAGGAGGGCAAGGACACCGCCCTGTACGAGCCCTACGCCGTCGACGAGGCGCTGCTCGCCCTCGCCGCGCCCGGCGCGGCCGTGCTGCACTGCCTGCCCGCCTACCGCGGCAAGGAGATCGCCGCGTCCGTCCTGGACGGCCCGCAGAGCCTGGTGTGGGACGAGGCCGAGAACCGGCTGCACGCGCAGAAGGCCCTGCTGACCTGGCTGCTGGAGAAGACCGCGCCATGACCACACCGATGACCAAGGCCGCCCGGCACGCCAAGGTGATCGAGCTGCTGACCCGCCACCCCGTCCACTCGCAGGGGGAGCTGGCCAAGCTCCTGGCCGACGCGGGGCTGGAGGTCACCCAGGCCACCCTGTCGCGGGACCTGGTCGAGATCGGCGCGGTCAAGCTGCGCGCCGACGACGGCAGCCTCATCTACGCCGTGCCGGGCGAGGGCGGGGACCGCATCCGGCGGGCCCGCACCGGCGCCGCCGAGACCTTCGGCGGCCGGCTGTCGCGGCTCGCCGCCGAACTGCTGGTCTCGGCCGAGGCGTCGGCCAACCTGGTCATCGTGCGCACCCCGCCCGGGGCCGCGCAGTACCTGGCCTCGGCCATCGACCACGCCGAATGGCAGAGCGTCCTCGGCACCGTCGCGGGCGACGACTCGATCCTGGTCATCGCGCGCGCGCCCGACGGCGGGGAGGACCTCGCGCAGGCCCTGCTCCGGCTCGCCGCCGGCCGCGAGCGACGAAGCTAGGGGCGGCAGCGCCCCCGCCTCCGGCCTCGTCGTACGGCCCGTACGGCACCCCATCCGCACCGCACACTTTTCACACGGGAGACACAAGATCATGAGCGAGCGCGTCGTACTCGCCTACTCCGGCGGCCTGGACACCTCCGTCGCCATCCCCTACCTCGCCGAGCAGACCGGCGGGGAGGTCATCGCGGTCGCCCTGGACCTCGGCCAGGGCGGCGAGGACATGAACGTCATCCGCGAGCGGGCCCTCGCCTGCGGCGCCGTCGAGTCGATCGTGGTGGACGCCAAGGAGGAGTTCGCCCGCGACTTCTGCGTCCCGGCGCTGCAGGCCAACGCCCTCTACATGGACCGCTACCCGCTGGTGTCGGGCCTGTCCCGGCCGCTGATCGTCAAGCACCTGGTCGCCGCGGCCCGCCAGTTCGGCGGCACCGTGGTCTCGCACGGCTGCACCGGCAAGGGCAACGACCAGGTCCGCTTCGAGGCCGGCCTGTCCGCGCTGCACCCCGAGCTGAAGGTCATCGCCCCGGCCCGCGACTACGCCTGGACCCGGGACAAGGCCATCGCCTTCGCCGAGGAGAAGGGCCTGCCGATCGAGGTGTCGGCCAAGTCGCCCTACTCCATCGACCAGAACCTGTGGGGCCGCGCCGTCGAGACCGGCTTCCTGGAGGACATCTGGAACGGGCCGATCGAGGACCTGTACGACTACACCGCCGACCCCGCGCAGCCGCGCGAGGCCGACGAGGTCGTCGTCACCTTCGCCGGCGGCGTCCCGGTCGCGCTGGACGGCCGCGCCCTCACCCCGTTCCAGATCATCGACGAGATGAACAAGCGGGCCGGCGCCCAGGGCATCGGCCGGATCGACATGGTCGAGGACCGGCTCGTCGGCATCAAGAGCCGCGAGGTCTACGAGGCCCCCGCCGCGATCGCGCTGATCACCGCGCACATGGAGCTGGAGAACGTCACCGTCGAGCGCGACCTGGCCCGCTTCAAGCGGTCGGTCGACCAGCGGTGGGGCGAGCTCGTCTACGACGGCCTGTGGTTCTCGCCGCTGAAGGGCGCCCTGGACGCCTTCATCGCCGACGCCCAGCAGCACGTCTCCGGCGACATCCGGCTGCGCATGCACGCCGGCCAGGCCGTCGTCACCGGCCGGCGCAGCGGCGCCTCGCTGTACAGCTACGACCTGGCCACCTACGACACCGGCGACACCTTCGACCAGAGCCTGGCCAAGGGCTTCGTCGAGCTGTGGAGCCTGCCCAGCAAGATCGCCGCGATGCGGGACCGCGCGCAGGGCTGACGGCCCCGCGGGAACGGGTGATCCGGGCAGACCGGATCACCCGGCCCGGCGCGTGGTTTGGCACGGCCCCCGTGCGGGGTGTATCCGTGCAGTGGAAGCAACGTCCAGCGGTGGGAAGAAGAGGAATCTCGTGACCAAGGCACCGACGCGTCTGTGGGGCGGCCGGTTCGAAGGCGGCCCGTCCGACGCGCTCGCGCGGCTCTCGGTGAGCGTCCAGTTCGACTGGCGGCTCGCCCCCTACGACCTGATGGGCTCGCGCGCGCACGCTCGCGTCCTCAACCGGGCGGGGCTGCTGACCGACGACGAACTGACGCGCATGCTCGGCGCCCTCGACGACCTGGAGGAGGCGTGCCGCTCGGGCGAGTTCCGCCCCACCGTCGCCGACGAGGACGTGCACACCGCCCTGGAGCGCGGCCTGCTGGAGCGCCTCGGCGCCCTCGGCGGCAAGCTGCGCGCCGGCCGCAGCCGCAACGACCAGGTCGCCACCGACCTGCGGCTGTACCTGCGCGACCACGCCCGGCAGATCGTCAGCCGCCTGGTCGAGCTGGAGACCGCCCTCATCGCGCAGGCCGAGCACAACCTCGGCGTCGCCGCGCCCGGCATGACCCACCTGCAGCACGCCCAGCCGGTGCTGTTCTCGCACCAGCTGCTCGCGCACGTCCAGCCGCTCACCCGCGACATCTCCCGGCTGCGCGACTGGGACAGGCGCGCCTCGGTGTCCCCGCTCGGCTCGGGCGCCCTCGCCGGCTCCTCGCTGCCGCTGGACCCGCAGGCCACCGCCGCCGAGCTCGGCTTCGACGCCGCCGCGCCCAACTCCATGGACGCCGTCAGCGACCGCGACTTCGTCGCCGAGTTCCTGTTCGCGGCCGCCCTCGTCGGCGTGCACCTGTCGCGGCTCGGCGAAGAGGTCGTGCTGTGGGCCTCGCAGGAGTTCCGCTGGATCGAGATGGACGACACCTACGCCACCGGGTCGTCGATCATGCCGCAGAAGAAGAACCCCGACGTCGCCGAGCTGGCCCGCGGCAAGGCCGGCCGCCTCATCGGCCACCTGGTCGCGCTGCTCACCACCCTCAAGGGCCTGCCGCTCACCTACAACCGCGACCTGCAGGAGGACAAGGAGGGCGCCTTCGACGCCGTCGAGACCCTGCTGCTGGTGCTGCCCGCCATGTCCGGCCTCATCGCCACCATGCGCGTCAACACCGAGCGGCTGGAGGCGCTGGCCCCCGACGGCTTCGCGCTCGCCACCGACCTCGCCGAGCTGCTGGTGCGCCGCGGCGTGGCGTTCCGCGACGCGCACGAGGTCGTCGGCCACCTGGTCGTGTGGTGCCAGGTCAACGACAAGGACTTCGACGACCTCACCGACGAGGAGCTCGGCAAGGTGTCGCCGCACCTCACCCCCGACGTCCGCGAGGTGCTGAACGTCAAGGGCGCGCTGGCCTCCCGCAAGGCCTACGGCGGCACCGCGCCCGAGCGCGTCCGCGAGCAGCTGGAGTCGCTGCGCGCCCAGGTCAACGAGCACGCCGCGTGGGCGGCGGGCAACGAGTCCTGACCCGGCCGGGGGCGCCGGACGGTACCGTGATCGTCCGGCGACCCCCAGGTGGAGGACCATGACCGCGACACCCCTGCCTCGCGACTTCTTCGACCGCCCCGTCGACGAGGTCGCCCCGGCCCTGCTCGGCCGCGTCCTCGTCCACGCCACGCCCGAGGGCGAGGCCGCGGTGCGGCTCACCGAGGTCGAGGCCTACGCGGGCCCGCTCGACCCGGCGTCCCACTCCTACCGGGGGCGCACCCCGCGCAACGACGTCATGTGGGGGCCGCCCGGCCACGCCTACGTGTACTTCACCTACGGCATGCACTTCTGCGTGAATCTGGTCTGCGGCCCGGACGGCATGTCCTCGGCCGTCCTGCTGCGCGCCGGCGAGATCGTCGCCGGGCAGGACCTGGCGCAGGCCCGCCGGCCCCGCTCCAGCGTCCGCGACCTGGCGCGCGGGCCCGCGCGCCTCTGCCAGGCCCTCGCCATCGTCCGCGAGCACAACGGCCTGGACGTCTGCGACCCCGCCTCCACCCTGCGCATCCTGGACGGCGTCCCCGCCGACCCCGCCACCGTGCGCACCGGGCCGCGCACCGGCGTCAGCTCCGCCAAGGACACCCCCTGGCGGTTCTGGATCGACGGCGACCCCTCCGTCTCGCCCTACCGCGAGCACGTGCCCCGCAAGCGCCGGCCGGCCGGCCGTGCCTGAGCGCCTCGCCGGCCTGGTCATCGGCCTGGTGACCGCGACCCTGCTGACGACCCTCGCCCTCTGGGCCGACGCGCAGACCACCGACCGCAAGCTGATCGGCAAGGCCGTCCAGCCCGCGACGATCGCCTACCCCGACGAGTCGGTCCACTACGCCGGGGTGTTCGAGGCGCGCACCGGGGTCTTCGGCCGCCACCGCCCCTACGAGCTGGTCGTCGGCCACGACCCCGGCCTCACCTACGGCCACCTGGTCGAGCTGGAAGTGCTCGACAGCCGGCCCGTCCTCGCCGGCGCCGACTGGCGGCCCGAGGGCGTCCGGCTGCGCTTCGCCTCCGGGCACGAGGTGTTCGTCCCGGCGCGCGCCTTCATGTACGGCCGGTGAGCCGCCCGAATACCGTTACCGTTGACGCCGTTCCATCGGGCACCCTGATGGACGTACCCGAAGCAAGCCGGAGACGAGGAAGAACGTGACCGACATCCTGGACGATCTCGCCTGGCGCGATCTGATCGCGCAGTCCACTGATCAGGGTGAACTGCGAGCGCTGCTCGCCGCGGGGCCGGTCACGCTCTATTGCGGGTTCGACCCGACGGCGCCGTCGCTGCACCTCGGCAACCTCATCCAGATCCTCACCCTGCGCCGCTTCCAGCAGGCCGGCCACCGGCCCATCGGCCTGGTCGGCGGTGCGACCGGGCTCATCGGCGACCCGAGCGGCAAGAGCGCCGAACGCGTCCTGAACTCCGCCGAGACCGTCGCCGGCTGGGTCGAGCGCATCCGCGGCCAGGTCTCGCGCTACCTGGACTTCGACGACGGCCCGACCGGCGCCACCATGGTCAGCAACCTGGACTGGACCGGCCCGATGACGGCCATCGAGTTCCTGCGCGACATCGGCAAGCACTTCCCGGTCAACAAGATGCTGGCCCGCGACACCGTCAAGAGCCGCCTCGACACCACCGGGATCAGCTACACCGAGTTCAGCTACGTCCTGCTGCAGTCCATGGACTTCCTGGAGCTGTACCGCCGCTACGGCTGCGTCCTGCAGACCGGCGGCAGCGACCAGTGGGGCAACCTCACCGCGGGCGTCGACCTCATCCGCCGCGCCGAGGGCGGCAGCGCGCACGCCCTGACGACGCCGCTGCTCACCAAGGCCGACGGGACCAAGTTCGGCAAGACCGCGGGCGGCGAGACCTACTGGCTCGACCCCGAGCTGACCTCGCCCTACGCCTTCTACCAGTTCTGGATCAACGCCGACGACCGGGACGTGGACAAGTTCCTCAAGGTCTTCTCCTTCCGCTCCCGCGAGGAGATCGAGGCGCTGCTGAAGGAGGGCGCCGAGCGGCCCGCGGCACGCACGCCGCAGCGCGCGCTGGCCGAGGAGATGACGACCCTGGTCCACGGCGCCGACGAGACCGCCCGCGTCATCGCGGCCTCCCGCGCCCTGTTCGGCCAGGGCTCCCTGGAGGAGCTGGACGAGCGCACCCTGCGGGCCGCCCTCGCCGAGGTGCCCCGCGTCGAGCTCGCCCCCGGCGAACTGCCGCCGGTGGCCGACCTCCTGGCGTCCTCGGGCCTCTGCAAGAGCAAGTCGGAGGCCCGGCGGACGATCGCCCAGGGCGGGGCCTACCTGAACAACGCCAAGGTGGAGTCCGAGGAGGCGGTGCCGGCGGCGGAGGACCTGCTGCAGGGGCGCTTCCTGGTGCTGCGGCGCGGCAAGCGCAACATCGGCGGCGTCGAGGTCGTCCGTCCCTGAGCGCGTGGCCTGAGGTGCCCGTCCGGACCGCTCCGGACGGGCATCGGCCATCGAACGGGAAAACTTAGGTAGATCCACGTCACAGTGGCGTCACGGGAGAAGCCTTAACCCGGTGTTCATCCCCTTGAAACCGCTGGTCAGCGGAGGTTTCAAGGGGCGGTGAGCCCGATTTGACGGTCCTGCGGGAGCGACCTAATGTTCTACCTGCCCTACGGGGGAGCGGGACGCCGAACGAGGCGGCCGGCCCCGGGGGAACTCCACAGGCAGGACGGGCGGGAATTCTCACGCCCTGAACCCGATGGAGACCGAAACGCCCGAAGTTGAACAAATCGGACGAATCGGATAAGCTTGAAGAGTTGCCCCGGAGCTTGGACCTGCGGAAGTAGGTCGGGCGCGGTGGGTGTCCGTTTCTTGAGAACTCAACAGCGTGTTAAAAGCCAGTGCCTTTAACGATCGAGCACAGACTCGATCACCCCGTGCCGGCTGTCCTTCGGGATGGTTGGCAGGGATTTCTTTGAGGCAAGTCGGCCACTGTAGCGGTGGTCGCATTTGCTGGGATTTCGATCCTTTCAAGGTTTGGCGGTTCTGGGGTTCGCCCCCTGGGGTCGTCGCGATGGACCTTAATGGAGAGTTTGATCCTGGCTCAGGACGAACGCTGGCGGCGTGCTTAACACATGCAAGTCGAGCGGAAAGGCCCCTTCGGGGGTACTCGAGCGGCGAACGGGTGAGTAACACGTGAGC
>NZ_WEGH01000008.1 GCF_009604375.1 Actinomadura macrotermitis
AGTTCCGGCCGGTCTGTCAATTTCACCGGCTTTTCCCTGATCCGTCCCGGCCGGCGTTCGCTTTCGCGGCGCCTTTCGGAGCGGTGTCGCTATTTCACCAGATCCGGCCCGTTTCGCAAAATCGGGCTTTTTCCGGTCCCGGCACAGCACAACAGGCACGGCGAAATCCGTGTCGGTTGAGACAGTGAGGGTTCCCCACGGGCCGGCCACCACCAACGGCGTCCTGCATCCCTCCGGGGACAAGGAGATAACTTACGCGCTCTCCGCGCAGACGTCAAGTTGCCTGGCCACGGACCCGGGGCCCACGGCAGGCGGCTGCGCTCAGAAGCGTCCTCGTACAGGGTTCAACGGCTACGCCGCCGCCTGTGTTCCTGGGCTCGTGCTCCGTCCCGGCCGCTCTCGGCGGTCCCGTCCATCTCAGGGGCTTCCCCGTACAGCTGGACGCCGGTTCCGGCCAGACCCGTCTCTGGGTTGCGGTGAGACCTTCCACGGCCGGGGGTCTGCTTCCTAAGCTCTTGTGCAGAAATCGGGCGGATCTCAGTGGTGAGGTGGAACAGTGGCCGACCCCTGGAACGGATCGTCCTGCGCCCAGTGCAAAGGCCGGGGCGAGGTCGCCTTCATCCGACGGGACGGTTACTGGTCCTCGGTGAAGTGCTGGGTGTGCGAGGGGGCCGGTCGTCCGAGCGCGCAGGGGCCGCGGCCTCCGTTCCATGCCGACGAGCCGCGCGGGCCGCTGCCGCCGATCTCCGACCATCCGGCCGTGCGCGACTCGGGGTTGTGCCGGGTCTGCCTGGGCGCCGGCGTCGTCGTCACCGCGCGGACCTACGCCGAGGCGGACTGCCCGGCCTGCTTCGGCAGCGGGGACGACTGACGCGTATCCCGTCCGCTGACCTCGCCCTCGCAGGCGTACTCCGGTGCGGCGGAGCCGGTGCCCACCGTCACATCTCGGCGTCTGGACGTCTCCGCGCAGGGCGGTGCGCTCGCCCCGGTGGCCCGGTTCTTCTCCGCTGAGCCGCCGGAGTGCTCACGCCTCTGATCGGGGCTGGAGCGTGTCAAGGAGGGTGGAAGGGCGGACGTGGACGAAGCCGGTCGTGCCGCCGTCCGGGGAGGACTCGGTCTGCAGGACCCAGTGGGCCCAGACGAAGTAGTTGCGGCCCAGGTAGCGGCATTTCACCCAGAGGCCGTCCAGCGCGTACGGCTCGAACTCCTCGCCCCGGTCGAGGTAGGTGCGGTCTCCGGTGAAGGGGCCCAGGCTCTCCAGGGCCCGGGCCTCGGTCGCGCGGATCGCCAGCAGGTCCTCCTGCTCCTGGCTCAGGTCGGTGATCTCATCGAGCGGGACGTAGCCGATGCTGTTCTCGCCGTACCGGTGCAGGTGCGCGTCGGCGAAGGCCTGGTCGCCGCCGGTGTAGTCGCCGGCCACCACGCCCGCTGTCTGGTCGTGGCTTCGGTAGACGAAGGGCTCGCCGCGCCAGCGGAAGGTGATCCAGTCGCGGGTCCAGGAGTCCAGTTCCGCCGGATCGACGCGCAGCCCTGGTCCGTCCGCCCGCACCGGGGCGCCGGGCGCACCGGGCTCCGTGACCGGCTCCAGCACCGCCTCGGCCGCCAGTTCGTCGGACGACGCCCGGAACTCGCGGCCCCGGTGCACGGCGTGAAAGCGCTGCGGCCAGCCAAGCCGCAACGGCGCGTCGGACGGAAAAATCGGCATGATCGCCACCTTACGGTCGCCGCCCTTAAGAATCCGGACGGCAGCCCCGGTGAAGTCGCCACTGACCTGTGAGAACCCTTCTCCTGCAGACCGGCTCCTCCCGGCCGTCGATCCGCGTATCTGCCCGATCGTGACGCCGGTTCGCTGGGTTCTCAGCGGTCACCACGGATCTCCCAGGCCGGCCGGCTCGCCGGCACCGTCGGCCCCCGCGGCCTGCCCTGGTGCCGACCGAGGGCATGGCCACCCGTGCGCGATGGCCAGGTCGAGCCGTCCGGCGACGAGCGCGCCGCTGATGGCGGCTTCGGCGAAGATCTCCCGCGCTGTCGAGATCGAAGCGGTGTGAGCGGCCTCCACGCGCAGCGCCGCCGGCACACGACCGGGTCAGAGCTCCTCCCAGGGCGTGCCCGGGAGGTAGGGCGATTCGCCCATCACGAACCAGTACTGGAGGTCGAAGAGCCGCTCGATGGCGTTGTTGTAGTAGTCCTCGGGTGCCGGGCGGGGAAAGGCGGGATGGCCGGTCCAGTCGCGTACCCCGTCGGAGCATGCCCAGAATCCCTCGACGAGCCAGCGGGGAAGTTCGTCGTGGCCTTCGTAGGCGGCGCACACGCGCCGCATCGCCTGCTCCAGCCGGGTGAAGGCCGCCTTGTCCCAGACCATGTCCGGGCGGAGCCCGGCGAGGAAGCTCCCCTCTTCGGCTGCGAACTCGCGCCGAAGGAACTCCAGATCATCCATCCGGTCATCATGGCCGCCGGCACCGACAGCGGCGGGCCATGCCGCGTGCCTGGCGGGGTCCCGTCGCCCTGCGAGTGGCGTCCGGACGGCGCGCCGCACATGGTCTGAGCTGCGGGGATGGTCCTGCCCGGCCGGCTTCTCATGCAATTCTCAGGGACGGCGGGCCGCGCTTTCATGAAGTTCGCTGACAGTGGTGTGCGTGACCATCACCGTCGATTCCCGTCCTTATGGCCGCCGGCCGGCTCCCCGCTGGTGGGCCGATGCGGCCGGTGTTGGCGCGGGACTGAGCCTGCTGGTCGTCGCGGCCTTGTGGGTGCATGACCGAGGTGTGCAGCAGGTGGTGGGCGGCGGCTGGGAGGCGGTGTCGTCGGCGGGCCGGTTGTCGGGGCTGCTGGCGTCGGACCTGCTGCTGCTGCAGGTGCTGTTGCTGGCGCGGATTCCGCTGGTGGAGCGGGCTTTCGGGCAGGACCGCCTGGCCCGTTGGCACCGGTGGACGGGCTTCGTCTCGTTCCACCTGATGCTGCTGCACATCGTGCTGATCGTGGCCGGTTACGCCGGGGAAGCCCGTACGAATGTGGTCGCCGAGGTGTGGGACATGCTCGTCTCCTATCCGGGGATGCTGCTGGCCGCCGCCGGCAGTGCCGCGCTGGTCATGGTCGTCGTCACCTCGCTGCGGGCGGCCCGGCGGCGGCTGCGCTACGAGTCCTGGCATCTGCTGCACCTGTACGCCTACCTGGGCGTGGGGTTGGCGCTGCCGCACCAGGTGTGGGCCGGTGCGGACTTCGCCGGTTCCGCGCTCGCGCGGGCGTACTGGTGGACGTTGTACGTGGTGGCGGCCGGCGCGGTACTGGTGTGGCGGGTCGGGGCGCCGGTCCGGCGCAACCTGCGGCACCGCCTGGCGGTCAGCCATGTCGTGCCCGAGGGGCCCGGCCTCACCTCGGTCTATCTGCGCGGGCGCCGGCTGGACGAGCTGCCGGTCCGGGCGGGCCAGTTCTTCCTGTGGCGCTTCCTGGACGGGCCCGGCTGGTCGCGGGCGCATCCGTACTCGCTGTCGGGTACCCCGCGCGGTGATCTGGTGCGCGTCACCGTGAAGGACCTGGGCGACGGCAGCGCCCGGGTCGCGGCGCTGCGCCCCGGCACGCGGGCGCTGATCGAGGGTCCCTACGGGAAGCTGACCGGCGAGACGTATTCGGGCGGCCCGCTGGTGATGCTGGCCTGCGGGGTCGGCATCACGCCGCTGCTGGCCCTGCTGTGGGACCTGCCCTACGGCCCCGGTGACGCCACGCTGCTCTACCGGGTGCGCGATGAGCGGGAGCTGGCGTTCGGTGCGGAGCTGGATCGGCTGGCCGGGGAGCGCGGGGTGCGGGTCGTCCCGGTGCTCGGGCCGCGCGCCGACCGGCCGTCGTGGCTGCCGCGCACGCTGGCTCATCTCGGCGATGCCGAGGCGCTGCGGCAGGCCGTCCCCGCCGTCTCGGACGCGCACGTCTTCGTCTGCGGCCCGGACGGCTGGACCGCCGCGGTGCGTGAAGCCGCGCGGTCGGCGGGCGTCCGCGCCGACCGCCTGCACACCGAACAGTTCGCCTGGTAACCCGAGGGAAGCGACGATGCGAAGAATCACCCTGTGGCTGTTGTCGACGGTGTCGGCGCTGGTGCTGCTGTTCAGCTACCGCACCTCGACGAACAGCGCCGCGCCCGTCGTCGCTTCGAGCAGTCCGCCGGCGGCGGCGGGCCAGGCGACCTACAAGGGCTCGGTCGCGCAGACCCGGTGGGGGCCGGTGCAGGTCACCGTCACCGTGTCCGGCGGGAAGATCGTCGATGTGGCGGTGCCGGTCCGGCCCGACGGCAACCACCGCGACGAGGAGATCAACGCCGCCGCGCTGCCCGTCCTGCGGCAGGAGGTCCTGGACGCCCAGAGCGCCGAGATCGACACCGTCTCCGGCGCGACCGTCACCAGCGACGGCTACCGGCGGTCGCTGCAGGCCGCCCTCGACGCCGCCCACCTGTCGTGACCGCGCGCCGCGCGTGGGTCGAGCAGATCATGGGGCTGCCGGTCAGCGTCCACGTGCGCGGCGCCGACCCGGGCGCCGCGCCCGTGGCGGAGGGCGTCGCGCGGGTGTTCGCCGAGCTGCGCCGCGCCGACGCCGTCCTCAGCCCCTACCGCGACGGCAGCGACCTGTCGCGGTGGGAGCGCGGCGAGCTGTGCCTGGGCGACGCGGACGCGGACCTGGCGCGGGTCGTGGAGCTGTGCGAGCGGGCCCGGGAGCGCACCGGCGGCTGGTTCGACCCGGCCGGGCTGCCCGACCCGCGCACCGGCCGGCCCCGTTATGACCCGTCCGGGCTGGTCAAGGGGTGGGCGGTGCAGCGGGCCGCCCGGCATCTGGCCGGCCTGGACGGGTACGGCTGGTGCCTCAACGCCGGCGGCGACGTCCTGGTGCGCACGCCCGCCGGCGGGCCGCCGTGGCGGATCGGCGTCGAGGACCCCGCGGACCCGGGCCGGCTCCTCGGCGTGGTCCCCCTGTGCGACGGCGCGGTGGCGACGTCGGGCAGCGCGCACCGGGGCGCCCACATCGTCGACCCGTTCACCGGCCGGGCCGCCACGCCGGTCCGGGCCGTCACCGTCGTCGGCCCTGACCTGCTGTGGGCCGACGTGCACGCCACCGCCGCCGCGGCGCGGGGTCCGGCGGCGCTGGAGCACCTGGCCGGCCACGAGGCCCTGATGATCACCTCGTCGGGCCGGCGGCTCACCACCCCCGGGTTCCCGGGCCGGGCGGCACCGTTACGCTGCTCCCCGGTTTGATCATCGAAGGGGTGCGGATGCGGTTCGGATACGTGGTGGCGGCGGTGGCGGCCGGTGCGCTGACGGCGTGCGGGCCGGCGGCGGAGCAGGGGCCGGAGCAGACCCGTGCGGCCTCCGCGGCGCCCTCCTCCGGCGCGGGCGCGGCCCGGCCGGAGGCGGGGCTCACCGCACAGCAGGTGCGGCAGGCGCTTCCCGACCGCTATGCGATGGGCGCGTGGGAGCCGGTGACGGCGGGCGTCACCGGCGCCTCGGGCCACCTGGGCTGCCCCAGCGACCAGCAGTGCAAGGGCCGCTGGTTCGGCCACGTCAAGTGGCGGCTGAACAACGGGCTCACCGTCACCTTCCAGATGACCACCTTCGGCGCCAAGGCCGACGCCGACGAGCACTACCGGCAGCAGGCCGCCAGGTTCGCCGGGTACGAGCCCCTGAAGGCGGAGGGGACGTTCGGCGAGGGCAGCCACGCCTACGCGCGCACGGCGGGCGGCCTGAAGGGCTACTACCTCACCACGCACGTCGGCGCGGTCGTCGCGACGGTGATCGTGGAGCGCGGCGGCTACGAGGTGACGCTGCCCCAGACCGCCGGCATGTTCGTCAAGCGCATCAGGCAGGCCGAGGCCGGGCACAAGCCCGACGCCACCCTCCCCCGGGAGTGACGGGCTACGCCGGGCCGGCCTCGTCCCGCCAGGCGCGCTGCCGGTCGGCGAGGCGGCGGAAGACGTCCTTGAACCCGGCGTACTCCGCCGCGCCGACGGCCCGCGCGTGGCGTTCCTCGATGGCGGCGAGGATGGCGTCCGAGCGGCGCATCTGGTCGAGCCCGCGGGCCGTCGGGACGATGAGCTTGGCGCGGCGGTCGGCCGGGTCGGGGCGGCGCTCGACGTAGCCGAGCGCTTCCAGCTCGTCGAGCAGCTTGCCGACGACCTGCTTGTGCTGGCCCGAGCGGCGGGCGAGGTCGGTGGCGCGGCTGCCCTCCTCGTCCAGGTAGGCGAGGACGGCGCCGTGCTGGGCGCGCAGGTCGGCGTGCCCCTGCTCGGCGAGGGTCTCGAAGAGCTCCTGCTGGACGGCGAACAGCAGCCGCGCCGTGAGGACGCCGAGGTCCGGATCCGTTCGCTTGCGTTCGCTGCGCCGCATGCCGCCTCCATTTGGTCACCTATCTTGACTGTATCCAGAGGTGACTATATCGTCTCGATCATCGGTCGACGAGAAGGAGACGACGATGACGACCGTCGAGCTGACCCGTTTCACGGTGGCCCCCGAGCAGACCGAGGCCCTGCTGGCCGCCCGGCCGCGCATGCTGGCCGACTTCCGCGCCGACCGCGCGGGCTTCCTCGGCGCCGAGCTGGTGCGGCTCCCCGGCGGCGAATGGCTGGACATCGTGCGCTGGCGCACGCCCGAGGACTTCGCCGCCTCCCGCGCCAAGGGCGCCAACCTGCCCGGCATCGGCGCGTTCTTCGCGGCCATCGGCTCGCTGGTCAGCGCCGAGGAAGGGACGGTGGAGTGATGCGCGTCAACGGCACCGTCGCGCGGGGGTACGAGCAGGTCCGGCGGGAGTTCGCCGCCGTCGTCGCCGCCGAGCCCGATCCGGGCGCGCAGCTCGCCGTCCATGTGGACGGCCGCCTGGTCGTCGACCTGTGGGCCGGGGACGGCGTGACGGGCGACTCGCTGCACGGCCTGTACTCCTCCGCCAAGGGCGCGGCGCACCTGGTCGTCGCGCTGCTGGCGCAGGACGGCGTCCTGGACCTGGACGAGCGGGTCGCCCGCTACTGGCCCGAGTTCGCCGCCGAGGGCAAGGACCGGCTCACCCTGCGCGAGCTGCTGGCGCACCGGTCCGGCGTCATCGGCGTCGACGGCGGGCTCACGGTGGCGGAGCTGGCCGACGACCGGCTGCTCGCGGCGCGGCTGGCGGGGCAGCGGCCGTTCTGGGAGCCCGGCACGGCCTACGGCTACCACGCGTTCGTGATCGGGGCGCTGACCGGCGAGGTGGTGCGCCGGGCCACCGGGCGCTCGATCCAGGAGCTGTACGAGGAGCGCGTCCGCGCCCCCTACGGGCTGGACTTCTACCTCGGGCTGCCCGCGGAGCAGGAGGGGCGGTACGTCCCGGTGCGCCCCTCCCTGGCCGATCGGCCGCAGCCAGACCCGCGCAGCCTGACCGGCATCGCCTTCAACGTGCCCACGGACCTGGTGGCGTTCGCCAACACCCGGGCCGTGCGGGCGCTCGGCCCGGCGTCGTCGGGCAGTGTCGGCAACGCGCGGGGACTGTCCGGCATGTACGCGGCGGCGCTCGACCTGCTGCGGCCCGCGACCGTCGCGGAGTTCGCCGAGGTCCGCTGGCGGGGCACCGACCTGGTCACCGGGGAACGCGACCACTTCGCGCTCGGCTTCGAGGCGCAGGGCGTCCGGTACCCCTTCCTCGGCGCGGACGCCTTCGGGCACAGCGGCGCGGTGGGCGCGCAGGCGTTCGCCGATCCGCGCAGCGGGATCGCCTACGGCTACACGCGGCGCCGCTTCCCCGACGCCGGCGGCGGCGGGGCGCCGGAGAACGACCGGCTCGCGGCGGCGGTGGTGCGGGCGGCCGCCGAAAACAGGGACGGCGGTGACGAAAAGCCCCTACTTGCCGGTTAACCTGAGCGCATGCCGCGCCAACGCCGTCCGGATCCGCCTCCGCTGCAGACCAGCGACGTGCGGATCGCGCTCGCCGGCACCGCCGCCTGGGCGGTCGCCCTGGTGGTCCTGCTGCTGCTGGATCTGCCGGGCCGGGACCGCTGGTGGCTGTGGGTGTGCGTGAGCGGCATCGTGATCGGCCTGTTCGCGTCCTGGTACACGCCGCGCCTGCAGTCCGGGCGGGCCCGGCAGGAGGCCGAGCGCGCCGCCCGCCGCAACGTCTCCTAGCCGAGAACGGCCAGCGCCTCGGCGTGCAGCTGCGGGGTGGCCGCCGCGATGACGAAGCCGCCCTCGACCGGGGTGCGGCCCTGCCGGTCGGTGACCACGCCGCCCGCCGCCTCGATGATCGGGATGAGGGGGACGATGTCGTAGGAGTGCAGCTGGTTCTCCACGACCAGGTCGAGCTGGCCGAGCGCGAGCAGGCAGTAGGAGTAGCAGTCGCCGCCGAAGCGCTGCAGCCGCACCGCGCCGGAGATCCGCTCGAACGCCGCCCGCTCGTCGTCGGTGGCGAACATGCTCGGGTGCGTGGTGTACATGACGGCGTCGCCCAGCGCGGTCGTGGCGCGGGTGCGCAGCGGTGACCGGCCGGCGGGCCCGGTGAAGGTGCCGGCGCCGTCGACGGCCGCGAACGTCTCGCCGAGGTAGGGCTGGTGCATCCAGCCGGCGACGGGGCGGTCGCCGTCCAGCAGGCCGACCAGGATGCCCCAGGCGGGGACGCCGCTGACGAACGCCTTGGTCCCGTCGATCGGGTCGATCACCCAGCAGCGCCGCGCCGCCGGGTCGCCGGTGAGGCCCTGCTCCTCGCCGAGGACGCGGTCGGCGGGGAAGCGCTCGGCCAGGCCCGCGCGCAGCAGCGTCTCCACGGCCTTGTCGGCCTCGGTCACCGGGTCGTAGCCGCCCGGGCCGCCCTTGTCCAGGGTGCCGAGCGCGGCCGGGTCCGCGCGGAACCAGCGCAGCGCGAGGCGGCCCGCCTCGGCGAGCAGGCCGGCGATGTCGTCGTGCATGGGTCTCACTCCAGGTCGGCTTCGGCGAGCAGGTCGGGCAGGCGGCCGGGGTCGCGCAGCACCGCCTCGGCGAGCAGCCGGTCGGGCCAGGCCCCGCAGGTCCAGGCCAGCGCGCGGGCCAGGCCGGCGGCGCCGGCCGCGTGCGGTTCACCGCCGCCGCACCACCAGGTGACCGGCACGCCGTCCACGACGAGGCTCTCGTACGCGGTGTAGTTCTCCGGGGCGCCGGGCAGGACGGCGCGGACGATGTCCGGAACCGGCCGCTTCTCCCCTGCCGTCTCGACGGCCCCGGCGACCTCCTCGCTCGCCAGCGGCAGGTCCAGCAGCTCGGCCAGGTGCTCGGCGGTGCCGTGCGCCGGGATCACCAGGGGCTGGCCGGTGAGCAGCGGCAGCAGGTCGGGGCGGTCCAGGACGAGCGCGTCGGCCGCGTCGACGACCTCCACGACGCCGTCCACGATCGCGCGGACGCGGGCGGGCGGGTCCAGCCGCAGGTCCGGGGTTTCGGCGAGGGCCGTCCACAGCGCGCCGAGGCGTTCGCGGGTGACGGCCCGGCCGGGGTCGCCCAGGCGGTCCAGCAGTTCAGCGGCGCCGCCGGGCTCGCGCAGCAGGCCGTCCAGCGAGGTCCGCACGCCGAGCGCGAGCAGCAACTGCTCGTCCAGGCCCTCGGGGGCGGGGTCGTAGAGGCCGGCGAGCAGGTCGTCCTCGCCGGGCAGCCGGAACTCGGCGGGGTGGCGGCCGTCCAGGATCGGGTGCCGGCGCAGCCACCACGCGGTGTAGGAGGGGACGGCGGCGCGGCGCCCGCCGTGCAGCGAGGCGTAGGCGGGCTCGACGACGGCGGCGCGCAGCGGCGGCTCGGCGAGGAGGCGCAGCGCGGCGGGCCAGTCCGCGACGAGCTCCAGGTCGCGGACGGCCTGGAACTCCGGCAGCAGCGGCGGCAGCTCCTGCATGCCGAGCCGGTCCAGGACCTCCTCGGCCCAGCGGTCCTCGTCGTCGAGGTGGAACGACTCGGCCTGGTCGGCGAGGCCGGTCAGGTCGACGTCCTCGCCGCGCACGAGCGCGAACCCGTCGAGCACGCCGGCGGCGGTGAGGGCGTCGGCGCCCCAGCGTTCCAGCAGGTCGCCCGGGACGACGCCGAACGGCGCGTCATCGGCCATGATCTCGCGCAGCGGGCTGCCCGGCAGCAGCAGCTCGCCCGCCGCGTACAGCTCGCCGTCGGCGCCGGGCAGGGCCAGCTCGGCCAGCCACGGCTCGTCGCCGGGGTCCAGGTGCGCGGCGGCGACCAGGCCGAGGACCGCCTCGGCGATCTCGGCGGGGTCGTCGGCGTCGAAGGAGTCCTCGGCGGCGGCGCGGACGGCCGGGTCGGCCAGGATCGCGCGGGGCCCGGCGTCCAGGGCGCCGAGCCGCGACAGCAGCGGGTGCACCGCCTCGGGGTGGACGAAGCGCAGCCCGAGCGGCTCCAGCGGCGCCGGGTCGATCTCGTCGGCGATCAGCAGCCCGCGCGGGCCGCGCACCAGCCGGTCCGAGGCGAGCGGGACCGGCAGCGCGCCGAGCCCCTCGATGGAGGCGGCGCCGAGGGCGTCGTAGAGGCCGTGCCACCAGGCGGGTTCGCGGTCGAGGGCGGCGAGGGCGTCCACGACGTCGGCCAGCTCCATGCGGCGCACGCCGAGGGCGGTCAGCGCCGGGTGGCGGGCCGGCCAGGCGGGCGGCACGAGGCCGGGCAGCACGTCGCCGAGGTACTCCACGAAGGCGGCGGGCGCGTCCACGACGGTGGCGTCGCGGCCGCGCAGCCGGCCCGGCAGCAGCGGCGCCTCGGGCAGCAGCGCCATGATCGCGCGGCGCAGGCGGGCGTCGAGCTCCCCGGCGGCGATACCGGCGGGGACCAGGTCCAGGACGGCGGGCGCGGCGGGCAGCTCGCTCAGCAGCCGGACATAGGTCTCGGCGGCGCGCTCGATCAGGAAGTCGGTCAGCGGGCCGGGCGCGACGTGGCGGCGGTCGGGCGCGAGAGGGAACGAGGCGATCAGCAGCGCGGGCAGGTCGAGGCGCTCGTCGCTGGGCGTCGGGGCGTGCAGGACGGCCGGTGTGCCGTCGGGCAGCGGCAGCGTCCACCGCACCTGCCAGGTGGAGCGCGCGCGCTCCTCGGTGGGCCGGTCGGCGAGCAGCTCGGCGGGCACGTCGCCGTGCGCCTCTGCCGTATGCCATTCGCCGTCGGCCAGGGAAACCGTGCGGGTGACGCCGTCAACGTCGATCTCGATGGATTCCAGCGCCGGGAGCGCCAGCAGCAGCGCCGGGCCGACCTCGTCGAGCTGCCGACGCACCTGCTGGACGGCCGCGTCGTCGCGCAGCGGAAGGCGGACGACGGTCGCGAAGCCCTCCGGAAGCTCCGGAGGATCGATTTCGAACGGCAGGCGCAGCAGCGGAACCTGGCCGTTGCGACGCGTCAGCTCCTCGGCCAGCCCGGGTATTTCACGGACCAGCTCGCGCGCGCGCTCGGCCGACCACTGGACTCCGCCGGACGCCGAGGCGATGGACGGCTCGTCGCTCACCGCCACGACGGCGGCGAACCCCACGCCGAAACGCCCCACCGCGGCCGAGTCGTCGCGTTTGGCCGACGCGCGCAGCGTCGACAACGCCTCGACCCCGGCGGCGTCCAGCGGCGCGCCGGTGTTGAAGGCGCTCAGCCGGTTCCCGGACAGCTCCAGCCGGAGCCGCCCCGGCGCTCCGCTTCCTTGGGGGGCACCCCCAATACCTCGGCGCGTCGCAAGCTCCGGGCCCCTCGGCCCCCCGCTTCCTTGGGGGACACCCCCAACGCCGAGGCGCGTCGCAGGCTCCGGGCCCCTCGGCCCCCCGCTTCCTTGAGGGGCACCCCCAACACCGAGGCGCGTCGCAAGCTCCGGGCGCCCTGGCCCCCCGCTTCCTTGGGGGGCACCCCCAACACCGAGGGGCGTCGCAAGCTCCGGGCCCCTCGGCCCCCCGCTTCCCTGGGGGACATCCCCAACACCGGGACGCGTCGCAGGCTCCGGGCGCCTCGGTCCTCCGGCCCGGACGGCGGCGTCGGCGGCGTTCTGCGCCAGCTCGACCACGACCCGGTCGCGGTAGCCGCCGAGCGCGTGGTCCTCTTCGGTGTTGGCGTCCTCGCGGAACCGCGCGGGCGAGTCCGCCCACGCCCGCAGGACCCGTTCGCGGATCAGGTCCGCCCGCAGCGCCACCGGGGCGGTCAGCTGTGCCCGAGGGCTTCGTCGGCCGCCGGATCGGCGATCGGGCCGGTGGAGACGATCTCGTAGTCCAGCTCGTCCAGCACCGGCGGGCCGTGCTCGGAGGCGGGCGGGATCACCACGGCCTCCGAGTGCGCGCCGCAGCCGTGGTCCGCCGACACCACCCGGCCGTCGTCGGGCGCGTACTCGTTGGCGCACACCCCGAACACCTGCCGCAGCCCGCCGGCGAGCGGCAGGTAGAAGCCGCAGGTGGCGCAGTGCGCCGGGGCCGACATCGCGATCGGGGCGCGCGGCCCGGCGACGCCCTCGTACCAGCGCGCCGCGGCCTCGTCGCGGCCCTCCTGCGACATCACCCGGACCCGGCCGAGGCCGAGCTCCCACTGCAGCTGCACGTCGGTGGCGTCGCTGACCTCGGTGAAGCCGGGGACGAGCCGCGGGTCGTCGGCCGGGGTCGGCAGCAGGTCGCCGGGGCCGAGGTCGCCCGGCCGCAGCCGCTCCAGCCACGGCACCCACGCCGGGGCCAGCAGCGCCCGGTCGCCGGGCAGCAGCACGACCTCGTCGACGGTGACGTTGCGGGCGCGCGCCGCCCGCGCCACCGTCACCGCCCAGCGCCACCCGACATAGGCCTGGTCCAGGCACTCGAAGTAGTGGGTGACCACTCGGTCGCCGTCCACGGTCAGGCCGAGATGCTCGCCCGCCTTGGACGGCCAGGCCGTCTCGTCGGCCGCCTCCCGTGCCAGATCGACGGCCCCGGCGCAGGCGGGGTCGACGGCGGGTGTGCGGGTGCGGCGCGCGGGGCTGGTCTGACGGAGTGGGCTCACATGTCAATTCTCGCCCATGGAAGGACGTGTCCGCGCACCCCGCCTCCCCCTGAACGCCCACAGCACGGTCAAGGCGGGGTGAGGCGGCCCGCCCGCCGGGAACGTATCTTCGATCAAGGGCCCGGAAGGGAGGCCGGATGGACCTGCGGGAACGGCTCGGCCCGGTGTACCGGGCCTGCGCGCGCGTGCGCGCCGGGACGCGCGGCGCGGCCCGGCTGGCCCGGCGCGCCACGCACGCGCACGGCGCCGGATCGAGCGGCCTCGGCACCCTGATCGAGACCGCCGCGCTGAACTCGGCGGGCGACGCGCTGGTCGCCGTCGCCCTCGCCGGGACGATCTTCTTCGGCCTGGACGTGGACCAGGCGCGCGGCCAGGTGGCCCTGTACCTGCTGGTGACGATGGCGCCGTTCGCCCTCGTCGCGCCGCTGATCGGGCCCGCGCTGGACCGGATGCGCCACATCAGCCGCTACGCCGTCGCCGGCACGTTCGCGGCGCGCGGGCTGCTCTGCTGGGCGATGGCGGGCGCGGTCGCCCACGGCGACCAGGTGACGTTCCTGCCCGCCGCGTTCGGGGTGCTGGTGCTGTCCAAGGCGTTCGGGGTGCTGCGCGCGGCGATCACGCCCCGGGTGCTGCCGGCGCGGGTCACGCTGGTGACCGCGAACGCGCGGGCGTCGTTCGCCGGGCTGGTCGCGGCGTCGGCGGTGGTGCCGGTCGCGGCGGGCCTGGCCGCCTGGATCGGGCCGGCGTGGCTGCTGCGCCTCGGCACCGCGGTGTTCCTGCTCGGCAGCGTCGGCGCGGTGCGGCTGCCCCGGCACGCCGACGTCCCCGACGTCGCGGAGGAGGCGAAGGCCCCGGCGCCCGGGAAACAGGCCCGGCGGCGGTGGCGGACGCTGCCGCGCGTCGGCCCCGCCGTCGCCGAGGCGATGCAGGCCAACGCCGCGCTGCGCGCCTTCTCCGGCTTCCTGATCATCTATCTGGCGTTCCTGCTGCGCCAGGAGCGTTTCGACCCGGTGTCCGGCGACGCCGCGCTCGGGCTGCTGGCCGCCGCGGCGGGAGCGGGCGGCCTCGCCGGCACCGCCCTCGGCGCCTGGGCCAAAGCGCGCGCGCCGCGCCTGATCGGCTACGCCGCGCTGACGGCGGTGACCGCCGCCGCCGTCGCGGGCGCCGTGCTGTTCGGCCTGTGGGCCGCGCTGTTGGTGGCGCTCGCCGCCGGGCTCGGCCAGTCGCTCGGCAAGCTGTCGATGGACGCGGTGGTGCAGCGCGAGATCGGCGAAGAGGTCCGCTCGTCCACCTTCGCGGTCACCGAGACCCTGCACCAGCTGGTGTGGGTGCTCGGCGGGCTGGTCGGGCTCGGCATGTCGATCGTGGCGGACGGGCAGGCCGGGCTGGCGATCGCGGCGGGCGCGCTCACGCTGGCGCTGGCCGTGCTGCTGCTGCGGCACGGCGCGCGCCGGACGCGGGCCGTGCCGGTGCGCGCCGACACCGCCCCCGACGTGGCGACCGACGCCGCGTCAGGGGGCTGAGCGCCGCGTCAGGGGGCCGCCAGGTCGTCGGCGACCGCGCGCAGCACCGTGGCGATCTTCTTGGCCTCGGCCGGGGCCGGGTGCTTGCCGCGCCGGTAGGTGTTGGAGACCACGTCCAGCAGCTTGATCAGGTCCTCGGTGATGACGACCATGTCCTCGGGCTTCTTGCGCCGCTGCTTGGCCACGGTCTTCTCCACCGACGGCAGCGTCTCCAGCACCCGCACCGACAGCGCCTGCTGCCCGCGCCGGCCCTCGGCCACGCCGAACTCGACCCGCTGCCCCGGCTTCAGCGCCGCCGCGCCGCCGGGGAGGGCGGAGGAATGCACGAAGACCTCACCGCCGTCGTCACGGGTGAGGAAGCCGAATCCCTTGTCGGCGTCGTACCACTTGACCTTGCCAGTGGGCACGGGAGACCTCGTTCAGCTGCTCGTCGTGAATTGGCCTAAAGATTAGCGCCACGGGAAGCGGCGTTGACAACGCCGGCGACTCCCGCGACCAGTGCGGGCCAACGGACGCAAGCTATCGGGCGGCGGCCGCGAAGGCACCCGAATAACGGGCCCGCGGGCACGACTCCCCAGGTCGGAGATCATCTTGGGATGGGTCAGGACGCGGCCGCGCCGCCCGCCGCGAACGAGCCGAGCCAGTCCGGGAAAGCCAGCAGATCCGGCAGCACGACATCGGCGCCGTAGTCGGCGAGCGCCGCCGAGTCGAACATCCCGGTCGCCACCCCCACCGCCGTCGCCCCGGCGGCGCGCGCGGCGTCCACGTCGCCGACGTGGTCGCCTACGTAGGCCAGGGCGCCGTGCGCGCGCAGCGCCGCGCCCTTGTCGGCCCCGAACAGGCCGCCGACGACGACGTCCACGTCCAGCCCCAGGAAGGCCGCGGTGCGCTCGGTGTCGGCCTGGTTCTTGCCCGAGACCACCACCACCCGGCCGCCCCGCGCGCGAACCTGTGCGATCGCCTCGGTGGCGCCGGGCATCAGCACGGTCGCCGGGACGGCGAGGTCGGCGTACATGGCGCGGTAGCGGGCCACCATCGCCGGGACCTCGGCGGGCGGGAACCAGTAGCCGATCTCCACCTCCAGCGGCGGGCCGATGCGGCGCACCACCGCGTCGGTGTCGATCGGCACGCCCGTCTCCGCCGACAGGGCGCGGTAGACCGCGGCGATGCCGGTACGGGTGTCGGCGAGGGTGAGGTCGAGGTCGAAGCCGACGGCGAGGCCGGGGGCGGAGATTCGCGAGGGGGCTTGGTCCAGCACGCCCTACAGGGTAAAGGGATAAGTATGGGGAAAGACCCGGACGGATCCGCTGGACGTGCGCGAACCCGCGCTCCCCTGGTAGTGGCGATGCGACGGGATCCGAGTCGGAGAGCGCGGGCTTGTGTTGCGCACCGGCCGTCTCGCTTGCGGTTGTCCGGAACCGGTGTGTCCGGACGACTGAAACGACCCGTGTGATCCGGATATACCCACCACCCCCGGCAAAAACCGTATGACCAGGAAAAACCAGGGACCGGAAATCCCCAACCGAGGACCAAGCAGCACCTCGCCCGACCCGAGAGAGGGCGCCATGGCAGACCGACCCGACAAGACCACCGCGACGACCGGCACCCGCACCGAGACCGTCCCCGGCCGCCTCGCCCGCATCCGCCGGCCCGCCCCCGGCGGCGCCGCCGCGGCCCGCCGCCGCACCGTGTCCCTGCTGGCCGGCGTGGTGTCGGCCATCACCACGATCATCGTGCTGATCCTGGCCGTGCACATCGTGTTCGTGGCGTTCGAGGCCAACACCGGCAACGCGCTGGTCGGCCGGATCGCCGACTGGGCCGACGGCCTGGCCTGGCAGTTCAAGGACGTCTTCGAACCCGCGGACGCCAAGGTGCGCGTCGCGGTGAACTACGGCCTCGCCGCCGTGGTCTACCTGGTGATCGGCCGGCTGCTGGTCGGGCTGATCCGCCGGCTGGCCTGACCGCCGCCCCCGCCCCGGCCGGGGCCGCCTCAGCCGAGGTCGCGGCCGGGGAAGCGGACCTTCTCGAACGGCCACGCCGTGGTGACCCACTCCTTGACGAAGGCGGCCAGCTCCTTCTCCAGCGCGCCGTCGGGCTCGTCCGAGCGCACCCAGAACACCACCACCGCGTCGGCGTCCGCGCGGTCGGACGGCGCGACGTGGATGCGGCCGAACTGGCGCTCCTCGTCCGGCGAGGTCACCACGTAGCTGAACGAGCGCCGCAGCTGCGCCTCCTTCTGCAGCCACGCCACGTCGATCAGCGCCTGCTCGAAGGTGAACTCGTGCTCCGGCCAGCCCCACTCGGGCCCGAACCGGCCGCGCAGCGCGGGCAGGCTGCCCATCACCGCGCCGTAGTCCTTGACCACGTCGTGCACGGTGATCGGGCGGATCCGGAAGCGCAGGCCGGCGACCAGCTCGGGGACGACGAAGTCCTCGGGCAGGAAGGCGTCCCGCCCCTCGATCCGTGCGGCGACAGCCATCTCGTCCCTTCCGACGGCGCCCCGCCCGGCACGAGAGCGCGAAGCACAGCACTCTAAGGCCTCGCCGCCGGATCCCGCTGGTTCCGCCGGGCACGGTCGTCACCCGAGCCCCCCACAGTGGCACACCGCACCGCTGCTCACCCGGGTCTTCGGCGAACCCGCCGCCACATCGGCACCCCCCTGATTCGGGCGTACCGGCGCGGGGCAGGACCTCCACCGCCCCGGGATGCCTTAGTGTTCTTGCGGAGGAACACACAACCATGACGACTTCTACGCGCGAGCGGATCGTGGCCGAGTCGCTGCGCCTGTTCGCCGACCGCGGCTACGCCGCGACCTCGGTCGCCGAGATCGAGGCGGCCGCCGGCCTGTCGCCCGGCGCGGGCGGCCTGTACCGGCACTTCCGGTCCAAGGAAGAGGTGCTCGCCTCCGCCATCCGCGAGCACATCGAACGGACCCGCCGGCAGGTCAGCGTCGTGCTGGAGCAGGCCTCCGCCTACGAGGAGCGCCCGCTGGAGGTCCGGCTGCGGATGACCTGCCAGGCCGGCCTGGCCAAGATGCGCGAGGAACAGGACCTCATCCGGGTGCTGTTCCGCGACCTGGACCAGTTCCCGCACCTGGTCGCCGAGATGCGCGAGGGCATCGTCAACCCGCTCTACGACGGCATCGCCACCTGGCTCTCCACGCAGCCGGAGTTCGCCGACTCCGACGAGGACTGGCCCGCGATCGCCTCGATCCTCGGCGGCGCGGTGGTGAACTACTGGCTCGCCAACGAGTCGATGTACGAGCCGCCGACCCGCATAGACGAGAAGCGCTTCGTCGCCAGCTGGGCCCGCCTCGGCCTCGGCCTGGTCGGGCTGAACCGGCCCGCCTAGCCCGCAACGGCACGCGGCCGCGCCGTTCCGTCCCCGGGACGCGCGGTCGCGGGTGGGCTCGCGCGTTCGGGTCCGCGGCACCGTTAAGTTGGAACCGGCATGGAAAGCTACGCGGACTGGTTGCGCGCGCGCGGGGACGAGGAACTGCGCGCGCTGCTGTCCGCACGGCCTGAGCTGATCACGCCCGTCCCCGCCGACGTCGCCGCGCTCGCCGCCCGCGCCGCCACCCCCGCCGCGATCTCCCGCGCGCTGGACCGGCTGGACCGGTTCACGCTCGCCACGCTGGAGGCGCTGCTGGTGCTGCCCCGGCCCGTCCGCGCCAAGGCGCTGCGCACCGCGCTCGGCGCCAAGCCCGCCGAGGTCGACGCCGCGCTGGACACCCTGCGCGCCTACGGCCTGGCCTGGGGGAAGCCGCCGCAGGCCGCGCCGGGGGTGCGGCAGTCGCTGCCGCAGCCCGCCGGGCTCGGCCCGCCGATCGCCGAGGCGTTCGCCGGGTACTCGCGCGACCGCCTCACCGTGCTCGTCACCGACCTGGCCGGCGCGGAGCCGCGCGGCTTCACCGACCCGGCCGGCCTGATCACCCGGCTCGGCGAGCTGCTCGCCGACCCCGAGCCGCTGATCGCGGACGCCGGGCCGGAGGCGCGGGCCGCGCTGGAGGCGCTCACCTGGGGGCCGTCCGCCGGCCGCGTCGCCGACGCCCGCCGCCCCGTCAGCGTCGCCACCGCGGCCACCCCCGTCGAGCGGCTGCTGGCGCGCGGCCTGCTCGCCGCCGAGGACGACCGCACCGTCACGCTGCCCCGCGAGATCGCGCTGCATCTGCGCGGCGGCCGGCTGTTCCGCGACCTGCCCGCCGCGCCGCCGCCGCTCGCCGCCGCCCCCGCCGGGGAGGCCGCGGCGCGCCGCGCGGACCTGGCCGTCCGGGCCGCCGCGGGCGAGGCGTTCAGCGCCGTCCGCCGCACCGAGGAGCTGCTGGAGCGCTGGGGCCTGGACCCGCCGCCGGTGCTGCGCAGCGGCGGCCTGGCCGTCCGCGACCTGCGCGCCGCCGCGACGCTGCTGGACGTCGAGGAGTGGCACGCCGCCCTGGTCGCCGAGACCGCGCTCGCCGCCGGGCTGCTCACCCGCAGCGGCGAGCTGGACGGCGAGTGGCTGCCCACCCCCGCCTACGACCTGTGGCTCATGCGCGACATCGCGGGCCGCTGGAGCGAGCTCGCGCGCGGCTGGCTGAAGTCCGACCGGGTCGCCGGCCTGTCGGGCGAACGCGACGACCGCGACCGCCTCATCAACGCCCTGTCGGAGTCGGTCGTGCGCGGCAGCGCCTCCGCCGTCCGGCACGCCGTGCTGCGGGTCCTCGGCGACGCCCCGCCCGGCGCCGCCGTCGGCGCGGACGCCGTCCGGGCCCGCCTGGACTGGCTCCAGCCGCGCCGCGGCGGCGCGCTGCG
Source organism: Actinomadura macrotermitis (assembly GCF_009604375.1). Lineage (GTDB taxonomy): Bacteria > Actinomycetota > Actinomycetes > Streptosporangiales > Streptosporangiaceae > Spirillospora > Spirillospora macrotermitis. The sequence goes on from NZ_WEGH01000008.1 coordinate 19,243, forward strand.
CGACCGGCTGGTGGAGTGGACGCTGCGCGAGGCCGCCGCCCTCGGCCTCACCGGGTTCGGGGAGCTGGCGCCCTTCGGCCGTGCCGCGCTGGACGGCGACGACCCCGAGGCCGACCTGGACAAGCACCTGCCCGAGCCCGTCGACCGGATCCTCATCCAGGCCGACCTCACCGCGATCGCGCCCGGCCCGCTGGTCACCCGCCTCGGCCGCGAGCTCGCCCTCGCCGCCGACGTGGAGTCCACCGGCGGCGCCACCGTCTACCGCTTCACCCCCACCTCGCTGCGCCGCGCGCTGGACGCCGGCCGCACCGCGGCCGAGCTGACCGAGCTGCTCACCCGGCACTCGGCGACGCCGCTGCCGCAGCCGCTCGCCTACCTGATCGAGGACGTCGCGCGCCGCCACGGCCACCTGCGGGTCGGCACGATGACCTCCTACGTGCGCACCGACTCCCCCGGCACCCTGGACGAGATCCTCGCCGACCGCCGCGCCGACACGCTGCGGCTGCACCGCCTCGCCCCGACCGTGCTGGCCTCGGGCCTGTCGCGCACCGAGCTGCTGGAGGGGCTGCGCGCCCTCGGCCACGCGCCGGTCGCCGAGGCCCCCGGCGGCGGCGTGATCGTCACCCGGCCGGACGCGCAGCGCGCCGAGCCGCCGCCGGCCACCGAGATCGTCCGGCTGCGGCACGGCGACACCGCCGACGCCGCCATGGTCACCGCCGCGGTGCGGGCGCTGCGGGCCGGCGACGAGGCCGCCCGGCTCGGCGCCGAGCAGGCCCGGCTGCGCGCGGACGCCCCGCCCGGCGAGCCGCCGCGCTCCCCGTCGGTGGCCACCATCGAGCTGCTGCGCGGCGCGGTCGACCGCGGCACTCGCGTCTGGATCGGCTACCTGGACCAGCAGGGGCAGTCCTCCAGCCGCATCGTGGAGCCGGTCCGCGTCGAGGGCGGCTTCCTGACTGGGTACGACGCGACCCGCGCGGCCGTCCAGCGGTTCGCGCTGCACCGCATCACCGGCGTCGCCGAACTGGGCGACGAGCCGTCCGGCACAACCTGATCGCCCTCCGGCGCGTCCTACCTGCATGCACGACTTCCCGCAGCACCCGCCCGCCGGCCCCGCCTACGGGCCGCCCGGCATCCCGCCCAGGGACCCGCGCATCCGCCCGGCGGTGCTCGGCGGCCTGATCGCCAGCTACGTGTCGATCCTCATGCTGTACAACGTGCTGGCCGCCCCGGCCGCGGTCACCTCGGTCCTGGCCATCCGCAACGCCACGGCCGACCCGGACCGGTCCCGGCTGTTCGTCATGTGGACGTGGTCGATCCTGGCAGTGGCGACCGTGCTGTACATCGGCGTCATCGTGCTGGTCGTCCTGTGGGCGACCCGGCGTTAATCCGGTTGCCGCTTTTCCCGTGCACCGGCAATCTATGGGCAATGGTGCGCCCGGTGCGCAGGCAGCGGTTACTTCCTCTGCAAAAGGAAAGACGCGGGTTCGAATCCCGTCCCCTCCTTCGGGGAGGGGTAGCTTAGCGGCCTAGAGCGTTTTGGACCGCAGCCGACCTGATCTCGGGCGCACCATTTCTTCATTCCTTGACGAGGTGCCGCCATGGCCAAGTTCAACCGCCCCCGACTGTCCGGCGCGCTCAGCGCGGTCACGTCCTACGCTTCCCCGCGCGCCCGCACCTACGAGGGCGCCCCCGGATACGCGCGGGACACCAAGAGCGAGCTTTTTCTTCTCGCGGTCTCCCACATGGTGGGCGAGCAGACCTTTTATGAGGAGGCCGGCGACCGTGACGCGCGTTTCCGCACGCTGGTCGGCGAGGTCGCGCTCCACGACGTCGACTGGCTCGTCCGCATGGTCGGCTGGCTGCGCGACTCGGCCGGGATGCGGTCGGCGAGCGTGGTCGCGGCGGCCGAGGGCGTCATGGCGCGGCTGTGCGGGGAGCTGCACGGCGGGAACCGGGCGCTCGTCGACGCGGCGCTGCGCCGCGCGGACGAGCCCGGCGAGCTGCTGGCGTACTGGCACGGCCGGTACGGGCGGGCGCTGCCGAAGCCGGTCAAGCGCGGCGTCGGCGACGCCGTCCGCCGCCTCTACGACGAGCGCGCCCTGATCAAGCACGACGGCGGCGCGGTCCGGTTCGGCGACGTGCTGGAGCTCACCCATCCGCGCCCGGCCACGCCGCGGCAGGGCGAGCTGTTCCGGCACGCGATCGACCGCCGGCACGGCCGCGGCGGCGACGTCCCGGCGTCGCTGGCGGTGCTGCGGGCGCGCGCGGAGCTGCTGGCGCTGCCGGCGGGCGAGCGCCGCGCGCTGCTGGACCGGCCGGACGCCGCACGGGTGCTCGCGGACGCCGGGATGACGTGGGAGTCGCTGGCCGGCTGGCTGGGCGGCCCGCTGACCGCGGCCTTCTGGGAGACGGTCATCCCGTCGATGGGCTACCTCGCCCTGCTACGCAATCTGCGCAATTTCGACCAGGCGGGAGTGTCCGACGAGGTCGCCGAGCGCATCGCGGCGCGGCTGGCCGACCCGGACCGGGTCGCGCGGTCGCGGGTGCTGCCGATGCGCTACCTGGCCGCGTACCGGGCGGCGCCGTCGCTGCGCTGGGCGTGGCCGCTGCAGCGGGCGCTGGACGCCTCGCTGCGCAACGTCCCGGCGCTGCCCGGCCGCACCCTGGTGCTGGTCGACCGGTCCGGTTCGATGTTCGGGCCGCTGTCGGCGCGCTCGAAGCTCACCGCGGCGGACGCGGCGGCGGTGTTCGGGGCGGCGCTGGCGCTGCGCGCCGACCACGCCGACCTGGTGCAGTTCGGCAGCGACCACGCGCCGGTGCCGGCCGGCCGCGGCGAGTCGGTGCTGACGGTCGTCGGCCGGTTCGAGGCGCTCGGCGGCACCGACACCGCCGCGGCCGTCCGGGCGCACTACCGGGGCCACGACCGGGTCGTGATCGTCACCGACGAGCAGGCGTGGCCGGGACACCGGGGCGCCGACCCGCTCCGGGCCGTCCCGGCGCGGGTGCCGGCCTACACCTGGAACCTGGCCGGGTACCGGTACGGGCACGGGCCGTCGGGAGCGGCGGACCGGCACACGTTCGCGGGACTGTCGGACGCGGCGTTCGCGATGATCCCGCTGCTGGAGGCGGGCCGCGCCGCCGGCTGGCCGTTCTGAGCCCGGCCGGGAGGACTCCGCTTCCTCCCGGCCGGGCCGATAACGTGCCGTCGTCGGACTTTCCCGCAAGGAGGCGTGAATGAGCGGATACGGTGGCGGGCCGCCCGGCTGGGGCGCCCCGCCCGGGTACGGGCCGCCCGGGTACGGGCCGCCTGGATACGGGCCGCCCGGGGTGCCGCCGGGGCAGGGCTCGAACGGGTCGGCGATCGCCGCGCTGATCTGCGCCTGCGTGGCCACCTCGACCTGCTGCAACGTGCTGGCGATCCCGGCGATCGTGACGTCGGTCATCGCGCTCAACCGGTACCGTGTCGATCCGGCCGGTTCCCGGTCGCTGACGATCTGGAGCTGGGTGCTGTTCGGGATCGCGATGGTGGTGTACATCGGATTCGTCGTCGTGATGGGGATCGCGGACTCGGGGTCCGACGACACCTACTGAGCGGGAAGACAACGGCGCCGCGCGCCGTTGAACCCTTGTTCCGCCCTCCACACCTGACAGGGGTTGCCCTCACGTGACCGACGGTCCGCTCATCGTCCAGTCCGACAAGACACTGCTGCTCGAGGTCGACCACGAGCAGGCCGGGGCCTGCCGCAAGGAGATCGCGCCGTTCGCCGAGCTGGAGCGGGCGCCCGAGCACATGCACACCTACCGGGTGACGCCGCTCGCGCTGTGGAACGCCCGCGCGGCCGGCCACGACGCCGAGCAGGTCGTGGACACGCTGCTGAAGTTCTCGCGCTACCCCGTCCCGCACGCGCTGCTGGTCGACATCGCCGACACCATGGCCCGCTACGGGCGGCTCCGGCTGGAGAAGGACCCGGTGCACGGCCTGGTGCTGATCTCCTCGGACCGGTCGGTGCTGGAGGAGGTGCTGCGGGCCAAGAAGATCAAGGGGATGATCGGCGACCGGGTCGGCGACGACGCGGTGCTGGTGCACCCCTCCGAGCGCGGCGCGCTCAAGCAGGCGCTGCTGAAGCTCGGCTGGCCCGCCGAGGACATGGCCGGGTACGTCGACGGCGAGGCGCACCCGATCGAGCTGGCCGAGGACGGCTGGGAGCTGCGCTCCTACCAGCGCGAGGCCGCCGAGGCGTTCTGGCACGGCGGGTCGGGCGTGGTCGTGCTGCCGTGCGGGTCGGGCAAGACCGTCGTCGGCGCCGCCGCGATGGCGCAGGCCGGCGCGACGACGCTGATCCTGGTCACCAACACCGTCTCGGCGCACCAGTGGAAGCAGGAGCTGCTGCGGCGCACCTCGCTGACCGAGGACGAGATCGGCGAGTACACCGGCGCCAAGAAGGAGATCCGGCCGGTCACCATCGCCACCTACCAGATCATGACGACCCGGCGTAAGGGCGTCTACCAGCACCTGGAGCTGTTCGACGCCCGCGACTGGGGCCTGGTCCTGTACGACGAGGTGCACCTGCTGCCCGCGCCGATCTTCCGGATGACCGCCGACCTGCAGGCGCGCCGCCGGCTCGGCCTCACCGCCACGCTGGTGCGCGAGGACGGCCGGGAGGGCGACGTGTTCTCGCTGATCGGCCCGAAGCGCTACGACGCGCCGTGGAAGGACATGGAGGCGCAGGGCTGGATCGCGCCGGCCGACTGCGTCGAGGTCCGGGTCACCCTGACCGACTCCGAGCGCCTGGCCTACGCCACCGCCGAGCCCGAGGAGCGCTACCGCTTCTGCGCCACGACCGCCACCAAGCAGCGGCTGGTCCAGACGCTGGTGGAGCGGCACCCGGACGAGCAGGTGCTGGTGATCGGGCAGTACATCGACCAGCTGGACGAGCTCGGCGAGATGCTGGGCGCGCCCGTCATCAAGGGCGAGACGCGGGTGCGCGAGCGCGAGCGGCTGTTCGACGCGTTCCGCTCGGGCGAGATCAACGTGCTGGTGGTGTCCAAGGTCGCCAACTTCTCCATCGACCTGCCCGAGGCGACGGTCGCGGTGCAGGTGTCGGGCTCCTACGGGTCGCGGCAGGAGGAGGCGCAGCGGCTCGGCCGGCTGCTGCGGCCGAAGGCGTCGGGGCAGGGGGCGCGGTTCTACGCCGTCGTCGCCCGCGACACCCTGGACCAGGACTACGCCGCGCACCGGCAGCGGTTCCTGGCCGAGCAGGGCTACGCCTACCGGATCGTGGACGCCGACGCGGTCCTGTCGGGCGGCGAGATCTAGGTTGCGGCCGGGCGGACCGGGCTTTGGGGTCGCCCGGATACCGGCCGGTTGGCCGGCGGGCCTATTTACTCAAGCGCTTGCTTGTTAACTTGCTCACATGGCCGGTGCGTGGCGGACCGCGGCGGCTCCGGCCGAGCGCCTGCCGGACCGCGTGGCGATGGGCGTGCTGCTCTCGCTGTTCCCGGTCCCGCTGCTGGACGAGGTGATCCGGGCCAGCGGCCGGGCCGACCGGCGCCGCCGCTCGCTGCCCGCGCGGCTCGTCCTCTACCACGTCCTGGCGCTCTGCCTGTTCACCGACCGCAACTACGAGCAGGTGATGCGGCTCCTGCTGAACGGGCTGTCCTGGCGGTCGCACTGGATCCGCTCCTGGGAGAGCACGCCGAGCGCCCCGGCCATCAGCCGTGCGCGGGCCCGGCTCGGCGCCGAGCCGCTGCGGCTGCTGTTCGAGCGCACGACGCTCCCCTCCGGCGGCCCGGGGACGCGGTTCGGCGGGCTGCGCGTGCTGTCGCTGGACGGTGCCGCCCTGGACGTGGCGGGAAGCCTGGAGAACTCCGCCCTCGGCTACCCCGCCCCCGCCGCGCGCTTCCCCCAGGTCCGGGTGGCGGCGCTCGCCGAGGCCGGGACGCGCGCCCTGGTGGACGCCACGCTGGGCGCGTCCGTGGTGGCCGAGGGCGTCCTGGCCGGACGGCTGGTGCGCGGCCTCGGCCCGGGGACGCTGCTGGTGGTGCCGCCGTCGGCCGGGACGCCGGCGCTGCTGCGCCTGGCCGGCCGCCAGGGGGTGGACCTGCTGCTCGGCGCGGCGGCCGGAGACCCGCCGGCCCGGGGCCTGCGCAGCGTCCCGACCGCGCGGGGGCGCCTGCTCACCACGCTCACCGACCCGGAGCTGGCCCCCGCCGAGGCGCTGGCGGCCTGCTACGCGGCGCGGTGGCGGATCGGGCCGGCCCTGGCCTGGCTGCGCGCCGTCCCGCAGGGGCACGGCATCACGCTGCGCTCCCGCGACCCGGAGATGGTCGCCCAGGAGATCTGGGCGCTGCTGTGCCTCTACCAGGCGATGAACGCGCTGACCTGCCAGGCGGCCGAACGGCACCGCTGCACCTGCCGCCGGCCACCGCTGCCGGACCTTTTCCACTGACGCCAAGCGCTTATCGCAATACTCGCGAAGGCGCCGGGAAAGAGAATTTTCACCTTTGCATTGACCGCCATTAATGGCCTTTTTACGCTGACGTCGTCCCGGCATATTTCGAAGGAGTGGCCGATGCAACGTCCCCGAAAAGCCATCGCGGTCCTGGCCGCCTCGGCGGCCGCCGTCGCCGTCGCGGCGGCGCCCGCCCTCGCCGCCCCGCCGACCGTCATCCATGTCAACAACGCCGCCGGCGCGGTCTACAGCGGCAACATCCGGCTCGTCCTGACCAGCCCGGTCTCGGTCACCACCTCGCTCGGCACGGCGAGCTGCAACCGCGGCAACATCGACGCCTCGGTCGCCTCCAGCGGCGCCAACCTGACCGTCTCGGCGTACAACTTCTACAACTCCCCCGGCCCGGCCTGCACCAACAGCGCCGGCGGCTCCTCCACCACCACCCCGGTCGGCCTGCCCTGGAGCGGCGGCGACCTGAACTGGACCGGCTCGTCGGGGACGCTGCGCATCAACAACATGCAGGTCACCTCGACCAGCAGCACGATCTTCGGCAACATCGTCTGCAACTACCGGGGCAGCGGCGCCGGCAACAGCATCACCATGTCGGTGACCAACTCCACCGCCACCACCCAGCTCAAGGCGACGGCCACCAACATCTCGCTGACCAAGGTGGACGCGGGCAGCAACGTCCTCTGCCCGTCGTCGGCGACCTACAGCGCCGGATTCGAGGTCTTCGGCCAGTCCAGCGGTTCCTACACCACCAAGCTGTTCCTCAGCTGAACACGGCCGGGCCGCTCTGCCGGGGAAAGAGCGGCCCGGTCCAGGAAACCGCGTGTCATTCCGGCGCCCAGAGGCCCGCCGCGGTGCCGTCCCGCAGGTGCTCCTCGTAGACGGCGACCTTGTGCCGGATCACCTCCAGGCTCGCGGTCAGCTCGGCGATCTTGTCCTGCACGGCCCGCTCGTGCTCGCGCAGCAGCGCCAGGCGCTCCGGCTCGTTGCCCGGCCCCGACCGGACGAGCCCGGCGAACCTGCGCATCGTGGCGAGGGGCATGCCCGACTCGCGGAACCGGTTGCAGAGCAGCAGCCACTCCACGTCGGCGGCGCCGTAGACCCGCCGCCCGCCGCCGGTGCGGGGGATGGGCCGCAGGAAGAGCCCCTCGCGCTCGAAGAACCGCAGCGCGTGCACGCTCACCCCGGCCGCCTCGGCGACCTGCCCGATGGACAGCCCGTCTTCGCCCATGGCACCTCCTTGACCTAGAGCGAACTCTAGGTCCTACGGTCGTCGCCATGACAGCACAGCGCAAGCTCGGCTCCGGATTCGGCGCCGCCAGCACGGCCGGCGACGTCCTCGCCGGGATCGACCTGACCGGCCGGACCGCCCTCGTCACCGGCGGCCATTCGGGACTCGGCCTGGAGACCACCCGGGCGCTCGCCCGCGCCGGCGCCCGCGTGATCGTCCCCGCCCGCAGGCCCGCCGAGGCCGCGCGGGCCCTGCGGGATCTTCCGGGCGTCGACGTGCACGGACTCGACCTGGCGGACCTGGACAGCGTCCGCGCCTTCGCCGACCGGATCCTGGACGGCGGGCACGTCCTGGACATCCTCATCGGCAACGCCGGCGTCATGGCCTGCCCCGAGACACGCGTCGGCCCCGGCTGGGAGGCGCATTTCGCGACCAACCACCTCGGCCATCACGCCCTCGTCAACCGCCTCCGCCCGGCGCTCGCCCCCGGCCGCTCACGGGTGGTCTCGGTGGCCTCGGCCGGGCACTTCCTCTCCGGCATCCGCTGGGACGACCTCCACTTCCGCGACGGCTACGACCGCTGGCTCGCCTACGCCCAGTCCAAGACCGCCAACGCCCTGTTCGCCGTCCACCTCGACCGGCTCGGCGCGGCGGACGGCCTGCGCGCCTTCGCCGTCCATCCGGGCAGCATCCTCACCCCGCTGCAGCGGCACATCCCCCGCGACGAGCAGATCGCCCAGGGCTGGATGACCCCCGACGGGCGCCCGGCGGCCGGCTTCAAGTCCCCCGCCCAGGGCGCGGCCACGGCGGTGTGGGCGGCGACCTCGCCCCTGCTGGACGACCACGGCGGCGCCTACTGCCAGGACTGCGACATCGCCGAGCCCGCCGAGACCGACGACATGCTCGTCGGCGGCGTCAAGCCCTGGGCCGTCGACCCGGCCGCGGCGGCGCGCCTGTGGGACCTGTCCAGCGAACTGACCGGCCTGAACGCCTTCGCCTGACTACAGCACCTGGACGCCGGCGCGTTCCGCGCGGCGGAGGGCGATGCGCATCGCCAGCCCCACCCCGGCCCGGTAGACGAGCCTGGACGGCGGCATCCGGTAGGAGAGCCGAGTGTGCGGGGCGTAGCGCACCTGCGGGCCGGCCTCGAGCCAGCCGGTGTGGACGTGCTGGTCCTGCCCGATGACGTGGCGGGTGAAGGAGTGGGCCGTCAGGCCGGCGCGGCGGCCCCCGGCGGGAACGAGCCCGGCCGGCGGGTCCAGCAGGACGCCGCCCTCGTCGTGGCCGGCGATCCGGACCGGGACCGCCATCGGGAAGCCGTCGGCCCCGGCCCAGCCGAGCAGCACGTCGGGCAGGCCGGCGGCCTTGCGCGCCGCCTTCACGTGATCGACGCGCGGCCCCGTCCCCTTGCCGGGCGGGGCCTGCGGGGGCGGCGGCCCGGCGGGCAGGTCCGCCCCGTGCACCTGCGGGACGCCCCGGCAGGCCAGGTCGGGCCAGACGATCACGCGCTCGACCGCCACCTCGATCAGCACGCGGGTGTAGTAGACGCGCAGCCAGCGGTCCCAGACCGGGCCGGTCGCGCGCGGCCCGTCGAAGCGCTCCCAGTTCTCGCCCAGTGTCTCGGGGTAGTCCGCGACCGGCTCCGACAGCGTGGCGGTGCCCTGCACCAGCACGTACTCGGGCCGGTCGCTGTAGCCGTGCTCGCGGGTGTGGAAGGCGAGGGCGACCCGGGGGTTGCGCCGGATCCGTTCCAGTTTCTTCCAGCCGCCGGCCGCGCTGTTCACCGTGACGGTGCCGGCGTCGCGGTCGCGCACCGCGAAGTTGGTCACCGGCGTGAGGACGGCCCCGCCGGCCGGGGTGACCGTGGCGAGCATGACGGCCTGGTCACCGCCCACGATCTCGTCCACCGCGTCGGGCCACCCGGAGAAGACCATGGGGCACGATAATCAGACGCAGCGTCCAAAGACCGGGTGTTCCGGGGGCGTGTGTCCGAGGTCACTCGCCCGCCGGGGCGCGCAGGACGCCGAGGAGCATGTGCAGGAGCTCGTCGACGACCTGGTCCAGGCTCGCCTCCACCCAGCCGACGGCCCAGTCGTGCATCAGCCCGTTGATCGAGCCGATGAACGCGGTGGCGGCGAGGCGGTAGTCGCGCGGCGCGAGCTCGCCGCGCGCGACGGCGGCGTCCGCCTGCGCGCACAGGAAGTCGACCCAGCGGGCGCGGCGGGCCAGCCGCTGCTCGTCCAGCCGCGGGCTCACCCCGATGATCTCGACGAAGGCGATGCGGGTGTGCCGGGGGTCGCCGGTGATGCCCGCGGCGTAGGCGCGGAACATCGCGGTGTAGCGGTCGATCGGGTCCAGGTCGTCCAGCTCCGGCAGGACGGCGAGGACGGTCTGCTCGGCGACGTCGTTGACCTGAAGGTGCAGTTCGGCCAGCAGGTCCTCCAGGGTGCGGAACTCCTCGTAGAACTGGCGGGTCGACAGCCCGGCGGCCTGGCTCAGCGCCGTGACGGTGGTGCCGCGGTAGCCCGGGCCCGCCCCGAACAGCTCCAGCCCGGCCTCCAGCAGGCGCCGGCGCCGCTCGGCCTGCCGCTCGGCCGCCGTCCGCCCGCCGTACCTGCCGCTGGCCGGCGTGATCCTGCCCGCCACCCGCTCCCCCGATCGTCGACTTCCCTCCATTTTCCCCTACTTGGGTCTTGTGGCCGCCGTCACACCGAACTACGTTCCAGTAACCCAAGTTTGAATATGCGCCTGTTCACACTTGGGCGGCGCACCCCATCCGTCTTCCCACCCCCGGAGGAACGACCATGCGCTTCCCGGCCATCCGCAGAACCGCCGGCCTCGGCGGCGCCGCCCTGGCGGCGGCCGCCCTGACCTGCGGCGCCGCCGCCCCGGCGAGCCCCCAGGCAGCGGCCGCGCTGCGCCAGGTGATGTTCGTCGGCAACAACTGGGACGGCACCGCCGACGTGATCGAGCCGAGCGGCACCTTCGCCCGCATCGGCCGGATCAACGTCATCCCCGACAAGGCCGACCGCCTGCTGGAGATCTACCTCAACCCCGTCAGGCTGGCCTACTTCCTCGGCATCCGGCAGGGACCGGGCGAGGGCCACGACCAGTTCGTCGACGACATGTACGCCACCCCCGACGGCACCGCCATGGTCGCCTCCCGGCCGAGCTTCGCCGACGTCGTCTCCATCGACATCGCCACCGGCAAGATCAGGTGGCGGTTCCCCGTCTCGGGCTACCGCTCCGACCACATGGCCGTCTCCCCCGACGGCACCCGCGTCGCGGTGTCGGCCTCCACCTCCAACACCGTGCACGTCCTGGACATCAACACCGGCAGGCAGCTCGGCTCGTTCGGCACCGGCGACAAGCCGCACGAGAACGTGTTCACCGACGGCGGCAGGTACCTGTGGAACATGTCGATCGGCGAGGTCAACACCGCCCTCGACTCCCCCGCCATGGACTGGACCAAGGGCGACCGCAAGATCACCGTGGTGGACGCCGCGACCTTCAAGCAGGTCAAGGTCATCGACATGCGCCAGCGGCTGGACGCCTTCGGCCGCAAGGACCTGTCGGACGCGGTCCGCCCCGTCGCCTTCACCCCCGACGAGTCCAAGCTCTACTTCCAGGTCTCCTTCTTCAACGGCTTCCTGGAGTACGACGTGGCCACCGACAAGATCACCCGCAGCAAGACGCTGCCGAAGAACCCCGCGACCAGCGAGGACCGCACCACCTGGGTCAACGACTCGCGCCACCACGGCCTGTCGATGAACCCCGAGGGCACCAAGCTGTGCGTCGCGGGGACCATGGACGAGTACGCCACCGTCGTCGACCGCGCCACCCTCCAGGAGGGCCCGCTGGTGCCCGCGTCCAAGCCCTACTGGGCCACCGTCAGCGGTGACGGCAGGTCCTGCGTCATCTCCGAGAGCGGCGCCGACCGGGTCACCGCCATCGACTTCGCCACCGGCCAGAAGACCGCCTCCGTCGCCGTCGGCGACCACCCCCAGCGCGTCCGGATCGCCCGCATCCCCGCAGGCTGGACGCCCCCGGCCGCCTAGGCCGCGTGTCCGGATGTGACAGAACCACGTCATGGCGGCCATCGGCCGCCATGACGACAATAGAGACATGCCCGCTTCGCACCGTGTCGTCATCGCCGTGTTCCCCGACGTCGACCTCCTCGACGTCACCGGACCCGCGGAGGTGTTCGCGCTGGCGAACCGGGAGATGTCCGGCGGGACGCCCTACCGCGTCCTGCTGGCCGGGCCGGACGGCGGCCAGGTGCGCACCAGCGCCGGCGTCCGGCTCGGCACCGACCTGACCTTCGGCGAGGTCGGCGACCGGGTGGACACCCTCATGGTGCCCGGCGCGGTGGACGCCGCCGGCGCGCCGGTGATCGACCCGGCTCTCGTCGGCTGGATCGCCGGCACCGCCCCGCACGCCCGCCGGGTCGCCTCGGTGTGCGTCGGGGCGCACCTGCTGGCCGCCGCGGGCCTGCTGTCGGGCCGGACGGCGACCACGCACTGGGCCACCGCCGGCCGGCTCGCCGCCGACCACCCCGACGTCACCGTCGACCCCGACCCGATCTACGTCCGGTCGGGCAAGGTGTGGACGGGCGCGGGCATCAGCGCCTGCATGGACCTGGCCCTCGCCCTGGTCGCCGAGGACCACGGCGAGCGGCTTGCGCTGGCGGTCGCCCGGCAGCTGGTGATGTACCTCAAGCGGCAGGGCGGGCAGAGCCAGTTCAGCGTCCCGCTCTGGCAGGCCCCGGCCGAGCGCCGCGACATCGACGAGCTGCGGGCGTGGATCACCGCCAACCTCACCGCCGACCTGTCGGCGGCGGCGCTCGCCGCGCGGATGTGCCTGAGCGAGCGGCACTTCAGCCGGGTCTTCCGCCAGGAGACCGGCGCCACCCCGGCCGCCTACGTGGAGGCGGCCCGCGTCGAGGCGGCGCGGCGCCTCCTGGAGGGCACCGACGACCCGCTCGACCAGGTCGCGGACGCCTGCGGCCTCGGCTCGGTGGAGACGCTGCACCGGGCGTTCCGGCGGCGGCTGTCCACCACCCCGGCGGCCTACCGGCGGCGGTTCCGCACCGCCGCCTGACCCGCCCCCTTCACCCCGGCCTGCCCAGGCCGGCAGTTCACCCTGCCTATTTCCTAGGAGCAACAGATGACTGTTTCGACAACCCTGCGCGACGTGATCGGCCTGGACGGCACCCTGCCGGCGCTGCCGTCCGCCACCCTGATCATGATCGACTTCCAGAACACCTACCGCACCGGCGTCATGGCGCTCCCGGACGCCGACCGCGCCCTGGACGCCGGCGCCCGCCTGCTGGAGCGCGCCCGCGCCGCCGGGACCCCGGTCGTGCACGTCGTCAACGACGGCGGCGCGGGCACCCCGTACGACATCAACGCCGAGATCGGGCGGATCGACGCCCGCGTCGCGCCCCGCGACGGCGAGCGGGTCGTGGTGAAGGGCTTCCCCAACGCCTTCCACGAGACCGACCTGCTGGACGTGCTGCGCGGCCTGGACGCCGGGCCGGACCTGGTGCTGGCGGGCTTCATGACCCACATGTGCGTCCAGTTCACCGCCCAGGGCGCGTTCAACCTCGGCTACCGGCCCACCGTCGTGGCCGAGGCGTGCGCGACCCGCCCGCTGCCCGGCCCGGACGGCGCGCCGGTCCCGGCGGACGCCCTGCACGACGCCGCCCTGACCACGATCGGCGACCTGTTCGGCCTGGTCGCCGCCAGGGTGGACGACCTGCCCGCCTGACCTGGCACGGTCCGGGCGACGCCGCCGGCGTCGCCCGGACCGCGGCTTATCCCCTTGCGGCCCCGCTAGGACGGATGCCACCATCGGCGCATGATCCTCCACGGAAAGGGCGTCCTGCGCCCCGGCCGGTGAAGCCCGGCGAGCAGGAGCCGGTCACCATCCTGGCTCACGCTCTCGCACTGAACGCACTGCACGGCCCCGGCCCCTGGCCGGACGGCGGCCATCCGCTTCCCGACGAACCACCGCGCCCCGGCGAAGACGAGATCTTCATGCCGAGCGTGGTCCTCGACGGCGTCCGGACCCACCATTTCGGCACCGCGCCGCCAGCGAGCGCGGTCGAAGAAACAGTCGGCCTCCTCGAAGCGCCCACCCCTCTGCCCCGGCTGCACGAGTTCCTCGCCCGGCAATCAGCGGTCGACCTCGCCGACGCCCTGGTCACCGAACTCCGCGCACGCGACCTGCCCAGGCGACACCTGCACCGGACAGCGCGCCACCTCGTCGAGCACGGCACGGCGCGCGACACCGTCAAGCTGGGCATCGTGCTGCTGGGGGAATGCGGCGACGAACACGACCGCGAACTGCTGCTCCTGCTCGGCACGCTCGAAGAGTTCACCCTCTATGCCGTAGTGGCCCTGGTGAAAACCCAGCCCGACCGCGAACGCGCCGCATACGAACTGGCCCAGCGGGTGAAGGACTGGGGCCGAATCCACGCGGTGGAACGCCTGAAGGGCACCAACGACCCCGAGATCAAGGCCTGGCTGCTCCGCGAGGGCTTCCGCAACGGCATCATGAACGAGTACCTCGCCCATCTCGCCGCGACGACCGGGGACCTCTACACCGCCCTCCTCGAACCCGAGGTGGACCAGGCCCTGCTCGAAGGCGCCGGGGCGATCCTCGTCGCACTCGCGCTCGGCGGCCCGGCCGAGGAGATGAGCGACTACGCCGACGCCGTGCCCGCCCTGCACCGCTACGCCGAACTCGCCGGCACGGCCCGCCCGACGCTGGCCATGCTGGACCACCTGCTGACCATCCGGCGGTGTGCGCTGCGCCCCGACAGCGGCGTCGCCTGGCCCGCCGGCGAGCCCGAACAGCTGACGCGCCGCTACAAGGAACTGCTGGCCCGCCCCGTCTGGCGGAAGCTGGTGCTGGCGCGCCTGAGCGAACCGCACGACACCGGCCCGTACCGCTTCACCCTCGCGCTGTCCTGCGCCGGCCGCCTCGGCATGCCGGTGCTCCCCCAGGCGCTCCGCTACCTGGAGGAAGCGCCCTTCGACGCCTATGCCTGGCAAGGGACGGTCTCCCATGCCGACGGCGAGACCATCTCCTCGGTGATCGCGCTGGCCATGCGGGTCCTCCCCCTCGACACGATCACCGGCGCCCCCGCCCGCAGCCACGGCTTCAGCCCCGAGCACGCACCCGACCACGCCTTGGGAGCCATCATCAACGGCTTGGACCAGCACCCCGGGGCCGGTCTCGAACTGCTGCGGCTCTCCCTGTCCGCCCGGGTGACGTCAACACGGCGCCGGGCTTTCCAGGTGCTGACGACCTGGCCCGCGGAAAACCGGCCGAGCCGGCTACGAGCCTGGATCAGTGCCGCCGCAGCCGCCGAACCCGACAGCAGACTCCGCGAGGAGATGCAGGTCTTCCTGACCGGCTGACCGGCCGCGGCCGGCGTGGCGGCCGCCGCTCCGGCGCTTCGGGCCGAAGGACCGGCGGTGGCCGCGCCGGCCGGGGAAGAGCAGCGTCAGTGCGGCAGCCCCGCGCCGGCGGCCAGCCGGCCGAGGGCCTCGTGCAGCGCCGCGCGCTGGGGCGGGGACAGGGACGCGGCGATCTCGTCGTCGAGCTCGCGGGCCGCCTCGACGCACCGGGCCAGCAGGTCCGCGCCGCGCTCGGTGAGCGCCAGGGTCTGGCGGCGGCGGTCGCCGGGGTCGCGCACCCGCTCGACGGCGCCCAGCCGCTCCAGATGGTCCGCCAGAGCGACGATCAGGCTGGGCGCCACGCCCAGGCGGGCGGCCAGGTCCTGCTGCGAGGCGGCGGCCGTGCCGTCCCGGAGGACGGCCATGAGCCCGACGTGCTTGGGCTTCAGCTCGTAGGACGCGACCTTGGCGGCGAAGCGGTCCTGCATGAGCGTCCCGAGCGTGCCCAGCCGGAAGGCGAGGGTCTCCTTGACATCGTTCACGATGTGAATGATACCGTCTCCTTATTGATTCAGACCCTGAATGATTCTGGGAGAGAACAGATGCACGCCGCCCTGACCGCGCTCAACGCCGTCGCCTCCGCCGGCACCGCCGGCGCCGGCGCCGCCCGCCCCTCCCTCGGACTCAGGCCGTCCGAGGACGCCACCACCGGCGTGCGCTTCTACGCCGGCGCGTACGCCGTGCGCGCGCTCCCCCTCGGAGCGGCCACCGCGTTCGTCCTCATCTGGGGCCCCTCGGCCGCAGTGGCGCCCCTCCTCCTGGTCTCCGGTCTGGCCCAGATCGGCGATTCGGCCCTCGGCATCATGCGCCGCAACCCCGGCATGGCCGCAGGGGCGGGCCTCTGCGCCGTCCTCCACCTGCTCACCGCCGCCCTATGGAGCTGAACGTGACGATCCTGGACCTGTTCTGGTTCGCCGCCGAACTGGCCGTCTACGCCTCCGCCGTCTACTGGGGCCTCACCCGCTCCACCTGGCCGCGCCGGCTGGGTGCGACAGGCGGAGGACTCGCCCTCTTCATCGCGATCTGGGGCACCTTCTGCGCGCCCCAGGCCTCCCATCCCCTGCCCGGGCCCGCCAAGGCCGCCCTCGAAACCGCCTGGTTCCTCTGCGGCGCCCTCGCCTTCGTCGCGGCGCGCCGCAGCAGCCGGCCCGCGCACGGAAGCGCCCCTTCGACCCGCTGATGATCAACATGAGAGGAGCAACCGCATGACGGACAAGGACCCGAAGATCCAGGCCATCGCGGCCTTCTTCGCCGCCTACGCCGAGTACGACCTGGACGGGATGCGCGCGGTGCTGACCGACGACATCGCGTGGACCATTCCCGGCCACCACCCGCTGTCGGGCACCAAGCGCGGCGTCGACGAGGTCGTCGCGTTCTCCGTCCGGGCAGAGTACGAGCCCGCGCTCGGCTGCCGCCCGGCGCGAGCGGCACGCGAACCAGGGCATGGCCGCGTGCCGCTCCGCCGGACCTCAGCTCGTGCCGTCTTCACACAGCGCGGAGTAGAGGACCTTCTGCATCCCTGCCCAGTCGCCGTTGTTCGTCATCATGGACACGAACCGGCCGGTGCTGGTCACGCCGGTATACGACAGGTAGGCGGGGAACACGCCGTTGTGCCCCCACACATATCCTCCGCAGGGCAACGCCCACCGCCGCAGGCCGAGGCCGAAGCCCTCCTCTCCGAGGGGGACGGTCTTCTGCATCTCCGCGAGGGCCGCCTGGGAGACGACCTTGCCGTCGAACAGCGCCCGGTAGAAAGTGGACAGGTCCTTGAGCGTGGACACGATCGCGCCGGCGGTCGCCCACTGGGACGGCTCGTAGCCGATGAAGTTGCTGATGTCCGTCCAGGCGTAGAACGGCCCGGCCCACCCTCCCAGATAGCCGTGGACGGCCGGCGCCCCAATGCTCAGGTCCCCTGTCTGGGGGTAGCGCGTCCCGGTGAGACCGAGCGGGGTGATGATGCGGCTGGTGATCGCTTCGGCCGCGCTCATGCCGGTGACCTTCTCGACGAGCAGGCCCGCGACCCAGTAGTTCGCGTTGGAGTACTGGACCTTGGCACCCGGCTCCGCCGTGCTGGGGTGGCCGGTCACCGCCCACTTGACCAGATCCGCGAGCGCGATGGTGCCGCCCGTGATCGCCCCCGGAGGGTTCATCTCGGGGAATCCGCTGACCTGCTGCAGCAGATGACGCACAGTGATCTTGTTCTCGTCATAGCCGTTGCCCGTCATGACGCCCGGCAGGTAACGCCCGATCGGCGCGTCGAGCTCGACCTTGCCTTCGTCCACGAGCTGCATCACCACGGCCGCGGTGAACGTCTTGGTCTGGCTCGCCGCGCGGAACCGGTCGGTGGGCTGGATCGGTTTGTCGTAGTAGAGCTGGCCGGTGCCGACCTGCAGGGACCAGGAGCCGGTGCGGTCGCCGGCATAGACCGCGGCTCCCGGCCCTGTCTTGGAAGCCTTGAGCGCCTGCATCGTGGCGGCGTGGTCCTCCGCCACCGCCGGGGCCGCCATCGTGCAGGTCAGGGCGGCCGCCGCCATGCCGGCGACGGTCACGCGCCGAGCGAGGCGACGTGGCCTGTGGGAAAGGTGGGGCTTCATGTCCGATCATCCTCCTGCGCCGGGAGCAATCACGGCGAAGCTAAGCCATGCAGACATTTATGTCTATATGTCATGGATCATTGGCGTCGCGTCCGGCGCGATTCGGATGACCGTGATCCGCACAAGGACGCCGTCGCCGTCGGCGCACGCCTGGGCCGGTCGGCGTGTCCGCGCGTTCAGCGCCCGGTCGCCTGGGGCCGTGCGTCGAGATCGGCGGCCGCGGGGGCGCCGGCGATGCGTTTGCCCAGGTTGATGAAGAAGAACACCAGGCCGACGGTGAGCGCGATGTGGCCTCCTCCGGCGATGTGGGCCGCTATCGCCGGGGTGGGGTGGCCGAGGACGGTCAGCGTGCCGCGGACGGTCATGACGGTGACGGTGAGGGCGAGGCCGGCGTTGTAGGTCCAGAAGAACGCGTTGAAGAGCCGGCCGGCCGACAAGGTGAACACCTTCTCCAACGCCAGCACGATCAGGAAGAAGAGCATCCCGAGCGCGAGCACATGGGTGTGGACGAGCCCGAGCTGGGAGTCGCCGGTGAAGTCGTTCAGCTTGGTGAGCTCGCGGTAGTAGAGGCCGCCGACCAGCCCGATGATCATGTAGGTGTGGGCGGCGTAGTAGAGCTTCTTCACAAGTGGTCCTCAGGTTGCGATCTGGCGGGTCAGGCGGGCTGCGGGGCGGCGGTCTCGCCGGTCTTGCCGGTCTCGCGGAGGATCAGCAGGCCGGTGACCGCGATCAGCGCCGAGGTCAGGCCGTGGATGCCGAACGCGGCGGCCGTGGAGCCGTGGTGGGCCAGGACGGTGACCATGTCGCCGAACGGGGCGGCGGCCGTCGCCAGCAGCACCCAGGCGAGGGCGCGGCGCCGGCCCGTCACCAGCAGGACGCCCATGGCCAGGCCCATCGCGTTCTCGCGGTTGCCCTTCACGGTGAGGAAGCCGCCGCCGTCGCCCGAAGGCCAGTGCGGCAGGCCGAAACCCGGGGCGGCCGCCTCGGGGGCCAGCAGGAAGGACACCCCGAGGTAGAAGGTGAACAGGACGACGGCGGCGGCCAGGACGGTGTTGACGTTCTTCAGCGACATGCTTCTTTCCTTTCGACGGGTTCAGAGTGCTCCCGGCCGTTTGGAACGGATTTGGAAGTGACTTGGAGCCGCCCGCGTACGATGTGCCGATCATGGTCTTCATCCGGGTGCTGGGCTCGTTCGCCGCCGAGGTGGACGGCGCGCCCGTCCCCCTCGGCGGGCCGCGGCAGCGGGGCGTGCTGGCGTTGCTGGTGGCGGCGCGCGGGCAGGTCGTGCCGGTCGACCGGCTGATCGAGGACCTGTGGCGCGGGGAGCCGCCCGCGCGGGCGCTGACGTCCTTGCAGGCGTACGTGTCCAACCTGCGCCGGCTGCTGGAGCCCGGACGTCCGCCGCGCACGCCGGCCCGGCTGCTGGTGAGCGCGGCGCCCGGGTACGCGCTGCGGCTGCCGCCGGAGTCGGTGGACGCGTGGCGGTTCGAGGGCCTGCTCGACCGGGCCCGTGCGGACACCGACCCGCGCGCCGCCCGGGCCCGGCTCGCCGAGGCGCTCGGGCTGTGGCAGGGACCGGCGTTCGCCGAGGCCGCCGACGAGCCGTGGGCCGCCACCGAGACGGCCCGGCTGAACGAGCTGCGCCTGGTCGCCGCCGAGCTGCACGTCGCGGCGGGGCTGCGCGCCGGCGACCCGGCCGCGGTGGTCCCCGAGGCCGAGCGGCTCACCCGCGACGAGCCGCTGCGCGAGGAGGGCTGGCGGCTGCACGCCCTGGCGCTGTGGAGCAGCGGCCGCCAGGCCGACGCGCTGGCGACGCTGCGCCGCGCCCGCGGCGTCCTCGCCGACGAGCTCGGGCTCGACCCCGGCCCGGACCTGGCGGCGCTGGAGGAGGCGATCCTCACCCAGCGCACCGACGTCATGCGCGCGACCGTGCCGCCGGCGCCCGCGCCGCGGCCGGCCCCGGTCACCGAGGCGCCGTTCGTCGGCCGCGAGGCCCAGCTGTCGGCGCTGGTCGCGGCCGCCGCCGAGGCCGCCGCCGACGGGGCCCGCATCGCCCTCGTCACCGGCGAGGCCGGGCTCGGCAAGTCGACGCTGCTGGCCCACCTCGGCAGGCGGCTCGAACGCGACGGCTGGCTGGTCGCCGCCGGGCACTGCCCCGAGGTCGACAGCGCGCCGCCCGCCTGGGCCTGGACCGAGGCGCTCAGAGCCGTCGCCGCGACCACGCCCCCGGGCGGGTTCGCGGGCGACCTCGCGCCGCTGCTCGCCGACACCGGGCCGGTGACCGCCGACGCCACCGCGGGACGGTTCCGCCTGCGCCGGGCCGTGTGGAAGTGGCTCGCGGCGGTCGCCGCGGAACGCCCCGTCGCCGTCATGCTGGACGACCTGCACTGGGCCGACACCGCCACGCTGGAGCTGCTCGGCGGCGGCCTCGGCCTGCGCGCCCCGATCCTGGTCGTCGCCGCGTACCGCGCGGACGAGAGCGAGCACCTCACCGGGACGCTGGCCTCCCTCGCGCGCGCCGCCCCGCTGCGGCTCGCCCTGCCCGGCCTGGACGGCGCGGCCGTCGCGCAGCTGGTGCGCACCGAGTGCGAGACCGATGAGGAGACCATCGCCGGGATCGCCGAGCGCACCGGCGGCAACCCGTTCTACGTGCGCGAAAGCGCCCGGCTGTTGAACGGCGAAGGCGCGCTGGTCGCCCTCTCGGAGGTCCCCGAAGGGGTACGGGACGTGCTGCGCCGCCGGCTCGCGCGCCTGCCCGAGGGAGGCGTGTCGGTCCTGCGGCTCGCCGCGGTCGCCGGACGGGAAAGCCCGGTGGACGTCCTGGTCAAGGCCGCCGACACCGACGAGGACGGCGTGCTGGACGCGCTGGACGCGGGCGTCATCGCCGGGCTCCTCGACGAGCCCGGCCCCGGCCGCGTCCGCTTCGTCCACGCCCTCGTCCGGGACACGCTCGTCGCCGACGTCAGCAGGCTGCGCGCCACCCGGATGCACGCCCGGATCGCCGGCGCCCTGGAAGGCAGCGGCGACATCGCGGCGCTGGCCTACCACTACGCGCGCGCCGGCTCACCGAAGGCCGTCGGCTACTGCGTCCAGGCCGCCGACCTCGCCGAGGCCCGCTACGCCCACGACGTGGCGGCCTGCCTGCTCGCCGACGCCGTCGCCGTCGCGACCGGTCCGGACGAACGCGTCGACCTGCTCGGCAGGCTGCTGCGCGCGCAGATCCGGGCCGGAGCCGTCGCGGCCGCCCGCGAGACACGCCGCGAAGCCGTGGAGTACGCCGAGTCCCTGGGCCGCGACGACCTGATGATCGCCGCGTTCACCGCGTGGACCGAGCCGACCCCCTGGCAGGCCCGCACCTACGGCACGGTGGACCGGCCCGTCGTCGACCGCCTGAGCCGCCTGCTGAAACGCGACCTGCCCCCCGCGGTACGGTCCCGGCTCCTGACGGCGTACGCGCACGAGCTGATCGGCGAGGACGACCCGACCGTTCTGGAAGCGGCACAGGAGGCGCTCGACCTCGCCACCGAGCCCCGGCTGCGGGCCGCGGCGCTGCAGATCCTGGGCGAGGTCCGCGGCGACGCCGGGTACTGCCGGGAGCTCGTGGAGATCGGCGTCGAGCACGACCTGCCGGTCTACCGCGTCACCGGGCTGCTCAACCATGCCGGCGTCGCCGCCGCCGCCAACGACCCGGAGACCCTGCGCGAGGTGATCGCCGAGGCCCTCGTCCTCGCGCGCGCCTACCGGATGCCCGAGGCGATCGCCGTCGCCGAGATCACGCTGGCGGCCCTGGCGCTCATCGAGGGCCGGTCCGCCGACGCCGAACTCCGCTACGCCAAGGCCGACGAGGGCATGCGGCGCGCCGGATCGGTGCACGCCACCGGCTTCCTCCCGCTCGCCCTGGCCACGATCCGGCTGAACGACGGCACGCTCGGCGCGCACCTGGACGACGTGCGCGCCCTGCACGCCGCGCTCGGCCCCATGGCCGCCGACCTGCTCGCGCTCGCCCTCCTCGCCAACGGCCTGGACGCCGAGGCCCGCGAGGTCCACGCGTCGGGCGGCCCGATCCGCCCCGACTTCTTCTTCACCTTCCTCACCACACTGCGGGCGATGGTCATCATCGCCGTGAACGACCGCGACGCCGCCGGGGAGATCTACGCGACGCTGCTCCCGCACCGCGACGGCCCCCCGGCGGGCGCCGAGAGCCTGGCGGTGGCGCTGCCCCCGGTCGCCCACACCCTCGGCGAGCTGGCCGTCCTCCTCGGCCGCGACGACGAGGCCGCCGCCCACTTCGCCCAGGCCGCCGCCATCGCCGACCGCTGGAACGCCCCCCGCTGGGCCGCCGAGGCCCGCGCACGAATGCGATGACCGTCCGCATGACGTCGCGGCGGTCGGCCGGTTCTGGGCCGAGGCGCTCGGCTGGGACCTGTCCAGCGAGGGCCCCGGCGTGACCGACCTCGAGCCGGCGGGCTTCGCCTACCCCGACCCCACCGCCGTCTGCATCGACGTCGTCGCCGACCCGAACCCCAAGACGGTGAAGAACCGCGTGCACGTCGACCTGGCCACCACCTCGGCGGCCCACCAGGCGGAACTGGTCGCACGCCTGCGAGACCTCGGCGCGGCCCCCGCCGACGTGGGCCAGGGCTACATCCCCTGGACCGCCCTGGCCGACCCCGAGGGCAACGAGTTCTGCGTCCTCACCCCGGCCTGACCCAGGCCGGCGCCACCGGGCACGACCCGCAGTTCATCGGTGTCGAAGACGTCGCACTCATGAACCCGATCGCGCGGCAGCAGCCCTCGATCGCTCACCAGAGAAACGCGAGAGCCCAACCGGCGACCCTGCGCTGGTCCAAAGGACTTGTGCGCTGCCCGGACGCATGTGAGCGTGAGGTGTGGCTGATGTGTCGGAGCGTGTTCACCTCCGTGTCCAGGCCGACTTTCCCGGACACCGTGATCGGGTGCTCTCGGCTCTGGCCGACCTGACCGATGCTCTCGTCCCTGAGGAAGCCGAGCGCGTTCAGGCGGCTGCTCTCCTGGTTGCCCGGGGAGATCTGCGTCGGCTGGATGAAGCAATGACGCTGGGGCGTGCGGACCGGCGTGACCTGCTCGTGGCCGCAGGCCTCGCCGACGAGAATTGGCCGGATCGCATGGAGACCGAACCACTACCGGCCCTGGCCGGGCATATCTGGATGGCACGCCAAAGGCGCAGGTCGGGCTGACCATGCAATCCGGAGCCAGGCCGCGTCGGCTACGGATGCGGGCGCATTCGCCGTGTCAGACACCAGCGCCTGGCCGAAACCCACGACGCTCCTCAGGGCAGCGGTTCCACCGACACCCAGCGGCGCACCGACAGCCGCCAGCGCAGAGAGCCTCGATGACCGAACCGACCGTATTCGACGATGTCCGCGTCGACCACGACTCTGTACTGGGAAAAGCCTATCGGATTCGCCTTCGCTGCCTGCTCGATCACCTCTGGCCACGGCACCGCCTCGGACTCCAGTTGGAGCAACACCTCGCGACGCCGCCGCCGCGAACGGACCACCAATTCAAAGCGAGGAAACTCCCAATGCCTGGAATAGATGCCCTCGAAGCGCCCTGAGTACCCGACCCGCAACTCCTCTTGCGTCAACCCACCGCTGTCACCCTTGCTCCGACCAAAGCGCATAGCCACATACTGGATCAACCACGCCCGCCTGTGCAGATGGTCCACCTGACCGCCCCGCTGAGGCATCGGCCACCCAGAAGTGCCCAGAGCACGTTCACGCAGCAGCGGACATCTCCTCATTCGCCTCTCCGCCGCCATCAGCAGGCCGGCTCTGGCGGACAAGGCGGTCCTGCGCCGACTGGAGCGGCGGCAGTCAGATAAGGCCCAGTGCGGTGGGCAGCTCCAGAGCCGTTGATCGCCGGACGGGGTTGGTCTCCTGCTGGGCGATGTCGGTGAGCAGCGTGGACAGCGCCTGCCTAGTCGGCGCCGAAGTGTTGTCGAGGTGGGCGGCGATCGGTTCCAGGAGAGTTGTCGCGACGCCGGGGTCGATGTCATCGTCGTCCGTGAGGTCGATCGAGACGACCAAGTCCATGAGGGCCGTGGCGAGTACTCGTTCGAGTTCGGTCATGGGCCTGCCTCATGGGTGGGGGTGCCGCGGGTGGGTGATCCGTTCATGACGGCAGCCCGGGCAGCGCTGCCGGCCACGGCTTCGATGGCCACTTGTAGCGGCGTTTCCGGCTGGCCGAGCAAGGCCCTCGTGATCGCGATCGCGTGGATCGTACTCATGCCCCGCTCCGCCAAGAGGGCTTGAACGGCCTCCATCCCCTCGTTCGCCAGCACCGGACGGCACTCCTCGAGCAGCGCGGTCCAACGCGCCGCTTGTTCGGCCGACAGCCCGTTGGCGTTGTCGGACATCGCTCGCCCTCCCCGTCGATATGCGCCGAACTCTACCCATCTCCAGAGTTGTCGGCCCGAGAGATTCGGCGAGATGGAGGCAGTTTCCCGGCAGGTCTCGCGGTCGGCCAGGTGTAAGTCGGCGCGAGGTGACCCGGTGCCGGCTTCGAGGGATGGATGCCGCGGGCGCAGACGCGTAGCCCATCGCCGAGCCGCCTGAGATTCCAGGAGGCCGATGCATGGCGAGGTGTAGGGGCGAGCACAGCCACCTACGGAAACCTCACGCTTCTCGCAAGGGACAAGGAAGGCAGCTCATTCTTCATGGACAGGAGTGCGGCATTCATCGCCGACCTTCTCTCGGAACAAGAATCAGGGAAGCCTGCTCAGCTTTCCCCGGGAATGCGAAAGGGCCCCACCAAATGGCGGGGCCCTTTCCAATATGAGTCCGGCGGTGTCCTACTCTCCCACACGGTCCCCCGTGCAGTACCATCGGCGCTGAAGGGCTTAACTTCCGGGTTCGGGATGGGACCGGGTGTTTCCCCTTCGCCAAAACCACCGAACGA
>NZ_WEGH01000009.1 GCF_009604375.1 Actinomadura macrotermitis
CCTGGGGGGGACCCCCTGGCCTCCGGCCAGGGTGCGCCCTCCGGGCGCCCCAGGGAGGGGGTATCGGCCGGAGGCCGATTGATCGCCCTTCGGGCGATCGTGGCCAGCGAGGTGGACGAGGTGGCGGGCGAGGCGGATTAGCCCGGTGACCTGCGGAAATGCGGGGGCGAGGGCGGGCCGGCGGCCCGCCGTGGTGGACGTCCGGGCGCCTGGACGTCTGGCGATTCGGCGTAGCGGACCATACCCCCATGGGGGTATAGAGCTAGTCACGTTGGGTGACCAAAATTCGAACAGGATTTCGACCGTTTGGAGAAATGGCCTCCGGCCATTCCTGGCCGGGCGAACAAGGGTCGGAAGGCTGATCGCACGCCATTCTTTTTCGCCATTCTGAGAATGGCGCCCGGCGTATTCTACGGTCCGGCGTCTGGACGTCTGGACGTCTGGCGGTCCGGCGTAGTGGGCCGCGCCGGCGAGGCCCTGACCGGGCCCCTGGACGGCCCGCGCGAGGCCCTCCGGGGCCGCCTTCGGGGGCGTGGCCGCGGCCGGCGTAGCGGGCGGACGAGTCGCTCCCCGGCGGGCCGGGCGAGGGCCTCCGGGCGGGGGCGCCGGCGAGGGCCTGGCGCCCGGCTTCGACGGGCGGGCCGGCGGACGAGCGGACCGGGCGGGACGAGGCGAGGCCGCGGCCGGCGAGGGCCTCCCCGGGGGTGGACGAGCCGCTCCCCCTGCTCTGTGGGGGGTCTTGTGTCCGTAGAACGTGGAACATGTGGAACAGGTGGAACAGCGCAGGTCAGGGCCGGGTTTTCTGTTCCATGCTTCGGGGCCGGTCCATGGAACGTAGAACGGCGGAACGTGGAACAGGGCCGCCGGCGCCCGGTATGCCCGGCTTCGACGGGCCGGACGAGGCGGACGAGCGGGCCGCCGGCCAGGCAGACGGGTGGACGTCCGGGCGCCTGGACGTCTGGTGATCCGGCGTAGCGAGGGGCCGGGGCGAGGCCCTCGCCGGCGGCCCCGGGCGGGATAGTTGCGGCCACTATCCCGGCCCGCCGGGCGGACGAGGCGGCCCGCGCGGGCGGGTCCGGCGAGGGCCTGGCCGTAGGGCGCGCGAGGGGGCGCGGCCGGCGTAGGCGTCTGCCTGGCCGTCGACCCCCGGGCGGCCCGTCGACCCGCCCCAGGGCGAGGGCGCCGGCGAGGCGGACGAGCGGGACGAGCCGCTCCGGTCCGGCGAGGAATTCCCGCCGCGGCCCCCGCCCCGGGGCCGGTCCGCCAGGACGAGGCGGACGAGCGGCCCGCCATTCCCTGGCACGGAAAAGGCCCTCCCGGGTGATCCACAACCGCCCGGGAGGGCCGATCAACGCGTCTGCGAATCCATTACCGATAAACAATGGCGATAATCGACGCCTGACTAACCATTTCGGCCGACGAAAATCAGGGCGACGATAGCGAGGGCCGGGAGCGTGATGTACCAGAATCGGAACATCAGTCGCGCGATTCCGGCGGAACGGCTGGGGCCATAGCGGACTTTGACCCTTCCGGCCTGGCCCGCCCGGCTCTTGAGCGCGTACATGGGGAGTAGGAGCATCATTCCGATAGCGATGAGGGTGACGATTCCGTTCATCGGTCGACTCCTTAGCGAGTGCCGGCCCCGGAGTGCTGATCGTGTGCTCTGTGGACGGCCGGGGGATTGCTGCTTTTCTGGCCGGGCGAGGCGGCCGGCGGACCGGTCGGATTCGCGGCCCCTATCGACCTATGGTCCAGGGGGTCACAGAATCGCCTGAGGCGGCCGGGAGTCTCGCCGGTGTGGTGGAGATGCCCGAACGCGCGCCGGGGCCCCTGATATGGCTTATCAGGGGCCCCGGTGCGCGTTCGGGGGGCGGTCATCGCGCGCGTTCCCGGCCCTTGTCCTGGCCGGTCTCGTCCTCGCCGAAATAGGCCCGGAGTTCGGAGACGAGATAGGTTTCCGCTCCGCTTCCGATCTTCTGGCCCTCCGGGAACCAGTCGCCACGCTGGCGGGCGCGGGACCGGCGACGCTTGGCAGCGTCGTACGACATTTCCACAATTCCGAGGTGGCACGCCTGTTGCAGCGTCATGCGCTCGTCCGCCGGCTCTTTCTCGGCTTTGGGGACGGGCGCCTCCGTGCGGGCCCGGAATGGGATGACATTCTCATCAGAACCGCGCCCGCCGGCGGGCGCGTACTCGGGCAGCGGATCGAACGGGGGCGGGTTGTCCCCGGTCCCCTCGTCCCCCCGGGGCGGGATGATCTCGTACGTTGCGCGATCGCGGGGGTTGGGGACAGGGGACGGGGACGCGTCCGGGATCGCCGGCTGACCCACGCTTGGGATCTCCAGGCCCGCATAGGTGCACAGGTCGATAATGTGCGACGGTTCGAAATGCGGGATTTGAACCGAGCGGGCCAGGCCCGCGTTATTGACGTGCAGCCATCGGCCGGGAATGTCGGAGGACTGGCCCCGAGGGCGGGTGCCCACGAGGGAATCCCACATGGCCGGCGTGAATCGGGCGAGCATTTTGTTGCCGAACTGCGAACGGAGTTCCGAACCGTCCTGCGCGTTCCCGCCCCCCGTGGCCGCTGCACTCATCACCTGATAGGCGTTGATCATGCGGATTTTGAACGCGCGTCCCATGACGCCGAGCAAGTACATGTTCTGCCACACCGGAGGCGTTTTCGGGTCGCCCTTGTCCTTGATGAGTTCCCATGCCTGCCGGGAAAATTTCCCGAACGCGTTCTGTTCGTCGTTGAACAGGACGAGAGGCTCCCATCCCTCTTTAGGGCCGCGGAGGCCGCGCCGGCGCGCGTCCATTTCGTTGACGAACCACTGAATGACTTCCCACTGCTGATAGATGCCGTCCAGGTTCGTCACGTCCCCGATGTCGTTCAAAACCATCATCCCGGGAACGTGCTGCATCCCCTCGTCATCGCCCTTGACGTCCAGGTACACCTGACGAGCGTTTCCGCCGGAACGGATCGCGAACTGTGTGGCGAGGACCCTCATCAGGTTGGACTTACCGGCGCCGGTTCCGGCGCTGATTCCGAGGTGGACGACGTGGCCGTCGAAATTGAGTCCGGCTACCTCTTTTTCAGCGCCGAGTCCGATGATCGGGCGCCAGAGTCCGGAGTGCTCCCCGTGCCCGTGGATCATCATCTCCGCGACGTCGTCATACCCGACGTACTCCGGAGGCGAGGGCTTGTGACGGAACGTGAGCAGGTACGGGGCACCCTGGGTGATGGACGTCTTCCACTCGCCTCCGAGCCGGGCATGCACGACCCGGGAGACCTCCGCGGGGATCGTCGGGTGGTGCCCATCAGGGAGAGGGATCACCACCTCCGCATGGGGGAGCGCGTAGTCCCGCGGGATGATCGTCCCCTCCAGGATCCGTTCGGCGTGCTCCTGAACGACCGGCGACAGCGCCTTAGCCAACGGGACAACGATGCTCTTGCGGTGCCGGCGGGTCGAGATCAGGCGGTAGATCGCGCGCGCGAGGTAGACGGACCCGCCCGCGGCGAGGGCCGCCAGTAGATAGGGCGCCTCGACCCACATCCAGAGCAGGATCACGGCCACGGGGTAGGGGAGCGCCCGGAGGTAGGTCGGGCGGCCCCAGAACGGCGACAGAGATGGCCGTTCGTTCACCTGGCGCGCGGACCGGAACACGCTGGCCCCGGAGGCGTCCAGGCCGGCCTGAGTGTTGAACACGACTCCACCGAGCGTGACGCGTCCGCGCTGCATGTGGCGGACCACGCGATAGATCCCGGCCGCCAGGGCCAGGACGAGCAGCGTCAGCCACACGTACCCGCCGTACCCGGCGTCAACGGCCATGCCGTACAGGACGCCGATGCCGGCGATCGCGTCCCCGATCAGGCTGAAAAACTGATCCATGATCAGGACTCCTCTCGGGCCGGCGGGGCCAGGTGGCCGCATGCGATGGCACGTGCGGCCTCCGGGCTGACATGGGGCGTGATCGCGCGCTGGACGTCCTGGCCGTGGGGGCCGTAGCGCGCGATGTAGAGCTGTCCGAGCGTCGCCGGCGCCGGCGCCGGGTCCAGGTGGGGGACGAGGGCCCGCCACATGGCCGCGCCGTAGCCGGGGGTCAGGACCCGGGTCCCGAACTGATCCACGGCGCGGGTCGGGAGGCCGCGGCCGGTGCCGGTCGCCACGACTGCGGGGCCGGTGCGGGGCCCGTACAGCAGGGAGACCAGCGCGAGGGGGAGCGGGTCCGTGACCGGGTCGCGCGCGTCCCGGGTGGCCTGCCAGTGGTACCGGGAGTGGACGAGGACGGAGTCCAGATCCTCGATCACCACGACCCGGGACCCGCGCGCGTCCATGATCAGGGCGGTATCGGTCAGGGCCTCGTGGATCGACTCGATACCGGCCCGGTAGTCCAGGCCGGGCAGGGTGCGCGCCCACTGGTGATCGGGCCGGTAGTCGCCGGCCAGGTCGCAGAGCAGGACCCGCCGGTCCGCGGCGAGGTGCTGCGCGGTCACCAGCCGGGCGAGGCCGGTCCGGCCCGACCCGCTAGGGCCCACGATCAGCAGGTGCCGGCCGGGGCCCTGATCCTGGCAGAGCGGCCCGGCGGGGCCGTGGGCGAGGTAGACGGCCGTGCCGGTGTGGTCGGCCCGCTGGACGGCGTCCAGGGACGTCCAGACGTCCGGCGCCTGGACGGTGGGGCGGGTACGGCGGCCGGTCAGGCGCCGGGTCAGGGTGCGGGCGAACATCATCGGTCCTCCTCCGGGGTGTAGTGGTCCGGGTCGCCCTGGACGATCCGCGCGGTCCCCAGGACGAGGCGCCCGGAGACGTCGACAAAGGACGTGGGCGAGGCGGCCGGGCGGGGCCGGCGCCGGGTGTCGGCCAGGGCGCCGGCGGGCGGGTAGAGGACGGCGCCGACCATGACGGCCAGGCCGACCGTGATCCGGGCGCCGGCGCCGGGGTCGAGCACGACGGGCCAGAGCAACAGGGCGCCGGCCAGGACGAGGGCCAGGGCCAGCGGCATGCGGGCGTCGACCGGGCGCATCATCGGATGTCTCCGTCCCGGCCGCGCCGTACGGCGGTCGCGTGCTCGTCCCACACCTGATAGGTCTCGTGGCCGTCCGCGCTGGCCCAGTAGGCGACGCACGGCCGGCACGGGCACGCGTACGGGTGCCCGGTGACCGGGCACGCGGGCGGGACGAGGATCTCGTCCCCCGCGGTCAGGGGCCGCGGGTCCGGAGGTGCCATGAGGACGACGCGCCGGCCGAACGGGCGCCGGCGGATGAACGCGTCCACCACGGCGGCCGTGACCGGGAGGACCACCGCGGCCAGGCAGAGCAGGATCGCGGGGGCCCCGTCCAGGGTCCAGCCGGCCAGCAGGACGACCAGGGGCGCGACGGCCGCGCCGTACAGAGCGATCGTGATCAGGCGTCCGGGCATCATCGGGGGACCTCCGGGAGGGTGGAGGGGCGACGGGCCGCGGGGGAGCCCTGGGGAGTGATCAACGATACGCCTGACACCGGGTCATGGTCACGGTGGTTTTGACCCTCCGGGCCCTGGAATCGGTTCCCCTCCGTCTGCCCGGACCGGTCGATTTCCGCCGGACCGGCGGGGGCCGGGGCCGGGAGGGCCGCCGCGGCCGGCGCCTGAACGCCGGGCGGGGCCACCATGGCGCCGGCCGGGAGGCCGTACGTGCCCGGGTCCACGAGGTACACGACCGGGGGCGGACCCGCCGGGACCGGCGGGGCCTCCGTCCGGGTGATCAGGCGGGGCGAGAACATCAAGGCACCCACGGTCAGGCCGGCGCCGAACGCCCCGGTCGCGGTCATCGCGACTGACACAATGTCCATTGCTGATCTCCTATCTAGGTGATCGGTGGGAGGGCCGGGGCGCCGGCTGTAGGAGGCGAGGCGCCCCGGCCCGACTCATGCGGGTCACGTCGCCAGGGTCAGCACGGGCCGACCCTGGCCGTCGTTCTGCTGAGTGCTCTTGCGGGCCCGCCGGACCGCGGACCTGATCGACTCCGTGGGGGCCTCGTGCCCGTAGGCCCGGAGCAGCTTCGCCACCTCGCCCGGGGTCGAGTCGATCCCGATGGCGTCCAGCGCGATCCGGACCCGGTGAGCGTCGGACGAGGCGCCGGCGAGGGCCTCCCCGATCGGGTCCGGCGCCGGCGCACCGGCGGGCGGGTCATCGTCGGGACGCTCCGGGGCCTCGTCCCGACGCACGGGGAGGGCCACCGGCCGGTTTGCGGTCCACGACTTGCGGACGGCCCGCGCGAGGTACCACAGCGGGTAGCCGGGGGCCCGCCCGTGCACGGTCAGGATCACCCCGGTCCGGACGTAGGCGTCCGCCAGGGAAACGGGCGGGGCCGGGGTCGCAGGGACGGCCAGCGCGGGGGACGTCACGGCGTCCAGGCGTCCAGGCGTCCGCCGGTCCATGGCCCCGGCCACCTCGTCCACCGCGCGGCCGGCGTCCGACACGGCCGCGGTCAGATCATGCACGAGCGCCGACAGGATCGCGGTCCGGGCCGCGGACGTGACGGGGGTCAGCGTGATCTGACCGCGGCCGGCCAGGACTGACCGGAGGGCCGCCCGGTCATCCGTGACCGGACGCCTGGATGCCGGGACGTCCAGGCGTCCGGTCATGACCGGGGCCGGCGAGGTCACCATGTGCTTGATGATCGACAGAGCGGCCACGAGACCGGCCATGGCCGCAATCGGCGGAACGGCCGCGGTCACGTGGTCCGCCACGGTCGCACCCGGCCCGACATGGCCCGCGTTCCAATAGATCGAAGCCGAGACACCGACCCCCGACAGAGCCCAGCCCAGAGCGCGGAGGCGCGGCCCGTAGTGGCAGATTGCGGCCACGAGCAACACGATCTCGCCGGCCAGGATGAACGTGTCCACCTGGAGAGGCCACGCGTTGGCCCAGAACCCCCGGAGGCCATGGTCCAGAGACCAGGCGCGCAGACCGGCGTACGACTCCGCGAACGCCACGGAGTCCGCAACGGCCACGATCAACCCCAGACCCCAGAGGGCTCCGAGCCTGATCCGGGCGAGGGCCGGGGTCATCGGGAGCGGTGCCGGTCGGGCCTGACCGGTGAGCGCGGTCACTGCTGGTCTCCGATCCGGTCGCGGAGGGCCTGGATCATCTTCTCCACGTCCTCCAGCGTGTAATGGGTGTCGGCCTCGTACCGGTCCGCGTCTTCGGACCACGTACGGTCGATGCGCGCGAGGACCCGGTCCAGGTCCGCGGCCACCTCCGCGAACGTCAGGCCCGGGTTCTGGCCCGGGTCCGTGGGCGGGTTGCTGGTCATCTGTGAACCTCCGGGGTCGTATCCGTAGGACGTACTACGTCTAGTAGACCCGGGTCAGGTTCACAGAGTCAAGCCCCGGGGGCACAGCAAAGGCCCCGCCCGGATTCGGGCGGGGCCTTTGCTGTGTGGGGTGTGGCTACTCTGCGTCCCATTCGTAGGTCAGGGACCACTGGTGAACCGGCATGATCAGAATGTTGACCTCCACCGGCCGCCCCTCGCCGTCGAACGCAGTGCGGATCACCTCGTAAACAGGCTGATCCAACTCGCCGCGGAGGAACGCCACCTCGTCCTCATTCGCGGGACGAACGGTGACCCGCTCCCGGAATCGCTCCGGGCCGTGGCCGATGTCTGCGAGACGGGAGTACAGGCCCCCGGCGCCAGTGTCGCCGGTCAGGTCCGCGCGCTCTGCGAGGTCGTTCGGCACGTAGGACGAGGCGAGTTGCACCGGGACATCGTTCGCGAACATGTGACGCCGGCGCGCGAACACCTCCGTATCGGTCTCGACTCCGAGAATCTCCGCGGCCGGGGCCGGGATCGGGGCGGGGCCGACATGGAACGGCTCCGACCGGGGGGTCAGGCCCATCTGGGTCAGCTCTGCATCGAACGCGCCGCGGCCGGTCTCTCGCGCGATGCGCTTCTGCCTCTCGACCGCGTTCCTGTTGATCCTGGGGATGTCGTTCACGAAGGTCCCCCGTCCTCTCTCTACGCGGACCAGGCCGTTCGCTCGCAGGATGGCGAGCGCGCGATTCACGACCGGCCGCGAAAGGCTGTACTGCTCTGACAGGCGTTCTTCGGAAGGGAGCGCACTACCCCGGGGGTAGTCGCCACGCTCGATTGCCTCACGGAGTAGTTCCGCGAGCTTCCGGTACTGCCCTCTCGCCGGAGTGATACCCATATCCCCACCTTAGATCAGCCGGTAGCACGTAGTTCGTCGCGCGACCCTTGACGACAGTCACCCATACGGGTGTACTGAGACGTAGTACGTCCTACATGATGGTAGGCAGCAACCGTAAGAGGGGCGTAAGGCCCAAAGAAGACAGGCCCCGCCGGGAGTCCTGGCAGACAAGACCGGCGGGGCCGTGACCCTCCAAAGGAGGAACGTCCATCATGACGCACGGCAAGAGCAAGCAGCGCGAGGCGGCCCGGGTCGGGCCGGTCGCGCTGGTGAAGACGGCCGTCGCCGCGGCGATCGCGGGCGCGGTGTGCGGCGCGGTGTGGGTGCTGCCCGGGTGGGCGGCCCTGATCCTGGCGGCCGTGGTGGCCTACCTGGCCGGGGTGGTCGACGGGCGCCGGGGCCGCCGGGCGGGTGCGGTCCCGGGTCTGTGCGCCGCGGCGCGCGAGGCGGCCCGGGAGGCCCGCGCGGCGTTCCGCGCGCCGGCCAGGGCGGGGGCGGACCGGTGACCGGGTGCGGGTGCCCGAACTGCGGATCGGTCCGGTCCGTGTCCGTGATCGACGGTGGCCGGCGCCGGTGCGGGTGCGGGCACCGCTGGACGGTGGCCGTGGTGTCGCGGACCCCGACGGGCGCCCCGGTTCAGCTGTCGACCTGGCCCCCGGCCGGGGCGCGCGTCTGGCACCTGGACGCCGTTCTCCCCGCCGGCCCGCTGTGTGCCGGCGAGACGGACGAGGCGGCCGACGTGATCACGAGGGCCCCGGCCCTGGTCACGTGCCCGCGCTGCATCGAGGCGATGTCGCGATGGGACGAGTACCAGTGGGCGGCCCGGATCAGTGACGGCCGGGTCGACGTCCAGGCGTCCAGGCGCCCCGGCGTCCAGACCTCGGAAGCGAGCGCGGCATGACCGGGCAGACGGCCCCGCTCGTCCTGGCCGCGCCGGCCCCGCTGGCCGGCCGGGTCGAGTGGGAGGCCGTCATCGGCGCGGCCGGGGAGCGGTGCCAGTGCGAGCGCGCGCACGCCTGGCACAAGAAGGGCGGCCGGTGCGAGGCCGTGCACGGTACCGCCGGGGTGCGCCTGCTGGCCGGCCCGGTCGAGCCGGGGCCGGACCCGTCCCGGACCCTGATCTCGCCCCCGCCGGAGGAGCTGCGCGCGTGGTGCCGCCGCTGCTGGGACCACGAGGTCCGAGCCGCCGCGCGGGCCGCGCGCAAAGCGGCGCGTGAGCACGCGCACGACGACATGACCCCCTTGTTCTAGACCACTGCCCCGGCCGCTCGGCGGCCGGGGCTCCCTGCGTTCGGAGGAACCGCAGATGACCAAGGAATGCGATAACGCCAGCGTCGGAGTGCTGATCCGGCGCCCGTACGCCTCGCCGGGTGGCGACACTCACGAGTACCTGGTGTTCAACCGGCGTACGGCCCCGGCGGGTATCGCGCCGTGCGCCGGCCACGTCTTCGACGATCACGAGGACTACCCGTCCGCGGCGTGCGCGGAGGTGCGCGAGGAACTGGGCTTGACCGTGACGTCCTTGACGGAGGTCACCGGGGGATGGCGCGGCAACCGGTGCCGCCGCGCGCCGGGCCTGGCCGGGGTCGGGCACGAATGGGTCGTCTACCTCGCCGAGACGACCGGCGACCTGGCCCCGTCCGCCCGCGAGACGAGCGACGCCCGATGGCTGACCCCGTCCGCGCTGCTCCGGGAGGCATGCCGGTCCCTGCGCTACGCGCTCGGGAAGATTCCGCCGGCGGACTGGCAGGCACGGCCCGGTATCGAGCCGGTGTGGGTCCGATGGCTGGTCGAGACCGGCGTGATCTACATGGACGCCTCCGCGCTGGACGTCCTGGAGTCCGTCATCGGCCGGGAGATCCCGGCCTCGTGAACCGCCTCGTGAGCGGCTCGTCCGGCCCCCGCTGCCCCGTGGCGGGGGCCGGACGAGCGTCCGTTACGTCACATCCGACACGGGAGGGAGCATCAATGACGATCACAGCGGGCGGCGGGCCGGGCCTGGCGGGCGGAACCCGTCTGCCTGGCCGACCGCGGATTCTGGACGCGTTCTGTGGTGAGGGCGGGACCGGGGCCGGGTTGCGGCGGGCCGGGTTCCACGTGACCGGGGTCGATCACGTCCGCCGGGATTCCTACGCCGGGGACGTGTTCGTCCAGGCCGAC
This sequence comes from Actinomadura macrotermitis, assembly GCF_009604375.1. Lineage (GTDB taxonomy): Bacteria > Actinomycetota > Actinomycetes > Streptosporangiales > Streptosporangiaceae > Spirillospora > Spirillospora macrotermitis. The sequence continues at coordinate 10,349 of NZ_WEGH01000009.1, forward strand.
GCGATCGCCTACATCCGGGAGCACGGGCACGAGTTCGACGCGATCGCCGCGGCCCCGCCGTGCCAGCGCTACAGCTCCATGGCCGGCCGCCACGCGGACCGCGAATACCCGGACCTGATCCCGCCGACGCGCGAGGCGCTGCGCGAGGTGGCCGACCCGGCCGGTATCCCGTGGGTCATCGAAAACGTGCCGGGCGCCCCGCTGTACGGGGCGTTGGAACTGTGCGGGACCCATTTCGGGCTTCGGGCCGTGTGCCGGGATGGGGTGGAGAGGTGGCTACGCCGACACCGCCGGTTCGAGTTCTCGCCGAACGTGTGGATCATGGCGCCCGGGGGGTGCCACTGCCACGGCCGCCCGATCGGAGGCGTCTACGGCACCGGCGGGGGCGGGCCGATGACCCGCGGCTACAAGTTCCACGCCGCGGAGGCCCGCCAGGCCATGGGCATCGACTGGATGACCCTCCCGGCCCTCGCCCAAGCGATCCCCCCGGCCTACGGCGAATACATCGGCGATGCCCTCATGGAGACCGTCAAGGCGGGGGTCTGACGTGACCTACCGTCCGACACGCGCGATAACCGGGGGTCAGGTGCGTGTGAAGGGGCGTAAGGTCTGCCACATCTCATCTGAAAATGGTGAGGGCCCCGGTGAGTTCCCGTGGGGCCAACCACGGGACCGGAGCCCTCATAGCACCAAGCTACGGAGGCGAGTCTACGTGACTCTGGTCCTGTCGTCGCCACTTCCCCCGCCGGACGTGTCGCAGACGACATCAACGCATGTCCCGGGGGTGGCCCGGTGACGCCCGCTCAGATCCGCGCGCTGCGCCAGGACGAGGCCCTCGTCCCCGGCTCGGACGGGTACGCCTACCAACTCGACCCGCCCGCGGTCTTCAAAGTGCGGCGGGCAAAGCCCGGTGACGAGGCCGGCGCCGGCGAGGCGCTGCGGTTCGCGCCTCACCTGGACTGGTGCCCGGTGCTGCGGTCCGCGCTGTACACCCTCCGGTCGAACGGCGAGATCGACACCTATTACTACCGGGTGGCCGTGGACGGCCATGAGGCCACGGTGTCCCATCGCGATCTCACCTCGGGCGAGGCGTGGCGCGAGAGGTTCCGGGGCGAGGGCATCGGGTCGCGGGTCGTGCGCGAGGTGCTCACCAACGTCGTGCTCGCACAGGTTCGCGGGCTCGGTGGTGACGTGCTGGCCGTGACGAGGACCGGGTGGCATGAGACCCCGGCGGGCCGGATGTACGTCTCCGCGGACGGGAGGGCCCGCCCGACCGGCGAACCGGTCGAGATCGTTGACGTTCCCGAACGCCTCGCGACCGCGGCGGCCCCGGCGCCGGCCCTGGACGGCCAGGCGGACGAGGAACAGGTCCGCGCGGCCCTGGACGAGGTGGCGGGCGCCGGCGGTTGGGCCCCGCTGCTGGCCATTGCGGCCGGGGCCAGGTCGTTCGGGCAGTCGCTTCGGCCGGTGCCGGGCGCGCTGGTGATCCACGGCGACCCGAACACGGGCAAGACGTGCTGTGCGGCGGCCGGGCGGATGCTCGCCCTCGCCCCGTCCTGGCCCCCCCTGGTCACCGCCAGGTTCTCCGACACTCCGACCGATATTGAAATGAAAGTCGATCAAGAGGCGGACATGCCTACGTTGATTGACGACCTGGCCCTGACCCGGGACGCCTCGCCCATGGAGCACCGGGAGGCCGTGACCAAGTTGGAGCGCCTCATCCGGTCCGTGGGCAATCAGGAGGCGGTCCGGGGCCGGCGCCGGCGGGACCTGACCGCGCAGGAATCGCGGTTCGTCCGGTCCATCCCGGTCATCACCGCGCAGACCCTCCCCCCGGGCATGCAAGCGTCGCTGTACCGGCGGGCCGTGGTGGTCGGCCTCGTCCCCGGCGACGCTGATTGGCGGTGGTGGAAAGGCATGCAGGATTCGGGGGACCTGGCCGGGCGGATCGCGCCGGCGCTGCGCGCGATCGGAGACCGGATCATTGATCGTCTCGCCGGGTCGGACGAGGCGGCCGTCCTGCTGGCCGATGCCGACCGGACCGGCTTCGCCGCTCTGCGGCCCTACCTGGACGAGGCGCTCCCCGGGTGGGAGACCTCCGAGACGGGCATGGCCGGGGTGGCCGACATGGCCGGGGCGATGCTCGGTGGCCTCGTCCTGGCCGCGGACGCCGTGGGCCTGGACGAGGCCGCGCGGGACGCGATCCTCGCCCGGGTCGCCGGCCCCCTCGCGCGCGCCCTGGCCGTCCAGGCAGAGACCATGGACGACCGGCGTCAGGCGTCCGATGATCTGCGCGTCGCCGTGGGCGACATCATCCGCCATGCTCTGCTGGCCCGCCGGGCGCACCTGACCGGGCCGGACGGGACCACCACGGGCGCCTACGGCCCCGATGGGCTCACCCCCCAGGACAAGGGCCTCCGCGAGGTAGGCCGGGACCCGGTGCTCGGGACCGTGATCCACGAGGGCGCCGGGGTGGCGCTGCATCACGTCCCGGCTTACGGCGGGATCGCGGTCCGCGCGTCCGGGCTCCATGCCCTGATCCGCGCGTCCGGCGACCCGCGCGCGGACGGGTACACCACGGCCAGCATCGGCAAGGCCCTCGCGCGCGCGGGGGCCCTCGTTCAGGGCCGCGGGGTGAGCCACGTCCGCCGGGTCCGCCTCGCCGGCGAGGACCCCGGGCAATGGCGCCTCGTCATCCCCGCTGACGTGATCTGGCCCGACCTGGCCGGACCCGCCTCCGGTCCCGATGACGCCACCCCCGCGGGCATCGGCGGGCCGGTCGAGCCGTCCGGCCCCGGCGAGGGCACCGGCCCCGCCGATGACGGCCAGGGCGCCGAAAACCGCACGGAAAAGGGCGCCGGCCAGGCAGACGCCTATCCGAACGAAACCGGGAGCGCGCAGGTAGAGGGGCCGCGCCGCATCGAGGCGCCGGGGCCGGTCCCGGCCGCCGCCTCGACCTCGCCCGGCGAGGCGGACGAGGCGCCGAACCCTGTTGCAGAAGCCTCCCCGGCGCCGGCCGCCTCGCCGGCGTCGACCCCCGCCGCGGCGTGGCCGGTCCTGGCGGCCGGGGTCGACGAACACGGCGTGACGTGGCTCGGGCCGGACGGCGCGTCGACCACCCTGGACCGCGGCTATGAGTCGTTGCCGGAATTGCTGGCCGATGTGGTCGAGCACATGCCGGCGGGCGGGACGATCGCGATCAGCGCGCCGGCCGCCGCGCGTCTCGGCTACCCGGATCGGCCGACGAACCGGCGGCCCGGGAGGGCCTCGTCCGGAACCCCGGGCAAGTCGCGCAAGGCGCCTCCGCGCGCGGTGACGGAGGGCACGGCCGCCGGGTGGACGCCAAGTGCAGCGGGTATCGGCGCCTGGACCGCATGGCATGGCCCGGACCGGCCGTCCGTCGCCGTGGTGATCCCCGAATGGATCAACCCTCGTGAGATGCGCGTCAGCGGAGAGACGATGATCCGCGCGGAACACGACGCGCTGACCGCGGGGTACCTGCTGGCCCGGTACCGGGAGTTGACCGGCACGCAATTCGTGATGACGGCCGGGACCTCGGGGACGAACATGATCCGCGACGCCTACCCGGCCAGGTCCAACCGGCGCCGGCCGTTCCTGAACTGGCGGGACATCCCGGAGGACTGCCCCGCCGGCCAGGTCCAGGAACAGGCGTTGGTGTGGGACCGGCCCGCCGAACTGATCACCGCGGACGAACACAGCATGCCCGCGGTCATCGGCTTCGACGCCGTAGCGGCGTACCTGTCGGCGATGATCCATGCGAACCTGGCGTGGGACCGGTTGGAGCACACCGGCGTCTCCGCGGCCGGCTTTGACCGCAACGTCCCCGGATACCACCTGCTGGCCGGGCCCTGGCGGCCGTTGCTGGACCTCCCGGACCTGACCGGCGGCCCCGCCTCCGGGCCCCGATGGGTCACAACCCCGGTCGTGGATCTCTGCCTCGCCCACGACATGCCCGAAGAAATGATCCTGGACGCGTGGCTCCCTCCCCAGGTCCAGGACGCGCGCGGACGCGCGCGGGGGCGCGGCGCGCGCCTGCTGCACGGTGACCCCGGGGTGGCCGAACGCCTCCGCGACGCCCTTGCCCTGATCGACCCGGCGACCGGCGATCCGGACGAGGCCCTCGTCCGCCAGACGATCAAAGCCACGTTCCGGGAGACCTACGGCATGTTGCGCCGGGGGACCGCGTTCGTGTGCCGGCCCGATTGGGCGGACACGATCGTCGGGACGGCCCGGAGCATCCTGCTCCGCAAGGTCATCGCCGCGGCGAAGGGCGCGGACGGGGCCCCGGGCCGGTCGCCGCTGCGGATCAGCACCGATTGCGTGTTCTACGCCGCTCCGTCCGCCGATTCCGCCGGCGCCTCCGCGATCCTCCCGGCCGGGTGGCGTCTCCCCGAAATCGGCCAGGCGCCCAAGCTCGGACAATGGACGGTGAAACCCGAAAACGTCTCGACCATGGCGGAATTCCTCGCCACCGATGCCCACGGCACCCCCCGGAAGGCATAACCCATGGAGATCAGGGGAAACAAATCAGCCGGTGCCGCACTCTGGCAGGCACTCACCGGTAAAGCGTGGTCGACCACTGCTAAGGCGTCCACGCAGAAAAAGACGCAAGAGCTGATCGACCGGTACGGGTCCGCGAAAGAAGTGGCGAAGCGACTCGGCGTGTCGAAAAGGACTGTCGAGCGCTACCGGTCCGGCGCCATCAAAAACCCGTCCAAAAAGAACGCGGACAAGTTCGACGCTGCGCACCGGGGCGCGAAGGTGACCCCGGGGCGGGCCGCGAAATTCAAGGCGGGCGGGACCGGGGGCGGGGCCGCCGGCGGTGGTGGCGGTGGCGGTACCGCGGCCGGGACCGGCGGACTGTACATCTACGGCGTCATCTCGGTATCGGAGGACGTCCGGGAACGGGGGATCAACCCCGGAAAGGATATCCCCGATGGGCAACTGGAGAACGTCATCCGGATCATGGTCGAGCAAGGCCCGGAAGCCGCAATCCATGCGCTGAACAAGTTGATCAAAGCCCACTACGTGGCGGGAATGTCGGTACTCGAAATCCACGAGATCGACGTCTAACCCACACCGATCGGTCAAGATCCTCCGCACCCGTCCCGACAGATGAAGAAAGAAAACCGGCCCGGATCTCCAAAAAGGAGATGCGGGCCGGTGCCGTTTGGGTGGATCTTGGGGGGACGGTAAACGATCACCCCGCCCCCGGAGGTGGCTGATGATCCGTCCGACCCTCGCCCCGGCCTCTCGGCGTGCCCTGGCGCCCCTGCTCTGCCTCGCGCCCACGGCCGCCCTACTGGCCGGGTGCGGCACGCAGGGCCCGCGGTCCGCTCCCCCCTCGCCCTCCCCGGCGCCGGCCTCCTCCTCGTCGGGCGGACCGTGCTCCCCGGCCGCCGGCGCCAGCGGGATCGCATGCGGCCCCGGCGACCTGTTCGCCGGCCCGCCTGACAGTCTCGACAAAGTCCGCGCGCGTCTGCTCACGATGAAAGATCTCAAGTCCGGGCATTATCAGCGCACGGTCAATATGCGCAAAGAGACAAAGGGGCGCAACGTCATTCCCGGATGTGACATTCGCTGGACCAACGTCACTCATCCCGGAACCCAATACGTCCAGGCCGGTTTTGAAAAGTTCTGGCGAGATTTCCCCGAATACCGGGCCAACAATTCCGACAACAACAATTCGCGATACGGATTCCACCAATTCGCGATCCTATATCCGGATGAGGCGTCACGCGAAGCCGATTTCCGCCGGGCCTGGAAATCGAAGTGCAGCGGTTCATCCTGGTATTACAAGCGATCGGAAACCACCGATGGACAGTGGCGCATCTCGCGCCTAATGCAGCCGTACCGGTGCCGTAACGGCGGACTCTGTTTCAACATTTCGGACTATTTGCAGCGGGGCCCGCTACTGATCGTCGCCATGACCGGGGAGGGCGGGACCGGGACCACGGCACCCCCGGCCCTCGTCAAAGAGGCGGACGGGTACCGGGCCGCTCTGATCAAGCGCATGAACGGGAGGTGATCATGCCCGAACGCATTCCGCAGATGGGCGCCGGCCGCGCGCCGCTACGCGGACCCGGGCTATTCGCGGCCATGGTCGACACGCGATTTACCGTCCTGGCCACCCCGCTAGTGATCTCGTGGATTTACCGCGGCTGCCTGGCCGTCATCGCGATGACGACCGGCCTGTTCATCCTCGTCTCACTATGGGTCGCCAGTCTGCGCAACGGGTGGCTATGGGGCCTGGCCGGCCTCATCCTGGCCCCGCTGGCCGGGTTCGTCCTGGCGCTCACAGTGAGGGTCGCGTGCGAGTTCGTACTGACCCGGTTTCGGCCCCCGCCCCGTTGATACCGTGGCCTTAGATCGCCCTCGTCCAGCCGTAGGGAGCGCCGATGACCGCTGATCCGATCGGAGCGCACGATCCGCGCGACCGATTCGACCCTGCCGAAATCCTGGCCCGTCTGCTGGACGAGCGTGAGCGCGCGGCGTTCCTGGACGAGTACCGGCGGGCCACGACCACGGCCGCTCACGACGTATGGCGGTACGCCGCTCTGCAAAGACTGCTGCGCGAATGGGCGGCCCGTGCGGAGGCCCTCGCCGGCCAGGTCGACGGGCGAGACCTCGCCGGCCGGCGGGCCGATGTCCTGGCCGGGCGAGGGCCTCGCCGGGGCCTGGACGAGATCCTCGCCGCGCGCCCGTGAGCGACCCGGGCGACCCGTGGCGGGTCGAGTTCCACGCCGCGGCCGATATTGAGACGATCGGCCTCGCCCCCGGCCCGTTCAAGGCCCTCGTGACCGCGCTCCGAGAGGTGGCGCGCGATCCCTGGACCGCGGGCCGGCCGTCCGCCTCCGGGGACGGCCCCGCCTGGCGGTGGATCTCGTGGGGCGACGGATACGGGGTCGCGGAGTACTACATCTCCCCGGACAGCAACCTCGTCACGGTCTACCGGGTGGTGTGGATCGGGTGACCTTGGCCCGCCTCGCTACGCCGGACCGGAGGACGTCCAGGCGTCTGGACGTCCAGACATACGGACGGCCCCGGCGAGATCCTCGCCGGGGCCGTCCAGGGCTGGCCGTCACACCTTGCAATGCGCTCCGCAGTCCCCGCAATCCGCGGTCATCCTCCCCCTGTCGACGATCATCCGGTCCCACTTCGTGGTGTTCCCGCAAGTGCAGCGCAACTGCTTGCCGTTCACGTACGCGCCGGGGTCCTGGCGCCGGCCGTTGATCGTGGTCCTGTCGGGCATGGCTTCCTCCTTGTGATCCGCCGGCCGGGAGGCCGGTCCGCGGGGCGGCCGGGGTCCCGGCCGCGGGTCAGTCGTCTGACTTGGGGATGAGGTACGAATCGACCTTTTCCCCGCAGTTGTCGCAGGTCTCGACAACGAGCGTCCCGCCGTTGCCGCTGACCGTGTAGGCCGGGGTCTTGTTCGCGTGAATGCAGTCGTCAGACACGGTTTCCTCCTGTCGATTCGCCGGCCGGGGCGCCGGTCCGTGGGACGGCCGGAGGGGAGTACCTCCCCGGCCGCCGGGACGCATCGGCGTCTAGACGCTTGGACGTCTGGATCTCTGGACGTCTACTAGGTGGCAGGGTCAGATCATGATCAGAGCGGCGACGAACAGTAGCCCGATGTGGAACGACTGGTCGATCAGGTACAGCGCGCCGGGATCGTGGTCGATCCAATCCCCCTTCCGCAGGATCTTGCGGGCGGCCCGGTCCAGGTAGACCCGGCGGTCTGCCCAGTAGTGCGTCACGGCCGTCAGGGCCAGGCCCCCGGCGACGTGCCAGACGTCCAGGTCCAGGCCCGTCCGCCAGGCCACGAGGGCCAGGGCGCCGGCCAGGGTCGCGGTATAGGTCACCACGTGGGCCAGGCAAGCGCACTGCCCGGAGCGGTCGCGGTGCCCGTGCTCGTCCCGGGCCGGGGTGCCCTTGCGGACTGCCTGGCCGTTGGTCTGGACGAGGTGATCGGCGGGGTAGTGGACCACGAGCATGACCAGCAGGATCGCGACGAACGTGAGCGCGGGGGAGGTCATCGGTCCTCGCCTCCGTCCAGGGCGGCCCGGAGCATTTCCACGTGCGCACCGAAGACGAACCCGTCCAGGGTCGCCAGGACCTCCGTCAGGCTGTCGTAATCGTCGGCGCGGACCCATACCGCGCGCTTGGCGTCATCGGCGGCCGTGAGGGCCGGCGGCCGGTCCAGGGTCCCCAGGTCGGCCCGGCAGAGCGTGGTGACCATCCAGGACTCATCGCTCGCCCGAGGGTCCGGGACGTACCGCGGCGGGTCCTCCGTCCAGGTCACACCCGGCAGGACGAGGCCGGTTTCCTCGCGCAGCTCCCTGACCGCGGCGGCCCGCGCGGACTCGCCCGGGTCCACGTACCCGCCAGGGATGGCCCACCCTCGCTCGTCCGCGCGCTCAATCATCGCGATCATCCGGGCCCCGGCCGGGGTCACCACGGAAGCGGGCCGGTCCGGGGTCCGCATGGTGACGAGGGCGTCCGCGCAGCGCTGTTCGCCCCAGTGCCCCAGGAAGTTCCTGCCATACCGGACGCGCGTCGTCTCGCACGGGTTAACCGGCCGGCCGTTGATCACCTGGAACGGGATGGCGGCCCGCGCGAGTCGCTCCGTCCAGTTGATGCGGGTCGGGTCCGTCTCCCGTTCCGCCCATCCCTCGCGCACGCCCCGGGTGAAGACCTCGGGTGCGGTGTACTCGATGCCTGACATGTCGTTCTCCTCTCCGGTTTGGTCTGACGTCTGGACGTCCAGGCGTCAAGCCGTCTACTCTCCGTCGCTCGCAGTCATGGCCTGGATGGCGGCCTCCGCCTCCGCCGGCGTGCCCGTGTGGCCCCCGGCCGGGTCGTACCAGATGCCCGCCCGCGCGTACTCCTGACGGAGACGGATGATCTTGTCTTTGACCGTGCTCCGGGGCGCGTCCAGGCGGGCCGCAATCGTCCCCCATCCCCAGCCGTACTGATCCCGCGCGCGGAGGAGAGCCTCCTCCATCGCGCGGTCCGTGAGGTTCCCCAGGTACTCCAGGTCCGTCAGCGTCGCCAAGGTGTCCGGGCCGGACTGCGCCCCGTGCTCCCCGGGGCGCAGGATCGTCCTAAGCCAGGACTCCAGCCGGCCCCGCATGACGAGACCCTCCATGAGGTTGATCGGGTCGTCCCGCTCGTCCAGGTGGATCGTGATCGTCTTGGCGCCGGGGACGTCCCGGCTGTAGGTCGTGTTGATCTCCATGCGCGCTCCCTGGTGTGCGGTTTTCGTACACCCTCATACTGTACGGATTCCGTACACCCCGCAAGGTATCCAGACCGGTACAGCGTCCTTACCTCGCCCCGGGCCCCTGCTCTGGCATCCTGGACGCCTGGACCCCTAGACGTCCGATACCAGCAGCAACCAGCGAAAGAGGGCCTATGTCCGACGATGATCCCGTGTGGTGGGTGATCAACACCCTGAAAGGGGGCACCGGCAAGACCACAACAACGATGATGCTCGCATTTGCCCTGGCCCGTGAGGGATGGGACGTCCTAGTGATCGACGCAGACCCGGGCACTCAAGGCGTCACGGCCTGGACAACCAAGGTCTATGCGGCCCGGAGCGAACTCCCGTTCAACGTGGTTCAGTGGGCCCCCTCACAGGGGCACCTCTTGGCGTTCGCCAGGGAGGCAATCAAGCGTTTCCGGCCCGATCGGGTCCTCATGGACATCGGTGGAGAGGCCCCCGAAGTCCTCCGCCAGGCCCTCCCGGAGGCCGAACTGTTGATCTCCCCGTGCACGGGGGAGGACATGGATAGCGACCGCATCCCGGCAACCAAGATGGTCGCGGACGAACACGGCGTGACCATGATCGGCGCCGTGGTCAAGGTTCCGGTCCCCGGTAAGGGCGTAGCGAAGAACGTTCGCCAGCGGTTCGCAGACGTCGGAGTGACTGCCCTCCGTACCGAGGTAGCGGTCAATCGCGAGATCTACGCGACCCGCTCCTACGGCAAGGTCCCTACCTACCTCGGCGCCTACGGCCCTATGTGCGCGGAGATCCTGGAGAGGGAGGCCAGCCAGTGAGCAACGCCCCGGACACCCCGGCGGACCCGCCGGCGGACCCGAAGTCCCCGGCCCGGAGGCCCCGCCGGACGCCAAAGAAGACCGGTGCCAGGGCGGGAGGCGCGTTCGTGCCCATCGCGCCGACGCTGCCCAACGCGGACGAGGCCCTCGCCCCTCACGCGAGAGGGGCGCGTCCAAATGCTCGGAAGCCTAAGGGTGACGACGAAAGACGCTCCGCATTCACCTGGCGATTGCGGCCCGACCAAACCGCCTCGCTGGATGGCCTCGCGCTGAAACTCCGCATGGACCTGGACATCCCGCGGATTGACCGCAAAGACTGGCTATGGGCCCTCGTCCAGGTGGCGAGCGAAAATCCCACGGTCTATCAGGCCCTACTTAAGAAACTGCGGTACAGTCCGGAGATCATCGCAGACAACAGGTAGACACCTCTCGCCCACGTCAAGCCAGGCCCGGCACCCCGCAAGCGGTGCCGGGCCTGGCTTATGGCCTCGCCACCCCTTGGGAGCATCGTTGGGAATTTGGGATCGGCTAGACGAATTAAGCCGCATTAGAGCGGATATCGCGAGGGCCGGACATCAACCGGAAAACACTGAACTAAAAAGGGCCAGGAAGAGAAATTACGCGGCCCGCATAGAGGAAACTCTGCGACTCCACAGAGAATGCGGAATAAGTTTCGATGAAATTGAAGCCCATCTTGACGAGATAGACCCGGATCGCGGATACCCCGTCTAATCGTCAACACTGACCGTTCCCGCTGATTTTGATTGGCTGGAATGGCTAGTCAGGCGTGCGTTATCGCCATTGTTTATCGGTAATAGATTCGCAGACGCGTTGATCAGCCCTCCCGGGTGGTTGTGGATCACTCCGGGAGGGTCTTTTCGTGTCCGGGGTCAGAATGCGCCAAGCGCGTATAGGTGCGCCAGGGTCACCAGCAGGGCCACGAGGACGCGCGGATTGATCTCCAATTTCATCGGTCAGCCTCTCCGTTCTGGGGTGCGTTGCGTCCAGTCCACCCCGGCCAGGTCCGCCCGCGGTCCGGCACCGGTCCGAGCCGGCCCCGTTCCCGATCCGTTCTGCCTCCGCGGCCCGGGGATGGATGGGGCAACCATCTCCCGGGGACCCCGGAGGTTTTCCCGGTGATCTCCCCGGTGGTTTCCCCGGGGCCGCCGGCGAGGGCCTCGTCCCGGCCCGCTGCTACGCCGGATCACCGGACGTCCAGGCGCCTGGACGTCTACCCGTCTGCCTGGCCGGCGGCCCGCTCGTCCGCCTCGCGCGGGCCCCGAAGCCGGGTGAATCGGGCGCCGGCGGCCCTGTTCCACGTTCCGCCGTTCCACGTTCCATGGACCGGCCCGGGAGCGTGGAACAGAAAACCCTGCCGTGACCTGCGCTGTTCTATCTGTTCCACGTGTTCCACGTTCTACGGACACAGGACCCCCCACAGAGCAGGGGGAGCGGCTCGTCCGCCCCCGGGGGAGGCCCTCGCCGGCCGCGGCCTCGCCTCGTCCCGCTCGTCCGCCTCGTCCGCCTCGTCCGCCGGCCCGCCCGTCGAAGCCGGGGGCCAGGCCCTCGCCGGGGCCGACGGCCGAAGGCCCTCGCCGGCCCGCCGGGGAGCGGCTCGTCCGCCCGCTACGCCGGCCGCGGCCACGCCCCCGAAGGCGGCCCCGGAGGGCCTCGCGCGGGCCGTCCAGGGGCCCGGTCAGGGCCTCGCCGGCGCGGCCCACTACGCCGGACCGCCAGACGTCCAGACGTCCAGACGCCGGACCGTAGAATACGCCGGGCGCCATTCTCAGAATGGCGAAAAAGAATGGCGTGCGATCAGCCTTCCGACCCTTGTTCGCCCGGCCAGGAATGGCCGGAGGCCATTTCTCCAAACGGTCGAAATCCTGTTCGAATTTTGGTCACCCAACGTGACTAGCTCTATACCCCCATGGGGGTATGGTCCGCTACGCCGAATCGCCAGACGTCCAGGCGCCCGGACGTCCACCACGGCGGGCCGCCGGCCCGCCCTCGCCCCCGCATTTCCGCAGGTCACCGGGCTAATCCGCCTCGCCCGCCACCTCGTCCACCTCGCTGGCCACGATCGCCCGAAGGGCGATCAATCGGCCTCCGGCCGATACCCCCTCCCTGGGGCGCCCGGAGGGCGCACCCTGGCCGGAGGCCAGGGGGTCCCCCCCAGG